>NZ_AP018678.1 GCF_002218005.2 Vibrio algivorus
GATCAGACCTCAAGAGTTAAAATAAAACGATCACAACAAAATGATCTTAGGAAATAAAAGGAGCGATATTCTACCTTTTTTAATCTTCACTGAGAATCAATTTGTTGGTTTTAAGAAATGATCAAAGAGCTTTAATATATATAAGATCTTTATATAGATCTTTTATTAGATCTACTATTAGGGGAGCACGATCTTGTGGATAATCAAAAAATGATCTTAAAGATCATAGTGTTTAAGTAGATCCTTTCTTGTGATCTAACGTTGATCTAGTGCTGTATTAGCTGGGATCTAAATAGCTAGTTATCCACAGTGAATATTTAAAGAATAGTTATCCAATGAATAACTATGTCAGGATCACAGGATAAAATGCAGTTTATCCACAGACGATTTGTTCATAAAAGCAGCAAACAGTTTTATTCATTCTCGATTTATGACTTTAATTAATGTTTTTTACACCTAAAAAAAGACTTTAAATTGAATAGAGAGAAAAAAAGCAGACCGAGATCTGCTTTTAAATGGATTTGTTTTTATCAAGGTTAACTAGTAAATGCTGCCATATTATCAATTAACCAAGCTTCTGCTGGTTCTTCTGGTACTGGTGCTTCGATGACATCTATTTCTAAATGTGGGCAAAGCTCTTGAGTCCCAATATCTAATAGCATCGCTCGAGCATCTTTACCGGCGCCACAAAAGGTATCATAGCTTGAATCGCCAATGGCAATAACTGCAAACTTGACCTCTGACATGCGCGGTGGTGTTGATTTAATTGCGTCGATAAAAGGTTGAATATTATCTGGATAATCGCCAGCACCGTGGGTTGAGGTGATGATCAACCAAATACCATTGGCTTCGATTTCATTAAGATCCGGTTGATTGTGGATCTGAGTTTCTAGTCCTTGAGCTTGCAGTAGATCATTTAAGTGATCACCAACATATTCAGCTCCGCCTAAGGTGCTACCCGTAATAATGTGGATCATATTATTCCTTTAATTACTTACCGATACAGAATGAAGAGAAGATACGACCCAATAAATCATCCGAACTAAACTCTCCGGTGATTTCGTTGAGGTGCTGCTGTGTGATGCGCAGCTCTTCTGCTAAGATTTCTCCGGCCATATAGCCTTCAAGTTGTTGCTGGCCGATAGACAGGTGTTCAGATGCTTTATCAAGCGCTTCTAAGTGTCTACGTCGAGCCATAAAGCTACCTTCACTGCCGCCCGCAAAGCCCATACAGTCTTTTAAGTGTTCACGTAAAGATTCTACTCCTTGGCCAGTTTTAGCTGACAGGCGTATTAAGGTTGGATTATTGACATGACAAATACCGAGAGCTTCGCCGGTTTGATCGGCTTTATTACGAATCACTGTCATACCAATATTTTCTGGTAAACGCTCAACAAAATCAGGCCAAATCTCTTTAGGATCGGTGGCGTTAGTCGTGGTGCCATCAACCATAAATAACACACGATCGGCTTGCTCTATTTCTTCCCAAGCACGTTCAATACCGATTCTTTCTACTTCATCAGACGCTTCACGTAAGCCTGCGGTATCAATAATATGTAATGGCATTCCATCAATGTGAATATGCTCACGTAGCACGTCTCGGGTCGTTCCTGCTATATCGGTTACAATTGCTGAGTCTTTACCTGATAAGGCGTTGAGTAGGCTAGATTTACCCGCATTAGGGCGTCCAGCGATCACTACCTTCATACCTTCACGAATCAGCGCGCCTTGGTTGGCTTCTTTACGTACCGAGGCCAAATTATCAATAATATTTTGTAAGTCGGTACTGACTTTACCATCAGCTAAAAAGTCGATTTCTTCTTCGGGAAAATCAATGGCCGCTTCTACATAGATACGTAGGTGGATTAATGATTCGACGAGATTATTGATGCGTTGGGAGAATTCACCTTGTAGAGAATTAAGAGCCGATTTGGCTGCTTCTTCTGAGCTAGCATCAATTAAATCGGCTATCGCTTCGGCTTGAGTCAGATCGATTTTGTCATTTAAAAAAGCACGTTCAGAAAATTCACCAGGGCGAGCGGCACGAATCCCATCGATTTTAAGAATACGTTTGATTAACATATCCATCACTACAGGACCACCATGACCTTGTAGTTCTAAAACATCTTCACCAGTAAAAGAGTTAGGATTTGGGAAGTAAAGGGCGATCCCCTGATCAAGTTGAATCCCACTTTCATCTTTAAAAGGTAAATATTCGGCGTAACGAGGTTTAACCTCTCGACCAAGTACTTCCAAAGCGACTTGAGTGGCTTTAGGGCCTGAGACTCGGATAATACCAACACCACCACGACCGAGTGCGGTAGCTTGAGCGACAATTGTCTCTGTATTCATAATTCCAACCATTTCAAAAGGTTATACCAAGTCAAACAAATAACTACTCATCTTAGCTTGTTAAAAAACTTGCGAACTGCGTTATAAAATTTGTATGTAGAGCCACTACAAACAGAAATTTTATGTCTTGTTATCAAGCTTTTTCTCTACGCTAATTTAGACCACTTATTTATTGGAATTGGTATGAAGTTTTTTCAATTGTAATTCGCCTTATGAATTTATAAAGCAAAAAAAGCAAAAGGCGACCAATGTGGTCGCCTTATTTAATATTTCGTCTGGCTAAGATTATTTCTTAGAGTGCAGACCTTTCTTCTCTAACGCTCGGTAGATTACCGTTTGCTGTACCAAGGTTACGATGTTCGACATTAGGTAGTAAAGAACGAGACCTGATGGGAACCATAAGAAGAAGAAGATGAAGATGATTGGCATAAACATCATCATTTTCTGTTGCATTGGATCTGTGACCGTTGTTGGGCTCATTTTTTGGATGATTAACATCGAGATACCCATCAATACTGGCAAGATGTAGTAAGGATCTTGCGCAGATAAATCGTGGATCCAACCAAAGAATGGTGCATGACGTAATTCAACAGACTCCATCAATGCCCAATAAAGTGCAATGAAAATTGGCATCTGTAGAAGAATAGGGAAACAACCACCAAGTGGGTTTACTTTTTCTTCTTTGTACATCGCCATCATTTCTTGGCTAATACGCTGACGGTCATCACCTAGACGCTCACGCATTGCAGCAATCTTAGGTTGCAGCATACGCATTTTAGCCATTGAGGTGTACTGAGCTTTGGTTAGTGGGTACATAGCACCACGAACGATGAAAGTCAGTAAAATAATCGCAATACCCCAGTTACTACTGATGTGAGCTTGTAGGAATGATAGGAGCGAATGAAGTGGTTTAGCGATGAACCACAACCAACCATAATCAACAACTAAATCAAGATGTGGTGCTGTTGCTTCCATTGCATCTTGAAGTTTAGGCCCAGCCCAAAGGGTTGATGTTATTTGACCGGTAGAATCATTTGCAATAACTAGATTTGGCGTACGAACACCAATATCCGCTGTGTTGCCTATGACACGTGAGTAGATGGTTGTACCTGGTTGGTCGCGAGGGATCCAAGCAGAAGTAAAGTAGTGCTGTAGCATTGCTACCCAACCCTGCCCATCTTCTAGTTTGACGTTAAGATTTTTATCTCTCATCTCATCAAACTTATATTTTTTGTAGTGAGTGTCTGAAGTTGAGAAAGCACCACCAGTATAAACAGGCATACCAATATGGCCGCCACCCTCAATCATAGTTTGACGTAAGTGAGCGTACATACCTAATGTAGCATCTTGGCCAGAGTGGTTATTGATGTCATAAACGACATCAATCGCATAACTACCACGTTTGATGATAAAGGTTTTGATGTAATCAATACCATTTGCGCTGTAAGTAAGAGGAATACGTAATTCATCCTGACCGTCGGCTAATTGATAAGATTTTGCACTAGCGCGATATTGAGGACGGTTTGCTGTGCTGACATCAATCCCTTGAGGACCGACTAGACCACTTTGAGCGATATATTGATGCTCATTGGTATTTTCTAGCAGAACAAAAGAATCTTTAGAGTCTAGCGTTGCGTTGTATTTATTCAGCTTAGCTGAAACAACATCACCACCTACAGGAGTAATCGCTAAAGTCAGTACATCGGATTTAACTTCGATGTTGAAAGCGGCCGGTAGAGTTTTTGCTTGCTGAGGAGCTAACGGATCAGCTGACGCTTCAGCAGGGTCATGCGGTAGGCTACTGTCTGTATTCGTTTGAGTCTGCTGCACGCTAGTTTGGGCCGGTTGAGCATCTTTATTATTCCATTGTTGGAACAATAAAAAGCTGACTAGAGCAAAAGCGATTAACAGGATATTACGTTGAGAATCCATTGTTATTTATCTCTGTCGTGTTTTTGATTAGGTGGGACAGGGTCATATCCCCCAGCATTTAAAGGATGGCATTTTAATAGACGTTTGCCAGATAACCAACACCCTTTTACAAAACCGTGCTCTTTAATTGCTTCAATAGCATAAGTAGAACAAGTTGGAGTAAAGCGACATCGAGGTCCAATTAAGGGGCTAATGATTCCTTTATATAGGTAAATTAACCTAATAGCTAACCACGATAAGGGCGAGACAGGCGTTGCCATAACTTCTCAAATATTTTAAAAATTTCGTCATTACTCAAATCTTGAGCACTCTTTTTCGCTATTACTACAAAATCTTTATTTGGCAGTTGAGTTTGTTTTAGACGAAAGCTTTCACGGGCTAAACGTTTAAAACGATTACGACCAACAGCGGTTTTGATTTGTTTTTTAGGAACAGCTAATCCAAGTCTTGGATGGGAGAGTGTATTATTGCGAGCGATAATAGTGAAATGAGGGGAGCCGGCTCGATGAGCTTGCTGAAAGACGTTTTGATAATGCTCGGGAGTTAACAAACGTAACTCCCGAGTAAAAGTAGACTTAGTCAAAATAATTCAAGAATTATTTTGAAAGGCGCTTACGGCCTTTTGCACGACGTGCATTAATTGTCTTACGACCATTCTTAGTTGCCATACGAGCACGGAAGCCGTGAGTACGTTTGCGCTTAAGAACAGTAGGTTGAAAAGTGCGTTTCATGGTAATTACCTTTACTGATCAGTAGTTTATAGGTTCTTGTTAAACCTGGTGTAAGATGTTTTATCCGACACCTCTCAACAAAGAGGCGGAATTGTAATCATTGACTGGCTAAGAGTCAATGCTACAGGGCTTAATAAACACGGAAATCGCATAATAAAAAGCCAGTTGGCCTAAAAATCTGTGTGCGGATTATACGGGTTCTTAAATCAAGTGCAAGGATCCTATTGGATCCCAACTTGATTTAAAAACTTAATAAGTTGTGGATTAGTTGGGTTTTTAAATATTTGATCCGGCGTACCTTGTTCAACAATCTTACCATTTGCCATGTAGATCACGCGATCCGCCACTTCTCGAGCAAACTGCATTTCATGGGTGACCACCAGCATAGTTTGGTGCTGTTTCGCTAATTTCTTCATTAAAGACAACACTTCACCGACCCATTCAGGATCCAATGCTGAAGTCGGTTCATCAAATAATAACAGTTCGGGATCAAAGGCCATTGCTCGGCCAATACCAACGCGCTGTTGTTGACCGCCTGATAATGCCGCAGGGTAGCTATCCCCTTTATCACCTAGTCCAATATCATCTAAAATTTGCTGAGCGTGGGCTAGAGCTTGGTCTTTTTTCCAACCTCGTACCGTGATTAAGCCTTCAGCGATATTTTGACGAGCAGTTAAATGAGCAAATAGCGCATAGTTCTGGAACACAAAGCCTGTTTTACGGCGTAGTGCTAACATATCGGCTTTACTGTAGTGTTGGGTATCCACTTTAGTGCCTTCTATTTCGATCACACCTTGTTCTGGGTTCTCCAAAAAGTTAACACAGCGTAGTAGAGTGGATTTACCAGTACCGCTGGAACCAATAATGACAATGATTTCGCCTTTTTTGATCTCGATATCAACGCCACGTAGCACTTCAGTCTTACCGAAAGATTTATGTAAATTAGAAATTCGAATCATCGTTGGTACGCCTTATTGAGTTTAGTTTCAGCCCAAGTTTGTACGCGTGTTAGCACTAGTACTACTCCCCAATAAATGAGGGCGACCGCTAAGAAAGCTTCAAAGAAACGAAAGCTAGAAGAAGCCTCCATTTGCGCCTTCGCCATAATTTCGGCTACCCCTAAAGTAAAAGCGAGAGAAGTAGATTTGATCATATCAATGAAGTAATTCATTAAAGAAGGCAATGCCACACGAGAAGCTTGAGGCAAAATGATTCGGCGCATTGATTGCGATGGTGTCATACCAATTGAAATACTGGCTTCCATTTGGCTGCGATCAATACCAATGATTGCGGCACGAATACTTTCTGCCATATAAGAAGCAAAGTGTAGAGTGAGGCCAATAATCGCCGCGGTAAACGCATCCATACCAACTAGAATTGGAAAGATTTGTGGTAGCCCGTAGTAGAGTAAAAATAACTGTACTAATAGCGGCGTACCACGGAAAAAACTAATGTATAGCTGGCTCAGTTGATTCAATACCGGCACTTTAAATACCCGAATATTGGCTATAACTACTGAGAGAATGAGAGCGAAGAGCATGCCCCACAATGCCATTTGCAAAGTGGTGCCTAAATACCGAAATAATATTGGCAGTAGGTCGAGCATGTAATTGAAATCAAAATTCATGTTGAAGATTACGGTCCTTATATTGGTGCAAATTGCCAGCTTACTTGACCTTTTGAGCCCTGTGCGTGCAAACGATATTGATGATAATGGGCAACTTTACTGCGATGCGCAATACTCACTAGGGTGGTATTGGGTAATCGACTCGCTAATAGTTGATATAAATAGCTTTCGGTTTCTTCATCGAGTGATGAGGTTGCTTCGTCTAAAAACAGCCATGTTGGCTTGAGTATTAACGCTCTTACAATCGCAACCCGTTGCTGCTCACCTGGTGACATAGTGTGTGACCATTGCTCAGTGTCATCTAATTTATGGTTGAAGTGTGCTAATTGGCAATCAGACAATAATTGTTCAATAGCTTGATCGCTGATATTGATATCGACATTCGGATAACACAACACTTCACGTAGTGTTCCTGTCGGTAGATAAGGCTTTTGTGGTAAGAATAAACGGCGTTCGGCTAATTCAATATTCCCTTCCGAAAACGGCCAAATCCCAGCAATGGTTTTCATTAAAGTACTCTTACCAATACCTGATTGCCCCGAAATTAAAGTATGTTGACCTGATTGCAAAGTCAGTTGGTTTAAATGACTTAAAGTAGTGCCATTAGGTAGTTTAATCGCACATTGAGCAATGGTTAAATGATCGTTTTGATGACGAGTCATTAATAATTTGGAATGTGCTGATTGCTGCTTGGTTTCGATCATATCTTGGTTATAAGTGGTTAAACGGTCAACACTGGCTTTCCAACTGGCAATACTGGCGTAAGAATCGACAAACCAACTAACCGCTCCCATTACTTGAGAGAAAGCATTATTGACTTGCATCAACCCACCGAGCTTGATGGCTCCAGAGAAAAAACTTGGCGCAGCAATAATGATCGGGAAGATAATAGCGATTTGGTTATAGCCACTATTAAAGCCGACAATTTGTTTTTGTTTACGCATAATTTGCCAAGTATTTTTCCATACATCAGTAAAACGCCATTCCAATAGCTCACGTTCTTTATCTTCACCGTTATACAGCGCCACCCCTTCGGCATTTTCACGTAGACGCACCATGGAATAACGAAAGTTTGCTTCAAATTTTTGCTGCATAAAGTTTAAACCAATCAGAGGTTTACCAATTTTGTGCATGACAAAGCTACCTACCACGGCATAAAGCAAAGCTGCCCACACCATAAAGCCGGGTATATTAATATGATGGCCGGCAATATTGATATTTAGCGGCGAGGATAACCCCCATAAAATGGTAATAAAAGATGCTAGTGTGACGACTGAGTTGAGTAATCCAAGGGATAAGTTGAGGGTATCTCCGGTGAATTGGTCGATATCTTCGGCGATACGTTGGTCAGGGTTATCGGTTTGATGATTACCACGCTCTAATTGAAAGTACGAACGATCACTAAGCCATTCAGTAAAATAGGCGTTGGTTAACCAACGACGCCAACGTAGTTGCAGCATCATATTGAGATAGATGCGATACACCGCAATGGCAATGAAAATTGCTGCAATGATCGAGAATTTTAAGATTAACTGGGTGAAGGCTTCTTTATCGAGTTCTTGAAATGCGTTGTAAAAATCAGAATTCCACTTGTTAAGAATTACTGACATGTACACCATACCAAGGTTGAGGACAACAATGGCTAGCAACAAACCACGAGCGATCCATTTTTCTTCTGATTGCCAATAAGGTTTAGATAACTGCCAAACCTTGCCAAGAAAGCGAGAGGACGTTAAACGAAGCGCCATATCAAGATGTTCCTTTCATATAAAATCTAGAGCCTATAAAGACCGACATAAACAATCAGAGTTCATTCAAGCCGGTCATTAGTGCTAATCAAGGTTACATTTTGATACAAATCACAATATTTGGGTAGTAGATTGATTCAGCGGCTTAAAATACAAAACCGCTTACCATCACTCCTCGTTTACGTATCAGGAGAATGGCAAGCGGCTAAAGGGACAATCGGTTAATGAGAAAGGTTAGATTACTTATGAGTAATATCGGCACCAAACCATTTTTCAGAAATAGTGGCCAAAGTACCATCTTCACGCATTGCTGCTAATGCAGTGTTTACTTCAGCTTGTAGCTTTTTGCCTTTTTCGTTATCAACAAATGGCCAAGCATTTTCGATGGTTTCAAAAGGCTGACCCGCTAACTGTAGTGGGAGATTGGTGGCTTTAATGAGTTGTAGAGCAGATAGACGATCCATGACGAATGCATCAGAACGACCTAATACAACATCTTGTTCAATACCAGCATCGTAAGTTTTGATATTGATTTTACCTTCTTTATCATAACTACGTAGCACTTGTTCGAAGTTTGAACCTAAGTTAACGGCTACGGTTTTGCCAGCAAGATCTTCTACACCATTGATCGAATCATTGCCTTTTTTCACAGTGATCTGCACGCCATCAACCACATAAGGATCAGAGAATAAGTATTTGGCTTTACGTGAATCGGTAATCGTTACTTGATTTGAAATAGTATCGATACGGCCGGTTTCGAGTAGACCAAACAGACCTGAGAAGTTGGCAGTAACAAATTTCACGTCATAGTGGTTGCGTTGACCAATCTCATTCCATAAATCCACTTCAAAGCCTTGTAGTTTATCAAGTTTTTGAAAAGTAAATGGAAAGTAAGTGCCTGACATGCCTACTTTCACTTCTTGATTCGCTGCTTGAGCAAAGTTGGAAACAGCAAAAAATAGTGCGGCAGCGGTAACAATTTTATTTAAAATTCGGCTCATAGTGAGTTCTCCAGATTATTTGAGTTCCATTATAGTTATTCACTTATTAATAAATCTAAGAACAAGATGTTATTAATCATAACAATTGGTGTTGTTAAACAATAGCTGATCAGTTTTTGTCTTGTGGGTAACTTTATCCCCGGAGAGCAAAAATTGTTTATTAAAATGCTTTAATTGCTTGACGGCGCACAAAATCGGGATAGATCTAAAAAAACTGTGAATAACTTAGATCTTATTCACTGATCTCAGGATCTATTGCTGGTGATCTTATAGTGATAGCTGTAGAATTACTCTCCTTTCAGATCATTTCATTTCGTGTGAGGTTAATGTGTCGTCTTCGTTATGGTTGCAGTGTTCGCAACAGCTTCAAGAAGAGCTTCCCGCAACTGAATTCAGCATGTGGGTAAGACCGCTGCAAGCTGAACTCAATGACAATACTCTCACCTTATTTGCCCCTAATCGCTTTGTATTGGATTGGGTGCGTGATAAGTATCTCAATAGTATTAACCGTTTATTGAAAGAGTTTTGTGGCTCAGATACGCCAAATCTTCATTTTGAAGTTGGTAGTAAACCTGTTCAAAGTACAGTTGAAGTACCGAAAAGAACCGCTGCCGATGTGGCTGCAGAATCATCAGCTCCTGCGCAATTGCAAAAAAGTCGCCCATTAGATAAATCTTGGGATACTGGTGAGCGTGAAGTGGTTATCGATGTTAATCATCGTTCTAATGTTAACCCTAAGCATAAGTTTCATAACTTTGTTGAGGGTAAGTCGAACCAGTTAGGTCTAGCTGCAGCAAAACAAGTTTCCGATAATCCAGGTGTTTCTTATAACCCACTGTTTTTATATGGTGGCACGGGTTTAGGTAAAACTCACTTATTGCATGCGGTAGGTAATGCCATTGTTGAAAGTAAGCCAGATGCTCGAGTGGTGTACATGCACTCTGAGCGTTTTGTGCAAGATATGGTAAAAGCGCTACAAAATAACGCGATTGAAGAATTTAAACGTTACTATCGTAGTCTAGATGCTTTGCTGATCGATGATATTCAATTTTTTGCCAATAAAGAGCGTTCGCAAGAAGAATTCTTTCATACCTTTAACGCATTGCTAGAAGGTAATCAGCAAATCATTCTTACTTCTGACCGTTATCCAAAAGAAATCAACGGGGTTGAAGATCGTTTGAAATCTCGTTTTGGTTGGGGATTGACCGTTGCGATCGAACCACCAGAGCTGGAAACCCGTGTCGCGATCTTGATGAAAAAAGCCGAAGATCACCAAATTACGCTTGCTGATGAAGTGGCATTCTTTATTGCTAAGCGTCTACGTTCAAACGTTCGTGAGTTGGAAGGTGCGTTAAACCGCGTGATTGCTAATGCCAATTTTACCGGTCGTCCAATCACCATTGATTTCGTACGTGAAGCATTGCGTGATTTACTGGCGTTACAAGAAAAGCTGGTGACCATCGACAATATTCAAAAAACTGTCGCTGAATATTACAAAATTAAAGTGGCTGACTTATTATCTAAGCGTCGCTCTCGTTCGGTTGCACGTCCTCGTCAATTGGCGATGGCTTTATCGAAAGAATTAACCAACCACAGTTTGCCTGAAATTGGCGATGCTTTTGGTGGTCGCGACCATACCACGGTGTTGCACGCTTGTCGTAAAATCAAAGAACTACGAGAAGAAAGCCATGATATTAAAGAAGATTACTCTAACTTGATTCGCACCCTGTCTTCTTAATATTAGGCGCTTAATTCCAAGCTATCTTTACCGCTGTTTTGGCCGTGTTTTTAATAGAATTAGATTATTTAGAGTAGATTATGAAATTTACCATTGAACGTACTCAATTGATTAAACCTTTGCAGCAGGTGTCTGGTGCTCTTGGTGGTCGCTCAAGTTTGCCTATTTTGGGTAACTTATTAATTAAAGTCGATAATGGTGAATTGTCGATTACTGCGACCGACCTTGAAGTGGAATTAGTTTGTCGCTTGGCGTTAGAAGGCAACTTTGAACCGGGCAGCACGACCGTTCCATCACGTAAATTTTTAGATATTTGCCGTGGTCTACCTGATAGCTCTCAGATTGATGTAACGTTAGATGATGAACGTTTATTGATAAAATCTGGCCGTAGTCGTTTCTCATTAGCCACACTGCCGGCATCTGATTTTCCTAATATTGAAGACTGGACGAGTGAGGCGGAAGTGACGGTTACTCAAGGCGAACTACGTCATTTAGTCGAAAAAACTCAATTCTCAATGGCTAACCAAGATGTGCGCTATTACTTAAACGGTATGTTGTTTGAAATTGAAGGTACCACATTACGTTCAGTGGCTACTGATGGTCACCGTATGGCAGTTGCTGAAACGGCGTTGGTTGGTGAGTATGCACAGCAGCAAGTGATCGTGCCGCGTAAAGGTGTACTAGAGTTAATTAAGCTATTAGATCGTCCTGACGAGCAAGTGACCTTGCAAATTGGTAGCTCTAATATTCGCGCCAATGTAAACGAATTTACCTTCACTTCTAAGTTAGTTGATGGTCGTTTCCCGGATTACCGCCGCGTAATGCCGCAATCAACCAATAAAACACTAGAAGCTGATTGTGAAGCGTTGCGTCAATCGTTCTCACGTGCGGCGATTTTATCAAATGAGAAATTCCGCGGCGTACGAGTAAATTTATCTGGCTCTGAAATGCGAATTACTGCTAATAACCCAGAGCAAGAAGAAGCAGAAGAAAACCTTGATGTGAACTACCAAGGTGAGCCATTAGAGATTGGTTTTAACGTGAGCTACGTGTTGGATATTTTGAACACTCTAAAATGCCAAACCGTGCGTATGTCGATGAGTGATGCTAACGCGAGTGCTTTGGTTGAGAATATCGAAGATACATCTGCTATGTATGTTGTTATGCCGATTCGCTTGTAAATGCCATTAACTCGTTTATCTATAAAGCAATTTCGCAATATTGAAGCCTGTGATATCTCGTTATCATCAGGCTTTAATTTTCTTGTCGGGCCGAATGGCAGCGGCAAAACCAGCGTATTAGAAGCGATTTACTTGCTTGGGCATGGCCGTTCATTCAAAAGTACCTTAACTGGGCGAGTGATTCAAAATGAACAAAGCGAGTTGTTTGTCCATGGGCGCTTTTTGTCTGATGATGATTTTGAGTTGCCGATTGGTATCAATAAACAACGAGATGGTAGTAGTGAAGTTAAGATCGGTGGTCAAAGTGGGCAGAAAATTGCTCAATTGGCGCAAATTTTGCCTCTACAGTTAATCCATACCGAAGGTTTTGAATTATTAACGGAAGGACCAAAGTTCCGTCGATCTTTCATTGATTGGGGAGTATTCCATACCCAACCTAGCTTCTATGAAAAATGGGCACGCTTAAAACGTTTAATTAAGCAAAGAAATGCATTATTGAAGACCGCAACAGGTTATCAAGAGCTGAGTTATTGGGATAAAGAACTGGCCGAATTGGCTGAAACCATTAGCCAGTGGCGCTTTGACTATGTCACAGAGTTAAAACAAGTGGCAGAACACATTTGTGGTGTATTTTTACCTGAATTTGAAGTGAAAATTCAGTATTATAGAGGGTGGGATAAAGACACGCCCTATGCTGAAATTTTACAGAAGAATTTCGAGCGCGATCAGCAACTCGGTTACACCTTTAGTGGACCTAATAAAGCCGATCTAAAACTAAAAATTAATGCGACACCGGTGGAAGATGTATTGTCTCGTGGGCAGTTAAAGCTCATGGTGTGTGCTTTGCGTTTAGCGCAAGGTCAACACCTAACCGACACCACAGGTAAGCAGTGTATTTATTTAATTGATGATTTTGCCTCAGAGCTAGATGGTCAACGTCGAGGGCGTCTTGCAGAATATTTAAAGCAAACGCAGGCACAGGTTTTTGTAAGCTCTATTACTGCAAGTCACATTGCTGAAATGCAAAGTGAAAATAGCAGGATGTTTCATGTGGAACATGGCAAAATAGAGCAAGGATAATTAAGGCGAGAACAATTCATGTCGAATAACAATGATTCTGCAAATAGCTATGATTCATCAAGTATTAAAGTACTTAAAGGGCTAGATGCTGTACGTAAACGTCCAGGGATGTATATCGGTGATACTGATGATGGTACTGGCCTTCACCACATGGTGTTTGAGGTCGTCGATAACTCAATTGATGAAGCATTAGCTGGCCATTGTTCAGACATCATAATCACCATTCATGAAGATAACTCTGTATCGGTGAGCGATGACGGTCGTGGTATTCCAACGGAAATGCACGAAGAAGAAGGTGTTTCAGCCGCTGAAGTTATCATGACGGTACTGCATGCTGGTGGTAAGTTTGATGATAACTCTTATAAAGTTTCCGGTGGTTTACACGGCGTAGGTGTTTCAGTTGTTAACGCCTTGTCTGAAAAAGTTGAGTTAACCATCAAGCGTCAAGGTGAAATCTTCCAACAAGTTTATAAGCATGGTGTGCCAGAAGCGCCACTTGCTGTGATCGGTAAAACCGAAGAAACCGGTACGCGTATTCGTTTTTGGCCAAGTGAAGAAACCTTTACCAATATCGAATTCCATTACGACATTCTTGCTAAGCGTTTACGTGAATTATCATTCCTAAACTCAGGTGTTTCGATCAAATTAACTGACGAGCGTGAAGAAGATAAAAGTGATCACTTCATGTTTGAAGGTGGCATCCGTGCTTTCGTTGAGCATCTAAACCGCAACAAAACCCCGATTCACCAAAAGATTTTCTACTTTGACCACTCTCGCGAAGAAGATGGCATTACCGTTGAAGTGGCAATGCAATGGAATGACACTTTCCAAGAAGGCGTATACTGTTTTACTAACAATATCCCTCAGCGTGATGGTGGTACTCACTTAGCCGGTTTCCGTGGTGCATTAACGCGTACTTTGAATAACTTTATGGATAAAGAAGGTTACTCGAAGAAAGCGCAAGCGGCGACCTCGGGTGATGATGCTCGTGAAGGCCTTACCGCTGTCGTTTCGGTAAAAGTGCCAGATCCAAAATTCTCAAGCCAAACCAAAGATAAACTGGTTTCTTCTGAAGTGAAATCGGCTGTTGAGTCTGCGATGAGCGAAAAACTATCGGAATTCTTAATTGAAAACCCGAACGAAGCGAAAATCGTTTGTGGCAAAATCATTGATGCCGCTCGTGCTCGTGAAGCGGCGCGTAAAGCTCGTGATATGACTCGTCGTAAAGGCGCGTTAGATTTAGCTGGCTTACCGGGTAAACTAGCCGATTGCCAAGAAAAAGATCCTGCTCTTTCTGAACTATACATAGTGGAAGGGGACTCTGCTGGCGGTTCAGCCAAGCAGGGGCGTAACCGTAAAAACCAAGCGATTTTGCCATTGAAAGGTAAAATCCTAAACGTTGAAAAAGCACGTTTTGATAAAATGCTGTCTTCACAAGAAGTGGCAACGCTAATTACTGCACTAGGTTGTGGTATTGGGCGTGACGAATACAACCCAGATAAACTGCGTTACCACAACATCATCATCATGACCGATGCCGATGTCGATGGTTCTCACATCCGTACTTTGCTTTTGACTTTCTTCTACCGTCAAATGCCAGAGCTTATCGAACGTGGTTACATCTACATTGCTCAGCCACCACTTTATAAAGTGAAGAAAGGTAAGCAAGAGCAATACATTAAAGATGAAGAAGCGATGGAGCTTTACCAAGCCGGCCTTGCACTTGATGGCGCAGCGTTATACGTGAACCCTCAAGCACCCGCAATGACAGGTGAAGCGCTTGAGAAATTGGTTCTTCAATACAATGAAGGCATTAAGTTAATTAAACGCATGAGTCGTCGTTACCCATATGCGATGATTAATGAGTTAACTTATATTCCTCGCTTAACTGCTGATATGTGTCAAGATTCTGAGCAAGTTCAAGCTTGGGGTCAAAAATTAGTTGAGCAATTGAATGCTAAAGAAGTCGGTGCGAGCCAATACTCTCTTGAAGTTGAAAAACACCAAGAGCTAGGTATCAGTATTCCTAAACTTGTAGTTCGTACTCACGGTGTGATGCATGAATATGTAGTATCTTTAGATTTATTAAACTCTAAAGAATATGGTCGTTTAGCCGATCTTTCTGAAGCATTAGATGGTTTAGTTGAAGAAGGTGCTTATGTGAAGCGTGGTGAGCGTACTCAAGAAGTATCGACTTTCTCTGCTGCACTTGAATGGCTAATTAAAGAATCACGTCGTGGCTTATCCCTACAGCGTTACAAAGGTCTAGGTGAGATGAACCCAGATCAACTTTGGGAAACCACTATGGACCCAGAAACACGTCGCATGATGCAAGTAACGATCGATGATGCGGTTGCATCAGATGAGTTGTTCACTACATTAATGGGTGACCAGGTAGAACCTCGTCGTAAGTTCATTGAAGACAACGCATTGAAAGTAGCGAACCTAGATGTTTAGATTTAGACGTGTAGTCTGAAACGCTAACTGAAATCTTTAAAAGCCCTTTGTTTACGCAAAGGGTTTTTTGTTTTTAGGGATAGAAAATAGATTAAAAAATTTTTAATTGTCCTCTTGAAAGCTATTTTTTCGGCCTTATATATGATCGTGAAAGGGATGCCGATAAGCTCTAAGTCTGAAGTTTTTATTATAAAGACTACGCGTAAAGATAGTTCGCGATAAAGATAAAGAGTGGGTCCTTTGCAACGCTGAATCTATTTCGCCTGCGGGGTTATAGATAGGCACTTAACTCAATCGCAAGCTTCGGCTCGGGCTGAAACCTTGCACACTATTGATTAAATAGAGACTATTGCTTAAATAAGAGGATAGTATTATGCGTAATGTAGACTTCTCACCTTTATACCGTAACGCCATTGGTTTTGATCGTTTATTAAACCTAATGGAATCAAACAACGCCAAAAATTCATCAGGCGGTTACCCTCCATACAATATTGAGAAACAAGACGAAAACCATTTCCGCATCACCATGGCGGTCGCAGGTTTTGCTGAAGAAAATCTCGATATTACTCAGCACGAAAATATGCTAATTGTGCGTGGTGAACGTCAACCTGAAGAAGGTAAAAACTACGTTTATCAAGGTATTGCTGAACGTGATTTTGAGCGTAAATTCCAACTTGCTGACTACGTTAAAGTGCTTAGCGCCGGTATGGAAAATGGCCTATTGCACATCGACTTGGAACGTGAAATTCCAGAAGCGATGCAACCACGTAAAATTGCCATTAACGGTAAAGAGTTGTTAGAAAACAAATAATCTAGCAGCGAAAACATAAAGGAAGAGAAGGGTGCCAAGTGGCACCCTTTTTGTTTCATTTATATTTAGAAGGTGAGATGAGTTTTCCTATTAACTTTGTTGATAGGCCTTATTCACTTCTTCAGCAATTATCTCAATACCACGCTGCATATCTTGCTCTTTTTGTACGTAGTTCATCCGCAAGCATTGGTGGGCATGATCCCAATCATCGTCTTGGCCAAAGAAGAAGTATTCTCCAGGTACAATTAACACCCCACGAGATTTTAAGCGTTGATACAGCTCCATGGTGGTAATCGGTAGTTCATCAAACCATAGCCATAAAAAGATCGCGCCTTCCGGTTTGTGAATTTTAAAGCGAGGATCGGGGATCGCCGCTTGCAGTAATTCTACCGCATGCTGCGCTTTGGCTTGATAATGCGGTTTGATGACTTTTTCACTCAGCGGTAGTAGATCGTTATTTTTGATCATATGCGTCGCCAATGCAGGGCCAATACTGCATGGCGCAAGATTGATGATGCCATTGATATTGGTCATCGCTTGAGTCATTTCTTCATTGGCAATCACAATGCCGCAACGCACGCCTGGTAAGCCCAGTTTAGATAGACTCATGCACAAGATAGTGTTGTCATTCCAAAAGGGCGTGACGTCTTCAAAAATAATATTCGGGAAAGGGGTGCCATAAGCATTATCTATGATCAGTGGAATATTGTTATCGCGTGCCAGTTTATCCAGTTTACGAACTTCCTCATCTGTGAGTACATTGCCGGTTGGGTTGGTTGGACGAGAAGCACAAATCGCTGCAACAGATTCATCTATCTGGATCTGTTCAAAATCGACATGATATTTAAACATACTATTATCGAGCAATTCGATTTCAGGGTGATAAGAGACAAAGATATCTTCATCAATTCCGGCATCACTGTAACCAATATATTCTGGCGCTAAAGGCAGTAGGATTTTCTTATGGCTACCATTGGTTTGTTTGCCAGCAAAGAGGTTAAACAGTGAGAAGAAGGCGCTTTGACTACCGTTCGTTAGGCTGATGTTTTTTGGGCTGATATCCCAACCATAGGTTTGCTTTAACAAATCGCTTAAAGCTTGAATAAACACGTTTTTGCCTTGTGGGCCATCGTAGTTGGTCATGGCGGCAATCAGTTCACCATTATTGAGCATGTCAGTACTGGCTTGTTTAAAGTAGTCGAGCATTTCTGGAATGGCGGCAGGGTTACCTCCTCCGAGCATGATGGCACCGGGAGTGCGGAGCCCATCATTTAGATCATCCATTAACTGGGTAATGCCTGAGTAGCGATTAAACTTGTCACCAAACTGAGAAAACTGCATATCCTTTACATCCAACGTTACGGTTAGCGATTGAATGCTGAAACATACCTGATTGTGTAGTTGATAGAAAGAGGGAGCGATAAACACGTGCAACAAAAAAGCCATAAAAATCATTCATGGCTTTAGTGGATAGGTGATCTAAGGAATTAAATAAAGGTTTTCCAATCTATCCCAGTAATGCGCTCATCGGCAATATACACCAGTACATCATCTTGTTTGATGGTGTGTTCGAGTGGCGGATTCAGGGTTAAGCCATCACCATGGTTTACGGCAATTAAAATTGCATCATATTGCTGTTTAAAGCGAGAGAAAACGGTATTAAAGCTGGTGGGTTGCCCTTGGTATTTGACCATATATTGGGTCATGCCAAGGGAATTATTGACCAACTCATAATGCAGTTGACTGGATCCTGGATCGACAGCCGATTTAGCGATCATTTCTGAGGCTATCGACGGAATACATTCGACATTTTTGCAGTGCTGTTTAAGTAGAGTACCTAAATGTGCGTCACGGAAGTAGGTAACGATATGGGCTTCTGGGTTTTCATTGGCACAGTTAAGCCCTGCCGCCATGATATCGTTATCACTATCGAGGTCGATAATAATGGTTTTGGCTTTACTGATTCCGGCTCTTTTCATGTCGTGTTCATCAGTGAAAGCACTAACATGGACAAATTCAATTTTACTTGGGAAGGGGTTTTCAATTTGTTGCGCTGAGCATAAAACAATATCTTGATGGCTACTTTTAATTTCATGTAGCAACATTTCGATTAAATGTGGTGTACGTTGTTCGCTCCAACCTAAAATTAAAATATGATTTTCTACATTCACTTTTCTGTGCCCCATTAATCGTGCTTTCCATAGTTGAATAGCGTTAGCTGCTAAACGTCCGACTACCATTGCGAATAAACCAACACCGCCTGGAATAATAAACAGTGCCGTCACCCATTTGCCCATTTCCGTTTGCGGTGACATATCGCCATAACCGACGGTAGAACCGGTTACCATTATGTAATAGATGAAATCGGCGAAGGGAGTCGTGAGTGCTGTCTCATTAGCAAGATACAGCAGACTCCATGAAATCGTTAAATAAACCAATAAGGCAAACAGTAAGTTTTGTCCCGTTAAGCGGTTAAATTTAGCGGTTATCCAGCGATGTAATAACTGCAATATTGGCACTGGTTAAAGTCCTTATAAAATAAAAGCCCAAGCTAAATTGAGTATAGCTTGGGCTTAATCTTAATGCTTTTAATCAGTTAACAAAGCGATGTTTTGTTACCGATTAATTCTAATGCTTACTTTTTCAGTAAAGCTTATTTTTGTAATAAAGAGATGTCCGCAATCTGCAAGAACAAGTTACGTAGGTTGTTCAGCATCGTTAAGCGATTTTTCTTCAATGCTTCATCATCTGCCATTACCATTACGTTATCGAAGAAGGCATCAACAGGTTCACGTAGATCTGCCAACTTGCTTAGTGCTTGTTGGTAGTCACCGTTGGCAAAAGCAGGCTCTAATGCTTCAGTCATTACTTCAACATTTTCTGCTAGCGCTTTCTCTGCCTCTTCTTGTAGTAGAGTAAGGTCGATCTCGGCACTTAGTTCGCCATCGAATTTCGCTAGGATGTTACCGACACGCTTGTTGGCTGCCGCGAGAGCTTCAGCTGCATCTAGACCACGGAAGTGTGATACGGCTTTAACGCGTTGGTCGAAATCAAGAGGTTTGGTTGGACGACGTGCCAGTACCGCTTGAATGATATCAACACTAAAGCCTTCATCTTGATACCAAGCTCGGAAACGGCCTAGCATGAAATCTAATACGTCAGATTCAACATTGGTGTTAGTCAGTTTGTCACCTAGCAGTTCTTTAGCTTTTGCGATCAGAACCGTTAGGTCTAGGTTGTAACCTTTTTCTACGATAATGCGTAGGATACCTAGAGAAGCACGACGTAGCGCAAATGGATCAGAACCTTTTGGTGCTTGGCCAATACCGAAAATACCCACTAAGGTATCGAGTTTATCTGCCATCGCAACAGAAGCGGCAACACCAGAGCTTGGTAAGTCATCACCGGCAAAACGAGGCATGTATTGTTCGTTTAGCGCGACAGCGACTTCTTCATCTTCACCGTCGTGGCGAGCATAGTGCATGCCCATCACACCTTGGGTGTCGGTAAATTCAAATACCATAGAAGTCATCAAATCACATTTGGCTAATAGGCCTGCGCGTTTTGATTTTTCAATATCTGCACCAATTTGTTCAGCAATAAAGCCAGCCAATTCAGTGATACGATCGGTTTTGTCTTTAATGGTACCTAATTGCTTTTGGAAGATCGCGGTTTCCAATTCAGGAAGGTGCGATTCTAACGTACGCTTACGGTCAGTATTAAAAAAGAATTCTGCATCTGCTAGACGAGGGCGAACGACTTTTTCATTACCTTCAATCACTTGACGAGGGTCTTTTGATTCAATGTTAGAAACAAAGATAAAGTTAGGTAATAGCTTTTTATTGTCATCGTAGACTGGGAAGTACTTCTGGTCGCCTTTCATGGTGTAAACCAAAGCTTCGGAAGGCACTTTCAAGAACTCTTCTTCAAACTTAGCCGTCAGTACTACTGGCCACTCAACTAGAGAGGTGACTTCTTCAACTAAGTCATCTTCTAAGTCAGCGGTTCCGCCAACCGCAGCTGCTGCTTTTTGAGAGTCACGTAAAATGATGGCTTTACGCTCTTCGTAATCCGCCATGACTTTGCCTTTTTCAGCCAGCAATGTTGGGTATTGGTCTGCGTTATCGATAGTAAATTCACGCTCACCCATAAAGCGGTGACCGCGAATGATGCGATCAGAAGCCACACCTAAGATTTCACCTTGGATAAGTTCATCACCAAATAAAATGGTGAGGGTTTTTACTGGGCGGATAAATTGTGTTTCTTTATCACCCCAACGCATTGGCTTAGCAATCGGTAAGTTAGCCAGTGCTTTCGCAGCCATGTCGACCACGAGATCTTTAACTGCTTGGCCTTTAACTTCCTGCTTGTAAAGTAGCCATTCACCTTTGTCAGTTTTTAAACGGTCTGCTTGTTTAACCGTAATGCCATTACCGCGTGCCCAACCTTGAGCCGCTTTAGTGGGATTACCATCTGCATCAAAGGCTTGAGCGATCGCCGGCCCACGTTTTTCAACGATCTTGTCTTGTTGGCTTTCAGCAAGTTCACTGACTTTTAATGCCAAACGACGAGGTGCCGCGTACCACTTCACACCTTGGTGCTCTAGATCTGCCGCTTTTAGTTCAGCTTCAAAGTTGCTCGAAAATGCTTCAGCTAAAGTGCGAAGTTGCGTTGGTGGTAGTTCTTCAGTACCTAGCTCGATTAGGAAATTCTTAGCCATGATTACTTCTCCTCGCCTTGACTGCTTTTTACATCATTGCTTTTACACATTGGGAATCCTAAAGCCTCACGAGAAGCGTAGTAAGCTTCTGCTACCGATTTGGTTAAATTACGAATGCGTAAGATGTAGCGTTGACGTTCAGTCACTGAAATGGCTTTACGTGCATCAAGTAAGTTAAATGCATGACCAGCTTTAAGAATGCGCTCGTAAGCCGGAAGCGGTAGAGGTTTTTCAAGCTCAAGTAAGTGCAGGCATTCTTTTTCACATTGGTCAAAGAAGCTAAATAGGAAATCCACATCAGCGTGTTCGAAGTTGTAAGTTGATTGCTCAACTTCATTTTGGTGGAAGATATCGCCGTAGGTGACTTTACCTAATGGGCCATCAGTCCATACTAAATCGTAAACTGAATCTACGCCCTGGATGTACATTGCAAGACGTTCGATACCGTAGGTGATTTCACCAGTCACAGGCTTACATTCAAGACCACCGACTTGTTGGAAGTAAGTAAATTGAGTGACTTCCATACCGTTTAACCACACTTCCCAGCCTAAGCCCCATGCGCCTAGTGTTGGGTTTTCCCAGTTATCTTCTACGAAACGGATATCGTGAATAAGAGGGTCAATGCCAAGGACTTCTAATGAGCCAAGGTACAACTCTTGAATATTGTCAGGAGAGGGTTTGATGATCACTTGGAATTGGTAATAGTGTTGCAGACGGTTTGGGTTCTCACCGTAGCGACCATCGGTTGGACGGCGTGATGGTTGTACATAAGCAGTAGCAATTGGCTCTGGACCAATCGCGCGAAGGCAGGTCATCGGGTGAGAGGTGCCTGCGCCTACTTCCATATCTAAAGGTTGAACAATGGTACAGCCTACTTGGGCCCAATAATCCTGCAGCGCGAGGATCATCCCTTGAAAGGTTTTGACGTCGTATTTTTGCATAACTTTATTTGCCTACTCAGTTCGCGCGATTTTAATTGAAAAATAGTTGATCAGTATAGCGAGTTCACTTAGTGGCCTCAATGTGAACTTGCAGTTGAACACTTTAATCATTGAATGAAAATGAGCGAAATACTATCCTTTGCCCCAAAATCGCCACTAGATGGCCAAATAATAAAGTGTGAGTGAAGAATATGTTTGATGTATTGCTATTAGCGTTGGCGCTGAGTATGGATGCGTTTGCAGTTTCGATAGGTTTAGGGGCAAAATTAGTTGGCCAAGCTAACAAGCCAACGGTATTAGCGATAAAGGCTGGGGTGTATTTTGGTGTGGCGCAAGCATTAATGCCATTTATAGGATTCTTAGGTGGTCACGGTGTACTTGGCTGGATAGAGGGGTATGCACCTTATATTGCCTTTGTATTGTTATTGTTTATTGGCGGTAAGATGATTTATGAGTCGTTTGTCGAGGGTATCGAAGAAGATTTTTGCCAAGTAACTCACCGAGTGATGTTAACTTTGGCGATTGCTACTAGTGTGGATGCGATGGCGGCAGGTTTTAGTTTACCATTGCTCGATGTCGATCCATTCTTAGCTTGCGCTTTGATTGGTATTATCACCTTCTTGTTTAGTTTTCTTGGGGTGTTTATTGGCCGTAAAAGTGGTACTTGGCTGGAAAGTAAGGCGGAACTGTTAGGTGGTTTGGTATTGATAGGAATCGCATTTAAGTTTTTATTGGTTTAGTGATCTTTAATTCATCCATTTGTCATGCTTGTCACTATACTATTTATAAACCCTATTAATAGTGAGGTGATGCGATGTTGACACGTTACGCAGGTATGACCCCAAAGAGCCAAAGTTACTTATTTACCTTTGGTTTAGCATTAACACTAATCGGTATGATGGTCACGGATATGTGGCTGCCGATGGTGGCGGGTGCGATTATTTTAGCCGGGCTGGCGGTTGAGTCTTGGATCAGAATTCTCTACATCATTCCAATGAAGAAACAACTAACAGAGTTGACGGTGCGGTTAACTCGGCTTGAGCATAAGTAACCTAAACTAGCATATTACAGCGGTCTATCCTTGGTTAAGGATAGGCCGTTTTTAGTTTAAGCCTTTTTTGATCACAAATTGGTACGGTAGCTCATCAGTATTGGCTTGTAAGAGTTGGTGATCCATAAACCGGCAGAAACTAGGAATATCGCGGGTAGTCGATGGATCATCGGCGGTGATTAATAATATTTCGCCATCCTGCATAGTACGAATCGTCTTTCTTACCATCATCACAGGTTCTGGGCAGCGCAAGCCTAGGGCATCCAATGTTTTACTGGCATTTTTAGGATCGAATGACATAACCGTTTAACTCTTTAATGTGATGTGTGACGAAAAATGAACCGAGATAATACTGATGGAGAAAAAAAAGGCAATCGAGATTTAGTAAAGTAGGTTTGATTTACTAGTGTTAATGATGCGAGTTCACCTATTGATAGAATGGATTAACTCCTGTCTCTAATCTGAATCTATTTTAAATGATTTTATTGCCGCTACTCGACTATCCACGAATAGCGGTTTTCTTTTCTTCTGCGTTATCGGCTCCTCGTGTAGGCTAGCTACACCACGGAGCCTCTGCCTTGTTCAAATACCCAACCACTCGTTGTAAAAACAATCACGAAAGGTTAATAGACCTTAAACTATTCCCATTCAATGGTTTCGTTGGCATGCTTCTCACATTCGGTTTTCACTAAGCTGAAAAGTTCAGCTCCAGTTTTTGAGCAAATCCACTCGCCATCATTATATTTGAAATGGTAGCCACCCGATTTTGAGGCTAGCCAGATTTCATGCATAGGCTCTTGGCGGTTAATAATGATTTGGCTGCGGTCTTCAAACTCAAGTGTCATCACATTTCCTGACACGTCATAATCAATATCAGCGCCAGAATCATCAATCGCTTCTTCAATTTTTGTCATTTGAATATCGACTAATTGGTGGAATTCCGTATCGTTCATTGGTTTCATCCTATTGGTTGAGATAGCTTGGCTATTGCTTTTCTTGTGTGTGGTGCGATTATAGGGGGCATTGAATCATTAATCACGATATCACGATGAAAAAAATAACTTTTAGCTTACTTGCGTTAACCGTACTTGGCTTATCCGGTTGTGGTCAAACCGGGCCACTTTACCTACCGGATGAAGAGCCAGCCCCGGTTAATACTGGTGAGGTTTCTATTTCAGGTTCTGATGGCGGAACTGTAACCGTTAAACCTGTAGAAACTGAACAACCAGAACCCGCGACAGAATCGACTCAGCCTGCAGAGGCTCAAGACGCAGAATAAGGAAGAGAACATTGGATTTTTTTAATTATCAGGATGATGGTCAGCTTTGGGCTGAAGACGTCTCTCTTACGCAATTGGCACAACAACATGGCACACCCCTTTATGTGTATTCTCGTGCCACATTAGAACGCCATTGGAAGGCATTTGATTCCTCGGTGGCCGATCACCCGCATTTGGTTTGTTATGCAGTAAAAGCCAATTCGAATATTGGTGTGCTTAATGTACTGGCCCGTTTAGGTTCTGGATTTGATATCGTGTCTGGTGGTGAACTTGAACGTGTGATTGCCGCAGGTGGCGATCCGAAAAAAGTGGTGTTTTCTGGGGTAGGTAAAACGAGCGCTGAAATGAAGCGTGCGTTAGAGCTAGGTATTAAATGCTTTAATGTTGAGTCAGAACCTGAACTTGAGCGCTTAAATAAAGTCGCTGGTGAGCTTGGTGTGATTGCTCCAATTTCTTTGCGTATTAATCCAGATGTTGATGCACATACTCACCCTTATATTTCGACTGGCTTGCGTGATAATAAATTTGGTATCGCCTTTGATCGTGCGCCGCAAGTGTATAAATTCGCAAGTAGCTTAGAGAACCTAGACGTACAAGGTATTGATTGCCATATTGGTTCTCAATTAACCGATCTTGCACCGTTTATCGATGCTACAGATCGCTTGCTTGCGCTGATCGACCAATTGACTGAGCAAGGTATTAATATTCGTCACCTTGATGTTGGTGGTGGTTTAGGGGTGGTCTATCGTGATGAATTACCACCACAACCGTCTGAATATGCTAAAGCCTTGCTATCCCGTTTAGAAAATCACGGCCATTTAGAGTTAGTGTTTGAGCCAGGACGTGCCATTGCGGCGAATGCAGGTGTATTACTAACCAAAGTAGAACTACTGAAACCGACAGAGCATAAAAACTTTGCAGTGATTGATGCGGCGATGAATGATTTGATTCGCCCTGCTTTATATCAAGCTTGGATGGATATTGTGCCAGTCGCTCCTCGTCAAGGTCAGCCTGCTATTTATGATTTAGTTGGTCCAATTTGTGAAACGGGTGACTTCTTAGGTAAAGACCGTGAGTTGGTATTAGAAGAAGGCGATTTGCTAGCAGTACGCTCTGCGGGGGCCTACGGGTTTGTGATGTCTTCTAACTACAATACCCGTACTCGAGCGGCTGAAGTGATGGTAGATGGTTCTGCTGTTCACCTTGTTCGTCAGCGAGAAGAGTTGAGCCGCTTGTGGGAATTGGAAAATATCCTACCAGAATAAATATAACCGCTTACGCCCTAGCGAATGATTCGTTAGGGCGTTTTATTTGAATTAATGAGGCGATATGCATTTCCATTTTTCTAAAATGCACGGTTTGGGTAATGACTTTATGGTGGTCGACTGTATTACTCAAAACATCTTCTTTTCACCTGATCTGATCCGTCGTTTGGCTGATCGCCATACTGGTGTCGGTTTTGATCAATTGTTGGTGGTAGAAGCGCCCTATGATCCAGAAACCGATTTTCATTACCGCATCTTTAATGCTGATGGTAGCGAAGTTGAGCAATGCGGTAACGGTGCGCGCTGTTTTGCCCGTTTTGTGCGAATGAAAGGGCTTACCAATAAATACAGCATTAATGTAAGCACCAAAAAAGGTCGAATGGTGCTTAAAGTAGAAAGTCTAGATTCGGTCACCGTTAATATGGGTCAGCCTATTTTTGAGCCAAGCAAAATACCTTTTAAAGCAAAACAAGCAGAAAAGACCTATATTTTACGTACTGGTGAACACACATTATTTTGTGGCGCAGTCAGCATGGGCAACCCACATGTGGTGACGATTGTCGAAGATGTTGATACTTTTGATGTTGATAATATCGGGCCTTTAATGGAGTCTCATGAGCGTTTTCCTGAGCGAGTGAATGCGGGCTTTATGCAAATTATTGACCGTCAAAACGTTAAGTTACGTGTGTACGAACGTGGTGCTGGTGAAACTCAGGCTTGCGGTAGCGGTGCGTGTGCCGCGGTTGCAATTGGTATTGACCAAGGGGTGCTTGATCAAGAAGTGACAGTACAGTTGCCTGGCGGTAAGTTGCGAATTTTCTGGCAAGGCCAAGGTAAATCGTTATATATGACTGGCCCTGTGGCACATGTGTATGATGGGCAAATTAGTTTCTAATTACATCCTTCGTCCTTGAAACTGCAGTTTTGTTGACGGCGTTCATTCGCCCCAATCGAATAGGCGAGCTATGCTCATGGGGGCTCATTCACTTGTCGCCTCACTGCAATCTCAATTACTTTGGCTGTAGTCATATATTTATAATTAACTATAGATTTCAAATATAGAGTGAGTGATGCAAGCGGATCATTTGACTGCCGAAACGGTAGCAGAATATTTAAAAGATAATCCTGATTTCTTTTTACATCGTCCTGAGCTGGTAGACCGCTTAGCCATTTCTCATCAGCAACAAGGCGCAGTTTCTTTGGTTGAAGTGCAAATGCGCCGTCAGCGTCAGCGTATCGAAGAGCTTGAAGAAGACATTACGCAAATGATGTCTTTAGCGGCTAAAAATGATCGTACTTTCCATCAATTAATGGATCTGCAAAAGTCGTTACTCGCTTGTCAATCAATTGAAGCTCTTGATCAAGAAATCATGCAATATAGCCGCAAGATCGGTTTAAAATCACACCTTTTATTGCTTGATCACGTTAATTCAAATTGGAATTTATCGCACGACACCTACCACAGGTTTTCCACCAATCACTTAAATGGTAAAGATGCTTATTTAGGACGCTTAAATCGCCAAGACCGTTATGCGTTATTTGGTGGTGATCGTTTCGCGAATAATGAGATGTCGGAGCTTGGCTCTTACGTGGTTTTGCCTTTGGCAGCGCATAGTAAAAAATTGGGCTTATTGGCATTTTCAAGTCAAGAAGGCGGTCATTTTCAGCCAGAAATGGACACCTTGTTTTTACGCCATTTGACGGAATTAGTCACCTTTATGGTTCAATTGCTTGATGAACAAATGGAATCGAACCAGCCAGAAACCTTAAGCTGCGCCAATGAATCCTAATTTTCCTACTGGTTTGGCCGTATCATTACAACGCTTTTATGATTACTTACATCATGAAAGAGGCTTAAGTGCCCATACACAAGCCAACTATCAGCGTCAGTTGACTATTATGACTCAGCAACTGGTTGAGCTTGGTATCACCGAGTGGCAACAAGTCGATGCCGCTTGGGTTAGACAATTGACCACTAAAGGAATGCGTGAAGGCTTGAAAGCTAGCAGCATTGGCACACGCTTATCATCTTTACGCAGTTTCTTTGATTATCTTATTTCGATTGATGAGTTAACCGCTAACCCAGCTAAAGGGGTCTCTGCGCCAAAGAAAAAGCGCCCTCTACCAAAGAACTTAGATATTGATGAAGTAGGTCAATTACTCGAAGTGAATGATGATGACCCATTATCTATTCGCGATCGTGCCATGATGGAATTGATGTATGGAGCTGGCTTGCGTTTAGCCGAACTCGTTAGTATTGATATCCAACATGTGCAATTAAGTGTCGGTGAGATTCGCGTTATTGGTAAAGGTAATAAAGAACGTAAAGCGCCTTTTTCTGGCCAAGCGAAACAATGGTTAGATCGTTGGCTTACCGTGCGTTCTAGCCTGGCGAATGAAGAAGAACAGGCGTTGTTTGTCTCAAAACGCGGTACTCGTATTTCACATCGTAATGTGCAAAAACGTATGGAAGAATGGGGGATTAAGCAAGGAGTGTCTAGCCATATTAGCCCGCATAAATTGCGTCACTCATTTGCCACCCACATGTTGGAATCGAGCCAGAATTTACGTGCGGTACAAGAGCTGCTTGGGCACGAAAATATTTCGACCACCCAAATTTATACCAGCTTAGATTTCCAGCATTTAGCTAAGGTTTATGATAACGCGCACCCTAGAGCGAAAAAGAACCGCGCGCCATCCAACTCTGAATCGGACGATTAACCCTTTACCCACACTAAATCAAACGAGGAGCTACCTATGTCATTACGCTTTTATCGCAACATTCCCACTATTAAAGCCATGACGTTTGATTTAGACGATACCCTCTATGATAACCATCCTGTGATTGTCGACCTTGAACAAAAAACGGCTGACTGGATGCATCAACATCACCCGGTCAGCCAAAACATGAGCCATCAAGAGTGGCGTTTGTTGAAATTCAAATTAGCCGAGCAAACCCCATTTCTACAAAGTGATGTTTCTGAATGGCGTTTTCAGCAAATTCGTCAGGGATTAATGCATTTGGGTTACGATGATCCAAAAGCTTCTCAAGTGGCTAAATTGGCAATGGATCAAGTGGTCATTTGGCGTCATCAAATTGAAGTGCCACAAATGACTCATCTGGTGATGACTCAGCTTAAACAGAAAATGCCATTGATCGCGATAACCAACGGTAACGTTAATCCCAGTAAAATTGGCCTAGGTGATTATTTTGACCTTGTGCTTAACGCCGGCCCTGATGGTTGGGCGAAACCGCATGGTCAAATGTTCGAAACCGCATTAGTACATCTTGGCTTACCAGCTGAAAATGTGTTGCATGTGGGCGATAACCTGACTTCCGATGTTGCAGGGGCGAAATATGCCGGTATGACAGCTTGTTGGATTAATGATTATCAAAAATCACTCAAGCATGAAGAGTATGGAAAAGTGCTACCAGATGTGGAGATCACCGCACTTGAGGATTTGTTGGCTTTTATCGAATCTCGTAGCTAGGACGCTACGCTTCTCGTGGTTCGACAAAGGTAGCGAGTAGATTACATAATTTGAAAATCACTCTATGTGTAGACTTCTTTAGCTGAAAAGTTAAGCTGCGTTTGAGGCACGGGACTCGAGACACGCTAACCGTAAACACTATGTTGCCTATCCGCCTCATACACCTTTAAAAACAATTCAAAATACTGTTGTAGGGATGAAAAATTCTGTTGTGGATTCAGTTGCTGCAACAGGTTTATTCCCACCTCACAAGTACATAAATTCCCTTTTTCTTGATTGCGGCGCAAGCGGTAGTTTGATGTTTGTTCACTCAACAATACTACTTTCGGTAAGGTTTGTAGCCACGGGCTTTTATTGAGCATTTTCTTGGCTTCTTGCCAGGTGCCATCCAAGATAATAAATAATGGTGCACTTTTATTGGCACTAGTGTTTATTGAAGCCTGAAATTCACTCACTTCAATCGCATTTTCACTTGGAAATAATAAATAACTTGGTTGCTCGCTAATTTGTTTTATTAGGTTCGCTGGTGGGGTTATTCGATCCCAAATATGTACTTGGCAATGCGGCAAGCTGTGAGTGAGAAGTTTACCTGTGTTGGTCGCACGTTTGGCTTCATTTGGATGAGTTAGTAGGGCTATCTGTGTCGTGCTATCAAGTTTTGGGCAATGGTCGCAAATACATTGATAACGTAGACCGCAACTAGGGCAAGCTCCGGTCTGAGTTGAGGGTAATGAAGACATGTTGGCTCTGCAGAGTAGATAAATATCCGAGCAGTTTACATTTTTATCCCTTGCTGCGCTGCACTGATGTTATCTGAAAATAGCGTAACGTTGCCTTTTCTATCGCTTGCTGGCGCAGTAGAAGCATTAAGTGGGTAGCTGACGCCAGTGTATTCCATGGTGTGATTTGCCGCTTTGATACCGCCACCACTCACGGGAATGATTAAATCACGCCAACCAAAGTGATGATAATTGCTGACTTGAATTGGGGTACGTACTTGAGTAATACGGCTATTAAAACGCCACTCATTATTATGATTTTCAAACATTAAAATGGTACAGCCACCCGAACCACACCAGTCGGTTAAGATAAATAATTCAGGCTGCTGATCGTTGTTAATATCGTAAGTGAGCCAGCGATAACGGTTGTTTTCTGGATCGGTACGGTGGTCTTTAAAGTACTTACGTAAAGTAGTGTCGACTTTTGCATCGTATTGATTGCTGCCTTTAATGCTTGCGACCGCCAGTGCATCTACTGGACCTTGAGTGCTTTTTTGTCCTGCTTTGACCATAGTGGTTTCGACTTTCATTTTTTGTAGCGTTAACCCATCAGTACCTAGGTTATATTCACCACCATTAATGATTTCTTTCTGTGCTTTAAGTTGAAAACCGTCAACAGTAAACACTCGAAGCGCCTTCATTTTAGTCTCTGCATGTTGAGTCATTAAAACGTGCAATTGCTGATCTTGCTGCTGCCAATAGCCGGTTTCGATTAGGCTTTTATCACCATTTTGATAGTCATAATGGGTCGCGGCGGTATGATCGTCATTGAGTACTAATGTGGTGGTTAATCCGGCACTTGGTTGGCTTTGATAAGTCCCCACGAATTGCTCGGCAACGTTGTCTTTGGCTTGTTGTTGGCTAGCTGAAATGAAATCTTGCTCTGATATGTCGTTGTGTGCAGAAGATTGAGCCTCGCTGCTTGCCATTTCAATTGGCTCACTTTGTGCCAGTAGTTGCGGTTCATCTGGTTGGCTAGAACATGCACTTAGTAACAATAGTGCAGAAAAACTCAATGGGATTGTATAAGCCTTCATGTTATTTTTATTCCTTAATTTTTCGTATCAAGTAACGTTAAGGTTACTTAGTAGACTGACCGCAAAACAGAAGGTTCATTATGGCATATTGGTTATTTAAAACAGAACCCGACACATTTTCGATTGATACCTTGCGGGTGCAAAATGTCGCGTGTTGGGAGGGAGTCCGCAATTATCAAGCCCGTAATATGTTACGTGATGAAGTGAAAGTGGGTGATGAGGTTTTGATCTACCATTCTTCTTGTAAAAATATTGGGGTTGCTGGTATCGCCAAAGTGGTGAAGGGCGCATACCCAGATCATTTTCAATTTGATCCAGAAAGTCCATATTTTGATATTAAATCTGATTCGAGCAACCCACGATGGGTGATGGTAGATATTGAATTTGTTCGTAAAACCAGTCGCATTATTAGTTTGGCGGAAATGAAAGCCATGCCTGAGTTGGAAAATATGCCTTTGGTGAAAAGAGGAAATCGTTTGTCGATCATGCCTGTAACTGAATTTGAATGGCTGGCAATTTTAGATAAAGAATATACCCTTCGTACTTGAAGCTGCAGCTTTGTTGATGGCGCTCATTCACCCCAATCATTTAGGCAAGCTAAACTCATGGGGCCCCATTCGCTTATCGCCTCACTGCAACTCCAATTACTTTGGGTATATAGGCTGCTTGTAAAGATAAAAAAATGGCCGCTAATTTAAGCTGCCATTTTTGATTCAATAACTTGTTGGACTTCGTCTTATAACAAGTGATCTTCTAGGTAGTGCGCCACGGCTTCGTCGAGGCTGCTACCAATAATGTCATTATCTGGTAGCGCTTTCATGACTTTGTCGTGAGCTGTGCCCATGATCAAGCCTTTGTGCGCCGCTGCCAGCATTTCCACATCATTCATGCCGTCTCCAAACGAGATGCAGTTTTTAAGTTCTTTACCTAGTTTGTTCGCCACGGCTAATAGAGCATCCCCTTTTGATACATTAGGTGCCATCATTTCTAAACACCAAGGCGTTGAGAAAGCAATGCTGATACGATCACCAAATTGTTCTTTTAGCTGTTGTTCATAAGCCGCTAAATGATCATGGTCGGTATGAGTAAAGAATAACTTAGCAATGTCTTCGGTTGGTGCATTATCAGTATCGAATAACGAATAATTAAAGCCAGACTCTTGGTGATGCTTGCTGAGTTTAAGATCTTCTTTATCAGTCAACCAATCATTACTACGGTAGATATGAATGCGATGGGTTGGATCTTGTTTGATGATATCGACAATCGGTTGAATTACATCTTCAGGCAGATTTTTGCTATACAGTAATTCGTTATCTGGTGAGTGAACACGAGCACCATTAGACGTGATCATATAAGCTGGAATACCGGCACTAGTGCGAAAGCTTTCTACATCAATATGGTGGCGGCCGGTGGCAAAAATAAAGGTCATGCCTTTTTGATGTAGCTTCTTCAGTGTTTGCTTGGTGAATGTACCTAAGGTGTGATCAGGCAACAATAGCGTGCCATCTAAATCAGATGCAACAATATGCACATCTTGTAGAGCTGGTTGAGAAAGCGTGTTGTTTGACATATTGCCTCTATATAATCATTTAAAAACAGGAATAGTTTACGTTAATTTAATAGGAAAAAAGAGGGTAAAGCTGGCATAGTTCATTTCCTCTTTTATTTATATAAAGAGAAAGCTAAAACGCTTTTATCTCGAACGAAATTTAACCACAAAAGAACAACAGGCCCTAGGAATTAAGATTGCTGGGCAAAAAATTTTAAACATTGAGCTAGTGCTTGGCTGCGCAATTGATCTGTTTCAAAAAACAGTTCGTGGCGAGCGCCTTGTATTATTGCCAACTGTGCTAACCCCGGCTTGGTTTTGTTGATCTTGTTGATGAAGCGTCTTTGAGCGGCATTATCGACAATGGTATCTTGACTGGCTTGCATTAAGAGTACAGGCAAGTTCAATTTATGTGCTTCTTTTCCACAAAGCTTGGCGGCGATTAATGATTGATGAGCCCAGTGAGTACTGACGCCACCAAGTTGAATTTCGGGTTGTTGCTCATATAAACCGCGGAACCATTGGTAACGTAATGCACTGTGAGTGAGATCATTGGTTTCAAATGGCTTGTTATAATAAGGTTTTTGTCCCGGAGCATAAACCGGATCTGGGCTACGAGATGACATCCATTTGGTCAGTGGGCCAGAAATCGGGCGTAGATACCATTGCATTTGAATGCCGATCATAGGTGCACTGAACGCAATCGCATCAAAATGATGACTTGGATGAGTTTGTAGATAACGCGTTGAAATCGCCCCTCCCATAGAGTGAGCCAAAATAAAGCGTTTTTGATAGCGGCTTAAATTAAATGCTTCAACCACATGATGCATATCTTTGATGTAGTAATCAAAATGCTCAACATGACCGATTTGTTTATCGGCGCAGCAGCGTTCGGACATACCTTGGCCACGATGGTCATAAGAGTAAACGTCATAACCTTGTTCAACCAGATCCCAAAACACCTCTTGATACTTATAAACACTCTCAATCCGGCCATTGACTAATAAAATGACTTTGGTGTTCTCTGGACGAGTGAAAGACACCCAGTACAATTGCTTGCCCTGTTGGCCTTCAATGAATCCGTCATTTCGCGATTGCCAAAATGGAGTTAAGGTCTGTTGCGAAAACTCGATCAACTTTTGTTCACGTTGCCAGTCTTTGTTGTGCTCAATCATATTTGGTTTAATCATTACTCAGTTATATTGGTTCAACTATGCCACTTTTTGTCTATCTTCCGTAGCAATTTCTTGGCTATTTTAATGGCTCATTTTATGGTTTTAAATATGAAGTGTTGATGACGGTAACGATAGGTTAAGTTGTGTAAGCTTATAGCTATGTTGTTATGGTTGTTTTATGGTGGATAAATAAAGTAATAATGGAGTGATACTTTGATGCCACAAGCTAGCCAACCAACCCAACCTACTCAGCCAAGGGTTTTCTTCTTTGATCTACTGAGATGCGTAGCGGCTATTTTTGTTATTGCCATTCATGTTCTTGCTCCTTATCGCTATGAGCTGGGAACCATTCCTTTTAATCAATGGGTAACGGCTGTAAGTCTTAATAGTGTTTCTCGATGGGCAGTGCCGGTATTTATCATGATCTCTGGTGCTTTGTTATTAAGTGATTCTCGCCCATTTGATGCTAAATATTATCTGCAACGTCGATTTGGCAAGGTATTGATTCCCTTTTTAATTTGGTCGCTTTTTTATGCTTACCTTTCTGGGTGGGGAATCAATGGATTTGATGGTGAGCTTGCTTCTTCGGTCTTAGCGGATAGCTTTCACCATGCAACTTACTACCATCTTGGGTTTTTCTATTACTTCCTTCCTTTATATTTCGTTGCCCCTTTCTTGCAAATTTTGGTGAAAAAAGTTGATAACACCGGGTTGTTTATTTTGGTGATGTTGTGGTTATTAACCACTAACTTTTATTTACTGAGTTTTGATGGCCCATGGAGTAATCAATATTATTTATATAGTGGTTATCTGTTATTGGGTTATGTCTGTTATCAAAAGCTTCCGCTAGATAAGTCGCTCGTGATTGGTCTGACGGTATTAGGCGTTGCAGCGCTATTAGTGACTGGATTTTCGGTGATAACGGATAGTGTTGAGGTTGGTGAGTACACGGTAGGGCGTTGGCTTTCTTATAAAACGTTGAACACTGTATTAGCAGCTACAATGATATTTATGGTAGGTCGTTATTTTGGTGAATCTATTGCAGGTAAGGCAAAGCGAATAATTGGTTTTATTAGCGATCACAGTTTAGGGGTGTATATTCTGCATCCACTATTTCTATGGCCGATGAAAACTTATGGTTGGTATCAAGGCCACCCAATTTGGGTAATTCCTGTTTGGGTCGCGTTGAGTGGTGCAGGAGCGTTGGGATTAAGTTGGTTAATGACTCGCTCTAATAAGACTTGTTGGTTATTACCTGTGGCAAGCAAGTCTTAATATGAATGGCTTAATGGAATTATTCTCTTAATAAAGCAAAATGAAGGAATTTATCACCTTGATAAGTGAGCGTCCCTTTGTCACCAGGATTTAATGCACTGTAGTAGTGGATACCCACTTTGAATTCTCGCTTAGGGCCAACTGGGAGTTTTTGTACATAAATCCAATGTTCTTGATCTTCTTGTCCTGGCTGAGCTTCAGGTATGTCGATGGCTTGTTTATCGATGACCACTACTTTGACTTTTTGCTCTGGAGCATCTAGCCCTAAATTGTGCTTTTTATGGAATTGGCGGTACATCCATGCAGCAAGCCCGATGAGTAAAATAAGGCTAATTAATAAAGTTATTGGCATAGTGATATATCCTAAATAATTAATTTTACAGTAGATATTACCCAAGTTACGCTAAAAGTTAACTAACCTAATAGAGTAAATCGTGATCCAGTCTCGCTTTTGTCGAAATATGACTAGTTTTATAGGGCTGATGTTGGTTTATTCTTATATATGATTTGTGAGTAAGAGGTGTGTAGAGTGTCCGATATTGAAAAAGTAGTTTTACATACTCGTCGTTTAGAGGGTTTATTGAGAGAGCAGTATCATGCGAAAGGTCAGGGGTTAATTGAGCTGACTGAAAGTTGCGTGACACGCTTACCTCATGATGTTGCTCAAAAAATTCATTTAATTGCTCAAAGTCGCCAACAATTATTAGATGATGATGACGTTGAGCCGGAATCAACAGCAGCTTTTATTCAGGCGTGTATTGAGTGTGAAAAGGAATTGACACCAAGAAGTGGTCGCTTTATTTGGGGTGTGGCTATTGTATTAATGCTAACAATGACACTCGGTGCAATTTTATTTTACTCGATTCACTGGGATGTGGTAGCTCATCATTTAAATCTAGAATAAAAGAAATATAATCTATTGAAATAAAACAAAAAAGGACGCTATCAGCGTCCTTTTTTGTTTTAGTATTTGATTAAGAAATCATTGGTAGAGTCATTAAACCAACCATTACTGCAATCAATACCAATCCTTGTCTTTGAGATGTTGTCATGTGAAAACTTCCTTCTGGTTGATTAGATATGCAGCTAATATAACAAAAAAAATGCAGTTGATCTAGATCTATTTGATATTGGCCTATAAATGTAAGTTTAATGTCAGAAAAATCACTCATAGTGACCATTAAATATTTTTATTTTTATTTTTGAAAATCATAATTTCATTTATGGTGTTATTGGTTTTTTGTTAAGTTGTTGATTTTTATTTGTTTACTTTGTTTTTATTATTTTTTTATAGTTTTGTTTTTTAAAAGTTATTATTTTGGTTGCTAGAATATCAGACCTTAGGTTTAATCGTTTAACTTGAATAGTGACCGAAAATTTGGGTTATGTTGAGAGTTATTATCATCTTTAGTTGAATGAATATAAGCTTAGTTGGTAATAGATTACTTTAATTTATGATTTGGATACTTTTGATACTGATTTTTGTTGTTTAACTTATTGTTATTTATGTGTTTTGTTTGGTTGCTTGTTTGTTGTTCTGTAAAAACTATCTTTTTATCTGTTAAGGGCGGATTTTAGCCTCTTATGCTTGTTTTAGTGAGTTAGTTATTTCGGTGGCGATAATCAAGATCACAGCTTGTTTAACCTTGGCCATTTTCGCCTTTACCTTCTGGGAGCCTCTCTCTACACTAAGTTGATAAATTGAAAGGGGAAACGCATGTGGTATTGGCTATTGATGGGGTTTTTATTGCTCCCCATGCTTGTGTTTATAAAGCTTGAGCAGCCTAAGTGGTTGTCTATTTCCAAGTTATTACTCTTTATTGGTTTGATTGGTAGCCTGCTTTCGCAACACGATATGATGCAGTTGTCCTGGTTACTATCACTTTTTGCAGTAATCTTTTTTACCTTATGTTATGGGATAGAAGAGTTTGCCCCTAAATACAGAAATCTACAGCTATGTTTTTTTTCCATAGCCTGTCTTTGTTACAGCTTAGACTTTTGGTTTCAACTTGATGCGTTGAATTGGGCGGTGGCAATTCCTTCTTTTGCACTAGTGGTGGTCGCTTTCTTACTGGTATTGCCTTTATTGGATAGTTTTGCAATTCAGGCTTCTATGGTGGCTTTGATTTTATGGCAGATGTTATGGGCTGCTGGCGAGCTTTGGCATACCAACCGAACCCTGTTGGATATGAGCAGTTTGTTAGGAGTCTTATTGCTTGCTATCACGGTATTGATTTGGGCCCTTCATTATTTTAGAAAGCCCTTTAAACATTCTTATGCTTGGATCATGTGCTGTTATTTTAGTGCGCATATTTTGATTATCGCTCCAATCGTATTGAAGTAATGTTCGTTAATCTGAACGAATAGTTGGTAAATTCAATAAAAAAACATCATCGATTAAGATCACACCTCATTATTTAAACTGGATTTTTTATGGAAATTTTATCAGCAGCAGTAATGCTGTTTCTGATTATGGACCCGCTTGGTAATCTACCGGTCGTTCTTTCTATCTTGAAGCATTTAGAGCCAAAACGTCGCCGGATTGTGTTGGTGCGTGAGTTGTTATTTGCTCTAGTGATCTTGTTGTTATTTTTATATGCAGGTAAATCCATCCTAGGTTTTTTACATGTAAAAGCAGAAACCTTGAGTATTTCAGGTGGTTTGATCTTATTTATTATCGCGATTCGAATGATCTTCCCACAACCTGGCGGTGTGGTTGGATTGGCGGCCGGTGAAGAACCATTTTTTGTGCCGATGGCGATTCCGATGATTGCTGGGCCATCAGTGATTGCATCTTTACTATTATTATCCACTCAATCACCGGATCGTATGTTGGATTGGTCGATTGCGGTATTTCTCGCTTGGAGTGGAACCTTTTTGATCTTGATGTTTTATAACTTCTTCCATCGGATCTTGGGCGAAAAGGGGTTAAAAGCAATTGAACGCTTGATGGGGTTGTTATTAGTGATGATGTCGACGCAAATGTTCTTAGATGGGCTAAAACAGTATTTAGGTTAAATAATTTACTTTTATACCCAAGTAACTTCAAAATGCGAGTTTCAGCAAGATTAAAACAAGTTTTAAGCAAGGCAAATTGAATATGATCATAGTTATTCTATCTCTATTTAATTTAACGCCGCATAAAGCTTGTTTTAACTTGCCCTTCGGGAGCTTCATCCAAGCCTCTTCTTTTTTATAATAGAAAGGCTGCGTCAGATTCATTTAAAAGGTGATTACATTCCTGTACGAATCTTTCTTGTTTAAAGACTTGGATGATAGCTCTGAATTCTGCATCTTGAAGTCACTTGGGTATATACAAATAACAAAGCCGCAGTTGACGTTAACTGCGGCTTTGTTGTCTCTAATAGATCGAATAATGAAGTTATTTTAAATATTTATTTTTTAGATCGAGCAATGCAAAGGTACCAAACAAAACAATCGAAGTTTTTTCCCAGCGTGTTAGTGCGACGCCTTCGCCGAGTGCGCTGGAAAAAAGCAGACTTTGCAATCCATGCATAATCAAGGTGAAAATTGCCATCACATTCAATGCAATATGTGCCATACCCGGGAATGGCTGAACTAGGTTAGTAATAAATACCGCCCACACCAACAACATAAAGGCTTTTGCTAATAGATTTAATGTTTTTTTCATCTGTTGCTCCGTATTGTGTCGGGACGTGCTTATTCGTTGCTTTAATTCGTGGCTAGTTGATATAGGCGGTAGCAAACTTGTCCGGCTGTTTTTTCACGATGTAATTGCCAATGCTCAGGAATTTCAGGTAATTGAAGCTCTTTTTCAGTTTCGATATAGACTAAGCTATTTTCTGTTAACCAACCATTTTGTTGTAATAAGTTGAGAGTTTGCTCAAGTAAGCCTTGGCGAAAAGGTGGGTCGATAAAGACTACATCATAGGCTTGACCTGGTTGCTGTAAAAATAGCAAGGCATCTTGTTGATGAATCTCAATATTGTTGGCTTTGAGTTGGTTACTATTCGTGACTAATTGTTGGTACGCTTGTTTATTGAGCTCTACCATAGTCACCAGTTCTGCTTGGCGTGAAGCCGATTCAAAACCTAATCCACCGGAACCGGCAAATAAATCAAGACAGCGAGCATGGGGAATATCAGCCGCTAACCAATTAAATAATGTTTCTTTGACGCGGTCCGTAGTTGGTCGTAAACCTTGAGCATCATGGACCGGTAACTTGCGGCCTCTCCATAAGCCACTGATGATGCGAACAAAACCAACATTGCCTTTGGCTGATTGAGAAGATGAAGCTTTACGTCTTTGCATAGAATAAACCGCAGATAGATTTTTGAGTGCTCGAATAAAGTGATATTATATACAGAAGTAACTTCAAGGTGCAGAACTTTGCCGTTTTCTCATTGCGGATGTTTGGCTATTATTGCTGGTCAATGCGTTAGTTACCCATTCAAACTTAAATAAATTTGCCACTTTATATCAAAGTGCATGCTAGGACTTGTTCATGACAGCTAAAAAGAAACGCGGTTTACTCTCTTGGCTCGGTTTTGCTGAAGAAGAGAATAAAGCCTCATCCGACCAAAATATTGAATCACAGCAAGATGAAACGCTTAAGCAAACGGATGAACAAGCTGATGAGCAATCTGTGTTTGAGCAGTCCGTCGTAGACCAAACATCAGAACAAGATGAAGATATGGTCGAGCAAGGCCTACAAGCGCTTCAATCAGACACTGAAACTGAAGCAGAAACGACTCAACAATCTGATGAAGCGCAAGATGAGAGTCTAGCAGTTCAACAAGCTGAAGTTTTAGAAAGTGATCGTATCCAAGAGCAAGTAAAACCAACCGAAAGCTTTTTTGCTCGTTTAAAGCGTAGTTTACAACGCACCAAACAAAATATTGGCGCAGGATTTTTTGGTCTATTTAAAGGCAAGAAAATCGATGATGAGTTATTTGAAGAATTAGAAGAGCAGTTATTGATTGCTGACGTGGGCATGAACACCACAGTGAAAATTATTGATAACCTGACAGAAAAAGCATCACGCCAAGATCTAAAAGATGGTGAAGCATTATATGGTCTGTTAAAACAAGAGATGGCCGATATCTTAGCCGATGTTGAACAACCTTTAGAGATTGATACTAGCAAAAAGCCTTATGTGATCTTAATGGTCGGGGTGAATGGTGTCGGTAAAACTACCACTATTGGTAAACTGGCGAAACAATTCCAATCCCAAGGTAAGTCGGTGATTTTAGCCGCCGGTGATACTTTCCGTGCAGCCGCAGTTGAGCAACTGCAAGTCTGGGGTCAACGTAATGATGTTCCTGTTATTGCTCAACATACAGGCGCAGATAGTGCTTCAGTAATTTATGATGCCATTGAAGCGGCAAAAGCGCGTGGTGTTGATGTCGTGATTGCCGATACTGCCGGCCGCTTACAGAATAAGAGCAACTTGATGGAAGAGTTGCGTAAAATCGTTCGTGTGATGAAGAAAATTGATGATTCTGCACCGCATGAAATTATGCTGACACTTGATGCTGCAACTGGTCAAAATGCGATTAGCCAAGCGAAGCTATTTAGTGATGTAGCTCCGGTGACCGGTATCAACCTAACTAAATTAGATGGAACGGCTAAAGGTGGGGTTATCTTTGCGCTGGCCGACCAATTCAAAATCCCTATTCGTTATATTGGTGTAGGCGAAGGTATTGATGATTTACGTCCATTCCAAGCTCAAGACTTTATTGAAGCGTTATTTAGCCGAGAAGAATAATTTTTATCCATGTTACTGGGTGAGTTTTAAGGGAAAGAAATGATTAAATTTCAACAAGTCAGCAAGGTATATCGTGGTGGTCACCAAGCGCTGCAAAAAGTCGACTTTCATATACGTCGCGGCGAGATGGCCTTTCTCGGAGGGCATTCCGGTGCAGGTAAAAGTACTCTGCTGAAGTTGATTTGTGCGATCGAGCGTCCTAGTGATGGTAAGATCCATTTTAATGATCATGATATTACGCGTATTGCCAGTAAAGATATTCCATTTTTACGTCGTAATATAGGCATTATTTTTCAAGATCATAAGCTCCTGATGGATCGTACCGTTTTTGATAATGTTGCGTTGCCAATGCGTATTGAAGGCGCTTCTGAAAATGAGATCAAACGTCGTGTTTCAGCGGCTTTAGATAAAATTGGTATGTTGGATAAAGCACCTTGTTTGCCACGTCAATTATCAGGTGGTGAACAACAACGTGTCGGAATTGCCCGTGCGGTAGTGAATCGCCCTCGTTTGTTGTTAGCGGATGAACCGACCGGTAATTTAGATCATGATTTATCTCACCAAGTGCTGAATCTATTAGAAGAATTTAATCGTGCTGGAGTGTCGATTATTTTTGCTACCCACGATTTAGAGTTGGTTAATAGTCGCCCACAATATCGTCGTTTTGAATTAAACCAAGGTTTTTTAAGTGAGGTAGAACGTTATGGCCAATAAGAAGCTTAAAGCGGCCAAATCGTCTAAATCGAATGCGCGCCCACAATCTGCAGGCTTTTTTCAAACTCATATCAAACAAGCTAGAGATTCTTTTCGTAGTTTAATGGCTCGCCCTCTCGGCACTATTTTGACGTTAGCTGTAGTATCAATGTCTTTAACACTACCTGCGACCTTTTATACCGCGGGCAAAAACATTGCGACAGTAGCTGAAGATATGAATACCGCTTCACAAGTGAGTGTGTATTTAAAAGAAGGCACGCCAGAAGCGCGCTTGATGGTATTAAAAGACCAAGTTGAAACTTGGCCTGAGGTTGAGTCAGTACAGTATATTTCATCGCAACAAGGCCTAGAAGACTTAAGCCAGTTTGCCGGCTTAGAACAAGCCATGTCACTATTAAATGATACTGCTTTGCCACCTGTACTTGTAGTGATGCCAGATGCTGAGCACCAACAAACCGATTACATCAAAACATTGGCGAAAAAATTGCAAGCAGAAAGCGATGTGACTGATGTCCGTTTGGATGAAGATTGGTTTGCTCGTCTTGATGCGATTAAACATTTAGCTTATATCGTCGCTTACTCGTTTGCTTTGTTGATGCTAGTTTCAGTGTTTTTAATTGTCGGCAATACTTTACGATTCAATATTCTGGCACATAAAGAAGAAATCCAAGTTATGAAGCTGATTGGCGCGACCGATCGCTTTATTTTGCGACCTTATTTGTATACCGGATTATGGCTTGGCCTACTCGGTTCTTTAATTGCTTGGTTCTTAACCTTAATTATCACCTTGTTGGTAAGTGGAGCAGTCGATACATTAGCAGGATTATATGACAGCCACTTTAGCTTGCTCGGTTTGGGCTGGGATGAAAGTATTTTACTATTGATGTTAGGTTCTACCTTAGGTTGGATAGCAGCGAATTTATCTGCCAGAAAGCATTTAAAAGAAATTGAACCGGTTTAATGAAAATTTGAACTAATTAAATGATAAGACCTCTAATTTATACCCAAGTAACTTCAAGATGCGAGTTTCAGCAAGAATAAAACAAGCTTTAGGTAAGGCAAATTGAACATGATCATAGTTATTCTATCTCTGTTCAATTTAACGCAGCATAAAGCTTGTTTTAACTTGCCCTTCGGGAGCTTCATCCAAACCTTTATGCAGCGTCAGATTGGTTTGAAAGGTGCCTACATTCCTTCGCCAACCTTCCTTGCCTAAAGGTCTGGATGATAGCTCTGAATTCTGCATCTTGAAGTCACTTGGGTATAGAGGTCTTCTTTTATGTGGAAATGAATCGAATGTGAGTTTAGTAGGCTTTATTCTATTCAATTTATATTCACTCTTGCATTCTAGAGATTTGCTATGAATAATAGTTACCCCCTTGAAGATCTCTATCATAAGGTCCAGAATAGGTGGGTTGAAATTAAGCAAACTGTCTTTTTTAAAGTGTGTTATTAATTTTTTAAAGACAAAAGAGGAATTGAATGTCAAACGCATATCCAATGGCTTTAGTCACTTCAGATAGTTTAGATAGCTACATTCGCACAGCCAATAGCTACCCAATGCTGACGGCTGAAGAGGAACGTGACTTAGCAGAGCGATTACATTACCACGATGAAATTGAGGCGGCGAAAGGCCTGATTTTGTCGCACCTACGTTTTGTTGTACACGTTGCGCGTGGCTACTCTGGTTATGGTCTACCTTTAGCGGATTTGATCCAAGAAGGTAATATCGGCTTAATGAAGGCAGTAAAGCGTTTTAACCCAGAAGTAGGGGTTCGTTTGGTGTCGTTTGCGGTGCATTGGATTAAAGCCGAAATTCACGAATATGTGTTACGTAACTGGCGTATTGTGAAAATCGCAACCACCAAAGCACAGCGAAAATTGTTTTTTAATCTACGTAAGTCTAAAAAGCGCTTAGGTTGGTTTAATAATGGTGAAGTTGAAACGGTAGCTAAAGAGCTGGGTGTTTCTACCACTGAAGTGCGTGAAATGGAATCTCGTCTAGCGGCGCAAGATGCGACTTTTGAGATGCCATCAGAAGATGATGATTCAGTCTCTTCTTATACGGCACCGGTTTTGTATTTAGAAGATAAGCATTCTGACATTGCTGAGAACATCGAAGCAGATAATTGGGAAACGCATACTAATAACCGTCTAGGTCATGCATTAGCGACCTTAGATGAACGTAGTCAGCATATTGTACGTTCTCGTTGGTTAGATGATCAAAAAGCAACACTACAAGAATTGGCAGAAACGTATAGTGTTTCTGCAGAGCGTATTCGTCAGTTAGAAAAGAATGCGATGAAAAAATTAAAATTGGCGGTAGGTGAGTTTTAGTTCAATCTCATTAACAGTTAATTAATAATGAAAAGCCAAGATCAATGATCTTGGCTTTTTTTATGCGATCGAGTTTATTTATGGCGATCACAAGTCATGATCTAATAGTTAATCACAAGGGATCATTTTCTGTGGGTAAATGTGTGGAGAAGCTAGGTGTGTATGGGGGGCAAGATACACTATATATAGTGTTAAGGGCTTTTTTTGAATGTTGATAAAATTCATCTTACCCACACTTAGATCAGGATCATTACTACATGTTGTAGATCCAAAAATAGAAAAACACTTTATCAACGTAATTCACAGCTTTATCCACAAATGAACAAATTATGTACACAACACTGTGTCCTCACTTTCTATCTGTCTTTGTTTGCTGTGGGATACGTTATACTAGGCCAAATTTAACCATACCCTTTGGGTTGTGATTTTAATGCTAGGAAAAGGAACCTAACGATGGACCAGTTTCAACATATTGATGTAGAACAAGCTCAGAAAATGATAATTGAGCAATCGGCGGTGTTATTAGACATTCGCGACCCACAATCTTTTGCCGTTGCCCATGCCGAGCAAGCTAAACACCTAACAAACGATACTATCGTGGCTTTGATGGAAGATTTAGAATTTGATCAACCATTATTGGTGATGTGTTACCACGGCATTAGTAGTCAAGGGGCGGCACAATATTTGGTAAACCAAGGCTTCGAAGAAGTGTATAGTGTTGATGGCGGCTTTGAAGCATGGCAGCGTAGTGGTTTGCCAATGATAAAAATGGCTTAAATATTCTTTTGATATTGCTAAGCTAAGCCGATTCTTTTGGGGTTGCATTGCGGTTAATCATTACCAAAAAATTTAATAGGTAGTCGTATGATTCGTTTGATCACTTTAAATAATCCTCGTATTGCACAATCATTTATTGATTATATGGCATCGAGAGAAATTGAAATTTTGATGATGCCAGAAGGAGAAGGGCAGTTCGCACTTTGGCTAAAACAAACGGAACATCAAATTGAAGTGGAAGCGGAATTAAAGTTATTTATCGATAACCCTAATGCTCAAAAGTATCAAGCGGCTTCTTGGCAGGTAGCGGACTCTCGTACTCAGCAATTTCATTATCATTCACCGAGCTTTATGGCTCAGATTAAAGCCAAAGCAGGTCCTTTGACTCTAGCGATTATGGCCATTTGTCTTGTGGTGTATGGTTTACTGTTCTTTGGGTTTGGCCAACCATTGTTCCAATCTTTGCATTTTCCGGCCAATCCTGAACAAAAATGGCAATTATGGCGTTGGGTGAGCCATGCTTTTTTGCATTTTTCTGTCGCTCATATTGCTTTTAACCTTCTATGGTGGTGGCAGTTTGGTGGTGATATTGAGAAGAAACTAGGCTCGGGTAAGTTATTACAAATCTTTCTATTTTCGGCAGCATTATCAGGTGCGGCGCAGTATTGGGTTGGAGGCGCAAACTTTGGTGGATTATCGGGTGTGGTTTATGCCTTGATGGGGTATTTATGGATTATTGGCTGGCGTCGGCCTGATAAAGGTTTATCTATTCCCCGCACATTGGTGATATTTATGCTAGGTTGGCTGGTATTAGGCTTTATTCAGCCATTTATGGCGATTGCCAACAGCGCGCATTTAGCTGGTTTACTTGCCGGTTGTGGTTTAGCTGCTTTGGAAGGGCAGTCAAAAGCGGTATAAGTTTTTGTGCTTTAGGTTTACCTTTCTTTCGCGTTGGATATTCGATAGGCCATTCTATTGTTACAATGGCGGTTGGCCGTAATATTCAGCGACGATTTACACATGATTGAGCAAATGTATTCTTCATATTTTAATTATTTTACTCGCCTTGATTGGCAAACTGCATCGTCGTTTAATTTTGGTGAGTGTCTGGATGCCGAATGGTTGCAAGAGCAAGGGTCGCTTTCGATGCGCTTTTCTCAGCAATGTCAGCAGTTGTCTGCCCAAGTTGTACGCAATCAAATTATCCCTAATAGTCAATTAACCGACTTTCAACGTGATATGTTGTTAAGGTCAGACATTGTAGATCAAGACTATTTACTACGAGAAGTGGTGCTAGCGGCCGATGGTGAACCTTGGTTACTTGGTAGTACGTTAATTCCCCGTTCGTCATTAACCGATGAGCAGTTTGACTTGTCCAAGCAAGGTGATGTGCCGTTAGGGTTAACGGTATTTCAAGCTGATCAAGTCGCTCGAGATCAGTTACATTTAGCGACCATATCTTCTCCATTAGGCGAACTGGCAGCACGTAGCTCTCGTTTATGGATGAATCAAAAACCGATGTTGGTTGCAGAGCTTTTTCTTCCTCCATCGCCTATTTATCTCAAGGAATGAATGATATGACTATGGCAAAAGCTGCAGCTTACTGGCAGCTTACCCGTATGAACCGTCCGATTGGTTCACTACTTTTATTATGGCCAACTTTATGGGCGTTATTGCTTTCAGCGAATGGTTTACCTGGTTGGCATGTGACTATTGTGTTTGTACTAGGCGTGTTTACCATGCGCTCAGCTGGTTGTGTGATTAATGATTTTGCGGATCGTAAAGTTGATGGCCACGTTAAGCGTACTAAAAATCGTCCCCTACCTTCGGGATTAGTGTCGAGCAAAGAAGCCTTGGTCTTGTTTTTCGTATTAGTATTGGTGTCATTTCTGCTGGTACTAAGTATGAATACATTGACGGTTGAGCTGTCGTTAGTCGGTGTCGTACTCGCGTTTATTTATCCCTTTATGAAGCGTTTCACGCATGTACCACAATTATTTCTCGGCTTAGCCTTTAGTTGGGCAATTCCGATGGCGTGGGCTGCTGAAGCTGGCACACTACCCGCCGAAGTATGGTTGGTGTTTGTGATTAATGTATTGTGGACCATCGCCTACGATACTCAATATGCCATGGTTGACCGAGATGATGATTTAAAAATCGGCATTAAGTCGACAGCGATTTTGTTTGGTCGTTTCGATAAGCTCATCATCGGATTACTACAATTAGCCTGTTTATTACTATTAATGGTATTGGGTGATTGGATGGGGCTTTCTGGTGGCTACTATTGGACCTTGCTTGTGGCAGCAGCGTTATTTGTTTATCAACAACGCCTAATTAAAGATCGGGAAAGAGACAGTTGCTTCACTGCCTTTTTAAACAATAACTACGTGGGGATGGTTATTGCGATTGGGATATTGATTAGCGTGATTTGATCATTCTTTTTACCCTAATAAAAATGCCGCCGATGATCGAACTCATCGGCGGCATTTTTGTATCTATACCCAAGTGACCTCAAGATGCAGAATTCAGAGCTATCATCCAAGTCTTTAGACAAGGAAGATTTATGCGGAATGTAAGCACCTTTCAAGTAAATCTGACGAAGGCTAAGGGCTTGGATGAAGCTCCCGAAGGGCAAGTTAAAACAAGCTTTATGCTGCGTTAAATTGAACAGAGATAGAATGACTATGATCATATTCAATTCGTCTTGCCTAAAACTTGTTTTATTCTTGCTGAAACTCGCATCTTGAGGTTACTTGGGTATCATATCAGCAGGGATACCGATTAAATTATTTTGAATCCACTTTACGCATAATGCTTTCTTGTAACGTCAGTTGAACTTCGGGTGATAATAACTCACCTAGCAAGTCGACTAAGGTTTCAATTTTGTGCTGCTGTTCAGTTTGTGGCGCTAAGTAGCCCTGTTGTTTGAGTGTTTGGAATAAAGTGATAAATACCCCTTTATCGAAAAATTCAGGAGCATTAATGCCATGTAGCCTTCCTAAGCGCTGAGCAATGGTTTGGCTTTGCTTTTCAAGTAGTGCCTTATCAATATCTGGCATCGCGACTAATTGAGTTAACGCAATAGCATAGCGTTGTAAGGTTTCTACAATCGTACGAGAGAGTAGAATTAACATCTGCACTTGAGAAGGATTAATTGAAATTACGCCATTGTCTTCTTTAATCAATTCTTGACGTAATAGCTCATTGATTAAATCGGTGATCACTGTGTCTAACTGATCTGGTTGATAATGTAAGAACAATTCAGCTTTTAAGAATGGGTAGATCAAGCTAATTGCTTGGTGCAGCTCATCGCGTGAAATGTGCTCTTTTTGTATTACTAGATGAGCAATTAACGATGGTAAAGCGAATAAGTGAATGATGTTATTACGATAATAAGTCATCAGAACCGATTGTTGTCGATCAAGAGAAATAATATCCCCTTGTTCATCAGCTTCTACTACGAATTTATCTAACTTTTCTGCATGCTCCACCAATTGCGCAGCACTGCTATCTGGCACGGTACTCGTTGGAGTGTAAGGCACTTGCGTTAATAGTGATAAGTAACAATTAATCTGTTGTTCAAGCTTACGGCGAGAAAGAGCACGTTGATTCGAGGCTAATAAGGCAGTGGCACAAAGTGTCAGGGCATTCGCTGCGGCCGCATCATTAATATGCGTCATCATTTTATTGGCAAGCTTATTCACCACAGGGTTCATCCATTGTGGTTTTTGGCTGTTATCTTGTGTTTGGTTTTCTTTACTCGACCAACCTGGTATTTCTTCATTGAGGTATTGGTTGAGATTAATTGGCTCACCAAAATTCACATAGCCTTGGCCAAAGTTACGTAATTTACGTAATGTTTTCAGCACCATACCGGCGCTTTCTTTTTCTTTACGCTTTCCAGTTAATTCTTTGGCATAAGTCGACACTTCCATCACGTGCTCGTAACCAATGTAAACTGGCACTAAAGTAACTGGGCGGTTTAAACCACGCAGCATGGTTTGGATAGTCATCGCCAGCATGCCAGTTTTGGCTTGTAGTAAACGACCGGTACGTGAGCGTCCACCTTCACTGAAAAACTCGACCGAGTAACCTTTAGTAAACAGCTCTGCTAAATATTCACGGAAAATGGTGGAGTAGAGCTTATTACCTTTAAAACTGCGACGAATAAAGAAAGCACCACCACGACGGAAAATTGGTCCTGCAGGGAAGAAGTTGAGGTTCACTCCCGCAGCAATGTGTGGCGGAACCATGCCTTCATGATGTAATACGTAAGAAAGCAGTAGGTAGTCCATGTGACTGCGGTGACAAGGTACATAAATGATTTCATGGCCATCTTGTGCCAGTTTACGTACCGCTGCCATATTATTGATATTTAAGCCTTGATACAGCTTATTCCACAACCAGCCTAAGAAGCGAGCGCCGACACGAATTAAAGTATAAGAAAAGTCGGCTGCAATTTCTTCGAGCATGCCTTGTGCTTGTTTTTGCGCCTTTTCTAGGGAAATATTTTTACTCTTGGCTTCATCTTGAATGGCTTGTTGGATCTCTGGAGATTTTAACAAACGATTAAACAGTACTTGGCGTTGTGGCAAGCTTGGACCTGAGGCGGCTAACTTTTGGCGTGAAAAGTGAATGCGTGCCACTCGTGCCAATTTATGAGCGATGGTTTCATCGACACCATGGGTATCAGCCATATATCGCAATGAAACAACAGGGCTAAAGCGAATCATACAATCGCGTCCCGATGAAACTAATAAGCGGCTTTTCTGGCAAGCATTCATCGCCTGTAAATATGGTTTTTCTTTACCTTCTTGATTTGGCTTTCGCCCCCACAAAATAGAAGTAGGCAGCATTTGGATATCTAGCTCAGAATCGGCTTGATGCAATTTGAGCAATTGAGTAAATAACTCAACGGATTGTTTGGGTAGTACTTGTTTACTGTGAGTGGTCATGCCTTTTGACGTTAGAAACACAAAGCGCGAAAACTCTTGGCCATTGATTTGTAGTGGTGTTAACGGATCAGGTAGGCCGAGCGCTTTGGTTTGCGTTTGTAGACTGATCAAATCAATATCAGAATCAAAAGGCAGTGCATAAACAATGGGCTTGGTTAAATCTAACGTCAGTTCTTCAACCGGATTGGCTGGGATGGTTTTACCCTTAACTAAAAAAGAAAGAGGTAACTTTAGAAGTGAGCGAGAAACGCGGTGTCCGTAAGACATAACAGTGTACAGCCTCAAATATAAAAAGTGGGGCTCAACCCCCACATACAATACGCAGCAAGTGGCCTATTCTATAGTTTATTCTCGTGAAATCACACCAAATGATAAATATAGCCACTTTCCCCACTTTAATAATCGTTTAAATCAATGCTTAAAAAGTGATTCATATCTCTGGAGTTATCTTAATTTACTGTATATACTCACAGTCAACTGTATAAAAAGACAGGTGAATTATGAAACCGTTGACGCCCCGCCAACAGCAAATCTTTGAATTGATCAAAGATAAAATTGATATGACTGGAATGCCACCAACGCGTGCAGAAATTGCACGAGAATTAGGTTTTCGCTCGGCCAATGCCGCCGAAGAGCACTTAAAGGCATTAGCTCGAAAAAATGTAATTGAAATTATTCCTGGTGCCTCTCGTGGTATTCGCATTGTACAAAGTGAAGAAGAATTGCTAGAAGAGCAAGGTCTACCTCTTGTTGGACAAGTGGCTGCCGGTGAACCAATTTTGGCGCAAGAGCATGTAGAAAGCCATTATCATGTTGATCCTGCGATGTTTCGCCCACAAGCTGATTTCTTGTTGCGTGTTCATGGCATGAGTATGAAAGATATCGGTATCGTAGATGGTGATTTATTGGCGGTTCATAAAACTCAAGACGTTCGTGATGGCCAAGTAGTCGTTGCGCGTGTTGATGAAGATGTCACAGTAAAACGTTTAGAGCGTAAAGGTTCGAAAGTTTTTCTACATGCTGAAAATGAAGAATTTAGCCCAATTGAAGTGGATTTAACTCAGCAGGAACTAACCATTGAAGGGTTAGCGGTAGGCATTATTCGTAATAACACTTGGATGTAATATTTCAACATCTTGAAGTTACTTGAGCAAATTTCATATAAACTTGCTTGTAAATTCAAATGATAATCATTATCATCAATTAATCTCAATCTAGGGGATTAATTGATGACTGCTTCTTCTGATCCAACTCAACCCGCTACTTGCCAAACTTATCAAGTTCCCAGTGAGCTATTGCAACCTTTATGGTTACGTAGTCGTGAAAGTTTAATTGATGATGGTTTGGTTTATGATCCTATTGCGGCACGAGCTTGCCAACGTTGTCATCTTTCGTCTGAGTGTTTAGCGGGCGATATCGATCAAAAGCAGTTATTACACGCCACCCTTACGCAACTATGTGATATGGAAGTATCACGCTTTCTTACTCGTCACCCTAATGCTTGGATTATAAATGTCGGGGCGGGGCTCGATACTCGTTTTTATCGTCTAGATAATGGAATTTGCCATTGGATAGAAGTTGATGTCGATGAAACCTTGTTATGGCGACAAAAATTATTTCATCATAGTGAGCGTTATAAAATGATGTGCGGCTCTGTGCCGGATATGCAATGGCTCGATCAATTAGCGATTCCTGATAATGCACCGATTTTAGTTGTGTGTGAGCAAGCATTATTACTTCAGCCTCGTAATCAAGTGGCGCATTTTGTGCAAAAACTTGGGCGACATTTTTCTCATGCTCAAGCTTGTTTAGTGTTGGCCGGTGATAAAAGCCAATCACACTGGGGTAAGAAAATGGGCTGTTCCGTTTATAAGCATGGCTTAAAAGATCCTGTGACCAGTGTTTTATCTTGGCTACCGTGGATTGATCGGATTAAAGCGCGATCTCCTGTCGAGCATAATTGTAAGCGTTGGCGAGCATGGCAGAAATTGGTTTCTAAGTTGCCTTTTATCAAACATAGGCTCACTCCAAGCATGATTCATTTGGGTTGGTAGATCAAAATCTGCTAATAATTTATTTGCTTATACCCAAGTGACTTCAAGATGCAGAATTCAGAGCTATCATCCAAACCTTTAGACAAGGTAGACTGTTGCCTCATCTAAGTGAGGTTTTCGTGATCAAACAATATTCGTCATTTCAATTGCTTCAACAAATTCTCTCGCAACGCTCTTTGCATAAGCAGGTGCTGTTGCTCGCCATTCCTATGGTGCTTTCCAATATTACAGTGCCTCTTTTAGGTCTAGTCGATGCTGCCGTGATCGGACATTTAGACTACGCCTGGTATTTAGGTGGTGTTGCACTAGGTAGTACTATGATCAGTGTAACATTTTGGTTGCTAGGCTTTTTACGTATGGCAACCACTGGGCTCGCCGCTCAGGCACAAGGTGAAGAAAGTTCACAAAAGTTAGCACATATTTGGTTGCAAGGTATGTTAGTGGCTTGGTTACTAGCTGGATTGTTTCTATTATTTCATTCGCCATTGGCTGAGCTAATTTTTTCTTTAAGTAATGCTAGTGTCGAAGTGAAGCATTACGGCATGCAATACTTTTCGATTCGCGTGTGGAGCGCGCCTGCAGCACTTGCCAATTTTGTTATTTTAGGTTGGTTATTAGGAACGCAAAATGCCAAAGCGCCGATGTGGTTAGTGATTGTGACTAATCTTACCAATATTATATTGGATGTATTGTTTGTCTTGGTATTTGATTGGAAGGTGGCAGGTGCTGCGTGGGCATCGGTTTTGGCTGATTATACTGGCTTAGCATTAGGCTTGTTTTTCGTGATGCGTACCTGGATCAAACAGCAACTTCCTAATGTATTGACCTTGCTACCTTCTGCCACTCATGGAATGGGTAGAATGTTACGCTTAAATAGCGATATCTTCTTGCGCTCATTGTGTCTACAAGCCGTGTTTAGTTTTATGACCTTCCAAGGAGCGGCATTAGGTGATGATGTGGTTGCTGCCAATGCCGTGTTGATGAGCTTTTTGATGATGGTGTCTTATGGCATGGATGGTTTTGCTTATGCAATGGAAGCGATGGTTGGTAAAGCGGTAGGTGCCAAAAGTCGTGGTCAATTACTTAATTCGTTAATAGGCACTTCATTTTGGGGCTTAGTGTGTAGCGTTTTCTTAACCTTGCTGTTTTGGTTATTTGGCCATCAATTGATTCGGCTGATTACCGACATTCCTAATGTACAGGAACAAGCTGAAATTTACCTACCTTGGTTGATTATGATGCCATTGGTATCGATGTGGTGTTTTTTATTAGATGGGATTTTTGTAGGGGCGACCAAAGGCAAAGATATGCGCAATAGTATGCTTATTGCCATGTTGTGCTTTTTTGCTCTGTATTTCAGTTTCGCTTCTTGGGGTAACCATGCATTGTGGATGTCGATGCTAACCTTTATGGGAATGCGTGGCGTAGGGCTTGCGGTGATATTTATTACTCAATGGAAGAAGCAACAATTTATTGAGTCGGTTTGATTATCAGCATTGATCACGAGCATTAACCAAAATAAAGGAGCCTAAGTTAGCTCCTTTTTTGTGACCATGGCTGTTTCGAGACTAGTGTGGTTTCTGGTGTTGCTTTCAGAATAAACGATTTAGTCCATTGAGTGCCGCTACCCGATAAGCTTCCGCCATGGTTGGGTAGTTAAACGTGGTATTAACAAAGTATTCAATAGTATTGGCTGGGCCTTTTTGCTCCATAATTGCCTGTCCTATATGGATAATTTCTGCGGCACGTTCTCCAAAGCAGTGAATGCCTAAGATTTGTTTGGTTTCTCTATGGAATAAGATTTTTAGACTACCAATATCTTTACCTGCAATCTGTGCACGTGCTAAATGTTTAAATGATGCGCGCCCCACTTCATAAGGGACTTTCGAAGCTGTGAGCTCTTGTTCTGTTTTACCTACCGAACTGATTTCGGGAATGGTGTAGATGCCAGTTGGAATGTCATCAATTAAGAATCCATCAGCTTTGCCTTTCGCAATCGCTTGAGCAACAAAACGTCCTTGGTCATACGCAGCGCTGGCAAGGCTTGGGTAGCCAATCACATCACCTACCGCATAAACATGGTCAACTTCGGTTTGATAATGTTTGTTGACCGAAAGCTGTCCACGTGAATCTGGAGTGAGTCCCACTTGTTCTAAATCGAGTGTGTCGGTATTACCGGTTCGACCATTGGCATAGAGTAGGCAATCGGCTTTCATTTTCTTGCCGGATTCAAGGTGCATGATCACTCCATCATCGGTGCCTTCTACTTTATGGTAGGTTTCATCATTGCGGATCACAACACCACTGTTCCAGAAATGGTAGGAAAGGGCATCGGATGTCTCGTTATCTAGGAAAGCCAGTAAGCGATCTCGGGTATTAATCAGGTCGGTTTTTACCCCTAGACCACGGAAAATAGAGGCATATTCACAACCGATTACCCCAGCGCCGTAAATGATGATGTGTCTAGGATCATGCTTGAGATTTAGAATGGTGTCGCTGTTGTAGATGCGTTCATGATTAAAATCGACATCTTCAGGCTGATATGGGCGAGAGCCAGTAGCAATCACAAATTTATCAGCAGTATATTCTTCAAATGTGCCATCGGATTGTGCAACCGACACGTTATTTGGGCCAGTAAATCTGGCGCTACCAAATAATAGGGTACACGCATTACGATCATAAAATCCTTGGCGTAAGCGAGTTTGTTTATCGATGACACTTTTGGCGTGGTCGAGAATGTCGGAAAATGAAGCCGTTAAGCTAGTGTTGTTTTTACAGAAAAGAGGGTTGCTATTGAATTCAATAATGCGGCTTACAGCATGGCGGAGGGCTTTAGAAGGAATAGTTCCCCAGTGAGTACAACCGCCACCAACGCTACTTTCTTTTTCAATTATTGCAACGTTAAGTCCTGCTTTTGCCAACCCCATTGCAGCACCTTCACCGCCAGGGCCACTGCCAATGACAATGACATCAAAGTGTGTTGAATTCATCATGCTTTCCCTTGATATTGTGTGAAATCCTCAAACGCATACCGAAATTGATATTCGGCAGAGATATACCCAAGTGACTTCAAGATGCAGAATTCAGAGCTATCATCTAGACCTTTAAGCAAGGATGATTAGCGAAGGAATGTAAGCACCTTTCAAACCAATCTGACGCTGCCTATCTCTTATAAGAAGAGGTTTGGATGAAGCTTCCGAAGGGCAAGTTAAAACAATCTTTATGCGGCGTTAAATTGAGAAGAGATAGACTAACTATGATCATACTCAACTTGCCTAAAGCTTGTTTTATTCTTGCTGAAACTCTCAGCTTGACGTTACTTGGGTATAAGATAGTAACTGATTAAATTATTGGGTAAATGATTGAGGTGAAAGACAGTCGCCACGATCACATAGATTGATACTTAGAGAGAAAAATAGCTTGCCGTTGAATCATTTATTGAGAGAAGAGCGGTGGTATAGCCAAATAACCTCTTGTTGGAAGTCGCATTTTGAAGTTACTTGGGTATAGCTGAATTTATCGGTATATTAGCCACATGGTGATCAACGAGAAAGCATAATGGGTATTCGAGCTCAACAAAAAGAAAAAACGCGCCGCTCATTAATTGATGCTGCTTTTGGGCAACTTAGCGCTGATCGCGGCTTTTCAAACCTAAGTCTACGGGAAGTATCTCGTGAGGCGGGAATTGCGCCTACCTCTTTTTACCGCCACTTTAAAGACATGGACGAACTCGGTTTAGTGATGGTGGATGAAGGCGGGTTGTTATTAAGGCAATTAATGCGTCAGGCTCGTCAACGCATTGTGGCAGAAGGCAGTTTAATCCGTACATCGGTGCAAACCTTTATGGAGTTTATTGAACAAAGTCCTAACGTGTTTCGCTTGTTATTACGTGAACGGTCGGGGACATCTGCTGAATTCCGTGCCGCAGTTGCGCGCGAGATCCAACATTTTGGTGCGGAATTAACCGAATATTTAGTGGGTGCAGGAATGGCGCGAGAAGTGGCGGCTATTCAAGCAGAAGCTTCCGTCATGATTGTTTTTACCTCGGGAGCAGAAGCGCTTGATCTAGAGGAAGATGCTCGTGATGTTCTTGCTGAGCGTATGATTTTGCAATTAAGAATGCTGGCGAAGGGTAGTACCTTGATGAAAGGGTCCATTAAGAATAACGATTAATCATTAAAAGCTTTTCCCTTTCTATGAAAACAAAAGAAGGGAAACGAAATAAGCCGCTGAATATTCAATATTCAGCGGCTTATTTGTTATTACGTGTTGGATGTTATTGCTGGTGGAAAGCTTATTTGCGTTCTAGGAAAACACCCACTTCCATGTGATGGGTGAATGGAAACTGGTCAAATAGCGCAAAACGAGTAATGTTATGAGTTTTCGCCAAAATCTTTAAATTGTCTTTCAGGGTTTCAGGGTTGCAAGAGATATACATAATGCGTTCATAACCTTGTACCATTTTGCAAGTTCCTTCATCCATACCTGAACGTGGTGGATCGACAAAAATGGTATTGCAGTTGTAACTGGTTAAATCGATATTGTTGTCTTTTAAGCGGCGGAACTCGCGTTTGCCTTCCATTGCATCGGTAAAGTCTTCTGCTGACATACGAATGATTTGCACATTATCGATACTATTGGCTTTGATATTGTACTGAGCAGAATCGACGGATGGTTTAGCGAGTTCGGTGGCCAATACTCGTTCAAAGTTTTGTGCTAACGCTAGTGAGAAGTTACCGTTACCACAGTAAAGTTCTAATAAATCCCCTTGGCTGTCTTGGGTGCAGTCGACCGCCCATTCCAACATTTTTTGCGCGACCACTCCATTTGGTTGGGTAAAACTATTTTCAACTTGCTGATAAATGTAAGGTTTGCCATCCACGTGCAGCTTTTCAACTACGTAGTCACGATCCATAACAATTTTCATTTTACGAGCACGACCAATGAGATCTAAGTTGAAGCCTTCTTCATTTAGTCTTTGCTTAAGTGCGCGCGCTTCTTGTTGCCATTCGTCATTCAGTTGGCGATGGTAGAGCAGCGATACTAGAATCTCACCACTTAAGGTCGACAGAAAGTCTACTTGGAATAATTTGGTTCTTAGTACCGTATTATCTTTCATGGCATCCATGAGTAACGGCATTAAATCATTAATTAGTCGACTTGCGGTTGGGAAGTGATCAACACGGTATTTTTGGCGAGTTGTTTGGTCAAACATGATGTAATACATGTCTTCGTCTTCGTGCCATACGCGAAATTCAGCCCGCATACGATAATATTGTTCTGGAGATTCAAACACTTCAATTTCTGGCGTAGTAAACTCACCAAACATATCGCCTAGGCGCAGCAACTTTTCTTCGAGTTGTTGAGCGTAGCTGGTGGTGTTGTGGGTGATATTTGCCATAAGTGAAAGCCTTTTTATAACTGAACAGGATTAGAACAAGGAGCGCAGATTTTATCCATCGCACATCAGATGTCCAGTTTTGTTGTCTATCTATGTTTTTTTTGAATAAAACAGGAGCAATCATCCATTGTGCTTAACAATCAGTAGACATAAAAATCTTAGCACTTTAGGATGCCAGTGCTGGTGCCAAACATCATTGTATGGCTGAAAAAGGGAATTTGGTGAAAATCCAGAACTGACGCGCAGCGGTGATAAGAACGACACTTTCCGGTTTAGAGCCAAACACTACCCCAATTGGGTGGGAAGTTGAAAGCAGTAGGTGATAGTAAGGAATACTATCGAGCTTTAAGTCCGAATACCTGCCAGTGATTCAGAGCAATTGCTCATTATGTTTCTCGCGTTTTTAGGACTTATTAACAATGAAAAAAACGGTTTTAGCGACCGCGATCAGTAGTATTGCTGGTGGCGTTTTCCTTTCTTTATCTCCTTTTGCTTTAGCACAAGAGTCAGTAGCCAGTGCCACCACTGATGTGATGTTGGTGACCGCGACTAAGCGAACCGATCCGGTGACCAATCTTGTTACCCCTATCATCGAAATTTCTAAGCAAGATATTACCGACTCGCAAGCCAATACATTAAATGATGTATTACGTCAGCTACCTGGTGTGCAATTAAGTACTAATGGTGGGCCAAATCAACCAACCCGCTTGTATGTTCGTGGTAGCAGTGATGTGTTGGTGTTGTTCAATGGTGTACGTATAGGCAGTGCTACATTAGGCTATTCAGATATCAGTCAAGTACCGTTAGCCGGTGTTGAAAAAATAGAATATCTACGTGGTTCTCGTGCAGCTGTTTATGGTGCCGATGCCAGTGCTGGTGTTATTAATATTATCACTCGTGGTAATAATCAAGAGACTACGGGTAATGTAAAAGCGACAGGTGGGTCTAATGGTTATCAAAGCTATACAGGCTCGGTAGCGATGGTACCAAGTGATAAAGCTTGGTTGAACGTGACTACTCAATATCAACATTCTGATGGCTATAATGTAGCTGAATTTGGTGATGATGACCGTGATGGTTATGAGAATAGTAATTTTGTGGCCGATTGGGGAGTGCAGTTAGACGATAGCTGGATTATCCGAATGAATGGTTATTATCATCAAGGGCAAACCGAATACGACTATGATCCAACATGGGGTGTGAGTGCTGATCAAAATAAGAGCAGTAATTACAACATTAATGGCCAAGTGATTTATACCACAGAACGTTTTGTTTCCAACTTGACCTATGGCAATAGCCAAGATAAATCAAAAACTCAACATAATGTCCCTTCATCTCAAACTGTAACGCAAAGAAACCAAGTAACTTGGCGTAATAACTTTCAAGTTACCAAAGCAAACTCAATTGGATTTGGTGCTGAATACTTAAATGATGATGTGAGTGATTCAGATACTGTGTATGAAGAGCAAGAACGCGACAATAAAGCGGGTTATCTTACATTGGGGCATAATGGTGAGGTCATCCAACTAGAAGGTAGTGTTCGTTTTGATGATAATGAACAGTTTGGAGATAAAACCACTTGGCAACTTGGTGCCGGCTGGCAGTTTGTTGAGTCTCTGCGATTAACCGCTAATGTCGGTACTGGCTTTAAAGCACCAACTTTTAATCAACTTTATTATCCTGGCTATTCTAATCCAGATTTGGAACCAGAAGAGTCGACAAATTATGAAGTGGCAATCGAAGGTGAGCATAGCTTCTTAAGTTGGCGTTTAGCTGGCTTTTATAATGATATTGATAATCGAATCAGTTGCCAGTCCACTTTCTCTACCTGTGAAAATGACAGCTTAATTATTCAGGGTGTCGAATGGGTAGGAAGCTTTGATACAGGGCCGCTGTACCATCAAGTTTCATTAGAATATTTAGACCCGGAAGATAAAGCGACTGGTGATGATGCAATTCGTATTGCCCGTCAAAACTATAAATGGCAAGTCGGTTATCAAGCTGAAACCTGGCAAGCAAATTTAAATTATATATATCAAGGCAAGCGTTATGATAGTGGTAATGTTCGATTAGATGGTTATAGCTTAGTGAACCTAGGGGCAAGTTATAATTTAACTCAACAATGGATATTATCGGCCAAAATTGAAAATCTATTCGATGCTGATTACGAAACTGCTGCTAACTATATTGAACCTGAAAGAACCTACTATGGTTCGATAGCGTATCAATTTTAGTATTCGTAATTTTAATGCTCTCTAGTATTGAACGGACCCCCAATAGTTGGACATCAACCATTGGGGGTATTTTTTCTTATCTGTGTTTTATTTCCATCCATTTAGTTAGCAGAGTATCATGCAAACAATACTGTTTATCATGAGTAAGTGTTGTGGAACATTCTGCTAATTCTATTCCTAAAGTATTAATCTTCGATTCTGGTGTCGGCGGACTTTCAGTCTACCAGCAGATCCAAGCGCGATACCCTCAACTGGACTATCTGTATCTCTTCGATAATGAAGCTTATCCATACGGTGAGCTTCCTGAACAAGTTCTTATCGAGCGTGTGGTTAAATTAGTTACCCATATAGTCATTAAACAAGGCATCGATATCGTGGTAATCGCCTGCAATACCGCTAGTACAATTGTTTTGCCTCACTTGAGGAAAACATTGAACATTCCGGTTGTTGGTGTCGTTCCTGCCATTAAACCTGCCGCGGCATTATCAAAAAAGGCGATTGGTCTGATCGCAACACCTGCAACCATAAAGCGTCCTTACACACATAATTTAATCTCGCAATTTTCAGCTGATGTTGAAGTGAAATTATTAGGTTCGACTCGTTTGGTGATGATGGCAGAAGAAAAGCTGAGAGGAGAAACGGTCAATTTAAACGAATTGAAAGAAACTTTACGGCCACTAGTCAATAAGATAGATGTGGCGGTACTTGGTTGTACCCACTTTCCGTTATTAAAACCTGAGATTCAACAAGTTTTTGGTCTGGGGGTTACACTGATTGATTCAGGTGAAGCCATTGCGATGAGAATCGGGGCGGTATTACAGGTCGAGCCACAAAAGAATAAACAATATAATAAAAAGTATTACTCCATATACAGCAGTGCCGCACCATGGGAAGGCGCGGCACTGAATAAAGGGCTAGAACACTTTAGCTTTAGTCCTGTTGAGATTCTCCAGTTTCAGGATGCTTAGGATCATTGGCAACGCGAACTTTTAAAGTACGTTGCATATAATCTTTTTCGTTCAATGAAGAAATTACGCTATCAGTATCTGATTCTGCTACAACAACAAAACCAAAACCACGACGTTTGCCGGTTCTCTTATCTTTCATTAAGCGAACGGCAAAGACTTCGCCGTATTCAGAGAATAATTGACGAACATTAGACTCATTAGCTTTATAAGGAAGATTACCTACATAAAGCGTTTGAGTTGACGCTTTTTCAGATGAGCTTTGAGATTGCGTTGACGAAGAAGAGGTAGACGTAATAAAGAAGGTAGCGACAACACCAATTAAAAAGCTTCCCCAAGCTGGTATTACATCAAGGGAAAAAATAATGGTGCCAAGTACTGCAAGAGCGATGACCAATATGGTCGATTTTTTTGAGTTCATATCTGCATACTACTAGTTGAATAAAAAGAAATAAGAATACGTCTATATTAAGTAGACACATAGATCTTACGTTTAATAGTCTACATTTACCAACTTATTGCTGTGATACCGCTCAAAATGTTTAAATTATAATCATAAAACCTTGGTTTGATTTAAAAATAAGCAGTCAGAAATTAAATTTAAAAAAGCACTTGCCAACCTAAAATAACTCCCTATAATGCGCCCTCACTGACACGGAGTAAGCAGCAATGCAGGCCTTTGTTAGTAAAGCGGTCTAAGCCTTTTAAGGCAAGCAAAAAAATAAATTAAAAAAGTGTTTGACACTATAATTTATTGAGCTAGAATGGCCGCCCTGTTCAACGAGACGCGCTAAGCGCTTTCAATAAGAACAACGCTCTTTAACAATTTAAACCTATCAATCTGTGTGGGCACTCGTTGATGATAATCAAAAAGATTTATCAATGAACTGAGTGACCAATCAATTATTAGTTTACTAATAATTGGCACAGTCAATTCATTATCTATCTGTTGGATAGATAATAGCTTTAAGGTTACTTCTTCTTTTAAGAAGAATAGTTTTGAAGTCAGTATTCGTTGAGCCGGTCGAAAGACCACAAAAACTTTAATTGAAGAGTTTGATCATGGCTCAGATTGAACGCTGGCGGCAGGCCTAACACATGCAAGTCGAGCGGAAACGAGAATAGCTTGCTATTCGGCGTCGAGCGGCGGACGGGTGAGTAATGCATAGGAAGTTGCCCAGTAGAGGGGGATAACCATTGGAAACGATGGCTAATACCGCATAACCTCTTCGGAGCAAAGCGGGGGACCTTCGGGCCTCGCGCTACTGGATACGCCTATGTGGGATTAGCTAGTTGGTGAGGTAAAGGCTCACCAAGGCGACGATCCCTAGCTGGTCTGAGAGGATGATCAGCCACACTGGGACTGAGACACGGCCCAGACTCCTACGGGAGGCAGCAGTGGGGAATATTGCACAATGGGCGAAAGCCTGATGCAGCCATGCCGCGTGTATGAAGAAGGCCTTCGGGTTGTAAAGTACTTTCAGTTGTGAGGAAGGTTTCGTAGTTAATAACTGCGTTGCTTGACGTTAGCAACAGAAGAAGCACCGGCTAACTCCGTGCCAGCAGCCGCGGTAATACGGAGGGTGCGAGCGTTAATCGGAATTACTGGGCGTAAAGCGCATGCAGGTGGTTTGTTAAGTCAGATGTGAAAGCCCGGGGCTCAACCTCGGAAGGTCATTTGAAACTGGCAAACTAGAGTACTGTAGAGGGGGGTAGAATTTCAGGTGTAGCGGTGAAATGCGTAGAGATCTGAAGGAATACCAGTGGCGAAGGCGGCCCCCTGGACAGATACTGACACTCAGATGCGAAAGCGTGGGGAGCAAACAGGATTAGATACCCTGGTAGTCCACGCCGTAAACGATGTCTACTTGGAGGTTGTGGCCTTGAGCCGTGGCTTTCGGAGCTAACGCGTTAAGTAGACCGCCTGGGGAGTACGGTCGCAAGATTAAAACTCAAATGAATTGACGGGGGCCCGCACAAGCGGTGGAGCATGTGGTTTAATTCGATGCAACGCGAAGAACCTTACCTACTCTTGACATCCAGAGAACTTTCCAGAGATGGATTGGTGCCTTCGGGAACTCTGAGACAGGTGCTGCATGGCTGTCGTCAGCTCGTGTTGTGAAATGTTGGGTTAAGTCCCGCAACGAGCGCAACCCTTATCCTTGTTTGCCAGCGAGTAATGTCGGGAACTCCAGGGAGACTGCCGGTGATAAACCGGAGGAAGGTGGGGACGACGTCAAGTCATCATGGCCCTTACGAGTAGGGCTACACACGTGCTACAATGGCGCATACAGAGGGCAGCGAACTTGCGAAAGTAAGCGAATCCCAAAAAGTGCGTCGTAGTCCGGATTGGAGTCTGCAACTCGACTCCATGAAGTCGGAATCGCTAGTAATCGTGGATCAGAATGCCACGGTGAATACGTTCCCGGGCCTTGTACACACCGCCCGTCACACCATGGGAGTGGGCTGCAAAAGAAGTAGGTAGTTTAACCTTCGGGAGGACGCTTACCACTTTGTGGTTCATGACTGGGGTGAAGTCGTAACAAGGTAGCCCTAGGGGAACCTGGGGCTGGATCACCTCCTTATACGAAGATTATTTTTGATGAGTACCCACACAGATTGATTAGGTTTATATAGAAAAGAGTTTCATGTTGGGTCTGTAGCTCAGCTGGTTAGAGCGCTCGCCTGATAAGCGGGAGGTCGGTGGTTCAAGTCCACTCAGACCCACCAATCTTTCCTAAAAGATTGGTCAACATGATTTCGATGGGGCTATAGCTCAGCTGGGAGAGCGCCTGCCTTGCACGCAGGAGGTCTGCGGTTCGATCCCGCATAGCTCCACCATCTTTAAGTGTTTTCACTGAAAATATTTAAAAATGGTTTCGTAAGAAACTCTTGCTCTTTAACAATTTGGAAAGCTGACTGATAACAATAATTCAATTGTTGTTATCAAATAAAAGTTCTCAATGTTTATCTTAATCGATAAACACACAACACACATTCAAGTGTCTTGTATTCAAATCAATTGCTTGCAATTGATTCTATTGAGTCCGGCAAACGTTCATCAAGGATTACCCTCCTTGTGAACAAAACTAAAACCTTATTTAGTTGAACATACATTAAGACCCTTTTGGGTTGTATGGTTAAGTGAATAAGCGTACACGGTGGATGCCTAGGCAGTCAGAGGCGATGAAGGACGTATTAACTTGCGATAAGCGTAGATTAGGCAGTAAAAGCCACTTGAGTCTACGATTTCCGAATGGGGAAACCCACGTGCATAAGCACGTATTATTAACTGAATACATAGGTTAATAAGGCGAACCCGGGGAACTGAAACATCTAAGTACCCGGAGGAAGAGAAATCAACCGAGATTCCGAAAGTAGCGGCGAGCGAAATTGGATTAGCCCTTAAGCTTTATATGATGCAGGTGAAGGCTCTGGAAAGTGCCGCGATACAGGGTGATAGCCCCGTAACCGACACATCATACTAAGTGAAAACGAGTAAGGCGGGACACGTGATATCCTGTCTGAATATGGGGGGACCATCCTCCAAGGCTAAATACTCCTGACTGACCGATAGTGAACCAGTACCGTGAGGGAAAGGCGAAAAGAACCCCTGTGAGGGGAGTGAAATAGAACCTGAAACCGTGTACGTACAAGCAGTAGGAGCACCTTCGTGGTGTGACTGCGTACCTTTTGTATAATGGGTCAGCGACTTATATTTAGTAGCAAGGTTAACCGTATAGGGGAGCCGTAGGGAAACCGAGTCTTAACTGGGCGTCGAGTTGCTAGGTATAGACCCGAAACCAGGTGATCTAGCCATGGGCAGGTTGAAGATTGAGTAACATCAATTGGAGGACCGAACCGACTAATGTTGAAAAATTAGCGGATGACTTGTGGCTAGGGGTGAAAGGCCAATCAAACCTGGAGATAGCTGGTTCTCCCCGAAAGCTATTTAGGTAGCGCCTCGGACGAATACTACTGGGGGTAGAGCACTGTTAAGGCTAGGGGGTCATCCCGACTTACCAACCCTTTGCAAACTCCGAATACCAGTAAGTACTATCCGGGAGACACACGGCGGGTGCTAACGTCCGTCGTGGAGAGGGAAACAACCCAGACCGCCAGCTAAGGTCCCAAAGTATAGCTAAGTGGGAAACGATGTGGGAAGGCTCAGACAGCCAGGATGTTGGCTTAGAAGCAGCCATCATTTAAAGAAAGCGTAATAGCTCACTGGTCGAGTCGGCCTGCGCGGAAGATGTAACGGGGCTAAGCTATACACCGAAGCTGCGGCATCCTAGTTTACTAGGATGGGTAGGGGAGCGTTCTGTAAGCCGTTGAAGGTGAACTGAGAAGTTTGCTGGAGGTATCAGAAGTGCGAATGCTGACATGAGTAACGATAAAGGGAGTGAAAAACTCCCTCGCCGGAAGACCAAGGGTTCCTGTCCAACGTTAATCGGGGCAGGGTAAGTCGACCCCTAAGGCGAGGCTGAAAAGCGTAGTCGATGGGAAACGGGTTAATATTCCCGTACTTCTTACAAATGCGATGGGGGGACGGAGAAGGCTAGGTGGGCCTGGCGATGGTTGTCCAGGTTCAAGTGCGTAGGCTGATTTCTTAGGTAAATCCGGGAAATCTTAAGGCCGAGACACGACGTCGAGCTACTACGGTAGTGAAGTCATTGATGCCATGCTTCCAGGAAAAGCCTCTAAGCTTCAGTTTGTAAGAAATCGTACCCCAAACCGACACAGGTGGTCGGGTAGAGAATACCAAGGCGCTTGAGAGAACTCGGGTGAAGGAACTAGGCAAAATGGTACCGTAACTTCGGGAGAAGGTACGCTCCTAGCGGTGATGAGACTTGCTCTCTAAGCTGCCGGGAGTCGCAGATACCAGGTGGCTGCAACTGTTTATTAAAAACACAGCACTGTGCAAAATCGTAAGATGACGTATACGGTGTGACGCCTGCCCGGTGCCGGAAGGTTAATTGATGGGGTTATCTTCGGAGAAGCTCTTGATCGAAGCCCCGGTAAACGGCGGCCGTAACTATAACGGTCCTAAGGTAGCGAAATTCCTTGTCGGGTAAGTTCCGACCTGCACGAATGGCGTAATGATGGCCACGCTGTCTCCACCCGAGACTCAGTGAAATTGAAATCGCTGTGAAGATGCAGTGTACCCGCGGCTAGACGGAAAGACCCCGTGAACCTTTACTACAGCTTGGCACTGAACATTGACCCTACATGTGTAGGATAGGTGGGAGACTTTGAAGCATTCACGCCAGTGGATGTGGAGTCAACCTTGAAATACCACCCTTGTAGTGTTGATGTTCTAACTTAGCCCCATTATCTGGGGTGAGGACAGTGCCTGGTGGGTAGTTTGACTGGGGCGGTCTCCTCCCAAAGAGTAACGGAGGAGCACGAAGGTGGGCTAAACACGGTTGGACATCGTGTGGTTAGTGCAATGGCATAAGCCCGCTTGACTGCGAGAATGACAATTCGAGCAGGTGCGAAAGCAGGTCATAGTGATCCGGTGGTTCTGAATGGAAGGGCCATCGCTCAACGGATAAAAGGTACTCCGGGGATAACAGGCTGATACCGCCCAAGAGTTCATATCGACGGCGGTGTTTGGCACCTCGATGTCGGCTCATCACATCCTGGGGCTGAAGTCGGTCCCAAGGGTATGGCTGTTCGCCATTTAAAGTGGTACGCGAGCTGGGTTTAGAACGTCGTGAGACAGTTCGGTCCCTATCTGCCGTGGGCGTTGGAAGATTGAAGGGGGCTGCTCCTAGTACGAGAGGACCGGAGTGGACGAACCTCTGGTGTTCGGGTTGTCATGCCAATGGCATTGCCCGGTAGCTAAGTTCGGAATCGATAAGTGCTGAAAGCATCTAAGCACGAAGCGAGCCCTGAGATGAGTCTTCCCTGGCGCTTTAAGCGTCCTAAAGGGTTGTCGGAGACTACGACGTTGATAGGTTGGGTGTGTAAGCGCTGCGAGGCGTTGAGCTAACCAATACTAATTGCCCGTGAGGCTTAACCATACAACACCTAAAGGGTTTTGGTTGGACTGAATAGATATGAGACATACTTGAATGAGTGTGAGAACGAGTTAGAGATAACAAGACAGCTTTCCGAATTAAGTTAAAGCATCATAAATGATGTTTTAACAAAAGAATTTGCTTGGCGACCATAGCGCTTTGGACCCACCTGATTCCATGCCGAACTCAGAAGTGAAACGAAGTAGCGCCGATGGTAGTGTGGGGTTTCCCCATGTGAGAGTAGGACATCGCCAGGCTTTGAATTGCAAAATGCTGAATAGACACTGCGGAGTGGTAGTTCAGTTGGTTAGAATACCGGCCTGTCACGCCGGGGGTCGCGGGTTCGAGTCCCGTCCACTCCGCCACTTACATATCTTGAATAAAGAGTAAGAAACCTGGTTCGAAAGAGTCAGGTTTTTTTTCGGCTATAGAAATGACTTTTGACATTTAAAAGCAACTTGATTTATATCAAATGAATATTTGCTTTTGCCGTTGTATAAGTATTCTTTTGGTATAGAATCAAATTGTGATCTTTATCACGGGTGATGGGGTTCCACCTTTAACCGCTCAATTCTTTTTTTGAGATGATGGCTCCTGCTAGGTAGGATAGATCTATCTGCAGGTTTCCAATTGCTCTTAATATATCTATCCTTAGCATTAATATTAATTATATTAGGTAGATATATGTCTCACCCATTAAACGCTAATCCAAAGCTATTTGCTCAAATTCTACGATGGATTGCTATCATTATTCCTGTTGCATCTGTTATCGGTGCGCTTAATGCTTTCTTCTTATGGATTTTGTCTGAAGCAACCGCGGCACGAGAAGCAAATACTTGGCTTCTTTATTTATTACCTTTTTCTGGCCTAGTTATTGTCTACTTGTATAAAGAGTTAGGCAAAAACTCGGATGGTGGTAATAACCTCATCATGGATGAAATACATCAACCTGGAGCTGGTATTCCTACTCGCATGGGTTCACTGGTTTTAATTACGACGGTGATCACCCATTTATTTGGTGGCTCTGCGGGCCGTGAAGGAACGGCGGTACAGATTGGAGGGGCAGCTTCTAATTACTTTGCTAAGATTTTTAAGTTATCAGAATCAGACAGGCGATTACTGCTTATCTCGGGTATTGCTGCGGGCTTTGGTGCAATTTTTGGTACACCTTTGACTGGTGCTATTTTCGCGCTAGAGGTGCTCGCTATAGGGCGTTTAAAGTATGATGCTATAGTTCCAGCCTTATTTTCTGCTATCGTTGCTGATATGGTCTGTACGGCGTTAGGAGCACATCATACTCATTATCGCATTGACTTTTTAGAGTCATATCAATTACTCGACCATGTTGTGAAAGTTGATCCGTTTTTATTGCTTAAAATTTTAGTGGCAGGTGTGGGCTTTGGATTAGCGGGTTATCTTTTTGGTGAGCTCACACATTCGTTAAAAGATTTTTTTAAATTGACTTTGAAAAACCCATATTTGATTGTGTTTGTTGGCGGTATTCTGGTTATTTTAATTACTAAGCTGATTGGTAACTATGACTATACAGGCTTAGGGGTTTACAGTTACCGTGAAGGTGGGGTGAGTATTGTTTCAGCTTTCCATCAAGGTGGCGCTGAATGGTATAGTTGGTTGTTTAAATTAATATTAACTGCACTCACTTTATCGGTTGGATTTAAAGGTGGGGAAGTTACGCCATTATTTTTCATCGGTGCAACGCTAGGTAATACTTTAGCTTGGGCTTTAGGTGCGCCACCTGAATTGTTTGCTGCCCTAGGCTTTATTGCTGTATTTGCCGCAGCGACTAATACTCCGTTAGCCTGTACTATCATGGGTGTAGAGTTATTTGGTTCAGAGTACATTTTATACTTCGCTGTTGCTTGCTATACCGCCTATTACTTTAGTGGTCATACAGGTATTTACTCTTCGCAACGAGTTGCTGTTCCTAAGCTATTTGATTTAAAAGATACGCCTAAGTTTGATGGGAAAATAGGTCAACTACGTGAAACCCAATCAAGTTTATTTGCATCACTACTTAAGAAATTAAGAAATAAATAGGAGATAAGTCGTCATTTATCAATAATAACGGTTGATGATTATAAATTGAGCTAATATACTTTTTCTACTTGTCGGAGTGCCATAAGGCTGAGACCGCTATGCGGGATCCGTTGAACCTGATCAGGCTAATACCTGCGAAGGGAACGAGAGAAGAGTAATCTATTCACATTATTACCCCTCTATTTGTGTATCTGTTTTTACAGATTCGCTCTTGTGCATCAAAATCCGTCAAGCATTTACCCCTCGGGACTTCTAACTCATACAGTTAAAGGAAAATGCTATGTCGTCAAGTCGTAAACAAGCCAGAATGGACGCTAAGAATTTTATTAATTCTCTATCTGTCCAACCTTATCCCAATTCGCAAAAAGTTTATATTCAAGGAAGTCGTTCTGATTTACGTGTTCCTATGCGTGAAATCAACCTCGCAGATAGTTTTGTCGGAGGCACCAAAGATGACCCTATTTTAGAGCCAAATCAGCCAATTCACGTCTACGATACCTCTGGTTTTTATACCGATCCTAATTATCAAATCAATCTATATAAAGGCCTACCCAAGTTGAGGGAGTCTTGGATTGAAGAAAGGGCGGATACGGCTTTTCTAGATTCAGTGAGCTCAAAGTTTACCCAGAAAAGGTTAGATGATGACACTTTAGATGACCTGAGATATGGAAATTTACCGAAAATTCGTAAAGCAAAATCAGGCTGTTGTGTGACGCAATTACACTACGCCCGTAAGGGAATCATTACCCCTGAGATGGAGTTTATTGCAATACGTGAAAATATGGGACGTCAAAAATTTGCAGATGAACAACTCAATCAGCAACATCCCGGCGAAAATTTTGGTGCTCACCTCCCTAAAGAAATTACTCCAGAGTTTGTTCGTCGTGAAGTAGCCGAAGGGCGAGCAATTATTCCATCCAATATCAATCACCCAGAATCTGAGCCAATGATTATTGGTCGTAATTTCTTAATTAAAGTAAATGCCAATATTGGTAACTCATCTGTCTCATCATCGATTGAAGAAGAAGTCGAAAAGCTGGTTTGGTCGACTCGTTGGGGTGGCGATACCGTTATGGATCTTTCGACAGGCCGTAATATTCATGAAACTCGTGAATGGATTCTGCGTAATAGTCCTGTTCCAATTGGCACAGTTCCGATGTATCAAGCATTAGAAAAAGTAAATGGTGTTGCAGAAAATCTCAATTGGGAAGTTATGCGCGATACTTTGATTGAGCAAGCTGAACAGGGAGTTGATTACTTTACTATTCATGCAGGTGTTTTATTACGTTATGTTCCTATGACAGCTAAGCGTGTTACGGGAATTGTTTCTCGTGGGGGCTCTATTATTGCTAAATGGTGTTTAGCACATCATCAAGAAAGTTTTCTATATACACATTTTCGTGAAATCTGTGAAATCTGTGCTCAGTATGATGTAGCACTGTCACTTGGGGATGGTTTGCGCCCTGGTTCAATTGCTGATGCCAATGATGAGGCGCAATTTTCTGAGCTACGTACTCTAGGGGAGTTAACTAAGGTTGCTTGGGAATACGATGTTCAAGTCATGATAGAAGGTCCAGGACATGTTCCAATGCATATGATCAAAGAGAACATGGATGAACAATTAAAACATTGCCATGAAGCGCCATTTTATACATTAGGTCCACTGACCACCGATATTGCCCCTGGCTATGATCATATTACTTCTGGTATTGGTGCTGCAATGATAGGTTGGTTTGGTTGTGCGATGCTTTGTTATGTCACACCAAAAGAGCACTTAGGTTTGCCAAATAAAGAAGACGTTAAGACGGGACTTATTACTTATAAACTTGCAGCTCATGCCGGTGATTTGGCCAAAGGACATCCCGGAGCACAAATTCGTGATAATGCCTTATCTAAGGCACGTTTTGAGTTTCGTTGGCATGACCAATTTAATCTTTCTCTCGATCCTGAAACAGCGTTGGCTTTTCATGATGAAACCCTTCCTCAAGAGTCCGGAAAAGTAGCCCATTTTTGCTCAATGTGCGGCCCTAAGTTCTGTTCAATGAAAATCTCTCAAGAGGTACGTGAATATGCCAAAGATAGTGAGCAAGTCTCTGCAGATCAGGCTATTGAGGTGAAAATGATAGGTGATCCGTTAGAAGGGATGAAAGCCAAGTCACGTGAATTTCTTGAGACTGGTTCAGAGCTTTATCATCCTGTAGTGCAGCCAAAGAATAAAAAATTGGTAGAGCAGGAGAGTAAGTAATGAATAAGCTTATTTTTAATTATTTTGGTGAAACTTTATTTAAACAGCAAGTTCAATCTTGTTTGAAAGCTGCTAAGCAAGCTGGTTTTGTGCTACCTGATGTGGAGTTTTCAACGTTGTCACCTATAGGCGATTTATCGTCAGTCATTCATTTAGAATCTGGCTGCAAAGAGGTTTCTGCAGCATTTGATGCTGAGACTCTAATCAAAGGGAGCGATGTTACTTTGTGTTATCAGAGTGGATCTGATGCATCACTCGCTGTTGAAGACGGTGTCAGTTTAATCTCGGTGGCAGTCAATGATGGTGATGTACTTATTGATAAAGTTAGGCTTGCCGATGGATTTTCTGTTGATTTATATACTTTTAATTTAGATTGGAATCATGAATCAACGATTCGTCATTATTGTTGGTTTGTTATTTCTTTAGGCTTAAATTTTACTCTCGAAGATTCAGCTATTATCGCGAATGCTGCAGTGAAACAACACCAGGATGTTTCACGTGAAACATGGCCAAGCGATGCACACGTCTTCCCGCAATTAACCCAAGCGGCTACACCTCAAATCAGTCCTCCATTCAAACTAGTACCACACAATATCGGTTTATACCCAGTGGTTGATTCCGTTGAATGGATCGAAACCCTGCTTAAGCGAGGTGTTAAAACACTTCAGCTTCGAATGAAAGATCCGATTGACTCTGACTTAGAAGCCAATATAAAGCATGCGATAGAACTTGGCCGAGAATATAAAGCACAGCTATTTATTAATGATCACTGGCAACTCGCTGTGAAATATAAAGCTTATGGTGTTCACCTCGGGCAGGAAGATATTGAAGTCGCAGATTTACAGACGATCAATCAAGCAGGCCTACGATTAGGGATTTCGACTCATGGTTATTATGAAATTTTACGAGCTAAGCAGTTGAAAGCTTCTTATATTGCACTTGGACATATTTTTCCTACCACGACTAAACAAATGCCATCTAAACCACAAGGACTGAATAAGTTAGCGCTATATCGAAAAATGATTGGAGATGATTTTCCAACAGTGGCAATAGGAGGCATTAATTTGAATAACGCACAAGAAGTTTGGCAAACGGGAGTGAGTAGCTTAGCTGTGGTCCGTGCTATTACACAGGCAAATGATATACAATTGGCGATAGATTCTTTCTATCAAATTATGGCTTCTCCACGAAGTGATAAGGCCATTGCTTAAAGCTCTAATAAGTAACAAGGGAAAACAATGAACGACCAACAATTTCAGCGCTACCAACGACAAATTATGGTTCCAGAAGTATCAGAAGTGGGCCAAGAAAAACTTATTGGTAGTAAAGTGTTGTTGGTTGGCTGTGGTGGGTTAGGCTCAGCAGCTGCGCTTTATCTAGCTGGAGCGGGAATTGGTTCATTAGTGGTTGCTGATGGTGATGAAGTCGACTCATCCAATTTACAGCGTCAGGTAATATACCGTGAATCTGATATTGGAAGAAATAAAGCGGAAGCGACTGCCGAACAATTAAAGCAGCTAAATCCTAATTGCAAAGTTCGTAGTGTGAAATCTTTTCTAGCCGATGCTCAGTTGAATTTAGAAGTAATGCTGGCGGATGTTGTACTAGATTGCAGTGATAATTTTCCGACTAGGCAAGCGGTTAATAAAGCCTGCCATGATGGAAATACCCCTCTGATCTCAGGTTCAGCGATTGGCTGGATTGGGCAATTAATGAGCTTTGACTTTAATCACCACTCATCACCTTGTTACCGTTGTGCTGTGCCATATCAAGATAACAGCGCAGGTTTGAAATGTTCAGAATCGGGAGTCATTGGCCCGGTCGTCGGCACGCTAGGTAATTTACAAGCGCTTGAAGCGATCAAATACCTAACTCAAAACAATAAACTAAAACCTGCGTCTCTTAATTTATTTGATGGGCAAACGCTATCTTGGCAGAAATTTAATATTGCTAAAGATTCCGAGTGCCCTGTCTGTGGAAGCTGATTGGTACAAATCAGTCTCCATAAAGAAGGATCTAAGGAGATACCATGCAAGTCACGGTAAATCAACAAGTACATTTTTTAGAGAAGAATCAATATAACCTAATTCAATTACTTTCTCGATTGTCTCTTAATCAACAAGGTATTGCGATTGCGATTAATCAAGATGTTATTCCTAAAGCTCAGTGGACCGAAACGATACTGAATGATGGTGATGATGTTTCAGTTTTCACTATGATCGCAGGAGGCTAACCATGAATTCTTTACAAGATTCGCTGGTTATCGCCGGCCAAATATTCAATTCAAGATTATTTACAGGAACAGGTAAGTTTGCCAATTCTGACCTTATGTTGGAATCATTGTTGCATTCCTGCTCAGAACTCACCACTTTAGCACTTAAACGTCTCGATCTTCAGCGTCAAACTGATGATATCTTACAGCCATTATTAAAAACGAACGTACGACTTTTACCGAATACTTCTGGAGCAAAAACAGCTAAGGAAGCCATTTTTGCCGCACAGTTGGCGCGAGAAGCCCTAGATACTAATTGGTTGAAATTAGAAATTCATCCCGATCCTAAATATCTTATGCCAGATCCTATCGAAACACTAAAAGCTGCTGAACAATTGGTTGAGCTTGGTTTCATTGTTTTGCCTTATTGTCATGCTGACCCTGTGTTATGTAAGCGCTTAGAGGAAGTTGGTTGTGCCGCAGTTATGCCTCTTGCTGCACCGATTGGTTCCAATAAGGGCTTGGTTTCGGAAGACTTTCTCAAAATTATTATCGAGCAAGCGAACGTACCGGTTGTGATTGATGCGGGAATCGGTGCACCTTCACACGCTGCTTATGCTATGGAATTAGGTGCTGATGCTGTATTGGTGAACACCGCGATTGCATCATCGGCTAATCCTGTAGCAATGGCACAGGCATTCAAATTGGCAGTCCAGTCAGGTCGCCAGGCTTATCTAGCAGGGTTGGGTGGAGTAAGCCAGCAAGCAAGTGCATCAAGCCCGCTTACTGCGTTTTTAGGGTAGGTGATGATGACTTTTATTGATGTATTTAAAACGTTAGATTGGGATCAAGTTTATTTGTCCATTCACAGCAAAACAGCTGTTGATGTTGAACGAGCTTTAGCTAAAACCAGATTGAATTTAGAAGATTTTAAGGCGTTAATTTCACCGGCTGCTGAGTCTTATGTTGAGCAAATGGCACAACGTTCTTATGTTCTGACTCGTCAGAGATTTGGTCATAATATTAATTTCTACATTCCATTGTACCTTTCTAACTTGTGCGCCAACGCTTGTACTTACTGTGGTTTCTCTATGGAGAATAAAATTAAACGCAGAACACTCGATCAAACTGAGGTAGAAGCAGAAGTAGAAGCTATCAAAGCGATGAATTTTGATAGTGTGTTATTAGTTACCGGTGAGCATGAAACTAAAGTCGGCATGAACTATTTCCGCACTATGCTACCTGTGATTAAGCAGCAGTTTTCTTACTTGGCGATGGAAGTCCAACCGCTTGATCAAGATGATTACCGCGAACTGAAAACACTAGGACTTGATGCGGTGATGGTCTATCAAGAAACCTATCATCCAAGTACTTATGCTAAACACCACTTAAGAGGGAATAAACAGGATTTCTATTACCGACTCGAAACGCCTGATCGTGTTGCCAAAGCGGGAGTTGATAAAATCGGCATAGGGGCTCTGATTGGCTTAGAGGATTGGCGAACCGATTGTTTGTTTACGGCTGCACATTTACAGTATTTGGAAAAGCAGTATTGGACGTCTCGTTATTCGATTTCTTTTCCTAGGTTGCGACCATGTGAGGGTGCTTTACAACCCAAATCGGTAATGACAGATAAACAACTCGTACAGCTTATATGTGCTTTTCGCTTGTTTAATCATGAGGTCGAGTTGTCATTATCGACCCGGGAACAGCCGAGTTTTAGGGATAATGTATTGCCGCTAGGGGTTACCCATATCTCTGCCGCATCAAAAACCCAGCCGGGTGGCTATGCTAATTCAGAAGTAGAGTTAGAGCAATTTGCGATTAGTGATGAGCGTTCAGTTGAAGAGGTGGTTAAGTCTGTACAACAACGTGGCTATGAAGCGGTGTGGACCGATTGGCATCACGCTTATTCTGGATGATTTGTGTAGATTATAGTTACATAGTTATTCTCAACTATAATTAGTTTCAAATAGGTTTCACGTGAAACAATAAAGCCCGTCTCGGTTGATATCGAAACGGGCTTTGTTTTTATTTTCCCCCAACTGCGTTACTGAGTGACTTCTAGTTATCTGCTGCTGAGGTTCTTTATAGTGGAAAAGTCGTTAATTAAATAGCTAAAGTAGCCTGTTTTAACCACTGCTTTACCTCACCATCAACTAGTGAGCTAACATCATTCCATACTTTTTGATGATACTGATTCAGCCACTCAATCTCGCTAGTGGTCAACAGCGTGCGATCAATCGCTCTAACATCGATTGGACAACGCGTAAGAGATTCAAAACCAAGAATAGATAAATCACCTTGGGTTTGTTTCTCAGTGACTAACTCGAGGTTTTCAATGCGAATGCCAAACTCGTTAGCACGGTAGTAACCCGGTTCATTGGATAGCACCATACCTGCTTGTAGGGCTACGCCATTGTAAGCAGAGGAAATACGTTGTGGTCCTTCATGAACACTTAGGAAATGACCCACACCATGGCCGGTCCCATGATCATAATTATAGCCTTCAGCCCATAAATATTGACGAGCCAACACATCAAGTTGACTTCCGGTTGTTCCTATTGGAAAACACGCAGTTGCCAAAGCAATGTGGCCTTTTAGTACTAGTGTGAATTGTTGTTTCATAAATGCTGAAGGTTCACCAATTGCCACGGTACGAGTGATATCAGTCGTGCCGTCTGGGTACTGGCCGCCTGAATCAACTAGATAAAGAGAGTTTAATTCCAGCTTACCAAACTCTATTTGATCGACGTGATTGTAATGACACATAGCAGCATTACTTCCTGCCGCTGAAATAGTATCAAAGCTTAAATCGGCTAATGAGTCATCTTGTTTACGGAACTTATGTAATTGGTCAGATAGAGTGCCCTCATTATGTAAGCGACCAGCTGCAACTTCGGAATCAATCCAACATAAGAACTTCGCCATTGCCACACCATCTCGCACATGACAATTAATCATTCCTTGAGATTCAGTTTTGTTCTTTTGGGCTTTAGGTAGTAAACATGGATCACTGGCTGCAATAATATGCGCATGGCTATTTTTTAATACTTGGCTAAACCAGGCATTACTACTGGCTGGATCAACAATAACTTTTTTGCCCGTTAGTGAACTAAGCGATGCTTCAAGTTGAGATGGTGATGAGACACGAACACCTGAGCCGACATGCTGTGCAAAATTAGCAGGGATACGTTCAGGATTAATAAATAACTCTAAACTTGAATCTGCATGTAAAATCGCATGACATAACACGGCAGGTAGGCGAGGTACATCGAGGCCACGAATATTGAGTAGCCAACAAATAGAATCTATTTGAGTCAGCAGTGCGGTATCAGCATTTTGTTGAGTAATGACTTGTGCGATGTTGTGACGTTTATCTTGTGAAGATTGACCAACAATGTCTAATGGCATTAATCGTAATGGTGATTCAACGGTTGTAGGGCGATCAGACCAAAGCATATCAATCGGGTTGCTTTCGACATCAACCATCTCAATTTGACCATTGAGTTGATTTTGTGCGGCTTGATACCAAGTGGCGGAATGCATTTTAAGGTCAATTGCTAAACGGCTACCAGCTGGCATATTTTGTTGTAACCAATTAATTGGCGGTTCTTGAATAAAATGATGATAACTAAAAATGTCATTCGGGACTTGTTTAGTGACTTGAACGGTATATCGGCCATCGACAAACATCGCAGCCGTTTCTTGAGTTATTACCGCGGCACCAGCTGAACCAGCAAAGCCTGTGATCCAATTTAAACGCTCATTATGGGCTGGAATGTATTCGCCTAAAAACTCATCTTCATGTGGAATAATGACCGCATCATAATCGTGTTGAATTAACCATTGACGAAGTTGTTGAACACGGTCTGCAATTACTTTGTGCATTTGAATCATCCTTATTGAAGTCACTTAGGTATAAAATGATGGTTTAATATTACCATTGCCATTTAAATGTGTAATGCGCTTGTGATTAAAATCTGATGATGTGATTGATTATTTTAATGTTTCACGTGAAACACCAAGTAATAGAACTTCTCAATGGGTGGTTGATGGGAATCTGTAAAAAATCACAAGCCTCTGAATGTAAATCCAAAATTAGAAAATATACTTATAAAGTGGCTTGGGGTATAAAATTTGTTTTGCTTAACCATCAATCAGGCGTATATTTACAGCTGCCTTTCTAGATATCTTTAATTAAATAATTGGAATATGAATAAACCTATGTCATTAACAACGTATGAAATGGCTCGTATTTTAGAGCAGTTGGAAGAAAGCCCAGAAAAAATTATGTTTGGTAAATTATTAACGGAACTTGGTAATCAAAGCCAAGAACGAATTCGTAGTGCTGCAAAACAAGTACCACTAGAGTTATTAAGAGATATAATTTACCAGTTTCAAGTAATCGCCGATTCTCGTAAAGGTGAGCAAGTACAATTATTGGCAGAACAATTAAAGGCCCAGGGTCTATCTGTTGATGATCTTAAGCGTTATATGGAAAAGACAAAATAATAGCTTTAATTAACGATTATCTAGACAATTGATCTTTCGTTTTTTTGATTTTATCTGTTGAACGACTAAGCCTAATAATATACAAACTAACCCAATTAATGTTGATGGGTAGATTGTCTCACCAATAATTTGAGATAACAAAATCAATGAAATAAAGGGCGATAGAAAAATTAAGTTACTTACCTTGGCGGTATTTTGCGTGCATTTTAGTGCTGTTAGCCATAATACAAAAGTGACGCCCATTTCAAATAATCCAACATAAGTAACCGCCAACCAGCCCCTCATGCTAATTGTTTCCCAGCTTAGTCCTTCGTACCAAACAAGCAATGCTGAAAACGGCAGTGAAACCAAAAAACCTAATAAAACGACTAATATTGGGTCGGCTTTATTTTTTGCATTTAAAATCCAGTAACTTGCCCACAACAGGGTTGATAATAACGCTAATCCAACACCTAGTGGGCTATCAAAAGATAATGCAAACACATCCCCTTTAGTTGCAATAATCAGCACACCTAAGTAACCAAGTGCGCAGGCTAACCAATCTTGCTTACGAATTTTTTGACCTAAAAATAATGCAGCCATTAAGGTTAACGTAATAGCCCAGCTGTAATTCAGAGGTTGGGCTTGAGATGCAGGTAATAGATCGTAAGCCTTAAATAGAATCAAATAATAAGCGAGAGGATTTACTAACCCTAGTAAGATGAAATATTTAGGGTTGGCTAGAAAGGTTGAAGCTAATTGAGGGAGAGTTCTTTTGACTGTACAGATAAGCAGTAGCACAGCCACCGAAACCAAACTGGCGACGAATAGCATTTGAATTGGAGAGAATTCTTGTAATGTGAGTTTAAAGGCAGTAGCAACGGTTGACCATAATAAAACAGCAGCAAGTCCATAAAGAAGAGCGCTGCGTTCTGAGGATGCCGGGTTTTCCATATTCGCCTCTTGTTCGTTAAATGAAAGTATAAACTGGACATTTATCCAGTATTTAATATGATTTGATTAAATAAATGTAAGAAACTAAGGGTATTTATGCAGTGGATTTTTAATCATAGCGATTTCATTTGGCTTTGCATAATTGTGGCTTTGATGATGTTGGGCGGTGCACAACTTTGGATTAAAAATCGTCATAGTCACCAAATTGAGATGTTAAAACAGCAGCATGAATCTGAATTGTCTAATCAACAACAAATCTTGCAGGCTGCACACCAGCAAATAAAACAGCAACAATTGGAATTAGACCAACTCGATATTGAGCGCGATAAATCCGAATTCGAAGCGAGAAAGAATTTTGGTCAGTTAATGGTTGCCAATGAACGATTAAAACAGCTGGAACAAATACAGTTCGACTTGCATCAACTGGAAGGCAAATATGAGCAATTAAATAACCAAAATTATGAACTAAAAGCCAGTATGCGAGAGCAAGAAGCTAAGCATGAAGAAGAAAAGCGTTCCGCTCAAGAGAAGTTACAACTATTAGAAAAAGCCGAGCAAAGATTAAAAGTTGAGTTTGAAAGTCTTGCCAATCAGCTATTTGAAAGCAAAGTAAAAAGTGTTGATCAGCAAAATAAACAGAGCCTAGAAAGTTTATTGAACCCACTGAAAGAACAACTCAATGGCTTTAAGCAGCAAGTAACTGCGAGTTATCACGCCGAATCCAAAGAGCGACATACCTTAGTACATGAAATCAAACAGCTACAGAAACTCAATGAACAAATGGCGCAGGATGCCGTCAATTTAACTCAAGCGCTAAAAGGTGATAATAAACAACAAGGGAATTGGGGTGAGGTAGTACTTGCGAAGGTACTGCAAGATTCGGGTTTGAGGGAGGGCCATGAATATCAAACTCAAGTTAGCTTAAACCACGCTAGTGGCAAGCGTTATCAACCAGATGTGATCGTTAATCTACCAGAAGATAAACAAGTGATTATCGATTCGAAAATGGCCTTGGTGGCATTTGAGCGCTATTTTAATGGTGATGATGATGCTCAAAAAGCCAAAGCTTTAAATGAACATTTGGTGTCGGTGAGAAGCCATATCAAACTACTAAGCCAAAAAGATTATCACCAATTAAAAGGTATTACCTCGTTAGACTATGTCTTGATGTTTATTCCGATTGAACCTGCATTCCAACTTGCTATTGAGCGCGATCCAAGCTTGATTCGAGATGCTATGGAACAAAATATTATTGTCGTGAGCCCTACGACATTGTTAGTGGCACTGCGTACAATCAATAATTTATGGCGTAATGAAAGGCAAAATCAAAATGCTCAATTGATCGCAGAGCGAGCCAGCAAGCTATATGACAAGATGCGTTTATTTGTCGATGATATGGAAGCGGTTGGACAGGCGCTAAACCGGGCGCAGAATAGTTATCAAGGTGCGATGAATAAGTTGTCGAGTGGGCGCGGTAATTTAATTCGCCAAGCAGAGAGCTTCAAGTCATTAGGGGTAGAAGTTAAAAAATCGATTAGCTCCGAAGTGAGTGAAATTGCGCAAAATGATTCTGACAAAGACAGACAAGCGATTGAGGATAAAGTAAACTAACCGCATTCAAATTAAGCGCACATCTGTGTCAACGTTGGAGTAATGGAAAACATGACAGATAAGCCAGTATATGCAGACAGTTCTGACTCGCAAAGTGAAACAACGCACTTTGGATTTTCAACTGTAGCAAAAGAGCAAAAAGTTGAAAAAGTTGCTGAAGTCTTTCATTCGGTGGCCGCTAAATACGACATCATGAATGACTTAATGTCGGGGGGGATTCACCGCTTATGGAAGCGCTTTACAATTGATTGTAGTGGCGTGCGCCCCGGGCATAAGGTACTTGATCTTGCTGGTGGCACTGGTGACCTAACCGCTAAATTTTCACGTATTGTGGGTGATACTGGTGAAGTTATATTGGCAGATATTAATAACTCTATGCTGAATGTTGGTCGCGATAAGCTGCGTGATATTGGTATTGTGGGCAATGTTCATTATGTTCAGGCAAATGCTGAAGAACTTCCTTTCCCTGATGATCACTTTGATTGCATTACCATTAGTTTTGGTTTACGTAATGTGACAGATAAAGATAAAGCGCTACGCTCTATGTTCCGAGTATTAAAGCCCGGTGGTCGTTTATTAGTACTTGAGTTTTCTAAACCGAAAGTTGAAGCATTATCAAAAGTATACGATTTATATTCTTTTCATCTATTACCTAAAATTGGTGAGTTTGTAGCCAATGATGCTGATAGCTACCGTTACTTAGCAGAATCAATCCGCATGCACCCAGATCAAGACACATTAAAAAGCATGATGGAAGACGCGGGTTTTGAGCAAACCAAGTACTTTAATTTGACTGGCGGTATTGTTGCCTTGCACCGCGGATATAAGTTTTAAGGAATAAGTATGCCATTTGAACCATTGGTGACAGGGATTATTGAAACCACATTAAACCGTTTAATTATCGACGCGCCTGAACATCAAAAGCAGGTTTCTCGTTTAAAAGGTAAGGTGATTAAGGTTCATTTACAAGAACTCGATCGCCAGCTTGTTTTTGTGTTTAGTCACCAGGTGGATGTACTTAGTCATTATGAAGCAGAACCAGATTGTTATTTGAGTTTAAAATTAGCGGTACTACCTGAATTAAAAGATCAATCCAATATCACGCGTTTAATTAAGCAAGACAAGTTAGTATTAGAAGGTGATATTCAGTTAGCACAAAAATTTTCCCAACTGATGACAGATATTAAGCCTGATCCGGAAGAGTGGCTCTCTCGTGCAACCGGAGATGTTATTGCTCATACCATAGTTCAAGGCACTAAGAGTCAAGCTGAATCGCTTAAACAAGGACTACTGAACCAACAACGAAGATTGAGTACGGTGGTTACTCATGAATGGCAAATTACCCCTAGTGCGCTTGAAATCGCTTATTTCTGTGATCAAGTTGATGAGTTAGCAGGTTCTGTATCTGTCATCGAACAACGTCTAGATAGGTTGGTGGCGAAGTTATGACGTTAAGTGAAGTAAGACGTTTATATCGCATTATCAAAATTCAATTAGAATACGGGTTAGACGAACTTTTACCTGAACATCAATTGGTAAAAATGCCTCGTCGAATTATTAAACTTTTATTCTGGATCCGTAAAAAGCATCAAGATAAAGAAGTCGGTCAGCGCTTGCGGTTAGCGTTGCAAGAATTAGGTCCTGTTTGGATTAAGTTTGGCCAGATGATGTCGACTCGCCGTGATTTATTTCCAGATTATATCGCTGATCCTTTAGCCTTATTGCAAGATAAAGTTAATCCATTTGATGGTGAGTTGGCGAAACAACAGATTGAAAAATCATTGGGTGGGCCATTAGAGCAATGGTTTGATGATTTTGATATTACGCCGCTTGCGTCGGCATCTATTGCTCAGGTTCATACCGCAAAGGTAAAAGAAACTGGTCAAGAGATTGTTCTCAAAGTGATCCGCCCAGATATTCGTCCGGTAATTGAAGCTGATTTAAAGTTGATGTACCGCATGGCAAGAATCGTAGCTCGCTTTATGCCAGATGCACGTCGATTAAAACCAGTTGAAGTGGTTGAAGAATACGAAAGAACCTTACTCAGTGAGTTAGATTTACGTATGGAAGCAGCCAATGCCTTGCAGCTCCGCCGTAATTTTACCGATAGTAAAGATCTTTATGTTCCTGACGTATTAATGGACTTTAGCTCTGAGCACTTGATGATCTCGGAGCGAATTTACGGTATCCAAGTTTCTGATCTCGATGGATTAGCCAAAAACGGCACCAACATGAAGTTGCTTGCAGAGAAAGGCGTCAGCGTTTTCTTTACCCAGGTGTTTAGAGATAGCTTTTTTCATGCCGATATGCATCCTGGTAATGTTTTTGTTTCTTGGAACACGCCAGAAGATCCATTGTGGATTGGTTTGGATTGCGGAATTGTCGGTACGTTAAATAATGAAGATAAGCGCTATTTGGCGGAAAACTTCTTAGCCTTCTTTAACCGAGATTATCGACGAGTAGCTGAATTACATGTCGATTCTGGCTGGGTTCCTGCCGATACTAATATTATCGATTTTGAATCGGCTATTCGTACAGTGTGCGAACCTATTTTTGCAAAGCCGTTGTGTGAAATCTCCTTTGGTCACGTACTGCTAAACTTATTCAATACAGCTCGCCGTTTTAATATGGAAGTTCAGCCGCAGTTAGTGCTGCTGCAAAAAACATTACTTTATGTTGAAGGGTTAGGCCGGCAGTTATATCCACAACTTGATTTGTGGGAAACCGCTAAACCTTTTTTAGAAAACTGGATGATGGAACAAGTCGGACCGAAAGCCGTATGGAATGCGGTGAAAGGTAAAGCACCGTTATGGTCGGAAAAATTACCTGAGTTGCCAGAGTTACTCTACGAAACTTTAAAACGTGGGCGTGACTTAGATCAAAATGTAGCACGTTACTTTGCCCTATATTCGGCGAGTAAACGCAAACAGACAACAGGTAAGTTTTTATTTGGCATTGGAGCGACATTAGTCGTATGCTCTGCCATATTGCAATTAAGTGTAACGGATTGGCACCATCTATTGTCTGGTGGGAGTGTTATTGCGGGCGCTATATTTTTGCTCGCGAGTTGGCGAACCTACCGTAATTAAATCGTAAACTTGGCACATTAATATGTGTTTCTTTTTATTTGACCCGAGGTAAAACAAATGGGCGGAATCAGTATTTGGCAACTTTTGATTATTGCAGTTATTGTTGTGTTGTTATTTGGTACTAAAAAACTACGTGGTATTGGTGGTGATTTAGGCTCTGCTGTAAAAGGCTTTAAAAAAGCGATGAGCGAAGAAGATACTGCGAAGAAAACTGAATCAAAAGATGCGGATTTTGAAGCAAAATCTCTTGATCAAAATAAAGCGGATGCAAGCGTAGAAACTGACGCTAAAAAAGAAAAAGAGCAGGGCTAATCGGTGTTTGATATCGGTTTTTGGGAGCTGGTATTAATATCGGTTGTCGCACTTGTTGTTTTAGGGCCAGAGCGTTTACCGGTCGCGATACGTAGTGTGAGCAAATTTGTTCGCACTGCAAAAACGATGGCGAACAATGTGAAAGATGAATTATCTCAAGAGCTAAAAATACAAGAGCTGCAAGATAATTTACGTAAGGCTGAAAATATGGGGATGAAAGATTTATCTCCAGAGCTGCAATCTTCTATTGAGGAGTTAAAAAAAGCAGCTCAAGATGTTCAGCGACCTTACGCTAAAGACTCTGAACCTACCTCTACAACAACGCCTTCCAGCTCGACAGATGAAGATCTACCAGAAGAAAACCGCATCATGAAAGATGAAGGTTCTATCAGTGAGAATAAAACATCTGCCGACAAAAAAGCTTAACTCCCTGTTTTTCTTTGCGACTCACTGGTTATTTCCAGTGAGTTAGCGTGTTATCAAGAGGTTCACATGTCCACTCAAGAACAAACTCAGCCATTAATTACCCACCTAATAGAGCTGAGAAACCGAATCTTAAAAGCGATTGCATCTGTTTTAGTGGTCTTTGTTTGTCTGGTTTGGTTCTCTAGCAATATCTATGAATTTGTTTCCGCGCCATTAATCGATCGCTTGCCTGAAGGTGCAAGTATGATTGCAACCGACGTTGCTTCGCCATTTTTCACACCACTTAAACTTACGTTAGTGGCCTCAGTATTCGTTGCCGTACCTTTGGTGCTTTATCAAATATGGGCGTTTGTTGCGCCTGGTTTGTATAAGCACGAGCGTCGTTTGATCGCACCATTACTATTTTCTAGTTCTTTGCTGTTCTATGCAGGTGTTGCATTTGCTTACTTTGTGGTGTTCCCACTGATTTTTGGTTTTTTTACTGCGATTTCATTGGGTGGCGTTGAGTTTGCTACTGATATATCTAGCTATTTAGATTTTGTTCTTTCGTTATTTATGGCATTTGGTATTGCTTTTGAAGTTCCTGTTGCGATTATTTTGTTGTGTTGGACTGGGGCGACCGATGCAAAATCTTTGGCTCAAAAAAGGCCGTATATTATCGTAGTCGCTTTTGTAGTTGGGATGCTATTAACGCCACCGGATATGGTATCGCAAACATTACTCGCGATACCTATGTGTATTTTGTTTGAGATCGGTTTGTTCTTCTCGCGCTTCTATACCAAGCGAGGAGACTCTAAAGAAGATCAAGATGATAGCAATGAAGAAGAAATGGGATCCTAAATATTCTCGCTAAATTAGAGAAGCGCAGCCAAAAGTGGCTGCGTTTTTTATGGTTTCATGTGAAACATTATCGCATCAATTGATGATTCGACTTCTATTTTAATTGGAATAAGGCTTCCGTATTATGATCGGTAATCTCACACACTTGTGAGAGCGGCATCTCTTTCAAGTCTGCAATACGTTGCGCCACTAACTGCATAAACGACGGTTCATTTCGCTTACCACGATGCGGGGTTGGCGCTAAATAAGGGCAGTCTGTTTCCAAAAGAAGGTAATCAAGATTAAGCTCAGGTATTACTTTATCCATGCCTCCATTTTTGAAAGTAGACACCCCACCAATACCTAAGTGGAAACCGAGGTCGTTAATCGCGTTTGCCTGTTCGATTGAACCACCAAAGCAGTGAAAGACGCCAGATAATGTGCCATCTTGTTCTTGAGATAAGATACTCAGGGTTTGGTCGATGGAATCTCGAGTATGGATCACGACTGGTAATTTTAATTCTTTAGCCCATTTTAGCTGTTCTTGAAAGGCAAATTCTTGCTCAGCTTGAAAGGTTTTATCCCAATATAAATCAATACCAATTTCACCTACCGCAATAAACTTATGCTTATCAAACCATGCTTTAATGGTCGCTAAATCTTGTTCAATATTGGCACTTACGTAACAAGGGTGTAAACCCATCATTGAATGACAAATGTCAGGGTAAGTGGCTTCCGTTGAAAGCATTGGTTCAATGGAATTCAAATCAATATTTGGCAATAAGATTTTTTTAATTCCAATATCTTTAGCGCGTTGAACGACTTCATCACGGTCTTGATCAAATTCTTCGGCATAAATGTGCGCATGGCTATCTATCATAAAAAACTCATCGTTGGAGAATACTCATCCAGTATAAATGACTCGGTAGCTAAGATCATATCCGATTATGAATTCATGAGAGATTGAGTGATTCTTTGCTTTAATGGCATGACGAGGGTGATATGATGGGGAGAGTGAAAGTTATAAAACCTATCAGTAAGGAGAGTAAAGGTGTCAGTATCTATTCAAGGTCAATTCCCTGGTCGTCGTTTACGTCGTATCCGTAAGCACGATTTCAGTCGTCGTTTAGTCGCTGAGAATAAAGTATCAGTTAATGACCTGATCTATCCGATGTTTGTATTGATGGGGAAAAACCGTCGAGAACCGGTAGAATCTATGCCTGGTGTTGAACGTCTATCAATTGATTTATTATTGGAAGAAGCCGACTACCTTGCCAAATTAGGTGTGCCAGCGATAGCACTATTTCCTGTAGTGAATCAGGATGCGAAGTCATTATGTGCAACTGAAGCTCATAACCCTGAAGGTTTAGTGCAACGTGCGGTGCGCGCATTAAAAGAGCATGTGCCGGATATTGGTGTGATCACTGATGTTGCGCTCGACCCATATACTACTCATGGTCAAGATGGCATCATCGATAAAGATGGTTATGTGCTTAATGAAGAAACCACAGATGTTTTGGTTAAGCAGGCATTATCGCACGCGGAAGCGGGAGCGGATGTTGTTGCACCATCGGATATGATGGATGGACGTATTGGTAAAATTCGTGAAGCGCTAGAAAAAGCCGGTCATATTCATACACAAATTATGGCGTATTCTGCCAAGTATGCTTCTAATTATTATGGCCCGTTTCGTGATGCAGTCGGCTCAAGCAGTAACTTGAAAGGAGCGGATAAGAAAAACTACCAGATGGACCCTGCTAATTGTGACGAAGCGCTACATGAAGTGGCGATGGATATTAATGAAGGTGCCGACATGGTGATGGTGAAACCTGGCATGCCATATTTGGATGTGGTTCGCCGAGTAAAAACCGAGCTTCAAGTACCAACGTTTGCTTATCAGGTATCAGGTGAGTATGCGATGCACAAAGCAGCGATTCAAAATGGTTGGTTAAAAGAAAAAGAAACCGTGATGGAATCGTTACTTTGCTTTAAACGCGCTGGCGCCGATGGTATTTTGACTTACTTTGCTAAAGATGTCGCAGAGTGGTTAGCTCAGGATAATATTTCTGCAGATCAAGTAGAAGACTAGCCTTGGTATTGAGCGTTAACATTAAATAAAAAATAGGAGCCTGAAATAGGCTCCTATTTTTTATCGAAAGAATTTTTTGTATCGGTTATTACAAATCAGTTATGGTTAACGGCCAGCCAATATCAGTTTGACGATTAGCTTCAATTTCTAGTTCAGCTTGAGTTAATGGGTTGTCTTTTAACCAGGTACTGTCCATTGCTAGAGTTAAATTATCACCTTGAGCGGTGAGTAAAAATTTAGGTTGAATTTGAGTATTTCTACGGTGTGTAAGTAAAACAGATAGGCGTAGTAATCGTAGTAAGCGCTTACTACTTTGCCCTGATAGCGCGTGTTGTTCTGGTAGCGATGATAGAGAATCACGATAGCGTCTTACTAGTTCAGCAAGAAAGTGTTTTTGTGCACGAGTAAAACCAGGTAGATCTAAGTTTTGTAATAGGTAGGCACCGTGTTCACCGCCTTTTTTGAAATCAATACTCAAACCGATTTCATGCAACTCCGCAGCTGAATGTAATAAAAATTCCGCTTGAGATTCTGAAATCCACTGCTGGTGACCACATTGCTGTAATAATTGCATTGCGACATTCGCCACCTGAATGCCATATTGAACATCAACTTGATAGCGCTGCTGCACACTGGAAATAGTGCGTTGGCGAATATTAGATTGGCGCATTTCACCGATCATTTCATAAGCTAAGCCTTCGCGTAATGCACCGCCTGCTAATGTCATCGATTCAATATTTAAGCTTTCAAATATTGCAATTAAGATCGATAAGCCACTAGGGAAAACTAAAGCGCGCTCTAGTGTTAAGCCATCAATCTCTAGCTCTTCTAAATGAGAAGCCATCATGGCTTGCTTCTGTAGTCGTTTTAATTTAGCTAAGGTAATGATCTCATCCATACCTTGGGCCAACATGATCTCTTGCAATGCCTGAACGGTACCACTAGCACCAACACAGACATCCCAACCAAGGGTTGTATATTTCTGTAAAATTGGTTCTAGGGTCGACTTTGCAGCCAAAATAGCTTGTTCAAAATTTTGTTGAGTTAATTGACGATCATGGAAGTAGTGATCAAGCCAGGTAACGCAACCCATAGGTAGGCTAACTAAAGCTTTTGCATCAAATTCTCGCCCGATAATTAGCTCAGTACTTGCTCCACCAATATCGACCACCAAACGATGACCTAGACCACCAGAAGTATGAGCAACGCCTTTATAAATAGTTGCCGCTTCTTCTTCACCAGAGATGATTTCGATATGGTGGCCTAGAATTTGGTTGGCTTTTTTGACAAACACATCAACATTGGTTGCAGAGCGGAGGGCTGCAGTACCCACGATACGAATGTTATCGGTTGGAATATCTTGCAGACGCTCAGCAAATAAGCTTAAACAGTCCCATCCTCGTTGCATGGCTTCTTGGCTTAATTGATTATTTTGATCTAATCCATTGGCCAAGCGAACCTTACGTTTGATTTTTGCCATGGTTTGAACGCTGCCATCAATGTGGCGAACGACTAACATATGGAAGCTATTAGATCCCAAATCAATGACAGCATATAAAGGGGATGAAACTGCATTACTCATAAACCAATTATACCTTAGCTAGGGTTACGTGGTTGGCGCGGGCGACGAGTATTATTGCGCGAACCATTATTACGATTTGAATTACGAGAGCCACCGGTATTGGTTCTACGGTTGGTTTGCGGACGGCGCTGCAAACGTATTGGTGGCGGTAAATCGGTTAATAGTGCTTCTGCGTCGTATTCCGACATAGGAATTGTGTGTTCAATGTATTCTTCAATTCCTGGTAGGTTTACCGCATATTGCTCACAAGCAAAGCTGATTGACTTGCCGCTTGCGCCTGCACGACCAGTACGACCGATACGGTGTACATAATCTTCACAATCATCAGGTAGATCAAAGTTATACACGTGAGTCACGGCTGGAATATGTAAACCACGAGCAGCAACATCGGTTGCAACTAGGAAATCGACGTCACCGCGAGTAAATTCTTCTAGGATGCGTTCACGTTTTTTCTGAGGCACATCACCGGTTAATAAGCCTACACGATGTCCATCTGCCGCTAAGCTACCCCAAACGGCTTCACATTTATGCTTAGTGTTGGCAAAAATAATTGCACGTTCTGGCCAATCTTCTTCGATAAGAGTCTGTAGCAGCGCCATTTTATGTTCGTTTGAAGGGTAGAATAGTTCTTCTTCAATACGATGGCCGGTTTTTTGTTCGGCTTCGACGACGACATGTTCAGGGTTGTGCATATGTTCAAATGCCAACTCTTGTACTCGGTAAGATAGCGTGGCAGAAAATAACATGTTGAGACGATCGCTTGGTTCCGGCATGCGACGGAATAAGAAGCGAATATCTTTAATAAAGCCTAAATCGAACATACGATCGGCTTCATCTAGTACGACAGCTTGAATACTGTTTAAACTGAAGACTTTTTGCTTATAGAAATCAATGATTCGGCCACAAGTACCGATCAAAATATCGACGCCATCTTGTAATTTAGCGTGCTGCTTCTCGTAGCTTTCACCACCGTAAGCTAAGCCTGCTTTTAGGCCTGTACTGGCAATTAAACCTTCAGCATCGTTATAGATTTGGATCGCTAGCTCACGTGTCGGAGCCATAATAATCGCTCTAGGGTGTGATTTGGCACGTCCTTCTGGTTCGGCTGTTTTGAGCAAATGATTAAAAGTAGCAGTAAGAAACGCGAGCGTTTTACCTGTACCCGTTTGGGCTTGGCCTGCAATGTCTTGGCCGGTGAGCAGTACCGGCAACGCCAAGGCTTGGATAGGGGTACAGTATTCGAACCCTTTTTTCTCCAATCCTTCAATGACTTGTGGTAATAAATCCAAGTCGGCGAATTTTTGCTCTGTGATGTGTGTCTTTTTCATTGCTATAGAATATCAGCTTAAGCTTGCAATACGAAAGTAAATCCATTCAAATAGGGAATCTAATTGCTGGTTATCATCCAACCAGAGCATAAAAATATATATTGGAGTGGAAGATGAGTGACAAGATTATGCAGCTTTCTGATGAAGGTTTCGAAAATGATGTAATCAAAGCTGCTGGTCCAGTTCTAGTAGATTTCTGGGCAGAATGGTGTGGTCCTTGTAAAATGATCGCCCCAATTCTTGATGAAATTGCTGATGAATATGAAGGCAAGCTCACAATTGGTAAATTGAACATTGATCAAAACTCTGGCACACCACCAAAGTTTGGTATCCGCGGTATTCCAACATTACTTCTTTTTAAAGATGGTGGTGTTGCTGCAACGAAAGTTGGCGCATTATCAAAGACTCAATTGAAAGAGTTTTTAGATGCGAATCTATAAGCACCTATAAAATGATAAACTCAACCGCATATAAATAGCTTATATGCGGTTTTGTCATTTTATAAAGCTAGACTAGTCTTTACTTTAGTGATAATTTATCGCACGTTAAATACACAAATGTTCATTTCTTGGCCGTTCCTATAGGTCAAACATATCTTATTAAACAACCAACAGAATCCTATTTTGACAAAAAAAGCATCCACCACTATGAACCTAACAGAACTGAAAAACAGACCTGTATCTGAGCTTGTTGCGCTTGGTGAAAGCCTAGGTTTGGAAAACTTAGCCCGTTTACGAAAGCAAGACATCATTTTTTCCATCCTTAAAGCGCATGCCAAAGGTGGTGAAGATATTTTTGGCGATGGGGTCTTAGAGATTTTACAAGACGGTTTTGGCTTCCTACGTTCGTCAGACAGCTCATATTTAGCCGGTCCTGATGATATTTATGTTTCTCCAAGTCAAATTCGTCGTTTTAACTTACGTACTGGTGACTCAGTAGCAGGAAAGATTCGACCACCAAAAGATGGTGAACGTTACTTTGCTCTCCTTAAAGTCAACACCGTTAACCATGATCGCCCTGATAACGCCCGCAACAAAATCCTTTTCGAAAACTTAACCCCTCTACATGCGAATGAACGTATGGTGATGGAGCGCGGTAATGGTTCAACAGAAGATATTACTGCTCGTGTTTTAGATTTAGCTTCTCCTATCGGTAAAGGTCAACGTGGTCTGATTGTTGCTCCGCCAAAAGCGGGTAAGACAATGCTTTTGCAAAATATTGCACAAAGTATTGCTCACAATCACCCTGAGTGTGAGTTGATGGTATTACTTATCGATGAGCGCCCTGAAGAAGTAACAGAAATGCAACGCCTAGTAAAAGGTGAAGTGATTGCTTCGACTTTTGATGAACCAGCATCTCGTCACGTTCAAGTAGCTGAAATGGTGATTGAAAAAGCGAAGCGTCTGGTTGAGCATAAAAAAGACGTTATTATTCTGCTTGATTCGATTACTCGTCTAGCACGTGCTTATAATACGGTCGTGCCTTCATCAGGTAAAATCCTGACGGGTGGTGTAGATGCCAATGCATTGCATCGTCCTAAGCGTTTCTTTGGTGCGGCGCGTAATGTTGAAGAAGGTGGTAGTTTAACGATCATCGCAACAGCACTAGTGGATACCGGTTCTAAAATGGATGAAGTTATCTACGAAGAATTTAAAGGCACAGGTAATATGGAATTGCACCTAAATCGCAAAATCGCGGAAAAACGTGTCTTCCCAGCTATCGACTTTAATCGTTCTGGTACTCGTCGTGAGGAATTGTTGACCAAACCAGATGAACTACAGAAAATGTGGATCCTGCGTAAAATTGTTCACCCTATGAGTGAAACTGATGCAATGGAATTCTTGATTGATAAATTGGCAATGACCAAAACCAATAATGAATTTTTCGATGCGATGCGCCGTCAGTAAATTCTGAGTTTTTCGTTTATCTGCGAATAAAGACAATCACCGCTCACATTGAGCGGTGATTTTTATTGTCTCAAAGGTAATTTACTTGCACCATGTTTGTGAGGCTGCCAATAGCTTCCGTTTTTTGTATTAGGAAGAATATATGCGACAAGGACTGTCTGCGATTATTTTTCTGCTGTCTATTGTATTGTTCGGGCCTTTTGTGCAAGCAAACGAAATGACTCAAAGTGAAGTATCTTCGTGGCTAAGCAACCCTAATACTCAATCTTCAGCAGATCATCTCTATCAATTAGCTTTGCAAGACAAAGTTCCCGAAATCCAAATGCTATTGGATGAAATGTCTATGCCTAGGCAAGAAGTGGTGCGCTATCTCTTTCTAAAAAAAGTAGAGAGAACACGATTGGTACTTAGTCCTCGCTTGGCCATTTTTATTCAATTACACCAAACTCGTCAGCCTCACTACCAATATTCAGAATCTGGTGAAGGTTATAGTGTGACTCTTTCTGCTTTTAATACTTCATTGGTAGCTAATCGTTTAATCAGTCATTGGAAGCAAGATCAAACTACGCTCGATTTCATTATTGAGGCTGAAAATAACCAATTGTTACTTTCTAGTTGGTTGCAAGGTGACGATTATCAAGTGAAAAAAAAAGAAGCACTATTTGTTGCCGAAGCCGATAGTCTTTCTCCTCAAGCTTTGCAGTTTCTATCTAATCAATTGGTTGGTAATAGTCTGAAGTGGCTACCCACAACACCGATTGTTATAAAGTTGGCTCAATTAACGAAGGATGAACGACTTTATAATTTACTTTGGAAAATGAAAGGCGATGATCATAGCTTGAAGGAAATTCAACGCTTAGCCCAGAAAGCGGATCAATTTTCATTGCAACAAGTTATGAATGCTACGCAAAACCCGGTAATAAAACCCATCGCGTTAAAGCAATTAACAAGCATCAAGCCAATGTCTGAAAGTGTGCAAACTTTTCTTATCGAACGACTAAATCATTCCGGTGATGGTTTATTGGTGGCACAAACTTTATCTGAAAGTGAGCACTATGATTGGTTGATCTCGTTGCTTGAATCTGGGCAAGTGAGTCAATCACAAGCATTACTTAAATCAATCGCTGCGATAAAATAGTCATAAATTTAATGATAATGATTGTGATTTTACTTTGAGAGCTCATGCATATTGTCTTTGTTGTGTATATAATGTCCGCCATCGCATGCAGCCAGTGGAAAGGTTATGAGTTTTAAAGATTTACGTGACTTCATTGAGTATTTGGAAACGAATGGCTTACTCAAGCGAATTTCTCATCCTGTTGATCCTCATTATGAAATGACAGAAATCAGTGATCGTACTTTACGAGCTGGCGGCCCAGCCTTGTTATTTGAAAACCCTATTGGTTACGACATGCCAGTATTGACTAACTTGTTTGGCACCGCTGAACGTGTGGCAATCGGTATGGGAAGAACAGAAGTTAGTGAATTACGTGAAGTGGGTAAATTGCTCGCTTTCTTAAAAGAACCGGAGCCACCAAAGGGCTTTAAAGATGCTTTTTCAAAACTGCCGTTATTTAAGCAAGTTTTGAATATGCCGGTAAAAAGGTTACGTACGGCTGCTTGCCAAAAAGTTGTCTGGCAGGGCGATCAGGTTGATCTCGATAAAATTCCAGTAATGAGCTGTTGGTCTGGTGATGTTGCGCCGCTATTAACCTGGGGCTTAACCATCACTAAAGGTCCGAATAAGAAGCGTCAAAATCTAGGTATTTATCGCCAGCAAAAAATTGCCAAGAATAAAATTATTATGCGTTGGCTTGCTCACCGTGGCGGAGCGTTAGACTTGTGTGATTGGATGGAAAAATATCCTGGAAAACCTTTCCCTGTCTCGGTCGCATTTGGTGCCGATCCGGCGACAGTGCTGGGTGCGGTCACGCCTGTACCAGATACTTTGTCTGAATATGCTTTCGCAGGATTACTCCGTGGTAGCAAAACAGAGGTGATAAAGTCACTGACTAATGATCTTGATATTCCAGCGAGTGCAGAGTTGGTACTTGAAGGCTATATCGACCCGAAAGAATTTGCTGATGAAGGTCCTTACGGTGATCATACTGGCTATTATAACGAACCGGAAAAGCATCATGTCTTTACCATTACTCATATTACAATGCGTGAAGATGCGATTTATCATAGTACTTATACTGGACGCCCACCGGATGAACCCGCGGTATTAGGTGTGGCATTAAATGAAGTTTTTGTGCCGATTCTGCAAAAACAGTTCCCCGAAATTATGGATTTTTATTTGCCCCCGGAAGGTTGTTCATACCGAATGGCTGTGGTGACGATGAAGAAACAGTACCCTGGCCATGCCAAAAGAGTCATGATGGGAGTGTGGTCATTTTTACGCCAGTTTATGTACACCAAGTATGTTTTAGTGTGTGATGAAGACGTTAATGCCCGAGATTGGAAGTGTGTTGCGCAAGCGATGGTTGAGAATATGCAACCGCAAAGGGATACCTTGTTTATCGATAATACACCGATTGATTCTCTCGATTTTGCTTCGCCAATTGTTGGCTTGGGGTCAAAAATGGGAATGGATATTACCAAGAAGTGGCCTGCTGAAATTGAAGCTGATAAGTCGAATAGCGCACTAAATAACACGGATTCGCTGAAATTAACTCAAGATGATGTAGCGAGTCTATATCAACAGATACCGGAAATCACCGATTTACATTTCCCTATCCAAGATAATTCTCATCAAATGATGATAGTCAAAATGGAAAAGAGCCAAACTGGCCAGGGATTTGCTCTCATCAATAAATTACAAGATCTGTTGCAAGAAAAGATCGATCTTAAATTTGTCATTATTTGTGATGGCGATGTTGATATCTCGGATTGGAATGATGTTATATGGGCGATCACCACTCGTATGGATCCTTCACGAGATACGCTAATGTTGAATAGCGAGAACGGATCGATGATGGGACTTGATGCCACTAATAAGTTTGCTGATGAAGTGACAAGAGAGTGGGGAACTCCAATTATTAAAGATTCTCAATTGGTGAAAAGAATAGACAGCATCTGGAATGATCTTGGCATCATTACTCCAGATGACTTATAAGATAATAATCAAACCTAGCAATGTAGAGTTTACCTGTGATTCAGGACAAACCATATTATCTGCCGCAATAGAGCAAGGCATCATGCTACCGTTTAGATGTAAAGTCGGAGCATGTATGACTTGTATCTGTAAAATGATCGAAGGTGATGTGGAGTATCAACTTGAACCTATGCTGACAAATAAAGAAAGACAGCAAGGTTGGATATTCCCTTGCCAAGCATACGCAAAGAGTCACTTAATTTTGACATTTGAAGAGTGACAAGAGGAAATCATGACCATTGAATGTAAAGTAAAGTCCATCGAACCATTGGCAAGTAACACATTTCGTATCTTATTACATCCGGAAGCGCCAGTGTCGTTTAAGGCTGGGCAATATCTGATGGTAGTGATGGGGGAGAAAGATAAGAGACCGTTTTCAATTGCTAATAGCCCTTGTCGACACTCTGGAGAATTAGAGTTACATATTGGTGCTGCAGAACATAATGCTTATGCTATAGAGGTTGTAGAGGCAATGAATCAAGCTTATGCGGATGACGGGAGTATTCAAATTGATGCGCCACATGGTGATGCTTGGTTACAAGAAGATCAAGAACGCTCGCTTTTACTAATAGCTGGTGGAACTGGTTTTAGTTATGTACGTTCAATTTTAGATCATTGTATTAGCCAAAACAAAACTCAGCCGATTTATTTATATTGGGGAGGAAAAGACAGCAGTCAGCTATATGCTATGCAAGAGTTAAAACAAATCGCCCAGCAAACTAAGAATGTTCACTTTGTTCCAGTAATAGAGAATGAAGAGCAAGAGTGGCAAGGTAAACGAGGTAATGTCCTGCAAGCGATTGAGCAAGATTTTGAGTCGTTAGCTGACTTTGATATTTATATCGCAGGACGATTTGAGATGGCAGGGGCGGCTCGAGATCAATTTGTGGATCGTAAGCAGGCACAGAGAAATCGTATGTTTGCTGATGCGTATGCTTTCATATAGAAGAAAAGTGTCAATTAGAGAGATTTATATACAAAAAAGGGGCTTTTAGCTCCTTTTTTAATCGAACAATAAAAAAAACCAAAAAAACGCTAAAAAGATCTTGCTAACCCAAAAGATCTCCCTATAATGCGCCCTCACTGACACGGAGCACACAGCCTAACGGCAGCAACGAGTTAGAGGTCAAAACCTTATCAAAAAGGTTTGCGAAAAAAGTTTTAAAAAAGTGTTTGACACGAACTTTTAAATCGCTAAAATGGCCGCCCTGTTCAACGAGACGCGCTAAGCGCTTTCAATAAGAACAACGCTCTTTAACAATTTAAACCTATCAATCTGTGTGGGCACTCGTTGATGATAATCAAAAATATTTATCAATGAACTGAGTGACCAATCAGTTATTAGTTTACTAATAATTGGCACAGTCAATTCATTATCTATCTGTTGGATAGATAATAGCTTTAAAGTTACTTCTTCTTTTAAGAAGAATAGTTTTGAAGTCAGTATTCGTTGAGCCGGTCGAAAGACCACAAAAACTTTAATTGAAGAGTTTGATCATGGCTCAGATTGAACGCTGGCGGCAGGCCTAACACATGCAAGTCGAGCGGAAACGAGAATAGCTTGCTATTCGGCGTCGAGCGGCGGACGGGTGAGTAATGCATAGGAAGTTGCCCAGTAGAGGGGGATAACCATTGGAAACGATGGCTAATACCGCATAACCTCTTCGGAGCAAAGCGGGGGACCTTCGGGCCTCGCGCTACTGGATACGCCTATGTGGGATTAGCTAGTTGGTGAGGTAAAGGCTCACCAAGGCGACGATCCCTAGCTGGTCTGAGAGGATGATCAGCCACACTGGGACTGAGACACGGCCCAGACTCCTACGGGAGGCAGCAGTGGGGAATATTGCACAATGGGCGAAAGCCTGATGCAGCCATGCCGCGTGTATGAAGAAGGCCTTCGGGTTGTAAAGTACTTTCAGTTGTGAGGAAGGTTTCGTAGTTAATAACTGCGTTGCTTGACGTTAGCAACAGAAGAAGCACCGGCTAACTCCGTGCCAGCAGCCGCGGTAATACGGAGGGTGCGAGCGTTAATCGGAATTACTGGGCGTAAAGCGCATGCAGGTGGTTTGTTAAGTCAGATGTGAAAGCCCGGGGCTCAACCTCGGAAGGTCATTTGAAACTGGCAAACTAGAGTACTGTAGAGGGGGGTAGAATTTCAGGTGTAGCGGTGAAATGCGTAGAGATCTGAAGGAATACCAGTGGCGAAGGCGGCCCCCTGGACAGATACTGACACTCAGATGCGAAAGCGTGGGGAGCAAACAGGATTAGATACCCTGGTAGTCCACGCCGTAAACGATGTCTACTTGGAGGTTGTGGCCTTGAGCCGTGGCTTTCGGAGCTAACGCGTTAAGTAGACCGCCTGGGGAGTACGGTCGCAAGATTAAAACTCAAATGAATTGACGGGGGCCCGCACAAGCGGTGGAGCATGTGGTTTAATTCGATGCAACGCGAAGAACCTTACCTACTCTTGACATCCAGAGAACTTTCCAGAGATGGATTGGTGCCTTCGGGAACTCTGAGACAGGTGCTGCATGGCTGTCGTCAGCTCGTGTTGTGAAATGTTGGGTTAAGTCCCGCAACGAGCGCAACCCTTATCCTTGTTTGCCAGCGAGTAATGTCGGGAACTCCAGGGAGACTGCCGGTGATAAACCGGAGGAAGGTGGGGACGACGTCAAGTCATCATGGCCCTTACGAGTAGGGCTACACACGTGCTACAATGGCGCATACAGAGGGCAGCGAACTTGCGAAAGTAAGCGAATCCCAAAAAGTGCGTCGTAGTCCGGATTGGAGTCTGCAACTCGACTCCATGAAGTCGGAATCGCTAGTAATCGTGGATCAGAATGCCACGGTGAATACGTTCCCGGGCCTTGTACACACCGCCCGTCACACCATGGGAGTGGGCTGCAAAAGAAGTAGGTAGTTTAACCTTCGGGAGGACGCTTACCACTTTGTGGTTCATGACTGGGGTGAAGTCGTAACAAGGTAGCCCTAGGGGAACCTGGGGCTGGATCACCTCCTTATACGAAGATTATTTTTGATGAGTACCCACACAGATTGATTAGGTTTAGAAGTTAAAAGAGAAAAGTTGGGGCTATAGCTCAGCTGGGAGAGCGCCTCGCTGGCAGCGAGGAGGTCTGCGGTTCGATCCCGCATAGCTCCACCATCTTTAAGTGTTTTCACTGAAAATATTTAAAAATGGTTTCGTAAGAAACTCTTGCTCTTTAACAATTTGGAAAGCTGACTGATAACAATAATTCAATTGTTGTTATCAAATAAAAGTTCTCAATGTTTATCTTAATCGATAAACACACAACACACATTCAAGTGTCTTGTATTCAAATCAATTGCTTGCAATTGATTCTATTGAGTCCGGCAAACGTTCATCAAGGATTACCCTCCTTGTGAACAAAACTAAAACCTTATTTAGTTGAACATACATTAAGACCCTTTTGGGTTGTATGGTTAAGTGAATAAGCGTACACGGTGGATGCCTAGGCAGTCAGAGGCGATGAAGGACGTATTAACTTGCGATAAGCGTAGATTAGGCAGTAAAAGCCACTTGAGTCTACGATTTCCGAATGGGGAAACCCACGTGCATAAGCACGTATTATTAACTGAATACATAGGTTAATAAGGCGAACCCGGGGAACTGAAACATCTAAGTACCCGGAGGAAGAGAAATCAACCGAGATTCCGAAAGTAGCGGCGAGCGAAATTGGATTAGCCCTTAAGCTTTATATGATGCAGGTGAAGGCTCTGGAAAGTGCCGCGATACAGGGTGATAGCCCCGTAACCGACACATCATACTAAGTGAAAACGAGTAAGGCGGGACACGTGATATCCTGTCTGAATATGGGGGGACCATCCTCCAAGGCTAAATACTCCTGACTGACCGATAGTGAACCAGTACCGTGAGGGAAAGGCGAAAAGAACCCCTGTGAGGGGAGTGAAATAGAACCTGAAACCGTGTACGTACAAGCAGTAGGAGCACCTTCGTGGTGTGACTGCGTACCTTTTGTATAATGGGTCAGCGACTTATATTTAGTAGCAAGGTTAACCGTATAGGGGAGCCGTAGGGAAACCGAGTCTTAACTGGGCGTCGAGTTGCTAGGTATAGACCCGAAACCAGGTGATCTAGCCATGGGCAGGTTGAAGATTGAGTAACATCAATTGGAGGACCGAACCGACTAATGTTGAAAAATTAGCGGATGACTTGTGGCTAGGGGTGAAAGGCCAATCAAACCTGGAGATAGCTGGTTCTCCCCGAAAGCTATTTAGGTAGCGCCTCGGACGAATACTACTGGGGGTAGAGCACTGTTAAGGCTAGGGGGTCATCCCGACTTACCAACCCTTTGCAAACTCCGAATACCAGTAAGTACTATCCGGGAGACACACGGCGGGTGCTAACGTCCGTCGTGGAGAGGGAAACAACCCAGACCGCCAGCTAAGGTCCCAAAGTATAGCTAAGTGGGAAACGATGTGGGAAGGCTCAGACAGCCAGGATGTTGGCTTAGAAGCAGCCATCATTTAAAGAAAGCGTAATAGCTCACTGGTCGAGTCGGCCTGCGCGGAAGATGTAACGGGGCTAAGCTATACACCGAAGCTGCGGCATCCTAGTTTACTAGGATGGGTAGGGGAGCGTTCTGTAAGCCGTTGAAGGTGAACTGAGAAGTTTGCTGGAGGTATCAGAAGTGCGAATGCTGACATGAGTAACGATAAAGGGAGTGAAAAACTCCCTCGCCGGAAGACCAAGGGTTCCTGTCCAACGTTAATCGGGGCAGGGTAAGTCGACCCCTAAGGCGAGGCTGAAAAGCGTAGTCGATGGGAAACGGGTTAATATTCCCGTACTTCTTACAAATGCGATGGGGGGACGGAGAAGGCTAGGTGGGCCTGGCGATGGTTGTCCAGGTTCAAGTGCGTAGGCTGATTTCTTAGGTAAATCCGGGAAATCTTAAGGCCGAGACACGACGTCGAGCTACTACGGTAGTGAAGTCATTGATGCCATGCTTCCAGGAAAAGCCTCTAAGCTTCAGTTTGTAAGAAATCGTACCCCAAACCGACACAGGTGGTCGGGTAGAGAATACCAAGGCGCTTGAGAGAACTCGGGTGAAGGAACTAGGCAAAATGGTACCGTAACTTCGGGAGAAGGTACGCTCCTAGCGGTGATGAGACTTGCTCTCTAAGCTGCCGGGAGTCGCAGATACCAGGTGGCTGCAACTGTTTATTAAAAACACAGCACTGTGCAAAATCGTAAGATGACGTATACGGTGTGACGCCTGCCCGGTGCCGGAAGGTTAATTGATGGGGTTATCTTCGGAGAAGCTCTTGATCGAAGCCCCGGTAAACGGCGGCCGTAACTATAACGGTCCTAAGGTAGCGAAATTCCTTGTCGGGTAAGTTCCGACCTGCACGAATGGCGTAATGATGGCCACGCTGTCTCCACCCGAGACTCAGTGAAATTGAAATCGCTGTGAAGATGCAGTGTACCCGCGGCTAGACGGAAAGACCCCGTGAACCTTTACTACAGCTTGGCACTGAACATTGACCCTACATGTGTAGGATAGGTGGGAGACTTTGAAGCATTCACGCCAGTGGATGTGGAGTCAACCTTGAAATACCACCCTTGTAGTGTTGATGTTCTAACTTAGCCCCATTATCTGGGGTGAGGACAGTGCCTGGTGGGTAGTTTGACTGGGGCGGTCTCCTCCCAAAGAGTAACGGAGGAGCACGAAGGTGGGCTAAACACGGTTGGACATCGTGTGGTTAGTGCAATGGCATAAGCCCGCTTGACTGCGAGAATGACAATTCGAGCAGGTGCGAAAGCAGGTCATAGTGATCCGGTGGTTCTGAATGGAAGGGCCATCGCTCAACGGATAAAAGGTACTCCGGGGATAACAGGCTGATACCGCCCAAGAGTTCATATCGACGGCGGTGTTTGGCACCTCGATGTCGGCTCATCACATCCTGGGGCTGAAGTCGGTCCCAAGGGTATGGCTGTTCGCCATTTAAAGTGGTACGCGAGCTGGGTTTAGAACGTCGTGAGACAGTTCGGTCCCTATCTGCCGTGGGCGTTGGAAGATTGAAGGGGGCTGCTCCTAGTACGAGAGGACCGGAGTGGACGAACCTCTGGTGTTCGGGTTGTCATGCCAATGGCATTGCCCGGTAGCTAAGTTCGGAATCGATAAGTGCTGAAAGCATCTAAGCACGAAGCGAGCCCTGAGATGAGTCTTCCCTGGCGCTTTAAGCGTCCTAAAGGGTTGTCGGAGACTACGACGTTGATAGGTTGGGTGTGTAAGCGCTGCGAGGCGTTGAGCTAACCAATACTAATTGCCCGTGAGGCTTAACCATACAACACCTAAAGGGTTTTGGTTGGACTGAATAGATATGAGACATACTTGAATGAGTGTGAGAACGAGTTAGAGATAACAAGACAGCTTTCCGAATTAAGTTAAAGCATCATAAATGATGTTTTAACAAAAGAATTTGCTTGGCGACCATAGCGCTTTGGACCCACCTGATTCCATGCCGAACTCAGAAGTGAAACGAAGTAGCGCCGATGGTAGTGTGGGGTTTCCCCATGTGAGAGTAGGACATCGCCAGGCTTGATTTTGAAAGAGCCCGTGTTAAACGGGCTTTTTTATGTTCAAAGCAAAATTATTGCTGAGAATATATGCTGATATAGCTCAGCCCGGTAGAGCGCACCCTTGGTAAGGGTGAGGTCCCCAGTTCGAGTCTGGGTATCAGCACCACTATTAGCATTGCAACGGCCTCATCAAATTAGCCGTAACAGTTTTGCTTAGCGACAATAGCACTTTGGACCCACCTGATTCCATGCCGAACTCAGAAGTGAAACGAAGTAGCGCCGATGGTAGTGTGGGGTTTCCCCATGTGAGAGTAGGACATTGCTAGGCTTATATTTTAAGGCCTCCCTGAATTGGGAGGCCTTTTTCGTATTAGGCTTTTATAAATTTATTTTGTGATACCTGCCATAATGCCTTTATCAGCGGATTTTGTAGCTGAGATCGTTGACAACAAATCCCTAATTTAAAAGGTTTAATCGGTGCGACTTTCAAGCGTTGAATTTTATCTTTAACTGGACTGTTATTGATGACCACATCAGGAGCGATACCTACCCCTAAACCAAGTGCAACCATACTAACAACACCTTCATGACCAGATGTTTGAGCATAAATATTAGGCTTAAACTTCATATCTCTAAACCAAGTATTACTTCTATCTCGAGCGGTGCCGGCTTCTGGAATGATAAACGGAATTTGAGTCCAATCAGGTTGTCCCTTTTGTAGTTCAGCAGTAAAACTACTGTGAACATTTGGAGCAATGACAGATAAGGGAATTTCACCGATTGTTTCAAATTCTAAACGTGCAGGTAGCTGTGTCGGCAAAGCACTGATCACAATGTCAGCCTCATCGCGTAATAACTTCTCAACCGCTTGTGCCGGATCTCCGGTTGAGAGTTTCAATTCAATTTTAGGGTAGGCCAGCCTGAAGTCGGTTAAAATTTCGGGCAAATGACTAAAGCTCGCAGTCACCGAGCAAAATAATCGAATTTCTCCGGTTAATTGCTGTTGATTACCTTGTAGGCTGCTGCAAAACTGAGTCCACTCTTGAGTGATATGGGTGGCCACTGGAAGGAGTTTTTTTCCTGCTTCCGTTAGCTCAACACTTCGGTTATCTCTAACCAGTAGTGATTGTCCTACCTCTTCTTCTAATTTTTGGATCTGCCTACTTAAAGCGGACGGGCTAATATGCATCGCAGATGCCGTTTTACTGAAGTTTTGACTACTGCATAGATGGACAAATAAGTGAAGACTACGAATATTCATTGTGATCCCATTAACGTTATTGCACTTTTCGCAATGATTACTTGTGAATATATCACTTTGAGCAATTGAATTCGTGTTTTAATATCAATTCATCGAGTAAGGACATCTTTCGAGCAACACTTACTAAACGTTATTATGGATTAATTAAAGACAGGATTTTTAGATTATGGCTAACTATTTCAATACCTTGAATCTACGTGAGCAATTAGACCAATTAGGTCGTTGTCGTTTTATGGATCGCGAAGAGTTTTCACAAGAAGCTGATTACCTAAAAGGTAAAAAAGTCGTAATCGTGGGTTGTGGTGCTCAAGGCCTTAACCAAGGCTTAAATATGCGTGATTCAGGCTTAAATGTTACGTATGCACTTCGTCAAGCCGCCATTGATGAGCAACGTCAATCGTTTAAAAATGCTAAAGATAACGGTTTTGAAGTCGCAAGCTATGAAGAATTAATTCCTCAAGCGGATCTAGTGGTTAACCTGACTCCAGATAAGCAGCATACGAATGTGGTTGAAACTGTGATGCCATTAATGAAACAAGGTGCAGCACTTGGTTACTCTCATGGCTTCAACATCGTTGAAGAAGGCATGCAGATTCGTAAGGATATTACGGTAGTGATGGTTGCGCCTAAATGTCCTGGTACAGAAGTTCGTGAAGAATATAAGCGTGGTTTTGGTGTTCCAACTCTTATTGCTGTACACCCTGAAAATGATCCACAAGGTGAAGGCCTAGAAATTGCTAAAGCATGGGCTGCGGCTACAGGTGGCCACCGTGCAGGTGTACTAGAGTCTTCATTCGTAGCAGAAGTAAAATCTGATTTAATGGGTGAGCAAACTATTCTTTGTGGCATGCTTCAAGCAGGCTCAATCGTTTGTTATGAGAAAATGATTGCTGATGGTATTGACCCTGGCTATGCGGGTAAGTTGTTGCAATTTGGATGGGAAACCATTACTGAAGCATTAAAATTTGGTGGTGTGACTCACATGATGGATCGTCTATCAAACCCTGCTAAAGTAAAGGCATTTGAGTTATCAGAAGAGCTTAAAGATCTAATGCGTCCACTGTATAACAAGCACATGGATGACATCATCTGCGGTGAATTCTCACGTACTATGATGGAAGACTGGGCGAACGATGACAAGAACCTACTAGGCTGGCGTGAAGAAACGGGTCAAACTGCATTTGAAAACTACCCTGAATCTGATGTGGAGATCTCAGAGCAAGAATACTTTGATAATGGCATTCTAATGATTGCAATGGTTCGTGCGGGTGTTGAACTAGCATTTGAAGCGATGACAGCATCAGGTATTATTGATGAATCCGCTTATTACGAGTCACTCCACGAATTGCCACTAATTGCTAATACGGTTGCCCGTAAGCGTCTATATGAAATGAACGTGGTTATCTCAGATACGGCTGAATATGGTAACTACTTATTCGCGAATGTTGCCACGCCACTACTTCGTGAAAAGTTCATGCCGAAAGTGGGCACTGATGTAATCGGTAAGGGCTTGAAAGAAAAAAGCAATCAAGTTGATAATGGTCAGTTGATTGAGATTAACGATGCGCTACGTAATCACCCAGTTGAGTGGATTGGTCAAGAGTTACGTGGGTATATGAAGGATATGAAACGTATTGCCGTTGGTGGCTAAATTACTTGTTATATCTCAGACTTTCGGTGTCGTTGGTGCTCATTGACTATCGTCAACTCCGCGCCAACTCCTAGAAAGTCAGAGATATTCCGACGTAATTCCGAACTAGATAAAACAAAAAGGCTTGCCTATTAAATTGCAAGCCTTTTGTTTTGTTGAGCGGTTAACTTATTCTTTTTCGCTTAATTTACTTTCTAAGTCAGCCAGTTTTGCTTCGAGGTCATTCAGTTTTTGACGAGTACGCAGTAGAACTTGAGTTTGTACATCAAATTCTTCACGTGAAACAACATCTAACTTGTTGAGTTGTCCTTGGATCACTTGGCGAACTTTTTGATCAACGTCGGAACCAAGGTCTTTTACTGGCTGAGGCATTGATTCGTGAATTTGTTTGGCAATTTGCTCAATTTTCTTAGCATCAAACATCTGGTTAGCTCCTAAATAGTATTGCGTTATTTTATGCAAATCTGTTCAAAATGTCTCGGCTTGTTATCGTGAAATAAAACAAAGGCTACCAATTTGGCTGGTAGCCTTTGTATTTAACTGATCCAATATGAAGAGTTAGTGTTTAGGCTCTTCGATAGCTGGAACACTTTCATCGAACTCTGGTAATGGTTTATGTTCACTTGCTAAGTAGCTGTAAATGACTGGCAATACAAACAAGGTAAACAAAGTACCAATAGCAAGGCCCGCCACGATAACAATACCAATACTAAAGCGCTGAGCCGCACCTGCACCGCTGGCATAAAGTAGAGGTATTAAACCTGCAATCATCGCTGCTGTCGTCATTAAGATTGGACGTAGACGAATTTTTGCAGATTCCATAACCGCTTCCATTTTTGATTTACCGTGATGTAGCTGCTCTTCTTTAGCAACTTCACAAATCAAAATACCGTGCTTGGTGATAAGGCCGACTAGTGTAATCAATCCTACCTGAGAATAGATGTTCATGGTTGCCGCACCCCAAGCAAGGGCAATCAATGCACCACAAATTGCCAGTGGTACTGATACCATGATGACTAACGGATCTCGGATAGATTCAAACTGAATCGCAAGTACCAAGAAGATAATCGCTAGCGCTAAACCAAATGTGGCATACAGAGCACTACCTTCAGTCACGTATTGTCTTGCTTCACCTAGATACTCATGGCTATAGCCTAGAGGTAGCTTAGTTTCAGCAATGTTTTCAAACCAATCAACTGCTTGGCCCATAGAAGCTGTTGGTGATGGAACCGCACTTATATTGGCTGAGTTTAGCTGGTTTAAGTGAGGTAGTGACAATGGTTGAGCGATAACGTCAATATTAACTAAACCGCTAAGTGGCACCGAATGTCCGTTAGATGCACGTACATAATAGCCATTCATCGATTCAGGATTAAGGCGGAATTTACGCTCAACTTGAGGTATTACCTCATAAGATCGGCCATTGAGATCGATACGGTTAACATAACCGTCAGACATCATAGTACCAATGGTCACTGCGATATCTTGCATAGTCACGCCGTAAGCACCGGCTTTATCCTTATCAATATTGATTTTCATGGTTGCCGAATCAAAATTGAGATCCAATGTTGAATAAACAAACAATGGGCTTTTGCCTACTTCGACCAAAATGTCACTGGCAATTTGGAATAAGCTTTCAAAACTGTTTGGTGTAGTGATCACAAACTGCATTGGTAAGCCTGAACCCGCACCTGGCAATTCTGGCATCTGGAAAGCCGATACCGCCATGCCTGGGATATCTTTCATCAGATTACCCACACGTTCAGTGACTTCCGATTGGCTCGCTTCACGCTGACTCCACGGTTTCATCGAAGCAATACCAAAAGCTTGGTTAGATGCAGGAACACCGGTGAATGCCTGAGCGTATTGAATCTCTGGTTGATCAACCAATACATCGTTCACTTCATTCATGGTGTTTTGTAGGTAGTCTAAGTTAGCATTAGATGGACCTGTACCCATCAGAACGACTACGCCTTTATCTTCCGATGGCGCCAATTCACTAGGAATGAATTTAAACAATAGTGGTAAACTTGCCATAACAATGACCGCAAATGCGATTAGCACTGGACGATGTTGCATTACTGCACGCAACATGCGCTCATACCGATTGGTCATGCGATCTAATACGCTGTGTACCACAACTTCAAAGCGACTCGGCTCTGAGTGGGCTTTTAGCATCTTAGAACACATTACCGGTGATAGTGTTAAGGCAATAATCCCCGACACAAATACCGCGCCCGCTAGAGTTAAGGCAAATTCCTTAAATAATGAACCCGTAATACCGCCCATCAACGCAATCGGAGCATATACCGCACCTAATGTTAATGTCATCGCGATAACCGGAACCGCAATCTCACGAGTACCAATAATTGCCGCTCTAAATGGTGGTTCGCCGAGTTTGATATGCCGATCGACGTTTTCCAATACCACGATGGCATCATCAACTACCAGTCCTATCGCAAGTACCATCGCCAGCAGAGTCATCAAGTTCCATGAGAACCCCATCGCCTGCATAACGACCGCCACACCAACCAAAGATAATGGAATCGTGATGATTGGAATGATAACCGCGCGAAGTGAACCTAGGAATAAAGTGATCACCACCAATACGATTAATGCAGCTTCCAATATGGTATGAATAACTTCATTGATTGATTCATTGATCGCAACCGTTGAATCATAAAGGATTCGCATTTCAATATTGCTAGGTAGGTTTTTTTCCAAGTCAGGCAATAGTTCTAAAATATCATGTGCGATATTGATCGGGTTGGCGGTTGGTGAGGCATCAATCGCCGCTACTACCGCTTCATCACCATTTGAAGTTGCACGATAAGTATCATGGCTTTTGGCTAATGAAACCTTGGCAATATCACTTAATCTAACCACTTGCCCCTTATCAGACTTAACCACTAAGCGTTCAAGTTCAGCGGTATCTTCTACCTGAGTATTGGCGCTACCATTATAAATAACAAACTCACCAGTAGATTGGCCGGTTGCAGATTGGTAGTTGTTGGCATTTAAAATGCTCATTACTTCAGTCGCAGTTAAATCAAAAGCTGCCATTTTGGCCGGATCTAACCAAATGCGTAGTGCATACTGTTGACCACCGTACAGGTTAACTTTAGATACACCATTAACGGTAAACAACTGTGGGTTAATTACCCGTTCTAGGTAGTCCGTGATTTGGCTAGAGACTAACTCGTCAGAAGTAAAACCAATATAAAGTACCGAGGTTGTTGAACCTGTTGACATGGTTACGGTTGGATCTTCGGCTTCTTTTGGTAGCTGCGAACGAACCGAGTTGGTTTGAGCCAAAATATCGGCTAACGCCCCATTGGGATCGGTATTAAGTTTCATCGTCACTGTAATGGTCGATAAACCCAACACTGAGCTGGAGGTCATGTAGTCGATATTATCGGCTTGGGCGATCGCTTGCTCCAAAGGCTGAGTAATAAAGCCTTGGATTAAGTTAGCATCCGCACCATAGTAACTGGTGGTTACCGTTACAACGGTGTTGGTCATTTCGGGGTATTCGCGAACGGACATTTTGAAGATGGCTTGAAAACCAAGCAATGCAATCAAAAGACTGATCGATACCGCCAAAACTGGACGTTTTATAAAAACATCAGTAAAGCGCATAGTGCCTCCAGTTACAGCATTGGGGTTTGGGCTGGTGGAGTGGTTGCATCACTCTCCACAACTTTAACTTTTGAATTGTTACTCAAGCGAACTTGTCCCGAGGTGACAATGGTTTGACCTGGTTTTAGTCCATCTAAAATATGAGCAACACTGCCCGCACGTTCGCCCACTTTTACTACTGTTTGGGTAACACGCTGTACACCGTCTTTTTCTTCAAGCACATAAATACTGTCGCCATAAAGGGTATATGTGATTGCCGTTTGAGGAGCGATGATTTGATCATGAATTGTTGGTAGTACAATGCTGGCTCTTGCAAACATACCACTGCGGAGCTTTCCATCATTGTTCGGTATTTGAGCTTGTACTTGAATCAAACCACTTTGCGCATTTACTGCAGGAGAAATCGCACTAATTGACCCCTTAAAGGTTTTATCAGCATAAGAATCAACATTGATATTCACTTGTTGACCAACATGAATCTTACTAATGTCGGTTTGCGGCACAGTAAAACGCAGACGCATAACGCTCATATCTTCTAAGCGTACAACTTCTGCCCCTGTTTCTAAAAACTGGCCATTAAATACATTACGTAAGCCGACTGTGCCATCAAAAGGTGCGGTAACGGTACGACGATCAATCGATGCTTTTAGGCTTTCAATATCGGCTGATAGTGATAAGTAATCAGCTTGGGCATTATCAAATGCTTCTTTAGACACTGAGCCTTTTGAATACAGATCTTTATAGCGAACATATTTTGCTTGTGCGGCTGGTAGTCTTGATTGTGAGCTTTTTAGTTGTGCTTTTTCTACTTTAGAATCGACCTCAACTAATACATCATTCTTTTTAACATCAATACCTGAATCAAAATGAATTTTATCAATTTGACCGCTAGCTTGAGCGGTGAGGGTAACACCTTGATTAGGCTCGACAAAGCCAATCGCATCGATGGTTGGGGTCCAATCTTCTGGGGTGACTTTGACAACTGTCACCGGGAATTCCGGCTCAGGCATATTTGCCATGTATTCGGCAATTTTTTTCTGCTTAAACATATTAAAGCCAATCACACTGCCAAAAAGCAGTATTGCGATGATTAGCATAACGAAAGTCCACTTTTTCATTTCGTTAGAACTCCAAAATTAATGTTGAATTACCGCATCCCAACTTGCTTCAATAGCGGAGTCAAGGGCGGAATCAGTGATAATATAACAACCAAGTACGTGTTTTCTGGCTATTGATAAACAAACATCTAAACTCAAACTAGCAAGTAAGTGATTATCTAATGGTTTAAAAATACCAAGAGCTTTTCCTTCATTAAACATAGCTTCAATTTTATGGAATAGCTTACGTTCCATTTCTGAGCCACAGCTTGGCCTCGTTGGTAAAGATTCATATTGGATTCGGTTGAGAATTACATCGACTTCATTTTGAGTCGTAGTAACATGAGCAACGTTTCTCCAGATTAAAATGAATCTTTCTTTGAGAGGCATGTGTTCTTCAACACCTTGCTGCACCATATCAGCTACACGCTGTAGGACATGTATGCGAACCGCTTCAACCAAGTCGTTTTTATCTTGGAAATAACGGTAGATGGTTCCTGCAGCAACACCAGCTTCTTGAGCCAGTTTGTTCATAGATAACCCTTGAAAGCCATTTTTAGCAATCATATGCTCAGCGCTATTCAATATGAGTTGTCGTTTATCTAACAGAGAATTGCCTTTAGAATTAACCATAGAAAAAACCAGATAATGAATGAACGTTCATTCATTATATTCAGGATTTATTGATTAGTCAGTAAAAATAAAATATTCGTATTAATTTGTTACACCTTGATTAGGGTAGCAGGTGTAGAGAAAAATATTGAGCTCAGTATGAAGTTAAACTCCCGACAAGATGAAGCAGTAAAATATGTCTCCGGCCCATGCTTGGTGCTCGCTGGTGCTGGCTCTGGCAAAACTCGCGTGATCACTAATAAAATGGCCTACCTTGTGCAGCAATGTGGCTATCAAGCAAGGCATATCGCAGCGGTTACTTTTACTAATAAAGCCGCGCGGGAAATGAAAGAGCGTGTCGGGCAAACCTTAGGTAAGAAAGAAGCTCGGGGATTGATGGTATCAACTTTCCATACGCTCGGATTAAACATCATTCGTCGTGAATATAAATCATTAGGGTTAAAAGCCGGTTTCTCGTTATTTGATGATCAAGACCAACTTGCCTTGTTGAAAGATTTAACAGAAGAACAACTCGATGGCGATAAAGATTTACTACGTCAACTATTAAGCAGCATTTCTAATTGGAAAAATGACATGCTGACCGCCGATCAGGTTAAAGCACAAGCTCGTTCAGAACAAGAGCAGTTGTTTGCCTTTTGTTTTGATAAATATTTGAATCAAATGAAAGCTTATAATGCTCTTGATTTTGATGACCTGATTGCCATGCCGGTACTACTGTTGAAAACTAATAGTGAGGTGCGTGAACGCTGGCAATCTAAAATCCGCTACTTGCTGGTGGATGAGTATCAAGATACCAATACCAGCCAGTATGAATTAGTGCGTCTCATTGTCGGTGAAAGAGCCCGCTTAACCGTGGTAGGGGATGATGACCAATCCATCTATTCTTGGCGTGGTGCTCGCCCACAAAACCTAGTGTTACTTAATCAGGATTTTCCACAGTTAAAAGTGATTAAGTTGGAGCAAAATTACCGTTCAACTAGTCGAATTCTACGTTGTGCCAATATTTTGATCGCCAATAATCCACATGTATTTGAAAAAACGCTTTTTTCTGAAATTCCAGATGGTGAGAAGCTCAAGTTGCTTACCGCTAAAAATGAAGAGCATGAAGCCGAACGAGTAACCGGAGAAATTATTGCTCATCGCTTCTTAAACCGAACTCAATATAAAGACTATGCGATTTTGTATCGCGGAAACCACCAGTCTCGCTTGATTGAAAAATCGCTAATGCAAAACCGGGTGCCATATAAAATATCAGGCGGCACTTCATTTTTTGCACGCGCTGAAATCAAAGATATGATGGCTTATTTACGTGTTTTAGTTAACCCAGATGATGACAATGCCTTTTTGAGAATTGTAAATACGCCTAAGCGAGAAATTGGCCCAGTGACTCTCGAAAAGCTTGGTAGTTACGCGAATATGCGTGGTAAGAGTTTATTTGAGGCTAGTTTTGAGTTGGGGCTTGAGCAGCATTTATCAGGCAGAGGCTTAGAATCATTGCGACGCTTTACGGCATGGATTGTTGAAATTGCTGATAATGCAGAAAGAGGTAATACAGTTGATGCAGTACGTTCATTAGTGCGAGATATCAATTATGAAGATTGGTTATACGAGACCTCATCGAGCCCTAAAGCAGCAGAAATGCGTATGAAGAATGTTTCTGATCTTTATGCGTGGATCACGGCAGATTTAGAGGGTGATAACTACGATCAAGAAGTGAAGACCCTAAAAGAAGTGGTTCAACGCTTAACGCTGCGTGACATGATGGAACGAGGCGAAGGCGATGATGATGTTGACCAAGTACAACTGATGACATTACATGCTTCTAAAGGTTTAGAGTTCCCTTATGTGTATTTAATGGGAGCAGAAGAAGGCATCTTGCCACATCAAACCAGTATCGATGAAGAAAATGTCGATGAAGAACGCCGTTTAATGTATGTCGGCATCACGCGTGCTCAGAAAGAGCTGACCTTTACGATGTGCCGTGAGCGTCGCCAATATGGAGAATTGATTAAACCAACGCAAAGTCGCTTCTTGGATGAGTTACCTTTTGATGATGTTGAGTGGGAGTTACATAAAAAACCACAAAGTGCAGAAGAACGCATGGAAAAAGGGCAGGCGCATATCGCTAATTTACGGGCTATGTTTAAAAAGTAGTTAAACTGATTTTCTAAGTAAAATAAATAATAAAGCCTCGTACTAGCAAAAATACGAGGCTTTATTTATGTGCTGCGGTGTTTATAAACCAGCAATCATGTGTTCAATAGCAGCTTTGATCTCATCATCAGAACAATCCATACAAGTCCCTTTTGGTGGCATTGCATTAAAGCCTTCGATGGCATGCTTAATTAACGTATCCTCACCTTGAGCAATACGGGTTCCCCAATCTCCAGCATCACCTTTCTTCGGTGCGCCACTGACGCCAGTACCATGACAAGCAATACAGAAAGTGCCATACACAGTTGCACCATCACGAGGGCCAGATGCTTCAGCAGCCGCAGGCTCGCTACCCGCTAAGTAGACATCTCCAACAGGTTTAATACGATCAGCGATCGCAGTTCGCTCGCTATCACTTATTCCAGAAGCAAAGGCGAAAGAAGAAAAGGTTAGTGTCGCGGTAAGTATCATTAAGGTTTGGCGAATCATATCCATAAACTCACTATATGCTTAGGCCGATAAAAAGACCTAGATAAAAACAAAGCTTCATTGCTCTTAAAGGAGCAGTATATCGTTATAAATTTGTAAATAAGTCGTGATTGTATCCTTTTAATAACGTGGCATAAACTATAAGATTGCAGTGACATGGTGTGTGTCACATCCTAAATAGGTTTATTTATTGCTTAATTGTTGAAAAACACACCAAACAGTAAAAAAAGTTTAAAAAACACTAGACGACCTAGTGTGATATACGTATTATTCCACTCCGCCGATAGGGCATGCGCCCGTAGCTCAGCTGGATAGAGCGTTGCCCTCCGGAGGCAAAGGTCGAAGGTTCGAATCCTTTCGGGCGTGCCATTCGGAAAGTGGAGATATCGGTAAAAAACATTGGTGGCTGTAGCTCAGTTGGTAGAGTCCCGGATTGTGATTCCGGTTGTCGCGGGTTCAAACCCCGTCAGCCACCCCATATTATGGTAGCCTTGGGTTTCCAGCTTCGATTTCATCGAGGCAAAATGCTTAAATTAGTTACCCAGCTAATTGTTAGTAAGTGAAAATGAAAAATTCGGTGAATAGCGCAGCTTGGTAGCGCATCTGGTTTGGGACCAGAGGGTCGGGGGTTCGAATCCCTCTTCACCGACCATTTTAAATAAACTTTTGTGATAGACAAAAGTTTCGGTGTAAGAAGCCCGACAAATCGTGGGTTCGCCTGATGTTAGAATCTTGGCTCTTCACCGAGCATATTTTAAAGCCTCACTCAGGTGAGGCTTTAACTTTGGTGGCTATAGCTCAGTTGGTAGAGTCCCGGATTGTGATTCCGGTTGTCGCGAGTTCAAGCCTCGTTAGCCACCCCATATTTTAGGTACGAGTTTATAGTCCCTAGTTACTAGGAAGATTAAAACTGGCACCTCTAGGAACTAGTAAACTAGGGACTAGGAACTTACATCGGTGAATAGCGCAGCTTTATAGCGCATCTCCGGCTTTTAGGAATAAGCGGACCAGAGGGTGACCCTCAGCTTAATGAACTAAAAGTAAATACAAAATTTCGGTGAATAGCGCAGCTTGGTAGCGCATCTGGTTTGGGACCAGAGGGTCGGGGGTTCGAATCCCTCTTCACCGACCACTTTATAAAAAGCTCTGCAGAAATGCGGAGCTTTTTTGCATCTATCTCGACGGGTCGGGGGTTCGCTTGATATTAAAATCTAGGCTCTTCACCGACCACTTTATAAAAAGCTCTTCAGAAATGCGGAGCTTTTTTGCATCTATCTCGACGGGTCGGGGGTTCGCTTGATATTAAAATCTAGGCTCTTCACCGACCACTTTATAAAAAGCTCTGCAGAAATGCGGAGCTTTTTTGTATCTATCTGGACGGGTCGGGGGTTCGCTTGATATTAAAATCTAGGCTCTTCACCGACCACTTTATAAAAAGCTCTGCAGAAATGCGGAGCTTTTTTGCATCTATCTCGACGGGTCGGGGGTTCGCTTGATATAAAAATCTAGGCTCTTCACCGACCACTTTATAAAAAGCTCTTCAGAAATGCGGAGCTTTTTGTATCTATCTGGACGGGCGGGGATTCGCCTGATATTAAAACACTGCCAAATTTGAACTGACTGATTATTGCTTTTAAGTTTATATCTATCTATTTCTGCTGCTTTAGTTACTGGTTTTCTCAGTGTTATTTGCTTGTTTATGCATTGAGAGTATAACAATCTGCTGTGATCTACTGCATGCTTTTTAAGCTAAATCTGTTGTGTTGTTTATTTTGTCAGCAATATTATCTATCCTTTGTTGAATTTTTGTTAATAAACGTGCTTTGTACGGCTTTTTTTAGCGTTTAATATGCTGTTTTATTGCATTTTCATTAATTGTTTGCCAAATTGGAATACACAATTTGTCTTCCCTCCTTTTTGATGGGGATTACAACGAATGGATTCGTTTTTTTACAGACAAGGCAGAAAGCTGTCAAAGCAGTAGAGGTCTGGTAATGCCACTTTTAGAAGTTAAAGATCTACGGATTGAATATCCGTCACGTCACGGTGTTCACGCCGCGGTAAAATCCCTTTCTTTCAGCATTGAGCGCGGTGAAATCGTCGGTGTGGTTGGTGAGTCTGGTGCAGGAAAATCTACCGTCGGTAATGCGGTGATTGATCTGCTAAGCCCTCCAGGTCGTATCGCTGGTGGTGATGTTTTTCTTGATGGAGAGAAAATTTCAGGCTTAACACCTGAGCAAATGCGTTCAGTACGCGGTTCTAAGATAGGGTTTATTTTCCAAGACCCAATGACGTCATTAAATCCATTATTTACGGTTGAACATCAACTTACCGAAACGATTCATGCCAATATGAAAGTATCGGAAAAAGAGGCGTATGAGCGTGCATTAAACTTAATGAACCAAGTAGGTATTCCTCAACCTGAAAATCGCTTAAAACAATATCCTCATCAATTTTCTGGTGGCATGCGTCAACGTGTGGTGATTGCCATCGCGTTAGCTGGCGAGCCTGAGTTAATTATTGCTGATGAACCGACTACCGCGCTTGATGTATCGATTCAAGATCAAATTCTTAGCCTTATCCGCGAGTTATGTATTAAAAATAATGTCGGATGTATGCTGGTAACCCATGATATGGGCGTAGTTTCTAACGTTACCGATAAAGTTGCGGTGATGTATAGAGGTGACCTGGTTGAGTTTGGACCAACCGCCAAAGTACTTGGTACGCCAGAACATACCTACACTCGCAGTTTAATTTCAGCAGTGCCACGCTCAGATAAGAAATTTGATCGCTTTCCGTTGGTGAGTTATATCGAGGAAGCACATGAACTTGAGCCACTCGATGTCAAAACCCATTGGTTAGGTCAGAGCCAAGATCAGCGTGATTATACTGGTCCATTGCTTAGTGTTGAAAATGTTAGCTTACGTTTTACTACCAAAGACTCGTTGTTTGAATCACGTAGAGAATATGTCCAAGCCTCTAATAATGTCAGTTTTGATGTTCATGAAGGGGAAACATTTGGGCTAGTTGGTGAATCTGGATCAGGTAAATCGACAATTGCTCGTGTGATTGCCGGGTTATATGCACCAAATGAAGGCAAGGTTACCTTTGAAGGTATTGATTTAACCGCAATTAAATCAGAACGTGAACGTCGACCATTCCGTCGTCAAATGCAAATGGTGTTTCAAAATCCTTATACTTCAATGAACCCTCGCATGAAAATCTTCGATATTATTGCTGAGCCGATTCGTTTTCATAAGCTCACCCGTGATGAAAATGAAACTCGTAAGATCGTACATGATCTGTTAGATCACGTAGGTTTAGGCCGTATGGCTGGGGTGAAATTCCCACATGAGTTCTCCGGTGGTCAACGTCAACGTATTTCGATAGCTCGTGCTTTAGCGACTCGCCCACGTTTATTAATTTGTGATGAGCCAACCTCCGCATTGGATGTGTCGGTTCAGGCACAGATCTTGAATCTATTAAAAGACTTACAAGATGAGCTGAATTTAACCATGTTATTTATCAGCCATGATTTGCCAGTTATTCGCCAAATGTGTGATCGCATTGGTGTGATGAAAATGGGGCAATTATTGGAAGTGTCTCCAACCGAACAGCTGTTTACTGATCCGCAACACGAATATAGTAAACAATTGATTTCTTTAATGCCGGAATTTACAGGCCTTAGAGAAGATATGAAAATCGCTTAATGGCGATATCGTATGGGCAGCGAGAGTTCGTTGCCTATAAAAACACAGATGTATAAACACAACACACTCTATATAAAAACAAGGGATGTCCTCCCGCATGAAGGAGTTATGCAAATGAAAATGATGAAGAGCAAATTAGCCGTAGCATTAATGGCTGCGGGTTTGAGCTTTAACGCACTGGCTGCTGATATTACCGTGGCTTATGATGCTGACCCAGTATCGATGGATCCACATGAGCAATTATCGGGTGGTACGCTGCAGTTGTCTCACATGGTGTTTGACCCACTGGTTCGCTATAACCAACAGTTTGAATTTGAAGCTCGATTGGCTGAAAAGTGGGAGCGAATTGATGATAAAACCATGCGTTTTCATTTGCGTAAAGGTGTGAAATTCCACTCAGGTAATACCATGACTGCGGATGATGTGGTATGGACCTTTAATCGTTTACAAAACTCTCCAGACTTTAAAGCTATTTTCGAACCGTTTGAAAAAGCAGTAAAAGTTGATGATTTCACAGTCGATCTTGTTACGAAAAATGCTTTCCCTCTAGTGCTTCAATCTGCTACTTATATCTTCCCGATGGATAGTAAGTTCTACTCTGGTAAAGATGAAAATGGCAACGATAAGTCTGCAATTGTGAAGCATGGTAACTCTTATGCTTCGACTCATATTTCAGGTACAGGTCCATTTATTGTGACAGCACGTGAGCAAGGCGTAAAAGTTGATTTTGAACGTTTTGCTGATTACTGGGATAAAGACTCAAAAGGTAATGTTGATCATCTGACACTTAAACCAATTAAAGAAAATGCCACCCGTGTTGCTGCTTTGCTTTCTGGTGGTGTGGATATGATTGCTCCGGTTGCTCCTAATGACCATGATCGAGTGAAAGGTGCCGATGGTATCGATTTAGTGACTCTGCCAGGCACTCGTATTATTACTTTCCAAATGAACCAAAACAGCAACCCAGCTTTAAAAGATAAGCGTGTTCGCCAGGCGATCGTTTATGCGATTAACAACGAAGGGATTGCTAAGCGAATCATGAAAGGCTTCGCAACTGCCGCTGGTCAACAAAGCCCAGAGGGTTACGCAGGCTACGATGCTGAGCTTAAACCTCGCTATGATTTGAACAAAGCGAAAGAGCTGATGAAAGAAGCGGGCTACGAAGATGGCTTTAGCTTAACAATGATTGCGCCAAACAACCGCTATGTAAATGATGCAAAAATTGCTCAAGCAGCGGCTGCAATGTTGTCGAAAATTGGCATTAAAGTTGATTTGAAAACGATGCCTAAAGCTCAATACTGGCCTGAGTTCGATAAGTGTGCTGCGGATATGTTGATGATTGGTTGGCATGCGGATACCGAAGACTCAGCAAACCTAACTGAGTTCTTAACCATGACTCGTGATGAGAAGACTGGTAAAGGTCAATATAACTGTGGCCACTACTCAAACCCAGAAGTCGATAAGCTGATCACTGAAGCTAATACTGAAACCGATCCAGAGAAGCGCAGCGCAGAACTGAAAAAAGTTGAACGTATTCTTTATGATGATGCTGCTTTTGTGCCATTACATTGGCAAAACCTAGCGTGGGGCGCGAAGTCTAATGTTCACATTACACCAATTGTGAATGCGATGAACTTCCCATACTTTGGTGATTTAGTGGTTGATGAAAAATAAGCTAATTTCACGAGATTCATTCGTTGTTATTAGTGAGCAATAGGCCGTATATTCCTCGAATCTAGGTATACGGTCCTATAAAAATAAGCTGGTTACTTCTAAGAAATATGGAGCTAACCAGCATTTAATGGATTATTTAAGGGGCAAGGAATGTTAACGTTTCTGGTCAAGCGCCTATTTCAGGCACTGATAGTGATGTTTGTGATCAGTCTAGTAGCGTTTTCCATACAGGATAACCTAGGTGACCCGTTACGTGAGTTAGTCGGGCAATCAGTTTCAGAATCTGAGCGACAAGCATTGCGTGATGAATTGGGCCTTAATGACCCATTCACAGTTAAGTATTCTCGTTTTGTGGTGGATGCATTACATGGCGATTTAGGAACATCTTACTTTTTTAAAAAGCCGGCAGCAGAAGTGATTTTGGATAAACTTCCAGCCACTCTAGAGCTGGTTTTTGGCGCGACATTAATTATTATATTTTTATCGATTCCACTCGGTGTTTATTCTGCAATTAACCCTAAAAGCATTTTAACTAAAGTCATTATGGGGTTTAGTAGTATTGGCATTTCGATTCCAGTTTTCTTAACTGCCATTATGTTGATGTATGTGTTCTCGATTGAGCTAGGCTGGCTGCCGTCCTATGGTCGAGGAGATACCAGTGATATTTTAGGTTGGGATTCTGGCCTGTTTACACTAGATGGTTTAGCACATTTAGTCTTGCCTTGTATTTCTTTGGCTTCAATTATGTTGCCGCTATTTATTCGTTTAGTCCGTTCTGAAATGCTGGAAGTGCTAGGCTCTGAATACATTAAATTTTGTCGTGCTAAAGGTTTGGCAATGAACAAAATTTATTACCAACATGCACTGAAAAATACCATGCTACCGGTATTAACCGTTGGTGGTGTGCAGATTGGTACTATGGTGGCTTACACCATTCTGACTGAAACCGTATTTCAATGGCCGGGTACTGGCTTTCTTTTCCTTGAAGCGATTAACCGTGTTGATACGCCGTTAATTACCGCTTACGTTATCTTCGTCGGTTTGATCTTTGTGGTCACCAATACCATCGTTGATTTGCTTTATGGTTTGGTTAACCCAACCGTTAACATCACAGGAAAAGGAGCATAATTATGAATCAGCAAACTTCATCTGTTGTTCCGACTCGTTGGGAACGCTTCAAACAATCAGACATCTTGTATTATTTCCTACGAGACAAAGTGGCGATGGTCAGCTTTGCGGTTTTTATGGCATTTTTTGTTGCGGCTATTTTATCGCCGTGGCTCGCGCCAACTGACCCGTATGATTTAACTTCGATTGATATTATGAACTCTGAACTGCCTCCATCGTGGATGGCAGATGGTGATCCGGCATTCTGGTTAGGTACCGATGACCAGGGACGAGATATTTTTTCAACCATTTTATATGGCTCTCGCTTGTCATTAATGATTGGTTTTTGCGCAGTAGCGGTTCAACTGTTTTTGGGTATCATCATTGGGTTATCAGCTGGTTACTTTGGTGGCCGCATTGATAGTTTCTTAATGCGCTTTGCTGACATCCAATTATCTTTTTCTACTATGATGGTGGCGATCATTGTTTCGGCCATTTTTAAAGCCAGCTTTGGTGGTGAATTTTATGGTCAGTATGCAGTGTTAATGCTGATTGTGATTATTGGTGTTGCTGAATGGCCACAATACGCACGTACGGTTCGTGCATCAGTACTGGCAGAGAAGAAGAAAGAATATGTGGAAGCGGCGCGTGTGATGGGTTTCCGCTCACCTCGTATCATGTTCCGTCATATTTTACCGAACTGTTTATCGCCAATCTTGGTTATCTCAACGGTTCAAATTGCGAACGCGATCATGTCGGAAGCAGCACTATCTTTCTTAGGTCTAGGTTTACCGGTTGACCAACCATCACTGGGTTCATTGATTAGTATAGGTTTTAACTATATTTTCTCAGGCTCTTGGTGGATCACTGCATTCCCAGGAATAGTATTGGTTACTATAGTATTAGTGATTAACTTGCTTGGTGACTGGTTGCGTGATGTGTTCAATCCTAAGCTATACAAAGGTTAAATACCCTGAGTACTTGGTGTTGTTAAAATTAAAATAGTTACTCCGTAAGATAAATTTACGTATGATGCAAACCGCAAAGGGAGACTTTTGCGGTTTGTTTTTTTAGGTATGTCGATTGAGAGGGAAAACATATGCTACGTCTAGCCATTATCGGGACGAACTGGATCACTGAGCGTTTTGTGCAAGCGGCCATAGAAGTTAATGAGTTTGAATTAACCGCCGTGTATTCACGCACCGAAGCACGAGCGTCAGAGTTTGCGTCGCCATTTAATGCTCAAGCACAATACTTTACTGATTTACAGGCTATGGCAGAAAGTGATGTGTTTGATGCTGTCTACATTGCTAGTCCGAATGCTCTCCATTATGAACAAAGTGTGTTGATGCTAGAAAATGGTAAACATGTTATTTGTGAAAAACCTATCGCTTCGAATATTACTCAAGCCGAGCATATGTACCAGGTGGCTGAGCAAAATGGTGTAGTGCTATTTGAAGCATTTAAAACTGAGTATTTACCTAACTTTCAGCTCATTAATCAGAACCTTGATAAATTGGGTAAACTGCATAAAGTTTTTATTAATTATTGTCAGTATTCATCTCGCTATCAGCGTTATTTGGATGGTGAAAATCCGAATACCTTCAACCCTGCTTTCTCAAATGGCTCAATTATGGACATCGGTTTCTACTGTGTATCCAGTGCTGTAGCACTCTTTGGCGAGCCTGAAACGATTAAAGCGAGTGCTCACTTACTTGATTCTGGCGTTGATGCTCATGGTACAGTAATTTTGAACTACAAAGAGCATGATGTGGTGATTTCACACTCTAAAGTGTCAGATTCTAATATCCCAAGCGAGATTCAAGGTGAAGCTGGTTCAATGATTATTGAACACATTTCGGAGTGTGATCATATTGTGTTGAAATTACGTGGTGAAGACGCAGTGACGCTAACTGTCCCTCAAGTGGAAAACACCATGACTTATGAAGCGAGCATTTTTGCTGAGCAAATCAAGCAAGGTAAGTTGTGTGAAAAAGCTAAAGCAAGAGCGTTGGGCGTGTCGCGCATTAGTACCGAAGTGAGAAAACAAGTAGGTGTCGTATTCCCTGCGGATAAGTAAGCTAACCTCAGTTGCGGATAACTAGAAGTCACTCAATACAGCACTTTAGGCGTCTAACTTCTTTAAAATCAACGCAATAGGCCAGCTATTGACTTATGATTTTGCCTTGTTATCCATCCCAAATTGCAGCATTGAGAGAAAGTCATCAATCCTAGATACCTGACAGATGTTTTTATCACTTTTATATCAGTGAGTTAGGTTCATTATTGTGACACTCTTATCCGAAGCTGAGGTTAAGTTAGGTATTTCTTAAAGCCAAGAATAAACAAAGCCTCAGTTAATGCCGATTAACTGAGGCTTTGCTATTTAGAAGAAGATTAGAAGCGGCCGTTAACCATAATAATCAACTGGCGGCGATCACCAACTACACCGGTATACTCCATAGCGGCAGATAAGTGCTTATTGACTGTAAAATTAGCGCCCAAAATGCCGGCCCACTTTTCAGAGTTTTCTTGATGTACTTCGAATGCAATGGTATGCGGTGCATCAAAATCTTGAGTGGATTCCATCGTTTCAAGGTTAAAGCCACCAGAAATGGTTTGGTTGCTGTCCATATAGCTCGCACCAGTATACAGCGCCAACTCTAGTCCATGGTTGAGTTCAAAATTATAACCGACACGTGGCTGAATATTGAGAGTGCCGCCGCTTACATTGGTCTTCTTCATGTTAGTTTGGGTGTATACCACGGGCATAGTATAGAACCAATCTCCACTTGCACCTGCTAACATCGCACCAAGGCTGTAGTTGTAACCTTCAATTTCAGCTTCAGCATTGAGGCGCCAAGGTTCACCATTGAATATATCTGGTGGCGTATCTGGTTTAAGTGCACTACCTGCTCGACATTTCACTGGATTTTTGGCGCAGTAGGCTTGTATGCCATCATTAATTGCATTGGTAACCGGATCACTAGTCACCACACTACCTTTAGGCATACTCATTTTAATATCAATGGTGCCTTTAATACGGCCAACAGTGGCAAATACATTAAGAAAAGGGAGTACCCAAGCATCTAGTTTTAATTGTGGGGTATTGGTTTTGCTGCGAAATCGGTCAAAAGACAGAAAATCAATATCAACATTCGCAGGGCCACCATAGCCAATTTTCATATCGCTAATCGTCTGATCCTGTTCGATATAGCTGTATAAAAAGCTGACACCAAAAGGCAGAGGCAAATCGTAGCCATTATAAATTGCGACTTGACCACCAATGGGTAATATTCTATCCCATACTTTATCTGAGTTAGCTGGGCGATTTGGATTGCCACTCGTTGGTTTCGCTTGGGTTGTTTGAGCGCTTTGTGGTGTGCCAGCTTTAGGTACGGTTGTGACTTCGCCAATTTGGCTTGAAGCGGCATAAGCAATCGAAAACAGTGCAGAGGTTAGGTAAGTGCTGATGAGGCTTACACCATGCTTAAGGTTGGCAAATCCAGATAGAGGGCGACGAGACATAGAATAAGATCCATTCATTTCTATTGTAATATTGATGAGTCATTAAGGCGTTATTTGAAATAACCAATATCAATGTATCGATACTTAATGAAGGTATGGTAATGGATAATTACATTGATTACACACAAATTAAGTGAGTGAAAGTAATTATTTATAGTTTAGCTTAATTTATACTTTATCGCGCCTAGACTGGCAGCGTTTAGCCGCGATCTTACCGTTTAATGAATTAAAAAGTAGGAAAGCCTGATAAATCTGGTGAGTATTAGTTAGATACTCGAATATAAAAACCGATATGACCATCATGGTCTTCATAACTGGCTCTGCCGCCCAGAGCAATATTTTCAGTGAAGTAGTAATTCATCTCAGCAGAAGTTTGCAAATAGGTACGGTCATAGGCATATTTAGCGCCAATGTCGGCACCAAGATCAATGTTGCGAGTTAAGCTATAACGTAAGCCTGTTAAACCTTTTATACCAACACTATGATCATCGTAATCAATGCCAATAATATCATCAGCGGTAGAGCTAGTTTTACGATCTTTGTACCAATCATAACCCAGTTCGCCACCGACAACCCAATCGAGCGATGGATTCAGCGGCATGCGATATAACGCACCAAATGCGACATCACTTTGACTAAACTTGGAATCGTAGGCATTTTCACCGGTTGGAAAGTCTCCATCATTGAGAAAATAGTTTTGATAGTGGCCAGTAAAGATCCAGTTCTCATCAATCATATAGCTCCCACCTAGCTTGATATCCAAACCGTCAGTTTGCCAACCAGCACCAATCTGAAAATTATTATAATTATACGGTGAGTCGTAGGCGCGATAGTCTGGATTGGTTAAGCTCGTGATTGGCGTTCCAGTCCAATATGAGAGCATGGAAAAAAGCAAAATGAACATAGTGAGCGTCTGTCCTTAGAGTGAGTATTTTAAATTTTACGCCAATGTTTAATGCAAAGACTAGTTAAAAACGCTCAAAAGTGAGTATTAAAAATAAATAAAAATTGTTTACGATCACTGCCTAAACCAGTGTATTCGAGATCTACTGATAAGTATTGATTAACACCGAGATCTAAATCAATAATTCCTGCTCACAGTTTTTGGTTTTCCTAATGTAATCTGCTATCGGCATTGATATCACGAATGGCTTGTCGTTTATCTAGGCTAAAACGCCCTGAAATATCTTGGCAGGTTTCATTTGATGGCGCTAGAATAAAAAAGCCCCACTAAAAAGTGAGGCTATGATTTAAGTTACGGATAGTTAAACTATCTCATAGTAACAAACTCTTCCGAACCCGTTGGGTGAATGGCGACAACTGCATCAAAGTCCGCTTTGGTTGCACCCATTTTCATTGCAACCGCAAAACCTTGGATCATTTCATCAACCGTGAAACCAATGCCATGTAGACCAACTACTTTCTCGTCGTCGCCTGCACAAACTAGCTTCATTTTACATGGTTGGCGGTGTGAAGTGACCGCAGTATACATAGCAGTAAAGCCTGAAGTGTAGACTTTAATATTGTCTTCACCGTATTGTGCTTTTGCATCTTGCTCTGTTAAACCAATAGTGCCGATTGGTGGATGGCTAAAGACGACAGTCGGGACTAGGTTGTAATCCATCTTAGCGTCGGTTTTACCGTTAAATAAACGTTCAGATAATTGGCGACCGGCTTTGACTGCTACAGGGGTGAGTTCAATACCACCTTCCATGATGTCACCGACACAGTAGATGCCTTTGACATTGGTTTCTTGGTATTCATCCACTTTGATATAACCGCGCTCGTTAGTTGCCACACCAGTGACATCCAAGTTAATCGCATCGGTTGCTGGATGACGACCAATTGCCCAAATTAGGGTATCAACATTTTGACTTTCACCGTTTTCTAAGTGAAGGGTAATACTACCGTCAGCTTCTTTTACGACTTCTTTAGGCACAGAATTGGTATGTAGTGTTGGGCCCTCAGTGTTCATTACTTCAACTAAGGTGTCGATAATCATAGGATCGAAGCTACGTAGCGGCGATTCTTTACGAACAAATAGGTGAGTTTCAGTGCCGAGTGCGCTAAGTACGCCAGCAATCTCAACCGCAATATAACCTGCGCCAACCACTGCAACGCGCTTTGGTTGCTCGTTCAGCTCGAAAAAGCCGTTTGAATCAATCCCGTGCTCAGCTCCAGGAATGTTTGGAATTGTTGGGCGGCCACCGACTGCGATCAGAATATGATCGGCGGTGTATTGCTCGCCATTGACTTCAACGGTTTTCTCATCAACAAATTTAGCAAAGCCACGGATAACATTGATTTTGTTATTACCTAATACGCGGTCGTAAGATTGATGAATACGGCCAATATACGCTTGACGGTTTTCCACCATTTTGGCCCAGTTAAAGCTTTTTAGCTCCACATCAAAGCCGTAATCTTTTGAATACAGGTTAATCGCTTCCGCTACTTGTGCGCCGTGCCACATTACTTTTTTAGGTACACAACCTACGTTGACACAAGTGCCACCAAGATCTTGAGCTTCAATCAGTGCCACTTTTGCACCGTACATAGCTGCGCGGTTAGCGGATGCAATACCGCCACTACCGCCACCAATACAAATGTAATCAAAATGCGTTGTCATTTTGTTCTCCGTAACCTGTTATGTCTGTCTTTATTTAATGAGGGTAGCAGATGGATTATGCAACCCTGGTTTCATTTATTAATGATTATTCTGGAACAATCCACTCAACTTTGTGGTGGCCTGTGCTTGGTGCGATTGCCTGTTGTAGCATAGGTAAAATTTCCGTCATTTGACTTTCTAATTTCCACGGTGGGTTAATGACTATCATGCCTGATGCGGTCATACCACGCTCAAGACTATCGGCAGATACGCCTAATTCAATTTGCAAAATGTTACGAATATCGAGTTTTTTAAGATCGGCAATCATGTCATCAATAGTATGGCGATAAACGACAGGGTACCAAATAGCATAAATACCGGTCGCCCAGCGCTTATGGCTTTGTGCAATGGCTCTCACCACATCTTGGTATTCGTGAGCCAGTTCATAAGGCGGGTCGATGAGCACTAAACCACGACGTTCTTTAGGTGGCAAGCTGGCTTTTAAATGTTCAAAACCGTCTTTTTGATGGATTCTAACCTGGCGATCGCGATGAAACTCTTGCTCTAAAAGCGGATGATCACTGGGGTGAAGTTCTGTTAATACCATGCGGTCTTGATTGCGTAAGTGAGCACGTGCTACGCGTGGAGAACCCGGGTAGTAACGTAGTTCGTCACTATTATTGAGTTCTTTGATTGAATCTAAGTAGCTAGTCACTTCTTCAGGTAAATCTTGTCCCCAAATACGTGCGATGCCTTGTTTGTATTCACCAGTTTTTTCTGACCATTCGTGAGTTAAGTCGTAGCGGCCTACACCTGCATGCGTATCATGGTAAACGAACGGCTTATCTTTTTGTTTTAAGGCATTCAAAATTAAGCTCTGTACTATGTGTTTTACCACATCGGCATGGTTGCCAGCGTGAAAGCTGTGACGATAACTCAGCATGGTTTATCTCTTGAAATTGGGTCAATATTGCCGACCATGATACCGAATATTCTTGTGTCTTGCCTGATAAAAGAAAGCGTAAAGCAGTTTTTACTTTCAGCACCATTGAAATCTAGTGAGTTAGCCTACATTTATATCTAAAGAAAAGTTTCTAAATATAGAAGAATTACTATTCCCAAAGTAATTGGAGTTGCAGTGAGGCACGCCGTCAACAAAGCTGCAGCTTCAAGTACGAAGGGGATACACGAATTAAGGAAAGCATTCATGTCTAATCCGTTACTCTCATTCGTTGAATCTAAAGATGGTTTACCCCCGTTTTCTCAAATTAAACCAGAGCATGTCCAGCCTGCGGTAGAGCAAGCGATTGCTGATTGCCGTGCCCAAGTTGAAAAAGTACTTGCTGGTGGTGAAAAGCCAACGTGGGATACTCTTTGTGAGCCATTAACAGAAACCGATGATCGTTTAAGTCGTCTTTGGTCACCGGTCAGCCATTTAAATTCGGTTCAGAATAGTGAAGAACTACGTGAAGCTTATGAAGCCTGTTTGCCATTATTGTCTGAGTACGGCACTTGGGTTGGTCAACATAAAGGACTTTATGAAGCGTATAAAGCACTTAAAGCCAGTGATGAATTTGCTAACCTCAATACTGCGCAACAAAAATCGATCACCGATGCATTAAAAGATTTTGAATTATCGGGTATTGGTCTACCAGCTGATCAACAAAAACGTTATGGCGAAATCAGCAAGCGTTTATCTGAATTAGGTTCTAAGTTCTCGAATAATGTACTTGATGCCACCATGGGTTGGACGAAGCACATTACCGAGGAAGCGGAATTAGCCGGTATGCCAGAATCGGCAATGGCAGCGGCAAAAGCCAATGCAGAAGCGAAAGAGTTAGACGGTTGGTTACTAACGTTAGAAATGCCATCTTACATTCCAGTAATGACTTACTGTGATAACCAGGCATTGCGCCAAGAAATGTACGAAGCCTTTGTGACTCGCGCTTCGGATCGTGGTCCTAATGCAGGTAAGTGGGATAACACAGAAGTGATGGCGGAAGAATTAAAACTTCGTCATGAAATCGCGCGTCTGCTTGGTTTTAGCTCTTATGCTGAAAAATCCCTCGCCACCAAAATGGCAGAAACCCCATCGCAAGTGATGGAGTTTTTGAATAATCTAGCTACCAAAGCCAAGCCTCAAGGTGAGCGAGAAGTGGAAGAGCTGCGCCAATTTTCTGAGCAAGAATGTGGCGTGACTGAGCTAAACCTGTGGGACATCGCATACTACAGCGAGAAACAAAAACAAAAACTGTTCCAAATTTCTGATGAAGAGCTGCGTCCATACTTCCCTGAATCAAAAGTGGTAGCTGGGCTGTTTGAAGTATTAAACCGCGTATTCGGCATGACGGTGACGGAAAAAGCGGGTGTGGACACTTGGCATGAATCGGTGAAATTCTTTGAAATCACCGATGCCAATGGCGAGCTGCGTGGTAGCTTCTACCTTGATTTATACGCCCGTGAACATAAACGTGGCGGGGCATGGATGGATGAATGCCGCGTACGTCGCACCCTTGCTGATGGCTCAGTGCAATCTCCGGTGGCTTACTTAACCTGTAACTTCAACAAGCCTGTCGGTGATAAGCCTGCGCTGTTTACTCATGATGAAGTGGTGACGTTATTCCACGAATTTGGTCACGGCATTCACCACATGCTGACTCAAGTGGATGTGGCCGCGGTATCTGGCATCAACGGTGTGCCTTGGGATGCGGTTGAACTACCAAGCCAGTTCCTAGAAAACTGGTGTTGGGAAGAAGACGCGCTGGCGTTCATTTCTGGTCACTATCAAACTGGTGAGCCATTACCAAAAGAAATGCTGGATAAAATGCTGGCGGCGAAGAACTTCCAATCGGCGATGTTTATTTTGCGTCAGCTTGAATTTGGTCTGTTCGACTTCACGCTGCACTCGCAATACGATCCTGACATTGGTGCGAAAGTGCTAGAAACACTGGCAGATGTGAAATCTAAAGTTGCAGTACTGCCAAGTCTAGAGTGGAACCGTTTCTCCCATGCCTTCAGCCATATTTTTGCTGGTGGCTACAGCGCGGGTTACTACAGCTACTTATGGGCAGAATTGCTTTCAAGCGATGCTTATTCGCGTTTTGAAGAAGAGGGGATCTTTAATCAAGAAACCGGACAAAGCTTCTTGAATAACATCCTAGAAATGGGCGGAAGTGAAGAACCGATGGAGCTATTTAAACGCTTCCGTGGTCGTGAACCGAAAATTGATGCGCTATTGCGTCATGCGGGGATTGAAGGATAGAAAGAGCGGTTTCTAGTCCCTAGTTCCTAGGTGTAGTTGCTGTAAATCGATAAGCGATCAATATTTTTATTGATCGCTTTTTTTGTGTCAATTTGGTCCGTTTGCTTTGAAACGATAGCGGTATTTATACTTACTTTTATCTCCGCAATTTAGGTTAAGTAATAAATTTCTTTTTATCTGATACTTGGTGGCGAAAGAGAGGAAGAGCGTGGATAAAAATAAACAGCAGTATCTACAGCGGATGCGTAAAGTATGCGAATACATCTACCTGCACATTGATGAGGTGATGAGTTATGAAGCGTTAAGCCAAGTTGCTCATTTTTCGAGTTTTCATTTTCATCGTCAGTTTTCTGCCATCTTCGGCATGAGCACGACGACCTTTATAATGAAAGTAAGATTAAAACGTGCTGCCTATCAATTGGTTTTTCAGCCACATAAAAGTATTACGGATATCGCACTGGATGCGAGTTTTGATTATCTCGAATCTTTTTCACGCGCATTTAAGCGTCACTTCAACCAATCACCGTCTCAATTTCGTCGCGAGCCACAATGGCCTGATTGGTATGAACAATTTGATAGTAAAATAGGAATTAAGATGAAAGAGATTAATAACAACGTATTACTTGATGAGATCAGTGTTAAAAATTTAGAGCAGATTGTAGTCGCCGTTAAAGAACATATTGGCTCCCCAAGTTTATTGAATAACACGATTAGTCAATTTATTGATTGGCGTAAAAAGACGACTTATTCCCCTGTTAATTCTTCGCGCACTTTCGGTATTGTGTATAACGATCCGAATAATACGCCAGCGGAACAATTCCGCTTTGATGTCTGTGGAGAAGTAAAGCAAGCCGTCGGAGATAATGACTTTGGGATCGTCGATAAAACCATTCAAGGTGGTCGATATATTCATCTGCGCCATATTGGCCCACATCATTTAATGGATAACAAAATCTATTTTATTTTTGCGCAATGGTTGCCACAGAGCGGTGAAGAATTAGCGGATGCCCCAATGTTCTTTGAGTACCAAAACTTCTTCCCTGAGGTGTCAGAGCATGAGCTTATTACGGATATTTATGTGCCGTTAAAAGATTAACTCTTTTGTTTTATTCGATGCCAGTAAGGTAGACAACTTATCCAACACCGAGCCGCTTTGTTGCCAATAGTGCCAATACAGTGGTACTTGAATGCCGGTATTGTGTGGAAAAATATCCACCAATTGTTCCATGATAGGCTCGGCTTGCAGCACAGGTAATAAGCCATAACCTTGGCTATGTTGTACCATGTGAACCAAACCTTCACTGGAAGGGCAAATGTGATAGGGATAATTGGCGTGAAATCCCCATTGTTGCAGTGCTTGTTTGTGCAATTTATCTGAAGCGCCAAAAATCACCGCCGGAGCGTGTTCAAGAGCTATGCTTAGATCCCGCTTTGCAAAATAGCGTTGATAAAAATCTTCGGTGCAATAAAAGCGATATTCCATATGGCCTAAAGCGTAGCAGCGGGTGCCATTGAGTGGTTTGTCGCTGCTGCATAGACAACCGAGTACGATGCCTTCTTCTAAATGCTTCAATCCTTCACTCTGATCTTCAATCATAATGTCGAACATCACATCGTGCTGTTGGTTGAAATCTTTGGTCGCCTTAAACCACCAAGTGGCTAAACTGTCGGCGTTGACCACAATTTTGAGTGGATGCGATTGGACGCTGTCGCTCATTAAATGCTTGAGTTCTAATTCCATCTGTTTCACTTTAATCACATGATTGGCGAGGGCTTGACCGGTCGGAGTGAGGGATAAGGATTTACCCCGTTGTACTAAGATTGAACCGACGCGCTGTTCTAAATTGGTGATGCGTTGCGAAATAGCCGATTGAGTAATATTGAGCTCTTGCGCCGCAGCTTCAAAACTTCTTAGTGCTGCGATTCTTTCTAAGGATTCGAGTAATTTATAATCAAACATTTCACACCTTACTTAAGTAATACTTATGATTGTTTAAAAATTTTAATTTTAACTTATGTCTTTTGTAGCGCAATATTAGCGTCTATCAAGTGTGAGCTAGCAATGACAACTAAGGATAAAAGAGCATGTTAAGTGTGGCATTAAAAGGCGCGTTTGTATCAGGCAGTCTAATCGTGGCGATTGGTAGTCAGAATGCCTTTTTACTTAAATCAGGTTTGAAGAATAACTATGTGATGTTGGTGGCGACATTATGCTTTATGGGCGATGTTCTACTGATCAGTACTGGTGTACTAGGGGTTGGTGCATTATTACAACAAGCACCTGTGATGACAGAAATGTTAACCTTATGCGGCATCGTTTTTTTATGTTGGTATGGCTTTTTATCAGCAAAATCAGCATGGTGTGGTCAAAGTCATTTGGATATCGATAATTCAGAAGTGAGCCGTAATTGGATCAAAGTGGCGCTAATGACCTTGGCGATGACTTTTTTGAATCCTCACGTTTATATTGACACGATTCTCGTACTCGGCGGCATTACCTCATCACTTAACTTTGAAGAAAAGCGCTGGTTCTTAGTTGGGGCTTTAACTGCTTCTGCGGTTTGGTTTTATGGCGTGGCGTATGTTGCGAAAAAGTTGATCCCATTTTTTGCTAACCCGAAAACCTGGCAGATTTTAGATAGTGTGATTGCAGTGATTATGTTTTCGATCGCGGCGGGGTTGGTGAAGACGTTGTTAGTATCGAGTTCCTAGTTCCTAGGAGCGAGTTGCGAGGACGCTTCGCTCGAGAGCCGAAAAGAGTTTACGTGACTCGGTTCTTAGGCGCTTCGCTGCTCGTAATTCGAGTGTGGTAGGAATGTCAGTTCAGAATCTCTCAAAATGATTGGAGTCTTTTTCGAGCTACGAGCAGCAACGCGCCCGAGATTCCGAGCTCCGAAAATCATAAAAAAAAGCTTCACCATCTCTCGCCAACAGAGAGATGAGAAGCTTTTGGTTAAGGGAACTAGTTAAATATAAATCTTTTTCGAGCCACGAGCAGCGTAGCGCCCGAGACTCTACCTCCGTTAAGAGAACTGATTCATCGTATTATTCTCACCTGACGCTTTCAGTGCTTGGTCTCCAGAGAAGTACTCTTTGTGATCATCACCGATATTTGAACCTGACATGTCTTGGTGTCTTACAGAAGCTAAACCTTGACGAATCTCTTTACGTTGAACGCCTGCTACGTAAGCTAACATGCCTTGCTCACCAAAGTAGTCTTTCGCCAAGTTATCAGTTGAAAGCGCTGCAGTATGGTAAGTTGGTAGCGTGATCAAGTGGTGGAAAATCCCTGCTTGCGCCGCCGCATCACGTTGGAAACTTTGGATTTTCTCATCCGCTTCTAACGCTAGATCCGAACCGTCATACACTTGATTCATTAATTGGTCACGATCGTAAGCCGATACATCCTTACCTGCTTCTGCCCACATATCGAACACTTGTTGGCGGAAGTTTAATGTCCAGTTGAATGATGGACTATTGTTGTACACCAATTTTGCATTTGGAATTGCTTCGCGGATGCGATTTACCATGCCTGCGATTTGGCCAATATGCGGTTTTTCGGTCTCAATCCATAGTAGATCAGCGCCATTTTGCAGCGAAGTGATGCAATCAAGTACCACACGGTCTTCACCTGTGTTTGGTTTAAAGCGAACTAAGCCATTAGGAAGACGAGTCGGTTTAATCACCGCATCACCTTGTTTTAGTACCATATCACCTGAGCTAAGTTCGCTCAGAGATTGGATCTCAACACCATCAATGTAGGCATTGTATTGGTCGGCTAGATCGCCTGGTGTTTGTGATACTGGGATTTTTTGTGTCAGGCCTGCTCCTAGTGAATCAGTACGCGCGACAATGACACCATCTTCTACGCCAAGTTCTAAGAATGCGTAGCGAACTGCGTTGATTTTTGCCAAGAAATCCTCATGTGGTACGGTTACTTTGCCATCTTGGTGGCCACATTGTTTGGCATCTGATACTTGGTTTTCGATTTGAATACAACATGCACCTGCTTCAATCATCTTTTTCGCCAGTAGGTAGGTCGCTTCTTCATTACCAAAGCCGGCATCGATATCGGCAATGATAGGTACCACATGAGTTTCGAAATTATCGATTTGTTTTTGTACCGCTTGAACCTTCACTTGATCGCCAGATGCTTGCGCCGCATCTAAATCTTTAAATAGATGATTTAATTCACGCGCATCGGCTTGCTTTAAGAAGGTGTACAGTTCTTCAATTAGCATCGGCACAGAGGTTTTCTCGTGCATAGATTGGTCGGGTAGTGGGCCAAATTCAGAACGCATTGCCGCCACCATCCAACCTGAAAGGTATAAGTAACGGCCACGGGTGGTTTCAAAATGCTTTTTAATGGAAATCATTTTTTGTTGGCCGATAAATCCATGCCAGCAACCTAAAGATTGCGTGTAGTTCGCTGGATCTTGGTCATAAGCGTCCATGTCTTCACGCATAATTTTTGCGGTAAAGCGTGCAATATCCAGCCCTGTTCGGAAACGATTTTGCAGACGCATGCGAGCCACGTATTCTGGCGTGATGGCATTCCAGGTGCCTTGGCTTTCGATGGTGTTTTGCGCATCAGTAAGTTGTTGCTTATAGCTATTTTGATCGGTTGTATTTGGCATAATGATTCCCTTCTATGTTTCGTTATCGGATAGTCAAATTGTTGCTGTCGATTTCTTATTAGTTGTAAGTTAATTTGTGTACTTTAATTGGTTCCTGGTTCCTGGTTCCTAGGGCTTTGGCTTTTTCTAGCCGCGAAGCGTTACTAGGGACTAGAAACTAGGGTCTTAATTCCCTTTTGCCCAAACTCGATATTGGTGTAGTAACGGTTCCGTATAACCACTTGGCTGATTTTGGCCTTGGAAAATCAACTCTCTTGCTGCTTGAAACGCTAAGCTTTGCTCAACATTTGGCAGCATAGGTTGATAGCCTTCTGCCCCTGCATTTTGTGTATCTACCACTTGCGCCATTTTGTGCATGCTGTCCATTACTTGCTCTGGGCGGCAAATTTTATGTAATAACCAGTTGGCAATGTGTTGGCTGGAAATTCGCAAAGTTGCGCGATCTTCCATTAATTCGACATTATTAATATCAGGCACTTTTGAGCAGCCAATCCCCATTTCTACCCAACGCACCACATAGCCCAAAATGCCTTGAATATTGTTATCGAGTTCGGCTTCAATTTGTTGTTGAGAAAGTGTTTCCTCTAGCAATTCAAGGGTTAATAAATCCGCTTGATTCGTTGGTGTGCGTTCACTAACGGCTTGTTGCTCGGCAAATACATCCACTTGGTGATAATGCAAAGCGTGCAATGTGGCAGCGGTAGGCGAGGGTACCCAAGCGGTATTGGCGCCAGATTTTGGGTGAGCCACTTTAGTTGCCATCATGGCTTTCATTTCATCGGGCATTGCCCACATGCCTTTGCCAATTTGTGCTTTGCCTGTAAAGCCACACGCTAGTCCGACTTCAACATTGTTGTTTTCATAAGCCTCAATCCAGGTTTGTTGTTTAATATCCGCTTTGGGTTTAAAAGCACCGGCTTGCATGCTGGTGTGGATTTCATCACCAGTGCGGTCAAGAAAACCAGTGTTGATGAACACTACGCGCGATTGTGCGGCGCGGATGCATTCTTTTAGGTTGACGGTTGTGCGACGTTCTTCATCCATAATCCCCATTTTTATGGTATTTGGCTCAAGATCGAGCATTTTCTCTATACGTTCAAATAGGTCATTGCTGAATGCCACCTCTTCTGGGCCATGCATTTTCGGTTTAACAATATAAATGCTGCCAGTTCGGCTATTAGTCACGCGGCATGCTGATGGATTTTTAATTTCAATCGCGCCAATTAAGGCAGTGATCACCGCATCAATTAACCCTTCTGGCATATTTTTGCCTTGCGAGGTTTGAACTAAATCACTGGTCATTAGGTGGCCAACATTACGAACTAATAGTAGTGAGCGACCATGCAAGTTATAGTCATCCCCATTTTTATGGGTGTAACTACGGTCACAGTTCAGCCGACGGATCTGGGTTTGATTACCTTTATTGATCGTGGCCGTTAGGTTGCCAGTGATTAGACCAAACCAATTACGATAGGCTTCCAACTTATCTTGGCTGTCGACTGTGGCAACCGAGTCTTCAAAATCCATAATGGTAGAAAGCGCTGATTCCATTTGAATATCATCCAAGCCGGCAATGTCATGCTGACCAATGGCACCTTTGCGGTTAATTATTAACTCGATGTGTAAGCCGTGATTTTTCAACACGATAGAAGTCGGTTCTACATCTGGATTACTAGAGGCAACAAACTGACAAGGCTGCGCTAAACCAGATTGACTACCATCAGGGAACGTCGCCAATAAGTGATGAAAATACACTGAATAGCTTTGAACATCGTGATGTGAGCCTTGTTTTAGTGGGAAGCTGTCATCTAAAAAGGTTTTGGCAAAATCAATGACATGTTTGCCACGAGCGGGATTGTATTTCTTACCGGCTTTTAACCCTTCCGATTGAGTAATAATGTCACTGCCGTACGTAGCATCATAAAGACTACCCCAGCGAGCATTAGCGGCGTTAAGTGCAAAACGAGCATTTTTAATTGGTACTACAAGTTGTGGTCCTGCAAGTGTAGCAATCTCTTGATCTACATTTTGGGTGCTGATTTGAAAATCGTCGCCTTGTTCAACGAGATAATCAATTTGTTGTAAAAATGCCTGATATTCATCTTGATTAAATCTAGGGTGACTTTTATGCCAGTCATCAATTTGAGTTTGTAGGCGAGTACGAGTTTCTAACAGCGCTTGGTTTTTCGGCGCAAGATCATTCAGCAGTTGGCTGAAATTAGCCCAAAATTTCTGCTGATCGAGATCGGTTAGTGGCAACACTTGTTGATTGACGAATTGAACTAGCTCGGCATTAAAGTTGTGTTGAGTCGCTAATGTAGTCTGTGTGCTGGTCATTGGACCATCGATAGTATGTGCTAAGTTCATATTCGTTCCCTCATGTTACGACTTGTTTTTGAGCCACCGTTTTCTTAATCAGTGACCGCTGTCTTAAAGTTGAACATAAAATGCTGCTTTTTTATCCTGTGACTAAAAGAATAGCGATAAAATAACTAAAATTTCACAAAGAAAATTACACAGTGTAAATTTTACAAATAAGAGGTCAGGGATGAAGGCATCAAGTTCGTTAAATAGACAGTCACACTTTCTCGGCACTAAGGTTCGTAACTTACGGAAACGTAATGGTTTAACCTTGGAAGATTTATCGTCACGTTGCATTAAAATTGACCCTGAAGATGCCCCGTCGGTGTCGTATCTTTCGATGATTGAACGAGGCAAGCGAGTGCCAAGTGAAGCGATGTTGGATGTGATCGCGCAGGTATTTCAAAAGCCGTTGCAGTGGTTTTTAGATGATGCCAGTGAAGAGCAAGAAATCACCCCAGAAAAGGGGAGTCGTGGTGGCATTAATGGTATGGTGCTTGAACCAAGCTTTTTGTTTTCCAATGATATTTTACAAATTGCTATTCCTGAAATGCTGTCACAAACCGGCACTACTGGGCATCAGTTTGCCCATCTTTTGATTCGTGCTCACCAAGAACATCATCAAAATCATTTTCCTGATCTTGAAAAGGCGGCAGAAAAAGTTGGCCAAAAACGTATGCCGTTGTCGGTTGAAGATTTATTGGATATTTGTCAGGAAGTCGGTGTAAAGATCAAATGGTTCGATGAGCCATCACAAGATGTGGAGGATATTCATGGGGTGAAGTCCAAACATATTGTGCGTTCTTATGCTGAAGCACCGGGGGTAATCCGAATCAACCGTGCACTAAAAGCCACCCCAGAAAAACTTAAATATGATTTAGCGGTACACATAGGCCATAAAGTGTTGCACAACAGTGATGGTGAAAAGCATGTTATTGCCTCGGATAATCGTAATTTATCTACTTTAATGCCGGATCAAACACGAGATGTGAATAACCTCGATTCCAAACATATTTTGCAAGCTTGGCGAGACTTTGAATGCTCATTTTTTGCTGGTGCCTTGTTATGCCCGAAAGTACCATTTCGTCAGTTACTCGACCGGCATGGTTATGAGATTAGTGTGAGTAAATTAATTGGCGTGTCAGAGTCAGTTGTCATGCGTCGTATGACTGCGGTATCACCGTATCCTCATTGGCATTATTTCGATGCTTATAATCCCGGTAAGCTAAAAGCAGTATATCGTGGCAATGGTATTCCTCTACCTTGGGGTAATATGCGTATGGTAGAAGATCCGTGTCAGCATTGGTCGGTATTTCGTATGATAGGTATTCCAGGTAATACGCCAGTTGCGCAAATTTCAGTGTTGAATCAAGATGGTGTGCCACATATTTATTGCTGTGAGTCGGTTAAAGTTAAAGACATGGCGGGCAATTACCATGTGCTATGTTCGGGCGTTGATTTGAATCCAGCGTTAGAAGCTCAAGGGGAAGATGCGGTTGCGATAGCCACTGCTCTGCAAAAAGAGTGTGTGCGCAAAGGTGGGCAATGTGAGATCCCTTACCAAATAAAACAACAGCTACTTACCGTGGCGCGGATTTTAAATATTAATTGGATTGAACGCGGCATCGAAAATCAGGCGAGAGTGATTTGTTCACGTGGAGGAATGTGTCCAAGGCAACCGAGGTGTTATAAAGAGAAGTCCCTAGTTTCAAGTTCCTAGTTTCTAGTTTCTAGGAAGTGGAAGAACGTTGATTGTTGGACATAAAAAACCAGAAGCGCACAGTGCGTTTCTGGTTTAGTATTTTTTATAGCGACAGTGTTTTTCTAGGAACCAGGGACTAGCAACCTAGGGACTGCTATTTACGCTCCTATCACCCCACCATCTTCACGAGTGATTTTGATGACGGTAGAACGTGGAATACCATCAATTGCGGAATAAGAACCGGTTGGATGTTGCACGCCAACAAACATGGTTCGGTAATCTGGGCTAAAGGTTAGTCCGGTAATTTCACAACCCGTTGGGCCGGTTAAGAAACGCTTGATTTCACCAGTATTGGGATCGCCACACAACATTTGGTTATTGCCCATACCAGCAAAATCGCCTGAGTTTGAGTAGTTGCCATCGGTTTGAATCCATAAGCGGCCATCTTTATCAAACCCAATGCCATCGGGGCTATTGAACATGTTTTCAGGCGTAATATTATCACTGCCTGAACGGGGATCATCACTGGCATAAATCTCTGGGTTGCCGGCTAATACATAGATATCCCAGAAGAATTGCTCGGAATCGTGTTTGCCATTTTTCGGTTGCCAACGGATGATATGACCGTAGATATTGTCTTCTCGTGGGTTGGCTGGGTTGACTTCTTGGTCGTCACGTACACCACGATATTTATTGTTAGTGAGTGTACAAAAAACTTGCTCATTATCAGGGTGAACGGCAACCCATTCAGGGCGATCCATGGTGGTTGCGCCGACTTGAGTCGCGGCTTTACGTGCAAAAATGAGTACATCTGCTTGGCTATTAAAACCATTTTCTGGGGTTAGGCCATTTTTGCCAAAAGTTAGCTCAAGCCATTCACCTTTACCATGCATATCACCATCTTTGGCGGTAAATTTAGCGACATACAAAGTACCTTCATCCAGTAAATCTCGGTTAGCTTCTGGTTTATGGGCTTTATATTTGCCTTTTGATACAAACTTATAAATATGCTCGCCTCGTTCATCATCCCCAAGGTAGATGATTACACGACCATTTTTGTCGATGGTTAACGCTGCATTTTCATGTTTGAAACGACCTAATGCAGTGCGTTTTTTCGGTTTGGAATTTGGATTCATTGGGTCAATTTCCACTACCCAACCATGGCGATGATTTTCATTCGGTTCTTTTTCGATATCAAAGCGTTCATCAAATTGATGCCAATTAAACCAGCTATTGCCTGAATTAATGCCGTAGCGTGCATCGTCTTCCGGTACTTCAATTTCATTTTGACTACCAAAGAGACCATTAAAATTTTCTTCACAGGTAAGGTAGGTTCCCCAAGGTGTTGCGCCATTGGCACAGTTATTAAAAGTGCCAAGAACTTGTGTGCCTGTTGGGTCAGCGTGGGTTTTGACTTTATCGCTTCCTGCCGCAGGGCCGGTTAATTCCATTTCTGTATAAGCGGTGATGCGACGGTTTAAACGACCATCGACATTGACTTCCCAGCCTTGTGCACCCTTGCGCAATTCAACAATAGAAACACCAACCGCTGCTTGAGAACGACGAACTTTTTCCGCGGTTAGGTTCTCGCCTTGGTCATCAAATAAAGTTCGGTAATCGGTATTTTCATTGTTGACCGCTAATACTGCACGATTGCGACTAAGAGGTAGGAAAGTCATGCCATCATTGTTATCGCCAAATTGCATTTCTTGGTCGACCGCTGAGTTTGATTGAGAAAATGCCGCGGCCGTAGGCTTGATAGCATCACCCCAAGAAATTAAAGATTCTGCACGGTATCCCCTAGGGACAATAACACTATCTTGGGTTGAGGATGATATAGGAGAAAAGCCGAGTAATTCAGGGGCTTTAGGTGGGCGAACCATGGCATTAGCAATCGGAGAGGCGGCAAAAAAAGCGGCTGAGCTACCTGCTGCAGTGGTTTGTAGAAAACGACGACGGCTCAGCCCTTTCTCAATAATTTGTGAAAAATCGCTAATATCAGCTTTAGACGGGTTTTGCTTGCTCATAATTGATTTCCTATTGTTATTATCAAAGATGAGCAGAGGTTAATGATGAAATGTAACGTTAATATTGCAGAGAAGCGGCTGTCAAAATAATTTCATATTGAAAGGACAGAACGGAAGTCACTTGTTTTAAATGATAGGCTTATGGATTAACGTTACGGTTAATTGGGTTTTGTAATGAAATCAGTGTTTCGGTCGATTGCACCTCATCAATCGCTTGTAGTTTATCAATTAAAACGTATTGCAGCTCTTCAATATTTTTACACATCAACTTGACGAAAATATTGTAGGCACCGGTGGTGTAGTAGGCTTCAACTACTTCATCTAATGCATTTAGTTTTTCAATTGCCGAGTGATAATCTCGCGCGGCATTAAGGTTTATTCCAATAAAGCAACACACGTCATAGCCTAGCTTCTTCGCATTAACCACAACTTCAGTGCCTTCGATGACTTTGGCCGCTCGCATTTTTTCAACTCGAACATGCACTGTTGCGGGGCTGACATCAAAGCGTTTGGCCATTTCTGCATAAGGCGTTCGTGCGTCTGCCATTAAAATCTTCAGAATTGCTTTATCAAGCTCATCTAATCGAACATTAGGATCGGGCATGTTGATTCCTTAATTCATTACATTGAGATTATTTAATTTAATTTTTTGCTTTTGCTTACGAATATAACAAACAAAACAGCAAAATAGTTGGTAAGGTTAATAACATAAGTCATTATTGTTAAAGAGAGTTATTACTCGCTTTTTTATTTAGGCACTGAACAATTCGGTGTTACTTTCTCACTAAAGACATAGCTTGCACTAAATGAATGTAGATTTTCGATATTTTATAACTTTGGTTATTACCTTCGCGAGTGATTTCGCTTGGGCAAGTGAGAGTGGATCAAGTATAGAGCCTACTATGCTTGAAACAAACTCACCGGCAGTCATCAGCCAAGCCCAATCTAGTTTTACAGATATTCCTCACCCCAATGATATGCTGCAATTTTTCGTTTATTTCATTGTATTGGCGATGGTTTTATTTTTTATTATTCGTCATTTTAAGCGTGTTCGTATTACTGAAAATCAATCACAGCAAAGTCAGTATTTATTGGAAACGGTTTATGACTTAAGTAGGCAAGCCATTGGTATTGTTGATGAAAAAGGGCGGTTAATCTCTAGTAATCAGACTTTGCAAGAATGGGTGTATGACCCGAATTTTGATTACGGTCACCCCGTTTGGACTTATGGCGGATGGGGAGAAGCGAGTGGTGAAAAAGTTCAACAGGCGTACCTAAAAGCGCAACAAGAAGGGGTAGTTCGCCTTGAGGTTGAATTAATAAGAACGAATATTGGACCGATTATTTTAGATTTAAGTATTAAAAAATTACCAACAGTGGATGGTCATGATGAACAATATTTATTCGAAGGCAAGGATATAACGGCTCATAAATTGGCAGAAAAACGCTTAATTGAGAATGAGGCGAAGTTTAGAAATTACTACCAATTACAGCCGGTGATGATGCTAACCCTTGATGAGCATGATTGTATTCAAGCAGCCAACAAGTTTACTTCTGAAATCTTAGGTTACGATAACTTGCAAATCTTAGGGCGAAAACTGCAAAGTTTTTATGCTCAAACCAGCGAGATCAGTGCGTTAGAAAAGTTACGTCAACCACAAAAAAAACATGCTTTAGTCGCGCGTCGTGAAATCCAATATATTGATCATATGGGTCAGTCTGTGTGGATAAGAGAAAATATTCGTCAAATTCCAGAAACTCGTCAATTATTAATTGTCGGTGAAGATATTACCGAAACTCACTTGTTAGCGGAGCAACTAGAATATCAAGCTCATTACGATGGTTTAACTGGCTTGTATAACCGATATCATTTTGAGCAACAACTCGTCACTGCTTTAAAGGAAGTGAAAGGTAATATACGTGTGCATGCCTTATTTTATCTTGATCTTGACCAGTTTAAATTAATCAATGATACGGTTGGTCATGAAGCTGGAGATGCTGCAATTGTCTATGTCGCTGAGTTGTTAGCTCAATTAATCCCCCAAAAAGCAACACTAGCAAGAACCGGTGGCGATGAGTTTGCCATTTTATTACGTGATTGCGATGAAGAGGAGGTGAGGCAATTTGCTCAGTCGATTCTCGATGCGTTTAATCAAAGCCAGTTTATGTGGCGAGGCATCCACTTTAATTTAAATTGCTCGATCGGGATCCGTAAAATTGATTACACCGCAAAGTCGGTGCAAAGAGTGAATGCCCAGGCAGATACAGCCTGCCATTTAGCTAAAGAAGAAGGACGAAATCGAGCGCATTTTTATAATGGTGATGATAAGAGCTTCCGTCATCGAGAGTTAGAAATGGCCTGTGTCAATCAAGTGCATGACGCCTTGGCTAATGACCGGGTAGAACTTTACGCTCAACCTATTTTAGATATTTCGTCATCTCCAAGCGACAAGTTACACTTTGAAATTTTGGTACGTTTACGTGATAAGAACGATAAACTGATGTCGCCGGGAATTTTTATGCCGGCAATTGAACGCTACAACCTTGCTCATTTGATTGATCGCCAAGTATTTAAGCAAACTTTAGCTTGGTTTGAGGATCATCCAGATGCCATTGATAAGCTAGGCCGTTGCTCGATCAACCTTTCGGGTCAGTCTATGGGTGATAAAGATTTTATTGCTTTTCTGATTGACCTGCTGCAAAACACCACTGTGCCGACAGAAAAAATCTGTATTGAAATCACAGAGACGGCTGCGGTTGGGAACATGCTACAAGCCTCCCAGCTATTTACCCGCTTAAAGCAATTAGGTTGCAAGATTGCATTAGATGATTTTGGTTCAGGCTTGTCTTCTTTTGCTTATTTAAAAACCTTACCGTTAGATATCGTTAAAATTGATGGTTGCTTTGTGCGAGATATGCATCAAGATGAAGTGGACTATATTTTAGTGAAATCAATTCACAATTTAGTTAAGCAACTTGGCAAGCAAACAGTGGCGGAGTTTGTGGAAAATGATGAGATATTATCGTGCTTAATAGATTTAGGTGTCGATTATGCTCAAGGCTACTTGATTAGCGCGCCTAAGCCATTAGCACAATTGGTCGAAGAGTTTATTCCACAACCTGCTTCATCTTATCTTCCAGATAACGGATAATGCCGCGTTATTATTTGAATCTGTATTATTTTTGGAGTTTGTGTGCAGCTGAACTTATGTTGTGATACCCCTTCTCAGCAAGCTCAATTAGATGAGATTGCTGCACGTTGGCAACTTAGCCATCAGCCTGATAGCGTATTTGCTTTGGTTCTTACCGAGCAGCGTTTAGAGTTGCGTAAACTAGATGAACCTAAGCTTGGCGCGATTTATGTGGATTTAGCTGGTGGCGCAGTCGCTCATCGTCGCAAGTTTGGTGGGGGGAAAGGTCAAGCGATCGCTAAAGCTGCGGGCTTAAACAAAGGTGCGACACCTAGTGTGTTGGATGCCACAGCCGGATTAGGACGCGATGCATTTGTACTGGCATCGTTAGGTTGCAAAGTTCAAATGGTAGAGCGTAATCCCGTCGTCGCCGCTTTATTGGATGATGGTTTAATCCGAGCTAAGCAAGATGCTGAAATCGGTGAATGGGTCAGTGAGCGCATGAGCTTATTGCATGCTTCAAGTCACGATGCCTTACAGCGATTAATGGTGCAAAGCGATTTCGTTCAGCCAGATGTGGTCTACCTAGATCCTATGTATCCTCATCCTGAAAATAAAAAGAAAAGCGCGTTAGTTAAAAAAGAAATGCGTGTGTTTCAATCGCTGGTGGGGGCCGATAATGATGCTGATGGGTTATTAGAACCAGCACTGCAACTGGCGACTAAACGAGTAGTGGTAAAGCGCCCAGACTACGCACCATGGCTTAATCAGCAGAAACCGAGCATGGCGATTGAAACCAAAAAAAACCGTTTTGATGTGTATGTTTTGAACAGTATGGTGACACAAAGCTGACATGGTCTAATGAATTAATGTGTGATCATGGTGTCCGAATAAGAGTCGTTCCCAAATGATTGGGATATTTATATTCAGATATTAAAGGTGATTATGAAATTTTCTCAAGTTTTACTGACCGCTTCGTTATTCATTCCTTTATCTTCGCTTGTGGTAGCTGCCGAGCCGCAACAAGATGTCGCTCAATTACTGCAAGATAAAATCGTGGTCGGTGAAAAAGAGTGGGTCACGGTGTTAGATACCGATCAGCGCACTATCGCCAAAATAGATACTGGCGCGACCACTTCGTCAATCAACGCTATTGATATTCATGACTTTGAAAAAGACGGCAAAGATATGGTGTCGTTTAAAATCAAAGCCAAAGATGATGTCAGTAAAGAACTTACCTTGCCAGTGAAGCGCTGGGTGCATATTAAACAATCTTCAAGCCCAGAAACCTCACGTCGCCCTATTGTTGAGCTCGATATTAAGCTGGGAGATAAGACCTATACCACGCCATTTAACTTGGTCGATCGTGACCACATGATCAATGCGATTTTGATTGGTCGATCTTTTCTAGACCCAATTGCTCTAGTTGATGTAGAACAGAAGTACATTCACAAAAAGAAAAAATAATCTGAAAATCAAGCCTTTGTCATAACTGCTTTCAAATGCGAGTAATTTTCACTTGTATTTAATGATATTTAACTCTATAAAGAAATGAGAATCGTTGTTATTTGCCTTATCGTAATTGCGATTGGTCATTTCATTAGGGTGTGTAGTTATGGCAAAGTCTTTATGTAAATTTTCTCGCCGCGATATCAAAGCCGGAAAAATCGACAAGTTAGTGTTGGATTCGCAATTTTATTGTGGCTCTTGCGCACGAACGTCGAATCAAAAAAGCGCACTATGCAAACCTGTCTCTCTTGCCAAGCTTTCTCAATCTAGTCAGCTCGATAAAGCAATGACTCAAGCATTATTGCCTATTCAGGCGAGCAATGTGCCTGACGTGATCGCGAAAGCTAAAGCGATGAAAGCGCAACGTGAATATAGCCAACAAGCAACCATTCAGCCTATGACTAATGGTGTGAATTTAGTAGTGCCATCAAAAGTGATCACTAAGCCTAGTATTGAACCAGCGATGCCAGAACTTGAAGCCCAACCTTTACTTGCTCCTAATGAATTCAAGCAGCAATTACAAATCTTGAAGAAAGGTTTAAAAACACAGAAGAAACAACAGAAACAAATGAAAAAATTGCTGAAAAAGCAGCGTAAGTTAGCCAAGAAACATAAGAAAGTCTTAAAACAAGAACTTAAATTAAAAAAGCAAGAAGCCAAAATTGCGAAACAAGAAGCGCGTATCGAACAACGTTTATCTCACTTTAATTCGGTTGATCCAATCTCGTTTCCGAAAAAAATGACAGGAAAAGTGGTGGGACTTAAATCGCTACATTGAATAACGCCCTTCGGGAGCTTCATCTTGAGGTCATTTGGGGATAGATATCCAGTTAATGCTTAAGTTGAGCATATTGCATCACCAATTCAGCAATACTTTTTGCAGAAAACTTCTTCATTAAATTTGAACGGTGTACTTCGACCGTTCGCACCGCAATACATAACTTATCGGCAATTTGTTGATTCTTCATCCCCTGTACAACCAATCTTAAAATTGCCTGCTCCCGCTCAGTTAAAGATTCAAATGCCTTTTGTATGTTGCTTGCTTGAGCGGCTAGCTCTGAATAATCACACGCTTTGTTGATTGCCTCTACCAATACTTTGCCATCTACAGGCTTTTGTAAGAAGTCCACCGCGCCTTGCTTTAACGCTTCGACTGCCATTGGTATATCACCATGCCCGGTTAAATAAATCACGCCTAATGGACTATGTTGTTGCTGCAACAGTTGGTGTATTTGCTGTCCCCGCATATTGGGCATGCGGCTATCGAGTACTACACAACCTGCCTGGTCGAGTTTAGCTTGTTGGATAAAGGTCTCACCATCAGAAAAGCACTGTACTTGGTATTCAAACTCTTGCAATAAAAAGGCAAGAGAATCGAGTACAGATTCATCATCATCAACTAAATAAATCGGTAACTGAGTCATAGTGATCCTTTAACTATTTTGTTGATTGGCAGAAAGTGGCAAGTAGGGTAATTGAATATGCGCTTCACAACCATGTGGCTCAATGGGAGATAAAGTAAAATGACCATGGTGATGTTCAATAATATCGTGGCAAATTGATAAACCTAAGCCTAATCCTTTTTCTTTGGTACTGACAAAAGCACTTTGTAACTCGCTGATAGGGTGAGCTAAGCCCGCGCCATTATCACGCAAGTAAATATCCAGTTGATGATCGGTATAATGAGTAACAATTTGAATGAGATTGCTTGGTTCTTGAGGGTAGTTGAGACAAGAGTCAGTAGCATTATTGATGATGTTGACGAACACTTGTTGTAAACCGACCGCATCAGCATAAATTTCTCGTGGGTGACCATTTGATAATACTTTAATTTGTATATTTTTATCCGCTAAGTCGTGGTCGAGCAGGGCTAAAGTGTCATCGATTAATGCATTGATATTTAGGTTCTGCTTAGCCAACGTGCGCTTGGTGATTAAAGTTCTCAAGCGTTGCACAATAGCATCGACTCGCACGATTTGTTGTTCAATCTTATCCATAATTGGCGCTAGGCTGGCGGCATCAGCACCTTTTTCAATCCGCAGTTTTGCACCTTGGCTATAATTACGAATTGCTGAAAGAGGTTGATTGATTTCATGGGCTAGATTAGTCCCAAGCCCACCGACAATCGCTACCCGCTGTGCATGCTCTAACATCTGACTTTTTTGTTTTAGATCTAATTGCGCTTTATTGAGTAGTTTTTGGTTGCGATTAAAACGAAATTCTAACCAAAAGTGATAAATATTCAGAGCGATAAATAAAATAGCGGCGCCCCACGCCCATTGTTGATGTTGTTTTAGCCATATTAAAGCCTGTTGCCACCAAGGTGTTTGCTGCGGGTGAATATTAAGGTCACGGTACATTTTTACTACGCTTAATGAACTGATCGGCGATGACCAACCTTGTGATTTAGCGGCAACGGCGGCTAGGCTGTCTTTCGGTAGGTTTAATAATGCTTGAGCTGTGGCAGTGGCGACGACTTCGTTAGCTTTGCTGGTCTTGGCAAATGACCAATTGGGATACAGTGGGGTAGATACGGCGCAAGGAAAGTCTTGTGGTGCGCTATTATTGATTACTCGAAATTGTGATTTATCGATCAGTCCTTCTTTATCCATATTTTCTAATAAGCAGGCTGGGGTGATCGCCACATCGGATTGATGGTCACGCAAGTGATACAACATGGCATCAATCGGAAAGCCCAGATAATCAATTTTTTTGAAGAACCGACTAGGGTCTTGTTGTTGGGATTTTAAGTAGCGACTTAAGGTTAGAAAACCGCCAAACGCATCTGGTGATACGGCAACCGCGTGACTATTTTGTAAATCTTCTAAATCGATAAATGAGCTGTTATTTCTTACCACCAATGCGCTGCCGAGCGCTTGATTGGTGCCATTTGGCCACGGGCTTTTGAGTGTGGCAATCCAAGATAACGGATATTGCCAACCTAATTTTACCGATTGACCAGGATTGGTGAGCACAAATTCTGCGCTGTTATTTTTTATCACTTCTTCCATTTGCTCAAGGTTTCTTGGCCGTAGATAAAATTGATATTGAGGTAATTGTTGATTGAGCCAATCAATGGTCGGTTGCCAGCGTTGTATTGTTTGAGGGTTGCCGCGAGTCGCGAGTACGGCAACTTGAATCGATTGAGTTTGAGATCTAGGTTGAAAGGGAGGCTGTGAACTCTCAGCACGAGCGACAGAGAAAATACTTACCCCAAAGGTAATCAATAATAGGTGAAGCGACCACCATCTAGTTTGAGTGAGTTGTGTCATGAAGCGCTTCACATGCTTTCCTCGTTGAAATAGTTCAGGCAAAACTTGTTTTAGATCAAGTCAGCTTGGGTTATGTGGAAAACCACAATAGAGCAAAAAGTATCCATTAGTGAGAATACCCCTTAAGAGTTATCACCAGCAAGGCTAATCTCATGGATCAAACTAAACGACGCTTTCTCCGCGGTCTCGGTGCAGTTTCTGCCGGAGCTGCCATTATTCCGGTGGCGACCGCCGCACCTATCATTCGTAATAACCAAGAGCCAGGCCGTCAAGGCATGAAAGGTAAACGTTATGCCATGGTAGTAGACCTGCGTAAATGTGTTGGTTGCCAAGCCTGTACAGTTGGTTGCAGTATTGAAAACCAAGCACCAATTGGCCAATTCCGCACGACCGTCAAACAGTATGAAGTGACCTTAGATGATGGTTCCACAGCGCAACAAGAAACCAAGGTGTTTACTTTACCACGCTTGTGTAATCATTGTGAAAATCCTCCTTGTGTAGCGGTTTGCCCCGTACAAGCAACCTTCCAGCGCGAAGATGGTATTGTGATGGTCGATAACAAACGCTGCGTGGCTTGTGCTTATTGCGTGCAAGCTTGTCCTTACGATGCTCGTTTTATCAATGAAGAAACTCTTACCGCTGATAAATGTACTTTTTGTGCTCATCGTTTAGAAGATGGCTTGCTACCAGCGTGCGTGGAAACCTGTGTCGGTGGCGCGCGTGTGATTGGTGATATTAAAGATCCCAATAGTGAAATTAGCCGTTTACTCGCCGAGCATAAAGATCAAATCAAAGTGCTCAAACCGGAAGCGGGAACACAACCGCATGTGTTCTATATCGGTTTGCAAGATGAGTTTACCTCACATATTGAAGGCAAAGCGGCGATTTATGACCCTCAAGGAGAGCACTAATGAATATTACTGAAGTTTTAATTCCGTCTCAGACTGTGGCTTGGCTCCCGTGGGCAGTGCAATACTTTTTCTACATTGGCTCGGCGTATGCAGCGGCAATTTTATTTTTCATCAGCCTAGTGCTACGCGATAAGACGAGTCATACATTACGTGCAGCTTTGGCATTATGTTTAGGTATTTGTGCGATTGTTGGTCCGTTAGCTTTAACCGCTGATTTACACCAACCGGGTCGTGCTTGGCATTTCTTTCCTCATTTAACCTCTTGGTCTTGGATGTCGCGTGGTGCCATTTTATTGCCAATATTTTCTATGTTAGCGGTTCTTTCTGCATGGTTATATTTACGTCCTGAAATAAGCAAACTAGTAAGTAGCGAGAATAAATTACTTCGTCTAGTCGGTTTATTGACACTAGGTCAGTGGCAAGCATCCACTAAATTAATGACTGCGGTTGCTGGAGTAACGGTTCTATCTGGTTTATCAATTGCTCTATACACCGGAATGGAAATTTACGCAGTTGTAGCTCGTCCAATGTGGCACCAACCAGTTTCACCTATTTTATGGTTTGTGACGGCTTTCTTTGGCGCGATTGGCTTTACTTTGTTTATTTTGAATTTGATGCCAAATCAAGATAAGGGCATTGAGCTGACTCACACTGATATGAGGCTGCTGAAACGTTGTGTGGTGATTTGCTCAGTATTGTCGTTAATTTTATTGCCAATCTGGGTATCGAATGGGGCTTATATGAACTTACTGCAATACGGTAGTTGGTTTAGCAATCTAGTGTTAATGATGGCAGCGTTTGCCGCTTGTTTGGTGATGGCGTTAGCCGTAATGCGTGGCCAGCAATTTAAGCGACTTTCATTACTGGCTTGCAGTGCTCTTACTATTGCAACTTGTTGGGCGATTCGTTGGATGACCATGATTGAAGTACAAACTCTGCCGAAATATGACCAAGGTCCGTACCCTTATGATTTGCCATTAGGTGCACCGGGTATGTTAGGGGTCGTCGGCATGGCTGGGTTGTGGTTATTACTGGCAGTGATATTAAGCGAAGTAGTGCAATCTAAATCTGAAAAGTCAGTAGTATCAAACACTCCTTTATTAACTCAAGAGTAAGAGGTCATCATGGATAACAAACGTCGTAAGTTTATTAAATCTGGTCTTGCTGTTGGGGGCGGTGTTGCGTTTGCTGCGGGCTATTCTTCAACTGCAGCTCATACCGCAAAAGGCATTATCGAAGGTACATCTGGAGAGAAAACCAAGCATATTCACTTTGGTAATTCACTTGATCCAGAATACAAGGTAAAAAACGGTAATTTAATCGCTAATCCGAAACAGCGTGTTGCGCCATCAATGTGTTTTGGTTGTTGGACTTTATGTGGGGTTCGTGTTCGTGTTGATAACGAAACCGATGAGATCTTGCGTATTTCAGGCAATCCTTATCATCCACTTTCCAGTGAGCAAAAAATTCCTTTTGAAACACCCGTTAAAGACGCTTATTTATCATTAACCGGTGAAGCAGGTATTGAAGGTCGTTCGACGGCTTGTGCGCGTGGTAATGCCATGATGGATGTACGCACCAGCCCATATCGTATTACTCAACCATTAAAACGTGTTGGTAAGCGTGGTGAAGGTAAGTGGCAGCCAATTAGCTATGAGCAATTATTAAAGGAAGTAGTTGAAGGTGGCGATTTATTTGGTGAAGGTCACGTCGATGGCTTACAAGCGATTCGTGATATTAAAACACCTGTTGATCAGAATAATCCTGAATACGGCCCACTTGCCAACCAATTATTAATGACCAATGCGGGTAATGAAGGTCGTGATGACATCATTAAACGTTTTGCTTTTAATAGCTTTGGTACCCGTAACTTTGGTCACCATGGTTCATATTGTGGTTATGGATTCCGTGCGGGCTCTGGTGCATTTATGAATGATCTGGATAAAAATGCCCACATGAAGCCTGATTTTGAAAATGCAGAATTTGCATTGTTCATTGGGACTGCGCCTGCCCAAGCGGGAAACCCATTTAAACGTCAAGCGCGTCAATTGGCCAATGCACGTACACGTGGTAATTTTGAATACACGGTTGTCACGCCAACTCTGCAAATGTCGACTAGCCTTGCTACGGGTAATAATAACCATTGGTTAGCCATCAAACCGGGAACCGATTCAGCCTTAGTATTAGCCATTATTCAATGGATGATCAGTAACGATAAATACGATAAAAACTTCCTAGCACAGCCTAGTGCTGCAGCGATGAAAAAAGCCGGTAATGCTCACTGGTGTAACGCAACTCATCTAGTGATTGTTGAGCAAGGCCACGAGCGAGAAGGTGGTTTCTTACGTGCGTCGGATCTTGGTTGGGATTATAACGGAGATAAGCTGTCAGATGGTGATGCTTATGTGATTGTTGACGAGTCTAGTGGCGAATTAGCTCTTCATACTCAAGACCAACCTGCGCAGTTATATGTCGATCAAAAGGTCAACACGCCACATGGTGAGGTTGCAGTTCGTTCATCGATGCAACAACTAAAACAGGCGGCATTTGAATACTCTATTGAAGAATTCGCTGAGCTTTGTGGTATTCCTGCCAATCAAATGACTAAATTAGCAGCCAAATTGCATAAACACGGTAGCAAATCTGTTGTCGATACTCATGGCGGCAATATGCACAGCAATGGTTTCTATAATGCCTTCAGTATCGTGATGCTAAACGCCATGTTAGGTAACATCAACAAAAAAGGCGGAATGAAAGCTAAGGCGGGTGGTTATCCTACTTCGGCGGCTGGTCCACGTTATGATTTTACTCAATTTGATGGCATGGTTGCGCCTAAGGGGATATTCCTTTCTCGCTCTAAATTCCCATACCAAAAAACGACTGAATATAAACGTCGTGTTGAAGCCGGTGAATCACCGTATCCAACTCGTGCTCCTTGGTATCCAATTTCAGCGCCATTGCTAACCGAGCATTTATCTGCGGCGATTGATGGTTATCCATATCGCTTAAAAGCTTGGATCAACCATATGGCGAACCCACTATATGGTGTGCCGGGATTAACGACATTATTGCGTGAGAAATTGTGTGATCCGAAAGAGTTACCTTTGATTGTTTCAGTTGATGCTTTTATCAATGAAACCACGGCAATTTCTGACTATATCGTGCCAGATACCGTGACTTATGAAAGTTGGGGAATGGCGGGGCCTTGGCATGATGTTCCAACTAAAGCAGTAACAGCGCGTTGGCCGATTGTGGAAGCTCGTACTGAAAAGACTGCCGATGGTCGTGAGATCTGCTTAGAAACATTCTTAATTGATATGGCCAAAAGTATGAAGCTAGGCGGTTTTGGTGATAAGGCGATTAAAGATACGCAAGGTAACTGGCATGGCATTCATAATGCGGCAGATTTTTACCTACGATCAGCCGCTAATCTTGCTTATGTTGCTGGTGGAACGCCGAATGCCAGCAGTGAAGACATTTACTTTTCTGGGTTAGAGCGTTTATTACCTGATATGCAGCGGGTTTTAAATAAAGATGAATTAGCCAAAGTAGCCTTTATTTATGCTCGTGGTGGACGGTTTGAAAATGCCACTGAAGCTTACAAAGGTGATGTCATGAAGTATCAATGGCAAAAACCAGTGGCGATTTGGAATGAAAAGCTTGGTACCTCGCGTAATACTATGACTGGTGAGTTGTACTCGGGTTGTCCGACTTGGTACCCACAAAAGCTGGCAGATGGTACAGCGATAGAGGATATGTATGCTAAGTCAGAGTGGCCGTTTACTTTAACGAACTTTAAGTCGAATATTCATAGCGCGGTATCAAATCTTTCACCACGTTTGAATTCGATTAAAGGTAACAACCCGGTTTATATTCACCCACAAGATGCCAAACAATACGGTGTGCAAACCGGTGATCAGTTTACGATTGAAACACCAACTCACTCGATCAAAGCAACGGCAATGCTGGTGGATGGAATTCACCGTGGAGTACTCGGCTTTGAACATGGTTTTGGTCATACCGAACTTGGTGAGCGTGCTCATTGGATTGGCGATAAGCAACAACCAGTGAAAATGAAATCTAGTGATGGGGTGAATATCAATGATATCGGCCTCATTGATCCAACTCGCGAAGGCAAAGGTGTACTACTTGATTGGGTTGTCGGTTCTGCCGCTCGTCAGGCATTACCGGGTAAGATTAAGCTGTCTTAATTGGTAGTTTGGAACGAAAGACGGACGATCATTAATTTGAACGTCCGTTTTTTATTTGGAGAATATTTTCGTTTCTCGGTTTATACGCTACACGCCAGTGTTTTACGTTTTACCCAAGTCTCATTAACCCACAGTGACAACATAATCACCGCACCCCCGAGTAATAAACGGGTTAAATCCACATCTCGATTCCAAATCACGATATTGACGATTAACCCTGCCGGTACTAGTGCATTATTCATTACCGCCAATGCGCCGGCGTTAACTAGACAAGCGCCTTTATTCCACAAGAAATACCCTAGCCCCGAAGCAATTAAACCTAAATAGGTCAAAATTCCCCATTGCAAGTTAGTGGTTGGCAGTTTGTCGGTATTCCCCATTAAAGCAAAAGCGATAGAGGCCACGACAAATGCGCCAATATAGAAGTATCCAAATACTGTGCGTTGTGAGATTTCAACCTTATTTTGTTCCATGACATGCTTATAGCCGACTTGACCTAAGGCAAAACAAATATTGGCACCTTGTACGACTAAGAAACCACTTAGAAAGCTTTCATTGATACCGGCAAATTTAATAATGGCAGCACCCGCAACAGCAATAACGGCAGTTAACAAATACCAAGGTGAGAAGCGACCTTTCAGCAGATCATAAATAAGTGTCACATAGATAGGTGTGAAGACAGTGAATAACAAAACTTCGGGTACGGAAAGTAACAGAAATGATTGGTAATAAAAGCAGTACATCAATCCAAGTTGAATACCACCAATCGCCATCAATTTACCGATTAGCTTTGCTGGAATGTCTTTAAATTGAAGGAAAGGAAGAAAGATTAGGCCAGCAAGGGCAATACGCATCCAAACAGAAAACCAAGCGTCAACTTGACCGGCAAGATAGACGCCGATCAAGCTAAATGAAAACGCCCACAAAAGAGTGACCGCAGAAAGATAGAACATAACTCACCAACTTAAATTGAGTGTAAACCAAAAATTGTTTTTTAAGTTTACATTAATTTAAATTGAAAACATATTAGTCCTCTAAAGGTACGATCAGCATATCAACAGATGTATCATTAATGAGCTGGCGAGAAGTGGAAAGTAACTTACTCCAAAAATCTTTATGGTGACCACATAACACTAAATCGACATGTTGTAGTTCAATTGCATGGGAAATTTCATTACATAAATCACCGCTTGATACGATGGTTTCGGTAATCGGAAAATCAATGTTCTCTACAAGAGTTTGAATTTTTTTCTGTGCTGCTTCAAGCATGGCATTTTGGGTTTCGGCAAAATTGATTTCCATGAAACCGGTGTACATGTCTGTGAAATTGACATCAATGTGAATCAGCGACAATTTAGCGTCGCAGGCTTTGGCTAATGCGGCGGCTTTATTGACGAGAATAACGCTGTCATCAGATAGGTCTACAGCTACAAGGATATGTTTGTACGTCATAATGCGCTCTCCAATTATCATTATTTCAGAGCTTAATGGTTAATGTTTTAAGCACTGGCTCTGTATTGAGACTATCATTAACATAGCGCAAAAAGTGTTGCTTATCTCTCACTATTTCTTACATTTTGAGGTGATAAATGACTTTCCATTAATACAACAAACCATTTGTTGGTATACATACATATGGTTGAGAGTGGCTATTTATCCCTAAGTTACTTCAAGATACCAACGGTGAGTTTTGCATCTTGATGTTACTAACGTATAGGCCGTGTTATAGTTTGTGGAGGTGTGTATCAAAATATTGAAGGAGTCACAAATGCTGTCTAAAGCAATGGTTGAACAATTGAATGAGCAAATTAATCTAGAATTTTTCTCATCTAATCTATACTTACAGATGAGTGCTTGGTGTGAAGATAAAGGCTTCGAAGGTGCAGCAGAGTTTCTACGTACTCATGCTACGGAAGAAATGGAACACATGCAGCGTTTGTTTACTTATGTGAGTGAAACGGGTGGCTTACCAATTCTAGGTGCGATTGATGCACCAAAACATGATTTCGATAGCTTAGGTGATGTGTTCCGTGAAACTTATAAACATGAGCAAATGATCACTCAATGTATCAATAAATTGGCTCACTTAGCTTTTACTAGTCAAGATTACTCAACCTTTAACTTTTTGCAGTGGTACGTGGCAGAGCAACACGAAGAAGAAAAATTGTTTAAAGGGATTTTAGACAAGCTTGAGTTGGTTGGTGAAGATGGCAAGGCCTTGTTCTTCATTGATAAAGACTTAGCTGAATTAGCAAAACAAGGTTCATCATCTGTGATGGCAGGTTCTACGACTGTTTAATGGGTCGAGAAAAGTAAAGGCAATGTAACGGTTGTTGAGATTGTCTTTTCCTCCTGCCATTTATGATGTTTGGAGGGAAAGATGATCAGTGCAGATATACTATTAACCGCGTTATCCATTGTTACCCTTATTAATTTAGTGCGTTATATCACCGCACTTCGCTCGCTCATTTTTATTATGAGAGAAGCGCATCCTCTTCTTTATCAGCAAGTCGATGGCCGTGGCTTTTTTAGCACTCACGGCAATATGACCAAGCAAGTTCGCCTCTATCACTATCTGAAAGATAAAGAATACCTTCATCACCATGAAGAAGTCTTTATTAATAAATGCAGTAAAGTTCGCGAACTGTTTGTGTTAACTTCCGGTTTAGCTGGGTTTACTTTATTGATGGCCTTTATGGTTTAGCTTTCACTCTTTCTACTCAACAAATGATGTGACATTGAAAGGATGTGCGTTAAAATCGCGCGTCCTTTTATTTTGCCTATTATTATATATTGGTTTGAAAGGTGCTGACATTCCTTCGCCAATCTTCCTTGCCTAAAGGTTTGGATGATAGCTCTGAGTTCTGCATCTTGACGTCACTTGGGTATATAGGCCGCAGTGCAAGAGAAGTAGTTATGAGTATTCATTATGATGTGGTGATTATCGGTGCTGGTGCCGCGGGCTTAATGTGCGCAGCGGAAGCGGGAAAACGAGGTCGCACAACCTTAGTGATCGATCATGCTAAAAAGCCTGGGCGTAAAATTCTTATCTCTGGTGGTGGTCGTTGTAACTTCACTAATTACGATGTCAGTGCCAATAACTACCTCTGCCAAAATCCGCATTTTGTGAAATCCGCTCTATCGCAATACACCAACTGGGATTTTATCAGCCTAGTGTCGAAATACGGCATTGAGTTTGAAGAGCGTGAACACGGCCAATTATTCTGTGTCGATTCCGCGAAGCAAATCGTTGATATGCTACTCAAGGAATGTGACTACCCAAATGTTTCGCAGCGCTACCGTTGTGATATTCACGATATTGAAAAAACCGATAGCGGCTTTCGTTTTAAAGCCAACAACGATGAAATCACTTGTGAATCGCTAGTGGTGGCAACCGGTGGGCTTTCGATGCCAAAACTCGGCGCAACGCCATTTGGCTATAAAGTCGCAGAGCAATTTGGTTTGTCAGTGCTTAATACCACCGCTGGACTCGTCCCATTTACGCTACACAAAGAAGATAAAGAAGACTTTGCCGAACTTTCCGGTATTGCTATCCCATCTGAAATTACTGCGCAAGATGGTACGGTCTTCAAAGAAGCTTTGCTGTTTACTCACCGTGGTCTATCTGGCCCATCGGTATTACAAATTTCTTCGTACTGGCAGCCGGGTCAAACCGTTACCATCAACCTGATCCCAGAAGCGGATGTTTTAGAATTATTAACCCAATCTCGTGAAAAACATCCCAATCAAAGCCTAAAAAACACCTTAGCCAAAGTGCTGCCTAAGCGTTTAGTTGAAGTGCTGATTGAGCGTAAAATGTTGGAAGACAAACCTCTTAAACAGTTCAACCAAAACCAATTGCAAGCCATCGATCAGCAACTACAAAATTGGCAAGTTCTCCCTAATGGCACCGAAGGTTATCGCACCGCAGAAGTAACACTAGGCGGCGTTGACACTAAACACCTGTCATCAAAAACCATGCAATGTAATAGCGTACAAGGTTTGTATTTTATCGGTGAGGTGATGGATGTCAGCGGTTGGCTCGGAGGGTACAACTTTCAGTGGGCATGGGCCTCTGGTTTTGTTGCAGGGCAGTGGGTGTAGGTTTTTACCCAAGTCGTAACAAGTAGTTCAGGCGGTCAACACAACATAAGAAGTCTTAGATTGACCACTTATGTTGTATCGATATAGCCTAAAGGAACTTACTTGGTTGTTATCTGATAATATTCACAAGCCAGTTCATGATGAAGTGGAGAGGACTCTAGTTCGCAATCTCTTGGCTTATGCAGGTTTCGACGGTTTACTGTGTTAGCTGACCATTTAGCCCATGATGTTTGCAGTTCATATATATAATGATTTAGCACTTTCATATATCCTCCCTTAGCCTTATTTATACCAATGCAGGTAATGTTTTTAGCATTTTCAAGGCATTACTCATGTGATTTTGAGTTGTGATAAAGCCGACTAGATTATTACTGTCATCAAACGCACGGGCGGTGATGCCTTCCTTATCTAATTCAATCGACCATTTTTGAACCGACTGGCCTGTATGCCCTGCTAATTGAATTGGTAGATTAGGTGTTTTTACTTTTACGAGCATTGCTGGCAATTTTAATGTGGCGGTTTGGCTTTCTGTTTGTAATAAGACCTTAGCTAATACGTTGGCACTTAATAAGGTTGGCTGCAAATAAGAGAGAACTTTATTTTCAATTTGAGCACAATCACCAAGAGCATAGATATTTGAGTCGGATGTTTGTAATTGACGATTGACTATGATGCCTTTATCTACCGTTAATCCAGCCTGTTGTGCCAGGTGGATGTTGGGCTTGAGTCCTGAAGCTGAAATAACACTATCGACAAGAAATTGTTCACCAGAATGGAGAGTGATTTCGATGCCAAAGTCCGTTTGTTCGAGTGTTTGTACGGTATTATTTAAATATAACTTCACGCCACCTTGTATTAACTTTTGCTGTAAAGGTGCCGAAATAGCATCAGGTAACAGGGTTTGCATTATGCTGTTACACGGATCAACAACCGACACAGTTTTACCTGATGTGGAGAGATCCATTGCTAATTCAGTGCCAATTAGGCCCGCACCAATAATGAGTACATGCTCTGCTTGATCCAATTTATTCTGTGCTGCTTGGTACTCTATACGGCTATTGAGCGTTATCACATTCTTTACTGCTGAACCATTCATTGGTGGTATAAAGGTTGAAGCACCGGTTGCCAGTACTAATTTTGAATAACTAAGAACATCACCTTTGGTTGTTGTCACGCATTGTGCATGGTGATCAATCGTTTCCACTTTGGTTTGAGTGTAGATTACGATTTCATTATCTTGTGCGAAGTTATCTGCAGTTTGTCGAATAAGCGCATCTGCATTGTGTTTGTTGGTAAACACATGGCTAAGATCGGGCTTATTATAGTCATGGCCATCATCAGCGGTAATCACTGTAATTGGCGCTTGTTTATCTGAACGGCGTAATGCCTTCACTAGTTGATAGGCAGCGAAACCACTGCCTATGATTATAATTGGATTACTCATTACGCCACCTGAGATTGATTATTTTTATCGATATTGTTGCTTAATCTGCTTGCACAAGGTTCAAACACTTCTTTACCAATGCCACATTCAGGGCATAAGAAATCTTCAGGTACGTGATTCCAAGTGGTTCCAGGCTCAACACCTTGGTTTGGTTCACCAAGCTCAGGCTCATAGACCCATTGGCAAACGGTACATAACATCGCTTGCTGATCCTCTGCTGACGAGTTTGTGTTATTCACTGGTTCTACGTTAGTTGCTTCAATAACATTGGCAGGTTGAGAAACTGCTTTGTTTGTCATGATATTAGTGACATTTTTAGGCGCTGAATGATTCACATGTGACAGATCGTGCAATGCCCATTCTTTTGCAATTTGACGACCATAATCACGACATTCTTGCATTGCTTTGCCATCAGGACGCCATTTGGTTTTTTTACTAATTGCTGTTTCAAATCCACAGTCCATCAAGCGTGTGTGGATACGGTCAACTGCACCGCCATTCCAGCCATAACTACCAAATGCCGCAGCTTTTTTATTTTTAAAGCGTAATCCTGTGATTTCTTCTAGCATGCCAGCCACTTTTGGCATCATGACATTATTCATGGTAGAAGAGCCAACCAAGATACCTTTTGAACGGAATACATTAGATAAGATTTCGTTTTTATCGTGCAAAGAGACGTTAAACACTTTAACCGCCACATTTGGATCTACATCATTAATACCTTGAGCAATAGCATCGGCCATCATGCGAGTATTATTCGACATTGAGTCATAAAATAAAGTGATACGGTCTTCTTGGTAGTTATCGGCCCATTCTAAATATTGGTGAATAATTTGAGTTGGGTTATCACGCCATACAATACCGTGAGCCGTTGCGATCATATCAACGGGTAGCTCAAGGCTAAGTACTTCTTTGATTTTTGAGGTCACTAATGGACTAAATGGTGTCAAAATGTTGGCGTAATAACGTAAGCATTGCTCATAAAGCTCAACTTGATCCACTTCATCATTAAATAGGTGTTCATCACAGTAATGCTGACCAAATGCATCGTTACTAAACAGTACGGCATCTCCTGTCATATAAGTCATCATGCTATCTGGCCAATGCAGCATCGGAGATTCGACAAAGACAAGTGCTTTGCCATTACCTAAATCGATACTGTCACCGGTCTTAACTACATTAAAATTCCAATCAGGCTGGTGGTGGTGACCTGTGATTGAATCAACAGCATTCTCGGTACAATAAATTGGAGTATTAGGGATTTTGGCTAAGAGTGCACCTAGAGCACCTGCGTGATCTTCTTCTGCATGGTTGATAACGATGTAATCAATCTCGTTAAGATCAATTTCCATTTCCAAGTTTTGGACGAACTGTTGACTAAAACGGTGATCGACGGTATCGATTAAAACAGTTTTTTCTTCTTTAATTAGATAGCTGTTATAACTGGTACCACGTGTGATTTTATATTCTGTACCATGGAAGTTTTGTACTTCCCAATCACGTTGACCAACCCAGTGGATGTTATTTTTAACATGAATAGACATAAATGACTCCTAAGTATGAATTCTAAATTTCGATAAAAAGTAAATTAATAAACTTGTTATTCATATAATTGCAGTATGCGTGCCAACTTTAAAAATAATTTAAATTCAATTGGTTATGTTTTTTTCTTTATTTTAGCTGTCATAATGACACGAATATATTGATGTCAAAAGGACACTTTGTGTGTCATATTGACATAATATTTAAAGAAGGAAGGTAAATGCAGAAATTTCATTCTCAAATCACTCAACTTGCACTTGATTTGACGTTAGGAATATCCAATCAAGACCGCTTTGATCGTCTTTTAGAAGTATTAAGAAATATTTTAAATTGTGATGCAGCGGCATTGCTTGCCTATCGGAATCAACAGTTTGTGCCATTAGCGATTGATGGCTTATATGATGAAGTGATGGGACGACGATTTAATCTTGATGAGCACCCTCGTTTAGAAGCGATTGCACGAGCGGGTGATGTGGTTCGTTTTCCAGCCGATAGTGATATTGCTGATCCTTATGATGGATTGATCCCTAATAAAGGGGATAAGTTGCATGTCCATGCCTGTGTTGGGCTACCGTTAATTGCACATGGTCATTTAATTGGTGCGCTGACGATTGATGGTTTTGATGCTCATCAGTTTGATACCTTTACCGATGGTAACTTACGAACTATTAGTGCACTGGCTGCGGCAAGTTTACATACCTCCTTATTAGTAAAGCAATTAGAGTCACAGGTCGTTAATACTAGTGATGCTGACTCTCATATCACCAAAGAAATTAACTTAGGTGAGGAGATGATTGGGCAGTCGGGCGCAATGATGGATTTAAGAATGCAGATTCAAGCAGTTGCTAATACAGATCTTTCTGTTTTGATTATGGGAGAAACGGGAGTTGGTAAGGAACTGGTCGCGACAGCTATTCATAATCAATCGAACCGTTCTAAACAAAACCTAGTGTATTTAAACTGTGCGGCTTTACCTGAGTCGGTGGCGGAAAGTGAGTTATTTGGTCATGTAAAAGGTGCCTTTACTGGCGCGATTAGTCACCGTAAAGGGAAGTTTGAATTAGCCGATAATGGCACGCTATTTTTAGATGAAGTCGGTGAATTGCCTTTAGGATTGCAATCTAAGTTATTGCGAGTATTGCAGTATGGTGACTTGCAGCGGGTTGGTGATGACAGCGTACTTAAAGTGAATACCCGCATTGTGGCAGCAACGAATCGAGATTTGCATCGAGATGTGGTGAACGGCAAGTTTAGGGCTGATTTATATCACCGCTTAAGTGTCTTTCCTATTCATGTTCCAGCGCTTAGAGAGCGAACAGGAGATATTACGTTATTGAGTGGCTTTTTTATTGAAAAGTGCAAACACAAACTAAATTTGAATCATTTAAGTATTTCTCCTGCGACTTTGCAGTTATTGGGCCAATATAGTTGGCCGGGTAATATTCGTCAGCTCGAACATGCTATCCACCGCGCGGCCGTATTAGCAAAAACAGAAAATAACCAGTCTAGCCCGATTAGTTTACAACCTCATCATTTTGAATTAATACAAGCAGAATCTACCTCATTACAAGGCATTGAGAATCAAAATCAGCTAGCGGATACCGTTAATTCTGATATAGCTAAGGACTATTCTTTGGGTCTAAAAGTGGCTACTGAAACATTTCAGGCGCAAGTGATTATGGATGCGCTAAACAATAATCAGCAGAACTGGTCTGCTACCGCTCGTGAGTTGAAAATTGACAGTGGTAATTTGCATCGACTAGCAAGACGCTTAGGATTAAAGTAATAGTGCTGCCATACTCAAGAAAATAAGTTCACTAAACCGCGATATCGATCATGATATTAATCGGTAATTAAGGGGAATATATGAGCCATTTAGTCATTCCAAAACATTGGAAAATCCGACGTTCTACTCACTTTTTTACTAAAGATAATGTACCTAAAGCGTTAATTACCCATCACAATACGGCTGCCGGAGTGTTTGGGCAGATCTGTGTAATGCAAGGAACGGTTACTTTTTATGGTTTTGCAAATGAAGAAGCTACTGAGCCAGAACAAGTCGTGGTAATTAATGCTGGTTCGTTTGCCACTAGTCCACCTCAATATTGGCATCGTGTTGAACTTAGCGATGATGCTCAATTTAATATTAATTTTTGGGCTGAAGAAGAGACTGGTAATAAAGCCATGTTTAAGAGCTCAAGAATTCATAGCAAACCAATTGATGGGTTATTAGATAGTGAGTAAGCGGTTTAATCACTTCTAAATGACTAATAGCTTATACCTATCAAATCGATATATTCAATCCATTAGCCCTTATTAACTGTAAGGGCTATTCTATGTCCATAGCAAAGTTAATCACTACTCAATAAGAGAGGCGATAATGGAAAAGAATATGATTGGTTTAAATAAACAACAAACGGCTACATTGGTGGATGATCTCAATCAACTATTGGCGGATTACCAAATTCTCTATACCAATGTACGTGGTTATCATTGGAACATTAAAGGTCGTGATTTCTTTGAATTGCATGCAAAATTTGAAGAGATTTATAACGATTTAGTACTGAAAGTAGATGAAATTGCTGAGCGTATTTTGACACTAGGTGGCACACCGGTACATGCTTTCTCTCGTTATTTAGAGATGTCAGATCTGGAAGAAACCTTGAATGTGTCGAATGGTACTGAAGCGGTGGGTAATATCTTATCGGCTTACCGAGTATTACTGACTAAACAACGTCAAATTGTAAAAACAGCCGCTGATGTTGATGATGAAGGTACGGTTTCATTAATGAGTGACTATATTAGTCAGCAAGAAAAAGAAAGCTGGATGTTAAACGCTTATCTTCAATAAAAATGAATAACCGATAATAACTGAATGGGAGCCCAAGTTTGAATGCTTGGGCTCTTTTTTTAGGTATTTAAATTAACCATAACAAAATAAAGGTTAAAGTGATCACATTTATGAAACAATAAGTTACACCTTGATCACGAACTGTTCTTTTCAGGGTTCTCTTTCAATAAGATATGCTTTAAAAGTACAGCATAATCAACCGTATAATATGCATCATAAGGTGACGAAGTTATGTCAGTATTAACAAAAGAAGAATCAATCCCTGGCGGTTCGCGTTATGTAGGTTTAATTCTCGGTCCTTTGGTTCTTATTTTAACGCTTATCTTTCCTGCGCCATTTGAAGGATTAAGTGAGCCAGCTTGGCGTATGATTGGCTTAGCAACGTTTATGGCTATTTGGTGGGTAACCGAAGCTGCGCCGATTCCTGTTACATCGTTTTTACCGATCATTCTCTCACCGCTACTTGGTACTGCGGATATTAAAACTGCCACCGCAGCCTATGCTAACCCATTAATTTTCTTATTTTTGGGTGGTTTTATGTTGTCGATTGCGATGGAAAAATGGAACTTGCATCGACGCGTAGCACTGATTGCCATGTTAGCCGTGGGCAATAAACCTGCACATCAAGTCGGAGGGTTAATGTTGGTTACAGCGTTTCTTTCTATGTGGATGAGTAATACCGCGACGGCTGTGATGATGTTGCCGATTGGGATGTCGATAATTGGCATGGTATGCGGCGAAAAAGGCGATAAAAATCCACAGTTTGCTAGTGCACTATTACTCGGTATTGCTTACTCCGCAAGTATTGGTGGGCTTGCGACCTTAATCGGTACCCCACCAAATGCTTTGCTTGCGGCATATCTCTCTAACACTTATCAAATTGAACTAGGCTTCGGTCGCTGGATGATGGTGGGCTTACCATTGACGATTGTGATGCTGACACTGGCTTGGGTATGGCTAACTAAAGTGTCTTATAAGCTGCCGAATGAAGAAGCGGGTGATGCGCGCAGCTTATTGAAAAATCAATTGCAGTTATTGGGTAAATTAAGTAAAGGTGAAAAATGGGTGGCGGTAATTTTTGTCGGTGCTGCTATTAGCTGGATTATTCGCCCATTGCTTGCTAAATGGACTGGCTTGCCAATTAACGATACCAGTATCGCGATTTTTGCTGCTTTACTACTGTTTGTTATTCCGGTAAATGTGAAAAAACAAGAGTTTATATTAGATTGGGAAAGCACTAAGAAGTTGCCTTGGGGCGTACTATTGCTATTTGGTGGCGGCTTAAGTTTAGCGGCGCAGATTAAATCATCTGGTTTAGCCGATTTCATTGGCGATAGCCTAGGCGCCACTAATGGTATGCCGATTATTGTTGTGATGCTGATTGTTACTGCGGCAATTATCTTCTTAACCGAAGTGACCAGTAATACCGCTACGGCAGCAGGCTTCCTGCCGTTACTCGGCCCAATAGCCATTGCCATGGGGGAAGGCCCAATGATGCTAGCGATCCCAGCAGCACTCGCGGCAAGTTGTGCCTTTATGATGCCGGTAGCCACACCACCAAACAGTATCGTCTTTGCTTCTGGTCAGCTTAAAATCAAAGAGATGATTCGTGCAGGCTTTGCATTGAATATCATGGGCATTTTCATTATCACAGCGTTAAGTTACACGCTGGCTGCTTGGGTATTTGGGATGTAGGGGAACGTTGATCGAGTGCTTCGCTTCTTGGGCGCTACGCTGCTCGTAACTCGATGATTCTGTAGTGATTTAACTAAGCCGATAAATATTATTGTTATCGGCTTTTTTCTTTTCCGAGATTCGAGCGACGACACGCGAAGCGTCCTAGTTACGTATTCTTATGCTTTTCCAAGTACTCCGCACTTTCTTCCTTCCCCATATATTTCGCTAAAGTACGCTGCGGCACTTTACGTAGATCAACTACAATTAAGCCATCAAGTGCATCATTAAAGTCTTTATCGACATTAAAGCTGATCAATTTGCCATTAAGGTTGAGGTATTGCTTGAGTAGTACAGGAATGCTTTTTTGTCCTAAACGAGTGAGTACTTTGGAGAGTAATTGAATATCGGCTAGTGACGACAACATGTCAGCTCGCCAGAAGCTGTTCTTGCTTTTTTTAAGTGGGTTACTGGCCTTCACTAAGCTAGCACTGTCTTGATCAAAATGATGCATTTCAAGGGTGGACACCATTAATTCTCGAGCGGTAGGGCTGTATTCACTGCTAATACTGACCGGGCCAAATAAGTGAGTATATTGTGGATTTCGATAAGCGTAAGTAGCAATGCCTTTCCATAATAGTAGTAATGCAGTGAGACTACGTTGGTAGGGTAGGTCGATAACCGAACGACCCATTTCAATAGCATGACCAAATTGATTGATCAGCGTTTCATCAAATTGGAAGAGGGTTCGAGAATATAAACCTTTCACGCCTTTATTTTGCAAAATGTGATCGGTTAATCCGAGTCGATATGCGCCGACTAATCGCTGGGCTTCGTTATCCCAAATGAATAGGTGCTGGTAGTAGTGGTCGAATTCATCAAAATCACACTCTTTACCTGTGCCTTCATTGACTAAGCGAAAGTTCGCTTCCCTAATTCGACCAATTTCCAATACGATGTTTGGGATCTCTTCAAATTTGGCACAATAAACATCAAAGTTTTTAAAGTTTAAGAGGTGAGCTGATGTTGGTAGTCCGTGAATATCTGAGATCAATTGATCCTGTAAGATCGGTGCGATCACTGGTGTTTGATGGGGCAAGCTAGGGGCTTGATGTTCGGCTCTAGGAGCCAGTAAGTAAGTATTTAACCTCAGATAATCAACGATGTGTTGCTCGCAAGATAAGCTCTCAATCTCTTTTTTATCAATCAACTCACCAATGGAAATATCAATAACTTGTTGTTTTTTATTTAACATTTCTCGGCCTAGCATTGCAGTTCGCAAGTAAGGATGAACCATACCTGCCCAATAAAAAGGCTTACTATTATGGCCGTTGATATGCATAGCGAGTGCGTTGGCATTGCTACGTTTGATCAATTTAGCGACTGAACGACTCCAAGGTTTGTCATTGAGTTGGCCCTGTTTATCAAAAGTAGAGACTTCACCTGCTGGAAAAACCAATAAGACACCACCGTTTTGTAAATGCTGTAGTCCTTCACGTAACGCTTTGATATTGGCACTGACGGCATTTTTGCCTTCAAACACATCGACACTAATAAAGAGCGGTGCTAATTCTGGCAGCCTCTTTAAAAACTGATTGGCCAATATTTTTACATCAGGACGAACCTGTAACAGCATTTCTGCCAATATGACACCTTCCACTGCGCCGAGTGGATGGTTGGCGACGATCACAAGTGGTCCCGTGGCAGGAATATTACTGAGATGCCCGGAAGCAATTTGATATTGTACGCCTAACTTTTCTAAGGTATGACGTAAAAAGCTTTTTGTATTGAGATGCCTTGGTAATTGTTGATAGTAGGTATCTAAAGTGTGCAACCCAGTCACTCTTTCTGCCGCACGTTCGAGTAGGCGAAAAGGGGTCACGCAGGGTAAACGAAAAGGACTAGTTTGCATATTGAGCTCCTAGATAGCAGCTATCACTTCCACGATTGAGATAATTTACTGGTTAGATCTTACAATTTCTTTACAGCTTGTTTTATTCTTGCTGAAACTCGCATCTTGAAGTTACTTGGGTATACCCCTTTGATTAATCCAAAATGCTTGGCCAGTTTTGATCGGCGGCTTTGATGAAGCTGTCTTTTTTAGGTAGCCAGGTATCTTGCACGCTTTGGTCGTAGTTGATGTAGAGCTTGCCTTGATGGATAGTCCATTGGTGTGGATCGCCTGGTGCTAATTGATTTTTTTCTCCGATAGCCCAAGCGCAATAACCACCATATTGTGGAGCATATTTCTCCGGGTTATCAGTAAACATATCTAAGTGTTCTTTATTGATAAACCACCACTCGGCACCTTGGTATTTCACTTTAAAGTTACTTTTACCTTCAACCGCTTTGCCTTCGGTAAAGTAAGCCACAGTATCATAGCCTTCGAGCGCTTTATTGCTGAAGAAACCAGTATAAATAGGGTCATTTTCCGCCATTACTTGGGGGCTAAATAACGCTTGGCTAACAACGAGCAAAATAAAGGTTAGAGTTTTCCAATAGGCTTTCATGGTTGTATCTCCATTTTGATGGTTCTTGGAATCGCTGAATTATGGAAGGGCTGATGCTGGCATGGTGCACCAGGTTGGTAGTCCATTGTGACTTGATTGCTATCGACATTGATTATGGTAAGGCTAACGGTTTGGGCATCATCACGGTGCATACATACCGAATGAGCACCTGCTTGTGGTTCATGACTAGAATGATAGTTCATTAATTCACATAAACTCGCTTGGGATTGTGAGTTAGTTTGGCGATTAAAATGTGTAACTCGAGCGGCTTGGACTTTCTCAAATTCAAACGAAGATGAAGTAATAGGGCTTTCTTTTTTAGTGTGTTTGACTTCAATACCATCCCAGATAATGGCACTAACTTCTGGTTTTCTTTGAAGCTTATTAAGATCGAAGATTAATAAAGTAAAAGGTGGGAAGTCACTCCAACGAATCGTCCTCAATTGTTTTTCTAATTGTTGCTCGTTAAAGCAAAAAGCAAATTGGCGTACAAGTTGTCCTCGGCTTTTTAGGGCATTATTTTCTTTGACGGTAGTCGGCATTTGGCCTTGATAATTATTCAGTAAGCACAAGCTAAAACCGTGGTTGTTGGTGGCTATCCACGTGCCTTGTCCATCTGGATCAATTGGCATTAATGCGTAGCAATCATCTTGTTGAAAGGTTTGAGGCGGAAGTGCAATCGAACGAGTTTTCTGCTCGTCACGATTAAACAGCACTTGATAACCGTTGTCGGTTATTCTCCAGGTTAAGGTACACATTAGTCTAGACTCCTCATTAGCATTGGCTCCTTAAATAACTGGCGGTCGCTGGCGCATAAGAAAAGATGCTATCGGTTTTAATCTGGCAAGCTTCGGCATTGACTCTCATTACCGAGAAGTGGTGAGTAGTATGGCTCGACACAAATAACAGCTCTCTCTGTAGGCTTGAGGGCATTTGGCATATTTGTTGTTGATAAATTGAGGTTTCACTTTTGATGGTGACCGGCGTTGTTAAGTCTTGTTCGTTTAGCGCGAGTAACCAGCGCTTAATTGCCTGTAACTCATCAATACCTACCTCTCGCTGAGTTTCAACTAATGCCCCGCGACGACGTTGATCGTAATCGATAACCCCTTGCTGGTAGCTCATCAGGGCAAAGTACATATCATTAATATGGCGCAAGTGAGCCCCTATGCTGCTTTGCACATAAGGCGTGGCGATATAGATGTATTGAGTCTTATCAAGTTGCCCAAGTAACTGCAGAGCTTGCTCAATGCCTTCAAGATTGGCACTCACTAATGGATGGTGAGCATTGTGATTGTCTGGTGATGCTGCCATAGATGTCGACATTCCTTACCTTCTTACTCTCTATAAAGTGTTTAAGCTGCGTGTGCTTAAAGCCTTTGATTCGTTTTTTAATCCGTAGCTGGGTAGTGTTTAATCAATTGTTTTTCTTGCTTTAATGCGCGGAATAATTCGTGAAATGTAGGCACTTTATGTCCGGCTTTTCGTTGCAGTGCTCCAATTTCATATAAGCAGCGATATTGATAAAGCAAGGTAGAAAAAATCTCTTTGAGTGGGGTGTTGCTATCCCAAATATGTCCTGCTTCGCTGCTTGCACCATTCATCTCTAAAATATCGAAATCTTTGCCCTGCATTAGGGACTCAATATCTTTGAATTTCACATCTAAACGACCAAAGTGATAGCCAGGGTAGTCATCAAAAATACGATCTAATTTTTCAGCAAGGGCCTTCGTAATATAAGCGTTGCCATTTTTGAAAATGCAGCCTCGACAATGGCTACCAGCAAATGCTAATTGGAAAGGTTTGCCATGTTCTAAAACCTGTTCGAGCTGATCTTGATGGCGAGGTAGGTATAAATGCGCAAGTTGTTTGGCACGTGGATCTTGTTCGATTAATTGACGCAGAGTGTGCTTTCCTGTGCCCACCACTACCGGTGAATATTTAAGAGTAATAGAGAATACTTTGCCTTTTTCTTGGTTGGGGTAGCGGATATAGAACAGTCCTGCTTCGGCTTGATAAGGCGATTTTTTTTGCAGCATGTAACGAGCCTTGTCAGGAAAAGCGGCGATGTATTGTTGTAGCTCTTGGTCGGACTCCATTAATTGCACACCGACACCGCGACAACCTTGGTCTGGCTTGGCAACTATCGGGTAGCTTAATCCTGTTTTTATCATGGCTTGTTTGGCCTCTAACCATTGAGCGGATAAGGAAGAGCGTTCTGATTCGGATTGCTTGGTTAAAGTGACAAATGGTGGGATCCATTGTTTAGCGTAATCCCCTGCGAGTTCTAAAATTTCTTGTTTAGATTCACCAACCATACCGCTGAGTTTGATGTGTGGGTTGGCGACTAAAGGTAGGCGAAAATCGCGATACTTGATGCCATACCATAAGCTTTGTAGAACCACTGGTGTATAGAAGAACCAAGTTGGCCAAAACTCAAATCGAGAGACTGTCTTACCAGAGTCATCCATTTTCGGCATGCCTTTATTCGGTGTGTCTTGATTTTTTGGCAAAGAAGGCTGCGTCAAAATGCTCTCCGATTGGGATTCAGGACTGACATACATATTAAAGTTTCCCTTTTGAAATGCTGTGAGATTGAGATAGCTCGGATAAGCTGTGATTTGATCGTTTTTTATTGCGGTGTAATGAATGTCCTGCAATACGATTTACTCCCCATAATAAAATTAATGCGATCGGACCAAGCAACCATTTCAATGGATGTTGTTGTAAATATTCTGTGCTACCTACTTGATAAATAATGCTGAAGACTAAGGCTGTCCATGCGGCCGTCGCCAATAACACCGCAATCAAGAATTGATGGAATGGAATGCGAAAGTAGCCGCATAAAGTAAAGCTCACACTGCGCAGACCAGGAATAAAGCGGATGATTACAATGTTGATGATAGCGTGATGTTTTAATCGGCGTCTGGCTTGACGCAGTAGTGGCATATTCAATAAACGGTAACGCAGAGATCTCCAACGTCTTGCCCATACACCAAAGGCGTACAACAATGCATCACCACTGGCGATACCAACAAAGATAGCCAATAACGCCACTTCAAAAGGCATCGAACCTTGGCTTGCCATTACCGCTGCAGTGACAATGGCCAGATCTTCTAACAAATACGATAGCAACACGATGCCAATAAAGGCTAGCCATGTATTTTGTTGTATCGTGTTTGGTTGAAGCAAGGTTATGTAATCTTCCATTCGCACCACGTACTTAGTTTTTTGCTTAATAAAACATCACTAATAAAGAACCCATTACGCGCATTTAAATTTCAACTTGGTTCAGTTAATTTATTAACCCGCTGAATTTTTGAGATATTTCATGATCGTATTTAACTTTATTATTGAGGGGTTAAGCTGCAAAATGATGACAGGGTTATATTCGCCCTATTTAATTAATCTAAGATTGATCGGCACTTGGTAAGCTTTACCTTTTAAGCAAGAAACCATGCCGAATAAGCAGAAAACCAAATGGATCGCGCCAAGTAGAGTGAAAAGAAATTTGCTGCCAAACAATGAGACAACGAGAACCGTTAGCCATAATGTAATACCCCAATTAAGGGCTTCTTTGGCTTGTTGCTGGATGAACGCATCTTCTCGTTTGAAGATTAAGAAAAGTAACCCAGATAATATGCTAAAAAATACGCTCAGAAGCCAAACGATAGCGGCAGTCACCATAGATTTATTCGCTTTCATAGGATTTCCTTTTATCCAAAGGCTATACCCAAGTGACCTCAAGATGCAGAATTCAGAGCTATCATCCAAGTTCTTAGACAAGGAAGATTTATGCGGAATGTAAACACCTTTCAATTAAATCTGACGTAGGCTAAGGTCTTGGATGAAGCTCCCAAAGGGCAAGTTAAAACAAGCTTTATGCTGCGTTAAATTGAACAGAGATAGAATGACTATGATCATATTCAATTTGCCTTGCCTAAAGCTTGTTTTATTCTTGCTGAAACTCGCATCTTGAGGTTACTTGGGTATATTTTTAGTGTAGTTGCCAATGGTGAGAATGAAACCTCATCTTGAACTCTAAAATCCTAGTAAAAGTTCGTGTATACTCCTCTTTTATGTATAAATAACCAGTAGATGACGATGGATCCTTCTTTATTACTCGACGGTCTTAATGACAGACAACGTGAAGCGGTAGCCGCTCCATTGGAAAACTTACTCGTATTGGCGGGCGCAGGTAGTGGTAAAACCCGCGTGTTGGTGCATCGCATTGCTTGGTTATTATCGGTAGAACAAGCGTCGCCGTTTTCAATCATGTCGGTCACCTTTACCAATAAGGCCGCTAAAGAAATGCGTGGTCGTATTGAAGAACTGATGATGGGGACTTCATCGGGTATGTGGAATGGGACTTTCCATGGTATTTGTCATCGTATTTTGCGCGCGCATTATATGGACGCTAAATTGCCGGAAGATTTCCAAATCTTAGATTCGGAAGACCAAATTCGTTTATTGCGTCGTTTGATCAAAGCGCAAAATCTCGATGAAAAGCAGTTTCCGGCTAAGCAAGCAAGTTGGTGGATCAACGGCAAAAAAGATGAAGGCTTACGTCCAAGTCATATCGATACTTATCATGATCCGGTTGCCAAGACCTATTTGCAGATTTACCAAGCGTATCAAGAGGCTTGTGATCGTGCTGGCCTAGTCGATTTTGCCGAAATTCTATTGCGCTGCCATGAATTATTGCGTGATAAGGTGCATGTTCGTGAGCATTACCAAGCGCGTTTTAAGCACATTTTGGTCGACGAATTTCAAGATACCAATAACATTCAATATGCTTGGCTACGCATGATGGCTGGAGCGGATTCACATGTGATGATCGTGGGGGATGATGATCAGTCCATCTATGGTTGGCGTGGTGCACAAATCGAAAATATTCAAAAGTTTCTGCGTGAATTCCCAGGCGCACATACTATTCGTTTGGAGCAAAATTACCGTTCTACTAAAAATATCCTGAATGCTGCCAATGAGCTTATTAGCAATAATACTGAGCGCATGGGTAAAGATTTGTGGACCGATGGCAATGACGGTGAACCGATTTCTTTGTATTCCGCATATAACGATCTCGATGAAGCGCGCTTTGCGGTCAATAAAATTAAAGAATGGCATGAAAAGGGCACCCCCCTAGTCGATTGTGCCATGTTGTATCGTAATAACGCCCAGTCTCGTGTATTAGAAGAAGCATTAATTCAAGCACGCCTGCCGTACCGAATTTATGGCGGTATGCGTTTCTTCGAACGTCAAGAAATCAAAGATGCCTTAAGCTACCTGCGTTTAATGAATAATCGTAATGATGATGCTGCCTTTGAACGTATTGTGAATACTCCAACCCGTGGTCTCGGGGATAAAACCTTAGAAACTATTCGTATGACCGCGCGTGATCGTGGCACGACTTTATGGCACGCCGGCGTTCAATTAATTGATGAAAAAGTATTATCTGGTCGTGCGGCGAGCGCGTTTAGTCGCTTTATTGAATTAGTGAACGCGCTCGAAGATGACACCTTTGATTTAGCGTTACATGAGCAATTTGATCATGTGATCAAATCCTCGGGCTTATTTGCCATGTATGAAATGGAAAAGGGTGAAAAATCTAAAGCACGTATTGAAAACTTGGAAGAATTAGTCACTGCGGCACGTCAGTTTGAAAAGCCTGAAGAAGCAGATGACATGAGTATGTTGTCGGCATTTTTATCACACGCCGCATTAGAGGCAGGTGAAGGGCAAGCGGATGAATTTACTGATGCTGTGCAGTTAATGACATTACATAGTGCTAAAGGTTTGGAATTCCCATTAGTCTTTATGGTCGGTGTTGAAGAGGGCATGTTCCCTAATCAAATGTCGGCAGAAGATGCTGCGCGTTTAGAAGAAGAGCGTCGTTTGTGTTATGTAGGTATGACTCGAGCAATGCAAAAACTTTATATCACCTATGCCGAGATGCGCAGAGTGTATGGGCAAGATAAATACCACAAGCCGTCACGTTTTATTCGTGAAATTCCAGAAAGCTGTGTGGAAGAAGTGCGTATGAAAGCGCAAGTGAGCCGTCCAGCGACTTCGGGACGTTTTGGTGCCACCGCGGTAAAAGACAATTTTAATAGTACTGGCTATTCATTAGGTCAACGAGTGAAACATGCTAAATTTGGCGAAGGTACCATCATTAATTTTGAAGGCAGCGGTGCACAAAGCCGAGTACAAGTCGCCTTTAATGGTGAAGGTATCAAATGGTTAGTCACTGAATATGCTCGTTTAGAGACACTTTAATAGGTTGTTCAAAGATCATGGATAAAACGTATTCTAAGCTAGTCAATTCTGCGGCCTGGGCAGCCATGGTGATTGCGACTATTTTACTATTAGTGAAATTGGTGGCGTGGTGGCAAACCAATTCAGTGAGCTTACTGGCTTCCTTGGTCGATTCATTACTGGATATGGCGGCTTCTCTGACTAATTTATTGGTAGTGCGTTACGCTACTCAACCTGCGGATGATGAACATCAATTTGGTCATGGAAAGGCAGAGTCATTAGCCGCATTAGCACAAGCGATGTTTATTTCCGGTTCAGCGTGTTTCTTATTGCTGAATGGGGTAGATCGTTTTTTCCGCCCACAAGAGTTGGTCTCACCAGAGCTTGGGGTATGGGTCAGTGGGTTTGCTATCTTGCTAACTTCTGGATTAGTGCTGTTTCAAAAGCATGTCGTACGCAAAACCGGCAGCCAAGCAATTGCTGCCGATTCATTGCACTATCAAACTGACTTATTTATGAATATCGCGATAATGATTGCGTTGGTATTAAGTTGGTATGGATTAAAACAAGCTGATGCAGTGTTTGCGGTAGGGATTGGTTTGTACATTCTGTATAGCGCTTATCAAATGGCACAAGAAGCGGTGCAGTCATTATTGGATCGACAATTGCCGGAAGAAGAAGTCCAAGCGATTCATCTGGCTTGTGTGTCAGTGGAAGGAGTACTAGGTGCGCATGATCTACGTACTCGTATGTCAGGTCCGATACGCTTTATTCAAGTGCATATTGAGCTCGATGATAATTTACCTCTGGTTGAAGCTCACCGCATTTCTGATGAGGTAGAGGCTAAATTAGAAGCATTATTTCCTCATTCAGATGTGCTTATTCACCAAGATCCGATATCAGTGGTTCCTGATGCAAAATATCAGCCGCTAAATTAGCCGAAATGCGGTGAATAACATAAAATTATGTGACTTAGCTCATTATTATTGAGACAATTTAGCGGTTAATGTCTATCTTATAGGCAGATAAAAAAAACCGTTGATAGTGATATGAATCAACATCACTAAGCGTCAAGCTTGTATATTATGCTTAGTATTTATTGAGTTGTGTTGTCGTTAACATATGTTGTTTGATAGTAGAGCAATTGTGAGTTAACGAAGATTTGGATTGAGTCACACCGAAAAGTATTAGGCTAGAAAAAAACATAGCCAGTTTGTGTGACTGAATAGAAGAATTTGTTTTTTACTTTTTTAGAGGGTGATCATGGTTAAGAAGATCGGTGTTTTAACAAGTGGTGGCGATGCACCAGGCATGAACGCAGCAATTCGTGGTGTAGTTCGTACTGCGCTAAGCAAAGGTATTGAAGTTTGTGGTATTTACGATGGCTACCTTGGTCTTTATGAAGGTCGTATCGAAAACCTAGATCGTTCAAGCGTTTCTGATGTGATTAACCGTGGTGGTACTTTCCTAGGTTCTGCGCGCTTCCCTGAATTTAAAGAAGTGGCAGTTCGTGAAAAAGCGATTGAAAACCTAAAAGCACACGGCATTGAAGCACTAGTGGTTATCGGTGGTGACGGTTCTTACATGGGCGCCAAAAAACTGACGGAAATGGGTTATCCATGTATTGGTCTACCAGGCACTATTGATAATGATATTGCAGGCACGGACTACACGATTGGTTATTTAACGGCATTAAATACTGTTATTGATGCGATTGACCGTTTACGCGATACCTCTACATCACACCAACGTATTTCTATTGTAGAAATCATGGGGCGTCATTGTGGTGATTTGACTTTGATGTCTGCAATTGCCGGTGGTTGTGAGTACATTATCACCCCCGAGAACAATTTAGATAAACCAGCATTAATCCAAAACATTAAAGATGGTATTGCGAAAGGTAAAAAACACGCAATTATTGCTTTAACTGAATTGCAAATGAATGCCAATGAGTTAGCTAAAGATATCGAAAAAGCTACAGGTCGTGAAACTCGTGCGACAGTACTTGGTCACATTCAACGTGGTGGTCGTCCAACAGCATTTGACCGTGTTTTAGCTTCTCGTATGGGAAATTATGCAGTGCACCTATTAGCTGAAGGTCATGGTGGTCGTTGTGTTGGTATTCAAAAAGAAGATCTAGTTCATCACGATATTATCGATGCGATTGAAAACATGAAACGTCCGGTTCGTAATGACCTTTATAAAGTTGCTGAAGAGTTATTCTAATTCGTTAATCATGATTTGATTGATAAAAACCGTTGGCGAAAGTCAGCGGTTTTTTATGGTCACGAAACACGAAACAAAAAAAAGGCTGGCACTTAGGCCAACCTTCGGTGTTTTTAGCTAGAAACTATTATGCTTTTTTTGCTTCAGCAGCTGCTTTAGCGATAGCGGCAAAGCTTTTCGCGTCAAGTGCAGCACCACCAACTAAAGCACCGTCGATGTCTGGTTGTGCAAAGTAAGCCGCTGCGTTTTCTGGTTTAACAGAACCGCCGTATTGGATTACTACGTTTTTCGCTACTTCTTCTGATTTTTCAGCAATGTGAGCACGGATTTGAGCGTGGATACGTTGCGCATCTTCAGCTGTCGCTGCTTTACCAGTACCGATAGCCCAGATTGGTTCGTAAGCAATGATTGCTCCGTTAAGAGCGTCTACACCTAGAAGGTTGATGACTGCGTCGATTTGACGAGCACATACTGCAACCGTTTCGCCAGCTTCGTTTTGTGCTTCAGATTCACCGATGCAAAGAACTGGAGTTAGGTCGTTTTCTTTTAGGAAAGCGAATTTCTTAGCAACGAACTCGTCTGATTCGTTATGGTATTCACGACGCTCAGAGTGACCGATGATGATGTGAGATGCACCGAATTCTTTCAACATAGCTGGAGACATATCACCTGTGAATGCACCGCTGTTGTTTAAGTCAGTGTTTTGAGCACCAAGAATGATCGCGCTACCCGCGTCAGTTAATGTACGCTCAGCAAGATCGATGAATAGTGCTGGTGGCGCTACTGCAACGTCGACGCCTGTTACGCCTTCAAGTTCAGCATTTAGACCTGTTAGCAAATCAACAACCATTTCTTTGCTGCCGTTTAGTTTCCAGTTACCCATAACTACAGGATGACGCATAGGATGATCTCCATTTAATTTAAGTATCGAAATATTTTAACTACCAAAGAATATAACAGAATAATGTGATGAAATCATGATTCTCATCATGTCAAAACGATCAATAATGATAGTCTAGCTTACTAATGCTTTCTATGAGAGTGAAATAGATTTAAACCTACCTTTGAGTGGTAGGGGATTTAATATTTATAAGGAATTTACATGCCAAATGTTGTGATGGAATACTCTCATTCAATTGAAGAGCGGGCTAATGTGCAAGCGCTATTGGAAGATTTACATCAAGTGACCATTCAAAGCGGTTTATTTGAGATAAGGGATGTAAAATCGAGAACTTTGAGAACACATCACTGGTTAATCGGAGATTTGGATGACAGTGTTGGTTTTATTCATGTCACAGTTGAATTACTGGATGGGCGTAGTGATGAGCAAAAGAGAGCATTATCGGAAGCGTTGATGCAAGCGTTGCAAAATAAGGCTGCTTTTGTTGCTAGCTTAACGGTTAATATTCGTGATATGGAACGTGGTTGCTTTCAAAAAGTGACTAATTTCTAAGGTCAACAGATCCTAATTAATTTCAAAGGTTATTGTAGCTATGACAATTAAACATTGGCTTCTTTCTTTCCAAGGCCGTATTGGACGCCAGCGTTTTTGGATGTGGAATTTATTTTACTACCTAGTGATGCTGGCGATTATTGGTATTGCGGCACAGAACTTATTTGGTAGTTTTAGTGGCGTGGCCATTTTTATTATAAGCGCGGCTTTACTAGTGCCAGATCTAGCGGTAACAGCAAAGCGTTGGCATGACCGCAATAAATCGAATTGGTGGCTGTTAATGCATGTGCCTTTGATTGCTGGTCGTTTGATGGCACCGATTGGTGCTGCTGAAACCGTTGAGCCATCGATGATACAAACGTCTGTATCAATAATTGCGATTATCTGTGGTGCTTGGATGCTGGTCGAATGTGGCCTATTAAAAGGTACCCAAGGTGATAATCGCTACGGACCTGAGCCGACACGAGTCTAAATTTTAATCTTGCTGAAACTCGTATCTTGAAGTTACTTTGGTATATAACTCTGTTATTACCAACAGCTCTGGATTATTCGCTTGAGCTGTTGGTGATGTGTTTAAAGCTTTTACGGAAAATCATCCAAGCATTTAATCCTGCCAACAAATTCCCGAATAAAGCGCCGATAAATAATCCTTTAATACCTCCTAGCTGTGAACCTAACCATAAACAAGGCAGGAAGAAGACAAAGAGGCGTAGTGCGGAAATCCATAAAGCGGAGTAAGAGCGGCCAATTGCATTGGATAAGGATACCATCAACATACAAACGCCTAGAGAACCAAGACTTAACGGTACGATAGTAAGATGCCAATGCAAAATATGTGTCACTTCTTGATCGCTAGTCATTAACTTCGCTAAATCATTAGCAGCCAAAAAGGTGATGAATGCTATGACCAGCTGGAATAGTAAAATAAAGCGAATCGCAATCGCGGTGAGTTTTTTTATATCCTCATACTGCTTAGCGCCTAACAGTCTGCCAACCATCGGTGGCATGGACATGGTAAGTGCTAAGACGGCAACGATGGCGAAGAATTCATAACGTGATCCGATTGCCCATGCAGCAACCGCTGTCGTACCAAAACTGGCTAATAACTTAGTGGCAAGCATCGAAGACACAGGTGGTAGTAGCTGACTCACCATTGCTGGTCCCATAATGTTAGCGAGCGAGCCAATACTGCGACGAATATTTAAGTCGCTCCAGTCAAAATCAATCCAACCTTTAGCCCACACTTTGGGTGTTACCACAATTAAACCAACCGAAAATGAGAGTAATGTTGCGATGGCAGCGCCATTAATTCCCAGGCCAAAAGTAAAGATAAATAGAGGGTCGAGCGCCATATTGAGCAGACTAGTCACCATCATCATACTGCCCGGTAAAATCGTATTACCATTGGCGCGACATAAGCTATAAAAGAAATACAGTAAAGCGCCACACCATGCACTGAGAAGCCAATAAACCCAGTAACTACTTACAATAGGATGAATCGTCTCGGGCGCACTTAATAAGTCGAGAATTGGAATACGTAGACTATAAATAATGCAAGAAAACAAGGCGATACCAACGCTACCGATAGTGACGACCAGTCCACCTAACTGCTTTGCATAGCGAAAATTATTTTGTCCGAGTGCTTTTGAAATGACAGCAGTGGTGGCGATTCCTAAACCCACTTGTAAGCCAATAATGATCATTTGAATTGGTTGAGTAAAGCCTTGTGCCGCAAGAGGTAAAACACCCAGCTGCCCGATAAATGCGCTATCTACCAATTGAAAACTCATAAGCGACAGCACGCCAAATAACATTGGCCAGGTTTGCTGAAATAATTGACGAGCAAGTGAAGAAGTCGGTGATGAAGTCACAAAAATAAAGTTCCTACTTAAGGCGTTTAATGGTGGGTTAATCACCCTTGATAGGGGTAATCAGGTAACAGCAACGATGCGAGCCTGCAATAATGTGTTCTTGGTGAACGACTTTGCATTCGTTTTCCAGTAAGGTTTGGAAGATATTCAGCTCTGATTGACACAATGCTGGGCATTGTTTCGCGGTATGACAAATTGGACAATGGTTTTCAATGAGTTGATATCCAGTCTCTGTAGTTTCAAGCTCCGCCATGTAACCTTCTTGCTCTCGCAATTGAACTAAAGTTTGTAGTTTTTGTTCGGTACTAGAACATTGGGATAAATTTTGCTGATAGCGCTGGAGAATTTTTGCTTCTCTCTGGGCGGTAACCTTTTCAATCCCTTGTTGGCCATAGGCGTGGCCAATAGCGTTGATGATATCAATACTAAGATCTTGGTGGCGATCGATAAATTGGTCATGGCCCTTTTGGGTTAAAGACCAGTGACGGGCTGGGCGTCCCACTTTGACTTTAATGTCGGAGTGGTTTAGTAACCCTTCATCTTCTAACGCTTGTAGATGTTGGCGTGCACCCATGCTGGTGATCGATAACTCATCGGCCAGTTGGCGCGCGGTAATTTTTCCTTCACGCTTTATTTTATGGAGAATTTTATCGCTGCTTTTCATTGATTGCCTTTGGGGGCTGTATTGTGCCGCGTTTTGGAAGTCACTTGGCTATATGATGGCGCAAAAATTAAATAAAGCAAATGCTTAACATACTCTAAAATCCTTTGTAAGGAGAATAAAAAACGCAACCCGAAAGTTGCGTTTGTAAGCTATACCCAAGTAAACTCGAATTATAAGATGTGCTGTCTTACTTCATCATCTTTACGTTCAAGGTAGTGAATCGACTTGATGCGACGAATCGTACGGCTCTTACCACGAATCACTAAGGTTTCTGTGGTTGCGATATTTCCTGTACGAGTGATACCTTCAAGTAGGTCACCTTTGGTAATACCGGTTGCAGCAAAGACTACATTATCACTGCGCGCCATATCATCCATTTTTAAGATCACATTTGCTTGTACACCCATTTCGGCGCAACGTTGTAATTCTAATTCACCGTGAGTGCGGTTTTCTGGAGTATCCCCTTTAACTTCATGACGAGGTAGTAGACGACCTTGCATGTCACCATCTAATGCACGAATGACTGCCGCAGATACAACACCTTCAGGTGCGCCACCAATGCAGTACATCATGTCCACTTCGCTATCTGGCATACAAGTTAAAATAGAAGCTGCAACATCACCATCTGGCACGGCAAAAACACGAGCACCCATTTGTTGAATTTTAGCGATAATCTCGTCATGGCGAGGTTTGGCTAAAGTGATAACAGTCAGTTCATTGAGTGGCTTATTAAGTGCTTTAGCGACATTTAAGATGTTATCTTCAACCGATTTAGAAAGATCAAGACAACCTTTAGCACCAGGACCCACGACAAGTTTTTCCATATACATATCAGGAGCTTTTAAGAAGCTACCTTTTTCGCCTGCTGCCAGTACTGCTAGTGCATTCGACTGACCCATAGCGGTCATACGGGTGCCTTCGATTGGGTCAACCGCGATATCGACTGCATCGCCACCTAGGCCAACTTGCTCACCAATATAAAGCATTGGTGCTTCATCAATTTCACCTTCACCGATAACAATTTCACCGCTGATTTCTGTGTCATTCAGTAGGGTACGCATTACGGCTACTGCAGCGCCATCGGCTGCGTTCTTATCGCCTCGGCCTAACCATTTATATCCGGCAAGCGCAGCACCTTCTGTGACTCGAGAAAATGCCAATGCTAAATCGCGTTTCATACTGACTCCAAATAAAACAAAGGGAAGAAAATTATGCGGCGCATTTTAGCACAGCCAGAACGGTAACGTTTGCTTTTTTGGTTGGATCATTACGCAACGATAGCTACAGAGGTCTTCATAGAGCTCATTAAAGGGAGTCAATATGCGGGCTAATGTCATAATTGAGTTAGCTTTGCTGTTTTTTTGCGCAACCGAACAAAAATAGTTAAATAAGACGGTGGCGCTTACAACGAAGCTGAGTAGAATGAGGGTAACAAACGTGATAGGGCGTGACCTTGGGTTAGCTTTATTGCTCACCATGATCATTTTATAGGTATCAGAGATGTCTTTCGAAGTATTAGAACAGCTAGAAGCAAAAATTCAAACCGCGGTAGATACTATTGCATTATTACAAATGGAAGTTGACGAGCTTAAAGAAAAGAATCAACAACTAGCTTCAGAAGCCGGTCAACTACGCGAAGGTCGTGAAGAGTTAGAACAACAAACTCAAGCGATGCGCCAAGAGCAGCAAGCATGGCAAGAGCGTATCCGTAACCTACTTGGTAAAATGGATGACGTTGAATAATTAAAGCTATTATCGTTTTATACCCGTCATACTTGAAGCTGCAGTTTTGTTGTCAGTGTTCATTCACTTGTCTCCTCACTGCAACTCCAATGACTTTGGGTATAGATAGCAGTAGATAAACAAAAAACAGAGCCGATTGAGCTCTGTTTTTTTGTTTATAAGAATTTGAGGAGATGAGATTAACGGTTTAAAGGCTCAACGTCGTCTAGTTCTTCATCTAACTCTAGATCAACATCTAACGGTTCTTGAGAAATGATCACACCAGTATTGTCGGCATAAAGGTGATCTTCAGGTAAGAAGGTAACCCCACCAAAGTTGACCGGTACATCGACTTCACCGATGTTGTTCTGAGTGGCTCCGACAGGAATAGCAGCAATGGCTTGAATGCCAATTTCCATTTCTTCTAAGTCATCAATTTCACGAACACAGCCGTAAACCACTAGGCCTTCCCAGTCATTTTCTTCTGCTAACGCGGCAATCTCAGCATCAATCAGTGCACGACGCAGTGAGCCGCCGCCATCAATTAATAGCACTCGACCAGTACCATCTTCTTGTAAAATAGAACGAATAATGCCGTTATCTTCAAAGCATTTCACTGTGGTTAATTGGCCTGCGAATGAGGTTAAGCCACCAAAATTACTGAACATAGGCTCAACAACATCAACTTGGTCTTGGTAAATATCACACAGTGCAGAGGTATTATATTCCATAGTGGTTTTCTCTTTGCTTGCGGAGGATGGTTAAGAGTACATGACTAACGAGTATATAGGGTCATTATTGCTTTGCAATGACAAAGGACAATTTCCTGAAAAGACTTTGATCTCATCAGGGTAATCGTCCTGAACAGAGTGTTATTGGCCTAAAACCATAACAATTGAAAATACGATATTGGTGATAAAGGCACATTTCACCATATCCGGTAACATAGGTACAAACTGCTTAGCTTGTTGGATATTCCAGATAGTCTTGCCATGTTTGAATATGAGCAGCAGTGGTAATAACATAAACACATTTAGCCAGATTGGTTGAGTGTGCATAACCAGGTAAATGGCCATAGTTAGCCAACCGAAAGCCAACAAACCTAGGTGATAGCATTTGGCTTTTTCAATGCCTATCCTAACCACTAAGGTGCGCTTGTTACTCACTGTGTCATTTTCCACATCACGCATATTGTTGATATTCAACACGCCCATTGAGAATAAACCAGAGCCAATTGCTGGTAGTAGCAAGTCTGTTTTAACCGTGCCGGTATGTAAGAAGTAGGTACCTAAAATGGCTAATAGACCAAAGAAAATAAATACCGAAATATCACCAAGGCCGATGTAGCCATAAGGCTTGCTACCCATGGTGTAGGCGATTGAGCTAATAATTGACAGTAAGCCTAAAAATATGAAAGCCATAATACTGGTTGGACTTTGTAGGGCATAAAACACCAGAGCCAATCCACTGATCACAATAAAGACAATATTCAGTGTGATCGCTTTTTTCATCCCAGCTTGGGTGATCATTCCTTGTTGCATGCCACGAATTGGACCTATTCGGTTTTCATTATCGGTGCCTTGGACGGCATCTCCGTAGTCATTAGCAAGGTTAGATAAGATTTGCAGTAGGGTTGCTGTAAGTAATGCCAAAAGAGAAATCGCAAGTGAAAAATGGTGGTCGGCATAAGCAAGGCTACTTCCTGTTGCAATCGCAGCGATCGCAAGCAGTAAGGTTTTGGGTCTAGCGGCATCAAGCCAAATAGCTAAGGATGATTTCATAGTCTCATACAGTTAAGGTTACTTGAGTGTAATTATATCAAGTCGTTGTCAAAAATAACAAAAGCCCGCAATGGTGCGAGCTTTTAGTTTGTTTTATTTAAGACTAGTTTACAGGATAAAGCGACTTAAATCTTCATCTGCAACAAATTCACCTAGGCGTTGCTTAACGTAATCGCCATCAATTGAGATCTTCATCCCAGGGTTATCGGTGGCATCAAATGAAATATCATCCATTAGGCGTTCCATAACCGTATGCAAGCGACGTGCACCAATGTTTTCGGTGGTTTCGTTGACTTGCCATGCAGCTTCAGCAATTTGAGTAATCCCGTCTTCGGTAAATTCAATGTTGACATTTTCCGTGGCCATTAATGCGCAATATTGCTCGGTTAATGATGCATTCGGTTCAGTCAAAATACGTTTAAAGTCATGACTACTTAGCGCTTCTAATTCAACGCGAATTGGTAAGCGGCCTTGTAATTCAGGGATTAAATCTGAAGGGCGAGCTACTTGGAATGCACCTGATGCTACAAACAAAATATGATCTGTACGAACCATACCGTGTTTAGTTGACACTGTGCTGCCTTCGACTAATGGTAGCAAGTCACGTTGTACACCTTCACGAGAAACATCACCACCGCCGCTTTGATCGGCACGTTTACAAATTTTATCAATCTCATCAATGAACACGATGCCGTTGTTTTCAACATTGAAAATCGCTTGTTCTTTTAAGTCTTCTTGATTGACGAGTTTGGCCGCTTCTTCTTCGGTCAATGCTTTGAAGGCATCTTTAATTTTCATCTTACGGCTTTTTTTAGTATCGCCCGCAAGGTTTTGGAACATGCCTTGAAGTTGATTGGTCATCTCTTCCATACCTGGAGGTGCCATGATTTCTACACCCATTTGCGGGGCGGCAACATCAACATCAATTTCTTTATCGTCTAACTGGCCTTCACGTAGCTTTTTACGGAATACTTGGCGAGTATTAGAAGTGCTTTCTTGTGACTTTTCGTCTTGTCCCCAGCCTTCACGAGGTGGTGGGAGTAAGGCGTCAAGAATACGTTCTTCCGCTTGTTCTTCGGCGCGAAATTGTACTTTTTCCATTTCACGCTGGTGAGTCAGTTTGATCGATACATCCGTTAGATCACGAATGATAGATTCGACTTCTTTACCAACATAACCCACTTCGGTGAATTTGGTTGCTTCGACTTTAATGAATGGCGCATGAGCTAATTTCGCTAAGCGGCGAGCAATTTCTGTTTTACCCACACCAGTTGGACCGATCATTAAAATATTTTTTGGGGTCACTTCTGCGCGTAGATTTTCATCGAGTTGCATACGACGCCAACGGTTACGCAGTGCAATCGCAACCGCACGTTTCGCTTTATCTTGACCAATGATGTGTTGATTGAGTTCATGAACAATTTCACGAGGTGTCATCTCAGACATAACGTTATCCTTTTACCCTATAAGTGATCCATGAGTGTCAGTCATGGGTGGTAAATCTTGTGTGGCCTTGAGCTCGAGCGCGAAATACAAAGGCCAGATGAGATTTATAGTTCTTCGATGGTGTGGTGGTGGTTAGTGAACACACAAATATCGCCAGCAATCGTTAAGGCTTTTTCAGCGATTTCGCGAGCTTCAAGGTCAGTATTTTCAAGTAGTGCTGTCGCAGCTGCTTGAGCAAAATTACCGCCAGAGCCAATAGCAATTAAGTCATTTTCAGGTTGAACTACATCGCCATTACCTGTGATGATAAGAGATGCCGTCTCATCAGCAACTGCTAATAATGCTTCTAGCTTACGTAACGCGCGATCACTACGCCAATCTTTAGCAAGCTCTACTGCTGCTTTGGTTAGGTGACCTTGGTGCATTTCTAGCTTACGTTCAAAACGTTCAAAAAGCGTGAATGCATCAGCGGTACCGCCAGCAAACCCTGCTAACACTTTATCATTATATAAACGGCGAACTTTTTTAGCGTTGCCTTTCATGACAGTGTTGCCTAATGAAACTTGGCCATCACCAGCGATGACGACTTTATTGTTGCGGCGTACAGATACAATAGTAGTCACGAGAAACCTCTTAGTTATTCTGCTGTTTTAACTGATATGAGGTTAGGACAAAAAGAATTCAAGAGAAAGGGCAATAAAATGTCGAGGGAGGAGGTTCATCAGAAAAATTGTCATCTCGGAAACGAGGGGCGAGTTATCCGGGATCTATCTATAGCGCGCTTTAAGTAGATCCCTGATGTCGCCTTACGGCTCTTCAGGGATGACGGTTTATATAAAATCTAGATTGATGTTGCAGGTTCTTTCTTTGTCGAGATACGAGCAGCGTAGCGATCGACCAACGAGACTCGATTCTGCTTTTTCTAGCAACTAGGAACTCGAAACTAGGGACTGTCTTTCCAAGAAACGATAAGCGAAGCGCCCAAGTAACGAGATACGTTTTTACTGCAACGTATCCTTCATGATGATACAAGGTTCAATTTTAGCGCGCTGTAGTACGTGTTGCTCTTTTACTGCATCACGTTTGAAGGTATATGGACCAAGAATAATGCGATACCAACTACTGCCTTCTAGCTTAACCACTTTGCTACTTAAGCCTTGAAACGCAATATTGGCTTTGCGCTGTTCTGCTTGAGATGGTGTTTTGTAAGCACCACATTGCATAATGTATGGAATCTTAGGTACTTCAACCTCTTTAGCCTTAACCTCAATTTCACGCTTAGGTAAGGTTTCCATGTAATCCCATTTTTCTTGTGGTGGTGGTGGAATGACTTCGGTGTTTTTCGGTTTTGGTGCCACATTCACCGGTAGGGTATTGGTTGCAGGAGCGGCTGGCTCTGGATCATTGTTTAGAACCGACAATAGATAGATAAATCCTGCGAGTAGAAGCACGGCAATAATTGCAGCTTTCCATGGAATAGCACGAGATGCCGGTTTCTTTTTTTGAGCCGGTCTTCTTTGGTTTCTATTGTTTTTCTTATTAGGAGTTGGACTCTTTCTTACGTAATCTCGGTTAGCCACGGTATTTTCAATAACTCAATAGAATAAAAAAGGAGCTATATGTTAATGCAGTTTTTTAACCAATACTATTATTAATCCAGTAAGAAGAGAGCCACGGTCTTAGTTACTGAAACCGCAGCGTGGTTGGTGATGTTGATTTACCTCGCTGCGCTTCGAATTACGCTACTCTAATTTTAACTTCTCGGTGGCGCAGCACTGTTTCGGACGACAAGGTTGGCTTCCAATAATCGTGAACCAGCACGAACCTCTCTACCTTTTAATATCTCTAACAACATCAACATGGATTGTTTGCCGATCTCATAACGGGGTTGAGCAATAGTGGTGAGCGGCGGATCGCAGTATTGAGAGAATTGGATATCGTCAAAGCCAACAATCGAAAGGTCTTGTGGTACTCGAAAGCCTTGTTTTTTCGCTTGCTGAATAGCACCGATGGCCATGCTGTCATTGTGACAAAAAATTGCAGTCGGAGGCTCAGGCAAAGAAAGTAATTTATTGGCAGCAGTGACGCCAGACTCTAATGTGAAGTCACCATGAACTTGATAGTTAGGATTCATCTCGATTCCAGCACGGCGCAGGGCTTGTTGAAATCCTTGATGACGGAACTGGCAAAGTGAAGCTTCTGCAGGACCAGACATTTCAGCGACTTTCTTATGACCCATTTGAGTGAGGTAGTTTACTACATCGAAAGCAGCGGTTAGGTTGTCGATGTGTACGGTTGGTAACTCTAATTCAGGGGCATATTCGCAAGCCATAACTAAAGGAGGGAGATTTTTTTGCTCAGGTTTACTGACATCAAAAGGAACGTCAGTCCCGAGTAGTAACATACCATCGGCTTGTTTGGTGAAAACGAGATTAACAAAACTGCTTTCACGTTTGAGTTGTTGGCCACTGTCACCTAGCAGGACTAAGTAATTATGTTCTGCCGCAGTATCCTCTATGCCGCGAATGATTTCGGTGAAGTAGGGATCACAGATATCCGGCACAATCACAATAATGGTTTTAGATTCATTACGTCGTAGATTTCGAGCTAAAGAGTTTGGTGAATAACCTGATTCTAATACCGCATCTTCGACACGCTTGCGTGTTGCATTGGAGACTTTCTCAGGGTTCATCAGCGCACGGGAGACCGTTGCTGTTGATACTCCGGCTAGTTGGGCAACCTCCTTCATTGTCGCCATAAGTTTTCCTCTCTTTCACTTTTTTATACCCAAATGGGTAAGCCAAAAACGCTTATATAAAAACGGTCTACCCATTTGGGTGTAAACATATAAGCAAAATGTGAGGGATTATCCTAATTAGGTTTTGTTCCTCAGCAATAACGACTTCTTAATGTTATCTACCCAAGTGAAGTTACTCGGGTATATAAACATTTTATGTTCTAAATTAGCTGGTTAATAGCTCGAGCATGGTAATTCTTACATTCCAATGGTGATATGCATCACATAGAGGGTTTTTAATACCCTTAGTTTTTACTCAACTTAGGTCCTGAGGTTCTATATCCATATTCCAGCGTACTTTTTTGGCGAGTGGTAATAATTGAATCGCCGGTTTAGATGAGCCAATAAGACGCTGCATTTGACTGCGAGTTGTCACTTGTAGCATCAGTTGCCAACGATACTTACCAGCACGTTTAGCGAGTGGGGCTGGCATTGGACCTAGTACCATGCATTGCTCATCATAAAGTGGGTTGGCTTCAATCGTGTGGCGTACCTGACGTAAAAAGGCCTCAACCTCATCATTATTGTTGCCTTCTGCGCGAAATAGCGTCAAAAAACTATAAGGTGGAAGTTGCGCCATTTTGCGTTCTTCCAGTGCGGTTTGAGCAAAGTGTTGGTAGTCTTTATGCAGCAGTGATTGCAATAACGCATGCTCAGGGTGGTGAGTTTGCAATAAAACCTCACCGGGTTTACTGGCGCGGCCTGAGCGTCCTGCAACTTGAATAAATAACTGAGCAAGACGCTCCGATGCTCGAAAGTCACTACTATAAAGTGAACCATCAACATCCAATAATCCAACTAGGGTGACATCCGGGAAATGGTGACCTTTCGCCAACATTTGTGTGCCAATTAGAATTTGATATTCACCACGACGAATTGATTCTAATGCACTTTCTAAGCTGCCTTTTCGGCGAGTACTATCACGGTCAATTCGAATAGTTTTAAATTCAGGGAATAGTAATTCTAATTGCTTTTCGAGTTGCTCAGTACCAACGCCAACTGAAACAAGTTGAGTTGAGCCACAGCCTTGGCATTGCTGGATCACAGGGCGTTGTGATCCACAATGGTGACAGCGAACTTCTTGGCTACCTTGATGGAAGGTGTAGTAAGCATCGCAACGTTTACATTCTGCCAGCCAGCCACATTCATGACACATTAATGCTGGGGAGAATCCACGACGGTTCAAAAACAGCATCACCTGATTACCCGAATTAAGATGACGCCGCATTTGAGCGATCAAGGGTGCTGATAATCCACCTTCTAAGTATAAACCTTTGATATCGAGTACATGATGTTTGGCTGGCTGCGCATTGCCAGCACGCTTGCTTAACGATAAATAATGATATTTACCCGTTTTAGCATTATGTAACGTTTCTAATGCAGGCGTTGCGGAACCAAGCACTACTGGAAAATTTTCTTTGTGACCACGCATGACTGCCACATCACGAGCGTGATAGCGTAGAGTATCTTGTTGTTTATAAGAGGCATCATGTTCTTCATCGACAATAATGACACCGAGGTTTGCAAATGGAGTAAACAACGCAGAACGCGTACCAATAATGATACCCGCTTGTTTATCACGGGCTGAAAGCCATGCATTTAAACGTTCGGTATCATTTAAGCCCGAGTGCATGACTTCAACAGGTACATTAAAGCGGCGTTTGAAGCGGTTGATGGTCTGCGGTGTTAATCCTATCTCCGGTACTAAGACTAATGCTTGTTTACCTTGTTCAAGCACAGGTTTGATAATATTTAAATAGACTTCGGTTTTACCTGAGCCGGTTACGCCATCAATTAAAAAGCAGCCAAATCCCGGATGGTTATTTATGCTGGCGACCGCAATGGCTTGTTCTTCATTTAAGTGCGGTTTGTGTTGTTCGTTTTCTAATTGTGCTGGCCATTCCGGTTGCGTTGGTTGAGTGTGTTTTGCTTCAATCCAGCCTTTATTTTGCAGTGTTTTTAGCGTGGCGCTGCTGATGTCCTCGTCGATCATTGCTTGATGAGGAAGTGGTCCATGATCTAGCATGCGTACCACTTTGGCTTGCAGGTGAGCTCGACCAAACCCAGCCGCTAACTGGTTTTTTCCGGCTTCGGTAATGTGCCACTCTTTGAGACTAGTAAAATCAGCCGCTTTACCTTTTTTAAGTAATGATGGCAGAGCCATTGCTAGCGTATCGCCAAGTGGGTATTGATAAAACTGACTACACCAATGTAATAGTTGATAGAGTGGTTTTGGCCAGACAGGCTTGGCATCTAAGCAAGCTTTAATGGGTTTTAATTGCTCAACAGGGAAGTCAGAATGATCGACAATATCTACTACAATACCAATTAAGGTTTGGCGGCCGAAAGGTACAGAAACGCGGCCACCAATTACGGGAAATAAATAATTAGGAATAAGGTAGTCAAAGCACTTATCTAAAGGAACAGGTAGGGCAACTTGAGCAATATTTGGCTGCATAAGTAAGAAAATTGTCCTTGAGACAGTAGGGAAAGACAAACGAAAGGCTATGATAAAGCAGTCGTTATCGATATAAAACTGAAATATTGTAGAAAAAGGGAGCAAATGTGTTGATCGATGGAGACGGATTCACTATTATACTGCGCCTCTAACGATGTATATTTTTACATCATTTTTTAGTAACAACGTATGGTGTCTGACTGCTTTGATACTCGCAAGAGAAATTTAGAGTAAGAATCAGATAGCGATACGGACCAATAAAAGGTTTGTCCTATGAAAACTGGTATCCACCCAGAATACAAAGCTGTAACAGCAACTTGTTCTTGCGGTAACTCTTTTGAGTTCAATTCTACGTTAGCAAAAGAATCTATCCACCTAGACGTATGTGACAAATGTCACCCGTTCTACACTGGTAAGCAACGTATCGTTGATACAGGCGGTCGTGTTGATCGCTTCAACAAGCGTTTTGGTGCACTTAGCAGCAAAAAATAATCTTCTACTAAACTATTTTAGTGAAAGACAGAATTTGAAAGGGATGCTTCGGCATCCCTTTTTTATTGCTTGAAATTAACGGTATTGACTACCAAGTTAAGTTTTGATCCTTTAAAATCATTCTCCCCCCCTACGAAATAGAATAATTAGGAAACGTTCACTATGTCTGATGATCAGCAACAAAATGATTTTCGCCAAAAAGCATTGGATTACCACGCCCAACCTACCGCAGGTAAAATTGCCATTGCTTTAACTAAACCAGCCGATACGGCGGAAGATCTGGCTTTGGCTTATAGTCCAGGCGTTGCTGAACCGGTACGTGAAATCGCACTTAATCCTGATAATGCTTATAAATATACCGCCAAAGGCAATACGGTTGCGGTTATTTCAAATGGTACGGCTATTTTAGGTCTAGGCAATTTAGGCCCATTGGCATCAAAACCTGTTATGGAAGGTAAAGCCCTTTTATTTAAGCGTTTTGCTGGCTTAGATTCGATTGATATTCAAGTGAAGCACCGCACTATCGATGAATTTGTCGATACGGTTGCTAATATCGCTGATACTTTTGGTGGTATTAACCTAGAAGATATTAAAGCGCCAGATTGTTTTGAAATTGAGCGCCAGTTAATTGAGCGTTGTGATGTACCCGTTTTCCATGACGATCAACACGGTACGGCGATTGTTACCGCAGCAGGTATGCTAAATGCAATTGAGCTACAGGGCAAAAAATTGTCTGAGTGTAAAATTGTTTGTCTAGGCGCTGGAGCTGCAGCGGTTGCGTGTATGGAGCTATTGATCAAATGTGGCGCATTACGTGAAAAAATCTACATGTTAGATCGTAAAGGCGTTATTCATACTCGTCGTGATGATTTGAATGAATATAAGCAATTGTTCGCTAACAACACAGACATGCGTACTTTGGAAGATGTGATTGCAGGGGCTGACTTATTCTTAGGTGTTTCTGGTCCAAATTTACTCCCACCGGAAGCGCTAGCATTAATGGCTGATAAGCCTGTGGTATTTGCTTGTTCAAACCCAGACCCTGAAATTAAACCTGAATTGGCGGCAAAAGTTCGTAATGATTTAATCATGGGGACAGGTCGTAGTGACTACCCGAACCAAGTGAATAATGTTATTTGTTTCCCATTCATTTTCCGTGGTGCGTTAGATGTACGCGCGAGTGAAATTAATACCGAAATGAAATTAGCAGCAGTGGAAGCGATTCGTCAGTTAGCTAAACAAGAAGTACCAGCTGAAGTTCTAAAAGCAGCTGGTGTTGAGTCACTATCATTTGGCCCAGACTACATTATTCCAAAACCAATGGATCCACGTTTGCTTTCTGAAGTAGCAGGCGCAGTGGCTCGTGCAGCAGTAGAATCTGGTGTTGCTCGCATTGAATTGCCGGAAGAGTATAAGCGATAACGGAACTCGAATTTCGTTTCTCGTGATCCGAAAAAGCCAGAACGTTTTGATTCGTTCTGGCTTTTTATTGTGAGTAACTAAAACGTTATAGTGATTAATTAAAATGAGAAAGAATATTCGAGAAACGAGCCACGAGTATCCGAGACACGTTTTTAATCATCAAAATTCTCAAACTCAATACCCATTTCGGTCATTAAGCGTTTTACTTCTGTCGGAATATCATCTGGGCGATCTTTACGCAAATCTTCATCGGTTGGTAAAGGTTGGCCAGTATAAGCATGTAAGAATGCTTCACACAGTAGTTCACTGTTGGTCGCATGGCGCAAGTTGTTGACTTGGCGGCGTGTGCGTTCATCGGTTAATACTTTAAGAACTTTTAATGGGATAGAAACCGTGATTTTTTTAACTTGTTCACTTTTCTTTCCATGCTCTGCATATGGGCTAATGTACTCACCGTTCCAATCTGCCATCACGCACCTTCGTTGTTTAATATCTGTAATTTTAGTGGCTAAGTGCTAATTCTAGGAGCATTTACTGCCGAAAGTAAAGACATTTAGATGGCCAGAAGTCTTGACGTCCTATGTTGTGAGGGATAAAGTACCGTTATATATTGTTTCACACATGCCACTGTAAGTGGATTTGTATACTTAACCTCAGGTTTGGATGGCTTTAGTTATCCAAATTTGAGGTTACTTAGGTATATGCTCCTTACTACTTTAAAGTAGTAAATAGTTTCAGTTTTTTAAATTGAGTTTGTGCCAATAGCGCTTTGGAAAGATTTTAGTATATACCCAAGTGACTTCAAGATGCAGAATTCAGAGCTATCATCCAAGTCTTTAAACAAGAAAGATTCGTGTAGGAATGTAAGCACCTTTCAAATGAATCTGACGCAGTGTAAAGGCTTGGATGAAGCTCCCGAAGGGCAAGTTAAAACAAGCTTTATGCGGCGTTAAATTAAATAGAGATAGAATCATGATCATATTCAATTTGCCTTGCCTAAAACTTGTTTTAATCTTGCTGAAACTCGCATCTTGAAGTTACTTGGGTATAGTGGATCGAGTGTCTGTGTATATTGATTGCGATTGCAAGAGAAAAGGAATACGCCAATGAGTTCAAGAAAGCCAGCAACTGTCGCCGTTCGTACCGGTATTGAATCGGATAGCCAATATCATGCGGTGGTTCCACCTATTTATCTATCGACCAATTATGGCTTTCCGGCTTTTGGTGAAGTACCTAAGTATGACTATACTCGTTCGGGAAACCCTAATCGTGGTTTGCTTGAGCAAGCTTTATCTGAGCTTGAAGAAGGCGCTGGTGCAGTGATCACCAACTGTGGCACATCTGCACTGAATTTATGGGTTTCCGCCTTTATTGGCCCAGATGATTTGATTATCGCACCTCATGACTGTTATGGCGGTACTTACCGTTTATTTAATACTCGAGCACAAAAAGGCGACTTTAAAGTTCAGTTTGTTGACCAATCAAACCAAGCGGAATTTGATGCCGCCATCGCTAAAAAGCCAAAATTGATTTTATTAGAAACACCATCAAACCCATTGGTGCGTGTGGTTGATATTGCCAAATCTTGTGCAAAAGCTAAGCAAGTAGGCGCATTAGTGGCGGTTGATAACACCTTCTTGACACCGGTATATCAAAAACCATTAACCTTGGGTGCAGATTTTGTTATTCACTCCACGACTAAGTACATCAATGGACATTCCGATGTCATCGGTGGGGTGATTATTTCTAAAGATCCTGAGCATGTAGAAACACTTTCATGGTGGGGCAATTGCATTGGTGCAACCGGTACACCGTTTGATAGCTACATGACATTACGTGGTTTAAGAACCTTAGCGGCGCGTATGCGAGTACATGAAGAAAGTGCACAACACTTATTAGCTTACTTACAAGAGCAACCATTAGTGGGCACTATTTATCACCCGAGCTTACCCGATCACCCTGGACATGATATCGCCAAAGCGCAACAAAGTGGTTTTGGCTCAATGCTGAGTTTTGAAATTAATGGCAGCATGGAACAGTTAAAGGCCTTTGTTGGTCAATTAGAATTATTCTCTCTGGCTGAATCGTTAGGCGGAGTAGAGAGCTTGATGTGTCATCCATCATCTATGACCCATCGAGCGATGTCAGATGAAGCACAAGCAGAAGCAGGGATCTCACCTTTGCTGTTGCGTGTTTCTGTTGGATTAGAAGATAGTCAGGATTTAATCGCTGATTTAGAGCAAGCTTTCAAAAAAGCACAAGAGGTAGCGTAAATGACATCTGCTCGTCAGTTACACAAATTTGGTGGTAGTAGTCTGGCTAATCCAGAGTGCTACAAACGAGTCGCCAACATCTTAAAAGAATATTCATCTCCCGCTGATTTAGTAGTGGTATCGGCTGCCGGTAGTACTACCAACCGATTAATTGAGTGGATTAGTGCGCTAGAAAAAGATGGCCGTATTGCTCATGAAATATTGCAGGAATTACGTCAGTTCCAAATTAAGTTAATAGATGAGCTGCTGCCAGAAGAAAAAGCACAGCCGTTGCTTGAGTTAATTAATCAAGAGTTTATGGCATTGGGGGAGATCAATTTCCCAGTGACTGAAGTGATGCGAGCTAGCATTCTAGGCCATGGTGAAGTCTGGTCATCTCGTTTATTGGCCGCATTACTTTCGTACCTTGATATGGAAGCGGTGCAGCTGGATTCGCGTGATTTCTTACGAGCTGAGCGTGGTGCACAACCCGAAGTTGATCGTGGTCGTTCATTGCCTCTGCTAAAAGAAAAATTAGCTCAACACGGAAAACTACGTGTGGTGATAACAGGTTTCATGGCACGTAATGATGCAGGTGAAACCGTATTGCTTGGTCGTAATGGTTCAGACTACTCTGCCACGGTGATTGGCGCATTAGCTGAAGCCTCTCGAGTGACGATTTGGAGTGATGTGGCAGGAGTATATAGCGCAGATCCTCGTAAAGTCACTGATGCTTGTTTGCTCCCTTTGCTTCGTTTAGATGAAGCCAGTGAATTGGCCCGTTTAGCCGCGCCAGTATTACACAGCCGTACCTTGCAGCCAGTTGCGCAAAGTGCCATGGATTTAAGTCTACGTTGTAGCTACCAGCCTGAATCAGGTTCTACTCGTATTGAACGAGTATTGGCATCAGGCCGGGGCGCAAAAATCATTACTTCACTTGATGAAGTGCTACTGATTCAAATTCACTTTGGTGCAGGGCATGATTTTACGCGTTTAGAATCAGATTTAATGCGTTCGTTAACTCGAGCACAATTGCAGCCATTGGCTATGCAGTCTCAACCTGATCAAGGTTTAGTCTCTTTGGCATATACCGCTGAAATTGCTGCAAGCGCAATGACATATTTACAAGACACCGCAGTCGGCGCAGAGATTAAATTGCGTGAAGGTTATTCGATGGTCGCAGCAGTTGGTGCAGGGGTAACGATTAACCCAAATCATTGTTATGGTTTTTACCAGAAACTTAAAAATGCACCGGTTGAATTTATTTCAGAAGCCGATTCCGGTTTAAGCCTAGTGGCCATTTTGCGTAAAACCAATGTCGCTGAGCTGGTGGTTGATGTTCATTCTCAATTATTCCAAGCACAGAAACGAGTTGCGATTGCCTTATGTGGTAAAGGTAATATTGGTTCAAGTTGGTTGGAATTATTTGCTGAGCAAAAAGCCGAACTAGAAAAGCGTCGTGGAATGAGCTTTGATTTAGTTGCCGTAGTCGATAGTCAAACTTATTGGCTGGATTTGAATGGTATCGATCCTACTCAAGCGATTACTCGCTTTGAAGATGAATCCGTTGTGAATGATGGTCAAGCTTGGTTGCACACCTTAGCGCACCAAACTGATTATCATGAAGTCGTCGTAATGGATGTGACGGCTAGTGCTGAGCTAGCAAGCCAATATGAAGCTATTGCCGAGCATGGTATGCATCTTATTTGTGCCAATAAAGTTGCAGGCTCTGCTTCAACGCAAGACTACCAACGTGTGGTAAATGCCTTTGATAAAACCGGTCGACATTGGTTGTATAACGCGACGGTAGGTGCAGGCTTACCCGTTAACTATGCGATTCGAGATTTGCGCAATAGCGGTGACCAAATTACCGCAGTATCGGGTATATTCTCAGGTACTTTGTCTTGGTTATTTCAGCAGTTTGATGGCTCAGTACCTTTCACTGATTTAGTCGACTTAGCGTGGCAACAAGGTTTAACTGAACCAGACCCTCGCTCAGATCTCGATGGCTCGGATGTGATGCGTAAGTTGGTAATTGTGGCGCGTGAATCTGGGTTAGAAATAGAACCAGAAAGCGTTAAAGTCGAGTCACTGGTTCCCGATGAGCTAAAAGATCTTTCAACCGATGACTTTTTCGATAAAGGCAAAGTGTTGAATGAGTTGTTATCAGAGCGTTTAGCTAAAGCTCAGAAGCAAGGTAAAGTGTTGCGTTATATTGCCCGTTTATCTCGAGATGGCAAAGCAACGGTTGGCGTTGAAGCGTTATCTCCAGATCATGCGTTAGCTAACTTGTTACCTTGCGATAACGTATTTGCGATTGAGAGTAAGTGGTACAAAGATAACCCGTTAGTGATTAAAGGCCCTGGGGCTGGGCGATCAGTTACAGCAGGCGCATTACAATCGGATCTGAATCGTTTATCTAATTTGATTTAGTCGCTGGGTATAACACTATTAAATCAATGACTTATTAATGCTACTTCAGTAATGAGGTGGCATTTTTTGTATTTGAGAGTTATTCAGCATTATTATGAAGAAAATTCATGATAAGAGGATTGACTTTATATCCTATTCAATTCATTCTGTAGACATATAGACGTCTAAATGACTTCGGGAAATTTTAATTAGGTACGATAGAGATAAGGATGCTTTTCAGATTCGTACTTTTTAGGTGAGTTAAGTGGCTTGTCCACAGGGAGTAAAACATGAGTTATTCACACGCAGGCCATATTGATGCGCTAAACCATAATATTGCTGATCTAGAAGGCAAGATTAATGTTTCTTTTGAATTTTTCCCACCAAGTAGTGAGAAAATGGAAGAGACGCTGTGGAATTCAATTCACCGCTTAAAAACCCTACAACCTAAATTTGTCTCAGTAACTTACGGTGCGAACTCTGGTGAACGTGACCGTACTCACTCAATTATTAAAGAAATTAAAGATCAAACTGGCTTGATTGCCGCACCACATTTAACTTGTATTGATGCCTCTCGTGATGAGCTGAAAGAGATTGCGCAAGATTACTGGAATAATGGAATTCGCGATATCGTTGCTTTACGTGGCGATCTACCGCCAAATGGTGGCAAACCAGATATGTATGCTTCTGATTTGGTTGAGTTGCTAAAAGGTGTTGCGGACTTTGATATTTCGGTTGCTGCTTACCCTGAAGTGCACCCAGAAGCCAAAAATGCCCAAGCGGACTTAATCAACTTAAAACGTAAAGTCGATGCCGGGGCGAACCGTGCGATCACGCAGTTTTTCTTCGATGTAGAAAGCTACCTACGTTTCCGTGATCGTTGCGTAACTGCTGGCATTGATGTGGAAATTATCCCAGGCATTCTACCTGTGTCAAATTATAAGCAAGCGAAGCGCTTTGCCGATATGACCAATGTTCGTATTCCAAGCTGGATGGCCAAACAATACGAAGGCCTAGATGACGATCCAGTAACACGTCAAATGGTTGGTGCGAGTCAAGCAATTGATATGGTGAGAACGCTGAGCCGTGAAGGTGTGAAGGATTTCCATTTCTATACACTTAACCGTTCTGAGATGACTTATGCGCTTTGCCACACACTAGGTGTACGTCCGCGCTAATTGTTCTTATCTGTATCAAAGCATTAAGATATATACCCAAGTGACTTCAAGATGCAGGATTCAGAGCTACCATTCAACCCTTTAGGCAAGGAAGATTGGCGAAGGAATGTAAACACCTTTCAAACCAATCTGACGCGGCATAAAGGTTTGAATGAAGCTCCCGAAGGGCAAGTTAAAAAAAGCTTTATGCTGCGTTAAATTGAACAGAGATAGAATAACTATGATCATATTCAATTTGCCTTGCCTACAGCTTGTTTTATTCTTGCTGAAACTCGCATCTTGAAGTTACTTGGGTATAAACCATAAAGGCTTACTGACTTTCAGTAAGCCTTTTTGCTACTTGTTAGCTCAGAAGCCGGAAAGGTTTCGAGTTGTTGTTTTACTTCGGTTGCCCATCCAACCCAAGTTTGTCTCTCTAAAATATTACGTCTTAAAATTAAGCGCTCTAGCTTCGCATGTGGTTCAAGAGACTCTGGACTGTGGTAAAACTGGCTTTCGAGTTGTTGATAATGCTGCAATAAGCATTGCGCCTCAGGGAGCAATTCGTTTAATTGTTGAATAAAACTGTTTACCGATTCAACACTACAAGCCATTAATTTAGCCGAGAATTCATCACGAGTAGCGGTATAAGGGGTAGGCTGGTTAAACCAAGCGGTTAATTTTGAGCGCCCTAATGGCAATATGGTATAGATTTTTTTATCAGGTTTGCCGACTTGAGGGTGAAGTTCTGATGTTACCCACTCTAGCTGAGTCATTTTAGCTAATTCACGATATACCTGTTGGTGGCTAGCCTTCCAAAAGTGTCCAACACTATGTGAAAACGCTTTGCTGATGTCGTAACCGGTCGCCGGCTCTCGACTTAAAATAGTTAAAATAACGTAGGGCAGTGACATGTCAGCTTCTAAGTTGGCTAATAAGTAGATAACTAAGATAGCGTAGTTTCATTCATTTATGTACTGATGAAAAAATAATATTTAAAACAAAAAGAGAAGCCGTACTTAACAAATTAAGTACGGCTTTTATATTTAAACAATATCTATCAGCTGATTAAGTGTATTAACCAGTGTTACGCATACCTGCTGCGATACCAGCAATTGTCAGCATTAACGCTTCTTCTAGCTCTGCAGATGGATTGTCGCTTTGACGAGTACGGTATAGCAACTCGGCTTGTAGCATGTTCAATGGCTCAACGTAGATGTTACGTAAGCGGATTGACTCTAAACCCCAAGGGTCGCTTTGCATTAGGTTCTCGTTATTTTCTACGTTCAGAACTGTCACAATATCTTTTTGCAATTGTTCACGTAAACGCTCACCAAGAGGCCAAAGTGACTCATCAGTTAGGCGTTGATCGTAGTAGCGTGAAATATCAATATTACACTTCGAGTAAACCATCTCTAGCATGCCAAGGCGTGTTGAGAAGAATGGCCATTCACGACACATGTCTTCAAGCATTGGCTGGTGGCCTTGTTCAATTGCATGTTGTATTGCTTCACCGGCACCTAGCCACGCGGGTAGTACTAAGCGGTTTTGACTCCATGAGAAAATCCATGGAATTGCACGCAAGCTTTCAACACCACCATTTGGATTACGTTTTGATGGGCGCGAGCCTAAAGGCAATTTACCAAGTTCTAGTTCTGGAGTTGCGGCGCGGAAATAAGGAACAAAATCCGGTTCGCCACGCACTACTGAGCGATAGGCTTCACAAGAAACATCAGAAAGCGTATGCATCATTTCACGCCATTCTTGCTTTGGCTCAGGAGGTGGAAGTAAGTTTGCTTCCAAAATGGCACTGGCGTATAGGTTAAAGCTGTTTACCGCGACATCTGGTAAGCCTAACTTAAAGCGAATCATCTCACCTTGTTCAGTTACACGTAAGCCACCTTTTAAGCTGCGAGGTGGTTGGGAAAGAAGTGCCGCATGTGCTGGTGCACCACCGCGACCTACCGTACCACCACGGCCGTGGAATAGCGTTAAGTCGATGCCTTCTGCATCTGAAACCTTAACGAGTTTATCCATCGCGTCGTACTGTGCCCAACCTGCTGCCATTACACCAGCATCTTTAGCAGAGTCGGAATAGCCGATCATCACCATTTGGTGGTTATTGATAAAGTTACGATACCAATCGAGCGAGAACAATTGCTTCATAACCGCTTCAGAATTGTTCAAATCATCTAAGGTTTCAAACAGTGGGCAAACATCCATACGGAATTTGCAACCGGCTTCTTGCAAAATCAAATGTACGGCGAGGACGTCAGATGCCGTACGTGCCATCGAAATAACATAAGCCCCAAAAGCTTCGCGAGGGTGTTCAGCCATTACTCGACAAGTATTAAGAACTTCTTGTACTTCTGCTGAAGGCTCCCAGTTACGCGGCAATAGTGGGCGTTTTGAGCTAAGTTCTTTAATTAAGAATTCAACTTTTTCGTCTTCAGTCCATTGATCGTATTCGCCAATTTCTAGGAAGCGTGTCATTTCAGTGATCACATCTGAATGACGAGTACTTTCTTGACGAATATCCAAACGGACTAGGTGAATACCAAATGCTTTCACACGACGTAGAGTATCGAGTAGTGAACCTTCTGCGATGATGCTCATGCCACATTCGTGTAGTGATTGGTAACAAGCTAGTAGTGGATCCCAAAGTTGCTCAACACGCTCTAAAATTGGCAAATTAGGCACTTCAGTACCATTGATGCGTGCATCCAGTACGGTACAAGTATTGTTTAACAGAGTACGTAAGCGTTTCAGAATTGCACGGTACGGTTCATGTTCTTCACCTGATAATTCACGTACGGTATCGTTACAAGCTGTCATTGACAGTTCGGTGATCAAATCTTGAATATCGGTTAGATATAGATCGGCTGCTTTCCAGCGAGACAATAACAATACTTCAGCGGTAATTGGGTGGGTAACATTAGGGTTACCATCACGGTCACCGCCCATCCAAGATGAGAAATGTACTGGGCGAGCATCGATAGGCAAAGCTTCACCAGTGAAATTTTTCACTCGATCATTAAACTCACGTAAGAACTCAGGCACGGCTTGCCATAATGAGTTTTCAACGACTGCAAAGCCCCATTTCGCTTCATCTAATGGGGTTGGACGTTGTTGGCGAATGACATCTGAGTGCCAAGATTGAGCTATTAGACCTTCTAAGCGACGTTCTGTTTTCAGACGCTCACGAGTAGAAAGATCACTGTGTTCTAATTGCGATAAGCACTTATTGATTTTGACCAATTTATTGATCATGGTGCGGCGAGCAATTTCTGTTGGGTGTGCGGTCAGTACCAATTCAATATTCAGCTCTTTGATTGCTTGTGCGGCTTTTTCTTTGCTGATGTCATTGGAAGCTAACTTACCAAATAAAGAGTTAATTGCGTCTGGTTCACATACGTGTTCTTCACAGTGGCGAGAAATAGTATGAAATTGTTCTGCAATATTGGTTAAGTTAAGAAATTGACTGAAGGCATGTGCAACAGGCGTGAGTTGTTCGTTAGGTAGGTTTTTGATTTCTTCGATTAAGCTTTCGCGGTCTTCCTGACTACCAGCACGTGCTGATTTGGAAAGCTTACGAATGGTTTCAACTTTATCAAGAATAGCATCACCATGAGCTTCTTGAATGGTTGCGCCGAGTAAGTCTCCGAGCATGCGAACATTGCCCGTTAAAGCGGCATATTTTTCATTCATCGTCGTTTCACCTTGTAATTTAATTACATCCATTTAATTCTTTATACCAGCCACAACATGAGTCAGTAGTCTAAGTTCGCATAAGAAAAGCTTGATAACAAAGCATGAATTTTTGTTAGTAGCTGTTCTACTTACAAATTTCATTACATAGTTAGCTCGGCTTTCAACAAGCTATGAAGATTAGTTGCTCGTTGCGATTGGTATAATCACTACAATCTATCGAAAATATTTGCACTGAGTCAAATATTTGCCGCGTTCATGAAAAAATAATACAAATATCATTGACCTAAATCAGTTATCAATGAATGGGTAAAACCAGTTTGATTGCAGTGTGAAACCTTTGTTACTTATACCATATTTGATTTTTTCGACCGCACTCAAATGGTTTGAATGCGGCATGATTCATTATTTCAACTTCTCAGATTGTATCCAATTTACTCAAAGCGCCTATTTAATAAAAGTATCGGCTTATTCAAAGCAATAGTGGCGCATCGACTTGGATAAAATATTGATAGTCGGGTCGATAAATTCAAATGCTAAGAATTCGTCAGGTTGGTGGGCTTGGTCAATTGAACCGGGTCCCATTACCAGTGTTGGGCAAACTTCTTGTAAGAAAGGGGCTTCAGTACAGTAGTTAACGGTTTCCGATGGCATTTGAGTTAGCTCTTCCATAGTCTTGATGAAAGGGTGATCATGTTGGCATTCATAACCCGCAATTGGTTCGTGTAATGGTTTGATCTCAATGCGTTCTGGCCACTTGGCTTGTACTTCTTTAAGTGCGGCTTGCAACATGTTGTTTAAGCCATCTAAGCTGATCCCCGGTAGTGGGCGAACATCATAATGCAACTCACAACAACCACAGATACGGTTAGCACTGTCGCCGCCATGAATGTGACCGAGGTTTAAAGTAGGCGTTGGGATTTCAAAACCCGGGTGGTGATATTCTTTAATTAGTTGATTGCGTAGCTGCATTAATGCAAATAGTACTTCATGCATAATTTCAATCGCATTAACGCCGAGAGCTGGGTTAGATGAATGGCCAGAGTGGCCAGTAACACGAATCGCATTAGCTACATGGCCTTTATGTCCGCGTATAGGCTTTAGGCTAGTTGGCTCACCAATGATGCAATAATCCGGTTTATACGGTGCGTCCCCATTTAAGCACGATTCTGTAAAGTGACGTGCACCCAGCATGCTGGTTTCTTCATCGCAGGTTGCCAGAATATAAAGCGGTTTGGTTTGGTTTGCCCAATCGACTTTTTTGACCGCTTCAATAATAAAGGCGAAAAAACCTTTCATATCCGCAGTACCTAATCCGTAGAATCGATTGTTATGTTCGGTTAAGGCGTGTGGATCAAAGTTCCAGCGGCCTTCATCAAAAGGCACGGTATCAGAGTGACCAGATAGCAATAGTCCACCTTCACCTTGGCCTTTTTTAGCGATTAGATTGTGTTTTCCCGGCGCGACTTCAATGACTTCTACCGAAAAATCGAGATCTTTTAACCATTGCGCCAACTTGGCGATGACTTCGGTATTACCTTCATCCCAAGTGGGATCAGTTGCACTAATTGAAGAGGTAGAAATTAATCCGCGATAAACATCTAAAAATTGAGGTGTGCCCATAAAAACTCCATTTCGTGTGATGACTTTGCCTGTATGCAAAGATCAACAGACCCTAAATAAAACCATTGTGGTTGATAACCGTGCTATTGACAAGAAGGTTATAAAACGATAAAACACATATTAAATCATTATTTGTGAATAAAAAATCAAATAATCAGGTTTTTTTAGAGTGGATAATCATATTTTTACGTTTGGTAGAGACTTGTTTTCAGTATGAAAATAATACGATGGTTTAACGAATACCACTTGAACAAATATAAATAGTACATATACCCAAGTGAGTTCAAGATACAGAATTCAGAGCTATCATCCAAACCTTTAGGCAAGGAAGATTGGCGAAGGAATGTAGACACCTTTCAAACCAATCTGACGCGGCATAAAGGTTTGAATGAAGCTCCCGAAGGGCAAGTTAAAACAAGCTTTATGCGGCGTTAAATTGAACAGAGATAGAATAACTATGAACATGTCCAATTTTCCTTGCCTAAAGCTTGTTTTATTCTTGCTGAAACTTGTATCTTGAAGTTACTTGGGTATAAAGCAAACGGTACAAAACAAACGGATAGGTGAGTATGCTAAAAACAGTCATTATTGGAGCAAGCGGTTATACTGGTGCGGAGTTGGCCTTGATGGTCGAAAAGCACCCTGAGCTGACTTTATCTGGTTTATATGTATCAAAGAATAGTGTCGATGCTGGTAAACCTATTTCTCAACTACATGGGAAATTGCATGGATTAATTGATCTTACCGTGCAACCGCTAACCTCCCCCCAAGAAGTCGCACAACAATGTGATGTCGTTTTTCTTGCTACTGCTCATGAAGTTAGTCACGACCTTGCGCCGACTTTTCTTGCTCATGACTGTGTTGTTTTGGATTTATCCGGTGCTTACCGAGTTAAAGCTGATGGTTTTTATCCTCAATACTATGGCTTTGAACATACAGAGTCTCAGTGGTTAGACCAAGCAGCTTACGGCTTAGCAGAATGGAATGCTTCTCAAGTTGAACAAGCTCAATTAATTGCCGTCCCAGGCTGCTACCCAACGGCATCTCAACTGGCGATTAAACCGTTAATTGAATCGCAACTTCTCGATTTGAATCAATGGCCAGTAATCAATGCCACTAGTGGCGTGACAGGAGCGGGTCGTAAAGCCTCCATGACGAATAGTTTTTGTGAAGTGAGTTTGCAACCTTATGGCGTATTCACTCACCGTCACCAACCTGAAATTGCCTCACACTTAGGTTGCGATGTGATCTTTACTCCTCACCTTGGCAATTTTAAGCGTGGTATTTTAGCCACTATTACCATGAAGCTGGTTGATGGGGTGAGTGAGAAACAAATTCAACAAGCCTTCGAACAAGCGTATAAAGATAAGCCAGCAGTACGGTTACTTGATGAACTGCCTCGTTTGCAAAATGTCGAAAATACCCCGTTTTGTGATATTGGCTGGAAGATTCAAGGTCAGCATATTATTGTGGTGTCAGCGATTGATAACTTATTAAAAGGTGCATCAAGTCAGGCAATGCAATGTCTGAATATTCGTTATGGATTCCCTATTTTAACTTCATTAGTTTAAGGGGAATTGAACGTGACTGAATCAATCAATAAACCATTAGTTATTAAATTAGGTGGCGCAGTTTTATCTGATATGGATACCTTGGCGTTATTGTTTAAAGCAATTGCAAGTTATCAACAGCAAGCGAAGCGCGAAATTGTGATCGTGCATGGCGGAGGCTATTTGGTTGATGAGTTGATGGATAAACTGCAGCTTGCAACAGTAAAAAAGAATGGCTTACGCGTCACACCTTTCGAGCACATTAATTATATTAGTGGTGCATTAGCAGGAACAGCAAACAAGTTATTACAAGGCCAAGCGATGAAGCTAGGTTTAACCGCGGTAGGGTTAAGCTTGGCAGATGGTGGTTTGTGTCAGGTTACTCAACTATCTGATGAACTAGGCGCAGTTGGCGAAGCAAAAGCTGGAGAGGCTTCAGTGCTAAGTGCAATTTTAAATGCAAATGCTTTGCCAATTATTAGCTCCATTGGCATTACTGCACAAGGTCAGTTGATGAATGTCAATGCCGATCAAGCAGCGGTAGCGGTGGCGACGGCACTGGATGCTGAGCTTGCATTGCTTTCAGATGTTGCAGGTGTACTCGATGCGGATAAGCAACTTATTTCACAACTAGACCAATCACAAGTCGACCGCTTAATTGAACAAAAAGTCATTACCGATGGCATGATTGTTAAAGTACAAGCGGCTTTAGATGCGGCAAATCAACTCGGTCGAGCGATTGAAGTTGCGGGTTGGAAAAGCCCTGAAAAGCTAACCCAACTTTTTGCGGGTCAAAGCATAGGAACTCGTTTCTTGCCTCAATAAAGGGAAGAAGCAAATTAAATAATCCAAGGAATTCACCCAAACATGATTCCAGGGAAGGCAATATACCCCACAGTACAACGGGTAAAAATATATTTTGGAGAAGTAACATGGCTAAACTAAGTGTCGATAAAGCAAGCATTAACAAAGTAGTTGTTGCATATTCGGGTGGATTAGATACCTCAGTTATCATTCCATGGTTAAAAGAAAACTATGATTGTGAAGTTGTCGCTTTTGTAGCTGATGTAGGCCAAGGTGATGAAGAGTTAGTGGGCATTGAAGAAAAAGCCATCGCGTCAGGGGCATCAGAATGCTACATCGCTGACCTTAAAGAAGAGATGGTGGCGGATTACATTTACCCAACGCTAAAAACGGGTGCTTACTATGAAGGTAAATACCTATTAGGTACGTCAATGGCGCGTCCAATCATTGCTAAAGCCCAAGTAGAAGTGGCACGTAAAGTGGGGGCTGATGCGTTATGTCATGGTTGTACTGGTAAAGGTAATGACCAAGTTCGTTTTGAAGGTGCTTTTGCGGCGCTTGCCCCAGATCTACATGTGATTGCGCCTTGGCGTGAGTGGGACTTAGTAAGCCGTGAGGAATGTTTAGACTACCTTGCTGAGCGTAATATTCCTTGTACCGCTTCTCTAACTAAAATCTATTCACGTGATGCGAATGCATGGCACATCTCAACTGAAGGTGGCGTGCTGGAAGATACTTGGAATGCACCGAATGATGATTGCTGGGCATGGACAGTCGATCCTGAGCAAGCACCGGATCAAGCAGAATATGTAACATTGAAAGTAGAAAAAGGCGCAGTAGTTGAAGTTGATGGCCAAGCACTTTCTCCTTACCAAGCTCTAGTGGCGCTAAACGAAAAAGGTGTGAAGCATGGTGTTGGTCGTATTGATATCGTAGAAAACCGTTTAGTTGGTATGAAATCTCGTGGTTGTTATGAAACTCCAGGAGGCACGATCATGATGGAAGCGCTTCGTGCGGTTGAGCAGTTAGTGCTTGATAAAGCGTCTTTTGAATTCCGTGAAGAGTTGGCGGTAAAAGCTTCTCATCTTGTTTATGATGGCCGTTGGTTCACGCCATTGTGTAAATCTCTTCTTGCCGCAACTGAAGAGTTGGCACAAGATGTGAACGGTGAAGTGGTGATTAAACTATACAAAGGTCAAGCAACAGTTACACAGAAACGTTCAGATAACAGCTTGTACTCTGAAGAGTTTGCTACTTTTGGTGATGATACTGTATACGACCAAAGCCACGCAGGCGGATTTATTCGTTTGTACTCACTAGCAAGCCGTATTCGTGCGTTGAACGAAGCGAAGAAGAAGTAAAAACGAGTCTCGTGGCTCGAATGCTCGTGAATCGATAGTGTGCGCTTTGATTCATGAGCATTGGTTTAACTATATTGAATACCAAACACCCTAAAAATATAAAATAAAGTGGAAATTCGAGAAGCGTAGCGCTCTAGCTACGAGAAACGAAGTGTTCGAAACTCGACAATACAATGGATTAAGCAGGAGATTCACAATGGCATTATGGGGCGGAAGGTTTACCCAAGCAGCAGACACTCGGTTTAAGCAGTTCAATGACTCATTGCGCTTTGATTACCGATTGGCTGAGCAAGACATTGTGGGGTCGATTGCTTGGTCTAAATCTTTGTTATCAGTTGGCGTATTAACAGAGGAAGAGCAGCAAAGATTAGAGCTAGCACTGAATGAATTGAAACTGGCGGTGATGGAAGATCCCGAGCAGATTCTAAAGTCAGATGCAGAAGATATTCATAGCTGGGTAGAAACACAACTGATTAGCCGTGTCGGTGATTTGGGCAAAAAACTGCATACTGGTCGTTCGCGTAATGACCAAGTGGCGACCGATTTAAAACTGTGGTGTCGTCAGCAGGGTCATCAGCTATTAATGGCACTCGATCGCCTGCAATCACAAATGGTGTCGGTGGCGCGTGAACATCAAGCGACGGTACTTCCTGGCTATACTCACTTACAACGAGCTCAGCCTGTGACCTTTGCTCACTGGTGTCTGGCTTATGTCGAAATGTTTGAGCGTGATTATTCTCGTTTAGATGATGCGATTAAGCGTCTTGATACCTGTCCACTTGGTTCTGGAGCGCTAGCGGGTACTGCTTATCCTATGGATCGTGAGCAACTGGCTCATAACTTAGGTTTCCAACGTGCCACTCGTAACAGCTTGGATTCTGTATCTGACCGTGATCATGTGATGGAGCTGATGTCGATTGCTTCGATTTCCATGTTGCACCTTTCCCGCCTGGCTGAAGATATGATCTTCTACAACTCGGGTGAATCTGGTTTTATTGAATTGGCTGATACCGTCACTTCCGGCTCATCATTAATGCCACAGAAGAAAAACCCAGATGCGCTTGAACTAATCCGAGGTAAAACTGGCCGAGTATATGGTTCGCTTGCTGCCATGATGATGACAGTAAAAGCGCTGCCATTGGCGTATAACAAAGACATGCAAGAAGATAAGGAAGGGTTGTTTGATGCGCTCGATACTTGGAATGATTGTATGGAAATGGCCGCATTATGTTTTGATGGCATTAAAGTGAATGGCGAGCGTACTCTAGAAGCAGCGAAGCAAGGTTATGCTAACTCAACTGAGCTGGCTGATTATTTAGTCGCTAAAGGCATTCCATTCCGTGAAGCACACCATATTGTCGGCGTGGCGGTAGTCAGCGCAATTGAACAATCTTGCGCACTAGAAGAATTATCACTTGAGCAACTTAAAGCTTTCTCTTCTGTGATTGAATCGGATGTATATAACATTCTTACTATTGAATCGTGTTTAGAAAAACGTTCAGCATTAGGCGGTGTATCACCTAAACAAGTGAATTATGCGGTGACTCAAGCTCAGAAACGCTTGGATGAACGCGATAATTCTGGTGTGACGGTTCGCGCCGCACGTTTAACCGATATCGATGCACTTGAAGGCATGGTGGCTTATTGGGCTGGTCTAGGTGAGAACTTACCACGTAGCCGTAATGAATTGATTCGTGATATTGGCTCGTTTGCAGTATCTGAGCATCATGGTGAAGTCACTGGCTGTGCTTCCTTGTATGTCTATGACTCTGGTCTAGCGGAAATTCGTTCATTAGGCATTGAAGCCGGTTGGCAAGGCCAAGGCCAAGGTGCGGCGATTATTAAACATTTGGTGGATAAAGCACGTCAAATGGCGATTAAAAAGGTATTCGTGTTAACTCGTGTACCTGAGTTCTTTATGAAGCAAGACTTCATTCCAACTTCGAAAACATTGTTACCGGAAAAAGTATTAAAAGACTGTGACCAATGTCCTCGTCAACATGCTTGTGATGAAGTTGCATTAGAGATTAACTTGAATGAACAAGTGATCATGAAGGTAAGTGTTGCTTAGACGCAAATAATTAATAGTAGTTTTAATACATTTTGGTGGCTGCTTTTTGTACTAATCCTGCGTAAGCCATGTAAAAAAACAACTAACCTTTGTTTTGTCTTTGGCGTATAATCTGCCCCAAGCTAGTTTATCAGCTTGGGGTTGTTTGTATTTTACATAAACACTTTTCTAATTATCCCCTTACCAATTTATGAACTAGTCGCCATACTATTTCTCTTCTGGCATCTAATCGCTTAAACGCTAATATCATAAAAGGACATTATGTTTGCGTTCACTCTAGGGTGAAACGTTGGCGTACTCGATTTTATGATTATGACTTATCAAAGGTGTGCGTTTGAACGTTGAATTTCTTCAAGTAGGTCTTCCTATCTCCGATTTAATCGTCGGTGCTTCACTGTATTTTCCACCAATATTTAAAGCCTTTTTACTGGGTATATTGCTGTGGGGAGTTATTCATCGGTTATTAAGAAACTGGATGTATTCTGGTGAGGTATGGCACCCGACGTTAATGGATCTATCCTTGTTTGTGTTATCAGTCTTCGTCGCTTTAATCTTAATTATGCGGGTGACATGATTGGTACATAAAATATGGGTAGTACTTTGTAATTTTATCTAAAACTCTAATCACAAAAGGTCGATCGACCTAGGTAATGTATGAAATTTAAAACGTTAAGATATTTTTCAACTGTCGCTGTGTTTACCGTGGCTTTGTGTGCAGCTTGGTGGATGTGGAATTACTATATGCAATCACCTTGGACTCGTGATGGTAAGATCCGTGCTGATGTCGTAGATATTGCTTCTAGCGTTAATGGTACTGTGGCTTCGCTACATGTTGAAGATAATCAGTTTGTTAAAAAAGGCGGCTTGCTGATGACCATTGATCCTGAACCTTTCTTGATTGAAATTGATGAAGCGAAAGCCGCTTTAGAAACCGCGCAAGCCAATGCAGAAAATGCTCAGCGTGAGTACACTCGCCGTCGCAATATGAAAGAAAGTACTATTTCTAAAGAAGAACTGGAGTCAGCACAAAGCAATGCCAAAGCAACTGCAGCGCAATATAAGTCAGCTCAAGCGGCATTAGCGAAAGCTGAGTGGAAGCTACGAGAAACCAAAGTATATGCGCCAGTTGATGGTTATATTAGCCACCTAAAAGTACGTGAAGGTCGTTATGCTATTTTGGGAATTCCTTTAATTGGACTTATTGATGCCAATTCATTTTATGTACAAGGTTACTTTGAAGAAACCAAATTAAAACATATTCAAGAAGGTAGCCAGGCGGATATTACTTTGTTCTCTTCGAATCAAAAATTAACTGGAGAAGTGGAAAGCATTGGTCGGGGTATTGTCGATCAAAGCGAAGCTACGTCTTCTGAACTCCTTGCTAATATCAAACCAAACGTACCTTGGGTACAGTTAGCTCAACGTGTTCCTGTACGTATTAAATTGACCGAACTACCGGAAGATCTGCGCTTAATAGCGGGTACTACTTGTAGCATTTCAATTCATTACTAATTTGAGTGAATTATGAGCTTTCATTGGTTAGATTGGTCACAAACTCCATGGGGAAGGGCAACGGCTTCTCAATGGCGATATGCGATTCGCAATGCGTTGGCATTAACATTGGCCTTATATGTGTCGTTTGTGCTCGATCTAGAGCAGCCATATTGGGCATTAACCTCTGCGGCAGTGGTGAGTTTTCCAACGTTTGGTAGTGTGATTAGTAAAAGCTTGGGCCGTATATTTGGTAGTTTATTAGGCGCTTTTGCTACCTATCATATTGTTGGCCATACTTTAAATGACCCATGGTTATTTACCTTTTATATGTCGCTGTGGATGGCTATCTGTACTTATATAGCCAGTCACTATGAAAACAATGTTTCTTATGCTTTTCAGTTAGCAGGTTATACTGCGGCCATTATTGGTTATACAACAGTGAATAGCACCGATACTCACATGCTATTTGAAGTTACTCAGGCGCGCGTGTGTGAAGTCATTGTCGGTATTTTGTGTAGTGGCATGATGATGATGATCTTACCGAGCACTTCAGATGGTGTGACACTAATTAGTACGCTACGCCAGATGCATGCCAAATTACTTGAACATTTTGAATTGCTCTCACATCCTGAATCCTATCATCCAGACGTTCATAATAAAGATCTTCATGACAAGATCCGCCTTTCCCATGAGACGGTGATTGGCAAAATCCTTTCCATGAATTTATTACGAGTGCAAGCTTATTGGAGCCATTACCAATTACGTTATCAAGACAGTTATCTTAATCACTTATTGCAGCAACAACTGCAAATGACCAGTCATATTTCTAGTTTGCGTAGAATGCTGGTGAACTGGCCACATCCGCCAGAAAATCTCTCTAGTGTTTTGCTGGATATTCAACAAGGTTTAAAAACAGGCCAGTTGAATCAATACAGCCTAGCGCAGAAGTTGGCATTAATTAAACCATTACGTGATGATGATTTTCGCCACCATGCTTTTTGGTTGCGTTTATGCCAGTTTTGTAAACTGTATTTACGTTGTTCTGATACCTTACATTCGATTGAAAATATGTCTCCAGGCCATCAACGTTCGTTAGGAGTAGTACCGAAACGCAGCCGAATTCGTCGTCATACCGATAATACAGAAGCTTTATACAACGGGCTGCGTACCTTTGTTTGTTTAGTTGCTTGTAGTTGGTTTTGGATTAACTCTCAATGGGATATGGGGGCAGGGGCTGCAACCCTAGCAGCAGTGAGTTGTTTATTAAACTCTACCAGCCCTGCGCCTATGGTTGCGATTACGACCATGTTCCGTTCAGTGTTATGGCTTTGTGTTGCTGTATTTATTTTGAAATTTGGCATTTTGCTGCAAATTAGTACCTTTGGGCCATTCGCCATCTTATTGATCCTAGCGGTAATAACCATGGAGCTAAAAAAGCTTCAATCGGTTCGAAATGCAGGTCTATGGGGGATCTTGATCGTGTTTATGGGAACTTTTATTGCGATTACTAACCCACCTACGTATGACTATCAAAGTTTTGTGAACACTTGCCTCAGTATGATTGTTGGAATCTTATTCTCAGCAGTGGCATTTCATGTATTTAAGCCGAGTTCAGACCGTCGTAAAGGGTTGCGTATTGCTAAATCATTAAGACGTGACGTATTGACTCAGTTAAGTTCTCGTTCAGGAATGGGGCATTATGAATTTGAATCTTTAATCTATAATCGCGTTAACCGCTTAAGCCAAAGTAAAGACCAATGTACTCGCTTAGGGTTATTACGCTTAGGTGTGGTGACATTGAACTGTCAGCATGCTGTTTATCAACTAAAAACAATGCAATCAGTAATAGCGGCTGAAACACTGAAAATGGCTGAAGGTTATTTATATCAAGTCTATAACTCGATGAAGATAAAGCAGGCTTGGTTTATTACTCATAATTGGGAATTCCACTATTCCCATGATGAAGCGCAATTACAGAAATCACTTAATTCATTGATGCAATTGAGTGAATCATTGGCAAGTGAAGGGCAAATAGCAATATCTGGTGTTGTTTGGCGTTTGTATTGTAGTTTACTGCAATTACAACAAGTGAATGTAGCAGGTGATGGAAAAAGTTTGGAACTTAAAACTCAACCTTGAGTCTTAATAAATACCACTGCTTTTTCTTAATTTAAATCCTGTGATTAAAAATTTAAGATGGCCCCGTATTCAAATTTGAAGTACGGGGTTTTTTGTTTTTATCAATTTTTATTCATCAATGCTGTTACCAATCTGAGCTTCTTGACCAATCTTGTTTTAAATCGTTATTTGAAAAGTAGTAAGCAGCATGTAAGCCATCTTGGATTTTAGAGATTTGTTTGATTAATTTTTTCATTACTTACCTCGAAAAAAAAGAGGCCAAAGGGGTAGCCTCAAAGTAGTGAAGTGCGTTTATTTGTTTCTATTATGATGAAAAATTTTTGATAGCCCCAATCGTTTAGTGCTATTGTTTTGATAGTTTTTTACTATGGAGTTGTGTGTGAATATCCGTGATTTTGAATATTTAGTTGCACTAGCGGAACATAAACATTTTCGTAAAGCGGCGGAAGCGTGTTTTGTTAGCCAGCCGACGTTAAGTGGTCAAATTAGAAAAATGGAAGATGAGCTAGGTACTTCGTTACTTGAGCGTAGTAGCCGTCGAGTCTTATTTACTGATTCCGGTTTACAACTGGTATCTCAAGCTAAGCGAGTATTGGCTGAGGTGAAAACCTTTACTGATATGGCCAATTTGCAAGGCAAAGAAATGAGTGGGCCACTGCATATTGGTTTTATCCCAACTATTGGCCCTTATTTGTTACCACGGATCATTCAACCATTAAAAAAGGCTTTTCCTGATCTCGAATTATTTTTGCATGAAGCGCAAACTAATCAATTAGTGAGACAATTAGAAGAGGGGCGTTTAGATTGTATCGTTCTTGCTTCGGTTGCGGAGACGCAGCCCTTTATTGAGCTTGAAATATTTGATGAGCCATTAATGATGGCGGTACCCGAAGCGCATCCATGGGCTGAAAAGACAGAGTTAGAAATGGAACAATTAAAAGGCCATACCGTACTCTCTCTTGGCGATGGTCATTGCTTGCGTGATCAAGCTTTAGGTTTTTGTTTTGCAGCAGGTGCTAATGATGATGACCGTTTTAAAGCGACCAGTTTAGAAACCTTACGGAATATGGTAGCAGCTGGTGGTGGTGTCACTTTATTACCACAATTGTCAGTTCCTAAAGAGAAAATTAAAGATGGTGTGTGTTATTTAAAAGCGATCAACCCCACGCCTAGTCGCAAAGTGGTTCTTGCTTATCGGCCGGGTTCACCATTAAGAAAGCGTTTTGAGCAGCTTGCTGAATTTATTGCATGTAATCTGAAGCAAAATAATACCAATTCCAGTAAATAAATGGTCTAAATTGGCGTAGAGAAAAAGCTTGATAACAAGGCATAAAATTTCTGTTAGTAGTGGTTTTACAGACAAATTTTATAACGAAGTTAGCGAGTTTTTAACAAGCCAAGATGATCTGCTATTTGTTGGAATTGGTATATACCCAAGTGACTTCAAGATGCAGAATTCAGAGCTATCATCCAAACCTTTAAGCAAGGAAGATTGGCGAAGGAATGTAAGCACCTTTCAAACCAATCTGACGCGGCATAAAGGTTTGGATGAAGCTCCCGAAGGGCAAGTTCAAACAAGCTTTATGCCGCGTTGAATTGAGTAGAGATAGAATAACTATGATCATATTCAATTTGCCTTGCCTAAAGCTTGTTTTATTCTTGCTGAAACTCGCATCTTGAAGTTACTTGGGTATAGATATTGAATAAAAAAGAGGCCATCGTTTATATCGATGGCCTCTCTGTTATTTAGATACTCTTAAAGTAAGAGTTAGAATAAGCTATCGCCATCTTCATCTTCGGAATAGAGATCGGTACCTTGATCTTCTACTACTGACTCCGTTGGCTGAGTACCCGCTTCAAAGTATTCCCACATTGAAGAATCATCATTTTTATCGGTGAGTAGGCCACTGTCACGGTCAATACGCACACGAATAATTCCTGGTGGTAGTTGCTTTTCTTGTTCAGGTATATCTTTCAAGGCAACTTTCATAAACTCAACCCAAGCTGGTTGAGCCGTGGTTGCACCCGATTCACCGCCATTATATTGCTCTTTGCGATCAAAGTTTGCGTTAGCAGCTGTATAACCTAGTGGGCGGTTAGCGCCATCAAAGCCTACCCAAGTACTCGCAACAATGCCTGGAGCATAGCCATTATACCAAGTATCGACTGAGTCGTTGGTGGTACCGGTTTTACCTCCGATATCACGGCGTTTTAATACTTGCCCACGCCAGCCTGTACCGTTCCAGCCAGTGCCGTTACTCCAAACACCCCCGCCCCAAATATTGCTGTACATCATTTCACGTACGAGAAATGCGGTTTGTGGAGAAATCACTTTTTCAGCGTATTTAGGCTGTTCTTCAGTACCTTGATCATCCACTACGATAGGCTCGTGTGAACAGTTATTTTCACACACTTTCGTAGGGTTTGAACGGAAAATTAAATCACCGTATGGACTGTTAACGTGATCAATATAATAAGGTTCTACGTAGTAACCACCGTTGGCGAATACTGCAATACCTTGTGCCATTTTGATTGGCGTTAAGCTACCAGCGCCCAGTGCGATAGTTTCTGAGTGCGGCAGTTTTTCCGGGTCGAAACCAAAGCGAGGTAGGTAGTCTAGTACATTATCTAGGCCAACACGGCGTAGCGTACGTACTGCCATTACGTTTTTCGATTGAGCTAAACCACGGCGTAGCATGGTTGGGCCTAAATAGACCGGTGGTGAGTTCTTAGGACGCCATGCAGTACCTTGACCTTCATCCCACTGGTTAATTGGGGCATCGTTAATTAAGGTTGCTAAGGTTAAGCCTTTATCTATTGCAGATGAGTAAATGAAAGGTTTAATACTCGAACCTACTTGACGCTCCGCCATAGTGGCACGGTCAAACTTACTGTGAACAAAGTTGAAACCACCAACTAATGATAGTACTGCGCCGTCATCAGGGTTCAATGCGACAAAAGCAGTATTCACAATAGGAACTTGGCTTAATTGCCAGGTTGAATTAGCCATTGGATCAACGGCTTCTTCTTCGGCGTTTGCTTGTTGGTCTAAAGCATTTTCCGTTTCTTCTGCCGTAGGTTTATCTTCCAAAACGCCCATTGGACGAACCCAGATTTGCTGACCGATTTCTAGCATGTCAGCTGCTTTAGTTGGCGCTGGACCTTGACGTTTATCGTTATAATATTTACGCGCCCATTTTAAACCATCCCATTCGATGGTTTGTTCACCGCGGTTTTTGATGTAGACGGTGGCTGAGCGTTGAGAAATACCGGTTACCAGAGCAGGGTGGATCAAACCAAAAGTCGGCTTGTCTTTTAGGTATTTATCCATTTGCTCTTGAGTAAAGGCGGTATCTTGTGGTTTCCAAGCCACTGCCTCAGCGCCGCGGTAGCCATGACGTTCGTCATAGTTAAGTAGATTACCAATCGCAGCTTGGTTTGCGGCTTCTTGCAAGTTGGATTTTACCGTAGTGTAAACCTGCATACCTGAGCTATAAGCATCTTCACCGTAACGTTTTACTGCCCAACTACGTGCTAATTCAGCTACATAAGGGGCATTCACTTCAATATGAGCGCCATGATATTTGCCATCAATAGGTTCAGCATCGGCAGCATCAAACTCTTCTTGAGTGATGTATTTTTCTTCTAGCATACGAAGCAATACAACATGACGGCGAGTTTTCGCACGATCAATTGAGTAGATAGGGTTCATGGTTGATGGCGCTTTCGGAAGACCGGCAATAATCGCCATTTCACCTAGGGTCAAATCTTTCGGTTCTTTACCAAAATAACTTAAAGAAGCTGCACCTACACCATAAGAGCGATATCCCAAATAAATTTTGTTGAGATACAGCTCTAGGATCTCCTGTTTATTCAGAATTTGCTCAATATGAATCGCGATGAAAATCTCTTTGATTTTACGCATGATCTTTTTGTCATTCGACAAGAAGAAGTTACGCGCAAGCTGCTGAGTAATTGTACTCGCGCCTTGTTTTGCTGAGCCAGACATTGCCACCACGACAGCGGCACGCACGATACCAATCGGGTCAATACCATAGTGTTGATAATAGCGGCTATCTTCTGTTGCGATGAAGGCTTCTTGCATCTGCAGAGGAATATCATCGAGCTTAAGAGGGATGCGTCGTTTTTCACCAAACTGAGCAATCAGCTTTCCATCTTGGCTATAGACTTGCATTGGAGTTTGCAGTTGTACGTTTTTCAAAGTTGCAACGTCTGGGAGCTGAGGTTTTAGGTAGTAATAGAACCCAAAAATTGTGGTCACTCCAAGAATCATGCAAACAAATGAAAAAATGAGCAATGGCTTTATGAACTTCACCGGATATTCCCTGATTGAGTAAGGATGTGTCGATATAAACACCTGTACAGTAGGTGCACATATTAGCATATCGCTAAAAAAATGCGTTCTTAACTTTTATTTCAATTCAATAAAGAACCTTCATTTCAATAAGGGATTTAGCTCCCATAACTGAAGTGATGTGAATTTTAGTAAATCGGCCTATCGGTTTACTAAATGGTTAAGTGCGCTTATTTATTCATCCAACCTTTGTTGAGGAGTGATTCCTCTAGCTGGAGCCTAGCAATATGGGTAAATCTTTCGTCACGGGCATCGATATTGGTCACCATAGTATTAAAGCTGTGGTTATGAAACCCGCTGGAGAACTGTTTGAACTGGTGAGTTACAAAGAGGTGCCAGCAACGGAGGCTATTTTTTCAGATAACCATACCTTTGATCATCAAGAGATTGTCAAAAAACTAAAAGAGTTAAAAAAACAGCTGCCGATGATGGCCAGAAATGTTGTGTTATCCGTTCCAGACAATGCGGTGATCAGCAAAGTTCTGCATATTGATAGTGAGTTGGAGGAGCGAGAAAAAGAATTCGCTATTTACCAAGTGTTTGGTCAGCAATCGCCTTTCCCGGTGGAAGATTTAAGCTTGGATTATGTCAAAGTGGAATCGGATACTTTAAAACGAGCACCGACTTCGACGTATCAAGTTTATGCTACTCGTAAAGAAGTGATAGAAAGTCGCATGGATGCGGTGAAAAAATCCGGCTTCAAGCCCATTGTGATGGACATACAAGCCCATGGCCTGCTTCGTGTATGGCAATTGGCGACTCAAGTTGACCCAACCAAACAAAGTTGGTTGCTAGTTGATATCGGTCATAGCCAAACTTCATTATGTATTGCTCCAAATAATCGCCCTGCTTATTACAAAGACCTTCCTTTTGGTACGCAAAATATCAAGCCCTCGATGGCATTCAATCTCGATAGTGACTCACCAAGTGTTGAATTGAATCAGCAAGATGAATTTATTGCCGAATTAGCGGAGCGTTTAACTCGCCAGCTTAGTATGTATGGCTCGGTTAACCAGCAACAAAAAATTGAAGGGGTTTGGTTAACCGGTGGCGGCGCAACCTTAGCAGCGATTGATGAATATTTATCAGAAAAGCTCGATCTTGCGGTTGAGGTGCTTGATCCATTAAAGCTGTTACAAGGCAAAGTGAAAAATAATATTGAATCAGAAGCATGCACCTTTAGCGTGGCGGCTGGATTAGCCATACGCGGCATTCAATGGCAAGGAGGAAAGCATGTTGCATGATATTAACCTATTGCCATGGCGAGAGGAGAAGCGTCAACAGTATAAGCAGCGCTTCTATGGAATGGTGGTACTAGGGATCTTGGCCGCATTGATGCTGCAATGGTTTGCCAGCTTATATATCGATCATTTAAAAGATCAGCAAAAGAGTCGTAATCAACAACTGCAAGCTTATATCACCAAACTTGATAAAGAGTTAGTGAATCTAAAAGAAATTGAAGCCAAACATAAGTCGATATTAACTCGGTTAAGGTTGGTTGAATCGCTACAAAATGAACGAAATAAAACCACGGATTTTATGAACCTTATGCCGGAATTAGTTCCAGAAGGCGTTTATGTCGACAAGATAAAAATGAGTGGTAGAGAAGTAGAAATGGCTGGAGTGAGTGATAGTACCGCTCGTCTGGCGACTATGCTGGATAACTTCGAAAACTCTATGTGGTTAGTCGATGTGGAAATGCATTCAATAATTTCAGGGAAGGTACTTTTTGGTAAGAAGTTTCAAAGTTTTAAATTGTCATTTCGTTTTGAAGAAGAACCGCCAGAACAAGCTAAAGATGGACAGACTATTGCTAAACAAGGAGGTCAGTAATGGTCGATTTTCGAGAACTTGATTTTGAAGATATGCCGGAATGGCCACTACTTCCTCAGTTATTGGCGATTGGCGCTTTGGTGATCGTTCTACAAGTTGTTGGTGCCTGGTTTTATCTATCTCCACAACAAGATGAGCTTGAACAGATTCGTCAACAAGAAGTCACGCTAAAAAGCTCAATTCGTATTAAAGCGGCCAAAGTGGCAGCACTACCACAACTACAAGCGCAACTCGATGAATTGAATACTCGCTATCAATATTTATTAAAGCAGTTACCTGTACAAAAAGAGTTGGCGAGCATGCTGTCTTCAGTCAACGACATTGGTATTAAAAATGATTTGAGCTTTACCCGAGTAGATTGGGGTGAAAAACAAGTGCAGGAGTTTTTATATCGTTTACCGCTCAATATTGAGCTTACCGGGGCTTATAACAACATCGGCCAGTTCTCAGAAGCCGTTGCCAAATTGCCACGCATTATCAGCTTGCACAATGTGGAGTGGCAACGAGTGAGTCAAGAAAGTAGCACGTTGCATTTCCGTGTTCGTGCTTATACCTACCAGTTTAAGCCGGAGGATAGCCAATGATGAAATCAAATTTGATGATGCTTTCTACGTTGGTATTGGTTGGTTGTCAGCAATCAAATGATTCGATTCCTAATTTTATTTCTCAAGTGGAAAATCAATCGCGCAAAGAAATTGCTCAGTTGGAGCCAGAAAAGCCGTTTAAAGCGACGCAATATAGCGGCACGAGTTTACGAGCACCTTTTAGTTTACCTGCTATTGCGGTGGCCAATCAGCCTCGTACTAAGCAAGATTGCTGGCAACCGGGATTGCGTAGTAAGACGGGTCAGCTTGAGCAGTACCCACTAGAGCAATTACATCTCAGAGGGGTAATGGGAAGCAAAGATGACATTTCTGGCTTAGTACAAACTCCGAAAGGCACTTTAGTGAAGGTTCAACCTGGAGAATATGTTGGATTGAATAACGGTAAGGTGGCTCAAGTGACACCAAAATTTATTTTGATCAAAGAGACACTCCCAGATGGATTGGGGTGTTGGCAGCAGCGAAACGTTAAGTTAGCGCTGAAGTAATCACAACGACGTGAAGATAATAATTGAGTATTAAATTATGTATAAAGGATTAACGCTGACAGCTTGGACTCGCCAATTCACTTTGATGTCGACCATTGCTTGTACCCTTCTTTCAGGGCCAACCGCCGTTGCTGCGACGACCTCTTCTAAGACTTCTAGCTCGGCAACACAATCAGAGCAAGGGTTGAGTAATAAATTTGTTGGCCTTGACTTTCATTTAAATAAAGAGAAAGAAGGGGTAATAGTCGTCAAACTAGGCTCTTCGGCTTCGGCGGTGGATATCAAGAAGAACCCTCAAGGTTTAACGATTGACTTAATACATACTCAGGTTAGTGATGATGACTTGTATGTGATCGACGTGAAAGATTTCTCTACGGCAGTCAAAACGGTTGAGGTATTTCGAGATGAACCGAGCACTCGTCTGCAAGCTTTGATTTCTGGTGATTTTACCTATGACTATCGTTTGAAAGGTAAGAATTTAGAAATTACCGTGACAGAAGTTAAATCTAAATCTAAGTCGGTAACAGCTAAACAAAAAACGGCTTTAGATAAAGAAAACAAAGTGATCTCCATTAACTTTCAAGACATACCAGTGCGTAACGTATTACAGTTAATCGCTGATTATAATGGCTTTAACCTCGTAGTTTCGGATTCAGTGACAGGTAACTTAACGCTGCGTCTAGATGGTGTGCCTTGGCAGCAAGTCCTGGATATTATCCTGCAAGTGAAAGGCTTAGATAAAAGGGTTGAAGGCAACGTTGTTTTAGTCGCACCAAAAGCTGAGTTAGATGCACAACAAAAACAACGTTTAGAGCAAGCCCGTATGGAGGAAGAGCTTGGAGATTTAAGCTCGGAATTGATTCAAGTTAATTTTGCTAAAGCTTCGGATATCGCTGGGTTAATTGGTGGTGAGGGTGAGCTTAGTATGTTATCAAGTCGCGGTAATATCACCGTCGATGAGCGAACCAATTCATTACTTATTCGCGATCTACCAAATAATATCGATATCATCAAAGGTATTGTTGAATCATTAGATATTCCAGTTAAGCAAGTTCAAATTGAAGCGCGTATCGTTACGGTCAACGAAGGTAATATGCAAGATCTAGGGGTTCGTTGGGGGATTGCAGAAACCAATGGCTCTTTTTCTGCTGGTGGCTCGATAGAAAGTAATGTTGGCCAAATTGGTATTTCTGATGGCGGAAGTGGTATCGATTTTGCTGGTGGCGATAACAAAGTAGGAATAGAAGACTTTCTTAATGTCAATTTAGCTGCGACAAGCTCAAATGCATCTAGTATTGCTTTTCAGGTCGCCAAATTAGGCTCTGATACTTTGTTGGATTTAGAGTTATCTGCGCTACAAGCTGAATCAAAAGCCGAAATCATTTCGAGCCCTCGTTTGATTACCACTAATAAACAGCCAGCTTACATTGAGCAAGGTACCGAGATTCCTTATTTAGAGGCATCATCAAGTGGGGCGACGTCTGTAAGCTTTAAAAAAGCGGTATTAAGCTTAAAAGTAACACCACAAATTACACCGGATAATCGCTTAGTACTTGATTTAAGTGTGACGCAAGACCGACCTGGATCAGTGGTGAAAACCGGTGATGGTGAAGCGGTGGCAATTGATACCCAACGCATCGGAACTCAGGTATTGGTTGATAATGGAGAAACAGTAGTACTTGGTGGTATTTACCAACATTCTGTACAAACTAGTGTCGATAAAGTGCCATTATTGGGTGACATCCCATACTTAGGAGCGCTATTCCGCCGTAGTTATGAAAATTATGGCAAAAGTGAGTTATTGATTTTCGTGACACCAAAAGTAGTCTTACAGTAGTGAGGTCGGTGCTTTGCAAGCGATTTGGTTCATTAAAGAATCAAGATAAATGCGTTGTAAGCAAAATTAAAGTTGCATTAGTGGCACCATACTTAGATAATTTCGGGTCTGATCACGAATTATCTGTGAGGAATTAGGTGCCACAATGATATCTAATGAGGCTTTTGCACGCATAAAGCAAACTTCATAATAGAATATCGGATGGCAATTTCATTAAATTAACGTTGAATTACTGCTAAACATGGCCGAAAAACGCAATATTTTTCTTGTTGGCCCAATGGGTGCCGGCAAAAGTACAATTGGTAGACATCTAGCTCAACAGCTGCACATGGAGTTCTTAGATTCTGATACGGTTATTGAACAAAGAACTGGTGCAGATATCAGTTGGGTATTTGATGTTGAAGGTGAAGAAGGTTTCCGCGTTCGCGAAGAAGCTGTCATCGATGACTTAACTCAAGAGCAAGGTATCGTACTGGCAACAGGTGGCGGCTCAATTAAGAGCAAAGATAATCGTAATTATTTATCTGCACGAGGCATTGTGGTTTACCTTGAAACGACAATTGAAAAGCAACTTGCCCGTACCAATCGCGATAAAAAACGCCCTTTATTACAAACGGGTGAACCGCGTGAAGTATTAGAAGCATTGGCTGCTGAACGCAATCCTCTGTATGAAGAAATCGCCGATTATACTGTGCGCACTGATGATCAAAGTGCCAAAGTAGTGGCTAACCTTATTGTAAAAATGCTAGAAGAAAACTAGCCGATAGCTTGGGAGACCCAAACCATGGAACGGATAAATGTGGATCTTGCTGAGCGAAGCTATCCTATCTCTATTGGCGCTGGATTGTTAACGAATCCAGCGCTTTTCTCTCATTTAAAAGCCAATCAAAAAGTGGTCGTGGTCACTAATGATACGGTTGCTCCTCTGTACGCTGATCGTTTAATTCAAACATTGACGAGCCTGCAATGCCAAGTTGATTTGTTAACTCTGCCAGATGGTGAGCAATATAAATCGTTGGAAACCTTCAATAGCATTATGAGTTTTCTGCTTGAGGGTAACTACAGCCGTGATGTGGTATTAGTGGCACTTGGTGGTGGTGTGATTGGTGATTTAGTTGGCTTTGCCGCTGCTTGTTATCAGCGTGGTGTTGACTTTATCCAAGTCCCAACCACTTTGCTATCACAGGTTGATTCATCTGTTGGGGGGAAAACCGCAGTTAATCATCCGCTTGGTAAAAATATGATTGGGGCTTTTTATCAGCCTAAATCAGTGATTATTGATACCGATTGTTTGGATAGCTTACCTGAACGTGAGTTTGCTGCTGGAATGGCCGAGGTCATTAAATACGGCATCATCATTGATGGTGATTTCTTCACTTGGCTTGAACAGAATATGACAAAGTTAGTTGCATTGGATAATCAAGCTTTGTGCTATGCGATTGCACGTTGTTGTCAAATTAAAGCGGATGTGGTTGCAGCTGATGAAAAAGAATCTGGTGTTCGTGCTTTGCTTAACCTAGGCCACACTTATGGTCACGCGATTGAAGCTGAAATGGGTTATGGAAACTGGTTGCACGGCGAAGCGGTTGCTGCTGGTACTATGATGGCAGCTCATACTTCTTTGCTTCGAGGCCTAATCAGTTCAGAACAAGTTGAACGAATTCAGAGTATTTTGGTCGAAGCTAAGCTTCCTATACACACACCAGAGACGATGACTTATGAGCATTTTATTAAACATATGATGCGAGATAAGAAGGTTTTGGCTGGTCAATTGCGTTTAATTTTACCTACTGGAATAGGCTCATCTGAAGTGTTAGGAAATACCGATGAGACAATCATCAGACAAGCGATAGAAGCTTGTCGATAACGTTATATTTAAGTGATATATAACACCGCATTTTAGATGGCAAATAGTGTAAAAATCAACGTGGTAGAATCTCTATTACGTTGATTTTCCTGTTTATAATACTGAAAATGATATTAATCATGGCAGTTGGGTAGTTTTTTCATAAACTATTAACTTATTGTGTTTTTTTAACATTTTTTAGTTGATAGCATGCTATTTATAGAGCATTCCTATTTTGACGTATTTAAGAGGCTAGTAATGAGCATGACTCATGATGGTGCACACATGGTGCAATTGGAATCGCAAACCGATATTCTTGATGGTTTGCAAATGTTTACTCGCCTTGATTCTAACGTAATATACGTTGAAGGAGAGAAAGGTTCTGGTAAATCGTGGCTTGCGCAACGCTTCCTTAATACCGATAAAAAAATTCAGACATTATCTTTTCTAATTTGCTTATCGACTCAAACGGCGGAGCAACAACGTAGTGTATTACTTGGTCAGCTATTGTCTGATAGTTTTTGTACTGGCGAAGAAACGTTACTTGAGAGTTTGTCGGTATTTCGTAAAGATCAAGAGTGCAAAGCAACGATTATCGTTGATGACGCAAACTTGTTGGCGGAACACTTACTTGATGAACTCGCACAACTAGTATTAGCCGCGCAACAAAACCCATTATGGCAAATCAGCGTTATTCTGTTTGCAAAGCCTAATGAGATTGATGAATCATCATTAAATACCGATCCGAAACCAGAATTTAAGCATATAACCATCTTACCGTTAACTGATAGCGAAGCGACGGATTTTATCGAGCAATTAGTCATTCCAGTATCCCACATTGACTCTGACAAGAAAAAACAAGCCATTCATCGTGCGGCACAGTCTGTAGTGAATTACCCTGCTAATTTATTAGCATTATCTGACTCGCATAAAAAGCCAGTAGTATGTTGGGTTAAGCGATCATTGATTGCTTTAATTATTATTTTATTGGCATTAGGTGGTTGGTCTTGGTGGACTAGCTATCAGGCTCGAGTTCAAGATCAGCAAACGGAAACCGATATCATTGGGCAAGATGAAGCTAAGCAAGATACGCTACCGAATCAAGTTAGTTCAGCAAGTGATACAACATCAGGTACGCAATCGACATTAGATGCCGATCAAACTCAAGAAGACGACACTCTACCGCAGGCGGTAACCGATAAAACGTTAACGGTAGGAGATGAGTCTGATTCTGAACAAAAGCGTGTTGTGGTTCCTTCCAAGGTTGTCGATGCATTACTTGATGGCGATTCACCGAAAGATGCCAAAGTTTCCAATGATGAGGTGATATCCGCTCAAGCTTCATCGGTTCAAAAGACGAACAGCTCATTGAAAGGCGATCAGCTTACGTTAGCCGATGAGGCGTTATTAGCGTTACCAGCAGAACGATATACGTTGCAATTAGCGGCAGTAACCAAACAAGACGAAGCGGTTAGCTTCATTAAGATGTATGGTTTAGATGGGCAAGTTCGAGTTTACCGTACGTTACGCAATCAGCAACCTTGGTATATTGTGACTTACCAAGATTTTGCTAGCATCAAGGAAACTCGAGAAGCAGCCCAAGAACTATCATTAGCGCTACAAAAAGAACAACCATGGCCGAAATCGATAGCTCAAGTTCATCAAGAAATTGAACGGGTGAAATAGCGCAGACCCTAGCGCGGAAATATGTTACATTCCCCAGCCCATCAACAATTTCGATGGGTTGGTGAAAACACTTGTGGTCGGTGAGTAGTAAAATAAATGAAGAAGCAGCGAGCTTTCCTCAAATGGGCAGGCGGTAAATACGGTTTAGTTGAAGATATTCAACGTCACCTACCAGAAGGTAGAAAGCTAGTTGAACCTTTCGTCGGAGCAGGTTCGGTATTTTTGAATACCGACTATGACCAATATCTATTGGCCGATATCAATCCAGACTTAATTAATCTGTATAACTTATTAAAACAGCAACCGGACTTGTTTATTCAAGAGGCGCAGCGCTTTTTCACACCTGAATATAACCGTAAAGAAATTTACCTAGGCGTACGCGCTGACTTCAACCAGAGTCAAGATACTTTTTTCCGTTCCCTTGCTTTTCTATATATGAATCGATTTGGTTTTAATGGCTTATGTCGTTATAACAAAAAAGGTGGTTTCAATGTGCCTTTTGGTTCTTATAAAAAACCCTACTTTCCAGAAAATGAAATGTTGAATTTTGCTGAAAAAGCAAAAAAAGCAACGTTTGTTTGTGAAGGTTACCCACAGACTTTTGCTCGAGCGCGCAAAGGTTGTGTTGTGTATTGCGATCCTCCTTATGCCCCTTTAGCCCAAGCAAGTAACTTTACTTCTTACGCGGGTAATGGCTTTTCATTAGACGACCAAGCAAAATTGGCAAGTATTGCAGAACACACCGCAGTACAACGCGATATCCCAGTATTGATTTCCAATCACGACACCGCATTAACTCGCCGCCTATATAAGGGAGCTCAGTTGAATGTGGTTAAAGTAAAGCGCACTATCAGCCGCAATGGCGCTGGCCGTAACAAGGTTGATGAATTATTAGCGTTGTTTGAAGCGAAGGAATAAATTTTGTTTCTCGTTTCTCGTTTCTCGTTTCTCGGCTTGAATCTTTTTCGTAATACGAGAAGCGAAGCGCTCTAGCAACGAGAACCGAAATAAATATCGTGACTACTGACTCGTAACTCCCCACTTATCTTGTATATAAACGTTTGCTTGGGTAAACTTGCGCCAATTTCATCCCATTGATTTAGGCCATACTCGGAGTTAGCCATGAAAGACTTTCTGATCGCACCATCCATCCTCTCTGCTGATTTTGCTCGTTTAGGCGAAGACGTCGAAAGAGTATTGGCCGCGGGTGCTGATGTTGTTCACTTTGATGTGATGGACAATCACTATGTGCCTAACCTGACTTTTGGTGCGCCAATCTGTAAAGCGTTGCGTGACTACGGAATAACTGCGCCTATTGATGTTCACTTAATGGTGAAACCCGTCGATAGTATTGTGCCTGAGTTTGCTAAAGCGGGTGCGTCAATGATTACTTTTCATATTGAAGCTTCTGAGCACGTTGATCGTACTTTGCAATTAATTAAAGAACACGGTTGCCAGGCAGGTGTTGTCTTTAACCCAGCGACGCCACTTCATCATCTAGACTACATCATGGATAAAGTTGATATGATTTTGTTGATGTCAGTGAACCCAGGTTTTGGTGGTCAATCTTTCATTCCGTCTACCTTAGATAAACTACGTGAAGTCCGTAAGCGTATTGATGCGAGTGGTCGTAATATTCGTCTTGAAATTGATGGTGGTGTGAAAGTGGATAATATCCGAGAAATTGCTGAAGCGGGTGCAGATATGTTCGTGGCAGGTTCAGCTATTTTTAATCAACCAGACTACAAGCAAGTAATTGACCAAATGCGCGAAGAGTTAGCGAAAGCAAAATAAACTCTATACCCTTTGTACTTGAAGCTACAGCTTTGTTAACGGCGTTCATTCGCCCCAATCACATAGACTAGCTATGCTCTGAGGCCTCTTTCACTTGTTGCCTCACTGTAACTCCAATTACTTTGGGTATAAATGCCCTTAGGTAACTAGTGGTCGATATCAAAAGAGGCTTGAGATACACTCAAGCCTCTTTTTTGTTTCTGAATGGAAGTTTGTTGTAAATGGAAACTGTGATGACCCTACAAGATATTCAATTAATCGCATTTGATTTAGATGGAACGTTACTTGATAGCGTACCTGATCTGGCGGTTGCAGCCGATCAAGCAGTACAAAGCTTAGATTTTCCATCGGTAACGGAAGAACAAGTTCGAGATTGGGTCGGTAATGGTGCAGACATACTAATTGGTCGTGCATTAAGTCAAAACATTAAGGTTGATGAGTCCTTAGATTTAGATCTGTTGAAGCAAGCGCGTGTACGTTTTGATGAGTATTATCACCAAGGTGGCCATCAATTAAGTCATTTATATTCTAATGTGACGTCGACATTGAAAGCCTTACATCAAGCGGGCTACAAAATGGCAATTGTCACGAATAAGCCTTCCGCTTTTGTTCCTGATATCTTGCAACAGCATGGCATTGCCGATTTATTTGTTGATGTGATTGGCGGTGATGATTTCCCCAATAAAAAGCCCGATCCTATGGCACTCAATTGGTTACTAGATAAGCATCAAGTGAGCGCTCAACAAATGTTGATGGTTGGTGATTCAAAAAATGATGTATTAGCCGCGAAAAATGCCGGCTGTCATAGTTTTGCTCTGACCTATGGCTACAATCACGGTGAGCCGATTTCTGATTCTGCGCCAGAGTATGTTGCCGACAATATTGCGGAACTACTAGATGTGCTTAGTGTTTCTCAATAATTGCGATGATTCGATCAATTAACTTGATAAAACGCTAGTCAAACCGACTTAGATCAGTAAACTGAAATGCCTGTTTATCTCACATTCCAGAGGATGTGAGAGCAGGCATTATTATTTTTAATTTCAGCCCAATATTCGATAATGAGTATTAATTGGGGCGACAGTAAGGGAAAAGAAACATGAGCAAACCCATAGTATTAAGTGGTGTTCAACCATCTGGTGAACTAAGTATTGGTAACTACTTGGGTGCTCTACGTCAATGGCAACAAATGCAAGATGACTATGATTGCCAATACTGCGTTGTTGATCTTCATGCAATTACGGTTCGTCAAGATCCTAAAGCTCTGTATGAAGCGACATTAGATGCATTAGCAGTATGTCTTGCGGTTGGTGTTGATCCTAAGAAGAGCACGTTATTTGTCCAGTCACATGTACCGGAACATGCTCAACTAGGTTGGCTTCTTAACTGTTATACCCAAATGGGCGAATTGAATCGTATGACTCAGTTCAAGGATAAATCACAGCGTTACGCCAATGATGTCAATGCTGGGCTTTTTGCGTACCCAGTATTAATGGCGGCGGATATTTTGTTGTATGGTGCTCACCAAGTCCCTGTTGGTAATGATCAGAAGCAGCATCTAGAGCTAGCCCGTGATATCGCGACTCGCTTTAATAATGTGTATAGTCCTGAAAATCCAATTTTCCAAATTCCAGAGCCATACATTCCACAAGTAAATGCTCGCGTAATGAGCTTGCAAGATGCGACGAAGAAAATGTCTAAATCGGATGATAACCGTAAAAATGTTATTACCATTTTAGAAGATCCCAAGTCGATTCTGAAGAAGATCAATAAAGCGCAAACGGATGCAGAAACACCACCACGTATTGCACATGATGTAGAAAGCAAAGCAGGTATTTCAAACTTGATGGGGCTGTATTCGGCTGCAACGGGTAAAACCTATCAAGAAATTGAAGCGCAATATGCCGGCGTTGAGATGTATGGTCCATTTAAGAAAGATGTAGGTGAAGCAGTTGTTGCTATGCTTGAGCCGATTCAATCTGAATATAAACGCATTCGCGAAGATCGTGCTTACATGAATGAAGTGATGAAAGTCGGCGCAGAAAAAGCCTCAGCAAAAGCTGCTGTGACTTTAGCCAAAGCTTATCAAGCGGTAGGTTTTGTGCCTCGCGGTTAAACAGCACCTCAGATATAGGTATATCAATAAATAACCGCTGAAATGATACTTTCAGCGGTTTTTTGTTTTTATCGATTTTTGCTTTTACTATGCCGTACGTAATTCTCGACGCAGTACTTTACCGACGGTTGATTTTGGTAACTCTTTAAGGAATAAAATTTTGCGTGGAACCTTATAGGCCGCTAAGTTTTCGCGACAATAAGTCTCAATATCTTTTTCTGTGAGTTCACTGTCTAGTGTCGTGACTAGGTGAGCAACCACTTTTTCTCCGGTTTTTTCATCTTCCTCTCCAACAACGGCTGCTTCAATTATTTCTGGGTGCTGGCATAAGACTTCTTCAATTTCATTTGGGTAAACATTAAACCCCGATACTATGATCATATCTTTCATTCTATCGACGATTTGAATGGCACCGTTTGGCAGAATAAGCCCAACATCTCCAGTTAGAAAGTAACCATTAATAATGCTCTTTTCGGTATCTTCAGGGCGGTTCCAATAACCTTTCATTACTTGTGGGCCTTTAATAACTAATTCACCCACTTCACCTTGTGGTAATGGTTGATTGTCTTCATTCCACACTTGTATATCGGTGTCACCAAGAGGAGTGCCTACGCTACCAGGTTGCTGCTGACCAAACTCATTTAAAGTGAGAACAGGAGAGGTTTCAGACAATCCCCAACCTTCGGTGATGGTACAACCAGTAACCTTTTTCCATAAATTAAAGGTTGAGCTATTTAATGCTGAGCCACCAGATATTGTTAGTTTAAAGTTTGAAAAATCTAAATCTTTAAATTCAGGATGTTGGCATAAACCAACAAAGAGGGTGTTGATGCCTGACATTCCAATAAATGGTGTCGATTTCAGTGTTTCAACAAAGCCTGCAATGTCTCTTGGGTTTGGAATTAAAGTATTGGTTACGCCTAAACCAAATAGTGCGACCATATTAACGGTGAATGCATAAATATGGTAAAGAGGCAGCGGACAAATAAAGCTTCCACCGTCTAATGGAGGGAGTTGCTCCAGTCGCTGTGCCATTTGAGATGCATTGGTCAGTATATTTGCGTGGGTAAGGCTGGCACCTTTTGCGACTCCGGTTGTGCCCCCTGTATATTGTAATACCGCAATATCATCGGGTTTAGCTTGAATCGGCAGTTGCTCAGGTAGTGACTTTCCTTGCTCAAGTAGTGACATTAAGTCGAAGTATTGGTGAGTGGGTTCGGTAACTTTTAATAAATCGGCTGCTCTGGTGACAATGACTTGTTCAATGCCAATTTTATCTTTGATAGCTTCATATTTTGGTAGTAGATCTTCGAGAATAATTAAAGCTTTAGCACCAGAGTCATTGAATTGATGATGCATTTCTCTTGGTGTATATAGAGGGTTCGTATTGACGATGATTAAACCCGCTTTAAGTGCACCATAAGCGACGATTGGATATTGAGTTAAGTTGGGTAGTTGGATTGCAATTCGATCGCCCGGTTGTAAGTCACTTTCGTGTTGTATCCACTGAGCAAAGTACGTAGAAAGTTGTTCAATTTCAGCATAACTATGGCCTTTTCCTAAGCACTGGTAAGCTTGTTTTTCTGGGGCACTTACACAAGTGCTTTCAATAAATTGAACAAGATTTTGGTGTTGTAAAATAGATTGCCAGTTGCTCATTGAAGCCTTCCTTACTGAGGGTATTTAGACCACTTACTTATTTAGACTAGTATATATCCGTTGTATTTTAAGTGGCAGTTTGGTTGACGATGCTTATTCGCCTCACTGCAGCTTTAATTACTCTGGATATAATTAATTACGTATTATTAACATATTTATCACTAAGTGTTGGTTTAGAGATGAAAATAATGTGGAGTCAAACACGTGTTTGAATAAAAATGATGGTGTTTTTATGAACGAAATCATCTTGTAATGGGAAAATTTATTCACTTTATCGTGTGAGAAGCTTGCCTTTATTTGTCGCTATTGCAGAATAGCCACTTCTGATTTGGTATTAAGAACTTAAAATGCTGCTGATTATTGATAATTACGATTCCTTCACTTACAACCTCTACCAATACTTTTGTGAGTTAGGGGCCAAAGTGCAAGTAATACGTAATGATGAAATTGATATCGCCGGTATCGAAGCGCTTAATCCTAGCCACTTAGTGATATCTCCAGGGCCATGTACCCCAAATGAAGCGGGGATCTCTCTACAAGCCATAGAGCACTTTGCGGGCAAGTTACCAATATTAGGAGTTTGTTTAGGCCATCAAGCGATCGCACAAGTGTTTGGAGGTGAGGTAGTAAGAGCAAGGCAAGTGATGCATGGCAAAACATCGCCGGTTGTTCATACCGGGCAAAGTGTATTTCGTGGTTTACCTAATCCTTTAACGGTGACTCGTTATCATTCTTTAGTCGTTGAAACGGGCAGCTTACCTGAGTGTTTCGAATTAACGGCATGGACCACATTGACCAACGGTGAGTTCGATGAAATTATGGGTTACCAGCATAAAACCTTGCCGATAGAGGCTGTGCAGTTTCACCCCGAGTCGATCAAGACCGAATGTGGTCATCAAATCTTAGCTAATTTTCTTCAGCGATAAATCCTGCCTAAAAGTTACAAAAACGTTAATTGTTCCACAACCTTGCGATTTAGATTTTATCCTATTCTATAATTCCACTATCCTCTAAGAATAAACATGAATGCTTGAATTTCTTTTATCAGGCCTATTGTTTTTTTTTGAATAAATATTTATAAAAAATAAATAAAAAGTCATTGATGCGTTTCATCTACTTAGCTAAATTAGTAGTCGGTGAATAAACGAAGAGGATTAGGGATGTCAGTCGATACGCAAGTGCAAAGAAGTTGGTTTGAAGATGTCATGGTACCTTGTTACAACCCGATGGAAATGATTCCAGTACGCGGACAAGGTTCTGTTGTTTGGGATCAACAAGGTAAGGAGTATATTGATTTCGCAGGTGGTATTGCGGTGAGCTGTCTTGGTCACTGTCACCCTGTGATGGTTGAAGCATTGATGGAGCAAGCCAATAAAATTTGGCACTTGAGCAATGTAATGACTAATGAACCGGCATTACGTTTAGCTAAGAAACTGACGGAAATTAGTTTCGCTGAAAAAGTATTTTTTGCCAACTCTGGCGCAGAAGCAAATGAAGCAGCACTGAAATTAGCTCGCCGCTGGGCAAAAGAAACCCATGGTGAAGAAAAAAGTGAAATTATCGCCTTTACCCAAGGTTTTCATGGACGTACCTTCTTCACTGTTACCGTTGGTGGTCAACCTGCCTATTCCGATGGTTTTGGCCCTAAACCAGGCGGTATTACCCATATTCCTTATAACGATCTTGAAGCATTAAAAGCGCACTTATCTGATAAAACCTGTGCAGTGATGATGGAGCCTTTGCAAGGTGAGGGTGGTGTCGTTTCTCCAGATCCTGAATTTGTACAAGCGGTGAGAGATCTTTGTGATCAACACCATGCGTTATTGATCTTTGACGAAGTGCAAACGGGTAACGGCAGAACTGGACATTTTTATGCTTATCAAGAGCTTGGCGTGACGCCAGATATTCTATCTACTGCAAAATCTCTTGGTGGTGGTTTCCCAATTGGTGCGATGCTTACCACAACCGAACTAGCGCAGCATATGAAACCTGGTGTACATGGCTCAACCTATGGCGGTAACCCATTAGCATGTGCGGTCGCTGAAGCGGTAGTCAATCACATTAGTCAACCCTCAGTGCTACAAGGTGTAGCTGAGCGTGAGCAATGGCTCAAGCAAGGCTTATCTGGATTAAACGATAAGTACGGCTTATTTGCAGACATTCGTGGTAAAGGGTTACTGATTGGTGCCGAACTTAATGATGAGTGGAAAGGGCGGGCGCGCGATATTTTAGTCGCGGCAGGTCAACATGGCTTATTACTATTAGTAGCAGGCGCTAACGTAGTGCGTTTTACGCCGTCTTTAGTGATAACCCAAAAAGAAATCGCTCAAGGTTTGGAGAAACTCGATCAAGCCATCGCCTCACTTGTTTAATCTTTTTCTACCATTCAAATACTAGGGCAGCTCAGGTTGCCCTATGATTTATGGAGACTCTATCCCAAGTGGACTCTGCATCTTAAAGTTCTTGGGTATATTTTAAGGCTATTGCCCTTAACAACAGTGTCCTTAAGAAAAGGAAGGAGGCAATATGATCATCGTTCGACCGATTCAATTGTCTGATTATGATGCGCTGTATCGTTGCGCTGAAGAGTCCGGTCATGGTTTTACTTCTTTACCGCTTAACCAAGAGATTCTGACTCGCCGTATTGAAAATTCACAACAAAGCTTTTTAAAATCATCACAAGACGGCCAATTTATACGTCAGGATGAAAGTTATCTTATGGTGGCGGTCGATAGTGAAACCAACGAAATTATTGGTACAACTGGCATTGAAGCATCGATTGGTTGGGATGTGCCAGCTTATAGTTATCACATCAGTAAAGTCGTCCACAGTTCAAATCGGCTGAAAGTACGTAATGAAGTACAAGTACTGACGCTTGGTAATAACTACACTGGCAGCAGCGAGTTATGCACTTTATTTTTACGGCCAGAATACCGCCAAGGCCTTAATGGTCGATTATTATCTAAGTGTCGTTTTTTAATGTTGGCACAATTTCCGGAACGTTTTTCTGACACTATTATTGCTGAAATGCGTGGTGTTAGTGATGCACAAGGCAACTCACCATTTTGGCAATGGCTTAAGCAACATTTTTTCTCGATTGATTTCACATTGGCCGATTACTTAACCGGTATTGGTAGTAAAGGGTTTATCGCTGATTTAATGCCTAAGCTGCCGATTTATGTCAATTTGCTTAGTCCTGAAGCACAAGCAGTGATTGGTAAGGTTCATCAACAAACTGCTCCGGCATTAAAGTTGCTGGAACGAGAAGGGTTTTCTTGCCGTGGTTATGTCGATATTTTTGACGCAGGACCAACGGTTGAATGCGATCGTGAGCGTATTCACTCGATACAGCAATCGCTGCTAACTAAAGTGGAAGTGCGTACTCATTCTTCTTCACAGCAATACCTTATTGCCAATACGAAGCTACAAGAATTTAGAGCGACGTTGGCAAAAGCTGCTTACGATTCTGAACGCAATACGATTTATCTTGCACCAGATGTTGCAGAGCAATTATTAGTGGAAACTGGCGATAGCTTAAGAGTATTAGCTCAATAAAAACGCTGGGGTTTGTGAGTTTTTAGAAAGTTATTAATACCTTAAATAATAGTCACTTGGGTATAGAACTTGAACTATAGTTAATTGAATCATGATTATTGGAGAGGAAGCCATGGTAACGGTTGAAAAATTATTTGAACAACTTTGGCAAGATTACGTCAAACGTTTGTGTCCTTCGGCATCAAAAGTTCAAAAACTATTGAGTCAAAAAAGCGACAAATTAATCAACGACCATATTGCGTTACGAACCTTTTCAGGCAGTAAATTAGGATTAGCTCAACTGGCTAAGCATTTTGTACAGCTTGGCTATCAACCAGCCGGAGAGTACCACTTTGAAGCGAAAAAGTTGTACGCCCAACACTATCAACATCCTGATCCATTATTTCCCAAAGTATTTATTAGCGAATTATGCTTAGATCAATGTTCTGACACGCTTAACCAAATCGTTAATAAGCTGCTTCATGATTTACCAAGCCAATATAGTGATGATGTGCGGTTCTTATCTCAAGGACGGCCTTGGCGTGTCAGCAAAGAAGATTATCAAACTCTAGCGCAAGAAAGTGAATATGCAGCTTGGGTTGCTGCACATGGCTTTGGGGCGAATCATTTTACTGTGAGCGTCAATCATCTAGCGGGTTTTCTAGATCTTGAACAAGTGAATGACTTCTTAGTGTGGCATCACTTTGAAATGAATCATGCTGGTGGGGATATTAAAGGCAGTCAAGAGGTTGGTTTACAGCAATCTTCTACTTTAGCGGATAAGGTAAAAGTAGAATTTATCGATGGTGAGTTGGAGATCCCTGGTGGATTTTATGAATTTGCTAAGCGATTTGAGCAAGAAGATGGAGAGTTGTATCAAGGCTTTGTCACCGCTTCCGCGGATAAGATTTTTGAAAGTACTAATATGTAAAATATGAAGTCACTTGGGTATATACGTTTCTCGAAAAATTAAGCTTTTTCGAGAAACGAACTCTCTAGTTACGCGCTCGACGTACTTTTAATGCATGTGGCATTACACGGATACGTCTCATAATTTCAGCAAGATGCACTCGATCTTTGGTCGTCAATAATAGCGTGATGGTATACAAGCGACCATCACGTTCTTCTGTCGCAATGCCATGAATGTTTGAACCAGTAGAAGAGACTACATTCGTTAAATCAGCTAGTGCACCCTGACGGTTCTGCATGTCGACTTTTAACTCAGTAATGAATTCTTGTTCAAAATCTTTTGACCACTCAACCGCCATATAACGCTCAGGCTCTTTTTGATAGCCACGAACATTCGGACAGGTTTCACGGTGGATGACTAGGCCACGACCCGGTGAAACATGCGCAATAATGTGATCATCTGGAATTGGATGACAGCATTTCGCATAAGTGAGCAAAATACCTTCTGCGCCACGAATAGGTAGTTTCTTTTTCTTCGAGTTGCTAGAAGCGTTCGCTTCATCTTCAGGTACTGGCATTTCGGTCAGTTCGTCAGCATCGCCGAGTAGTCGACGTGCAATCACGATACTCATAAGCTCACCTAAACCAATGGCTGCCAGTAACTCATCGAGTGTTTTCAGTTTAAGATCGGAAAGTACATGTTTAATGTTGCCTTCACTAATGTCGCTGATAGACAGATCGCCTAGTGCGTGGTTGAGCAAGCGACGACCTAATGCCACCGATTCATCACGACGCATGGTCTTCAATACTTGGCGTATCTTAGTACGAGCGCGAGAAGTTACTACATAGTTGAGCCATGCGGCATTAGGGCGAGCCCCAGGTGCACTGATGATCTCAATGGTTTGGCCATTCTTCAGAGCTTTGCTAAGTGGGTATGGATTACGATCAACACGAGCACCAACACAGGTGTTGCCGACATCCGTGTGTACGGCATAGGCAAAGTCAACTGCGGTTGCGCCTGCCGGTAATTCAATGATGCGACCTTTTGGTGTAAAGACAAAAATCTCATCAGGGAATAAATCGGACTTAACGTGCTCGATAAACTCAAACGAGTTACCCGCACTTTGTTGTAATTCGAGTAGGCTCTGCATCCAACGCTGTGCTTTAATTTGCGCAGTGGTGCCGGAGCTATCGCCATTGGCTTTATAAGACCAGTGTGCAGCGACACCTTTATCAGCCATTTGATCCATATCTTCGGTACGGATCTGTACTTCAACCGGCACCCCGTGTGGGCCTACCATTGAAGTATGTAAAGATTGATAGCCATTGGCCTTAGGTACCGCAATGTAGTCTTTCATACGGCCTGGGCGTGGCTTATACAGGTTATGTACTTGACCTAATACTCGGTAGCAAGTGTCTGCGGTATCAACAATCACACGGAAAGCATAGATATCCATAATGGTATGGAAACGCTGCTCTTTAGTTCGCATTTTATTGTAGATAGAGTAAAGGTTTTTTTCTCGTCCGAGTACACGAACTTGTAAACCTGCTTCTTGTAAGCGGCCTTCAAGTTCACTGTGAATTCGTTGGATCATTTCTTTTCGATTGCCACGTGCTGCTTTGACGACTTCTTTCAAGACGCGATAGCGATTAGGGTACAAAGCTTCAAAACCGAGTTCTTCAAGTTCAGTTTTTATATTGTGGATACCTAAACGGTGGGCAAGGGGGGAAAAAATCTCAACCGTTTCACGTGCGATACGGCGACGTTTATCTGGGCGTAATGCGCCAAGAGTGCGCATATTGTGGGTGCGGTCAGCCAGCTTAATTAAGATCACGCGAATGTCTTGCACCATGGCTAAGATCATTTTACGGAAGTTTTCAGCTTGAGCTTCTTTACGATCGCGGAATTTGAGTTTATCGAGTTTAGAGACACCATCGACTAATTCAGCCACCGTTTCACCAAATTGAGCAGCAAGCTCTTCTTTAGTGACCTCGGTATCTTCTATTACATCATGTAATAACGCCGCCATTAAGGTTTCGTTATCAAGGTGCATTTCCGCCAGAATACGGGCTACCGCAACTGGATGAATGATGTAAGGTTCGCCGCTTGAACGACTTTGACCTTCATGAGCCTCTTTTGCGACCAAAAAGGCTTCACGCAGAGTCTCGATTTGAGACTCTGGTAAATATTCTTGGGCAACGGCCTTTAAACTTTCAAATAAGTACAATTGTTATACGCCCAGAATAGAGAGATTAACGGTGGTGAACGATGCTGCTTACTGCTGCTAATTCTGCCGCGTCTTGCTCTTGTTGTTCTTGGCGCTCACGTGCGTCGAGTACTTCTTTAGTGATCAAGCCTTCTTCGATTTCACGTAGTGCGATAACAGTAGTCTTATCATTTTCTTCAGGAACCAATGCATCTTTGTTGCCAGTTTGCATTTGACGAGCGCGGCGAGCCGCAATTAGGACTAGGTCGAAACGGTTACCGACTTTTTCAACAGCGTCTTGGACAGTTACGCGTGCCATGGTTGACTCCAATTAGTGAATTTTATTTAGAATGACGGGAAATTATACAGCCTTACTGTAACAGTTTCTAGCAATAACATTCCCGTTGAGAAATTTACTTTGTTCGCGCGTGTGCAGGAAATTACTCTGCCAACAACGCTTTTAACATGCCGTTATATTTAACCGCTTGTTTGTCTTGTTTTAGACGCTCTGCACGAATAATAGCTTTAAAGTCCATTAATGCAGCATCAAAGTCATCATTGATGATCAGATAATCATATTCATCATAATGAGAAATTTCAGATTTTGCCTTGCTCATGCGACCAGCGATCACTTCTTCGCTATCTTGTCCACGAGTATTTAAACGTCGCTCTAACTCACCATTAGATGGCGGTAAAATAAAGATACCTTTGGCGTGTGGCATTTGAGTGCGAATTTGACGTGCGCCTTGCCAATCGATATCTAAGAAAATATCGATACCTTTATTTAGGTTTTCTTCGATCCACACACGAGAAGTGCCGTAATAATTACCAAACACTTCAGCATGCTCTAGAAATACACCTTGTTCCATTAATTCAACAAAGTGTTGTTTTTCAACAAAGTGATAATGAATGCCATCTTCTTCTCCAGGACGTTTTTCACGTGTGGTGTGTGAAATAGAGACCTTCATTGCGTAGTTAGGGTTTCTTTCTAACATAGCAGAGATGAGGCTAGACTTACCCGCACCACTCGGTGCAGAAACAATATAAAGGGTACCTTTACCGATCATTATTCATTCACTTTTGTTGAGGCTTATCGTTACCATTTTAGTCAACTCGACAGTTTAGCCAAAGCATTAAAAACAATAAGGATAAAAAAGGGGAGCGAAGAGTAGCATAAGGGATAGGGAATTTGAATTAGTAAGCCCGTTTTGTCGATAAAATTAAATCGATATTCCCAAGTAACGTCAAGATGCAACGTGACGTTACTTGGGGATAGAATAGATAAGAGGCTTTACTTAGGAGTGACGATTTTTCACAAATACCGCAATGATTGCGCAAACAGCCAAAATTAAGCAGTAGAAAGAGTTCGAGACAATGTCTAGTGGTGACAATTGAAATACTGAGCCGAGTAATAATATTTGTGCGCCATAAGGTAAAAGACCTTGAGTGACACAAGAGAAAATATCCAACAGACTTGCAGAACGTTTCGCACTTACATCGTTTTGTACTGATAATTCACGCGCCACACTGCCTGAAACAATGATGGCTACCGTATTATTCGCAGTACAGAAGTTGGTTAGAGACACTAAAATTGCAATGCCTAATTCACTGGCTCTTGAGTTGGCTTTGGCAGAATGCTTTGCGCCAAATTGATGAATAATACGGCTCACTAGTTGCGTTAAAAAGGTTAAACCACCTTGCTGGCGCATTAATTCACTTAGACCTCCAATTAGCATCGACAATAAGAAGATTTCTTGCATATTGCCAAAGCCAGCATAAATATCTTTGCCTAACTGAGCGAATGCGTAATCTGGCACTGAATATAAGCTTACCCCACCGGCTAGAATAATCCCTAAAGTTAACACGACAAATACATTCAGACCTGAAACTGCTAAAACTAGAATGGTTAGATAAGGTAGAATTTTCAGCCATTCGATATCACCGGTTGCAGGTGTTTGAGTGGCTGTGCTGCTTAAAGCAAAAATCACAATTGCGATTAACGCTGCTGGAATGGCAATTTTGACGTTTTCGCGGAATTTATCTTTCATCTCACAACCTTGTGAGCGAGTGGCCGCGATAGTGGTATCAGAGATGATCGACAAGTTATCGCCAAACATCGCACCGCTTAATACTACCCCAGCGGTTAGTGGCATGCTCATGCCAGCTGATTGAGCAATACCAACCGCAACCGGAGCAACGGCAGCAATAGTGCCCATTGAAGTGCCCATTGCGGTAGCGATAAATGCCGAGATTAAAAAGATACCTGGTAAGATCATATTGGTAGGCAGCAAAGACAAGCCAAGGTTTACTGTGGCATCTACCCCACCAGATGCTTTAGCCACCGCCGCAAAGGCTCCGGCAAGCAAGTAGATCATGCACATTGCGATAATGTCTTGGTGACCAACCCCATTTAAAAATTGCTCAATCGCTTTATTGATTTTTTCTTTGCTTAATAAGATTGCAACAACAATGGCTGGCAAGGTAGCAATCGGAGCTGGCAGTTGATAAAACGCAAAATCAACACCTTGAATGGTTAAGTAAGTGCCGACGCCAATGAATAATGTTAGGAATACACCGAGTGGTAGTAATGCCAATGCGGACGGTGCAGGGCGATGAGGTGGAGTGGGTTTTGATGATTCAGGGGCAGACATAACACACCAATATAAATGGAAGAACAAAAACAAAATAGGCCGCGCAGAGTAAAGCTTGTACAGTGAGATGTCAACGTCTAGACGTCTAAATGTCTGTGTGAGGTGTTCTAAATCAGAATCGATATAAGACAGGAACAACGAAAAAGGCGACTTGATGGTCGCCTTTGTTTCACCGGTTATGTTCTTTTCAAGTTATCCAAACCTGAGATTATTTAGCGAGTTGCGCTTGGATAATAGGTTCTAACTTTTCAATGGGTAAATATCCTGGAATTACTTCATCACCAATTAACATTGCAGGGGTGCCTTGTAAGCCAAGTTGAGCAAATAATTGGTAGTTTTTAGTCACTTGTTGTTGGGTTTTATTTATCTCTTCTAATTGCTCACGAGTATCCGTTTTCTTTGCCACTTGAAGTAGTGACGCAGGGTTGTGACTACCTGGTTTGTTGACTAATAATTCACTGACCTCGGCAAACTTGCTTGGCTTATTTTGCCAAGTATTTAACGCATAAGTCGCCGAGTTTTGTTTACTATTGATCTCTTTTAGTGGCACTAAAATATCGATGACTTTTATCTCAGGATATTTTTTGGTTAGTTGCTGTAATACCGGCGTCAATTTTTTACACCAAGGACAGCTGTAGTCGGTGAAAAACGCAATTGTTAGCTTGGGATCTTTCGCGCCATAAGACGGCTGATCAGGGTTGTTATAGATATAGTCATTATTTTGTTGTAGTACGGCATCAAATTGGTTTTGCTGGTGGATATAGCGCTGTAAGCTTTCGTGTAGACTATCAACTACCTGTGGGTTATCGCGTAATATTTGATTGATCTCGTTAATTTTTTGCTCCGTCTCTTGTGGCAGTGCTGCAGCGTGTAGTGTGGCTGTCGTTAAGCTCATCATGAGAAGGCTAATCCAAATAAATGCGCGTTGTTTGTGTGTTGTTTTCATCATATTTCCTAAAAAGAGTTCTTAAATAATTTGCTAGAAAGTGGCAGTGTTAACTGATCCAAAGGCGAGCCAGTAAACCGATTGGTGAAGTAAAGCCCGTGGTAATGTGTTTTATTTCACCATTGCGAATAACAAAAATTGTCGGCGTGACATTAACCCCCCATTTCTGGCCTATTTGGCTATGAGGATCGTTAATGTTGGCAAAGTCCAATTGCTTATATTCAAAATATCGCTGCAGCTTGTGGGATTCTCCGGATGACAAAGAAACGCCGACGGTAGGGTAGTAATCACTTACCCAGTTGACACTTGGTGTGACAAATTGACATACCGAACACCAACTCGCCCAGAAATACACCACCACAGGTTTTTGTTGGCTAAGTGCCTCAATATCGATCCATTGTTGATGGATATCTTGTGCCTTGAGATTGAAATTGGCTTGCGTTGGTACCGACTGGCTGCGCCACAGATCGACCGCAACAGATACTACAATCAGTAAGACTAGATACTTAAATATTGCGATGAACTTTGACTTTAACGATTTCATTGAGCCCCTCCCGATGCTTGAGCTAGGGCTTGCATCACATCGTCACTGGAGTAGATCACCGGCAAAGCAATACCTCGTGGCGCTTGTGGTCCGTAGACAATATTAAACGGCACGCCAAAACGATTGTACGATTGTAAGTATTCACTCACTTGTGGATTAGGCACTGTCCAATCACCTTGCATACGGATAACTTTGTCTTGTTGCAATGCGTCATAAACCGGTTGTTGTAGCAGTACGCCGATCTTGTTGGCTTTACAGGTGATGCACCAATCTGCCGTCACATCAACAAACACTGTATTACCTATCGCGACTTGTTGTTTAATTGTCTGAGTATCTAGCGGTTGCCAGCTTAATTCGGCTGGTAATGGTGAGCGCCAATAATCAGCCGTTAAGCTTGCGATGAAAAAAATGACCGATGAGGCAATCAAAGCGATACAGCTAGTGATCGCCACTGAGCGTCCGCCAAACACCTGCACACTACGCCAAATCAGTAACAGTGAACCTAAGACGCTGATTGCCCATAAGAGTCCAGCCGATAGATGGGAAGAAAGTAAGCTAATTAGCCACACACAAGTCGACAGCATCATCAAACCAAAGAGGTTTTTAAGGCGATTCATCCATTTACCCGGCTTGGGTAGTTTTAAGGCGAGTGAAGGGCGCAGCGCCACCAATAACCAAGGCAGTGCCATACCGATTCCTAGACCGGTAAAAATCAGAAATAAAGTTGCCCAAGAAGCGCCGAGAGCAAACGCCACTGCGGTACCAAGAAAGGGCGCAGAACAAGGTGTGGCTAATAAGGTGGCAAACATCCCTTGCATAAAGTGACCCGAATGCTTGTTGCTTCCCTTAGTTGCCATCCAAGTATTGACCGATGAAGGTAAACGTAATTCAAACAAACCAAGCATATTGGTACCAAAAATCGCCGTCACCAATACCATTAAGCCAAGGAAACCTGCGCTTTGAAATTGAATGCCCCAACCAATGGATTGACCAGACCATTTGAGTATCGCCAAGCTGGCGGCAATTAACCAAAACGAGCTGATGATACCCGCTGCTGAGGCTAAAAACTGCATCCGTATTTGTGATTTCTGTTGGCGTTCGGCGCTTAATACTGAGGTAAGCTTCATACCTAACACTGGCAGTACACACGGCATCACATTAAGAATTAAGCCACCTAGTAAAGCAAATGCAAACATGGTTAATAATGATGAGCCAGTACTTGCTTCGCTTACACTTCCATCGGTTAATGCAATGGTTTGTTCGGCAATAAATTGTTTACCGACGATGGTGATTTGAATCGATTCGCCACTCAAATCCGGCTCGCCTAGCCAGTTAGAAACATCAAACCAAGCGGTTAACTGATTACCATCAATTGACAACCTAGGATGAGAAAAACTGCTGTCTGCAACCTTTTCTGCCTTACCATCAATAAATAAGTCCGGTTGCTGCCAACCTTGTTGACTGGTGAGGGAAACTTGTAGCTTATTGCTCGCTGCATCCCATTTGGCTTGAGTCTCTGTCAACATTGAGGAACCTTGCGGTACTAAGCTCATCGCTTGAGCATAGCGACGCATAGCATCTGGTTCGGCTTTTAACTCAGAGGCTGTGAAATTGAGTTCTAACGGATAGTCGGTGATAACGCATACCGTTGAACAAGACGATAAGCTTAAATTGGCCTTAAAGGTGGCAGGTTGATGACGATTTGCGATTTTTATCGACAGTGGAAACACCACATCATGTTTGTAGCCGAGGGTTTCAATGCCTAAAACATCGAAACGCTGAGGATAAGGCCAGTGCCAATCTACCTGATTAATATTGCTTGATGCTTGCCAATTAAGTTCCGGTGACACGCCACCTTCACCCGGAGAGCGCCAATAGGTTTTCCACTCATCGGCGAGCTTAACTTCAATAAAACCAGCGGCGTTATTGTTCTCATCAACCTGTCCGGTTAACACAAATTGCACCTCAACTGGTGGATGTTGTTCAGCCTTTATCCAGCCGGTGGTCGGCGGGGCCGCCATTAAATGGGCGCTAAATAATGCGCATAGCCCTAATAACCAAGCACTTAATCGAGAAAGCTTTGGCTGGAAGCATATGAATACAGTAAAAAATTGCATTGGTATTCCTAAAAATGAAAATAACAAGATACGGCTTCTAAAATACGGTCTCTTAATAAAAAGAGAATGATGAAAAGAGTTAGTCGTTATTAGTCATTCTTGGAAAGTACAAAGCTCCAAGTGACGTCGCCGTTTGGGAACGGGAGGTTTATGGAAGATTTGGTGGGATGTGAGGCTAAACCAAAGGAAAGCCGCAATCATTAAGCTCGGCAGTAGGTTACTAATGACCACACTGTCGAGTTGATGAAAATGAAATTGCAGCAGCTTTTCTGATAAATGGCATTCACTAGTGTTATTAGATTCAGCCTTTTCATTGCTGCTTAGTAAAGTTAATTCTTGAGTGTTGTTCGTTGGTTGAGAAGCTGACACTGAACAAGCTGCCGATAACACATTCATATTTTTCATCAGACACACCAAAATCACCCACAGCACAAGAATTAGCGCCCAGTGAGTTGAGTTAGATGTACGAAGATGATGCAGTGTTTTCAAAGCATGCCTTTGTGAATGATACTACCTAGCTACTATAGAAAGACAGATGATGATAGCTTGAGTTCGAATAGGCATCTTTTTGATTGTAACTAGGTGTGAATGTCTTTAACACAAACAACAAAAAGCCCTCAACAAAGAGGGCTCGTTTGGTATTGATTTTATGCTATTGATTACTCAATATTCTGGATCTGCTCACGCATCTGCTCAATCAATACTTTCAATTCCACACCCGATGCTGTCACATCGGTGCTGATCGACTTAGACGCAAGCGTATTGGCTTCACGGTTGAATTCTTGCATCATGAAATCCAGTTTACGACCACATGCACCACCTTTTTTCATGATGTTAGTGGCTTCTTTGACATGAGAATCTAGGCGATCTAGCTCTTCTGCGACGTCTGATTTTTGCGCCAGTAGAATCAGTTCTTGTTCAACCCGTGAGCTGTCGAGTTCAATTTTCGCTTCTTCAAATTTGTTGAGTAGGCGGTCGCGTTGCCATTGTAGGATCTCTGGCATGCGAGCGCGTACTTTGGCGGCTTCTGCCGTGATCGCTTCAAGGCGTTGGTCGATCAAGGCTTTCATGTTGGAACCTTCACGGCCACGCGCATCAATGAAATCGCTCATTGCTTCTTCAAACGCTTCAAGTAATTCTTTTTGGATGGTATCCATGTCTTGCTCTGGTGCTTCCATCACACCCGGCCAGTTCATCACTTGGAATGGGTTGATACGAGACTCTTCACCGGTTAGAGACATCACTTGATTGGCCGCTTTGATCACTTGCTTGGCCAGATCTTCATTAATGTTAAGATCGCTTTGCGCTTTTGAGTTGGCTTCAAAACGTAGGTGACACTCCACTTTGCCGCGTGCTAAACGCTTACGAAAACGCTCACGTAAGATTGGCTCTAGGCCGCGAAATTGCTCTGGTAGGCGGAAGTACGTTTCTAGGTAACGTTGGTTGACACTGCGGATTTCCCACACTGCGTTGCCCCAATCAGATTTGATTTCTTTACGGGCATAAGCGGTCATGCTGTAGATCATTAGACTTTCCTAAAAGCGAGAATATGGATAATTTTCTGTCGCTCATGTTAGCACAAGTCATGGCGAAAATGAGTAAACTCGCAACGTCAAGATCGCTTTTTGATGGCAAGATCGTTATAATCGGCCCCCAATTCTATCGCTAATCAGGTATTTCTTTATGTCTTCAAGTTTACGCCCAAATGATCGCGCTGCTGATCAAGTTCGTCCTATTAAAATGACTCGTAACTATACGGCTTATGCTGAAGGTTCAGTATTGGTGGAATTTGGTAATACCAAAGTATTGTGTAATGCCAGTGTTGAAGAAAAAGTACCAGGTTGGTTAAAAGGCCGAGGTAAAGGTTGGGTCACCGCTGAATACGGTATGTTGCCTCGTGCGACTCATACGCGTAACCGTCGTGAAGCCGCCAGCGGTAAACAAGGCGGTCGTACTATGGAAATCCAACGTTTAATCGCGCGTAGTTTACGTGCTGTCGTCGATTTGGATGTACTAGGCGAAATGATGATCACGGTTGATTGTGATGTGATTCAAGCAGATGGCGGTACACGTACTGCCTCTATCTCGGGTGCAAGTGTGGCATTGGCCGATGCAATTCAATCACTAGTCGCTTCAGGTAAATTGAAAAAGAACCCAATGAAGTGTCATGTTGCCGCGGTTTCTGTGGGAATTTTAGGCGAGCATGCATTATGTGATTTAGAGTATGTAGAAGACTCTGCTGCCGATACCGATATGAACGTCGTAATGACCGAAGAAGGTAAGATGATTGAGGTTCAAGGTACCGCAGAAGGCGAAGCGTTTTCTCGTACAGAGTTGAACCAATTATTGGATTTAGCCGAAAAAGGCATCAACGATATTATCGCAGTCCAGAAAGCCACTCTGGCGGAATAGTTTGTTTTTATAGCTCCTCATTGAGGGGCTATTTTTTTGAGTATAGTTTGAGTCTGTTATGTTCATTACAGCTGAAATTGAAGATGAAACCCTCTAGTGACTAGAAACTAAGAACTAGAGATTAAATAGAGATATTTTATGAAAGCATATCAACGTGAATTTATTGAGTTTGCCTTAGAAAAGGAAGTTCTGAAGTTTGGCGAGTTTACTTTAAAATCTGGCCGCATTAGCCCATATTTCTTTAATGCCGGTTTATTTAATACTGGACGTGATTTAGCTCGTTTAGGTCGTTTTTATGCTGCTGCTTTAGCGGATTCAGGCATTGAATTTGATGTGCTATTTGGCCCAGCTTATAAAGGTATCCCTATTGCAACGACGACCGCGGTAGCACTGGCGGATCATCATGAAATTGATACACCATACTGCTTTAACCGTAAAGAAGCGAAAGACCACGGTGAAGGTGGTAACTTAGTTGGTAATCCACTTGAAGGCCGTATTATGTTGGTCGATGATGTGATTACTGCAGGTACCGCGATTCGTGAGTCGATGGAAATCATTAAGGCTAATGGCGCTGATTTAGCTGGCGTATTGGTCGCGATTGACCGTCAAGAAAAAGGCAAAGGTGAATTGTCTGCGATTCAAGAAGTGGAGCGTGATTTCGGTTGCGCAGTCATTTCGATCATTAGCCTAGGTGATCTGGTGACTTATCTTGAAGAAAAAGGTGATAACGCTCAGCAGTTAGAATCAGTAAAAGCTTATCGTGAGCAATACGGTATTTAATTTTTTCAATTAACACTCTTAATCGATCTAACCCTGTGGCTATCTTAGTCATGGGGTTTATTTTTATTTACAGTGTGTAACTTTTTATATACACCATAACAAAAACGTCATTTTAGGTAGATTTGCAGAATATTTAATCAATTTTGTATTTTGTAACCTCGATTTACTGCTAGAAACTGGGTAATGTGTCAGCTTAATATTCCGTAAAACAATAAAAGAAAAAGCAGATGAGTAGTTCAAAGATTTTAGGCAGTACTTTGATTATTGCTGGCACGACAATAGGCGCAGGTATGTTGGCGTTGCCAATTGCTTCGGCAGGCTTAGGTTTTAGCACTTCTTTAATCATCATGATTGGTATGTGGGCCTTAATGGCGTATACCGCATTGCTGATGCTAGAGCTGCACCAACATGCCGATTACGATGCCACTCTACACACGTTAGCGAAACAGTTTTTGGGTGACAAAGGTAAATGGGTTGCAACGTTTGCCATGTTGTTCCTTTTTTATGCGCTATGTGCAGCTTATATCGCTGGTGGCGGTGGTCAGTTTAATGCCAAGTTACATAATTGGTTTGCTATTGATGTTTCTAATGGTATTGGAACGCTGATTTTTACCATTATTATTGCGGCGATTGTGACGTTTGGTACTCAATCAGTGGATCGGGTAAACCGCGTGCTATTCACCTGTAAATTGATTGCCATGGCGGTCATGCTGTTCTTCTTAACGCCTAATATTCAAGCGGTTCATCTACTTAATATGCCATTAGAAAAAGGCCTGATTATTGCTGCATTGCCAGTGATTTTTACCTCTTTCGGTTTTCACGGCAGTATCCCTGCGGTAGTTCGCTATTTAAATCTCGACATGAAAGCTTTGAAGAAGGTAATGGTTCTCGGTTCTTTATTGCCGCTAGTGGTTTATATTTTATGGCAGTTGGCCACGCTAGGGGTGGTTGACCAAGCGACATTATCTCAAGCCGGTGATGTAACGGCATTAGTCGGTACTTTATCTCAAGTGATTCATAGCTCGGTTATTTCTCAAGTGGTCTCAGTGTTTGCTGATTTAGCATTAATTACTTCTTTCCTCGGGGTGAGTTTAGGGCTATTTGAATTTTTAGGCGACAGCTTGAATAAAAACCAAAGTAAAGGTGGCCGTGTTGTTATTGCGGTGGTGACCTTCTTGCCACCGCTGTGTTTTGCTTTGTTTTATCCACAAGGCTTTATCATGGCTCTAGGTTATGCGGCGATTGCATTGGCGATACTCGCTATTTTATTGCCGGTGACGATGGTGATGAAATCTCGTGCACAACACCAAGATAAACAAGACTTCACCGTCTCTGGTGGGACGCCAGCTCTAATGCTAACGCTAGCAGCTGGTGTGGTGATTATTGTAGTGCAGGTGATGATTAGTCTTGGAGTGTTGCCGGCGATAGGGTAAATTAGTTCCTAGTTCCTAGTTCCTAGTTCCTAGTTCCTAGTTCCTAGTTCCTAGTTCCTAGTTCCTAGTTCCTAGTTCCTAGTTCCTAGTTCCTAGTTCCTAGTTCCTAGAAGAAGAATATAGGGGATTTACTCAAAGCGCGCCGAATCGTTAAGCTCATAATAGTTTACAGCGCGCGGCATGAGATTCCCGCTCTCGCTAAGGCTCGTCTGGAATGATGTTTTTTCGGGCTAGTCACCTGTTTCGTGTAACAGCGAGTGTATTATTAAATGGTAATCGTCATCCTGAAAAGCGACGTAGGAGCGCAGTTCAGGATCTCCCAAAGCGTGCTGAGATTGGACTATTTCTTTGGTGAGTAATGTGCGGTAGGAGATCCTGAACTACGTTCGTGCCTCACTATTCAGGATGACGGGGTTTATTTTTTGTATCCGCTTGTCTCTTTATCCTTGAGACTCGAAGCGCCCTAGGTTGTCGTGACAACAATTCGCTGCAAAAATCATCACTACGTCAACGCTCACTTTGTTAGTTTAAATTTATGAGAACAGCACTTAAGATGATGCTTTCGATAATCTTTTCGCTTTTTCTAGCAGCGAAGCGAAACTAGGGACTAGCACCTAGAAACCTAACAAAAAAGCCACTGAACTTACCATTCAGTGGCTTTTGGTTTTCTTATACGACTCAACGCGATGTAAAGGCTTAACGCGTTCCGTATACCACGATAGTTTTACCGTGTGCAGAAATCAGGTTCTGCTCTTCTAGCATCTTCAAGATACGGCCAACAGTTTCACGTGAACAGCCTACAATCTGACCGATCTCTTGACGAGTGATCTTGATTTGCATGCCATCTGGGTGAGTCATTGCATCGGGTTGTTTTGCTAGGTTAAGGAGTGTTTGAGCGATACGACCTGTTACGTCTAGGAATGCTAAGTCACCAACTTTTTGGCTAGTGATTTGCAAACGTTTTGCCATTTGGGCAGAAAGGCGCATCAAAATATCTGGGTTAACTTGGATAAGTTGACGGAATTTCTTAAATGAGATTTCTGCAACTTCACAAGGAGATTTTGCACGAACCCAAGCGGTGCGCTCTTGGTCTTCTTCAAAAAGACCTAATTCACCAATGAAGTCACCTTGGTTCAAGTAAGACAAGATCATCTCTTTGCCTTCTTCATCCTTGATTAATACTGCCACAGACCCTTTAACAATGTAATACAGAGTTTCTGCTTTCTCACCAGCGTGGATCAAAGTACTTTTTGATGGGTACTTGTGAATATGACAGTGAGATAGAAACCACTCTAATGTTGGATCTGTTTGAGGTTTACCTAGAACCATAATTTGTTACTTCCTCTACAAGGCTTGCTCAGTTTTGAGTCATTCATCCTGAGACCGGCTAAACTGGTCAAATAGAATAGGTGTTAATTGTTATTGCTGCAAGTCGTGTTGCAGTTGTGCATTTATACTACCCCTTTCTAGGTCGGATTTCTTGACTTTGATCGGGTAACTATGGGGTTTTTCACCTTTAAATTGTGTTCAGTGTCACAGACTAGTCACTAAGTGTGTTCTGAGTAACACTTTTAGGCGATTTTGCCTGTTTCGATTAGCTGATGAAGCAGTGGTTGAATGATTAATTCCATTGCAAAACTCATCTTGCCACCAGGCACTACAAGGGTGTTATGGCGTGACATGAATGAGCCTTCAATCATTGACAGTAGATATGGGAAGTCGACGTTTTTAATCCCACGTAAGCGAATCACCACAAAGCTTTCATCTAAACTTGGTATGCCCTTGGCATTAAGAGGGTTGGAAGTATCGACAGTGGGTACGCGCTGAAAGTTGATGTGAGTACGAGAAAACTGCGGTGTAATGTAATTTAAATAGTCGTCCATTGAGCGAACAATCGAATCCATCACGGCTTCTCGTGAATGGCCGCGATCACGGGTGTCACGGACGAACTTTTGAATCCATTCAAGGTTTACAATCGGCACCATGCCAATCAAAAAATCCACATGTTTAGAAACACTCACATCGCCATCGACGACGCCACCATGTAAGCCTTCATAAAACAATACATCGGTATTTTCAGGTAGGTCTTGCCATGGAGTAAAGGTACCGGGCATTTGGTTATAAGGGACAGCTTCATCAAAGCTATGCAAGTAACGGCGAACTTTGCCGCTGCCATTTTTACCGTATTGATTAAAGAATTCAGATAGAGCAGGGAAGTCATTGGCTTCAGGGCCAAAGTAACTGATGTGTTTACCTTGTTCTTTGGCTTTACGGATCGCAACGTCCATTTCGGGGCGAGTGTAGCGATGGAAGCTATCACCTTCTACCCAAGACGCTTTAATATCCATCATATTGAACATTTTTCGGAAGGTTTCTGAGGTAGTGGTGGTACCCGCACCAGAAGAGCCCGTTACCGCAATAATAGGATGTTTTGCCGACATGATAATCCTTTCTTTCGACTTATATTTTGAATGACAGTGTAGAGGAATGACTGGCAAGAATAAATAGTGGTGCGTATTGACTCTAATTCAATTCATTAATCGGTTTAATATCCACGCTTTCATGCAGCTCAGAAAAGACAATGGCTACACTGCCAGACTTTAACTGCCCTTTGACCTGCTTTATTTTGGTTTCAAGTGAGGTTTCCTGCATACCGTAGTCGGTGCCCTCACGTAAAATAAATTCTTTGATAAGATTCTCTAAGGTGTCAGGATCGATGTCTTGCCATGGAATGATCATTGATGTGGCCTTTAATTATGGGAATGTTAAAAACGTTGACGATAGCCAAGGGTCAGTGAAAAATCAGCAGAATTATCGCTGTTGATGACATTTTCAGTAAAGGAGAATTCAACTGCTGCAAACCCGAGGCTGTAACGATAGCCGACAATCGGTTCAAAGCTAACCATACTTAATTCATTTTCATCGTTATGAGTTGCGCCTTGTTGCATTCTAAATTCCGCTAAAATGGAATGTCGCTCATTGAATAAGTATTGATAGCTTATACTGCCATTGGTGGTGAATTCACGTAAATTAACTAGATCAATACTATCAGTATCATGATGGACAAAGTTGACACTGGTATAAAAACGGTTGGCATCGGTTAAGTAAAAAGCGTAGTTCAATTGAATGGCTTGCTCGAAAGAGGATTGAGCGAAGTTGCCATTAAATACTTTGTTGTAATACAGTGCGCCACCTAGTGATAGTGCTTGGCGTTTAGTTTCGAATACTGTTTTTTCAACATACAGGTTTAATGCATTATTTAATGTATCGCCCTGAAAGTCCTCAAGCGTAGTCCCCGTTTTTTTGTTTTTAATATAAAAGCGATCGTTATCGACATCGTGCCGACCATTATCATCTAATCCGAGTGCATCATGAAAACCGTTCACTAGGCCATCAAGTTTGTTATTGCCGGCAAAGCGATATAAATAGTTAACGTCGATTTTCCAATCGTCGGCAGGCGCGTAAATAAACCCGATATTGACATCATTTTGATAGTAATCAGCGATATAATCCGCTCCATCAGCCCATACGCTTGATACCGTGCCTTGACCATATACTTCAAGAGTGCCTTTTTCCCAACCAAAGGCATCACGAGTTTTCAATGATAAGCCCATGGCTGGGATTGGTGCCTGGGTTAAGGTCAATAATGGTCCGAAATCAGTATAATTATCTGGCGCTGAGTTTGTCGCATGTACTTGCAGTGATAGTAAGCCGAATAGTATTAACATGGAGTGCTGTAGCGGAGACATGGTTTTGATCCCTTTACTTTTCAGCGCTATAAAAAATTTGAGATAACCGTTGAGCGCCAATTTTTTGACAATAGACATGAGTCATTGGTTGGCCGGTTCTTGGAGACAAATCAAGCAGGTTAATACAATGCACCAAATCAGCTTGTTGCTGGCGTTCTAACTGTAATTCAAATTGTAGCGATTCACGGTAAAGCGTATCCGGTAAATGAGGTTTTACTTTTCGTCGGTAATCACGAAATTGCTGTAATAAAGGTTCGGTTCGCTCAATAGCGTTATCTAATTGCAGCCATTGTTCTTCAGTTAGACTTAATTCGTGTTCATCAAGCCATTTTAATAACAAGACTAGGTTGACCTTACCTTTATACCTATTTTGTAATACTAGGCAGGCTTCCTTAATTTCACGTACGCCATAATGCTGCAAACTAAATTGCCATAAGCGTTCGAAGGTTAAAGGTAGAGGTCTATATTGGTTCATTAGGGATTCAGTGATTCCAGTTCTTCTTGTAGTGCCATCCATTCCATCTCAACTTCTTCTAATTGAGCTTTACTGTTGGCTTGCAATGTTAATACTTGGGTAAGTTTAGCTTTGTTTTCATCTTGATAGAGTGATACATCGCCAAGTTGTTGTTCGGCATCCGCTAATTGCTCGCCTAGTTTGTCCATTTTTGCTTCGAGTTGTGTCAGCTTTTTGCGAATTGGTGCAGTTTGTTTGCGTAATTCAGCTTCTAGGCGCTTTTGTTCTTTACGTGCCGCGGCGCTATTTTGGCTAGGCTCTAAGTTTGTCTCTGGCTGTGCATCTTTCTTATCTTGTTTTTGTTGTTCGGTCAGCCATTTGTAGTAATCCGCTAAATCACCATCGAAAGGGACAACTTGTTTGGCATCGACAAGGTATAAGTCGTCGGTCGTAGCGCGCAATAAGTAACGATCGTGGCTGACAATGACCATTGCCCCTTCAAAGGTTTGTAATGCCATCGTTAATGCTTGACGCATATCTAGATCAAGGTGGTTAGTCGGTTCATCGAGCAAGAGTAAGTTTGGTTTTTGCCACACTACTAAGGCTAGAACGAGCCGAGCTTTTTCGCCACCAGAGAATGGGGCTACTTTATCGAGTGCTTTATCGCCAACGAACCCAAAGCTACCTAAATAGTCTCGCAATTGTTGCTCGGTATGATTAGGGGCAATTTGCATCATGTGTTGCAGTGGCGTTTCTTCAGGATGCAAGGTTTCTAACTGATGCTGAGCGAAGTAACCAATTTTCACCCCTTGCGAGTAAGTTAAATCTCCGCTTTGTGGGTTTAGTTCACCTGATAACAATTTAATTAAGGTTGATTTACCAGCACCATTGCGACCAAGTAGGCCAATGCGACTGCCAGGGACGAGGTTTAGGCGAATGTGTTCTAGAATTAAATTGTCGCCATAGCCTGCAGATACTTGATCCATCATCATGATTGGGTTGGGAAGCGCGGCAGGTTCCCTAAATTCAAAGCTAAATGGGTTATCGAATTGTGCGGGCAAGACTTTTTCCATCTTCTCTAAGGCTTTAATTCGGCTTTGTGCCTGACGAGCTTTCGAAGCTTTGTAACGGAAACGGTCGATGTAGCTTTGCATGTGTGACATCTGCTTTTGCTGTTTGGCATACATGGCTTGCTGTTGCATTAATTTTTGCGCACGTTGGGTTTCAAATGACGAGTAGTTGCCGGTGTATTCGTTGAGTAATTGGTTTTCGACATGAATGATACGTCCGACGATAGGATCTAGGAAATCCCGGTCGTGTGAGATCAAAATTAATGTACCAGGGTAGTTCTGTAGCCATTTTTCAAGCCAGAGTACTGCATCGAGATCTAAGTGGTTGGTCGGTTCATCAAGTAATAATAAATCAGAACGACAAAGTAGGGCTTGGGCGAGGTTTAGGCGCATACGCCAACCACCAGAAAATTGGGTGAGGCTCCATTGCATTTGCTCTTGACTAAAGCCTAGACCATTTAACAATTCCGCAGCGCGAGATTTAATCGTGTAGCCACCAACGGTTTCTAATTTACCATGTAATTCCGCCACTAGGGTGCCATTGTCTACTTGCTCTGCTACTGCAAGATCTTGCTCTAGTTGACGATATTCACGATCGCCATCAATCACATATTCTAACGCCGCGCGCTCTAATGCTGGGGTCTCTTGAGCAACCCAAGCTAGCTCCCAGTGCGCTGGCATTTGGAAGTTACCCGCATCAATGGATAATTCATCTTTCAATAATGCGAAGAGTGTGGATTTACCACAGCCATTTTTTCCGACGAGGCCAACTTTGTCGCCTGGATGAATCGTCGCTGAAGCTTGTTCTAAAAGTGGCTTACCACCACGCAGCAATTGAATATCTGAAAATGTAATCATAGAAGTCTTATTTTAGGCATGAAAAATGAGAAAATGCAGCGGCTTGAATATTAGGCGTTTCAAGGATAAATGTCGATTATTATACGATTTACGATATGATGATTAACAATCTTTGTCACAAAGACCTTAGGTTGTGAAAAGTGATAAAATCGTGCACCTTTGGGTGTTAATAAAGGAATGTAAGGGGGCAAGGATGTCAGATATTAGCCAACATACTACTACATCCATTAAAGATGACGAGCAAAGCACACAACAACCTCGCGTGCTGGTCATTTATGCGCATCCCGATCCTGATAATTCGATCGCTAACCAAGTCTTACTCAAAGCAGCTCAAGGGCTACCTCATGTGACGGTGCACGACTTGTATGCTCATTATCCAGACTTTTTCATTGATGTTACCGCTGAACACCGATTATTACTCGAGCATGATGTAATTGTCTTTCAGCACCCAATGTTTATGTATTCCTGCCCTGCTTTAATGAAGGAGTGGATGGATACGGTACTTGGCAAAGGTTTCGCATTCGGTAAAGGGCGCGCACTTAAAGACAAATATTGGCGGAGTGTGGTGACGACCGGAGGATCTAAAGAAGCTTTCTCGGCTCATGGTTATAACCAATATCCTTTGGAGCAAATTTTGCAGCCTTTTGAGTTGACCGCCAAATTATGTCAGATGCATTGGGTTGAGCCCTTGGTCTTATATTGGGCAAGAAATGTCGAACAAGCGGTACGTATTGAGCATGCTCAGGCTTACCGCTATTGGTTGTTGCACCCACTAGAAAGCAGTAAATAGTACAGGGAAGGATTATGGCATCAACAATTGATTTTTTAGAAAGTGGTGTGGTGTTTCTGGCCGCCGCTGTGGTCGCTGTCCCTTTGGCACAACGTTTAGGTTTAGGTTCAGTATTAGGCTATTTGCTGGCGGGTATTGTGATTGGTCCATGGGGATTAGGATTAATTAGCGACGTTGATAGTGTGATGCATTTTTCCGAACTCGGAGTGGTGTTATTACTGTTTTTGATTGGCCTTGAATTAAATCCTAAAAAACTCTGGCAAATGCGCATGCCGATCCTAGGTTTAGGTGGTGCGCAGGTGGTAGTAACAACTCTAATCATTTCGATGATCGCCAATGCTTTTGGCATTAGTTGGCAAAATAGCTTAGTGATCGGTATGGGATTAGCACTTTCTTCAACTGCAATCGCATTACGGGTTATTGAAGAGCAAGGGTTAGCGGGAACTGAAACCGGGCAATCTGGTTTTTCAGTTTTGCTTTTCCAAGATATCGCGGTGATTCCTATGCTGGCGGTATTGCCATTATTGGCTGGTAATGTCGGTGGTGACTGGCTAGATGCGGTTTGGATGATTGGTGGGGTAGTCGGATTATTAGTTGGTGGTCACTACCTGTTACGACCTATTTTTCGCTATGTGGTGATGAGCCGAGTTCGCGAGTTATTTACGGTAGCAGCCTTGCTATTGGTGATTGGCATTTCCGTCATTATGCAGCAGCTTGGTCTATCTATGGCATTAGGCACATTCTTAGCTGGCGTGTTATTGGCAGAAAGTGAATATCGCCATGAATTAGAAAGCGCTATTGAGCCATTTAAAGGCTTGTTGCTTGGCTTGTTCTTTATGTCGGTTGGTATGGCAGTTAATCTTGAGTTACTAACGCTTTACCCTATTAAAATTTTGGCCGCGGTAGTGGCATTGGTGACGATTAAAGGCTTAATTCTTTATCTACTTGCTCGTCTTATGGGCACTAGGGCAAAAGCACGTAGTCGTATGGCGGCAATTTTAAGCCAAGGCGGTGAGTTTGCTTTTGTCTTGTTTACCGCCGCAAAAGGTCATGGTCTACTCGGTGCTGAAGTCAGCTCTTTCTTGCTAGTGGTGGTGAGTCTATCGATGATGACGACGCCTTTGATATTGCTTGCTCAGCAAAAATGGTTTAACCGCATGATTAACGTTAGCGACAACATGCAATCAGATGTGGTAGATGAAGAGCCGAAAGTGATCATTGCAGGCTTCGGCCGTTTTGGACAAGTAGTGGGGCGTTTGTTGTATGCCAATAAGATCCGTATCACGGTATTAGAAAGTGATGCCAGCCAAATTCAACTTTTACGTAAATTTGGCTACAAAGTGTATTACGGTGATGCGACTCAACTTGATTTATTGCGAGCCGCAGGCGCTGAAAAAGCGAAAGCCATCGCCATTTGTACCGACTCGCCTGATGAAGTGTTAAAGATCGCTGAATTGTGTAAACAACATTTTCCTCATTTGAAAGTCCTTGCACGTGCTCGTAGCCGAGTTGAGGCTTATCAATTAATGAATATTGGTGTGACATTATTTTCGAGAGAGACCTTTCTAGGTGCTCTCGATTTAGGGCGACAAGTGTTAACTCAATTGGGGATGCATCCTTATCAAGCCAAGCGTGCAGAGGCGCATTTTAGAAAACTCGATACCACGATGTTAAAAGAATTACTGCCTTTGCATATGGAAGATAAGGATATGGGAATTCGAGCTAAAGAAGCCCGTAAAGAGCTAGAAGAAATTTTTGACCGAGAGATGGAAAGCGATCGTCAGACTCAACAGCACTGGGACTAGAGCACTGAGACTAGAGCACTGAGACTAGCTCCACTCCAGCTATGAAATAGGATAGTTATGAAAACGAAAAAGAGATTTATTGCTGGCGCTAACTGCCCAAACTGTAAACAAAGCGATAGTTTACGAGTGTGGGAAGAGAATCAAATTGAAGTGGTTGAGTGTGTTGAATGTGATTATGTTGAACAAAAGACACCACAAGCAGTAGAAGCCCGTTCACATAGCTCTAGTTCTCCTAATTCAGAACAATTAATTGGTATTTTTAAGCCAGAATAATGGTTGCTAAGCGCAAGATATCTGTCAGGTTTGTAAAATAATCCTTTATTAGCGATTGAAATCTGTCTGGCTTATCCCCATTATCTTGCACATAGAGATTAAGTGCTCACACATTCTCACGCTTAATCTGAATTTGGAGCGAATATGAAAATTGAAAAAAACGTTGTTGTTAGCTTGGCATACCAAGTAAAAGTAGAAGACGGTGTGGTAGTAGACCAATCAACGGTTGAAGCACCACTAGACTACCTACATGGCCACAACAACCTAATTACAGGTCTAGAAAAAGAGCTAGAAGGTAAAGTTGCTGGTGATAAATTCTCAGCAACCATTGCTCCAGAAGATGCTTACGGTGAGCACAATGAAGGTTTAGTTCAACGTGTTCCTGCTAACGTATTTCACGGCGTGGATGAAATCGAAGTTGGTATGCGTTTCCTTGCGGATACCGACCAAGGTCAGATCCCTGTAGAAATTACAGAAGTAGATGGCGATGAAGTTGTGGTTGACGGTAACCATATGCTTGCAGGCCAAACATTAACGTTTGATGTTGAAGTTGTAGCCGTTCGTGAAGCAACAGAAGAAGAAGTGGCTCACGGTCATGTACATCAAGCTGGTGGTCATCACCACGATCACGATGGCGACTGCTGTGGCCATGATCATGAAGAGAAAAAAGAAGGTTGTGATGGAAATGGCGGCTGTGGCTGCTCTCACTAATCTTAAAAAAAACGCCAGCGTCTAACGTTGGCGTTTTTGATCATAGAAACAACTTACTTATTAGAAAAGACAAAAAGCAACAATGTGAATTAAGCAATGTGAATTAGTAGTGCGGTGGTGGTGTTTCTTCCGATGCATCGGCTAAGTTTGAAGTATCTAAGTTTTTTACTTTGCCGACGACAAACTTCATTTGATCTTGCATGCGAGTAATCAACAGTTGCTGTTGACTCAAGGCATCATTAAGTTCATTGATGGTTTGTTCTTGGAAAGCGACTTGACACTCTAGACCATCAATTCTTTGTTTTAATTCGTTTTCAAGATTATCTGAATGCATTTTATTCACTGTTAAGTTATTAAATCGACTGTACTCAAATTATACCTGAAAGATGCCGTACTGTAGATCATTGATTGAGTCGTGGTATCGCGAAAATAATGTCACTTAAGTCGTGTTTTGTTGAAACACAAAGTAATAAGCGGATTATTTTTATGGGTTAAGGCGGAACTTTGCTAAAAAAATACAGTCAATTAACAATAGCTTAAATTAAGCACGTGATAGTGTTAATGTAGATCAATCGCATTTAGAGTGACTAGATATAGAACTTGAACGTTCTAACACATTGATAGAATAAATTTTTATACATCATAACGATGGTTTTCCATCATGCTGGAGAAGTTAATGAAACCGATTTTTAAAGTATCGTTGCTTGCAGCCACTGTTTTACTTGCAGTTGGTTGTCAGAAAGAAGAATCAAAAGATGCACAAACCACAGCAAAAGCTGAGCAGGCGCAATCTGCAGCGGCATCAACACTATATAAAACTGATGATGAGAAAGCGGCATATGCGATTGGTGTTTCTTTTGCTAACTACCTAAATACTAGCATTGAGAAACCAGCAGAAATCGGTATCAACCTAGATAAAGATATCGTATTAAAAGGTATCGAAGACGTATTTGCTCAAAAAGCAGGGATGACAGAAGAAGAAACACATCAAGCACTACAAGAGCTAGATAAGCGTGTTTCTGAAAAGATGCAAGCTCAAGCCGCTGAAAAATCAGCCGCAGCTAAAAAAGCCGGTGATGATTTCCGTGCAAAGTTCGCTAAAGAAGATGGTGTGAAGAAGACTGAATCAGGCATTCTTTACAAAGTTGAAAAAGAAGGCGACGGCATTTCACCAAAAGCAACGGATACAGTCGTAGTTAACTACGAAGGTACTTTGGTTGATGGTACTAAGTTTGACAGCTCATACGATCGTAAAGAGCCTGCAACTTTCCCACTTAACCGTGTTATCCCTGGTTGGACTGAATCAGTACAGCTAATGAAAGTGGGCTCTAAATATAAAGTTGTGATCCCACCAGAGCTTGCTTACGGTGAACAAGACACACCAACAATTCCTGCTAACTCAACATTAGTGTTTGAAATTGAGTTAATGTCAGTGAAATCAGCGGAAGCACCAGAGGCACCTGCTGCAAATTAATTGAACTAGCTAGTTTACTTAAGGCTCATCAATATGATGGGCCTTTTTTGTTTTGAAAGCTTAAAAATACGATCCATAATTTGTTCTAAATCATCATATTGAAGTTAGATCCGTGCCTCTTTCAAATTTTCTGATAAACTTACGTTAATTTGTTTAATTGTTCGACAATTTTAATAAACGATTTTCTATCGGAGTAGAGGTGAGTGTGAGTCAGTCTGAAGTGGTACATTCGGAAGCATTGTTAGAAATGGAATCTGTCCATGTTATGCCCTTTACAGAGCACGATAAAATTATTTTGCATTCTTATGAAGCGGTAGTCGATGGTCTTGCTAGTTTGATCGGTAACTATTGTGAAATCGTGTTGCACTCGTTAGAGGACTTAAATACCTCGGCAGTCAAAATTGCTAATGGTGAAAATACCGGCCGTCAAGTCGGATCTCCGATTACGGATTTAGCGTTAAAGATGCTAAAAGATATTGAAGGTTCGCAGCGTAATTTCTCTCGCTCTTACTTTACACGCGCCAAAGGTGGCGTATTGATGAAGTCGATCACTATTGCGATCCGTAATGGCGAGCAACGAGTGATTGGATTACTGTGTATCAATATCAATTTAGATGCGCCATTTTCTCAAGTGTTACACGCCTTTATGCCTACTGCGGAAGCAGAAGAAGCGGCTTCGTCAGTTAACTTTGCTAGTGATGTTGAAGAGCTGGTGGATCAAACGGTTGAACGCACTATTGAAGAAATCAATGCTGATAAATCGGTATCAAACAATACCAAGAATCGCCAAATTGTGATGGATCTTTATGATAAAGGGATCTTTGATATCAAAGATGCGATTAATCGGGTAGCTGACCGTTTAAATATTTCTAAACACACGGTTTATTTATATATTCGTCAACGCAAAATTGAGGACGGCGAAAAGTGAGCCAATGTTTCCCCTTGCCAGAAAAAGTACTAACTTATAGTTTGCTGGTTAATGGCTCAGTTTATGGTAATCAATCTGCACTTAATGCCTATCAGTTTGCTTGTGCTTTGATTGAAAGAGGCCACAAGTTAGTCAGCGTGTTTTTCTATCAAGATGGCGTTCATCATGCTTCTAGTTTAGTTGTGCCTGCGAATGATGAATTTGATCTAGTTAAAGCTTGGCAGCAATTGAGTGAACAACATGAGGTGCGTTTGGAGTCTTGTGTTGCAGCGTCATTGCGCCGCGGCATTCTAGATAGTAATGAGGCCAAAACGCATGGGCGAGATAGCTGCAATGTGGCTCAAGGTTTTGAATTGGCTGGACTAGGTGGGCTTGCTGAAGCCATGTTAGTACAAGATAGGGTGGTACAGTTTTAATGCGTTTAGGTTTTGTATTTCGCTCTCACCCTCATACGAGCGCAAAAGGTAGAGAAGGGCTGGATGCATTGTTAGCCGCTTCGGCTTACTGTGAAGATATTGATGTGTTTTTTATCGGTGCAGGGGTGACTCAGTTACTGCCAGCGCAACAGCCGGCAAGCATTTTGTCTAGAGATTATATTTCAGCCTTTAAATTGTTGGATTTATATGAGATTGATAACATTTATACCTGTCAATCATCATTAAACGACTACCAAATAAACTCAGACGACTTGCTGATTGAAAATAGCGCATTAAGCCAAGCTGAAATGGTCGAAAAATTCCAACAGTGCCAAAAGATCCTGACATTTTAATAGGGCGAATAGACATGCTACATATTATAAAAAGCCCATCAGGATTGACTGATGCGATCAACTTGATCCAACCTGATGATGCAATATTACTCGTTGAAGATGCGGTTTACGCACTTTTTCGCCAATCAAGCTCACTAATTGGATTGAAAGATCAAAAAGATCGTTGCTGGGTGTTACAAGAGGATCTTGTGGCGCGTGGTTTGGTTGATTTAGTAAATGTTGATGCTCAGTTGACTGATTTTAAAGGCTTTGTTTGTCTTACCGAACAGCACACTCAATCAATCACTTGGGATTAATCTCAGTATTATTGACACTTTTCTTATTGCCAGAGAAAAAAACTCGGCAGCACGATTGTATATTTCTTGACACATCCCCCCTTGATGAATAAAATTTCGCGTCCTTATTTCTCGCTGCGTGTAAATGTTGCCGGGAATTAGGATTAGATTTTTCACAAGCTTATTTTCGTAAATCAGGAGCTATTTAATGGCAACTATTAACCAGTTGGTACGCAAGCCACGTGCAAAGCAAGTTGTTAAAAGCAACGTGCCTGCGCTAGAAGCGTGTCCACAAAAACGTGGTGTATGTACTCGCGTATATACTACTACTCCTAAGAAACCGAACTCAGCATTACGTAAAGTATGTCGTGTTCGTTTAACTAACGGCTTTGAAGTGACTTCATACATCGGCGGTGAAGGTCACAACCTTCAAGAGCACAGTGTTGTTCTAATCCGTGGTGGTCGTGTTAAAGATTTACCAGGTGTGCGTTACCACACCGTTCGCGGCGCTCTTGACTGTGCTGGCGTAAACGACCGTAAACAAGGTCGTTCTAAGTATGGTGTTAAACGTCCTAAGTCTTAATAGCTTTCTGTTTTAACAGAAAAGCGTTAAGTAAGGCCAAACACTAAAATTATATAATTTTGATGAAACTGAAAAGTTTTGGATAACCTGAAGAAGACAACGGAGAAACATCCATGCCACGTCGTCGCGTAATAGGCCAGCGTAAGATCCTTCCAGATCCTAAATTCAAATCTGAATTGCTGGCGAAATTTGTAAACATCCTTATGGTTGATGGTAAGAAATCAACTGCTGAAAAAATTGTTTACACTGCACTAGATACTATGGCTGAGAAATCTGGTAAAGATCACTTAGCTGTATTTGAAGAAGCTCTTGAAAATGTTCGTCCAGCGGTAGAAGTTAAATCTCGCCGTGTGGGTGGTTCAACTTACCAAGTACCTGTAGAAGTTCGTCCGGTTCGCCGTAACGCTCTTGCTATGCGTTGGTTGGTTGAAGCTGCGCGTAAGCGTGGTGAAAAATCTATGGCACAACGTCTTGCAGCAGAAATGCTAGACGCGTCAGAAAACAAAGGTACTGCTGTTAAGAAACGTGAAGACGTTCACCGTATGGCAGACGCGAACAAAGCGTTCGCACACTACCGTTGGTAATCGCTTCTTTGCTCGCAAAGAAACAACGTTAGTTATACCTTCTGTGCTGCAGGATATCCTGCAGCACATTTTTGCTATTTATCGACTCTCAAATATGTTGATAAATAGATGGAACTACCTAAGGGTTCCCTTAGTAAGAGGATACAATCGTGGCTCGTAAAACTCCTATTGAGCGCTACCGTAATATTGGTATTTGTGCGCACGTAGATGCAGGTAAAACAACCACAACTGAGCGTATTCTGTTCTACACAGGCCTTTCTCATAAAATTGGTGAAGTTCACGATGGCGCAGCAACCATGGACTGGATGGAGCAGGAGCAAGAGCGTGGTATCACTATCACATCTGCTGCTACTACAACTTTCTGGCGTGGTATGGAAGCTCAATTCGAAGAACATCGCGTCAATATCATTGATACCCCTGGACACGTTGACTTTACAATCGAAGTAGAGCGCTCATTGCGTGTGCTTGATGGTGCAGTGGTTGTTTTTTGTGGATCATCTGGTGTTGAACCTCAGTCTGAAACTGTATGGCGTCAAGCGGACAAATATCACGTACCTCGTTTGGTGTTCGTGAATAAGATGGACCGCGCCGGTGCAGATTTCCTACGCGTTGTTGACCAAATTAAAAATCGTCTTGGTGCAACTCCCGTTCCAATCCAATTAAATATTGGTGCGGAAGAAGAGTTTAAGGGTGTCATCGACCTTATCAAGATGAAAGCAATCAACTGGAATGAAGCCGATCAAGGCATGACCTTCACATACGAAGAAATTCCAGCAGATATGCAAGAACTCGCTGAAGAATGGCGTAGCCATTTAGTAGAAGCGGCAGCAGAAGCTTCAGAAGAGTTGATGGATAAATACCTTGAAGGTGAAGAGCTAAGTGAAGCTGAAATTAAGCAGGCACTACGCGCTCGTACTTTGAATAACGAGATTGTATTAGCAACTTGTGGTTCAGCCTTCAAAAATAAAGGGGTTCAAGCAGTACTTGATGCTGTAATTGACTTCTTACCATCGCCAATCGAAGTACCTGCAATTAAAGGTATTGATGAGAATGAAAATGAAGTCGAGCGTTATGCCGATGATAAAGAACCATTCTCAGCACTTGCCTTTAAAATTGCTACCGACCCATTTGTTGGGACGTTAACTTTCATGCGCGTTTATTCTGGTACTGTTAATTCAGGTGATACCGTTTATAACTCAGTGAAAGAGAAACGTGAGCGCTTTGGACGTATTGTTCAAATGCACTCTAATAAGCGTGAAGAAATTAAAGAAGTATTGGCAGGTGATATTGCCGCCGCTATCGGCCTTAAAGATGTGACAACCGGTGACACCTTATGTTCTCTTGATCATAAAGTTATCCTAGAGCGCATGGAATTCCCAGAGCCTGTAATTCAAATAGCGGTAGAGCCTCGCTCACAAGCTGACCAAGAAAAAATGAGCATTGCACTAGGTAAACTAGCTGCAGAAGATCCCTCTTTCCGCGTGGAAACCGATGATGAAACTGGCCAAACCTTAATCTCAGGTATGGGTGAGCTTCATTTAGACATTATCGTCGATCGTATGAAGCGTGAATTCAGTGTGGATTGCAACGTGGGTAAACCTCAAGTTGCGTACCGTGAAACCATTCGTGGTAAAACGGAAGTCGAAGGCAAATTCATTCGTCAATCTGGCGGTCGTGGGCAATATGGTCACGTATGGCTTAAACTTGAACCATCAGAGCCGGGTGAAGGGTTTGTGTTTGTCGACGAAATCGTGGGTGGTGCTGTTCCTCGTGAATACATCAACTCAGTGTCGAAAGGTATTGAAGAGCAAATGAACAATGGTGTACTAGCTGGATATCCTGTATTGGATGTTAAAGCAACCTTGTTCGATGGCTCATACCACGATGTCGATTCAAACGAGATGGCGTTTAAAATTGCTGGCTCAATGGCTTTCAAAAAAGGTGCACTAGAAGCGCAACCAGTGCTGCTAGAGCCTATGATGAAAGTAGAAGTAACTACCCCTGAAGACTGGATGGGGGATGTGGTTGGTGATCTTAACCGTCGCCGCGGCATCATTGAAGGAATGGATGAAGGTTACGGTGGCTTGAAAATTATTCGAGCGCAAGTACCATTATCTGTGATGTTTGGTTACGCAACTGACTTACGTTCTGCAACTCAAGGTCGTGCATCATACTCAATGGAATTTTCCGAGTATGCTGAAGTGCCTAAAAATGTTGCTGAAGCAATTATCGCAGAGCGCGGTTAAGGTTGATTTGGCGATGAGTTTAATCACTGATCGCCTTATTAAACAATGAATCTATTGCGTTGATGAAAATTGACGCATAAAATAGCAAATTCTGGCGCGTTTTGACGCAAACTTTTGTCAAAGCGAATCATAACTAGGAAGGAACACGATTGTGTCTAAAGAAAAATTTGAACGTACGAAACCGCACGTAAACGTTGGTACTATCGGCCACGTTGACCACGGTAAAACAACTCTTACTGCTGCTATCTGTACTACACTTGCAAAAGTGTACGGCGGTGTAGCAAAAGACTTTGCATCTATCGATAACGCTCCAGAAGAGCGCGAGCGTGGTATCACAATCGCAACTTCTCACGTTGAGTACGATACTCCAGCACGTCACTACGCACACGTAGACTGCCCAGGACACGCCGATTATGTTAAAAACATGATCACTGGTGCTGCGCAAATGGACGGCGGTATCCTAGTAGTAGCTGCGACTGATGGTCCAATGCCACAAACACGTGAGCACATCCTACTTGGTCGTCAGGTTGGTATTCCTTACATCATCGTATTCATGAACAAATGTGACATGGTTGATGATGAAGAGCTTCTAGAGCTAGTAGAAATGGAAGTTCGTGAACTTCTTTCTGAGTACGACTTCCCAGGTGATGATCTACCAGTAATCCAAGGTTCAGCTCTTGGCGCTCTAAACGGCGAGAAAGAGTGGGAAGACAAAATCGTTGAGCTTGCAGAAGCACTAGATTCTTACATTCCTGAGCCAGAGCGTGCAGTAGACCAACCATTCCTACTACCAATTGAAGACGTATTCTCAATTCAAGGTCGTGGTACGGTTGTAACTGGTCGTATCGAGCGTGGTATCCTACGTGTAGGTGACGAAGTAGAAATCGTTGGTATCAAAGACACAACAGTAACGACATGTACTGGTGTTGAAATGTTCCGTAAACTGCTTGACGAAGGTCGTGCAGGTGAGAACGTTGGTGCACTTCTACGTGGTACTAAGCGTGATGACGTTGAACGTGGTCAAGTATTGGCTGCTAAAGGTTCAATCAACCCACACACAACTTTCGAATCAGAAGTATACGTACTTTCGAAAGATGAAGGTGGTCGTCATACTCCATTCTTCAAAGGTTACCGTCCACAGTTCTACTTCCGTACAACTGACGTAACTGGCGACATCCAACTACCAGAAGGTGTTGAGATGGTAATGCCTGGTGATAACGTACAAATGACAGTTACTCTAATCGCACCAATCGCGATGGATGAAGGTCTACGTTTCGCTATCCGTGAAGGTGGCCGTACAGTTGGTGCTGGTGTTGTAGCGAAAATCATCGCTTAATATCATACTCAAGTCTGTATAAAAAGGGGAAGCTTCGGCTTCCCTTTTTGTTGCCTATCGAAATGAAGCAATAAAATTATCTCGTATCTCATCTTTTTGCGATTAATTTTCGAACACCACTTGCATCCCATTTTGTGATCTGTATAATGCACGGCTCTGGTTTAGCCAGTTGTGAACCAATGAGCAGCGAGGATTCGAGTTAGCACTCTTAATTCTTAAGGAATTATTCGGTGACTAGCCCATAATGTATACTCAGCTTATGTTCGCAGTTAATAAAATTAGTTATCTAATTATCTAGAAAATAGTTAAATAGTTTCTGATGAAATTAACTGACAATGTACCCAATAAGGGCACTACGGTTTCACATAAATCAATCGGCATTCCTGCGAATTTACGCAGTTGAGTGGCGATATTGTTTGTGTAATTAATTAATTGGAGCTCTGTCTCATGCAGAACCAACGTATTCGTATCCGCCTAAAGGCTTTCGATTATCGTCTAATCGATCAGTCTACTGCGGAAATCGTTGAAACAGCAAAGCGCACCGGCGCACAGGTTCGTGGTCCTATTCCACTACCTACTCGTAAAGAGCGTTTCACTGTTCTTGTTTCTCCTCACGTCAACAAAGACGCACGTGACCAGTACGAAATTCGTACTCACAAGCGTTTAATCGACATCGTAGAACCAACAGATAAAACTGTTGATGCTTTGATGCGTTTAGATCTTGCTGCTGGCGTTGATGTTCAAATCAGCCTAGGTTAAGGGAGAAGAAATAATGATTGGTCTAGTCGGTCGTAAAGTGGGTATGACCCGCGTATTTACCGAAGAAGGCGTTTCTATCCCTGTAACAGTTGTTGAGGTTGAAGCTAACCGTGTTTCTCAAGTACGTACACTTGAAAATGATGGTTACTCTGCAATCCAAGTAACTGCAGGTGCTAAGAAAGCTAACCGTGTAACTAAGCCTGAAGCTGGTCACTTTGCGAAAGCAGGTGTTGAAGCAGGCCGCGGTCTTTGGGAATTCCGTTTAGAAAACGGTGAAGAGTTTGAAGTTGGCGCTGAGCTAAACGTAGAACTTTTCAATGAAATCAAAAAAGTAGACGTTACTGGTACATCTAAAGGTAAGGGTTTCCAAGGCGCTGTTAAGCGTTGGAACTTCCGTACTCAAGATATGACTCACGGTAACTCTTTGTCTCACCGTGCTCCGGGTTCAATTGGCCAATGTCAAACTCCAGGTCGCGTGTTTAAAGGCAAAAAAATGGCTGGTCACATGGGTGCTGAGCGTGTAACGACTCAAAACCTAGAGATCGTACGTGTTGACGCTGAACGCAATCTGCTTCTTATTAAAGGTGCAGTACCTGGTGCTATCGGTGGCAACGTAATCGTAAAACCAGCTGTTAAAGCATAACGTCTAGGAGTAAGTAATGGAATTGATGGTTAAAGGTGCTGATGCACTAACTGTTTCCGAGACTACTTTCGGACGTGAGTTTAACGAAGCTCTTGTACACCAAGTAGTTGTTGCGTATGCAGCAGGTGCTCGTCAAGGTACTCGTGCTCAAAAGACTCGTTCTGAAGTATCTGGTGGCGGCGCTAAACCATGGCGTCAAAAAGGTACTGGCCGTGCGCGTGCTGGTACAATCCGTAGCCCAATCTGGCGTACAGGTGGTGTTACTTTTGCTGCGAAACCACAAAATCACAGCCAAAAAGTAAACAAAAAAATGTACCGTGGTGCTATGAAAAGCATTCTTTCTGAATTAGTTCGTCAAGAGCGTTTAATCGTTGTTGATAACTTCTCAGTTGAAGCGCCAAAAACTAAAGACCTAGTTGCTAAGCTTAAAGATCTTGAGCTAAACGATGTATTAATCGTAACTAGCGAAGTAGACGAGAATCTATTCTTAGCTGCTCGTAACCTATACAAAGTTGATGCACGTGATGTAGCTGGTATTGATCCAGTAAGTCTAATCGCATTTGACAAGGTTCTAATGACTGCTGACGCAGTTAAGCAAGTTGAGGAGATGCTGGCATGATCAGTGAAGAGCGTCTACTAAAAGTTCTACGTGCTCCGCACATCTCTGAAAAAGCGACAATGGCTGCTGAAAAAGCAAACACTATCGTTTTTAAAGTTGCTACTAATGCAACGAAAAAAGAGATCAAAGCAGCTGTAGAGAAGCTATTTGAAGTTGAAGTTAAGTCTGTAAATACCCTAGTACAAAAGGGTAAGACCAAACGTCAAGGTATGCGTGAAGGCCGTCGTTCAGACGTGAAAAAAGCTTACGTTACTTTGAAAGAAGGTCAAGACCTTGACTTCGTTGGCGGTGCTGAGTAACAGGAGTAGTTAAAAATGGCTATTGTTAAGTGTAAGCCGACTTCCCCTGGTCGTCGCCACGTTGTTAAAGTAGTTAATGCTGACCTACATAAAGGTAAGCCTTACGCACCGCTTTTAGAGAAAAACTCTAAAAATGGTGGTCGTAACAATAACGGTCGTATCACAGTACGTCACATTGGTGGTGGTCACAAACATCACTACCGTGTAATTGACTTTAAACGTACTAAAGACGGTATCCCAGCGAAAGTTGAGCGTCTTGAATACGATCCAAACCGTAGTGCAAACATTGCTTTAGTATTGTATGCAGACGGTGAACGTCGTTACATCATTGCCCCTAAAGGCATTCAAGCTGGTGATGCAGTTCAATCTGGTGTTGATGCGCCTATCAAAGCAGGTAACACCCTGCCGATGCGTAACATCCCAGTAGGTTCTACAATTCACTGTATTGAACTTAAGCCTGGTAAAGGTGCACAGCTAGCTCGTTCAGCTGGCGCATATGCTCAACTTGTCGCTCGCGACGGTTCATATGTAACTCTACGCTTACGTTCTGGTGAGATGCGTAAAGTATTATCTGAAGGCCGTGCAACTATCGGTGAAGTAGGTAATTCTGAGCACATGCTTCGTGAACTAGGTAAAGCTGGTGCTAACCGCTGGCGCGGTGTTCGTCCAACCGTTCGCGGTGTGGTAATGAACCCAGTAGACCACCCACACGGTGGTGGTGAAGGCCGTACTTCTGGTGGTCGTCACCCAGTTTCTCCTTGGGGTATGCCTACTAAGGGCTTCAAGACTCGTAAGAACAAACGCACTGACAAGTACATTGTACGTCGTCGTAACAAATAATCTATAAAGAGGAATCGCCATGCCACGTTCTCTCAAGAAAGGTCCTTTTATTGACCTACACTTGCTGAAGAAGGTAGAGAAAGCGGTGGAAAGCGGAGACAAAAAGCCTATTAAGACTTGGTCCCGTCGCTCAATGATCATTCCATCAATGATTGGTTTGACCATCGCTGTCCATAATGGTCGTCAACACGTTCCAGTATTCGTAACTGATGAAATGATCGGTCACAAACTGGGCGAATTTGCACCAACTCGTACCTATCGCGGCCATGCTGCAGATAAGAAAGCTAAGAAGAAGTAAGGAGTAAATAATGGAAGCTATTGCTAAACATAACTTTGCTCGCATTTCTCCTCAGAAAGCTCGCTTAGTTGCAGACCAAATCCGTGGTAAATCAGTAGACCAAGCTCTTGAAATTTTAACTTTCAGCAACAAAAAAGCTGCTGAGTTAATTAAGAAAGTACTTGATTCTGCGATTGCAAATGCGGAACACAACGAAGGTGCAGATATCGACGATCTATCAGTCGCTAAAATCTTCGTAGATGAGGGCCCTATCATGAAGCGTATTATGCCTCGTGCTAAAGGCCGTGCGGATCGTATCTTGAAGCGTTCAAGCCACATCACTGTTGTTGTAGCAGATCGCTAAGAGACTAGGAGAGTAAGCAAATGGGTCAGAAAGTACATCCAAATGGTATTCGTCTTGGCATCGTTAAGCCTTGGAATGCTACATGGTTTGCTAATACCAACGAATTCGCTGACAACCTAGACGGCGACTTCAAGGTACGTCAGTTCTTAACGAAAGAACTGTCTAAAGCGTCTTTATCTCGCATCGTTATCGAGCGTCCTGCGAAGAGCATCCGTGTGACTATTCACACTGCTCGTCCAGGTGTTGTTATCGGTAAGAAAGGCGAAGACGTTGAGAAGCTACGCGCAGCTGTAGCTAAAATTGCAGGTGTACCAGCGCAAATTAACATTGCAGAAGTACGTAAGCCTGAGCTAGACGGTCAATTAGTGGCTGATAGCATCTCGTCTCAGCTAGAGCGTCGTGTTATGTTCCGTCGTGCTATGAAGCGCGCAGTACAAAACGCAATGCGTCTAGGTGCTAAGGGTATCAAAGTAGAAGTAAGCGGTCGTTTAGGCGGCGCTGAAATCGCGCGTACTGAATGGTACCGTGAAGGCCGTGTGCCACTACATACCCTACGTGCTGATATTGATTACGCAACTTCTTCGGCTCACACTCAATATGGTGTGATCGGCGTTAAAGTTTGGATCTTCAAGGGTGAAATCCTTGGTGGTATGCCAGACGCTAATGCGGTAGAGCCAAAGGCTGACAAGCCTAAGAAGAAGCCACGTCAAAGCCGTAAGTAAGGAGTCGACTGATGCTACAACCTAAACGTACTAAATTCCGTAAGGTTATGACTGGTCGTAACCGTGGTCTAGCGAAAGGTACTGATGTAAGCTTCGGCGAATTCGGCCTTAAAGCTGTTGGCCGTGGTCGCATTACTGCTCGTCAGATCGAAGCGGCTCGTCGTGCAATGACGCGTCACGTTAAGCGTCAAGGTCAAATCTGGATTCGTATTTTTCCAGACAAACCTATCACTGAAAAACCTCTTGAAGTTCGTCAAGGTAAAGGTAAGGGTAACGTTGAATATTGGGTTGCCCAAATCCAGCCTGGTAAAGTGATGTACGAGATGGGTGGTGTACCTGAAGAGTTGGCACGTGAAGCGTTCCGCCTAGCGGCACGTAAACTGCCTATAAAAACAACTTTTGTAACTAAGCAGGTGATGTGATGAAAGCACAAGACCTACGCGAAAAAAGCGTTGAAGAGCTTAACGCTGAGTTATTGAATTTGCTACGCGAACAGTTCAACTTGCGCATGCAAGCTGCAACTGGTCAGCTACAGCAAACTCATACTCTGAAAGCTGTACGCCGTGATATCGCACGTGTTAAGACTGTTTTGACTAGTAAGGCAGGCGCATAATGAGCGAAACAACTCGTACGACTCAAGGTCGTGTAATTAGTGACAAAATGGACAAGTCTATTGTTGTTGCTATCGAACGTTTTGTTAAACACCCAATCTATGGGAAGTTCATCAAACGTACGACAAAAGTACATGCACACGATGAAAACAACGAATGTGGCCTAGGCGACAAAGTTGAGATTCGTGAGTGTCGTCCACTGTCTAAGACCAAATCTTGGACATTGGTTAAAGTTCTAGAAAAATCGAAAATTTAATTTTTCCTTATTTTTTAGGCTTTTAAAGCGGCCCCAAAGTTTTTTTTGGGGCCGTTTATTTTTTGACTACCTTTCTTCTGGAAACGGTGGTACAATTCGCAGCCCTTATAAAGAGGCAGCCCGACCCGAGATGGGTCTAGTTTTAATATTTAGCGGAGCACTAACATGATCCAAATGCAAAGTACACTGGACGCAGCGGATAACTCCGGCGCTCGCAGAGTAATGTGTATTAAGGTTCTGGGTGGCTCTCACCGCCGTTATGCACATATCGGAGATATCATCAAAGTTACTGTTAAGGAAGCAATTCCTCGCGGTAAAGTAAAAAAAGGTGATGTTCTGAAAGCGGTAGTGGTGCGCACCCGTAAAGGCGTTCGTCGTCCAGACGGTTCTGTCATTCGCTTCGACCGTAATGCTTGTGTATTGTTGAATGACAATACTGAGCAACCAGTCGGTACACGTATCTTTGGTCCTGTGACTCGTGAGCTTCGTAATGCGAAATTCATGAAAATTGTGTCACTAGCACCTGAAGTTCTGTAAGGAGCGGCAATAAAATGGCAGCTAAAATCCGTCGTAATGACGAAGTAATCGTTCTTGCTGGTAAAGATAAAGGCAAGCGCGGTAAAGTAACTAAGGTTCTCGAAACTGGTAAAGTTTTCGTTGAAGGTATCAACCTTGTTAAAAAACACCAAAAGCCTCAACCGGCTCTAGGTCAACAAGGTGGCATCGTTGAACAAGAAGCAGCTATTGATGCTTCTAACGTTGCAATCTTTAACGCATCTACTGGTAAAGCGGATCGTATCGGTTTCCGTTTGGAAGAAGGCAAAAAAGTGCGCTTCTTCAAATCAAACGGTGAATTAATTAAGTAATTTGGAGTTCTACTATGGCGAAACTGCATGATTACTACAAGTCGTCTGTAGTCGCTGAACTGACCAAAGAGTTCAGCTACACAAGCGTCATGCAAGTCCCTAGGATTGAGAAAATCACCCTAAATATGGGCGTTGGTGAAGCAATCAACGATAAGAAACTACTTGAGAATGCTGCAAGTGATATGGCGACCATTTCTGGTCAAAAGCCACTTATTACTAAAGCACGCAAATCTGTTGCTGGTTTCAAAATTCGTGAAGGCTACCCAATTGGTTGTAAAGTAACCTTGCGTGGCGAGCGTATGTGGGATTTCTTTGAGCGTTTGATTTCTATCGCTCTTCCACGAGTACGTGATTTCCGTGGTGTTAGCGCTAAGTCTTTTGACGGACGCGGTAACTACAGCATGGGCGTTCGCGAGCAAATCATCTTCCCGGAAATCGACTACGATAAAGTCGATCGTGTACGCGGTCTTGATATTACTATCACGACGTCTGCAAACACTGATGAGGAAGGCCGAGCTCTGCTGGCTGCCTTTAACTTCCCATTCCGCAAATAAGGTGAAGGGTTACTGTTATGGCTAAACAATCAATGAAAGCACGTGAAACTAAACGTGCAAAGCTTGTAGCACAATACGCTGAAAAGCGTGCTGCGCTTAAAGCAACCATCAGTGATGTTAACGCATCTGAAGAAGATCGTTGGAACGCAGTTCTTAAACTGCAAGCTCTTCCACGTGATTCAAGTGCATCGCGTCAGCGCAACCGTTGCAACCAAACTGGTCGTCCACACGGTTACCTACGTAAATTCGGTCTAAGCCGTATCAAAGTTCGTGAAGCTTGCATGAAAGGCGAGATTCCTGGACTTCGTAAGGCTAGCTGGTAATTGCCACTTAATCATTTGGAGTAAATCATATGAGCATGCAAGATCCGATTTCGGATATGCTGACCCGCATTCGTAACGGTCAGGCAGCAAACAAAGTTGCTGTGAAAATGCCTTCTTCAAAGCTTAAAGTTGCAATTGCTACTTTACTAAAAGCTGAAGGCTACATCGCTGACTTCGCTGTTGAAGGCGAAGTAAAACCAGAGCTAGAAGTTACTCTTAAGTACTTCCAAGCAAAACCAGTAATCGAGCAAATCCAACGTGTTTCACGTCCTGGTCTACGCGTCTACAAGAAAAAAGACGAGTTACCATCAGTGATGGGTGGTTTGGGTGTTGCTGTTGTTTCCACTTCCAAGGGTCTGATGTCTGACCGTGCTGCTCGTAAAGCAGGTCTTGGCGGTGAAATCATCTGTTACGTAGCTTAAGGAGTAGAATATGTCTCGTGTTGCTAAAGCACCTGTCGCTATTCCAGCTGGCGTAGAGGTGAAACTGAATGGTCAAGAAGTTACTGTTAAAGGTGCTAAAGGTGAGTTAACTCGCGTTTTACACAATGCAGTAGTGATCGCTCAGGAAGAAAACAACCTGACTTTCGGTCCACGTGAAGGTGTAGTTAATGCTTGGGCTCAAGCAGGTACTGCGCGTGCACTAGTAAACAACATGGTTGTTGGTGTTACTGAAGGCTTTACGAAGAAGCTAGTTCTTAAGGGTGTAGGTTACCGTGCTGCTATTAAAGGCAACTCTGTAGCTCTAACTCTAGGCTTCTCTCATCCTGTAGAGCATGAATTGCCTTCAGGTGTTAAAGCTGAATGTCCAAGCCAAACTGAAATCGTATTAACTGCTTGTGATAAGCAATTAGTCGGTCAAGTTGCTGCTGACATTCGTTCTTACCGTGAGCCTGAGCCTTATAAAGGCAAAGGTGTTCGTTACGCAGATGAAAATGTGCGTACTAAAGAAGCTAAGAAGAAGTAAGGTAACACTATGGATAAGAAAGCATCTCGCATCCGTCGTGCTACACGTGCACGTCGTAAGATTGCTGAGCTAGGTGCAAACCGCCTAGTAGTACACCGTACTCCGCGTCATGTGTACGCTCAGGTTATCGCACCAAACGGCTCTGTGGTTATCGCTTCTGCTTCTACTGTAGAAAAGGCGATCCGTGAGCAAGTTAAGAATACTGGTAACGTTGACGCTGCTAAAGCTGTAGGTAAAGCTATTGCTGAGCGCGCTATCGAAAAAGGCATCTCAGATGTGGCTTTCGATCGTTCTGGTTTCCAATACCACGGTCGAGTGGCGGCACTTGCAGATTCTGCACGTGAAGCTGGTCTGAAATTCTAAGGTAGGGTTGGAAGATGGCTAAACAAGAACAACAAGCTTCAGATTTGAATGAAAAGCTAATCGCTGTTAACCGTGTTTCTAAAACGGTTAAAGGTGGTCGAATCTTTAGCTTTACTGCACTAACTGTAGTTGGTGACGGTAATGGTCGCGTTGGTTTCGGTTACGGCAAAGCTCGTGAAGTACCAGCTGCGATTCAAAAAGCAATGGAAAAAGCGCGTCGTAACATGGTTACTATCGCACTTAACGAAGGCACTCTTCACCACTCGGTGAAAGGTCGCCACACAGGCTCTAAAGTTTACATGCAACCAGCTTCTGAAGGTACAGGTATCATTGCCGGTGGTGCAATGCGTGCAGTACTTGAAGTTGTAGGTGTTCATAACGTACTTGCGAAAGCGTACGGTTCTACGAACCCTATCAACATCGTTCGTGCAACGATCGATGGTTTGAGCGGCATGAAGTCACCAGAAATGGTTGCTGCTAAACGTGGTCTAACTGTTGAATCTATTTCGGAGTAAGAACACATGGCAACTATTAAAGTAACTCAAACTAAAAGCTCAATTGGTCGCCTACCAAAGCACAAAGCTACTTTGCGTGGACTAGGCCTTCGTAAAATCAACCACACTGTAGAACTTGAAGACACTCCGTGCGTGCGCGGCATGATCAACAAAGTTCACTACATGGTTAAAGTTGGGGAGTAATCAGAATGCGTTTGAATACTCTATCACCGGCTGCGGGTTCTAAACCTTCTAAGAAGCGTTTAGGTCGTGGTATCGGTTCTGGACTAGGTAAAACTGGTGGCCGCGGTCACAAAGGTCAAAAATCACGTTCTGGCGGCTCTGTTCGTCCAGGTTTTGAAGGTGGTCAAATGCCTTTGAAACAACGTCTACCAAAATTCGGTTTCACTTCTCGTAAGAGCCTAGTGACTGCTGAAGTTCGTCTAGCTGAGCTAGCGAAAGTAACGGCTGACGTTATCGATCTTGACAGCTTGAAAGCTGCTAACGTAATCACTAAGAACATCGAATTTGTTAAAGTTGTTCTTTCTGGTGAAATCAGCAAGCCGGTAACTGTTAAAGGTCTACGTGTGACTAAAGGTGCTGTAGCTGCTATCGAAGCTGCTGGCGGTAAAATCGAAGCTTAATCTTCGAAGGATAGGTACAGATGGCTAAAAAACCAGGACAAGATTTCAGTACTGCTAAACAGGGTACTGGTGAATTAAAATCGCGTTTATTATTCGTAATCCTCGCGCTTTTGGTATTCCGAGCTGGCTCTTTTGTGCCGATTCCTGGTATTGATGCGGCTGTACTTGCCGATTTGTTCGAACAGCAAAAAGGTACCATCATTGAAATGTTTAACATGTTCTCTGGTGGTGCTCTTTCGCGTGCATCTATATTAGCATTGGGCATCATGCCGTATATTTCGGCCTCGATTGTTGTCCAATTGCTAACTGTAGTTCATCCAGCGTTAGCGGAACTCAAGAAAGAGGGTGAAGCAGGCCGTCGTAAGATAAGCCGATACACACGCTATGGCACGCTTGTACTAGCAACTTTCCAAGCAATTGGTATTGCAACTGGTCTGCCGAATATGGTCCAAAATCTGGTCGTTATCGATCAAACCATGTTCACAATCATTGCTACCATCAGTTTAGTAACCGGCACCATGTTCTTAATGTGGTTAGGTGAACAAATTACTGAGCGTGGAATTGGTAACGGTATCTCGTTGATTATTTTCACAGGTATTGTTGCTGGGTTGCCAGCTGCAATCGGACATACAATTGAGCAAGCGCGTCAAGGTGAATTGAACGTGCTTCTTCTATTGTTAATCGCTGTGGTTGCGTTCGCTGTTATTTATTTCGTTGTTTTCATGGAACGTGGTCAACGTCGTATTGTCGTTAACTATGCGAAGCGTCAACAAGGACGTAAAGTGTTTGCAGCACAAAGTACGCATTTACCATTGAAGATAAATATGGCGGGTGTTATCCCTGCTATCTTTGCTTCAAGTATTATCCTGTTCCCAGGTACTCTAGCTCAATGGCTTGGCCAGAACGGTGAGAGTAAAACATTTGGTTGGTTAACTGACGTGTCTTTGGCACTGAGTCCAGGCCAACCTTTGTATATAATACTTTATGCGACAGCAATTATTTTCTTCTGTTTCTTTTATACAGCGATGGTGTTTAACCCTCGTGAGACAGCAGATAATTTGAAGAAGTCCGGTGCATTCGTACCCGGCATCCGCCCAGGTGAGCAGACAGCAAGATACATAGATAAAGTAATGACTCGTTTAACACTAGTTGGTGCTTTATATATTACCTTTATTTGTCTAGTCCCACAGTTTATGATGTCCGCATGGAACGTTAAGTTCTATTTCGGTGGTACTTCACTGCTTATCGTAGTGGTAGTCATCATGGACTTTATGGCACAGGTACAGACTCATCTGATGTCTCAACAGTATGATTCTGTGTTGAAAAAAGCGAATCTGAAAAGCTATAACCGCTAATAACAGTAGGTATAGTTCAGATTTCATTACGGAGTTTAGCAATGAAAGTTCGTGCTTCCGTTAAAAAAATCTGCCGTAACTGTAAAGTTATCAAGCGCAACGGTGTTGTGCGTGTAATTTGCAGTGAGCCAAAGCATAAACAACGCCAAGGCTAATTAGCAGAAATTTTTACTTGAAATATGAGGGCAGGCCGAGTATATTCCTCGGCCTACCTTTTGCGTGCAAAAGAAGTAGTATGCCGCTGCGTATCCTCGACGGGCTTTGCAGCGGATAATTCTTTATATAAGTACTAGGAGTGAATAGTGGCCCGTATAGCAGGCATTAACATTCCTGATCATAAACACGCTGTTATCGCATTAACTGCGATCTACGGCATCGGTAAAACTCGTTCTCAAGCTATCCTAGCTGAGTTGAGTATTGCTGAAGATGTTAAGATCAGTGAACTAACTGAAGAGCAGATTGATCAACTGCGTGATGGTGTAGCTAAATACACTGTAGAAGGTGATCTACGTCGTGAAGTATCGATGAACATCAAGCGTCTTATGGACCTTGGCTGTTACCGCGGTCTTCGTCATCGTCGCAGTCTACCACTACGTGGACAGCGTACTAAAACCAACGCACGCACTCGTAAGGGTCCGCGCAAGCCGATCAAAAAATAATCGGATAAGGTAGAGAGTACAATGGCAAAACAACCAACACGCACGCGTAAACGCGTTCGCAAGCAAGTAGCAGATGGCGTAGCGCACATCCATGCTTCTTTTAACAACACAATCGTGACCATCACTGACCGTCAAGGTAATGCTCTTTCATGGGCTACTGCAGGTGGTTCAGGTTTCCGTGGTTCTCGTAAATCTACGCCGTTTGCTGCACAGGTTGCTGCTGAACGCGCAGGTGAAATGGCCAAAGAATATGGCCTAAAGAACTTGGAAGTTATGGTTAAGGGCCCTGGTCCTGGTCGTGAGTCTACTATCCGTGCTTTAAACGCATTGGGTTACCGCATCACTAACATCGTTGATGCAACTCCGATCCCTCATAACGGTTGTCGTCCACCTAAGAAACGTCGCGTTTAATTCGTTTCTAGGAATATTGGAGAAAGATCATGGCAAGATATTTGGGCCCTAAGCTGAAGCTTAGTCGTCGTGAAGGTACTGACTTATTCCTTAAGTCAGGTGTCCGCGCGATCGATACCAAGTGTAAAATTGATAACGCACCAGGTGTACACGGCGCTCGTCGCGGTCGTCTATCTGAGTTTGGCGTTCAGCTTCGTGAGAAGCAAAAAGTTCGTCGTATGTACGGCGTTCTAGAAAAACAATTCCGCAACTACTACAAAGAAGCTGCACGCCTTAAAGGCAACACAGGTGAAAACCTGCTTCAACTTCTTGAAGGTCGTTTAGATAATGTCGTATACCGCATGGGTTTCGGTGCTACTCGCGCTGAATCACGTCAGCTAGTTAGCCACAAAGCTATCCTAGTAAACGGCAAAGTAGTTAACGTTCCTTCATTCAAAGTTACGGCTAACGACGTTGTTTCTATTCGTGAAAAAGCTAAACAGCAATCACGTATTAAAGCTGCTCTAGAAGTTGCTGAACAACGCGAAAAACCAACTTGGATTGAAGTAGATGCTAGCAAGATGGAAGGTACTTTCAAACGTATCCCAGAGCGTTCTGATCTATCTGCTGACATCAACGAACACTTGATCGTCGAACTTTACTCTAAGTAAGGTTTAAACAAAAGAGAGGACACAATGCAGGGTTCTGTAACAGAATTTCTTAAGCCACGTCTTGTTGACATCGAACAGATCAGCACGACACATGCAAAAGTAACTCTTGAGCCTTTAGAGCGTGGTTTTGGCCACACTTTAGGTAATGCACTTCGCCGTATTCTTCTATCTTCTATGCCAGGTTGTGCTGTAACAGAAGTTGAGATTGAAGGCGTTCTACACGAGTACAGCACCAAAGAAGGCGTTCAAGAAGATATCCTTGAGATCCTTCTTAACTTGAAAGGTCTTGCTGTGAGCGTTGCCGAAGGCAAAGATGAAGTGTTTATTACACTAAAAAAATCAGGCTCGGGCCCTGTTGTTGCAGGTGACATCATCCATGATGGTGATGTAGAGATCGCTAACCCAGAACACGTTATTTGTCACCTAACGGATGACAAAGCTGAAATCGCTATGCGTATTAAAGTTCAACGTGGTCGTGGTTATGTTCCGTCTTCAGCTCGTATCCATACTGAAGAAGATGAGCGTCCAATCGGTCGTCTACTTGTTGATGCTACATACAGCCCGGTTGATAAAATCGCCTACGCTGTAGAAGCAGCACGTGTAGAACAACGTACTGACTTAGACAAGCTTGTTATCGATATGGAAACAAATGGCACTTTAGAACCTGAGGAAGCTATCCGTCGTGCAGCTACAATTTTAGCTGAGCAATTGGATGCATTCGTAGATCTTCGTGATGTACGTGTTCCAGAAGAGAAAGAAGAGAAGCCGGAGTTCGATCCTATTCTACTGCGTCCTGTAGACGATCTTGAACTAACAGTTCGCTCTGCTAACTGCTTGAAAGCAGAAGCGATTCACTACATCGGTGATCTTGTACAGCGTACCGAGGTTGAGCTTCTTAAAACGCCAAACCTTGGTAAGAAGTCTTTAACAGAGATTAAAGATGTTCTAGCGTCGCGCGGTCTGTCTCTAGGTATGCGCCTAGAAAACTGGCCACCAGCGTCGATTGCTGAAGATTAATTGATATTAGTTAGAAGGATTAGGTCATGCGCCATCGTAAGAGTGGTCGTCAACTCAACCGCAACAGCAGCCATCGTAAAGCGATGTTTAGCAACATGGCTAGCTCTCTAGTTCGTCATGAAGTTATCAAGACAACTTTGCCTAAGGCAAAAGAGCTTCGCCGCGTAGTTGAGCCTTTGATTACACTAGCTAAGACTGACAGCGTTGCTAACCGTCGTCTAGCATTTGCTCGCACTCGTGATAACGAAGTTGTAGCAAAATTATTTAATGAATTAGGTCCACGTTTTGCTGCCCGTCAAGGCGGTTACACTCGTATCCTAAAAGCTGGCTTCCGTACCGGTGATAAAGCGCCAATGGCATACATTGAGCTTGTTGACCGTCCAGAAGCAGCAGCTGAAGAAGCTGCTGAATAAGCAAAGTTAAATAAATAAAAGACGCCGAGTATTTATTACTCGGCGTTTTTTTATGTCTTAAATATGAGTGGATTATTTGCGTTTTATTCTATAAATAAAAGCAGTTACTTCCAAAGATTGGTTAATGAACTTAGTAGTCCGCTACTTGCTCCTTCATCACCTAAATAATCTAGTACGATTGGTACATATTGTTCTACCATTGAGCTATCTAAGCCTAATTTTTCAAAAGCAGCCTTTACTGCTGCCATACTATCTAATGTATTACCTGCTGATTTAGCACTATTTAAAATGCCACTAAGGTTGGAAGATAAGCCTGAGAATTCTTCCCCAGCGCTACCAGATAACTCATTTGAAGCCATTGCTAATAGAGCTCCAGCTCCACCGGCAGCTTGCTCGGTAGACACCCCTAATTGATCTTTTAGAGAATTGACTAACTCAGTACTACTTTGTGCTTGAGAAGCTAGTTTAGTCACAGCATCGGTGTTTTTCTCACCTAATCCAAATAATGCATAGCTTGGTGATGATAGGACAAGGCTAGCGGAGATGAGGGTAATGGCGAACTTTTTCATAGCAGAATTCCATTTGTATTGATGTAGGATCTAGTTATAACTGTTTTTCATGTATAAAAAAAGCAGCGGTCGCTGCTTTTATACTTATTAACAATTTAAAAACTATTGTTATAGGATAGCAAGAAGTTCAACTTCAAATACTAGGGCCGCAAAAGGAGGGATTGCTGCACCAGCACCGCGCTCACCGTATGCAAGATCTTGTGGGATATACAGTTTCCATTTTGAACCAACAGGCATAAGTTGCAGTGCTTCAACCCAACCAGCAATAACACCCGTTACTGGGAACTCCGCAGGTTGGCCACGAGATACTGAGCTATCAAATACAGTACCGTCAGTTAATTGACCGTGGTAGTGTACGCGTACTTGTTTGTCTGATGTTGGAATTTCACCAGTACCTTCAGTAACCACTTCGTATTGAAGACCAGACTCTAGAACTGTTACTTCAGGACGTAGAGCATTGTCTTTTAAGAATACTTCGCCATCTGCCGCAGCCGCTTTTGCAGCTTCAGCACGTAATGCTTCTGCACGAGTATGAAGTTCACGAAGTGCATTGTTTATTTCATCAACTTCGATTTCAGGCATGTCACCTGTTAATGATGTTGCAATACCTTTAGCGATAGCGGCAACATTTAGACCTTCTAGGCCACTTCCTGCAAGTTGTTGACCCATTTGAAGGCCAATACCGTAACTTGCTTTTTGTTCAATAGTTTCTAATTTAACGTCAGACATGCGAATCTCTTGTTTGCTTAAATGAAGCACTAAGAATATCAGTTCTGATTAATATACCCAAGTCACTTGGCTATATAAAACTTTGTTAGCAATACAGGGTTAACCGTTATAGCTATAGAAAATTTTGTAATATACTGACAAAACGATTAGTTTATTGAATATCCTTGACGCAAATAATATTAGGATGATGCAACGTGAACCAACGTAAAAAAAATAACCAAAGCCGCACGCAAGTCATTATGGATAAGTTTATCCAATCAAGACTTGTGATTAGAGTTATTGATGCTTGGCATTCTTTGCCTAGATTGCATCAGCGTATTTTGATGGTGCTTATTCCACTCGTTATTATCTTGATGTTACTTCCTAGTGAAAAATCTCCAGAGGATCAAATTCAAGAGGTTAGCGTTAAGTCTGATAAGCCGTCACGTATGGCGGTTCCTTTGGTGATTAATGGTGAAGAAACGGCAGCAACCAAACCGAAGCCAAAAATTGAGAAAAGTGAAAAGCGTGTACAACTAAGCGGACCAGAGTCGGAAGCTGAAGATCAGTCCGAGCGTAAGGTGAGCAATAATGCTGGGCCAGAACCTTGGAATGACTACACGGTACAGAAAGGGGATACGCTCTCGCAGATCTTCAGAAATAATGATTTACCACTATCTGATTTGAATCAACTCGTTGAAATACAGGGTAAGGATCAGCCCTTAAGTCATATTCAAAATGGTCAATTGATCCGATTTAAACTAACCAATCGTGGTGATTTAGATATTCTTAGAATAGAAAAAGAAGATGGCCCGGTGATGTTTTTTCGTTTATCCAGTGGCGGCTTTGCACGTAGCACTCCGCAGTAAGCTACTATTACGACACACTTCTTGTCATATCAATATGAGGAATATCATCTTCTAGATATTCCTCTGAAACTTTCTTGAATCCATGTTTTGCATAATAATGCTCAAGGTGAGATTGTGCACCAATGGTAATATCAACGTTTCCCCATAATTGAACACTATATTCAATAGCGGTTTGAATTAGTTGATGACCTAAGCCATTGCCACGGTGGTTTATGTCTGTAGCAACTCTTCCAATACTTGCATGTTCAAAACTTATACCTTGTTTAAGCAAACGAGCACAAGCAATTAATTGATTGCCTTGGTAGCCTAGCAGCTGGTAAACCCCTTCAAATTGATCTTTGCCATCGAGTTCTGGATAAGGACATGTTTGCTCAACCACAAATACATCTACTCGCAATTTTAGTAATTGGTAAAGTTCGTGAGTGGTAAGTTGGTCGAAAGATTTACAAATCCATTGCATAAAAACACGTCTCTTTAGCTTAGTAAGATAGAAATACAGTTTAAGATAATAGACTTAACCTCTTAGTCAAGCTATATCCCACCTGTGTTTGTAGCTTATTCGTTTTCTTTGATAAATGCCTTTTATATTCCCTTAGCAGTTATTCGAATAAAAAATGAAATTTTAGCATTTCAGGTAATAACATCTGATCGTCATAATGATTGCCTAATAAGCATTCAGTCGAGAAGAGCTAGTAGTATGGATACGATTTCATTATTCCCAAATAGGAAGGGAAGCAGCGCAGCATTAAATCAAGCTAGCCAAACAAAGAGCTTGCTGAATTTTAGTCATAGCCAATTGAAGCCGGGTCAGGTTGCGCTTATTGGAGCGGGACCAGGTGATGCTGAGCTTTTAACTTTGAAAGCTTTGTCTTACCTGCAACAAGCAGATGTAGTGCTTTATGATTATTTGGTTTCCGATGAGATTATGGCGCTTATTCCTAATGATACCATTTTAGTATGTGTGGGTAAGAAAGCGGGGCATCACAGTGTACCTCAACATAAAACTAATCAATTACTAGTCGATTTTGCTCAGCAAGGCTACAAGGTCGCGCGTATTAAAGGTGGCGATCCATTCATGTTTGGTCGTGGTGGTGAAGAGTTGGAAGTATTAGCCGATGCAGGTATTGGCTTTGAGGTCATTCCTGGCATTACTGCAGCGGCTGGTGCGACTGCTTATGCTGGGATTCCGTTGACACATCGCGACTACGCCCAATCAGCCATGTTTATTACAGGTCATTTAAAATCTGAAGATGATCAGATGGAATGGTCGACACTTGCTCGAGGCCATCAAACATTAGTGATTTATATGGGCTTGATGAAGTCTTCTTATATCCAGCAGCAATTGATTGAGCATGGTCGAGCAACCAATACCCCAATAGCCATCATTGAACGTGGTACACAAGCTAAACAAAAAGTGCTTATTGGAACATTATCCGAGTTAACGAGCCTAGCAGAATATGCTCAATCACCTTCTTTAATTGTGATTGGTGAAGTGGTGAATCTGTCATCAAAGCTCTCTTGGTTTGGCTCTCAAGTCCCACAACAAAATTCAACTCAGCCGATTGCGATTTAGCTCTAGTTAAGAGTCGCATCGTTGAATATTAAACGCATTTAGCGCAAGGATATGAATCATGGAACAAGAACGTTTAACCCATTTACAGCAACTTGAAGCGGAAAGTATTCATATTATCCGTGAAGTTGCTGCCGAGTTTGATAACCCGGTAATGATGTATTCAATCGGTAAAGATTCAGCGGTCATGCTGCATCTTGCACGTAAAGCTTTTTATCCTGGAAAGATCCCATTCCCACTTTTGCATGTGGATACTGATTGGAAATTTAAAGAAATGATTGAATTTCGTGATCGCACAGCTAAGAAATATGGTTTTGATTTATTGGTGCACAAGAACCCTGAAGGGCTAGAGATGGGCTGTAATCCTTTTGTTCATGGTTCGTCGAAACATACCGATATCATGAAAACTCAAGGTTTGAAGCAAGCATTAAATAAATATGGTTTTGACGCCGCATTTGGTGGTGCGCGTCGTGATGAAGAAAAATCTCGCGCTAAAGAGCGTGTCTATTCATTCCGCGATAAGCATCATACTTGGGATCCTAAAAATCAGCGCCCAGAGCTTTGGCATACCTATAACGGCCAAGTAAATAAAGGCGAAAGTATTCGTGTATTCCCACTTTCAAACTGGACGGAATTGGATATTTGGCAATACATCTACCTTGAAAATATTGAGATTGTTCCTCTGTACCTTTCCGCCGTAAGACCGGTGGTCAACCGTGACGGTATGTTAATCATGGTCGATGATGATCGTTTTCAATTCGAAGAAGGTGAGAAGGTGGAACATAAGAGTGTGCGTTTCCGTACTTTAGGTTGTTACCCACTAACTGGTGCCATCGAATCGGAAGCCGCGACTTTACCAGAGATCATTCAAGAAATGTTGGTGGCGACATCCAGTGAACGTCAGGGCCGTGCGATCGACCATGATCAATCAGGATCGATGGAATTGAAAAAACGCCAAGGCTATTTTTAAGCCGGTTAAGTTATCAAAAGGATTTTATTATGAACGCAGTTGTTGAAGCCGAACTGGCTGAATTGGGCATCGAGGGTTATCTCACCCAGCATCAATATAAATCATTGATGCGTTTTTTAACCTGTGGCTCTGTTGATGACGGAAAAAGCACCCTAATCGGTCGCCTACTCCACGATTCAAAACAGATTTATGAAGATCAATTAGCCGCAGTGAATAGCGATAGTCAGCGTGTTGGTACCACTGGTGAGCGACCTGACTTAGCGTTATTGGTCGATGGTTTGCAAGCCGAACGTGAACAAGGTATTACCATTGATGTCGCGTATCGCTATTTCTCAACCAAGAAACGTAAATTCATTATTGCCGATACTCCGGGGCATGAACAATATACCCGTAATATGGCAACCGGTGCTTCTACATGTGATGTTGCAGTGATTCTGATTGATGCTCGTAAAGGGGTATTAGATCAAACTCGTCGCCATTCATTTATTTCCAGTTTATTAGGTATTCGCCACTTTGTGGTTGCAGTCAATAAAATGGATTTGGTGGAATATTCTGAACAGCGTTTTAACGATATCTGTGAAGAATACTTAGAGTTTTCTAAGAATTTAAATTCAGATATTAATATTCAACTGATCCCAATCTCAGCACTGGAAGGTGATAACGTTGTCGATCAAACCCAGAACCTGGCTTGGTATCAAGGTCAACCACTACTGAAAATCTTAGAGGATATTGATTTAAGCCAAGAGCATACTCAAGGTGAGTTCCGCTTACCGGTGCAATATGTTAATCGTCCTAATCTCGATTTCCGTGGTTTTGCTGGCACCATTGCAAATGGCACGATTGCTGTCGGGGATAGTGTGACTGCACTGCCATCTGGAAAAAGCTCTAAGGTTGCCCGCATTGTTACCTTTGATGGTGATTTGGATTCAGCTCGAGCAGGTCAAGCGGTGACAGTCACTTTAGAGGATGAAATTGATATTAGTCGCGGTGACTTACTCGTTCCAACAGGCGCGACGATTAAAGCCACCAATCAGTTTTTAGCCGACGTGGTATGGATGACTGATCAACCTTTTTCCACTGGTCGCCAATACGATATTAAAGTTGCAGGCAAACAAACGATAGGACAATTAGAGTCGATTAAACATCAATATGATATCAATAAGTTGGAAGAGTTTGATGCGACGGAGCTGCCATTAAATGGTATTGGTTTATGTGAAATATCATTAACTGAAACCGTCGCTTTAGATAAATACACTGAGTGTGCTGATACCGGTGGTTTTATCATTATCGACCGTTTAACCAATGTTACTGTTGGTGCTGGTATGGTGCGTGAACGTTTAACGGAACAGCAAACAACGGCTCCTGTTTCATCGAGCTTTGAAGTTGAACTTAATGCTCTTATTCGCAAGCATTTCCCACATTGGGGAGCGAAAGATATTAGCCAACTTTTTGATTCGTCTTCTCTTAACGATCAAAAGAAGTAAAGCAAGGTGATGGTGGGGTTTGCCATGTGGGATAAATGGTTGGTATTACTGCTGTTGATCGCCATTATTGGTAGTTTAATCTTCACCAAGATTAAGCCGAGCTTTATTTTTGCTACCGCCGCGTTAGTCGCTTTTATGACTGGCGCGGTTGATCTTGATGGTATAGCGAAGAACTTTACTAATTCATCATTGTTGACGTTAGTGCTGTTGATCTTAGCGTCATGTGCCTTGGAGAAAACGCGGTTGATCAGTTGGATCAGTCGTCATATTTCATCGGGTCGATTGGGTAGTGTAGTGGCGAAGCTCGGTTTTTCGACCGCATTTCTTTCTTCTTTTACTAATAATACAGCGGTAGTAGTGTCTTTGATTGGTGCGATTAAGCGTAATAATTCTCATGCACCATCACGATTATTAATTCCATTATCTTACGCCGCTATCCTTGGCGGTACTTTAACTTTAATTGGCACTTCGACGAATTTAATTATTAATAGCTTTGTTGTTGATGCTGGATTGCCGAGTCTTGGCTTTTTTGCTCCAACCTGTATTGGGTTAGCAATTTTAGTGATTGGTGTTTTGGTACTGATCCCACTAAGTTATTTACTGCCACATAGTGATTCGAATGAGCATGATGTTCTCCCATATTTTTTAGAAGCACGTGTTGAAGCCGGCTCGCCTTTAATCGGCAAGAGTATTGCGCAAAACAACTTGAGGGCATTACGTAAATTATTTTTAGCTGAAGTGATCCGCGATGGGGTGACCATAGCTTCGGTCACGCCCGATCTGGTATTACTTGAAAATGATCGTCTGTTGTTTTGTGGTGATGTTGAAAGTGTTGCCACCTTACAAGAGATACCCGGCATTACGTTGTTTGGTCAGCATCACCTAAATGGACAAAGCTTCATTGAAGTAGTGGTGAGCCAATCAGCTTCGATTTGTAATAAGACTTTAAAGTCGAGCCAATTTCGTGATCGTTTTGATGCTGTGGTGGTAGCGATTCGTCGAGGACACGAGCGTTTAGAAGGTGGTTTGGGCAATGTAAAACTGGTCGCTGGTGATACTTTGGTATTGGTTCCTGGAAAAGGGTTTCACTCCGCTCGTCAAGATCACGGTAAAGAGTTTGTATTGATTAACGATCTTGATTCGAGTGCCAAACTAGATCGAACTAAATCGGCGATTGCATTATTCGGTTTTGCTGCGGTTATTGGACTATCACTTGTGGGAGTGATTCCGATTATCAAAGGTTTAGCAGGCTATATTGTGTTGATGTTAGTGTTCGGGGCGGTGGGCATTAGTGAACTAAGACGTCGTTTCCCTATCGATATTGTGGTGATCGTAGGCTCTGCTTTGTGTTTGGCACAGTTAATGATGTCTTCAGGTTTGTCTAAACAAATGGGGGATTTATTCATTTATTTGTTTAATGGTGGCGGGCCTATGGGAGCATTGATCGCCACTTATTTACTGACGCTTATTTTGACAGAGTTGATCACCAATAATGCTGCGGCAGCGTTAGCTTTTCCGATTGGTTATAGCATGGCGATAGGTTATGGCGTAGATCCGATGCCGTTTATCATGGCGGTATTGTTTGGGGCGAGTGCCAGCTTTGTTTCTCCTTATGGCTATCAAACTAATCTGTTGGTTTACAGTGTCGGTAATTACCACATTAACGATTTTATTAAGATAGGGGTGCCAATCTCGATTGTTTATTCGGTCGTAACATTGACGCTAATTCCTTATTTCTTCCCTTTTTAACGCGGACTCTTCGATATGAATCGTAAGGGCAGCTAAGTAGCATGGAATCCAATAATGACTGTTTTGAATAAAGATGAAAATGTAATTTGGCACCAGCATCAGGTGACCAAACAAACTCGCTCTGAATTAAAAAAGCAAAAACCAGTAGTGCTTTGGTTTACCGGGCTATCAGGTGCGGGAAAATCCACGGTAGCTGGGGCATTAGAGTCTCAATTAGCTAGCTTGGGGTATCATACTTATTTGTTGGATGGCGATAATGTACGTCATGGTTTATGTAGTGATTTAGGTTTTTCATCTCAAGATCGTAGAGAAAATATTCGTCGCATTGGTGAGCTAGCTAAACTGATGGCTGATGCAGGTTTGATTGTACTATCGGCGTTTATTTCTCCACATCGTATTGAGCGTCAAATGGTGCGTGATCTACTGCCTGATGGTGAGTTTATTGAAGTGTTCGTTAATGCGCCTTTAGAGGTGTGTGAAAAGCGCGATCCGAAAGGTTTATACAAGAAGGCTAGAGCCGGTGAGATCCCCAATTTCACTGGTATTGATTCTGAATATCAAGCACCACAAGATCCTGAAATTGATTTACCAGCAGGTGATAAATCATTAGATGAGCTGGTGGGAATTTGTCTACATCAGTTACGAGATAGAGCCATTATTGAGTAACTTAATTGGTTGAATTTATTTGTTATTTTGACTTAACAAATGATTTTATTATTCACTCAATACTTAGATGGTAGGTAGCAAAATAAAAAGGGAACTGCTGGGTTCCCTTTTTGTTACTTGTTTTGTTATTGGTTGACTACATATCGTCATATTCTTCGATGGCATCACCTTGCAAGGTATAACCTGTTTGAGCGAGTTCATGATCCAGCACTTGAGTTTCTAGTTTCCCAACCACGTACACCACATCCCATAGTTGTTGAACCGGTGCTCCTTTTGGGAATTTGACATAAATAATCTGGTTTGGCGGCGGTGGTGGTACATGAATACAAGCACCAAAATATGGCACCAATAAAAACTCGGTAATAGTGTTCTCATCTCCCTCTAGAGGAATAACAAATCCGGGAATTTTGACATAACTGTTATTGAGCTCTGGACGAGTATTGCCGATTGGGTTTTGCTTTGCTTTGCCGCCAGTATGATTACCAGGTGCAGGCATTCCGAGTTTATCAAAGTTCTTTTGTTCATCGATTGGAACTAGGTCTATCCAATCAAGTTTCAATGGTTCTTGTTTTTGTTCTGCCTGAACGACAGGAACGCATAGGCATATTAAAAGCGCACTAAGCCATAATAATCTAGTCGTTAGATTGTTTAACTGAGTGGCTTTAATCGAGATAGTGTTCATTTTTATACCTTTATGGTCATGCCATCAGCGACAGAATGACGATATGCCTTAAGTGATGGGAATAACCCGATCACGACTCCTGAAATTTGTACCAGTAGTAGTAACATAAGGTCATGTTGGGATAAAGCGGTTAAGGCAATTTTGACACCATATTGATGTTCTATGATTGGAGCACAAGCGGCTAATACAAGGTAGAGTATCCCTGTACCAACAGTGATGCCAAGTAAGGTTAATAAACTCGCTTCACTCATTAGTAAGAAGAAGATGTGCTTAGGTTGTGCGCCCATAGCACGCAAAATCGCCATCTCGCGGCGACGTTCTTGTAATCCTGTGAGTAAACTGGTCAGCATGCCTAGCAGGCCGGCGATGACTACAAAACCTGAGATTACCATTAAGGCTTGTTCTGCTACTGACATCATGCCCCACAATTCACTTAATGCGATACCAGGTAAAATGGCACTTAAAGGCTCCTTGTTGTAATTATTGATTTGCCTTTGCAGCATAAAAGTTTGGATTTTAGAATTCAGACCTAGCATGAAAGCTGTGATCTCTTTAGGTTCGAATGTTTGCTGCTCTAATACTTGTTTATCTGGTGTTTGGCCAAGGTGCGCACCTGACTCCCAACCAACATGGATCGCTTCAATCGCACCTAATGAAACATGTACTGTTTTATCAACGGGCGTACCGGTTGGCGCTAAAATACCAGTAATGGTGAAGGGTAAGTTTTTGTGGCGAGTAAAAGATTTATCACTGATACCATGAGCAATAATAATCTCATCACCGAGTTGATAGTTGAGTTTTTTTGCTACATCCGAGCCAATGACAGTTTCAAATAAGCTATGAAAAGCTTCCCCTTGAGAGAAAGTAAGTGGTTGCTTACTTCCGTAACGATAGAATTTAAAATAGTCCTGATTGGTGCCCATTACACGGAAGCCGCGGTGTGAATCCCCTAGAGAAATAGGAATTGCCCACTTAACTTGTGGTAGATGAGCGATATCTTGATAGCTCTGCCAACCGATATTATTGGTGGCATTACCAATCCGAAATACTGAATAAAGCAATAAATTCACTTCACCAGATCGCGCTCCAACGATGAGATCGGTACTTGAGATGGTGTTAGCAAAACTGCTTTTCGCTTGGGTACGGATTTTTTCTACACCCAGTAGTAACACCACTGAAATAGCTACAGTAATGATGGTCAATATGGCGGTGGTTTTACGATTAAGTAAGCTCTTCCAAGCAAGAGAGATAATTGCACTCATTAATTTACCTCTTGTTGTTGGTTCACTAGGCTGATTTGGTTAATTGTTGGTAGGTCAACATGTACCTCAAAGTAAGAACGCAAACTAGAATCATGACTGACAAAAATCACTGTGGCGCCTGATTGATTGGCTTCTTCAATTAATAGTTCAATAAAAGCTTGGCGGTTATCTTGATCTAGGGCTGAGGTTGGTTCATCGGCAATGATGATTTCTGGTTGACCTATTAATGCTCTGGCGGCCGCTACTCGTTGTTGTTGACCAATACTCAGTTCATTGATGGGCTGTTCAAAACACGATGTAGGCAAATGTAGCCGAGAGAGTAATTGCTTTGCTTGTTGTTCTAGGGATGAAGTTTGTTGTTCTGCTTTAGCTTTACGATCTCGAGAAAATCGACAAGGCAACAAGACATTTTCTAAAACAGATAAGTAAGGTAGTAGATTAAATTGCTGAAAAATATAACCAATATGTCGAGCGCGAAATTTGTCCCGCTCAGCTTGCGATAAGAGATTGAGTGGATTATCGAGAATGCGAACTTGACCTGATTGTGGCGTTATTATTCCGGTTAATAAGCTTAATAATGTCGACTTTCCACAGCCACTTGGTCCTTGAATAAATACATGCTGCTGGGGCTTAACTGTCAACTGTTCTATCACTACAGTGGGGGAGGGTTGCTTTGGCCAAGTAAAGCTGATCTGTTTAAGTTCTATCGCGAGAGGCATTGTCATCTTGATCTCGTTTTGGCTGATATCCATTATATTTGAAGCTATAGCGGTGTTGACTACGCCTGAATTTTAAAATCACTATGGCATAAGCTAACTGTACTCATGAGGCTTCATTCACTTGTTGCTTCACTGTAACTCCAATAACTTTGGATATATATTTTGAGCAAATAACGCCACGCTAAGACTGCGGCGCTATTTTTATAGGTCGGTTATTTTACCACGTAATAGTATGCTTCGGCTGTTTGAGTTCAATGTGTTTTTGAGTACTGTCAGTTAACAGATTAACTTCAATGGTCTGGCTTGCTGGAAAGTGAGTAAACCATTGAGTATCAATTGTTGATAATTGAGAAATATTTTCACATTGATACTGGTATTGCAACGTAAATGCGCCATGATTTTGGTCGTGGTCGTGGTCGTGGTCGTGGTCGTGGTCGTGGTCGTGGTCGTGGTCGTGGTCGTGGTCGTGGTCGTGGTCGTGGTCGTGGTCGTGGTCGTGCGAATCATGATGTTCGTTATGGTTATCATGATCGTGTTCATCTTGACCTATGTTGTCTTTAACTAATGAATCAACAGGCTGGCAATTAGCTGCAGCCGCGAAAGCGAATAGTTGGTTAGGTTGTCTAAGTAAGGCAACTGCTTGTTGATAGGTTTGCTTTTCTGATTGGCTATTTGGGGCATGCTCAAAGCCTAAAATGTCTTGTCCTGGAGATTCAATTTCGATTAGAAAATCGTTGCTATCTTGTACCATATTGAATGTGACAACCCCGTGAACATGGGCTTGATGTTGAGTAAATTCATGCTGAGAATCTGCAACAGCGACACCAGTAGATAGTCCGAATAGGCTTGCAGATAAGATGGAAGGAACAAGAATATTTTTATGCATTGTCGAGATCTCACTGAATAAATATAGGATGTGAGATCAAGCATGATGGCTTAAATTCTCACCAGATGATTGACTGTTATACTATAACAATTAACCATCTGGCAAGAGAATGTTATGTTATTACAATAGGTATACCCAAGTGACGTCAATATGCAGCATTCAGAGCTATCATCCAAACCTTTAGGCAAGGAGGCTTGGCGAAGGAATGTAGGCACCTTTCAAACCAATCTGACGCGGCATAAAGCTTGTTTTATTCTTGCTGAAACTCACATCTTGAAGTTACTTGGGTATATCACTTACAGGTTTTGCTTGATTAACTGTAGAACCTGGTTAATTTGCTGCTCAGTCAGTTCACCATCTTGATTGAAAAGAACTCGCCCTGTTTTGTCTTGGACGATAATGGTTGAAGATTTAGGGGTTAGTTGCCATTGTTTTGCTACCACACCTTGTTGATCTAATACCATTGAAGACCAAGAAAACTCTTCCTTACCATCTTCTGCTGATGATTTTACAAATGAACTAGTACCCCAAATCGCATCATCTTGGTTAACAATGGTGGTGGTTTGATATTTATCTTCTGGGAATTTTGAATGAGTAATCGCCTCCATTAAAGGAGCATTCATTGCTTTCGCACCGCTTCTTCCTGCAATTGCTTGAATGACACGAACCTTACCGAGTAGTAGTTCAGTATTCCAAGGTAAGTAATTGAAATCATCATTTTGCATGAAAATCTCGCCACCTTTTTCTACCGTTACTGCCGGAACGCTTCTGCCTATTTGAATGTTATTTGCACTTGCAGCGAGTGACGCTATGCTCAAAAAGAGGGCAATGGATAGTTTTCTTATCATAGTTGTCTACCTAGTTAGATACTGGAAAAGTGAGAAAGTCCTCATATATTCATATGATAGCGCATAAATAGAGTTGAAAAGAGTGAAATATAAGTTGGCTCTAATTTTGCTTAATTTTTATTAACTACACCCAAGTCATTTGGGTATATAGCCAAGAAGTGAAAAATTTTGAATTTGCTCTTTGTCACGAATTTGCAGCAATTCTACTGTATCAATGTGGCTCAATTAAGTTTTAGCCACTATATATTTATTAATAGCACTATCAAAATGTGACATTAAAGACACTATTGAAATGCTATTAAGGCCTGTGAAGACGTTATCGCAAATAACAATAATCTGGATAGACTAATGAATATGCAGCCAATTTTTAATCGTTATCGCCCACTTCAAATTGCTCGTTTTGTGAAAGTTGTATTTAAAGGGCACTTTGGAATCAAAGGGGTTGGGGAATTTTATTTCGACCAAGGTAAAGTGCTATTACCAGATATATCGAATAAGAAACAATTGAAGATTATGAAAGAGGTCAACTTGGCGATTCATCAATTATCGATGGAGTCTTGAGGTAGGGATTTAAGAAAACAGGCTTGGGAGAGGTAAGCCTGTTTATGCTGTAGCTCTTACGCGGAGTTTATTAAGCTAGGCTTGGTGGGAAGCACACCCCTGTACCGCCAATACCGCAGTAGCCTTGTGGGTTTTTAGCTAAATATTGCTGGTGATAGGTTTCCGCTAAGTAATAATCCTCCATTACGGCTAATTCAGTGGTGATGTTTTTACTTAAAGATTCGCCGATCGCTTGCTGGTAGATCGTTTTGCTTTGTTCCGCTATCGCGAGATCGTTTTGGTCTTCGGTATAAATCACTGATCGATATTGAGTGCCAATATCATTACCTTGGCGCATTCCTTGGGTCGGGTCATGTTTCTCCCAAAATATTACTAAGATCTCTTCTAGAGTTAATCGACTTGGATCGAAAATCACTCGCACTACTTCAGCATGCCCGGTTTCTCCGCTACATACTTCTTGATAGGTTGGGTTTGGGGTATAACCTCCGCTATAACCAACCGATGTGCTGAGTACACCATCAAGTTGCCAAAAAACACGTTCAGCTCCCCAGAAGCATCCGAGTCCTAATAATACTTCTTTACTGCCTGCAGGTTTGTCGGCAGTTAAATCTGTTTGATTAATATAATGTAACTCTGTGATGAGCATTTTTTCATCACGGCCAGCTAATGCCGTTTCTTGGGTGACTAATTTATCTTTATTCGACATATATAATCCTTAATCTGGCTTTTGAGAACCGGGAAAGTCTGGTAGTTTAAGTTGTATACCATATATTAGGTGTAAAGAACCTAACCATAGACCGACGAATCCCTGTGGTCATTTCAAATGAATGAGTATTTGAAGTGACAAACTACAGCAGTTTTGACAATGAGTACAAATATTCACTTATGAAAAAGAGTCACCTCACTTCATTGTTAGCCTGTTTGCTGATTTTTTCGGCAATGCCGAGTTATGCGGAAACCGAACTCACCATTGAAGGTTTAGATGGTGAGCTAGAAGATAATGTGTCTTCATATTTATCAGCGATTAAGGAAAGTGAATATTCCACCTCATTGCGTTTTCAATCCCGAGTTAAGCAAAATATTGTCGATGCTCTTAAAGCGCTCGGTTATTACAATCCAATTATTCAGTTTCAAATTGAAGGTGATACTAATGATCCTGATGCTGATAATGAGATAATCGTAACGGTTGACGCAGGCATTCCTACTATTATTTATGAAAGTGATATTGTGATAGAAGGCGATGCAGCTACCGATGTGGACTTTATGCGTTTGGTAGATCGATCTAAATTAAATTTAGGCCAAGTGGTGAACCACGGGAATTATGAAGGGTTAAAGAGTGCTTTGCGTAATCTCGCATTACAGAAAGGTTATTTCGATGGCCAGTTTATAGACACTCGTTTGCAAGTCTCGCCAAGCCGTAATCAAGCTTTTGTACATCTTCATTATCAAAGCGGCCAACGCTATGTGTTTGGCCAAACCACTATTACCGGCAGTCAAATTGAGCAAAAGCGGGTTCAGTCATTAGTGCCGTATGAAAATGGTCAACCGTATCAATCGGTTTTAGTGGGTGAGCTTAACCAAAACTTATCGAGTTCTGAGTGGTTTACTAACATTTTTGTTGAGCCGGATATTGAAAGTGTTGATGAAGATAAGTCATTACCAATGAAAGTGAGAGTCTCACCGCAAACACGTAACCAAATCGAAACGGGTTTAGGCTATTCCACTGATGTTGGTCCGCGAGGTAAACTTTCATGGAAAAAACCTTGGTTAAATAAATATGGCCATAGTGTCGGTGCCAGTGTGATGTTATCGCATCCTGAAAAAACCTTTACTGCCAACTATAAGATCCCATTGGAAGATGTGTTACACGATTATTATCTCGTGCAGTACGGCTTTAAAGATGAAGATGATAATGACACAGATAGCCAAGAACAAAACTTATCTTTTGAACGTCATTGGCTCTACGATAACGGTTGGCATCGAACCATTTATTTACGCTTGTTGTATGAAGACTATGTACAAGCATCAGAATCTGGCCACTCTTTATATGTGCTACCGGGGATTTCATTCTCCCGAGTAAGAACGCGTGGTAACACTATGCCAATGTGGGGTGATAAACAAAGTATCAGTTTTGAATATGGTGATCCGTCATTATTATCGGATACGCGAATTGTTCGTGTGGTTGGTCATACTGGATGGGTTCGAGGAATCGGTCGTAATCACCGTTTCCTAACTCGTTTAGATGCGGGGGGCGCTTTTGCAGATGATTGGTCGGAAGTGCCACCTTCATTACGCTTTTTTGTGGGTGGGGTGAATTCACTACGCGGCTATGGTTATGAAGAGGTCTCGCCAAGAGATAGTAACGATGAACTAGAAGGCGGTGCCTATATGGCTACCTCTAGTTTGGAATATCAATATCGAGTAACTGGCAATTGGTGGGGCGCGGCATTTTTAGATGTTGGTGATGCATGGACTGATACCCCAGAATGGAAACGAGGTGTTGGCCTCGGGGTGCGCTGGGCTTCACCGGTGGGGCCAGTGCGCTTAGATTTTGCTTATGGATTAGATGCCGATGATGGTGATGAATTCCGTATCCACTTTACCTTAGGTCCTGAGTTGTAATGAAGCGATTACTGAAATGGCTACTTGGCATTATTTTATTGATCCCAACGACGGTTTTGGTCGCTTTGTTGTTAGTTGCGGTATTGCTGTTTACCAATGTTGGTTTAAATAGTAGTTTGTGGGTGGCGCAAAAATTAGTACCAGAGCTGAAAGTAGGCTCCACCGAAGGTAGTTTATTACCGGCTTTTACCTTGCATGATCTTGAATATAAAAATACCGAACTAGGGATTTTAACTGAGCTTAAGCGCTTTGATTTCTCAACATCAATTGACTGCCTATTTGAGCACTCGGTGTGTATTGATACTATCGCGGTTAATGGCCTGAAGTTTTCAATGCCGGATTTACCTGCATCTGAAAGTAGTGAGCCTGATGACAGTAGTTCATTGATGCCGGCCATTTTTATCCCTATTCCCGTCTCTCTAACACATCTCGAACTTAATGATATTGATTTGAATATCTTGGGCAATAAAGCATCTTGGAAACATTTTTCTACCGGGCTTTATATGCAAGGGCGAACGCTGACATTACGTCCAACCAAATGGCAAACCATCCGGCTAACCTTAGCGCCCGATGAGGCTGACAATATTCCTGAGCCAGTCGATGAAACCCCGTTGGCACAACGGCCCGATATTCTGCTGCCTAAAGTCGCATTGCCTGTCAATTTGCAAGTTGAACAATTTAATGTTGATGATTTTATTTTGCAGCAAGACTCACCTATGAAGGTGAATCATTTAGGTTTTAAAGGCTCATTGACCGGGAGTAAGCTAGATATTCGAGATCTTAAGCTTGATATGCCACAGGCAGATTTAAACTTAAATACGAAGCTCACCATGTCTGGTGACTACCCGTTAACATTGCAAGCAAAAGGGTTAGTCAAAATGACGGAGTATTCAGGTCAGACGATAACCTTAGATGCCAAAGGTAGTGTTGCCAATCTAAATGTATCGAGTGAGCTTTCGGGCGGAGTTGAAGCGAAAATACAAACCCACCTTCAACCACTGAAAGCGACATTACCATTTGGCTTATCTATTAAAAATGCTAAAGCACAATGGCCATTTAAAGGGCAAGCCGATTATAAAGTTAACATTGCGCATTTAGATGGCAGTGGTTCATTAGAAGGCTATCAATTTGACTTAGACTCACAAGTGTCTGGGATAGATATTCCAGCTTTAGATATTGAATTGGATGCAAAAGGAGATCTTGATCAGATTGAATTGCATAAATTAAATATTGCGACGCTCGGGGGGAATGTTACAGGCCAAGCAATGGTTAATTGGCAAGCGCCATTAAACTGGAAAGCAACTTTAGGTTTGAGCGATATTCAGCCAGGCATGCAATGGCCACAAGCGGAGGGCACCCTTAACGGCAGTTTAATTCATACTGGTAATTTAACGCCACAAGGAGGTTGGAAAGTGCAGTTTCCAAGCTTGGCGATAGATGGCAAGTTGCGTGGTTATCCTTTGTCTTTAAAAGGTCAGTTAAATGCTAGTGATCTTCATGGTAAAGGCCAATACATAGTTCGAACTCGCGGATTAAAACTCTCTCACGCAAAGAATAGTGTCAGAATTAAAGGTCGATTAGAACAGAAGTGGGATATGGATATAGCGCTTCATATGCCAAAACTGGAAGCAACGATTCCAGAGTTAAAAGGCCAAGCGATGGGGGATGTTCAGCTACGTGGTGCACAAAAGTCGCCGCAAATTTTGACCGACTTATCGATAAGCGACATCGACTGGAAGCAAGGTGAAGCCAAATTGAAATCACTGCTGGTTAAAGGGCAAGTTTCTCCTTTTCCATCACCAAGTGGCGATATTCGTTTGAGTGCGCAAGGCGGTCTATATCAAGAACACCAACTTAAAGACCTTTCTTTAGCCTTTAAAGGGAATGAGCAAGATCACCAACTCGATCTTGATATGATGACGGATTTATTTTCAACCAACTTAGCCGTTAAAGGTGGAATGAAAAATAAGCCGCAACAAGCTAAGTCGCAACAAATGTGGCAAGGGCAATTAACGTCGGCTCAAATTACCTTAATGGAGCCAAATACCAATCAACAAACCAACCCAATCTGGCAGATTAATCAGCCAGTTGATATTGGTTATCAATTTGCATCGCAACGTGTGTATGTACAAGCTCATTGTTGGCAACATCTACCCTCTAAAATTTGTTTAGATAAAGACCTTTCAGTCGGCAGTGATGGCGAGGCTACGTTGTCGGTGCAACAATTTTCTTTTGATGAGTTGGCAGTGTTCTTTCCTGAGGATACCGAAATTAATGGTGAGTTAAACGTTAACGCTTGGCTGAAATGGGCAAATGATAAAGCGCCTCAGATGAAGTTGGATGTGGATATTCCTCAAGGTAATGTGGTTCAGAAACTGGATACACCACTCACCATCCCTTGGGACGAGATCCAATTATCCGCCAATTTACAGCAAAATAAGCTCGATATGAGTTGGCTGTTAGCGTTAACTAATAACGGCCAAATTAAAGGCCAAGCTACTATCCCCAATGTTCAAGCTCAACAGATGTCGATTGATGGTGATAATACCATTGAGAACATCCATCTTGGCTTTCTACGTCCTTTGTTAGGAGAACAAAACCGTCTTAATGCCAATGTGAATTCCAAGTTAGATTTCAATGGACCCATTTTAAATCCTAAAGTGTTAGGTAATTTTGATATTGAGAACTTTCAATTAGAAGGTCCAATGTTCCCAGTAGATATTCATCAAGGGGAAGTTAAAACTCGATTTAATGGCTATTCGGCGACCTTGAATAGTGTATTAGAAACCGATGATGGTGATTTACAGTTACAAGGAGATGCTAATTGGGCGCAACGTAGTAACTGGTATGCCAATTTACGTGCCTTTGGTGATGAGCTGAAAGTTGAAGCTCCGCCAATGGTTGCTTTAAAAGTGAAGCCAGATCTTACCATTGCGATTACGCCAACACTGGCAAAAATCACCGGTAATATTGATATTCCTTGGGGGCGAATTTTAGTCGAAGACCTACCAGAAAGTGCGGTAGGTTTATCGAAAGATGAAATCATTTTAGATGAAGATCTTAATCCGGTAGAAGAGAATAATGGTCTACCAATGGCGTTAGAAAGCGATATTACGATCAATATTGGCGATGATGTCAGTTTGTCTGCATTTGGTTTAAAAGGTTATTTAGTGGGGAGCTTGAAAGTTTCTCAGAAAGATAAAGGTCCATTTATTTTAGGTGAAGTGAGAATCGAGGAAGGTTATTACCAATCCTTTGGGCAAGATTTGATCATTCAAGAAGGTAAAATATTAATGAATGGGCCTGCTGATCAACCTTATGTGGCGATTAAGGCGATCCGAAATCCAGACAACACTCAAGATGATGTCATCGCTGGGATCCAAGTGAATGGCCCCGCGGATGCACCAGAAGTTAAGGTGTTTTCTGAGCCCGCGATGTCGCAAACTAATGCGTTGTCTTACCTATTGCGCGGTCAGGGTATAGAAGATGGTACAAGTGGCAGTACTATGACCACAGCATTAATCGGATTAAGTTTGGCTAAAAGTGGTCAGTTAGTTGGCGAGCTTGGTGAAGCCTTTGGCGTGCAAGATTTACAATTAGGTACTGCGGGCTCGGGTGATGACTCTCAGGTGACGGTAAGCGGTTATATTGCACCGGGTCTACAAGTAAAATATGGCGTCGGAATATTTAACGCATTAGGTGAGTTTACCGTTCGTTATGAATTGCTCACCGACTTTTATGTTGAAGCGGTGACAGGAGTCGATAGTGCCGTCGATTTCCTTTACCAATTTAGTTTTAATTGATGGTGAGTAGGGAATATTGCATTGAATAGAAAAGGAAAAACTATGTCGCATCGTGTTTTGGTTTATGGCACGTTACGTCAAGGTGAATTAAATCATCACTTATTAAGTGATAGCCAATTTTTAGGCAATGTAGTGACACAAGCTCATTTCCAGCTGTTTGACTTAGGACCTTACCCTGCGGCAATAAAAGGTGAACAATCTTTAATCGCCGAAGTGTATTTAGTTGCTGATGAAACGATGCGGAAATTAGATATATTGGAAGATTATCCGAATGAATATGAGCGTGAGTTAGTTACTACACCACATGGGCTGGCATGGATATATTTATACCAAAACAAAGATTTATTGAAAAAAGAAATATCGTCTGGAGATTGGTGTAAACGGGATGAGGGTTCCTATTAAAACAAAGTGAACTTTTTTCCTGTCTAGGCGTATTGAACTGTTGTCGTATACTTATTCAGTCATCCTTACGATAAATGGAGATAGACATGAAACAGATAACTGTAATTAAACAAACTCTTGCAATGCTTGCTCTATTGGTTGTAGCAGGTTGTGCATCTCACAAGGATATGCCGAATTCAGCTGATAGCCAAGCGTGGCAAAACTATGGTGAACAAACGGCAGCTAAAGGATTGGTGGAACATAGCCAGCATCAACTTGCTAAAACATCTAACTTAACTGATGAAGCATATATGGCGTATCAACAAGGTTACGCGAAGGGGCAAAAGCAATATTGTAGTCAGAATGCCTCCTGGTTAGGTTCTACCGGACAAGCCTACCGAGGGATTTGCGATAATATTGATCCTTTCTTTCGCCAAGACTACACAGCTGGTGTCCAATCTCACGCTGGTGGAATGTAGTGTTAATACTTAATACCCCGTTAATAAAAATATCAACTAATAAAAAAGAGCCTATAGCAGGCTCTTTTTTATGGTTACCAGTTTGAATTGGTAATGGTATTATTTTTGAGCGCGCTCGTAAGATTCTAAAATCTCTTTACGTGCAGCTGCTACATCTTCCCAACCATCAACTTTTACCCACTTACCTTCTTCAAGATCTTTGTAACGCTCAAAGAAGTGTGTGATTTGAGATTTAAGTAATTCAGGTACATCGTTGATATCTTGAATATGTTCGTACTCTTTAGATAATTTGCTGTGAGGTACAGCAATTACTTTAGCATCTTCACCAGACTCATCTGTCATTTTTAGTACGCCAACAGGACGACAACGAATAACTGAACCAGGCATCAATGGAAATGGCGTTGGTACTAGAACATCTACTGGGTCACCATCTAAAGATAGTGTGTCGTTTACATAACCATAGTTACATGGGTAGAACATTGGCGCTGACATAAAGCGGTCAACAAATACTGCGCCGCTGTCTTTATCAACTTCATATTTAATTGGGTCTGCATTAGCAGGGATTTCGATCACTACATATAAATCGTCTGGTAGTGATTTACCAGCAGGTACATTATTCAAGCTCATTGGGCTTCCTTTCTCAGTTTAGCTATCTTGAGATAACTTATTAGATTTGAAATTAACGCTTTGATTATAACGTGAGTTGTTAAGGGGTTGTAAAGGGTTTGAGTGAAATATGCGAAGGAAATTCTAGTGAAGTGATAAGAGAAAAAGATAAGAGGAATGGAGTCCTCCTATCTTTCATTGCTAAACGATGCAATTAGCTATTCAGGGTATTGCTCTAAAAAGCTTTCTACTTTATCAACCATAACAGGTGAACCTACTACAAAAGGAACTCGCTGATGTAGCTCGGTTGGTTTTAAATCCATGATACGGTTTTTACCATCGGTTGCTTTGCCGCCCGCTTGCTCCATGAGAAAAGCAATAGGGTTGCACTCGTACAATAAGCGTAATTTACCATTTGGATGACTTTCAGTACTTGGATAGAGGTAGACTCCACCTTTTAGTAAGTTACGGTGAAAATCAGCAACCAAAGATCCAATGTAACGAGAAGTATAAGGGCGTTTTTCTTCAGGAACATTCTCTTGGCAATATTTGATGTATTTTTTGATGCCGGTTGGGAAACGAATATAGTTGCCTTCGTTGATTGAATAAATGGTGCCAGATTGTGGAATCATCATTTGCTCATGAGATAGGCAGAATACTCCAAGTGATGGGTCATAAGTAAAGCCATGTACGCCATTACCAGTGGTGTAAACCAACATAGTAGAAGAGCCATAAATGATATAACCCGCAGCCACTTGTTTATGACCTGGTTGTAAGAAATCTTCTTCGGTTGGAGGGGTGCCTATTGGAGAAACGCGGCGATAAATAGAGAAGATGGTGCCAACTGAAACATTAACATCAATGTTAGATGAACCATCAAGTGGATCCATTAATACGACGTATTTAGCATTTTTATTCAGATCTTTATTAAAGGCGACCGCCTCATCTTCTTCTTCACTTGCTACGCCACAGACTTGATCGCGAGCTTCTAATGCTGCTTTAAATTTGTCATTAGCGTATAAATCGAGTTTTTGTTGTTCTTCTCCTTGAACATTCTCTGCGCCCACCGAGCCAGTAATATCAACCAGTCCGGCTTTATTGATTTCCCTATTGACTATTTTAGCAGCCAATTTAATAGAGCCGAGTAGAGAAGATAAGTCTCCACTCGCGTGAGGGAAGTGGTGTTGATTTTCAACAATAAATTCACCAAGTGTACGCATGGTCGACATGTTTAATCCTTTTGTGTCGTTAAGCGGTATACACCTATTACGGGTGTGTTAGGGGCTAACCCATTGTAAAAGGATAAACTTTTTTATGGTAATGAAGTAACTATGGCAATAGTAGAAAATGTTTAATTTTTATTTCAGTTTATATCCTTTAAACTCTAACCATACTTTTCTCTGTGTTTACGGTACTATTCAGAATTATCGTACATTCATTTTTTTAGATCCTAATAGTTGGATTGGAACCATTGTTATGCATATTCATATTCTCGGTATTTGTGGCACTTTTATGGGTGGAGCTGCAGTTTTAGCACGTCAACTTGGACATAAGGTGACAGGTTGTGATGCTAATGTTTACCCACCGATGAGCACATTACTTGAATCTCAAGGTATTGATATTATTGAAGGCTTTGATCCTTCTCAGCTTAATCCTGCGCCGGATCTCGTGGTGATAGGTAATGCGATGAGCCGTGGTAATCCTTGTGTAGAATATGTATTAAATAACAATTTGAAATACACCTCTGGTCCGCAATGGCTACAAGAGTTTTTATTGCATGACCGCTGGGTTCTTGCGGTTTCTGGTACTCATGGAAAAACCACTACCTCGAGTATGTTGTCTTGGATTTTAGAAGATTGCGGTTATGCGCCGGGCTTCTTAGTCGGAGGCGTATTGGGTAACTTCGGTGTGTCAGCTCGTTTAGGCGAAAGTATGTTTTTTGTGGTTGAAGCAGACGAATACGACAGTGCTTTTTTCGATAAGCGTTCTAAGTTTGTCCATTACCATCCACGCACACTGGTGATGAATAATTTAGAGTTCGATCATGCTGACATCTTCGATGATCTTGAAGCGATAAAGCGTCAATTTCATCATTTAGTTCGTACGGTTCCTGGCAACGGTCGTATTCTGATGCCAAGTAATGATGATGGCCTGCAGGATGTTATTAAGCGTGGTTGCTGGAGCGAATTAGAATACATTGGCGATGATGGTCACTGGAAAGCCGAAAAAGTAAAAAAAGATGGAAGTCACTTCCAAGTGTATTTAGATGGCAAACATTACGGTGATGTAATGTGGGATTTAGTCGGTGATCATAATGTGAATAACGCATTGATGGCGATTGCTGCAGCGCGTCATGTTGGTGTTACTCCAGATCTGGCTTGCGAAGCACTCGGTAAATTCATCAATACTAAGCGTCGTTTAGAGCTGAAAGGTGAAGTTAAGGGTATTAAGGTGTATGACGATTTTGCTCACCACCCAACAGCGATTGAGCTTACTTTAGAAGGCTTACGCAATAAAGTTGGTGATAGCAAAATTATTGCGGTGTTTGAGCCTCGCTCAAGCACGATGAAAATGGGCGTACATAAACAAACTTTAGCCGCAGCCTTTAAGCATGCCGATGAGGTTTGTTTATATCAACCAAGTAATATTCAATGGTCGGTAGAAGAGGTGGCGAAGCAGTGCTCTCAACCAAGTTATGTTGATGACAATATTGATAGCTTTGTGGGACATATTGCAGCTCAAGCGCAAAGTGGCGATCAGATCTTAGTGATGAGTAACGGCGGCTTTGAAGGGATCCACGCCAAACTATTACAAGCTTTACAACAAAAATAGTAAAAAGATCATAGTAAGCAAAAAGATCATGGGTAGTAAAAAGATCATTATGATCTTTTTACTTACCTAACTCATTCTCTATTGAGGAAGCGAATATGTCTCAATTGACGGAAAAGAAAATCACTCTGGCTTTCACTGGAGCCTCCGGCGCACCCTATGGATTACGTCTATTAGAGTGTTTGTTGGCGGCTGATTACACAGTCTATTTACTGATCTCATCAGCCGCTCGTGTCGTGATGGCAACCGAGCATGATTTAAAGTTACCAAGTGGTCCAGAGGCTGCACAAAAAGTTTTGGCTGAACACCTTAAATGCCGCAGTGATAAGTTAATCGTATGTGGTAAAGAGGACTGGTTTTCTCCCGTTGCTTCAGGTTCTGCCGCACCGAAACAAATGGTAGTGTGTCCATGTTCTGCTGGTAGTGTGGCTTCGATTGCTCATGGCATGTCGGATAACTTAATTGAACGTGCGGCTGATGTGGTAATGAAAGAACGTGGTCAATTATTGTTAGTGGTACGTGAGACGCCATTTTCTACTTTGCATTTAGAAAATATGCACAAGTTATCGCAAATGGGCGTTACTATAATGCCGGCAGCACCAGGTTTTTATCATCAACCGAAAACCATTGAAGATTTAGTCGATTTTATGGTAGCGAGAATTCTCGATCATTTAGGCATTGAACAAGGTTTAGTGCCTCGTTGGGGATACGATCAGCGCTCTAGCTAACAGTATTGTTATTAATAGTGAATAACGACTCGCCACTTGTTAAGCAAGACTTTACAATTTAGATATATACCCAAGTAACTTGAAGTTACTTGGGTATACAACTCATCGGGGTGCTGAATCATGTGATTTGGCTGAGATAACACCCGTGACCTGAACCAGATAATGCTGGCGTAGGAATTGAGTGAGTTTCTCCTCCTTTTCCCTGTGCCGCTCACTAAATAAGGATTAATCTAGTGAACTTCACACCTAAAGCTTCTAGTTTGCTTGCTCTCTCTTGTGCTGCAATCTTTTCTACTTCAGCGCTTGCTAGTTCAGAACTAGCTGAACAAAAGCCGACCTTAACCGTTTATACTTACGACTCTTTTACTTCTGACTGGGGCCCCGGCCCGAAAATAAAACAAGCTTTTGAGGGGCAATGTGGCTGCAACCTAAATTTTGTTGCCTTGGATGATGGTGGTTCAGTACTCAGTCGTATTCGTTTAGAGGGCAACAACACCAAGGCGGATGTTGTACTGGGGCTAAATAACAATATTATGGCTCAAGCTCAGCAAACGGGGCTACTTGCCAAACATGATGTTGATACCTCTCAAGTCACTATTCCTGGTGGTTGGAATAACCCTTATTTTGTGCCTTTTGATTACGGCTATTTTGCTTTTGTGTACAACAAAACCAAAATGAAGAATCCGCCGAAAAGCTTAAAAGAATTAGTCGATCGTGATGACTTCAATATCATTTATCAAGATCCGCGAACGTCGATTACCGGGCAAGGTTTATTGCTGTGGGTGAAAGCGGTTTATGGTGATAATGCGGCGCAAGCATGGCAAAAAATTGCCGATAAAACCGTTACGGTCAGCAAAGGTTGGTCAGACTCTTACCCTATGTTCTTAAAAGGGGAGAGTGATATGGTGCTGTCTTATAGTACTTCTCCGGCTTATCACATCATTGCTGAAAATGATCAACAATATGCTGCAGCTAATTTTACTGAAGGCCAATATGCACAGATTGAACTGGCGGCTAAAGTGGCAAGTACTAAGCACCCTAAATTGGCCGATGAGTTTATGCATTTTATCTTAACGGATGCTTTTCAATCTGTGATGGCAACGGGAAATTGGATGTACCCTGTGACCGATATTGAATTGCCTAAAGGCTATGACCAATTAACGCTGCCAAGCAAGATGCTGTCATTAGAGCCTGAAGTGGTTGCTAAACAGCTGAAAGGTTGGACTCGTGAATGGCAGATGGCTTTGTCGCAATAACCACATGACAACTCTTTTCGCTTTTAAGATTCTAGTAGGTTGCTAGCGTGGTTAATGTTCCTGTTCCTAAACTTGGCGTAGCGGTTGCACTGGCAATTTTTTTGTTTGTCAGTGCCACTATAGGAGCGTTAGTTCAGTATGCGCCAAGCCTAAATATCAGTTGGGTTTTATCCGATCCTTATTATCGTCATATCACCTTCTTTAGCTTCTATCAGGCATTCTTTTCGACTTTGTTGAGTGTTGGTTTAGCGATTCCGGTTGCTCATGCGTTATCTCGACGAGAATTTAGAGGCAAGTCGCTGTTATTGAAACTGTTTGCTTCGACATTGGTATTGCCGGTGTTGGTTGGGGTATTCGGTATTTTAGCTATTTTAGGTAATAGCGGTTTAGTCGCTAGTGCGTTTAAAGCTTTTGATGCCCGTTTACCATTTTCAATTTACGGCTTAAATGGCATTTTAGTGGCTCATGTATTTTTTAACTTACCTTATGCCTGTCGTTTGTTATTACATGCTTTAGAGTCTATCCCTAATGAGCAACATAAATTGTGTTCTCACTTGGGAATGAATGCATGGCAAAAGTTTCATCAAGTCGAATGGCCACGTATCAGGCAGCAACTTCCACATGTAGCTGGCTTGGTGTTTATGTTGTGCTTCACTAGTTTTTCGACGGTTATGGCATTAGGTGGTGGGCCTAAATCAACCACGATTGAGCTTGCTATCTACCAAGCGATTAAGTTTGATTTTGACCTACAAGCTGGCGCGATTCTCGCGTTATGGCAAATGCTGCTATGTGGTGGGCTAAGTTTACTATTATTGCGTTTAGCTAAAACGTTGCCAGCTTCGGTTCAGACTAACCAACCGGTTTTGCCTCTATGGTCAGACTCACGTTTAGCAAAAGTTTGGGATAGCGTTTGGATTATGGCGGCAATCTTGCTTGTTCTACCACCTTTATTGATGGTGTTTTGGCAAGGTTTGAACCCTCAATCATTGGTTGTGCTGCAAGATGCCAAATTTTGGCAAGCGTTGATGGCCTCAATTAAAGTCGCAACATTAGCCAGTTCACTCGCCCTGATAATGGGGATTGCGATTTTATTTACCAGTCGTGCTTGGCACTTGAAAGGTCAAAGTCATTGGGCTGGACGTATAGAGTTAATGGGCACGATTATTTTGGTGACACCGGGGATTGTGATTAGTACCGGACTGTTTTTATTGCTGCGTAATCAAGTCGATGTATTCAGCCTTGCTTTTGTTATGGTAATTTTAGTTAATGGTTTAATGGCGTTGCCTTACATCATCAAAACTTTGTCGCAGCCGATGTTACAAACCGCGCAGCAATATCAATTTTTATGTCAAAGTTTAGGTATGACGGGTTGGAGTCGTTTTAAAATGGTTGAGTGGAAAGCGCTGAATAAACCCATTGCTCACGCCTTTGCGATTAGCTTTATGTTTTCGATGGGGGACTTAAGTGCAGTGGCACTATTTGGTAATCAATCTTTTACTACTTTGCCTTTGTATTTATTTCAACTATTGGGGAGCTATCAAATGCCAGCAGCGGCGATGGTCTCATTGTGTTTATTGGTGTTTAGCGTTATCTGTTTTAGCTTGATTGATGTTACGTTTAAGCGAAGTAGTCGTTAGGGCGAGTTTACCTTTTATGGTTAAATTTTGTTCGAGATGAACACGCCCATAGTTAATGAAGAAGAGTCACCATGTCTGATAGCGCCATTGAGATCCAACAAGTCATTTATGACTATCAAAAAGAAACCTTTCACTTTGATTTGCAGGTAGAGCGTGGCTCCATTATGGCTTTGATGGGGCCTAGTGGATCTGGGAAATCAACCTTATTGAGTTTAATCGCCGGCTTTATTGAACCTAAGCAAGGGAAGATTAAAGTTGATGGCTTATCTGTGATTGGCTTACAGCCTCACCAAAGACCATTGGCGATGTTATTTCAAGAGCATAATTTATTCAGTCACTTAACGGTAAGGCAAAATATTGGACTTGGTTTGCATCCCGGCCTGAAATTAACTATCCAACAAAAACAGCAAGTAGAATCCGCTGCGCACCAAGTTGGTATTGTTGAACTCTTGGAACGCTTACCAGAGCAGTTATCGGGCGGGCAGCGGCAACGAGTCGCATTGGCAAGATGCTTTGTACAGACTCATTCTATTTGGTTGTTGGACGAGCCTTTTTCAGCGTTAGACCCTATTTTACGTCAAGAGATGTTGTCGCTGGTGGCAAGTTTAGCCAAAGAACGCAATATCACCGTATTGATGGTGACTCATCATTTGTCAGATGCCAAATCGATAGGGAGTCATTTTGCTTTTATGGAGCAAGGGCAAGTGACGGAGTGCGATCAAATATCACAGTTAACTCAAGAAAGTTCTAACGCTCACCTAAGAGCATTCCTTCAAGCGAGCGGAAATTAACACCGCCCTTGATATCATCAATATCAAGGGCAGCATGTTGACATGAAAAGGAGGTTAAGATTTTTTAGCCAGGCGATCGGTAAAAAACTGATTTCGCTTACCGATAAACTCAGAGTAACTTTCATCATTAAGGCGATATTTACGCCAAGTTAAGAAGCTTTGTAGGTAGCCTAATGATGAATAAAAAATGATGGTATAGCCTAGGACTTCTAGCCCTTCTTCTGTTACACGCCTGATCGTTCGATCGTATTCAGGCCCGAGAATACCTTGCCAAAAATGCCCCATACCAAATAAGCGCGAAAATACCAGCAGTAATGACATACCTAAACATAATGAGAAAAAATGACGACTTTGAGTGAAGTGAGAAAAGGTGTGTATGGTTTGCTTGATATTTCTTGAAGCGAATATCATACAGGCAGCCGCAAGAAATAGTGCAGGTACTATCCAGAAACCGTGAAATACCAAGTCAAATAAACCATCTAATTCTCGGATGAACATACAACCGAAAAAACCCGCAGCTAAAGTACAAAAATGTCGTGTAGAAGGTTCTTTATAAGCGATGTAAGCAAAAGATAGTGAGCTAAGTAGGAGAATAAGTTCCTGAAAGTATTCAGTGAGCGAGGTTTCAGTTATTCCGTGTTTGAGGTAGATCAGGTCATAACTAAGAGTGGCAATTGGCAAAGTAACAAGTAAAGCAAGTAATAAAAATTGGCCAAACCCTTTGAAAATAAAACGTATATCAGTAGACATAGTCACTCCGAAAATAAAGCTGCCTTATGTTTTCATCCGTTTTAGTCTGGCACTCCATGTGATATTGGCAGAGGGAAAGGAATTCTATAGCTGATATTGTTTTAACGCTAATATTTTTTAGTTTTATCAAATAAAGTTTAATGCTAAATAAGTCTAATTATTTTTTACAATCAAGGCACACAATGTGTGCCTTGATTGTAGTAACTCCATGACTTTTAATTGATTATAAGTTTTCTTCAGCGAACTCCGCTAAACGGCTACGCACAACGCCATTTAAATGAATGTTGGCACTACCTTCGAAGTTCTTAAAACGTTCAACCATGTAAGTTAAACCTGAGGTTACGGGGGTTAAATAAGTGGAATCAATTTGCGCTAGGTTACCCGAGCAGACAATCTTGGTACCTTCACCACAGCGAGTAATGATGGTTTTTATTTGTGAAGCGGTCAGATTTTGGCATTCATCCAGCAACACGAAAGCATTTTGAATGGAGCGGCCACGCATAAAGTTGATAGATTTAAATTGAATATTGGCTTTATCACAAATGTACTTTAATGAGCCTTCAGTACAGTGATCGTTTTTATGTAGTGCTTCTAGCGTGTCAGTAATCGCTGCTAACCAAGGCATCATTTTTTCTTCTTCCGTGCCGGGTAAGAAACCAATGGCTTCACCGATATCAGGTGTATTACGAGTGACGATAATCTTATCGAACATTTTCTTTTCGATAGTCATTTCTAACGCTGCCGCCATGGCAAGCATGGTTTTACCACTACCTGCTGCCCCAGTTAAAATCACCAAATCAATTTCAGGATCCAGTAAGGCATCCATCGCCATTCCTTGATAGACATTTTTCGGATAAATATCCCAAGCATGTCGGTGCATCAGTCGTTCTCGGCTAAGGTCTTTAATTTTGGCACTCGTTGGATGCAGTTCTTCAACACGACCAGCAAAATCGGTATCTTCATCGATAATATATTGATTAATAAAGGTTGGCTCTAAGCCTTCTCGATCAACCGTATGAAAAGTTTTACTGCCGCAATTGTGGCTCTCTACTTGTTTAAAGTTATCCCAAAAACTGCCTTGGTATTCATTAAATCCTTTGGTTAGAAATTGTACGTCATCAATTAATTGGTCAGTTCGGTAGTCTTCAACATATTGAACCCCTGCGCCTTTGGCTCGTAAACGCATATTGATATCTTTAGTGATCAATACCACTTCACGCGGTGCACGACGATTTTGTAGAGCAATCACACCATTTAAAATTCGATTGTCGCCAGCTTTATCGGCAAAGGCTTTATCACTATCTTGTATGTCGAAATCCGCCAGAATAGAAATAGTGCCCGTGGCTTGATTGTCCTTCGCAAAAGGAATGCCTTGGGATATTTCATCGGGTGTTGCATCGTGGAAGATTGCTTCTAGGGCTCGAATGGCGACTCGGGCATCTCGGGCAACATCACGTTTGCTGTCTTTGATGCGATCAAGTTCTTCTAATACCGTCATTGGAATGACAACATCGTGTTCTTGGAATGAATATATGGCGTGAGGTTCGTGGAGTAGTATATTAGTGTCAAGGACAAAGATTTTGCGCGATGATTTATCGTGTGATAACGGGTGCTTGGATAATGTTGTGCTAGTTAGCGTTCTGTCGGTCGAGCCCATAGCGTCTCCTTGTTCCGCGGTGCGGAAAGCTAGCAATGTTTGATTGCTAGAGGTCGCTACAATAATAGGGAACGTCCTGTTCCCATTTTCGCTATCGAGAGTGTCGGTAGCGTGCAGCTACATAACGATCAAACCCTTTTGATTGATAAGCAATGATAGCTTTTTAATACAAAACTATCTGAGTGCTTATACCCGTCGTACTTGAAGCTGCAGCTTTGTTGACAGCGTTCATTCGCCCCAATCACATAGGCGAGCTATGCTCATGGGGTCTCATTCACTTGTCGCCTCACTGCAGCTCCAATTACTTTGAGTATATAGTGAGTATATGAAAGATTTTTACTTTCAGCTCTAATTTACCTCTCAAATATTGACACTTTTATGTCAAGGCGAAAATTAACTTTAAATCATGGTGATATATCGTTAGCTATCCAGTAAAATAATCAGCTTTTTGCGGAATGGACATTGGATGATTTCGTTCATTATTTTTTAAGAAATTGGAACCGCAAGCTTCTAAACTAGATTTTATAAAGTCAGATTCATAAGGTAGTCGATTACATGGCATTTGCGTTAGGTCAGCGTTGGATTAGTGATACAGAAAGCGATTTAGGATTAGGAACAGTCGTCGGGCTTGATGCTCGTACTGTGACCTTGATGTTTGCTGCATCAGAAGAAAACCGTTTATATGCCCGTAATGATGCGCCGATCACTCGAGTGGTGTTTAATGTCGGTGATGTTATTGAAAGCCAAGAAGGTTGGACCTTAAAAGTTGAGCATGTCGAAGTAAAAGATGATGTGATTAGCTATATCGGTAGTCGCCAAGATAACCAAGAAAGCGATGTTGTATTACGTGAAATTTTCTTAAACCACCAAATTCGCTTTAATAAACCGCAAGATAAATTGTTTGCTGGTCAAATTGATCGTATGGATAACTTTGTTTTGCGCTACAACGCGTTAACTAATCAATATCAACAACATAAAAGTCCAATGCGTGGTCTATGTGGTATGCGTGCTGGCCTTATCCCTCATCAACTTTATATTGCTCATGAAGTGGGGCGTCGTCATGCGCCTCGTGTTCTACTTGCCGATGAAGTGGGTCTAGGTAAAACCATTGAAGCGGGCATGATCATTCACCAACAAGTATTAACCGGTCGTTCTGAGCGAATTTTAATTGTGGTGCCAGAAACCTTGCAGCATCAATGGTTAGTCGAAATGATGCGTCGTTTCAACCTGCATTTTTCGGTATTCGATGAAGAGCGTTGCCTAGAGTCACAAGCTGATGCTTTAAATCCATTCGATACTCAGCAATATGTCTTATGTTCATTAGATTTCTTGAAAAAGAATGAAAAACGTTTCAACCAAGCACTGGAAGCAGATTGGGATTTATTGGTAGTAGATGAAGCACATCACTTAGAGTGGAGTGTTGACGCACCAAGCCGTGAATATCAGATGATCGAAGGCTTAGCAGCAAAAATTGCTGGTGTCCTTCTTCTTACGGCAACTCCAGAGCAACTTGGGCATGAAAGTCACTTTGCTCGGCTGCGTTTGCTTGATTCCGACCGCTTTTTTGATTACCCCACTTTTGTTAAAGAAGAGCAGCAATACGCACCGGTTGCTGAAGCCGTAGCAAGTTTGGAGTCTGGCAAGCCGCTCACTAACGATCAAAAAAATAGCATCACTGAATTATTATCAGAGCAAGATGCCGAGCCTCTATTTAGAATTTTAGATGGTTGTAGCTCACAGGCTGAATTTGATGTAGAACAGAAAACCTTAGCTCGCCAAGAGTTGATTGATAACTTAATGGATCGTCATGGCACAGGGCGTATTTTGTTCCGTAATACTCGTGCCGCAATCCAAGGTTTTCCTGAACGCCACGTACACATGTTAGAAATGCCAATGCCTGAGCAATACACGCGAGCGATGCGAGTTTCTAAGATGATGGATGGCGAACTTCCAGAGCAAGCGCAAGCACTGAAAAACTTATATCCAGAAGAGATCTTGCAAGATCTTGAAGGCGATAAAACTTCATGGTGGACGTTCGATCCTCGCGTAACTTGGCTTATCGACAAAGTGTTAGAAAAACGCTCTGAAAAGATCTTAGTGATCGCTTCTCGTTCTTCTACGGCTTTGCAACTAGAGCAAGCTTTACGTGAACGTGAAGGTATTCGAGCCACGGTATTTCATGAAGGTATGTCTATTCTTGAACGTGATAAAGCCGCAGCGTATTTCGCGCAGGAAGAGGGCGGTGCGCAGGTGTTGATTTGTTCTGAAATTGGTTCAGAAGGACGTAACTTCCAGTTTGCCAATCAGCTAGTGATGTTCGATTTACCATTCAACCCAGATTTACTGGAACAACGTATTGGCCGCTTAGACCGTATTGGTCAAACTCGAGATATTGAAATTTTCGTTCCACATTTAGAGAATTCAGCACAATCAATTTTGGCTCATTGGTATCACCAAGGCTTGAATGCGTTTGCAGAAACCTGCCCGACTGGCCGTGCGGTATATGATGAATATTCTGCCAACTTAATTGCTATGCTAGCGTCTGGCGATATGAGTGAATTAGAGCATTTAGTCGAGCAATCGGCAGCGCTCAATAAACAACTGAAATCTAAATTAGAACAAGGCCGTGACCGTTTATTAGAAATTCACTCGAACGGTGGCGAAAAAGCACAGAAAATCACTGAAATTATCGCATCTGGTGATAATGATACGAATCTTGTAACGTTTGCACTTGGCCTATTTGATACGATTGGCTTAAACCAAGATGATAAAGGTGAAAATGCGTTAGTCGTTACCCCATCGGAACACATGATGGTGCCAAGCTATCCGGGATTGCCGTATGAGGGAGCGACCATTACTTTTGATCGTGATACTGCTCTGTCTCGTGAAGATATGCACTTTATGAGTTGGGAGCACCCAATGATCCAAGGTGGTATCGATTTACTGCTTAGCGAGAATGTTGGTACTAATGCGGTTTCTTTATTGAAAAACAAAGCGTTACCAGTTGGTACTATGTTCTTAGAGCTGGTGTATTTGGTGGATGCTCAAGCACCGAAACGCAGTGGCATTAACCAATTCTTGCCAAAAACGCCAATTCGTTTATTGATGGATGCCAAAGGTAACGAACTTTCAGAGCAAGTACCATTTGATACCTTTAACCGCCAACTTAGCCCGATTAACCGTCATATGGCGAGTAAAGTTGCCAGCTCGGTTCAAGATCAGATTCATGCATTAATTGAAAGTGCTGAGCAAGCGGTATTGCCAAAACTGGATGAAGTGCGACAAACTGCTAAATCGGAGATGCAGCAGAAGCTTAATTCTGAATTAGAACGTTTATTGGCACTTAAAGCGGTGAATCCAAACATTCGTGATGAAGAAATTAGCGCCATTGAAACGCAAATTGAAACGCTGTCTGGTTATATCGAAACCGCTCAGTTGCAACTGGATTCTCTACGTTTGATCGTGGTTGCGCATCAGTAAAAAAGCAGTCCCTAGTTCCTAGTTTTTAGTCCCTACAGGGGAGCTTCTAGGAACTGGGGGATTTGTACATATCTTATTTGTTAGTTTTCCACCCTAAATATTATTCCTTGAACTATTTTCTTAGGGAGTGAATCCTAGGGGCTCGGAACTCCAAATTAGGAACGAACTCCAAACTAGGAACCTTTTTCATGGCCCTACTTGAATACCTTCCCCCCACCGATCCTTGGACGGATATCGTCTATCAAGATGAGCATATTCTGGTAGCCAATAAGCCTGCGGGTTTGTTATCGGTACCGGGGCGCTTGGCGGAGCATTACGACAGTATTTGGAGCCGTTTACGTGAGATCTACCCAAATATTGAAGTGGTGCATCGTTTGGATATGGCGACCTCTGGTTTGATGCTATTTGCTTTAACTAAAGAAGCAGAACGTCACATTAAGAAGCAATTCCAATATCGCCTTACCCATAAGATTTATTATGCGCGAGTATGGGGAAGTGTTGAGCACGACCAAGGTGAAATCGATTTACCGCTGATTTGTGATTGGCCGAATCGTCCTCGGCAGAAAGTGTGTCATCAAGATGGCAAGCCTTCTTTAACACGTTACCAAGTGGTAGCACGGGAAGAGCAAACTACCGTCGTTCGCTTACTACCAATTACAGGGCGATCACATCAACTTCGGGTACATATGATGGCGCTTGGTCATCCGATTGTCGGTGATGAATTCTATGCAACTCCAGAGGCATTAGAGTATTCTGAACGGTTGCAATTGCATTCTGCTGAGCTGAGTTTTTATCATCCGAAAGATAACCAATTAGCAACTGCATTTGTCGAATGTGATTTTTATCCCAATGTAAAAGCGCAAATTTTGCAACACTTTAACGCTGAACCTGAGTTGCCAGATTATAAAACTTTGGTATCGTCGTAGGGTTATGCCCAAATCACGGGGTATATTTTACTTTCAGGCCGAAAAGGATTTTACATGCCGATCCCTCCCACTCATTTATCGAGTAAACCAACGGTGGTTTTTTTAGATCACGCGACGATTCCTGAACATATTACTGTGCCAAACTTAACCTTTGAGCATCAATGGCAACAGTTTGATTTAACGCCAGTGGAGAAGGTGGTTGAGCGTATTGCATCGGCCGATATTGTGATCACCAATAAAGTGCAATTAACTGCGGACATTTTGGATCAAGCCCCGAAACTTAAGTTAATTGCGGTCGCGGCGACAGGAACCAATAACGTTGATTTAGACTACTGTCGAGAGCATGGAATAGTGGTAACCAATGTTCAGGGATATGGAACCCGCTCCGTGCCAGAACATGTAGTGGCGATGATGTTTGCACTTAAACGCAACCTAGTCGGTTATCACCAAGATATCGCCGATGGTGAGTGGCAAAAACAAAAGCAATTCTGTTTCTTTACTCATCCTATTACCGATGTGGCCGATTCAACCATAGGGATCATTGGCAGTGGTAGTCTAGGACAGGCGGTAGGGGTACTGGCTAAAGCAATTGGCATGAAGGTAGTGTTTGCGGAACGTAAAGGGGTAAAACCTGCACGCCCTGGTTATATGGCGTTTGATAAGGTGATTGAAACCGCTGATGTGTTGACTTTACATTGCCCACTTACTGATGACACGCAAGATTTAATTGCTATGCCAGAACTAGCAGCGATGAAACCGAGCGCAATTTTAATTAACGCCGGCCGCGGTGGGCTAGTTAATGAGTCGGATTTGGTGGAAGCATTAAAAACAAAACAAATTGCAGGTGCAGGGTGTGATGTGTTCAGCAAAGAGCCTGCTGATGAATCGAACCCGCTTATCGCTAATATGGACTTGCCAAATCTACTTCTTACTCCACATGTCGCATGGGGGAGTCATTCATCTATTCAAGCTTTGTGTAATATCTTGATGGATAATATTGAAAAATACCAACAAGGTGTTGAGCAAAACCGAGTCTGCTAGTTAGTTGGGTATATTCAGTTAAGGTAGCAAGCCAACTTCTTTATAATAACGAATCGCGCCCGGATGCAGTGGCGCGGAAATGCCATCTTTAATCATATTTTCTTTCTTTAACATTGCGAAAGCAGGGTGCAGGCGCTTAAAGGTATCAAGGTTCTCAAATACCGATTTGGTGATGTTATAAGCAAGTTCATCGGACATGCGCTTATCGGTAAACACAACCGATAAGGTGCCGAAAGTTTTGATGTCTTTTTCATTGTTTGGGTAGAGATTTGCCGGGATGCTAGTCGTGGCATAATAAGGCGTGTTATCAACTAATTTATCGATTTTAGGGCCAGTTACTGGAATTAATTTGGCCTGACAAGAAGTCGTTGCTTCTTTTATCGAAGCATTAGGATTACCTAGAATGGAAACAAACGCATCAATCTGATTATCGCATAACGCTTGAGCTCGGCTTGCTCCTGTCAATTCAGTTGCTCGTGAGAAGCTTTTTGGTGACCAGCCAAATTGCTGCATGATTCTATCCATTGTCGCTCGATCACCTGAGCCTTTATTACCAATATTGACTCTTTTTCTTGCTAAATCTGCGACACTTTTGATATTTGAATCTTTGCGCACGATTAGGTTAAAAGGTTCATTGTGCAAAGAGAAGAGGGCACGCATGTTGGAGTAAGGTGCTTTAGGTGTAAACTCTTTACTCCCTTGAAAAGCAAAATACTGCCAATCTGATTGAGTGATCCCTAAATCATTTTTAGCTAATCGCACTTGATCAATATTATCAACAGAACCAGCAGAAGGCTCGACTGAGCAACGAATATGATGCTGTAAACGTCCTTTATTGATTAACTTACATATAGAACTGCCGGCAGGGTAATAAACTCCTGTTACTGCACCGGTGGCAATTGTGATATAGCTTTTATTATCTTCTGCTTTGACCGTTGTGCTTGAAACGACTAAAAGGCAAGTCAACAAAGTTCTATAGACGTACAGAAAACAAAAGCGCTGAAAAAATGATACAGGGTTAATCATGGCGTACTCCTTATGCCAATAAAACGAGAAATGGCGATCCTTGCCATTGTATATCAACAGTAGGTGGTAGGTTGATCAGTTGTTAATAAACATACTAACAATAAGGATTATAAAGATAGATAATTATTAAAGGTTATTTAAAAAGTGAGAAGGCGTTCACGACAAGGGGGAAAAATAGTCAAAGAACGCCAAAGGAAAAGATAGAGGGAATTTAACCTGCGAATTCAAATAACTCGCATACAGAGTCAAATAATTGTTTGGTACTAATATTTAAGGTCGGTGTAATAAAAATGGTGTCATCACCCGCAACCACTCCAAGAATGCCTTCCGATTTGCCAAGAGAATCAAGCAAGCGAGCTATAAGCTGAGCAGCTCCCGGGCCAGTATGAATCACAACCAAAGCATCGTTATGACCAACATCGAGTACTAATTCACGTAAAGAGCTTGAAGCCGTAGGGACACCTAGTTCAGCTGGTAAACAATACACCATTTCCATTTTCGCATTACGCGTTCTTACGGCACCAAACTTAGTCAGCATTCGAGAAACTTTTGACTGATTGATATTGACAAAGCCTTCTTCTCGCAGTGCATCAACAATTTCGCCTTGAGAGCCAAAACATTCTTCTTTTAGTAGGGCTTTAAAAGAGCGGACTAAGTTATCTTGTTTGTCACTATTTCGCATAATGGATTCTTTTAGTGGTACATATAATTTCAATATTTTCGCATAGATGCTCAGTGATCACCAAACGATTAAGTCAAATTTTCAGCAAAAAAAGATTGTGATTATTATGTTAATTTTTTTGCCAAAATGTCTGGTTGAACTAGGTGTGTTGCATGCTAGGTATTAATTTTAGTTATTGAATTTATATATGATTTTATTAGGGATGAGTTCAATATCTCAAAGCTGATGTTGAATAATTGTAATTATAATCGAGTTATTGTACTTTCGAAGGAATTAAGATTAGGCCCTATAAATTTCTTAGGGAGTGTCGTTCCAACTCCTTAAATTCAGACCTAAATAATGTAAAAAAATAATCAAATTTTTTCGAAGGAGAAAGGCTCATGAAAGTAGCTGTAATTGGTGCTGCTGGTGGTATTGGTCAAGCACTTGCTTTATTGCTGAAAAACGGACTTCCTGCAGGATCAGATCTTGCTTTATACGATATTGCTCCAGTTACACCAGGAGTTGCTGCTGATTTAAGCCATATTCCTACTCCGGTTTCAATTAAAGGTTATGCCGGTGAAGATCCAACTCCAGCCTTAGAAGGTGCTGATGTAGTGCTTATTTCTGCTGGTGTTGCACGTAAACCTGGTATGGATCGTTCAGATCTTTTCAATGTAAATGCTGGGATCATCAAATCTTTAGCTGAAAAAATTGCTAATACTTGTCCAACTGCGTGTGTTGGTATTATTACTAACCCAGTAAACACAACAGTGCCAATTGCCGCTGAAGTATTGAAAAAAGCAGGTGTTTACAATAAGAAACGCCTATTTGGTATTACCACGCTAGATGTGATTCGTTCTGAGACTTTTGTTTCTGAACTGAAAGGTGTTTCACTTGACGGTTTAGAAGTACCCGTTATTGGTGGTCACTCTGGTGTGACGATCCTACCTCTACTTTCTCAAGTAAAAGGCGTGGAATTCTCTGATGATGAGTTAGCTTCTCTGACTAAGCGTATTCAAAATGCAGGTACAGAAGTAGTAGAAGCAAAAGCTGGCGGCGGTTCAGCAACGCTTTCTATGGGCCAAGCAGCATACCGTTTTGGTTTATCTTTAGTGAAAGCACTAAACGGCGAACAAGGTATTGTTGAATGTGCTTACGTTGAAGGTGATGGCGAGCACGCACGCTTCTTCGCTCAACCTATTCGTTTAGGTAAAGAGGGTGTAGAGGAAATTTTAAGCTTTGGTGAGCTAAGTGCATTCGAACAACAAGCGTTTGATAGCATGCTAGATACACTAAAAGGCGATATCGCACTTGGTGAAGAGTTCGCGAAGTAAAGTAAGCGAATCTTGTTTCTCGAAAGCTCGTTTCTTGGAAAAGAGACGAGCTTTTTTATTCGATAAACGAGTAGCGAAGCGAACGAGAAGTTTTGCGTTCGAGCTTCGGAAATCTATTTCGTTCTTCTAACCGCCATATGCGCAAGAGCAATTAGAGCTTGTTTATAGTCTGACTCTGGAATAATCGCGAGTTCGGAAATTGCTTTATCCGCTTCTTCTTCAGCTCGTTGTGTCGTATATTCAAGTGAGCCTGTTTCATGCATTGCCGCCATAATCGCATCCAGTTTTTCCATACCATTCGAGTGTTCAATGGCATCACGAATCATAGCTGCTTGTTCTGGTGTACCATTTTGCATGGCATAAAGTAAAGGTAGGGTCGGTTTGCCTTCCGCAAGATCATCGCCTACATTTTTGCCCATTTCTTTACCATCGGATGTGTAATCCATTACATCATCAATTAACTGGAAAGCGGTACCTAAGTACTTACCATAATTTTGCAAGGCGACTTCGGTTTCTTTTGGCGCATCAACCAACAAAGCACCGATTTGAGTTGCCGCTTCAAATAAACGAGCCGTTTTAGAGTAGATCACTTGCATGTAGCTTTCTTCGGTGGTGTTTGGATCATTGCAATTCATTAGTTGCTGAACTTCACCCTCGGCAATCACGTTAACCGCATCACTCATTAACTTGAGGATCTTCAAAGATCCTAAGCTGGTCATCATTTGGAAAGAGCGAGTATAAATGTAGTCGCCAACAAGAACGCTAGCAGCATTACCAAACGCAGCATTAGCTGTTTCTTTACCACGACGCATATCAGATTCATCAACCACGTCATCATGTAGTAATGTAGCCGTATGAATAAACTCTACAAATGCAGCGGCAGTGATGTGATCTTGACCTTGGTAGCCTAAAGCTTTTGCTGATAGCAATGCTAAAAGAGGGCGTAGGCGCTTACCTCCACCACTAACAATGTAGAAACCGAGTTGATTAATAAGGCTAACTTCTGAATTCAATTGTGCATGAATGGTTTCATTCACTTTTACCATGTCGTCGGCAGTGAGTGCCTGGATAGCTTTAAAATCCATTGTTCTTCCAGCTGAGAATAGGGCGTGCTAGGCCTAAATTTAAAAAATAATCATGGATTCTACACTAAAAAACATTGATAAACACGAGTGTAAACGGCATCATTAGCGCACTTTAATCAGGCGATGATCTTTTCGCCATTTTTTTTAATATTTATCTTGTCAAAGGCCAAGCTCTCAAGTAGAATCTGCGCCCTATTGATGACAAGTTTAAGCGCACACCTGATATGTTTAAAATAACTAACATGATGCTGTGCGGAAAAAGCGGAGTAAAATATGTACGCTGTTTTCCAATCTGGTGGTAAACAACACCGTGTAAGCGAAGGTCAAACTCTTCGTTTAGAAAAATTGGACGTAGAAACTGGCGCAAACGTTGAGTTTGATTCAGTTCTTATGGTTGCTAATGGTGAAGAAATCACTATTGGTGCACCTCTGGTTGCTGGCGGTAAAGTAACTGCGGAAGTAGTTAAGCACGGTCGTGGCGATAAAGTAAAAATCGTTAAGTTCCGTCGTCGTAAGCATTCTCGTAAGCAAATGGGCCACCGTCAGTGGTTCACTGAAGTCAAAATTACTGGCATCAGCGCTTAATTTAACTAAGGAGAAGCTAACATGGCACATAAAAAAGCTGGTGGTTCTACTAATAACGGTCGCGATTCAGAAAGCAAACGCCTAGGTGTTAAGCGTTTTGGTGGCGAATCTGTTCTAGCTGGTAACATCATTGTTCGTCAACGTGGTACTAAATTCCACGCTGGAACAAATGTTGGTATCGGTAAAGACCATACTCTATTTGCTTTATCTGAAGGTAAAGTTAAATTTGAAGTTAAAGGTCCTAAGAACCGTAAGTTCGTAAGCATCGAAACTGCATAAGTTTCTGTTTACAATTGAATTCAAAGCCCTGCCTTTATGGCGGGGTTTTTTATTTATAACAAAGTTATATAATAGACCCTAGACCCTAGACCCTAGACCCTAGACCCTAGACCCTAGACCCTAGACCCTAGACCCTAGACCCTAGACCCTATCATCGAAAGCCGATAGTTGGGATTTACAGTCTGTGGTCTACACTCATAATAACTTGCCAATAATGCAGGTGGAGTAGCAAATGAAGTTCGTTGATGAATCAACCATAAAAGTGGAAGCTGGCGATGGCGGTAATGGCGTTGTTAGTTTCTGGCGTGAAAAATTTGTTGAAAAAGGTGGCCCTGACGGTGGTGATGGTGGTGATGGCGGTGATGTTTACATGCAAGCCGACGAAAACCTTAACACGTTAGTTGATTACCGTTTTGAACGTTTCCATAAAGCGGAACGTGGTAAAAATGGTAGTGGTGGTAACTGTACAGGTAAACGCGGTGCTGATAAAACGATCAAAGTACCGGTTGGAACCCGCGCTATTGATATCCATACTAATGAAGTCGTTGCTGAAGTAACGGAACATGGCCAGAAAATCATGATCGCGAAAGGCGGTTGGCATGGTTTAGGTAACCAACGCTTTAAATCTTCGGTTAACCGTGCGCCACGTCAAAAGACTATGGGTACCAAAGGTGAAGTACGTGAGTTACGTCTAGAGCTATTGTTGCTTGCCGATGTTGGTATGCTTGGGCTACCAAATGCGGGTAAATCAACCTTTATTCGAGCTGTGTCTGCGGCTAAACCTAAAGTGGCAGATTATCCATTTACTACTTTGATTCCTAGCTTAGGTGTTGTGAGAGCTGGCTCTGAACGTAGTTTTGTGATTGCCGATATTCCCGGTCTAATTGAAGGTGCTGCTGATGGGGCCGGTCTTGGTGTTCGCTTCCTAAAACACTTAGAGCGTTGTCGTGTGCTATTGCATATGATCGATTTATTACCGATTGACGGCTCAGATCCAATCGAAAATGCACTGACGATCATTGATGAACTTGAACAATATAGTGAAAAAGTCGCCGCTAAACCTCGCTGGTTGATCTTTAATAAAGTCGATCTTCTTTCAGAAGAAGAAGTGGATGAAAAGATCCAACAGATCATTGATGCATTAGGTTGGGATGGTCATTACGCTAAGATTTCTGCATCGAATAAATTAGGTACTAAAGAACTGGCTTTCCAATTAGCTGAGTTTATGGAAACTTTACCGAAAGAAGAGCAGGTGATTGAAGAAGAAGAGAAAGTCGACTTCAAGTGGGATGACTACCATAAAGATGCCATGAGCGGTAAAGATGTGATTACCGAAGAGTGGGATGACGATGACTGGGATGATGACGAAGATGACGGTCATGTTATCTATGTTCGTGACTAGTCTTTAAAATTTAGATTCATATAAGCTGTGATTTTTTTAAGATCACAGCTTTTTTTTATCCTAAATCATGCTATCAGAGGGTATTTTAGTGCACACTTTAAGCGCTAACCTTAATTGTCGATAATGTGATAACTCTTATCTGCAATAAAGGTTAATTAATTATCAATGGATTGATGAGAATATAATTATGGATGAAAAACAACGAATAATTACTCGGATGATTATTCAAGCAGGTCAAATGCTTCTAGCACACGGGGCTGAAAGTACTTTAGTCGGAGATTTAACCCGAAGATTAGGGCTCGCAAGTGGAATGACGGATGTTGAGGTGTCAATGTCAGCCAGCTCATTAGTGGTAACCACTGTTATGAATGAACATTGTATTACTACCGCCCGCCGTTGTCCTGATCGTGGCATCAATATGAGGGTTGTTACGGAAGTTCAGCAAATCTGTATTATGCTGGAGCGAAAAATTATTGATTATCGGTTAGCTCTCCAGAAACTCGAACAAATTAAGCCCGTTAGATATAACCGTTGGTTGGTTTTATTCATGATTGGCTTATCTTGTGCTGCGTTTGCTCGTTTAGCTGGCGGGGATGTCATGATATGTGCGATTACCTTTATTGCATCCTGTTGTGGCATGTTTGTTCGGCAAGAAGTAGGTCATCGTAACTTTAACCCATTAGTCAATTTTGCAGTGACAGCATTTGTGACCACAGTAATTTCCTCTCAAGCGGTTATTCACCAATTAGGTAATGCTCCATTTACCGCCATGGCATCTTCAGTGCTGATGCTAGTTCCTGGTTTTCCTTTGATTAATTCTGTTGCAGATATGTTGAAAGGTTATATAAATATGGGAATAGCTCGATTTTTCATGGCAAGTTTATTGACCTTTGCCACTTGCTTAGGAATCGTGGCAGCAATGACAGTAACGGGGACATGGGTGTGGGTGAGATAATGGATTTTTTGATAGCTTTGCTTACTGATATGTCCCTTGCTGCTATTCCCGCCGTTGGCTTTGCTTTGGTATTTAATGTTCCGGTTAAAGCTCTAAAATATTGCGCACTAGGAGGAGCGATAGGGCATGGAATTCGATTTGCATTAATGACTTATAATATTCCTATTGAATGGGCAACATTTTTTGCCGCAACTATAGTGAGTATGGTTGGGGTTCATTGGTCACATCGTTTTTTAGCGCACCCAAAGGTCTTTACCGTGGCTGCCATGATTCCTATGGTACCGGGAGTTTATGCATTTAAAGCGATGATCGCTCTAGTTGAAATAAACCAAAATGGCTATGATGCACAATTATTTAGTATTTTGATCGATAACTTCTTACAAGCCATGTTTATTATTGCAGGATTAGCAATAGGTCTAGCAATGCCAGGATTGTTATTTTATAGAAGAAAATCAATTATTTAAAAGGATTGAGTGTGAAGGTTAGCATGATTGCCGCAATGGCAAATAATCGTATTATCGGTAAAGATAATCAAATGCCATGGCACCTACCTGCCGATTTTGCTTGGTTTAAGCGCTGCACAATGGGAAAGCCGATAGTAATGGGCCGCAAGACCTATGAATCGATTGGGCGACCATTACCGGGACGTTTAAATATTGTGATTTCAAGAGATGCTTCACTCTTTATTGAAGGTGTCACTACTGTAACCAGTATAGAACAAGCCAAGCAAGTGGCTGGTGATTTTGATGAATTGATGATTATCGGAGGTGGCACAATCTACGAGTTCTGCCTACCTCAAGCCGATAGTCTTTATTTAACTTTTATTGATGCGGATATTGAAGGTGATACTCAATTTCCAGACTGGGGAGATCATTGGCAAATCGTTGAGCAGGAAGAATATCTCAAAGATGATAAAAACGCCTACAACATGCGCTTTGTTTGTTTAGAAAAGGTTTAATGGTCTATACCCAAGTGACTTCAAGATGAAGAATTCAGAGCTATCATCCACCCTTTAGGGCAAGGAAGATTGGCGAAGGAATGTAAGCACCTTTCAACTCAATCTGACGGAACATAAAGGTTTTAATCTTGCTGAAACTCGCACCTTGAAGTTACTTGGATATAAAGGGATTATTGTAGACTTACTTGAGTGAACATTTGCTTATCTTCCCAGCGTAACATAGACAAATGTTCTCCCCACACACAACCAGTATCCAGCCCTATCACATTTGCTTTTTGATCATGACATCCCATTAAGGCGGCCCAATGGCCAAAAATGACTGTTTTATTCAATGAGATACGTTTGCTTACTTTAAACCAAGGCACTAGGCTACTATTGTCGACTTTAGTGGGAGGAAGTTTGCACTCCATCTCTAGTTGCCCCTGTTGATCGCAAAATCGCATTCGAGTGAAAGCATTGATAATAAAACGGTATCGCTCAATGCCTTGTAAATTAGCATCCCATTGAACGGGTTGGTTAGCGTACATATTTTTGATTAACCAACTCCAATCATCACTTTGCAAAATAGTAGTGATTTCTAAGCTCGATTGTCTAGCTGTTGCGAGATCCCAACTAGGTGCAATTCCTGCATGACACATAACAAACTCTTCATGCTCTGCCATCAATGGTTGTTGACGTAGCCAATCGATTAATTCTTGGCGATCGGTTGCTTGTAGTATAGGGAGTGTTTGGTCTTTAGGTTTGGCATTGAAGTAACCTAAATGTACCGCCAGTAGGTGTAAGTCATGATTGCCGAGGATGCATTTTGCTGAGTTGCCTAAACTTTTGACAAAGCGTAATGTTTCTAATGACTTGGGACCGCGAGCAACTAAATCTCCAGCCAACCATAATTGATCAACTTGCGAGTTGAAATTGACTTGTTTTAGTAGAGCTTGTAATTCATCAAAACAGCCTTGGATATCACCAACTATGTAGGTCGCCACAAAACCTCGCTTAATTTAAAATATTTGGAATAGCCATGCGAAATGGCGCGACTTCAGCAAGAAATTGCTCACTTTGTTCATCCAGCATCACATAGTGACCTTGCATAACGCCTAGTGGAGTTTCTAAAGCGGTACCACTGGTATAAGTATATTCTTGCATCGGCTCTATTACTGGTTGCTCACCGACTACGCCATCGCCTTCAATGGTTAATTGTTTACCGTTAGCATCGGTAATTAACCAACGACGACTGATCAGTTGAACAGACTGTTGGCTGAGATTACGAATGGTGATGGTGTAGGCAAAGATATAGCGACTTTTTTCTGGTTGAGATTGCTCTTCTATATAACGTGTATGGATCTGACAAGTAATACTTGGTGGTTGTTGTGGAATCACAAATTTCTCCTATCCTTAGAGAATTGATGTTGAATAGTATAGGTAAAATAAGAGCACGTTATCGTGCTCTTATTTTTATTATTTAGTGATAATTGAAGCTTATACCTAAGTAACTTCAAGATGAAAGTTTCGGCTTTGAATTCTGCATCTTGAAGTCATTTGGGTATAGTGAATTACTTATCTTTGGCATCAAGGTAATTTGCCAAGTCAACAAACTGCACTAAAGTTAAGTTCTCAGGGCGCACACTTGGGCTTATATTCAATTGCTCTAACTCTTCTGATGACACTAAGCTCTTGAAGCAGTTCCTAACCGTTTTACGACGTTGATTAAAACCTTCACGGCACACACGATCTAACCATTTCAAGCTAGTGGCAGGATGAGGTAATACTTCATAAGGCATCAAACGTACGACCGCTGAATCAACTTTCGGTGGTGGTATAAATGCAGTTGGTGGTACTTCAAGTACTGGCATTACTTTACAGAAGTACTGAGCCATAACCGTTAAACGACCGTAAGCTTTTGAGCCTGGACCTGCCGCTAGACGATTAACCACTTCTTTTTGCAGCATAAAGTGCATGTCTTGAATATCTTTATGAAATTCAAATAAGTGGAACATCAATGGTGTCGAGATGTTGTAAGGTAAGTTACCGAAAATACGTAGCTTATTATTTGGCTTCACTAATTCATTGAAGTCAAAGCGCATTGCATCGCCTTCATGAATGGTTAGCTTACTGGATAACTCTGGGTGATTTCTTAGGCGTTCAGCTAGATCGCGGTCAAGTTCGATAACGGTTAATTTATCAACTTCACGGCCAACAGGCTCAGTGATGGCACCTAAGCCTGGGCCAATTTCAACCAGGTTTTGTCCAGGAAGTGGGTTTATTGCAGAAACAATACCATCAATAATATAGGGATCATTTAAAAAGTTTTGGCCAAAGCGTTTACGGGCTTTATGACCTAGATGGACATCATTACTCATTGATTACTCTCTTGTTGCTTTGATTCTGGTAGCTTTGAGCTTTCCACCAGTTCTAAAGCATGGGTGATTGCAGTTAAAAAACTGCCTATATCGGCATTCCCTGTGCCAGCTAGATCCAGTGCAGTACCATGATCGACTGAGGTACGGATAAACGGTAGCCCCAGGGTAATATTGACTGAATTACCGAAGCCTTTGTATTTTAGCACGGGTAACCCTTGATCATGATACATCGCCAATACGGTATCGGCTTTTTCTAAATATTTTTGATTGAAAATGGTATCAGCCGGTAGTGGACCAACTAAATTCATGCCATCTTGTTGACGCATTTTTTCTAATGTAGGCGTAATGGTTTCAATCTCTTCACGCCCTAAACAACCATCTTCGCCCGCATGAGGGTTAAGACCACACACGTAGATATTAGGTTTATCAATACCAAATTTATTGACTAAATCTGCATGCAAAATTCGAATGATACTTTCAAGGCGTTCAGCGGTCACTGCTTGGCTGACATAGGCCAAAGGAATATGGGTGGTCACAAGCGCTACCCGTAATCCCTCTGTCGCTAACATCATCACTACTAATGGAGTATTTGAACGTTCCGCAAAGAACTCTGTATGGCCGCTAAAAGCAACACCAGCGCGATTAATCACTCCTTTATGAACAGGGCCTGTGACAATGGCATCAAATTCCCCCGTCATACTACCTTGGCAAGCTCGCTCTAAGGTCTGTAACACATAGTGGCCATTGGCTTCATTAAGTTGACCAGGCACAACCGGTTGAGAAACTGCAATATTTTCAACGTATAATTGGCCTTTTTGCTGCACTTGAGCGGGAAGTGCTGCGTCATAGTCTAGAAGTTGTACGTTAATCCCAAGTTGCTCAGCACGTTCAGTTAGTAACTGTTTATCTGCGCACACTACCAATTGATGTGGCCAATCATATTGAGATAGTGCTAATACGAGATCAGGGCCAATGCCTGCAGGCTCACCCGCAGTGATTGCAAGACGACGAATGTTTATCATTTTTTCAATACTCATTGGTCATCTTGCTCGTCTTGTTGATCTAACATTTCAACATAGGCACTGGCACGAATTTCTTGTAACCATGCACCGGCTTCTTCGTTGAATTTACGTTTGAATAATATTTGATAAGCGCGGTTTTTCATCGCTGATTCTGTGCGGTCAACCGTACGGCGATCTAGTACTTTAACGATATGCCAACCATGAACCGTTTTAAAGGGTTCGCTGATTTGATTGACTGGTAAGGTTTCAACTTGATGTTTAAACTCAGGTACGTAAGTATCTGGTGTTTGATAACCTAAAATGCCATCAGCTACCGCTGAGCCTGTATCTTGACTGTATTGTTGAGCTAGCTCACCAAAAGTACGCTTGCCCGACTGGACTTCATCAATCAAGCGATTGAGCTCTTCTTTCGCGCCTTCATCACTTAAAATGATCGATGGTTTAATCAATATGTGTTGTGCATTGACTTCGGTAACGGCAACGGTTTGTAAACCTTTAACATCATCAATTTTCATAATATGAAAGCCAACACCACTGCGGAATGGGCCAATGATTGCGCCTTTGCCTTGAGTGCTAATTTCATCGGCAAAGATGGTTGGCATTTCTTCTTTACGCATCCAGCCCCAGTCACCACCTTGTAGAGCTTTTGGGCCTTTCGAGTAGGTATAAGCAAGAGTAGAAAAGTCTTCACCTTGGTTTAATCGTTCAATTAACTCACGAGCTTGTTGTTCGGTTGCTTCTTTATCATCACCAAAGCGTAGTTGAATTTGAGACACTTTATATTCAACATTTTGTGTGGTTTGTTCAGCCAACATAGATGCCAGAGTATCGACTTCGGATGGTGAAATATTCACTCTACGGCGAACTTGAGCATTTCGGGCTTCACTTATTGCCATTTCTTTACGAATTTGTTCACGAAATACTGGGTAAGTGATGCCTTGTTGCTGTAGAGAGGCCCTTAATTGTTCCAAACTCTGATTATTATCTTGGGCGATGCCTTCAATCGCTTGATCTAAACGTTGGTCATCAATTTGAATGCCCATTCGTTTGGCTTCTTGTAATTGAATTTCATCTAATACCAACTTTTCAAGGACTTGTTCTTGTAGGGTATCGCTATCAGGAAGCGATTGGCTTTTGTCTTGTGCATTAGCTCGTACTGTTTTTATCGCGGTATCTACATCTGTTTGTAAAATAACGCCATCATTCACTATTGCTACCACATGGTTGAGAGGTTGGGGTGCAGACAGTGTTGCTGAGGCCGTAAACAGACTCATTATTCCAAGTAATGCGGGAATCCATGTCTTCATTATTTTTGATATCCAATAAGTACAATAAATTAAGTACAGTAAACGAGTAAGCCTGTAATGTTAGCATGACAGGCTTATCGGTTCATTAGTCAGCAAGGCTAAATGGTCGGCCATAGCCTAGTGCATTGCCGCCATCGCTGTAGGTTACGCCTGCACTTTGTCCTAAGCCTTTAATGCCAATATTTAGGCTTACTTTTGATTCATATTCTGGGCCAGGTTCTGGGTAGACATTTCTAACATCACCTGAGTTCATGATATGACGAGAATAGGTTAATCCTAAGAACCAGCAATCATCGTTATAAGTCACACCAACTAAGCTTTCTAACATGCTTTGCTCGGTCAGATCATGGTAGTAGTCTGCTTGCACACTCCAACGTTGAGCGATAGTAAAGCTATTAACAATCCCTGCTTGAGAGATACCATCACGAGTATATTGGTCGACATTATTTAGGTTAGTAGCATTATCTTCGATATAACTTTTAGCAATATAGCGATAATTTAATTGAGTGTGTCCGCCCCACGGAAGCTTATATTCAAGGGTACTGTTTGCCAGTTGTAGCTCAGACGCATCGCCATCGTACTGTACGCCACCTTTAAATAGCCATTCATCATTGATGTTCCATTCATTCTCTAGCGCCCAAGCGGATAAATTAGCTTCACCACTTTCAGGGTTGATGTAGTAGATTTGGCCTATTGAAACATTGAAGCGTTCTTTGTAGTTATCATCGTAAAAGCGCGAGGTAGCACCATAACTGAATTGATTGGCTGGAGCGATATAGTCAACACTACTGTATCTCGTATCACGAAATAACCCATAATAATCTAGCTGCATTAAAGTTGTATCATAACCTTGATAAATATCATCTTGGTTAACTTCCGGGATGTACAAATATTGCAATCGAGGTTCAAGAGTTTGGGTATACCCACCGAGCCATTTTTGGCTGTTATCTAAAAATAGCGTGCCGGTCATACGGTATTCTGGCACGGTACGGCTGGCATTTTCTTTTAATTGATAAGTATCGCCATTGCCATTGGTTTGAAATTCAGCTGAACCACCTTTTAGATCTTGGTCATAGTAGGTATACATCAACTTCGCTTCAGAAGTTAATTGCCCCCACGGTGCATAGAAAGGTACGACTACACCAGGTTCTAAATGTACACGGGTTGCATCAGGCAGGTCATCGTCATCGGTCTCAAAGCGACTAATATGGCTATTCCACTCCATATCAATATGCGGTAGCACATTTGGTCGGTTGTACTCATATTGTAGTTGTGGCATTAACCGATAAGGCTGAGACGAGCTGAGCACTTGGAAGTCACGAACTTTTAACGTGGTATCAGAATAATCAGTACGATAAGAGACTTCACCCGCTTGCAATAATTGACCATCTTCACGATTACCAATATTGGAATCAAGGTCGGCAAAGTAATCATTATCACTAACGCGAGAGTAGTCGACAGAGAATTTCCAATGACGATCGTAAATACCATCGTGAGAGAAGTTTACCCCCCAACGAGAACCTTTATCGCTGTATAAGTCGTCATCGTTTAAATATTCAAAATCGATTGAACCGGTACCAAAACCATCGGTTAAATATCTAAATTCATTTTCGAACTGTACACCACGTCTTTGCATGTAATTAATGGTAGTCGTTAAATCATATTGTGGTGCAAGGTTAAAGTAGATTGGAACATTAATTTCCAAGCCATTTTTTGAATCATAGCCACCCGATGGATAAAGAAAACCGGTTTTACGTTTATCACCAATCGGTACGGTAATGTACGGCCAGTAAAAGACAGGGACATCTAAGATTTCAAAGCGGGTATTGTAAAAGGTTGCTTCTTCTTCATCGTTATCGATATCAATATTGGTTGCTTTAACACGCCATGATTTATTGCCTTCAGGGCAAGTGGTTAATGAACCATCTTCCATGGTGTAGATACTTTGGCCATCTTTTAATATGTAAGTGGCTTCACCGCGAGCAGGTTGGCAAAGTAATTGATACTTTGTGTCATGCAGTTCAATGCGTTCGCCTTTAAAATCAGACTTGGCTTGGTTGGATGTGGATTTAATTTGGCCATCATTCATCGTCACATTACCATCAGCAACGACAGAACTTTCGCTCTGATTGAGTGTCACTTTATCAGCAGTGATTTTTTTATGACCTTGAGTAACAATAACGTCACCTTGATATACTGCTTTATCTTTTCCTTCAGCATGAATACTATCCGCTTCGATATTGACGGTCTCTTGAGCTGGATCCGCTGAATTTTCTTCTGGAGCAATACATTGATCTACTGGGACGATTTCCGGCACACTGTCGCTACTACTTTCATCAGCGAAAGCAGTAGGTAGGAAGGCTGCACTTATGAGCGTGGCAAGAAAAGTGCGAGAAATTGGTAGCATGAAATAAAGTTGTCCTGTGAAACTTAGTTGTGAATGTCGTTTTTGATAATACTTATGTATACACAAAGGTTATTTACAGAAATAAGACGAAATATACACAGATTTTTATATACCCAAGTGACTTCAAGATGCAGAATTCAGAGCTATCATCCAAACCTTTAGGCAAGGAAGATTGGCGAAGGAATGTAGGCACCTTTCAAACCAATCTGACGCGGCATAAAGGTTTGAATGAAGCTCCCGAAGGGCAAGTTAAAACAAGCTCTATGCTACGTTAAATTGAACAGAGATAGAATCACTATGATCATCTTCAATTTGCCTTGCCTAAAGCTTGTTTTATTCTTGCTGAAACTCGCATCTTGAAGTTACTTGGGTATATCATATAAGAAACTTGCAAGAATCGACACTATACAGACAATAGTTAACAATAAAAATTCATAGTTTGGGATTTGGAATCAACATATGTTAGGTAAATTACTGGGTATTTTGTTTGGCTCAATGATCGGGAATATTCCTGGTGCGATCATTGGCTGCTTTATTGGTCATCAATTTGATAAGGCTCGTCGTAGCCAACAAGGATTCCAATCAGCATTTGGAACTGGCCCTTCTCAAGCGGAAAGACAAACCGAATTTTTCCAAGCTGCTTACGCCGTTATGGGACATGTCGCGAAAGCTAAAGGACAAGTGACTAAAGAAGAAATTCAATTAGCTTCTGTCATGATGGATCGCATGAACCTTACTGGCGAGCAGAAAAAAATTGCCCAAGAAGCATTCCGACAAGGTAAAGAATCGAGCTTTCCATTAGAAGACACGTTACGTAAAGTGCGCTTTTCTGCGGGACGTCGACGTGATTTGTTACAGTTTTTTTTAGAGTTACAGATTTCAGCTGCGTTTGCTGATGGTTCATTGCATCCTAGTGAAATTAATGTCTTGCAAGTTGTGGCATCAGAATTAGGTTTTACCGCGCAATATTTGCAACAGCGTTTACGTATGCAAGAAGCAGCATTTCGCTTTCAACAAGGTGGTGGCTTTGGTGGTTATCAGCATCAAGGTCAGCAATCCGGTGGTCAGTGGCAGCAAGGCCCAACAGCATCTCAATTGGATGATGCTTATGAACTATTAGGTGTAGATAAAAGTGCAGATGCGAAAACGATCAAGCGTGCTCACCGTAAGCTAATGAATGAGCACCACCCAGATAAGTTAGTCGCGAAAGGTTTGCCACCAGAAATGATGGAAGTGGCGAAACAAAAAGCGCAAGAAATTCAATCTGCTTATGATTTAGTTAAGAAGAATAAAGGTTTTTAATCCAACCTAGTTTCAATCTACTTTTCGTTGAGAGCCCAGTTATATTGATAGCTGGGCTTTTTGTTGATTTTTTGTATCTCAGGCTTAAAGCGAGATAAGTAGTTCAATACCCCTTGTTCACCGCCGAAATCCACTGCATACCAATCATAAATGGAAGAAAGCTCAAGCTTGTCATCCGTTATGTTGACGCCTTTTTTACTGTTGATGAAATCGAATTCAGCTTTTTTGAGTAACGATGGAGTATTATCAGCGGTAAAAGCTTTAGTCGATAAATTAGGGCAGCCTAAACTGGCACAATTGACCGCATAATGGATGCGTTTGTCTTGCCAAATAGGGCGAAGAATTCGATGTTCAATATCGTTAAGGCTTAATTCTTGGTTATTAATGGTGATGATATCTTGATCCCAAGGGCCAAATGAAAATAAGCCGCCGAGTTTAGTAATCGAAGTAATGGGGTAGTGTTCTAAAATAAGCTGAACGGTTGCTGCATTGTATAAGTTCACCCAATAGGCAAATTGTTCACTTTTATTGAATTGGCGAGGATCAAGATTAGTTAGCGTATTGATATAATCCCGTAAACTCTGTCGGTCGGTCGGGCTAATATGTTTGTAATCAAATAGAGTATTAGAGTCCTGTTGAGATAGGTTGTTATCTAATACGTGTTGCCATTCACTATGATCGATCATTTGTAAGTTCGCTTCATTGCTTTTATTCCAATAGAGCCACAATTCGGCTTTGGGGGCAGCATGGGAGAAGAAGCTCAAGCTGGCGAGTAGTATTAACCAAACGTATTTCATATTCATTTTTCAATCTCGGTATTATTCTCAATAAAGAAAGAGACCTGTAGAGATACTTAGAACTTTCACTTTAGGTTTTAGCTATAAAAAAGCCCAAATACCTATTGAGTATTTGGGCTAGTATGATTGCGTTTATCCCCTTCGTACTTGAAGGTGAAGCTTTGTTGACAGTGTTTATTCGCCCCAACTATTTAGCCAAGCTAAACTCATAGGGCTTCATTCACTTGCCACCTCACTGCAACGTCAATTACTTTGGGTATATTGCCTGTCTACTTCAAAAAGCTTGGAATGTTATTTTCAAACTCTGTGATTTTCTCTGCATGTTGTAATGTTAGACCGATATTATCTAAGCCATTAAGCAAGCAATGACGACGGAATTCATCAATTTCAAAGCTATATTGTTTGCCGTTAGCCGACACTGTCATCGCTTCTAAATCTACCGTAATTTGGGCGCCTTGATTGCTATGAACAAAATCAAATAATTCATCAACTTCACTTTCGGTTAAACGTACCGGAACCATCTGGTTGTTGATGGAATTACCGTAGAAAATGTCAGCAAAGCTAGGTGCGATCATCACTTGAATACCGTAGTCGGCAAGTGCCCAAGGAGCGTGTTCACGAGATGAACCACAGCCGAAGTTTTCACGTGCTAGTAAAATACTTGCACCTTGATAACGTGGTGCATTCATTACAAACTCAGGATTAGGTTGTTTACCCGCATCATCTAAAAAGCGCCAATCATGAAATAAATGCTGACCAAAGCCTAAGCGAGTGACTTTTTGTAGAAACTGTTTGGGTATGATTGCATCCGTATCAATGTTAGCAATATCCAGTGGCACGACTAGGCCAGTATGTTGTTTAAAACCTGTCTGTTTAGGGTCTTGAGACATAGCGTGCTCCTTAGGCTTGTTCTAGTGAACGGATATCGACAAAGTGACCAGCAATCGCTGCTGCTGCCGCCATTGCTGGGCTAACGAGATGGGTGCGACCATCACGACCTTGGCGACCTTCAAAGTTACGGTTACTGGTAGACGCGCAGCGCTCTTGTGGGCCTAGGCGATCATTGTTCATTGCAAGACACATTGAACAGCCTGGTAAACGCCATTCAAAACCGGCTTCAATAAAGATTTTATCCAGACCTTCTTGTTCCGCTTGAGCTTTGACTTGCTCTGAACCCGGTACGATCAAGGCTTGTACATTTGGCGCGACTTTACGTCCTTTAGCAACGGCTGCCGCGGCGCGCATATCTTCAATGCGAGAGTTAGTACAAGAACCAACAAATACTTTATCTACCGTGTAGTCCGATAGTCTTTTGCCGGCTTCTAATCCCATGTAAGCCAATGCTTTTTGTGCGGATGCTTTTTCGACTGGATCGGTGAAATCTTGAGGGTTAGGAATAATGCCATCAACCGACATCACTTGACCTGGGTTGGTGCCCCAAGTCACTTGTGGTTTGATTTCTGAAGCATCTAGAGTGACTACCGCGTCAAATTGAGCATCATCATCAGATTTTAACGTTTTCCAGTATTCTACTGCCGCATCAAATTCTGAACCTTTCGGAGCAAACTTTTTATCTTTAATGTAATCGAAAGTAGTTTGATCTGGTGCAATGAGACCTGCTTTTGCGCCTAGCTCAATCGCCATGTTACAAACCGTCATTCGTCCTTCCATTGACAGGTCGGTAATGGCTTCACCGCAAAACTCTACTACATAACCGGTTCCGCCAGCTGCGGTGGTTTTACCGATAATCGCCAATACAATATCTTTGGCTGTGATGCCTTCGGTGACTTTGCCTTTGACTTCGATTTTCATGGTCTTAGCTTTGGCTTGTTTTAGCGTTTGAGTCGCAAGTACATGCTCCACTTCGGAAGTACCAATACCGAAAGCCAATGAGCCAAATGCGCCATGAGTGGCGGTGTGGGAGTCACCACAAACAATCGTCATGCCTGGCAATGTAATACCAAGTTCTGGCCCCATTACATGCACAATACCTTGATATTTATGGTTTAGATCGTACAGCGTGACACCGAAATCTAAGCAGTTTTTCATCAAGGTTTGCATTTGAATGCGCGCCATTTCACCAGAGGCATTAATATCTTTGGTGGTCGTCGATACGTTGTGATCCATAGTGGCAAAGGTTTTGCTGACTTGGCGTACCTTGCGGCCTTTTTCGCGTAAGCCATCAAATGCTTGCGGTGAAGTCACTTCGTGTACCAAATGACGGTCGATATATAAAATCGGATTTTCACCTTGGGCGGCTACGACTACGTGAGCATCGTAGACTTTCTCATATAATGTTTTTGATGTTGAGTTTGACATTGCTAGCTACCTGCTCAAATTAATTATAATGACTGAATGTACTGCGCAATCTTGTCACCCATTTCTGAAGTCGAAAGGGCGGGGTTTTTACCAGCAAGATCGGCAGTCAGCTCTCCGGCTGCTAGTGCTTTTGATACCGCTTGTTCGATATCTTGCGCCGCTTGCTCTTCATTTAAGCTGTAACGAAGCATCAATGCTGCTGATAGAATTTGCGCCACTGGGTTGGCAATATTTTTTCCTGCGATATCTGGCGCACTACCACCTGCTGGTTCATATAGACCAAACTTGCTTTCATTTAAGCTAGCGGATGGCAACATGCCCATAGAGCCTGTGATCATTGCGCATTCATCAGAAATAATATCGCCGAAAATATTTGAACAAAGCATCACATCAAATTGAGAGGGATCTTTGATTAGCTGCATGGTGGCGTTATCGATGTAGATGTGAGACAGCTCGACATCAGGGTAGTCTTTAGCGATTTCTTCTACCACTTCACGCCATAAAATTGAGCTTTGTAGCACGTTTGCTTTATCTACCGAGCAGACTTTTTTATCACGTAGACGCGCTGATTCAAATGCGATTTTGGCAATGCGTTCAATCTCATAGCGATGATAAACCTCAGTATCAAAAGCTTTTTCTTGTGGGCCTTCACCTTCACGACCTTTCGGCTGACCGAAGTAAATACCGCCCGTTAATTCACGAACGACTACGATATCAAAGCCGCGATCAGAAATATCAGCACGTAATGGTGAGAAGCTCTCTAAGCCTGTATGGATTTGTGCTGGACGAAGGTTACAAAATAATTGGAAGTGTTTACGCAGTGGAAGTAGTGCACCGCGCTCCGGTTGATCATTTGGTGGTAGATGTTCCCACTTTGGACCACCTACCGAGCCAAATAATACTGCATCAGCCTCTTCACAACCTTTGACTGTGCTCTCTGGTAGTGGTGTACCGTGGTTATCAATTGCAATCCCGCCGACATCAAATTCTTGGCGCTCAAATGAAATGCCATGTTTTTTTTCAATCGCATCGAGTACTTTTTGCGCTTGTTGCATGACTTCAGGGCCGATGCCATCTCCGGGTAAAACAGCAATTTTATATGTACCTGCCATGGTTATTTATTCCTTAAATATTTATCTACGTCATATTGTGTAAGTAGCTGAGCCGCTGTTTCAATCAATCTGGTCAGCTACTTGTTTAGCGGTTGGTCAATTAAACCGTTTCAATTCTTTTAGATTGCTTTATCTTGGCAATTTGGTCGGCACGCTGAATGCTATTTATAACATGCAACAAGGCTTGGCCAGAAGCTTCAACGATATCAGTCGCAAGACCTGTACCATGATATTTACGACCTTTGTAGTTGGCGATGATATCCGCTTGACCTAGGCCGTCTTCCCCTTCACCTTTGGCGGTTAGGTCGAATTTATCCAATACAATGTCATAACCGGTTAGTTTATAGATACATTGATAAAGTGCATCGACGGGACCGTTACCGACTGCTGCTTCACATTTTTCTTCTTCACCACATTGTAATTTAATGCTGGTGGTTGCCATCACGCTACCAGATTGCACGCTTAGGTAATTTAACTTAAAGAAATCATCTTCTTCACGCAAGTTAGCAAAGTGCATTAATGACTCTAAATCGTAATCAAATACTTGGCCTTTTCGGTCAGCTAGCTTCAAGAAGTCCTCGTATAGAGTATCTAGGTTGTAATCACCATCGCTGTAACCCATGGTTTCCATGTGACTTTTGACGGCTGCGCGGCCTGAGCGACTGGTCAGGTTTAATGCTTGGTTTTTAAGGCCAATGGATTCTGGTGTCATGATCTCGTAAGTATTCTTATTCTTCAACATACCGTCTTGGTGAATACCTGATGAGTGGCTAAAGGCATTGGCACCGACAATCGCTTTGTTCGATTGAATTGGCATGTTGCACAATTGGCTGACAAGTTTACTAGTGCGATGAATTTCATCGTATTTAAGGCCAGTATGAACACCTAACAATTCCGCGCGAGTGCGAATGATCATGGCGATTTCTTCTAACGCACAGTTACCAGCACGTTCACCAATACCATTAATGGTACCTTCTACTTGGCGAGCGCCAGCTTGAACTGCCGCCATAGAGGTAGCAACTGACATACCTAGGTCATCATGACAGTGTACTGAAATGACTGCTTTATCAATGTTTGGTACGCGATTAAATAAAGTTTCGATGATACCACCAAATTCACTTGGTAGAGTATAACCAACGGTATCTGGGATATTAACGGTTGTTGCCCCTGCATCAATGGCAGCTTCAACAATGCGGCATAGGTTATCAATTGGAGTACGACCTGCATCTTCGCAAGAAAACTCTACATCATCGGTGTATTTACGTGCACGTTTAACAGCATTAACCCCCATTTCTACTACGTCATCATAACTACGGCGAAGTTTATCTTGTACGTGGATAGTCGATGTGGAAATAAAAGTATGAATACGAAAGGCTTCAGCGACTTTTAACGCTTCTGCTGCGACATCAATGTCTTTTTCTACTGCACGGGATAGGGCGCAAATTCGGCTATTTTTGATTTGTTTAGCGATGGTTTGAACGGATTCAAAGTCACCGGGTGAAGAAACTGGAAAGCCAGCTTCGATAACATCTACACCTAAACGTTCTAGGGCATAAGCGATCTGTAGTTTTTCTTTTACGGTTAGGCTTGCTGAAAGTGCCTGTTCGCCATCGCGTAGTGTGGTGTCGAATATAATGACTTGATCGTTCATGTTATCTTCCTTGTGATTAATGCTTTGCTATCCAATGCGGTTTATTCGGCTACTTATTTTTGAGTATTTGCGAATAAAAAAGCCCGCATCGGGATGCGGGCTTGTTTGAAATCGTATGTGGTTTTTCGTCCACTGCCTACCCGCGCGATTGAGTCACGATGAGGAGGAGGTTCAGTAGAGCTGAAAATTGTTGAATCATGCTTGGTACCTTAGTGTTATCTATGTTAACCGAGTGCTATTTATCAAAACTAGCTTAGCAATGTCTTCGACCACGTAAAAACTGATTCAATTAGTACCGCACTCAAGGGGGATGCGTCAACCTTTTGGATGAAAAAATATCCAAATAACTTAATGGCCTCTCATTCAAATCTTTATGCCATGTGAGATTGGTTTTAAAGATGCTTACATTTCTTCGTCAATCTTCTTTACCTAAAGGTTTGGATGAGAGCTCTAAATTCTGCACTTTGAAGTCACTTAGCTATACCTATTTATATCTGGAAATCACCTTTCATCATAAGAACAAAATATCGTCACTTTTTTGTCATTTATCTCCCTTACCTTAGCCAGTGTAGTGCTGATTAAGCATCGAACAAGGAGCATACGATGAAAACCATACAGCCAATCGCACGCTTTGATTTAGCGTTTTCTTTATTTTGCTTACAACACCGCTTTAATTTACCAGTTGCTCGTATTAGCAAAGCCATCTCTCATACTGGTGATGGACATTTATACGCAGTGATGGGGTTATTAGCTTGGTTGTTTGAGCCGAGAACGGGTCAATATTTTTTACTGGCGGGATTGTTAGCATTTTTACTGGAATTGCCAATTTATTGGTTAGCTAAAAATAGTTTTAAACGTCGCAGGCCAGCACAAATATCCCATTTGTTAACTTCTTTTATCACTCCATCCGATCAATATAGCTTGCCCTCTGGCCACACGGCAGCCGCTTTCTTAATGGCAGTGTTATTACAAAATTACTATCCGGAATTCGGTTTGTTGCCTTTTATTTGGGCTGGATTGATCGGGTTTTCTCGAATTCTGTTAGGAGTGCATTTTCTAACGGATATTGTACTAGGGGCAGCTTTGGGAATCAGTTGCGCTATCGCAGCAATTAATATTTTAGCTGGTGGATGAAAAGAATGAAAATCTTATATGGCGTGCAAGGTACAGGAAATGGTCATATCGCTCGAGCACGGGCAATGGCATCTGCTTTATCTAAACAATCGGATGTCTCTGTTGATTTCTTATTCTCGGGACGAGATGACAAAGCTTATTTTTCAATGGAAGATTTTGGGGACTATCAAACCCGACGTGGACTGACATTTACGACTGAAAAGGGCAAAGTCAGCCATATGAAAACTGCCTTGAATACAAATCCTAGCCAACTATGGAGAGAAGTGTCAGAGATGGACTTGGAAGGCTATGATGTGGTGCTCAATGACTTTGAACCGATTACTGCTTGGGCGGCTAAAAAGCAAAACGTGCCGAGCATTGGGATAAGCCATCAAAATGCCTTTCGCTATTCCGTGCCAAAGAAAGGGGCGAGTTGGCTTGATCAGACATTGATACAGCATTTTGCGCCTACTCAACATCATTTAGGATTGCATTGGTACCATTTTCAGCAACCCATTTTGCCGCCAATCGTTCATACACCCAAGCAAATTGATAACCAAAAGCATGACTTTATTTTAGTTTATTTACCTTTCGAGGCGCTACCAGCCATAAGTGATCTTTTACAACGCTTCTCCAATCGTCATTTCATTTGTTACCACCCAGAAATAAAAGAAGTAAATCAACAAGAGCACCTTACTTTTATGCCTTTGTCGTATCAAAACTTCCAACGAGATTTGCATGCTTGTCATGGTGTGATTGCCAATGGTGGTTTTGAGTTGCCTTCTGAAGCATTAACCTTGGGTAAGAAATTACTATTAAAACCATTAGATGGACAATTTGAACAAATGAGTAATGTGGCGACACTTGAATCTTTAGGGTTAGCCAGTTCAATGCAATGGCTTGATCCTAGTATCGTGCGAACTTGGTTAGATGATGAGCCGGCTGAGCGAGTGATTTATCCCAATGTTGCCGAGTCAATTGCTGATTGGGTAGTACAAGGTGAGTGGGAGAATATTGCACCGCTGTGGAGCTACTTATGGGAGCAAGTTGATTTCCCTCACTATGCTTTGATTAATGAGTGAACAACTTTTTTGTCATCAATTTAGTCGTTAAATGTTTTTTATATTAATTTATGTTTTTAATATAACCCATTGAAAGTTTAGTTTTTTTAGTGATTTTTGGTAAATAAAAATGATTTAATATCAATACGGTTGCTTCTAATATTTGCTTGGTGAATAGTAAGTGCCACCCGACATATTGGCGGGGCAAATACAATTATTATTCGATATCTTTTTGTAGTTGATAATCACGGTCGTTATGTGTGATTGAACTACAATTAAAAGAGGCACAACACAACATGACACTTTCTACTGAACCAAAAAACACTGCCCTTAATTTAAGAACGGAATCAACTTTACGTGGCGTAGATCTTAACTTGTTGACCGTTTTTGATGCAGTAATGCAAGAGCAAAATATTACTCGTGCGGCACAGTATTTAGGTATGTCACAACCTGCCGTAAGTAATGCGGTGGCTCGTTTAAAAGTTATGTTTAATGACGAATTATTCATGCGTCATGGTCGTGGTATCCAACCGACTCAACGCGCTCGTCAATTGTTTGGCCCGCTTCGTCAAGCACTGCAATTAGTGCGCAATGAATTACCGAATTCTATTTTTGTTCCTGAAACATCAGAGCGAGTATTTAAATTAGCGGTTTGCAGTCCTTCAGATTTGCGCTTTGCACCAAGAATTATGCATGGTATTGCTGAAAAATCCCCAAGCATTCAATTAAGCCTGGATGCTGATTTTGATCGCCACTTGCCTGAAAAACTTCGTTATCAAGAAGTTGATTTTGTGATTGATTATGCACGTTTTGAGCAGCCAGGATATTCAAGCACGGAAATCTTCAGTGATGAACTTGTCGTGGTGACTGCGGCAAATCATCCACGCATTGGCTCTCAAATTAGTCAAGCAGAGTTTATGGCAGAAAAGCATGCAACGTTATCGAAAGTAAACGGTGTACGTAGTTTCTATGAACGTGTTTATACCGGGGATTTTGAATTCCAAGCATCTTACCATGGTACAAGTTTAAGCAATATTTTGTACGTAGTAGGTCAATCTGAATTAGTGACAGTGGTTCCTCGTTGGTTGATTGATTCTGTTCCTACTCGTGCAAACTATAAAGTCATGTCTTACCCATACGCAGACAATAAGGTAGCGGGTTACTTAAGCTGGCATGAATCTAGTGAGAAAGATAAAGGTCACATCTGGATGAGAGATCAATTGATGTTGATTTGTGGCGAGACTCTTGCCGCAAGCCTATAACAAGTAAACTCTTTTAAAAAGCGCAGTCTCTATTTGATTAGAGGCTGCGTTTTTTTGTTAGGTCAGATTGATTTTAAGGTGCTTACATTATTTCGCCAACCTCTTACGCTTGAAGGCTTGGGTAATAGTGCTGAACTCTGTACCTTGAAGTTACTTGGGTACAAAAACGAGATTAATCTCTCATTGTTGGTTTTATTATCTACTGAATTTAAGAAGGGTATTGGTCGGGATGTTTTGAGGTCTGCTGGATATACAGTCTTTATCACTGATTATGTGGGTTATTTGTTAATTTTTATGATTCGGATAACTTTAGAGTAATAGACAAGTTTCTGTTAATGGCGGTAAAGTGGTCAAGTTCAAAGGTGACTTTGAGCGTATGCACCCTAGTTGCTTGTTATGACAATGCAAATAGGTACATAGCAAGGTTGCAGTGCTTTTGTAAATCTAAAGTATTAAGCAGCCTGAAGTTTCTTAGGCTAAAAATAAGCCCTAACTATGTAGCACTGAATTATTGCACTTTATATTAAGGTCGATGAAATTCAGTTAACAGGAGGCAACATGGAAATGTTATCTGGCGCGGATATGATCGTCCGTTCCCTAATAGATGAAGGTGTAGAGCATATCTTCGGTTATCCAGGCGGTTCAGTTTTGGATATATACGATGCTTTACATGAAAAGAGTGATATTGAACACGTACTGGTTCGTCATGAACAAGCTGCGGTCCACATGGCAGATGGCTATGCTCGGGGAACGGGTAAAGTCGGCGTTGTTCTCGTCACTTCCGGCCCTGGTGCAACGAATGCCATTACCGGTATTGCGACTGCCTATATGGACTCTGCGCCAATGGTAGTGTTGTCTGGCCAAGTACCAAGTAGCTTAATTGGCAACGATGCTTTTCAAGAATGTGACATGGTGGGGATCTCCCGTCCTGTCGTTAAACACAGCTTCCTAGTCACTAAAGCTGAAGATATTCCAGAAACCATAAAAAAAGCGTTTTACTTAGCCTCTACCGGCCGACCTGGCCCTGTGGTGGTTGATCTACCGAAAAACGTTTTAAATCCATTAGAAAAATTCTCTTATCACTACCCTGATGAAATTAAAATGCGCTCTTATAATCCGACAACTTCGGGTCATAAAGGGCAAATTAAGAAAGGGTTGAAAGCCTTACTGGCAGCGAAAAAACCAGTACTTTATGTCGGTGGTGGGGCCATTATTGCAGAAGCCAGTGAGCAATTGATTAAGCTTGCTGAAGCACTGAATTTACCAGTAGTCAGTACTTTAATGGGGCTGGGCGCTTTCCCTGCGACTCACCATAATTCGCTGGGTATGTTAGGTATGCACGGTACTTATGAAGCTAATATGGCGATGCATAATGCTGATCTTATTTTTGGCGTCGGGGTGCGTTTTGATGACCGTACCACCAATAATGTCGAAAAATACTGCCCTAATGCCAAGATTATGCACATTGATATCGATCCATCTTCGATCTCTAAAACCATTCTAGCGGACTTACCTATCGTAGGTTCTGCTGATGAAGTATTAAATAGCATGTTAAAGCTGCTTGAAGATCAAGGTGCAGATCAAGATAGTGAGGCGATTGAAACTTGGTGGCAAGAACTACAAAGTTGGCGCAATCGTAAATGTTTAGAGTTCGATCGTACTTCAGATCGTATTAAACCTCAGCAGGTAGTCGAAACGCTTTACAAGCTAACTAAAGGTGAAGCTTATGTTGCTTCAGATGTCGGTCAGCACCAAATGTTTGCTGCGCTATATTACCCATTTGATAAGCCACGTCGTTGGATTAACTCTGGTGGTTTAGGCACCATGGGCTTTGGTTTACCGGCGGCAATGGGCGTTAAGTTTGCTATGCCAAAAGAAGAAGTGGTGTGCATTACCGGTGATGGCAGTATTCAGATGAATATTCAAGAGCTATCAACCTGTATGCAATATGACATTCCGGTTAAGATTATTAACCTGAATAACCGTTTCTTAGGCATGGTAAAGCAATGGCAAGATATGATTTATCAAGGTCGCCATTCTCATTCTTATATGGATTCTGTGCCTGATTTCGCTGCCATTGCTGAAGCTTATGGCCATGTTGGGATTCGTATTAATACTCCAGATGAGCTAGAAGCTGGCCTACAAAAAGCCTTAGATATGAAAGATCGTCTGGTGTTTGTTGATATTAATGTTGATGAAACTGAGCATGTTTATCCAATGCAAATTAAAGGTGAAGCAATGGATAAAATGTGGTTAAGCAAGACGGAGAGAACCTAATATGAGACATATCATTTCATTGCTATTAGAAAACCAACCAGGTTCTTTATCACGTGTTGTTGGTTTGTTCTCACAACGTGGTTATAACATTGAGTCATTAACTGTTTCTCCGACGGATGATGAAACCTTATCTCGTATAAATATCACTACTGCAACTGATGCGCTACAGCTTGAGCAGATTGAAAAAAACCTACACAAGCTAGTGGATGTACTTAAGGTGCAAGAGGTTACTGAGTACGATTATGTTGAACGTGAATTGATGTTAGTAAAAGTAAAAGCTAGTGGCTTTTCTCGTGCTGAAGTACATCGTTTATCTGATGTGTTCCGTGGACAGATTGTTGATGTGACCGCTTCATTATTTACCATTCAACTCGCTGGCGATAGTGCTAAGTTAGATGCTTTTATTAAAGCGGTATCAGAGATGACTGATGTCATTGAAGTCGCACGCAGTGGAGTCGTTGGTATAGCCCGTGGAGAGCGTGCTTTAAAAGCATAGTGATTTTCTAATACCATAACTGATAGCGCAGCCTACGGGTTGCGTTTTTTTATGAAAAAAAGATCTAAGACTTTAGTCTAATAAATCGGCAAAACTTCACTAAACTTATTGAATGAATATTTATCAATTTCGGTGAGTGGCTTATGTCTAATGTCGTGGTTGTGAGGGTAACGATTGCTAGTTTGTTAGTACTTGCTATCAATATTAGTGCTTTATATTTCTTATTGTTGGTGGTGTTGCTGAACACTCATCATCAAGAGTTCTTTGGTTGGTAATGGCGTAGGAAAGGTAGTATCTAACGTAGGGAAGATATTGCAGTGAGTAGTACAACTAAAGGTAGATTGTGTTTTGCAGGTGTAAGAAAAGTAGAAAAAAGGAGGCCGATTGGCCTCCTTTGGTATTTCTATCGGTTCGTTTTAATTAAAGAACGTGAACAGAAGAAGTGTTAGTTGTGCCTGATGGTACTAGAGCACCAGAAACCATAACAGTTACATCGCCTTTCTCGCCGTAGCCTGTTTCTAGCGCTAGAGCCATACCTTGACGGTAGAAGTCTTCAGTATCATTGATAGACTCAACAACGATTGGCGTTACACCTTTAGACAAGCAAAGTTGTGCTGCAGTCTTAGTGTTCGTAGTAACGGCAATGATTTTTGCTGTTGGGAAGTATTTACGTACTGAACGAGCAGATTTACCTGCTTCAGTTGCTACAACGATAACTGGAGCAGCAAGTTTCTCGGCAGTTTCTACTGCTGATTTACATACTGCTTCAGTGATACGTAGACGAGGGCTATCTAAACGAGAACCTAGTTCTGCTTTTAGAGCTTTATCAGTACGAGCACAGATTTGCGCCATGATAGTTACCGCTTCAACAGGGTATTTACCTTTCGCAGACTCACCAGAAAGCATTACTGCATCAGTACCATCCATGATTGCGTTCGCAACGTCACCCGCTTCTGCACGAGTTGGACGTGGGTTTTTGATCATAGAATCAAGCATTTGAGTTGCAGTGATAACCACTTTACGTGCGCGGTTACATTTCTCGATCATCATTTTCTGAGCGAAGATTACTTCTTCAACTGGGATTTCAACACCTAGGTCACCACGAGCAACCATGATGCCGTCAGAAGCTTCTAAAATCTCATCGAAGTTATCAACACCTTCTTGGTTTTCGATTTTAGAAATAATTTGGATGTTCTCGCCGCCGTTTGCGCATAGCAATTCACGAATTTCTTTTACATCGTCTGCTTTACGGATGAAAGAAGCAGCAACGAAATCAACGCCTTGCTCACAACCAAATTTAAGGTCAGCTTTATCTTTTTCAGCAAGTGCAGGTAGTTTTACAGAAACGCCAGGAAGGTTAACACCTTTGTTTTCACCTAGGTCGCCGTTGTTTAATACTTTACATTTAACTTCAGTATCAGTCGTTGCTACCACTTCCATTTCGATAAGACCATCATCTACTAGGATAGTATCACCAGCTTTAAGGTCTTGAGCGAAGCCAGGGTACGTTACCGCTACTGTGTTTTTGTTACCCACAACAGAGATATCGGTTGTGAATGTGAAATCTTGACCAGCTACTAGGGCAACATCATCGCCGTTTTCTAGTTTGATAGTACGGATTTCTGGGCCTTTAGTATCTAAAAGGATCGCAAGTTGTTTACCTGTGTTCTTCATTACTTGGCGAAGATTAGCAATACGGTTGCCATGTTCTTCGAAATCACCGTGTGAGAAGTTTAAACGCATTACGTTCATGCCAGCGTTTGCTAGTTCAGTTAGTTTCTCAACAGATTCAGTTTTCGGGCCAATCGTACATACGATTTTGGTCTTTTTCATGAGTAGATACTCTCCGGTAAGTAATATTACATTTTTCAATTTTTATGCGTTTTAACCGCAAACAACGAGAAAGGTTGGATGCGCTAAAACAGAAATTCTTTACTGCATTTTTATTGTCTGACCTACATTGTAGTCATTATTCCCATTCTCGCACGGCCACACTTCACTTTCGTTGCAGCCACCATTTCATTTTGTAGTCTGCGAGGGGCTGCGTTGTAATTTTGTTTCTTAAATGGGGTAATAATTTTACCAGTCTTTGTGGGGAAGATCACGATACTTACTTGTCTTAGAACAAGGTTTCTTCAAAAAACATTTATTTTTTGTGGTGAAAAAAATAGACAAATAAGTTTCGATTGTGTTTAATATGTTTCGTTTCGAAACTTAATTGGTTTTATTTTATGTCAAAACGAAATACTCAACAGCGACGTCATCTTATTGTTCAACAGGTAAATGAATTTGGTGAAGTCAGTGTTGAAGCGTTAAATAAGCAATTTAATATCTCTGAAGTCACTATAAGAAAAGACTTGTCGGCATTGGAAGCCAGTGGTTTGCTATTGCGCCGTTACGGTGGGGCGATTGCTTTACCTAAAGAAATCATCGATGAAGAATTTTCAGAAGAGGTTTCGAAACGAAAGGTATCGCTGGCTAAAGCGGCAGCATCGTTAATTAAAGATCACCATAGAGTGATTATTGATAGCGGTAGTACTACTGGTGCTTTGATCGAGCAACTTAATCATAAGCGAGGCTTAGTGGTGATGACCAACTCACTGAATGTCGCTAATGCATTAAATGCACTAGAAAGCGAACCAACTTTATTAATGACCGGTGGCACTTGGGATACCCATTCGGAATCTTTCCAAGGGCAAGTCGCTGAGCAAGTTCTGCGTTCATACGATTTCGACCAATTATTTATTGGAGCAGACGGGATTGATTTGGAACGTGGCACCACAACGTTTAATGAACTGCTTGGCCTCAGTCAGGTTATGTCCGAAGTGGCGCGCCGTGTGGTGGTGATGGTGGAATCTGACAAGATTGGTAGAAAAATTCCAAATTTAGAACTGGCATGGGACAAAGTCGATGTGCTGGTAACGGATAATGGCATTACTGACGAACAACAAGCACAAATACAACAACATAATGTGCAAGTTCTGATTGCCTAATATCGAAAACTTAAAATCTAATCAATTTATTAAATTACGCTTTACCACCTTTTGCTTGCTGCTGGTAAAGGAATAAAAAAGGATAACAATATGTGTGGAATCGTGGGTGCTGTTGCGCAGCGTGATGTAGCTGAAATTCTTGTTGAAGGTTTACGTCGTTTGGAATATCGCGGCTATGACTCAGCCGGTGTCGCGGTCGTCGATGGTAATTCAAACATGACGCGTGTACGCCGCTTAGGCAAAGTACAAGAATTAGCTGATGCGGTTGACGCTGCCGATGTGTTTGGTGGAACCGGTATTGCTCATACTCGTTGGGCAACTCATGGTGAACCTTCTGAAATCAATGCCCATCCACACGTTTCAAATGATATTGCAGTGGTGCATAACGGTATTATTGAAAACCATCAATCCTTGCGTGAAACCTTACGTGAGCGTGGTTATGTGTTTGAATCTCAAACTGATACTGAAGTGATTGCTCACTTAGTTGAATGGGAACGTCGTACTTCTGCAACATTAATTGAAGCATTACAAAAAGCAGTTAAGCAGCTTGATGGTGCTTACGGCACGGTCGTATTTGATCGTAAAGATCCAAGCCGTGTAGTCGTTGCGCGTTCAGGTAGCCCAATTGTGATTGGTTTAGGCGTAGGTGAAAACTTTATCGCCTCGGATCAATTGGCTCTATTAAATGTGACTCGCCGTTTTATGTACCTTGAAGAAGGTGATGTTGCTGAAGTGACTCGTCGTGAAGTGACCGTTTTTGCTGAAAATGGTGAGCGAGTAGAACGCACGGTTTCTGAATCAAGCGCAGAGCATGATGCGGGTGATAAAGGTCAATATCGTCACTTTATGCAAAAAGAAATCTTTGAACAGCCAACCGCATTAATTAATACCATGGAAGCTCGATTAACCAAAGATTCAGTGGTTACCGAAAGCATTGGTGTGAATGCTGCCGAGATCCTATCTAAAGTTGAGCATGTACAAATCATCGCTTGTGGTACGTCTTACAATGCAGGTATGACAGCACGTTACTGGTTTGAGTCTTTGGCTGGCGTAAGTTGTGATGTGGAAATTGCATCAGAATTCCGCTACCGCAAATTTGTGACTCGACCAAATAGCCTACTGATCACCTTGTCTCAATCCGGCGAGACTGCCGACACCTTAGCCGCATTACGTTTAGCCAAAGAAAAAGGTTATATGTCAGCAATGACCATTTGTAATGTTGCAGGTTCATCTCTTGTTCGTGAGTCTGATTTTGCCTTTATGACACGTGCTGGCACTGAGATTGGTGTCGCTTCAACTAAAGCCTTTACTACTCAACTAGCGGGACTACTCATGCTGGTCACTGCTATGGGTAAACAGCAGCAACGTATTGATAGCGCAAAAGAAGCAGAAATTGTTGAAGCTCTACATTTATTGCCTTCTCAAATTGAAAAAGCACTTGCTTACGATAAAGATATTGAAGCCTTAGCAGAAGACTTTGCCGACAAACATCACACGCTATTCTTAGGTCGTGGTGAGTATTACCCAATTGCACTAGAAGCCTCTTTAAAGCTAAAAGAAATTTCTTATATTCACGCTGAAGCTTATGCTGCCGGTGAGCTAAAACATGGTCCGTTAGCCTTAATTGATGCGGATATGCCTGTGGTAGTGGTCGCACCCAATAATGAGCTACTAGAGAAGCTGAAATCGAATATTGAAGAAGTCCGCGCGCGTGGCGGTTTACTGTATGTGTTTGCCGATGCTGGCGCAGGATTTGAAGCCGATGAAAGTATGAAGATCATTAATCTTCCACATGTCAGTGAGATCACTGCACCAATCTACTACACCATTCCAATGCAGTTACTTTCATACCATGTTGCTTTGATTAAAGGCACCGATGTTGATCAGCCAAGGAACTTAGCTAAGGCGGTTACGGTAGAGTAATTTTAAATCAATAAGTTACATATCTCATCTAGCCGTTAAAACCTGGTTATGAGTAAATGGTTGTGTTCAGATTGGACACAGCCATTTTTTATGTCACCAGCATCCAACTCTCGAGGTTTTAATTTAATTGAGATGAATCCTTAATTTCTGTTGGTTAGGCTAAAATTGTTTGTACAACAATGAATGGTGTTGATAGGCAATCTTTTAATAATTGTTTATTATTCCGAGACTTTAATTAGGTGAGCTGGCTATGAACTTGTCACAAATTGAAGCATTTTGCACTGTTGCTAATACTGGTTCCGTTTCTGAAGCAGCCCGGCAGTTAGAATGTAATCGCACTAAGCTTAGTATGGCAATTAAAGCGCTTGAAATGGATCTAAATGTTAAGTTGTTTATCCGCACTGGCAATAACCTAACCTTGTCTGAAGTCGGTAAGGCCGTTTATAAGGATTTTGAAAGTATTCTTATTACCACTTCTCGTGTTCGTCGAATTTGCTCTCAAGTGTCTGATGAGTTTGCATCGGAAATATGGATAGCTCGTGATGATGCCTTACCGGATCTGTTATGGCAGGAATTTGCTCATTCACTTAGTAAGCAGTTTCCTAGTACTTCATTTAACATCATTTTGGCTTCAAGTGGAGACTTAGCCAATTTAGTGGCAACTCAACAGGTTGATTTTGCATTCGGAGTGGATTATGAGCATATCGATGATGCACGTATTGTTCGTCAACCGTTAGGCAAAATTCGTATGATGTCGGTGTGTAGTTCAACTCATCCATTAAGCAAACTTCAGCGAGTTACAGATGAAGAGTTACGCAAGTCTATGCAAGCGGTCATGGCTTATCTAAATGAGCAAGACAATGCCAGTTTAGAGCCTTTTTCTCGCCGTTATATTGGCTTTTCTAGTTTTGAATATATGCTTAATACCATATTAACTGAATCGGCATGGGGAGTACTTCCAGAGCCATTGATTCGTCATCATTTGCGTGAACAGCGTCTTTCTGTGATTCGCCATACTTATGGATTAACACAAGAAGATTTTTGTATGTTCAGTGTTGCCGAAGGGACCGATAGTCCTGCTATTGACTGGTTAGTTGATAAGGTGAGCGATTATCTGTTCGACTTCTAAAGTATTTTGGGTTTCTTTACTTTTCTGTAGCGGTCAGTGTCAGTTAATTTGACGGGTGGTGTTGGATTTTAGTTGTTGATTTATAAGTGATTTAATTCGAAATATTGTTTTTCTATTGCTGGTTTGTGTAAGTTTTTATTGTAAAGATCCTACATTCCCCCAAAATATCTTTAGTTATCTAAAGGTATTCATAAAATGTCTGTTCATACAAAGTTTAACGAAAATCGTGCTTTAGCTTTCTCCGCTCTTTTTGCATCAATATTTGCAGGGGGTGGGTTGATTGTTGGCTTACTTGTTGGCTCACTTGTCATCATGTTTGATGGAGTCTATTCCCTTGTTAGTCTGCTGTTAACATTATTGTCGCTAGTTGCTGCTCGTTATATTAAAAAACCATCAGATGCCCAATTCCCTTTTGGCCGCGCTTTATTTGAACCTGCGGTTATCGCCGTGAAAGGTGCGGTGATCTTATTAATTGTCAGCTATTCATTATATTCAGCCATTGGCGCCATGTTTACTGGAGGCCGTGCTGTTGATGTTTCGATTGCAACCGCTTTTGGTGTTATCAATGTGATTGGTTGTGGTCTGGCTTGGTGGTGCATGCTTTCATTAAGGAACAAACATTTTTCTGGTTTGATTGATGCTGAAGTGAAGCAATGGCAAATGGATACATTACTTAGTGTTGCGGTAACAGCAGGGTTTGTGGTGGCCTGGTTGATGACATTAACACCATTAGCAAAATACGCTGTATATGCAGATCCAATGATGATGCTGCTGATGTCATTTTATTTCATTAAAGTGCCATTTGGGATGTTGCGCTCTGCATTAAGAGAAATCTTTTTAATGGCACCAAGTAAAGAGATTTGCCAAACCGTTGATCAAACTATTACGGTGACGAATAAAGATTCTCAGCAGGAAATTGAATTAGCGGGTGTGGTAAAGGTTGGCCATGAATTGTGGGTTGATGTGGATCTTCATGTTGATGATTCTAGTGAGTTGATCTCGCGTGATGATATTGAACAAGCGAGACAAAGAATTGAAACTCACTTGTCTTCTTTGCCATTAAAATTACAGCTCACGATTAATATTGCGAGTTAATGTTTCTGACAGTTTTCGGCATGGTGATGTTGTTCTACGGCCACTTGTTCAGTATTGGTTTCCAAGGCTTGTAAGATGGTGCATTCTTCGGCGCTACCTTTGCCGCCACAACAAGCGGAAGATAAGGTTTTTAATGAACGTTGAAAGTGTTGCAGTTCAGAAAGTTTTTGCTCCACATCGGCGAGCTTAGCATCAACAACTTGTTTGACATCAAAGCAGGAGTTACTAGCTTTATCGACTTCGATTTCAAGTAGCTCTTTAATATCGGATAAATTAAATCCAACCTTTTTGGCTCGAATAATAAATTGTAGTGCTTGCTTATCTTGCTCGTTATAAAGGCGGTAACCAGATTCAGAGCGAGCTGATGGGCTCAATAAGCCTGATTTTTCATAAAAGCGCAGTGTGTCATTATTAATGCCACATAACTTTGCTAGTTCACCTATCTTGTACATCAGCGACTCCTTTCTTCCATCGTTTATGTCCAAAGTTCAACAGGCCCTAGATCTAAGTCTAGGGCCAATGGTTTTTGAGTAAAAGGGATTTTATTGTTGAAAGCTAGTGAGAATGGCGTTTAAAGATGATTGAAGTATTAATACCACCAAAAGCAAAGTTATTGCTCATGATGTATTGGCAATCCATTTCACAACCATTGCCACGAATGTAGTTTAAGTCACCACACTCAGGGTCGATATTCTCTAAATTTAGGGTTGGGCTAAACCATCCTGAATGCATCATTTCTAAGCTCAGCCAAGCTTCAATCGAGCCACAAGCTCCTAAGGTATGACCAAAATAGCTTTTTAGTGAGCTGATAGGTGTTTGATTGCCGAATACATTAAAGGTGGCTTGGCTTTCAGCAATATCACCACGATCGGTTGCGGTGCCATGAGCGGAAATATAATCGATGACGCTTGGTGCTAGCTGAGCATTTTCTAAAGCCAATTCCATACAGCGTTGCATGTTTTCCATTTGCGGTTGGGTCACATGTGCAGCGTCACAATTGCTGGCAAAGCCTACGATCTCGGCATAAATTTTAGCACCACGGGCAACGGCATGGTCATAGTCTTCAAGTACTAAGGTGCCAGCACCTTCACCAATGACGAGCCCGTCACGATCTTTATCGTAAGGGCGAGGGGTGGTTTTAGGCGCATCGTTTTTTAAACTGGTGGCAAAAAGGGTATCAAAAACGGCTGACTCAGTTGGGCATAGCTCTTCACCACCGCCAGCAACCATCACAGTTTGGTAACCATGTTTGATGGCTTCATAGGCATAACCAATGGCTTGGCTACCAGAGGTACATGCGCTGCTGGTTGGGATTACGCGACCACGCAGCCCAAAGAATAAACCAACATTGACTGCTGAGGTATGCGGCATCATTTGAACATAAGTGGTGGCGGTGATGGCACGAGTTGATTTTTCATTAAGCATCACACCAAACGCACCAATAGCGGGAGTACTGCCGGTGGAAGACCCATAAGCTACACCGGTTTGGCCATTAGTCAGAATTTCATGTTTCTCACCATCACTGGTTAATAAGCCACTTTGTAGTAGAGCATTTTCTGAAGCTAAGGTTGCCATTTGAGAGACGCGACCCATACCACGAATTTTCTTACGGGTGTAATGCTTTGGTAGTTCAAAATCTAATACTGGAGCAGCTAGTTTTGTGTTTAAGCCATCGTATTGAACATAGCTTTCCATAAATTGTACGGCGTTTTCACAAGCTTTTAATTTTGGCTCTATTGCTTGCCAATCGTTACCAAAAGCGGTGACGCCAGACATTCCTGTTACCACAACACGACGACTCATACTAAACCTCCATTTACTGAAATTACTTGGCGCGTAATGTAAGCCGCATTATCTGACATTAGGTAACTGACCAAACCTGCCACTTCTTCCGGTTTGCCCATACGACGTAGCGGTACTTGAGGTAGTGCGTGTTCTTGAACGTGTTCATCAACCATACCTGTATCAATCAAGCCAGGCGCGACACAGTTTACCGTTATTTTTCGTTTGGCTAGTTCTAAGGCGAGTGATTTAGTGGCACCAATCACGCCTGCTTTGGCTGCGCTGTAATTGGTTTGTCCACGGTTACCCATAATGCCAGATACTGAAGCCATGGTGATAATACGGCCACCTTTGCGTAGCTGTACCATTGGCATAACGCAAGGATGCAGAACGTTATAAAAACTGTCTAAGTTGGTATGAATGACGCTATCCCATTCGTCACTCATCATGGCAGGAAAGGCAGTATCGCGTGTAATTCCTGCATTGCTGACAACACCATAATAAGCGCCATGTTCTACAATATCCGCTTCAATTTTTTCACGACACTGCTCGCGATCGCTAATATCAAATTGTAATAGGCGAGCTTGACCACCTGCCTGTTGAATCGTAGCTTGAGTTTGTTCGGCACCAGTTTGATCACTCATGTAGTGAACTACGACATCAAAGCCATCTTGGGCTAATTGAATTGCAACTGCTTGGCCTATGCCTTTACTTGCGCCAGTGACGAGAACATGTCGTGACATTCGTTTTTCCTTTTTTCACACACTACTGAGACTGCATAGCATTTAATTGTTCAGGGGAAGGCACAAAAGCATTCAATTGTGCGTTAGCAACTGTTTTTCCTTGGACGTCGATACGGCATTGAAATACCGCCATGCCATTATTTTCCATTACTTGTTCAGCATAAATATCTAAGGTTTCATCAAGCGAGAATTCGGAGCACTGACTCTGATAGCGGCGACTACCTAGTAAAAAACCTATCGCAGGTGGCTCACCTTTTTGCCACGCTTGAAAGCCAGACCAAGCAGCGATAGATTGTGCCATATATTCAATGCCAACATAGCCGGGTACGCTTTGATTCTCAACGTTAAAAAACAGTTCATCGGATTTAATAATTACTTGAGTGTGAATGCTTTGTTGATCAACTGCAATCAGCTTATCGACTAAGATCATCGGTGCGGCATGCGGCACTAAACTGGCGATATTGGGTAATGAAGTATTACTTGTTTCAGTCATTTGGATATCCAAAAATTAGGCTGACGTTATTGCCACCAAAAGCGAAAGAGTTACTCAAAATGGTTGGTTGTTTTAAACGTTGATTAGGTGTAGCCAAGGCAATGCTAAATTCAGAGTTTTCACCATCATTAATTTGTGCTGGGATTGGCAGTTGATAGTGTAATACATGCCAGCAAATTGCGGCTTCAATTGCACTCGCCGCGCCTAATGTGTGTCCGGTAAGTGGTTTGGTTGAACTGACTGGAACTTGATTGCCAAATACTCGTTCAATGGCTTTGGCTTCCATCTGATCATTGAGTTTAGTGGCGGTGCCATGAGCATTAATATAGCCAACATCACAAGCTTGGAGCCCAGCATTTTCTAGTGCTTTACGCATCGCTTGCTCTGCGCCATTGCCTTGTGGGTGTGGTGCTGAAATATGATGGGCATCAGAGCTATCGCCAGCTCCCAATAAAGCTAAACAATCTTGATTAGGATCGGGCTTTTCAAGGCTGAGCAGCATGAAAGCTGCCGCTTCACCAATATTGATACCATTACGGTTGGCGCTAAAAGGGTTACAGCGTTGGTGCGATAGCGCTTCTAAGCCATAAAAACCATTTAAAGTCAGTTTACACAAGGTGTCGGTACCGCCAACAATCACTGCATCAACGAGGCCCGCTTTAAGTAAACGTTGGGCAGAAATGTACACTCGGCCACTGGAGGAACAAGCCGTTGAAATGGTGTAGCTCGGGCCAGTTATATTGTAGTAATCAGCAATAAATCGACTGGTATTCGCCATTTCTTGTTGATGATAATCAAAGCCTACGGGGAGTTCACCACTTTGTTGCCACTGTGTAAGGGCATGCTCTCCATCGGCAATACCTGAAGTGCTCGTGCCAATAATTACGGCAATTCTGTCTACGCCATATTTTTCAATAGTTTGCTTGATCGTGTGATCAATTTGCAGTAATGCCGACAATGCTAGGCGATTGTTATGAGTATTTTGGTGAGCAAACTTTTCATCGATGGTCGGCAATGGACCATTAGCCACTCCGACTACCGTTTCACTACCATCATTGAGCCAATTGGTGCTGACTTGCATATTTGGCGTGTTGGCTTGCTGTAAATGCTGGTGGATCATTTCCGTTGTCCAGCCTAATGCGGAGTGAGAGCCACATGCATGAATATACAGAGGAGGATTAGGCTGTTTAGGCATTCGGGTAATAGTCCTTATTACATGGCAATATCATGGATGATGAAAGCACAAATATTAATCTTGTTGGTATTGTAAGGTTTTTATCACAATGGTGAAGTCTAGAGCGTGATTAATAAAAGTAATGTCACCTTTGAGTGGGTCAATTGATGCATAATTAATCTCTGCGATCAGTTTGCCATGATTATCGAACAATGCTCTTTGTTTGCTATGTTGAAGTTGGCTATCGTCGGTTTGTTGTTCCGTTAATCTCCAACCAATCTGTTGTAGTTTAGGTTGCCAGACATCCAATGGATATAAAGTGATCATCAAATTAAACAAAACTTGTTCAGGCTTGGGCAAGCTACTGCCTAGCCCTGCCATTACATAAGTATCGAATTGATTATCTTGGTAGCTTAAGCTGAGCAAACGGGTTCCCCAAGAAGAAAAGCCTGCTAGTACTAATTTATCTTGAGTGATTTGTAATTGGATTGGCAGTTGGTTGCTTTGTGCTTTTTTCGTTTGATCAATATATCGTACGCTGAGTAATTGACTGGCAGTCAGTGTATAGCCTAGTTCTGACGGTTGGGGTAAGGCGACCCAAGTCTCATCAGCAATCTGGATTCGATTCTTTTCTTCTGGGCTATTGAAGGAAGAAGTCTTTGAGTGTGTTGAACAAGCGGTCAGGCTTACCAGTAATATCAATCCTATAAATTTAGCTAGAATATTCATTTCAACTTTCCTTACTGATAGTCGCTGGTGGCTTCATTGCCAATGGTGCTAATAACCAACTGATGATAATGCCAAATAACACGGTAATACCAAAGCTATGAATAGCTTGAGTCTCGCTGAGTGCTAATAGACCAAAAGAGAGAATTGTGGTTAACGCAGATAAGCTTATCGCGAGCAGTGTAGAATTACGTTTTAATGCTAGATGGGCATCAGAGCTTGCTTGTGATCTAGATTGTTCGGCGAAAAACAGTGTGTAATCAATACCAATTCCAAGGACTAAAATTAGTGCCAGTAAGTTAAATAAATTGAGTGCGCTGCCAGTGAGTACGGTCACCGCTATTCCAACGGTACCTGCAATCATCGGAGGAAGCACGATTCGTATTCCTTGAGTGAATCCATAACGCAGTGATACCACCAACAAAATCACTAGGCTAGCCAACACTAATAATTGCGTGACATGTTGGCGATATAAACCAAACAGTTGTGAGATTTCTTGGGTTTTATTGAGATAGCTTACATTGGATTGTTGCCCTGCAAATGCTTCAATTGCTTGGTTATTCTGTACACCGTTGAGGGTAATGACTGCGGAAGATTGTCCGTCTATTTCACCTAACCACATAAAGCGTACTGGATTTGAAATCGGTGAATTAAGGAATTGCTCAATGGTAATTGCTTTAAAACCTGAATCTAGTTTTGGTGTTTGCTTTAACTTCAATGCTTGAGATAAAGCCTGACTTTGCGATTGATAAAGTGATTGGGTTAATGCGAAATTGTGCTCTTGCTGTTGTGGACTGGCAATAAACTGGCTGATACTTTGATAGCCACCTAAATTGCCTGCTTGGATTTGCAGTTCAAGTTGATTGGAGATGGTCTGTAGTTTATCCAATAATTGATCATTATTTTGCGCTTGCACCAGTAACATTTGTTGGTCATTTTGAATGCCTGAAATAGTCTTTATGGTTTGCTCTTGTTGCTTGAGATTTACAGGCATGGCTTGTAGTTGACGGATATCGTCATTGTAGTGGGCATGATACAAACCAACTCCTGCGGCTATTGCAAATACCGACGGAATGATGATGCGTACTTTTGGTTGCTGCCATAATGACAACCATAGAGTGAGTATTTTTCGGAAAGGCAAGGCGCGATCTACGCTTGGAGTTGCTGCTAAAATTGGATACCAACACACCACGGTTGCGTAGGCTGAAAAAAGGCCAATTGCGGAAAATAGTGCTAATTGTTGTAAACCAGGAAAGGGCGCGATTAACATACCTAGGTAGCCAATTAAGCTGGTGATAAGCCCTAGTGTGATGGCCACCAGAATATGCTTTAACCCTTGCGAGGCATTCCAGCGAGAGCCAGCTGCTAAACGGTCAGTAAGGTAGTGAAAGGCGTAATCTATAGACACACCAATTAAGCTTGCTCCGAACACTAGGCTAAATAAATGTACTTTGCCGAAAATCAGCACAGTGATGACAAACGCCGCCACTAGGCCGCAACTGATGGAAAGTAGTGCCAGGCTTAATGGCATCATGCTGCGATAAACTAATAGAATCAATAAGATCACGCCGACTAACGAACCCACGCCGATAGTGCTGATTTCACTTTTAGCACTTTGAGTACCGTGAGCAGCGTAAAAAATCACACCGGTGTGTATGACATTGATTTGATCTTGTTTGAATTTTTGTTTGAGATCGTCCTCCAATTGAGAAAGTTCAGCCAGTTGATCTTGTAATGCCATGCTATAGGCCGATCCGTTGAGATCAGCGCTGATCAAAACGTAATGCTGATCTTGGTAGTCAGTCGTTAAATAGCCGTTGGATAATCGAAAATTACCAGAGTGAGCAGTTAATTGTTTGAGGTAGTCACGGAATAATAAAAAGGGGTCACTGTTGAGCTCATTGCCACTGACACCAGAAAATGGGCTATAGACAGATTGAATCACGTATTGAGTTTGTGATTGTGGTGAATTGGTGAGCCTTTGTTGCTGAGTTGGTGTGAGAAGTTGAAACCGGTAAGGGAAGAAAAATCGTCCCCATGCTTGTTGGGCATCTTGCGCCAGCTTGCCATTGACTTGTTTGAATAAAGGGAATTGTTTCAATTGCGCTTCAAACTGTTGGGCAGCTTGTTGTGCTTTATCTTGATCTGGGCTTGAAACTAAAAAGATCACTTTGTCGCTCATGCTTGAGGCGACCCGATCAAAGGCAATTTGCGCACTAGGATCTTGTTGATTTTTGGGTAACAGCGCCATGATGTTGGTTTCGACTGGTAATGATCGGCCAAGTAATTGCGTTAACAATACAACGGCTAAGATCAACATGATTACAAGCCATATCAGAGCCCGTAGTTTTTGTTGGTCATGTTGAATTAATCGTTTGATCATCAGAGTCTATTGTCCAAAGATGGCTTGTTCAGTCGTCGATAAATCGCTAGGTAGATGAGTTTGATTGATAAAGTTTATTTCGGTGCGATCGCCACGAATTTCTACTAGCTCGATACGATTAATATAATCATTCGCTTCAATGTTTATCTGGCTGAATACTTTATTTAGCGGTGCCGATTTGGGTGTTAAGGATAACTCCCATTGGCTGCTTGGGCTTGAACTTAATTTCAGATCAAATTGCTGTTGTAAGGTTTCAGTATCACCTTGGAATAACGATAAAAATACATGACTAAAATAAAACACCATTGGATTATCGCTGACGTTAAGTACTTGCGCAGGTTCTGAACCAACTTGCTGACTAAGCGTATTTTTTGTTAACACTAAAGAGGTTGGAAATGGCGTCGTTTGTTGCCACCACAATCCATATTGGCTTGAAAGTAGAAATTGTCCTTGCGATGTTAAAGGCGCATCAAACATCTGCATGTGACGCGTTTGGGTAAAATCTCCCCGTACTACTTGGTGGTTAGCTAATTGTTGTTGTAGCTGTGCTAACTTATCATTATTGCTGGTGGCTGCTTGGCTGGTTTGAGTGAAAAGCAACAAAGCACATAGCACTAGGCCATGGAGTGCTTTCCACATTAGTTTATAGCCAAAGTAATTAGAGCGGATGAACGCCGACAACAAAGCTGCAGCTTCAAGTACGAAGGGTTTAGGCATGATGTTCATTAGTACTCCAGGCAGCAAGTTTATTGGTGAAGGCTTTTGGTGACACAAAACACATCTCTTCGCTTTCGATACTGACAGCCACTTGCATGGTATAACCTTTGGTCAGGCGCTGATTTGTTTCAGCATTGTAAATGACGTAGTCGACTTTTAATCGATTTTCCCACTCAGTCAATTTCGCTTCTACCCGCACGGTTAAATCAAATGGGATAGGTTTGATGTATTTTACTCTAGTGTCGATAATCGGCCACATATAACCAGAAGCCTGCATTTCACGGTAGTTATAACCTATCTTATCTAACATCACACGGCGCGCTTCTTCAAAGAAACGAAAGTAATTGCCGTGATAGACCACCCCCATAGGATCGGCATCCTGGAAAGAGGGGGTCATGATGACTTGGGCGGATAGGGCTGGTTTATTCATTATTTTCTCATTTTGTTCGTAGGCTTGGTTCCTAGTACCTAGGGGAAGCTCCGTTGCTTGTATTGTTTATACCTAGAAACTAGGGACTCGCAACCTAGAAACCTTTACTTATACAACGTCCATTCTTGTTGCTGGATCTTACCAACAAACTTACGTAAATCAGCTTCTAATGGACGATCTTCAGTGACAAATTCAAAATCATTTTGCACGATCTCAAGCATATCTTTTAAGGCTGGACTAAAGTGTTGCTGATCAAGTTCGTTATTACGTTTGCGTAATTCAATCGCTTGAGTCGCTGCCAATAACGATGCAGAGGCAACCTGTTCTGTTAGCTGCAAGACCCGTAGGCAGTCACGAGAAGCAATCGTCCCCATGCTGACTTTATCTTGGTTGTGACATTCAGTGGAGCGTGAAAATACGCTTGCGGGCATAGTGTTTTTCAGTGCTTCGGCTGTCCATGCTGAAATGCCGATTTGTACGGCCTTGAAGCCGTGGTTAATTGGCTTACGTTCACCTGTTGCACCAGTTAGGTTGAATGGTAATCCGTTATTAAACTTATAATCCATTAACTGCGCCATTTGACGGTCCAGCAGATCAGCAAGGTTTGCAACGGCTGTTTTTAGAGTATCCATCGCCATTGCGATATGGCCGCCATAGAAATGACCGCCGTGTAGTACTCGCTCGTTATCACCATCAATGATTGGATTGTCATTAGCACTGTTAAGTTCATTTTCAATCATTTGACGCAACCACGGTAAGGTGTCTTGTAACACGCCAATCACATGAGGTGCACAGCGTAATGAATAGCGGTCTTGTAGTCGGTCACTGTTACTTGGTGGGCGTTCGGCTTGTAAATCAGCGCGTAGCCAAGCGGCAATTTGTTGTTGCCCTTGATGAGGTTTTACTGCAAATAATGCTTCATCAAAATGAAAGTCGTTACCTTGCATCCCCAATGACACCATAGCAGTAATGCGAGTGGAAAGTTGAGCTAGATATTCTGCGCGTTTAAAGGCAATGCAGGCTAGCGCAGTCATCACGGAAGTACCATTCATTAAAGCTAAGCCTTCTTTCGGTTTTAGCTTAATTGGTTGGATATTCAATTCAGCAAACACTTCAGAGGTTGGACGCACTTGGCCTTTGTATAATACTTCGCGCTCACCAATTAGCACCGCAGCAAGGTAAGAGAGTGGGGTTAAATCGCCACTGGCTCCTACTGAACCTTCTTGTGGAATGAGTGGTGTGATGCTTTGATTGATTAAAGTAACGATTTGATTGAGCAGATCATGAGTGACACCAGAAACTCCTTGCGATAAGGAGCATAAACGAGTCGCTAATACCGCGCGAGCTTGTTGCTCATCTAAATGTTCTCCTAAACCACAACCGTGGAAACGAGTTAAATGCAGTGGGAGTTCATCGACTAAATTCATTGGAATAGCCACGGTACAAGAGTCACCATAACCGGTGGTGACACCATAAATGACCCCCTCTTGTTGTAAGAGGCGCTCTAAAAAGGCCACGCCACGATTAATCTTGCTAGTGAAATCGTCACTGTTGTTCATTTGTGCAGGGCTACCTTGAGCGATAGCCATAACATCTTCGATAGTCAGGCGTTGTGCACCAAAGGTAATGTTGCTGTTATTACAATTTTGATTGGTCATTCTGTTCACTTTGTCCTGAATTAGGATCATGTTGAGTAGTGTTGGTGCTGTCACTTGGCGCTTGATTCGTCAGCTGCCAAAAATTAAAAAAATTATACCATTGTAATGGTGCTTTTAAGGTGAAGTGCTCTAAGCGTGTTGCGTATTGTTGAACCACATCTTGTAAGGCTTGCATACGCTGTTTTCTTGGCAGAATAATTTTATCTGCAAAAGGCTCGAAATACACATGGTAGCGAGGACGTGATTGATGGTTGTGTTCATCACGCAATCCAAATAGTAAATATACAGGCGCCGCTAACACACTGGCGAGCATAAAGGGACCTTGCGGAAAAGGCGCAGGCTTGCCGAGGAAATCAGCCCAAATTACTCGTTGTTCTTTGGTGACAGAAGTACGATCACCGACAATAACAATCCACTCACCTTGTTCAAGCTTTTGCTGTAATAAAATCGCAGTATCCGGTCCGAGCGTAGTCACTTGAATTAAGTTTATCGATGAGTCTGGGTTGACTGCTTTCATTACTTTGTTAAAGCGTTCGGCATGTTCGGTAAAAACCAACGCATTGATCGTGATGCCATGACGCAGACTTCCCATTGCGCGGCAAAGCTCTAAGTTACCTAAGTGTGAACCTAAAACCACAATGCCTTGTTTGTTGCTAATGACTTGCTCAAAGTGCTCTTGACCATGAATTGTCAGATCATCTCGCGTTATATCACCACGCCATCCAGCCAGTTTATCTAGCATGGTATGGCCAAATGATAATAAGTGTTGGTAGCTAGAAAGTGGTGTGGCTAATGTGATTTTTTGCCTTTGGCTGTAATTTTCAAGCTGTTGAATATATTGTTCAGAGGCGAGTCGCGTTTGTTTACCGGTTTTGTGATAGTAACCAATCACCAGTTTTAAAATGGCATTAAATACAGAGCGTCCGAGTAGTGAATACACTGTCATCAGAAGTTTGATGCCCAATAGCGTCCCTTTCTCTTTACTTTTCGCCCAGTGAGTCGCTTGCTCTTGATTTGCTTGATCGAGTTTGACTTGATTTTGCCCTGCTGAATATTGGCAAGAGGATTTTTTGCAATGACGAGCGAGCAATTTTGGAATACGAGGTAACATGCCAAAAAATAGCTTAGTGTGCATTTTGCTGATACGCACATTGTCGTGTAAGGCATCAAAGTGAGAAATACCATTTTCTGGATAAATCACCTGAGTTTCAATAAATTGGCAATTAATGCCTTGCCAATACAGTTTGACCATAATTTCGGTGTCAAAATCCATTCTCAGGCCCATTGAATATCGATCGAGCGTGTCAATCGTGGCACTGAGCGGATAAGAGCGAAATCCACACATGCTATCTTTGAGTGCGAAAGAAAGTGTTTCAATCCAAACCCAAATATGGGTGGCATAGCGACCATAAAGACGTGTTTTCGGTACTGAATCGTCATAGATAGGACGACCTGAGATTAATTGCTCAGGATATTTTTTTGAGGTTTCAATTAAACGAGGAATTGCTTGTGGATCGTGCTGTCCATCGGCATCAATTTGAATTGCGTGACTAAACCCTAGGCGGTGTGCTTCACGTAAGCCTAGAATCATAGCCCCACCTTTACCTTGATTGACAGGGTTGGCAAGCAAGGTTAGGTCTGGAGTGTCGATTAAACTATTTAAATTTGCTTTAGTGTCGCTGTCACTACCATCATCAACTACCAGTATCGGATAACCAAATGGTTGCAAAGAGGCGATAACACTTGCCATGGTCGAGCCGTGGTTATAGCAAGGGATCACAAAGCAGGGAGAAAATGAGGCCATATTAAGACATCGTTCCTTTAACCTAATAATATTCGACCGGATGAATGAGTACGTACTTCATCATCTTGTCCAGAGGTGTAGCTAAAGTTCAGCTTTTGTTTGTCAGCATGCCAAGTTAAGGTCAGCTTGACTAGTGCCTCTTTCAAAATTGGTTCTTGAAATTTGATCACTTCCATTGACTGAAAGGATTTTGGTGAATCGAAAAACTGCTGAGCATAATAAACTGCCCAATCAATTTGAGTGACCCCCGGCAATAAAGCAAATTGAGGGAAATGTCCTTTAAAATCTTCTATTTCAGCATCAACTCGTAGCCACAATATGAGCGTATTTTCGTCTCTTTGTTGCTTTATTAGAGTGGGTTTTCTTATCACTGTCATCTTATTTACTTCTCGACTCTGAGTGGAAGAGTTGCTCAATATCACTGATTAAGCGCTTGCCTTGAGTGTTGAGGGGGATCTCATCAACGACTCGAAAACGGCGCGGAATAGCAACTGGCTCAATCCATTGATGTAAGGACTGGCGTAGCATCAGTACAAATTTTCCCTTACCGAGTTGGTTGAGCTTAGCTTGTCCAATTGGGGAGAGAGTAATGGCAGCGGCAGTGATTAAACGCTTAGGTTCTTGGTATGGAATCACCGCGGCTTCATCAATTTCATCAAGTTGATTTAAATGGCGTTCAATCTCACTTAATGATATGCGCTTTTCTTCTATTTTTATCAACCGATCGGCACGACCTTTCAACATAAAATGCTGATTATCTAATAATTCACACTGATCGGCGGTTTGGTACCAGTTTTCCATATCTACCAAAGGTGATTTAATTTTTAAACACTGCTCAACGTTCACATCAATCTGAGTACCGACAAACGCTTGCCAAGGTGTATCGCTTGAATACTGCTGGCGATGTGCGATACCACCAGTTTCAGTACTGCCAAGCACTTCATGTGGGTAATTGTAGAATAGTGCATTGCAAGTTTTAGCTGAATTAAGAGGGAGTGGACCACCGGATGAAAAAATAGCGCGATAACGGTCTGAAGTTTCGGTTGGCGTTAAGCGTTTCAGTAAAGCAGGGCTACTGATTAATACTAAGTTGTGAGCTGCATGTTCAATAATTTGTTCAGGATATTGCCAGTTTTGTGTGAGAAATGGTCTGCTAGCAGAAAGCGGCCACAAAATACGAAATAACAAACCATAAATATGCTGATGAGACACGGTGCTTGCTGTAGTTGCACCTTGTAATGACTCTCCCCAAGTGGCTTGTAACTGTGCTACTTCTTTTTCGAGAATCGATAATGGTTTTTCGATGGCTTTTGGCTGGCCACTGGAGCCTGAAGTAAACAAGGTGATTGCTACATCAGTTAAATTTTCAAATTGAGGCAAATCCATCTCAATTTTTTTATCTAATACTCTTGGTACATCAACAGAAAAGTGTGGTGTGAGAGCGGTGAAATCAATCACTCTGTCATGTAAAACCGCATCAAAGTGTTGTGAAAGCTCGGCCAATGCCGCTGGTTGTAAGTTGCCCGGTATAATCAGTTGTTTTTGACTATGACAAGCAGCCATAAACGCCACGGAGAACCAGTAACTATCGTCAAAGCAAATAGCCCAGCGAGATTCACTACGAGCACGTAATAGCTGGCTTAGTTGATGGGTATCTTGTTGGAATTGTTGCCAACTAATTACTTGACCTTGCTGGTTGAAGCCATCATATGCAACAGGAAAGTCAGTAGAGTGTTGAGTTGCTCTATTGGCATTCATCAATTGAGAAATAGGAACAAAAGGAGCGGGCATCATGCTGGTGGCAATTTCCATATTGAGCAGTTCAAAATAGCAATAATAGTAACGAGTAGATCATGGCTCGTTAGATTTACGAATATACCCTCTTACTAACCATTCAACCGTAAATAAACTTCCGGCAAATAAGTAGCTGAGTAAGCCATTGTATAAGGTCCAGATTTCAAGTGGCAAGAAGCAGGTGTAAAGTGCAATCGAACCATTAACCACAAAGTAACTACACCATACTTTAGTGACATTGCGAGTGTAGCGCACGCCACTTTCCGGTAGTTCTGGTTCTTGTAGGCGAGCAAGTCGTTCAATTAATGTTTGCGATTGCCATAAACTACTGAAGAATAATGAAAACATCAGGATGTTGACCACCACAGGGTAGTAGGTAAACCAACCATGTTCACGAAATAATGTCGCACATAAAGTGAGAATAATACCGGCAGCGCCACTTAACCAAGCAATGTATTTCAGCTCTTTTAACTTAGTTTGATTGCCAGCAGCAATTCGAATCACAAACAAGGCGACAAAGATAATACCTATCACGCCAATACCCCAACGGCTCAATCCATAATAAACTGCTAAAGGATAAGCCAATAGCAGTAGGGCAGACAAAGCCGTTAATGCGCGCATTATTTTTCCTTGAGTAGCTCAACCACTGCATCAACTACATCGTCGACCGTGCGTACCGCTTTAAACTCATCTGGTTGAATCTTTTTGCCCGTTAATTTTTGTAGGTGAACCACAAGGTCAACGGCATCAATGCTATCGAGATCCAGCTCTTGGTAAAGCTTTGATTCAGGCTTGATGTCATCAGCATCAATTTCAAATAGCTCAACAAAGGCATCTTGTACTTTGTTGAATACTTCGTCTCTGTTTATTTCCGTCATAATATTCTTGTTCTATTTTAGGTTAGTTTCGTTGAGAGCTAATATAGTTTGCTAAGTTCGCTACAGAAGCAAAATGCTCACGAGTTTGACTATCGTCAGCATCAATTACAATATGATATTTTTTCTTGATGGCAAGACCGAGTTCTAGAGCATCAATAGAGTCCAGCCCTAAGCCGTCACCAAATAAAGCTGCGTCGGTTTCGATATCTTCGACTTGAATATCTTCAAGGTTTAACGCTTCAATAATTAATGCTTTTAATTCGTTGTGTAGTTGTTCCACAGTGACCTACCTAAATTGCTAAAAATATGTTCAGAGATTGGTTTTATGTTGTTGGGCGTTTTCAGGGAAAATCGCGCTCGATAAATGTCGATTAAGTTGACGTGCGGCAGTGGTTGGTGAATCACTGTTTTGAATAAATTCATCGACGTTAATTTTGTTTTTCACTTCTACATGAAAAAAAGGTTTTGTATCGGGTACTTGATACCATTTCATTTGTTTGGTTAAAAAACTAGGGCTCACAGTGATGTGAACCACTCTTAAATCTGTTTGAGTGCGAACGGCAATTTGTGCGGCTCCACGCTGTAGTTTGGATTTCTGTCCAGGTGTTGTCCGAGTCCCCTCTGGAAAAATCAACAGAACATTACCATGATTTAGCCGTTGGCTACAGTCATCCAACAAGCTTTCTGGATCGCGATTCGGAATATAACCAGCGGCTTTCACAATCCCTTTCATAAATGGATTATTCCAAATCGCAGCTTTTACTAAACAATCACATTGTGGCAGACAAGAAGCTATCAACACATAATCAATTAAGCTTGGGTGGTTAGCGATAATTAGGCAATTTCTATCTTGCTGCATTTGTTCTACATTATCGAAGCAGTAATCAATCGTGCCAGTGAACTTCATGGTACGACAAAATAAACGAAAAGCTCTTTGGATAATTGATTGTACCCGTATTTCACGTTGGCTTTGATTGCGAGCAGTCCAAGTCATCAATGGAAATACAATAAAGGTTAGGCAGAGGGCGCCGATACCAAAAATAGCAAAGCAGCTGCCAGTGGCAATCACTCGCCAATATTTATTGCAACGTTGAGCAAAGCTAACTGAGTGGCTTGTCATTATTCAACATCACCTCGTTGCCATTGCCATTGCCATTGATTTCGGGAGTCTTCAATTGTCCAGTTATGGCTTTGGTTTGCTAATTGTTGAATGATATCTATGGTTTGTGAACGGTTTTTGGACTCTAAACTAGGCGGTTTTTTAGGTTGCCAGTTTATTTGGGTTTGTGAACCTGAGCTCAGTACCAACCCTAATGCATAAAGTGGTGGTGTTGGAATGGATTCAAACTGATCATAAGGTTTTGGTAGTGGTGCATCAAAGTCGATCAGCAATATCTTATGCTGTGGGTTTTCTGATAAGTAAGCACTAGCCTCAATTAAAGCATTGTGTAGACTAGACTCGCAGCCTGCAAGTGATGTTGCTGGAATTGGACTTTTGGTGGCAATGGTAAATAAACCTGCACTGGTGTTATGCACTGATTGAGAAAATGCCATTGGTGAGGCTTCTTCGCCTTGTAAAACTTGTTGTAATAATTCAACAGTGCGTGATAGCTCACCATGACGACTTGAAAAAATTAGGTAGTCAACGTTGGATGAGCTGGATTGATGTAAATGGATGGCGGTTTGTAAGGCAATTTTGCTCAATGGACTCATGCGACGGCGCATCATCGCAGGGACTAAATTCACTTCGAGTGATGGTTTTGCACTTTCAGAGGCATGCTCGGTGTAACGCTGCCATTCCTCTGGTGTGGTTAACCCCGGAGAAAGTGCGTGCCAGTGTTCAATATTAAATGAAATAGTGTTCATTAATGCCTATTCATACCATTTATAGAAGCAAAATGTAAAAATAGCATTTTTATTGATGCAAACGCTATATTGTTCAGTCATTAATTGATACAAAAACATAACCTTTAATGGGGTATTATGAGCAATATCCAATTAAGTCGCCGCTTTTAAACGGCAATGACTTTATTTTCCTTGTCGACAGATTTGTTATTTGGACTTTAATTTTGAAGCAATATCAACACGATCCATACACAGCATTAGAAGCAAAAACCGAAGCTCAGAAATTAGCTTTTTCTCCTATCGTTTTTCATACCGCTCGAACCTTACGAGATCTTGGTATTTTAACTGCACTAGAAAAACAGCCAGAGCAAGGCATGATGGCTTCACATATTGCAGAAGCTACTCAAGTGTCTGAATATGGTATTAAAGTGTTATTAGATATGGCTTTAAGTGCACATATTGTGACATGGCGTGATGGCCATTACGTACTTGCTAAGTTAGGTCATTCTTTATTAAGCGATGGTATGACTATTGCCAATATGGATTTTACTGCAGACGTTTGTTATGCCGGAATGATGCATTTAACCGAAGCAATTAAAGGGGGCACACCAGCTGGTTTAAAAGAACTAGGAGATTGGTCGACGATTTACGAAGGCTTATCTAGTTTGCCGAAGAAAGCCCAAGACAGTTGGTTTAAGTTTGACCATTTTTATTCGGATAATACTTTTCCAGTCTTGCTGAAACAGATTTTTGCTAATCAACCAAAGCACATTTTTGATATTGGTGGCAATACAGGCAAGTGGACATTGCAGTGTTGCCAGCATGATGAGAATGTCAATGTCACTATTATCGACCTGCCACAACAAATTGAGTTAGCTAAAAAAAATATTACTCAGCATGGTTTTTCTGAGCGCGTTGATTTCTTCCCAGCTAATATGCTCGATAAACAGCAAGCTTTGCCACAAGGTGCTGACGTGTGGTGGATGAGTCAATTTTTAGATTGCTTCTCACCGATGGAAATTCTCAGTATTTTACGCCGTGTCCGTGCTGCTATGAAACCTCAAGCTGACGTGTATATCCTTGAGCTATTTTGGGATGCTCAGCGTTATGAAGCAGCGTCATATAGTCTCAATGCCACTTCGCTTTACTTTACTTGTTTGGCCAATGGTAATAGTCGTTTTTATCGTAGCGATGATTTTTTAGAGATCGTTAAAGAAGCGGGCTTTGTGGTGAGTAATCGCATCGATCATATTGGGCTAGGGCATACGCTTTTACATCTTAAAGCAATTTAGGTGGGGATTTAGAATGAGCATAAGACAGAAAGTACCGGTTGTGATTATTGGTGCTGGTCCTTCTGGTTCAGTAGCTGCAGCTATTCTTAAGCAACATGATATTGACTGTATTGTACTAGAACGCAGCACTTTTCCTCGTTTTTCCATTGGGGAAAGCTTACTACCAGCTTGTATGGAAAGTTTAAAGAAGGCTAATCTGTTTGATGCAGTGAATAAAGCAGGATTTCAGTTTAAAAATGGTGCTGCATTTCGTTATCAAGGTAAATATACCTATTTTGATTTTACCGACAAGTATACGCCAGGAGAGGGTACTACCTTTCAAGTCCAACGTGGACCATTTGATAAATTACTCGCGGATGAAGCACAAAAGCAAGGTGTTGAAATTCGTTATCAACATACGGTAACGGCGGTAGATATTGAGCCAAAGCAACCGGTGTTATCCGTCATTGATGAAGTGGGGAAGCCCTATCAAATTCAAGCTGGTTTTATTTTAGACGCGAGTGGTTATGGACGCGTATTACCTAGATTACTTGACTTAGAATTGCCCTCGGATCTCTCGCAGCGTAAGGCACTATTTACTCATGTTACCGATAATATAACGGACAGTTTGGCTAGTGAGTTAAATTATGATCGCGATAAGATCACCATCTATGTGCATCCTGATAATCAAACGGTTTGGTATTGGCTCATCCCATTTAGTAATGGTGTCTGTTCTGTTGGGGTAGTCTCAACGCCTGACTTTTTTGAAGCTTATCCTGACGATGAAATTACGGCATTAAAGCAGTTAACCTCAGAAGAGCCTCATTTGAAGCAACTGTTTAAGGATGCTGATTTTTGTCACATGAGTGGCACGATTGGCGGTTACTCAGCTAATGTGAAACATCTTGCAGGTAGTAACTATGCGATGTTGGGGAATGCTGGTGAGTTTTTAGATCCGGTATTTTCATCAGGTGTGACGATTGCAATGAAGTCTGCGGAACTGGCAACCGATACGTTAATTCGTCAATTCAATGGTGAAGCGGTAGATTGGCAAAAAGACTACTCAGAGCCATTAATGGTTGGGGTAGATACTTTCCGTGCTTATGTCGAAGGTTGGTATGACGGACGTTTCCAAAATGTGGTGTTTTTTGAAAATGCCCATCCAGAGATAAAGAAAAAAATAAGTTCGATTTTAGCCGGCTATGCATGGGATATCTCAAACCCTTATGTAGCAAACCCGCAAAAACGTTTGAGTACTTTAGCGGAAATTTGCTCTAGTTAAAAATAGAAAGAAACCTTGAATGGTAGACAATAAAAAGCCCCGAACGAACGGGGCTTTTGTGTATATGAACAATGATTGCTGGGTACGTCGATATTAGTGATCGAAGTACACGTAGTTTTGCCAGCTCTTCATTCGTATCAGGATTTTACGAATGATAGCAACGTGTTCTAACTTGCCTGAGTAGACTGCAATTTCAACATTAGTACCCATAGGTAAATTGTATTGCTCTACATCATCAATCAGTTTCAATTTCACCATAATGCGGCCATGAGTTTGCAGCATATTAGTGCCTAACAGTTCTCCAGTTGCTTGGATTTGGCTTTCTGCAATCGCAGGCAGCACTTCCGATACTTCTGCCTTGAAAGATTTACCAGGTAGCGCTCTAAAGATCACATCCGCTTCATCACCAGCTTTAATATTCAGTGTTGAGTTTTGACGGAAGGCACCAACGAAGTAATGATCTTGGGTACTCACGAAAGTCAAAATAGGCTTAAATGGTAGTGGAACCGCCATGACGCCGGGTTTTAATGCTAATTGTGAAACATAACCATCCGTTGGAGCACGAATAATCGTTTGGTCTAGATTAAATTGCGCTTTATCTAAAGCTGCTTGAGCTTCTGCAACCGAAGTATTAACGCCATTAATTTGTGATTCAAAAGCTGCTTTAGCTGCGTTTTCATTAGAAAGTGCTGCTTGGTAGGCGGCTTCTGCGCCTTTAGCAATTTGTTGTTTGTCATCCACTTGTTGCAAAGTAAATGCGCCACGTTTGTAACCTTTTTGGTAACGAGCAGCTTCACGCTGTGAACGATCTCTTTCTGCTAAGGCTTGTACACTAGTAGCAGCAGCTTGTTTGTAAGCCGCTTCAAGAACTAATACGTTTTGCTTTGCGGCAGCAAGAGCAGCTTGTTGTTGCACTACTGCAGCTTTAAATGGGGTATCATCCAAACGTACTAATACATCCCCTTGTTTAACTAGTTTGTTTGGTTGAACTTCGACAGAAACCACACGGGCACGGACATTAGAAACCATTGGCGTAGTACTATAGATTTGGCCGCCCAACTGAGTGAATGGTTGGAAGTAGTTCATAGCTAAGAAGATAGAGCCCAGTAAAACTACGCCACCTAATACAGCGGTTGGTACCGTCCATTTGTTGAGTGGAATGCGGAAGATTTTAAATATCGCAATACAAAAAGCGGTATAGGTTAGAATCAATATTGTTTCCATTAGTTTGATTCTCCCTTGGTACTTTCTTGTGTATTCTCAGATGGTTTTGTTTGGGGTGATAGTTCAGCCATTTGCTTTTGTAGCTGAGAAATTTGCTTATTTAATTCATCAACTTTATGGTGCATATCATCTTGTTCAGCTTGTAGTTTATTAAATCCCCAACCACGATCTTCGCGCCATAAGGTCGCCCAGATCCATAAGAATGGCCAAAGTACATGCAAAGTAAATAAACTTACCCAGCCGGCAACATGAATAGCATCTTGATGAGGATGATTGCGTTTTTTGGAAATTTCATAGGGAATATCGTGAATAACAATGATGCCGTAAAACAGCACCAGTACGACGAAAATAAGTATGCCCAGGGCTACATAATCTAATGTCATTGTTTTTCCTTTACCTGCTCGCTTAATGTAATGCGCTGACAGTTACTAATAAAAAGATCGTGATTTTATTAATGCTAGTTAATACTCTATGTCAAACAAGGCTTTGTTTGAAACACAGCGTTTTGCACTCTTAGGGCGGCATCTCACAATATGGATGCGTTTTTTAATTATATGCGAACTTAGTTTATACGATGCCAATGAAGTTCCAAAGTTTTTATCCATTTTAATTTATTGAGAGATATTAATTATATGCGTTTAAATCTAGTCGCAATATTAAAGAAAGAATGGTTTTTAGTGGCGATGGTCATTTGCATGCTATTAGCTACGATTATTCCTGATGTTGGACGTAGTCAAGGTAGCTTACATTTAGATCAAGTGACCGCTTTTGGCATTGCGATAGTTTTCTTTTTGCATGGTATTGGTCTTTCTCCGCGATCGTTAAAAGCGGGGATGAGTAATTGGCGCCTGCATTTATTTATTCAGTCGGCGACTTTTATTCTTTATCCCTTACTTTGGGTGGTGTTTGGTCAAGGTTTACTGGCTTTGATGCCTAGCGCATTAGCATTTGGCTTCTGCTTTTTATTTGTATTGCCTAGCACCATATCTTCATCGGTCGCTATGACCGCGATTGGTAAAGGTAATATGCCAGGGGCGATATTTAACGCATCGTTGTCTAGTATTCTTGGGATCTTAATTACCCCACTCTTAATTCAAGTTTTTATGGGTTTAGAGGGCGCTGAAATTGATGTTATGGAATCAGTCACATCTATTTCTAAGATGTTGTTATTGCCTATGATACTTGGTCAGCTGTTGAGACCTTTTTTACTATCTGGTTTTGAAAAGCATAAAAGCATTATTGGTAAACTGGATAAATGTGTCATCTTACTGATAGTCTTTAATGCCTTTAGTGATTCAGTCGCAGAGGGGATTTGGCATAGCTTTTCGATTGAGTACGTCATTATGTCGGTTTTGATTTGTGGACTGGTATTGTTCTTTGTCGTGAATTTGATGGTCAAAAGCGCTCGTTGGTTGGGCTTTAATCATGAAGATGAAGTGGCGGCCGTGTTTTGTGGTAGTAAAAAAACTTTGGCGGCAGGTGTGCCAATGGCGAAAGTGATTTTTAGTGCTGATCCTAGGCTAGGAATGATATTGTTGCCGATAATGATTTATCACCCATTACAAATATTTTATTGCGCAGTTTTGGCCAATCGCTATCAAAAGAAAGCCATCGCTCGTGAACAGCAAATAGAGGCGAATAGTTAATGTCGACAATATCTCAAGAATGGTTGGTGTTTACCCAAGACTATTACAAGTGGTTTATTACTGCATTTGTGTTGGTGTTTTATCCCATGCTGCGCCGTATTCCGGGGAAAGTTTTCTTGCGTAGTATGAAAAGCGGTATTAGTCCTCACCGTAAACAACGCGCTAGGCTATTACTCAATACCATTACTTCTATCATTTTAATCTGTTTGCTATTGATGCTATGGGGTATTGAGTTAAGAGGTCTATTGGTTGTTGGTTCTTCCATGTTTGCTTTACTGGGGGTGGCGCTATTTGCTGGTTGGTCATTACTGAGTAACTTAACGAGTTTTTTAATTTTATTTACCCAGAATGATTGCCGAGTGGGTCGTTGGGTGAGAGTGGTTGATGGTGCCAACTTTTTGGAAGGTGAAATTACGGAAATGGGCTTTATGAACGTTCAATTACGTAGTCTCGATGGAGATTTAGTTTTGTATCCGAACAACTTATTTATGACACGCCCGGTGATTGTACTAAAAGAAAAACCACAACCAAAAGATACTGAAGCCTCTGAAGTAGAAGTAACATTAGAGCAGAATAATGTGAGTGCTGTTGAATCGAAAGTTACCGATCAAAAAGTAAAATTATAATAACTAACCTGAGGTTAACTAGGTTCTAGTTTATTACGCCTGAATACGATCTTATTGGCATTGTATTCAGGCTTTTTCATGACTTGAAATAGTTTTTTGTGACTTATACTACAAAATGTTTTACAAAATCTCGGTCATCGACAATAATACGCCGCTTTTAAAATTCCGTTCATATTTTAATCAGGTAATACTATGTCAACCGCGACTACTACAAAACCAGCAAATCCAGCACCATTAGGCTTAATGGCGTTTGGTATGACAACGATTCTTTTAAATTTACATAACGTAGGTTTATTTCCACTAACTAGCGTAATTCTTGCTATGGGTATTTTTTACGGCGGTATTGCACAAGTTATCGCTGGTATTATGGAATACAAAAACGGTAATACGTTTGGTACCACAGCTTTCACTTCTTACGGTATGTTTTGGTTATCACTTGTTGGCCTAATTTTAATGCCAGGCATGGGCTTAGGTGAAGCAACGCCAGCGCATTTTCTAGCATCTTACCTACTCATCTGGGGTATCTTCACAGGCTTTATGTTTATTGCAACTTTAGCTCGTTACCCAGTAGCTAAACAAGTGGTATTTGGTAGCTTGACTCTACTATTCTTCTTGCTTGCTGCTGGTGATTTTACTGGTAATACAACCATCGGCCATATCGCAGGTGTAGTGGGTATTTTCTGTGGTTCAAGTGCGGTTTACTTAGCCATTGCTACAGTAATCAATCTAGAGTTTGGCCGTACTGTTCTTCCTATCGGTGAGAAAAAAGTAACTGCGCCCGTTGAATCAATTAAAGCTGCTGCTTAATTTATTCTAACAAAAACTTTATTGTGAAGGCCTCAGCTTAGTCTGAGGCTTTTTTGATCATGTCTGCTTTTCTAAATTTGTCTCTAAGAGAAAATAGATTTTATCTTGTTGCTGTAATAGTATGTATCCACCACAGAAAGTGGCACAATTTTTTAACTTATTCTCAGGGCGGGGTGAAATTCCCCACCGGCGGTATATAACACTTTGATGTTATCAGCCCGCGAGCGCCTAGTTCATTATCGTTTTGAAGTAGGGTCAGCAGATCTGGTGAGATGCCAGAGCCGACAGTTATAGTCTGGATGGGAGAGGATAAATGACACTTAACTACCTTAATTGCTAAGGTAGTTAAGTGGCTTTGACGTCGGTAATAGGTGGCTTGTAGCTATCGGTTTACTGACCCCTTCTTAAAGAGCCCTGATTCTGGTATCTACAGGAGATATTACCATGAATCAGAACCAACCTTCTTTATTAGCCGAATTTGGAAACCCTATTGAGCGTGTTGAAGCCGCTTTAATTGCACTGCAGCGAGGACAAGGCGTACTTGTGCTTGATGATGAAGACCGTGAAAATGAAGGCGATCTTATTTATTCAGCTGAAACACTAACGGATGCTCAAATGGCGTTAATGATTCGCGAGTGTAGCGGTATCGTGTGCTTATGCTTAACGGATGAACAAGCAAATCAACTTGATTTACCGCCAATGGTAGTCAATAACAATAGCCAAAACCAGACGGCATTTACGGTTTCAATTGAAGCTAAGCAAGGTGTGACGACAGGGGTTTCAGCAGCTGATCGCGTAACGACTATTAAGACCGCAATTTTTGCTGATGCTAAGCCCGATGATTTGGCGCGTCCAGGCCATGTATTTCCATTGCGTGCTCGTACTGGTGGAGTATTAACTCGCCGTGGGCATACAGAGGGTACGACAGACTTAATGCAATTAGCAGGTTTAAACCCAGCAGGTGTGTTGTGTGAAGTGACTAACCCTGATGGGACCATGGCACGTGCAGAAGAGATCGTGACATTTGGCAAGCAACATAATATGCCTGTATTAACTATTGATGATATCGTTCAATACCGTGAATCATTAATGAAAAAACAAGCGTAGAATATTCATTCAAATTTAAGAATGATAAATAGAGGTTAGGTTTTACTTAACCTCTATTTTTATTGTCTGATTATGAATATACCCGTCGTACTTGAAGCTGCAGTTTTGTTGCCGGCGTTCATTCGCCCCAATCACATAGGCGAGCTATGCTCATGGGGCCTCATTCACTTGTCGCCTCACTGCAACTTCAATTACTTTGGGTATAACAGATTTGGTCTCGACCTTGATTTTTGGCTCGGTAAAGCGCTTCATCGGCTTCAGTTAATAAGTTTTTAAGTGCGTTGGCATGAGTACTTGTCGAACTGGCTACACCAAAACTGGCAGTAACCGATAACGTTCCACCTTGCTCGTTATTAATCTTTAATTGACGAATTTTAGTTTGTAGTATTTCTAGTTGTTGATCTAAATCCAATTCAATATTGGGTGGGAAGATGATCGCGAACTCTTCACCACCTAGGCGTGTTGATAAGCTATTTGGGTGAGAGTATTTACGTAAAACATCGGCAATGCCAACTAATACATGATCGCCAACAACATGACCCCATCCATCATTCACTTTTTTAAAATAATCCAAATCGATCAAAACTAAATGAGTAGGATTTTCACTGCTCATTGCTAGCATTGATAATGCCTCTCTAGTAAACCGTCGGCGATTTGCTAATTTGGTTAAGGGATCTTCTTCTGAGTCTTTAACTAACTTTTCATGGATAGACTGCTGCAATTTCATTTGCTGATCCAACACATTGAGGGTGTTAAATAAGCTTTGTATTTCACTGATATTCTTTCCAGAAGTATTTTCTGTAGAGTTGGCGAGTAAACTCGCGGCCTTATTAAGATCCGATAAGGGCTTAAGAATATGCCTTTGAATATAAGTCATAATACCGGCAAGCAAGGTGATATTAGCGATTAGTATCAATACTACGATGACAAATTTAGTAAGCGCTTGTCGTTCTTCTTGTTTGTATAGACGGAATAGTTCATTGATATAGTTATTCTGTAATGCCTCAATTGCCCCTAAGCCTTTACGATATTGCATCGAGAATTCATAAGCATTGATATTTAAACGGTGGGTAACTTTTGCTTGTTCTGAGAGATCGCGAAGGAACATTTCACTCTGCTCATAGTAACTTGCTTTAGTGGTTTCAATTTGTTGTTGGAAATATTTATTCTTAGGTAGATTATCTTGTAAGTATTCGACTAATGACCAACTAACGTGAATTTCCTCCATTCGACGTATAGTATCTGAGAACTCAGAGGAAGATAGAGTGCTTTGATAGTATAGAGCGTTTACAAATGGAGCCGCTAAGCGTCCAGCGTTATCTCTTATCATTGAGATTGCGATTAAGCGGCTAACAGCACTACTGCTTGTGATTGAGTTGGTTAACTTGTTAGAAATCGCATCAATCATAACGAGTCGATATATTCGAGTCGATTTTAATAATGCATCGACAGCTTCTCGGCTTTGTTGAATATTAATCGCTGTATTTGTTTTGTAATGATCAATTTTTTCGCGTGCAATTTGCTTGCTGGTATTAATTTTTTTCCACTGCTCAGAGGTAATAAATTCTTTTGGGAGCGTGTTTAAGGCCTGATCAGTTTCTAAACGACCTTTCATCAAAGCTTGCCATGCAACCGGCTTATTTGTTGATCCGAAAAGATGAGTTCATTAGCGAAGCCACGCTCACGACCATACAAATTTAAAGCTAAAATAAATTGATTAACCACATGGAAGAACTTTGTTCGTTCTTTCGCATTATCAAAATCATGATATGAATTGACCAGTAGCCAACAGGCGAGTGAAGCAGAAAGCAAAATGGTGACAAAGATGCTGCCGCACAAGTAGCGAGAAATGGTAAATCGGGAAATAGAGTGGATATGAGTTTTCATTGGCCTCAGTATGACTACCGTATGAACATGTATCGATTAAGTCATTCAGTATAAAACAAAGGAGGCTTTTATTCTCTAAAGTGAGGATAAAAAAAAGACGCTCTTCTTGAGCGTCTTCCTTAAAAATGGTGGCCCCACACAGACTTGAACTGTGGACCTAACGATTATGAGTCGTGCGCTCTAACCAACTGAGCTATGGGGCCAAATTGTTGAACGATTATAGGGGAATGAACGAAAGGTGTCTAGATGTGAGCGTCTAGATTGCGCTTAGTTTTTATCCACTTAAACAGGTTTCAAAATTCAGGCATAAAAAAGGTGAGTATATAACTCACCTTTTAAATCAGAAATGTATCTGCTTGGCTTATTCGTCCAAGAAGCTGCGCAGTGTTTCTGAGCGGCTTGGATGACGAAGTTTGCGCAATGCTTTGGCTTCAATCTGACGAATACGTTCACGGGTTACGTCGAACTGCTTACCCACTTCTTCCAAAGTGTGGTCAGTATTCATATCGATACCGAAACGCATGCGAAGGACTTTTGCTTCACGAGGCGTTAGGCCAGCTAAAACATCTTTAGTGGCGAACTTCAAGCTAGTCGAAGTGGCTGAATCTAAAGGTAATTCAAGCGTAGTATCTTCAATAAAATCACCTAGGTGCGAATCTTCATCATCACCGATAGGCGTTTCCATTGAAATTGGCTCTTTAGCAATTTTTAGTACTTTGCGAATCTTGTCTTCAGGCATTTGCATGCGTTCAGCCAATTCTTCTGGTAACGGCTCACGACCCATTTCTTGAAGCATCTGACGAGAGATACGGTTCAATTTGTTAATGGTTTCGATCATGTGTACCGGAATACGGATCGTACGTGCTTGGTCAGCAATTGAACGAGTGATCGCCTGACGAATCCACCATGTTGCATAAGTTGAGAACTTATAACCACGACGATATTCGAACTTATCAACCGCTTTCATGAGGCCAATGTTACCTTCTTGAATAAGATCCAAGAATTGTAGGCCACGGTTGGTGTATTTTTTCGCAATCGAAATAACCAAACGTAAGTTGGCTTCAACCATTTCTTTTTTCGCACGACGAGCTTTTGCTTCACCGATTGACATTCTACGGCTGATATCTTTGATGGTTTGAACATTCAAAGACGTTTCTTCTTCGATTGATTTTAGCTTGAAGATACTACGGCGCAGATCTTCTTCGCTTTGTTTAATTTTATCTGCATATGGCTTACCTGATGCTAAAACATCATCTAGCCATGCATCTGATGATTCATTACCCGTAAAGGCTTGCACGAATGCTTTCTTCGGCATTTTTCCGTATTCAACACAAGTACGAATAATTAAACGTTCTTGTGTACGTACACGATCCATTGAGTTTTTAAGATTATTAACTAAATAATCAAACTGTTTTGGAATAAGACGGAATTGACGAAAAACATCAAGGAATTCTTGTTTGCTATCAGCAATTGCTTTGCTTTCACGACCATGTTCATTGATCGCAAGCTGTAAGTTCTGATAAGTATTACGCAGCTCTGTGAAGCGTTCTAGAGCAAGTTCAGGATCGATGCCTGTATCTTCCTCTTCTTCGTCCTCTGTTGAATCTGCATCTTCATCATCGTCATCCAGATCATCATCAGTAACAGCAAGCTCTGAACCAATGTGTGTTGCTGTTGGTGCGGCATTGCCATCATCATCAGGATCAACGAAACCCGAAATAATGTCAGTTAAACGAAGTTCTTCAGCTTGAACTTTATCAAATTGCTCAAGAATATAAGAAATAGTGCCAGGGTATTCAGCGACTGAACATTGAACTTGGTTGATGCCATCTTCAATGCGTTTAGCAATGTCGATCTCACCTTCACGAGTTAATAGTTCAACCGTACCCATTTCACGCATGTACATGCGAACTGGGTCAGTAGTTCGGCCAATTTCACTTTCTACACTGGAAAGTGCGGCTGCTGCGGCTTCGGCAGCGTCTTCATCTGCTACTGCCTCATTCAACATAAGATCGTCCGCATCAGGTGCGGTTTCAACGACTTGGATACCCATGTCGTTAATCATTTGAATGATGTCTTCTACCTGTTCTGAATCTACGATTTCTTCAGGTAGGTGGTCATTTACTTCGGCGTAGGTCAGATAGCCTTGTTCCTTACCTTTTGCGACAAGTAACTTTAGCTGTGACTGCGGATTTTGATCCATCGACGATATCCAACTTGAGGTCTGAGTGAAGAATATTAGTATGCGAAATGCAAACCGCCAATTATAACAAATTTAATCATTGCTCGCCACTTAAGAACGTTTTCTTAGGGCGTTGCTGAACTAAGGACGTTGAAGAATAAGATCTTGCAACTCCCGTTTTTCCTCGACTGATAAGCCGGAGCTTCTTTCTTTCGCTTGCAAAGTTTCAATTTGTTTTTCAATACATTGGGCTAGTATTTTATCCAATGTATCTAAAAATACATCTTGTTCATTATCATCATTGAGGGGAATATCCCAATTCATTAAGCGTGATAATAATGCTTCATTTTGTTGATTTCGCCAGTGTTCCATCAACTGGGCAGACTTGATATGGGGATTTTCTCGACAAATATCAAGTACATTTAATAATAAACTTAAACCTGGTAAGTCTATATGGCGAATTGTATCTAAATTTGGTGCTAATTCAGCATAGCTGGGTTTTTGCAAAAGTAATGCGATAACCACTCGCATTGGGGTGCGCTTTATTTCTTTATGTGGCTGCGGTGTTGTTTGTGGTTGACTGTCTTTAGCAATTAATTGTTGTAATTGACGTTCATCCAGTAATCCGAGCTTTTTACCTAATAAGTCTCTCAAGTATAGACGTAATGTTCCACCTGGCACTTTTTCTATTAATGGCACTACCAATGAGGTTAACTTTGCTTTACCTTCATTGCTGCTGGTATCCACTTGTTGCATCAAGGTCGAGAATAAAAATTCTGACAACGATGTTGCATGGAATACCTGTTGCTCAAATTGTTCTTTACCATATTCACGAATGTAAGAATCAGGATCTTCACCATCGGGTAAGAACATGAATTTTAATTGTCGACCGTCAGTTAAATACGGCAATGCATTTTCCATCGCTCGCCATGCAGCTTCTCGACCGGCGCGATCACCATCGTAACAACAGACAACAGTACCCGTTTGGCGAAATAGCATCTGCATGTGATCGCCAGTAGTTGAGGTACCGAGTGCAGCAACCGAGTAATCAACGCCATATTGCGCTAAGGCCACCACATCCATATAGCCTTCGACCACTAAAATTTGTGCAGGTTCACGATGGCTTTGTAGAACATCGTATAAACCGTATAACTCTTTACCTTTATGGAAAACGGGCGTTTCCGGGGAATTTAAATATTTAGGTTTTTCATCACCTAGTACTCGTCCACCAAAGCCAATCACTCGTCCACGTCGGTCTCGAATTGGGAACATAATACGGCCACGAAAACGGTCATAGCGATTGCCTTTATCGTTTTCGATCAGCATGCCGCCTTCGACCAACATATCCTGTACGGCTTTTTGTTGGCCAAAGTTTTTACGCACATTATCCCATTCATCTGAGACATAACCGATACCAAATTTTTGTACAATTTCGCCGGATAATCCGCGATTTTTAAGGTATTCAATTGCTGGTTTATTGGCGGAAACTTTTAACTGAGACCGATAATATTGACTAATACTTCCCAGTAAATCGTATAAATTGCGTTTTTGCTCAGCGTTAGCGCGTGGAACATTACTTGGGAAGTTACCACCACCTCGTTGCTCACGAGGAACGTCAAGGCCCAATATCCCTGCTAATTCTTCAATCGCTTCTACGAACTCCAGACGTTCGTATTCCATCATGAAATCAATGGCATTGCCATGAACACCACAGCCAAAACAATGGTAAGTTTGGCGATCTGGGCTGACAATAAAAGAGGGCGATTTTTCATTATGAAACGGGCAACATGCGCCGTAGTTCTTACCTTGTTTTTTGAGTTTAACGCGTGGATCAACAAGATCGACGATATCAACTCGAGCAAGAAGGTCATCAATAAAACTACGTGGTATGTGTCCTGCCATAAAAATTTAAACTCTTAATGATTGTTTAAGTTGGGCAAATGATAATTTAGTTCCTAGTTCCTAGTTCCTAGTTCCTAGTTCCTAGTTCCTAGTTCCTAGGGGCGATAACCTATATTTCACTTGTTATTGCAGTGTGTTTTTATTGGTGGATTAAAGTTAATAGAGATAGTTTTCCTAGAAACTAGGGACTAGAAACCTTGTATCCTTTTATATACAAACAAGCCGTGCAACTCCAAAGAAGTGCACGGCTTGCTTTAATATATTTGGGAAATTTAAGCTAACTTAGAACGAACTAAGCCACTTACTTTACCCATGTCTGCACGTCCTTGAAGTAGAGGTTTTAAAACCCCCATTACGTTCCCCATGTCTTGCATGCCCGCAGCACCAGATTCAGTAATTGCTTTATCAATTAAAGCAGCGACTTCTTCATCGGTGAGCGGTTGAGGCATAAATTCCTCTAAAACCGTAATTTCTGCTTTTTCAGCATCTGCAAGATCTTGACGATTTGCAGCTTCATATTGCGTAACAGAATCGCGACGCTGTTTAACCATTTTAGTCAACACGGCAAGAATGTCGTCATCGCCCAGAGTAATCTGTTCGTCAACTTCACGTTGCTTAATTGCTGATAGAGCTAAACGGATAGTGCCAAGGCGCGCTTTGTCCTTGGCTTTCATCGCTAACTTTTGCTCTTCTTTAAGTTGGTCAATCAGAGCCATAACTTAAGTCCTTATGGAAGTTAAGTTATTAGTACAAGCGAACGCGACGTGCGTTTTCGCGAGCTAGCTTTTTAGCGTGACGCTTTTGAGCCGCTGCTTTAGCGCGTTTACGTACAGTTGTTGGTTTCTCATAGTGCTCACGACGACGCACTTCAGAAAGAACACCTGCTTTTTCGCAAGAGCGCTTGAAACGACGTAGTGCCACGTCGAACGGTTCGTTATCACGTACTTTAACTACTGGCATATGCCTTTCACCTCAGGGGTTATTCGTTAACGCTGATCGTTGAGTCTGTTCAATTGTTAGCCCAGACATTAATCAGCTAGATCAAAAATGGTGCGGAATTTTAATCCGATCGCTACCCATTTGTAAAGCATTATCAAGGGAAGATCTGGTTAAATTTTTTCCGAGGCGGTAAGATTACGCTCAATTCTAGAAAAATCAACCGATGTACCAAGAAGTACAGGGATAACTATGCGAATTTTAGGTATTGAAACCTCATGTGATGAAACCGGCATTGCGATTTATGATGAAGAGCAAGGGTTGTTGTCTCATCAATTATATAGCCAAGTGAAATTACATGCCGATTATGGTGGGGTAGTGCCTGAACTGGCCTCTCGTGATCATGTAAAGAAAACCATTCCATTGATTAAAGCGGCATTAAAAGAAGCCGGCTTAAAGTCAAAAGATATTGATGGGGTGGCTTATACCGCAGGCCCCGGGTTAGTTGGCGCATTATTAGTAGGTGCAACGATTGGTCGTAGCCTTGCTTATGCGTGGAATGTTCCGGCGGTACCGGTTCATCATATGGAAGGGCATCTGTTAGCGCCGATGCTAGAAGATAATCCACCTGAGTTCCCGTTTGTCGCTTTGCTAGTTTCTGGCGGGCACACCATGATGGTGGAAGTTAAAGCGATTGGTGAATATCAAATTTTAGGTGAATCAATTGATGACGCTGCTGGTGAAGCATTTGATAAAACCGCTAAATTGATGGGCTTAGATTATCCTGGCGGTCCTTTATTATCTCGCTTAGCAGAAAATGGCACTAAAGGTCGTTTTAAATTTCCACGTCCAATGACCGATCGCCCGGGGCTCGATTTTAGTTTCTCTGGTTTAAAAACTTTTGCGGCTAATACGATTGCGGCAAATGACAATGATGATCAAACTCGTGCGGATATTGCTTATGCTTTCCAAGAAGCGGTATGTGACACTTTAGTGATTAAGTGCCGTCGTGCACTAGAGCAAACTGGACTAAAGCGAATAGTGATTGCTGGCGGAGTAAGTGCTAACAAGCAGTTGAGAATTTCGTTAGAAGCTTTGGCTCAAAAAGTGGGTGGCGCTGTGTATTATCCACGTACCGAATTTTGTACTGATAATGGTGCCATGATTGCTTATGCGGGGATGCAGCGTTTACGTAATGGTGAGGTGACGGATCTTTCTGTACAAGCTCAGCCTCGTTGGCCTATTGATCAATTGCAACCCATTGAATAAGTTTTGATGAGAATGCAATGAACAAACGGCAGCTAATTCACCTGCCGTTTTTATTATCTATACCCAAGTGACTTCAAAATGCAGAATTCAGAGCTATCATCCAAACCTTTAGGCAAGGAAGATTGGCGAAGGAATGTAGACACCTTTCAAACCAATCTGACGCAGTATAAAGATTTGGATGAAGCTCCCGAAGGGCAAGTTAAAACAAGCTTTATGCTGCGTTAAATTGAACAGAGATAGAATCACTATGATCATATTCCATTTGCCTTGCCTAAAGCTTGTTTTATTCTTGCTGAAACTCGCATCTTGAAGTTACTTGGGTATATATCTTTATTGGGTAGTTGGTTTATTTGGGGCTGTGAGAAGAAAGTTTTTTCTTGTCCATCTTAGGTTCGCTACCATCAATCAAACGTTTAATGTTTTGGTAGTGTCTAAAGATGATTAGGCAAGAGAGCATTGCCACTGGAATGGTATATTGCGGTTTGACCAGCCAAGTATAAAATGGTGCGAGTAGTGATGTGACAATGGCTGCAAGCGATGAATAGCGGCTGAAGAAGAAGGTGATAAGCCAAGTTGCCATCACCATGCCGGTTAAATCAAAACCAATGGGCGCCATAGTACCCACCGCGGTGGCGACGCCTTTACCACCTTTAAAGTGGAAGAAGATTGGGTAAATATGACCAAGACAAGCGGCAACCCCAATAAAACCAAGAATTAGCGGCTCAATGCCTAAATAATAACTTCCCCAAACTGGAAGCATTCCCTTCAAAATATCACACAACAGCACACCAAGCGCAGCCCATTTTCCACCAACACGTAATACATTTGTGGCGCCTGGGTTTTTCGAACCTTGGAGTCGTGGGTCTGGTAATTGGCACATTCGAGAGATCAGCACCGCACTCGAAATTGACCCGAGTAAGTAGGCGAGAATGATCAATATAAGTGCCAGAATGCTCATAGTCTTCCTTGGCGGTAGTGTGTAGTTGGGAATTTGTAGTATATTTTGCGCATATTACGTGTTTTTATCTCACTTGGGTATCCGATGAGTCGTAATCTTAGAAATTCAATGATATTAATTTTTATAAGAAAGAATCTAATTTATTAAAAGGAAACAGCATGGCCTTGGACAAAGTATTTATTGAGCAATTAGAGGTGATTACCACGATTGGTGCTTATGATTGGGAGCAAGATATTAAACAAAAATTGGTTCTCAATATCGAAATGGCTCATGACAACCGTCCAGCTGGCAAAAGTGATGATGTTAATGATGCATTAGATTACGCCCAAGTGAGTCAAGCCGTCTTAAATCATATCGAGAATGGTCACTTTCAATTGGTTGAGCGAGTAGCAGAAGAAGTCGCCGAACTGATCATGACGACCTTTACTGTGCCTTGGGTGAAAATTCATTTAATCAAGCCGGGTGCGGTGCCACAAGCGAAAGGCGTAGGCGTGATTATTGAACGAGGCCAAATGTGACGCTCAGCTATATTGGGGTAGGTAGTAATCTTGAACCAGAAAAGCATGTAAAAGCTGCCTTTGAAGAACTTAACTTGCTTGGTGAGTTAAGAGCTTCTAAGGTTTATCAATGTCAGCCAGTTGGTTTTGATAGTCATGTTTTTTACAACCTAGTGTTTGAGTTAGAAACTTCATTAAGTTTGCCTGAGTTACAAATCAAGCTTAAAGATATTGAATTGAAATGGGGACGAGAGATTGAAGCACAAAAGTTCCAAGATCGAACGTTAGATCTGGATATTTTGCTGTATGGCAACGTGTTTTCAACGGTTAAGCCAATCTTGCCAAGAGCCGATATTTTTCATTATGAGTTTGTTTTACAGCCGTTATATGAATTGTGTCCAGATTTAAGCATACCGAATGATGGTCGAACTATCCGTCAACTATGGGACAGTTTTACGCCGAAAGGTAGCCTACAAGAGGTCCCTTTTGATTTTGGGTAATACTGAAATAGATAAAAAATAGGCGTGATACTTAAGCGTATCACGCCTATTTTGTTTGTGTTGTTCTATTTGTACAGCTCAGTAGGGTTGATTAACCCCAAGCCATACCAAGTAATAACATGCCAAAAAGAATTCGGTAGATGCCAAATCCTACAAAGGTGAATTTAGCCAAAAAGCTGATAAACCACTTAATCACGAAATACGCCACAATGAAGGCTGTGATAAAACCAACCGCGAGGTTAGTAAAATCAGCGGTAGTGAAGTCTTGATAGTGCTTTAATAAATCATAACCAGATGCCGCTGCTAAAACCGGTAAACCTAGTAGGAATGAAAATTCAGCACAGGTTTTACGATTCAATCCGACGAGCATGGCGCCGATAATGGTTGAGCCTGCACGGCTAGTACCTGGAATCAAAGCAAATATCTGCGCAAAACCAATCCACATAGCTTGCTTCATAGTGACGTCATTGACATCGGTGGTTGGGCAGGATTCTTCTTGGTAATATTTTTCTACTGCGATGAAAATAATCCCGCCGACGATAAACATTACTCCCACTACCGTGACACTAAATAACGCTTTCACCACATCACTCATTAGAAAGCCAATGATACCGATAGGTAAGAAAGCCACCGCGACTTTCACCCAAAGATCAAAGAATCTAGGATGAAACTTTTCTTTATAGTTAGCGATAACGGCCAAAATAGCGGCTACTTGAATGATGACTTCAAAAGCTTGGTTGGTATCGGTATTGGCAATGCCTAACCAATCACCGACAACAATCATGTGTCCAGTCGATGAAATAGGTAAAAACTCAGTAATACCTTCGATTATTCCGAGGATAATGGAATCAAAAATGGTCATTGGAAGTGTGTATCCCTAGTTAAATTGTATCGCTGGTAAATCACTTACCGGATCAGGTTTATGTTACGCATCAATATGGCGAAGCAAAAAATTGGCCGCATTGTACGATGATTCCCATAGATAATACAGGGAGTTATTTGAGCAGTTTCATTGCTTGAATTGCAGCGGTTCTTTGCTTATCTAATTCCTCTCGGATAGCTTTCCCTGTAATGCCTTGGGAGATAATGGCTTGAACATCAATGCTCACTGCTGAGTGGTAGTAATCTAGCATGCGTTTTTTTTGTGGATAGGGTTGAGATTCCAATCCTAAGCGTCCTTGGTGATCGGCCAGACAGCATAATAAGACTTGCTCAAAGCGTTGTGGTTTACGCCAAGCATCGAGTTGGTTGAGCAATTTGAGTACAGTGGAGGCTTTGAGTTCCATAGTGCGGTGGATATTAGAATGATGTTGGCAAACTAAGAGGGCTAAATCGCGGCATTCATTTGGAACGGTTAAGCGTTGGCAAAGTTGTTTGATAAGTTTTAGACCAGTATGGCAATGCATTTTGTGGCTTGGCCATTCTGATTTAGGAGTAATAGCTTTACCTAGATCATGTACTTGTGCGGCAAATCGTACTGCAATATCTGAGCTTAATTGAGCTGCTTGTTTTGCCACCATTAAAGTATGAATGCCGGTATCGATTTCAGGGTGCCAGCGCTCAGGTTGAGGGACGCCAAATAACGAATCGATTTCCGGTAAAATCACCGCTAGTGCACCGCATTGTTTTAGTATTTCTAGGAAAACTTGTGGGGAGTCGGTGTTTAATGATTTCTGCCATTCTTGCCATACACGTTCAGCGGTTAAATATTTTAATTCACCAGAATCAACAATTTGTTTCATTAATTGCATGGTTTCTGGCGCGATAGTAAAGCTAAAGGGGTGTAGTTTAGCGGCAAACCTTGCGACACGTAGAACACGTAGAGGATCTTCACTAAAGGCGGGGGAGACATGACGCAGGATTCGATCTTGTAGATCTTTCTCACCGTTGTAAGGATCGTGTAATGTACCATCAGGGCTTTGCGCGATAGCATTAATTGTTAGATCGCGGCGAGCTAAATCATCTTCTAGGGTAACGTCGGGCGCGTAATGGCATTCAAAACCGGTGTAGCCTTGGCCTGATTTACGTTCAGTACGAGCCAGAGCGTATTCTTCTTGAGTTTTAGGATGAAGAAATACTGGGAAATCTTGCCCTACTGCACGAAAGCCTTGTGACAACATTTCTTGTGGGCTACTACCAATCACCATCCAATCTTTATCGTAACTTGGAATGCCAAGAAGTTGGTCACGCACTGCACCGCCTACCAGATAAATTTCCACTCGAAACCCTTTTTTACCATCATATTGATCGGCATTTTAGCAACAATACCAATTCCAACAAATAACTGATCATCTTAGCTTGTTAAAAAACTCGCTAACTGCGTTATAAAATTTGTATGTAGAACCACTACTAACAGAAATTTTGTGCCTTGTTATCAAGCTTTTTTCCTGCGCTAATTCAGACCACTTATTTATCGGAATTGGTATAAATTAGAACTTCGCCACGATGAAGTGGTCAGTGAGTATAAATAATGTCACTTATCATGTATTTTAGTGGCCGATAGCTTTTTTCTGGTTTGAGAGTGTGCATGTACAAGGATTTTTTTGGTTTATCAGAACTACCGTTTACGATTGTTCCAAGCTCTCGCTATATTTTTCTGAGTGCACGTCATCGGGAAGCGATGAATCATTTACAAGCGGGTTTAGGCGGCGGAGGTGGTTTTGCTTTACTCACTGGTGAAGTTGGCACGGGTAAAACGACCGTTTCTAAAGCGTTGCTTTCGGTATTAGAATCGAATGTTAAAACCGGATTATTGTTGAATCCAACCTATACCAGTACAGATTTGTTAGAAGCAATTTGTGATGAGTTTTCTATTTCTTACCAACAATCTGCCAGTCTTAAGCAACTCACCCAAGCGATCTACCAATACTTATTGGATAACCATGGTAAGGGTATCAAAACACTACTTTTGATTGATGAAGCTCAGCATTTATCCGCCGATGTGTTAGAGCAATTACGATTATTGACTAACTTAGAAACAGAAAGTCAAAAGCTACTTAGAGTACTATTAATTGGCCAGCCAGAGTTGCAATATAAGCTGCAAACTGAAGAGTTACGCCAACTCGCACAACGTATTACCGGACGCTACCACCTACTGCCTTTAACTACCGATGAAGTCTCGCAATATATTCAATTTCGCTTACAAGTGGCAGGTGGGCAATATGATATTTTTACTGCCAAAGCGATTAAGTTGATAGCTAAACAAACCCAAGGCGTACCTCGCTTAATTAACTTAGTTTGTGATAAATGCATGTTGTATGCCTACTATGGTGGTGAGGCTCATATTTCTTTGAGTGTCGCAGAAAAAGCGTGTGAAGATGTGATGAGCTTTCAATGCCCAATTGGCCGTTCCAATCCAGTGTTAAATGGCGGAACTGAATCGACCACTCAATCTCAACCTTGGTTAGCCTATTTCGTAAGCTTGTCGGTGGGTTGTTTGTTAGCGGCAACAGCGTGGTTTTGGGTTCCAAGCTGGATGGTAAGCGAAAAGCTTGAGAGTGCTAGTTTTGAATCAGTAGCCGAGCCAATCTCAGCACAAGTTAATCAAACTGCCCCAAATAACAATGATCTATCATCTCAAAACAACAACATCGCTGAGTTGGTTGAGCCGTTGATCCGCCAAAGTTATAACCCCATTTCCGCGATGAAAACATTGATGGCCTTATGGGGATATAAGGTGGCGAATGATGAAGCGAATTGCCAACAAGTGGAGCGCGCGAATTTATACTGCTATCAAGATTCAGGTACTTTAAATGATCTGGCGGTCATTAATCGTCCAGCAATGCTGACACTACAAGATCAATACCATTCTTATTTCGCCATTTTATATAAATTGTCTGATGAAAAGGTGCAATTGTTACTCGCAGATAAAAGAGTTGAAGTTCCAACGCAGTGGCTGAAACAACATTGGAGCGGAGAATTTCAGTTGTTGTGGCATAGTGAGTTGGCTGGCCAAACTTTGAAATTAAGCTCTCAAGGGCCGGAAGTCGAGAAACTGAATAATTTATTGTCTCAAGTATTAGGTGAGCCGCTGAAAGAACGTCATCAATTTGATCAAAGTATGAAGAATAGAGTGGAAGCCTTTCAAATGTGGCAAGGCATTAATGTTGATGGTATCGCAGGTAAAAGAACGTTGATGTTGCTTGATAGCTACGTTAATAACAAAGCGCCGAGTGTGGTTGATAGTATCTTACCGTTAGCCACGGAGGATAAGTAATGTCTGAAGTAATGAAAGCGCTCCAACAATCAGAACAGGCTTATCAAGCGCAAATATCACAACCTCATCTCTCCTCTCCAGCTCGCCTTAATGTTACCAAAACGACGCGCTGGTGGTTGGTTGGGCTATTTGCAGTGTTACCGGTTATTGCGATATTGGCAGTGATGACTTATTTGCATTTTAATCCGGCGACTCTTGAACCCTCTCAACTTGAAGCTACTGATGCTTTAACAAATCAAAAACGAGCGGTAATACTTGAGAACAGTGAGCCATTAGCTAAGTTGTTACCTTACCCGGAACTAACTGAATTAACGGCATTACCTAAACCGGTCGCTAAACCTTTACCAGCAAGACCTAAACCGTCAACCACCGCGAGTCGAAATAACTCTCCATCAGAAGGGCGACGTATTAAAACGGATCAAGTCAATGTTAGCGATGTATCAAAGCAAGATTGGAATGTTGATAACCTTGATCTTTCGGGCTTATCACCTGAACTTGCTCAGCGTTTTCAATCGGCATTAAAAAAGCACCCTACTCAAAGTGCATCTCAAACGAAAACTACTTCGATGCCTATTAAGCCACAAAATGCCATTAACTTGGTGGGGCATGAAAGTGATTATCGAGGTCGCTTACCCAAAATGAATTTTGAAACTCATATGTACTCTTCTCAATCTCAAAGTCGCTGGATTAAAGTAAACGGAAATAATGTGCATGAAGGGGAGTGGGTGATCAATAAATTGGTCAAGTTGGATCAAATACTACCTGGTAGTTTGATTGTGACATTTGATAATCAGCAACTGCAAATTCCAGCTTTGTATGAGTGGCAAGGCTAGGCTACGAATTTGAAAGTAGATCTCGTGAAACTGGTATCAGATGCGAAAAAATTATGTTTTAGGTTAAAAAAGTTAATCATCTTTACTGATGATGCCATCACTTATACACCAGATCGGAACTTAAAGTTCTTCATCGCGCCAATCATAGAAAGTTGATTTAAGTCGACCGATCAAATGAAGTAATTTACGAAATAGGTGCGGCCATTAAAAATATTGTTCTTTTTAATGGTAGAATCCCTGCGGTTTTTTATCAGGATAAAGCAGGTAGGGTGTTATGTTTCAGATTTTACAAGGTGCCCAAATGTTATTCGTAGCATTTGGTGCACTGGTTTTAGTTCCTCTCTTAACTGGGTTAGACCCAAGTGTCGCGTTATTTGGTGCCGGTATCGGTACTCTTATCTTCCAAGTGATTACTAAGCGAAGCGTTCCCATTTTTCTTGCCTCTTCTTTCGCTTTTATTGCCCCTATTATGTATGGCATTCAAGCATGGGGGGTCGCTAGTACTTTAGGTGGCTTGATGACCGCCGGTGCTGTGTATGTGATATTAGGTGCGGTGATTAAAGTGCGTGGCAGTGGCTTCATCCATAAGTTATTACCACCAGTAGTCGTTGGCCCAGTGATCATGGTTATCGGTCTAGGACTGGCACCTGCGGCAGTGAATATGGCGCTAGGTAAAAGTGGTGATGGTGGTATTCAAATTGTCGCTCATGATTCTGCGTTATGGATTTCTGCCATTTCTTTGATTGTGACCATTATTTTAAGTGTGATGGGGAAGGGCTTCTTTAAGTTAGTGCCTATTCTCGGTGGTATTGTTTCTGGTTATATTGTGAGCTTATTCTTTGGTGTAGTAGATTTTTCACCAGTTGAGCAAGCGGCTTGGTTGGCGGTTCCCAACTTTACCTTCCCTGAATTTAATATCAATGCAGTACTATTTATGATCCCGGTTGCAATTGCGCCAGCGGTTGAGCACGTAGGTGATATTTTAGCGATTTCCAATGTGACAGGGAAAAACTACCTGAAAAAACCTGGATTGCACCGCACTATGGCTGGCGACGGAGTGGCAACGATGGCTGCTGCTATGTTTGGCGCACCACCCAATACAACTTACTCAGAAGTAACTGGAGCGGTAATGCTCACTAAGGCGTTTAACCCTGTGATTATGACATGGGCGGCGGTGACAGCTCTGATATTGGCGTTTGTTGGTAAGTTAGGTGCTGTACTGCAAACCATTCCGGTGCCAGTAATGGGCGGCATTATGATTTTATTATTTGGTTCGATTGCCGTAGTTGGCTTGAATACCTTGATTAAAAACCAAGTTGATTTACATAAGTCTCGTAACCTAGTGATTGTGGCGGTAACGTTAGTCTTTGGTATTGGTGGTATGGCATTCGGTGTTGGTGAATTTAGTCTACAAGGTGTGAGTTTATGCGGTATCGTGGCGATTATTCTTAACCTCGTACTTCCTAAAGATATTGGCGAAAATCATATTGTCGATAATGCACAAATGGAAGATGAATCAGGAGTTAAGTAACTTCGAAGATACGATATTATACCAATTCCAACAAATAACTGATCATATTAGCTTGTTAAAAAACTCGCTAACTTCGTTATAAAATTTGTCTGTAGAACCACTACTAACAGAAATTTTATGCCTTGTTATCAAGCTTTTTCTCTACGCTAATTTAGACCATCTATTTACTGGAACTGGTATTAAAATAGATTGATACAAAAAGTGCGCCCTTGGTAGGCGCACTTTTTTATCTATTACATAACCGTAACTAAGATTCTATGCTTAGAGCAGTAGGAGCTTAAGCCCAACCACCTGGGTTTTTCTTACGGCGAGGGATGATGTGTGGCAAAATTAAACCAAACAATAGACCTAAACCGGCAACGCCACCGCCATACATGAAGTAACGAAGTAGTAAGTCATCTTTTTGAGTATCAATTCTTGCACGTAATGAGCGGACCTCTTCTTGAGAGTCAATAAGTTGCTGGTTTATTTCGCGGTAGTTAGTTTCTAGGTCAGTAATTTGCTTTTTGTTTAACTCTAGAGAGCTGACTAGGCCAGCTTTTTCAGTATCTGCCGTTTCACGAGCTTTACTTAGCTGATCTTTTACCGTGGCTAATTCTTTTTCAAGTTTAGGCATGCGAACTGCCATACTGACATCTTGAGTCACATACTTGCTTTCAACCCAGCCTTTACGACCATTGCTGTCTAAGATTTGCGTAAAGTTAGTTGAATTGTTGCGACCTAGTACTTTAATCACTTCGCCAGCATCAACACTACCAATAATACGGTAGTCATTACTTGGGCCTGAGTGCACATAAGTAAAAAGTTTGTCTGAAATGTAGAAGTCACGTGCGTATGTCATTGGAGCAAAAAAACATGCCAATAATACTAAGCAAAGAAGCTTTTTCACATTTGGTCCCTTTTAATTGATATAAAGCTTTTGATTTGAATAAAGCTTTTTCATTGGTATAAATTTAAAGGAGATGAACAGCAATTGGCCGGTTCATTAGCCTGTTCAAAAACAGGTACCTTTAGTATCCCCATCACTGTGCAGATATAAACGATAAGCCTATCGAATAGTAAGAAGTTTCAGCTTGAGGTGCAACAAAAGAGGGAGCTTTCGCTCCCTCTTTTTACCTTGTCGTAAAAATTATGACATAGCTATGACAGAATGCCTACGATGATAGCTTGATTGCACTATGCGAAGACGCCTTGAATTGCGTAGAAGAACACAATTGAAAGTACCGCACCAGCAGGTAGGGTAATGATCCAAGATGCTACAATATTACGTACAACACCAAGGTTCAATGCAGCGATACCACGAGCAAAGCCAACACCTAATACTGCGCCAACTAAGGTTTGCGTGGTTGAGATTGGCAAGCCTGTACCTGATGCTAATACCACGGTAGTTGCTGTTGCAAGCTGAGCTGCAAAACCACGGCTAGGAGTTAGTTCAGTGATACCAGTACCGACGGTTGCCATTACTTTATGACCCATAGTTGCTAGACCAACGACAATACCAATACCACCCAATGGTAGAATCCACCATGCAATAGTACTTTTTTCGGCTAACTGTCCCATATGCTCAACAGTAGACACGACGGCTGACAGTGGGCCGATAGCATTAGCAACATCGTTTGAACCATGAGCAAATGCCATCGCACACGCAGTGATAACCATTAATACGCTAAAGATGCTCTCAACACCGGCAAAGCTGTGATCTTCTTTTTGGTTGGCAAATTTTCTATTGATATAAATGTAACCACATACCATGACAATGGCAGAAACCAGCGCTGAATACATCCAAGCTTCACTATGAGTTAGGTGTAGACCAATGTGCTTTAAGCCTTTCTTAATGGTAACTAGAGCAATCACCATAGTGGTAATAAACATGTAAACAGGCACAAATCGTTTAGCATTGTGCACTGGGTTTTCAGTGTCGAAAATTAGCCGTTGTGCACTGACAAATATACCATAGGCAAATATACCAGCGATAAAGGGCGTGACAATCCAGCTACCCACGATACCTTGTACTGAATGCCAGTCGACACCTTCTGTACCTACTGAAACACAAGCAAAACCAATGATCGCACCGATGATCGAGTGCGTAGTTGATACCGGCCAGCCCATATATGACGCTAAAAGTAGCCATGTACCCGCTGCAAGTAGTGCCGACATCATACCGTATACTAAAACGTCCGGTTGGGCGGTGTAGTATGAGGTATCAATCACCCCTTTACGAATGGTGTCAGTTACTTCTCCGCCTGCTAGATAAGCACCAGCAAACTCGAAAATCATAGCAATAACAATTGCTTGCTTTACTGTTAGCGCTTTAGAGCCAACAGAAGTACCCATTGCATTGGCAACATCATTTGCACCAATACCAACAGCCATTAGGAAACCAAAGAACGCTGCAACTAAAATTAAAATAGTGCCGTAGTTTGCGAGGATATCCATCGTAATACCTAGTTTTTGAGATAACAATTCGGGTAAGTTTGGCGCAGGGAATCACACCCTGCACTTACCGCATCAGTTATTTTTTACTGTTTTGTTTATTGTAGCTGTGTCGAACGTTAAGAACGAGACAGCATGACTTCCAAGCGAGCACCCACACGTTGTGCTTGATCGGCAATACCACCAACCCATTCAAGGATCTTGTATAGGAATACAATATCGATTGGGTTGTATTTAGATTCAATTGCCATTAACTGCTGACGAAGCTCAATTTGCATTGTGTCAGTGTCATCTTCAATTTCATCTAATTGGTTAATCATTTCAGCAACTAATGTTACTTCACGGCCTTTAAAACCCGTTTCAAGTAGTTCATCTAATTCATGAATAACTTCTTGAGCTTGACTAGCGGCGTCAAGGCAGCGAGAGACATAAGCTAGGAAAGCTTCTTGCATTTGTGTTGGGATTTCCAACTGGCGTCCAATAACGCGACCCGCGATATCTTTAGCAAGGTTAGCAAGCTTGTCTTGTTGAGTGAGGAGTTCAAGCATGTCGGTACGATCTACCGGCATGAAAAGACCACGTGGAAGTTTGAGACGAATCTCACGCTTCAATACGTCAGCTTCACGCTCTAGACGGGAGATGTTTTCACGAATGTTATTCGCTTCTTCCCAGTCGCCTTTGGCGCAAGTTTCAAAGAAAGGGATCAGGTGAGAACAGCATTCGTTCACACATACAACATGTTCTTGCAAAGGCTTAATAGGGGACTTTGCAAATAACCCCATTATTGTATTTACTGGCATGGTTATTCAACCTACAAAAAAATATAACCCATGGGACATTTGGCTTAACTTTAGCTCAAATACTGGACTGTGCTATAAAGTCGCGCATGTTAACTTAATCTGAAAAGCATTAATACTATTTTAGATCATGTTATCTGCAGATCATATTTTTGTGATTGGCATTCAAGTAACCTCAATATGCAGAAATTTACATGTTGAAGTTACTTGGGTATATATTTCTCTCTTGCTCACTATTCAATTCCGCAATATCCTTTCTGGGTAGCTAAGGTCAACAGACCCTAATAATAGGTATCATTATGGAAACCGAGATAGAACTTAAGTTTTTTGTTTCACCTGATTTCTCCGATATATTAAAGCAAAAAATTTCCGAGGCTAAAGTCCTTCAGCATAGCTGCAAAGAACTTGGCAATATTTATTTTGATACCGCCGATTCTTGGTTACGCGACCATGATATCGGTTTACGGATTCGTCAAAGCGATGGTGTGTACGTTCAAACAGTGAAAACTTCTGGTCGAGTGGTAGCAGGATTACATCAGCGCCCAGAATACAATGCTGAACATTCTAGTAATGAGCCAAACCTATTACTTCACCCAGATGATATTTGGCCTGAAGGGCGCGATGTATCAGTATTACAACAGCAAATTGTCCCACTCTTCGCAACTAATTTTGAAAGAGAGCAATGGTTATTGAGTATGCCAGATGGAAGCCAAATAGAAGTGGCTTTCGATCAAGGTGTCGTCGTTGCCGGTGAGCAACAATCGCCGATTTGTGAAGTAGAGTTAGAGCTTAAGTCAGGGCAAACCGAATCTTTGTTTACTTTAGCGCGTCTTTTATCCGACCAAGGTGGCATGCGTTTAGGCAATTTAAGTAAAGCAGCTCGTGGCTATCGTTTGGCACAAAACTATGTATCTGATCCGGTGTTAGATTTCGCTTTAATTGAAACTGATCCTAAATTCAGCGTTGAAGAATGTTTTGTTCAATCACTGGAGCATGGTTTGTCACATTGGCATTATCATGAGCAAATCTACTGCGAGCAACAAACGGTAGAGGCATTAGAACAAATAGATTATGCGATTCACTTTATTCGCCAGTTGTTCGCGGTTTATGGTGGGATCATCCCTCGTCGTGCTAGTGCTTTATTACGTCAAGAATTCAAATGGTTAGAAGAAGAGTTATCTTGGTTAAAAGCTTCTCAATATTTAGAGGACTTAACCGAAGATAAAGGTTACACCTTACGTAAGCTGGATTGTCAAAAGCAACTTGTCGCGGTACTCAATGAACAAAAAGAAGCCTTGCCTAGTTCAGAGTTGATTTTAAAGTTATTTGAATCTGCTCGTTATACTGCAGTGTTGCTAGATTTAAGCCGTTGGATTTTATCGAAAGGCTGGCAGCCATTTTTAGACGACAAAGCGCGTGAAAAAATGGCGCAAGACGTTAAACCTTTTGCGATGAAGCAACTGGATCGCAGTTGGGCTGAGTTAATCGAAGTCTTCCCAGTCGAGCGGGAGTTATCGCGTCAAGACTATATCGACCAACAATCTCGCTTAAGACGTAACTTATTTACTGGATTGGCTTTCGCTTACTTGTTCGATTTAGAACTGAGAACACAATTTCGCTTGCCTTGGGTAGACTTACTGGAAGGTATTGATGATTTATTGACCTTAGAACCATTACAACAGCTATTGCCCGAGCTTGAAGAATCCGATCAAGAACAGTTAGAGCGTTGGATAAGGCGTCAAGAAATGTCGATCTTGCACGCCATGGAGCAAACTCGTGCTCGTTGTATTGAAGCTGCTCCTTATTGGCATCGCTATAATTAAGCGTTGATTTGCCTATAAATAACAAAGGGATCTTTCGATCCCTTTGTTATCTCTATTTGTTTACTATTTATACCCAAGTAACCTCAAGATGCGAGTTTCAGCAAGAATAAAACAAGTTTTAGGCAAGGCAAATTGAATATGATCATAGTCATTCTATCCCTGTTCAATTTAACGCAGCATAAAGCTTGTTTTAACTTGCCCTTCGGGAGCTTCATCCAAGCCCTTAGCCTGTGTCAGATTTACTTGAAAGGTGCTTACATTCCGCATAAATCTTCCTTGTCTAAAGACTTGGATGATAGTTCTGAATTCTGCATCTTGAGGTCACTTGGGTATAAGTGATTGAAGTTATTGATCACGACTCTTCTGTTGTAGCTGTTGCTCTAAATGTTCTATTTTGTCGAGCATAGTTTGTTGCTGAGACAGCAATTGCTGCAGCACATGATTATCTTCCGCTTCGGTTTTTACCGGTAAAGTTAAGATGGATGTGATCAAACCAGAAATCATACCGAATATCCCCACCCCACAGATAATCATTGCGGTGGCTAGCACTTTGCCACCAAAGGTAACAGGATAATAATCCCCATAACCAACGGTAGATATTGTGACTAAACTCCACCATAAGGCATCTCCAGCAGTATGAATGTTGCTATTAATCGCATCACGTTCAAACATCAACATAAAAATAGAACTACTGCAGACTAAAATGATCAATAAAGTGAAGATAGTCGCTAAGGTTGCCTCTTTACGGTTCTGTTTCACTTGCTTAATAAAAGAGGTGCTATATCGGAATAGAGATAACATTCTGACAATATGCCAGATCCGAGCAATACGAAGAATTTCAATGAAAGGAATACTGGCGATGATATCCAGCCAATGGGATTTTAAATAGTCTAATTTGTGTTCCGAGCGGCAGCAATCAATGGTTAGTTGCAGTAAAAAGAGAACACAAATAGCGGTATCTATTCCTAATAAGGTATGGCGAGTTTCTTGGTCGACTAGAAACAGGAGCAAATAAATGACAATGCCAACTGAGATAAACGAAAGCAATAATGACATTAAGCTCATTGGTTTAAAATCGGAGCCATTATGCACCTTAAGCATGGTGTTTCCTTATTAATTGATTTCTAACGTAGAATAAAACAAAGTATCTGCACTTTATCATGCACAAGATAAACGACCAATATAATGGTCTATTAATGAAACAAGGAGTTTCTATGAGTTTGCCTGCTGCGCTACAAGCCCTTTCTGATTCTGCATTCACTACATTGCTTGAGCGTCATTCAAATAGCTTAGAAGATTGGTCACAAGACGAAAAGCAGCAACTCGAAACTGTTTTAGGTCTAAGCGATTTTATTAATGAATCACTGATGAGCGATGAGACGTTACTCGAACAATTGCCTCAACTACTTAAAGTACAAAAACGTGCTGATAGTTATCGCCAAGAGTTGCAACAACGGTTGGAGCAATGTGCCAATGAAATCGAGTTTTTGCATCAACTAAGATTATTCCGCCGTCAAGAGATGGTGATCATTGCTTGGCGTGATTTTTTACAACAATGGCCTCTAGAAACGAGCCTACAACACTTGTCTATGTTGGCGGAGGCAATGATTGTTGAAGCTTATCAATGGCAATACAAAGCATGTTGTGAAGAGTGGGGAACACCATGCAATGCGCAAGGGGAAGCCCAGCCTATGTTGATTATTGGTATGGGAAAACTCGGCGGTGGGGAGTTGAACTTTTCTTCTGATATTGATTTGATTTTTACCTACCCAGAAAATGGCGAGACTCAAGGTAAGCGTCGCACTTTAGATAATGCTCAGTTTTTTACTCGTCTAGGCCAACGAGTGATCAAAGCGCTTGATCAAACCACGTTTGATGGTTTTTGTTATCGAGTCGATATGCGATTACGTCCATTTGGGGAAAGTGGTCCATTGGTGATGAGTTACGCAGCACTAGAAGATTATTACCAAGAACAAGGGCGAGATTGGGAACGTTATGCGATGGTGAAAGCTCGCGTGATGGGATGTGAAATGTATCCTCAATACCAGGAACTTCGTCAGATGCTCAGACCGTTTGTATTCCGCCGTTATATTGATTTTAGTGCGATCCAATCTCTGCGCCGAATGAAGTCGATGATAAGCGCAGAAGTTCGTCGTCGTGGTTTGAGCAATAACATTAAGCTTGGCGCGGGAGGGATTCGTGAAATTGAGTTTATCGTTCAGGTTTTTCAGTTGATTCGTGGTGGGAGAGAGCCTAGCTTACAAGGACGTGGTTTGCTAGAAACCTTAACGGCGATTGATGAGCTTGGTTTGCTTGAGTCACATGAAGTGGCAACCTTAATTGAATCCTATCTATTTCTACGTCGCCTTGAAAATTTATTGCAGGCGATTGGTGATAAACAAACCCAAACCTTGCCTGATGATGAGCTTGATCAGCAGCGGCTAGCCTTTGCTATGTCGACGTCTGACTGGGATCAATTAATGCAAATGACCTTCCAACATATGCAAAATGTTCACCAGATCTTTATTGATCTGATTGGAGAGGAAGAGGAATCAGAGGATTCAGTTGCGCCACACCTTGTTGAAATGTGGGATATGGCCAGTGAAGTCGATGTGTTAGAAACGATCTTACAGCAAGATGTCGGCTCAGAGCATGCCGCGTCTTTAGCCGAAGTGATCGTGCGTTTTAAGCAAGATTTAGCTAAAAAGACGCTTGGCCCACGTGGACGTGAAGTGCTTGTTCGCTTAATGCCTAAAGTCTTTGAAGCCGTTTTAACACATAAAGATGCCCAGTTTGGTTTGGCGAGAGTATTGCATCTACTTAACCGAATAGTTACTCGAACCACCTATCTAGAATTGTTGGAAGAACATCCTGGTGCGTTAAAGCAACTCGTGCGCTTATGTACCGCAAGTCCGATGATTTCGGAAAAGCTAGGCCGTTATCCTATTTTGCTCGATGAGTTAATCGATCCTCAGCAACTGTATAACCCGATTGAGTTGCATCAATATCGTTCTGAATTACGAGATTTTCTAGCGCGCATTCCAGAAGATGATATGGAACAGCAAATGGAAGCGTTGCGTCAATTTAAGCAGATTTGCATTTTGCGAATTGCTGCTGCTGATATAGCGGGAGTGCTTCCTGTGATGAAAGTAAGTGATCACTTAACTTACTTGGCTGAAGCGATTGTTGATGCAGTAGTACAGCAAGCATGGTTGCAATTGACAGAAAAATACGGTGAGCCGAGCCATTTAGCCGATAGAGAAGGACGAGGCTTTGCGGTCATTGGTTATGGCAAAGTTGGCGGCTGGGAGCTGGGTTACAACTCAGATCTTGATGTCGTGTTTTTGCATGACTGCCCAACTAACGTCTATACCACAGGACAAAAAGAAATTGATGGTCGTCAGTTTTACTTAAGGTTAGCGCAACGAATTGTGCATATTTTTTCCGTAAGAACGCCATCGGGAATTTTATATGAAATGGATACCCGCTTACGTCCATCTGGCGCTTCAGGCTTGTTGGCTTGTGCTACAGAAACCTTCGAAGAGTATCAATTACAACAAGCTTGGACTTGGGAACATCAAGCATTGGTACGAGCTAGGATGATTTATGGTGATTCTCTATTAGCAGAAAGCTTTAGCCGAATTAGACATAACGTGCTCACGCAACCGCGAGATAATAATAAATTACGTCAAGAAGTTACCGATATGCGAGAAAAAATGCGTGAGCACTTAAGTGCCAAGAAACCGGGGCGCTTTATGCTTAAGCAAGATAAAGGGGGCATTACCGATATTGAGTTTTTAGTGCAGTATTTAGTGTTACAGCATAGCCACACTTATTCGCCTTTAACGCAATGGTCGGATAATGTGCGTATTTTAGAGAAAGCCTTTGAGCAAGGACTAATGAGTGAGGAGGACAGTCAACAACTGACGGAAGCTTATACTTGCTTGCGTAATGAGACACATCATAGAAACTTGCTAAACTTAGATGCAGATGTTGATGATTCGCTTTTTATTGAGCAAAGAGAGTGTGTGATAGCTCATTGGCAACATTGGTTTGCTCAGCACACTCACTGAAGTAAGCTCAGTGAATGAAATATGCAACTTGAGTTACTTGGGCATATAAGCCTGTGATATTATCGACATAATAAAGTTAATTTTGTCTTAATGGCGGGTAATAGCTAAGACCATTAAGCATGGAGAACAGTATGAAACCTATTTTGCCCGATTATGCCCAATCTGGTGTATTGATCATTGGTGATGTGATGCTAGACCGTTACTGGTATGGCCCAACAGGTCGTATTTCGCCTGAAGCACCTGTACCGGTAGTTAAAATTGAAAATAATGAAGAAAGACCGGGTGGTGCAGCAAACGTTGCAATGAATATCGCGGCATTAGGTGGTAATGCAAAATTAGTTGGTTTAACTGGTGAAGATGAGCCCGCCCAGGTGTTAAATCAAAAGCTATCGTCATTAAATGTTACTTGTGATTTTGTCACAGTACCGAATTTACCGACGATTACTAAGTTACGAGTGATGAGCCGTGGCCAGCAATTGATTCGTTTAGATTTTGAAGATAGCTTTGAAGAGGTTGATTCTCAGCCAATACTTGAGCGTATGGCGCAATATCTACCCCAAGTAAAATCACTGATCTTGTCTGATTATGGTAAAGGTGCATTAGATGATGTGCAAACCATGATTAAACAAGCGAAAGCCGCGAATGTTCCAGTTTTTATTGACCCTAAAGGTGCGGACTTTGAACGTTACCGTGGCGCAACACTATTAACACCAAACTTATCTGAGTTTGAACTGGTAGTCGGCAAAACAAAGAATGAACAAGACTTAGTAGAAAAAGGCTTAGCGCTTATTGAAGAGTTTGATTTCGAAGCGCTTTTGGTGACTCGTAGTGAGCACGGTATGACGCTTCTTCGTCGTGGTGAAGAACCATTCCACCTGCCAACTCAAGCGCAAGAAGTGTTTGATGTGACGGGCGCTGGTGATACGGTTATTTCAGTATTAGCCGCTTCGGTTGCTGCAGGCAAAGATTTAAAAGAAGCTTGTGCATTAGCCAATGCAGCTGCTGGTGTTGTCGTTGGTAAACTTGGCACTTCAACACTATCAACCATTGAATTAGCAGAGGCGATTCATGGTAGTAAAGATACCGATTTTGGTGTGATTAGTGAATCAGCGCTGATTGAAGCTGTGAAACGCGCACGTGCTCGTGGTGAGAAAGTTGTAATGACCAATGGTTGCTTTGATATTTTGCATGCGGGTCATGTGTCATATTTAAATCATGCCGCAGAACTTGGCGATAAGTTAATCGTTGCGGTGAATACCGATGAGTCAGTTAAACGTCTAAAAGGACCTGGTCGTCCGGTCAATCCAACTGACCGTCGTATGGCGGTATTAGCGGGGCTTGGTGCCGTTGATTGGGTTGTACCATTTAGTGAAGATACGCCACAACGCTTAATCTCAGAAGTACTACCAAGTATTCTTGTAAAAGGCGGCGATTATAAGCCGGAAGAGATTGCTGGTGGTGAAGAAGTGATCGCTGATGGTGGTGAAGTGAAAGTATTAAATTTTGAAGATGGTTGCTCAACTTCAGAGATTATTAATGCAATTAAAGGTGGTAAAGGTTAATTTTTTCTACTTTTAGCAACAAATAAGAGATACAAAAACGCCACTTCAACTTGAAGTGGCGTTTTTATTTAAGCGAGAATCAAAAAGCTCTGATTGTTGTCAGATCAGAGTTTATACCAATCGCATTAATTATTTGATCATTTTTGCTTGCTAAAAGCTTCGATAACTGTGTTATAAATTTTGGTTGTAGAGCAACTACTTACTCAAAATTTATGCCTTGTTTTCGAAGCTTTTTTCTACGCAATTTCTGGTCACCTAATTAATTTGATTGGTATTATGATGGACGTTTAAGACCTGCATTGATATCCAGAATATCTTGCTCGCTCAATGTACCTACCGCTTGTTTTAGTTGAAGCACACTGATTACATAGCTGTAACGAGCGTCAGAAAGTTGACGGTTTGCATCATATAGACGACGTGTTGCATCTAGCACATCAACGATAGTACGAGTACCAACTTCATAGCCTGCTTCCGTCGCTTCTAAAGCTGACTTAGCTGAAACCACAGACTGCTCGTAAGCACGGATTGAACCAATCGAAGCATTAATGTTGTTGTAGTATGCACGAACATTTTTCACTACGTTACGGTAAGTCGCTTCTAGTTGCTGACTTGCTGATACGTATTGGTATTGCGCAGTTTTCACGTCGGCGCTAGTTGAGCCACCTTGATACAGTGGAACCACTAAATTCACACCGATGTTGTAATCGTTACTGGTGTAGTTTCTTGATGCTGTGTGGTCATTATGTTCATCAATATCAGAATATTGATAACCACCATCTAATGTCAGTGATGGTGTGTAGCCTGACTGGGCTAAAGATATGTTGCTTTTGGCAATGTCTTGAGCAATACGAGCCGTTAATAGATCTAAGTTTTTCTGTTGAGCTTCATCAACCAATGTATTTTGGTTAGTTTGTGGCACATTGGCAGAGAAACGTTTGGTATCCAATACGCTTAGATCTTTGTGATCTTGTCCGGTGATCTCACGTAGCGCTTCATAGCTATTCGTTACGTTATTTTTTGCCAAGATTTCATCGGCCAATACGCTATCGTATTGCGCTTGCGCATCATGTACGTCAGTGATGGCAGATAGGCCTACTTCAAAACGTTGTTTGGTCTGTTCAAGTTGACGGCCTACCGCTTTCTTTTCCGCTTGGATAAAGGTTAGGTTATCTTGTGCTTGTAATACGTCAAAGTAAGCTTGAGAAACACGCAAGATCATTGCTTGTTGCTCTGCTGCGTATGCTGAATCTTGTTGGCGAGCATTTTGCTCTGCAATATCTAAATTAACCCAGCTGTCACGACGATATAATTCTTGAGAGAAATCCACGCCTGCTGTGAAGGCATTTTGTTCCGTCGGTGAACTTGCTGATAAGCCTGATACAGAGTGAGAGCCGGTGTGGTTATTAATATTACGATTGATATTGTAACCCGCAGTCAAATTAATTTGAGGTAAAAGGTCACCGCGGCTTGATTCGATCGCTTCAAAAGAGGCGTCACGATCAGCTTTTGAACGTAATAATTGAGGATCATTTTCTTTTGCTTGATTATAAATCTCTGCCAGATCATCAGCGTGTGCAAGGTGAACGCCACCTAAAGTCAGGCCAATGATAAGTGGAAGCAGTTTTTTCATGGTTCTTTTCCCGCTTATAAAATTAATAGACAACATGGCTTAGATTGTAACCTAAGTAACTAGAATGTTATGCAAACTTTTACACTATTTTACCACTTACTATCCATTTGGATAATAAATTAAGTGAAAATTAAAAAAAACTCAATGTTTATCAAATAAATTTATAACAACGCTTGTTGATTGATTACTATCGTGATTAGATCACTGAGCCGATAAAAAGGAGTTTCACGATGAACTTTAAACCATTTAAGTCGCTTTTTCAGCCTAGTGACGTTCAAATTGAGAGCAAGGAAACTGTATTTAATGGTTTTTTTAAAGTAGTGAAATACACTTTTACGCACCGTTTATTCGCTGGTGGCTGGAGCCAGCCGGTTGTTCGTGAAATGTTTGAGCGAGGGCATGCTGCTGCTTTACTAGCTTATGATACTAAGCGTGACCAAGTGGTGTTAATCGAGCAAGTTCGAGTTGGTGCACTAGAGCACTCATCACCTTGGCAGCTAGAAATTATTGCTGGTATCAATGATAAGGATGAGCCACTAGAGCAAGTTGTTCGGCGTGAAGCCAAAGAAGAAGCGGGCATTGAAATCGGAGAGATAGAGCATATTAGCCACTATTATCCTTCATCTGGCGGCTGCTCTGAAACTTTAGATGTGTTTATTGGTCAAGTAGATGCCAATTTAGCGTCTGGTGTTCACGGGGTTGATGACGAGGGTGAAGATATTCAAGTGCACGTAATGAGTCGTGAGAAAGCTTATCAGCTGGTCGAATCTGGTGTGATTGAAAATGGTGCCACTATCATTGCTCTACTATGGTTAGAGTTAAATCATCAAAAGCTCAAGCTTCGTTGGAGTGAATAAAAGGCTCCTATAGTCGATGAACTATCTTAATATTTTGATGACTAAAAATATTCTAAAAAAGGTTACTAAGGTTATTAATGCAAAAAGCGTATCATGTTGATCTGGCAGGTTTAATGCGAGTGTATGAAACCAATTATGCCAAAATGAATTCTTTACTGCCGTTTGAGCCTACGGTAGGAGATACGCGTTCGTATCAAGTTTCGCAAATGGCTTATCAATTAGAAGTTAAAGAGATCACCCGTTACACGACATTAGTGGATGTTTGTCAATGTGATGCTCGTCCAGTATTCCCACTGCCACGTATGCAAGTTCGCTTATATCATGATGCCCGAGTTGCGGAAGTGTGTGCTAGTGAGCAGATTTCTCGGGTAGAAGCACGTTATGATTATCCTAATAAAAAAATGATGCAAAAAGATGAAAAGTTCCAAGTAAACCAATTCCTTGGTGAGTGGTTAAGCTTTTGTTTAAGGCACGGAATTAGCCGCGCCCCAATTTATTAATTTCAACCCTTGTATATTTGAGTTAGCAGCCTTGAAAAAAGATTCTTCTAATATGATTGAACCAAACTATATTGAATCAGATCGTGACGATATAACCTTGGTTCAAATTACTGATACCCACCTTTTTGCCGAGGACGAAGGGGAGTTGCTTGGTGTTAATACCTTAAGTAGCTTTTCTGCTGTGGTTGCTGATATTGAAAATCAAGCACTCGATTATGATGCTTTGATTATGACTGGGGATGTATCACAAGATCATACGGACGCTTCTTATGCCAATTTTGAGCAATGTATTGCTCCTTTGAAGAAGCCTTGTTATTGGTTGCCGGGCAATCACGATTACCAGCCAAGCATGAAAAGTGTTTATCCTTCTACCCAAATTCAACAAGATACGCATCTGCTGGTTGGCAAGTATTGGCAAGTTATTTTACTAGATAGCCAAGCAGAAGGAAGTCCACATGGATTTTTGACTGAGCAGCAACTGCAATATCTATCGGATTGCCTATCGGAATACCCTGATCGCTTTAGCCTAGTATTATTACATCACCATCCATTATTGGTTGGTAGCCAGTGGCTTGATCAGCACTGCTTACATAACAGTGATGCGTTCTGGAAAATACTAGAGCCGTTCAATTATGTGAAAGCGGTATTATGCGGTCATGTTCATCAAGATTTCCATCAAGTTCATCAAGGTGTAGAGGTGCTGACGAGTCCATCGACTTGCATCCAATTTAAACCACAATCGAATGATTTCGCTCTTGATAAAGTGGCTCCAGGATGGCGTTCTTTGATTTTAAAGGCCAACGGTCAGCTTGATACTAAAGTGTATCGGTTAGAGGGAGAGGAGTTCTTACCAAACTTTGAAGCGCAAGGATATTAACGATCCCCTTAATATTATTTAACTGTACATAAGTGTACAATGGGACCTCAATCAATAACTGAGGAGTGTATCGTGTCTAAACCTTCAATGTTGCTGTATTTACATGGCTTTAATAGCTCTCCCGGCTCCCATAAAGCCAATGTTATTCGCCAATATTGTCAGCAACATCGCCCTGATATTAAGCTCGAAATCCCACAACTTCCTCATTTTCCTAAACGTGCTGCCGACTACATCGATGCTTTTGTGAGTAACCATCAGCGAGATTATAATATTGGTTTAGTTGGTAGCTCACTAGGTGGTTACTTATCCACTTGGCTTAATGATAAATATGGTTGTCGAGCGGTCGTGGTCAATCCAGCGGTTCGTCCTTATGAGTTACTAGTAAATTTCCTTGGCCAACAAACCAACCCTTACACTCAACAACATTACGTATTAGAACAAAAACATATTTTAGAACTTAAAGCACTTGAAGTAGCAAGCCTTAGAACGCCACAAGATTTTTGGTTGTTACAGCAAGAAGGCGATGAAGTGCTCGATTATCGCCAAGCGGTAGAAAAATATCAGCATAGTCGTTCAACTGTTGAAGTCGGTGGTGATCATAGCTTTGTGGATTTTGAACGCTACCCACAACAAATTATTGAGTTTTTGCAACTATAGTGTGTTTGCCCTTACCGTGTGACACTCGTATCTTGAGGTTGTTTGGGGATAACTATAGAATCCTTTCTTTCTTTGTGTCTAAATTTGGCTTTGTGGCTTAACTTGACATTGTATGTGGGGATACAGAGTATATTTCCAATCAATACCATGTGACATCGTTCGTATGCCAAAATGGCTACCATCTTTTTTGAGAATATCTTTTTATTATGACTGAACAATATAATGCTGGTGCGATTGAGGTCCTAAATGGACTCGAGCCGGTTCGCCGTCGCCCGGGGATGTATACCGATACCGTACGTCCAAACCATCTGGCGCAAGAAGTTATAGATAACAGTGTCGATGAAGCCTTAGCTGGTCATGCATCTAAAGTGCAAGTGACGCTCCATGCTGATCAATCGATCGAAGTGACTGATGATGGTCGAGGCATGCCAGTTGATATCCACCCAGAAGAGAAAATTTCAGGAGTGGAGCTGATTTTCTGTAAATTGCATGCTGGTGGTAAGTTCTCAAATAAAAACTACCAATTCTCAGGCGGTTTACACGGGGTAGGTATCTCTGTAGTGAATGCCTTATCCAAACGGGTAGAAGTGACCATTAAACGTGATGCTCAAGTGTATGAAATCGCATTTGAAAACGGTAATAAAGTCTCTGAACTTGAAGTTACAGGTACTTGTGGTCGTCGTAATACTGGAACCAGTGTTCATTTCTGGCCAGATGCTTCGTATTTTGATTCCGGTAATTTCTCTGTTAGCCGTTTAGTGAATAACTTACGAGCGAAAGCTGTGTTATGCCCAGGTCTTGAAATTGAGTTTATCGATAAAGTGAATGATAAAACTCATAAATGGCTCTATGAAGATGGCCTGAAAGATTACCTAGTCGAAGGGGTGAAAGGCTTCCCTGCGTTGCCTGAAGAGCCTTTCACTGGTGAATTTATTGCGCAAACCGAAGCAGCTAATTGGGCGATTATTTGGTTACCAGAAGGTGGCGATTTAATTACTGAAAGTTACGTTAACCTGATCCCAACGGCTCAAGGTGGTACTCACGTTAATGGTTTACGCCAAGGCTTACTTGATGCCATGCGTGAGTTTTGTGAATTCCGCAACTTGCTGCCACGCGGAGTGAAGTTAACGGGTGATGATATTTTTGATCGCTGTGCGTATGTACTGTCGATCAAGATGCAAGATCCTCAATTTGCTGGTCAAACTAAAGAGCGTTTATCTTCTCGTCAATCGGCGGCTTTTGTTTCTGGTGTAGTCAAAGATGCCTTTAGTTTATGGCTTAATGAAAAACCGCAAATTGCGGAGTTGCTGGCTGAGTCTTGCATTGCTAATGCCCACCGTCGTATGCGTGCCAGTAAAAAAGTGGTTCGTAAAAAAGTGGCTTCAGGTCCAGCACTACCAGGCAAATTAACTGATTGTTCAGTACAAGACTTAAACCGTACCGAACTTTTCTTAGTGGAAGGGGATTCGGCAGGGGGTTCAGCCAAGCAAGCTCGAGATCGTGAATTTCAAGCGATCATGCCGCTGCGTGGTAAAATCTTAAATACTTGGGAAGTGTCTTCAGACCAAGTTCTTGCCTCTGATGAAGTCCATAATATTTCTATAGCATTGGGTATTGACCCTGATACAGACAATCTTGATGGTTTACGCTATGGCAAAATCTGTATTCTTGCCGATGCGGACTCCGATGGTTTGCATATTGCTACATTACTCTGTGCGCTATTTATGCGCCATTTTGAATCTCTCGTTCGTGCTGGCCATGTTTATGTTGCCATGCCTCCTCTGTTCCGTATCGACTGTGGTAAAGAAGTATTCTATGCCTTAGACGAAGCAGAAAAAGATGGCATTTTAGAGCGATTAAGCAATAAAAAAGCCAAAATTAACGTGCAGCGATTTAAAGGTTTGGGTGAGATGAACCCACTACAACTTCGTGAAACAACCATGGATCCTAATACTCGTCGCTTAGTGCAATTAACCGTTGATGACGATGAGCAAACCATGGAGATGATGGATATGCTACTAGGTAAAAAGCGTGCGGAAGACCGTCGTAATTGGCTACAAGCCTACGGTGATCAAGCAGACGTAGAGCTATAAGCCCTTTATAGAAAAGAATTAAGGTTAATCAATGAGTTCTGAAATGACATTTGATGGTGTTGAACAGTTAGCCCTGCGCAAGTTTACAGAAGATGCGTATCTAAACTATTCAATGTACGTAATTATGGACCGTGCCTTACCGTATGTTGGGGACGGCCTCAAGCCAGTACAGCGTCGTATTATTTATGCGATGTCTGAACTTGGTTTATCCGCGGCAGCAAAATATAAAAAATCGGCGCGTACTGTCGGTGATGTACTTGGTAAATACCACCCTCATGGTGACTCTGCCTGTTATGAAGCTATGGTATTAATGGCTCAGCCGTTCTCTTACCGTTACCCATTGGTTGATGGTCAAGGTAACTGGGGGGCGCCAGATGATCCTAAGTCTTTCGCCGCAATGCGTTATACCGAAGCCAAATTATCTAAGTTTGCCGAAGTATTGCTTGGAGAGTTGGGCCAAGGCACGGTGGAGTGGACACCAAACTTTGATGGCACCATGAAAGAGCCGAAAATGCTGCCGGCGCGTTTACCACACATTTTACTCAATGGTATTACCGGTATTGCCGTCGGTATGGCGACCGATATTCCGCCACATAACGTACGCGAAATTGCTGGTGCTGCGGTGCATTTGATCGATAACCCGAAAGCCGATTTGGGCGAAGTGATGGAGCATGTTAAAGGCCCAGACTACCCAACTGAAGCGGAAATCATCTCGTCACCTACTGATATTGAAAAAATTTATCGCAATGGTCGTGGCAGCATTAAAATGCGCGCAGTATGGCACAAAGAAGGTTCTGACGTTGTGATTACCGCGTTGCCTCACCAAGTGTCTGGTGCAAAACTGCTTGAGCAAATTGCTAACCAAATGCGAGCTAAAAAGCTGCCTATGGTGGATGATCTACGTGATGAATCGGATCATGAAAACCCAACTCGTATTGTAATTGTACCGCGTTCAAACCGTGTCGATTGTGATCAGTTGATGAACCATTTATTTGCTTCTACCGATCTTGAGAAAAACTACCGTGTTAACTTAAATATGATTGGTTTAGACAATCGTCCTGAAGTGAAAGGTTTAGTTCAAATTCTCCTCGAGTGGATTGAATTCCGTAAAACGACAGTTCGTCGTCGTCTGCAACATCGCTTAGACAAAGTACTTGATCGTTTGCACATCTTAGAAGGTTTATTGGTTGCTTATCTAAACCTTGATGAAGTCATTGAAATTATCCGTACGGAAGACGAACCAAAAGAAGTGCTAATGGCACGTTTTGGGATTACCGAAATTCAAGCCAATGCGATTCTAGATACTCGCTTGCGTAACTTAGCCAAGCTTGAAGAAATGAAGTTGCGTGGTGAGCAAGATGAATTGGAAAAAGAACGTCAAAAACTAGAGCAATTGCTGGGCTCTGATCGTCGTTTAAATACTTTGATCAAGAAAGAAATCCAAGCGGATGCGGAAAAATATGGTGATGATCGCCGCTCTCCACTAATTGAGCGTGCGGAAGCGAAAGCCTTAACGGAACGTGACTTGATTCCAAGTGAACCCATTACGGTAGTACTATCTGAAAAAGGTTGGATTCGTCATGCAAAAGGTCATGATGTCGATGCTTCAACACTTAACTATAAATCGGGTGATGGTTACCTAGCTTCAGCGCATGGTAAGAGTAACCAGCCAGCGGTGTTCTTAGGTTCCGATGGGCGTAGCTATTCATTAGAGTCTCATTCGCTACCTTCAGCACGTAGTCAGGGGGAACCGATCACTGGCCGTTTAGGTATTGCCGAAGGCAGTCAAATTCGCCAAGTGGTGATGGGTGAAGAAGATCAATTATGGTTAATTGCCTCTGATGCCGGTTATGGTTTTGTATGTAAAGGTGCGGATCTATTATCGAAAAACCGCAGTGGTAAAGCGTTATTAAATCTTCCTGAAAACTCAGAAGTGCTACCACCTAGCCCGGTTTCAGATATCGAGAAAGATGAAATCTTAGTGATCACCAATGATGGCAGAATGCTTCTATTCCCGATCAAAGACTTGCCTCAACTAAGTAAAGGTAAAGGTAATAAGATCATTAATATTCCTTCCGCTAAAGCTAAAGCACGTGAAGAAGTGGTCTCGCAACTGATTGCCATTCCTTATGGTGTCACAGTGACCTTATATGCAGGAAAACGTAAACTAGGCTTGAAACCGATAGATCTGGATAATTTCCGAGGTGAACGTGGTCGTCGAGGGGGTAAACTACCAAGAGGCTTGCAACGTGTAACTCGCATTGAAGTGGAAGCTAATAGTTCGGTAAGTAACGAAGAAGAGTAAATTCATTCTTTGTTATCAAAAATAATCAAAGCCGCTAGACAGGTTGTTTAGCGGCTTTATAATTTCTCGCAACTCGCAACTCGCAACTCGCAACTCGCAACTCGCAACTCGCAACTCGCAACTCGGCTAGCTCCACATAACTAAAATTGCCGCAATCGCGACCAGAATTAAACCTAAGCCATCCTTAATTTTGACCTTCTGTTTTAGCCAAAGCACTGAAATCATCATAGTAAAAAAGATTTCAACTTGCCCTAGCGTTTTAACATATGGTACTGCTTCCAGCGACATGGCACTAAACCAACCAATAGAGCCCAAACAGCTTGTCGCACTGGCTAGAAATGTCAGTTTTGGGCGTTGCCACAGGTCTTGTAATGTAGATTTATCCGTTATGAAAATATAAAGCAGCAAGATCAGAGTTTGTATGCTAATTACTAACCACAATACCCATGCAGCGTTATAAGGGAAGGGCAAATTAAGTGAGAGGCTCGCTTCGCGGATCCATAGGGAAGTTAAGGCAAATGCGCTACCGCAACATAAACCCAGTAACACAGTTGAAAGGGAAATCCCTCGAATTCCTGAAGTAGTACTCAAAAGAAATACTCCAATTCCACCTAAGCAAACGCCCAGCCAGCCGAGTAATGATAATTGCGTACCAAAAAACAGCATTCCTAAAATAGCAGCGGCTAATGCTTCACTTTTGGCAAGCCCTGCACCTATTGCGTAATTATTGAGTTTAAACAATTGTACCATTAGCGCAGTAGCAAGAATCTGCATTAAAGCGGCTGCTATGACAAAAGAAACAAAACGCGTATTGAGCTCAGGTAAAGCGACAGGGTGGGTTTGATAGAGGACAAATAGATACAGCGCCGCAATCGGGCTAGCCCATAAAAATCGTGCCAGTGTTACCCCTAGTGTTTTGACTTCTGCGGATAATTTACTTTGAAAAGCATTGCGCCAAGACTGCATAAAAGCAGCCATCAAAGTAAATAATATCCATGTCATGGTAGGTTTCCATTTAGTTTATAAATTGATACTTATTGAATTTTGTATCTTGAAGTCATTTGGGTATGAGCACTTTAATCCCTAGGGTCTTCTTCTATTGTGACAGGGAGAGTAATGGTTTTACCGTCACGTAACACATCAAAATTAACCGTGGTGCCAGGTCTAAGTTCGGTGACTATCTCCATGACGCTTTGGCTATTAAGTACTTTGTTACCATCAATACCAACAAGTACATCTTTTTCTTTTAAGCCAGCTTTGTCTGCTGGACCGCCTTCGGCAATGCTTAACACAATAATACCGTTAACCTGATCAATACCCAGTAGACGTGCGGCAACCGCATTCATGTCTTGACCATCAATGCCAATGTAACCACGGATCACCCGACCATCGGCAATAATTTTAGTCATTATTTTATACGCTAAAGGGTAGGGAATAGCGAAAGAGATCCCATAGGTTTCAAGATCAGTGGCTTGTTGAAATGAAGCCGTATTAATACCAATAAGTTCACCGCGGGTATTCACTAATGCGCCCCCAGAGTTACCTTTGTTAATTGCTGCATCTGTTTGGATGAAGGCTTGACGGCCATCGGCGCTGACGGAGGAACGGCCAATAGCCGAAATAATCCCAAACGTAGTGGTTTGACCTAGGTTATAAGGGTTACCGATCGCTAAAACAATATCGCCAACTTTGGTTTTGCTATGTGAATTTTGTGGAATAACGGGTAAGTTGCTCATTTCAACTTTGAGTACCGCAATATCGGTTTGTTTATCGGTTCCAACTAATTGAGCACTCGATACTCGGCCATCTTGCAAGGCGACTACGATTTGATCGGCTTGTGCGACTACGTGGTAGTTGGTAATGATATAGCCTTTATCTGATACAATAACCCCAGATCCAAGCCCTTGAGTTTTAAGCTTTAAACGATCGCCTTCTACATATTGACGGCTATAAATATTTGCGACAGCAGGGCCTGCACGATGTACCGCGTGGCTGAATGAAACTTGTACATCATTGATATTTTCAGTTTTAGATTCACTTTCAATATGAACTAAATCCTGACGTAATGAGGGAACGGCAATGAGAATGACCGCTGCTGTTGCTAGCCCGATAAGAATAGGTCGAAGCAAAAATTTAAGCATTTTTTCCTCAAATAGGCAGAATTAGAAAAGAGATGATTTGGCAAAGAATAGCACTGGATGGAAAGCAAAGAAAAGAGAAGTTTATCGATAAACTTCTCTTTAAGTTGGGCTTTATACCCAAGTGACTTCAAGATGCAGAATTCAGAGCTATCATCCAAACCTTTAGGTAAGGAAGATTGACGAAGGAATGTAAGCACCTTTCAAATCAATCTGTATATATTTGAATGGCGCTGTTTTCAGGAGGCTATTTCACCACAAGATAAATGGTTCGATCGCCTCGTTGGATATTTAAAGCGAGAATATTCGTTTTTTGCTCGAGTACTTTTTTCATTTGCGCGAGGTTTTTCACGCGAGTTCGATTCACGCCAATAATAATGTCGCCTTGTTGTAGCTGATAGGATTCGGCGGGTGAACCTTTGGCAATGTCGGTAATTTTAATTCCTGAAATAGCATCGCTACTGTCGGTGTTGCTGAATTTCGCACCTTCTAGCCCAGGGTGAATATCACTGGCACTGGCTTGAATTTGTTCCGCTTCACCCAGTGTCACGGTTTTGGTTAACGCTTTACCATCACGAATTAAGCCAAGCTTGACGGTTTTGCCAGCTCCTATAGTGGCGATTTTCGCTCTAAGCTCCCCAAAGGTATCAATATTTTTATTATTTATTGAAGTGATCACATCACCCGCTTGTAGTCCAGCTTTCTCGGCAGCACTATCTGGCAGTACTTGGCTGACAAAAGCGCCTTTGCTGTTGTTATACCCCATAGCTTCGGCAAGATCTGGCGTAATTTCTCCACCTTGAATCCCTAATATGCCACGCTTAACGCCGCCGAATTCAATAATTTGCTCAGTTAGGTTTTTCACCATGTTAGAGGGGATCGCAAAACCTATTCCTACATTGCCTCCACTTGGTCCTAAGATTGCGGTATTGATCCCGACAAGTTCACCGTTGAGATTAACCAGTGCGCCACCTGAGTTACCAGTATTGATAGCTGCATCGGTTTGAATAAAGTTCTCAAAGTTTTCAATATTTAGTCCACTACGTCCTAGTGCAGAAATAATGCCTGAAGTAACAGTCTGACCAAGTCCAAATGGATTACCTATTGCTACAGCAAAGTCACCGACACGTAATTGATCGGAATCGGACATTTTTATTTGCACCAAGTTGGAGACTTTCTTGTCGAGTTTGATGATCGCAATATCGGATAATTTATCGCCACCAATGAGTGTTGCTTTAACTTCTCGTCCATCTGACAATGCCACGAGAATTTTATCGGCATCATTGATGACATGGTAATTCGTAACTATATAGCCATTTTGGGCATCAATAATAACTCCAGATCCTAATCCTCTAAACTCTCTCTCAGGAAGTGATTGTGCTGGAAAGTCAGGGCCGAAGAAAAAGCGAAATTGCTCAGGAATAGATTGATTGCTGGCATTTTTTTTACCCTCAACTAATACCGAGACAACTGCAGGCGTCACTTGTTCTAGCATAGGAGCTAGGCTGGGCATTTGTTGACCATTGACCGAATTAGGAAGGTTTGTTGAAGCTGAAACCGGGGTAAGGATAGCACTGAGGCTTAATGAGATAGCGCTCAAAACAAGTAAAGGTTTTTTCATTCTAATACTCCTTTATTGAACAAAATCAAGATCAAGGGATTAGAACTAAAAACCTTTACAAAGTTCCCAAATTGAACTGTTTAATGATAGCTATTTATGACGCTTTATTTAGCTTTGGAGAATCAACATAAGTCTTTGGTTGTTCTTTTAGTAACCCCGTTGAACCTTTGGCGTAGTCTTTAGGTTGAGTTTCAGGTGTTTCTTCGGGTTTACTACGTTCTTCCGATGGTTCTTCAGTGGATTGGGTGATAAATGGGTTATCTTGCTTGGGAATATTTGGTAATAGATCAGATGACGTTTGCGCCATGTGTTGATAAAGCTTAGTGTAATTCTTGCCTAGAGTATCAAGCATTTCAGCGGCATTTGAAAAGTGATCAGAAAGATCTTGGCGATGCTGCTCTAGTTCAAATTTAGCAGTCTCGAGTTCTTTTTGTAGTTGTTTGTGTTTCTTGTATTCAGGCGTCATTAAGCGGGCAACGATAATGCCGATAATGATACCGATAACCAAACCTACTGCAGCATAAAGAAAAGCCATACAAGCTCCTTACTATTGATTTTTAACATGTTTATTACGACGTGTTATACATGTTTGCAATACATGGTACTATGAGATTCTTGCTCTATAAAGCAAAAACTGCCCTTAAAAACGTCTAACGTAGATGGGCTATTTTTTCTCAACATTCCACTTTATTTCGTATTCATGGATGACATTGAATGATGACGCCTAAGCAAAAGTATCAGTACGACATTGAACATTCTGGATTTCAGCATGACCCCGCACAACAATATGCCGTTGAGAAACTGGATCAACTTTATCACCAATTTCTTGAGTATGTATCAACTCCACCAGAAAAACCGAGTTTATTTTCAAAATTGTTAGGTCGGAAGGCTCAGGTCATCATTCCAAAAGGGTTATATTTTTGGGGGGGAGTAGGTCGCGGTAAAACTTATCTTATGGATTTGTTTTTTGATGCGTTGCCTTACGAGAAAAAGAGTCGCATGCATTTTCATCGTTTTATGCAAAAGGTGCATTCTGAGCTTTCCAGCTTAAAAGATGTCAGTGACCCGTTACATATAGTTGCTGATAGGTTTAAGCAACAGGCGGATATCATTTGTTTTGATGAATTTTTTGTTTCTGATATTACCGATGCGATGATTCTGGGGACATTGTTTGAAGCTTTATTTGAACGTGGCATTGTGCTGGTGGCGACATCGAATATTCCACCTAAAGATCTATACCGCAATGGCTTACAACGCGCCCGTTTTTTACCGGCAATTAAGTTGATTGAGCAGCAATGTATTGAAGTGAATATTGATAGCGGTATTGATTATCGAATGCGAACCCTTGAACAAGCGGAAATTTACCACTTTCCATTGGATGAAAAAGCACAAGCAAATTTAGAGCACTATTACTTGCAACTTAGTCGAGATGAATGTAGAGAAACCCAATTAGTCGAGATTAATAATCGTAAAATTGAGGTTAAAGGGGTTTGCGATGGTGTGTTGTATGCCAGTTTTTCTCAGCTTTGTGAAAGCTCACGTAGTCAGTCTGATTATATTGAAATGTCACGCTTGTACCACACGGTTTTACTTTCTGAAGTGAAACAAATGGGGCGTAATAGAGATGACGCAGCACGTCGATTTATTGCTTTGGTTGATGAATTCTATGAGCGTAATGTGACGCTAATTATCTCAGCAGAAGTCCCACTAGAATCTTTATATAGCGGAGGACAGCTTGAATTTGAGTTCCAACGTTGCCAATCACGTTTGATCGAGATGCAAAGCATTGATTACCTAGCCAATGAACACTTGGCTTAATATAGGTCTGTGAGTAAGTGCTGGCTGGATTTTTATGCTAAAAAAGGGAATTAGGTAGTGATTCATTGGTTTTTATAATTAATCTCAGTTTTTTGGTAAAAATAGATGATTTTTCCCTCACTCTTCTCTATAATCCTGCGACCCACCGTTACTGCAGGCTAAGTTCTATGGACGAAGCCGAGAGTACCAACGACTCGAAGGGGTGATGAATGGGACTCTTAGACAGTGGGAATAAGCTTTTAGAGCTTCTTATCCTAAGGGTAATAAGCGGTTGCTTGTTCCTTAAACTATGAATTTAAATTAAACGGGTATTATTAGCATGAAAACTTTCGTTGCTAAACCAGAAACTGTAAAACGCGACTGGTATGTTGTAGACGCTGAAGGTAAAACTCTTGGCCGTCTAGCAAGTGAAATTGCATCTCGCCTACGTGGCAAACATAAAGCTGAGTACACTCCTCACGTTGACACTGGTGATTACATCATCGTTGTAAACGCAGAGAAAGTAGCTGTTACAGGTAACAAAGCGAAAGGTAAAATCTATTACCGTCACTCTGAGTTCCCTGGTGGCCTAAAATCAATCTCTTTCGAAAAACTGATTGATAAAAAGCCAGAAATGGTTATTGAACTAGCTGTTAAAGGTATGCTACCACGTGGTCCTCTTGGCCGTGCTATGTACCGTAAGCTAAAAGTTTACGCTGGCGCTGAGCACAACCATGCTGCTCAACAACCACAAGTACTAGACATCTAATCGAGGATTATCGAAATGGCAGAGAATCAATACTACGGCACTGGCCGTCGCAAAAGCTCAGCTGCTCGTGTTTTCATCAAACCAGGCAGCGGCAACATCGTAATTAACAAGCGTGACCTAGACACCTACTTCGGTCGTCCAACTTCACGTATGGTTGTTAAACAACCTCTTGAACTTGTTGACATGGTAGAGAAACTTGACCTATACATCACTGTTAAAGGTGGTGGTATTTCTGGTCAAGCTGGTGCGATCCGTCACGGTATCACACGCGCTCTTATGGAATACGATGAAACTCTACGTCCTGCTCTACGCGCAGCTGGCTATGTTACGCGTGACGCTCGTTGCGTTGAACGTAAGAAAGTTGGTCTACGTAAAGCACGTCGTAAACCACAATTCTCTAAGCGTTAATTTTCTCTACAGAGTTTTCTCTGTATTGCAAATCAACGTCACCAGTTTTCTGGTGTGTGGTTACAAAAGCTCGGCTTCGGTCGGGCTTTTTTGTATCTGTAGAAAATACTTCCTTTTTAATCCCTACTGTTTTCTCAAACCTCCCTTAAAACCTAAATGTTACATAATGTGTCATTTGGGGTAGATTATCTTGCAATATCTGGCTTGTTTTAGGTCTTTTAGACTTTCTGCTTATTCTTCATCCCCTTGTATTTAGGGTTTTTAGGCGCTTTTGTGAAGTCCTAAACAAATATGGGTCACAGATGTTACTAAAAGGTAGCTTTACCTTGTCTCTATGTAGCGGTTTCTTTATCATTTAAAAGAATTTTTATAAACATGTGCATGATAATAAGCATATTAATATCGATGTTATTTAAATCGATTTTAAAAAAATGAAAATGCACGTTAAGAGTACAAAGGTCGCAAGATCTAAGGATTGGGTTACTCTTTTGTATTTAATACAGATTGGGAGATGTTTGGATGAGCAATGCGCCTATCAATAATGGCCGTCGGCGCTTTTTGACTGCCACCACTGCGGTTGTGGGTGGAATAGGGGCTGTGGCTGTCGCCGTGCCTTTTATTAAATCTTGGAATCCAAGTGAAAGAGCAAAAGCGGCTGGTGCTCCAGTTGAAGTCGATGTAAGTAAAATAGAAGAAGGTCAGCTAGTTCGTGTTGAATGGCGAGGCAAACCGGTTTGGGTTGTACGTCGTTCTCAAAGCACTTTAGAGCAGCTAGAAGCTTTGGGTGATAAGCTTCGTGATCCTGCATCAGAGCAAGAGCAGCAACCTAGTTACGCTCAAAATAAATATCGTTCAATAAAGCCTGAATACTTTGTTGCAGTTGGTATCTGTACTCACCTTGGTTGTTCACCGACTTATCTACCAGACACTTTTAGTGAGCAAGTTCAAGGCGTGAAATCAGGCTTTTTCTGCCCATGTCATGGTTCAAAGTTTGATTTGGCGGGGCGTGTATTCCAAGGCGTGCCGGCACCATTAAACTTGGTGGTTCCAGAACATGGCTATTTGAGTGATACACGGATTATCATTGGCGAAAGTCGTGAGGAGGGAGCCTGATGCAAGCCTTACTTGATTGGGTAGAAAAACGTCTACCTGCGATGGATGCTTATAAAAAGCACTTATCTGAATATCCAATGCCGAAGAACTTCAACTTTTGGTATCTTTTTGGTTCTTTAGCTATGTTGGTACTCGTTAACCAGATCCTTACCGGCATTTGGTTAACAATGAACTATGTGCCTTCTGGCGATGGTGCGTTTGCCTCAGTTGAATACATCATGCGTGATGTGGAATATGGTTGGTTACTTCGTTATATGCACTCAACTGGCGCTTCTGCGTTCTTTGTTGTGGTGTATTTACACATGTTCCGTGGCCTTATCTACGGCTCTTATCAAAAGCCACGTGAGCTATTGTGGATCTTCGGTATGTTGATCTTCTTAGTACTGATGGCTGAAGCCTTTATGGGGTACCTATTACCTTGGGGACAAATGTCTTATTGGGGCGCACAGGTAATCATTTCACTATTTGGTGCGATTCCTGTTATTGGTGATGACTTAACACTATGGATTCGTGGTGACTACGTTATTTCAGGCGCGACGCTAAACCGTTTCTTCGCATTGCACGTGATTGCATTACCGATTGTATTATTGCTATTGGTTGTATTACACGTACTAGCCTTGCATGAAGTAGGTTCGAACAACCCTGATGGTATTGATACTAAGATTCCAAAAGCGCCAGATGATAACGGCGAGCATAAGACACAATTTAAATTCCATAAGCAGTTCACTAAGAAATATAACATCATCGACTCAGTACCTTTCCATCCTTATGGCACGGTTAAAGATTTGGTCGGTGTTGCTGGTTTCTTGTTCTTCTTTAGTTATGTGTTGTTCTTTAACCCAGAAATGGGGGGATACTTCCTTGAGCCGCCAAACTTCGAAGCTGCTAACCCGCTGAAAACACCTGAGCATATTGCACCAGTATGGTATTTCACACCGTTCTACGCAATTTTACGTGCGGTTCCTGATAAATTATTAGGTGTAGCGGCAATGGGAGCATCGATTCTGTTCCTATTCCTACTGCCTTGGTTTGACCGTTGTAAAGTTCGTTCATACCGCTACCGAAGCAAGTGGCACTTATTGAATATTATTCAGTTTGTCGTGTGTTTCATTGGCCTAGGTGTTTTAGGTACTTTACCTGCAACACCACTGTATACCTTGTTATCACAGATCTTTAGCCTAGGATATTTCATGTTCTTCGTTCTACTGTATTTCTATAGTAAAAATGAAGCGACGAAACCATTGCCAGAGAGGGTAACATTCAAATGAAAAAGTGGATTGTAGGACTTTTGACTATTATGTTGCCATTCACGGTAATGGCAGCAGGTGGAAATGTACATTTAGACAGTGCTAATAATGACTTAACGGATAAAGCATCGTTACAACGTGGTGCTAAAACCTTTATGAGTTATTGTGCAGCATGTCATTCAACGCAATATCAACGTTATCAGCGTGTCGCGACAGATTTAGGTATTCCAGATGATTTAATGATGGAAAACCTAGTGTTTGATCCTAATGCGAAAATCGGTGATTTGATGACCAATGCGATTCCAGCAGAAGATGCTGGCAAATGGTTTGGTACTCCGCCACCAGATCTAACTTTAGTCGCTCGAGTACGTGGTGTTGATTGGTTATACACCTATTTACGCAGTTTTTATGCTGATCCATCTCGTCCATTTGGGGTGAATAACACGACTTTCCCTAATGTTGGTATGCCACACGTGCTGGAAGGTTTACAAGGGATCCCTGAGCCTGTATTTGAAACCACGACAGTCGATGGTGAAGAGCATAAAGTCGTCACAGGGACTAAAATCGTTAAAATGGGTGAGTTAACGACGGAAGAGTATGATAATACTGTCCGTGATTTAGTTAATTTCCTTGAGTATTCTGGTGACCCTGTGAAGCTAGAACGCCACGCTCTAGGTTGGTGGGTAATGGCTTTCTTAGTGATCTTTACTATCGTAGTGGTTTTACTGAAGAAAGAATACTGGCGTGATGTTCATTAATAGCTAAGGCTTATTGAGCTATAATCAGTAAGCCTTGGGAATAAAAATTAGCCTGAATGTAAACATTTGTGCTAAAATTCCTTGCTAATTTTTATATAATGGGGGCATTGAGCCTCCATTCTTTTTTATTTTTAAGTGTGCTGGAGGGCTTCTCAATGGCTGTAGCTGCCAATAAACGTTCTGTGATGACTCTATTTTCAAGTGCTTCAGATATGTATAGCCATCAGGTTCGTATTGTTCTAGCCGAAAAAGGGGTTAGTGTTGAAGTTGAGTTAGTTGAAGAAGATAACTTACCAACTGAACTTATTGAACTTAACCCATATAAGTCAGTTCCGACTCTAGTCGATCGTGAGCTTGCACTTTATAACTCAAATATCATCATGGAATACCTTGATGAACGTTTCCCTCATCCACCTTTGATGCCTGTTTATCCTGTTGCTCGTGGTAATAGCCGTTTGATGATGTACCGTATTGAGCGTAACTGGTATTCACAAGCAGAGAAAATTGTTTCAGGTACACCTGAAGAAGCGGAAGCGGCTCGTACTAAACTACGTAATGACTTGTTAACTTTGGCTCCTGTTTTTGCTGAATATGAGCACTTCATGAGCGAAGAGTTTAGCCTAATCGACTGCTACTTAGCACCATTACTATGGCGTCTACCGACATTTGGTATTGAGCTATCTGGCCCTGGTTCAAAAGAGCTAAAAATCTACATGAGCCGCGTGTTTGAGCGTGATTCATTCTTAGCTTCATTAACAGAAGCTGAACGAGAAATGCGCTTGGTTCGTTAATCATGGATATGGACAAAATGACACCAAGACGCCCTTATTTAGTGCGCGCATTTTATGAATGGTTAGTGGATAATGAACTGACTCCACACTTAGTGGTGGAAGCGACATTACCTGGTGTACGTGTACCAATAGAGTTTGTGCAAGACGGACAGATTATTTTGAACGTTGCGCCACGAGCGGTTGGTAACTTAGAAATCAGTAATGATGCCATTATGTTCAATGCTCGCTTTAGCGGTCGTCCACATTCCGTCATTGTTCCTATGTATGCAGTACAGGCTATCTATGCACGTGAAAACGGCGCTGGAACTATGTTTGAACCAGAAGATGCTTACACTGCTGAGATGGAAGCTGGCATCGAAGAAGAGCCAGTATCGTCACTATCAAGTGTTACTAGCTCAAGTGATGAAGATCCTAAAGCATCAACTACTGATGAACCTGAAGCTTCGGCTAAACCTAAAGGTCGCCCGAGTTTAACTATCGTTAAGTAGTGATAACTATACCCAAGTAACTTGGGTATAAGTCATTTCGTTTTCAAAAGCAGTGCATTTAATGCGCTGCTTTTTTTTGAGCTAAACTTAATGTGGAATAAACAGAAGTAAGCAATGGACTCTCCTTATATTCCTGCTCGACATTCCTTTTTGTCTTGATATACTCGTGGGTGTTTAGACGTCTAGATTGCTTATGGAGAGAGTGCAATGCCAATCAAGATTCCCGATCAACTTCCTGCTTCTGATATCTTACGTCAGGAAAGAATCTTTATTATGTCGGAGACACGTGCGACTACGCAGATGATCCGTCCACTTAAAGTATTGATCTTAAATTTGATGCCGAAAAAAATTGAGACGGAAACTCAGTTTTTACGCTTACTTTCAAACAGTCCGCTGCAAGTTGATATTGAGTTGCTGCGTATTGATGACCGCCCAAGTAAAAATACGCCAACCGAACACCTGAATAATTTTTATCGCCAATTTGATGTAGTGAAAAATAGAAATTTTGATGGCTTGATTATTACGGGGGCGCCATTAGGGCTAGTGCAATTTGAAGATGTAGCTTACTGGGAGCATTTGCAGACAATAATGTCGTGGGCTAAAGACCATGTGACTTCTACATTATATGTTTGTTGGGCAGCTCAGGCTGGCTTAAAGCTTTTGTATAACTTACCTAAACGTACTCGTAAAGAGAAGCTGTCAGGTGTATATCATCATGATGTGGTTAGTGAGTTTCATCCGGTAGTCAGAGGCTTTGATGATAGCTTCTTAGCACCTCATTCTCGCTATGCCGATTTCACTTCAGAATATTTATCTGAACATACTGATTTAGATATCTTAGCGACTTCTGATGATGCTGGTGTTTATCTTGCGAGTAGTAAAGATAAGCGGCATGTATTTGTCACAGGACATCCTGAATATGATGCTCATACTTTACATAATGAATATGTGCGAGATTTAGCTGAAGGAATGGATCCTGCTGTCCCAGTGAACTATTACCCAAATGACAACCCAGACAATCCACCGATTGCCAGTTGGCGAAGCCATGGTCATTTATTGTTTTCTAACTGGTTAAATTACTGTGTCTACCAGCAAACACCTTACGATCTTGACCATTTCTCGATAGATAACTTCACCAAAGATGATTGATAAATAAAGTTTTAGAACCCAAAAAAGCAGCATAACTATTTTGGAAGATTCCTTAAAGTTATGCTGCTTTTTTGTGAGGCGATATAGTGAATGGGCTAATTATTAGCTTGGTTTATTTTCCTGATCTTTCGAATCCACTTCCATTTGAGCACGTAGCTGATCTGCTTCTTCCATTTGTTTTTGTACCACTTTCGCTTTATTGATCATAGGAGTAATGGTTGAACCTTGAATTAGGATCGAGAAGACTACTACCGCGTAGGTCATCACCATTATGATCTCTTTAATATCAATATTGGCAGAGGTTATAAAGTATTTACCGTGTGGAATCGATAGCGCCATTGCTAGTGCCAAACCACCACGTAAGCCACCCCAAGTTAGGATTTTCACTGACCATTTGTTGTAGGTTCTAAAACGTTTAAAACCGATAAATGGAATCCAAACACTTAGGAAACGAGACAGTAGAACCAGTGGTACTGCAATCGCCATCATAATCCAATCTTCAGAGTGGAATTCGAACAACAATAGAGACATACCGATAAGTAGGAACAGAATACCGTTAAGGAATTCATCAATTAGTTCCCAGAAGTGATCCATGTGCTCGGTACTTTCTTTAGAAAAACCAACATAACGTGTCCAGTTACCAATCATGATACTGGAAACGACCATTGCTAGTGGTCCCGATACTTCAAGTGTTTCAGCAAAAGCGTAGCCGGCGGTTGGAATACAGATCATCAAGAGTAATTCCATTGAGTGATCATTGGTTGAGCTAATTAGGTAGTGGAACAATAGACCTAGAACAAAGCCGTAAGCGATGCCGCCAACTGCTTCTTGTAAGAATAATGTCAGCACGCCACCAGGAGTAGGGGCTTGGCCACTAAATGCGACGGTAAAGATAGTGACAAAAATAACTAAGCCAATACCATCATTGAATAGCGATTCACCTTCAATTTGAGTTGAGATGCGTTGTGGCGCTTGGAGTTTCTTAACAATTGCCAGTACCGCAATTGGATCGGTTGGTGAGATAAGTGCACCAAACAGAATGCAGTAGATTAAATCAATATGAATGTTAATCGCATCGCAGATTGCATATAAACTGAAACCGATAAAGAAAGTAGAAAATAGGGTGCCACCAAATGCAAGGATGGCGATCTCCCATTTTTGATCAGCAAAATGCGGTAACTTGATGCCTAAACCACCGGCAAATAACAAGAAGCCAAGCACCCCATTGAGTAAGAAGCTTTCAAAGTTAATTTCCGTCATCGTTTTTGAAGCGATGTCGATAAGGTTAAACCAGCCACTATGGCCGGCAATAATAATAAGTAGCGAGAGCATCATTGAGCCCGCTGTAATAGCAATAGTCGTTTGCAGGCGACCAAACTTACTGTTAATCAATGCAATCACCATCGCAGCAAACGATAGGAAGCAGAGGGTATTATAGACCGACATAGTTTAACCTTGGCTAATGTAACAAATTGTAATTCCGCAATTTTCGTGTGCTTACTGATAAATATCAATACATTTTTAACAAGATTAGAGTAAAGCAGATAAAAATCATGTTAAAAAGGATATATTAGAGATTTAAATTTCATTTTAGACGTCTAGATTTCCATTGCAAATAAAGCATGTTAGGATGTCTTAACGAATCAAGGAAAGAGGTTGTATCGTGGCTGGAAGTACAAATTCTCATTACAGTGAAGTAAAACATCAAATTCAAACGTTATTAAAATCTCGCATTTTATTGATTGATGGTGGCATGGGAACCATGATCCAGTCTCATCAATTACAAGAGAATGACTATCGAGGAGAGCGCTTTGCGGATTGGCATAGTGATCTTAAAGGTAATAACGACTTATTGGTTTTAACGCAACCGCAGTTAATAAAAAAAATACACAGTGACTACTTAGCGGCTGGTGCCGATATTCTAGAAACCAATACCTTCAATGCCACTACCATTGCGATGGCTGATTACGACATGGAAAGCTTAAGTGCAGAGATAAACTTTGCCGCGGCGAAACTTGCTCGTGAAGCGGCTGATGAATGGACAGCAAAAACACCAGATAAGCCTCGCTTTGTTGCAGGTGTACTAGGGCCAACCAATCGTACTTGCTCAATTTCTCCCGATGTAAATGATCCAGGTTTTCGTAATGTCAGTTTTGATGAGTTAGTGATTGCTTACTCTGAATCTACCCGCGCGCTTATCAATGGTGGTGCGGACATCATCATGATTGAAACCATCTTTGATACCTTAAACGCAAAGGCTTGTGCATTCGCGGTATTAAGCGTATTTGATGAGCTTGGCTTCAAACTACCGGTGATGATTTCAGGCACGATTACAGATGCCTCTGGTCGTACGCTTTCAGGGCAAACGACCGAAGCATTTTATAACGCATTGCGCCATGTTGAACCATTGTCATTTGGCCTCAACTGTGCACTAGGGCCTAATGAACTACGTCAATACGTTGAAGAACTATCGCGTATTTCAGAAAGCCATGTATCCGCTCACCCTAATGCCGGTTTACCTAATGCTTTCGGTGAATATGATCTTGAACCGCGTGAAATGGCGAAGCATATTCAAGAATGGGCTGAAAGTGGTTTTCTAAATATGGTTGGTGGCTGCTGTGGTACTACACCTGAGCATATTCGTCAGATGGCACGTGTTGTTGAAGGGGTAAAACCTCGCGCATTGCCTGAATTACCAAAAGCTTGCCGCCTATCGGGCTTAGAGCCACTTACCATAGATAAAGATTCGTTGTTTGTGAACGTCGGCGAGCGTACTAACGTAACGGGTTCCGCTAAGTTCAAGCGTCTGATTGTTGAAGAGCAATATGATGAAGCGCTTGATGTGGCTCGCGAACAAGTAGCCAATGGCGCTCAAATCATCGATATCAATATGGATGAAGGGATGCTCGATGCTAAAGCTTGCATGGAACGCTTCTTGAATTTATGTGCCTCTGAGCCAGAAATATCGAAAGTTCCTATCATGGTCGACTCTTCTAAATGGGACGTCATTGAAGCCGGCTTAAAGTGCGTACAAGGTAAAGGCATCGTCAACTCTATCTCGATGAAAGAAGGTGTTGAGAACTTTATTGAGCAAGCCAAATTGATCCGTCGCTATGGCGCGGCAGTTATCGTAATGGCATTTGATGAAGTTGGCCAAGCGGATACTCGTGAACGTAAAACCGAAATTTGTACCAAGGCCTATCGTATTCTGGTTGATGAAGTGGGTTTCCCGCCAGAAGATGTTATTTTCGACCCTAATATTTTTGCCATTGCCACCGGTATTGATGAACACAATAACTATGCGGTCGATTTTATTGAAGCAGTGGGCGATATTAAGCGTGATCTGCCTTACGCGATGATTTCTGGAGGCGTATCTAACGTTTCGTTCTCATTCCGCGGCAATAACTACGTACGTGAAGCAATCCATGCGGTATTCCTATACCACTGTTTTAAACGTGGTATGGATATGGGGATCGTTAACGCAGGGCAATTAGAAATTTACGATAACGTACCGGAAAAGCTGCGTGATGCGGTTGAAGATGTGGTGCTTAACCGTCATGCCGATGCGACCGAAAATTTACTAGAATTGGCTGAACAGTACCGTTCAAACGGAGTTGGTAAAGCGGAAGATCCTGCTTTATTGGAATGGCGAACTTGGGAAGTCGAAAAGCGTCTTGAGCATGCCTTAGTCAAAGGCATTACCGAATTTATTGTTGAAGATACTGAAGAAGCCCGAGCTAAAGCTGCCAAACCTCTTGAGGTGATTGAAGGCCCACTGATGGATGGCATGAACGTCGTCGGTGACTTGTTTGGTGAAGGTAAAATGTTCCTTCCTCAAGTTGTGAAATCGGCGCGCGTGATGAAGCAAGCGGTGGCCTACTTAGAACCTTACATCAACGCTGAAAAGCAAGTCGGGCAAACCAATGGTAAAATTTTATTGGCAACAGTAAAAGGCGACGTTCACGACATTGGTAAGAACATCGTTGGGGTTGTGTTGCAATGTAATAATTACGAGATCATCGATCTTGGTGTTATGGTGCCAACCGAGACTATTTTGAAAGTCGCCAAAGAAGAAAATGTCGATATTATTGGTCTATCTGGCCTGATCACTCCATCACTCGATGAAATGGTGCATGTGGCGAAAGAGATGGAGCGCCAAGGTTTTGACTTGCCTTTATTGATTGGTGGGGCAACTACCTCAAAAGCTCACACCGCGGTGAAAATTGAACAAAATTACTCTCAACCTGTTGTGTATGTGAACAATGCTTCTCGAGCGGTTGGAGTATGTTCGGCATTACTCTCTGACTCTTTACGTCCAGCATTTGTTGAGAAACTTGATCTAGACTATGATCGAGTGCGTGATCAGCATGCGCGTAAGCGTCCTCGCACTAAGCCTGTAACACTAGAGCAGGCACGTGCCAACAAGGTGAATATTGACTGGCAAAGCTATACCCCACCAGCACCAGTTAAACCGGGCGTGCATGTGTTTGAGCATATTGATACGGCAATTTTACGTCAATATATCGATTGGACGCCGTTCTTCTTAACTTGGGGATTAATGGGTAAATACCCATCTATTTTTGAGCATGAAGAAGTTGGTGAAGAGGCTAAGCGCTTATTCGATGACGCTAATGTTTTCTTAGATCAAATAGAGCAAGATGGCATTCTTAAAGCGAGCGGTATGTGTGGCATGTTCCCTGCTAATAGTGTTGGGGATGATATTGAAGTGTATGCGGATGAAACTCGCACACAAGTGATTAAAGTGCTGCATAACTTACGCCAGCAAACGGAGAAACCAAAAGGCCCGAACTACTGTTTATCGGATTACATTGCGCCAAAAGATAGTGGTAAATCTGATTGGATTGGTGGTTTTGCGGTTACTGGTGGTATTGGTGAACGTGAATTAGCGGATGCTTATAAAGCGCAAGGTGATGACTTTAATGCCATTATGATTCAAGCGGTGGCTGACCGTTTAGCCGAAGCATTTGCTGAATATATGCATGAACAAGTACGTAAAGATATTTGGGGCTATGCTGCGGATGAGAACTTAACCAATAATGATCTGATTCGTGAAAAGTACCAAGGTATCCGCCCTGCACCCGGTTACCCAGCTTGCCCTGAACATACTGAAAAAGGCAGTTTGTGGGAGCTTCTCAAGGTTGAAGAAACCATCGGCATGTCTTTAACTACCAGTTATGCAATGTGGCCGGGCGCTTCAGTATCAGGCTGGTATTTCTCTCACCCTGATTCTCGCTATTTTGCGATTGCCCAGATCCAACAAGATCAAGCGGAAGAGTATGCACAACGTAAAGGTTGGGATGAAGTGGAAATGGAGAAATGGCTAGGGCCGAATTTGAGTTGATTATAGGGAAGAGCGGTTCCTGGTTCCTAGTCCCTAGGCGGAGGTGCTGCGAGTTTTTCTCTATACTTAACCACCTTTTAAGCTAAAACAAAGGCGATAACCTATCATCAGTTATCGCCTTTAATCTTTCTGAATATTTGAAATTTTATTTACTGAATAAAGAAGTTAAAGTAGTTTCCTCGAGCTTCTTTTTCTAGGTACTAGGGACTAGAAACCTAGCTACCTTTATTCAAACAACTCCCGATGCAATACTTCCACGGCAGTTTTCGCTTCCGCTTCCCCTACCAAGAAACACAAATTATGTGGACTAGCACCGTAACAAATCATACGTAAATTGAAATCTTCTAGCGCGCTGAAGACTTGTTTAGCGTAGCCTTTTTTAGCACTCATCTTATTACCGATTAATGCTACTAGACTTAGGTTATATTCCACCTCAACTAGGCATAATTGCTCTAATTCTGCGCGTACATCGGCAGGCAGTTCAGGTGCTTGACCAGACGTATTGGTTTGATCGAGTGTCAACGACACACTCACTTCTGAAGTGGTGATCAAATCTACCGAGATCTGGTATTTAGCTAAGATATTGAATACTTGAGCTAAGAATCCATACGTTTGGAACATATCAGGGCTACGTAATGTCACCATGGTTTGGTTGTTACGTAACGCCAGTGCACGGAATAATGGAGCACTTTCTACTTGCTTGCGGATCCAAGTACCACCTTTTTCTGGCTCACGAGAAGATCCTACAAATACTGGGATCTGGTGGCGAAGCGCAGGAAGTAGAGTCGAAGGGTGCAAAATTTTCGCCCCGAAGTTGGCCATTTCAGAGGCCTCACTAAAGCTAATTTCCGGAATTGGTGTCGCTTTTGGAGCAATGCGAGGATCTGTGGTGTAGATCCCTGGAACATCAGTCCAAATCTCTAAGCCTGAAGCTTTAACCGCCTCAGCAATTAATGCTGCACTATAATCACTACCACCACGACCAAGCGTAGTGGTATTACCATCAGCATCACTACCAATAAAGCCTTGTGTAATAACAACATGCTGTTGGCAAAGCGTAGTGAGTTTTTGTTGTGCTAGAGCAGAAATATCGGCAATAACTGGCTCAGCTTTACCGTGATCAGAATTGGTACGTAATACTTCACGAATATCAAATCGAACCGCGTTAATGCCGCGCTCTACCATCAACTGAGTCAAAATATGAGTCGACATTAATTCGCCACACGCCACGATATGATCGGTGAGTTTATCGCTCGATTGGAAAGAAGCAGCTTCAGCCATGCTAGAAAGCGTCGTTAAAATGGTATCGATCGCATGTCTGGTTTTTTCTTGCTCGGAAAATTGTTCGATGATGCTGTAATGAATAGAACGAATTTTTTCGACTGTCGCAACACGATCATCGGAATTTTGCACCCCAAGTGCTAACTCTACTAATAAATTTGTCACGCCAGAACAGGCACTACTAACAACTAGTTTAGTGGATGGATTATCTTCAATAATAGCGGCACAACGACTCATGGCTTCGAAATTTGCCACACTGGTGCCACCAAACTTTGCTACGTTAAATGCGCTCACGGCATTGTCTCCCATAATTCTCAAATAATGCTTATTGATATCAACAATCAATAAACGAACGTCCAATGTTGAAGAGAGATTTCTTAGAGCGGGGGAAATACATAGAAGTGAATCACTTGAATCGTGATCATGTAAATCTTAGAAGCTCTTCATCATATTTAATGATGACAGTTGCCAGGATTCAACCTGAACAACCGATGCGATAAATTTCCGAGCATTTACCCATCTCGGCGTAACTCCCCCTGAATGACTAGTTTAGGATCTCGGGATCCACTGGTCATCTGCCTGGGTTACGCTCCTCTTCCTTTTCAACCATTATCCTATGGCTGAAAGCTATATTTAAGTGACCTCAAAGCGTACCTTAAGGTTACTAGGGTATCCATTGAACGTTGTTGCATTAGAAAAGTCAATCATTGAAAACGTTATATGAAGAAATTTTTAAACTTGATTTGTAGACAATAAAAATTAAAACTGTATACAAAGTTCACAGTTTTGTTTGCTGCCGATGAGGGGGCCATCAGAGCGTGATAATTTATCTTATATAGCACACTAATTTCGCCGATGTTATTTTGCTAGGCCACCCAAAAGCTGAAGTAAATGCATCACCGAGCGAATGATAAATATGGAATACACCATTAAGGATTATTATGACAATTCAGCGCTTTTTCCCACCTCGCCGTATTTTGATGGGCCCAGGTCCTTCTGATATTTCATCGGATGTTTTGCAAGCTTTAAGTCGTCCTACTGTCGGCCACTTAGATCCACTGTTTATCGGTATGATGGATGAAGTAAAAACACTCCTGAAATATGCTTTTCAAACCGAAAATGATTTTACTATTCCGGTTTCAGCGCCCGGTAGTGCTGGTATGGAAGCGTGCTTTGTTAATCTTATCGAACCCGGTGATAAAGTGATGATTTGCCGTAATGGTGTGTTTGGCGAACGTATGCGTGAAAATGCGATTCGTAGTGGGGCAGAAGTGGTACTGGTGGATGATGAATGGGGCAAACCAGTTAGTGTCGATAAAGTAGCAGCCGCTTTTGCGGAAAACTCAGATGTTAAAATTCTGGCTTTTGTTCATGCTGAAACATCAACCGGTGCATTAAGTGATGCACAAGCACTATCGAAAATCGCTAAACAATATGATGCATTGACGATTGTTGATGCAGTAACGTCACTTGGTGGTGTACCACTTAAAGTTGATGAGTGGCAGTTAGATGCGGTGTATTCAGGTAGTCAAAAATGCCTATCGTGTGTACCAGGTTTATCGCCAGTAACTTTTTCACCTAAAGCGATTGCTAAGATCCAAGCGAGAACGACACCGGTTCAAAGTTGGTTTTTAGATCAAAGTCTAGTACTTGGTTATTGGAGTGGCGAAGGTAAACGTAGTTATCACCATACAGCGCCAGTGAATAGTTTATATGCATTACATGAAGCTTTGCTTGGCTTGTATAACGAAGGGCTAGAAAATGCCTGGCAACGTCATGCTGATATGCATCAGAAACTAAAACAAGGTCTTGAAGAGTTAGGCTTTAAGTATGTGGTTGATGAAGAGTGTCGTTTGCCGCAATTGAATTCTGTCTATCTACCTGAAGGTGTCGATGATGCCAAAACTCGTCAACATTTACTTGAAGAATATAACCTTGAAGTCGGCGGAGGTTTAGGAGCATTAGCAGGTAAGGTATGGCGTATCGGCTTGATGGGATATAGTGCCAAAAATGAAAATGTTGCGTTATGTTTGAAGGCGTTACAAGAGACTATAGGGAAATGAGAATAGGGGGGCTAGGTTGCTCGTCCCTAGTTTCTAGGAAGAGCTTTTTCATTGTTCGGGCGCTTTTCTGTTAGTTTCACAAGAGAGGTAAATTTAACAACGTCATTCCAAAAGTGAGGAACGAACTGTTTGGAATCTCCTAATGGTACTTGGAGATCCTGAACTGCGCTCCTACGTCGCTTTTCAGGATGACAATTTTTCCTATCAACTAATAGACTTGGACAACGAGCGAAGGGAAATACTTCGTTCATTGTCCATTTTTATATTGTATGGGCTTCAGAGTGTTTCTCTAGGAACTAGAAACCTATTGTGCTTTAGCCTCTGATGCTGCCTCTGCCTTTGAAACTCTTTCTTCCGGCGGAATATAACGAATCTTCGAAAAATCTTGTGCGGGGAATAAGAAACTTGCTTCCTTGCGGATTTCTTCCGCTTTTCTGTTATCGCCAATCCCTTGGTAGGCTACGATTAATTTTGAATAAAAAGCAGCTCTTGGTTTGCGCTTGATGACTTGAGTTGCCCAATCAATATAAGGTTGAATGTATTCTGGATTATCAAGATGCAAACCAATGTTGAGTTGGGTGCTGTAAACGTCCCAATCAAACCTATCTTTCCAAACACTAGGGTTGGTCACTTGGTTTAATAAATCTGGATTAATTGGTCTGGTATATTCAAACCGACTGAGAACATAGTTTGTATGCAGTGCGGTGAGCATAAAAAATGCAGTAATGATCGGGATGATTAATGAAAATACACTCAATAAACTTTTTGTTATTTTGCTAAAACTCACCACCTTATATTGAGAGGTTAACTGATCGACCCAGTAGATGAGTATTACAAAGATGATCCAATGGACCGCAGAGTGATAAAACGGATATTCAAGTTGGGTATGTAATACGATTGGGAAAAATAAAGCGATTAATGCCAAACGAGTTCCAGATTGTGACTTGCGCACTTTACGAAATACCATCAAGGCAGCCATCAACAAACCAAGTACCGATATGATGCCACCTTCTACTGCCCAATATAAAATCTCATTATGTGGGTGATCCATCGAAGGCAATCCTGGATGGTAGTCAGGATTTAGCTGATATTGTCTTGCTGTATAGACCATATAAGCTGATTCAAATTGCCCATAGCCATATCCAGTGAGTGGTTGTTCTATCACCATATCTAAGGTTTGCGGAAAGGTATAACGGCGTGGGCTTTCTAAATTAGACTTTTTAGCAATTAACTCATTACCACCATTCGCTGTTGCGAGGGTATAGCCACCTGCCAAACCTACAATGATCGAAATTAGCCATAATGACATCATTCGTTTTGGTAAGAATTTAGCTAAATATGGGATCAGAAGTACGGTAGAGATTGTTGCCCCTAACCAGCCAGTACGTGAGGCAAGCACCCATAATAATGGAATGGTGATGATTGGCATAAACAGCAATAAGCCGGAAAATACTTTGTGCAGTTGGACATTCGTCTGTTTTTGTCTCGCCAATAAGTAAGAGCTAATAGCTAATCCGGTGGCTAAAAAGCTCGCGGTAACATTAGGTTGTTGAAATATCGCAAACGGACGATTTTGTTCGGTGTTGTAACCAAATGAATTGCCAGGTTCTAAAAATAAGTATTGAAAGTAACTGTAGGCTGCTTCGATACAGACTGCGCCAACAATGAGGAGTAATAGTGTCTGCTTTTGTTTAATTGAGAGAGGATATTGGTGCAGAATCAGTAGCAGCAACCAACCTGCCCACAATCCGATCAAACGTAACATGGCATCTTGAACGTTGGCAGTCGAATAGAAAATTGGCAGGGTTAAAATAATGCAAGCAATAAACATTACTATAGTGAGACTGGTGATGCGTAATACCCGCTGATTGGCCATCGCATACAAGCCAATCCCAAAACTAACACTTAATGCTAACCAGGTCGCGGAATTAAAAGATAAGGCTAATCCTGCACCACCTGGATTCGGTTGGAAAAAGTGCATGGCGAGTAAGAACACCACTCCTAGCGACCAAAGAAATGGTTTAGCTAAGATGTTAGGTTCAGGCATTTCTTCTAGTTTTGTGCCTTGGATATGTAACGTTGCCATGTACAGTACAGCCTCTAGATGTTTGATTTGCCTATAAGGCGGCTATATTAGCATTGTTTGTATGAAAAAAATGGTGAAAAGTAACTGGAATTATGGGGCCGAGTTCTAGTTTTCCGGGTTAGGAAAGGAGGGCGGATCTGGGCCCTAGTTCCTAGTCTCTAGAGGAGGATGCTAAGTATTTACAGCAATAAATAGACATCTTCACTTGCTTTAAAATAGTAGGTATTGAAAGTTGCCTACTAGAAACTAGAAACTAGAAACTAGAAACTAGAAACTAGAAACTAGAAACTAGAAACTAGAAACTAGAAACTAGAAACTTACTTCAATAACGGCTTAAGAAAATGCGCAGTATGCGATCCTTTAACTTTAACCACTTGCTCTGGTGTGCCTGCTGCGATGATTTCACCGCCACCACTACCACCTTCAGGACCTAGATCGATAATCCAATCGGCAGTTTTAATCACATCGAGGTTATGCTCAATGACTACTACGGTATTGCCGTGATCTCGCAGGCGATGTAAAACATTTAATAGCTGTTGAATATCGTGAAAATGCAGCCCAGTTGTAGGCTCATCCAATATATATAAGGTTTTACCTGTGTCGCGTTTTGACAGCTCTTTAGCCAATTTAACACGTTGAGCTTCACCGCCAGATAAGGTGGTTGCTGCTTGACCTAATCGGATATAAGACAGGCCTACATCAATCAGGGTTTTTAGTTTTCTTGCTATGACAGGAACGGGTTCAAAGAAAGTGTGAGCATCTTCAACCGTCATTTCCAGTACTTCATCAATACTCTTACCTTTGTAACGCACATCTAACGTTTCACGGTTATAGCGCTTACCTTTACAGGCATCACAAGGCACATATACATCAGGTAGGAAATGCATCTCGACTTTGATGACGCCATCACCTTGACAGGCTTCACAGCGGCCACCACGTACGTTAAAGCTAAATCGTCCCGGTTTATAGCCGCGAGAGCGAGACTCTGGCGTGCCGGCAAATAGTTCACGGATCGGGGTGAAAATGCCAGTGTAGGTGGCAGGGTTTGATCGCGGCGTTCGACCAATTGGGCTTTGGTTGATATCGATGACTTTATCAAAGTGCTCTAGCCCAGTGATTTTTTTGTAAGGTGCTGCCTCAGCTGTCGTCGCACCATTTAAGCGGGCGTGAGCGATTTTGAAGAAAGTATCATTGATTAGAGTCGATTTACCCGAACCAGAAACGCCAGTAACACAACTTAATAAACCAACTGGAATAGATAGGTTAACATTTTGTAGGTTATTACCGGTCGCGCCAAGCAATTCAACCGTTTTCTTCTTATCGATTGGAGTACGCTTTTTAGGTACTTCAATTTGTTTAACGCCACTTAAGTATTGGCCGGTAAGAGAATTGGGATTTTCAAGAATATCTTGCATTGTCCCTTCGGCAATTACATTACCCCCATGGACACCAGCACCTGGGCCTATATCAATGACGTGATCGGCTGCGCGAATGGCGTCTTCATCATGCTCGACAACGATAACCGTGTTACCTAAGTCACGTAGATGAATTAAAGTTTTCAGTAGGCGCTCGTTATCTCTTTGATGTAAGCCAATCGATGGTTCATCTAGTACGTACATTACGCCGACTAAGCCGGCACCAATTTGACTGGCGAGACGAATACGTTGAGCTTCACCGCCAGAAAGAGTTTCAGCACTACGCGATAAATTGAGGTAATTTAAGCCAACATTAATCAGGAAATTTAATCGGTCATTGATTTCCTTTAAGATCTTTTCAGCGATCTGAGCACGTTGTCCTGTGAGTTTTAACGACTCAAAAAATTGCAGCGCACCATAAATACTCATTTCGACTACTTGAGGTAGTGCAGTATTATCAATAAATACATGGCGAGCTTCGGTTTTTAGGCGCGCGCCTCCGCAGCTAGAACATGACTTATTAGAGATATATTTAGATAGCTCTTCGCGTACCGAGTTTGATTCAGTTTCATGATAACGACGATTTAGATTATTTAAGATCCCCTCAAAAGCGTGTCGTTTAACTCGAGTATCACCGCGATCATTAACGTATTTAAATTCGATTTCTTCCTTTTTCGATCCATGTAGTACTACATCACGGACTTTTTTGGGCAGTTTATTAAACGGTTGTTGTAAGTCAAAACCGTAATGTTCTGACAATGCTGTTAGCATATGGAAGTAATAGAAGTTCTTTTTATCCCAACCACGGATCGCACCATTAGCAAGGCTTAGATTTTCATCTTGAATCACGCGTTCTGCATCAAAGTACTGCTGCACCCCCAGTCCATCACAGGTTTCACAAGCGCCAGCTGGGTTGTTAAAGGAAAACAGGCGCGGTTCTAACTCACGCATGCTATAGCCACAGTGAGAGCAGGCAAAGTTGGCAGAGAATATAATATCTTCTTGCTGTGAGTCGTCCATCCAAGTAATGGTGGCAGTTCCGCCAGATAGCTCCAGTGCCGTTTCAAAAGATTCAGCTAAACGCTGTTGCAGGCCATCACGTACTTTAAAGCGATCTACTACCACTTCAATGGTGTGTTTCTTATGTAACTCAAGGGTAGGTGGATCGGAAAGATCGCAGGTCTCCCCATCAATGCGTGCGCGGATGAAACCTTGAGCGGCTAAGTTTTGCAGTGTTTTTACATGCTCACCTTTTCGTTCTTTGATGATAGGCGCTAACAGCATCAGCTTACTGTTTTCTGGTAGCTCTAATACCTTATCGACCATTTGTGAAATAGTTTGTGCCGCTAATGGGGTGTTGTGATCAGGGCAACGTGGCTCACCAACACGTGCGTACAATAGACGTAAATAATCGTAGATTTCAGTGATGGTTCCGACCGTTGAACGAGGGTTATGCGAGGTGGATTTTTGCTCAATTGAAATAGCAGGAGACAAGCCTTCGATATGATCCACATCCGGCTTTTCCATTAAAGATAAAAATTGACGAGCATAAGCAGAAAGCGATTCAACATAGCGGCGTTGACCTTCAGCATACAAGGTATCAAAAGCTAATGAAGACTTACCTGAACCCGACAAGCCTGTGATGACGATAAGTTTGTCACGTGGCATGGTGAGGTTGATATTTTTCAGGTTATGGGTGCGGGCTCCGCGAACTTCAATTGTTTCCATGCTTCACGCTCTCATAAATGATAGAAGTGATACCAATCTGTATCTTGGTTGAATATTGAGTAGGAGATAAGTATTACATAGGTTAAGAAAAGTGGAAATAGTTAGCTGTATAAAAATACAGTTGTAGCGATTAATAAGAGATAAAAAAAGGCCATAATAGTAATCTATTACGGCCTAGGAGAGCTTACGACTTAAGACGGTGACGGGTTACTTCTTACTCGTCTTAGTATCTTGATCTTTTAGATACATATTTTCGTAGCAGTAGTTAGTGGCTTCGATGTAGCCTTCAACGCTACCACAATCAAAACGCTTACCTTTAAATTTATAAGCCAAAACACAACCTGATTTCGCTTGCTTGAGTAGGGCGTCAGTAATTTGGATTTCACCACCTTTGCCAGGTTCAGTTTGTTCAATTAACTCAAAAATATCCGGAGTCATGATGTAACGACCAATAATCGCAAGGTTACTTGGTTCTGTGCCTGGCTCTGGTTTTTCCACCATGTCGTCCACACGATAAAGATCGTCTTTGATCATCTCACCGGCAATGACACCATATTTGTACACTTCATCTTTTGGTACTTCTTGTACCGCAACAATCGTGCAGCGAAATTGCTTATAAAGTGCGACCATTTGCGATAAAACGCCTTGATCTGGGTTTACACATAAGTCATCCGCAAGTACCACTGCAAATGGTTCGTCACCGACTAATTCACGGCCTGTTAAAATGGCATGACCTAAACCTTTCATTTCACGTTGGCGAATATAAGTAAAGTTAGCGCTGTCGATGATGTTGCGGATATCAACTAATAATTCTTCTTTGTTTGTCCCGCTAATTTGGTGCTCTAATTCATAGTTTTTATCAAAATGGTCAGTTAATGAGTGCTTACCACGACCGGTAACGATACACATGCCATTCATACCAGCTTGGATAGCTTCTTCAACGCCGTATTCAATTAACGGCTTATTAACGACAGGCATCATTTCTTTTGGCATAGATTTAGTTGCTGGTAAAAAACGAGTGCCATAGCCAGCCGCAGGGAATAGACATTTTTTGATCATGAGCGAGACCTTGTATAAATAGGAGATATCTGTGCGATAAAATAGCATTTTTTTCATTAGAAACACAAATATACCCAAGTAATCTCAAAATGCGAGTTTCAGCAAGAATAAAACAAGTTTTAGGTAAGGCAAATTGAATACGATCATAGTTATTCTATCTCTATTTAATTTAACGCAGCATAAAGCTTGTTTTAACTTGCCCATCGGGAGCTTCATCCAAGCCCTTAGCCTGTGTCAGATTTACTTGAAAGGTGCTTACATTCCGCATAAATCCTCCTTGTCTAAAGACTTGGATGATAGCTCTGAATTCTGCATCTTGAGGTCACTTGGGTATATAGTAAAGAACATGGCGGTTAAGAGTGGCATCTTCGTGATTACTTGAAATTAACCTTCAGATAAATAAAGCTGAGCCCAGTTGATGGCTTGCCTACGATTGCTCACATTAAGCTTTCTAAATATTCGATATAAATGAGACTTAATCGTATGCTCACTGACGAATAATGAGTCTGCAATATCTAGATTCGATTGGCCTATTTGTAGGTGGGTCAATATCTCTAATTCTCGACGGGTTAGTGATAACTTAGCCTTTACAGTTGGATTAGCTTGCTGGTGGTTAATCGCTTGCCAATGTTTAAATAATTTTATTAACAGTGATTTAGGAAGGCAGTTATGCCCTGCGAGCATTTTTATTAACTCGTCGCAAAACTGCTCATTGGGCGTTGAGTGATAAAAATAACCTGCCAAGTTATACCATTGAGAGACTAAGACTAAATTTGCTTTTTCAGGAGCGAAGATAAGAGCGCTTGCTTGAGCTTTTTTTAAAATAGGGAGTGTTTGTAATTCAAATAATTCTTCTTCGGTAAAGCGAGCATCAACAAGCAAAACGTAAGGTTCTTGTTGAGGTGAAATTTTATCCGCTTCATCGTAATTGATAAGCTTTAATTGAATATCAACCAGTGTGTTGATTATTGAGATAAAAGTGTCATTGGCTTCAATTAGTGGCGATAACAAATACACAGAGGTTTCTTGATTTTGGCAAGTCATGTCAACAGACCTTGGTTGATATTTTGAATATCGCGACTGTATGAAACATACAGCTTGAATAGTATAAACTTGTGCTGATTTTTTATACGATTCTTGGTTTTGAGAAGAGATTCACTGTATTCAATAATTTATGATGAATGCTTTGGAAGTTACTATGCTAAGTAGTGACTTTTGCTGTTGGTTATAGTGAACATGAAGGCGAATCTCAAAGTGATTTGAGGCGATATTATTATACCGTTAGCTGTATAAATCGTGATATGATCGACAGCTATTTTTGAAATGTATTAAGACGGAGCAGAACATGGCTAGCCGCGGAATAAATAAAGTAATTTTAGTCGGAAATCTAGGTAACGACCCAGAGATTCGTTATCTACCAAGCGGTGGTGCGGTTGCAAACATTACCATTGCTACTTCTGAAACATGGAGAGATAAAGCGACAGGCGAACAACGTGAAAAAACTGAATGGCACCGTGTTGCTTTGTTTGGCAAGTTAGCGGAAGTGGCAGGTGAGTACCTACGTAAAGGTTCTCAAGTATACGTTGAAGGTCAATTGCAAACACGTAAATGGCAAGACCAGAGCGGTCAAGACCGTTACACGACCGAAGTGGTTGTACAAGGCTTTAATGGTGTAATGCAAATGCTAGGTGGCCGTTCTCAAGGTGGACAAGCACCAGCAGCAGGAGGCAATCAAGGTAACTGGGGGCAGCCTCAGCAACCACAAGCACAACAATCTGCGCCGCGTGCACCTCAACAACAAGCACCACAGCAACAGGCTCCACAATATAATGAGCCACCAATGGATTTTGATGACGATATTCCATTTTAATGTCAGTGTACTTAACTGAATAAAAATGTTCGTCATCGCACGATTTGATAAAAAGCCGCGTCTTAAATGCGGCTTTTTTGTTATTATAACAAATAGATATACCCAAGTGACTTCAAGATGCAGAATTCAGAGCTATCATCCAAGTCTTTAAACAAGAAAGATTCGTACAGGAATGTAATCACCTTTTAAACGAATCTGACGCAGTGTAAAGGCTTGGATGAAGCTCCCGAAGGGCAAGTTAAAACAAGCTTTATGCTGCGTTAAATTAAATAGAGATAGAATAACTATGATCATATTCAATTTGCCTTGCCTAAAACTTGTTTTAATCTTGCTGAAACTCGCATTTTGAAGTTACTTGGATATATACCCCAATGAATTCTGCATCTTGAACTTACTTGGGTATAGTACTAATAGATTTCACTCGATATGGAACTTCGACTTAAATGAAACCTACTCCAACATTAAAACTGAGTACCCGCTTGGTTGCTTTTGTCACCATGATTGTTGTGAGTGCCATGTTCATATTATTCGTGGGAGGAGTGTTTACCTTTAAAAAAATGGGTGGACAATATGTCGATCAAAACTTGCAGCGTGTGACAACGGTTATTGATCAAGAGTTAGCTACACCACAAGATTTTGATGCTATGCGTCATTGGTTACCCAAATTATTACAAACCAGTAATGTTGGACAGTTGCAAATCACCTCACCAGCTGGTGTCATTTATACCTTCAAAAATAAATCTCTGCTGCAACAAGATGAGTTGTTGCTGTATAAAAAAACGTACCCGCTTGAGCGAAATCCAGATTATTTTGCTGAATTCCAAGTGGTGCCGCCTTATGCCAATAATAGTTATTCTTTTGAAGCATTCTTTTCGCTAACACTAGCAGTTATTTTAGTGATGTTTTGTTTATTGAAGGGGTTGCAATGGTTAAGGGAGCAACTATATGGATCTGAACTACTTGAAGAACGCGGTCGAATGATTTTAGCAGGGCGAGTAGAGCAGTATATAAAAGGCGATGAAAGAGAGTTTCCATATTCAGCTAGCCAAGCTTTAACTCAATTAATTGAAGAGTTAAATGATGCCAGACAAGAGCGCAGCCGTTTTGATACCTTCATTCGCACCCATACATTCTTGGATAAACTAACCGGTGCAGCTAATCGAGTGTTATTCGATAGCCGTTTGACCTCTGCATTGCAAGAAACTGGTGCAGGAGGTGGCGTTCTGGCCGTTGAAATTAATGGTTGGGATGAGTTTGTTGAAACCTCCGAAAAAGCTGAATATGAATCGTTTTTGGTTGCTGTTGGTCATGTATTGATGAATTTAACTCAAAAATATCCGAATTCAGTATTTGCTCGTTACTACAGCGGCCAATTTACTTTATTAATCCCTCATCAGTCAGAAAAAGAAATCTCTATCCTAGCAAGTCAGTGTATGAATCAGCTTAAAAAACTCGATATTCCAAGTGATTTAGATAGTGAAAACTGGTGTCACATCGGTGCAACAATGTTCTCAGAAGGAGAGCGTCGCGGTAAGATCATTGATGAAGCTGAAACGGCAATAAAAAGTGCCCGACTAGAAGGGGTTAATGGTTGGGCTAAGTTCAAAAAATATAAGCATCAACCTGTAGAATACCGTGGTGGAGTTCGTTGGCGAAACCTATTTGATTTGTCTTTAAGTCCAAATAAGCTATTTATTTATGAACAGCCTTGTTATCTAATAGAAAATGATAACTCTAAAATGATAGAACACCATCAATTATTCACTAGAATTCAAGATGAGAAAGGCGACATAATTAAAGCTTCTCGTTTCTTAACTGCAATTGAACAAGTTGGTTACGAGAGGATTTTGGATCAAGCAATACTTAAAACGGTATTTAATCAGCTGAAAAATGAATGGTTAGAGAATCGCTATGCGGTAAATTTATTTACTGTGCCATTTAAGAGAAAAGATTATCGTCGCTGGTTAAGAGACGAATTGCTGCAAATACCGACGGAAACAAGGCATCGATTAAGTTTTTCCTTTATTGAACGAAATTTAGTGACGGATCTTGATGTCATGCGCCCAGTTTTAAAGATGCTTTCAGGCTTGGGCTGCCAAATAATAGTGAACCAAGTTGGCAGAACAATCGTCAGCACTCACTATATAAAAACACTGCCGATTAGTTATTTAAAATTGCACCGTAGCTTGGTAAAACAAATAGATAGAAGAAGTGAGAATCAACTATTTATTCGTAGCATACTAGGTTCTTGTATTGACAGTAACACCAAAGTTATTGCAGTAGGCGTGGAAACTGAAAATGAATGGTCTGTCTTATCTCAATTAGGGTTAGACGGTGCTCAAGGGCGCTTCTTCGCAACTGAACAGCAATTACTGCCAAATATGGAAACAACACGCGTGATTAAGCCGGGTCGTAGAAACCGTTGGCGTAAATAGAGGGATTTAAACAATCTATGAGTCTTCACTCAATACTCCAGAACTTTATGAATAGAGGGCCAGAGGTATCAACACTTAGCATTGTCATGCTGAGTGACGGTATTTACTTGTCTAAAGTTGATCCAGAGTCTGGTCTGGAAGTTGCTTCTTTTCATGAGTTAACGGATAACAATTGGGATTTTGTTTTAAGCTCGGCACTAAAAGAGCATCAATGCCAAAACTTGAATGCTACCGTGACATTAGGTTCTCATTTATACCAAAGCTATCAAATTGATAAGCCGGCTATTCCTAAAGAAGAATGGCCGGTTGCGTTGCCTTTCTTATTGAAAGATCTCATTACAGAACGCGTTAATGAGATTGTAGCGGATGGAATTGAGCTTGCTGATAGCAATAAAATACAAGCTTATGTTGTTAGTAAGCGTTTTGTTGAGCAACTAAAGCAAGCACTTACTCACCGTAGTGTTAAATTATTAAATATCGCACCTGAAGATGAAGTGTGGGCGCACACACGTCCTGAGGTGCCAGCTTTCATTTTACTACATCGTTCACAAAACAGTGATTTTAGAATTGGTGCCTTTGTTAATCAGAGCTCGGTCTTTCAAAGAGCAGTTCGTGGTGTGGAATCGCCAATAACCGGTGAGTTCACCAGTTCATTGCAGATTGATGCCTTAGCACTTGAATTACAGCGTTCAATGGACTACCTATCAGCACAGTTGAAACAAGTTCAGATTAATAAACTGTTTATTTGTTGTGATGATGAAAATACCGAAGAACTACGAGAAGCACTGCAAGAACGTCTGAACGTAATGGTCGAGCCGTTACTACTATCTAATGTGACGCAAAAAAGCGGTGAAGTTTTAATTTATGAAGCTTATCAGTTAGGGCAAAAGGGGGTTAATTTATATCCCGAGCACCTTAAGCCAAAGAAAGATATATTTAATCTGAATATCGTTGTCGCCAGTTGGGCTGCTATGCTTCTGATTATGATGGTGATTTATAGTATCTATAATTATAACAATCATCAGCTAGATGAGCAGATTACGATAACAAACCGTCAAGCAACTGAACTGACTAACGAAGTCGCGGCGTTGAATAAGAAGTTAGCTGCACATAAACCTTCTCCAGCAAAACTCGCTGCGGTTGAGCGTTTACGAGAAGATGTCAAAACTAAGCAAGAGTCTTTGAAAGTTATTTCAAGCTTTGATTCACAGCTCCAAGTAGGGTACTCCGGCATTATGTCTGGTCTATCATCGATTGATAGAAGCGATATCTCGCTCACCAATATTGATATCAAAAATGGCAAAATGAATATTCAAGGTTTAGCTAAATCTCCGGAAGTGATCCCAAGCTGGGTACAACAGTTTAAAAATGAAATGAACTTGGTTGGTCGTACTTTCGAAAGCTTATCGATTGGTCGTGATGAAAATAACGTAGTGATCTTCTCCTTACGTTCGAAATCAGGAGATGAAGACTAATGGATCAATTGAAACACCAATGGGCAGAATTGAGCGCTAAATTTGCCAAACTTTCTGAACGTGAAAAGTGGCTGACGACTGCTGCTGGCTGGATTGCTGTTCTATTCTTGCTATATACCTTTGTGGTAGAGCCAGCCCAAATTGATCATAACGCTAAAACTCTTCGATTAGCCTCATTAAAAGGTCAAATTGGTCAGTTGCAAGGTGATGTGGAAGTCATTAAACATAAACTTGAGCAAGATCCAGATAAAGACGTTGATAAAGAATACACGGTGCTATTAACCGAAAGTCAGGATCTGTCACTACGTTTATCTAACGTTGTTGACAGTCTTGTGACGCCGAGTGGTATGGCGGAATTGCTTGAGCAAGTGTTAGAGAAAACGCACAAACTGAAATTGGTTTCTTTAACGTCTGTATCGAGTGAGCCAATTACGCGTGATGATTCCAATGAAGACATTGGTTACTACATCCATCCGGTTAAAATTGAATTAGCAGGTAACTACTTTGATATTTTAGAGTATCTTGCGGAATTAGAGCAGATGAAAGTGAAATATTACTGGCGCAGCTTTAATTATCAGGTCATTGAATACCCGCAAGCTCAATTGCAACTAGTCGTGTATACCTTAGGAGCAAAAAAGGAGTTTATTGGTGGTTAGAACCTTTATATTAAGCCTTCTTTTGAGCGTGCCTAGTAGCGTAATGGCACAAAATAGCGATCCAACGGCTCCGCTTGATTGGATGACAGGCAAAATACCAGCCGCTAAGCCCGGACCTGTTTATTACCGAGTACCATCCCTACAAAGCATTGTTTGTAATGATGGTGGTCAATGCCGAGCAATATTAAATGATAGAATAGTGAGTAAAGGAGAGTCGGTAAGTGGTTATCGAGTGGCTGATATTAGCCGTGAATATGTCACTCTAACTCGAGGATCTAAAACATGGAATTTAGAGCTCTTTTCTCAGATAAAATATTAAGGTTTCAAGGTTAACTTATGCGTAAACTTATTTTAAGTATCATGATTGCTTCGTTAGCAGGTTGCTCTATGGGACACAGAGATCCCACCGAAATTAAGCATGCCTTGAATCAAGCTGTTAATGAGAATAATAGTAGCTCGATTGATGACTTACCTGATTCCGTTCAATCAGATCTTATGCCAGATGTTGATGGAGCTCGCTCTAGTGCTAATGCTTCAGTTAAGCGTTTTCGAGTACAAGCACAAAGCGTCAATGCCAAAACATTCTTTGCTAGCTTAGTTCAAGGCACCGATTATAGTGTGATCGTGCATCCTGATGTGACAGGCCAAATTACTTTAAACCTTTCAGATGTCACATTAGATGAAGTGCTTGATTCAGTACGTGATATTTACGGCTATGACGTAGTTAAAAGCGGTAAAGTGCTCCAAGTGTATCCAGCTGGTTTACGAACGGAAACCATTCCTGTTGATTATCTGCAATTTAAACGCCGTGGTATGTCACTGACGACTATTACGACAGGCTCTGTTACATCTGAATATGATGATGATAGTAATGATAATAACAGTTCATCGACAACCAGTAGTAGCAATTCAAATAGCGATGACTACAGCAGCGATGATGGAATGTCGACAGAAACCAATGCGACTGGCGGTACTCGTATCGAAACCACTAACAAGAGTGATTTTTGGCCACAATTACATAAAGCGCTTAAATCAATGATTGGTAATGGCAATGGTCGTAGCGTGATCGTGTCACCACAAGCTGGCGTAGTTACTGTTCGGGCTTACCCAAATGAATTACGTGAAGTTAAAGCTTTCCTGGGCGCTTCAGAGAAACGCTTGCATCGTCAAGTGGTGCTTGAAGCGAAAATCATGGAAGTGACATTAAGTGATGGTTACCAGCAAGGTATCAACTGGTCAAATCTAAGTGGCTCGATCGGTGGTACAACGATTACTGGTGGCACATCTGGTTCTGGTATCGTTCCGGGGCTTAATACTATTGGGGATCTATTAGGTGGCGGCACTAACATGGTGATCAGTGATGGTAACTTTACTGCCGTGATGAACTTTATGGCGACCCAAGGCGACCTAAACGTACTATCTAGCCCGCGTGTGACTGCCTCAAATAACCAAAAAGCAGTCATCAAAGTTGGTGAAGATAAATACTACGTAACGGGTGTTGATGGTGAGGTAGGGAGTGGTGATAACGCGAATGTGGCACAAAATGTTGACTTAACGCCATTCTTCTCGGGTATTTCATTGGATGTAACGCCACAAATCGATGACAGAGGCAATGTGATGATGCACGTTCACCCCGCGGTTATTGATGTGACGACTGATAACACCTTAATTGACCTAGGAGACCAAGGTGGGATTTTAGAGCTACCACTAGCGAAAAGTTCAATTCGTGAATCTGATACGGTGGTACGTGCTAAAGATGGTGATGTTATCGTGATCGGTGGCTTGATGAGTACCGCTACAATTGAACAAACAACGAAGGTTCCATTTCTAGGTGACGTCCCTGGATTAGGACACTTATTCCGTAACACCAATCAATTAACTAAAAAGACAGAATTGGTTATTTTACTTAAACCAACCGTGGTAGGAGTGAACACTTGGTCTCAAGAAGTTGAAAAATCTCGTGACCTACTACAAGAATGGTTCCCAGATTCTGAATAATGGTTTATCAATCTTTCTTCGGTTTGAGTCAGGCACCTTTTAGCCTGACTCCGACAACAGCACTTTTTTACGGTTTAGAGCCTCATTATGAAGCGATTCAGACTGTGCTCAGTGCTGTTGAAATGGGCGAAGGGATTGTTAAAGTGACGGGTGAAGTTGGTACAGGTAAAACTTTGGTTTGCCGGATGTTGATCAACCAGCTAAAAAGTAATGTCCATCTAATTTATTTACCAAATCCTATTCTCACCGGATATGAATTAAAACAAGCGGTTGCGCATGAGTTGTCGTTACCAAATGATGTTGATTCGGTTAATTTAGTGGATGCAATTCATCTGAAACTATTAGAGATACATCGAAGTGGTCGCACTGTAGTGGCACTGATTGATGAAGCTCAGGCATTAAGTGATGAGGCGATAGAGACACTACGTTTATTTGGTAACTTAGAAACCGAGCATCGCAAATTATTACAAATGGTGATTTTAGGGCAACCAGAGCTTGATGAACGCTTACAGCAGCATAGTTTACGTCAGTTTCGTCAACGTATTACGTTCAGTGCACAATTAAGAGCGTTAACCATGAGTGAAACCGTTGCCTATATCGAGCACCGAATGATTCAAAGTGGCGGCGAATCCGAAGTGTTTAGCCTTCACTTAAAAAAATCCATATGGAAAGCGACACAAGGCATTCCTCGAATGATTAATCAAGTGTGTCATAAATCGTTATTAATGGCTTTTATGGAACAAAAAAAACAGGTGGAGAATCACCATCTGTTTAGCGCGTTACATGACACCTTTGATGTTAGAAAACCAAAATATAAGACACCATATTTATGGGGTTGGAGTTAAACATGAGTACCATTAATAACGCTTTATCAAAATTAGCGGAGCAACAGTCAGCTCAAAATGAATCAGCGACAGTACCAAATACTGCTGGCTCTTTGGTGAGAGCTAAGGTTGCTCCGGTTAAATCATCTCGTTTGGTATGGGCAATTGGTGGCTTTACGTTAAGTCTCGGCCTTGGTGCTTGGGCGGTAAGCAGTGCGCCAAATCCAATCCAAACCTCTGTGATGGTGCAAAACGATACCCAATTAGCTCAACCTGCCACGCTGGCATCAATACCGACTATGCCTAGTAACACGAGTAAAGTGGTTGAGCCAGTATATGCGACAATATATGAAGTACCCAAAGTAGCCGTTGCACCTTCTCCCGCGCCACAAGCCGTTCAATCGACAAGTAAAACCATTGCTGTAATGAAACCTGTGACAACTAAGCCTGTAATAGCAGAGGTTAATACTCCAGCACAGTCATCTACCCCTCTGCGTTCTGTCGCTTCTGCGAAACCATCAAACGATGGCCTATTACTGGCTTCCAATAGTACACAACCTACCGTAACTCAAGAAGCTAACGAGTCTTCAATGCAAGTTCAACATGTTGAGCTGACTCATCGCCAAATGGCCGACAAAGCAATTGAACGTGCTAATAAAGCGTTAGAGTCAAATGACTTTGAGGGCGCAAGTGCAGAGTTCCAAACCGCGTTACGCTATGTTCCTGAAGATGAAAATACTCGCCGTAAGTTAGCAGCTCTGTACTATGGCAATAATCAAGTTCGTAAATCAGCGGAATTGCTCGAAGAAGGCATAAGAATTAACAAGAACAGCACTGCGCTACGTATGTCTTTAGCTGGAATTTTATTAAAAGAAGAACAGCCTGAAGCAGCATTAAGTAGCCTAGGTTATCTACCTGATGACGTGACAGATAAATACCTAGCAATGCGTGCCGCACTGGCTCAAAAATTAAAGAATAATGAATGGGCACTGCAAAGTTACCAAATGCTGTCTCAACGTGATCCTGAAAATGGCCGTTGGTGGCTTGGGCTTGGTATTCAACAAGAGCGCAGCGCACAGCTAAAAGAAGCGAAAGAGTCCTACACAAAGGCCCTAACTATGGTTGGTCTATCATCACAATCTCAAGCGTTTATTCGTGACCGTATTAATGTTCTGAAATCTTTAGAGCAAGGAGCAGACTAAGTATGGCTCAAGTTAAATTACGTAAACGTCTTGGTGACTTATTAGTTGAAGAAAACGTTATCTCGCAAGCTCAGCTTGATACTGCGCTCGGATCACAAAAATCAACAGGCCGGAAGCTTGGGGATACTTTAATTCGTTTAGGCTTTTTGACCGAGCAGAAAATGTTGGTGTTTCTTTCTCAACAACTTGCTCTGCCGTTAATCGATTTAAGCCGTGCGAATATTGATGTCCAAGCGGTGCAATTGCTGCCTGAAGTACATGCACGTCGACTTCGCGCTTTAGTCATTGGTCATAATGGTAACGCACTGCGTGTTGCTATGAGTGATCCAGCAGACCTTGCGGTACAAGAGTCGCTGTTAACTCAGTTAAGTAATTACTCATTGGAGTTTGTGGTTGCCTCTGAAAAGCAGCTATTGAGTTGCTTTGATCGTTTTTATCGTCGTACCAAAGAAATTGCCTCTTTTGCCGAACAGTTACATGCGGAACACCAAGGGAGTACAGTATTTGATCTCGCGTTTGAAGATGATGAAAGCGAAGAAGTTACCGTCGTAAAACTGATCAACTCATTGTTTGAAGATGCGATTCAAGTCGGGGCGTCAGATATTCATATCGAACCAGATTCGGATGTTCTGCGCTTACGTCAACGTATTGATGGTGTATTACATGAAACCTTGCTCAATGAAGTGAATGTGGCTTCTGCCTTAGTATTGCGTTTGAAATTAATGGCCAACATGGATATTTCAGAAAAGCGTTTACCACAAGATGGTCGCTTTAATATCCGAGTACGTGGTCAGTCGGTGGATATCCGTATTTCAACTATGCCAGTACAATTTGGCGAATCTGTGGTAATGCGTTTATTAAACCAATCTTCAGGCATTCAATCGCTTGATGAATCAGGCTTATCACCAGATCTGCTCATCCGTTTCCGACAACAGCTGCGTCGGCCACATGGTATGATTTTGGTTACCGGGCCAACTGGCTCTGGTAAAACCACCACTTTATATGGTGCGTTATCGGAACTGAACGAGCCGGGAAAAAAAATCATTACCGCCGAAGACCCGGTGGAATATCGTTTGCCTCGTGTCAACCAAGTACAAGTAAACTCTAAGATCAATCTGGAGTTCTCAACAGTGTTACGTACTTTCTTGCGTCAAGATCCCGATATCATCTTAATTGGTGAGATGCGTGACCAAGAAACGGTAGAGATAGGTTTGCGTGCAGCATTAACTGGCCACTTGGTATTGTCTACGCTGCATACTAATGATGCTGTGGATAGTGCACTGCGTATGATGGATATGGGCGCACCGGGCTACTTAGTGGCAAGTGCGGTACGTGCGGTAATGGCGCAGCGTCTTATTCGTAAAGTTTGCCTTGATTGTAGTGATGAACATGAACCAGATGCGTCTACTCAGCAATGGATCGCAACGCGTTTCCCTAATCAAGTAGGGGCCAGCTTTAAAAAAGGCACTGGCTGTCAAAACTGTAACTTAACTGGCTACCGTGGCCGTATTGGTGTGTTTGAATTATTGGAGCTTGACCAACCAATGATGGATGCATTGCGTTGTAATGATGCCGTTGGTTTTTCTGTCAAAGCTCGTCAAACTGAAGGATATAAACCCTTGCTTGCTTCAGCAATGGAATTGGCTCTGCAAGGTGTCGTTAGCTTAGATGAAGTAATGATACTTGCAGAAGGGGATTCTTCTGCTAATCAACAACCGATTCTGCTGTAAGGAATATTGAATGCCAACTTATCAATATCAAGGCAGAAACGCGCAAGGCAAGCAAGTTTCAGGACAAGTTGACGCACCAACCGAGGAGCTCGCGGCAGAATCGCTTTTTTCTCGAGGGGTTATACCAACATCAATCAGCAGAGGCGGTAAAGCAAAGAAGGAGTTTGATCTTGCCGAACTCTTTGCCATTGCCGTGCCGCTTGAAGTCTTCATCATCTTTTGTCGCCAGTTGTATAGCCTGACTAAAGCTGGTGTTCCTTTGTTGCGTGCAATGAAAGGCTTGACTCAAAATTGCACCAATAAGCAATTAAAAGAAGCACTAGAAGATGTTAGTACTGAATTAACCAATGGTCGTAGCTTTTCGGCTGCTTTACAGCTACACCCTACTGTGTTCACACCACTGTTTGTTTCACTGATCCATGTAGGTGAAAACACCGGTCGTTTGGATGAGGCATTATTACAGCTTAGCCATTATTACGAAAAAGAAGTTGAAACCAGAAAACGAATTAAAGAAGCACTACGTTATCCTAGTTTTGTAATTGGTTTTATCGGTATTGCGATGGTGATTTTGAACATCATGGTAATTCCTAAATTTGCTTCAATGTTTGAGCGTTTTGGTGTTGATTTACCCTTGCCAACACGTATGTTGATCGCCACCTCTAACTTCTTTGTTGATTATTGGGGGTTACTATTAGCCCTTTTTGTTGGTGCGATATTTGGTTTTAAATCTTGGGTAAGCCGTGCTTCTGGTCGAGAGCGGTGGGATAAGTTCAAGCTACATATGCCACTTGTGGGAAGTATTGTAAACCGTGCGCAAATGTCACGATTCTCACGAACCTTTTCCTTGATGCTTCGTGCTGGTGTACCGATTAACCAATCATTGGCATTAGCTGCCGAAGCACTAGGTAATCGGTTTTTAGAAGTTCGTTTATTGGAAATGAAAGCGGCCATTGAAGCGGGGGGGAATATTTCAACCGCTGCCGTCAACAGCGATATTTTTACCCCGTTGGTTATTCAGATGATCGCGGTAGGTGAGGAAACTGGTCGTATTGATGAGCTGCTACTTGAAGTGGCTGATTTCTACGAACGTGAAGTCGATTATGACCTGAAAACCTTAACCGCACGTATTGAACCGATTTTATTGGTCATAGTAGCAATTATGGTCCTGATTTTAGCATTGGGTATATTCTTACCGATGTGGAATATGTTGGATGTGATTAAGGGGGGATAAAGCCCCTAGATTGCGAGTTTCTAGTTTCTAGGAAAAGCAAGAGCAAAAATAAAAGCAAAAGCGCGAATCAAGCAACGAATAATGAGGTGCCCGGGAGTTGAAAAAACAACAACGATCACTCCTAGGAACTAGGAACTAGGGACCAGAAACTAGGAACTAATAGAAACCATGAGCGATACCAATAAACAACTCAAGTTTATTGAGTCGTTAGCGTTGAAGGTAAAAGTCGTGCCTTGCAGTGTGAGTATCAATTTTATAGTAGGACGAATGAATTCATGAATATTGATAATCTTATTTATAGAGTAGCGACTATGGCTATGGTTTTTTAAAACGATGAAAAAACAGTCAGGCTTTTCTCTGTTAGAATTAGTTATAGTGATAGTAGTGATTAGCTTAATCGCCATTATTGCTTTACCTAAATATTTGAATATCGTAGAAGAAGCGAAAAAAAGTAGCGTAGAAGGTGTTGCGGCTGGCTATGCAGCTGCGGTATTGTCAGCTCGATCTCAATGGGAAGTGAATCGTAGGCCGAAAAAACAATCGGGACGTTCAAATTATAATTATGTTGAATTAGATGGTTCACCATTATGGCTAACCGATAACGAAGCTTCAGGGTTAAGTGGTTATTTAAATGGTTATCCTATGTCAGTTCGAGAAGATAACTCAGAGTATACCACCACCATCACTAATGAGGGTTGTGTGTTATTAATGGAATACTTGCTGCAGAACCCACCGTTAACCCAAAGTGTGGATGTAGCGCAACAAGATAAGAGTGAGAATGTGCGTTATTTAGCAAAGGCACAATCGAACGCTTGTATTTATTTTCAGCAAGAAGGGGCAAAGCACTCCTTTACGTATGAAATGAAAACTGGTCGTGTGACCGTAAACTTACAGCCATAATTTATGGCAGTATCGTAAACTTAAAACATAGAGAGAAAGTACTATGAAAAAACAAGGCGGTTTCACCCTAATCGAATTAGTGGTTGTAATTGTAATCCTAGGTATTCTTGCTGTAACGGCGGCACCTAAATTCTTAAACCTTCAAGATGATGCAAAAGTAAGTGCGGTTAAAGGCCTTTCTGGTGGTATGAAAGGTGCGGCTGGCATCGTTTATGGTAAAGCGGCTATTCAAGGTGTAGATCGTTCAGATACAGCTGTTACAGTTTCATCTGCTGATGGTACAGAGGTCGAAACTATCTATGGTTACCCAACAGCTACAGCTGATGGTATTGAAGCTGCGGTTGATGGTTTACCTGGTGATTGGTCTAATATGACAACTGCTGCTGCATCTGTTATTTCTGGTGCAGATGCTGTTGCTTACGGATTTACTAACTTTCCATGTGTTGCTATTTATACTCAAGCAACAGATAGCGCTCCTGCAACTGTAACTATTGCTAATGTTGATGGCGAAGCTAGCGATATTCAATGTGAGCTTAATCCATCAAACTAATTTTAATTGGTTTAATAAAGCGGGGTTTATACCTCGCTTTTCTCATTTTAAATTTAAGTAGTTAAATGTTGAACTCAAAGTTGTCTTACTTCTTACTCCCAATCTCTAGGGACTAAGAACTAGGAACCAATAGCCAAAAAACTAAAAATCGAATACAGGCGCAGCCAAATGCTGAAACGTTATTCTTCACAGTGTGGTTTTACGTTAGTTGAGCTCACCATAGTTATCGTTATATTGGGAATACTTTCTGTATTTGCCGCCAGTCGCTTTCAAGGCGCATCCTCTTTTTCTCCTTATGCAGCACAAGCACAAGCAATTTCTGTTATTCGTCAAATTCAATTAGCGCGTATGCAGTCTAATACTCAAGATGGCTCAGGAAACCCACAATATCAATTACATGTCTCAACTACTTGCCTAGGCTCTCAGGCGGCTTGTAATGGTAATGAGTCATTGAGTAGCAAGGTTCAAGTTGATGGGCAAAATTTAGCTTTTACTGTTACTCCTGATTTTGGTGTCCTCCAATTTGATTTACTCGGACGCCCATTTGTTGATGGAGGATTACCAATTGGATCTTATTACACCATTACTATAAAAGCGCATGGTAATAATATTGAAAGTCCCCAAGTTTGCATTAACTCAGAAGGCTTTGTTTCTGGTGGAGATTGTGACAATGAATAATAAAAACAATCGTAATGCTCATCAGCGAGGATTCACCTTAATAGAAAGTATTGTCGCCATGGTGGTGATGGGCATTGCTATGACTATTTTATTTTCTATCTTTTTTCCGCGAGTTGAAGATTCAGGCCGCCCACAATACATTGTACGTGCATCAGCTTTAGGACAAAGCGTAATGAATACTATTTTGTCGCGTGGGTTTGATGACAATAGTGATCCAAGTGGTAGCCGAATTCGTTGTGATGATGAAGGTAATCCTGATGCAGTTGATGTTGAGATTCAAGAATGTTCATCCGCTCTTGGCCCAGAGGAAGAGACAGCAAACGCTTTTAATGACGTGGATGACTACATTGGATGTTGGTATGCCGCTGATGTGCAATGTACAGAAAGCAACTCTTACCCTTTGTCAGATTTGATCAATAATAGTAACCAATATCCACATTTTAAAGTGATGGTGGATGTCATGAATATTAATAATAATGGCACTGAGTCGTTTACTGACAGTAAACACACCATGAAAAAAGTGACATTGACGGTTTCCTCCCAAAATTACGAAAGCGTTAAATTCGTAGGTTATAAAGGAAATTACTGATCATGGCGAAGATGAAGAAACAGAGCGGCTTCACTTTAATTGAATTAATTATCACCATTGTTGCGATCGGCATTATGGTGATGGGCATTACTGGCTTTATCGAGCTTGGTACCAAAGGGTATGCCGATACCGTTGATCGACAGCAATTGCAAAACCAAGCGCGCTTTGTTGTTGAAAAACTGACTCGTGAAATACGTCATGCTGTTCCAAACAGTTTTTCTGTGACCAATAATGATACATGTTTAAGTTTTTATCCTATTGAATATTCTGGAGGTTATGCTGTTCTTGAACAAAATGACGATTCAATAAATGATCGGTTTCGTTTTGTGGTGGTAAATACCAACTCATCACCAGAAGGTACGGTACTACAAGGTAATAATATGGTGATTAATCCAGCTACACCGGAAGATTTAGAACCTACTAATAGTACACAAAGTATTGTGCTTTCTAGTGTGACTAAAAATGATGACAATATTTATTCTATTGCCTTTGATGATGATTTTAACGCCAGTAATGTTGTTGCCTCTCCTGCTAATCGATTATACATCTACAACCATAAAGTGACTTATTGCCAAGAAGGTACTCGCTTAACTCGTGAAGTGGATACTAATGGTGCTATTCAAGTGGGAGAAAACGTTGAGACCGCTTACTTTGCTGATGGTACCGGTGGGGCTGATGGCGAAAACTCACTATCACGTAGTGCTTTGATTCACTTTCAGTTACGTTTTAAACGTGGTGATGAAGTGAGTAATTATGAAAATGATGTTCAAGTGATGAATGTGCCATAGGTGAATGTATATGAATAAAATAAAGCAAGCTCATTCATCTTTAGCTTCTCAATCAGGTAGCGTTTTGATTGTTGTGATTTTTGTTGTTGTGGTTATGGGGTTATTGGCCTCAACCATGGCACGTTTAGAATGGTCAAATCAAGATACTCAAAGCCGAGAAATTATGGGTAACCGTGCATGGTTTATGGCTCACTCTGCTAATGAATGGGCGATGACACAGTTGTTTCCTTTAGGTGAAACTGGGGAAGATTTAGATAAACTTTCCAGCTATTGTACAAGCTCTTTGACTTTTCCAAATGGTTATTTTGCCAATGATGCTGAGTATCAACATTGCCAAATTGACAGCTTAACCTGTACTCCCCACATTATGACCGACTCAGGTGGAAGTGAAGTAAAATATGGTTTCTTTAAAGTCTCCGCTAAAGCTTCTTGTGGCGATGATGATGGCCTATTCAGAGTAGAGCGTGCACAAGATATTGTAGTCACGACTTTAAAATAGTTTTTAAGGTATTTTAATAGGTTCAAGGTAGGAATAGATGCGTATTTTCTTTCGCTTTATTATTTTGTTTTTGTTATCGGTTCCCGCTATCGTCTGGGCTAATAACACGGATGATTATAAAAAGTACTTCCCAGAGCCTTTACAAGGGTGGAAAGGGGTAACGAGTTCTGTGACTTTCCAATCTGGTGGTACTGTAAATGGTTGGAGTGATGAATTTATTGAAAACAACCAAGGTATATATCAACAAAATAATAATCTATATAACCCTTCTACTCCGGTTTTATTGCTAGGTTTTGATTCAAGTGATAATGAATACCAAACGGCCTGGGCGGCAGAATGCAGTCCGGGGCTAGGCTGTGGTCTTGAATCTGATTATGATAGCGCTGAATCTAAAAAAGCCCCAGCGCCACCAGAAATAACGTCTATACCTTCTCCATTACCTTCGACTAATTTAAACCTTACAGGTTATTCGATTAGCTCTAACTGTGGAGCCGACTCCCAAATGTGTCATTATGAACAAGTCGGTAATATCATTAATATATATATTGATGAAAATTTAAATTCTTTATCTGTTTCAATATATGGTAACAACCTTGGTGCAAGTCAGATTAATATTGTTTTTTCAGGGCAACTGTATATTGGTAGCATGACGTTAGCAAGTGACGGTAATTCTGAAATGATTTTTGAGTCAGACACTACCATTACTACAAAAAAGATGGTTTGGGGGAATAATGCTATAATTACCACTGAAGAAGACGTGCTTTTTAATATTATCGACTCATTTGAAACAATATCACGTCCTACTCTAACCACCACGAATCCAATTTTTTATTATGCCCCTACTGGAACAATGACTGTTTCAGCCACGAATGGCGGTGATTATCACGGGTGTATAATTGCAAAAGAAGTGACATTAAATAATAGCGTAACTATTTATGGGGCTGTTACTAGCACTAAATTTGTTGCTGATCCAAATGTGGGTATTGAAGGAACAGATCAGTGCTTAAGTGCTGACCCTCCACCACTTCCATCGTTTGATGTTTGTGAGTATTTCCCTAGTGCTATTCAAACAAACCTAGTGAGTTCTGATGGTATTGCAACAGGTAAATTGACATTGATCGATGGCGATAAGGGGAGTGCTAACCGATTATATTTAGATAACAATGCTGCTTTGTTCTTTGGCTCTAAAGACATCGAGTTCAACGCTGAACATCCGAATGGATGTGTATTTTCTAGTAATGGAACCTTTGCAGGTCAGTCGGTTGAAGATTGCAGTATTAATGCTTCTGGGGATATTTTTAGTGAGGGTGTTCCAAGCCTACCTAGTTTTGAAGCTTCTGGTAGTGATATTAAATGGAAAAAAGGTAGTGATGAATTAATTTTAGAACCTGGGAATTATAAAAAGTTAACGATTCAAGGGAATAAGGATGGTGAAACCAAAGGTGTAACTTTAAATTCTGGCGAATATTGGATAGGAGAATTAAAGTTTGAAAGTGGTGAAAATCATTACTTAAAGGTGAATGGTCAGGTTATTCTTCATTACAATAAAATAAAGGCAACGGCTCAAGGTGTATATATAAATGCAAACCCTAATAGAGCTGATCATATTAGTGATGCTCCTGATCAAATAGATTTAACCGAATATTCACCTGATGATTTAATATTACTTGGCCATGGTAGTGAATCTGGTTATGACGATAACCAATCGGATACTTATATCAATGCTCGTTGGTTCATTTCTTCTGAATCTACTACGGGTTTTAAAGTTTATAATGATGCCAAACCTACGCAGTTTATTGGGTCACTTTCTGCTGCTAATATCGAAATCAGCGATTCTTCGAGTGATAACTATATTTATGCAACCACTATTGAAGGGTGTGGTGTCGCACCGAATGCATCGCATACTCTAACCGTGACACCAACTCATCAGTTTTCTTTGTTATGTGAAGCACCTGAAATCTCTTTTACGGTTTATAACGAAGATGGTAGTGTCGCGACCGATTATGATGGAACCATTACTGCCACATTCCCTGATGATTTAACACCTGAAAACCCAGCAACAGGTTCTAAAGTGATCGATTATGTTTATACCCCAAATCAAGGAGTAGTTGTTGTCCCTGTTAAATCAAGCTTTACTAATGAATACACAGTTTATGCTGAATTGACAGAAGACTCTACGGCTAATGATGAAGGTCATATTTTATTTGGTCCGTATAAATTCTCATCGACTCCTGATCCCATTAAAGCCATTGCTGGCCATCCTACAAAGTTTGATGTTCAAGTTCTTGCTTGTAAGGATGATACCGTCACGCTTGTTGAAGGTTATAGCGGTGGCAAAGCACTGAAAATATCGGATGTGACTTTAACCAAACCTACCGTCGCACAAGGTGCTACCAATGGTGATTTACAGGTAAGTAGCGATGAAAATGGCAGTTATAGTGCTACCGATGTAACGTTAGATTTTTCTGGTGAAGCAAAAAGCACGGCTTACTTGAAATATATGCAATCTGGTTCGTTAAATTTTACGTTAACCGACCCAGATTTTGTTTGTCCAGAAGATTATGATGGATGTGAAGTAACCAATAGCGATAGCACCACAGAAAATATTGAAACCTTAACCGGGCTTATTAATGTTGATGTTCGTCCGTGGACGTTTGCTATATGTTCTCCTGATAACCAAGATATGAGTGGTGATTCAAATGGAGGCAGTGGCTTTGTTGCTGCTGGGGAAAAATTCAGCCTACGCGTAGCGCCGATTGTTTGGCAAGATAGAGGCTCGTTAACGGATGATATTGACATTTCTAGTTATTGTGATGTTGCAGTTACATCCAACTTCTTCTTAGATAACGCTCAATCAGCTACGGTCTTGATGGGGAACACTTTAGCAACACCAGTAAATGGCCGTTTAGGTTCCGGAATTCAATCTGATGATGGTTTAGAGAGAGCCTATAATGCTGAAGCAAATGATGGCGATCATTACTATAGCTATAATACTTTAGCTTGGCAGGAAGTCGGCAGTTTAAATATTAATGCTGATACTACGTCAGATTATTTAGGCATGGATATTAATCTAGGCTACCGTGAAATTGGTCGCTTCTATCCACACCATTTCAAATTGGAAAATGACAATATTTGGGATTATGCCGATGGTCATTATGAATTTGCTTATATGAATCAGCCTATTCAGATGGATTATCGAGTCAAAGCGAAAAGTGCAACGGATAGTGATACTGAAAACTATGACTATTTTGTGAATAGTTTAAAAGCGGCTTTTTCTGTAGAGGCAATAGAAAAAGAAGTGGTTTTTGGCGGTGAGATTGAGGGTGATTCTTTAAACAGCCGAATTTCTCAAGGGTCGAATCAAGTAGATAATGCTTGGGATAAAGCAACTTATGAATTTGAGAGTAATGATTTTATGTTTTTAAAGATTTTACTTGATAGTTCACCATATTTAAGCACTCCTGATGGACCATATAGTAATTCAAATAGTACTTTTGGTGTCGTTGTTGATACATCAAGTAGTGAATATACCAATGATGATCAAGTGAATTTCAATGAGAATTTTGTTTCTACGGATACTTTCACTACACCATTTGGGTTAGATAACGTAGGTGTAGCCTTTATGCACCAACCAGACTTCCGTTATGGTCGTATGGTACTAAATGCGGTGAGTGGCCCTATTGGTGGCCCTATTTCAGTACCACTTCGAATAGAGTATTGGGATGATTCAAACTTTGTTGTTAATGAAGATGATAATGGTAGTCAGTTTAAAACCGATATTTACTATGTGATGAGTAATGTCTCTGGCAGCTCAGCAACACTGACCAGTGGTAATTCGTCGTCCTTTGTGACGGTTTCGAATGGTCGTTCGAGCCAAGTAAAAGCTAAGCAAGAGACCTTGACTCGCGAGACGGTCCGTTTATTCTTAAGACAGGGGAATGATTCTGGTGGCTTTGGTAATAACCCTGAACCAAAGCAAGATGATGATCTTTATGAAACGATTGATGGCTGGAGTAATGCTGAAAATGTCGAGCAACCTTGGCTGCAATTTAATTGGCGCAATAAAGGGGATGAAGATCCTTCGACTGTCGTTAATTTTGGCGCCTATCGAGGTAATGATCGTATTATTTATCGGGGTGAGCCGAATTTAACGGGGAAGTGATAGGGGAGCGGGTCCTAGTCCCTAGGAAGAGTGGTTTCGGGGAGCGTCTTTTAGAGAAGGGAAATGTAACGTCGTTATTCCAAAAGTGAGGTACGAACTGTTTGGAATCTCCTACAGCGGTTGGAGATCCTGAACTGCGCTCCTACGTCGCTTTTCAGGATGACGGTTTTTAGCTAGCTACGAAACCGTCCGAGCACCGAGTAACGACCAGCGATCTTATTTTTCTAGAAACTAGGAACCGCTTTTGCTCTTTTTTCGAGCTACGAGCAGTGAAACTCCCGAGTATCGAGATCCGAATCCCATCTTTTTCCTGACCTTGAGTTAACTTTATGTAAGAATACCGCCTATTCTTACTCTGTGTACGGTTAATGCTTGCCGACAGTGCAAGGCATTGGTACATTTAGCACAATTTTATTTCCTTCTATCGCTCTTAGGATAACGAAGAATATGTTCAAGAAACTTCGTGGTATGTTTTCAAACGATCTTTCAATAGATTTAGGTACAGCCAACACACTTATTTATGTTAAAGGTCAAGGCATTGTTCTTGATGAGCCTTCTGTAGTCGCTATTCGTCAGGATCGTACTGGTTCTGCAAAAAGCGTAGCAGCAGTAGGTCATGAAGCTAAGCAAATGCTTGGTCGTACACCGGGTAATATTTCTGCCATTCGTCCAATGAAAGACGGTGTGATCGCTGATTTCTACGTGACAGAAAAAATGCTGCAACACTTTATTAAGCAAGTGCATGATAATAGTGTTTTAAAACCAAGCCCACGCGTATTGGTATGTGTACCTTGTGGTTCTACTCAAGTTGAACGCCGTGCAATTCGTGAGTCAGCACTGGGTGCAGGTGCTCGTGAAGTGTACTTAATCGATGAACCAATGGCAGCAGCAATTGGTGCTGGCCTTCGCGTTTCTGAGCCAACCGGCTCTATGGTTGTCGATATCGGTGGTGGTACGACGGAAGTGGCCGTGATTTCTTTGAATGGTGTGGTTTATTCATCTTCTGTTCGTATCGGTGGTGACCGTTTTGATGAAGCGATCATTAATTATGTTCGTCGTAACTACGGCAGCTTAATCGGTGAATCGACAGCTGAGAAAATCAAGCACGAAATCGGTTCAGCTTACCCTGGCGATGAAGTGATGGAAATGGAAGTTCGTGGTCGTAACCTTGCTGAAGGTGTGCCGCGTAGCTTTACATTGAACTCAAACGAAATTTTAGAAGCATTGCAAGAGCCTCTATCTGGCATCGTATCTGCCGTAATGGTTGCATTAGAACAATGTCCACCAGAGCTTGCTTCAGATATCTCTGAAAATGGTATGGTTTTGACTGGTGGTGGTGCACTACTAAAAGATCTTGATCGCCTACTCACTGAAGAAACGGGTATTCCGGTTGTGGTTGCTGATGAGCCACTAACTTGTGTTGCTCTTGGTGGCGGTAAAGCGCTTGAAATGATCGATATGCATGGTGGTGATCTATTCAGCGAAGAATAATTCCTAAGTATTTGGGAATTATCTATAAGAATAGATAGAACAATTTAACTGCATGAAATTGATATTTGGCCGCGGCCCTTCTTTACAATTGCGTTTGTTTTTCGCACTGATATTATCAGCCGGCTTAATGCTGGCTGATAGTCGTTTAGATACTTTTTCAAATATTCGATATTTACTCAATAGCTCGGTAGCGCCAATTCAATATGCGGCCAACTTACCAAGAAGTATGTTTGATGGAATGTATGAACGTTTGAATAGTATGAAAACCTTGGTTCAAACTAACAGTGCGTTAAAAAATGAAGTTCTTAGCTTAAAGAGTAATTTGTTATTACTTGAGCAATACAAAGAAGAAAATGTTCGTTTACGAGAACTACTAGGCTCTCCTTATGTGAGAGATGAGCGTAAAGTGGTGACAGAGGTGATGGCCGTTGACTCGTCACCTTATCGTCATCAGGTCGTAATCGATAAAGGCCGTACTGATGGTGTTTATGAAGGACAACCCGTCATTAACGAAAAAGGTATTGTCGGCCAAGTCATTAATGTATCGGCTCATAATAGTCGCGTATTGTTATTAACCGATAGTAATAGTTCTATTCCGGTCCAAGTTTTACGTAATGATATTCGCGTAATTGCATCGGGCAATGGCGATATCGATTCTATTAAATTAGAAAACGTACCAACCAGTACTAATATTGAAACTGGTGACTTATTAGTGACTTCTGGCTTAGCGGGACGATATCCTGAAGGTTATCCAGTGGCTTATGTCACTAGCGTTAAAAATGATAACCACCTTCCTTTTGCTGAAATTACCGCTAAACCTGTCGTTGAATTTGATCGCCTGCGTTATTTATTGTTGGTGTGGCCTGATCAAGAGCGCCAAAAGCAAGCTCAAACCATCGAATTAACTGAAGAAGAGGCGATTGGTAATGACTAATCACTTATTTAGAAGCAAGTTAATTATTTGGGTATCTTTTTTTATTGCTCTTATTCTACAAGCTGTGCCTTGGCCTGGACCGCTCGAAATGATGCGTCCAAGTTGGCTTATTCTTGTTTCTAGTTACTGGATATTAGCCTTACCACATCGTGTTAATGTTGGAACCGCTTTGATCTTAGGTCTACTTTGGGATTTGGTGATAGGTACGACGTTAGGTGTACACGGTATCGTAATGTCGATTACCGCATATCTGGTTGCACTAAACTTCCAAGTATTACGTAACATGGCATTATGGCAGCAAGGTGTAGTGATTGGAGGGTTAACGGCATTAGCTGAGTTTATAGAGTTCTTTGGTGAGTTTTTAATAAAAGATATCGACTTTAATCCTCATCTTCTATGGTCGGGTGCAGTGAATTGCATTTTATGGCCGTGGATGTTCTTACTTTTAAGAAGAGTGAGACGACATTGGCACATGCGCTAGAGTATTATAGTGACTTGAAGTTGCAGTGTGGTTAGTTGCAAATACATTCACACTACAACTTCGATAAATAACTTTCATTGGTGAGGTGGCATGTCTAATTCTTCTGATTCAAAGCATTTTAATTTTTATCTGGCTTCAGGATCACCTAGACGCAAAGAACTTCTCACTCAACTTGGCTACCAATTCAATATTGTGGTTCCTAATATTGAAGAACAGAAACAAATCAACGAATCCCCTGTCGATTATGTAAAGCGCCTTTCTCGTGAAAAAGCCCAAGCGGGTGTTAAACTTATTTCATCTATGGCAGAAGCATCAGAGCTTCCTGTTTTAGGGGCTGATACAATTGTTGTTGTCGATGATCAAGTTCTCGAAAAACCAAATGATTATGCGGATTGTTTACGCATGTTGCAGGCATTATCGGATCGACAACATCAAGTAATGACTTCTGTGACTGTCGCAACTTCTATTGAGCATCACACTAAAGTGGTGATAACTGATGTATGGTTTAAGTCTTTAACTGAACAAGAAATTGAAACTTATTGGCAAACTGGCGAACCGTGCGATAAAGCAGGTGGCTATGGCATTCAAGGTATTGGTGGCCGTTTTGTTTCCCGTATTGATGGCAGTTTTCATGCTGTAATGGGGTTACCTTTATATGAGACCGATGAGTTATTGAATCGATATATTTAAGATTTATTGCGCTATTCCATTTTTAGCGACCAAAATTTATGAGGCACAATCATGAGTGCAGAATTACTGATCAACGTCACCCCTAGTGAAACTCGAGTCGCGATGATTGAGGCTGGGTTATTACAAGAAGTCCATATTGAACGTGAGTCACGCCGTGGCATCGTAGGCAACATTTATAAAGGTAAAGTCAGCCGAGTATTGCCTGGCATGCAAGCGGCTTTTGTGGATATTGGTTTAGATAAAGCGGCCTTTTTACATGCCTCAGATATTGTTCCTCATACTGAATGTGTAGCCGAAAATGAAAAGAAACAATTCCAAGTAAGAGATATCGCAGAATTGGTTCGTCAAGGTCAAGATCTAGTTGTGCAGGTCGTTAAAGATCCACTAGGCACTAAAGGCGCTCGTCTAACCACTGACATAACTTTGCCTTCGCGTTACTTAGTATTTATGCCTGGAGCCGCTCATGTTGGCGTTTCACAGCGTATTGATGATGAATCGGAACGTAACCGCCTAAAACAAACGGTTTTGCCTTATTGTGATGAGAATGGTGGCTTTATTATCCGTACTGCTGCAGAAGGAGCGGATAGTGAAGAGCTGGCGCAAGATGCGGCTTTTCTAAAACGTTTGTGGAATAAGATCAACGAACGTCGTAGTAAATATAAGACTAAATCTATGTTGTACGGTGAGATTGGCTTGGCTCAGCGTATTTTACGTGACTTTGTCGGCACAGAGATCAGCAGAATTCAGGTCGATTCGCGTTTAGCCTATGAGACTTTGCTAGAATTTACCGGCGAGTTTGTGCCTAACTTGACCGACAAGTTAGAGCTATATCATGGTGATAAACCAATTTTTGATATGTACGACACCGAGAATGAAGTTCAACGTTCATTAGATCGTAAGGTGGAGTTAAAATCTGGTGGTTATTTGATCATTGATCAGACGGAAGCCATGACGACGGTGGATATTAATACTGGTGCATTTGTTGGTCGACGCAACCTAGAAGAGACAATCTTTAATACCAACATTGAAGCGACTCAAGCGATTGCTCGTCAACTTCGTTTACGTAACCTTGGTGGTATTATTATTATCGACTTTATCGATATGCTTGAAGATGAACACCGCCGTCGAGTGATTCAATCACTAGAGTTAGCTCTATCGAAAGATCGAGTAAAAACCAACATTAATGGCTTTACTCAGCTTGGTTTAGTTGAAATGACCCGCAAGCGTACTCGAGAAAGTATTGAACATGTTCTATGTTCTGGTTGTCCTACTTGTAAAGGTCGCGGTTCGGTGAAAACCGTTGAAACCGTCTGTTATGAAATTCTACGAGAAGTGACTCGAGTTAACCGTGCTTACGATGCTGATAAATTCGTGGTGTATGCCGCCGTTGCCGTTGCCGAAGCATTACAAGGTGAAGAGTCACATGCATTAGGTGAGCTAGAAGTATTTATCGGAAAAGAAGTTAAGATTCAAGCTGAGCCTTTGTATATTCAAGAGCAGTTTGACGTCGTGATGATGTAGCGGAGAAAAGAGTGACCTTGCCTAAGCGCCTGTGGCGGATTTTATTATGGACAGTATTAACGATAGCGGTGGTATGGGCGGTTAGCGTCACTTTACTCCGTCTGTTTCTTCCTAGTCTTGATAGTTATCGCGATGAGATTGAAGCTCAAGTATTACAATCCACAGGTGTCGAAGTTCAATTTGAATCGATCCGCGGTTACTGGGGAAATATTACCCCAGCACTAGCTTTAAAACATGTGCAAGTCTTTTTGCCGGGGGAGTCAATCCCAATAGTGACGATCGATCGAGCTGATGCTGAAATCGATTTAATCCAATCCTTAATTCACCTGCAACTTAAATTAGCGGATATTAAAATTGAAGGGCTGCGTGCCGATCTTAGTCGCTGGCCTTTAATTCCTGAAAAAGATCAAAAGACAACCTCACACTCTGAACCTTCAGATAAATCCCTGAAAAATGTGCAAAACTTATTCTTACGACAACTTGGTGAGTTTTCTCTTGTCGATTCAAGTATCCAATACCTTTCGCTCAATGGTGAAATTCGTTTAGTCGATATCGAACGTTTACGTTGGGAGAATAATGATAATCAGCACCGTGCAGAAGGGGTGGTGAGTATCGCTGGGGCGAATTTAAACAAGGTTTCTGTTATCGCTAACTTTAGTGAGCAAGGGAACTTACGTTATCTCGATGGGCAGTTTTTTGTTTCAGCAGAAAATATCCGAGTGACTCCATGGGTGCCACAATATGTTAAAGAGTCGACCACGATCGATTCAGGTAGAGTTAGCCTGAATGCATGGTTAACGCTAAAGCAAGGGGCACCAACAGATGCTTTAGTTGAGTTAAAGCCTTCACATTTAATTTGGGGTAATAAAGAGAATCGACATCAACTCGATATTGATCATGGTGTGGTCAACCTCAAGCCGAGCGATGAAGGTTGGAAGATCTTAGGTTCTAACTTTTTAATAAAGACCAACGATGGCAAATGGCCGCAATTTCAATTTGCCTTGGATTGGCAACCTGATCATCAAGCGCTGAATTTATCTCGTTTAGAGATTGAAAAATTAACTCCTTTGCTTGGTGTATTGAAAAGCCAAAATGGCTCAATGGAATGGCTTAGTAAATTACAACCCACCGGTTCTATTGAAGATATTCGTGTCAATATTCCTAAGCAAAGTGAAAAGCTGACTTATTCCGTTTCATTAAATAAAGTGGCGATGAAGCAATGGGATCTCCTACCTGGTATTAATAAGCTTTCAGCTACTGTGACGGGAGATGCTAATAACGCCTCGATTAAGGCAACATTGCAAGATGATGTGGTGCCTTATGGCGATGTATTCCAAGCGCCTCTCAATATTGAACAAAGTAAAGTCAATCTGGTATGGCAAAAGTATCAATCTGGTTGGAAACTTTGGGCGGATAAAATTGAAGTATCGAATTCAGACTTATCGGCGATTGGCGAATTTGAGCTGGATTTTCCAGATGAACAATCGCCATTCTTGTCTTTGTATGTTGAAGCTGATGCTAAAAAGGCCGGCGAAACATGGCGCTATTTACCAACTTTAGCACTGGGTCGTGATCTAACAGATTATCTGTCAGCGGCAATTCAAGGAGGGACAGCGAAAACGGCACAAATTCTTTGGTACGGCGCTTTAAACGATTTTCCCTATCTCAACCATAAAGGTATTTTTCAGGCTAAAGTGCCCTTACAAAATGCTCGTTTTAGTTTTGATACCGCATGGCCAGCAATCACAGATTTACAGCTCGACTTGTTATTTGAAAATGCCAGCATGTATTTAAATTCGGATTCTGCAACATTAATGGATGTACATGCTAGCCATATTGATGGGGTGATCCCAGATTTGTCTCCAGATGGGCATATTGAAATCAATGCCAAAGCACAAGCCGATGGAGAAGCTGTTCGTGATTATATGACTTCAACGCCATTAGTTGATTCAGTTGGCGCAGCTTTGACAGCAGTGCAAGTTTCAGGAACAGTCAATTCCGAGTTTAGTTTAAACATTCCATTTGATGGTAGTGATCCTGATGTGAGTGGTTTCGCGCAATTAAAAGATAATCCGATTGCCGTACAGACTCCATCAATTCAACTTGAAAAAGCAAACGGCAAAATTGATTTTAAAAACGATGTTGTGACAGGCTCAGGTTTAAAAGCGAATTTATTAAATCAACCTATCGCATTAGATTTTAATAGTCATACCCAAGGTCAAGGTTATGCCGTGAAGGTGGATGTTGTTGGTGACACTGATATCCCCGAACTGAAAAAACAAATTGACTCGACCTGGTTGAAGCCTTTAGCAGGTAATGCTCCATGGAATTTAGGGGTAGATTTACACTTAAGTGATATAGGCTTTACTTATCAGGTAGATGGTAATGCAGATTTAGAGTTTTTAACCAGTCAATACCCTGCGCCGCTAGGAAAGGCTCTAGGAATTAAAGGTAAAGGCCGTTTACAAGCAGCCGGTAATCAAGAGACGGTTAATGCAAGAATTACACTCCCGAATGTGAAGTATCAGGCTGATATTGATATTCACCCAAAAACGCCAGTGTTAAGTGCGACCAACTTAATTGTTGGGCGGGGAGAGTTTAAGGTTAGCCCGATTGGTGGGCATTACCTGTCGATCAATACCAATAAATTTAATGCCGATGAATGGTTTGATTTTGCCATGGATAAAGATCATGCATTAAATATTAAGCCGGCAGATGCGGATCCACTTGTTACCGATCATTCATCTAAAAGTTCACCCGCCACAAATGGTGATGACGTTAGTCTCCAGAAAACAGCAAGCATCGATATGCCGGCGATACCTGTACCAGAAGTGATTAATATTAATACAAAAACTTTGGTGCTTGGCGATTTAGATTGGCATCAAGTCAAATTAGATGCCATTCATAAGCCGCAAGATTGGCAGATTAATTTATCGAGTAGTGAAATTGTCGGTAGTGGCCATTACCGCAATAAAAAAGATTTAAGCTTAGATCTAAAGTCAGTACATATTTTTATTCCGGAGTGGGATAACAAGCCAGAAAATCAAGATGCTCAACTGATTTCAGGTAAAGCTGAAGATGAACCTTTGATCAGTGAATTTGATCGTCAATTTCATCAGTATATGCCAAACCTATCATTGAAAATTGGCGACTTATGGCTACAAGGTTATAAAGTTGGCACGGTTGATATGCAACTTCAACGTGATAAAAATAAGCTCGTGTGGAAAAACTTGGACTTTAAAACGGGTTCAAACCACTTACAGGCAAAGGGCTGGTGGGAGTTATCTGGTGAGAAGAGTCATTCTGATTTTAATTTGAGCTTAACAGGTAAGAATAACTCCGAGGTGATGGCTCGCTTTGGCATTAATTCTGGTATTCAAAAAGCATCATTTGATCTTTCTATGAGTTCTAATTGGGATGGTGCGCCATGGTCAGTGAAAACCGATACCTTAAATGGTCATTTGAAAACTGAGTTTAAAGATGGTGTGATCACCGATGTCAATGGTGCTGCTCGCTTGTTGGGTCTATTCAGCTTGGATTCGATCGTTCGTAAGATGCAGTTAGATTTTACTGGTGTGTTTGATCACGGTATGACGTTTGATTCTATTAAAGGGAGTGGTGATATCAAGCGCGGTATCTTTGTCACTAACGATCTTGAAATGGATGGTTCTGCTGGAGATTTAATGCTAAAAGGGCAAGCCGATCTTAATACTCGTTTAGTGGATGCGGAAGTCACCTTTATTCCCGACTTAACGTCGAGTGTACCTTTGGTGGCTGCTTTTGCGGTTGCCCCTCAAACTGCGGTGGCAATTTTTGCTATTACCAAAGTACTATCACCGGTTGTTGATGTATTTACCAAAGTTCAATATTCTGTGAAAGGTCCCCTGGATGCTCCGGAAGTAAAAGAAATCTCCCGTAGTCGTGGTGAATACCAGTTAGATAAATCATCTAAATAGCCCGGTAGGTCTAGATTTCACAAGGAGTGTGAATATGTCTAAAGTCGCGTTAATTCAAATGACCTCAGGTTCCGATCCCCAAGGTAATTTGGTATTTATTGAGCAACAACTACAAGCAATGAAAGGCCAGCAAGTTGATTGGGTAGTCTTGCCTGAAAATGCCATTATTTTTGGTCACCGAGAGGATTATCATCAACACGCAGAAGTTTTAGGTAAAGGAGCTCTGCAATCAGCCTTAGCGAAATTAGCCAGTGACTATGGCGTTTGGCTAGTTGTCGGATCTTTTCCTGTTCGCATCGATAATGATGTCAAAACCACTTGCTTGGTGTTTTCCTCAGAGGGAGTGCTACAAGCGGATTACGATAAGCTGCATATGTTTGATGTTGATGTTAGTGATAGTCATCAGCGTTATCGTGAATCGGAAACCTTTCTGGCTGGTGAGAGAGTTGTGGTCACGCCAACCCCCTTTGCTAACTTAGGGCTCTCCATTTGCTACGATTTGCGCTTTCCAGAATTGTTTCAACAACTAACTAGAGACGGTGCCGATGTAATTGTGGTCCCAGCTGCCTTTACTTATGTCACTGGTAGGGCTCATTGGGAGCCTTTATTGCGAGCGCGTGCCATTGAAACCCAATGTTGGATTGTCGCAGTAGGGCAAACCGGAATTCATCCCTGTGGTCGCCAAACTTGGGGACACTCAATGGTGATTAATCCGTGGGGGCAGATAGTTGAATGTTTATCCGAGACAGCAGGCTATATAACCGTTACCATTGATATCAAGATTAACCAAGACATTCGACAACGCATGCCTGTGATGCAACACGCTCGATTTGTCCGCCAATTAAAACCTAAACAATAGAGTACCTATGACACTTACTAAGGTAGAAAGCGAATTATTAGCGCCGTCGGGATTAACCGATAGTGATATTCAAAAAACATTAGCGAGCATTGCCACTCGTCATATTGATTATGCGGATATTTACTTTCAGTCTAGCTGGCATGAGTCATTAGTATTAGAAGACAGCATTATTAAAGATGGTTCGTTTAACATTGATCGTGGTGTCGGTATTCGAGCGATTGCCGGTGAGAAAACAGGTTTTGCTTATTCTGATCAAATTGATATTAATGGCCTACAACAAAGCGCGATTGCGGCACGTGGTATTGCTCAACAAGGACAAAATGCCCAAGTTAAAGCCTTTACTCGCAGTGTGACGCCGCAAACCTATCAAGCGGTTAATCCACTAGAGAGTCTCGATAAGCAACAGAAAATTGAGCTATTAAAACAAATTGATGCCTACATTCGTAGCAAAGAGCCGTTAATCCAAGAAGTGTCAGTGAGCATTAGTGGTGTGTATGAGCAAGTGCTCGTTGCAGCAACCGATGGCACTTATGCGGGCGATGTTCGTCCATTAGTACGTTTATCAATTTCTGTCTTAACTCAACGTGGTGAACGTCGTGAACGTGGTAGTGCGGGTGGCGGTGGTCGTTATGGCTATCAAGCTTTCATGCAAACAATGGAAGATGGTAAAACTCAAGCGATTCATTTTGCTGATGAAGCGATTCGTCAGGCACTGGTTAACTTAGAAGCCGATGAAGCTCCAGCAGGTACTATGCCTGTCGTATTAGGTTCTGGTTGGCCGGGTGTACTATTACATGAAGCGGTGGGGCATGGCCTAGAAGGTGACTTTAATCGTAAAGAATCATCAGTATTTTCTGGCAAGCTAGGCCAAAAGGTTACCTCAGATTTATGTACGATTGTCGATGATGGAACCTTAAAAGATCTACGTGGTTCATTGAATATCGATGATGAAGGTGTAGAAGGTCAATACAATACGCTGATTGAAAATGGTGTATTAAAAGGCTACATGCAAGATAAGCACAATGCTGGTTTAATGGGCGTATCACCAACCGGTAACGGACGCCGTGAATCTTATGCCCATTTACCTATGCCGCGTATGACCAATACCTACATGTTGCCAGGTGAGCATACTCCAGAAGAAATCATTTCAACTATTAAAAAAGGACTTTATGCACCTAACTTTGGTGGTGGCCAAGTTGATATCACTTCTGGCAAGTTTGTGTTCTCAGCCTCAGAAGCTTACTTAATTGAAGATGGTAAAATTACGCGACCAGTTAAAGGCGCGACATTAGTTGGCTCTGGCATTGAAGCGATGCAGCAGGTTTCAATGGTGGGTAATGACTTATCAATTGATAAAGGTGTTGGCGTATGCGGTAAAGCTGGACAAAGTGTGCCTGTAGGAGTCGGTCAACCGAGCTTGAAGTTAGATTCGATTACGGTGGGTGGGACGCAATAAGACACGAGATACGGGGACGCTACGCACGGGAGCCGAAGAGCGAAAAGCTGTTTCGAGTAGCGTGTTACGTGTAGTGAGAAAATATTTAAAGTTTGAATTAAGCACTTGCCACAAAAATAAACCGGGACTGAGCATGCTTTTACTTTTTCCCGGCTCTCGAAGCGTAGCGCACTCGCTACTCGCAACTTTCTTTTATCTTTTAAAGCTCTTTCAACGCTTTCAAGATCTGAAAAATCTCTCTCGACGCTTTAGGTGGCTTATTGCCGCCTTTTTCTTTTTGCGCTTGGCGTGCGAGCTGACGTAAGCGTTGGCGATCCGCATCTGGGTGTTGTTCCATCACTTCTTCAATTGCAGGATCGATTTCAGTAATAATACGATCACGCATTTCTTCTAGCTTGTGTAGTTCTGCTGTTGCTTGCGAATGCTTATTGCGTAGACGATCGAGTTCCGCTTGAATTGGTTCTGGATCAATTTGACGCATTAGCTTACCAATGTATTGTAATTGGCGGCGTTTTGCTTCGTTTTTAAAACGTTGTGCATTGGCAATTGCTTCACGTAGGTCATCACCTAATGGAAACTTCTCTAAGGCAGAAGGTTTTAAACCTACTAACTCTTCGCCCAATTTTTGTAGGGCTTCCATATCTTCTTTCATCTCAGTTTTACTTACCCAGATGATTTCCTCTTCTTCTTCCCAAGGTGCCTTTTGGTTTTTACGAGCCATAATCTCTACTTATTTTTTTATTGGGGGATATTGGGCTATTTTAGCAAGAATTCTGGGGAGAAAGCGAAATTCTTGTTATCCTAGGGGAAATAATAGTGAAATAAATTAGATAAGAGTGGATATGGACGCAAAACAGCAAATCGCACAGCAAAAAATTGAATTGGAAGCCGCCGTCGCCAAAGCGTTGGAGACTGCGAAAGTCAGCGCCGATGCGGTTGAAGTTGCGATCACAAAAACCACTGGTATTAGCGTAACGACTCACGCTTGTGAAGTTGAAAATGTTGAATTTAATAGTGATGGTGCGTTAGGTATTACTGTTTACCGTGGTCAATGTAAAGGTAGTGCTTCTACTTCTGATTTGAGTGATCATGCGATTCAAAAAGCCGTAGCCGCTGCATTAGATATTGCTAAGTTTACTTCTCCTGACCCTTACGCGGGACCTGCGCCAAAAGAATTAATGGTGAAAGAGATCCCTGATTTGGATCTGTTCCACCCGGATGAGCCAAACCCTGATTATGCCTCTGAAATGGCGATTCGTGCTGAGAAAGCAGCATTAGAATATAGCGATAAAATCAAGCAAAGTGATGGCGCAAGTTACGATAGCCATTACGGTATAAAAGTATACGGGAATAGCCATGGATTATTAGTGAGCAATGCATCGAGCCGTCATAGCTTGAGTTGTAGCGTGATTGGTGCAGGAAAAACGGGTGAAATGGAGCGTGATTACAGCTATACCATTGCACGCCATAAAGATGATCTATGGACGCCAGAAAGTGTAGGCTTGCAAGCGGCTAAGAAAACTATCGACCGATTAGATGCCCGCCAAGTGAAAACCGGACAATTCCCTGTTCTATTCCAGGCAGATGTCGCAACTGGTTTGCTAGGTCACCTAGTGATGGCGATCAGCGGTGGTAACCTTTACCGTAAATCGTCTTTCTTACTTGATCGTTTGGATACACAGATTTTACCGAGTTGGTTTAATGTCGCAGAAAAGCCTCATGTATTACGTGGTTTAGCTTCTGGTGCATTTGATAGTGAGGGTGTCTACACCAAAGATGCCCAAATCATTAGTGATGGCGTGCTGTCTACTTACCTGTTAACTAGTTATGCAGCACGTAAGATGGGGATGACACCTACTGGCCATGCTGGCGGTATCCATAACTGGTTTGTTCAATCAACCGGACAAGACTTTGGTCAACTGGTTAAAGACATGGGCACTGGTCTTATCGTGACGGAATTGATGGGGCAAGGCGTTAATATGGTGACCGGTGATTACTCACGTGGTGCAGCAGGGTTTTGGGTAGAAAATGGCGTTATTCAATATCCTGTTTCCGAAATCACCATTGCTGGTAACTTGAAAGATATGTTCAACAATATCTCAGCAGTCGGCACGGATGTGGAAACGCGTTCGCAAATTCAGACTGGATCGATTTTGATTGATTCGATGAAGGTTGCCGGGGAATAGATAGACAATTCTCGAGTGCTCGTTTCTCGTAGCTAGGAAAAGATGAAAGAGCGGTTCCTAGTTACGAGTTTCTGGGGAAAAAGCCGTCATCCTGAAAAGCGACGTAGGAGCGCAGTTCAGGATCTCCAACCATTATAGGAGATTCCAAATAGTTTCTTCCTCACTTTGGAATGACGGTCTAAATTGATTCTCTCGATAGACGATCAGCGTAGCGTCCAAGCAAAGAGATCCGAAACTGCTCTTCCTAGAAACTAGTCACCTTCTTTAAATCATATTCATCTTTATCATCAAGGTCGCAAGGCCTAAGAAAGCTGACAATCCAACCATATCGGTGACGGTGGTTAGTGCCATTCCACCCGCGAGTGCTGGGTCGATGTTCATTTTCTTAAGTAAGATAGGAATGCTCACACCAGCAATACCTGCAGCCAGTAAGTTGGCTAGCATAGCAACGGCCATGATAATACCGAGTACTAGGCTGCTTTTCCAAAGCACCACAATTCCGCCAATAATACAGGCCCATAGCACACCATTGAGAAAACCAATTGCGGCTTCTTTTAATAGTAATGAGCGTTGGTTGGTATTACCGATATGACCTAATGCTAAGCCGCGAATAACCAGTGCTACGGTTTGATTACCGGCAACGCCACCCATGGACGGTACGATGGTCATTAGTACGGCAACTGAGGCCATTTGTGCCAAAGTTCCTTCAAACATGTTGGATACTGAAGCAGCAGCGAGTGCAGCTAGTACATTAGCACCAAGCCAAATACTACGGCGACGTACCGATTTAACCACAGGGGCAAAGGTATCTTCATCATCATCTAGACCCGCCATACTCATCATTGAGTGCTCGGCATCTTCACGGATAACGTCGACCACGTCATCGATAGTGATACGACCGACTAGTTGACCTTCTTCATTAACCACCGGAGCTGACACCCAATTACGACGTTCAAACAAGCTGGCTACATCCGTCGCACTGGTATAAACCGAAATTGCTTCATCGGCATCTTCTATTAATTCGGTGATTGGCGTATCGATTTGCGATGTGATGAGTGAGGTTAGAGATAAATGACCAATTAACTTACTTTCACTATCAATGACATATAAAGCATCGGTAGCTTCTGGTAGCTCACCTTTCATACGTAAATAACGCAAAACAACATCAACATCAACATCACTACGAATAGTAATAACGTCGGTGTTCATTAACGCACCGGCACTGTCCTCTGAGTAAGATAAGGCAGTTTCGACACGTTCACGATCTTCAGAGTCCATTTGGTCAAGGACTTCACGTGATACATCGTCTGGCAAGCTACGCAAGACATAGGCGACATCATCGGTGTCCATACCTTCGGTGGCTTCGGCCAGTTTCTCTGGGGCCATTTTCGAGACGATGCTGTCTTTAATGTCTTCGGAAAGCTCATCAAGGATTTCACCGTAATCTTCAGGATCAGTCAGTTGCCAGAGTACGTCACGGCTTTTGTGCGGAGAGGCTTCTAAAAGATGTGCAATATCCTCAGGTTCCATGTCTTGCAGTTGGCGACGAACATGGACAAAGCGACCATCATCAATGGCTTCGCTTACTTCTTGGAGGGTTTGATGGGTGAGTTCAAACTCTAGTTGTTCAGCCATGACACGCCTCCTAAATACACCTGAATGACATCTATAATATTTGAGGTGTGAATATTAGCTTAATTTAACGGTAAATGTCATAGCTTATAGTACTTTGAGAGCGGTATTTTTGCTTTGAATGGAAGACTAGGAGGGGAGGTTAAAATTTGATGAATGGCTATTTATTCTTCTTCATCAAATTTTTGTTCGATTAATGCACATATTGCGGATAGTGCTTGTTCGGCCTGGCTACCTTCCGCGGTGATATCAATATGCTGGCCTTGTGCTGAATCAAGCAATAATAGCCCCATGACACTATCAGCGGTTACTTCACGATCATCGGCGCTGATGGTGATGACTGCATCAAAACTTTGTGCCAATTCAACCAATTTAATTGCCGCTCGAGCATGTAAGCCTAAGCGGTTTTGAATTAATACAGTTTGCTGGCACTTAGTCTGTTGTTGGCTCATGAATGATGTTTCTCTAGGCTAGTATGACGAACTTGCACTTGATGACCCAGTGCTTTGAAATGCTCGCCAAGTTGTTGGGTAATATAGACAGAGCGGTGTTTTCCGCCAGTACAACCAATCGCCACGGTGAGATAGCTGCGATTATTTTTCTCTAATAGCGGTAGCCATTTTTTGATGAAGCATTCAATGCTTGATTGCAATTCTAGGACATCTGACTCTGCACCAAGAAAATCGATGATGGGTTGATCAAGCCCAGTCAGTGGTCTTAATTCTGGCACCCAGTGAGGGTTAGGTAAAAAGCGTACATCGAAAACATAGTCGGCATCATTTGGTAAGCCATATTTAAAGCCAAATGACTCAAAGACCATGACTAATTCTTTGGAGTCTCGGCCTTGTACCCGGATTCGAACTGTCTCACTTAATTCGTGCAAAGACAGGTTACTACTATCAAGCACTAAGTCAGCTTCTTCTTTTAGATTAAGCAGTAGATCTTTCTCTAATTGGATCGCTTGCTCAAGAGAGAGTTTTTCTTTGTGCATTGAAAGAGGATGTAGGCGACGGGTTTCACTGTAACGCTTGAGTAAGGTTGATTGGTCGGCATCTAAAAATAGAACATTAACATCATACGATTGCTTAAGGTTTTGTAGTGTCGTTGAAACCGCGGTTGGATCTTGCGGTAGGTTACGAATATCAATGCTTACTGCGACGTTTTGTTTGCTACTGCGAACCGAGGCGACAAACTCATCCAGTAAATTAACGGGAAGATTATCAACACAGTAGTAGCCAAGATCTTCCAATACGCGCAGAGCAACACTTTTACCTGCGCCTGACTGGCCGCTGACTATAGTGATATGTAATGGTTTAGACTGATCCGTATTCATTCATTACCAACCATGATGTTGTATAGCTCTTGGTCGGTTTGAGCGTGACGTAATTGCTTTAAGGTCGCTTTGTCGTTAAGTTTTTCTGCCATTAATGACAACGTTTTTAGGTGAGTTTTACATTGCTCATCAGGCACAAGTAGTGCAAAGAGAATATCGACAGGGCGGCTATCAATTGCATCAAAATCGACAGGTTGCTCGCATTGTAGTAATACTGCAATGGCTTGTTCACTATCTAGCATGCGACCATGAGGGATTGCGATACCATTACCGATACCGGTGGTTCCTACTTTTTCACGAGACAACATGCACTCAAATAAGCGATTTGAATCTAGGCCACTGTGCTGCGCTGCGATTTCACTAATGATTTCGAGTGCGCGTTTTTTGCTAGTGCACTGAACTGCGGCTTTAGTGCAGTCCAGTGACAATACTTCATTTAATTGCATAGTTAATGACTACTTAGTTTCTCTTTGTGTTTATTGAGTTGTCGAGTGAGTTTATCGACTAAATCATCAATTGAGGAGTACATGTTCTCACTTTGCGAGGAAGCATGAATTTCACCTTGATTGACGTGTAGTGTCGCCTCGGCGATCTGATCTAACTTTTCAACCTTTAGTACAACATGAGTGTTATTGATATGGTCAAAGAAGCGTTCTAGCTTTTGGAATTTGGTGTTCACATATTCGGTTAACGCATCGGTTAATTCGACATGATGTCCGGTAATATTCATTTGCATAAACTTTCCTCTTTAGTTAGATACTCAAATCACTTGAGTACTGCCTATCTTAGAATCAACCGATCTTAGAGTAGGCGTTTCCGTTGACTAGAAGGTGCAATGCCGAGCGATTCACGATATTTAGCGACCGTTCGTCTTGCTACTTGTATTCCTTGTTCAACTAAAAGGGCTGCAATTTTACTATCACTTAACGGCTTCTTGATGTCTTCAGCGGCCACTAGCTTTTTAATTAAAGCGCGAATTGCGGTTGATGAACACTCACCACCCGCTTCAGTGCTGACGTGGCTTGAGAAGAAGTATTTAAGCTCAAAAATTCCTTTTGGTGTATGCATATATTTTTGTGTTGTTACACGAGAAATCGTTGATTCATGCATATCGACATCGAGTGCGATATCGTTGAGAACCATTGGTTTCATCGCTTCTTCACCATGTTCAAAGAAATCTTGTTGATGTTCAACTATACAACGAGCAACTTTGAGCAAGGTCTCGTTTCGACTCTCTAAACTTTTAATCAGCCATTTGGCTTCTTGAACATGAGTGCGTATATATTGGCTATCGTTACTATTGCCTTTGCCTAAAGCAGCGTACTGTTGATTAACTTTTAAGCGCGGTACGCTGTCGGGGTTAATAGTAACCGTCCATTTACCTCTATCTTTAAACACAGATACATCGGGTACCACATATTCGATGTCATCACCCCCGACATGATTGCCAGGTCTAGGGTCGAGTTGTTGAATCAAGGTTAAAATTTGTTTTAGCTCATCTTCTTTCAGTTTAGCTTCTTTACAGATGAGTTTGTAATCTCGGTTACCTAAGTAATCAATATAATTGTGTAACACCATTTTTGCTTCATCGAGCCAAGGGGTGTCTTTTGGGTAAATAGCGAGTTGCAGCAATAAGCATTCTTGGAGATTACGTGAGGCGATACCGAGTGGATCAAACTGTTGAATACGTTTAAGTACCGCTTCAATCTCATCGAGCTCAATCTCATCATTGCCAAGGCTTTGCTGAATATCATCTAAGCTTTCGGTGACATAGCCGTATTCATCGAGACTATCGAGAATAGCAAGAGCTATGGTGCGGTCGGTATCACTAAAAGGGGTGAGCTCTAACTGCCATTCTAGGTAATCTTGCAGTGTTTGTGTGGTTTCACCTTGATAGACGGGGAGTTCGTCGTCGCTATTAATTCCTGTACTGCCAGTGTTAGCGCTGTAAACATCTTCCCAACTAGCATCAATACTAAGCTCATCGCTAATGGTTGATTGTTCGATATGCTCGGTACTATCTGGTACTTCAAGTTCATTGTCTTGTGCACTGATCGTATCTTGTTGGGTATGTTCCACTGAGTCGGTATTGTCGTTATTTTGATGGGCGTCGTCAGTTTGTTCGGTAAATTCGTCTTCGACTTCCAATAGTGGGTTGGAATCTAGGGCTTCTTGAATTTCTTGCTGTAAATCGAGTGTTGAGAGTTGCAACAAACGTATCGCTTGCTGTAACTGAGGGGTCATGGAAAGCTGTTGACCAAACTTAAGTTGTAATGATGACTTCATGCAATACTCAGAGCCTTTTGTTCTGGAATATCCTTATTCATGGTGTCTTGAATGATGCATAACGGCGATTCCTTCGCTCACATCATCCAAGTTGGCGCTAAAGAGCTGTTATAAGCGGAATTGCTCACCTAGGTATACTTTTTTCACTTGTTCGTTATTTAGGACTTCTTCTGGAGTACCGTTGGCGATCAAGTGGCCTTGGCTCACAATATAGGCGTGCTCACATACATCTAATGTTTCACGTACGTTATGGTCGGTGATTAGTACACCTAAACCACGGTCACGTAAGTGTTCAATGATTTTTTTGATATCAATAACCGAAATAGGATCGACCCCAGCGAAAGGTTCATCCAATAAAATAAATTTCGGGTTTGCCGCTAATGCGCGAGCAATTTCAACACGGCGACGTTCACCACCGGAAAGCGCCATCCCCGCACTTTTACGAATATGTTGAATATGGAACTCATCTAATAGTTCTTCTAAACGATCTTGCTTATCCGCTTTGCTTAACTCATCACGGGTTTGTAGTACTGCCATGATGTTATCTTCGACAGACAGTTTACGAAAGATCGATGCTTCTTGAGGTAAGTAACCAATCCCCATACGAGAACGTTGGTGCATTGGCAAAATACTGATGTCGGTTTCATCAATACTGATAGTACCTTCATCACGAGATACTAAGCCAACAATCATATAGAAAGAGGTTGTTTTACCAGCCCCATTAGGCCCAAGTAAGCCGACAATTTGGCCAGATTTTACTTCTAAGCCTACATCACTGACTACTTTTCGGTTGCCATAAGTTTTAGCCAGTTTTTCTGCTTTTAGAGTCGCCATAATTATTTCTGTTCCAATTGCGCAGGTTGAATCACCGTTGATACTCGCTCGCCATCGCCACTACTTGCTTTTAAGTTTTGGCTAGAAATATGGTAAGTGATCACTTTACCTCTGATAACGCTATCGTCTTGGTGTAATTCAGCATTAGTGGTCATCACAAGTTGGTCGCTGGCAACGGTATACACCAGAGTATTTGCCTGGCCTTTTAATAGCTTACCGTCATCGGTTTTTTGTGAGAAGTGAGAGGGTTTACCAAAGCCTTGCAATTCGGTGAGTTCACCGGTTTTGGCATCACGAAAAGCGATTAACTTATCAGCAGTCAAGATAATGCTGCCTTGAGTCAGTTTCACATTACCAATAAAGGTAACCTTGTTGGTTTTCATATCCAAATCTTGGCTATCAGAGCTAATATGGATTGGTTGTTCTTGATCGCTGCTCAGTGCCCATGATGAAGCGGAAGCGAATAAGCAAAACAATACACTAAGGTATAAAGAGCTACGGTGTAATATTTTCATAGGTACCTTGAACTTGATTAAAAAGCGTAGCGAGGTTGGTATCAAAGTTACCTTTCATCGCATTGCCAATATTTGTAAATTGGGGCCCAACCATTGTAACTGTGGTGTCGGTTGAAAAATCCTTGCTATTCAAATCAATGAGCATTTCTTCTGTAGTCATATGATCAAAGCTAGCGCCTTCAATCACATTACGTGCTACCACATTATGTTGTAGCGTCAATATGTGCTCTTTTGATAACACAGCAGTATCTGAAGTAATAACCCACTCTTCTGTACTGCCCTCTCGGTAAACCACCAACTTAGGTTTATAGAAGACAGTGTGGCCATCTTGCGCAAAGTGCTCTAAAGAGTCCGAGTACATTTTATAGTTACGCAACCCATCAATATCATAAGTCGTGTTAGTGAGGTTTTTACCGGTAAACAGTGGCGCTTCTAAACTCGGTGCAATAAGTTCTACGTCATCTGCCGATTGCTCATAAAGATAATAAGCCGACCAAGATGCCACAAAAATTAATAGTAAATAAATGAGTCTAGATAAGCTCATCATATACTGAGTCCTTGATACGCTTCGAGTTCATCTCTTGCCTGTAAAATTAAATCACATACTTCACGTACCGCTCCGTGACCGCCTTTAATATGGGTGACATAATTGGCGCGTTGCACTAATAATGGATGGCCATCAGCAACAGAGACTTGTAAGCCTACTTTTTCCATCACTGGCCAATCGATCAGGTCATCCCCAATATAACCAACCTGCTGTGGTGAAACCTTTAGTTTGTTCAAAATATCTTCATAGGCGATAAGTTTGTTATCTTGGCCTTGGTAGATAAGAGTGATGCCTAAAGCTTTCATTCGGTTTTCAACGATTTGAGATTGTCTACCGGTAATGATGGCGACTTCAATCCCTGCTTGCATTAATGATTTAACGCCATAGCCATCGCGAGTGTGAAAGGTTTTGAGCTCTTCACCTTGATTTCCCATGTACACCAAGCCATCTGAAAATACGCCATCGACATCACAAATTAATAGTTTGATGTTTTTTGCTATATTCATTATAGCCGTTGGAGCTTGTCCGTATGGGGTCGGTGTCATTTGGCTCATTACATTACTCCAGCCTTTAATAAGTCATGCATATTCAGTGCACCGACTAATTTACCATCTTGGCATAGCATTAAGCCATTGATACTTTTTTCTTGCATAATATTTAACCCTTCCACAGCCAGTAGATTGGGGGTTGCAACGGTTGGGTTCTTGGTCATGACTTGGCTAATTGGCGTGGTATGTACATCAATACGTTGATCGAGTAAGCGGCGTAAATCACCATCAGTGAATATACCAAGTAGCGTCATATCGTTATCGACAATTGCTGTCATACCTAATCCTTTTTGTGACACTTCTAGTAAAGCATCACGAATCAGTGCATCTTGTCCTACCGTTGGTAGCGCTGCCCCTGAATGCATAATATCAGACAGTTTAAGTAATAATTTACGGCCTAAAGCGCCACCTGGGTGCGATAGTGCAAAGTCTTCAGCGGTGAAACCGCGTGCTTTCATTAATGCAACGGCAAAGGCATCGCCCATCACTAAAGTGGCAGTAGTACTTGATGTTGGTGCAAGATCGAGTGGGCAAGCTTCTTCTGGAACCGTGATTTGTAGGTGTACGTCAGCCAGTTTTGCCATGTTAGATTCCGGCTTACCAGTCATACCTATAATGCGAATATGACGACGTTTAAGTACTGGATAAAGCGCGAGAATTTCTGAGGATTCACCAGAGTTTGAAATCGCTAATACAATATCATCAGAGCCTATCATACCGAGATCACCATGGCTTGCTTCTCCTGGGTGAACGAAGAATGCAGGAGTACCTGTGCTGGCTAAGGTGGCGGCAATTTTGTTACCAATATGACCCGATTTACCCATACCCATTACCACGACTTTCCCTTGGTTGTTAAGCACCATATCGCAAGCCTGTTGGAACTCGTCATTAAAATACTGTGCTAGCTGTTGTAGGCCTCGCATTTCAATTGATAAAACATCTTGGGCAACAGAGCGGTAATCAAAAGAAGTTGACATCAATGTTATTCCTAGTTTGGGGAGATTGTTGCTTAACTGAACTCGTCAGTTAACGATAATTCAATAAAAAGGCGACAGTGTAGCCGCCTATTTGCTATTTCTTGTTTTAGGCACTGATATTGTAAAACAGATAACCTTGATAAGCTAAAAAGCACAGCAATAATATCCCGCCTTCAGTGCGGTTGATACTACGAGATTTACCTAAAGCCATCACAACTAAGAGTAATGATACGCCTAGCATGACCCAAAAGTCTCGGTTCATGGCATATTCACTTAATATTGATGGGTTAATTAGAGCAGGAATTCCCATTACTGCTAAAATATTAAAGATATTTGAGCCAATGATGTTACCTACAGCCATATCATCTTCGCCTTTAAAAACACCGGCAAGTGATGCAGCAAGCTCAGGTAAACTCGTACCAATGGCGATAATAGTTAAACCAATCACTAAATCACTCATACCGAAGTATTTAGCGATGATCACTGCATTATCTACTAATAAATCAGCGGCTATCGGTAATAGAATTAAACCGACTACAACCCAAAAAATAGCAATTTTATTATCAACACCTTCAGGGATTTCAGATTCCTGCTGTTCTAACAAGATATCTTTGGCCCCTTTTTCATTCTGACTAATCTTAAGCATACCCAAAATAAAGGCCGCAAATAAAGCGATCAACACAAGACCTTCAGTAAAGCCTAGGTAGTCATCCCACATTAACGCACCAGCGACTAAGGTCACGATAATCATTAAAGGGAGTTCACGGCGTAAAATAGTTGAGCTAATGGATAAAGGCTTAATCATTGCAGTAATACCTAAGATCAATGCAATGTTGGCAATGTTTGAACCCAGTACGTTACCAATCGCGGTATCGGTTTTGCCTTCCAGCGCTGCAGTGGCTGATACCATCATCTCTGGTGCAGATGAGCCCATTGCTAGAATGGTCATACCGATGACTAATGGGGAAATGCCCATGTTCTTTGCAACGGCTGCTGAGCCATAAACCAGCTTATCAGCACTCCATACTAATAGTGCAAGGCCAACAACGAGTAATACAACAGCAAGTAACATGATGATTCCTGTTTACTAAAGTGAGTTAAAAGTGACGAAATATCGAGTAGATTAAGGGACAAGCTAACTATCCTCAATATGAGGGGCGCAATTTTGACGTTTCAAGCAACAAAAAGAAAGTCTCTTGACATATTTATTAGTCATTTGGCTTCTATTTACTAACAAGAAAAAATAAAAATATTAGGTTCAATTGAATGAAAACATTGCTTTATTCTTGTTGAAACTCGCATTTTTAGGTTACTTGGGTATATGATGCGCCAATGTATTGCTTTTGTTAGTGATTATAAAGGAAAGTTATGACAGCGGAATTGGTATCGATAAAATCTCTGACGTTTCAGCGTAATCAAAGAGTGATTTTCGATGATGTGAATTTGTCGATCCCGAAAGGAAAGATCACTGCAATCATGGGGCCATCGGGTATTGGTAAAACGACATTGTTGCGTTTGATTGGTGGCCAGATTTTACCAGATCAAGGTGAGATATGGTTTGATGGCGATAATATTCCAGCTTTAAATCGTCAGCGCTTATATCAAGTTCGTAAAAAAATGAGCATGCTATTTCAATCTGGTGCTTTATTTACTGATATGAATGTATTCGATAACGTCGCTTTTCCTTTGCGAGAACATACCGAACTGAACGAATCTTTAATTGAAACCTTAGTAAAGCTCAAGTTGGAAGCGGTTGGGTTACGAGGAGCGGCGCAATTGATGCCAAGTGAGCTTTCTGGCGGTATGGCTAGGCGAGCTGCGCTAGCGAGAGCGATTGCGTTGGATCCTGATTTAATTATGTATGATGAGCCGTTTGTTGGACAAGATCCTATCACAATGGGGGTACTGGTGGAGCTGATCAAAAACCTTAACCATGCTCTTGGCGTGACTTCCATTGTGGTTTCCCATGATGTGCCAGAAGTAATGAGTATTGCCGACTACGTGTATTTATTGTCTAACGGAAAAGTGATTGCCCAAGGCTCTCCTGATGAGCTTAATCAGAGTACCGATGAGCGTGTACAACAGTTTTTAACTGGGAAAGAAGATGGCCCGGTTCCGTTCCACTTTGCTGCTTCACCCATTGAAAAGGATATATTGGGTTGTGAATAAACCAGAGCAAAACCGTGATCCCATAAAAGACAGTCACCCTATAATCAATAAGGTCGCCCGAATTGGCGCACGTACGATTGCCTTAGCGGAAGCTTGGGGAAGAGCTTCTTTGATGTTGTGGGGGGCACTTGTTGGTAAACCTCAATTGAGTAAAAATTTTCCTTTATTTATCAATCAGCTCTACAGCGTTGGTGTACAATCTCTAGCCATTATTATTGTGTCAGGCTTATTTATTGGCATGGTGTTGAGCTTGCAAGGCTACATTATATTAGTGGATTACGGTGCAGAGGGCAGCTTAGGTCAAATGGTGGCACTGTCTTTATTGCGTGAGTTAGGCCCAGTGGTGACTGCATTATTGTTTGCTGGACGAGCGGGTTCTGCTTTAACGGCTGAAATAGGTTTGATGAAAGCAACTGAGCAACTATCTAGCTTGGAGATGATGGCGATAGACCCACTGCGTCGAGTGGTTGCGCCACGTTTTTGGGCAGGAGTCGTGTCGATGCCCCTGCTTGCTATGATCTTTATGGCGGTTGGTATCTGGGGGGGACAGATTGTCGGTGTAGAGTGGAAAGGCATTGATGCTGGTAGTTATTGGTCGGCAATGCAATCTTCGGTCAGCCTTGGTTATGATATTGGTAACAGTGTCATCAAGAGTATGGTATTTGCGATAACCATTATCTGGATAGCTTTATTTAATGGCTATGATTGTATCCCTACATCAGAAGGTATTAGCCGTGCTACCACTCGAACGGTTGTACATTCTTCATTAGCCGTCTTAGGGCTAGATTTTATTCTGACTGCTTTGATGTTCGGTCATTGATTTTGAATTTATATTGGAAGTAAATCATGCAAACAAATCGTCGTTTAGAATTTATGGTAGGCAGTTTTGTATTATTGGGCGTTATTGCGATTTTAGTGATGATGTTTAAGGTGGCGAATGTCACCAGTATTGGCCCAAGTGATAGTTATACCTTAAAAGCACACTTTGATAATATTGGTAACTTGAAAGTTCGCTCTCCGGTAAAAGTTGGAGGAGTTGTGGTTGGGCAAGTTACTGATATCAGCTTGGATACTCAGAATTACATTCCAGTTGTTAGTATGTCAATTGGGCGAAAGTTTGGGGAGTATCCCGACACCTCAAGTGCGCAAATCCTGACTTCAGGTTTAATTGGCGAACAGTATATTAGCCTAGTGCCAGGCTTTGTGATGGAAGGGGTGAGCAGTACCTTGGTGGATGGTGATTTTATTGAAGATACTAAGTCTGCGTTAGTGTTAGAAGATTTAATTGGCCAATTTTTATATAGCAGCAAAGAGTCTGAATAATATACCCAGTTACTTGGGTGTCATAAGGAGTTAGCTATGTCTTGGATAAAAAAAACAGCGTTACTGTTGGCGTTTGTGGGTTTTGCTTTTAGCGCTAATGCCGCAACAGTTGATAGTAGTAATCCATATAAAATGATGCATTCGGTTGCAGAGCAAACGTTTGATCGCCTTAAAGCTGAGCAGTCAAAAGTGCAAGCGGATCCGAATTACTTAAAAACCATCGTAGAGCAAGAAATGATGCCGTACGTAAATTATCAATATACGGCACTGAAATTACTTGGCCCGAACTTACGAGGGGCAGATAAACAACAAGTCGGAGAGTTTATACAAGAATTTCGTGCTTATTTAATCACCTCTTATGCACAAGTCTTGACTCAATATACCGATCAAACGATTCAATTTGCAGTAGAAAAAACCGTAAATGATGATGTGCGTATTCTTTCTATTCCGGTTGAGATCATCGATACCAGCCGCCCAAATATTAAACTTGAGTTTACTTTATTAAAAAATACCAAGACTGGAGAGTGGAAAGCTTACGATATGGTGGCAGAAGGAATTAGTTTACTTTCAAGTAAGCAATCAGAATGGAATAGTAAAATTCGTCAGGATGGTATTCCTGCGGTCACTAAAGAGTTAGCTCAATTGGCACAAAAAGACATTGTTTTTGAAGGTAAAAAATAGTGCAGAGTTGTCATTGGCAAGAAAACGGTGAGCAGCAGGCCTCTATCATTGGCCAATTGACTCGTGATACTGTACCTGAGCTGTGGTCTCAACTACAAGCTTGGCAGACACAAATTGCGCGATATGAAGTATGCTTAAAAGAGCTCGATAGAGTGGATTCTGCAGGCATGGCAATGCTTATTCATTTATTACAGCATGCAAAAAATCAAAATTGTCATATAATGCTGACCTTTATGCCAAGTCAGCTATATACATTATTTAAACTTAGCAATATTGATGAGCTATTTGCTGAGCATATTCAAGTTACCGACGATTAAAAAATTAGAGGGTTACGTGGACATTATCCAAGTAAAACAAATATTAGATGACGCCTTGTCATTACAAGAAATTCACGTGAAAGGTGAAGGCAGCCATTACGAAGTCGTTGCGGTTGACTCATCTTTTGAAGGTATGAGCCGAGTTAAAAAACAACAATTAATTTACGCGCCGCTGATGGAATATATCCAAAGAAATGATATTCATGCCGTGTCAATTAAAGCGTATACACCCGAAGAGTGGGCGCGTGATAAAAAGCTAATGTCTTTATAGACTCAATCGCTTTTGCTTACTTTTTGTTTAAAAGAAGTAAAGAATAAAAATAAAGAAGCAAGGTTCTTATACTAATGGAAAAATTTAGAGTACACGGCTCAGGCCCACTACAAGGTGAAGTCACCATTTCAGGGGCTAAAAATGCAGCGTTACCAATTTTGTTTGCCGCTATTTTATCGGAAGGTCCGGTTGAAGTCGCAAACGTTCCTGCATTACGTGATATCGATACTTCAATTGAATTACTTAAGCGCCTTGGTGCGGAAGTTGAGCGCAACGGTGAAGTGTTAAGTGTCAATTCTGGCCCGATCCACGAATATTGTGCTCCGTATGATTTAGTAAAAACCATGCGTGCTTCCATTTGGGCATTAGGTCCATTAGTGGCTCGTTTTGGTCATGGACAAGTTTCTTTACCTGGTGGCTGTGCTATCGGTGCACGTCCGGTTGATTTACATATTCATGGTCTAGAGCAATTGGGTGCAACCATTACTCTTGAAGATGGTTACGTAAAAGCGGAAGTTGATGGTCGCTTGAAAGGCGCTCATATCGTGATGGATAAAGTGTCGGTAGGCGCAACCATTACCGTAATGAGTGCAGCAACCTTAGCTGAAGGTACAACGGTATTAGAAAACGCGGCTCGTGAACCTGAAATTGAAGACACCGCTGCATTCTTAAATGCCATTGGTGCAAAAATTACTGGCGCAGGTACAGGTACTATTACAATTGAAGGCGTTGAACGTCTTGCTGGTGGTAAACACTCAGTTGTCGCTGACCGTATTGAAACTGGTACGTTCTTAGTTGCGGCTGCCGTTTCTGGTGGCAAAGTAGTATGCCGTAATACTAAAGCTTCTTTACTTGAAGCTGTTTTAGCTAAGCTTGAAGAAGCAGGTGCGAAAGTAGAGTCCGGTGAAGATTGGATCAGCTTAGATATGACTGGTCGCAAATTAAAAGCGGTAACGATACGTACAGCGCCACATCCTGGTTTCCCAACGGATATGCAAGCGCAGTTTACTTTGCTGAATATGATGGCGAAAGGCGGCGGCGTGATCACAGAAACTATTTTTGAAAACCGCTTTATGCATGTACCAGAATTAATGCGTATGGGCGCTAAAGCTGAGATTGAAGGTAATACCGTTATTTGTGGTGATACTGAAAGCTTAACGGGTGCTCAAGTGATGGCAACCGATCTTCGTGCTTCTGCAAGCCTTGTTATTGCTGGTTGTATCGCTAAAGGTGAAACCATTGTTGATCGTATTTACCATATCGACCGTGGCTATGACCGTATTGAAAATAAATTAAATGCTCTAGGTGCTAATATCGAGCGTTTTAAATAATAGGCTGAGAAAGTGTGTGCTTCACAGCGCTTACTTTTTTGGCAATGGAAGCTGAAGCCTAGTGGTTTCGGCTTTTTTATTGTATAGGGCATTGGCGATTTGCTTTGCGCTTTATGTGATTGGAGAAACTGAATGATTGCTTTACTACGCATTATTGCTGTCGCGATATTTGCTGTCTTCATGTTTATTTTTGGTTGTGGTTACTGTTTATTCAGTCCACGTAATCCTCGCCATGTTTTTACTTTTGGCCGCATGTTTGCCCGAATGTCTAAAGTTTTCGGTATTAAGCTTGAGCTGAGAATTCCAGACAATGCTTATGAACGCGGGCAACACATCTATTTAGGTAACCATCAAAATAACTGGGATTTATTTACTATTTCAGCTGCGGTGACGCCAAATGTAGTGACGGTCGGTAAGAAAAGCTTAGTCTGGCTACCATTATTTGGTCAGCTTTATTGGTTGACGGGTAATATTTTAATTGACCGTGCCAATCGTAGCAAAGCGATGGACACTATTAGCCAAGTAGCCGATCAAATTAAGAAGAGCAAAGTATCGGTGTGGATGTTCCCTGAAGGGACGCGTTCTCGTGGCCGTGGCTTATTGCCGTTTAAAACTGGTGCTTTCCATGCTGCTATTGCCGCACAGGTACCAATTGTGCCAATCGTATGTAGCTCAACGGACAACCTTAAGTTGAATCGCTGGAATAACGGTCATGTGATAGTTGAAATGCTGCCACCGATTAACGTTGAAGGCTACAATAAAGAGAATGTTCGAGAGATACTGAAACTGTGCCGCAATCAAATGAAAGCTAAGTTAGAAGAGCTAGATGCTGAAGTGCTAGAGCGTAACGCGAAGTAATTCTATTTTAACCGTGATTCAAACTTAGAAAAAGCCAATGAATAATTTTGTTCATTGGCTTTTTTGTTACTTGGAGACTAATTTGAATTACAACCAGCCTTTACGTTTAAAGTAAAAGTAAGGTGCAAAACCTGAAGCGACCATTAAGACTAAAGCAGCGGGATAACCAAAGGTCCAATCTAACTCAGGTATAACATGGAAGTTCATACCATAAATACTGGCGATTAATGTTGGTGGTAAGAATACTACCGCAGCAATTGAAAAGGTTTTGATGATTTGGTTTTGCTCGATATTGATAAAGCCTTGCGCGGAATCCATTAAAAAGTTGATCTTCTCAAATAAGAAAGTGGTATGAGACATTAAAGTTTCAATGTCCCGTACAATTTCCCGTAATGTTTCCAGCTGTTCTGGTGTCGATTTTAAGTGACGTAATAAGAATGAAATGACACGCTGAGTATCCATTAAACATAAACGAATTTTACCATTACTGTCTTCGAGTCGTGCAAGGCGGCTAATACATTCTTCCCAATCAGCTTCCTCATCTTCCAGTACGGTATAACTGATCTTTTCTAATTGGTGGTGTATATCCTCAATGGTATCGGCATGATTCTCAACTTTTTGTTCCAAAATAGTGATAAACAGTGATTGAACATCATCAGATTGAACTTGACCTTTACGAGCTCGTAAACGCAATAAACGAAAATCAGCAATACTTCCTTCACGAATGGTAATGAGTCGGTCTTTTTGCAAAATTGAAGCAATATTGACGGTCGTGTGTCGACCTTCGCTCGGCGAGAGGAACAGGGAGTGGACATGCAAACCTTCATGATCGACAAAATAACGTGAGGATGCTTCTATCTCTTCTACATCATTAGTACCGGGAATTTGAATGCCTAGTTGTTGTGATAAAAACTGACGATCTTCATCACTAGGATCGTGGGCATCTATCCAATCAGCTTGCTCAATAAGAGGTTGTAGATCTTGTTGTTTGTCATAACTTATTTCTTGAATAAAGCCGTTATTGATTTTGAAGAATCGCATCGTATGGAGGTCCTTTTTGATGATGGACGAATGTCCCTATCTTATACCTAACCCACCTTAAGATGCGAATTTCAGCCTGAATCATGTGTAATTCCATTGTTACAATTTGAAATATTTATTGACAAATACTTGCCTAGGCAAATAAAATGCTGGCCATGTATTTGCCTAGGCAAGTAAATTGAAACATAAAGGTGCTTATGACTACTTCTCCTTATATTCATGCATCGAGCATTCCATTAGGAAAACTTGTTGGTTTAGTTAATCATCATAAAGATAGATTACTTTCACAATTCTTCATGCCACTCGATGTCACTCCTGCTCAATTTAAAGTGCTTGCTGCTATTGAGTTTGAGAAAAAAAATTCACCAGCAGAAATTAGCAAGTTACTTGCAATTGATTGCGGGTCTATGACTCGTATGGTTGAGCGTTTAGTTAAAAAATCGCTAGTGGAAAAACAGCCAAACCCAGAAGATAAGAGGAGTGTCATTTTGATATTAACACCTTCTGGTGAATCACTATTAACCGAATGTATTGAGGTTATTGAAACTCAAGTGAGCCCATTACTGGTAGGCGATTTATCTGCTGATGAAGTGAAACAGTTGAGTGGTTTATTAGAGCGATTGCTGCCTTAACCAAACGTTATTGAAGCAACAAAAATATTAATGATTAAATGGTTGAATCATGGAAAACAAACAAAATATTGAAGCTGCTGTAAAATCGAAAAGTAAACGCAAAACCTCTTTTCTTATTCTATTGGTTGCGTTATTGGTAATTGGTGGTGGTTGGTTTGCTTATTATCAAATCTATGCAAAATTTGTAGAAGAAACAGATGATGCTTATGTGAATGGCAACCTTGTGACGGTTTCACCACAAATTGCAGGCACGGTGACCAAAGTTATTCCTGATACCGGTGATTATGTGGAAAAAGGTCAAGTGTTGGTGGCATTGGATTCTAACGATACCCAAATTGCACTGCAAAATGCTGAGGCTAAATTAGCAAGTAAAGTGCGCGAAGTTCGTAGTATGTATGCCGCTGCGGATAACTTTAAAGCGAAAGTTGAAACTAGCAAAGTAGAATATCGCCAAGCCTTAAATGACTATAACCGTCGTAAAAATTTAGTATCGAAAGGCGCGATTTCGAAAGAAGACTTGATTCACTATCAAGACACACTAGAAGGCGCGAAAAGCCAGTTAGAAGCCGCTGAGCAATCATTACAAATGACAGTGGCTTTAGTTGATAACACAGTATTAGAAACGCACCCAGGTGTAAAATCGGCAGTTTCAGCATTACGCAAAAGTTACTTAGATAATATGCGTACTGAAATTGTTGCACCTGTCAGTGGTTATGTGGCTAAGCGAGCTGTGCAACTTGGTAGCCAAGTTCAGCCTGGTAGTCAATTAATGGCGATTGTGCCACTACACCAAGTATGGGTTGATGCCAATTTTAAAGAAAGCCAAATGAAAGATATGCGTATTGGTCAACCGGTTACCTTAACTTCCGATCTTTATGGTGAAGAAGTGCAATACACTGGTGAAATTGAAAGCCTAGGTATTGGTACCGGTAGCGCGTTCTCTCTTCTGCCTGCACAAAATGCTAGTGGTAACTGGATTAAGATTGTTCAGCGTTTGCCAGTGAAAATTCATTTAGACGAGCAAAACCAAGATAAGTACCCATTACGTATTGGTTTATCTATGGTGGCTAAAGTCGATATTAAAGATACTGATGGCCAATTATTAGCAAAACAAGTGAATAAACATGCTCGTTATGACACTGATGTTTATCATAATTCTCTTGAAGAGGTGGATAAGCTCGTAGCTAAGATTTTGCATGAAAATGTTGGTGTAGCAAGTGTTGGCGCAACAACGACTGCGAAATAGAGGCGTTCATGAACGATCAAACATATACGCCTCCTAGTCTGCCACTGGCGGTTATTGCACTTGCATTAGCGACGTTTATGCAGGTACTTGATAGTACGATTGCTAATGTTGCATTGCCAACTATCGCGGGTAACTTAGGGGTAAGTTCAGAGCAAAGTACTTGGGTTATCACTTCTTTTGCGGTGTGTAATGCTATTGCACTACCTCTTACAGGGTGGTTTTCTCGTCGTATAGGACAACTTCGGTTGTTTATTTTATCGGTGGCATTATTTACCTTTTCATCATTCCTTTGTGGAATTGCGACCAGCATGCCTGAGCTTATCGTATTTCGTGCTCTACAAGGCTTCTTTGCTGGCCCTATGTTTCCGATGTGTCAGACCTTATTATTGGCCATTTTCCCATCGGTTAAGCGTGGTGCTGCATTAGCCTTGATTTCGATGGTTACGGTTGTTGCACCGATTATCGGGCCGATTACTGGAGGTTGGATAACCGATAACTATTCTTGGCCGTGGATCTTTTTCATCAACTTACCGATTGGTATTTTTTGTTGTTTAGTGGTTTGGCAGCAATTGAAAGATCGTGTTGATGTGACGGCGAAAATGCCAATTGATTTTATTGGGATAGCTTTGCTAGTACTCGGTGTCGGTTTGCTGCAAGTTGTGCTCGATTTAGGTAATAATGCTGACTGGTTTGCTTCGACCCACATTGTAGTAATGACGTGTATCGTGGTGGTGGCTCTGATTTCATTTGTAATTTGGGAGTTAACCGATGAACATCCCATTGTAAATTTATCCCTGTTTAAAGATCGTAATTACACAGTAGGTACGTTGGCATTGGTACTAAGTTATTCAGCTTTCTTTGCCATTAATATTATTTTGCCTCAGTGGTTACAGATTTATATGGGGTACACTTCAATTTGGGCGGGACTAGCTTCTGCGCCAATGGGAATATTGCCATTTTTACTCACGCCGTTAGTGGGCAAATATGCCCATAAAGCCGACATGAGAATATTGGCAACGGTTTCTTTTGTGGTGATTGGGGTGTCATGCTTCTTACGCGCTAATTTCAATACGTTTGTTGATTTTAACTCGATTGCTCAAGTGCAATTATTTATGGGGATTGGTATCGCATTTATGTTTATGCCACTAACCACGATATTTTTATCAAACTTGAATGGTCAACAAATTGCAGATGCTTCGGGCTTAACGACCTTTTTGCGTGTACTAGGCGGAAGTTTTGCTTCTTCATTAACCACGTGGTTATGGACTCGTCGAGCGGATTTCCATCATGCGACAATGACTGAGCATGTGAGTAATTATGAGCCTGCAGCAGTGGATTATTTACATAAGATGGGGGGAGAGACACAAGCTAATTTAGCGGCAGTTGATCATATCATCACCACTCAAGCTTTTATGAATTCAACGATTGATTACTTCTATATGCTAGGTTGGTTGTTCTTTGCGTTAGTGGTTATTATTTGGTTTTCTAAAGGACCATTTATTAAATCAAGTCCAAATGCATCAGCGGCGGCAGCTGCGCATTAATCAGTCTGTAAGCTAATAATTAACGAAGGAGCGAATGATTTCGTTCCTTTTTTATTTTTTAAAATGAGACAGATGAAGCTGCTATATCATAAAAAGCATAGTCTCTACCGGCGGCTTGTTTGGTTTTATCCAACGCAAGAAGTGCTTGGTCGAGTAATTCATTAGCCTTAGGTTGATTCTTTTTATTTGAGTAGCTGATACCAAGGCGAACACGAACCGGAAATTGGTGTTGTTCAGACCGATAATTAAACTCAAGTTGTTGTTGTAATTCTTTAACTCGAACATCTAGATTATTGGGAATATCTGCTTGAGTTCGAACAAGTATGAATTCATCTCCACCTAGTCGAAAAGCTTTGCATTGTTTTATTGCAGCAAGCTTTTGAGCAAACTCTATTAAAACTAGATCGCCCACTTGATAACCAATGTGGTCATTGATTTGTTTAAAACGTTTTAGGTCGATAGCGCATAAACTGACAGTTGAGGTGCTTTTTAATTGTTTTTTTAGGTAGTCTGATAAGGCGCGTCTATTTCCTAACTGAGTCAATGGATCGAGTTGGGCAAGTTCTGCTGAATGTCGGCTCATTCGAAGTAAAGTAGTTGAAAGTAATACGGTAATAATAAAAACAGATAACTGCCAAAACTGAATCAGGTCGTTATTTCTACGTGTACCTTCGCTAATACTACTTGCAAGTACTTGGCTCAGTGAATAGTTTAAGTTTAATAGGTCATCTTGAACTTTAATTACTTTGTCGTTAAATATCTTGGAGTGGAGTTTACTTGGCTTGTTAAGGTCACTATCTAGCGCTTTTATACTGTTAAAAAGTGTTTCTACGTCTTTAGTAACTTGTGGGTGGCGAGTGCGTAAAAGTTCAGTAGCGCTCGCTTCTAAAAAGAGTTGTAGGCGGTTCCAAACCAGATCGTAACTTTGGGTTAATTCTGATAAGGGAATCGCATCCAATTGGTATAATTCGTTTTTGTATAGAAATTTTTCCGATTGGTAGAGTATCCGGTTAGCGTACCAATTGGTCGAGCGATAGAAGCGATCGATATTGTGGTTATTTTCTTTTTGTAGGTAGAAGCTCCACAAAAAGCCGCTAGTAAGTACTGATAGTAGCAAGATAAACGCAGTATTGATCATTATGTGTCGTGAGATATACCGATGCATTATAACGCCTTAATTTTGTTTATCTGCCAGACTAATTGATTATGTAGTTCATCGTGTGAGAGCCATTGAGGGGTTTGGTCAAAAGGCACCAGTAACCAAAATGGTCCTTTATTACGTAATGACATCACTTTTTTATCTTGTCGAAGGGTTAAGATAAATGGATATTTTTGTAAGTCGTGAATATTGATGTCATAGGAATAACCATTGATGCCATAGATTCGAATGCCATTAGATAAAGGTTTTAGCTTATCAGTAATTAAGCTTAATTTAGGTCCTTGATAGGTATGAGTACCTTTAGTCCAAGGGGTCGAGGTGGTAAAGGTCGTCTGAGGCAGGCTTTCAAGCTCTTCACGGCTTAGGGTAATTTGTTGTCCTGTTGGCGATTCTAAGATCAAAATAGGCGACGATTGGGCAAAAGTTGAGACCGCCATAAGTATCAAAGCTAATGTTAGTTGAAGAGAGGATGAGGTTATCGATTTCATTAGTAATACTTACCTTGCGCATATATTCCACCGCATTCTAACATTACCATGACAATTAGCACTATGATGTTGAGGGTTTTTTGAACAAAAAATGAGAGGCATAGGCCTCTCATTTAATGTTATTGACAATTTTAGTATTACTTACGCACAGCAATCGCTTCAATTTCAATGCCTACATCTTTTGGGAGACGAGCTACTTCAACGCAAGATCGGGCAGGGTAGTTAGCAACGTTATGTTCGTCAAAAAATGCACCGTAGACTTCATTGACAGCAATAAAGTCATTTAAGTCTTTTACAAATACAGTCATTTTAACTATATCACTTACAGTTAAACCTGAAGACTCAACAACAGCTTTAACGTTATCTAAAGATTGACGAGCTTGAGCGGTAATTTCTGCTGGTACTTCACCCGTTGTCGGATTAACTGGAATTTGGCCTGAAGTCATTACCATAGAGCCAAGATCAACGCCTTGAACATATGGCCCAATTGCTGCAGGTGCCGATTCAGTATGCAGTACTTTAGTCATTATCTTTTCCTTGTTATTGATAAATATACCCAAGTGACTTCCAGATGCAGAATTCAGAGCTGTCATCCAAGTCTTTAAACAAGAAAGATTCGTACAGGAATGTAATCACCTTTCAAACGAATCTAACGCAGCCTTTCTATTATAAAAAAGAAGAGGCTTGGATGAAGCTCCCGAAGGGCAAGCTAAAACAAGCTTTATGCTGCGTTAAATTAAATAGAGATAGAATAGCTATGATCATATTCAATTTGCCTTGCCTAAAACTTGTTTTAATCTTGCTGAAACTCGCATCTTGAAGTTACTTGGGTATAGACCCATGATACATGGGCATAAAACTTATTTTTCAGTCATGATTTCGCGAGAAAAACTTTTCTCACAATACTTACACTTTAAGCGAATATCATCATTTTTTTCAATCACAGAAAAACTACTCGAAACCGGTTCATTATGAGTAATGCAATTACTATTTGCACAGTTGAATACGTCAGTGACTACTTTCGGTAAGGTTAAGGCAAGTTTTTTGACTACTTGATAGTTTTCAATTTGGTTAACGGTGGCATGAGGTGCATATAAAGCGAGCTTCTGCGCTTGCTCTTCGGTAATAAAGGTATTTTCGATTTTAAGTAAATCTTTAGCGCCAAGAGCCGACGATGGCAAGTTTAAGCCAACGGTCACCTTTTCATTTGAATTATCCATTTCAAATAGCTTTAGTACTTTGATGCCAATATGCGCAGGAATATGGTCGATCACGGTGCCGTTTTTAATGGCTTCAACTTGTAATTGGTATTGCTTAGACATGGAAAGCCTCCGTGATTATAAAGTCTGATTTAGAACAAGTGCGAGCAGTGCAGTACGTGCATAAACACCATTTTCTGCTTGCTCAAAATAATAAGCGTATGGGGTTTTATCAACATCAACCGTTATTTCATCCACACGAGGCAGTGGATGAAGCACTTTCAAGTTATCTTTAGCGGTTTTTAATGCCGCAGCCGTTAATACAAAGGCTGATTTGATATGCGCATATTCTGACTCATCAAAACGTTCTTTTTGTACGCGTGTCATGTATAAAATGTCCAGTTTAGGGATCACTTCATCCATATCGGTATGCAAGCTGTATTCAATTCCTGCATCATCAAGTTCTTCACAAATATAATCAGGCATTGCGAGCGCTTCTGGAGCCACAAAATAAAAACGCACGTTGCTGAACTTAGCCAAGGCTTGGGTTAATGAGTGTACGGTGCGGCCGTATTTTAAATCTCCGACAAACGCGATGTTGATATTATCTAAGGTGCCTTGTGTTTCATAGATACTGTACAGATCGAGTAAGGTTTGTGTTGGATGTTGGTTTGAACCATCACCAGCATTGATGATAGGTATATCATTGGAAAATTCAGAGGCTAAGCGAGCGGCACCTTCTTGTGGATGGCGCATCACAAAGGCATCAACATAAGAAGATATGATACGGATTGAATCGGCAAGCGTTTCACCTTTATTCGCGTGAGAAGTATTCCCTGCGTTATCAAAGCCAATCACACTACCACCAATACGTTGAATGGCGGTTTCAAAAGACAATCGAGTACGAGTGGACGGTTCAAAGAAGCAACTTGCCACGACTTTACCTTTGATTAACTCAGGTTGAGGGTTCTCTTTAATTTGTGCGGCAGTTTGAATGATTAATTCAAGCTCCTGACGAGACAGTTCTGGAATGGAAATAATATGCTTTTGATAGAGCGAGTTCGCCATGATTTGTCCTTAGATTCACCGATACAAAAAAGCCTCCCAAATAAGGAGGCTTGATCATGAAAGAATAAAAGCAATAACAGAATTAAATAAGCCCATTTGCTTGAAGCAAAGTTTGATATTTAGGCTTAACAGTCGCATTGCTCACTCCTTTGATAATTGGCAGAAATTATACTCCCAATAAAAGTAAGCGCAAGCGTTTGCTATCGCTCTAAGCGAATTATTGTACGCTTTGATTTCTATTTATTGAGGCTATTCACCGAGAGTCGCTACCATAACCGCTTTAATCGTATGCATACGGTTTTCTGCTTGGTCGAAGACAATAGAGTAGTCTGATTCAAACACCTCTTCAGTGACTTCTAAGCCTTTCATGCCGTATTTTTCGGCAACCTCTTTACCTACTGTAGTTTCATCATTATGAAAAGCGGGTAAGCAGTGCATAAACTTCACATTTGGGTTTTCGGTTGCTTTAATCATAGCCATATTGATTTGATAAGGGGTCATCAAGGCAACACGTTCATCCCAAGCATCTGCAGATTCTCCCATAGAAACCCAAACGTCGGTGTATAAGAAATCACAGCTTTGAACACCTTCGGTCACATCTTCGGTGAGTGTGATTTTAGCACCAGTAGTTTGGGCGATTGTTTGGCAAGTTTCGACTAGGCTTTCTTCCGGCCAAAACGCTTTCGGTGCAACCAGGCGAATATCCATTCCCATTTTAGCTGCGCCAACCATTAATGAATTACCCATGTTGTTTCGTGCATCGCCTAAGTAAGCAAAACTCACTTCATTTAATGGTTTGTCTTGGCTGTACTCTTGCATGGTAAGGAAGTCAGCTAAAATTTGAGTAGGATGAAACTCATCGGTTAAGCCATTCCATACTGGTACGCCAGCATGCTCACCAAGTTCTTCAACAATCGCTTGTCCAAAACCGCGATATTCAATGCCATCATACATTCGGCCTAAAACGCGCGCGGTATCTTTCATTGATTCTTTATGACCAATTTGTGAACCAGAAGGGCCGAGGTAGGAGACTTGCGCACCCTGATCAAACGCCGCAACTTCAAAAGCGCAACGAGTACGGGTAGATGATTTTTCAAAAATGAGTGCGATATTTTTACCTACCAGTGATTTTTTTTCACAGCCTGCGTATTTGGCGCGTTTTAGATCGCGAGATAAGCTGAGTAAAAAATCAATTTCTTTTGGCGTGAAATCCAATAGTTTTAAGAAATTTCGGTTGCGTAAGTTGAAAGCCATAACTACGTCCTTGTGAGTCGGTGGTAAAAGTTATTTATACATAAAAATGCCGATAAAGTGAATTTTTATTTAATTTAAATGCAAGGTTAATATTAATGTGAATCGTATAAATAAATTTTAGTGATAGCTCTGAATCCTGCATTTTGAAGTTAGTTGGATATAGTTGATATTTTATCATCTACACCCTTCATATTAACGCTTACTTAGTGTGAGCTTTCATGGCAAAATACACAGTATTAATCTACATTGAAAATTCGCCCACACTGGAGCTTAAGCTATGTCTAATAATGATCAATCGATGCAAGACGATTACATGTCGGTAGAAGAACTGATTGAATTTCAAAAAGAAGAAACACGTGAAATTATCGCAGCATTAATTGAAGATGGTAGTGATCCAGATGCGCTTTACGATATTGAGCACCATTTATTCGCTGAAGATTTCGCTACATTAGAAAAAGCGGTGATGGAAGCGTTCCAAATGGGCTTTGAAGTTTTAGAAGCCGAAGAAACGGAAGACGAAGATGGCACTAAAGTATTGTGCTGTGATGCGATCATGCAATCGGCTTTAGATGCTAATCTTATTGATGAGCAGGTTGAGAAACTTGTCCATTTAGCTGAAAAGTTTGACATCATCTATGATGGCTGGGGCACTTTCTATGAAGGTGAGGATGCGATTTATGATGAAGAGAATGACGACTACGATAGCGAATAAGCAACTTCCTAGTTAATCAATACCAGCTGAATATGGCTGGTATTTTTATATTTATACCCAAGTAACTTCAAGGTGCGAGTTTCAGCAAGATTAAAACAAGTTTTAGGCAAGGCAAATTGAATATGATCATAGTCATTCTATCTCTGTTCAATTTAACGCAGCATAAAGCTTGTTTTAACTTGCCCTTTGGGAGCTTCATCCAAGCCTTTATTCTGCGTCAGATTCGTTTGAAAGGTGCTTACATTCCTACGCGAATCTTCCTTGTTTAAAGACTTGGATGATAGCTCTGAATTCTGCACCTTGAAGTCACTTGGGTATATACCCAAGTGAACTCTGTATCTGAAGTTATTTGGGTATACTTACAACTAATTCACGGACGATTATGCATTTTTTACTCGATGGCCTTTGGCAGATATCCCCGCTTACTGATTTGTCTATTCCTCAAGCCGATATCGCTTTTCCTGCTAAATTAAGTTCGGTATTACCTGGTCATCTAAGTGAGCAAGATATAGATCAGCAAGAATGGCATTTAATGCATGATATCGAGGTTGATCAGTCAATGTTGGATCTTGCTGGTGTTGATCTTGTTATCGACGGTATTGATCGTTATGCAGAGGTACGAGTTGGTGGGGTAGCAGTGTTTGACTGTGATGGTAGCCAATACCGTTACCAAAAAGATATTCAACCTTACCTTAACCTAGGTAAAAACCGGATTGAAATTCTGTTTTTAGAAGCTGATGATGATTTCTTGATTGAGGAAGAAGTATCAGTTTGCCATTTAGGCGAGCCAGTCAATGACGAACCAATTGTCAGTGGAATTAAACGAACACCATTTTTACGTTTGGTTCGCAATGTTCGATTACAGCATGTGGTGACTGAGCAAATTTGGCATCATGGTGGTGGCTGTGAACTAAAGGTAGATGTGTATTATTCGACATTAAAGCCGGGATTAGTGTCGACTCAAATAAAATACGAAGGGATGATGTACACCATACCTTTAGATGTGAGAAACGACCACGTTACGGCAGTTTTTCAGCTCGATGCCCCTAGGCAAGCGGTGATTGAACAAAAAACCAATCAAGCGTTATCTGGTCAGACGGAACTTTACGTTCACTTAGATGGCTATCACTTTACGTTTAACGTAGCGCTATCGGAAACTCAAAGTGTTAGTCATTATCCTTTATAACCTTGGCAATTTTAATCGTTATTACAATGCTTTAGCCATCACTACTTCACAATCACTGTGACCGGTATTTCCCCAAGGCCCATCTAGATGCTGAAAGCCAAGCTTTTGATATAATGCTAGAGCTGCTTTTAGCTCTGCGGTTGATTCTAAATAACACTGCTTAAAGCCAATTTTTCTAGCGTGTTCAAAACAAGTATCTATTAATTTTTTAGCAAAACCTTGGCCACGAGCATGATTTAAAATATACATCTTTTGTAATTCACATACTTCAGGCTTACCTACTAACGGGGCAATTCCTGCTCCACCCACAACCAGACCGTCTTGATTGACCATTACCCAGTAGTGAGAACGCATCGCTTGGTAGACTTCAAATAAGCTATCTAAAGTTGGATCGGCCACGCTATAGCCTTTATCGGCGGTTAAGCCAAATTCTGCGGAAACATCACGAATAACTTGAGCAATTTGAGGGTTATCTTGCGGCTGAATAGGGCGAATAGTGTAAGGCATAGTACGGCTTGATTCTTAAGGATATGAGTAATAGTAGAGAGTGTACTTCAATATTTCTCGGCTATGAAAATAAATATGAAAAACAAAAACGCCCACTATCTTATTCGGAGTAGTGGGTCGTGGGCGCTTGTTGTTTTAAATGTTGATTCTAGGGCCTGTTGAACTTTCGTGGTTAAACTTTGTTCGAGATAAAAGCATTTTAGGCAAGGCAAGTCGATTGTAGCCTAGTTATTCTAAGTAAATGAGACTTAACGAAGCATAAAATGCTTTTAGCCGAACCCTTCGGGCAGCGTTTGTTGGTCATTTGCACTGCGTTATCGGCTCCTCGTGTAGGCTAGCTACACCACGGAGCCTCTGCCTTGTTCAAATACCCAACAATTCGCTGCAAAAATCATCACGAAAAATCAACAGGCCCTAGGATTAATAGGCTCGTGCCTGGTCGTCTTTTACTTCTGAAACTTCAATACTATGCTGCTGTAATTCATGGTGGTGGCAATGTAAGCTGATTTTTGCTTTTTCATTACGTTGCCACACTCGTTCGTGGAAATAGAACACAACCGTGTTGATACTTGGCTCTAATGCAGCTATTAAACCACCGACAAACACATCACCTGTTAGTAAGTAAACGACTAGAAATGCAACACTAAAGTGTAAAACAGCGAAGCTAGCGGTTTTACGGCTTGGCTTTAACATAGCCAAACGAGCCCATTTAGGCTGCTGCCATGCTTTTTCATGAAAGTAGAAGGCAACTGTATTTACCATTGGTTCAATCATCGCGATTAAACTACCTAAGATAATGTCACCCGTTAATACATAAGCAACAGTAAAAGCGACAGTGAAATGTAAAATAGCGAATGTGAATGTCTTTTTCATAATGACTCCGAATAATGTCTTTGATTTGTTGAATACATTATTGCGAATAATTCTCATTACGTAAAGTAAGTTTATGATTATTTGTTTGATAGGTAAAAGCTATTGATGAGAGGAAAGGTTTCGAGGCCCTAGTCCCTAGTTCCTAGGCGGTTGTCGCTGAATATTTACCGTAATAAATAGACATTTGCGCTTGCTTTATAGTAAGCATGGAAAGCTGCCCTCTAGGAACTAGGAACAAAAAAGAGACCGCAGTTTTCACTACGATCTCTCTTACTTTATTTGCTAGTTAGAAACTTACAGCGCAGCAATCGTTGCTTTTTGCTCTTCTAGTTTAACCAAAGTTTCTTGGTAACCCTCAAGTTTCGCACGCTCTGCTGTAACAACCGCTTCTGGTGCTTTAGCTACAAAGCCTTGGTTGTTTAGTTTACCTTCGATACGTTTAATTTCACCTTGAGTTTTTGCCACTTCTTTATCAAGGCGAGCCAACTCCGCATCTTTATCAATTAGACCAGCCATTGGCACCATGATGGTTGATTTACCTACTAATGAAGTTGCACATGCAGGTGTTTCTTCACCCTCTGTTAGTACTTTTACATCTTCAAGTTTACCTAACGAGCTTAATACCGCTAGGTTATCTTCAAGACGTTTAGCATCAATGTCATCGGCTTTTAGCATGATAGAAAGCGGTACGCTTGGTGCGATATCGTATTCTGCACGTAGGTTACGAATACAAGTGATGAATTGTTTTACCCACTCAATATCATCTAGTGCTTTTTGGTCGAAGTTGTTTTCATCAAACTGAGGCATTGCCTGAGTCATGATGGTGTCGCCTTCAACGCCTGGAACAAGAGGTTTCACGCTCTGCCAGATAGACTCTGTGATGTATGGGATCACAGGGTGAGCAAGACGCAATGTTTTCTCTAATACAGTAATTAGGGTACGACGAGTAGCACGTTGTTTTGCTTCTGTACCTTTCCATAAAACCGGCTTAGTCAGCTCTAAGTACCAGTCACAGAATTGGTTCCAGATGAACTCGTATAGCGTGTTAGCGGCCATATCTAGACGGAAGTTTTCGATATGGGCGTTAAATTCTTTCGCCGCGATTTCAAATTGAGATTCAATCCACTTATCCGCTAGAGAATATTCAAGCTCGGCACCTTCAGTAAAACCACAATCTTGTTCTTCTGTGTTCATCAATACGTAACGGCTTGCGTTCCATAGTTTGTTACAGAAGTTACGGTAACCTTCAAGACGCTTCATATCCCAGTTGATGTCACGGCCAGTTGAAGCCATCGCTGCTAGGGTGAAACGCAGTGCATCAGTACCATAAGGTTCGATACCGTTTTCAAAGGTTTTACGAGTGTTTTTCTCGATCTTCTTCGCAAGCTGAGGCTGCATCATGTTACCGCAACGTTTTTCAACTAAAGACTCAAGATCAATACCGTCAATCATATCGATTGGGTCAAGTACGTTACCTTTTGATTTAGACATCTTATCGCCGTTTTCATCACGGATAAGGCCAGTCATGTAAACGGTTTTAAATGGTACTTGTGGCTTACCATCTTCATCTTTCACAAAATGCATGGTCATCATGATCATACGAGCAACCCAGAAGAAGATGATATCAAAACCAGATACCAATACATCAGTTGGGTGGAAAGTTGAAAGATCTTTAGTTTTTTCAGGCCAGCCCATCGTGCCGAAAGTCCAAAGTGCAGAAGAGAACCAGGTATCTAATACGTCATCGTCTTGGCGTAGCACAATCACTGAATCGAGGTTGTTTTTCTCACGTACTTCTTCTTCAGTACGACCAACATAAACGTTACCGTTGTTATCATACCAAGCTGGAATGCGGTGACCCCACCAAAGTTGGCGAGAGATACACCAGTCTTGTACATCACGCATCCACGCAAAGTACATGTTTTCATATTGTTTAGGTACGAATTGGATTTCGCCATCTTCAACTGCTTTAACCGCTGGAGCCGCTAAAGGTGCGGTGCGAACGTACCATTGATCGGTTAGCATTGGTTCGATAACCACGCCGCCACGGTCACCGTAAGGAACCGTCAGATCGTGATCTTTCACTTCCTCTAATAAGCCAAGAGAATCCATTTCTGCAACTAGCGCTTTACGTGCTGCAAAGCGTTCCATACCTTGGTATTGAGTAGGGATATCATTGCTGTATACGTCTGATGGTTTACCTGTTGTAGTGAACACTTCAGCCGCATCACGGATATCCGCATTTAGCGTTAAAATGTTGATCATTGGAAGTTGGTGGCGTTTGCCTACTTCATAGTCATTGAAATCGTGCGCAGGAGTGATCTTCACACAACCTGTGCCTTTTTCCATATCAGCGTGTTCGTCACCCACGATTGGAATGCGGCGATCAACGATAGGCAAGATGATTTCTTTGCCAATGATATCTTTGTAACGAGGATCTTCAGGGTTAACCGCAACACCAGTATCACCAAGTACGGTTTCAGGACGAGTGGTTGCCACGACAATGTAGTCTTTACCTTCAGCGGTCACTGTGCCATCTGCTAATGGGTAGCGGAAGTGCCACATGTGGCCTTTTTTGTCTTTATTTTCAACTTCAAGATCAGAAATGGCAGTGTGCAGTTTTGGATCCCAGTTAACCAGACGTTTACCACGGTAGATCAGGTCATCTTCATAAAGACGTACGAAAACTTCACGAGTCGCATCGGATAGGCCATCATCCATGGTGAAGCGTTCACGATCCCAATCAACCGATGCGCCAAGGCGACGAAGCTGACGAGTGATGTTGCCACCTGATTCTGCTTTCCAATCCCAAATTTTATCAATAAAAGCTTCACGACCGTAATCGTGTTTTGTTTTGCCTTCTTCTGCTGCGATCTTACGCTCAACGACCATTTGAGTTGCGATACCGGCGTGGTCGGTACCGACTTGCCAAAGTGTGTTTTTGCCTTTCATGCGCTCACAACGGATTAAAGTATCCATGATGGTATCTTGGAAGGCGTGTCCCATATGAAGACTACCGGTGACGTTCGGTGGTGGAATGACAATGCTGTAAGCTTGCTTTGAAGTATCACCATGAGGCTTGAAGTAACCAGCCTCTTCCCAACGCTGGTATAGCGCTTGTTCAATAGATGTTGGGTTATATGTCTTTTCCATAGTCTTCTTTTATCGATACGTTGAGCGTGAAAAATAATGTTTTGCGAGTCTAGAGCGCTGCGCTTTTTCGTTGCTAGGGCGCTTCGCTGCTCGATTTATTAGCTACTCGATTTACGTGCTTTGCTTTTCCGAGCTACGAGTAACGTTTTTAATGTTAATTGTCTGCATTTCAAAGCCAGCTTGTCGGTAGATTTTATACCTTTCTCGAGCTTGTTGCTTTGCTTTTTCTTCGCAAGGGACGAAGTCTACCACTTGTCTAAAGGTCTGAGCAAAAATTGTATTATCATTGGCCATATTGATGACTAACTGACGGTTACGATTTGGCTTTATTTGACTAAAACCTATTTCAATAGGAGTTCCATATTGAGGACCTTCTCCCGATAAGTTATGCGATTGAAACTGTTCAGGTTCTTTTTGCCAAAAGGCTTCATCTATGGCTTCAGCTTGGCTTTTATCTTGTGCGTTGACGTATACTTTTGCGCCTTGAGAAGCAAAATAACTGGCTAAATACACCACATAATCAATATGGCCAGTAGCGGTATCTTGCAAGCTGGTTGGTTCAATGATGTAAAAAGTTGCAATAGCCATAGGTTGATTTTATGTCAGACTAAAATGAAAGGGGACCACAGAGGCCCCCATTTTATACGATTAGCTCATCAAAGAGATAAATATTATTCCTCTAAGATTTGCGAGCCTGATGCGCGGTTCACTAAGAATTGTACCAATAATGGCACAGGGCGACCGGTTGAGCCTTTTTGTGCACCCGATTTCCAAGCTGTACCTGCAATATCAAGATGTGCCCAATTGTATTTCTTAGTAAAGCGAGATAAGAAACACCCTGCGGTAATAGTACCACCTGGGCGACCACCGATATTGGCCATATCAGCAAACGGGCTATTCAGTTGTTCTTGGTACTCATCAGCCATAGGTAGACGCCATGCTCGGTCACCCGCTTGCTCTGATGCGTTGACGATCTCATGCGACAGTGGGTTATGATTAGCAACCACGCCGCTGATGTGATGACCTAGTGCAATGACACAAGCGCCCGTTAAGGTTGCGACGTCAATAACACAATCAGGGTCAAAACGTTCAACATAGGTCAATGCATCACAAAGCACTAAACGGCCTTCGGCATCCGTATTTAATACTTCAACCGTTTGTCCTGACATGGTGGTTAAAATATCACCCGGACGATAAGCATTACTACCTGGCATATTTTCACAGCCCGCTAACACACCAACTACGTTAATTGGTAGGTTTAGTTTCGCGAGTGCTTTCATTGTGCCGAAAACAGAGGCTGCGCCACACATGTCGTATTTCATTTCATCCATGCCTTCGCCTGGTTTTAATGAAATACCGCCTGAATCAAAGGTTAAACCTTTACCGACTAGCACAATCGGCTTGGCTTCTGGATCTGGGTTACCTTTATAGTTGATGATTGACATCATAGATTCATTGCGCGAGCCACGACCTACTGCTAAGTAAGAGTGCATGCCGAGTTTTTCCATCTCTTCTTCACCAATAATTTTGGTGGTGATGGTTTCGAAATCATCGGCTAGGCGACGTGCTTGAGAAGCGAGATAAGCAGGGTTTGCAACATTTGGTGGCATATTACCAAGATCTTTCGATGCTTTAACACCTGATGAAACCGCTAAACCATGAGAAATCGCTTTTTCACCTAAGTTAAGCTCGCGACGGGTAGGTACATTAAAAACTAATTTACGTAGTGGACGGCGAGTTTCAGGCTTATTGCTCTTAAACTGATTAAAGGTGTAAAGGCTATCTTTTGTTGATTCAACTGCTTGGCGAACTTTCCAATAAGTATCACGACCTTTGACATGTAGCTCTGTTAAGAAGCATACTGCCTCCATTGAGCCAGTATCGTTTAGGGTACTGATAGTTTTTTGGATAATATCTTTGTATTGACGTTCGCCTAGTTCACGCTCTTTACCACAGCCAACAAGCAGAACACGTTCAGATAACATGCCCGGTACTTGGTGCAATAGCAGCATTTGACCCGGTTTACCTTCTAGGTCACCTCGGCGCAGTAATGAACTAATATAGCCGTCGCTGATTTTATCTAGTTGCTCGGCGACAGGAGAAAGGCGACGTGGCTCAAACACACCAACGACTATACAAGCGCTGCGTTGTTTTTCTGGGCTGCCACTTTTTACACTGAACTCCATGCGTACTCCTACATCCTAAAGACAAATAGAACTAAATGTTGGATAATGCTTATTCTTCGTTGCCATTGAGCAAATTGTTCTAGAATTAAGCAACACAAGATTTAGTTAGAAATAGTAAATCGAGTGGCTTTGATAATTCACTCGATATTTATAGATTAATATAGTTAAAAAACATTAAAAATAATAGACTCATCGGAAAACTATAGTGATTCCGTCAAAAAAACAAGTTTTGTATAGGTAATGCTGCGTGATTATTGTTAGATATTTGATCCGCGAGACACTCAAAAGCCAATTTGCCGTCTTCTTTGTGCTTTTTCTCGTGTTTTTGAGCCAAAAATTTATCAGTGTATTAGCTGATGCATCTGATGGGGATATTCCCGCCAGTATGATTATGTCGATTGTTGGTCTAAATATGCCTGCTATGGGGCTATTAATGCTGCCTTTGAGTTTATATGTAGGCATATTACTAACTTTTGGCCGCTTGTATGCCGAAAGTGAAATCACGGTAATGAATGCTACCGGGATTGGTAATAAGTTTTTGGTGCATGCCGCCTTATACCTTGCCGTGATCACTGGAGCCATTGCCGCCTTTAACTCTTTATACCTTTCTCCTTGGAGCCAAGAAAAAGTAACCCAACTTCTTGAGCAAGTTACCGCAACCAGTAGTATAGATTTACTCAAAAAAGGCCAGTTTCAACCCGCACCAGACGGTAGTGCTGTGGTTTTTGTTGATGATATTAAAGATAAAAAACTGACTAATGTATTTGTGGCTCAAGCACAGCCAAGAGACTCTATTCGCCCAAGCGTAATGTTTGCTAACTCTGGTGTCGTGCAAGAGTTTCCTGATGGTCGCCAAATGTTAACTCTGAAAGATGGTGTTCGTTATGAAGGGATTCCTAATTCTCTAGATTACCGTAATACGGATTATGAAGAATACTCAGCGTTGATTGGTCAACGCGATGTGCAAAAGAAAAAGCGCAAATGGGAAGCTATTCCTACTAAAGATCTTATCGGCATCAATGACCTAGAAGCCAAATCTGAGTTTCAATGGCGACTGAGCTTAATTGTTTGTATCCCATTACTCACTTTAGTTGTAGTACCTTTATCGGCGGTTAACCCTAGACAAGGGCGTTTCGCCAAATTAGGTCCTGCTGTATTGATTTATTTAGCTTACTTCTTAGCAATCAGTGCCATGAAATCGGCTATTGAAGATGGTAGTGTTCCGCCAGCATTGGGAATGTGGTCGATTAATGCTTGCTTGTTAGTTGCAGGGATTATTCTCAATAGTTTAGATAGCTTATTCGTACGTGGACTCAGAGATAAATTGAGAAAAAGGAAGTTGAGCCGTGTTTAAAATTCTTGATTGGTATATTGGCCGAACCATTATTGCCACGTCCTCTTTGTGTCTTGCAACTTTGGTAGGTTTGTCTGCCATCATTAAATATGTAGAGCAGTTACGTAAAGTTGGTCGGGGGACTTACGACTTAATGGAAGCTTTGTACTTTGTGGTATTAAGTATTCCTCGCGATATCGAAATGTTCTTCCCAATGGCTGCCTTACTTGGTGCTTTGATTGGTCTTGGGATGCTAGCTGCTAGCTCTGAACTTGTGGTTATGCAGGCGTCAGGCTTTTCTAAATTAAATATCGGTGTTTCAGTATTGAAGACGGCAGTGCCATTGATGTTAATGGTGATGATCCTTGGTGAATGGGGCTCACCGCAAGCACAAAAATTAGCACGAGATTCACGTGCCATGGCGATCGCTGGTGGTGATATTGTTTCGGTTCGAGATGGTGTTTGGGCGCGTGATGGTAATAACTTCATTTATATCGGCCGAGTTAATGGTGAAAATGAATTAAAGGGCGTGACTATTTGGCAGTTTGACCAAGAGAAAAAGCTTAATGATATTCTGGTTTCCCAAACGGTTCGTTACGAAGAAGGCAACCGCTGGATGATGAAAGATGTCCAAATTACTAAGATGAAAGATGACGTTCAGCTTAGTAAAGTGAAAGAGCCAAATTATGAATGGCAAACTACATTAACACCGGACAAGCTCGCGGTAGTAACGGTTAAACCAGAAGAGTTATCATTAACGGGTTTATACAGCTACGTGACTTATTTGAGGGATTCAGAACAAGATCCATCCCGTTATGAATTAGCTTTTTGGCGTAAAGTTTTCCAACCGTTATCGATAGCCGTGATGATGTTGATGGCATTATCGTTTGTCTTTGGTCCACTGCGTAGTGTAACCATGGGCGCGAGAATTTTATCGGGTGTTATTGCAGGTTTTACTTTCTACATTTCCAGTGAAGTATTTGGCCCGATGAGTTTGGTATACGGTATACCACCGATAATAGGGGCATTAGCTCCGAGTGTGATTTTCTTGGCGGTTGCCGTGATGCTTATGAGGCGGAAAGCCTAAAAGTAAAGTCGCCAATATAAATAAGGGATGCCAAGTGCATCCCTTTTTAATGTAGCTCTATATACCCAAGTAACTTCAAGATGCGAGTTTCAGCAAGAATAAAACAAGCTTTAGGCAAGGCAAATTGAATATGATCATAGTTATTCTATATCTGTTCAATTTAACGCGGCATAAAGCTTGTTTTAACTTGCTCTTCGGGGTCTTCATCCAAACCTAAGGTTAATTAGGACTTTAAAAGAATAGGTTAGAGAGTACTATACCGCTTTGGGTAAATGAACTACTTGGCATTTTGCCCACATATCTTGCAAGGCTCTTTTTTCTGAATCAAATAGTACAGTAAGGTTGCCTAAGCCAAATAAAGATGTTGAGATACGAATTAGAGATTGTCCGAAGCGTATATTGCTGCCATCTTCATTTTGTAGCCTTAGCTTCCAAGCTCGCATGCCGAGAGTCTGTCCTTTCATCCAGAAGAAGCTTAAAAAACCAACCCATACAAATACTACATAACCATGAAATAGAATGCTCCAAACAGGGTGGTGATTGAGTAAGTCACTGGCATCAATATATGATCCGTAATTGATGATGCCTTGAGATAGAAGGGCTTCCATGGTGGCTATTACAATGCCGACAGCGATCATTTCCACCGCAATAATAATCAGAGCATCATAAAATATCGCCGCCAAACGACGTAAAAAACCAGCAGGCTTGGTATGTACTTGAGAATTCATAAGCGATCTAATTTATAAAAGGTGTCAGCAGAATAGCTATTTGTATAAGACATTTAAAGTTGAAACTTGTATCTAATTAGCATTAATGGTGAAAATATCAGCGATTAAACCATTTTGAAAATTTAACACTTGCGCCAGTGTATTCCATACGTATAATTCCAATCACTCCTTAGCGTTATAGGCTAGTTGAGTGACAATTTGGCGGTGTGGTGAAATTGGTATACACGACGGATTCAAAATCCGTTGCCTTCGGGCGTGGCGGTTCAAGTCCGCCCACCGCTACCACTTCTTTTCCTTTTGTGGTCAAAGGGTTAGAAGTTTAGCAACAAATCCTCAAATCGTAGTCGTTACTTTATTCTGTGTAAATCTGTGCACTGAGGTAACTACAATGGCTACTATCCAAACTCTAAGCGGTGTTCGGGGTAAAACCTATCGCGTTCAATTTATGCGTGACGGTCGTCGCGTTTCTAAATGTTTCAAACGTAAAAAAGATGCTGAAAAATTCCTAGCTCAAATTACGCTTGATGACTCTCTAGCTTCTTCGCTAACAAACTACACATTAAACACACTTACATTTCAAAATGCTGTAACTCAATACCTTGAACAGTACGACGGAAGAGATCCGTCTATTAATCAACGGTTGGGATACTTTATTAATGTATTTGAAGATAAGCCAGTTGGTAAAATCACACGTTCAGTATTGAAAGCTGAACTAGATAAACTTACTGACCAAGGATTAAGCCCGGCAACAGTAAATCGTTATAAAGCATCTATTAGCTCACTCTTTACATTCATTAGTAATGAGTTCGATATTCGCCATAATCCCGCCCGTGAAATTCAACAGCGAAAAGAATCTAAAGGTTCTACTCGATTTCTATCTGACGATGAACAAAAGCGCCTACTTATAGCGTGCCGTTCGTCTGAGTGGAATAAATTATATTTACTCGTATTGATGGCGCTCACTACTGGAGCTCGACGAACTGAGTTATTGACACTAACTTGGCACGACATCGATTTAAATAACCGACTCGCTACGTTACATAATACGAAAAACGGTGATAAGAGATTGCTACCGTTAACTATGTCCGTAGTTGATGAGCTTCGCCGGTTCAAATCTACTGGTTACGTATTCCCTCATAATTCGAACCTTGGTGATTATTTCAGAAACTTCGATTGTCATTGGTCTGATGCAAAAAGTAGGGCGGGTATCAATAATTGTCGTTTTCACGATTTACGGCACACTGCAGCGTCAACACTGGCTAGAAATGGGGCTACGTTATTAGAGATTGCCGAAGTTTTAGGACATCGTTCATTAGAAATGACAAAACGTTATTCCCATCTTTGTGTCGGCCATAAATCAACCTTGATAGATAGGGTGTTTGGATGATTTATTATCACTATTTGACGGTATGGTCAACTGAGGATTTATTTCTTTTGTGTGATTTAAGTCACGTTTTTATCTTTTGACTAAATCGTCAAAATTAGCTCTTAGATATAGTCCACCCGACCACAACGGATTATTACAACCTAATCCGATATATAAGCGACTACTGAGGATTGAATAAAATGAATAACAATTTTGATGAATTGGCGATGGATTTAAACAATTGGATCCCGGCTATTGATGTGCCTAAGCAATTCCCACAATTTACCCATGCCCAGATAAAGAATTTAATCTGGAAGCGAGAGCACAATCCTGCTCTTAATCGTTGCTATAGACGTGTAGGCCGTAAAGGTTATATCAATGCGCCTTTGTTTGGTTTGTTTATGGCGGGGATGTTACCAGAGCAGCGAGGTGAGCATAATGCTTGATGAAAATGGAGGCGGCGCATTCGAGCAGCAACTCGATGCGCCGGGTTCTCTAAGTGGTAAAAACTTTGGCAAGTCCTCTACCGCTGACAATTATAACCTAAGTGACAGAATGGTCAAACCGTTAACTGATTGGGTTAAGGATACAGCCTCAATGGCTAACCTTTTCGGCTACCGACCTATTCCTTACTATAAGTCTATCGGTAAGCCTTCCCCCTATGCCGCAGGCCAAAGGTACACAGCAGATGATCCTAAATGGGCAACGGCTGACTTTGTAGCTATTGCGCTAGATAACGTTGTTTTGGTCGACTGGGACGCATACAAAGACCAAGTTATTAGCATTGCTGAACTAGCTGTAAAACTTGGCATCAGTGAGGTGGAATTGCGCGGTGCTGAGGTACAAAACGACCCGAAAAAGGACAGTAAGCATTTCTTTTTCCGTTTGCCTGATGGGTTTGATCGTTCGCAAATTATGGACTCCAACAACGGTAATTTTATACGTGGTGTAGACTTTAAAACAGGTAACCAATTAGCCTATTTAAAGCCGAACAAAGAATTACGTAATGGTGTATTGCCATATGTTGACTATCTGCCATTAGTTCCTCAAATCATCATTGATGAGGTCCTAAAACCAAAGACGGTTACAACGCAGATAGGTGAGCTTAAAACATGTACGGAAGAAAACTTTCACGCAATACGACACCTGACTGATGCTTGCAGCGCATTGGCGACTATGGGTGAGGATACCGGGCGTAACTCAAAATTAAACGAATTGAGCCTTGAGTTTTTGTCGTTGGCTTATGGAGGATTCCTCCAGTTTGAAACAGTGCGCAATAGCCTATTAGCAGCATACACGCAATGCGGTGGTGAGGGCTTTGAAGCGACGTTCAATAGTGCGAATCGGAAAGCAGCAACGCAACCACGAAATACCGTTAAACCGCATGTTGGCGCTGTGGCGTTCGGTGATGGTGCGATACCACAACAACATAACTCGCCTACGTTACCTAATGTGGATTGTGAGTTTAACCTATTTGAGATTTCTGCAAATTGGGTGGAAGAATGGGTTATGACACCAGAGGGGCAATATCAACATAAGGCATTGAAGAACGTTCTAACACAACGATCATTCGATAATAGATTTCATAATGTAGTCCCTAATGGTGAAGGTAATGCCAGTAAATACGTGAAAGGTAAGATACCTACAGTTGACTGTATTTTTTATAATCCGCTAGAAAGTCGGGACGTTTATAGAGATAAGCAGACAGGGCTTATAGCATTGAACACCTATGTACATTATTCACCGGAGCGCGTTGATACTAAACGTGCCGGAGAACTAATTAAAAAGCATCTTAAATGGGTGTTCGGTGATGAAGAGACAGAAATGTTAATTCTCGACTGGATGGCATGGCAAGTTCAGAAAATAGGTGTTTTAAACCGTTTCGCCCCCGTTGTAGTAGGTGATTTTGGTGATGGTAAAACTACAATTGCTAATTTCATAAAAAATGCCATAGGTAAGGCTAACGTTGCTCAGATCACGAATGATGCGATACAAGAACGCTTCAACGGTTGGGCAAACGAGGGGGCAGTAGGTGTGATTGAAGAGTTATACGTATCTGGCAAAGATCGTTACACCATCGGCAACAGATTAAAACCGGTTATCACTAACGAAGATTTTAGATTGACCGTAAAATATATGAATGGCGTAACTGTTGATAACTACACCAATTATTTTGTTTGTACTAACCACCGTGATTGTATTCCGTTAGAAAAAAATGATCGTCGTTGGTGGGTGATAGAGTCGCAATGGCTCAATAAACCGGTGTGTAAAGCTCAATCGAAGATTCACCACGAAGAGGTTTACCACTATCTAAAACACGAAGACAATGGCGGCGTTCATTGGTTTTTAAAAGATCATGTGATAAGTGATAAATTCCTTTCATTTAGCGAGGCGCCTATGACACCAGCTAAGATGCGCATGATGCAATCTGCATTACCTGAGAACACACTGGCAATAACGGAGAGATTAGGCTCTTTAGGTCAGTTACTTGTTATTAACGGGCATCTTTCCACAACCGAGCTTTTACGTCGTGATATCGATTCTGGTTATCAATATCGCCTAAGTGGTGGTAAATCTCTTTCCAAAGCACTGGATGATTTAGGATTTAAACGAGTTGAATCTCGCCCCACAGTTAACGGTATTAAGCATACCTTGTATTGTTTCCCCATTGGCAAAACAATAAACGACTTCATTTAATAAAAGTGACCCGCTACGGCGGGTTTTTTTACGCCTGTATAATTATTTTTATGTAATCCAATTAGACAGGAAAAATTATTTACTTGTCCTATCCTGTCTAGTTCCTGTCTAGTTAGCCAGGGGTTTTTGTGTCGGTGGACAGGAAGAGGACAAGTAAAGGACAGGAAAAATAATTTACTTGTCTAGGTTATGTTATTGTATTTATTGGCCTTATCCACCTAACAGACAGGATAGACAAGATAAACGTTAAAAGTAGTGAGAAAAGAATTTGTACAAAAAAAAACAAATATAAATAGAATAGGGTTTTGCCCTGCTTTACTTGTCTATCCTGTCTAGTCACATAAAAACACTGGCTAATCCCAACTAATGTCTAAACATCTATTTTTAGCTGATCACCCGATTGCGCCCCGTAAATGTAAAAGTTTGGTTTTCACGGTAACGCAGAACACGCGCACTACACTTCACGCCCCATAAATCACCGCCACAGACTGCTAAAACCGTGGCTATAATTTTCCGCCGCGCTCGAAAGTTACATTATAAATATACCGGATCATTTCCCTCTATCGGTTGACGTTATCGTCAGTTAAGTTATTGAAAAATAAGTTATATTTAACCTTGCCGTCAAAGGTGATAGGGACTATTGTCTACTTGTAAATATCGCAACATTAGACATAAAAGGTGAAATATCAATGGATACTATTTTCAAAGCACCGAAAACCTACGGGCCAAAAACCGAGCAACTACCTATCGATCAATGTGTTTGCCGGTTGAAAAACATGGCCGCACGTTTAATAACGCTGAACGTTCGTGATCAAGAAACTGGCGAGCAATACGCTTTGCAGGTTATCCCCGGCCACGCTGAACCAACAAACGCCACGCCGTCGGCGGTTAACTCAGCATTCTGTAAACATTTAATTGAAAAAGGCGACCTGATCGCATTGCCACTTGAGGGGGCGATTTGATGCGAAACCCAAACGTGAACACAACAATGGCCGCATTACTCGCCGGTGATAACCAAGAGGCGATGATCTACCTTGGTTCGCTCATTCAACAAAATATGCACCCATTACGTGCCGTTCGCAATGAAGCGTGGGAAAGCCTTTGCGAGTTGGTGCACCAGATGCGTAACAACATGAGCGGGCATAATGCGCCTTGCGTGCGGGTAAAGGCGAATCAAATAAAGCGCATGGCGTCGCGTGGTGGCATTGAACGCGCCCAATTTATTAATGATTGCGTGCGCCAAGCACTACACGAGGATAACGACACTCACATTAATGCGTTAACTGTGATGCGCAAATACTTTGAAGCAGCAGCAACAGTTAAAGATAAGCGAGACTCAAAATGATCGATTTAACCGAACTTGATGAAATTTTGGAACAAAACGAGCAAGACAGAAAAATTATTCTGTCTCGCCTAGCTCAATTAAAAGCCGAGCAATCCAAGTTAGAAACTGATTACGCGAAAACGAAAACTGACGTGCAGCCATTCTTAGCTCAAATTGATGGCGCTATAAATGAAATTACAGACAAATTACGCGACGCTGTAAAGGCTTGGGGCTTTGATGATGCCCATGGACTTAATCCGGTGACCGTTGCCCGAGCTTCTCAAAAATTGGCTGATATAACACAGTTCACCACGTTTGAATCTCTTGTCCGAGAAAAGGACGGTGCACAGTTGATCGCACTTTGCAGTGTTGATGTTTTTGAGCGAAAGCAGCCTGTTTTTGTTTCGGTCGATGCGATGAAATATCACCATTTAAAAATGCTGTGTCAGGCTTTAGAAATTTCTGGTGAATATATCGAGCAATGCACCGAACTGTTTAATAAACGCCGTGATGTTGAGAGAAAATCTTTCATCATGCCGGTTAATTTTGAGCGTAAAGGCCCAGCACCGACTGAGCATGACATTAAACGAGCTACTAACCCGCATCTTGTAAATATGTAAGGGGTGAATTATGAAACTACACGTTAACCGATTTGATTTTACAGGCGACTTAGCCACGGATTTGCAAAACGGCTTGATAACAGCGTTTGATGATGCAGACAACTTAATGAGCGTGGATGATGCCATTAATAAACTGACCGATGGCGCGAAAGTGGCAGGTGTAAGCGCACCCAATGATCAATCAGCAAAGCGCGTTTATGATGGCGTGCGCCGTATGCGTTCGTTCTCCGCCAAGGTTAACGATGCAACGCCCGAGCCTATGAGTCAGTTATCTTCTTATGAAAAACACAAGCGCACCATGGCTGACGCTTGGAAAGGTGAACCGCCTAAACAATCCAACGATTCACAACCGGCTAAATTACATGCTTACGATTCATTCAAGCAGCGTCTAGCGGATGGTTGGAAGTTGTTCACTGATGATAAAGGGGGCGAATAACTATGGGTAAGTTCACCAATTCAAGCGGAAGCGGGGCTAGTTCAACCGGGCTAAATAAAATGTTGCGTGGTCGGAATTCAGGGAACAACGGCCAGTTTTATATGCAGCGCAACAAGCAGCGAGCGATTGAGCATGAAACGCCGAAGAAAAAAAAAGATACCGAGTAACCAACTGAATAAAAAGTATTGGTTTTATTTTGGGGCGTGCCGTTAATTTTTTTGGTCATTAAGTAGCGGTGCGCCCCACCTTTTTTGAGGTGATATTGCATGACTGATGATCAGTTAAAAGAGTGGCAAAAATTATCACATTATCAGCGACGATATGCGGTGGCTTGGTGGTTATACGGCGTTAAATCGTTTGGTTTAGAGACAGGGATAGTCTGGCGTTCAAATGTAGAACTTTACGAAATTATCTCACTCAAGCCACCGAAAAACCGTAAATCTTTAGTGAACGCGGCTAACAGACTTTGGACACGTAACAACAACCAGCTAGAACGTTTTATTTACGGCATAGATGGGATTCACTGGAATAACGACCGTTTGCGTTATTATTCAAAGGTTTGGGGGTTTTTATATCCAAACGCGGGGGATTATCCGTTTTCAAACGATCCTAAATCTGTATGGGTCACCGACTTAAAATATAGATATTCATTCACAAACGGCGGTAAATTGGATTTATCGGAGGCTAGAGGTCATGGACTACCAATTGATCGATGAATTGGCGCGAGCAGTAGCCGATGATAGTTACTTGGTTCACCCACGACGATGGTTATCGGAGCACGACATACCGTCTATTTTTCTCACCGGTTTACCTAATGATTGCCCGCATAAAATACTCATTGATGATTATCGGGCAATGAACACCGAAGCCAGGCGATTACTAAAAAATTGAGCGCCCCGTAAATGGGGCGTTTTTTTTGCTTCAATATTAAGAGCAATCCCTTTCTAATTTTTCTCGACACGCCTGTTTAACCCACGCCGAAAAAGGCACGAGTTCATTTTTATTTTTTTCAATGGCTTCTACTAATTCATGCTCGAAACGGATGTTCTTTTTCACTGATTGACTATTTTTATTTACATTACCTGTTGACATGTGCGCACACCTATATAAAACTATATCTACAGTGTACTCACTAGGGCGCACAGTATCAAATAAAAAAGAGCCCCTTGACTCGCCAAAGTAACAAGGGGCATATATCAAAGCCGATGGAGGGCTTCAATATGCAGCAGAGAATAACACTTGAAGATTTAAAACGCATCGCTCATTTGCTCACTCGTAGGCAAATTATTCGAAGTTTAACTAAAGTGGAGGGTTAAGCTATGTCTACACAAGCAGTCGATGCAATCCCCGCAGAACTTCACTCTAAATACCTAACATTGATGAAAGAACGTGGCGTATTTTGGTACGACATGGCGAAACTATGTCTAGATTTTGGTTTGAGAAATATCGAAGCGCGTGAGTTGCGCGCCGAGCACATTGATCTCGAACGTGGAATTATAATTCTATCTGATTCAAAACAGGTACGCTCTTATGTTACGAAAACGGCCAACAAGCAAATACAAAAACAATGGCTTATTGAGGGGCGTAGGTTCTTGCGCTCTGCTATTGGTGGCGAGCTTGCGCCGCTTTTGGTTCGAATGTGTACAACAGTGGACCAACTCGAAGCCTTAGCTCAAGAGTATGATCTTTTCGAAGAGTATAACCAAGCGCGAGAACAACACTACGCGACAAACGTTGAGCAGGTGCGTGTAGAGGTTGAGCGTTCAGCACCTAAAGGGCGTGTGATTGATTTCAGTCGATACCATGAAGCAAAACGAATCTTAAAGGCCCGTGTTGAGAAATATGGCGCGGTTGGTGGCTATCTATTCCCGGCGTGCGAACTCCGCAGTAATCGCGCTAAAGGGCAGGGGTATGAGCCAGTTTCTAGGCAGAGTGTTTACCGTATAGTTCAGACTGTAGGTGAAGCGCTGAAAGCTGTATCTGGTCGATGCAGAGAAGCATTAAAAGGGATTCGTTTAGGGTTGCATAGTGCGCGCAAGGCAGCAGTCCAGAAAGTGGCTAATAGCATTGATATGATGGCGGCTAGTCTTTGGATTGGTCACGGTAACGGTTCAGGTGACATTGCGACGACACAACGTTATTTAGACCGCAGTGAAAAGAGAATAAACGCTATTAATAACCAGTTGGCTGCGATGGTGTGCGATGGGTAACGGTGTGAAAAAAATGGGTAAAAAATGGGTAAACCGACCAAAACCAAGCATGACCACATGTTATCAAGGCCAATTGCAACAAGGGTTTATTGATCGTATTATGCGCCTAATGACTAAGGTTTCTGGATTCAAAATCCGTTGCCTTCGGGCGTGGCGGTTCAAGTCCGCCCACCGCTACCAAATTTAGAAAAAGGCGTTCAAGCAATTGAGCGCCTTTTTTGCATCTGTAATTTAACTAGTTTATTTTCTCTTTCTCCTTAATCGATATAGGGCGACTTCATTTTTTGAAGTGGTGAGCTTAGTTGATAGATTTTCATTCTCATTGAGCGCATTATGAAGCCGTCTTATCGATTTAATTTCAGCTAAACTGAATATGTTAAAAACAAAAAAGGGATGAATATGAAGCAATTAAAAAATCAAACACTCCTTACCTCGGTGTTAACGGATGGCAAAGGACAGCAAGTATTCAATCCATTCGATAATAGTTTGCTCGCCACTGTGCCTGTTTCTTGCCAAGCGAGAATTGAGCATGATGTTGCTGATATGGAAGCTGGGCAAAAGGTCTGGCAGAAAAAGCCTGTTGCAGAACGCTGTCAGTTAATGAAGAAATGGCATCAATTGATTTTACAAAATGAAGATGATCTCGCCATGTTGATTACCTTAGAAGGTGGTAAGCCATTAAAAGAAGCGTTAGGTGAAGTACGTTATGGAGCCTCTTTTATTGAATGGTTTGCTGAAGAAGGCCGTCGAGCTTACGGTAACACTATTCCATCAGCGAGTAATGACAAAACTATTTTAACGGTAAAACAAGCGATTGGTGTGGCAGCGGCAATTACGCCTTGGAATTTCCCATTAGCTATGATCACTCGTAAAGCTGCACCGGCATTAGCAGCTGGTTGTAGCTTTATCTGTAAACCTTCTGAATCAACGCCTCTGACAGCATTTGCGGTAACTGAGCTGGCATACCAAGCCGGCATCCCTAAAGACGTTCTACGTATGGTTTTGGGCGAAAATGCACATGATGTAGGAGAGGTATTTACCTACCATCCTTCTGTTCGTAAGTTTTCCTTCACTGGCTCGACTCTAGTAGGGCGTAAATTACAAATGCAGTGCGCTTCAACTATTAAGCGTACGTCAATGGAACTTGGAGGTAATGCACCATTTATCGTATTTGATGATGCGGATATTGATAGTGCGGTCAAAGGGGCGATTGCCAGTAAGTTTCGTAATGCAGGTCAAACTTGTGTGTGTTCTAATCGCTTTTATGTTCAAGATGCAGTTTATGATGAATTTATTGAAAAGCTGGTAGCGGAGGTCGATAAGCTTAAAGTCGGCAATGGACTTGATGAGTCGACCGATATTGGCCCGCTTATTTCAAAAGAGGCGAAGCAGAGGGTTTCTGATTTAATTGAAGAAGCGAAAGGTAGAGGGGCAAGACAAGTAAATAAAGAGCAATCGCTAGACGGTAACTTTATTGCACCAACTGTATTGGTGGATGTTGAGCACGATAGGCCATTAGTTCAAGGTGAGATCTTTGGTCCAGTATTACCGATTATTCGCTTTTCTGAAGAAGATAAAATGATTGCGATGGCTAATGATACCATCTATGGATTAGCTGCTTACTTTTATAGTCAAGACATGAATCGTATTTGGCGTGTCGCACATAACCTAGAGTACGGTATGGTCGGAGTGAACGAAGGTATCATTTCAACTGAAGTGGCGCCATTTGGTGGTATGAAACAATCGGGGAATGGTCGAGAAGGCGCTAAAGAAGGTTTGGAAGAGTACCTAGAGACTAAATACGTTTGTATTGGTGGCTTAGAAAGATAAGTAATAGTAAAAGGTTAAGTAATAGCAAAGAGTGGAAAGACACATCCACTCTTTATTTTTATAACCTGTCCTAAATAAGGTTGACGGTTAGAAGCGATAGGCTGCACCGGCCATAACCATTCCAGAGATGGCAGTGTGGTCATCCTCGAGATCTAATTCATAAAAGTCAAAGAGGTATGCGGCTCTGAACGTTAGGTTTGGTAAAGCGTTAGGTGTGTAATCTAAACCGCCACCACCGTGATAACTGACTTGTCCATCATCAAAGTAGTTATCATTTGAGATATAACCAAGTCCAACTAAAGCAAATGGGCGTAAACCATTATTAAATGTATATCCAAGGTTTGCACTTAGTGACATGCCTTCAGTAGCAAATTCACCTTCAGTGGGTTTTGTTGATGGGTGATCTAATTTTACTTTGGTATCAGCATAATTGTTATAGCTTAACTCTAAAGCAATAATACGATTGAATTGGTAGCCAGTATAAATATTGTAAGCCAAACCTGAATGATCAAAATCAATACTTCCACCTAGATCATCTGCATCATCTTCTAGATCAGGTGAAGAAAATGCAGCAGCCCCAATACCTCCACCGATATAAAATCCTTTATTGGCATCCGCAAGAGCGGGGGTCACCGCTAGCGTACTAGTAATTAGCGTTAAAAGAGCTATACGATTTATCATCTTGCCTTCCTGATGTATTCATTTGATGAATGATACGGTATAAAAATTGTCCTCTGGTGATCTTGATATATATCAATTCAGAGGCTTTTTGTAAGAATATATTTCTAAATGTAAATTTATTTATACTTATATTGTAAGGAGCATGTAATTAGTCGTTTCCGCAAGCACTGGAGCTTTTTGCTTTTGTATACACAGTCAAAAGCCACTAGTTTAGTCGAATAATTATAATTTGAAGGAAAGTGTCAAAACTTATCTAAGAAGGGAATAGATAGAAAAAAGCCCGATCAAAACTGATCGGGCTTTTAAAGTGGCTCCCCTTGCAAGACTTGAACTTGCGACATACGGATTAACAGTCCGCCGTTCTACCAACTGAACTAAAGGGGAATTATTTTTTATTTCTAGTGGTTAGGCTAGAAAAATGGTGCCGACTACCGGAATCGAACTGGTGACCTACTGATTACAAGTCAGTTGCTCTACCTACTGAGCTAAGTCGGCGCACTTTTTTTGTTGTTCTTAATTATCTGAATAATTGATTCAAATAATTGTAAAGTGGCTCCCCCTGCGGGACTCGAACCTGCGACATACGGATTAACAGTCCGCCGTTCTACCAACTGAACTAAGGGGGAATTATTCTTTTTATTTCTAGTCATTAAGCTAGAAAAAATGGTGCCGACTACCGGAATCGAACTGGTGACCTACTGATTACAAGTCAGTTGCTCTACCTACTGAGCTAAGTCGGCACACTGTATTTTCAATTTGACGTCAAATTCATCAAGACACCAAACTATAAATAGTGGTGCCCGGAGGCGGAATCGAACCACCGACACGAGGATTTTCAATCCTCTGCTCTACCGACTGAGCTATCCGGGCGACGGGGGGTATTAAACGGTTTTTCGTGACTAACGTCAACAGTAAAATATAAAAAAATGTTCGTTTGAGTAATTTATAGTCGCCATTGCGTGTTTCTCCACACAATAGAACGTTTTTTTAGCAAATTTTGCCGTTTATTTGTAGGGAATTATTGGTGTGAAAACGAATGAGAATAAGAGTAGCTTGGCTATAAGTTTAGCTTGAGTTCAATTCATCGTACTGAATGCCGAAAATGTAAGCTAAGTGAGTCATTATCATCGAATACATGATAGCTCGAATAGATAATAGAAAGGAGAGGTAGCGATGAAACTATCTCTCCTTTTTTCGTTACAGCTTATCTGATGGAATTAAATATTATATTTTGGCCCACGGTCCACCAGAGGTGGGTTCATCGCCTTGTGTCCACCATTGTGCTTTGTAAGAAGCCCCTAGGTAGCTTACAGTATCACCAGATGTATAGACTTTATCGGTCTGCCACTCAGAATTATTACTTGCGGCAGCTTGCCAAGCGCTTGATGTGTCAGGCTGGTCACCTAGAGTCCACCATTTAGCGGTGTAGCTCACACCATCATATAACACGATATCACCGCTGTTGTAGGCGATAGTGCTGTCCCAGGTCGTTTCTCCATTATTATTACCATCATCTAATGGGGTTACCGTAATGAAGATAGTGGATTGGCTAGTGGTAATTGGATCGCCAACTGAAACTACTATATTTTCATTGAGAGTTGTTGTGGTTTCAGGGGCTTGATAATTGACGGTAATGCTGGTGTCGCTTTGAGTAATTATACTGCCTTTGTCGACACTGAATATAAGTGGATCATTGTCGGCATCGTTGGCTGAAACCTCAAACACTAAGCTTTCTCCACTTTGAACAGTTAAATTACTTGGAGTCGTAATTACTGGAGCTTGGTTGCCTGTTTTGATTTCTAGTTGATAACTGTAATTCGAGCGGGTGAGATAAACTAAATTGCTATATAAATCTTGGTTTTGATATTGAATAGTTTGTGATGTTGAATCTTTTAGGCCAATTTGCACTGTTTGTGGGTATTTTTGATTTACCGTTGCCGCTAATGTCTCCGCCCATACACTTTCCGTATCATTATCAATAGGGAACTTTTCAAATACGATCTCTTGGCCATTTTCATCAAAGATACGTAGCCAAGCGGTATCGCCTGCATTTGCGTCAATGGTCGAGGCTAGGTAGTTACCGCTACTGATCCATTCATCTAGCGGATTATTGGGATCGGTTTCACCATCATTGCCAGTAAATGAAATATCACTGCAGTTATAAAAACCTTCCCCTGCCGGATCTTGACGTTGCCAGCGAGTATATAAAATGGCATCACCGTTTCTGTCTTCCGGCAATGTGACTTCCATTTGATAGTACTTTTTACCATTTAATTCTACGGTTGCTAAGTTGCCAAATTCCGCGATTAAATCTAGGTCACTCCAAGCCAGAGGCATAGTTGCTGAATCATAACTTGGTTTGGTTAAGTAGACTTTCCAAAAACTTGGATTATGCGGTGTGTTGGCGCGGTATTGTAAAGTGACCTTACCATTGTTGGTTAAATCAAGTTTGGTCTTTTGCCAGTCAGGTGAAGGTAGGTCGATACCATGTTTGGCTTTATCCCCAGCTGAGCATAATTCTCCGTTAGGAATCGTGGCCTCTACAGCGGCTTGGTCATTGTAATTAGAGACTAAAGTTGAAAACTCAGGTTTTTGTACAAATGGCGTCCAGCCTGATTCTAAGAACGCGGCACGACAAGCGGCGTTGGGAATGGTACTACCATCGGTTGAATCCCAATAACCACCATCTATATCGCAGACCTGTTGTCTTGCTGGTGGGTAGTCTAAGTAACCGTGGGCTTGAACGTTAGTTGATAGTAAAGTTAAGCCAATGACGCTAGTGGATAAACATAATTTGGCTTGAAAAAGTGAATAATTCATACACACCTCCATTTATTATTGAATGGCATGGAGTGTGGTAGGGGATGAGAAAAAGGCAGAATAGAAAATTGTTAGTTTGAACGCTCTCTCGAAGAAATTTATCTTAAGTTTCACCTATCGAAGTAAAATTGAATACTCGCTTTAAAACTGAAGCTAATTGACATAAAGATTACATAGGTTAGAAAAAGTCAGCTAAGTAGAGAGTATCTAGGGCTAGGGTATGTCAATGGCAGTTATTTGAGGCGAAAAAAAACCTCATCAGATGATGAGGTTTTTAAAGTGGCTCCCCTTGCAAGACTTGAACTTGCGACATACGGATTAACAGTCCGCCGTTCTACCAACTGAACTAAAGGGGAATTATTCTTTTAACACTAATTAATTTAATCAGTTGTTAACTAAATAATGGTGCCTCGAGGCGGAATCGAACCACCGACACGAGGATTTTCAATCCTCTGCTCTACCGACTGAGCTATCGAGGCAATAAATGGTGCCGACTACCGGAATCGAACTGGTGACCTACTGATTACAAGTCAGTTGCTCTACCTACTGAGCTAAGTCGGCACACTATATTTATTGCTTGTCCGTGTTTTGTTAAACACCAACAATCTAAATTGTGGTGCCCGGAGGCGGAATCGAACCACCGACACGAGGATTTTCAATCCTCTGCTCTACCGACTGAGCTATCCGGGCAACGGAGCGCTATTAAACGGATTTTCTGCTTCATCGTCAACTTGTTTTTGTAAAAAACTAGAAAAAAAGGTTTGTTTGCTGTCAATTTAAGCAAAAAAGTGTGATTTGCTGTTTTTTGATACAAATTTTACTTCATTGAATGAAATTCTTTTTGGTAAGCCGTTACTTTTTCTAGGTAACGACGCGATTCGGCATTCGGGTGCTTTTTGGTCAGCGCCCAATAAACTTGATTGGTTTGTAAGCGGTTAATCTTATTAATCGCATTGGTCTTACCGCCCCCAAAGGCATTAAAAACGCCACCAGAGCCACCGTTATAAGCTGAAATCATGCTGTATTGCAGTGAAGTCGAATTTCTTATGCCTTTCAAATAACGGTTTTTTAAAATATAAAAGTAAGCTGTACCAGTATCGATATTATTGGCTGGGTTATACAAATATTTCGGCGTAGGCATACCAGATTTGCCTTTCACAATATTAAAGACATCGTGTCCGGCCGTTTTTGGTACGACTTGCATTAATCCGTAAGCATTAGCCCAACTTACAGCGTAAGGGTTAAAGCTGCTTTCCGTTTTGATGATGGCATAGATAAGATCTTCTGGAATGCCATATTGTTTTGAGGCTTTACGTACGATATCAGCATATTGATAGCTACGTAGTTTTGAGTGATTTTTTACCATAGGGATGGTGACATAATAAGATTTTTTAAAATCAACAGTGCGGGTCTTAAGCTTGTTTTTTATAAGATAATCAGCAAATTGACTAGCACGCCACGACCACTGAATGGATTGGCCGTTCTGATCAACCACCTGATCGGATAAAAAAGGTTTACCTCCCATTGCGATTTCTTTGGATGAGAATAAGTCGACATTCGCGGGGTTATTTGGCGTGAGTAGGGTAGTCACAATCGCTTGTTTTAAGTGACCTGTAGGATCGGTCGAGGCGATCGTTTCGACGGTGACAGTACCATTATCAAAGTCAATATCGGCTCGGTTTAAATAGCCATCAGTATATTTAACGTAGGTTTTAGCACCTGCCATCTTGATATTGTCTTGTCCCCATTTATTGGCTACTTGACCGGAGAACTGATTCATCAAGCTATCTAAAGCGGCGGTATCTTTGGCAAATTGGCCTGGAAGTGGGGCAAGGTTTTTGGCAAAGCGGTTAGTAGGAGTGTAATCGACATCATAAATACTTTCGATAAATTCTCGGCTACAGCCAGAAAGAGCGAAAAAAGTGATGAGTAAGAGCCAAAGTTTTTTATTCATGTCGAATTCAAATTTACTTAAAAACAAAACAGGCATTGCTTTCGATTTCCCAAAACGGGAAGAGCAATGCCTGCTACAAAAGTTGGTTGTATTATACCCAAATAACTCTCACCTTGAAGTTATTTGGGGATATATCCGATTATTCACTCGGTGGGGTATAACCATCAATAATGATGTCTTTTCCTTCAAATAAGAAATTAACCATTTCAGTTTCCAGTAGTTTACGGTGCTCTGGATCCATCATATTTAATTTTTTCTCATTGATCAGCATGGTTTGTTTATGCTGCCATTGGCCCCAAGCTTCTTTGCTGATGTTATCGAAAATGCGCTTACCGAGTTCGCCAGGGTAAAGTTGGAAATCTAAGCCTTCCGCTTCTTTCTTTAAGAAAACACAGTTTACAGTACGGCTCATGGGAGCTCCTTGAGAGATTGAATTAATGTTATACCAACGACTTATTGGATTTGCTATTAAGCTCGTAAGGCAAGCTATGCAGCAGTTGTTTCACTGGTGCGGCGAGCCCTATTTCTTTCGGTTGAGATAAGTTATACCAAAGACCTTGCTGACCTTCCATCACCAAGCTTGGCTGTTTATTTAATTTTACTAAGATTGGTGTGATATCTAAGTGATAATGGCTAAAAGTATGACGAAAGGCCGTTAATGTACTTTTATTGTTAATCATACTTTCAGTAATTGCTTTACTGTCCAGCAAGTTTTCAATAGTTTGATTTGAATGTTGAGGGAAACAAAATAACCCTCCCCAAATGCCACTTTGCGGACGTTGTTCTAACCAAACTTGATTATTGTGATAGAGCATCACAAACCAAGTTTCTTTTATTGGCTTTTCTTTTTTTGGCTTTTTGCCCGGAAAATCAAGTTGCCTCTGTTGAGCTTTGGCTTGGCAGAATTGTTCGATTGGGCATAAATCACATTTAGGTTTACTTCGAGTACATACGATTGCGCCCATATCCATCATGGCTTGATTATACTTATCGACATCATGTTTCGGTGTATGTTTTTCTGCTATCTCCCATAATTGATTCTCAACAGTTTTTTGTCCCGGCCAACCCTCTATAGCAAAACAACGCGCTAAAGTACGTTTTACATTACCGTCTAATATGGCATGAGGTTGCTTATAAACCGAAGATAAAATCGCCGCAGCAGTTGAACGGCCAATTCCGGGAAGAGCATTCATGTGTTCTATATTGGTCGGGAATTCACCTTGATAGTCTTGTTCGACAATTTGAGCCGCTTTGTGCAGGTTGCGAGCACGGGCGTAATAGCCTAGACCAGTCCAAAGATGGAGAACTTCATCTTGATGGGCTTTGGCTAAATCTGTCACGCTAGGAAAGCGCTCAAGGAAGCGTTCAAAATAGGGAATAACGGTGGTGACTTGAGTTTGTTGCAACATAATTTCTGATAGCCAAACTTTATATGCCGTTTTATTTTGCTGCCAAGGTAAGCTTTTACGGCCAAAGTTTTCATACCAATTTAAAATGGAATCAGAAAATGTACTCACGGGTCACTCTTTATTTGAATTTTAATTGGCGTTGATTGCATCATAGCTATACAGTTTAGTAAACCATGTAAATTAAATGGCTATTTGATGAACTAGCAGTAAAGTGACGAGAAAGTCGATTAATTCTATGATAAAAGCTTGCACCTTGAGCGTATCTTTGGATAATTCTCACCCTAATTTTGAATAGCCAACACTATTTTAAAACCGATAATTATTTTCAATCGCTAAGTTATCAAACTTGGCATAATCTTCAGGCGAAACCATGACAGAAGTAACAACCAACGAAGTAAATGAAGAAGGCAAAATTGTTCGCAGAATTCGCAGTTTTGTTCGCCGTGAAGGGCGCTTAACTAAAGGCCAAGAAAAAGCGATTGAAGAGTGCTGGCCAACTATGGGTATCGAGTTTGCTCAACAGCGTCTAGATTGGAAAGAAGTATTTGGTAACGATAACCCAGTGGTATTGGAAATTGGTTTTGGTATGGGCGCGTCATTAGTTGAAATGGCAAAGAACGCACCAGAAAAAAACTTTATCGGTATTGAAGTTCATAGCCCAGGTGTAGGAGCTTGTTTAGCGTCTGCACAAGAAGCTGGTGTGACTAACTTGCGTGTAATGTGCCACGATGCAGTCGAGGTATTTGAACACATGATCCCTGATAATAGCTTGATCACATTACAATTATTTTTTCCAGACCCTTGGCACAAAAAGCGTCACCACAAACGTCGTATTGTTCAACTAGGATTTGCCGAAATGGTTCGCCAGAAACTCATTGTTGGTGAAGGCATTTTCCATATGGCGACTGATTGGGAAAACTACGCTGAGCATATGATTGAAGTGATGAATGAAGCTCCAGGTTTTGAAAATATTGCCACTGATGGTGATTTTATTCCTCGTCCGGATGAGCGCCCATTAACTAAATTTGAAGCTCGTGGTCATCGCTTAGGTCACGGTGTTTGGGATATTAAATTCCGTCGCCATAGCTAATAAATGATTAACAGTTAAGATATAAAAAACCAACCGCGCGGTTGGTTTTTTTGTTTAAAGTATACCCAAGTGATTTCAAGGTGCAGAATTCAGAGCTATCATCCAAACCTTTAGGCAAGGAAGATTGGCGAAGGAATGTAAGCACCTTTCAAACCAATCTGACGCGGCATAAAGGTTTGGATGAAGCTCCCGAAGGGCTAGTTAAAACAAGCCTTATGCTGCGTTAAATTGAACAGAGATAGAATCACTATGATCATATTCAATTTGCCTTGCCTAAAGCTTGTTTTATTCTTGCTGAAACTCGCATCTTGAAGTTACTTGGGTATATAACCGTTTTAGTTGCAGTTGTTTTAGACCGCTTCAGCTTCATTAATTAAGCATTTCTCTACTTTGATAGCCGCTACTTTAAACTCTGGTATTTTAGCGTGTGGATCGGTGGCGGTGACTGTTAGTCGGTTTGCTGCCGCTTCTACAAAGTGGAAAGGAATAAATACCACACCTTGCTGCATACGTTTGGTAACAAAAGCGTCGATTTCAATTTCACCTCGACGACTTGATACTCGTAATCGCTCACCATTTTTAATCTCTAACGCTTCAGCATCTTGTACGCTGATCATGGCGCGGGGCCCTGCGAGGTTATCTAACCCTTTGGTTTTACGAGTCATGGTACCGGTATGGAATTGTTCTAATACTCGCCCTGTCGTGAGGATTAATGGATATTCAGGATCAGGTAGTTCTGCGGCATATCTAAATGGTGTTGCAATTAACTGACCTTTGCCACGCATAATGCCATGACTGTGCATTAAGCGAGTTCCGTCTGGACTTGTTGTATTGCATGGCCATTGCACGCCATCGCGACCGACTTTATCCCATGTGATGCCTGTATATTGAGGTGTGACCTGAGTAATTTCAGCGGTAATGTCTGAGACAGATTGGTAATCCCAATCACTACCCATCGCATTGGCAATTTGTTGGATGATCCACCAATCTTCTTTGGCCTCTCCAGGAGCTTTTACCGCTGGAGTTAACCGCTGAACACGTCGTTCAGTATTAGTAAAGTGACCAGTTTTTTCTGCAAATGAATAAGCAGGTAACACAACATCAGCATACTGAGCGGTTTCAGTTAAGAAAATATCTTGAACGACTAAGAAGTCGAGCGCTTCTAATCCTTCAATCACATGCGCTTGATTCGGATCGCTTAATACAGGGTTTTCACCCATGACAAACAAGCCTTTAATCTGTTGGTGGCAAGCCGCATCAATGATCTCTGTGAGGGTTAAACCTTTTTGATTAGAAAGCTGTGGCGCATTCCAAGCTTCAACAAATTTGGCATGAATCTCGGGATTGGTGACTTTTTGATAGCCTGGGAAGTCGGTCGGTAGAGCCCCCATATCACAAGCGCCTTGCACATTAGATTGACCTCGTAGTGGGTTGATGCCACCACCTTCAATACCAATGTTGCCACATAGTAGTTGTAGGTTAGAAATCGACACCACATTATCATGACCAGTTGTGTGCTGTGTTATCCCCATTGAATAGTAAACAGCGGTACGCTTGGCCGTACCAATAGTGTGTGCGATTTGTTTAATATCTTCAGCTTTAATACCTGTGACTAGTTCGACTTTATCAAGTGCATAGTCTGGTTTTAGAAGTTCTTTTTTGAGTGTTTCAAAGCCTTGAGTATTGGCATTTATATAATCTTGATCTTGCCAATTATTTAATAAAATCTGCTGCATGATACCGTTTAACAGCATCACATCGGTCCCCGGACGCTGAGCGACATAAACCTGAGCATGTTCGGCCATATCAATGCGTTTGGGATCGGCCACAATCAGGCGAGCTCCTTGATGACGAATTGCTTGTTTTATATGTGAGGCAATAATTGGGTGAGCAGAGGTGGTATCTGAGCCAATAATAAAGATTACATCGGAATGTTGGATGCTTGGGATGTCATTGGTCATTGCGCCACTGCCTAGGGTCGCTTCTAACCCTGTTACTGTTGAAGCGTGACACAAGCGCGCACAGTGATCTAAATTATTAGTACCAAATTCACGGCGTACTAGTTTTTGGAACGCATAGTTATCTTCGTTGGTGGTTTTGGCTGATGAAAAACCCGCTAAGGCATTTGAGCCTGAATATTGTTTGATATGATTGAATTTATCGGCAACGAATTGAATCGCTTCTTGCCAACTAGCAGGCTGCAATTCACCATCACGTCGAATAAGTGGTGTTGTTAAGCGCTGATTGTTATTTATAAAATCAAAGCCAAAGCGACCTTTCACACATAACATGCCTTGGTTTACCGGAGAGTCGGCTCCTTGCACGTAACGGATCTTATTGTTGGTTTGATCAACAAACATGGTGAGTTTACATCCAACCCCACAATAGGTGCAGATAGTTTCAACCGGAGTGAGGATATCAAGGCGGCTTTCGGACTTATCGCGAGAATCAACTAACGCTCCTGTTGGGCAGGCTTGTACACATAGGCCACATTGGACACAATTTGAATCTCCCATCGAGCAGGCTTCACTACCAAACCCCGCACGTGCTTCTGGGCGCATCATTGGTGTACCATCAAGGTTCTTCAAGAAACTTAAAACGCCATGAACACCACTGTCATTACATGCTTGTACACATTGACCACAGCTGATGCAGCGATTAGCATCAAAGGTAATGAATTCAGAGCTGTTATCAATAGCAAACTTTTGTTGCATTGACTTATCAAGCTCTTCATCAATCACGCCATATTCGGTACCGTAATCACGCAGAGCACAATCCGTATTGGCTTGGCAACCGCATTCTAAACAGCGTGCAGCTTCATCCATTGCTTGCTGATTAGCAAAGCCGGTTTCGACTTCTTCAAAGCTACCTTGACGCTGGCTAATAGGCAATTCAGGCATGACAACGCGAGCGATTTTTTGAATACTTTCAAATTGTTTCGGATCGATCTGGTTAACGGATTTCTCTTTTTTAGAATCGTATTGGCGGACGGGAATATGTTCCATAGTGCCTTGAAAATAGCGATCAATGGCTTCTGCCGCGATACGACCATCGGCGACGGCTTCAATTGCGGTTGCCGGTCCGCGACGGAAATCCCCAATACTAAAGATATTTTCATTTCCGCTATGCATCGTATTTTCATCAACTTCAGCGGTATTCCAACGAGATAATGGCAGTTCAATATTATCATTATCTAAAAAGCTAAGGTCGGGTTTTTGAGATACAGCAGCAATCACGGTATCAAACTCTTGGATGAAAAACTCTCCAGTTGCTTCAGGGCGACGACGACCTGATGAATCGGCTTCACCAAGCTGCATTTTTTCTAATTTTATTTGGCAAACTCGACCATGTTGATCGGCGATATTTTCTACCGGATTAGTCAGCATTAAAAATTGTACGCCTTCGTGTTCAGCTTCTAAGATTTCGTAATCTTCTGCAGGCATTTCATCACGAGTACGGCGATAGATTAAGGTAGTTTCAGCACCATCACGCACAGCGGTTCTTGCACAATCAATAGCCGTATTACCACCACCAATGACGGCGACTTTTTTGCCCGTGGTGTAATGATGATCCATAACGTAATCTTTTAGGTAATCAACCCCCAAATAACAACCTTCAAGGTCGGAGCCAGGATAATGCATTTCTACTGCTTTTGAGGCGCCAACTGCAAGGCAAACCGCATCATATTTTTGACTTAGGCCGGTTAAGGTAATGTCATCCCCTAGCTTTTGATTAAGTTCAATTTTCATGCCATTGCGGCACATTAATTCAATTTCTTTATCAAGAATCTCTTTCGGCAATCGATACTCTGGAATGCCATAACGAAGCCAACCACCGGCTTTGGGCATGGATTCAAATACCGTTACCTCATAGCCTTCATTGGTAAGATAGTAGCCACAAGTTAACCCTCCAGGGCCGCTACCTACTACCGCAATGTGTTTTTGTTTTGCTGTTTTTTTGGGGGGAACATAGGTTTCTTGAGCGGCAAGATCGGCATCTGCAGCGTGACGCTTTAATTGACGAATTGCCAGTGGTTCATCAATGATGTTACGGCGACATTCCGTTTCACAAAATGCAGGGCATACACGGCCAATGGATAGTGGCATTGGTAGGGTACGTTTGATGACTTCAATCGCTTTTTGATGATCATTTTGGGAGATATGGTAAAGGTAAGATTGAATATCGACACCCGCAGGGCAGGCTACTTTACATGGCGCTTCACAGTCTGCGTAATGATCTGATAATATCGCCTGCAACGCTTGCTTCCTGTGTGCACTTAATGCAGCAGATTCAGTGGTGACTTGTAATCCATTGTAGACTTGCATTTCACAAGCGCGCTGAGTGCTACCATCGGAAACTTCCACTACACATAAATCACAGGCAATTTTTTCTCCTTGCCTATTCGTGCCACATAGAGAAGGAATGTCGATATTATGTTGTTTCGCAGCATTGAGAAGATTTTGTTCTCCATCAACACTGAAAGTATGACCATTAATAATGATTTTCACGATTACATCCCATCCTTGCAGCGATAAATAACCAGCAATATTCTGCTCGTTGAAACAGCGACTGATTTAATAATTTTTATGTGAGTGAACTTGTCTTACAAATATCACTACTATAAAAAACTCAAGTTGCTTGAAATATGATCTGATACAAGAAAAGTGTGAATTACCCCTAAATAGGAACCGCTATGCCACAAGCTACGACTGAATTACTGAATGATATCTTAGAGCAAGTTCGCCCATTAATTGGGAAGGGGAAAGTGGCAGATTACATTCCCGCTTTAGCGTGTATTCCGAATGATAAATTGGCTATCGCGGTTTATACCAATGATGGCAAGGTAGTGAAGGCCGGGGACGCAGATGAGCCATTTTCTATTCAGTCTATTTCTAAGGTTTTAAGCCTCACGTTAGCGATGGGGTTGTATGAATCAGAAGAAATTTGGCGCCGAGTGGGTAAAGAGCCATCAGGTCAAGCTTTTAACTCCATGATTCAGTTAGAAGTCGAACAAGGTATTCCGCGTAATCCTTTCATTAATGCGGGGGCGATTGTCGTGGCTGACATGCTGCAGTCTCGTTTGTCGGCCCCTCGTCAGCGCTTATTAGAGTTTGCTCGTCAACTTTCTGGTGATACGCATATTGTGTATGACAAAGTTGTAGCAGCCTCTGAAATGCAGCACAGCGATCGTAATGCTGCGATTGCCTACTTAATGCGTTCATTTGGTAATTTTGAAAATGAAGTGATCCCGGTTTTAAATAACTACTTCCATGCTTGTGCGCTTAAAATGAGCTGCGTCGATTTAGCTAAAACCTTTAGCTACCTCGCCAATAAGGGACAATCGGTACAAACTAAAAAGCAAATTATTGCACCGAATCAAACTAAGCGTTTAAATGCTTTATTAGCCACTTGCGGGCTTTATGATGGTGCTGGGGAGTTTGCATTCCGTGTTGGCATGCCGGGTAAATCAGGTGTTGGTGGCGGTATTGTTGCGGTGATTCCAGGTGAGATGAGTATTGCAGTATGGTCACCAGAGTTAGATCGATCCGGTAACTCGCTAGCCGGTACGGCCGCGCTTGAGTTGCTTTCAACAGAATTGGGGCGTTCAATTTTTTAGAAGAGGATACTAGTTCCAAGTTTCAAGTGAATATATTAACAAAACGTCATCCTGAAAAGCGACGTAGGAGCGCAGTTCAGGATCTCCTACCACAATTTGAGTTTCAACATGCTGTAGGAGATTCCGTATCTTCTTCGCCTAGGCTCATGTACGGAATGACGTTATTTATATATCGAGAAACAAAATTTAACTCTGCTTTCCTAGAAACTCGAAACCAGGAACCTTTATACAAACAATTCCACCAAGTCATTAAAGAACAATTTACCTTTTTGGGTAATGTGCCAATGACTTTCCGTTTCGGTTAAATATCCTTGGTCTATTGCGGTTTGGATTTGTGTTTCAATCATGGAAAGCTCAAGTCCAGTGCGCTCTACAAACTCAGCTTTCGGGCAAGGTTCAATTAATCGAAAGCGATTCATAAAATACTCAAATGGGCGATCTTCACCTTCAACTAAGGTTTCAGTATCTAAGTAATGTTTGACTAGGTTTTGATAAGCCGCTAAATAGCCTCTTGGATGCTTGACCTTAGTGGTGCGAATAATACGACCATCACTAAAGCTCAGTTTGCCATGAGAGCCGCAGCCAATGCCTAGGTAGTCACCAAAGTGCCAGTAATTGAGGTTATGGCGACATTGATAACCGGGCTTGCTGTAGCCTGATATTTCATATTGTACGTAACCTGCGTCGGTCAATCGCTGATGGCCTTGCTCAAAAATATCCCATAAATCGTCATCATCAGGCAGAATTGGTGGTTTGGAGTAAAACAGAGTGTTGGGTTCAATGGTTAATTGATACCAAGATAAGTGATAAGGATTAAGCTCAATCGCTTTATCTAAATCTGCCAGTGCCTGTTGCTGGGTTTGATTGGGCAATCCGTGCATCAAGTCTAGGTTAAAACTATTTAAACCGATCTTATGAGCAAGATGAGCGGCATTAATCGCTTCTTGTTGACCATGAATTCGCCCTAGGGCTTGCAGTTTTTCTTCTTCAAAACTTTGCACTCCGATAGAAATACGATTTACCCCTTGAGTTTGAAATTGAGCAAAGCGTTCTGCTTCAATGGTGCCCGGATTGGCTTCCATAGTGATTTCAATATTGTCTTCAAATGGTAGTAAAGCTTTAATACCTTGCAACAATCGACCAATCTCAGAAGGTGAAATTAAGCTTGGTGTGCCGCCACCAATAAAGATGGAATGCAATAAACGAGGGGCTTGCTCAAGTTGGTATTTTTCAATATCAGTTTTGAGATCTTCAAGCAAAGCATCAATGTATTGGGTTTCTGGGATCTCGCCTTTTTGAGCATGAGAATTGAAATCACAATACGGGCATTTTTGTACACACCATGGGATGTGGACGTATAAACTCAGTGGTGGAGGCGTTAACACAAGCAAGCCTTAGGCAATGAATTGAGGATAATCAGACAGAGCGGCAAACAACTTTTTCAGTGCTTTGCCACGGTGAGACAATTGTTTTTTACGAATTGATTCAAGTTCGGCAGATGAGCAATTCTCTTCCGGTACCCAAAAGACAGGATCATAACCAAAGCCGTTTTCACCTTGCGCTTGCTCTAAGATTTTGCCTTCCCATTGACCGTGACAAACCAAAGGTGTTGGATCGTTTTCATGGCGCATTAATACCAATACACAATGAAAACGGGCAGTACGTTGTTCATTAGGCACATCTTTCATTTCTTCTAATAGCTTTTCTAGATTACGCTGATCGGTCGCCCCTTCACCCGAATAGCGTGCAGAGTAGATCCCCGGAGCGCCTTGTAGGGCATCAACTTCTAAACCGGAATCATCAGCAATCGTTGGTAAGCCCGTTTCTTTTGCCGCATGGCGAGCTTTGATAATGGCATTTTCGATAAACGTAGTGCCGGTTTCTGCCACTTCGGAAACCTTATATTGACTTTGCGCTTCAACCTCAAAGCCAAATTCAGAAAGTAGGTCAGCCATTTCTTTGACTTTGCCTTGGTTACCAGTGGCGAGAACGAGCTTTTTCATTGGAGATCCTGTGTTATTTATTCTTCAACATAAAATTTTTGCGTGAAGCTGATCGGACCGCTGCCCGTATTGCCTGCATCAATATTAATATTAAAGGTGAGTTGTTCTTCATTGGTGATTGGAAATTCAGCTAAATAATAAATTGCTTCGCCTTCTTTCACTTGTTTGAAGCTAAGTTGTTTGGTTTGACCTATTAGGTTTTTACTGCTGCCTGTGACTTTTGCATCTACTGCCGGTTTACCGAGTTTACTGGTGTCTAACACACTGATATTTAAAATTGCCGAATAACCATTACGCTTTAACTTATATTGTGTGGCCACTTCTGGAGTCAGCATAGCGGAATTAAAAGCAGAGTAGTGTACTTCACTATTTTTAATGGTTTTAAATTGCCCAGCAATACTTGGTAAAGAAAACAAAGTAAGTAGGGCGATAACGATCCATTTTTTCATGAGATTTCCTTATCGAACTAGATTATCAAAGTAGATTTTTTATCGGCTCGGGTATAACACTTGGAGTGGTAATTCGAATGGTTTTATGTCTGCCTAATTCGCCTTTTTCGATACTCACTGAGCCTTTTGATACCTTACAAAGCTTGGCTAGGTATTTAGTTAAGTAGGCGTTAGCTTTTCCATCGACTGGCGGAGCGGTAATAGCAATTTTTATTTCATCCCCATGCAAGCCGACGATGTTATCTCGGCTTGCTTTGGGTTGAATGTAAACTCGCAGTAGTAAGTCTTTTCCTGCGAGTTGTACCGGGATGGCCATAGATTAAAGCTGATACCAAATCGGACCGACTACATCACCCATTAGGTAGTTGGCAAATTGTAGAATTAAGAATAGAACGAGTAAGCTAAGATCGAAACCGCCCATTGGAGGAAGGATTCGACGAATCGGGGCCAGCATAGGCTCGGTCAATTGAACCATCACATATTCAACAGGACTATTGCCTTGGCTAACCCAGCTAAGAATGGCGCGAATCAATAATACCCAGAATAGTAATCCGCCTGCGGCTTTAACCAACGAAAGTGCACCAAACATTAAAAAGCTTGGACTAAATACTAAGCTGCCATTTGAAATTAAAATTAAGCAGGTGAACTTAAGTACACTAAGTACGTAGGCAAAGATAATCGTGGCTAAATCAATATTACCTACTGATGGAATAATGCGGCGCAAAGGGGCAACCACAGGTTGGGTTGCTTTCACTACAAATTGTGAAAATGGATTATAGAAATCAGCACGTGCCAATTGTAACCATACGCGTAAAATTACGACCATAATGTAGAGGTCGAATACGGTAGAAACTAGAAAAGTCATTGAGTTCATTACTGCAAACCTTGTTATTAATATTTAAATCGAAATTAAATTAGTTTTTCCATTTCTTCAGCACGGTTAACCGCGGCTTGCATCGCTTTGGATACAATGTCAGAAAGGTTATGTTGGTTAAATGTTTTTAGCGCTTCAGCGGTGGTGCCGCCTTTTGATGTTACTTGTTCACGTAGGGTCGATAAATCGAGTTCAGGATTTGCCACGACCATTTCAGCTGCGCCTAAGGCAGCTTGTTGAATTAGTAGGCGAGCGGTATCTTTATTGAAACCTTGTGCCATGGCTTCTTGTTGCATCGCTTCCATAAATAAGAAGAAGTAAGCAGGTGCACTGCCAGCTGCAGCAATAATGTTATTAATACCAGATTCTTCATCGACCCAACAGATCTCGCCAACTGCTGACATGAGATCACCGGCAAAGTCTTTATCTTCTTCTGATACATTATCGGTAGCAAATAAACCACTCATGCCTTTACCCACTAATGATGGGGTATTGGGCATCACACGTACTAACTGTATTGTCTGCCCCAGCATTTCATTTAAGCGTTTTGCAGAAATACCCGCTGCAATAGATATAATTAATTTGTTGCTAAGATCAAGCCCTTGAAAGTCAGCGCATACATCGGCCATCATTTGAGGTTTAACGGATAAAATGACGACTTCAGCTTGTTCTACGGCGGCAACATTATCAGTAGTGGTGTGGATCCCGTAACAATCAGCGAGGTGTTTTAGCTTGTCTTCATCACGACCAGTGGCCGTAATATTACCTGCTTTATAGCCACTTGAAAGCATGCCAGCAAAAATGGAACGTGCCATATTGCCAGAGCCGATAAAACTGATTTTACGCTGTTCCATATCTATTCCGTCCTAATATTCAGTCTTTATGCGAGTATATCGTTGGTTCGCTTATGACGCTTGTTTATTCTTGCTGAAAAGCGCACCTTTAAGTGGCTTGGGGGTAATCCCTAGCACCAAAAATAGCAGTGCCGATACGAACCATAGTGCTGCCCGCTTCAATAGCTGCCGGCATATCACCACTCATACCCATCGAAAGCGTATCGATTTGTGGGTAGTGTGATTGTAATGCTTGCTTCAATTCTGCCAGTTGCTGAAATGCCGCTAGTTGCGAGGCATGATCAGATACATTTTCAGGAATTGACATCAATCCTCTTAATGTGAGGTTAGGTAAGTCATTTATCAACTGAGCTAAGGCAAAAACTTGCTCACGATCAGTACCTGATTTCGAGTTTTCACCGCTAGTATTCACTTGAATCAAAACTTGCAATGGTTTTCCATCAGGACGTTGATCATTGAGGCGTTGGGCGATTTTTTCACGATCAACGGAATGTACCCAATCAAAATTTTCTGCGATCAGTCGAGTTTTATTCGATTGGATTGGACCAATGAAGTGCCATTCAAGGTCACTCTGGGTATAGTGTTGAGAGAAATGTTGTATTTTTTCAACGCCTTCTTGGACGTAATTTTCACCAAAACATTTCTGACCTGCGGTAATAGCTTCTTCTAATGCTGTAATGGGTTTCGTTTTACTTACCGCTAACAATTGTACTGAGTTAGAATTGCGACCATATTGTTGTTCAGCAGTACGAATCTGCTGGTTAATTTGTTCAATGTTTTTTTGAATACTATTTTTATCAGAACACATCATAGTTTTTCTTCGATAAGGAATATAAATGGATATTGCTGAGTTATTGGAATTTAGTGTAAAGCATAATGCATCAGATCTACATCTTTCTGCTGGCGTTCCTCCAATCTTACGTATTGATGGTGACATCAGACAATTGGAAATGCCTGCCTTTACCCATTCAGATGTTCATGCACTCGTTTTCGATATTATGAACGATGCTCAGCGCAGCGAGTTTGAAGAAAAACTAGAAATCGATTTTTCATTTGAACTACCCAATATTGGCCGTTTTCGTGTCAATGCTTTCAATCAATCTCGTGGTTGCGCTGCGGTATTTCGTACCATTCCCGTTGAAATTCCATCATTTGAAGATATCTCTGCTCCTGAGATTTTCGAAAAAATTGCTAACTATGAAAAAGGTTTAGTATTGGTAACAGGCCCAACCGGTTCAGGTAAATCAACAACCTTAGCCGCGATGGTAGATTACATTAACCGTAATCACAAAAAGCATATTTTAACCATTGAAGATCCTATCGAGTTTACTCATCCCAATAAAAAATGTTTGGTAAACCAACGTGAAGTGCACCGTGATACCCATAGCTTTGAAGCTTCTTTACGTTCAGCGTTACGTGAAGACCCCGATGTGATTTTAGTCGGTGAGCTGCGTGATAAAGAAACGATCAGCTTGGCATTAACTGCGGCAGAAACTGGGCACCTAGTCTTTGGTACTCTGCATACCAGCTCAGCTGCGAAAACCATAGATCGTATCATCGATGTTTTTCCTGGTTCTGATAAAAATATGGTTCGTTCTATGTTGTCAGAATCTTTACGTGCGGTTATTGCTCAGAAGCTATTAAAGCGTAGTGGTGATGTGGGTGGACGTATCGCTTGTCATGAAGTGATGATTGCAACCCCTGCGATTCGTAATTTAGTCCGTGAAGATAAAGTTGCTCAAATGCTATCGATGATCCAAACCGGATCGTCTATGGGGATGCAAACTATGGAACAAGCCGCTCGCCAGTTATTGATGCAAGGTTTAGTGACTCAAGAAGAAGTTGAAAGCAAAATTGAAACTTTAGCATCCACATCACTATATTAATGTCACCGTATTAATCTAAAGGAAATTACATGCAACTTTCACAAGTCCTAGAAATTATGGTGTCATCTAAAGCGTCAGATATTTATTTGACGGTTGGTGCACCATGTTTGTTTCGTATTGATGGTGAGCTTAAAGCACATGGTGAGCCATTAGATAAAGGTGGGGTAGAAGCCTTACTATTTGAAATGATGGATAATGAAAGACGCGAAGAATATCAGTCAACTCATGAAGCAAACTTTGCTGTCGTGCACGGTGAAGGGCGCTTTCGTGTCAGTGCTTTTTTCCAGAGAGAATTGCCAGGTGCAGTAGTTCGTCGTATTGAAACTCGTATTCCTAGTATGGAAGAGTTGCAGTTACCTGAAGTATTAAAAGACTTATCGACAGCTAAACGTGGTTTGGTGCTGGTGGTTGGTGCGACAGGTTCGGGGAAGTCGACGTCGATGGCGGCAATGACCGGTTATCGCAACTTAAATAAAACCGGCCATATACTGACAGTAGAAGATCCGATTGAATTTGTTCATGAACATAAAAAATGTATCGTCACTCAACGTGAAGTTGGCTTAGATACAGAAAGTTATGAAGTGGCATTGAAGAATTCTTTACGCCAAGCACCTGACATGATTTTAATTGGTGAAATCCGTAGCCGTGAAACCATGGAATATGCCATGACGTTTGCTGAAACTGGACATTTATGTATGGCAACCTTGCATGCCAATAACGCCAACCAAGCTTTAGAGCGTATCTTGCACCTTGTTCCCAAAGAGCAAAAAGAGCAATTTTTATTTGATTTGTCTTTGAACTTAAAAGGGGTTATCGCCCAGCAGTTGGTGAGAGATAAGCATGGCAATGGTCGGCATGGGGTGTTTGAAGTGTTGCTTAATACCCCTCGTGTATCGGATTTGATTCGTCGTGGGGATTTACAGGAGCTTAAATCGACGATGATACGTTCTAAAGAAGCCGGTATGCAGACTTTCGATCAAGCTTTATTTGAACTATTACAAGCGGATAAGATTAGCCTTGATGATGCAATGCATTGTGCGGATTCGCCTAATGATTTACGTTTAATGCTTAAATCTTCTGGTGATACAACGTTTGAAAACAGTTCCCTGAAAGGTATTAAGATAAACCAGTAGGAGTAGGACGAAATGGATAACTCGTTAATTGAGGCTTATCAGCAAACTTGTTATAAAGTTGAAATCGATAAGCAGGCTTTTGAGTTATTCATTGGGCAGCCTAATCCTCAATTTGTCGATTACTGTCTGCAAAATGAAGTCCAACAATGGGCAATTATTACCGCCTATAATCCTTTTTCAAACTTAACGCCTGAACAAATCAATCAACAAGCCAATATCGCATTATCAAACGAATTACAGGCGCTAGGTTATGAGTTTTATCAAGGTGATGGGATACCGGATTCTTCCGACTGGTCAATTGAAGAAGGGTTTTGGATTCAAAATATCCAATTGATGAGCGCGAAACTATTGGCTATCAAGTATCAACAGAATGCTTTTGTTTTTGGTCATGGTAAGAGCGCTCCGCAACTATGCTTACTTGAATAGAGTATTTAAGAAGAGTTGAGAGTTAATATCAACTCTTTCTTGTATTGAAGTTACTCGGGTATATTCGTTAAAGCTGATTGGCTTAGTATTGATTCTCAAACCAACTTTCTAAAATCACAACAGCGGATTGGCAATCGACGTTACCTTTACTGAGAGCTTTATAACCGCCCATCGAGAATAATTCTGCACGTGCTTCTTGAGTCGAAAGACGCTCATCATGTAACTCTACTTTCACGCCAAAGCGACCATGCAGACGGTTGGCAAACTTACGTGCTCGGGTAGTGATGTCGGTAAGATCTTTCCCTTGCATATCGGTTGGTAAACCGACGACGACAAGATCTGGTTGCCATTCTTTGATTTGTTTTTCGATGTCTTCCCATTTTGGAATGCCATCTTGGGCTTTAAAAGCTTTAAGTGGTGAGGCGGTGCCAGTAATGGTTTGGCCTATGGCACTCCCAATGCTTTTGGTGCCGTAATCGAATGCCATTATGGTTTGGTTAGACATGATGTTTCTCTATAAGTGTGATTATCGCGAGATTTAAGCGTGACCGGCATCGCCAGATAATTGTGAAACGCTGATCCCGAGCAATTGTACTGCTTTTTTCCAACGAATATGTACTGGAGTATCGAACAGTATTGCTAAATTTGCTGGGGCAGTTAACCAGAAGTTATCTAGTAGTTCTTGTTCTAATTGACCCGAATCCCACCCAGAATAACCTAGAGTCACAATGAAATTCTTTGGTTCAGCCTCAGTGCCGAGAACCGTCAGAATATCTTTTGAGGTCGTTACCGCTAGCTCGTCAGTTATTTCAATACTTGATTGATAGGTATCTTTGCGATTGTGCAGAACAAAGCCACGGTCGGTTGCGACAGGGCCACCATTTAATAACGGAGCAGATAAACTTTGTTGGCAAATACGTGGGTGAACAGGCTGAACGTCAATTTGTTCGAGCATATTTTTAATATCAATGCCGACAGGATCATTAATGACTAACCCCATCGCACCATCTTCATTGTGTTCACAGATATAAATCACGCTGCGAGTAAAATGAGAGTCTTTCATGCTAGGCATAGCAATTAGAAAGTGATCGGTTAGGTTCATTCTGCTCTCCATAAGCAATTTGAGTATGGCAACGTATTCGCTGCCATACTATTTTAATAAGCTCAGACTACTTAGCCGCAGCGATACGACGTTCAATAGCATCCATTAACTTACCTGTGATGGAGATATCAAATGCAGCTTCAATCTCTTTAATACAAGTAGGGCTAGTGACATTAATTTCAGTTAACTTATCACCAATCACATCTAAACCAACAAAAATTAAGCCTTTTTCTTTTAGCGTTGGAGCAACAGCTTGTGCAATTTTGAGGTCAGTTTCACTTAACGGACGAGCTTCACCGCGGCCGCCAGCAGCTAAATTTCCACGAGTTTCTCCTTTGGCAGGAATGCGCGCTAGGCAGTATGGCATAGGCTCACCATCCACCACTAAAATGCGCTTATCACCATTACTAATATCTGGTACAAAGGTTTGTGCCATCGCATAGTTTTGGCCGTGGTTGGTCAATGTTTCGATGATAACGGAAACGTTTGGGTCATCTTGTTTTACACGGAAGATCGATGCGCCACCCATGCCATCTAACGGTTTTAAAATCACATCACCATGTTGTTCACGGAAAGCTTTAATTTTTTCAGCTTTACGTGTAACCAAAGTCGTTGGCGTTAATTCTGGGAACCAAGCGGTAAAAAGTTTCTCATTGCAATCACGTAAGCTTTGCGGCTTATTTACAATTAAAGTGCCTTGTTCTTCAGCACGTTCAAGAATGTAGGTAGCGTAGATGTATTCCGTATCAAACGGAGGATCTTTACGCATTAAAACTGCATCTAGCTCTGATAGCTCAATCGATTGTTCTGAAGTGAATTCATACCATTTATTGGCATCTTCAAATAAGTTTACGATCTTGGTATCAGCAAGAGGCTTACCTTGTTCTAAATGAAGATCTGACATTTCCATATAATGGATTTCCCAACCACGTCGTTGGGCTTCTAGCAGCATTGCAAAGCTTGAATCTTTTTTGATGTTAATGGTTGAAATCGGGTCCATTACGATGCCAATTTTCATCATTGATACTCCATAGTTGGCGAATTCATTGATACCGCTTTTTTATCGCGATATTTGAGATGTTGATACGCAAAAAACTTCAATGTGCTCATATTCCTTCAGCAATCGTCCTTGTCTACAGGCTTGGATGATTGCTCTGAATTCTGCATCTTGAAGTCACTTGGGTGTACCTTAACCGAGATCGCCAAAGCGAACTTGTAAGGCAGTAATTGCTGATAAGCCTGCGGTTTCAGTACGTAGTACGCGTGGGCCTAAGAGTGTTTCTTCAAACTGATACTGTTCAGTCATTTGAATTTCTTCATCAGACAAGCCACCTTCAGGGCCAATGAGTAGGCGTACTTTACTGACCGGTGCTGGCAGAGTATTGATTGAATACTTTGCTCTAGGATGAAGGTTGAGTTTTAACCCATCATAATCTTCTGCGCACCATTGTTCTAGCTGCATCAAAGGGCGAACGACTGGTACGATATTACGACCACATTGCTCACAGGCGGCAATCGCGATTTTTTGCCATTGTTGCAGTTTTTTCTCGAAGCGTTCTGCGTTGAGTTTTACACCGCAACGTTCGGAAATTAAAGGTGTGATGGTATTCACTCCTAGTTCGACCGCCTTTTGAATTGTGAATTCCATTTTATCGCCACGAGAAATGACTTGGCCAAGGTGAAGGTTTAACGGTGATTCAATGCTACGCTCGATACGCTCTTTGATTTTTACGGCCACATTCTTTTTTGAGACAGAAATGATTACCGCTGGAAACTCTGCTCCAGAACCATCAAATAGTAAAACTTCTTGGCCTTGAGTCATACGCAGTACTCGGCCAACATGGCCCGCCGCGTCTTCAGATAAGTGGATTTCTCCTAGCTGTTCGATAGCTTGGGGATGATAAATTCTTGGAATTCTCATGTCATGACCTGTGTAAGCTTAATTGCTTTTCTTAACATGGATGTTTTAACAGTAAAAAACAAGGGGAAAGGTTAACTTCACACACTATGTTTTACGATATATAGCATTAATCGTTGATGATAACTTGATTACGACCTTGATGCTTTGCGGTATACAGTGCTTTGTCGGCGCGAATATAGCTTGAATCTATTTTTTCACCTTGTTGGATTTGTGTCATCCCAATTGATAGCGTACAGCGAATTCTAAATTCATCATCGGTATTTTCTTGTTTAATCATAAAGTGATGATTTTCTATGGAGGCACGTAGAGACTCTAAACGTGCGACAACATGTTGAGCCGAATTTGAGCGAATGAGTAGTATGAATTCTTCTCCACCTAGTCTGGCTAAATAGTCATTTACTCCAACAAACCCACGGAGTAATTCAGCCAGTTGCTGTAATGTTTTATCGCCAACAAAGTGACCATATTGATCGTTGATTTTTTTGAAGTAATCAATATCCACAATGGCTAAAAAGAACTCTTTGGCTAACTCTTCCTGATGAAGTTTTGTTATCTTATTGATGATATAACGTCGATTATGTAACTGAGTTAAGGGATCTTGCTCAGCGAGTTTTTTTAGTTGACGTTCTTTATTGATGGTGTCAGTAACAATACTGATGAAGGTACAAACAGCTAGTTGTCCGCACCAATTGATTAATTTATCAGTTATTTCAACCATCACTGGATTTCCCAATAAATCAGTATGGGGAATTACTTTAGGCTCAGTTTGATGATCCGTGAAGGTTTTTTGGTAACGAAGCTGTGCGTCTTCTCTTTCTTCGGGGTTAATCAACACCATTAAAGATGCCATTTCCAAAATTTGATCTGCGCTTTTTAGCCCACTAAACCGAGCAAAGGCATCGTTGGCGTAGAGTGGTTTGAAGTCAATATGAATCACGCATGGGTTAGGGTGAATTTCGAGTATATGTTGATATTCATTCATAGCGTTAGTTATCGTTACTTCAAAGGGAGAGGGGATTTACGGTTTAATCATAAAGCAATACAAACTATTTTATAGGCTATTGATCACTTTTTCTTTGTTTAATCGCTCTAATTGAGTACCACATAAAGAGCAATGATAACGAGTTTGTTGACGTTTCACTTTATTATGTCGTCGAATTGATAATAGGTGGGTTTGACATTGGCATTGATAAGTAAAGGTTTTCCCTTGTACCGAACTAACATCGAAAGCATGATAAATTTCAGGTGGGCATTGAAAAATATTTGCCATCACATATCGCCATTCTTTGCCATGAGGCTTTACGCGACCAAATTGATGGTAGGTGATAAGGTGGGCCAACTCATGCGGAATCACTTGTTCTATAAATGCTTGTTGATTTTCAATAAATAATGTTGGATTTAAGCGAATTCGCCATTGTTGCAGGTAAGCTTTTCCCGCCACCTTTCCTCGTACATTAAATGTAAGTTCTGGTGTGGGAAAGCTACATTCAAAGGCCAACTCTGCTTTTTTTAGGTGAAGCTGAAGGCTGTTTTCCAATTGATGGATTAAACTTTGAGGAATGACAATGGCTGACACTATGACTCTCTACTAACATTCAGAACCGAAGAGGAGCCGAATGTTAATAGAGATAAGAGGTAGATACAATTAATGTTATACCCAAGTTATTTGGGTATATGGTGATGGATTTCATGTTTACGACTGATAGTTTGTCGGTAACCATGCCAAGTAGCAAAGCCTAGGATAGGCATCGCAATGATCATTCCTATACCAGCTGTGACAAAACCAAAACCAATAAATAAAACAATTATTCCCGCCCATACTACCATGGCACTTAGGTTATTTTTGACGGCGTGATAGCTCGTAAAGACGGCGGTCATCATATCGACTCGCCTTTCCATCATTAATGGAATCGAAAATGCCGACATAGAAAAAATGACACATGAGAAAATAAACCCAACCACAGAACCACTGATTAAAAAAGGTAGGAAAGCTTCGATTGAGGCCCCTTGCATTTCTGGATATAAAGCATGTAACAAGGCAGCAATGCGCATCCAAAAGATCATCGCAACACAAAGTAATAGAGCAAAGCTCCATTGTGAAACGCCATTACGCTTAATCGCTTTTATTGAATGGAATAATTTAGGTTTATGATGTTTCTCAATTTGCCAACTCGCATCGTATAGTCCTAGCGCTAAAAATGGGCCGATTAACATATAAACAATCAGGCTAGGGAAAATGACTAAATGAGAACCTTGCAAATAGACTAGCCATTCAATACCAGCAGCGGCAACAGCAAAGCAAATGCCGTAAAATAAGCTGATCACAGGAGCTTTAAAAATATCGCGAAAGCCGAGTTTCAGCCATTGTAATGGTGCGAATGTAGCGATTTTCTCACAAGGTATGGTGCGAGCATATTCATTATCTGGTGTTCTAAAATCTGATGGTTTAGCAGTACGAGGCATAAATCCTCCTAGCAATTCATGAGGGAACAAATCTGTGCAGCAGCCCAAGTTATTTGGGTATATATAAATATTGCTGTTGTTTGGGATAATTACAAATTTAATGACTAAAAATTGTTCAAATTTGATGAGTGGAAAAAACCGATGGGCAATAAAAAAACCCTCACCGAATAGCAAGGGTTTGAAAGTACTGTGGTTTGTCGTGAAAACGAATTATAAGCCAGCAAATCCACGCAGTGCTTCTGCTTTGTCCGTTGCTTCCCATGGGAATTCATCACGACCAAAGTGGCCATAAGCAGCCGTCTTCTTGTAGATAGGTTGAAGTAGGTTCAACATTTCTTGTAGGCCGTATGGACGTAAGTCGAAGTGCTGACGAACTGCTTCGATAATGATGTCTGATGGTACTTTCTCTGTACCAAACGTTTCTACCATGATAGAAGTCGGCTCAGCTACACCGATAGCGTATGAAAGTTGAATTTCACAACGATCCGCAAGGCCTGCTGCTACGATATTTTTTGCTACATAACGCGCTGCGTAAGCGGCTGAACGATCAACTTTTGATGGATCTTTACCAGAGAAAGCACCGCCGCCGTGACGAGCTGCACCGCCGTAGGTATCTACGATGATTTTACGACCAGTCAGACCACAGTCACCCATTGGACCACCGATAACAAAACGACCGGTTGGGTTGATAAAGAATTTTGTTTCTTTATTTAGCCATTCAGAAGGCAGTACAGGTTTGATGATTTCTTCCATTACTGCTTCACGTAGATCAGGGGTAGTAATTGAATCACAGTGCTGAGTTGATAGTACGACAGCATCGATACCAACAATCTTTCCTTGATCGTATTGGAAAGTTACTTGAGATTTTGCATCAGGGCGTAAGAAATCAAGTTTGCCGCTTTTACGTACTTCAGCTTGCTTTTGTACAAGTAGGTGAGAGTAAGTAATTGGGGCTGGCATCAATACTTCTGTTTCGTTACATGCATAACCAAACATAATACCTTGGTCGCCAGCGCCTTGATCTTTAGGGTCGGCTTTATCAACACCTTGGTTGATGTCTGGAGATTGTTTACCGATGGTATTTAATACAGCACAAGAGTCTGCATCAAAGCCCATATCAGAATGAACATAACCAATTTCGCGAACGGTTTCGCGGGTAATTTCTTCAATATCAACCCAGGCTGAAGTTGTGACTTCACCGCCAACCATTACCATACCGGTTTTTACGTAAGTTTCACACGCCACACGTGCTTTAGGATCTTGCTCTAGGATTGCATCCAATACTGCATCAGAAATTTGATCAGCAATTTTATCAGGATGACCTTCAGATACAGATTCTGAAGTAAATAAATGCTTAGCCATGTGTGAGTGCTCCACTGTGAATCATGCCAATTCATCGCTTGATGAATGCAGTTAAGTTAGAAAAGACGCGTTCTTGTATAGCTAATGCTATGAATCGCGTCTTTTTAAAAACAATAAATTCTGTAGGTGTTTCTACATCTAGACGTCTATTCTAGTTTTGATTGGTCGAATTACAAGCCTTTTTTCTCTTTTTGCTATTTAGTTGTCTTAAAAGTGAGATAACGGAGGTAGAGAAAATGTTTATTAATTTGCCTTTCTCTCTATTGACGTATTCGATTGCGTTCCCATAATGTCGGGCATTGAGGGGAAATAATGTGACAATGCTAAAAAAGCAAAAAAAATAACCCCAAAAGAGAAAATATCAAGTGGTTAACGTTTGCAGTCATGCAGTCGCTTTGCGACAATACCACGCAGAATTAAAAGTGAGTTGAAGTATTCGGCAAGCTTTCCCAACCTTAATAAATCGCTTATGCAAATCCAGGAGCAGACATGACGTCTCGTAAAGATCTAGCAAATGCAATCCGCGCACTTAGCATGGACGGTGTTCAACAGGCTAATTCAGGCCACCCAGGCGCCCCAATGGGCATGGCCGATATCGCTGAAGTTCTTTGGCGTGGTCACTTGAATCACAACCCACAAAACCCTGAGTGGTTTGATCGCGACCGTTTCGTGCTTTCAAATGGCCACGGTTCGATGCTGATTTACTCTTTGCTTCACCTTTCTGGTTATGACCTTCCTCTTTCTGAACTGAAAAACTTCCGCCAATTGCATTCAAAAACGCCAGGTCACCCTGAGTATGGTTATGCACCTGGTGTTGAAACGACTACTGGCCCACTAGGTCAAGGTATCACCAATGCTGTTGGTATGGCGTTAGCTGAAAAAGCATTAGCGGCTCAGTTTAACCGTGAAGGCCACGATATCGTTGATCACTTTACTTATACATTCCTAGGCGATGGCTGTTTGATGGAAGGTATCTCACACGAAGCGGCTTCTTTAGCTGGTGTGCTAGGTCTAGGTAAATTGGTTGCATTCTGGGATGACAACGGTATTTCTATCGATGGTCACGTAGAAGGTTGGTTTGCAGATGATACACCTAAACGTTTTGAAGCGTACGGTTGGCATGTAATCCCAGCAGTTGATGGTCACGATGCTGACGCAATTGAAGCAGCGATTGCAGCTGCGAAAGCGGATCCTCGTCCAACGCTTATTTGTACTAAAACAGTGATCGGTTTTGGTTCTCCAAACAAAGCGGGCACGCACGATTGTCACGGCGCGCCACTAGGTGCTGATGAAATCGTTGCAACTAAAGCGCAACTTGGTTGGGAACACGGTCCATTTGAAATTCCTTCAGATATTTACGCTGAATGGGACGCAAAAGAAGCGGGTGCAGCAAAAGAAGCGGCTTGGAATGAAAAACTGGCTGCTTATGAAGCGGCTTACCCTGAGCTTGCGGCAGAATTCAAACGTCGTATGGCGGGTGAGCTACCTAAAGAGTGGGAAGAAAAAGCAAGCGCTATCATTGCTGATCTTCAAGCAAACCCAGCTAACATTGCATCACGTAAAGCGTCACAAAATGCACTAGAAGCATTTGGCCAAATTCTACCTGAGTTTATGGGCGGTTCTGCGGACTTAGCACCATCGAACTTAACTATGTGGTCTGGTTCTAAATCTTTGACTGCTGAAGATGCCTCAGGCAACTACGTACACTACGGCGTACGTGAGTTTGGTATGACGGCTATCATCAACGGTATCGCACTACACGGCGGTTTCATTCCTTACGGCGCAACTTTCCTAATGTTCATGGAATACGCACGTAACGCAATGCGTATGGCAGCCTTGATGAAAGTGCAAAACATCCAAGTTTACACCCACGATTCAATCGGCCTAGGCGAAGATGGTCCAACTCACCAACCGGTTGAGCAAATGGCTTCTCTACGTATGACACCAAACATGAGTACATGGCGTCCATGTGACCAAGTTGAATCTGCTGTAGCTTGGAAACTGGCGATTGAGCGTAAAGATGCGCCTTCAGCGTTAATCTTCTCTCGTCAAAACCTAGCACAACAAGAACGTACTGCTGACCAAGTAGCGAACATCGCGAAAGGTGCTTACATTCTGAAAGATTGTGCAGGCAAACCTGAGCTAATCTTGATTGCAACAGGTTCTGAAGTTGAGCTAGCGGTTGAAGCTGCTGCGCAACTTTCTGCGGAAGGTAAACAAGTACGCGTCGTATCAATGCCATCAACCGATGCATTTGATAAGCAAGATGCAGCTTACCGTGAATCAGTATTACCATCAGACGTAACGGCTCGTGTTGCAATTGAAGCGGGTATTGCGGATTACTGGTTTAAGTATGTTGGCCTAGACGGTCGCATCATCGGTATGACAACATTCGGTGAGTCAGCGCCAGCGGGTGAGCTATTTAAAATGTTCGGCTTTACCGTTGAAAACGTAGTTGAAACTGCGAAAGAGTTAATTGCTTAATCCTTTAAGGTTTAGATAATTGAAAGATGAAAGCCGGGCATGATTGCTCGGCTTTTTTAATGCGTATTAAAAGACGATGAGGTAACATACTGCCACTTTAGATTGATGCCACGGAATGATTATGCTCAGAATTGCTATTAATGGATTTGGTCGAATTGGACGCAGTGTATTGCGCGCTTTATATGAAAGTGGCAAAGATCAGTCGATACAAGTAGTGGCCATTAATGAACTTGCTGAACCCGAAGGAATGGTACATCTTCTGCAATACGATTCGAGTCATGGTCGTTTTTTCAAAAAAGTTACCCATGATCAAGAGCATCTTCTTATTCATCACAGCGATAAGGGCGAGTCAAGTTTTGATTCGATTCGTATATTACACCTCTCTGATGCCAAGCTTCTGCCTTGGAAAGATCTCAATGTCGATATCGTTTTAGATTGTACTGGTAAGTTTGGATCGCAAGTCGATGGGCAATTGCATATTCAAGCTGGAGCGAAACGAGTGTTGTTTTCTCATCCAGGTGGTAATGATGTCGATAACACGATTATCTACGGTGTGAATCATGAAACATTGGCTGCTGAACATCATGTGGTTTCGAATGGTTCTTGTACGACTAACTGTATTATTCCAGTGATTAAAGCATTAGATGACAGTTTTGGTATTGAGTCTGGCACTATCACCACCATTCACTCTTCTATGAACGATCAGCAAGTGATTGATGCTTATCACTCCGATTTACGCCGTTCTCGGGCCGCTAGCCAATCTATCATTCCTGTTGATACTAAACTTCATTTAGGTATCGCAAGAATTTACCCTAAATTTGCTGATAAATTTGAAGCAATTTCAGTTCGAGTGCCTACAATTAATGTCACAGCGATGGATTTAAGTGTCACAGTTCACAAAAATGTCAATGTTAATGACGTAAATCAATCTATCGTAGAAGCATCTCGTTGTACATTGGGCGGCATATTGGATTACACCGAAGCGCCTCTGGTTTCGATTGATTTCAATCATGATTCGCATAGTGCGATTGTTGATGGCTCGCAAACTCGTGTTAGCAACCACCGTTTAGTTAAAATGCTAGTGTGGTGTGATAACGAATGGGGCTTTGCCAACCGAATGCTCGATACTGCCTTAGTAATGGGTACAATGATTGACTCAAAATAAGATTTTTGCGACGAATAAATAGTCGATTTATTATTTTTTAGCTTGAAATAATAAATAGTCGCCCCCAGTATATTGGGTAATGAAATGATTAGCCCTGTGCGGTTTACAGGAAAGCGATTTAGTCGCTAAGCTGAATAGAAATTGCTAGATAAGAAATTTGATTATTGGGCATTATGCCCGGTGATAACGCTTTAAATATTTTTAATTTCACTAACATTGAGAGGACAAATAATGTCTGTAATCAAGATGACTGACCTGGATCTTGCAGGTAAACGTGTATTCATTCGTGCTGACTTAAATGTGCCAGTAAAAGAAGGTAAAGTAACTTCAGATGCTCGTATCTTAGCGTCTTTACCTACGATTAAAACTTGCCTAGAAGCTGGCGCAAAAGTAATGGTGACTTCTCACCTAGGTCGCCCAACTGAAGGTGAATACAACGAAGAGTTCTCTCTGCAACCAGTTGTTAACTATTTAAACGATGCACTAGATTGCGACGTTAAATTAGCAAAAGATTACCTAGATGGTCTTGAGCTTAATGCTGGTGAATTAGTGGTTCTTGAAAACGTTCGCTTTAATAAAGGCGAGAAGAAAAACGAAGAAGAACTATCTAAAAAATATGCAGCACTTTGTGACGTATTCGTAATGGATGCATTTGGTACGGCTCACCGTGCTCAAGCATCTACTCACGGTGTTGGTATGCATGCACCAATCGCTTGTGCGGGTCCTCTTCTTGCTAACGAGCTTGAAGCACTAGCTAAAGCAATGGACAAACCAGCTCGCCCAATGGTTGCTATCGTTGGTGGTTCTAAAGTATCGACTAAGCTGACTGTTCTTGAATCTCTATCTACAGTAGCTGACCAATTGGTTGTTGGTGGTGGTATTGCAAATACATTCATCGCAGCTGCAGGTCACAACGTTGGTAAATCTCTATACGAAGCTGACCTAGTTGATACCGCTAAAAAGCTAATGGAAACTTGTGCAATCCCAGTTGCGACTGATGTTGCATGTGCAAAAGCATTTGATGAGAACGCTGAAGCAGAAATCAAGCACGTTTCTGAAGTTCAAGATGACGATATGATTTTTGACTTAGGTCCAGAATCTACTGCAGCACTAGCTGAAATTCTAAAAGGTGCAAAAACTATCCTTTGGAATGGCCCTGTAGGCGTATTTGAATTCAAAAACTTTGAAGCGGGTACTCGCGGTATTTCTGAAGCAATCGCAGCTTCTGAAGGCTTCTCTGTTGCTGGTGGCGGTGACACACTAGCGGCTATCGACAAGTTTGGTATTAAAGCTGATGTATCTTACATCTCAACGGGTGGCGGTGCTTTCCTTGAGTTTGTAGAGGGTAAAGTATTACCTGCAGTTGCTATGCTTGAAGAGCGTGCAAAAGCATAATGTTCCAAAATAAGGCGGGAGAATATTCTCGCCTTTTTTACGTTTGTAGATTTTTATCTGTTGCGTAGATCACACTATGTGAATTGAGGCGGTTTGTTGCTACAATGCCCCCGTTATCAAGCAAACGTTTATTTCATTAACGATTTCGTTCTCTGAACGGGATTTTAAACGATAGAAAAATAGGACTAAACCCATGTCTAAGATCTTCGATTTTGTAAAACCTGGTGTTATCTCTGGTGATGACGTACAGAAAGTTTTTGAAGTAGCAAAAGAAAACAACTTTGCACTTCCAGCGGTTAACGTTGTTAACACTGACTCTGTAAACGCAGTACTAGAAGCAGCAGCAAAAGTAAAAGCTCCAGTAATCGTTCAGTTCTCTAACGGTGGCGCTGCTTTCTTTGCTGGTAAAGGCGTTAAGCTTGAAGGCCAAGGTGCACAAATCCTAGGTGCAGTTGCTGGTGCGAAATACGTACACGCTGTTGCTGAAACTTACGGTGTACCTGTGATCCTTCACACGGACCACGCTGCTAAGAAACTTCTTCCTTGGATCGACGGTCTACTAGACGCAGGTGAAAAACACTTCGCTGAAACTGGTAAGCCTCTATTCTCTTCTCACATGTTAGACCTTTCTGAAGAGTCTCTAGAAGAGAATGTTGAAACATGTGCTAAGTACTTAGAGCGCATGGCTAAAATGAACATGACTATCGAAATCGAACTAGGTTGTACTGGTGGTGAAGAAGATGGTGTTGATAACTCTGATATGGACGCATCTGAGCTTTACACTTCTCCAGAAGACGTTGCATACGCGTACGAAAAACTAAACGCTGTTAGCCCACGTTTCACTATCGCGGCTTCTTTCGGTAACGTACACGGTGTTTACAAGCCTGGTAACGTTGTTCTAACTCCAACTATCCTACGTGATTCTCAAGCGCACGTTTCTGAGAAATTTGGCCTACCAGCTAACTCTCTAAACTTCGTTTTCCACGGTGGTTCTGGTTCTTCTGAAGCAGAAATCCAAGAATCAATTGGTTACGGTGTTATCAAAATGAACATCGATACTGATACTCAGTGGGCATGTTGGGATGGCGTTCGTCAATACGAAGCGGACAACCACGATTACCTACAAGGCCAAATCGGTAACCCAACGGGTGAAGAAGCGCCAAACAAAAAATACTATGACCCACGTGTATGGTTACGTGCTGGTCAAACGTCTATGGTTGCACGTCTTGAAAAAGCGTTTGCTGACCTTAACGCTATCGACGTACTATAATTCGTCTCTTTTTAGCGTTTGATAAAAGCCTCACAGTAATGTGAGGCTTTTTTGTTTGTTTTTTTGTAATTAAGTTGTACGAATTAATTAATAAGAAAGAAAAATATTTGAATACATATAGCAACAAATGGTTTCCAGTGTTAAAAAAAATGGCTATATTGTGTTTATGTCTGGTATCGATAAATATAACTCTTTGCTTTTGTAGAAGTAACTAGGTGACGATATTGTGTACATACCCCCAATTTAGATTCATCGACTCATGTAATTTATAAAGGAAGAAACATGGCAGCTGAAGACCAAGTGACAGAAGTCGCTCACGCTATTGCTCCAAAGCTAACAGATTGGTTTGTCGCTAACTCTGACTTATTTGTGCAATACGGCGTAAATATTATTTCCGCTCTAATTATTCTTTTCATTGGTAATATTGTTGTTAAGGCAATCAGTAACAGTGTTTCTAAAGTTTTAGAAAAGAAACAAATGGACCCAGCCGTAGTTCACTTTATCGGTTCACTGGTTCGTTACTTGTTGTTTGTTATTGTTTTAATTGCAGCATTGGGCCGTGTAGGTGTTCAAACCGCTTCTGTCGTTGCCGTTATTGGTGCCGCAGGTTTAGCCGTTGGCCTAGCGTTACAAGGTTCACTATCTAACTTTGCCGCAGGTGTATTGATTGTTGCTTTTCGTCCGTTTAAAGCGGGTGACTATGTAGAAATTAATGGTGTTGCAGGTAGCGTTGAATCTATTCAAATTTTCCAAACCATTTTGACAACTCCTGATAATAAAATGATTGTTGTGCCGAATAGTGGTGTTATTGGCGGTGCTATAACCAACTATTCTCGTCACGCTACTCGCCGTATTGATTATGTGATAGGTGTTTCTTACAAAGCGGATTTGAAGAAAACAAAAGAAGTTATCACTCGAGTATTAGAAGCTGAAACACGTTTACTTCAAACTCCAGCTCCAACCGTGGGTGTGGTTGCACTCGCAGATTCATCAGTAAACTTCGTGGTTCGTCCTTGGGTTAAGACTGATGATTATTGGGCGGTATACTTTGACCTTCTACAAGCAATCAAAGAAGGCTTAGATGAAGCAGGTATTGAAATCCCATTCCCTCAAATGGATGTTCATTTAAATAAGCTTGAAGATTAATTTTGTCAGCTTTATGTAACAATTCATCAAAAGGCGCCTAGTGCGCCTTTTTTATTGTTAGAGTATTGTGAATTGACTATATACCCAAGTAACTTCAAGATGCGAGTTTCAGCAAGAATAAAACAAGCTTTAGGCAAGGCAAATTGAATATGATCATAGTTATTCTATCTCTACTCAATTTAACGCGGCATAAAGCTTGTTTGAACTTGCCCTTCGGGAGCTTCATCCAAACCTTTATGCCGCGTCAGATTGGTTTGAAAGGTGCTTACATTCCTTCGCCAATCTTCCTTGCCTAAAGGTTTGGATGATAGCTCTGAATTCTGCATCTTGAAGTCACTTGGGTATATAACTAGATTTGGTATTTGGGAGGTTGTTATGAAAAGAGTAAGTAAACGGTTTCTTTCATTCACTACACTTTGTTTGTCGTTGTTGATAGCGATACCTACCGCGATGGCTAATGATATTAATTCACCGACACTTTCAACAACTGGTTATGGGGAAGTGATTGCAAAACCGGATATGGCTGAGTTTTCTGTTGCGATTCAAGCTGATAGAAGCCAGGCGAAGCAAGCAAAAGCGGCGGTAGATAAAGTCGTCGAAACCTTTATCGCATCTTTAACAAAATCAGGTATGGCACGTAAATCGATCGTAAGTAGTCACTTACAATTATCACCACAATATAACTACCCAAAAGATGGTAAGCCTGTGCTTAATGGGTATCGAGCGGTACGTGACATTACAGTGACGGTAGAGCAATTAGATAAACTGAATACTTATCTCGATCTAGCATTGCAAAGTGGGGTAAATCGAGTGAATAACATTAATCTAAAAGTGAAAGATGAAACACAGTATAAGCAAAAAGCTCGCCAAGCGGCGATTGCGGATGCCAAGCAAAAAGCTCAGCAGTTAGCGAAAGGCTTTGATAGTGAGTTAAATGGTGTGTGGTCGATTGTCTACCGTAGCCACTCGGTTCGCCCTGTAATGATGGCAAAGGTGGTAGCGATGGAATCTCAGTCTGTAGATCAAGGTTATCAAGATGAAGAGATGACGATTAGCGATCAAGTTGATGTGATATTTAAACTGAAAAATTAATTCCTATTTAATCTTAGGTTTGGTTAAAAGAGTCCACATGGTTAATTAACCAATTCAATTAATCCCAGTCTTAGGTTATTTACTTAGCGAGCAGTTGAGTAAATACAAATAAAAACAGCGACCTTATAAGAGAGGTCGCTGTTTTGTTTTTATAGATGCTAGCAAAATTAATGTAGAATACGAGCGCGAATAGTGCCTTGTACTGCTTTCATTTTTTCTAGTGCTTCTTCTGAACGCTCAGCTTCGATATCGATAACCACATAACCCATCTCAGCGTTGGTTTGTAGATACTGCGCCGCAATGTTAATTCCTGCTTCTGCAAAAATGGTGTTAATTTGCGTCAAAATACCTGGGCGGTTTTCGTGAATATGAAGTAGACGAGATGTGCCTGTATGCTCTGGTAGTGACACTTCCGGGAAGTTAACACAAGATAGAGTTGAGCCATTATCTGAGTATTTAGCTAGTTTTCCAGCCACTTCAATACCAATATTTTCTTGGGCTTCTTGAGTTGAACCACCAATGTGGGGAGTTAGAATCACGTTATCAAATTTCATTAGTGGTGATTCAAATGGGTCATTATTGGTTTTTGGTTCAACTGGGAATACGTCAATTGCTGCACCACCGAGGTGACCAGACTCTAAAGCATCACATAGTGCTGGAATATCGACGACAGTTCCACGAGCAGCGTTAATAAAGATCGCACCAGGTTTCATTTGTGCAAATTCATCAGCGCCCATCATTTCTTTAGTGTTCATGGTTTCTGGTACATGCAGAGAAATAATGTCTGATTTATTGAGCAATTCACTCATGGTCGAGACTTGAGTGGCATTACCAAGCGATAATTTATTTTCAATATCGTAGTAATAAACGCGCATACCTAAGTTTTCAGCAAGAATACTAAGCTGGGTACCGATATGCCCATAACCAATGATACCAAGACGTTTTCCACGCGCTTCATAAGAAGCGTCCGCACTCTTTTTCCAGATACCACGGTGAGCAAGAGCATTTTTCTCTGGAATGCCACGAAGTAGTAGTAAAATCTGACCTAAGACGAGTTCTGCAACACTACGAGTGTTAGAGAATGGTGCGTTAAAAACAGGAATACCACGAGCCGCGGCTGCATTGAGATTGACTTGATTGGTACCAATACAAAAACAACCTACTGCGACAAGTTTTTCTGCAGCATCAAATACTTCTTGAGTCAGTTGGGTGCGAGAACGTAGACCAATAAAGTGAACATCTTTTACTGCTTCAAGAAGGTCTTCTTCTGAAAGTGAGCCTTTGTGATATTCGATATTAGTGTAGCCAGCAGATTGTAGAACTTCTACAGATGATGGGTGAAGGCCTTCAAGAAGGAGAATTTTGATTTTATCTTTACCGAGAGAAACTTTAGCCATGTAACGTCGTCCTTAATAGATAATAATGATTCTTGCGCATGCAATGGCATCACCACGCCTAGTGGCTGTCTGAACATTCCTTGTGCGACTATTTAATTAAAATATCAAAAAAATGTGAGATTGGGTAAGGTTTTTAATGAATAAAGTATAAAAAAACGGCACTTTTAAGCACCGTTTTGTTATTGACTATTAAAAAGTGAATATCAGTAATTTAACAGTTGATTATTCTTCGATTTTTGCGCCTTCAGGTGTGCCGGTAATGACCACATCTGCGCCACGGTGTGCAAATAAACCAACGGTTACTACACCCGCAATGCTATTGATTTTATCTTCTAATGCCTTTGGATCGATTATCGATAGGTTATGAACATCTAAGATGATATTGCCATTATCGGTTACGATGCCTTGACGGTATTCAGGAGTACCACCAAGTTTAACTAATTCACGAGCCACATAAGAGCGAGCCATCGGAATGACTTCAACTGGTAGTGGGAATTTACCTAGTACATCAACCGCTTTAGTACCATCCACAATACACACAAAAGTTTTCGACATGGCCGCAACAATTTTTTCGCGCGTTAACGCTGCGCCACCGCCTTTGATCATATCTTTGTGTGCGTTGATTTCATCGGCACCATCGATATAAACGTCCAGACCATCCACTTCATTCGAATCGAATACGTGAATACCTAGCTCTTTTAGTCTTTCAGTTGAAGCAACAGAACTGGATACTGCCCCTTCAATTTCATTTTTCATGGTCGCAAGTGCGTCAATAAAGTGATTAACTGTTGAACCGGTTCCCACACCCACAATGGTATCTGGTTTTACGTACTTTAAAGCAGCCCAACCAGCCGCTTTTTTCATTTCATCTTGTGTCATGAGAACTCCTAAATAGATAAGTAATCGATTGCTTTTGAGTGTGTAGTTATCGACATTCCTTTTTGATCGGCGTGATTATATACCCAAGTAACTTCAAGATGCGAGTTTCAGCAAGAATAAAACACGCTTTAGGCAAGGCAAATTGAATGTGATTAAATTCTATCTCTGTTCAATTTATATCGATTTCTCTGCTTTTTCCCAATGCCAGATGTTACTTGGGGTCACAAATATTGGTAATGGAATATCCCAATGTTCTACGGGAATCTGTTCTACTTGCTGGCAATCATGAGCTAAGCCTATGGGAATTGGGCCGTTTCCAGTATTAAACCATTGCTCTAGCGTTCGATCGTAATACCCTCCGCCCATCCCAAGACGTTGTCCTGTGTGATCAAAGGCAACCAATGGGGTAAAGATAATATCGATATCTTTGACTAGACAGATCTGAGTTTTATCGAGTTTAGGCTCAGCTATTCCGTATTTATTATGACAAAGTGGGCTGTTAGCATGATAATTAAGAAAAAGTAAGTGCCCCTTAGAGAACGGGTGTAAAACAGGTAGAACGACTTTTTTGCCTTGTTGCCACAACCATTCAATAATTGGTTTAGTCTCTATTTCACCATCAACAGAAAGGTAAATGGCGATATTATTGGCATCATGGATAGTGGGGAGCCGTTTGATTTGGTCAAGCAGTGCAAGGCCAGCGTTTGTTTGCTCATCTGGTGTTAAGTGAGCGCGTCGCTGACGAATCAGTTGTCGTAATTGTGGACGAGAAAGTTTAGATTGAATTGGATATTTCATAATAAGGAATACCCCAAAGTGCCGTTGAGAATTGATGGACCTATGAACCAGCGAGTTCAAGGCGGATCCGCAATGAAAACCGTAGGCTTCTCGGTACGAGCCGAGCTTGCTCAATAGTTCTCAAATACCGATCCTGGGTTGTTGCTTATCGGCTCAGGGACTTAAATCCTCTGACAAACACTCCAGGGTAAATTTGAATACGTTATTGAATGTATAGTTTACTCATTCAATTGTGTTAGTTTTTGGCTAGCGCTTTGTCTAATGCTTGTGATAATTGTTCGATGCGCTGTGACATTTGCTGACTATCGCTAAGTTCATCTTTTAATTCTTGAACTTCATAACAAGCATTTAAAGCTGCGATGATCAGTAGCTGTTCAATGTTGTGTACTTTAGTACGTTCAGTCATTTGATTCAAGCGTCGGTTTAATTCATTAGCAGCAGCATGCAAGGCCTCTTCTTGTCCCGGTGGACAATTGACGCGAGTGAGTTTTCCTAATATTTCGACTTCCACTGGGGCGCACTCTTAATAGCTGATGAAAAAATACAATCTTAATATTAAAACGATTGGTTAAGATTGTTCGACTGAGGGGGAAACTATAGGCTAAATTGCCTTACATGTTCAAGCATTTCAGACGTGTTGGTTTTTATTTTGCTGAATGTTGACCGATTCGCTTATAAAGTGAGTCATTTACTTCATTTTATTGATGATGATTGAGGTTATTTAGGGATTAACATTTTCGGGCTTGGCTTTGAATTGATATACTCAAATAAAATTTATCAACCAAGTGAGATTACTCATGAGCGATATTCGTCTACCTGATTATAATCAAGCCTTAACTGAGCTTACTTCTGCTTCGCTATCGGTAACGCCAGCTGAATTACAGGGCTTAATTGTCGGTATGTTAAGCGGTGGCATTTCAACCAGTAATGATAATTGGAAGACAATCTTATTTGATTACACCAACGACGGAATGGGTTGGCCTATGAGTGCGTCAACATTAGCCGAAACGATTTGCTCATTTTCGATGAGAGAGTTGGGTGGTACGAGCATGGAGTTAACCATGTTGTTGCCAAGTGATGATGAATTGCTTAATTATGCTGATGCCGTTTCAGAGTGGGTAAATCACTTTATTTCTGGTTTAGGCCTTGCTGGTTCAAGCTTAACGAAATTGTCTGCCGAAACCAAAGAAGCATTAGCCGATCTAGAAGAAATCTCTAAGCTAGGGATCGATGAGGAAGACGACTTTTCTGAACAGGCGATTTTGTTAGAGCAAGTGATTGAGCATGTCAAAGTGTGTGTACTCACTATTCATGCCGAGCTAGCAGCAAAACCTGTGACTCCTGCTGAGTCTAAAACCTTACATTAAGGTCATCTTATGAAGTGTTATGATATTGCAATTATTGGCGCAGGAATGGCTGGAGCAACATTAGCACTAGCGGTTGATCGTTTGTGTAATGGGCAGTTGCATATTGCTGTGATTGAAGCTCATCAAATAAATCAACCGCAAGCTCATCCGGGGTTTGATTCTCGCGCTATTGCACTATCTTATGGCACAGTAAGTATTTTGCAGCGGTTGAAATTATGGCATCACTTTGAAAATATCGTCACCGCGATTACCGATATTGAAGTATCCGACCGTGGTCATCTTGGTCTCGCTAATATTACCTCGGAGCAAGAGAACGTAGAGGCTTTAGGTTATGTGGTTGAACTTGAAAATGTTGGCCGCATTTATCAGCAAGCATTGAATGATTGTCCCACTATCGATTATTTCTGCCCAGCGAAAGTTGCGCATATCGAACGTACAATCGATAAAGTCACTGTATCATTAAATGATGGACAAATGTTTGAAACTCGCTTGTTGGTAGCAGCCGATGGTGCGTTATCAGAAAGCTGTCAGCAACTTAATGTCCCATTACAAGAAATTGATTTTGAACAATTTGCTGTGATCGCAAATGTTTGTACCGAAATACAACCACAAGGTAGAGCATTTGAACGCTTTACGGAAAGTGGCCCTGTGGCATTTTTACCTATGTCTCAAGGGCGAAGTTCGGTCGTGTGGTGCATGTCTGAATCGCGAGCGCAGCAGATTATGCAGTCGGATGAAACCACCTTGATGACAGCCTTACAAAAAGATTTTGGTTGGCGTTTAGGTAAGATCACTAAAGTCGGTAAGCCAGCTTGCTACCCCTTGTTATTGCGTTATCGTGACTCGGTCGTATCGCATCGCTTTGCCATTGTGGGGAATGCGGCGCAAACCTTACACCCTATTGCAGGCCAAGGATTTAACTTAGGGATTCGTGATGTGATCAGCTTAGCGGAAGAAGTCTCATCTGCTTATCAATTGCATGGTGATATAGGCTGTTATTCTATGTTGTCTCATTATCGACAGCGTCGTGAGTGCGATCGCAAGCAAACGATGTCATTGACGTCTAGTTTAGTACATTGCTTTTCAAATCATTGGCCGGCAATGCGTATCGGTCGTAACCTAGGTTTACTTGCTATCAATCATTTACCTTATATTAAGCAACCTATAGTCAAGCGCACTATGGGATTAGTGGAGCGATAACATGCAGAGTTTTGATATCACCATCGTTGGCGGCGGTATGGTCGGTCTAGCCTTAGCCGCTTCGTTTGCTGAGAGTAATTTACGTATTGCGGTAATTGAAGGGCAAACGCCTGATGAGTCATTAAATGATGCACCCGATACGCGAGTGTCCGCTTTGAGCCGTGCTAGTGAAAATTTTCTGAAAAACATTAACGCTTGGGATGGCATCACCCGTCGTCGAATCGCGCCTTATCATGCTATGGAAGTATGGGAAAAAGACAGCTTTGCTCGTTTAGAATTTAAAGCCAATGATTTAGCTCAGTCGAACTTAGGGCATATTGTTGAGAATCGTGTCATTCAATTAGCCTTGCTTGAACGGGTGAAAGAGTTGTCGAATGTTTCATTATTTATACCCAATCGTTGTGCGACGATGGCTATCGGAGAAAGTGAAGCTTGGTTAACCCTAGATAGTGGTGACTCTATTTCTAGTAAATTAGTCGTGGGGGCTGATGGAGCGAACTCTTGGGTTAGAAACAACCAAGATATTCCATTAACTCATTGGGATTATGGCCATAGCGCGATTGTTGCGAATATTCGAACGACTGAAGCTCATCAAGGCGTTGCAAGACAAATATTTACCCCTCAAGGACCAATTGCTTTCTTGCCGTTATCCGATCCTCACTTATGTTCTTTAGTTTGGTCTACTGACCCTAATCGTGCTGATACCTTGCTTTCTTGCTCAGAGACAACGTTTAATCAAGTTTTGACCAGTGAATTTGATACTAGATTAGGCCTATGCAGTGTTGAAGGTGAGCGTTATGCTTTTCCATTGAAAATGCGCTATGCACGTAACTTTGTGCTCGAGCGAGTGGCGTTAGTTGGAGATGCGGCACACACCATACACCCATTAGCAGGGCAAGGTGTGAACTTAGGTCTTCTTGATGCTGCGAGCTTAGCAGAGGAAGTGTTGGCGTTATGGCAAAAAGGGGAAGATATTGGGTTACAGCGCAATTTGAGAGCTTATGAACGCTGGCGTAAAGCGGAAGCGGCCAAAATGATCGCAGCGATGCAAGGATTTAAAGATTTATTTGAAGGGGAAAACCCGGCTAAGAAGTTAGTTCGTGGGCTTGGAATGCAATTTATTGGTCACTTGCCAGGAATGAAAGAAGAAATGATGAAAAGGGCACTAGGCATTAGCGGTAAGTTACCACGCTTAGTTCAAGCAAAATCCCCTCAACTGTAGATATACCCGTCGTACTTGAAACTGCAGTTTGTTACCAGCGTTCATTCCCCTACTTATTTAGGCAAGCTAAACTCATGGGGCTTCATTCACTTGTCGCCTCACTACAACTCCAATTATTTTGGTATACACTAATAATAAGTTAAAAAAGGTTGGCTTGAGTAGCCAACCTTTTTCATTTTTAGTCATTTGCTTATTTAGGCGCAGCGCATGCGATTAATTTCTTGATTGATTTCTTTGACCATTTTGTAATGTTGAACTTGCGCCTGTGATGGAATGATTAACTTTGCATTATCAAATTCAAACTTACCCACACCATTGATATAAATACGTCCTTTGAAAAAACGGCTTACATGCCTTGCGACGGCTCTTGGTACATATTTATTAAATAATCTCATACTAACATCCTTATAGTAACTAAGAGAATTATACTGGTTTTATGCATCCATATTGTTAAATTTTTATTTTTTATGTGAAAAATGATGTATCTATCAAATTTTAATACTGACTTTGTCTATAGTTTCAGTTTTTATATCTGCTAATGGAATAATTGGTGATGTTTTATTGTTTCTATTGATGATTTAGACAAAAAAATGCCCACGAAAAAATAACGTGGGCGAATAGTCACAGATGCATTATACAAAGTGGATATGGCTGGAGAAACCAGCGCAACACTTTACTGGTTAATCCATTCAATCAAATGAAGTCATGAATCAACCTGCCAATAAATCATACATTAAAAAAAGCTAGATCAATATTTATTCAAAATAAATGATTAAAAATTCTTTAGTTTGTTTTTTCTTGTGTGAGTAAGATCGATATTTAATGAATGTGAATGCAAAAAATTGTATTGAGAAGCGATCAAGCTTTGCTCTGAAGATTTAGGTTCGAAAGGTTGACGAGCGAATGTTTGGGCTAAGTGAGCGTTGGGCTAAAGGCGGAGTAGAGATTATAGGGTTGTGAGTAGGTAGATGTGCACTCTAACTAACCTAGTCAATTAGAGTGCATAATTTCTATTATTCTTCTTCAAGTGAGTAAGGGAGTTCGGCAAAGCTTAGTTGAGCCTCTGGGAATGCTTCTAAACGAAATACCGTATCGGCTTCTAAATTATTTGGTAACACCGCTAGTGCGATCAATTTACCATCACTGAATTGATAGTAACTATTGAGTTGACCTGCACCTCGCCAGTTTTCACCTACTTGACGTTCTAATTTAAGGCTATCACCTAGTTCTGAATGGAGTTCACCTTGTAGGCAGAATAATGCACGCTTATTAATGCCGCGGTATTTAGCTCGAGCGACCGTTTCCTGTCCGGTATAACAACCTTTTTGGAACGAAATACCACCGAGTGCTTGCAAGTTCATTGCCTGTGGAATGTGTTCGAGTTGTTCATGTTGGTCGATTCGCGGTAGGGCATCTATCACATCAGCGTGATCCCATAAACGTTCATCGGATAAAATGATATCGCTATTTTTTTCAATAAGTTGTTCCGCGCTTTGCTTTGATAACATCAATAACCAGCGATTAGCACTGATCGGCACTGCTGTACCATATTCTAGAGCGATGACTTGTAAGTTATCTTGAGTAATAGATTGGCCTGATAACTGAGCGATAATAGAGGTAGCTTGCTTTCCGATAACGCCAAGACAAACATCAGCGCTTTGTTCGATGACTACTTTAGAAAAAATGGCATACTTTTTTATTTCCACTAATTCTTTTTCGATAGCAGAAGCACGTTGAAACATGGCATAGCCATCATTGTGGTGAAATAGACGGAAAGTACTCAGCATTTTTCCTTTGGCATCACAATGAGCGCCTAGGGTTGATTGGTCTGCTTCGAGCGATACCACATCACTAGTGATTTGCCCTTGTAGATAGGATTTCTTGTCATCACCGTTTATGGTGATTGCACCCCAAGAGGCTAGGTGACATAGAACCAAATCGGGAAAGGCTTGTGTTGATGCGAGAGGATAAGCGGTAAAAGTATTATTCCAATTCATCATAATGTCCTAGTTGATAGTTCAATAAAGTTATTCACCATGGTACTGGCGTAATTGATATTTGTCAGCATTTGTTGTGATTGTGATTGCTGCACTAGTTGCTAGACAGGTGAGCTGATAAACTCGGCCAATATGCATTATGAGATGGAACCGTTATGTACACACCAGAACAAAAAGCACGTATAAAGTGGGCTTGCCGTCGTGGCATGTTAGAACTTGATGTGGTTATCATGCCTTTTTTTGAAGAATGTTTTGATGATTTAACTCAAGATGATCAAAAGTCATTTGTTTCGTTACTTGAATGCGATGATCCAGATCTGTTTACTTGGATCATGGGGCATGGTCGTAGTGAGCATTTAGGTCACGCTAAAATTGTGGATCGAATCGTTGCCCACAATCTTAGTAAAGTGCGCTAAGCGCTATAATACAACTGCTGTTTTTTATTATCGTCATACATATATCGCTCAAATTGGGTTTGTTGCACTGAGCTGCCTGTCTATTTGGGCGATATCTGTTTCGACCCTTCCTCTCGCCGCTTCAATCCTATTGATAATTATATCTTTTTCACATATTAAGTATCTTAGTTTTCGCTGCGATCACAAGGTTATTCAACCTGAGTTATTTCATCCCTTAATACGGGTAGATCGGCAGTTATCGGAATTTGGTCTGCAACTGCTTTTAAAAAATGGTCAAGTATTGCGCTTAATGCGTTGCCAATTTGAGAATGATGAATATAAGAAATTAAATGTGGTATTGGATGAAGGGGCAAATAATTTGTCTGTTTGTGTTCTAGTTCCCAAGAAACGTCAAGATAAAAATATACCCAAGTAACCTCAAAATGCGAGTTTCAGCAAGAATAAAACAAGCTTTAGGCAAGGCAAATTGAATATGATCATAGTTATTCTATCTCTATTTAATTTAACGCCGCATAAAGCTTGTTTTAACTTGCCCTTCGGGAGCTTCATTCAAATCTTTATGCCGTGTTAGATTGGTTTGAAAGGTGCCTACATGCCTGCGCCAATCTTCCTTGCCTAAAGGTTTGGATGATAGCTCTGAATTCTGCATCTTGAAGTCACTTGGATATAGGCCTCTAATTTTGAAAAAGAGAGGCCAGCAGTTTGTTGTTTGGGGTATTAAAATAAAGGATTACTGGTTCTAAACTTTTCAGGCTCTAGAATCGTTGGGCCGCTATTTTCTAATTGTTCTGGATAATCCAAAGTGTAGTGTAAGCCACGACTTTCTTTACGTGCCATCGCGCAGCGAACCATTAATTCAGCCACTTGTAATAAGTTACGTAGTTCTAGCAAATTATTGGACACTCTAAAATGGCTATAGTATTCATGGGTTTCTTGCTGCAATAACTGTATACGACGTAAAGCTCTCTCAAGGCGTTTATCGGTTCTCACTATCCCCATGTAATCCCACATAAATAAACGTAATTCATGCCAGTTATGCTGTAAGATCACTTCTTCATCAGAGTTTGTTACCTGACTTTCATCCCAATATGGAAGATCTGGTGGCAGGTCAACTTTATCAAGGTTTGCGATGATGTCTTTAGCTGCAGACCAAGCATAAACCACACACTCCAATAATGAATTGGATGCTAGACGATTCGCACCATGTAGACCGGTATAAGTCACTTCACCAACCGCGTACAAGTTAGCTAAATCGGTTTGCCCTTGTTGATTGACCATCACGCCACCACAAGTGTAGTGAGCGGCAGGAACGATTGGAATTGGCTCTTTAGTCATATCGATGCCTAAATCAAGCAAGCGCATATTGATGGTTGGAAAATGCTTCTCAATAAAATCAGCAGGTTTATGGCTGATATCTAAGTACATACAATCTGCGCCAAGGCGTTTCATTTCGTAGTCGATGGCACGAGCCACGATATCGCGAGGGGCTAGTTCTCCTCGTTCATCAAAATCAGGCATAAAACGGCTGCCATCAGGACGTTTTAGATAAGCGCCTTCGCCACGTAATGCTTCGGTTAATAAGAAGTTGCGTGCTTCAGGGTGAAATAAGCAAGTAGGGTGAAACTGATTGAACTCTAAATTGGCAACTCGGCAACCTGAGCGCCAAGCCATTGCAATACCATCACCGGAAGACACATCTGGGTTGGAAGTATACTGATAAACTTTTGATGCACCACCGGTTGCCAATACTACAAATTTCGCTCTAACCGATTCAACATGCTCTTGATTACGGTTCCAAATATAAGCTCCGACAACTTTTTTAGCATCGCCGCCAATTCGGTCTTCAGTAATCAAATCTAAAGCGTTGTAACGTTCTAAGAAGTGGATATTGGGATGATTATTAACATTATCTTGTAGGTTGGTTTGCATTGCCATGCCAGTTGCGTCAGCAGCATGTAAGATCCGACGATGACTATGACCACCTTCACGCGTTAAGTGATGTCGAGGATGTTCACTTTTATCGCTTTCATCAAGGTCAAATGGTACTCCGCCATCAATTAACCACTGTACACATTCTTTGGCATTTTCCGTGATAAAGCTAACCGCATCTTTTTCACATATACCTGCGCCAGCGATTAATGTGTCATCTATATGAGATTCAACACTGTCTTCTTCATCAAATACAGCTGCGATACCGCCTTGAGCATAATAGGTAGATCCTTCATTTCGAGGGCCTTTGCTTAATACTATGACTTTGCCATGAGGGGCAACTCTCAGTGCCAACGATAAACCAGCAGCACCACTACCAATGACTAGTACATCACATTGATGTTCACTATTTGTGTTCATAAGTTCGTTTCAGTTCCTAAGCTAGTATCGAAAAATAGGACTCGATACTTATTTGTATTCACTCAATTGATGCGCAATGAGACTGGTCGCACACTTGACGAAGCATTAATATGCATATATATCAAACTGAGTTTCAAGTGTTCTTTTACTTTTTCATGAAAAAAATGAGAAAGTTCGATGACGATTACAGCACATTTTATGGTTAAAATGGAAAAAGTTGTTCTTTAATGAACTTTTCTCGCCGCCACATGTCACAATAGTGGTCGGTGATACATCAATACTACAATATACTCTAAGGTCTACAGACCCTAGTGGCCACTAAAGGTTGTTTACTTAATAAGAAAATAGCCCCAAGGTCATTTTAGTATAATAAGAAATGCTTATGTCGTTGAGACAAAAAGTAAAACAAATAGGAGTAGGTGCTCGAAATGAGCGAGCAGTTGACTGATCAAGTTTTAATTGAACGGGTTCAAAACGGAGACAAACAAGCATTCAACCTTTTGGTCACCAAGTATCAAAATAAAGTATGTAGTTTGATTTCCCGTTACATTAAGAATCCCGGCGATGTGCCTGACGTGGCTCAAGAAGCCTTTATCAAAGCCTACCGAGCGTTACCAAACTTTCGTGGTGAAAGCGCTTTTTATACATGGCTTTATCGTATCGCGGTCAATACTGCGAAGAATCATATCGTCGCTCAATCACGCCGCCCTCCAGCCAGTGATGTCGATGCTGAAGATGCAGAATATTACGAATCTGGAAGTGCATTAAAAGAAATATCGAACCCTGAGAACTTAACGTTGTCAGAAGAATTAAAGCAGGTAGTTTTTCATGCAATTGAAGCTCTGCCTGAAGATTTAAAAACCGCAATGACTTTACGAGAACTGGATGGTTTGAGTTATGAGGAGATTGCGGAGGTGATGGACTGTCCGGTTGGTACGGTTCGTTCTCGGATTTTCCGAGCTCGCGATGCAGTGGAAAAGAAAATACGCCCACTGATTCAGCGATAACAATGACTAATAATGGTGAGTAAAATGACCAATAAACAGCAGATCTCAGCTCTCATGGATGGAGAGCTTATTGATCAATCATTGATTTCTGAGATAGAACAAGATGATGAATCTTTGCAATCTTGGAGTCACTATCATTTGATCGGAGATACGCTTCGTGGTGAAACGCCGAGTAACCCCAATTGGGATATTGCTTCTAAAGTTGCTTTAGCGTTAGAGGATGAGCCCGCTCATAATCGATTGTCTTCAAGCGACTTATCTTCAAGTAAGGTTACGCCAATTTTAGAGGCCCAACCTAAACCTGAGAAAGCTCGCGCAAGAATGCCTGCTTGGTTAAGTAACTTGACTCAAGTCGGTGTGGCAGCGTGTGTTTCATTGGTTGTGATTCTTGGGGTTCAGCAATACTCTGGTTCAGATGCCAACGTTGCTTCTGATTCTGATCAGCTTCCAGTTTTACAAACGATACCTTTTGCTGGTTCAGCAGAGCCTGTTAGCCTGACTCGCGACTCTGTACGTTCACAATCGTCTGAAGCTAAAGCGATGGAGCAACATCGCCGTGCTAATGAATTGATGCAAGATTATGAATTACAACTGCGTTTGAATCACACGAGTGAATAATATGTCTTTCGTGGCGATTAACCCGATAGAAGCGGTATTTAAATGAAAAAAATTCTGATTAGTACTTGGTTGCTATTCAGCTTATTTAGTCAAGCAGCCTCAGCCGAAGATATTAAGCCTTCTGCTGAGGCTTTATTGCTTAAAATGAGTGAAGCCAGCAAGACCCTCAATTATGAGTTGTCTTATATCTTAGTGCGCAAGAATAGTATTGAGCCATTACTTTATCGTCATGCAATTGAAAATGACAAAAATTTAGCTCATCTGGTTTATTTAAGTGGCCCAGTGCGTGAAGTGATCCGTCGTGGTGATGAGATCAGCTATATCGAACCAGGTCTAGACCCGTTCTCAATCCGCTCAGGCAACATGGTTGCTCCGCTAATTCCTCTGATTGATAGTGATATTAAAGATCTGAGCAATATTTATGACTTTGTGAAAATTGGTCGTTCTCGTGAAGCTGGAACTGCTTGTCAGGTGGTTCGAGTAGTACCCAAAGATGGTCAACGTTACTCTTATATTGTCTGGATTGATGAACGCACTAGTTTGCCTTTAAGAGCAGATTTGGTTGAACGCAATGGTGAGGTTTTAGAGCAATATCGAACGATTTCTTACGCGGTGAGCGACCATATTGCGACGATTTTAGATGGGCTTAATTCAGCGAAATTACCAGATGTATTAACTTTACCTAAATCACAAAATATGGATGCTAGTTGGAAGGTTAATTGGGTGCCAAATGGCTTTGAAGCTAATAACCTCAATCGTTACCGTATGCCTGTGACGGATACTATAGTAGAAAGCCAACTCTACAGTGATGGCTTGTTCAACTTTTCCGTCTACGTGTCGGAAATAAAAACATCAGACAACAAACCTCAGGTTTATCGTCAAGGTCGTCGCACGCTGCAAACTTTTGTTAAAGAGAATCATGAGATCTCGGTAATTGGTGATATTCCACCATCTACTGCGAAGCGCATTGCAGATTCGGTGACATTTAATAATAAAGGCAATACCCCATGATGACCGCTTTAGCGACCGTTATTTCGGTTGAACAAGAGCAAGGAATGAATACCGTACAGTTGAGTTGTGAACAGCAGACCAGTTGTAAAAGTTGTAAATCACAAAAAAGCTGCGGTACTGGTATGGTGTCAAAAGCACTAGGCAGCAAAGCGCACTTTTGGAAACTACGGACTAGCCAAGCATTACAAAATGGGCAAGTGGTTGAAATCGGCTTACCGGAAAAAAGTTTAGTACTTTCTGCTCTAATCGTTTACTTATTACCTTTATTGGCAATGATAGCGGGTAGTGTGTTCGCACAGTTAGTGTTACGGCCTTGGTTAAACTTTGGTGAAGGTATTGTCATTTTGATGTTTTTCATTTGTGGTGGTCTGGGCATCTATTTCGCCAAACCTATGACACAGTGGTTAGAAAAAAAAGTTGATAGTGAAGTCTCTTTGATCCGAGTTTTAGGGCAACCTATTATTTGAGATTTTCGCCTAGGTATAGCTACCCAGCAGGAAATTGGGTAGAATCGCTGCCACTAAAATGAAATTGACCTAGCAAAAGGGATTTCATATCCAATCCACCATTTATTTGAGTATTGTCTCCAGCCTATGAAGCACATTCGTAACTTTTCGATTATCGCCCATATCGACCACGGTAAGTCGACTCTTTCTGATCGTTTAATTCAAGTTTGTGGAGGGCTGACCGAGCGTGAAATGGCAGCTCAAGTGCTTGATTCTATGGATCTAGAGCGTGAGCGTGGTATCACGATTAAAGCGCAAAGCGTGACATTGGATTATAAAGCTAGTGATGGTGAAACTTACCAGCTTAACTTCATCGACACCCCAGGACACGTTGACTTTTCCTATGAAGTTTCTCGCTCTCTAGCCGCGTGTGAAGGTGCATTGTTAGTTGTCGATGCCGGTCAGGGCGTAGAAGCGCAAACATTGGCAAACTGTTATACTGCGATCGAAATGGATCTCGAAGTCGTGCCAATTCTGAATAAAATTGACTTACCAGCGGCTGATCCTGAACGTGTTGCAGAAGAAATTGAAGATATTGTTGGTATCGATGCGATGGAAGCGGTGCGTTGTTCCGCTAAAACCGGTATTGGTGTCGATTTAGTGTTAGAAGAAATCGTTAAGTCGATTCCTGCACCAGAAGGTGATCCTGAAGCACCGCTGCAAGCATTGATCATCGATTCATGGTTTGATAACTATTTAGGTGTAGTGTCTTTAGTTCGTATCAAAAACGGTAAATTAAAGAAAAACGACAAGATTAAAGTGATGAGCACTGGCCAGACTTGGGGAGTGGATCGCATTGGTATCTTTACACCTAAACAAGTGGATACCGATGGTTTAAATACCGGTGAAGTAGGCTGGGTTGTGTGTGGTATCAAAGATATCCTAGGTGCACCTGTGGGCGATACTCTGACCCATGCGAAAGGCGGTTGTGAGAAGCGTTTACCAGGCTTTCAAAAAGTGAAACCTCAGGTTTATGCTGGTTTGTTCCCTGTCTCATCGGACGATTATGAAAACTTCCGCGATGCACTAGGCAAATTAAGCCTGAACGATGCATCACTATTCTATGAACCAGAAAGCTCGGCAGCACTTGGTTTTGGTTTCCGTTGTGGCTTCTTAGGTATGCTGCACATGGAAATCATCCAGGAGCGTTTAGAGCGTGAATATGACCTTGATCTGATAACGACAGCACCAACGGTAGTGTATGAAGTTGAAAAGACCAATGGCGACATCATTTATGTCGATAGTCCAGCTAAGCTACCTGCGATTAATGATATTGAAGAAATTCGTGAACCTATCGCTCGCTGTAATATCTTAGTACCTTCAGACTACCTAGGTAACGTAATTACACTATGCGTTGAAAAACGCGGTACTCAGGTTGATATGGTTTATCACGGCAATCAAGTTGCATTAACTTATGACTTGCCAATGGCTGAAGTGGTATTGGATTTCTTTGACCGTTTGAAGTCGACCTCACGTGGTTATGCGTCACTAGATTACAATTTCCACCGCTATGAAAGCTCTAGCATGGTACGTGTAGATGTATTACTGAACGGTGATACGGTTGATGCATTAGCGATCATTACACATAAAGATCAATCGCAAACGCGTGGTCGTCAATTGGTTGAAAAAATGAAAGAATTCATTCCTCGCCAAATGTTTGATATTGCGATTCAAGCGGCAATTGGTAACCACATCATTGCTCGTTCAACCGTGAAACAATTGCGTAAAAACGTAATCGCAAAATGTTACGGTGGTGACGTGAGCCGTAAGAAAAAACTACTGAAAAAGCAGAAAGAAGGTAAGAAGCGCATGAAGCAAATCGGTAATGTTGAATTACCACAAGAAGCGTTCTTGGCTATTTTGCACGTCGGTAAAGATTAATCACGGTAATGACGCTGTTTGTTTCCGTGAGTACAGGAAAATGACTATATAAAGTGAAAGGGTGATAATGCCTTTTCACTTTTGTTATTTATAGCAAACATATTAGTACAATCAGTATTAGATCATAGGGAAGCCGAATCGGATGGCAAATACATTTTCATTAATCTTAGTGCTAGTGACCTTAGTGACTGGCGTGGTATGGGTATTAGAAAAGTTTGTTTGGGGCAAGAAACGTCAACAAGCGGTTGCTGATGTTGAGACTAAAACAACAGAACCACTAAGTAAGGAAGCGGCTGCGAAAATTTATCCGCAACCTTGGTGGGTAGAAAATAGCGTATCGATTTTTCCTGTGATTGCCTTTGTTTTGGTATTACGTAGTTTTATCTACGAACCATTTCAAATTCCATCTGGCTCTATGATGCCAACGTTACTCGTTGGTGATTTCATCTTGGTAGAAAAGTTTTCATACGGCATTAAAGATCCTGTGTTTCAATCTAAATTAATTGAAACAGGGGAGCCAAAACGTGGTGATATTGCGGTATTTAAATACCCACCACAACCAAATATCGATTATATCAAACGTGTGGTTGGCCTACCTGGTGACACAATCCGCTATACTGAAGATAAACAAATTTGTGTTCAAGCTGTCGGCACTGATACCTGTAAACCAGTGGCACAGTTTGATGCAAAAGAAAGTCCATTTTATCAAGATGGCATTCCATTGATTCAAGCGAAAGAAAAGCTTGGTGAAGTGGAGCATAATATTTTAGTCAGCCCAATTCGTCGCGATAACGTGCAAGCATACCAGCCTCGTCCGTATCACAATGAATGGGTCGTGCCAGAAGGTGAGTACTTTATGATGGGTGATAACCGTGATAACAGTGCTGATAGTCGTTACTGGGGCTTTGTTCCAGAAGCAAACTTTGTGGGTAAAGCCACCGCCATTTGGATTAGCTTTGAATTTGATCGTGATACTGACAGCGTATTGCCTTCTTGGATCCCTACCGGCGTGCGATTTAATCGTATCGGCGGACTAATATAATTGAGAGAGTATGAATTCTCAGATTCCTAGATTACAAAAAAAGATTGGTTATCAATTTAACGATGCCAGTCTTTTAAATCTCGCACTGACTCACCGCAGTGCGAACAGCAAACACAATGAGCGCTTAGAGTTTTTGGGCGATTCAATTTTAAGTTTTGTTATTGCTGATGAGTTATATCATCGCTTCCCTAATATTAATGAAGGGGATATGAGCCGCATGCGTGCAACTTTAGTTAGAGGTCATACTTTAGCTGAGTTAGGACGTGAATTTGTGCTTGGTGACTACTTAAAATTAGGTCCAGGTGAATTGAAAAGTGGTGGCTTCCGCCGTGACTCTATTTTAGCTGATGCCGTCGAAGCTATTATTGGTGCATGCTACCTTGATAGTGATATTGAAGTGGTACGTAAAGTGGTACTTGCTTGGTATCAAACGCGTTTGGATGACATCCAACCGGGAGTATCGCAAAAAGATCCTAAGACTCGCCTGCAAGAGTTCTTGCAAGGTCGTCGTAAACCGTTGCCTGTTTATACTGTGGCAAAAATTAAAGGTGAAGCGCACAATCAAGAATTCACCGTTTCATGCGAGATCACTGGTGTTGCGGAGCCTGTAGTAGGTAAAGGCACTAGCCGACGTAAAGCCGAGCAAGCTGCTGCTGAGTTGGCTTTAGGAGTATTAGCAAATGGTAAATAAAAACGATCCACAAGACGAGCAAGAGTTCGATCTTGATGCTTACTTTGCAGGTGAAGCGCAGCCGAATCAAGTTGCACTAGAAGATGTTGACCCTAGTGAACAACACTGTGGCTTTATTGCGATTGTTGGTCGTCCTAATGTTGGTAAATCAACCCTACTGAATCATTTACTTGGCCAGAAGATTTCGATTACCTCACGTAAACCTCAAACTACCCGTCACCGCATCATGGGGGTAGATACTGAAGGTGCATTTCAGGCTATTTACGTGGATACTCCAGGATTACACATCGAAGAAAAGCGTGCGATTAACCGTCTGATGAACCGCGCGGCCAATAGCTCACTAAGCGATGTTAACTTGGTGTTGTTTTTAGTCGATGGCACTCAGTGGACTGCGGATGATGAAATGGTACTCAACAAATTGCGTACTGCCAATTTTCCAACCGTATTACTGATCAACAAAGTTGATAATGTAAAAGATCGCACCGAAGTGATGGCACACATGCAAACCTTGTCTGAGAAAATGGATTTTGTCGATATTATTCCTATCTCTGCGAAACAAGGTCGCAACACTGACGCGATTCGCGAGCGAGTACGTGCAGCCTTGCCACAAGCGGTACACCATTTTCCAGAAGAGTATGTGACAGACCGTTCACAACGCTTTATGGCATCGGAAATCATTCGTGAAAAACTGATGCGTTTTACTGGTGAAGAATTGCCTTATTCGGTGACAGTTGAGATTGAGCGTTTCGATTATAATCCTGAAACTGATGGTTTTCATATCAATGCTTTGATCTTAGTTGAACGTACTGGTCAGAAAAAAATGGTGATCGGTAAAGGTGGCGAGAAAATCAAAACTATCGGTCGTGAAGCTCGTCTAGATATGGAAGAGCTATTTGAACGTAAAGTTTATCTAGAAACTTGGGTAAAAGTGAAATCCGGTTGGGCCGATGATGAACGTGCACTGCGTTCGCTTGGCTATATTGATGATTTGTAATCGTTAATCGGAATCTCGAGACTCGTTTCTCGATATGCTAACTTCGAGAAACGGGCATTCGAGATTCGAGCTACGGAAAAATTATGTCTGACGCTTTAGGACTTCAACGCTGTTTTATCCTACATCGCCGTCCTTATACTGAAACTAGTCTCATCTTAGATGTGTTTAGTGAAGAGTTCGGTCGCGTCAGCATTTTAGCCAAAGGTGCTCGTAGCAAACGTTCTAATCTAAAAGGGGTGTTACAACCCTTCACACCGCTACTACTTAAATGGTTTGGCAAGGGCTCGATGCGCACGCTTAGGCAAGCCGAACCGATCAGTTTAGGTATCCCTCTCAATGGTATTAACCTTTATTCGGCTATGTACATCAATGAATTGATTAGCCGAGTGATTGAAAGCGAAACCGCTTACCCTGAGTTATTCCATGACTACCTAGCTTCTTTGACTGAACTGGCACAGGCTGATAACCCTGAGCCGGCTTTACGTCGTTTTGAATTAGCCTTGCTGTCCTCGTTAGGCTATGGCGTGGATTTCTTACATTGTGCCGGCAGTGGCGAGCCTGTGTCTGAAAACATGACTTACCGTTACCGAGAACAAAAAGGCTTTATTGCGAGCGTAAGAAAGGATAACTTAACCTTTCTTGGGGATGAATTGATTGCGATCAGTGAGCGCCGTTTCCTAACCAAACAACAATTACAAGCTGCTAAGCGTTTTACTCGAATGGCATTAAAGCCGTATCTTGGCAGTAAACCATTAAAAAGTCGGGAGCTATTTATGGCGCTTTCACCGCACAAAGCGATCCCGAAGACAAGGAGTTAACCATGAGTGTGATTTACTTGGGCGTCAATATTGACCACATCGCAACCGTCAGAAATGCCCGTGGCACTAAGTATCCCGATCCTGTGCATGCAGCAGAAATTGCTGAGCGTGCTGGCGCTGATGGCATTACGGTTCACCTACGTGAAGATCGCCGCCATATTAAAGATCGTGATGTGCGTATTTTAAGTGAAACCATTCAAACTCGTATGAACCTTGAAATGGCGGTTACCGATGAAATGGTTGAGATCGCGATTCAAACCAAACCTGAATATGTATGTTTAGTGCCAGAAAAACGAGAAGAGTTAACGACTGAAGGCGGCTTGGATGTTGCAGGTCAATTAGACAAAGTTAAAGCGGCAACGCAAAAACTGACTCAAGCGGGTATTAAAGTGTCACTGTTTATTGATGCTTCTCATGAGCAAATAGATGCAGCTAAAGCTTGTGGCGCACCTTATATTGAACTACATACGGGGCATTATGCGGATGCAGAATCAGATAGCGAACAACAAGCTGAATTAAAGCGTATTGCTGCGGGTGCCACTTATGCACACAGTATTGGCATCAAAGTAAATGCAGGCCATGGTTTGACGTATCATAACGTTGCACCAATTGCTGCATTGCCTGAAATTTATGAATTGAATATTGGCCACTCGATCATCGGTCGCGCTTTGTTCGATGGTCTAGATAAAGCGGTGGCTGATATGAAAGCCATCATGCAGGAAGCGCGTCGTCGATAATGGCTATTGTTGGATTAGGCACTGATATTGCCGATATTGAACGTATCGAAAAAAGCTTGCAGCGTTCTGGGCAAGCTTTTGTTGAGCGTATTCTTCATCCGACTGAGCTAGCGATTTTTCATGGTTTAAAACAGCAAGGTCGTTACTTAGCAAAACGCTTTGCAGCCAAAGAAGCAGCATCTAAAGCACTCGGTACTGGCATTGCTTGTGGGGTGAGTTTTCAACATTTTGAAATTACAAATGATGAATTGGGTAAGCCGATTTTAAAACTTCATGGTAAAGCAAAAGAAATCGCTCAAACGCAGGGTGTTAGCTATATCCATTTATCTATTTCCGATGAAAAGCGTTACGCTATGGCGACGGTGATTTTAGAATCCTAGTGCTTAATTGTCATAGGTAAAATAATGAAAACCGAGTTGTGCATTTATATCCAATGAAGTGAACTCGGTTTTTTATTATTGTGGAACTCCTTATCCTGTAAGGTATTGCTTCGAATCTTCTCTTACTTTTTCCATTTCATCTTGCAGCTCAAATAACTCAGGTTCTATTTCAGCAAGATCTTGCTCTGCTCTTAACGCGGTTTCAATGGTTGCGCACAGAGTTTGTAGCTTAGGCACGCCACTATAAGCGCAGCTGCCATGCAGTTTATGTATGGTGGCAAGCAGTTGGTTTTGTTGTTCATTAGGCTCTATCAATGCTTTTTCTATCGACTGGTCTACCTCAGGTAAAAACTCAATCAACATTTGTAGCATATCTTTGGCTAATGCTTCTTTGTTGGCCGCTTGTTTTAAGGCGGTAGACCAATCAATACTAGACCCACCAAGACAAGAAATAGTTGCTTGCTGACTAGTGGAGACAGCTGGGATGCTATCTAATTGGCTTTCCTTTAAATCCAGCTTTTCAATGGTGCCTTGCTCTGCATAAGGGTTCCAATGCACCAGTGCTTGATGTAGTACATGCTCTTCAATCGGTTTAGACAGGTAGTCATCCATTCCTGCTTGTAATAAACGCTCTCTTTCACCGTCAATCGCATGAGCGGTTACCGCTATCACCGGTGTTTGATGGTTAAACTCGGTTTTTTTGATATTTTGACAAGCGGTTACCCCATCCATATCTGGCATTTGGATGTCCATCAATATCACATCAAACTTTTGTAATTGCGCTTGTTCAACCGCCTGTAAACCACTGCTACAAGTGACAATATCTTCCACTTGCTCTTCGAGTAATGCACAGATTAGTTTCAAGTTAGCTGGGTTATCGTCGACGGCCATCACTTTGAGTGGTAAGGCTGCTTTTGGAGGTTGAGGAGCAGCCAGTAAGGTGGCCTTTGCTTGGTTTGGCAGCATAAGTTGAATAAGTTTACGTCGCACGATTGGTTTAGCGATGCATTGAATTGGGTAGAGCTTTATTAAATTTTCAGCTAATGCTAATTCCGTACTTGGTAGCCCAAGGATAAGTTGCGGTGATAGGGTCAGCCCTTGCTGGATCATAGAAAATAGTTGGCTTTGATCGTGCTGGATATTTGGCGGTAAGTTGAGCAATACAATATCAAATCGATCAGGATTATCGGCTAACTGTGCTTGATAAGTAACGTTCATGCCAACGCGAGTTAATTGCTGCTCAATAATGGCTGCAGCAGGCATGTTAGGCTCAACCAATAGAACGGATTTACCTAGTAGTGAAGAAGTATCAATCTGCGGTGCAATAGGCATATTTGTGGCTTGGAAGGTGACAGCGAACCAGAATGTTGAGCCTTGGTGTAAGCGGCTGGTTAAGCTGATTTCACCACCCATTTGATTAATTAGGTTTTGAGTTATCACTAACCCTAAACCTGTACCACCATATCGGCGTGAAATGCTGGCATCGGCTTGACTGAATGCTTGGAATAATTGAGCTTGTTGACGCTCTGAAATACCAATACCAGTGTCACGTACCATAAATTGTACTTCGACATTTTTATCTTTGCTCGAGCGTAACTCGGCAACAATATCTATATTGCCACGTTCAGTAAACTTAATTGCATTACCAACTAGGTTAGTCAGTACTTGCTGAATACGAAGTGGGTCGCCAACGATGCCTTGAGGAATGTTAGGATCAATGTTTAAGGTGATCTCTAAACCTTTTTCATGGGCGCTAGTTGCTTGTAAACTGACCACTTCATCTAAGGTTTCTTGCAAATCGAAAGGAATGTTTTCTAGCAGTAATTTACCTGCTTCTAGCTTAGAAAAGTCTAATATGTCATTGATGATAGACAGCAAGTTTTGTGCAGAACGTTCGATAGTTTGTAGATAGTCAACTTGGTTAGCGGTTAACTCAGTTTTAAGCATTTGTCTGGCAAAGCCAATGACACCATTTAGTGGAGTACGCAATTCATGCGACATATTGGCTAAGAATTCAGATTTAACTCTGGCTGCTTCTTGAGCGCGTTTCTTAGCAATATCCAGTTCAATGTTTTGAATTTCTAGTTGCTCTAGTGTTTCACGTAAATCTGAGGTGGCTTGGTCAATACTATGTTGCATTTCAACGTGATATTCTGACAGTGACATCGCCATGGCATTGATACCACTTTTTAAGGTATCGAGTTCACCATGCAGTTTACCTTCAATTCGCACATCGAGATGACCACGTCGAATTCGATCAACGACACTCACCATATGAGAGATCGGTAAGGTAACATCGCGCATTAATCGATAAGCAAAAAATCCTGATAACCCCATACCCAATAGTAATACAATTAAAGCTGCAAAGATTTCTTGGTATTGCTGTAAGCGCAATGATGATAAATCCAGCTCCATTGCGATATAACCCAAGGCCTGATTAGGGGCAATTTCTTTACCACTTGGGCTGGTAAACTGACCTTCCGCCAAGATAGGAGAGCGCAAGATCATTAAATTAGGATTTGTTGGCGATTGAGTTATCGAGCTAAGCAGTGGGATAGGTTTGCTTTTATCAAAAGTAAGGGATTGAAAATTAGGGTGAAAATTAGATGTCACGAATAGTTCGTGATGGGTATCAAACACAGCAATACTGCGCACGATATCAGAGTGCTTACGATGGGCGTAACTGATCAGCCGACGTACCGCTTCACGGCTTTGTTGGGTCATGCCATATTCACTGGCGATGGCTAAAGGCTCGATAATATCCGTACCAGACGTGATAAGCTGAGCCTCAAGATCGTTATAGCGATTTAAAGTGAAAAATGTGCTTAATAATAAGCCAATGATCAGTGTCGGTGCTAACGTTAATGTAATTACGCGGGCGCGCAAGCCATACCTTGTCATGATTCTTTAATTACAAGCCTGTCTGGATATGGGAAAATAGCAAAATGAGAGTGTTACTTGTATTGATAAACTCATCGAAACCAAGTTTTTAAGAGGTTTCTTACCGCCAATGAGCTTTGAATGCTTGATGAACTTTATCACTACGCAACTCTGATTATCGCCAATGTGCCTTTAGCTTAATCAACTAGGCGCAGTTCGACAATCATTGTTATGAATAATCACGAATTAAGACATCTTTAAAGGCATGATGCTTTTTATATTTATGGATACTTTGCACCAATGGTCAATTTCTACCAAGCCAAGAAAAATACAACCAATACTCAAAAACACCAGACGGTGACTATTGATAAGCTCGATCATCAAGGTGCCGGTATTGCGTATTACAATAATAAACCGATGTTTGTGGAAGGCGCACTACCACAAGAAAAAGTATTGGTTCAACCGATTGAAGACAAAAGCAAATATTCACGCGCAAAAATAATCAACATACAACAGGCGAGTACTCAGCGAGTTGACCCTTTTTGTCCGCATTATCAAGTTTGTGGTGGCTGTAATATGCAGCACTTGGATCATGATGATCAAATTACTCATAAGACCACATCTTTGTATCATTTAATGGCAAAATTTGCCCAACCAAATCTTGTTATGGATGAGACTATCCGTTCTAAGAGCATAGGGTATCGACGTCGTGCACGCATCAGTATGTTGTTCGATAGTAAGCGACAACAATTACAGTTTGGCTTTAGACAAAAGTCCAGTAAGCAAATTGCTAATGTCACGAATTGCCCTGTTTTGGAGCCAGTATTAAATGAGTTACTGCCTGAAATAAAGTCCATGATAGAAGCCTTTGATAACCCACGAGCGTTAGGGCATGTTGAAGTTGTGTTTGATGGACAGCGTAAAGCATTGCTGTTGCGCCACACCGCGACATTAACCGAACAAGAACAGCAAGGCTTATTGACGTTTGCTCAACAATACGAAGTGACCATCTACTTGTTAGGAAATAGTGGTGAACTAAACTGTTTAAGTGGTACGCCTCTGCAATGCATTGAAACAGGGAATAAAATTGATTTTCTGCCGACAGACTTTATCCAAGTCAATCAAGCGGTCAACCAAGCAATGGTCGCTCAGGCGATTTCATGGTTAGAGGTCACTAAAAATGATCGCATACTGGATTTATTCTGTGGTTTAGGTAATTTTAGTTTGACGTTAGCTCAACAGGCTAAATCGGTTGTCGGCGTTGAAGGCATTCAAGCTATGGTCGAGAGGGCGAGAGCCAACGCACAAATTAATCACTTAGATAACTTAGAATTCTATCAAGCTGATTTAGAACAAGACTTCACGCAAACATCATGGGCTAAAAAGGCGTTTGATAAAGTACTACTCGACCCGGCTAGGGCTGGGGCATCTGGCATTATTGATAAAATGTCCGATTTAGGCGCTAAAACCGTAGTGTATGTCTCCTGTAATCCGGCGACATTAGCCAGAGATAGTCATAGTCTACAAAAACAAGGTTATCAGCTGAAAAAGCTAGGTATGATCGATATGTTCCCGCATACCAGTCATTTAGAATCAATGGCACTATTTGAAAAAGTCGCCAAAGCAGACAAGAAGAATCTTAAGAATAAAAAGCCGACGAAGCTGAAATTATTTTAATTGTTATAGATTTACTTGAAAGGTGTTTACATTCCGTATAAATCTTCCTTGTCTAAAGACTTGGATGATAGCTCTGGATTCTGCATCTTGAAGTCACTTGGGTATATGATTGAACAAAAAAAATCTCCATTTGTCGTATATGCATGAGCATCACCTTTAAAGATTAGATAAATAAACAGGATAGTGTAATGGTCGCAGTTAGAAGCGCACATTTGAATAAGAACGAAGAGTTTGAACTGGAATCTTGGATTGCAAGTCTGCATCAAGATGGCAAGACCAGCAATAAATTGACGCAAGTCTATCAAGAGTGTGAAAGCTTATTAAGCGGACATTCAGAGTGTTCATTACTGCTATGGCGTGGTCGCGAGATGATTGAAATTTTGATCACCTTGTCGATGGATCGACCTACTTTATTGGCAGCGCAGCTTTTTCCAATTGTCACGGCGGGATTATTTGAGCGTGAAGCTTTAATTGAAAAGTATGGTAAAGAAATTGTAAAACTGATTGATGGTGTGGAAGAAATGGCCGCAATTGGCCAGTTAAATGTCAGTCTTGATGATTCTGAAGCATCAGAGCAAGTGGATAATGTACGTCGCATGTTATTAGCGATGGTCGATGATTTTCGCTGCGTAGTCATAAAGCTTGCCGAGCGTATTTGTAACTTGCGTGAAGTGAAAAATGAACCTGATGAAACTCGTCAAGCAGCAGCAAAAGAGTGTGCCAATATTTATGCGCCGCTTGCTAACCGACTTGGTATCGGTCAGCTGAAATGGGAAATTGAAGATTACGCTTTCCGTTATCAACAATCTGATATCTATAAAAAAATTGCTAAACAGCTTTCTGAGCGTCGAATTGTCAGGGAACAATATATTCATGATTTTGTGACCAATTTATCCAAAGATATGAAAGCGGCCAATATTAATGCAGAGGTCAGTGGCAGACCCAAACACATCTACAGTATTTGGCGTAAAATGCAGAAAAAGAACCTTGCATTTGATGAGTTGTTCGACGTGCGAGCGGTAAGGATTATCGCAGACCAATTGCAAGATTGTTATGCCGCCCTTGGTATGGTGCACACCAAATATAAGCATCTACCTAGTGAGTTTGATGACTATGTTGCCAATCCTAAACCCAATGGTTACCAATCTATTCATACTGTAGTTCTTGGTCCAGAAGGCAAAACCATTGAAATCCAAATTCGTACCAAGCAAATGCATGAAGACTCTGAACTTGGGGTTGCCGCGCACTGGAAATACAAAGAAGGTAGTTCGGCAGGCCGTAGTGGTTATGATGAGAAAATCACTTGGTTACGTAAGCTGATCGATTGGCAAGAAGAGATGGCCGATTCTGGCGAAATGCTGGATGAATTACGCAGCCAAGTGTTTGATGATCGTGTATATGCCTTTACGCCGCGTGGTGATGTGGTTGATTTGCCTATGGGGGCAACGCCACTAGATTTTGCCTACCATATTCACTCTGAAGTCGGTCATCGCTGTATCGGCGCGAAAGTAGGCGGACGCATTGTTCCGTTTACTCATAAACTGGCGATGGGCGATCAAGTTGAAATTATTACTCAAAAAGAGCCTAACCCATCTCGTGATTGGCTCAATCCTAATTTAGGGTTTGTGCATTCAGGTCGTGCACGAGCCAAAATCAATGCTTGGTTTAGAAAGCAAAGCCGTGAGAAAAACTTAGAAGCGGGTAAAGATATTCTTGAAGCTGAACTTCAAAAAATTGGAGCGACGTTAAAAGATGCCCAGCAGTACGCTTTAAAACGTTTTAACGTGAACACTCCTGATGAGCTATATGCTGGAATTGGCAGTGGCGATTTACGTATTAACCAAGTCGTGAATCACATCAACGCTTTAGTCAATAAGCCAACAGCGGAAGAAGAAGATCAACAAGCACTGGCGAAACTGCAAGAATCACAAGTGGCGCAACAAAGCCGCCCTCGTAAAGATGCGGTTGTGGTGCAAGGGGTCGATAACCTCATGAACCACTTGGCCCGTTGTTGCCAACCGATACCAGGTGATGAAATTTGTGGTTATATTACCCAAGGTCGAGGAATCTCAGTGCATCGTACCGATTGTGAGCAGCTTGAAGAATTAAGACACCACGCGCCAGAACGTATCATTGAAACGGTATGGGGAAGTGGCTTTACTGGGTTGTACATTCTGACAATTCGAATCGAAGCTCTAGAGCGTGGTGGGTTACTTAAAGATATCACCGCATTGTTTGCTAATGAGAAGCTGAAAGTTAGCAGTATGAATGGCCGTACTGATTACAAACGTCAAATATCGATAATGGACTTTAATTTAGAAGTTCAAAACGTCGAGATTTTATCGCGAATTATTGCTCGGATTGAACAGCTTAAAGATGTATTAAGAGTGAAGCGTTTGAAATAACCGAATCAGTGCCAATATCAACACCGCTTAACCTTATAAGCGGTGTTTTACTATCTGAATCTCACCGCTATTAGAAAGAACATAAAGAGAAAACCATGATATCACCCATAGAACAACTCAAATCCATCATGCAGCAGTTACGAGATCCTGAAAATGGCTGTCCTTGGGATAAAAAACAAACCTTTGGATCTATTGTTCCTCACACCATAGAAGAAACTTATGAAGTAGTGGATGCGATTCACAATCAAGACTGGAATAACCTACAAGAAGAGTTAGGAGACTTGCTGTTTCAAGTGATTTTTTATAGCCAGATGGCCAACGAGCAGAAATTGTTTAATTTTGATGATGTGGTGAATGGGGTCAACGAGAAATTAATACGCCGCCATCCTCATGTGTTTGCAGATGAAAATATTGAAACAGAGGATGCGTTGAATGCTCGTTGGGAACAAGAAAAGCAAAACGAAAAATTACAGCAAGGCAAAGTAGAAGAAAGTATTCTAGACTCTATACCGAAAGCATTACCAGCCTTATCAAGAGCCAATAAATTGCAGAAGAAATGTGCTAAATACGGCTTTGATTGGGGAACTTTAGGCCCAGTAGTCGATAAGGTTCATGAAGAAATTGATGAGGTCATGGAAGAAGCTCTACAGGTTGATAAAAACGAGCAACGTATTGAAGAAGAGTTAGGCGACTTGATGTTTGCGACGGTCAATTTAGTTAGGCATTTAGGCAAAGACCCTGAAGTAGCATTGGCTAAAGCAAACCAGAAATTCGAGCGTCGTTTTCGAGGGGTTGAATCAATCATCTCAGGGCAAGGTAAATCATTGACCGATTGCTCTTTGCAAGAACTTGATATTCAGTGGGAAAACGTAAAATTAGCAGAAAAAAGAATATAGCGAACACTTTTGATGCTTATTGATTGTTTTATATAGATATTGTCTACCTGTAACACGTGGCTTTCTTTGCTGAGGTAGCTAAATTGATTTGAAGCAAGAAATAAATTAATCGAGTGTGATAGATTTCACGTTGTAGCGGAAAAGGGGTTCTGGTATATTTTCATCCCGTCCAGAAGAAATCCATTTCCCTCATTCAACCAATTTCAGGTTAAGCATGACGACAAATTACATTTTTGTTACTGGTGGGGTCGTATCCTCTCTAGGTAAAGGTATTGCAGCAGCATCACTTGCAGCGATTTTAGAAGCTCGTGGTCTTAAAGTGACCATGATGAAACTAGATCCATACATCAACGTGGATCCGGGCACAATGAGTCCGATTCAACATGGTGAAGTATTCGTTACTGAAGATGGCGCTGAAACCGATCTCGATCTTGGTCACTACGAACGTTTCATTCGTACCAAGATGAGCAAACGTAATAACTTTACGGCGGGTCGTGTTTACGAAGATGTTCTACGTAAAGAGCGTCGAGGTGACTACCTAGGTGCGACCATTCAGGTTATTCCTCATATCACAAACTCAATCAAAGATCGCATCATTGCTGGCTCTGAAGGTCATGATATCGCTATCGTTGAAGTTGGTGGTACGGTAGGTGACATTGAATCATTGCCGTTTATGGAAGCCATTCGTCAGCTAGCGGTTGAGGTTGGTCGTGAGAATGCATTATTCATGCACTTAACTTTAGTTCCTTACCTTGCTGCGGCAGGTGAAGTGAAAACTAAGCCAACTCAGCACTCTGTAAAAGAGTTACTTTCTATTGGTATTCAACCCGATATTTTAGTTTGTCGTAGCGATCGTATCATTCCGGCTAACGAACGTAAGAAAATTGCACTATTCTGTAATGTGCAAGAAAAAGCAGTAATTTCAATGAAAGATGTGGATTCTATCTATAAGATCCCACAACTGATTCGTGCGCAAGGCTTAGATGACCTAGTGTGTACTCGTTTTGGTATCACCGCTCCTGAAGCTGACCTTACCGAATGGGAACAAGTGATTTACGAAGAAGCGAACCCAACCGGTGAAGTGACTATCGGTATGGTAGGTAAATACACTGAATTACCAGATGCGTACAAATCGGTTAACGAAGCATTAAAACACGCAGGCTTGAAAAATCGCTTAAGCGTTAATATTAAATATATTGATTCTCAAGATCTTGAGTCTAAAGGTGTTGAGTTACTTGAAGGCATCGATGCAATTCTAGTACCGGGTGGCTTTGGTGACCGAGGTGTGGAAGGTAAAGTCCTTGCGGCTCAATATGCTCGTGAAAACAAAGTTCCATATTTAGGTATTTGCCTAGGTATGCAAGTGGCACTGATTGAATATGCGCGTAATGTTGCGGGTATGGAAGGTGCACACTCAACTGAGTTTAATAAAGAAACAAAATTCCCGGTGGTTGGATTAATCACTGAATGGGTAGATAAAGAAGGTAACGTTGAAGAGCGTACTGAAGCATCGGATTTAGGTGGTACTATGCGTCTAGGTTCTCAGCTTTGTCACCTAGAAAAAGGCACGAAAGCGTACGAGTTGTACGGTAATACTCAAATTCATGAGCGTCACCGTCACCGTTACGAAGTGAACAATAACTTGCGTCCTCAAATTGAGAAAGCAGGTCTGAAAGTGTCCGGTCTTTCGGCTGATAAGAAACTAGTGGAAGTGATTGAAAACCCGAACCACCCGTGGTTTGTTGCGGCTCAATTCCACCCAGAATTCACATCAACGCCTCGTGATGGTCATCCATTATTTTCAGGCTTTGTAAAAGCGGCTGGTCAAAACCAACGCGGTGAATTTGAATAATTGCCTTTGGCAGCTAATCTAATTAGCAAAAGATCTAATTAGAAATAATTTGAAAGTAAGATGTAAAAGGGATACGGGTAGTGGCTTTAGTTGTGCGACTACCCATTAAATTGACATTTATATTTAAATTGAACGAGAGGAAACATCAATGTCTAAGATCGTTAAAGTTCTAGGTCGCGAAATCATCGATTCACGTGGTAACCCAACAGTAGAAGCTGAAGTACACCTAGAAGGTGGCTTTGTAGGTATGGCTGCTGCTCCATCTGGCGCATCAACAGGTTCTCGTGAAGCTCTTGAATTACGTGACGGCGACAAATCACGTTTCCTAGGTAAAGGTGTTCTTAAAGCTATCGAAGCAGTAAACGGTGCAATCGCTACTGCTCTAGTGGGTAAAGACGCTAAAGACCAAGCTGCAATCGACCAAGTAATGATCGATTTAGACGGCACAGAAAACAAATCTAACTTCGGTGCTAACGCAATCCTTGCTGTTTCTCTAGCAAACGCAAAAGCTGCTGCAGCGGCTAAAGGTATGCCTTTGTTCGAGCACATCGCTGAGCTAAACGGCACTCCAGGCGTATTCTCTATGCCTCTACCAATGATGAACATCATCAACGGTGGTGAGCACGCTGATAACAACGTTGATATCCAAGAATTCATGATTCAACCAGTTGGCGCGAAAACAATCAAAGAAGCTCTACGCATCGGCGCAGAAGTATTCCATAACCTAGCTAAAGTTCTTAAAGCTAAAGGCCTAAGCACTGCAGTTGGTGATGAAGGTGGTTTCGCTCCTAACCTAGAATCAAACGCTGCTGCACTAGCTGCAATCAAAGAAGCGGTTGAGCAAGCTGGCTACGTTCTTGGTAAAGACGTAACTCTAGCGATGGACTGTGCAGCATCTGAGTTCTACGACAAAGAAGCAGGCAACTACAACATGAAAGGCGAAGGTAAAATCTTCACTTCTGAAGAGTTCAACCACTACCTAGCTGACCTAGCTAACCAATACCCAATCGTATCTATCGAAGACGGTCTTGACGAATCAGATTGGGATGGCTTCAAGCACCAAACTGAACTACTAGGTAACAAACTTCAACTAGTAGGTGATGACCTATTCGTTACTAACACTAAGATCCTTGCAAAAGGTATCGAAATGGGTGTTGCTAACTCTATCCTAATCAAATTCAACCAAATCGGTTCTCTAACTGAGACTCTAGCTGCAATTAAGATGGCTAAAGATGCAGGTTACACAGCAGTAATCTCTCACCGTTCTGGCGAAACTGAAGATGCAACTATCGCTGATCTAGCGGTAGGTACTGCTGCAGGCCAAATCAAAACTGGTTCTATGAGCCGTTCTGACCGTGTTGCTAAGTACAACCAACTTATCCGTATCGAAGAAGCTCTAGGTGCTAAAGCTCCTTTCAACGGTCTTAAAGAAGTTAAAGGTCAATAATTCGTCATTGAATTCGTTTGATTGATACTTTGAAATCCTCGCTTCGGCGGGGATTTTTTTGATCTTAGGAACTCGAAACTAGGAACCATCTATTTTTAATCATGATCCGCTGTTATGAATAAGGTATCATTAGCGCAATTATTTGATAGTGAGTCGATGATGAGAATATTTACTTTAGCGCTCATCGCTATCTTGGCAACTCTGCAATATGATTTATTTTTCGGTAAGAATGGCATTCTTGATTATCAAGCAGTGCATTCTGATATTGCGGTGCAACAAGAAGTGAATAACAGTTTGAAAAAGCGTAATCATCTGATGTTTGCAGAGATTGATGATTTACGCCAAGGGTTAGATGCTATTGAAGAGCGTGCTCGTCATGAATTGGGCATGATCAAAAATGGTGAAACTTTTTATCGAATTATTGGTGATGATTCAGAAGCCAATACTACGTTTAACTCTGATGATAAGTAATCATGATTGATTTTCCACAGAAGTTTGCTGTCGTGGTGCCAGCCGCTGGGGTTGGTAAACGCATGCAAACCAATCACCCCAAGCAGTATTTGTCACTGCATGATAAAACCATTCTTGAGCATACCGTCGACAATTTATTATCACACCCGAAAATTGAACTGGTAGTGATTGCAGTGAGTGAAGGGGATGAATATTTCTCTGAATTGTCCCTCGCTCAGGTTGATAATGTTATCCGAGTCGTGGGCGGACAAGAGCGTGTTGACTCAGTTTTGTCTGGTTTGAACTATTTATCTCAATATCATGCTGAGCAATACTCTTGGGTGATGGTACATGATGCTGCGCGTCCTTGCTTGACTCATGATGACATCAATAAATTAATTAATCAGTGTCAGCAAGCGCATCGCGGTGGCATTTTAGCGGCGCCAGTACGTGACACTATGAAACGTTCTTGCGCGCAAAATGGTTTGAATACCATTGAACAAACTGTCGATCGTAGTCAATTATGGCACGCATTAACGCCGCAGCTTTTTCCGCTTATTGAACTAAAATCAGCTTTAGTCGATGGATTAATCAATCAAAAGGTTATTACTGATGAAGCCTCAGCAATGGAGTTATCAGGTTACCAACCCTTATTAGTTCAAGGTCGCTCCGATAATCTTAAAGTCACTCAGCCTGAAGATTTAGCTCTAGCGGAATTTTTCCTATCTCAGCGTAAATAAATAATAGGTAATGTAATGATTCGAATTGGTCATGGTTTTGACGTGCATAAATTTGGTGGTGAAGGCCCAGTCATCATTGGTGGTGTCGCCATTCCTTACGAACAAGGTCTAATTGCTCATTCTGATGGTGATGTTGCGCTGCATGCATTGACCGATGCTTTGCTTGGTGCAATTGCAGCTGGAGATATTGGTAAACATTTTCCAGATACTGATGATAAGTGGAAAGGTGCAGATAGCCGAGCTTTACTACGAGAAGTGTATCGCTTTGTTAAACAAAAAGGTTACGTACTGGGTAATGCTGATGTCACTATTATTGCGCAAGCACCCAAAATGTTGCCATTTATTCAAAGCATGCGAGAAGCTATCTCTGCCGATTTAGAAACCGATATTGATAATATTAATGTTAAAGCGACCACCACTGAAAAGCTGGGTTTTACTGGTCGTAAAGAAGGCATTGCATGCGAAGCGGTTGCTTTAATCGTTCGCCAATAATTTTTACAAATAAAAAGATCTCAATTCATGACTGATATTTTAGCGTCATTTGCATACTTACTAGGTAAACCTGCTGCTCAAGCCAAACTAAAATCTAAAGCGGAGGATTTTCAAGTTATTGAAGATCTTGGTTTTGAATTTTCTGGTGACGGCGAACACTTGATGGTGCGAATTCGTAAGCAAGGTGAAAACACGACCTTTGTTGCCAATGAAATCGCAAGATTGTGCGGCGTGCCATCGAAAAATGTTGGCTGGGCAGGTTTAAAAGATCGCCATGCCGTAACTGAGCAATGGTTAAGCGTGCACCTACCAAAGCCGGATATGAGTTTTGACGCTAAAGCTTTAGAGCAACAGTACCCAAGTATTAAAGTGCTTGAGACCGCTCGTCATAATAAAAAACTTCGTCCAGGTGATTTGGTTGGTAATCAGTTCGTGATTCGTCTGGTTGATGTGACGAATATTGATGATGTGGTTGAACGTTTGGAAAAGATCAAACAAAGTGGTGTACCAAACTACTACGGTTCACAACGTTTTGGCCGTGATGGCAATAACTTAGCGGAAGCTCGTCGTTGGGGGCGTGATAATGTGCGTACTCGTAACCAAAATAAACGTAGTATGTATTTGTCTACCGCACGCTCTTGGATTTTCAATCATATCTTGTCTCATCGAATTGAAAATGGCTTGTTTAACCAGCTAATTGAGGGCGATTTAGTTCAAAACACTCAAGGCGAAATACTATCAGTAGAAGAGGATTCGCTAGAATCATTACAATCTCAGCTTGAACAAGGCAGTGTATTTTTAACGTCAGCATTGGCGGGAGATAATGCTCTTCCAACCCAAGGATTAGCACAGAAACTTGAAAATCAATTCTTAGATGCTGAAGAAGATTTGATGAAGCTTATCCGTGGTAATCGTATGCGCCATGATCGCCGTGTGGTGGGATTAAAAGCCAATAATATGAGCTGGCAAGTTGATAGCAGTGATGTAGTCGTATCTTTTTCTCTACCGGCAGGGTGCTTTGCTACCTCGATTTTAAGAGAAGTAGCCGATGCGGTTGAAGTCGAGCGTGTCTACGAAAGTTAATCGACAACCACTAATACTTCATTTAGCAAGGAAGAATAATGAAAATACTATTAAGCAACGATGATGGTGTAAATGCTCAAGGGATTAATACTTTGGCTGACGTGTTGTCAGAGATCGCTGAGATCATCATAGTTGCACCGGATCGTAATCGATCTGGCGCTTCAAATTCATTAACATTAGAAACACCACTTCGTGTGACACAAGTTCGCCCTAATGTATATTCAGTACAAGGTACTCCGACTGACTGCGTTCATTTTGCTTTAAATGAGTTATTAAAATCAGATATGCCCGATTTAGTGGTTTCAGGGATCAATCATGGTGCAAACCTAGGTGATGATGTGCTGTATTCCGGTACTGTTGCAGCTGCGATGGAAGGACATTTTCTGGGAGTTCAATCGATAGCGATTTCTCTGGTAGGGAAAACCCATTTTGATACTGCGGCACAAATTGCTAAAGATCTGGTTTTGCAGCATGTGAAGAATCCCGTTCCTGCTAATCACTTGATCAGCGTTAACGTCCCTGATTTATCACTAGATCAGCTTGGTGCGACTCGAGTTACTAGACTTGGAGCTCGCCATCATGCGGAAGATATGATTAAGCAAAAAGATCCCCGTGGCGCCGATATCTACTGGCTTGGTCCTCCGGGAAAAGAAGCGGATGCTGGTGAAGGCACCGATTTCTATACTATAGAAAAAGGTGAAGTGTCGATAACACCATTACGCGTTGATCTTACGGCACATGAAGCGATAGAAAAAATGAAGCACTGGGTTAGCCCAAAATAAACATTACAGGCAATAATGAAGAATATAAAAGCAGATCAACTGGTCTCTATTTTACAGAATAAAGGCATCAAAGATCCCCAACTTTTGGAGGTAATGAGAAGCTTACCCCGCGAGTACTTTTTATCTGAAGCTATGCGTCATCAGGCCTATGATAATAATGCGTTGCCTATTGGGGCCGGTCAAACAATCTCTCAGCCTTATATAGTGGCAAAAATGACAGAACTATTGAATTTAAAGCCCAATAGTCGAGTACTAGAAGTTGGCACGGGATCGGGTTACCAAACCGCCGTATTATCAAAAATGGTTGACCATGTTTATTCAATAGAGCGCATTAAATCATTACAATGGGATGCGAAGCGTCGTTTGAAACATTTAGATATTTACAATGTCTCAACTAAGCATGGTGATGGCTGGCAAGGTTGGCCATCGAAAGGTCCCTTTGATGCGATTATTGTTACTGCGGCGGCTTCTCATCTTCCACAGCCTCTAGTTGCACAATTAGCCGAAGGCGGTGTTTTGGTTGTGCCAATAGGTGATGAGCATCAAGAATTGATAAAAATCGAAAAAAAAGCAGGAGAGTGTATTTCTACTTTGGTAGAAGTCGTTCGCTTTGTTCCTCTAATCGCGGGCGATTTGGCCTAATAAACGAAAGGTACTCAGGTTGTTGTCGATAAGAAATGCACTAATTGCTTTGTTTTTTCTCACTTTTTTAGCTGCGTGTTCATTAAATCCTGCTAAAAATGATCGTGGTAGCTATAAAGGGAGCTATTACGTCGTTGAAAAAGGTGATTCGGTTTATTTAATTTCTTATCTGGCAGATAAAAATGTTAATGACATCATTAGCTTCAACCATTTAAAGCCTCCTTATACCATTCATCCAGGTCAAAAATTAAACTTATGGCGTCCGGTTTACATCCCGCCAGCATTTGATGGTACGGGAGCTGGAGATAGCCTAGTAGCTTCAACCTCTACGACTAAAGTGGCACAAAAACAGAATACTTCCCCAGTTGTGAAATCACAACCAAAGGAGTATGTTGAACCCCAAGCAACACAAAATAATAATAAACCTGTCACACAATCGACATCGAGTAATGACAAGGTAGAACGCTGGGTGTGGCCAACAAAAGGACGAGTAATTAGCAAGTTCTCAGTCGGTGACCAAGGTAACAAAGGGATAGATATCGCAGGGCAACGAGGACAGGACGTAGTATCTACTGCAGCAGGTGTTGTGGTGTATGCTGGTAATGCACTTCGAGGTTATGGGAACTTGATTATTATTAAACATAATGATGAGTATCTCAGTGCTTATGCCCATAACGATAGTTTATTGATAACAGAAGGTCAGTCTGTAAAAGCTGGCCAGAAAATTGCATCGATGGGAAGTACGGGCACCAATAGTGTTCGACTACACTTCGAAATTCGATACAAAGGTAAGTCAGTGAATCCAGAAAGCTACTTGGACTAGAGCTATCTTGAAATAAAGTGACTTACAATAATGACATATTAAGTTGTTATGTCTTGCTAAAACTTTATTCGCCAAGGGGAGGCGCTTATGAGTATCAGCAATGCAGTAACCAAAATAAACGACATCGATGATTCTGAATTTGATGTTGAGGCTCTTGAAGCCGAAGCGGTTTCACAAAAAACAGAAGCAAAAGAAGAGTATGAAGTTTCGGCCAAAAGCCTTGATGCGACTCAGCTTTATCTTAGTGAAATCGGTTTTTCTCCACTCTTAACGGCAGAAGAAGAAGTACTTTATGCTCGACGAGCACTTCGCGGTGATGCAGCAGCACGCAAGCGTATGATTGAAAGTAACTTACGCCTCGTCGTTAAGATTTCTCGCCGTTATAACAGCCGTGGCTTAGCACTACTTGACCTGATTGAAGAAGGGAATTTAGGTCTGATCCGTGCGGTAGAAAAATTTGACCCAGAACGTGGTTTCCGTTTTTCAACTTATGCTACTTGGTGGATTCGTCAGACCATCGAACGAGCTTTAATGAATCAAACACGCACCATTAGGTTGCCTATCCATGTCGTGAAAGAGCTGAATATCTATTTGCGTACTGCTCGTGAATTAGCACAAAAGCTAGATCATGAACCCACTGCAGAAGAAATTGCTTTCCAACTCGATAAACCAGTGGAAGATGTTAGCAAAATGCTTCGTTTGAATGAGCGTGTAAGTTCAGTTGATACACCTATTGGCGGGGATGGCGATAAAGCGTTGCTGGACATCATTCCTGATATTCATAACTCTGATCCTGAATTCTCGACACAAGATAACGATATCAAGTCGTCGTTGATTGATTGGTTAGATGAGCTTAACCCGAAGCAAAAAGAAGTTTTGGCACGCCGCTTTGGTCTTTTAGGCTATGAGCCATCTACTTTGGAAGAGGTTGGCCGTGAAATTAATTTAACTCGTGAACGAGTTCGTCAGATCCAAGTAGAAGGTCTACGTCGTTTAAGAGAGATCTTAATGAAACAAGGTTTGAGCATGGAATCTTTGTTCGACGCGGATTACGAATGATTTAAATCGTCATTAACTTGATAAAGGGAAGCTACTGGGGCTTCCCTTTTGTTTTGTTGGTAAAGTTCCTAGTACTTAGTTGCTAGTTGCTAGTTCCTAGAAGAAGTATGTTCGTGGCTCGTATCTCGAAAAAAGCGAGTACCTAGTTTCAGGTGAATAAATTATTAGCAAAAACGTCATCCTGAAAAGCGACGTAGGAGCGCAGTTCAGGATCTTCTACCACAATTTGAGTCTCAACATGCAGTAGGAGATTCGGTATCTTCTTCGCCTAGGCTCATGTACGGAATATGACGTTATTTATATATTGATAAACGAAATTCAACTTTGCTTTTCCTAGGCCATTAAGCTCTTAAGTCGGTATAAGGCATCCAATGCTTCTCTTGGGCTCATGTCATCAGGGTTTATGTTTTCCAAAGCGTGTTCCACTTCGCTCAATTCAGGGATTAAACTCAATTGTTGCTCGGTCACAACGGCTTTGGTTGCTGAGTTAAGCTCGGTCGTTTCATTACCGGCTTTTTGATGCCCGAGTGCTTCAAGTTGTTGTAATTTAGCTTGGGCTTGTTTGATCACCGATTTCGGTACGCCGGCCAATCCTGCCACTGCTAAACCGTATGATTTACTCGCTGCACCTTCTTGAACTGCGTGCATAAAGGCAATGCTATCACCGTGCTCAATGGCATCTAAATGCACATTTGCAAGATGATCAATTTGGTTTGGCAGTTCAGTTAATTCAAAGTAATGCGTAGCAAATAACGTCATTGCTTTTATCTTGGTGGCTAACCAATCGGCACTGGCCCATGCCAATGACAGGCCATCATAAGTACTGGTACCGCGACCAATTTCATCCATTAGTACTAAGCTGTTTTTAGTCGCGTTATGCAAGATATTGGCGGTTTCTGTCATTTCTACCATGAAAGTCGAGCGGCCAGATGCCAGATCGTCTTGCGCGCCAATTCGAGTGAAGATGCGATCAATCGAGCCTATGGTTGCCGCGTCCGCTGGAACATAACTACCAATATGGGCCAATAAAGCAATCAATGCCGTTTGACGCATATAAGTCGATTTACCACCCATGTTTGGGCCGGTAATAATCAGCATTTGGCGCTTAGCATTTAGCTCTACTGGGTTGGCAATAAATGGCACATCCAGCACTTGCTCAACTACTGGGTGGCGCCCTGCATCAATATGGAGCTCAGCGTTATCAGTTAGTGTTGGGCGACAATAGTTAAGCGAATCAGCTCGTTCAGCAAGATTTTGTAATACGTCTAATTGAGATAAAGAGGCGGCCAGTTCTTGTAAGCGCTCTAGGTGCGGCATTAATAAATCAAATAATTCTTCCCACAAACGTTTCTCTAACGCTAGAGCTTTTGATTTTGAATTAAGTACTTTATCTTCATGTTCTTTTAATTCTGGAATAATGTAGCGCTCAGCATTTTTTAAAGTCTGACGACGAACATAATGAGGTGGTACTAAATGACTTTGTCCTCGGCTGACTTGAATGAAGAAGCCATGCACATTGTTATAACCCACCTTTAAACTATCAATACCGTGACGTTCGCGCTCTTCTGCTTCCATTTTGTCGAGGTATTCAGTAGCGCCATCGGCTAAGTTACGAAGTTCATCTAATTCCGCATGATACCCTTCAGCCAACACTCCACCATCTCGGATCACTACAGGTGGATTTTCTTTGATAGCACGTTCGAGTAATGAACAGATCTCATCCATTGGTAAGCAAGCTTTAGCCAGTTTTTGTAGATGATGGTGTTCGAAATTTTGCGTAATACTGCTTAATTCTGGCAACTGTTGCATGGCATTACGTAAGCGAGCTAAGTCTCGTGGGCGAGCCGAGCGTAGAGCTAAACGAGCTAAAATACGTTCAATATCTCCAATGCTTTTTAAGCTAGGATTTAGCTCCGAAAAGTAGGCGTTGTCTTTAATTTCAGTAATAGCATCAAGGCGCTGATTAAGCGCGTCGTTATTGCGCATTGGTTGATGCAACCAACGTTTGAACATGCGGCTACCCATTGGAGTCGCGGTTTTATCTAGCACTTCTGCAAGCGTATTATCGGTTCCACCGGCTAAATTATGGGTAATTTCTAAATTACGACGAGTTGCAGCATCTAAGATCACCGAGTCATCTTGGCGATCAAACGTCAAAGAGCGGATATGTGGTAAAGCGGTACGCTGAGTATCTTTAACATATTGAATCAAACAGCCAGCAGCGCATAAACCAAGCTTGGCATGTTCAACTCCAAAACCAACGAGATCTTTGGTACCAAATTGCATATTAAGCTGTTGCTTGGCGGTATTAAGTTCAAACTCCCAAATAGGGCGGCGGCGTTGGCCTTTTGATTTTTCAAGCAAAGACATGGCTTGTAAATCTTCTGGATATAATAGCTCTTTCGGCGAGGTTCGTTGCAGTTCTGCTTGCATCGCCTCTAGGGTTTGAGGTTCACATAATTGAAAACGACCAGACGTCATATCTAAAGTAGCATAGCCAAATTTTTCATCTTGCTGGTAAATTGCAGCAACTAAGTTATCAATACGTTCAGGTAATAACGCTTCATCGGTGACAGTTCCTGGTGTGACAATGCGCACCACTTTACGTTCAACTGGGCCTTTGCTGGTGGCAGGGTCACCAACTTGTTCACAAATTGCCACGGATTCCCCAAGCTGAACTAATTTGGCTAGGTAGCCTTCAACGGCGTGAAAAGGAACGCCTGCCATCGGAATAGGTTCGCCAGCAGAAGCGCCGCGTTTAGTTAATGATATATCTAATAATTGTGAAGCACGTTTGGCATCATCGTAGAATAATTCATAGAAATCGCCCATACGGTAAAACAGTAAAATATCTGGATTTTCTGCTTTTAAACGCAAGTACTGCTGCATCATTGGAGTATGAGTTTCTGATTTGGCCACGCTTACCACCCGAGGTTGTGTTGAAACAGTTGTATTGAAGTATCAATACCCATTGTATTTGAAGTGGTCACTTCAATAACTTTGGGAATAAGTAATAGCCGAACATGATATTTTTCATATCCATAGAAAGCAATGAAAATGGCCCAGTTCGAGTTGAAATGGGCCAGTATTGTTTGTTTTATCGTTTTTATACCTAGTTTAAGACAGGGTTGGCTCTATTCGCTTGGCATTGAGCAGCATAATTACCGCGACCAAAGCAATACAAGCTAAGCGATAAATATCGTCGGTAAATAAGATTCCTAGTGCAAGAATCAGTAATAAACTACGTTCAATAGCATTTAATGGTTTAGCTAAGCGTCCCTCGATCCCTCCAGCAAAAGCAAAGATCAGACCTAATGTGGTGATTACGCCAATAAAAAAGTGAGTGAGTTCACCATCAAGCCAAATTAAGCCAGAGAAAGCCATCATTGCTGGAATAATAAAGAAGCCTTGCGCCAGTTTGAATGCTTGAATGGCAGACTTCATTGGCGAGGCTCCAGCAATTCCTGCTCCCGCAAAAGCGGCTAATGCAATAGGAGGAGTGACGTTGGAGGTTTGGGATAACCAAAATACGATCATGTGTGCGGTTAATAGTCCTAAACCAAAATCATTGAGCGCAGGTACCGCCATCACAGACAATACGATATAAGCTGCGGTTACAGGAAGTCCCATCCCTAAGATCACCGCGGCAATTGCGATTAAACCTAATGCAGACCATAAGTAGCCGCCAGATAAAGCAATTAAGAACTGAGTAAATTGCAACCCTATACCCGTTTGACCAACCACACCAACGACAATTCCTGCAGTGGCACAGGCAATTGAAATCGGAACTGCCGAAATAGCGCCTTCTTTGAGGCCTTGCAGAAAAACAGGGAAAGTAATACGACTGTGTTTTCTTAACATCGCCGCCACTAAAATCGCGGCACATCCAGCGATGCCAACTAACACTGGTGAGTAGCTCATCAATAACAAGGTAGTAATGAAGACCAGAGGTACTAAGAAATGCCAGCCATTTTTCATTACCACGCCGATTTTATCTGTGACACTCATACCTTGAAGTCCAAGTCTGCAGGCCATTAAGTGCACATAAAGCAGGGTGCTTACAAAGTATAGAATCGCAGGGGCAATCGAAACCAATAAAATGTCGCTGTATGGAATGCCGGTAAATTGCGCCATCACAAATGCACCAGCTCCCATCACTGGTGGCATTATTTGCCCACCCGTTGATGCCGCCGCTTCTATGCCGGCTGCTTGCTCCGGTTTATAGCCGAGTTTTTTCATCATGGGAATAGTTAAAGCACCGGTTGTTACAGTATTGGCAATCGCAGATCCCGAAATTGAACCGAGTGCAGCGGAAGCCAAAACACTCGCCTTGGCCGGACCACCTCTGTATTTTCCAGCAATTGCAAAGGCGGCATCAATAAAAAATTGCCCAGCCCCAGTAACCTGTAAAAATGCGCCAAATAATACAAACATAAACACGACCCCAGCGGCAATCGCAAGTGGGGCACCGAATACACCATTGGTAGAGAAAATATGAAAGCGGATCACTTCTTCAAGTGAAAAACCTTTACTAGCAACACCTGCTGGTAGGGCGTCGCCAAAGAAAGCGTAGGCTAAAAATAACCCCGCGATAAACACCATAACAAAACCTACGGTACGGCGAGTGGCTTCTAAAAGTGCGACGATTAAAATCACGCCCGCGAGTTGGTCGATTGGTTGTAAGCCATCCAGTAAAAAGCTGATGTCATCGTAGTCAAAAATACTGATTTGATAAGTGGCCCAGCAAGTCGCCACAATGAACACAATATCAATCAGACGTGAGCATAAATAAAGCCCAATCGGTTTATTGTCGGGTTTGAGCAGTGGGTAGAGTAAGAAAGCTAAAGTTAGGATCCAAGCTAAGTGAATAGGTCGAAAAATAGGAGCAGATAAAGTGGGTTGAAGACCTTGCCATACTTGAAAAACAGATAAGCCAACAGCGACCGCCGCAGCAAAATAGACAAACCCATCAGTGACGGTTTGGCTAAGCGGTTTGGATTGTGTCATTTCAAACTCCGTATGAAAAAACAGGGTTATATACCCAAGTGACTTCAAGTTGCTGAAACATGCACCTTGAATTCACTTGGGTATAGTGAATAAATAAGCGGCAATAGCAACATGCCGCTTCAAATACCAAGGTAGAGTTATTTTTTCATTTGCTCGTCAAGGTATTGCTGTGCACCAGGGTGTAGTGCAATGCCGGATAGTTTGTTCATATTCTCAAGTGTTGTGAATTTAGTGACACCAACCACTTGGCGAATTTTCTTCATGTTATCAAACGCGACTTTAGTCATTTCATAAGCTTGTTCTTGTGGCATATTCTTATTTACGACCAGAACATTCCATACTGCTGGTGTAGTAAATGCCGGTACGTTTTTATAGGTTTCAGCTGGCGCCTCTAATGGTTGATAAGATGGGTTGGCAGCAATGATCTTTTGCATGTCATCTTCGCTAAAAGACAAAATACGAATATTACGTGTTAGCGCTAATTCAGTAATCGCACCAACTCCTAAGCTACCTACGATCACGCCAGCATCAATTTGACCATTGGCGAGCGCATTGGTTGTCGCTGTATAGTTTAGTGATTGAGGTTTTACGTCACTCTCATTAATACCTAGTGTACTTAAAATATTGACTGAACTAACGCGTGTACCCGAACCTGGTGCACCTAGAGAAATACGTTTACCTTTTAGATCGCTAATTGAGTGAATATCAGAGTCAGCTGGCACCATAAACTGAACCGCATTTGGATAAAGTGCAAACAGAACTGAGACATCCATCTTTCTTGGGAATGGTTTTACCCCTTCATTGGCTTGTAGAACCACGTTACCTTGAGCAATACCAACGAGTTGTTTACCCGTTGCAACCTTGATAGTGTTTTCAACTGATGCAGCGGTCACTTCGGCGCGCATATCAAAATCATCAATATTCTCACTCCAGATTTTGGCTAAAATGCCTCCAAGTGGGTAGTATGTACCGCTCTGGCTACCGGTTCCTATTGTATAGCTAGCTGCAAAAACGGGGATTGAAACCGCAAGTGATACTGCGACTAGGGTTTGTTTAGCAAATTTCTTTAACATGGTCACTTCCCTTTCTCGTTATAAAGACAACTGATTGAGTATAGAGTGAAACTTATTGTGAAAGAGTTGTTAAATTATCTAGGTGTGATTTCTAACAATGAATTACAACAAAAAAGTTAAGTAACGTCACAAAAATGAATGACAAAGAAAAGAGAGCTGAGCATGAATTTATCGGAATTACATATTCTTAGTAAACGAGTTGGCATTAAGCTAAAGCAGCAATCGCAAGTATTAGTGACCGCTGAATCATGCACGGGTGGAGGAATCGCAACGGCAATAACTGATGCCTCTGGAAGTTCTTCCTGGTTTGATCGTGCCTTTGTCACTTATAGTAATGAAGCTAAAATGGAAATGTTGGATGTTTCCGAAACTACTTTGTTAGAACATGGTGCGGTTAGTGAGCAGACAGTTAAAGAAATGGCACTTGGTGCTTTGCAACATTCAAGGGGGACATTTTCGATATCGGTGAGTGGTATCGCAGGGCCTTCTGGTGGTAGTGATGAAAAGCCGGTTGGTACGGTTTGCTTTGGCTGGGCGAATTCACAAGGCGAGCTCGAAATCGAAACCATGCATTTTAGTGGTAATCGTGAGGAAGTTCGGCTACAAGCTTGTTGGCATGCATTAGAACATTTAGAAGATATGCTGGACAAAACGGAATAAATTCGTTGTAAAAGATTTAAAAGTAAAAAAATCATACACAGGTGTGGACACTGTACAAACAAACAGTATAATGACCCCATCTTTACAAGAACAAGTTTAACGCATCTGATAGGTGGAATTAGAATGGACGAGAACAAACAAAAGGCTCTAGCAGCGGCACTTGGCCAAATCGAAAAACAATTTGGTAAAGGCTCAATTATGAAATTGGGTGACAACCGCACTATGGACGTAGAAACTATTTCTACAGGTTCTCTTGCTTTGGATATCGCATTGGGTGCGGGTGGTTTACCAATGGGACGTATTGTAGAAGTATACGGTCCTGAAAGTTCTGGTAAAACAACATTAACCTTAGAATTAATTGCGGCTGCGCAACGCTCGGGCAAAACCTGTGCATTCGTTGATGCGGAGCATGCACTAGACCCAATTTACGCGAAGAAATTAGGCGTAAATATCGATGAGTTATTAGTTTCTCAGCCAGATACTGGTGAGCAAGCGCTTGAAATCTGTGATGCGTTAGCACGCTCTGGTGCGATTGACGTTTTGGTTGTCGATTCTGTAGCAGCATTAACTCCGAAAGCAGAAATTGAAGGTGAAATGGGCGATAGCCACATGGGGCTTCAAGCGCGTATGCTTTCTCAAGCAATGCGTAAACTTACAGGTAATCTAAAACAATCTAACTGTATGTGTATCTTCATTAACCAAATTCGTATGAAGATTGGTGTGATGTTTGGTTCACCTGAAACCACAACTGGTGGTAATGCATTAAAATTCTACGCCTCTGTTCGTCTTGATATCCGCCGTACTGGTGCGATAAAAGATGGTGACGAAGTGGTTGGTAACGAAACACGTATTAAGGTTGTTAAGAACAAGATTGCGGCACCGTTTAAACAAGCTGAAACACAAATTCTTTATGGTAAAGGCTTTAACCGTGAAGGTGAGTTAATCGACCTAGGTGTGAAAAACAAGTTAGTAGAGAAAGCAGGCGCATGGTACAGCTACCAAGGTGATAAAATTGGCCAAGGTAAAGCAAACTCTTGCAACTACTTACGTGAAAATCCAGCGATTGCACAAGAAATTGATACTAAACTTCGTGAAATGCTATTAGCACCTGTGGTTGCAGAAGAAGAACTACAAGAAGCTGCTGAAGTTGAATCTGGTGATGAGTTTTAATTTACCGATTTAACCGATAGATAAAATTGAGCCCTACCAGTTGCGTAGGGCTTTTTATTACCTATACCCATAGTACTTGAAGCTGCAGCTTTGTTGACGGTGTTCATTCACCCTAATCATTTAGACAAGCGAAACTTGTGGGGTCTCATTCACTTCTCGCCTTACTGCAACTCCAATTACTTCGGGTATATCTTTGTGACAAAGACCTAGTTCTTAATTTAGATGGTTTTCCATGTATCGAAAAAAAATGAAACTCTCAGCGCGAGAAGTTGCCGTGCAGTTGCTTAGTCGACGAGATCATGGAGAGTTTGAATTAAAGCAAAAGTTAATGTTAAAAGAGTTTGAAGAGCAAGAAATTAATCAAGCACTAGAGTATTGCATCTCTAATGGTTGGATGGATGACCTTCGCTATGCAAAAAGCCAAGTTAGGCAGCATGTTTACAAAGGTCACGGTAAGCGTCGAATTCAACAAGAGTTGTCAATGAAGCAAGTTGCTGACCATACTATTGAGTTAGCGTTTGATGAAGAGCCACAAGATTGGTTTGAACTGGCAAAAGAAACGGCGGAAAAAAAGTTTAAAGGCCAAAAAGCTGTCGATCAAAAAGCTTACGCTAAACAGGTCCGTTTTTTGCAATATCGTGGCTTTGACTTTGACCAAATACAATATGCTTTATCGAGTTTTGATGATGAAGATTAATCGCTTTTGCATATACCCACTCAATACTCTCAAATAATCAATAAACCCCTACAGCAACTTGTTTTACTAACGAGTCGTCATCCATTACAATGGCCGACAATTATACCTCGAATATTTCCGGAAGAATTGCATGTACATGAGCACAGATGAGGTTCGCCGCGCGTTCCTATCGTTCTTTGAAAGTAAAGGACACCAAATTGTTGATAGTTCTTCATTAGTTCCAGCTAATGATCCAACCTTGCTATTTACCAATGCAGGGATGAACCAATTTAAAGATTGTTTTCTAGGTGCAGAAAAACGCAACTATACCCGTGCAACAACCGCTCAACGCTGTGTACGTGCTGGTGGTAAGCATAACGATTTAGAAAATGTTGGTTTTACTGCGCGTCACCATACCTTTTTTGAAATGCTAGGTAACTTCAGCTTTGGTGACTACTTCAAGCATGATGCAATTGCTTATGCGTGGGAATTCTTAACTGAAGTATTACAACTTCCGAAAGAAAAGTTATTGGTTACTGTTTACGAAACCGATGATGAAGCGTTTGAAATTTGGAATAAAGAAATAGGTATTCCAGCTGATCGTATCGTACGCATTGGGGATAAAAAGGGTGGTAAAGCTTACGAGTCAGATAATTTCTGGCAAATGGGTGACACGGGTCCTTGTGGTCCTTGTACAGAAATCTTCTATGATCACGGTGAGCATATTTGGGGCGGACGTCCGGGGACACCTGAAGAAGACGGTGACCGTTTTATCGAGATCTGGAACAACGTCTTCATGCAATTTAACCGCCATGCTGACGGTACAATGGAGCCGCTTCCTAAGCCTTCTGTTGATACGGGCATGGGAATCGAGCGTATCTCTGCCATCATGCAAGGCGTGCACTCGAATTATGAAATCGACGTATTCCAAACATTGATCAAAGCTGCAGCAGAAGTGATCGGTACAGAAGATCTCGACAATCAATCATTACGAGTAGTGGCAGATCATATTCGTTCATGTTCATTCTTGATCGTTGACGGTGTAATGCCATCTAATGAAGGTCGCGGTTATGTACTTCGCCGTATTATCCGTCGTGCAGTACGTCACGGTAACAAGCTTGGCGCTCAAGGTACTTTCTTCTATAAACTAGTGGGTAAATTGGCCGAGGTAATGGGAACCGCTGGTGACGAGCTGAAAAAACAGCAGCCTGTAGTTGAAAAGGTATTGCGTATTGAAGAAGAAAACTTTGCCCGTACTCTAGATCGCGGTATGACAATTTTAAATGAAGCGATTGATGCAATCGACTCACAGCAAGGTGAGAAAGTGCTTGATGGCGAAACGGTATTTAAACTTTACGATACTTACGGCTTCCCAGCAGATTTGACCAATGATGTGGCGCGCGAACGTAATGTCGAGATTGATGAAGATGGCTTTGAAAAAGCGATGGAAGTTCAGCGTCAACGTGCGCGTGAAGCGGGTCAATTTGGTACTGATTACAATAAAGTGATTAAAACAGATGTTGACACTGACTTTTGCGGTTATAGCGGTGTAACCGGTGAAAGCTCAATTAGTGAAATTTTCGTTGAAGGCGAAGAGGTTGATAGTATCAGTGCCGGTACCGAAGCCATCATTATTTTGGGTGAAACACCTTTCTATGCAGAATCGGGTGGTCAATGTGGTGATGCTGGTACTCTTAAAACCGATTCAGGCTTATTTGAAGTACAAGATACTCAAAAGCTCGGTAATGCTATCGCGCATCACGGCAAGTTGCTTGAAGGTGTAATGGCGAAATCAGATAAGACTACTGCTCAAGTTGATGCAGAGCGTCGCAATGCTATTACTTTAAATCACTCAGCAACTCACTTATTACACGCAGCACTACGTAAAGTACTGGGTGAGCACGTGACGCAAAAAGGCTCTTTAGTACGAGCAGAGAACTTACGTTTTGACTTTTCACATCTTGAAGCGGTAACTACTACAGAATTACGTGAAGTTGAGCGTTTGGTGAACCAACAAGTACGTCGCAACCATGTTGTTGAAACGAATATCATGGATATCGAGTCTGCCAAACAAAAAGGTGCAATGGCCTTGTTTGGTGAGAAGTACGATGATGAAGTTCGCGTATTATCAATGGGTGATTTCTCAACGGAACTGTGTGGTGGTATTCATGCTTCAAATACCGGTGATATTGGCTTATTCAAGATTACATCTGAAAGTGGTATTGCAGCTGGTATTCGTCGTATTGAAGCGGTAACCGGTGAAGCTGCACTGGATGCGATTGAAGCACAAAATGGGCAATATGAGCAAAAGATCTCTGAAAGCCAAGCGAAAGCGAAGCAATTAGAAAAAGAAATTCAACAGCTTAAAGACAAGCTAGCTTCACAAGCGGGAGCGAGCTTGATTAACCAAGTTAAAGAAATCTCAGGTATTAAGGTATTACTCAGCCAATTAGATGGTGCCGATAACAAAGCACTACGTGGTATGGTTGATGAGCTTAAAAACCAAATCGGTAGCGGTATTATCTTATTAGGTAATGTGGCTGATGATAAAGTTGGCTTAATTGCAGGCGTGACGAAGGATTTAACTGGCCAAGTTAAGGCTGGTGAATTGGTTAACTTTGTTGCTCAACAAGTTGGCGGTAAAGGTGGTGGTCGTCCAGATATGGCACAAGCAGGTGGTACAGACGCTGCTGCACTACCAGATGCGATGAGTGCTGCTGAAGCTTGGATAACTGAAAAGCTTTAATTAATAAAAATTAAATGTGTATTAAAGGCGACGTTAATACGTCGCCTTTTTTATGATTTGATGACAAAATATACGATAGTTTTGATATATCTATACCCAAGTGACTTCAAGATGCAGGATTCAGAGCTATCATCCAAACCTTTTGGCAAGGAAGATTGGCGACGGAATGTAGCTACCTTTCAAACCAATCTGACGCTGTATAAAGGTTTGGATGAAGCTCCCGAAGGGCAAGTTAAAACAAGCTTTATGCGGCGTTAAATTGAACAGAGATAGAATAACTATGATCATATTCAATTTGTCTTGCCTAAAGCTTGTTTTATTCTTGCTGAAACTCGCATCTTGAAGTTACTTGGGTATAAATAACTTGAGAATAAACCTTTTCGGTAAGAAAGGGATAACACTATCGAAATAAACAGAAACGTAACGACTGTGGCTTAAACTGTCTAGTCAGCTTATACTAAATTAAAATTTCGGTTGGATCATAAAATTGTGATTTAATGGTCGCTAAGCCCTTAATTTTAATTGATTGTGTAAATGGAATGAGTGTCAACATAGATTTTTTTTATGCTTAACTTACTAGAGTGGAGCATTTAACAATCATTGGCATCAAATTACTTAAAAATATATGTTTTGCCATGAAGTTTATTTACCTAGATATGACTTTTCATGGATAATGGCATGATTGAAATAATAAATAGAGATTACTCAAGGAGTAGACAATGCTAATTTTGACTCGCCGAGTTGGTGAAACTTTGATGATTGGTGATGAAGTCACCGTGACCGTTCTGGGTGTAAAGGGGAATCAGGTACGTATTGGTGTTAATGCACCAAAAGAAGTATCGGTTCACCGTGAAGAGATTTATATGCGAATTCAAGCGGAGAAAGGTACAACTTCTGCGCCATCTGGTAATTTTTAATTTGCATTGTGGTAGTTAAGGTCAGCATGGCTGGCCTTTATTTTTTATAAGTATCGTTAAAATATAATAAATAGGTCATATTTTATCGGATTTGATTGAATACTATCCTATTGAACGTTTTTTCGGTTTTTTTGCCAAGAAAGTGTTTGACATATTTTGGGTAAAACGTAATATGTGCCTCCGCAAGACGGTGAGGTGGCCGAGAGGCCGAAGGCGCTCCCCTGCTAAGGGAGTATGCGGTTTGTAGCCGCATCGAGGGTTCGAATCCCTCCCTCACCGCCATTCTTGCATTGTTTCTATAACCATTTAAGTTAGCAACTGAATGTTAAGTTTGGAAACGCTCTAAATATAGAGAATCAGATTATTGCGCGCTCGTAGCTCAGCTGGATAGAGTACCTGGCTACGAACCAGGCGGTCGAAGGTTCGAATCCTTCCGAGCGCGCCATTCTGATAAAAGAACAAAAAAGTGGTGAGGTGGCCGAGAGGCCGAAGGCGCTCCCCTGCTAAGGGAGTATGCGGTTTGTAGCCGCATCGAGGGTTCGAATCCCTCCCTCACCGCCATTTGTTTGTTGATGAAACTTTTAGATTAGCAACTGAAATGTTTTCCCAACGTGCTCTTTTAGAGATCAAATCATTGCGCGCTCGTAGCTCAGCTGGATAGAGTACCTGGCTACGAACCAGGCGGTCGAAGGTTCGAATCCTTCCGAGCGCGCCATTATTTGATTTAACTACTGAAAAGTAGAACAATTTAAAAATTCTTTGCGCGCTCGTAGCTCAGCTGGATAGAGTACCTGGCTACGAACCAGGCGGTCGAAGGTTCGAATCCTTCCGAGCGCGCCATCATTCAAAACATTGAATGTTGTGAATAATTGAAAATACTGCGCGCTCGTAGCTCAGCTGGATAGAGTACCTGGCTACGAACCAGGCGGTCGAAGGTTCGAATCCTTCCGAGCGCGCCATTTCAATTAACATAATGTTGGATGTACTAAAAAATTTGCGCGCTCGTAGCTCAGCTGGATAGAGTACCTGGCTACGAACCAGGCGGTCGAAGGTTCGAATCCTTCCGAGCGCGCCATATTTTGAAGCCCTGCACATTTGTGTGGGGCTTTTTTGCATTTTGCCCTAAAGGGACTCTAAGTTGCTTTTAGTTGAATGAATAGTAGGGTAATTTATATTTAATTAATCAAAGTTACCCGCATACCCTTTGTACTTGAAGTTGCAGCTTTGTTGACGGCGTTCATTCTCTCCAATCATTTGTCGCCTCACCGCAACTCCAATTACTTTGGGTATGGATAATATGCGTATACCAATGTCAGTTTATTAATTGTCTAGCTTGGTATAACTTCAGTTAAGTAAAAATAATGTGGATGTCATCAATGATGGCATAACGTAAAGGACAACAACCCATGCCTTCAAATGCAAAGATTGTAATTTCTCAATTCGGTGCTCCAGAGCAACTTGAAATTTTAGATAGCGATATACCTTCACCACAAGAAGGTGAGGTATTAGTTAAGGTTTCATATGCTGGTGTAAACCCTATCGATGTAAAAACCCGAGCAGGGCTAGGCTGGGCGGCTCAGCACAATAAAAATAATCTACCATGGACTCCTGGTTATGATATTTCTGGTGTTGTATTAAAGCAGGGTGAAGGAAGCCGTAAATTTAATCTTAATGACATGGTTACCGGTTTTATTGGTTTTCCACTACGTGGAGGTGGTTACAGCCAATATGTATGCGTGCCTGAAAGTGAGCTGGCTCTAGTACCTGAAGATATTTCTCTAAAAGCAGCTGCAGCTATTCCTCTTGCTGGTCAAACCGCGGCACAAGCCTTGGAAAAGGCTCAAATTCAATCAGGCGAAACAGTAGTGATCTTAGCGGGTGCTGGTGGTGTCGGTCATATTGCGGTGCAAATTGCGGTTGCTGCTAAAACAAAAGTTTATGCGACATGCAGTGCGGATAACCTGGAATATGTTAATTCTTTAGGTGCTACAGGGCTTGATTACGCAAATACTGATTGCCTCAAAGAAATCGGTCATATTGATGTTTTGATTGATCTGGTTGGTGGCGATACGGCAATACAAGCGATGAAGCATTTGCACCCAGGGAGTCGAGTGATCACTGTTCCAACCATTACGGCATCGAGTGTTTGTGAACACGCTTCTCAGATGGGGATTATTGGTATGGGAATACTAGTAGAGCCGGATGTCACTCAGCTTGAAGAGTTAGTGAAATTGATCAGCGCAGGTATGATCAAGGTTGAGATTGAGCAAGTTTTAAATTATCAAGACGTAGTAACGGCACATAAAAAAATTGAAACGGGTCGAGCTCGTGGCAAAATCTTATTGAATATGCAGTCTTAGGCTTTTCGTTGTCTGATTTTTATTTAGCTTTGCAAGGGCTACTTGCAGGGCATCCTCTATGGTTTTTATTTAGCTCTGGTTTTTTAAGTGCTACCTTGCTGCCGGGTAGTTCAGAAGTAACGTTATATGCTGCACTCAGGTTAGATAATATTTCCCTCTATAGTGTCATTGTGGTGGCAACCTTAGGTAATACACTAGGAGGCATGACCAATTATTATTTAGGCTTATTGCTGCCAAACCGAACATTAAGACAAAAGCGTGGTCAACAACTAGAGCGTTGGATTGAACGTTATGGTTATTGGGTGTTATTAATGAGCTGGTTACCCGTGATTGGTGACCCATTGTGTGTTGCCGCAGGTTGGTTAAGAATGAACCCATGGCTATGCTTCATAGCGATTATGCTTGGTAAAGGCTTGCGTTATGCTTGTCTTGCGATGATTTTTAAGGGATTGATATAAATGAAAAACTGGTTACTGGTTTTAACTCTACTTATTTTGTCTGGTTGTTCTCTATGGGGGAGTAAAACACCACCTTTGCCACAAGGTGTTCAGTTTATTGAATCGCAACCTGCTGATCCAGATAAGGCCTCTATTCCTTACTCCAAGTATCAATTAGATAATGGCCTAACGGTTATTCTGTCTCCCGATCATTCCGATCCACTTGTTCATGTTGATGTTACCTATCACGTTGGTTCTGCTCGCGAAAAAATTGGCCGTTCAGGCTTTGCGCATTTCTTTGAGCATATGATGTTTCAAGGTTCAGAGCATGTTGGTGATCAGCAACACTTTAAGATCGTTACTGAAGCTGGTGGCAGTTTAAATGGTACGACTAACCGAGATCGCACCAACTACTTTGAAACGGTACCGTCTAACCAGCTAGAAAAAATGCTGTGGTTAGAATCGGATCGTATGGGATTTTTAGTTAATGCGGTATCACAGCGAAAATTCGAAATTCAACGAGATACGGTGAAAAACGAGCGTGGACAAAATTATGATAATCGTCCTTATGGCCTAGTGTATGAAAGAATAGGCGAAGCTCTGTATCCGAAAAACCATCCTTATTCATGGCAAACCATAGGTTATGTTGAAGATCTAGACCGTGTTGATGTAAATGATTTAAAAGCGTTCTTTTTACGTTGGTATGGTCCTAACAATGCAGTATTGACCATAGGTGGTGATATTGATGAAGCGCAGACTCTCGCTTGGGTTAATAAGTATTTTGGTACGATTCCTAAAGGGCCAGAAGTTAACGATGCAGATAAGCAACCAGTAAGCTTACCAAATGATCGTTTTATTACTCTAGAAGACCGCATTCGCCAACCGATGGTGATGATGGCGTTTCCAACCCAGTATCGAGGCGCTGACTCAGAAGCGTCAATTGATGCGCTAGCTGCTATTCTAGGCGATGGTAAAAATAGTATCTTGTATCAAAACTTAGTGAAAACCCAAGTGGCTATAGATGCAGGAGCTTTCCAAGATTGCGCTGAGTTATCTTGTACCTTATATGTGTATGCGATGGGCGACTCTGGTGAAAAAGGGGATTTAACACCTATCTATCAAGCATTAAATCAAGCGCTAGAACAAGTGAAAACGGAAGGGGTGAAACAAGAACAGCTAGATGCCATTACTGGACAAGCAGAGGCAGGCACTATTTATGCTCTGCAAAGTGTAAGTGGCAAAGTCTCCCAACTAGCTGCTAACCAGACTTTTTATAATCAACCAGATCGCTTACAGACAGAGCTAGAGCAAATTCGGAATGTGACGCCGGAGTCAGTAGAACAAGCTTATCAGCAATTTGTTGGAGGTAAGCATAAAGTAGTTCTCAGCGTTGTACCGAAAAACCAAACTCAGCTTGAGGTGAAAAAACCAACCTTTACACCGCCAAAGCGCGATCTGCCTGACTATCCCAAAATTGCTGATGATCAACTTGAGATCCGCCAACCAAAAGACAACTTCGATCGTTCACTAGTACCAGAAGTCGGTCAAGCGGTTTCCGGTACTATGCCACAGTTATATCGCTTTAATTTAGACAACGGTATTCAAGTTATTGGAACAACAACGACCGAAACGCCAACCGTGGCTATTCAAGTGTCTTTTCCTGCTGGCAATCGTTATGTACCGTCGGGTAAGGAAGGTTTAGCCGGTTTAACTGCCGCAATGCTGCAAGAGGGCACTACAGAGCACACGAGTGAGCAATTGCAACAAGAGTTAGATAAACTAGGTAGTAGTGTGAGTTTCTCGTCCGGTGGTTATCAGTCTAGTATTGTGATTACCTCGTTGACTAAAAATCTTGATGCTACCTTAAAAATTGCCGATGAAATGCTATTTAAACCAGCCTTTAATCCGCAAGACTTTGATCGCGTGAAGAACCAAACTATTCAAGGGTTAATTTATTCACATCAGCAGCCATCGTGGCTTGCATCACAAGCAACCAAGCAAGTGTTATACAAAGGAAGCTTATTCAGCCGAGATGCAGAAGGCAGTGTCGACTCACTTAAGAGCTTAACATTAAATGATGTGCAACAATTTTATCGTAGCCATTACACACCCGTAGGTGCGAAAGCGGTAGTCGTTGGAGCAATTGAACAATCGCAAGCATCACAAGCTTTGACCTTTTTAGGTAAGTTAACTGGGAAAAAAGTGCATATTCCAAGCGTGGGCAAGTTTTCTCCGCTAACCAAGCAATCTATTTATTTAGTGGATAAGCCTAATTCGCCACAAAGTGTTGTTCGACTAGCACGTATTGGTATGCCTTATGATGCAACTGGGGAAATGTATTTAACCCAGCTAGCCAATTATAATTTAGGTGGTAACTTTAATAGCCGAATCAACCAAAACTTGCGTGAAGACAAAGGCTTTACCTATGGTGCGGGTGGTGCAGTTTATGGAACTAAAGAAACAGGTTTAGTGCTGTATAGCGCTCAAGTGCGAGCAGACTCTACCGCTGCCTCTATTCAAGAATTATTGAAAGAGTTGAAGCGCTACAGCCGTGACGGTATGACCGATGATGAGCTTGCTTTTATGCGTCTAGCTGTCGGTCAACAAGATGCCTTGAAATATGAAACTCCTGGGCAGAAAGCCAATTTATTGTATTCAATCTTAGACTACTCATTGAGTGATGATTTTATCGATAAAAAAGCGGAAATAGTGAAAACTGTTGATAAAGCTACGTTGGATAAAGCCGCCACTACTTGGTTTCAGCCACAAGATTTTCAAATTATTGTGGTGGGGGATGCTAAAAAGTTAATGCCTGAATTGAAAAAACTAGCAATCCCAGTCCAAAACCTTGAAGTTAAGCGCTAGTGCCCATAAGTTAAAGGATACCAATCGTAATAAGTAACTGGCCACCTTAGCTTGTTAAAAAGTTCGCTAATAGCGTTATAACTTCTGTTTATAAAAAAGTGTATGTAGAACCACTACTAACAGAAGTTTTATGCCTTGTTATCAAGCCTTTTTCCTGCGCTAATTTATCCCAGCTACTTATTTTGATTGGTATATATAGCTCGTTATCAAGGATTGTTTTCTGAGTGTAACTAGCTTTTATTTTCTTTGCTGTCAGGTTTTCCTGATGGCAATTATTTTCCAGAATGATTATCCTACTCGGATCGCAAACCACAATAAGTGAGTGCTATTTTGACCGACTTTTCTGCACGCCTTGAGCAAGTTGCTAGTAACCCAAACACGTTTAAGCAATTTGGACGCGGAATTGAGCGTGAAGCGTTACGTTATGATCTTAATGATCACCTTGCCTTAACACCTCATCCTCAAACTTTAGGTTCGGCGTTAACCAATCAATGGATTACCACCGACTTTTCTGAATCTTTACTCGAATTCATTACCCCGGTTTCTAATGATGTCGATGTATTATTACAGCAACTCAAAGATGTTCATCACTTTACCATGACGAAAATGGGTGATGAGAAGTTGTGGCCGATGTCGATGCCTTGTTTTGTTAGTGATGAGAATAAGATCCCGCTTGCAGAGTACGGTACATCGAATGTTGGCCGAATGAAAAATTTATATCGTCAAGGCTTGAAGCACCGATACGGAAGTCTGATGCAAATTATTTCTGGCGTGCACTTTAATTTTTCTTTCCCAGAAAGCTATTGGGATAGCTTATATGGCAAACAAAATGAACAGCAAAGAGCGGATACTAAATCAGAAGACTACTTTGCTTTAATTCGTAATTACTACCGCTATGGCTGGATTATTCCGTATCTATTTGGTGCTTCACCGGCATTATGCCCTTCATTCTTACAAGGTCGAGAAATTGGACTGAACTTTGAGAAGATAGGTAAGACGTTGTATTTACCTTACGCAACGGCTCTACGTTTGAGTGATCTAGGCTATACCAATAGCGCTCAAAGTGATTTGCATATTGGTTTCAATAGTTTGCAAGAGTACCTTGATGGGCTTAACTCTGCTATGCATAAACCTTCAGAGCGATTTGCTAAGCTCGGTGTGAAAGTTGATGGCGAGCACCGTCAACTTAATAGCAATGTTTTGCAAATTGAAAATGAACTCTATGCACCAATTCGACCTAAGCGTGTCGCCAAAGGTGGAGAGAAACCGTCGGAAGCATTAAAACGTGGCGGAGTTGAATATATTGAAGTTCGTTCACTAGACGTTAATCCATTCAGCCCTGTCGGGGTGGATAAAGAGCAAGTTTTATTTTTAGATTTATTTGTCACTTGGTGTGGTTTAAAAGAGTCTGCACCAATGAAAGAAGGCGATTTAGAGTGTTGGCGTAGTAATTGGAATAATGTCATCTTGGAGGGGCGTAAGCCAGGATTAGAATTTAAACTATGCTGTGACCAAGCGCCGAATACTCTCGTTCACTGGGGTAAATTAATGTTTACTCAGTTACAAGAGATTGCGGTTGAAATGGATAAGGCACATGGTGGAAATGATTACCAATCGGTATGCCAAACGTTAAGTTCATGGATCGAGGATCCTGAATTAACTATTTCTGGTCGTTTACTTAATAATATTCGTCAAGCAGGCGGTATTGGTAAAGTCGGTTGCCAACTTGGTGAGCAATATCGAGATGAATTATTAGCGCATCAATATCAAGTCTATAATCAACAGATGATGGAAACGGAAGTTGTTCGCTCTCGCCAGGCTCAGCAAGAGGTGGAAAATGCTGACCAATTAAGCTTTGATGATTTTCTTGCGGATTATTTTTCTTATTTAGGTCAGTCATAACATGAATTGGGGGAGAGGATTATCCTCCAGCATACTGTTTAGTATGATCCTAATATTATCTGGCTGTGCAACGCCACCGCCAGATAATCAAAATAATATCTGTGATATTTTTCGTCAGTACCCCGATTGGTATGAAGATGCCTTAGATATGAATGATGAGTACGGTGTACCAATTCAAATTTCTATGGCATTTATGAAACAAGAAAGCTCTTTTATAGGTGATGCTAAGCCGCCACGTTACTACTTTTTAGGCTTTATTCCTTGGGGGAGAGTCAGTAGTGCTTATGGTTATGCGCAAGCCCAAGATCCTGTCTGGTCTGAATATCAAGATGAAGTGAGTTCTTGGTCTTCAAGAGATGACTTTGGCGATGCCATTATGTTTATCGGATGGTATATGGATGGTTCTCAAAAGAGCCTAGGTATTTCCAAATGGGATGCTTATAACCAGTACCTTGCTTATCATGATGGCCGGGGTGGGTTTAAACGTAAGACATACGCGAATAAACCTTCATTAATTAAAGTCGCTCATCGAGTAGAGCAAACCGCAAAAAATTATGGCTGGCAGTTGAAAAAGTGCCAAGCTGAACTGGAAGATAACCGCAGTTGGTTTTTTTAATTGGACCAATTGTGTGAAAAGAATTAGGAGAATTACCAATGCCTTTATTAGATAGCTTCACCGTCGACCACACTCGCATGAACGCACCAGCAGTTCGTGTTGCCAAAACCATGCAAACCCCAAAAGGCGATACTATTACCGTTTTTGATTTGCGTTTTTGTATTCCGAACAAAGATATTTTATCTGAAAAAGGGATCCATACTTTGGAGCATTTATACGCAGGTTTTATGCGTGCTAACTTAAATAGTGGTGAAGTGGAAATTATCGATATTTCACCAATGGGTTGCCGCACAGGTTTCTACATGAGTTTGATTGGTACACCGAGTGAACAACAAGTAGCAGACGCTTGGCTTGCAGCGATGAATGATGTATTAAAGGTTGAAGACCAAAATAAGATCCCTGAATTGAATGAATATCAATGTGGTACTTATTCAATGCACTCCTTGAATGAAGCTCAAGAGATCGCTAAAAACATCATTGCAGCGGGCATTCAAGTTAATAAAAATGACGAGCTAGCCCTACCTGAAAGTATGTTGCAAGAGTTGAAAGTAGATTAGGATAGTTCCTAGTCTAGAGGTTTATTCGCACAGCACAGGTTTGATAATAAAATAGCTCTTAACGTTAAAAATTAAGAGCTATTTTTATATCAGAAGAGTGAGTAAGCTAGCTTCGAGCAACGAGAAGCGAAGCGCTCGAGTTCCGAGAAACGTTAATGCACCTTCTTCGGCTTCTTCTTCGAAGGGTAGACCTTGACTAATTTGATCTTATTCTCAGCAATTTCGATTAATTCCATTTTATGATTCGCCACTTCAATACTGAGGTAGCTTTCAGGAATATCTTCTAAATGCTCCAGAACTAAACCATTTAACGTTCTAGGGCCATCGGTAGGTAGTTTCCAATTCAAGCCTTTATTGATATCACGGATATTAGCACTCCCTTCAATCAGGTAACTGCCATCGCTTTGTGGTGTGATTTCATCGGCAAGGCTTGGAGACATAGAGGTGGTAAACTCACCAACGATCTCTTCAAGGATATCTTCTAAGGTAATTAAACCGATAATATCGCCATACTCATCAACAATCATTCCAATGCGTTCTTTATTACGCTGGAATTTTAATAGCTGAACGTTAAGTGGTGTGGCTTCGGGAATGAAGTACACTTCATCGGCAGCGCGCAGTAAAGTTTCTTTATTAAACTCATTTTTTTCAAGCATTAAGCGATAAGCTTTACGCAAGCGAAGCATTCCAACCACTTCATCAATTTGATCTCGGTATAGAACGACTCGACCGTGAGCTGAGTGAGTAAGTTGGCGAACAATCGACTTCCAGTCATCATTAATGTCGATGCCAGTGATTTCGTTACGAGGAACCATAATATCGTTCACGGTGACATGTTCTAAATCTAAGATGGAGATCAACATATCTTGGTGGCGACGAGGGATAAGGCTACCTGCTTCATTTACTACGGTACGGAGCTCTTCAGAACTAAGAGGATCGCCCGTTGAGTCTTCTGCTCTTACACCTAATAAACGTAATAAACCATTGGTGATGAAGTTGACAAGAATCACGAGCGGTGACAGCACCTTCATTAATATACGAAGTAAAATACTGCTTGTATAAGATACTTTTTCTGGATAAAGCGCGGCCAAAGTTTTTGGCGTTATTTCGGCGAACACCAGAATAACTAAGGTGAGTGCACCTGTTGCAATTGCTACCCCATAATCACCGTATAAACGCATCCCTATAATGGTTGCAATGGCTGAAGCAAGAATGTTGACTAGGTTGTTACCAATTAAGATTAGGCCAATTAGGCGATCTGGTCGTTCTAGTAGAGACTCAACTCGTTTAGCACCTTTGTGTCCTTGATTTGCAAGATGGCGTAAACGGTAACGGTTTAACGACATCATGCCAGTCTCTGAGCTAGAGAAGTAAGCAGAAATGAGAATAAGTATTGCAAGTAGGGCAAACAACAGCCCCGTCGATATTTCACCCAAACCTAGGTTTTCCTTTGATTATTATAATTAGATACAAATCATCTACGTGACAATTTGAGGTTAGCAGTTATGACTAAATCTTATTACCCTGTCAATAGGTAAGGATAATTAAGAGATAACAAATTAGTTTAAAATTATTTCTCTTACAAAACGGCTGCCGAAGTAGGCAAGTGTGAGTAGGCTAGTACCGCTAATAGATAACCAAAGTACTCTCTTACCTCGCCAGCCTTGTTGGTAATGACCCCATAATAAAATGCAGTATAAAACCCAAGCAATAAAGGATAGGACACTTTTATGAGCATTGGGTGAAGAGAACATACCTTCAGTGTAGATAGCTCCAGTAACAAGTGTTGCTGTTAATAATACCGTACCAATGAGTATTACCTTGAAAAGATGCCTTTCCACCATCATTAAAGGAGGGAGGTTAGGGTTAATGACCAATGACTTTTTGCTTTTTAGCTGATGATCAAGCCACGCCAATTGCAGAGCAAATAGAGCTCCGATGGTAAGTGTTGAATAAGCAAATAGTGCAATGGTGATATGAATCAGTAATTCAATTTTTCCTTCAAAATGGGTCATGAAGGTGCTTGGCAAAAAGTTTGCAGCGCACAGGTTAATTGCAGCAAAGCTATAAACGACAGGCAATAAAAACCAAAGACGTGTTTTCCACATCGAAACTGTCAGTACCAAACAAATAATAAATCCAATTAAAGATGCGACATTGAGAATACTCATATTTTGCCCGTTAGGGTTAAAAATGAGATCGCTAATTAGCCAGCCGTGAGTAGCGATGGCGAGAATAGCTAAACTAAATACCAGTTTAATTCTGATGCCAGAGCGGTGCACTAGCCCCGGGACGATCATGCAAGTCGCCGCAAAATATAAAACAACAGCAATGATTGAAAGCAAGTTTTCCATATTACTCATTAAAAAAATCCATCAGATAGGTGATTATAACTCTTATGGGTGGTGCGGGTATATAGTCAGACTCAATAAGGATACTATCATTTTAAACGAGATAATTACCCCCTATCACTGAAGAAAAAATAGCCAAGAATAGGAAAGTCAGTGAAACATCGAGCTTGCATCGTTATACTGTCTAGTACTATAGAGTAAAAAGCTGAAATATCCCTGAATCATCAGTGTCTTCATTCCGCTTTTTCAATAAAACTTATGTTTAATTAGGCAGAATCATGTTTGATAATTTAACCGAAAGACTGTCCGGTACGCTGAAAAATATTAGTGGTAAAGGGCGCTTAACAGAAGATAACATCAAAGATACTTTACGCGAAGTCCGTATGGCGTTGCTTGAAGCGGATGTTGCTCTTCCTGTTGTTCGTGATTTCGTAAAACAAGTAAAAGAGCGTGCTGTTGGTATTGAGGTTTCTAAATCTCTAACCCCAGGCCAAGAGTTTATTAAGATCGTTCAAGCTGAACTTGAGTCAGTGATGGGTGAATCGAACGAAGCACTAAATCTTGCGGCCCAACCACCTGCTGTCATTTTAATGGCAGGCTTACAAGGTGCGGGTAAAACCACCAGTGTTGGTAAATTATCAAAATTATTAACCGAGCGCGATAAGAAAAAAGTGCTGGTGGTGTCTGCCGACGTTTATCGTCCTGCTGCGATCAAACAGCTTGAAACTTTAGCGACCGAAGTAGGAACTGACTTCTTCCCATCAAGTGCAGACCAAAAGCCTATCGATATAGCCAACGCTGCCATCGATCATGCGAAGAAGAAATTCTATGACGTTGTGATTCTTGATACTGCTGGTCGTTTAGCGGTAGATGAAGAAATGATGTCTGAAATTAAAGACCTTCATCAAGCGATCAAGCCAGTAGAAACCTTATTTGTTGTTGATGCAATGACAGGTCAAGATGCTGCGAATACCGCAAAAGCATTTGGTGATGCTTTACCATTAACAGGTGTAATCCTAACTAAAGTTGATGGTGATGCTCGTGGTGGTGCTGCACTGTCAGTTCGTCATATTACAGGTAAGCCAATCAAGTTCTTGGGTGTCGGTGAGAAAACCGATGCATTAGAAGCTTTCCATCCAGATCGTGTTGCTTCACGAATTCTAGGTATGGGCGATGTTCTGTCTCTTATTGAAGATCTAGAAAAGAATGTTGATAAAGCCAAAGCCGAAAAAATGGCGAAGAAGTTCAAGCAGAAGAAAGGCTTTGACTTAGAAGATTTCCGCGAGCAACTTGGCCAAATGAAAAACATGGGTGGCATGGCCGGCATGATGAATAAATTGCCAGGTATGGGTAACTTACCTGCCAATGTAAAAGATCAAGTCGATGATAAAATGTTCACGCAAATGGAAGCGATGATTAATTCGATGACCATGAAAGAGCGTGAACATCCTGAACTTATTAAAGGCTCACGTAAAAAACGTATCGCTGCCGGTTCGGGCACTCAAGTTCAAGACGTTAACCGCATGCTAAAACAATTTACCCAAATGCAGAAAATGATGAAAAAAATGCAGAAAGGTGGAATGAAAGGCATGATGCGTAACATGCAAGGCATGATGGGTGGCGGCGGTGGCGGCATGGGTGGCTTTGGAGGTTTTGGTCGTTAATTTATTTCATCCAAATGCGCTCCGTGACATGAAGTGTTAACTCTGTCACACTTAAATGCTGAGTGAAACTTCACCAATATTGAAGTTACTTTGATATAAAGCCCTTGCATTGACTCTGAATAAGAGTAAAATTCGGGGGCTTTATTTTGGCACGAGGCCCCAAGTCGTTTTTATCCTCACATTGTGAGTGCAGAAACAAGGTTTGGGGCTAATTTAATTATTGAGAAAGCAAAAGAGGACGACATGGTAACCATTCGTTTGGCACGTCACGGCGCTAAAAAGCGTCCATTTTATCAAATCGTTGTAGCTGACAGCCGTTGTGCAGCAACTGGTCGCTACATTGAAAACGTAGGTTTCTTTAACCCTACAGCTCAAGGTCAAGAAGAAGGTCTACGTTTAGACCTAGATCGCGTTAACCACTGGGTTGGTCAAGGCGCATCTGTATCTGACCGTGTTGCTAAACTAGTTAAAGACGCTCAAAAAGCGGCTTAATTATTAGCACATTAGTAGTTGTAAAGGTTGAAGGTAAAAACAATGAGTGAACAACAAAACGAAAAAATCGTTGTAGGTAAGCTTGGTTCTTCTTACGGCATTCGTGGTTGGCTTAAAGTTTTTTCCTATACCGACAACGCTGAAAGTATTTTTGAGTACAGCCCTTGGTTTATTAAACAAAAGGGTCAATTGGTTCAATATAAAGTTGAAAGCTGGAAACGCCATAATAATGGTTATGTTTGTAAGCTTGAAGGCATAGATGTTCGCGAAGACGCACAATTGTACGCCAACGTTGAAATCTTGATTGATCCAATCGCACTACCTGAACTGTCAGAAGAAGAATTCTACTGGCGTGAGTTGTTCGGTATGCAAGTTTACACAACTCAAGGCTATCACCTAGGTGAAGTGACTGATTTGATGGAAACGGGCTCGAATGATGTTCTAGTAGTAAAAGCGAACTTAAAAGATGCTTTTGGCCAAAAGGAACGATTAATTCCGTTCCTTGAAGAGCAAGTGATCAAAAACGTTGATCGCACAGCTCAACGGATCGAAGTTGACTGGGATCCTGGATTCTAGACACCTAACTAGATAAGCGAGAAACACAATGTGGATTGGCATAATTAGCCTGTTTCCCGACATGTTCCGAGCCGTATCTGATTATGGTGTTACTGGTCAAGCGGTTAAAAAAGGTCTTTTATCATTAGAGTCATGGAATCCTCGTGATTTCACTCATGATAAGCATCGCACTGTTGATGATAGACCTTACGGTGGTGGCCCTGGCATGTTGATGATGGTTCAGCCTTTGAGCGATGCCATTAATGCAGCCAAGCAAGCTTCACCGGGTAAGGCGAAAGTAATCTACTTATCTCCCCAAGGTCGTAAACTCGACCAGCAAGGAGTTGAAGAATTGGCAACCAATGAGAACTTGATTCTGATTTGTGGCCGCTACGAAGGAGTAGATGAGCGTATTATCGAATCTTATGTTGATGAAGAATGGTCAATAGGAGATTTTGTAATGACGGGTGGGGAAATCCCAGCCATGACGTTAATTGATTCAGTGTCTCGGTTTGTTCCGGGCGTACTTGGAGATTTTGCGTCAGCAGAAGAAGATTCTTTTGCCAATGGCTTGTTAGATTGTCCACACTACACACGTCCTGAATTGTTAAATCAGAAAACGGTGCCAAGTGTACTGACTTCTGGAAATCACGAGGACATTCGTCGCTGGCGGTTAAAGCAATCGCTAGGCCGTACTTGGCTTAGAAGACCAGAGCTTCTGGAAAACCTAGCTCTGACTGACGAACAGGAACAATTGCTGGCGCAGTTCATAAGTGAGCAGCGGTCTTTGAAAAAAGATAGAAGCAACTAGCCTAATAAATTTAGTATCAGTTTAATCTAGGAAATAGACACATGAGTAATATCATCAAAGCTCTTGAAGAAGAGCAAATGAAACAAGACATCCCTGCATTTGCACCAGGTGACACTGTTGTAGTTCAGGTTAAAGTTAAAGAAGGCGACCGTGAGCGTCTACAGGCATTCGAAGGCGTAGTTATCGCTAAGCGTAACCGTGGTCTTCACTCTGCATTTACAGTTCGTAAAATCTCGAACGGTGAAGGCGTTGAGCGTGCTTTCCAAACTCACTCTCCAATGGTTGATAGCATTGAAGTTAAGCGTCGTGGTGCAGTACGTCGTGCCAAGTTGTACTACCTACGTGAGCGTTCTGGTAAGTCAGCTCGTATCAAAGAGAAGCTGGCTAAGAAGTAACGCACGCTGCGTTCTCATAGATAAAACGGGTCCCATTTGGGGCCCGTTTTTTTGTTACGAGCTCCGAGAGCGCTTCGCTTCGTGTTGCGAGTAAAAAGCATCACGCTGTACATTATCTATAAAACACAGCAATTTTAATTTGTTGTCAGTTGCTTCAGCTCAGAGTAGTCTTCTTCACGCAACACGCAACACGCAACACGCAACACGCAACAGTCTTCTTAGATCCCGAGTGAAACGTCCCCGAACCTCGCGTCTGCTTTTCGCTTTTCTTCTTCCCATTCTTTTCTAAAAAAGCTACATTCCTTGTAACAAAATCATCAAAGGAGATAGATGCAATGGTTCGTATTGCGATTGCAGGCGCAGCAGGTCGAATGGGCCGAAACTTAGTAAAAGCTACCCACTTAAATCCAAACGCTCAAGTCGGAGCCGGTTCTGAAAGACCTGAATCATCATTAATCGGCGTTGATATTGGTGAACTTTGTGGTGAAGGGCAGTTTTCCGTTGCATTGGTTGATGATTTATCAAAGTCTATTTCGAGCTTTGATGTGATTGTTGACTTCACGGCGCCTAGCAGCACGTTAGCTAATATCGAACTTTGTAAATTACATGGCAAAAAAATTGTGATTGGTACGACTGGCTTCTCTGAAGAAGAAAAGCAGCTTATCGATCAAGCCGCTCAGGAAATCGCCATCGTGATGGCACCCAATTATAGTGTTGGTGTTAACCTAATGTTCAAGCTTTTAGAGAAAGCTGCCACAGTGATGGGAGATTACTGTGATATTGAAGTAATAGAAGCTCATCACCGCCATAAAGTAGATGCACCATCTGGTACCGCTTTAGGTATGGGAGAAGCAATTGCTGGTGCGATGGGGAACAAACTCAGTGATGTTGCGGTTTATGCTCGTGAAGGGATTACCGGTGAAAGGACCAAAGATGAAATTGGTTTCGCAACGATTCGTGCAGGCGATATTATCGGTGAACATACTGCGATGTTTGCAGATATTGGTGAGCGAGTTGAGATCACTCATAAAGCGACTGATCGTATGACTTTTGCTAATGGTGCAATTAAAGCGGCTGTTTGGTTAGAAAAGCAATCATCAGGCTTCTATACCATGCAAGATGTATTAGGGTTAAATGAGTTGTAACTAGTGATTTATACCCAAGTAACTTCAAGGTGCGAGTTTCAGCAAGAATAAAACTTGTTTTAACTTGCCCTTCGGGAGCTTCATCCAAACCTTTATGCCGCGTCAGATTGGTTTGAAAGGTGCTTACATTCCTTCGCCAATCTTTCTTGCCTAAAGGTTTGGATGATAGCTCTGAATTCTGCACCTTGAAGTCACTTGGGTATAGGTATATATATTCAGTTTTGAATAAGTGAAATATACCGAAGGTATTAATTTTAGTTGGAAACCGTTCAGATAATGAGCGGTTTTTTTGTATTTTAGTATGAGTAAAGAAACGATTACGTGAAAATGTTTTGTTGGTTTTATTTTGTTTTGTGTTGGTAAATCTTTCTTGATGCTTAAAATTTAAGGTTATATTGGCTGTTTTTGATGAAATTTAGTTAGTTAATTTTTAATTGAGTGAAAATAATACTGGTTTAATGTTTTGGTCGCTTTGTACGTGGTTAATGCTATTGAGAGATGGGTAGATTGTTATTTTTGAGCCTTTGATGAAACAAATAGGGTAAGTTGTCTTTTATTATAAATTTCTTTTTCTAACACTATTGACACATTTATCCACCATCTCTAGAATAACGCCAATTTACCTAAATTCCATAATTATGGTTATTTAGAAAGATAAGAGCGAGAGCTTATACATTTATTTTGCATATTTATTCTGGAGGTTATCTTGAGTAATTCCGCACTGTTAGTCCTAGAAGATGGGACAGTGTTCCGCGGTCAATCCATTGGAGCAGATGGGTCCGCCGTTGGAGAAGTTGTTTTTAATACCTCGATGACGGGGTATCAAGAAATTCTCACTGATCCTTCCTATTCACAGCAAATCGTTACTCTAACTTATCCTCATATTGGCAATACCGGTACTAACTCAGAAGATGAAGAGTCCTCTTCAATCCACGCTCAAGGCTTAGTTATCCGTGATCTTCCTCTTATAGCTTCAAATTTCCGCAGTGAACAAACCCTTTCAGAATACTTAAAATCACAAAATATCGTCGGTATCGCAGATATTGATACGCGTAAGTTAACTCGTGTATTACGTGAAAAGGGTGCGCAAAACGGCTGTATCGTAGCCGGCTCTTCTTTTGGTGAAAAATCGTTAGATGAAGCATTGGCTCTTGCTAAAGCCAAAGAATTCCCTGGCCTTAAAGGCATGGATTTGGCAAAAGTTGTTTCTACTAAAGAGTCTTATTCTTGGAAACAAGGATCTTGGACGTTAACGGGTGGTTTACCTGAAGCAAAAGATGACGCCGAATTACCTTACCATGTTGTGGCTTATGACTTCGGTGCTAAACGTAATATCTTACGTATGCTAGTTGATCGCGGTTGTCGATTAACCGTTGTTCCTGCAGAAACGTCAGCGGAAGAAGTATTAGCTTTAAATCCTGATGGTGTGTTCTTATCAAATGGCCCTGGAGATCCAGAGCCTTGTACTTACGCGATCGAAGCGACCAAAACTTTCTTAGATAAAGGTTTACCTATCTTTGGTATTTGTCTTGGCCACCAGATTTTAGCACTAGCTTCTGGTGCTCAAACCATCAAGATGAAGTTTGGTCACCACGGTGCTAACCATCCAGTAAAAGACCTTGATCGTAATGTCGTAATGATTACTTCTCAGAACCACGGTTTTGCCGCGGATGAAGCGACATTACCTGATAACTTACGTGCGACTCATAAATCACTATTTGACGGTTCGTTGCAAGGCATCCATCGTACAGATAAGCCGGCATTTAGCTTCCAAGGTCACCCTGAAGCAAGCCCTGGTCCACACGATGCTGCGCCATTGTTTGACCACTTCATTGAATTAATCGAACAACATAAGAAATAATTGGGAGTTGTAGAAAATGCCAAAACGTACTGACATAAAAAGCGTACTGATTTTAGGTGCTGGCCCAATTGTTATCGGTCAGGCTTGTGAATTTGACTACTCTGGCGCTCAAGCATGTAAAGCTCTGCGTGAAGAAGGTTATCGAGTTATTTTGGTTAACTCTAACCCAGCAACCATCATGACTGACCCAGAAATGGCTGATGCAACTTATATTGAGCCAATTCATTGGGAAGTCGTTCGTAACATTATTGCTAAAGAGCGCCCAGATGCGGTATTACCTACCATGGGTGGTCAAACTGCATTGAACTGTGCACTTGATTTAGAAAAACACGGCGTACTTGAAGAGTTTGGCGTGGAAATGATCGGTGCAACAGCGGATGCAATTGATAAGGCAGAAGACCGTTCTCGTTTCGATAAAGCGATGAAGTCTATTGGTCTTGAGTGTCCACGTGCTGATACCGCAAAATCAATGGAAGAAGCTTACAAAGTTCTCGATATGGTGGGCTTCCCTTGTATCATCCGCCCTTCATTTACCATGGGTGGTACTGGTGGTGGTATCGCATACAATAAAGAAGAGTTCGAAGAAATTTGTCGTCGCGGTTTAGACCTTTCACCAACTAATGAACTTCTAATTGATGAATCATTGATTGGTTGGAAAGAATACGAAATGGAAGTGGTTCGCGACAAAGCGGATAACTGTATCATCGTATGTGCGATTGAAAACTTTGATGCAATGGGTATTCATACAGGTGATTCGATCACCGTGGCACCTGCTCAAACATTAACAGATAAAGAATACCAATTAATGCGTAATGCTTCTTTAGCAGTATTACGTGAGATTGGTGTTGAAACTGGTGGTTCAAACGTACAGTTTGGTATTAACCCGAAAGATGGCCGCATGGTTATCATCGAGATGAACCCACGAGTCTCTCGTTCATCGGCACTTGCTTCTAAAGCAACTGGTTTCCCTATTGCAAAAATCGCAGCAAAATTAGCAGTAGGCTACACGCTTGATGAACTGATGAATGACATCACAGGTGGCGCAACTCCAGCATCATTTGAACCAACCATCGACTACGTTGTGACTAAGATCCCTCGTTTTAACTTTGAGAAATTTGCTGGTGCCAATGACCGTCTAACTACTCAAATGAAGTCGGTTGGTGAAGTAATGGCGATTGGTCGTAATCAACAAGAGTCGCTACAAAAAGCATTACGTGGCTTAGAAGTTGGCCGTAATGGTTTTGATGAGATGGTTGATCTAGATGCACCTGATGCATTGACTAAGATCCGTCAAGAGTTAAAAGAAGCTGGCTGTGATCGTATCTGGTACATCGCTGATGCATTCCGTGCTGGCATGTCGGTTGACGGCGTATTTAACTTAACCAATGTTGATCGTTGGTTCCTAGTTCAAATCGAAGAGCTAGTGAAACTAGAAGAGGAAGTTAAAGCGGGCGGTTACGCAGGTCTAAACGAAGAAGTATTACGTAAGATGAAGCGTAAAGGCTTTGGTGATGCACGTTTAGCGAAACTACTTGGTGTAGCAGAAAGCGAAATTCGTCGTGCTCGTGAGCAATACAATATCCACCCTGTTTATAAGCGTGTTGATACTTGTGCTGCTGAGTTCTCTTCAGATACCGCTTACATGTACTCATCATATGATGAAGAGTGTGAAGCGAACCCAACTGACCGCGATAAAATCATGGTATTGGGTGGTGGTCCAAACCGCATCGGTCAAGGTATTGAATTTGACTACTGCTGTGTGCACGCATCACTGGCATTACGTGAAGACGGTTACGAAACCATCATGGTGAACTGTAACCCTGAAACGGTTTCTACCGATTACGATACGTCTGACCGTTTATACTTCGAACCAGTAACACTGGAAGATGTGCTTGAAATCGTACGTATCGAGAAACCAAAAGGCGTGATCGTACAGTACGGTGGACAAACGCCATTGAAACTGGCTCGTGCATTAGAAGCGGCTGGTGTGCCAATTATTGGTACTAGCCCAGATGCGATTGACCGCGCGGAAGACCGTGAGCGTTTTCAAACTGCTGTAGACCGTTTAGGTTTATTACAACCTGAAAATGCTACTGTGACTACAATGGAACAAGCGATTGAGAAATCACGTGAAATTGGTTACCCGTTAGTAGTTCGTCCTTCGTATGTACTTGGTGGTCGTGCGATGGAAATCGTATATGACGAACAAGATTTACGTCGTTACTTCAATGAAGCAGTAAGTGTTTCAAATGAATCTCCAGTCTTACTTGACCTATTCTTAGATGATGCGGTTGAAGTGGATGTAGACGCAATTTGTGACGGTGAGCAAGTGGTGATTGGCGGTATCATGGAGCACATTGAGCAAGCCGGTGTTCACTCTGGTGACTCAGCATGTTCACTACCAGCGTATACTTTAAGCCAAGAAATCCAAGATGTAATGCGTGAACAAGTTGAAAAGCTCGCGTTTGAGCTTGGTGTACGTGGCTTAATGAATACCCAGTTTGCGGTGAAAGATGGCAAAGTATACCTAATCGAAGTGAACCCTCGTGCAGCGCGTACGGTTCCATTTGTATCAAAAGCAACAGGTGCACCACTAGCCAAAATTGCAGCTCGCGTAATGGCTGGTCAATCTTTAGCATCACAAGGTTTCACCAAAGAAATCATTCCACCTTACTATTCAGTTAAAGAAGTAGTATTACCATTTAACAAATTCTTAGGTGTGGATCCACTGTTAGGCCCAGAAATGCGCTCAACTGGTGAGGTGATGGGAGTTGGTAAAACATTTGCTCAAGCTTTTGCAAAAGCAGAACTGGGTATTGGTAATGTTTACCCTGAAGGTGGTCGTGCATTACTTTCTGTTCGTAAAGAAGATAAAGAGCGTGTCGTCGAGTTGGCATCTCAGTTAATCAAACTAGGTTACCAATTAGATGCAACACACGGTACTGCAGTCGTACTAGGCGAAGCGGGTATTAACCCTCGTTTAGTGAATAAAGTGCATGAAGGGCGTCCTCATATTCTTGACCGTATCAAGAACAATGAATACACCTATATTGTAAACACTGCAGCTGGTCGTCAAGCAATTGAAGACTCAAAAGTACTACGCCGCGGCGCATTACAAGAGAAAGTGAACTACACCACTACCTTGAATGCGGCTTTCGCAAGTTGTATGGCGCACAAAGAAGACAACCGCTCTAATGTAACGTCTGTACAAGAGTTGCATGCGAAAGTGAAAGAGTCTTTGTCTTAATCAAGTAGCTTTACTAAAGCGTTAAAATAAACCCACTTTAGTTGTGAAGCTAAAGTGGGTTTTTGTTTGTAGGGGATGGGGTTTCTAGGTGCTGGTCCCTAGTTCCTAGGCAGTTGTCGCTGAATAGTTACCGAAATAAATAGACATTTGCGCTTGCTTTATATAGTAAGCGTAGAAAGCAACCCCTCCAGGAACCAGGAACCAGGAACCAGGAACCAGGAACCAGGAACCAGGAACCAGGAACCAGGAACCAGGAACTAGGAACTAGGAACTTTCTCCACCGTCGCCTTAATCAAATTCTGATAAAACGCTTGCTCAAACTGCGTCAGTGGTGGAATCGTGCTGGTGTTGTTTTGAGGGTGATAATCCGTTATCAATTGCACAAACATAGTTGTTGGCTCGCCTTGGTCATTGAGTACAAAACCGGCCATATTGTGAGTGGCAAATAAGGAGCCGCTTTTCGCGACAATATTGCCTTTTATTGGCGCTTTTCTCATGCTGGAGCGATACTTTAATGTGCCATCTATACCAGCAGTTGGCATCAAGCGAATGAAATCCAGTTTATGATCATTGGCTTTAATATACTTTAATACCGAATATAGTTGATTAGGTGATACGCGGTTGTTACGAGAAAGACCTGAACCATCTTCTAAAATGGCGTTAGATAAATCGACTTTGGCTTGTTTCTTTAAAATTTGTTTTATTGCATCGGTGCCATTAGCAAAAGATCCAGCTTGATTAAAGTAATGCTCGCCTAAGGTTTTGGTTAGGTTGTTGGCATATAGATTATCGGAATCTTTTAACATGTGTTCTAGTAGAACAGGCAACGGTACTGATAAATGTTTCGCTAGTACCTTTGTGTTCTTGGTTTGTTGTTTGTTGGATAGAGTCGTGGCTAATTGAATACTGCCTTTAAGCTTTATACCTTGCTCGTCTAAAATTTGGTGCAATGTTGCTGAGGCATACAAAAATGAGTTTTGCACAGCAAAGTTAAGAGGTAGTGGTTGATCTCGTTTCACTAAACAGCCTGATAAGCGGTAATGGTTAGCAGGAGTCGTAGTCAACTCTAAATCACAGTACTGTTCTTTTTGTTGTTTGCGCGTAATTGCAGTTGCAGTAGTACTCACATTAACGGGCTGATGCTTTGGTGTGAATACACGAGTGCTCCCATCTGCATTAGTATAAATTGATGCCATCACACAGTTGCCATTTAAGGTAATCGCACTTGAAGGTGTACTGTAGCAGACCCCGAGAATATCCCATGGCCAACCAACTGCTTTTTCATAACCAGTAAAGGCACTGTTATTTAGAATAAGATTGCCGTTAATCGTCGATATATTAGCGTTTTTTAGTAACTGGCTAATGTCGGAGGAAGTTAAGCTCGGATCACCAGAAAAGCGTATTACGAGATCTTTACCATTTTGCTCTAACTGTGTGGAGTAGCGAAAATTATCACCCAATTCAATTTTAGCCGCTAGTGCTGTCATGAGCTTTAATGTGCTTGCTGGTGGAAATAATTGATCATTGTTTTGTTGCAACAATGTAGAGCTTGGTGATTTAGCAATTAAGCCTACGCGAGTGCCTGATGGGAGAATATCACTACTTGGAAAATGTGGTTTGATGGGCGCAGTGTAGCTTGAAACAGAGAACAAAAAAGAAGTTGCTAGGGTAATAACAGAGGTGAAACGCATAGTTCAATCCATGAAGTGGAGGAGCGCAAAGTATAAACAAAAACGCCTACTAAAATAAGTAGGCGTTTGAAGATTCTTATCTAACCTCTAAGAGGCGCAGAATTAGAATGCGTAACGGAAACCAACTTGAATTTGGTCTTCAGTTTGTGCGTCAGTAGCTGCGTCGCCATCAGAAAGAAGGTTTAATTGGTATGCACCGTATACAGTTGCATGCTCACCAAAGTAACGGGCATATTCAAGAGCAACGTTGTTCATGTTTAATGAATCAAACTGATCTTTATCTGCATTGAAGTAGTTATACGTCATGTTTACGTTGTTATCACCAAAAGTGTAACCTGCGTAAAGGTCAGCAGCGTTGAAGTCTGTTTCTGCAATAGATGTATCAGCAGTTGAGATTGTACCGCCTTCATACGTTGCAGCAACTAAGATGCCGTTTTTCGAGTAACGAGCAGCAGCTGTATAAGTGTTGTTGTCGCCACTGTCTACAACGTCTGTACCAGTACCATTTGCATCAGTTTGCGCGTAACCTAAACCAAGCTCGATAGCGTCAGTTAGTTTGTATGCAGCAATAACACCGAAACCATCTGCATTTTGAGTGACAGGAGTACCATCTGAATCAGAGTCACCTTGAACACTTGCTTGAATAGTTAGCTTTTCAGTGTTGAAAGCGTAACGTAAAACGTTGTTTGCACGGTCAGACGTTGCAACGTTGTATTCGTTGATGTAACCAGAGAACACTTCCGCCATATCGGTGAAGTTCGTTAGGTAAGTAAATGCGTTATCTTGGTGACCGTAAGTTAGAGCACCGTAAGTTTGTGAAGTTACACCAGCGTATAGGTAACGAGTATTGAAAGCTGCGTCATCACCTACTGGGTCGCTGTTTTCAGTTACTTCAAATTCTGTAAAACCGATGAAAGAAATGTCATCGTTTAGCTTTTGTTCACCGCCGATATTTAGACGAACACGAGAAGCATCTTTATATTGGTTATCATCTGCATCAGTTTTATTCGCATCAGAGAAGTTAGCACGAACTTCAACACGGCCACCCATATTTAAAGTAGAAGTGTCATCTTTGTAGATAGTTGCTGCAGAAGCGGCAGTTGATACTGAAGCAGCGGCCACTGCTAAAGATAATAATGTTTTTTTCATTGTATTAATCCTAACTGATTTTTAATTATCCATATAGGATGAAAGCCATCCTATGGGAGCGCATTTTACTGCATTTTCCTTTTTTAACGTAGTGAATTTCTTATTGATTTTAAACAATATTTATGAATTCACATAAATAAAACGAATGGTTGTATTAATCCGAATCGTTTAAATTAATATTGGTAGTTTAATGACTACTCTATAACTTGCTTGTATACACACTGTTGCATGCATGGATTTCATTTTATCCAACTAATATATAGTGCATATATTGATAGCTGGCATAAATAATTGCTGCGTGTGTTGTACCGTGTAAGTTCCTGTTCAAGGTAGTCAAATGATCTCAAAATACCTAAAATTTAAAGTTTTCATCCTGTTTTTAGCTTTTTAATTTGATGTTTTTTATTTTATTCAATTAGTTACTGGGTTGGTTTTGTTTTTGTGATGGGTGTCACAAGTTTGTTTTTTTTAGATTTTTGCCGCGAAATTAACTAAAAATAGTTGCGTTTTAGAAAAAAATTAAAGTTTTAAAAGTGCCTGTATTTTCAATGAAATGTGATTGAGATCTTATTTTTATAGTGACGAAATAACCAAGTTTAATTACACTAGTTGCCAATTAAATATTCTAACGGCACCTACTCAGCAATAAGTTGAGTGGGTATTTTTTGTCTGAGGTTCGCTCTTTGGAGTTGAAGTCGGAGTGAGGTTTAAAATGGATAAAGTCCCAATGACCGTGTGTGGTGAGCAATTACTACGTACAGAATTAGAAGCATTATTAAAACGCCGCCCATTGATCTCGGCAGCAATTGCCGAAGCGCGTGAATTAGGTGATTTAAAGGAAAATGCTGAATACCATGCTGCCCGTGAAGAACAAGGCATTTGTGAAGCTCAGATCCGCGATATTGAGTATAAGTTGTCTGTTGCTCAGGTAATTGATGTGTCTAAAATGGATAATACTGGAAAAGTTATTTTTGGAACGACAGTAACCTTGCTTGATATAGATACTGACAAAGAAGTGAAATATAAAATTGTCGGTGATGATGAAGCGGATATCAAAGCGGGTAAAATTTCAGTAAGCTCACCAATTGCTCGTGGTTTGATCGGTAAAATGGAAGGCGATGAAGTGGTTATTTCAACTCCAGGTGGGGATAAAGACTTCGAAATCACTCAGGTAGATTATATTTAATCGACATTTGAAGGTGATTTGATTCTCTAGGCTCAATAGACCCTAGTTAAGGCTGCAGTGACTGTGGCCTTTTTTGTAAATAAAATATTAACCAAAAAAAGATCGCGCTAGGCGATCTTATATTTGGAGTAAGTTGAAGCTAGCAAGTAAGTGATTACTTACGAGGAATCTCAATTTTACGCTGCTCGCTTTGACGGAATAAAACCAAAACTTTACCAATGGTTTGTACTTTTTCCGCTTTAGTTTCACGAACAATGGCGTCTATAATTAGTGACTTGGTTTCACGGTCTTCAGAAGCAACTTTGACTTTAATCAGCTCGTGATGGTCAAGTGCAAGCTCAATTTCCGCAAGAACAGCTTCAGTCAATCCATTTGCGCCCATTAGCACGACAGGTTTTAAACTGTGAGCTAATCCTTTCAAGTGCTGCTTTTGTTTGGTGCTTAGGTTCATTGTGCGGCCATTTTTTTATAGTATAAGGGTTGAAAACATCTATTTTAGCGCCATCTATTGTGGAAGACTATATTTTCCGTAATAGTTTTTATAGGGATATTGATCGCAACGGCTCTTGTGATGTTTTCTGCAGTAGCTGAAGCTTCCCGCCACTCTGTGCAGGAAGTATTGAATAATCAGTAGGAATAAAATGAGTAAGAAAAAACACTCGGCCAGTTCTGGTCGTTGGTTACAAGAGCATTTTGATGATAAATATGTAGCAGAAGCTCAAAAGCGAGGCTACCGCTCACGTGCTATTTTCAAAATTGAAGAAATTCAAGAAAAAGATAAACTCTTAAAACCTGGAATGACAGTGGTGGATCTAGGCGCTGCACCTGGCGGCTGGTCTCAATATGCTGCTGAAATTGTAGGCGATGATGGACAAGTAATAGCTTGTGACATTTTATCTATGGATTCGATCGTAGGTGTTAGCTTTCTTCAAGGGGATTTTCGTGAAGAAGCAGTGTTAGAAGCCTTACTAGAACGCATTCAACCTGATATGGTGGATGTTGTAATGTCTGATATGGCACCTAATATGAGTGGGAATCTTGCTGTAGACCAACCTAGAGCTATGTATTTAGTTGAATTAGCACTGGATATGTGTCGACAAGTTCTAGCTCCTGATGGTAGTTTTGTGGTTAAGGTATTCCAAGGCGAAGGCTTTGACCAGTACGTCAAAGATGTACGAGAAATGTTTAAAGCTGTAAAAATTCGTAAACCAGACTCTTCACGTGCGCGTTCTCGTGAGGTATATATCGTAGCTACAGGATATAAACTGTAGTAATCTACTTTTAATTAATAGTGACCGAGAGGCTGACACCTTGAGTGACATGGCAAAAAATTTAATTTTATGGCTAGTAATCGCCGTAGTTTTGATGTCAGTTTTCCAGAGCTTTGGGCCTGGGGACAGTAACGGAAAAGCGATTGATTACACATCCTTTGTAAAAGACGTTGGTCAAGGCCAAGTTCGTGAGGCAAAGTTCAAGGATAGAGAAATTACCTTTGTTCGAACTGATAATTCTCGCAATGTAACTTATATGCCGGTTTATGATGATAAGCTTCTCGACGATCTTATTAACCAAAATGTGAAAGTATCGGGTACACCACCTGAGCAACAAAGCTTATTAGGTACTATCTTCATTTCTTGGTTCCCTATGATTTTATTGATTGGGGTGTGGATTTTCTTCATGCGACAAATGCAAGGCGGCGGTGGCAAAGGTGCTATGTCGTTTGGCAAGAGTAAAGCTCGTATGATGGGTGAAGAGCAAATCAAAACGACTTTTGCAGACGTTGCTGGCTGTGATGAAGCAAAAGAAGACGTAAAAGAGCTGGTTGATTATTTACGTGATCCAAGTCGTTTCCAAAAACTTGGTGGTAAAATTCCAACTGGCGTATTGATGGTTGGTCCTCCTGGTACCGGTAAGACTTTATTGGCAAAAGCCATTGCAGGTGAAGCGAAGGTACCATTCTTTACTATTTCTGGTTCTGATTTCGTAGAAATGTTTGTTGGTGTGGGTGCCTCTCGTGTACGTGACATGTTCGAGCAAGCGAAAAAAGCATCACCTTGTATCATCTTCATTGATGAAATTGATGCGGTAGGTCGCCAACGTGGCGCCGGTGTTGGTGGTGGTCATGATGAACGTGAACAAACACTAAACCAAATGCTGGTTGAAATGGATGGTTTTGAAGGTAACGAAGGTATTATCGTTATTGCGGCAACTAACCGCCCTGACGTACTAGACCCTGCATTACTTCGTCCTGGTCGTTTTGACCGCCAAGTTGTGGTTGGCTTACCCGATGTTCGTGGTCGTGAACAAATCCTGAAAGTACACATGCGTAAAGTGCCGTTAGCTGAAAATGTTGAGCCGTCATTGATTGCACGTGGTACTCCTGGTTTTTCAGGTGCTGATCTTGCAAACCTAGTAAACGAAGCTGCATTGTTTGCCGCACGTGGTAACAAACGTAATGTTTCTATGGTTGAGTTTGAACTCGCTAAAGACAAAATTATGATGGGTGCTGAGCGCCGCTCAATGGTATTGACAGAGGAAACTAAAGCATCAACGGCATACCACGAAGCGGGTCATGCGATTGTTGGCCGCTTAGTTCCTGAGCACGATCCTGTTTATAAAGTGTCAATTATTCCACGTGGTCGTGCATTAGGTGTGACTATGTACTTACCTGAGCAAGATCGTGTAAGTATGTCTCGTCAACATTTAGAGTCCATGATTTCTAGTCTTTATGGCGGTCGTTTGGCAGAAGAACTTATTTATGGTTCAGAAAAAGTATCGACAGGTGCTTCTAACGATATTGAACGTGCAACTGATATTGCTCGTAAGATGGTGACTCAGTGGGGTTTCTCTGAAAAACTTGGTCCGTTGCTTTATGCAGAAGACGAAGGTGAGGTCTTCCTAGGTCGTTCGGTTACACAAACTAAACATATGTCTGATGATACCGTTCGTCTGATTGACCAAGAAGTGCGAGCATTAATTGATCGTAACTATGAGCGTGCAAAGAAAATCTTAGAAGACAATATGGATATCATGCATGCGATGAAAGATGCATTGATGAAATATGAAACTATTGATGCAGGTCAGATTGATGATTTGATGAATCGCGCAGAGACCGTTCGTGCTCCACAAGGCTGGACTGATAGTGAGGCGAAACCTGCAGAGCCGACTGCTAAGGCACACGATCCTAAAGTAGAAGAAGCTAAGGTAGAAGAAACCAAGGCTGACGAAACTAAAGGTGAATATAAGCCTGATTCTGAACAGTCAAAAGATGACAATGAATCAAAAAATAAAGATTCATAATCTTTTATAAGCATAGCCAAGCCCTGATGAAAGTCGGGGCTTTTTGCTTTTTACCCTACACCAGATTAACCTACACCTTATTTAAGCAAAGCTGAGGTTATCGAGTCTTCTACCTAGCCTAAGCAACTCTGAGTACTATTTTTGCTATGAAATTAATTTCTAATCACAAACAACTTGACCTTAGCCGTCCCCAAATTATGGGGATTTTAAATGCCACTCCTGATTCTTTTTCTGATGGAGGCAAGTTTCATCAACTTGATAAAGCACTCTTACAAGTTGACGCTATGATAGAAGCGGGTGCGAGTATTATTGATATCGGCGGAGAGTCAACTCGCCCTGGAGCAAAGGAAGTAACGTTAGAAGATGAATTAAGCCGTGTTATTCCATTGGTTAAAGCTATTCGTCAAAAATCTGATGTCTGGATTTCCATTGATACCAGTAAAGCGGAAGTGATGAAGCAAAGCATTGAATGTGGCGCAGATATTATTAATGATGTGCGTTCTCTTCGCTTATCAGGAGCGCTTGATGTGGTTGCTAAAGCAAATGTTCCTGTATGTATCATGCACATGCAAGGTGAGCCTAAAACCATGCAAGATAACCCTGAATACCAGGATGTATTACAAGATGTCGATGATTTTCTGACTCAGCGTATTGAGCAATGTATTACTGCAGGAATTAAACGCGAAAATATAATTATTGATCCAGGTTTTGGTTTTGGTAAAACTTTAGAGCATAATTACCGTTTACTAGCAAACCTTGAACATTTTCATCAATATAAATTACCTATCCTTGCCGGAATGTCGAGAAAATCTATGGTATCAAAAGCCTTAGGTAAGCCAACCAGTGAATGTGTTATAGGTAGTGTGGTTTGTGCGACATTAGCTGCTCAGCAAGGGGCTCAAATTATTCGAGTCCATGATGTACAAGAAACTCAAGATGCCATGCGTATTCTTGAAATGATCCAAACTAATAGATAATTCAATTTAATTAATGATAGTTCATTAGTTAAGCCGTTTGAGGAATAAGGACAAATCATGTCAACGAGAAAATATTTTGGTACCGATGGTGTTCGTGGCAAAGTGGGTGATTACCCAATTACTCCTGATTTTGTATTAAAGCTAGGCTGGGCTGCGGGCCGCGTATTAGCCAAACAAGGCACCAAACAAGTTATTATAGGTAAAGATACTCGTATTTCTGGCTATATGCTTGAATCAGCATTAGAAGCCGGCCTGGCTGCTGCCGGATTAAAAGCGATATTAACTGGTCCAATGCCAACACCTGCTGTGGCTTATTTAACACAAACATTCCGAGCAGAAGCAGGAATAGTGATCTCGGCATCTCATAATCCTTATTACGATAATGGTATTAAATTCTTTTCATCGGAAGGCACCAAATTACCAGATGATATTGAACTGGCGATTGAAGCAGAACTTGAAAAAGACATCGAGTGCGTTGAATCCGCTATGTTGGGTAAAGCCAAGCGTATGGTAGATGCTGCTGGTCGTTATATTGAATTTTGTAAGAGCACTTTCCCTAACGAATTAAGTCTTAAAGGCCTAAAAATTGTCGTCGATTGTGCACATGGTGCGACGTATCATATAGCTCCTAGTGTCTTCAGTGAATTAGGTGCAGATGTGATTACAATGGGCTGTGAGCCAAATGGTCTTAATATCAATGACCAAGTGGGAGCCACTGATGTTCGTGCACTTCAACAGCGCGTATTGGATGAAAAGGCTGATCTTGGCTTAGCATTTGATGGTGATGGTGATCGAATCATCATGGTTGATGAACTTGGCAACAAAATTGATGGTGACCAGATTGCTTATATCATTGCTCGAGATGCTCTGCGTCGTGGTGAGTTGAAAGGTGGGGTAGTCGGTACTTTGATGACCAACCTAGGCATGGAAAACGGCTTGAAACAACTAGGTATTCCTTTTGTTCGTTCAAAAGTTGGCGATCGTTACGTGATGGAACAGTTGTTAGAAAAAGGCTGGAAAATTGGTGCAGAGAACTCTGGCCATGTTATTTTGCTTGATAAAGTTACGACTGGCGATGCGATTGTAGCCGCACTACAAGTACTTGCTTCAGTTGTAGGTAGTAAACTATCACTTAGTGCCTTAGCATCAGGTATGACGTTATATCCACAAGTTTTGGTGAATGTTCGTTTCTCTGGTGATAGCGATCCTTTGCAAAACCAAGCGGTACTAGACTCAGTGAAAAACGTTGAATCTCAGTTAGGTGATAAAGGCCGAGTGCTATTACGTAAATCAGGTACTGAACCACTGATCCGAGTCATGGTTGAAGGTGAAGATGCACAGTTAGTTGAATCTTCGGCAAATGCAATTGCTGAAAAAGTAAAAGAGAATTGCTAAACAGCTTAAGGCTAGTGGTGAATTACCATTGGCCTATTTATTGTTATTTTGTCCCTTTTTTAATCGTTTGAACCGCAAGTTATACTTTTTTGGCAATTTTCACTTGTCAGCTAGTGTTGCTTTGGTTAGTATCACTCCGCCTCATTAGGGAGGTGCGTTGTTGCTTTTAATCAAAAGCAACAGCTCAGAAATTTAGAACATAGGTGGAAAAATGTTAACAGTTCTACTTGTGATTTATCTACTGGTTGCGCTTGGTGTAATTGGCCTAGTGTTGATTCAGCAAGGTAAAGGCGCAGACATGGGAGCCTCTTTCGGGGCTGGAGCCTCAAATACAGTATTTGGCTCTGGTGGCTCAGGTAATTTCCTTACCCGTTCAACAGCGATTTTCGCAACAATTTTCTTTGTTATTAGTTTGGTTCTTGGCCACATGTCAACGGCTAAGCATGAATCTAAGTTTGCTGCACCACAGTTAAGTGTTGAGCAGAATACAGATAAAGAACAAGTTGCTACTGATGAAATCCCTGCACCTAAGAATGGTGACGAGATTCCTCAGTAACTGTTGCTTTAGCAACTGTTATTCTTAATAAGAATATTGCCGAGATGGTGAAATTGGTAGACACGCTAGCATGAGGTGCTAGTGCCTTAGGGTGTGGGGGTTCAAGTCCCCCTCTCGGCACCATTGTTTGTAAAGCTTGTAATGTCTATAGCAGCGAGTATAATGCGCTCAGATAGAAAGCAAAATCGGACGCGGGGTGGAGCAGCTTGGTAGCTCGTCGGGCTCATAACCCGAAGGTCGTCGGTTCAAATCCGGCCCCCGCAACCAATCCTTAATAGGATATGCTGTTATAAGTTTTCGTGTTAAAAGTCTAACTTTTGGCACAGCTAAGCTAAAATATATGCTTAGTAATATCAGGGTCCAGCAATAAAAAACCCCGACTTATCGGGGTTTTTTATTATCTGCATAACTTGGTTGGTTAAAATAGACCGATCAAATTATTAACTATGCGGATAATGCATGGTGTTTGAATTGGGCTTTAAGCCCTTTTTTTGTTTCTGGACGATCGGCTTTAAGTTTAGCTTCTTGGTTTTGTTAGCTTTTTTATTTGTTAAAGCAACAGGATGTGGAGAAAGCTTCATTTCCGGAGAGAGTATGACTGGTTTAGAAAAACAATTAACCGAATTATTGGAAGCGCCAGTGGCGGCTTCTGGTTATGAATTAGTTGGCTTGGAGTTCATCCGAGCTGGTGAACACTCCACATTGCGTATTTTTATTGATCATGAAAATGGCATCAATGTTGATGATTGTGCAGAAGTTAGCCGCCAAGTAAGTGCGGTGATGGATGTTGAAGATCCGATTACGGTTGCATACAACTTAGAAGTTTCCTCACCAGGTTTAGAACGTCCACTGTTCAAACCTGCTCACTACCAGCAATTCATTGGTCACGATGTAAACTTGGTATTGAAAATGGCGGTCAATAACCGTCGTAAGTGGAAAGGCGTAATTACCGCTATTGAGGGTGAAATTGTTACCATTACCCTAGATGGCAACGAAGAACAATTTGCTTTAAGTAATATTTCTAAAGCTAACTTGATACCAAAATTTTAAGTCTGAAGAGGCGATAACAATGAACAGAGAAATTTTAGCGGTTGTTGAAGCAGTTTCGAATGAAAAAGCTGTTCCCCGTGAGCGTATTTTTGAAGCATTAGAAATTGCTTTAGCTACGGCAACAAAAAAGAAGAGCCCACACGAAATCGAAGTGCGCGTTGAAATCGACCGTAAAACTGGTGATTTTGAAACATTCCGTCGTTGGTTAGTGGTTGAAGAAGTTGAATTCCCAACGAAAGAGATTTCAATTGAAGCTGCTCAATACGATAACGAAGAAATTGAGCTTGGTGGCTACATTGAAGATGATATGGAGTCAGTAACTTTTGACCGTATTACTACTCAAACGGCTAAGCAAGTTATCGTACAGAAAGTACGTGAAGCTGAACGCGCTCAAATTGTTGAACAATTCATCGATAATGAAGGTGAGTTAGTTACGGGTGTTGTAAAGAAAGCAACACGTGATGCTGTTATCGTTGATCTTGGTAATAATGCAGAATCTGTGATTTTACGTGAAGACCAATTACCACGTGAAAATTTGCGTCCAGGTGACCGTATTCGCGGTCTTCTATATGCAGTTAAACCTGAAGCACGTGGTTTCCAACTATTCTTAACTCGTTCTAAGCCTGAAATGCTGATTGAACTGTTCCGCATTGAAGTGCCAGAAATTGGTGAAGAATTAATTGAGTTGAAAGCAGCAGCTCGCGATCCAGGTTCTCGCGCTAAGATTGCAGTGAAAACTAACGATCGCCGTATTGACCCAGTTGGTGCTTGTGTTGGTATGCGTGGCGCACGTGTACAAGCAGTATCTGGCGAGCTTGGTGGTGAGCGTATCGATATCGTTCTGTGGGATGATAACCCAGCGCAATTTGTGATTAATGCAATGGCTCCTGCCGATGTGGCTTCAATCATTGTTGATGAAGATTCACATTCAATGGATATTGCGGTTGAAGCTGATAACCTAGCTCAAGCGATTGGCCGTAGCGGTCAAAACGTACGTCTTGCTTCTCAACTTACTGGTTGGGAATTAAATGTAATGACGGTAGCTGAATTGAATAGTAAGCACCAAGAAGAATCGGTTGCTGCTATCGAAGGCTTTATGAAGCATTTAGATATCGAGCAAGATTTTGCCGAATTACTGGTTGAAGAAGGTTTCTCTACTCTTGAAGAAATCGCTTACGTTCCAGTAAACGAATTACTTGAAATTGATGGCCTTGAAGAAGAGCTAGTTGAAGAGTTACGTGCTCGTGCGAAAAATGCATTGACTACGTTAGCGCTTGCTCAAGAAGAATCATTTGAAGGTTTAGAGCCTGCTGAAGACCTACTTGCTTTAGACGGCTTAGAGCGCGAAATGGCGTTTAAACTCGCGGCTAAAGGGGTAGTGACTTTAGAAGATTTAGCTGACCAAGGCACCGATGACTTAGAAGGTATCGAAGGCCTAGATGAACAACGTGCAGGCGAATTAATTATGGCCGCGCGTAACATTTGCTGGTTTGGCGACGAAGAATAATTTTCAGCAAGGAGAAAGCAGTATGACAGAACTGACAGTGAAAGCACTAAGTGAAGAAATTGGTACTCCAGTTGAGCACTTAGTAGAACAACTTGCTGATGCTGGTATGAAAAAAACCAGTACAGACAGTGTGACTGATGATGAGAAGCAAAAACTTCTTGCTCATCTAAAAAAAGGCAACGGTTCAACAAGTGACTCAGAACCGACTCGCCTAACTTTGCAACGCAAAACTAAAAGCACATTAAGTGTGTCTGCTGGTGGCGGTAAGAGCAAAGAAGTACAAGTTGAAGTCCGTAAAAAACGTACTTACGTGAAACGTTCTGCGGTTGATGAAGAAGCCCAACGTGAAGCGGAAGAATTAGCAGCACGCGAAGCAGCAGAAGCGGCCAAACGTGAAGCAGAAGAAAAAGCAAAGTTAGAGGCTGAAGCGAAAGCAAAAGCTGACGCCGAAGCAAAAGCCAAGCGTGAAGCAGCAGAAGCCGCGAAACGTGAAGCTGCGGAAAAAGCGAAAGCTGAAGAAGCAAAAGCGGCCGCAAAACGTTCTCCTGAAGAAAAAGCGCAACATGACGCTGCTAAGAAAGAAGCAGAAGCATTGAAGCGTCGTCAGGAAGAAGAAGCTCAACGTAAAGCAGAACAAGAAGCACAAAAATTGGTTGAAGAAGCACGTAAGTTAGCAGAAGAAAACGAAGCTCGTTGGTCTGAAGAAGAGAAGAAGAAAAAAGAATCTGAAAACTCTGATTACCACGTAACGACAAATAAACATGCGCGCGCAGCTGAAGATGAAGCTGACCGTCGTAGTGAAGCAAGTCGTCGCAAGAAGAAAAAACCAGCGAAAAAAGAAGATGACCGTTTTGGCGGTCGTAACGCTCGTGGCGGACGCAATCGTAAAGGTAAATTGGCTAAACCAACGTCTATGCAACAAGGCTTTGATAAAAATGCCACTGTTGCAAAAGCAGATGTTGTGATTGGCGAAACAATTGTTGTTTCTGAGCTGGCAAATAAAATGTCAGTGAAAGGTACTGAAGTCATCAAAACCATGATGAAGATGGGCGCTATGGCGACTATCAACCAAGTGATCGACCAAGAAACGGCTGCTCTAGTTGCAGAAGAAATGGGTCACAAGGTAGTACTTCGTAAAGAAAACGAATTAGAAGAAGCGATTCTATCTGATCGTGATAACACGACAGAAGCAACACCTCGTGCGCCAGTGGTTACAATCATGGGTCATGTTGACCACGGTAAAACATCGACGCTTGATTACATTCGTCGTAGCCGTGTTGCATCAGGTGAAGCGGGTGGTATTACTCAGCATATCGGTGCTTACCACGTTGAAACTGACAATGGCATGATCACTTTCTTGGATACTCCAGGACACGCCGCATTTACTTCAATGCGTGCCCGTGGTGCTCAAGCGACAGACATCGTTGTGCTTGTCGTTGCAGCAGATGATGGTGTTATGCCACAAACAATTGAAGCGATTCAGCACGCAAAAGCGGCAGATGTTCCTTTAATTATTGCTGTTAACAAAATCGATAAAGAAGATGCAAACCCAGATAACGTTAAAAATGAGCTGGCTCAATACGACGTTATTCCTGAAGAGTGGGGCGGCGAAAACATGTTCGTCCACATCTCAGCGAAAGCAGGTACTAACATTGAAGGCCTTCTAGAAGCTATCTTATTACAAGCTGAAGTTTTAGAGCTTAAAGCAGTAACAGATGGTATGGCTTCAGGTGTGGTTGTTGAATCTCGTCTTGATAAAGGTCGTGGCCCTGTTGCAACTGTACTGGTTCAAGCAGGTACTCTACGCAAAGGTGACATCGTACTTTGTGGTCAGGAATACGGTCGTATTCGTGCGATGCGTGATGAGAATGGTCAAGAGATCACTGAAGCTGGTCCTTCTATTCCAGCTGAGATTCTTGGTTTATCAGGCGTACCAGCTTCAGGTGATGAAGCGACTGTAGTTCGTGATGAGCGTAAAGCGCGTGAAGTTGCCAACTACCGTCAAGGTAAATTCCGTGATGTGAAACTGGCTCGTCAACAAAAGTCGAAACTTGAAAACATGTTCTCTAACATGGAAGCAGGTGAAGTTGCTGAGCTTAATGTGGTACTGAAAGCAGATGTTCAAGGTTCTGTTGAAGCTATCGCTGATTCATTACGTAAACTTTCAACTGAAGAAGTGAAAGTGAATATCGTAGGTTCAGGTGTTGGTGGTATTACCGAAACGGATGCAGTACTTGCAGCAGCATCTAACGCTATCATTCTTGGCTTTAACGTTCGTGCCGATGCTTCAGCTCGTCGTACTGTTGAAAATGAAAGCTTAGACTTGCGTTACTACTCAATCATTTACCAATTGATTGATGAAGTGAAACAAGCGATGGGCGGTATGCTTGCTCCTGAATTTAAGCAGGAGATCATTGGTCTTGCTGAAGTTCGTGATGTCTTCAAGTCACCTAAACTTGGCGCAATTGCTGGTTGTATGGTTACTGAAGGTGTTATCAAGCGTAGTAACCCAATTCGTGTACTACGTGACAACGTGGTTATCTACGAAGGTGAACTTGAGTCACTACGTCGCTTTAAAGATGACGTACAAGAAGTTCGTAATGGCTACGAGTGTGGTATCGGCGTTAAGAACTATAATGATGTTCGTGCTGGTGACCAAATCGAAGTATTCGAAATCGTTGAGATTAAACGTACTCTTGATTAATCAAGTTTCATTACCTTTCAAAGGTATATGACGAACGGTTGTTTAATACACCATGGGGAGCATTATGTGCTCCCCATTCTTTCTGTAGAAACACTCAAAATTTGAGTGAACAGATGTGAGAAAAGATATGTCAAAAGAATTTAGTCGTGCACAGCGTGTTGCACAACAGTTACAAAAAGAACTAGCCTCTATCCTACAGCGTGACGTACGTGATTCACGTATCGGCATGGTGACCATTTCCGATGTAGAAGTATCACGAGATCTGGCTTATGCCAAAGTATTTGTAACCTTCCTTTGTGTTGGTGAGCAAACGCCAGAATCTAGCCTAGAAGCTTTAAAAGAGCACGAAGTTGCCGTTCGTATGGCACTAGGTAAGCGTATTCGCCTACGTTTAACGCCAGAAGTTCGTTTTACTTATGACAATACTCTCGTTGAAGGTATGCGCATGTCTAACCTTGTAAGCGAAGTGGTCAGTAAAGATAACAAACGTAAAAAAGAAGCTGGTCGTGAGGACGAAGGAGAAGAGTAATGGCTCGTAGACGTCGTGGTCGTCCTATTGACGGCGTTTTATTACTAGATAAACCCACCAGTATCAGCTCAAATGATGCGTTGCAGAAAGTAAAACGCATCTATTTTGCTGAAAAAGCCGGGCATACTGGTGCGCTCGATCCTTTAGCAACTGGTATGTTGCCAATTTGCCTAGGAGAAGCGACGAAGTTTTCTCAATTCTTATTGGACTCAGATAAGCGTTATCGTGTGATTGCTAAACTAGGTGAGCGTACGGATACTTCTGATTCTGATGGCGAGGTGGTACAAACTCGTGAAGTGAAAATTGACCGTGGCTTACTTGAGCGTTGTATTGCCAAGTTTCGTGGTACGACAGATCAGATCCCATCGATGTTTTCAGCATTGAAATACCAAGGTAAGCCTTTGTATGAATATGCCCGTCAAGGCATAGAAGTTCCACGTGAATCTCGTAAAATTACGGTGTTTGAGATTACCTTGATTCGCTTTGAAGGTCATGAAGTTGAAATGGAAGTGCATTGTTCAAAAGGTACTTACATTCGTACTATTGTTGATGATCTAGGCGAAATGCTAGGTTGTGGCGCGCATGTGACTTATCTTCGTCGAACTGGTGTTGCACGTTATCCTTATGAGAAAATGGTGACTCTTGAGCAACTTGAAGCCCTGTTAGAACAAGCTCGTGACCAAGATATTGAGCCTCGTGAGTTGCTTGATCCACTGTTATTGCCAATGGATACAGCGGTAGAAGATCTCCCTGAAGTTAATATGATTCCTGAATTAGCCGAATTAGCTCAACATGGACAACCTGTGCAAATTTCTGGCGCACCGACTGAAGGTGTGGTTCGTATGACTATGGGGGAAGAGCGTACTTTCATTGGTGTCGCGAACATTGATGATGATGGTAAAGTGGCACCAAAGCGATTGGTCGTTTTTCGATAATCGAATTGCGGGCGCTACGCTGCTTGTGATTCGCTCGAGTGACGAGAAGCGCAGCGGCCGAAAGAAATATGAGTCTCGAATTCCTTGCGTTGAAAATCTCTTGCGTTGGATTATCTAATTCCCTATAATCCGCGCTTCGCGTGTCGGCTGAATCAGAGATTGGCTGGCACATTTATACACTCACTCTTATTAGGAGAGCATTATGTCTCTGAATGCAGAAACTAAAGCAGCAATCGTTGCAGAATACGCACAAGCTGAAGGCGATACAGGTTCACCAGAAGTACAAGTAGCACTACTTACTGCTTCTATCAACCACCTACAAGGTCACTTCGCTGATCACAAACAAGATCACCATAGCCGTCGCGGTCTACTACGTATGGTTTCTCGTCGTCGTAAACTTCTAGATTACCTAAAAGGTAAAGATCTAGATCGTTACTTCGCTCTAATCAAGCGTCTTGGCCTACGTCGTTAATTCGCCGTTTGGTTTAATACCAAGATTAGAAAGCATTTGTTTTATATATTGCTGCTTGCTTAACAAGCAAAGATAAATTAAACAGATACTAAAAAAAGGAGCTTCGGCTCCTTTTTTGTGCGTGCAATCTAGCCAACTTCGATATTATCTCACCCTGAAATAAGACATTTCCGCCTAAGTGGTTTATACTACGTCTCGTTTGTTCTAGTTAATGAATGTTCTATTCGTAAAAACTAAAATAAACCTCTGCTGATTAACTTTACAGTCACCGATGTCGACCATGAAGGTCGCGACTAATAACAGCCTTTTCCTGTACCGCCTTTTCATTATTGAGCGAGTTACCATTAGAAAAATCTGCTATTAGTCGCGATTGGTAAAGTAGTCACAGAGTATGGATATACTTTGAAATTATTAAATTAAGGATCTTTACGTGAAAGCAATCGTAAAAAAATTCCAGTACGGTAACCACACCGTTACTCTAGAAACAGGCGTAATTGCACGCCAAGCCACTGCTGCTGTAATGGCAAGTATGGATGACACTTCTGTATTCGTATCTGTTGTTGCTAAAAAAGAAGCGGTTGAAGGTCAAGACTTCTTCCCATTAACAGTGAACTATCAAGAGCGTACATACGCGGCTGGTAAAATCCCAGGTGGTTTCTTCAAGCGTGAAGGTCGTCCTTCTGAAGGCGAAACACTAACGGCTCGTCTTATCGACCGTCCAATTCGTCCACTTTTCCCAGATGCATTCAAAAACGAAGTTCAAGTAATTGCAACGGTAGTTTCTGCTAACCCAAATATCTCTCCAGACATCATTACTATGATTGGTACGTCTGCAGCGTTAGCGATTTCTGGTGTTCCATTTAATGGTCCAATCGGCTCTGCTCGTGTTGGCCACATCAATGGTGAGCTAGTACTTAACCCAAGCGAAACTGAGCTTAAAGAATCTAAGCTTGACCTTGTGGTTGCCGGTACTGAAGGTGCAGTATTAATGGTTGAATCAGAAGCTGATAATCTAACTGAAGAAGAAATGTTAGCAGCGGTTGTTTACGGTCACGATCAACAGCAAGTTGTTATCTCTGCGATCAACGAATTTGCTGCTGAAGTAGCTACTCCTGCTTGGGATTGGACTGCTCCTGCTGAAAATACTGAGCTTAAAAATAAGATTGCTGAATTAGCAGAAGCTCAATTGATCGAAGCTTACCAAATCACTGAGAAGATGGCTCGTTATGACCGCATCCATCAGCTTAGCGATGAAGTAAAACAAAAACTTTTATCTGAAAATGAAGAACTAAATCCAAAAGAAATCCACGCGATTTTCCACGATTTAGAGAAAAACGTAGTACGTAGCCGTATTATTGCGGGTAACCCACGTATCGATGGTCGCGAAAAAGACATGGTTCGTGCACTAGATGTACGTACTGGTGTTCTTCCTCGTACTCACGGTTCTTCACTATTTACACGTGGTGAAACTCAGGCGCTTGTAACAGCAACGCTTGGCACACAACGTGATGCTCAAATCATCGATAGCTTACTAGGTGAGAAGAAAGACAACTTCCTTCTACACTACAACTTCCCTCCATACTGTGTAGGTGAAACTGGTTTCGTTGGTTCTCCTAAGCGTCGTGAAATTGGTCACGGTAAACTAGCAAAACGTGGTATTGCTGCGGTTATGCCTTCAGTTGAAGAGTTCCCATACACAGTTCGTGTTGTATCGGAAATCACTGAATCAAACGGTTCATCTTCAATGGCTTCTGTGTGTGGTACTTCTCTTGCGCTTATGGATGCAGGTGTGCCAATTAAATCTTCTGTTGCAGGTATCGCAATGGGTCTAGTAAAAGAAGGTGATGACTTTGTTGTTCTTTCTGACATCCTAGGCGATGAAGATCACCTTGGTGACATGGACTTTAAAGTAGCCGGTACTAACGACGGTATCACTGCGCTACAAATGGATATCAAAATCGAAGGTATCACTAAAGAAATCATGCAAATTGCGCTTAACCAAGCACAAGGCGCACGTAAGCACATCCTTAAAGTGATGGATGAAGCGATTTCTGGTGCTCGTGAAGAGATCTCTGAATTTGCTCCACGTATCCACACCATGAAGATTTCTGCTGAGAAGATCAAAGACGTTATCGGTAAAGGCGGTGCGGTTATTCGTGCGCTAACTGAAGAAACGGGAACAACGATTGAAATCGATGATGACGGTACCATTAAGATTGCTGCTACCGAAGGTGAAGCAGCGAAAGAAGCTATCCGTCGTATCGAAGAAATCACTGCTGAAGTTGAAGTGGGCCGTATTTACTCAGGTAAAGTTGCTCGTCTGGCTGACTTCGGCGCATTCGTAACGATTCTTCCAGGTAAAGATGGTCTAGTACACATTTCTCAAATCGCTGACAAGCGCATCGAGAAAGTATCTGACTACCTTTCTGAAGGCCAAGAAGTTCAAGTTAAAGTACTTGAGATTGACCGCCAAGGTCGCGTACGTCTAAGTATGAAAGAAGCGGTAGAAACAACTGAAGCACCGGCTGAACCATCAGCTGAGTAAGTTGTCTTAATCTAGACGCTGATAAAGAGAGGGGCTTCGGCTCCTCTTTTTTTATGCTCGTTTAAAAGGTCATTTGAACTTAAAAGGTTCTTTAGTATGAGTATAGGTTTGGGCCTACTTCATTCCTGTTCTACTTTATATACCCAAGTGACTTCAGGATGCGAGTTTCAGCAAGAATAAAACAAGCTTTAGGCAAGACAAATTGAATATGATCATAGTCATTCTATCTCTGTTCAATTTAACGCCGCATAAAGCTTGTTTTAACTTGCCCTTCGGGAGCTTCATTCAAACCTTCATGCCGTGTCAGATTGGTTTGAAAGGTGTCTACATTCCTTCGCCAATCTTCCTTGCCTAAAGGTTTGGATGATAGCTCTGAATTCTGTATCTTGAAGTTACTTGGGTATAAGAAGTGGTTACTAGGAGAAACAACGTGTATATTGGTGGCTAACACCATGTCACTAAAGTGATATTCGAATATACGAGAACAGTTATACTGCAGAGGAGCACGTTATTCGTGAAATATGTTAAATGGTTTAGCCTTATTGCTGCCTTTTTTTTAATGGGCTGTGCAAACCAAGGTAACTCTTCTAATTCATGGGCATATCCGCCGATGGCGATTCCATTGCAGCCTTCTATTCAACAAGAAGTTCAGATCGCTCGCTTAAATCAACTACTAACCCGCAAAGATGTGAGCCAAAATGTACGTGCTCAAATGTTTGCTGAACGTGGTCGCTTTTTAGATAGTGTCGGTTTAGCTGATTTAGCGCGCCTCGACTACGAACGCTCTCTAAAACTCAATCCTGCACAATCGGAAGTCTTTAATGTGCTTGGCGTGTATTTTACCCAAATGAGTGATTATGACTCTGCCTTTGATGCCTTTGATTCAAGTTTAGAGCTCGATCCAAATAATCAATATGCTGAGCGTAACCGTGCGATTGCTTTGTATTACGCAGGACGTAATCCTTTAGCGTTGCAGGATATGACCAGTAATTACGAGAAAGATACTTCTGATCCGTATCGCGCACTATGGTTGTACTACATTCAGCGTGAAGACAATGCGGAACAAGCAACGGCAGATTTAAAACAACGCTATCAACAAAAAGATGAGCAATGGGGTTGGGATCTTGTCGGCATGATACTGGGTGAACTGAGTGAAAATGAAGTCCTAGAGTCGGTTGCCATGACGACTCAAAATAATGTCGAGCTGGCGCAAAAACTGACGGAAGTGTATTTCTATTTAGCGAAGAATTACCAATATAAAGGTGATTACTCTAACGCGATTGCACTCTATAAACTGTCGATTTCATTGAACGTCTATGAGTTTTCTGAGCACCGTTACGCTTTCTTAGAACTAGGTCGTATCTTTAAGTCTATTCAAGCTGAACGCGCTGAAGAAGCCCAAAAAGATAGCCAAGATCAAGATAGCAAGGCGAATGAAATTCAAGAAGGTGAGCCAACGCCACAGCAAGAATCAAATAATCAACCGCTGCAAACTTATCAAGCACCAAAACTGAGTGCTTAATACGGTTTTAGGTTAAAGAAATAGATAGAAGAAGGGCCTCATATTTTTGAGGCCTTTCTTATATTTAAGGTCTAGGCTATTTAAAGATCTAGTTTACTTAAAGATCTAGGCTATTAACGTTAGTTTTGAACTAACCCCGCCAATTGATGCCAGTAGCCATTACATTGTTTACTATCGGTAATAATGCGCTTTTGGTTATCTTGATTGGCTTTAAAATCAGATAAGGTAGTTAAGGTTTCAATACCGAGAGGACTTAAACGTACCACATCAACCAATCCTTGCATGCTTTGCAAATCATTGCCTAGGTTATAACAATAGCCTGATTGAGTTTGGATGCCATTTAAGTTGAATACCTCTTGCCCTTCTTGGCTGCTTACTTGAATCCCTGTGGGGTATTTAATGCAGCAAGTTTCACAATCATCTTTGGCCTTATCCTCGGCGCGAGCAGTAAAGCAGCGAGCAGAGTAGGCTAAAGGTAAATATCCATAGCTGAACACTTCTACTTCAAATTGCTCACGAATACCGATTTGATCGCATTGTTCTAAGGTATTACTTAGCCAGTCACGAGATAATTCTACCGGCATACACCAGCGAATCATGCCTTGTTTGGCAAAAACTTTAAGTGTATGGGCATTATAAGCATTGACTGCAGCGCCAACCACAAAAGGTACCTTAGCTTCGTATGCCAGTTGAATAGCAGACACATCGTTAGCTTCAATCGCAAAATCACCATTGTCGATGTATTTTTTCATTACATTGACTTCACTCGGTGCTTCTAATAAAGCCATGGTAGACAATACTACTTGTTTGCCCGATTGAGCTAAGTCTTTGGCTATTTCAAACCATTGCGCAGGCTTCATTTCACGACGTTTCGAGCACACAGCTTCGCCAAGGTAGATAATATCGGCTTGGCTATTTTTTGCTTGTTGATAAAAGCTTTCCACGTTCGCTTTTGGCCAAAAATAAAGAATAGGGCCAAGTGAATACTGTAAGTCGTTTGCTTGAGTCATTGTTTTGTCCTATTTACTGCCATTTACGATGATAAGCACCGAGTGTGGTTTGTGTACCTTCGGATACATTAGCTAAGGTGGCATTCCATTGGGGTTCAACTTGATACGCTTCAGGGTTAGCAAGGTAGTGATCAATAGCAGAGCGCCAAGTGCGAGTAACTTGCTCTACATAAGCTGGACTGCGTTGACGCCCTTCAATTTTCACAGAAGCGACATTGGCAGCAAAAAGCTCAGGCAGCATTGATAATGTATTAAGACTCGTTGGTTCTTCTAGTACGTGGTAACGCTGATCTTCACCAGTAATATTGATATCAAAACGGCCTTTGCAAAGTGTTGGGTAGCCTGCATTTTCACCTTCGCCATAACGGTCGATAAGAATGTCATTAAGTCGAGACTCTAATCCATTCTGGGTTTCCTGCCAGCGAACATATTTAGCAGGGGAGCAAGCACCGACTGTATTTGGTGATTCACCCGTCAGATATGAGGATAAGTAACAACGGCCTTCCGCCATAATGCATAAGCTGCCAAACGCGAACACTTCTAGCTCAACACCTTGCGGGATATTACGTGAGAGTTGTTTTACTTGATGCATGGAAAGCACGCGAGGCAGCACTACACGTTTAACATTAAAGTTGTTGGCGTAGAAGTTGACGGCTGCGCTGTTGGTGGCTGAGGCTTGAACCGATAAGTGCAGTTCCATTTCTGGATATTTATTTGAGGCGTAGTCGAGTAAAGCTATGTCGGCAATAATGAGAGCATCGACACCAATATCGACCGCTTGATCGACTGCATTGGTCCAACGTTGAAAGCCATTTGGATGAGCAAATGTGTTTAACGCGACATGAATTTTTTTATTATGGTCGTGTACGTATTGAACGGCTTTATCTAATTTTTTACCGTTAAAATTAAGGCCAGCAAAGTGACGAGCGTTGGTGTCATCTTTAAATCCAATGTAAACAGCATCAGCACCACAATCGATAGCTGTTTTGAGTGCAGGTAAATTACCAGCAGGGCAAAGTAGCTCCATCCTTTTTTCCCTTATAAATTGTAGAATGGGCGTCATTTTATGGGATCTATCACCATGAGAATTGATGTGAGGCAGGTTTCAGTCCAATATCTCTACCCATAAAGTGGTTTTTTTATAAAAATGTGAGGTTTTTTGATTCAACACAGGTATGTCATTTAACATTTATGTAAAGTGGAATATTTTATATGGAGGTATTATGTTCTCACTTTTTCGTACTCAAGCGGTGGCTAATGCTGCGTCGTTACTCTCTATTCCTAGTAAACTCATTCCGCAATCAATCCATAATAAAGTGCTATTGGAAGGGCTAAAGCGTGTTTTTCATGAAGCGTTAGAAGATGGTGATTTTGAGTTCCTGCAAGATCGTTGGTTAAAGGTTTCGATTAATGATATCGGCCTAAGTTGGATGATCAGTTTTGATGATGGTAATTTGATTGTGTCAGATAAACCTCAACAGCAAGATGTTAGTTTTTCTGGTTGCTTGAATGACATGGTTTTGATTGCTGGCCGCAAAGAAGATCCCGATACATTATTCTTTCAACGTCGTCTAAAAATTGAAGGGGATACAGAGCTTGGGCTAGAAGTTAAGAATTTAATGGACAGCTTAGACTTAGATTCACTACCTAAGCCAGTCACTCAAACTATGCAGAAATTAGCGAGCTTTGTTCAGCAAGGCTTGGTTGAGCAACCACTACAAACTTCAGTCGCTTAAACCAGAATAAATGTCTGCTTTTTGAGTTGGCCCACAATAGATATGAGAAAAGTGAGAATGATGGCGTGATTCGGTATAGAATTCACTCCCTTATTTTACAACCATAATGAGAGACACCATGCAAATTCGTACCGAAGCTCCGGCTGATATTTTAACGATAGATGCATTATTGAAAGCCGCTTTTCCAACGTCAGCAGAAGCGAAATTAGTTCGTGCCTTACGTGAAAATAGCCGTTTTACACTTTCGTTAGTTGCCTGTAGTGATGAAGGTGAAGTTATTGGCCATGCTCTATTTACGCCAGTGACTGTTGATGGTGAAGATTATGGTTGGCAAGGGTTAGCGCCCGTTGCGATAAAAGAATCTTACCGAGGTCAAGGTATTGCAGAAAAGTTAATCCGCTCTGGTTTTGATTCATTACTTGAATTTGGGTATTCAGCTTGTGTGGTACTCGGCGAACCTAACTACTATTCGCGCTTTGGTTTTAAAGATGCGGAATTATTTGGTTTAACTTCCATTTATAATCAAATGCCGGAATTTACCTCAGGTGCATTTCAAGTCATCGCATTAGATGATAATGCTTTAGAAGGTAAGTCTGGCTTGGTAGAATATAGCCCTGAGTTCCAAGGTTAGTAATATCATGCTTGACGATTCCAATTTAGAGCTACACCAACCAGAATTACGCCAACAAAGCTATTTAAAGGAAATGGGTATTTCAACCTTTGAAGTAGCTCATCCAGATAAGCTAGAAGGTTATCAATCCCCTGGTATTATCCTACCAAATGACTGCGTTTTATTGCTGGTAGCAGAATCTTGTCCGCAAGGTGAAGATGCTACGTTGTTCATTAAAGTCTTAGCTAGTATGAAATTGCAGCCTGAGCAAGCATTACATTTAACTCCCGGGCAATTAACCCAACTGCAACAGCATAATCTCAAGTGGGTGTGGTTTGCCGGATGTGATGGTTCGCTCTCAAACAATGACCATTTACCTCAATGGCAATTATTGAAGCTGCTGCATTCTCCTGCACTCAGTACGATTCATGGCAATACTCAAAATCGCCGAGATCTTTGGCAGCAGATTTGTTCTTATGACTGATAACCTCCGTATTACACCACTACAAACTGAGCACCTAGATGCCGTCTGGCAGATTGAGAAAGTGGCTCATAGCCATCCTTGGTCTGAATCTATGATCCGCGACTTATCTCATCAAAATTCAGCTAACTCAAGTAAGTATCAATTTGCCTTGTGGGCTGGTGAACAATTGGTGGGCTATCTGTATAGCCAAAATATTGTTGGTGAAGTGACATTACTGACCATTGCGGTAGATCCTAGACAGCAAGGTAAAGGCTATGGACGGGCATTGATTGAGCATTTAATCGAACATAGTGAAAATGCCAATGCCGAGAGTCTTTGGTTGGAAGTTCGAGAAAGTAATCGTGGCGCGTATCATTTGTATGAGTCGCTTGGTTTTAATGAAATTGATCGTCGTGTTAACTACTACCCTGCAACAAAGAGCAGTAATGGTAAAGAAGATGCGATTATCATGAATTTAATCTTGGATGATGATTTTAATCCCTTCGCTTAATCATACTCATGTAACTTCAAGGTGTGAATTCTTTATCTTGAAGCCTCTTGGGGATGATCATTAAAAGGTTAAGCCGAAACTATAATGAGTTTGGGCTTTCAACTAGAGTTATCACAAATTTTGCGTATAATTCGCCCATCTCACATTTGTGACTCATTATTTATTTTGCTGCGCGAATGCAGCGATAAGCTAAACAGTTTATAAGGTTTCCTTCATGCCATTCCTTTCAGAAGTTAGTAAGCGTCGTACGTTTGCGATCATCTCTCACCCGGATGCGGGTAAAACGACCATTACTGAAAAAGTATTGTTATTTGGAAACGCTTTGCAAAAAGCCGGTACGGTTAAAGGTCGTGGTTCAAACCAGCATGCCAAATCTGACTGGATGGAAATGGAAAAAGAACGTGGTATTTCGGTAACCACTTCTGTAATGCAATTTCCATACAACGACTGTCTAGTAAACTTACTGGATACTCCTGGACACGAAGATTTCTCGGAAGATACTTACCGCACGTTAACCGCGGTGGATTCTTGTTTGATGGTTATCGATGCGGCAAAAGGTGTCGAAGACCGTACTCGTAAATTGATGGAAGTGACTCGTTTACGTGATACGCCAATTGTTACCTTCATGAACAAATGTGACCGTGATACTCGTGATCCAATGGATTTACTTGATGAAGTGGAAAGCGAATTAAAAATGGCTTGTGCACCAGTTTCTTGGCCGATTGGTAGCGGTAAAGAATTTAAAGGCGTGTACCATATTCACCGTGATGAAACGATTCTTTACGCTACAGGCCAAGGTCACACCATTCAAGAAGTGCGTACCATTAAAGGTCTAGATAATCCTGATCTTGATTCGGCGATTGGCGGCGAAGTCGCTGAGCAATTGCGTGAAGATTTAGAGCTTGTGATTGGTGCAGCACATGAATTTGATCATGAGCTATTTCTAAAAGGCGAATTAACGCCAGTATTCTTCGGTACAGCATTAGGTAACTTTGGTGTGGATCACATGCTAACAGGTTTAACCGAATGGGCTCCGGCACCACTTGCTCGTGAAGCGAATGAGCGTACTGTAGAAGCAAAAGAAGAAAAGTTCTCAGGCTTTGTATTTAAGATTCAGGCAAACATGGATCCTAAACACCGTGACCGTATTGCCTTCATGCGTATCGTATCGGGTACTTATACTCAGGGCATGAAAATGAACCATGTTCGTACCGGTAAAATGGTCAACATTTCTGATGCGGTAACCTTTATGGCGGGTGACCGTTCGCGTGCTGAACATGCTTATGCTGGTGATATTATTGGTTTGCACAATCACGGTACAATTCAGATTGGTGATACTTTCACTCAAGGTGAATCGTTGAAGTTTGCGGGTATCCCTAACTTTGCGCCAGAATTATTCCGTCGTATTCGTCTACGTGATCCGCTAAAACAAAAGCAATTGCTAAAAGGTTTAGTTCAGCTTTCTGAAGAAGGTGCGGTACAGGTATTCCGACCATTGCAAAACAATGATCTGATTGTTGGCGCGGTGGGTGTGCTGCAGTTTGACGTCGTTGTTGCACGTTTAAAATCGGAGTACAACGTTGAAGCGATTTATGAAAGTGTAAACGTGGCAACGGCTCGTTGGGTTGAATGCGATGATGAGAAGAAACTTGATGAATTTAAACGTAAGAATCAAACTAACTTAGCGCTGGATGGCGGTGATAATTTATCTTACGTTGCACCGACGATGGTTAACTTAAACTTGGCTAAAGAACGCTTCCCAGATATTGAGTTCCGTGCAACACGTGAGCACTAATCTTTATCCTCAAGTAACTTCAAGTAATAATGAAAAGGGTTAGCTAAATGCCAACCCTTTTGCTTTAATTGTTTCGTGTTTCGTGTTTCGTGTTTCGTGTTTGGAGAGAGAGATGTTATTGGCAAAATTAAAACATTGGCTAGCGCGCTATGATGCATGGTGCAAAGAACTTGGTTTAACGCCAGAGCATAAACGTAGTTGCTGTGCTTATCGACCTGATCCTACACATACTACAAAACCGAGCGATAAAAACGATTTTAATGCCTAATTACAACTTTATAGATACTCACTGCCATTTCGACTTCCCTGTTTTTTCAGATATCAATCAAGAATTATTAAAGGCACAACTGGCAGGCGTTAGTAAAATTATCATTCCTGCGACTCAGCAATCAGGCTGGGAACACTTACAGTCTCTGTCAGCTAAACATATTTCACTTTATTATTCTCTAGGTTTGCATCCTTATTTTCTAGAGCAGCACAATGAATCGTCGCTTGAGAAACTTGATGCCGCTTTAGCTCAAAGTTCTAAACAATGCGTAGCAGTAGGAGAGTGCGGATTAGATTTTATGCTCGATATTCCACTGTTAACCGAACAGAATGTACAAAAGCAATATCTGTTATTTGATGGCCAGCTACAGCTTGCTATTAAATACGGCCTTCCACTTATTATCCATGCACGTAAATCTCACGATAAGATCCTGCAACGCTTACGCAATAATCCACAGCAAAAAGGTGGTGTCATTCACGCTTTTTCGGGAAGTTATCAGCAAGCATTGGAATATGTGAAATTAGGCTTCTATATTGGAGTGGGCGGGGTAATCACTTACCAACGGGCGAATAAAACTCGCCAGGCGATTGCTCAGTTACCACTAAACAGTTTAGTGCTTGAAACTGATGCACCAGATATGCCAATTTCTGGCTATCAAGGTCAACCGAATCACCCTGCGTATTTGTTGGACATATTTGACTCATTATGCGTATTACGTAAAGAGCAAAAATCGGAAATTGCCAAGCAACTTTGGTATAACAGTTGCCAGTTATTTCAAATAGAGCAATAAATTTGATGAATGCAAGGCAACCGTTTGCTTTGTTGTCAATATGAAAAAAGCAAACGTTTGGTGATGTAGATCACGCGATATTATGTTTTTCATTTAATTTTCATGAATAAGTGTGACTTTGGTATTACTTTGTTACGTATTGTCAGAGTATAATCGCCTTCGCTTTTTCGAGCTCCACTTTAAATAACTCACTTAAGAATAAGGAAGCCATATACCATGAGCCTGGTTATGAGCATTGTTGGCATGTTTGTACTGATTGCAATTGCAGTACTTCTTTCTGACAACCGCAAAGCAATTAATTTAAGAACCGTAGGTGGCGCATTTGCCATCCAATTCCTACTTGGCGCATTCGTACTGTATGTACCATGGGGTAAAGATGTATTGAGCGCTATGACTAATGGCGTTCAGTATGTAATAGACTTTGGTAACGAAGGTATCGGGTTCCTTTTTGGTAACTTAGTGAACTTCTCTGTTGAGGGTGTTGGTTTCATCTTCGCATTTAAAGTACTACCGACTATCATTTTCTTCTCTGCGCTTATTTCAGTACTTTACTATGTTGGCATTATGCAATTTGTCATCAAGGTATTAGGTGGTGGATTACAAAAAGCGCTGGGTACTTCTCGTGCAGAATCAATGTCTGCAACGGCTAACATCTTTGTTGGTCAAACAGAAGCACCATTAGTCGTTCGTCCATTTGTACCTAAAATGACTAAGTCTGAGCTATTTGCCGTAATGTGTGGTGGTTTAGCTTCTGTTGCTGGTGGCGTAATGGCAGGTTATGCTGCAATGGGTGTTCCTCTTGAGTATTTAATTGCGGCATCATTTATGGCTGCACCTGGTGGCCTACTGTTCGCTAAGTTAATTAAGCCAGAAACGGGTGAGCCTATCGATCAACTTGACGATATCGAACAAGCTGATGAAGATAAGCCAGCTAACGTTATCGATGCAGCAGCAAACGGCGCATCATCTGGTTTACAGCTTGCGTTAAATGTAGGTGCAATGCTATTGGCTTTCGTTGGCCTAATTGCATTGGTTAACGGCGCTCTTGGTGGTATTGGTAACTGGTTTGGTATGCCTGAATTAAGCATGGAGCTTATCCTTGGTTACCTATTTGCTCCATTAGCATGGTTAATCGGTGTTCCTTGGTCTGAAGCAACTATAGCCGGTACTTTCATCGGCCAAAAAACTATTTTGAATGAATTTGTTGCTTACTCTAACTTTGCTCCTTACTTAGCAGAAGGCGCACAAGTTGTATTGTCTGAGAAGACTAAAGCAATCATCTCATTTGCTCTATGTGGTTTTGCTAACCTTTCTTCAATTGCGATTCTTTTAGGTGGTCTTGGTGGTCTAGCACCAGCCCGTCGTTCTGAGATTGCAAGTATGGGTATGAAGGCAATTGCCGCAGGTACGTTATCTAACTTAATGGCAGCAACGATTGCAGGTTTCTTCTTAACTCTATCAGCAATGTAAGTTAAGGTTTTTTATATAGACGCCATTAATATGTAATGTAAAGCCGTAGCATTAACTTGCTACGGCTTTTTGCGTCTAAGTACCACTGGTTAAAGTCACAATTTTTTAAATGGGAATTAAGGCTTTTTGAGATACAAACCGTTTGCGTTCAGGATAGTGACTGACCTCACGGAATAAATCAGTATAATCATCAGTAAATTCACACTAGCGATGTATGTTCATTTAATTTGTCCATCGAGCTTATTAAGGATTCAATAAGCTTGTTAGTGAGATATATTCACAACACATGATGTGTTTGCAGCCAAACTCCGGCTTTACTGGTGAATTGGTTGTGCGGTGACAGGGATTGCAATTAGCTCGCTATACTAATCAACTTAATTAGTTGACGAGCTAAGTCTTCAAGGAACCAAGTCCGTTCATTTCAGACAACTTGATCCTGGCAACTTCTTAAAACAGATTGTTTTGAGGAGAGTGCAGAGAATCGCACTACACTTTAAACGTGTTACTTGTATTTGAAGTAGTGTGAAAGGAACAGTTGTCATAATAATTTTTTGATATCGGAGATAGAAATGAGCGATTTACAAGCAGCAGCTTTACGTGCACTAAAATTAATGGATCTCACCACATTAAATGATGACGATACCGATGAGAAGGTGATTGCCCTTTGTAAGGATGCAAAATCACCAGTTGGCAATACTGCTGCCATCTGTATTTACCCACGTTTTATTCCAGTTGCGAAGAAAACGCTGCGTGAACAAGGTACTCCTGAGATCCGCATTGCAACCGTGACTAACTTTCCTCACGGTAATGATGATATTGAGATTGCGGTTGCTGAAACCAAAGCAGCTATTGCTTACGGTGCTGATGAAGTTGATGTGGTTTTCCCATACCGCACATTAATTGCAGGTGATGAAAAAACAGGTTTTGAGCTTGTTAAGCAATGTAAAGCAGCGTGTGGCGATGTACTACTGAAAGTGATCATCGAAACCGGTGAGCTTAAAGAAGAAGCCTTGATTAAACGTGCTTCAGAAATTTCAATTGAAGCAGGCGCAAACTTTATCAAAACTTCAACCGGTAAAGTACCAGTGAATGCGACGCCAGAATCCGCCGAAATCATGCTTAAAGTGATCCGTGATATGGGCGTAGCGAAAACCGTTGGCTTTAAGCCTGCTGGTGGCGTACGTACCGCTGAAGATGCTCAAGCTTATCTTGCAATGGCTGATGAGATCCTTGGCGCTGACTGGGCCGATAATATGCACTATCGCTTTGGTGCATCAAGCCTACTAGCAAACCTTTTAAATACGTTAGGCAAAGGTGAAAAAGCGGCGGAAGGCGGCTACTAATCTTACCTAATTGATAGTAATACTTTGGTTGCCTAAGTAGCCAAAGTATTACTTTTCTTCTCGTATCTGAATGGGTGATAACTATGTATCTTCCTCAAGAAATTATTCGAAAAAAGCGTGATGGTGAAGTGCTTACGGCTGAAGAAATTAACTTCTTTATCCAAGGTGTTGCCAATGACACGATTTCAGAAGGTCAAATTGCTGCATTTGCAATGACCATTTTCTTCAATGAAATGAATATGGATGAGCGTATTGCATTAACGTGTGCGATGCGAGATTCCGGTATGGTGATCGATTGGTCACATATGAACTTTCCAGGCCCAATCGTCGATAAGCATTCAACTGGCGGCGTCGGGGATGTGACCTCATTAATGTTAGGTGCAATGATTGCCGCTTGTGGTGGTTTTGTCCCTATGATCTCTGGGCGTGGCCTAGGCCATACTGGTGGTACACTGGACAAATTAGAATCGATTCCTGGTTATAACATCATGCCTTCTAACGAAGTTTTTGGTGATGTGACCAAAGAGGCAGGTGTCGCGATTATTGGTCAAACAGGCGATTTAGCACCGGCTGATAAACGCGTTTATGCCACGCGCGATATCACCGCAACGGTAGATAATATTTCTCTGATTACCGCCTCCATCTTATCTAAGAAGCTAGCAGCAGGTTTAGATTCGTTGGTTATGGATGTCAAAGTAGGTTCTGGCGCATTTATGCCAACATACGAGGCTTCAGAAGCGTTAGCCCAGTCTATCGTTGCTGTGGCAAATGGTGCAGGTACTAAGACCACTGCTATTCTTACCGATATGAATCAAGTATTGGCTTCATCAGCAGGTAATGCGCTAGAAGTGAAAGAAGCAGTGCAATTTTTAACGGGCGAGAAGAACTCTCGCGATGAAGTTCGTAATCCTCGTTTACTTGAAGTGACTATGACTTTATGCGCCGAAATGTTGGTATTAGGTCACTTAGCAGAGAGTACCGATGATGCTCGAACTCAATTACAAGCTGTTCTAGATAATGGTCGAGCAGCGGAATGTTTTGGAAAAATGGTTGCGGGTTTTGGTGGCCCGAGAGATTTTGTACAAAACTACGAAGCTTATTTACCTAAAGCTGAAGTGATTAAACCTGTATATGCAGACCAAGCTGGCACAGTAACCGCTATGGATACTCGCGCAATAGGTATGGCGGTAGTATCAATGGGCGGTGGACGTAAAGTGGCGTCAGATAGCATTGATTATGCAGTTGGTTTTGATCAATTTATCCGTCTAGGTGAACAAGCCGATAGTCGCACCCCATTAGCAATGATTCATGCCAGAAGTGAAGCGCAATGGCAGCAAGCGGCTAACGAATTACAACAAGCGATCACGGTGTCTGATGATATTTATCAACCGACACCAGAGGTTTATCGTCAAATCCGAGCAGAAGATCTATAACGATCACTGTTTGGCAGGAGTATCAACCATGAAACGTGCGATTATTTTAGTATTGGATTCTTTTGGTGTTGGCGCAACGCAAGATGCTGATAAATTTGGTGATGTAGGTGCCGATACATTAGGCCATATTGCCGAGCAATGTGATAAAGGTTTAGCGGATAATGAAAACCGCAGTGGTCCTTTGCGTCTGCCTAACTTATCGAAATTAGGACTAGGTAAAACTGCTCAAGAATCAACAGGAACATTCCCGATTGGACTTGATGAAAATGCCGAAATCACAGGTGCTTATGCTCACGCAGCGGAGTTATCTTCAGGTAAAGATACTCCATCAGGTCACTGGGAAATTGCTGGTGTGCCAGTGTTGTTTGATTGGGGTTACTTTACCGATGAGAAAAATAGTTTCCCTCAAGAGTTACTCGACAAGATTGTTGAACGAGCGAATCTGAAAGGCTACCTAGGTAACTGTCATTCATCAGGCACTGTGATTTTAGATGAGCTTGGCGAAGAGCATATGAAGAGCGGTAAACCAATCTTCTACACTTCTGCTGACTCAGTGTTCCAAATTGCTTGTCACGAAGAAACTTACGGTCTAGATAACCTACTTGAGCTATGCCAAATCGTACGTGAAGAGCTTGAGCCATATAATATTGGTCGAGTGATTGCGCGTCCATTTATCGGTGATAAGCCTGGCGAATTTGCTCGAACTGGTAATCGTCGTGATTTATCGGTTGAGCCACCATCAGCAACCGTGCTGCAAAAACTGGTTGATGAAAAAAATGGTGAAGTGATCTCGATTGGTAAGATTTCAGATATCTACGCAGGTTGCGGTATTACGAAAAAAGTAAAAGCAACAGGCTTAGAAGCATTATTTGATGCAACTTTAGAGCAAGTGAAGACAGCTGGTGATAACACTATCGTGTTTACTAACTTTGTCGATTTCGACTCTTCTTACGGCCATCGTCGTGATGTGGCAGGCTATGCGGCAGCACTAGAGTATTTCGATAAGCGTTTACCCGAAATTCAAGCGATGCTCCAACCGGATGATGTCTTAATTTTGACAGCTGACCATGGTTGCGATCCAACTTGGCCAGGAAGTGACCATACTCGCGAGCATATCCCAGTTTTAGTATCAGGCCCTAAAATCCCAGCGGGATCATTAGGTCGTCGCGATACCTTTGCTGATATTGGCCAAAGCTTAGCAGAGTACTTTGGTACGTCTGATATGGAATACGGTAAGTCGTTTTTATAATTCAAGGTTGCGAGTTTCTAGTCCCTAGTTTTTAGGTGATTAGTTTCTAGGTAATTAGCTGGCCACTCGCGATTCATTATTTCTATTATGTAAACAAAGAAAGCTGCTGAAAGAGGAAGTGACATGCTTCTTCTTTTCCTAGGGCCTAGAAACTAGGAACCAGCGCCTCAAAAATAAAGGATATACAAACATGGCAACTCCACATATTAATGCTGAAATGGGCGATTTTGCTGACGTAGTACTGATGCCAGGTGATCCATTACGTGCACAATACATTGCTGAAAACTTTTTAGATGATGCTGTACAAGTTTGTAACGTACGCAATATGTTCGGTTACACAGGTACTTACAAAGGCCGTAAAGTATCCGTAATGGGACACGGCATGGGTATAGCCTCTTGCTCTATCTATGTAACTGAGTTAATCAAAGATTTTGGTGTGAAAAAAGTGATCCGCGTGGGTAGCTGTGGTGCAGTAAGCGATGACATCAAACTGCGTGATGTAGTGATTGGCATGGGTGCTTGTACCGATTCAAAAGTAAACCGTATGCGTTTTAAAGATCACGACTTTGCAGCGATTGCCGATTACCAAATGGTTAAAAATGCAGAAGAAGCGGCGAAAGCCCGTGGAATTGATGTGAAAGTAGGTAACTTATTCTCTGCTGATTTATTCTACACGCCAGATCCAGATATGTTCAAAGTAATGGATAAGTACGGCATTCTAGGTGTAGAAATGGAAGCGGCTGGTATCTACGGTGTTGCAGCAGAGTATGGTGCAAAATCAGTAGCAATTTGTACCGTATCTGATCACATTAAACATGGTGAGCAAACTACCTCTGATGAGCGTGCTACTACATTTAACGATATGATTCATATTGCTCTAGATTCTGTACTACTTGGTGACAAGTAAGCATTAATACTAATCGTACTAACTATCTGAACATCTAATTAGTGTGATTGGTATAATCGATATTCAATGCTAAAAAAACCTCTTGATATTTAACCATCAAGAGGTTTGATTTTTTCTCGAAACTCGAAACTCTTCTATAAATCTTTAAGTAAAATATTTTCGACTTGATCTTTTGGCTTATAAAGCAGTAATAAGCATAATAGAATGCCCCCAATAAAGCTTAAGATCAGCATCATATACATTAAGTGATCACTATTACGATAGCGGTGATCGGATATCGCGGTAACTTTGCCTTTTTCAAAAGTAATCCTCATAAAGCCGATGATGGTGTCTTCATGAAAAATGGGTTTAACTAATTGCTCTCGGCCGATGGAAGCGGTTTTTAATGGGGTGTCTAAACCAAGAATTTCTCTAGCATCTTTGGCATCATCGCTGGCAACCAGTTTGATCCCTTCAGCATTATAAATAGTGGCATCAAATACTAATTCGTCTGAGGCTATTTGGTTGGCCAGTTTGAGTAAGTTATCCTGATCATCATTAGCAATTATATCGGTTGCACTGAGTGCTGCTTGCGAGATTAAAAGGTTGGTTAAGGTTTCAAGTTGCTGAGTTTGGATGTGTTCATTATCACGGCTAATCACAAAGCTATTGATGATGGTATAAGTAAACATTCCGCCTAGCAGGATGATCGCGACAAAGCGTAAAAAAGCACGCCAAGAAAACAGCGAAGTTTGCATCAGAGTTTCCTTTATATCGTAATAACTAACGAAAAGAAGTGAATTGTTAGTTTGGGGCTTGCGTTAATAAATTGCAATAGGGTAAGTTGCTATGCATTATTGTGATATAACGCATAAAACCTAACCATTGCAGTTTGGGTAATATACCCAAGTAACTTAAAGGTACGAGTTTCAGTCTCTTGAATATACTAATACTGCAATGGCATAAATTCTAATTATTTGGATAAAAAAGGCAAAAACATGGACGTGTCAGCATCTTTCAGCATTCCCCAACGTAGTTTAAAAATTCAACGAAGTATGTCGTTGGTTAAGAGGTTGCCAGAATCTCGTTTGTATTCGAGTTTAGACAAACAAAAAGCTCAATGGATCATTTTTGGTGAACATTTAGCGATTGGTCATTTTGATCGAATTGACGTGTTTACAGGGCGCTTCAATCCTGTGCTTGATTCATGGAAAGTAGGGCATTATGAAGTCGCATTAATGGGCGGTGAGCTTATTCCTGAAATGGTTGAATTTATTCATGGACTTGGTTTGGATTGTGCATCTATCAGCGTACTGCCTGAATTAACCAAGCCGGGTTTAATTGTGATGGATATGGATTCCACTGCAATTCAAATTGAGTGTATTGACGAAATTGCTAAGTTGGCAGGTGTCGGTGAGCAAGTTTCCGAGATCACTGAGCGAGCAATGCAAGGTGAGCTGGATTTTGAAGAAAGTTTAAGAGAGCGAGTTGGCGCATTAAAAGGAGCGGATGAATCTATTTTAGCTCAAGTGCGTGAAAATTTGCCTTTAATGCCTGATTTAGCTGAGCTTGTGACTACCTTAAAACAGTTAGGCTGGAAAACTGCGATTGCTTCAGGTGGTTTCACCTATTTTTCTGACTACCTAAAAGAAACATTAGAGTTAGACTACGCCCAATCAAATACCTTAGAAATTGTCGATGGTAAATTAACGGGTAAAGTCCTCGGCGATATTGTATCAGCAGAAACCAAAGCGGATATTTTAGTGACCCTTGCCGATGAATACGAAGTTGAGCAGCATAATACTATTGCAGTAGGTGATGGCGCGAACGATCTAGTTATGATGGCAACCGCCGGTTTAGGGGTGGCTTATCATGCGAAACCTAAAGTTGAACAACAAGCTAAAACCGCGATCCGGTATGCCGGCCTTGGCGGGGTGTTATGTATATTATCTGCCGCACTTGTTCAGCAGAAGCGTGTAGGGTGGAAGGCGATTCCGTAGTAACAGCAAAAATACTTGTTTCGAGAAGCGTGTTTCGTGTTGCTAGGACGCTTCGCTCGAGAGCCGAAAAGCGGGATCGTTGCTCGAGTTTCGGGTGTTTCACTGCTAGCAGCTCGGAAAAGGTTTGTTTCGAGAAGCGTGTTTCGTGTTATGAGGACGCTTCGCTCGGGAGCTGAAAAGCGGATTCCTTACTCGGAAAATAGAGTTTCTCAATAGATGGAACAAAATGTCATCCTGAAAAGCGACGTAGGAGCGCAGTTCAGGATCTCCTTCCACGATTTGAGTCTCAACATGTTGTAGGAGATTCCGTATCTTCTTCGCTTAGGCTCATGTACTGAATGACGACAGATTAAAAGCCGAGCCACGCATAACCACTTATATTCAATTAACCAATATCTTCAATTAATTTAGGTACTTTCTTCATGGCGAGTAAAGCAAAACGAGCGTATGTCTGTAATGACTGTGGTGCGGATTTTCCACGTTGGCAAGGGCAATGTAATGCCTGTGGTGCATGGAACACAATTACAGAAGTTCGTTTAGCCGCTTCACCTCAAGTGGCGCGTAATGAGCGTTTATCTGGTTATGCTGGTTCGGTGTCTGATGCACAAGTGCAGAACTTATCAGAAATTGATTTGCAAGAAGTACCACGTTTTTCGACAGGCTTTAAAGAGTTTGACCGTGTACTAGGTGGTGGGATTGTTCCTGGTGCAGCGGTATTGATTGGTGGTAATCCAGGTGCAGGTAAAAGTACATTATTATTGCAAACTGTATGTCGTTTAGCAGCACAAATGCCAACCTTATATGTCACAGGTGAAGAATCTCTACAACAAGTGGCAATGCGTGCCTCACGTCTTGGTTTGCCTAAAGAACACTTGAAAATGCTTTCAGAAACCAATGTGGATAAGATTTGCCAGATAGCAGAAAGAGAACAACCTAAAATTATGGTGATTGATTCTATTCAAGTGATGCACGTTGCTGATGTTCAATCATCACCGGGCAGTGTTTCTCAAGTCCGTGAATCGGCAACAACCCTGACTCGTTATGCCAAGCAAAATAATGTTGCGGTATTTTTGGTGGGGCACGTCACCAAAGATGGCACCTTAGCTGGCCCAAAAGTGCTAGAACATATTATTGACTGTTCTGTATTACTTGATGGTAGCGCAGATAGCCGCTTTAGAACTTTGCGTAGTCATAAAAACCGTTTTGGGGCGGTAAATGAACTTGGTGTATTTGCCATGACGGGGCAAGGCCTAAAAGAAGTCAGTAATCCTTCAGCTATTTTCTTATCACGTGGTGATGAAGAAACCTCTGGTAGTTCAGTGATGGTGGTATGGGAAGGTACTCGTCCAATCTTGGTTGAGATTCAAGCGTTAGTCGATTATTCACAGCTTTCCAATCCTCGCCGTGTTGCAGTGGGGCTTGATCAAAACCGTCTTTCAATGTTGTTAGCTGTGCTTCACAAGCATGGCGGCTTGCAAATGGCGGATCAAGACGTATTCGTCAACGTGGTTGGTGGGGTTAAGGTTGCCGAAACCAGTGCTGATTTAGCATTATTAATGGCGCTGCTATCTAGCTTTAAAGACCGTCCATTACCTAAAGATGTCGTGGTGTTTGGTGAAGTTGGTTTAGCGGGTGAAATTCGTCCTGTACCAAGTGGCCAAGAGCGTTTGATGGAAGCCTACAAACACGGCTTTAAAAAAGCGATAGTCCCTGCCGCTAACATGCCAAAAGGTGGGATTGCTGGCATGCAGATCCATGGCGTGAAGAAGTTATCGGAAGCCATTGAAGCGTTTGAGGAATTGTAAGAATAAGGTTTCTAGGGGCTGGTTTCTAAGAGATGGGATGCTAGTCCCTGGTTCCTAGTCCCTAGGTGGTGTCGCTGAATATTTACAGTAATAAAAATAGAAAACTTCACTTGCTTTAATATGGTAAGCAAGCGAAGTTGTCCTCCAGGAACCAGGAACCAGGAACCAGGAACCAGGAACCAGGAACCAGGAACCAGGAACCAGGAACCAGGAACCAGGAACCAGGAACCAGGAACCAGGAACCAGGAACCAGGAACCAGGAACCCATCAATCCATTTCCTTCAAATACCCTAATCCCAACTGATTCATCTGAGTTTCTATCCAATCGACACGTTGCCAGACATAAGGTGTTGGGTTTTGCACATGAAACTTATATGGATTGGGAAGCACTGCGGCTAATCGAGCGGCTTGTGACATCGACAATTGGCTGGCTGGAATTCCATAATAATGTAGGCTGGCAGCTTGTACGCCAAAAATGCCTGGGCCAAATTCGACTATATTGAGATAAATTTCTAGAACTCTAGATTTTCCCCATTCCAACTCAACCAATAAACTGAGATAGGCTTCCAGCGCTTTGCGGAAGATATCTTTACCTGGCCAGAGATATAAATTTTTAACCGTTTGTTGGGTTAAAGTACTGGCACCACGAAAGCGCTCGCCAGAAATCATGTCTGCAATGGCTTTTTGAGTTGAAACAAAATCAATACCGTAATGTTTTGGAAAACGTTGATCTTCTGAAGCGATCACTGACAGTTGCATATATGGGGAGATATTGTCTAAATTTACCCAGTCACTGAGGGAGTAGTGACGATATTGTTCCGGTGGAAACCAAGCACGTTGCACTTTCCAGCTCCATACGAACGGGTTGATAAATTTAAGTGGCAAAGTGATGACGATGCTAAAAACGAAAAAAGAGATTAATATTCGTATTATCCATTTTTTTAACCACTGACTCATGCGCTTCCTTTGCTTGAATATATTTAAAATAGAATAATGTGAAGCCATTAGAATAGCGAGAGTTTGAGAAAAAGCTAACGGATTAATGACGAAGTTACTCAGGTATCACTCGAGTGAAAAAAGATTTTTTATCCAAATGCACGCAGGGGATATCAGTCTTGACAGATTGTGTTATACTCTGCGCGAACTTTATATCCTATTAATAGAGTAAGACAATGACTGACTTATCAAAATACAGAAACATTGGTATTTTTGCGCACGTTGATGCGGGTAAAACTACCACGACTGAGCGTATCCTTAAGCTGACTGGTACTATCCACAAAACGGGTGAAGTACATGATGGCGAATCAACTACTGACTTCATGGAGCAGGAAGCTGAGCGCGGTATTACAATCCAATCAGCAGCGGTAAGTTGTTTCTGGAAAGACCACCGTTTCAACGTTATCGACACCCCGGGACACGTTGACTTTACAGTAGAAGTATATCGTTCTCTTAAAGTTCTTGACGGCGGTATCGGTGTATTCTGTGGTTCTGGTGGTGTTGAACCACAATCAGAAACTAACTGGCGTTACGCGAACGAATCTGAAGTAGCACGTATCATTTTCGTAAACAAACTGGACCGTATGGGTGCAGATTTCTACCGTGTAACTGAGCAAGTACGTAAAGTACTTGGCGCAACTCCATTAATCATGACTCTACCAATCGGTATCGAAGATGATTTCAAAGGTGTTGTAGACGTTCTTTCTCGTAAAGCGTACATCTGGGACGAAACTGGTCTTCCAGAAAACTACACTGTTGAAGATGTTCCTGCGGACATGGTTGACGATGTTGAGCAATACCGTGAAGAGATGATCGAAACGGCTGTTGAGCAAGACGACGAACTAATGATGGCTTACATGGAAGGTGAAGAGCCTTCTGTTGAAGAAATCAAACGTTGTATCCGTAAAGGTACTCGTGATCTAGCGTTCTTCCCAACATACTGTGGTTCAGCGTTTAAAAACAAAGGTATGCAACTAGTACTTGATGCGGTTGTTGATTACCTACCTTCTCCAACTGAAGTTGATCCTCAACCTCTTATGGATGAAGAAGGCAACGAAACTGGCGATCACGCTATCGTTTCTGCTGATGAAACTTTCAAAGCGCTAGCATTCAAAATCATGGATGACCGTTTTGGTGCCCTAACTTTCGTTCGTATTTACTCTGGTAAATTGAACAAAGGTGACACCATCTTGAACTCGTTTACAGGTAAAACTGAGCGTGTTGGCCGTATGGTTGAGATGCAAGCTGATGACCGTAAAGAGCTATCTTTCGCTCAAGCAGGTGACATCATTGCTATCGTTGGTATGAAGAACGTGCAAACTGGTCACACTCTATGTGATCCTAAGCACCCAGTAACTCTAGAACCAATGGTATTCCCAACTCCAGTAATCTCGATTGCTGTACAGCCTAAAGATAAAGGCGGCTCAGAGAAAATGGGTATCGCGATCGGTAAAATGGTTGCAGAAGATCCATCTTTCCAAGTTGAAACTGACGAAGATTCAGGTGAAACCATCCTTAAAGGTATGGGTGAACTTCACTTAGATATCAAAGTAGACATCTTGAAGCGTACTTACGGTGTAGATCTAATCGTTGGTCAACCTCAGGTTGCTTACCGTGAAACTATCACTAAAGAAATTGAAGATAGCTACACGCATAAGAAACAGTCTGGTGGTTCTGGTCAATTCGGTAAGATTGATTACCGTATTAAGCCTGGCGAGCAAAACTCAGGCTTTACGTTCAAATCTACCGTTGTTGGTGGTAACGTACCGAAAGAATTCTGGCCTGCAATCGAAAAAGGTTTTGCTGGCATGATGGACCACGGTGTTCTAGCTGGCTTCCCAACGTTAGACGTTGAAGTTGAACTATTTGATGGTGGTTTCCACGCAGTCGATTCATCTGCAGTAGCATTTGAAATTGCAGCGAAAGGTGCATTCCGTCAATCTATGCCTAAAGCTGGTGCTCAACTTCTTGAGCCTATCATGGCTGTAGATGTGTTCACTCCTGAAGATCACGTTGGTGATGTTATCGGTGACCTTAACCGTCGTCGTGGTATGATCAAAGACCAAGAAGCTGGCGTTACAGGTGTTCGCATCAAGGCTGACGTACCACTTTCAGAAATGTTCGGTTACATCGGTTCTCTACGTACAATGACTTCTGGTCGTGGTCAGTTCTCTATGGAGTTCGCACACTACGCACCATGTCCTGCAAACGTATCAGAGCAAGTAATTGCTGACGTTAAAGCACGTAAAGAAGCTGAGAAGAAATAATTCTTTTCGCTGATTAAAGCTTAATAAAAACCCGCTAGAGATAGCGGGTTTTTTGTTTTTTAGACCGCAGAAATGTTAAGAAAAATGCGATTCGAATCTCGGGCGTTTCACTGCTCGAAGTGGTTTCGGGATACGAGAACGCTTTGCTCGAGAGCCGAAAAGCAGAGCGTAGAAATAACAAAAAGCATCATCCTGAAAAGCGACGTAGGAGCGTAGTTCAGGATCTCCTAAAGGGATTGCTGGATAAAAATTTAGAAATATCATTGACATAATTTGCGAGCATTTAAACTTTTCTCGCAACTCGCAACTCGCAACTCGCAACTCGCAACTCGCAACTCGCAACTCGCAACTCGCAACTATTTTTTCAAATCAATATACAACTGTTCAACCTTGGTTCTTGCCCACTCAGTTTTACGTAAAAACTTTAAGCTCGACTTAATACTTGGATCCGATTGAAAACAGCGAATGTTAATCATCTGGCCTAATTGTCCCCAGCCATAGTGTTGTACTAATTCCGTTAAAAGTTTTTCAAGAGTAATTCCATGTAGAGGGTTGTTACTTTGGGTCATGTTAGGACAAGCCTGCAATAAAATAAGATGTGCCGAGTATAGCAAGTAGGAGAGGGAATATAAGAATATTTTGAACAATAAGATATTGACAGTAAATGGAAGCTTGGAAAAATTTGACCCGAGACCCGAGACCCGAGACCCGAGACCCGAGACCCGAGACCCGAGACCCGAGACCCGAGACCCGAGGTTACTCCTCCCAAACAACAAACTTATCACTTGGCCAATTGGCTCCAACGTCGTGATATTTTTTCTCTAGTACATGACGCTTGATTTTTAGAGTAGGCGTTAGAATTCCATTTTCGATACTCCACGGTTCTTTAATCATCAGAACCCCTTTGATCTTGGCGTGTGATTCTAAACCGTCATTGATTTGATTGATTATCTTAACTGTTTTGCGTTCATATCGATCACGATCAAAGTTCTTAAATGAATGAGGAATAACCAGTAAAATTGGTGCTGGTAAGCCTAAGCCAATTAAGCACATCATTTCGACTCGAGAATGCTCAAAGATTTTTTTCTCAATTGGCACTGGTGAGACAAACTTGCCTTTGGCGGTTTTGAACGTGTCTTTTTTACGTCCTTCAATCGATAAATAACCCTCATCATCTAGGCTACCAATATCGCCTGTATGCAACCATCCTTCATCATCAAAGGACTCTTTTGTTGCTTCATCATTTTTATAATAGCCAGCGAATAAACCTTTACCGCGAACCATGATCTCTTGGTCATCGGCAATGCGAACATCAACCCCTGGACCTACTGCGCCAACTGTACCGATTTTATCAGCGCGGAATGGGTAGTTAATGGTGCTATAAGCGAAGGTTTCCGTCATGCCCCATGCTTCGGTAATATTCATTCCAACACTACGATACCAATGTAATAACGAAGGGGAAATCGGCGCAGAGCCACAACCTAAAACGCGAGCATTTTCTAATCCTAACCCTGCAATGATCTTTTTCTTCACAATGCTATTTAAGAAAGGTATTGCAAGTAGGATGTTGAGTTTTTTCTGTGGCATTTTTTCCAAAATACGTTGCTGGAAAACTGTCCATAAACGAGGCACAGAAATAAATAAAGTCGGCTTGTGAGCTTTAACATCATCAATAAAAGTATCAAGACTTTCTGCAAAGCTGGTTGGTACTCCTCCTAATACAGAAGAACCAAAAACATAGACACGTTCGGTAATATGGGCGAGTGGTAAATAAGAAAATAGTCGGTCGTTTTCTTGCAAACCAATGTGCTCGACAATTTTTGATGCACACCACGCGAAGCCGCCATAAGTCAGCATTGCACCTTTAGGTAAGCCAGATGTGCCTGAGGTGTACACTAAAGACATCAGCGTCTCGTCGTTGTGCTGAGGTCGCTCTGTGCTAGGTTGGTGGCTGTCAATTAAAGTATTGAAATTATATTGGCATGTTGGTGCACTGTCATAAGGTAAAGAAATAGAGATGAGTTGCTGATGCTTGCCTAACACTTCTAGCGTGGCTACATCATCATCGAGTTTACCGACAATTATCGCTTTAGCTTCACTGTGAGTCAGGCAATGTTCAATGGTGTCACTGCCCGCAGTAGGGAAAATAGGTACGCTGACGTAGTCACCTAGCATTAAGGCTAAATCACAAATAAACCACTCTGCACAGTTCTTCGAAAGTAAGGCAACTTTATCTTTAGGCTCTAGACCTAAACCTCTTAATGCCGACACTAGGCTCAACGCTTGATCGGCCACTTCGCGATAAGTGAATTCTTTAATTTCACGGTTAATTGGCTGAGTGAGGTAAACATCATTAGGTCGCTCTTCTGCCCATTTTAAAATCATTTCATGGGGAAATTGAGCGTTATTTTTTTGTTGTTGATTAAGTTCAGTCATCATTTCCGCCTTTTATTACAAGTTATTAACACTTTTAGGCTATTAATGATCAAAGAACAATAATACTAAGGTCCAACCAGTGAAATGTTGTGAAGTGAAACATCAATTTGATTGTAACTATTTCTATCAGGTAAGGTTTTTGAAGTCACTTGGGTATAGATATTAATAAGTAAATACTGATATCCCACAACCGACAGTCGCAAATGAAGTAACAAGAGCAATAATCGGAACTTTAATACTACGTAATACAAAAATACCAGAGACCACCACCAGCATATCGAGTGAATGGCCCACGGCCGATACAAAGATAGGTTGATATAAAGCTGCCATTAATAAGCCGACTACTGCGGCATTTACGCCCGCGACCATAGGTAGCACATGACTACGTTGGCTAAAGTTCTGCCATTGTTTCAATAATCCAATAATTAATAAAAACCCCGGAAGAAAGATCATTAGTGTGGCTAATAACGCACCAATAATTGGCATGTTCGGTAGCAATACATAGCCAAGGTAAGTGGCAAAAGTAAACATTGGGCCTGGCATTGCTTGAGCGGCGGCATAACCAGCCATAAAAGTATCATTGGATAATTGGCTACCCACGGTCGATTGCAATAGTGGTAACACGACATGGCCACCACCAAACACTAGGCTACCTGCTGAGAAAAAATCTTGCAGCATACTTGTGAGCATATTGGTTGTTGGCCAAGAAATGGAGAACAAGAATAAACCAACAAAAAGCGTTAACGCCAATTTTTCCGATAGAGATAGGTTGATTGAATTTGCTGTTGAGGTGTTGCTTGCGGGGTGCTTAGTGACAGTATTTGGGATAGAAGTGGCATTATAAAAATAGCCAATGCCTGCTGCTATGACTAAACAAATAATTTGGCTAATGGCAGAGGGCCACAGTAAGCACACACAAGTTGTGAATACACATAAAGCTTGATGTCGTTTGTGTTGGCAAAACTGTTTGAACATAGTGTAAGTTGCATCAAACACTACCACGACAGCTAATAATTTGAGCCCATGAATAACACCTTGTATCCAAGTGTTATCTAACCATTGTTGGCTAAATGCAGCGATAGCGATCATTAATGCGATAGAAGGTGTGGTGAATCCAAGAAAGGCGGCAATTCCGCCTAATAGACCACCACGCTGATAACCAATTGAAAAACCAATTTGGCTAGAGCCTGGGCCAGGTAAAAATTGGCTTAAAGCAATGAGTTGAGCGTATTCGGACTCAGTGAGCCATTGTCGTTTTTCAACAAATGCAGTACGAAAGTAACCAATATGAGCCGCTGGGCCGCCAAAGCTTACCCAGCCTAGTAGAAAGAAGATTTTAAATAAGTCGAACATGAAGTCAAAATGATAAAGAAAATATTTGGGTATATTGACTATAGTTTATGACAGTAGAGTGAAGGGCGTTATTAATACTCGAATCTCGGGCGCTTTGCTGCTCGTAACTCGGAAAAGCAAAAGCGCGAATCGAGTACCGAAAACCGATTATCTTTTTATTCCTATCCTGACTGTTCTCGCCACATTCTCTGCCAAATTCGCCATGTTAACTTCAGCTTCAGCAAAAGCGGCTTCTAAATCAAATGGTCTTGGAATCGCTGCAAACACTGCATCAATACCATGATCGTAAACCGCTTGGTAGTTATCGCCGACACAGCCTGCCAGTGCGATTACTGGAAGATAAAATTTCTTTGCCGCTTGAGCAATCCCAACGGGGGTTTTTCCGTGGGCGCTTTGCCAGTCAATTCTACCTTCACCGGTAATCACCAGATCAGCATCTTGTAGATGATCTTCAATTGATAGCGTTTCTAATACAATGGCGATCCCCGGTTTTAAAGTGGCAGAGGTAAATCCTAAGAAGGCCGCACCAAGCCCGCCGGCAGCCCCAGATCCTGCTTTATCTTTAACTTGCCTTTCCAGTTGAGAAGCAATTAAGTCAGCATAGTCACTTAAAGCGTTATCGAGCAACTTGGTGTCTTCTTCTGTTGCCCCTTTTTGTTTGCCAAAGGTCGCTGTCGCACCGTGTTCTCCACACAGTGGATTATCCACATCACTGGCAATCACGATTTCACAATCGGCAAGCTGAGGATGTAGACCGTCAATATTGATCGATTTAATTTGTGTAAGGCCAATGCCATTACCAGAAATAAGATGGCTGTTACTGTCGAGAAACTTAACGCCTAATGCTTCTAACATGCCCATTCCACCGTCATTAGTAGCACTTCCTCCTAGCCCAATTATCAATTTCTTAGCACCATTTTCTAACGCATGTGCAATCAGCTCTCCAGTGCCAAAGCTGGTGGTGATTTTTGGATCGCGCTGAGCAATCGGTACATGATGTAAACCACTTGCCGCTGCCATTTCAATCACAGCGGTGTGGTCTAATTCGCCACCTAGTCGACCATAAAAAGCGTTGACTTGGTGGCCAAGAGGCCCTGTTACAACACAATCAATAATTTCTCCTTGAGTCGCATCGACTAAAGATTGCACCGTCCCTTCACCACCATCAGCTAGTGGGATATGTACATACTCAACGTCCTGCCAAACTCGCTTCAGCCCGGTTTCAATGGCTTGGCAAACTTGCTTAGCGGTTAAGCTTTCTTTAAACGAATCGGGAGCAATAATGATTTTCATACTAGGACCTCAAGTAAAAGTTAAAGTAACACTAGGCTTAATAAGTAAACTAACAACATAGCAGTGACACCTTGAACTAGGGTTGCCATGGTTTGAGCTCGATATGCCAAGCCTACACTCATACGGCTAAATTGGGATACGACCCAAAAGAAGCTGTCATTGGCATGAGAGACCGTCATCGCACCAGCACCAATCGCCATAACGGTTAATACTCGCCCCATTTCTGAATCTAAGCCTAATTGAGCCAATAAAGGAGCAACTAGTGCAGAGGTAGTCACTAAGGCAACGGTTGAAGAACCTTGAGCCGATTTGAGTGCAGCTGCCACAATAAATGGCATAAAGATACCGACGCCTAAAGCTGAAAGAGTAGTCCCTAAATATTCGCCAAGTGGTGTTGCTTTTAAAACTGCACCAAATGCACCGCCAGCACCCGTGATGAGTAGAATAGGAGCAGCAGCTACAATACCTTGGCTAATCCTTTCGCTAAACTCAGTAATTTTTTGTTCTGACTTTAGAAGGCGAGTTGCTAATAAAAGTCCAATAAACAACGCAGTTAAAGGTTGGCCGAGAAAAGCGAGAGTTGCTTGAAAATTGCCACTGCCAAGTGGTTGGCTAGGGAAGTTTGCGATAGAAGCAAAACAAATTAAGACAATAGGAACAAAAATAGGTGCAAAAGCTTGAGTTGGTGATGGAAGAGTTCCGTATGATGCTTTCAGTGTTTGCCAGTCTTGATTTTCAGCAGGCGTTAGATCGTCGTTTTCAATACCATCAGGTTCTACATCTGAGAAGCGACTCGCCCACAGCATACCTGCAATAGCAGCGACTGCTGCAACAAAAATACCTACACCAATCACAAGACCTAAATTTGACTCTAAACCTAGGTTACCAGCTGCTGCAATAGGACCTGGAGTTGGTGGTACAAAGGTGTGGGTAGCATATAAACCGGTGGCTAGAGCGACACTCATTGCAACGCTAGAAGTTTGCATGCGTTTTGCTAATGATTCTTTTAAGGAGTTTAGAATAACAAACCCCGAATCACAAAAAACAGGAATGGATACTAAGTAGCCAATGATAGACATCGTTAAGGTGGGGAATCTTTGCCCTAAGCACTTAATAACACTATCAGCCATAGTAATTGCAGCGCCACTTTTCTCTAAAATAACGCCAATAATAGTACCTAGCACAATGACTAAACCAATGTAACCTAAGATACCACCAAAGCCAGAAGCAATCGTTTTTGCAATAGACTCAGGAGGTAGACCGTAGGCAAATGCTGCTATAAATGCAGACATTAACAGTGCTAAGAAAGGGTGAATTTTAAATTTTGTAGTCGTAATGACGATAAACGCGATTACGGCTAAGAGGATTAATATCAGACTCATCGTAGGGTAACTCCATGTTTTAATTATTATGCTACGAGAGGATCGGTTTCTCCGATTTTGGGTTGGGATCTCGTAGTTTTATTATTATCAATGAAGTCTTCCAAAATTACTTTGGACACTTAGCCAAATTACATGTCGATAAATTGTACTGATTTTGTTCGTTTGACTAGTTTTTCGATTATTGTGTGATCTGGCAAGCAATATAGAGTTCGACTAATCCGGTGAAGTTATGTGGGGATATTTGAGTAATGCTTTCAATTTTATTTAATCGATAGCGTAGGGTGTTTCTATGGATATACAAGCTATTAGCGCATTGAGACAGGTTTCCTTGATGTTCAAATAAGCTGTATAAAGTTTTGATTAATTGACCAGAACGATCTTGGTTTTTGAGTTTAATAATCGCGTTACATAACTGTGCACCTTGCCAGTTTTCTTTTAATGGTGAAAGAAGCACTGGCATGCGCAGTTCTTCAAACAGATGTTTGGTTTGTTTCGGTTGGTAGTGTTTGCCTAACGTGAGTACTTGTTGAGCACTTTGAAATGATAGGGGCATATCCATGACGGAAGGAAAGTATTCGCCTAGTGCAATATGAAGGTGGTGAATGTCGTGTTGTTGTAGCTTATGAATGAGTTGATCAATACGTTTACTTTCAAGAGTGTAGTCCCAACGTTCAGCCGCTTGTTGGCATGGCTTAAGAACCAGGATTTGGTTCATTGCAACGACAGCGACTAAGTTATTGCGCTCAGGGTATTCAAGCAATTCCACTATTTTCCTGATGGTATCGAGCTGGTTTTGGTTAGAGGTTTCGCTGATTTCAATTAACACGGCAACTCGTGGTTGTTCAATATTAATCGATAAGCGTTGTGCCCAGCTTTCAAGCGCCTCTTTGGTTAATTCATTATTCACCCAAGAAGAAATAAACTCTTCTATATGGCGTTTATCCCATTGTAATTGTTCAATCAATAATGATCGCTCGATGATCATCTCTGAAGTCATTTTGACCAAGGCTGCATAGTTGCGGATCTCATCAGGGTTTCCGGTTATGCCTACCACACCAATAATAGTGTCATCATGCTTTAGGACTAAGTTAATGCCCGGCTTAACCCCTTTTAAGTTCTGACTAGTTTGTCGAGTAATTTCAGTGGTGTCACCATGTTGGATTGCTAGCAAAGCGCCATCGTGCAATTGCCCAATTCGATCAGGTTCTCCGCTACTGATTATGATGCCTCGATCATTCATAACGTTGATGTTGGTATCGATAATAGCCATGGTCCGATCAACGATTTGCTGGGCAAGTTGGGTATCTAGGTGCATAAAAAAGCCGATAGAAAAGTATGTATATTAAAACATTAACCTAGTCGGCTTTTTTCGTCATAATGAAGTAATAAATTTGTGAATATGCACAAATAATGGCTTAGCTTGCTAAATGAAAAGCTTGTTTCAATGTTTGTAAATATGCTTCATCACGGCACATGCTTTTTCCTGGTTCATCGGAAATTTTCGCCACGGGTTTACCTTGGCAGGCGGTGAGTTTAAGTACGATGTTGAGGCTATCCACATTTGGGATATCGCAGGTTAATTTAGTACCAATTCCAAAGCTGGTTTGAATGCGTTGGGCAAAATGTTGGTATATCTCTATAGCTTTGGCAAGTGATAACCCATCTGAAAACACCAACACTTTAGATTTAGGATCTATCCCCAGTTTCTCATAGTGAGCAATTGCTTTTTCTCCCCATTCAATTGGGTCACCACTGTCATGGCGTAAGCCCAGAAATGTATTAGCAAGACTTGGAGTGAAATCGCGCAGAAAAGCATCCATGTTTATGCAATCGGTCAGCGCAATGCCTAATGTATCAGGGTATTCTTTTATCCAATTATGCAATGCTAATTGTTGTGAGCTGGCAAGATCGCCTGTTAATTGCTGATGTGCTTGAAACCATTCATGAGCTTGAGTGCCGACGGGGTTTAATCCTTTGCTAAAGGCTAGGTAGTAATTCGACGTGCCATCAAATTGAGGGAAATACTCTATCAACTGGTCGACAATATTAGCTTGTACTGCTTTAGATAAACGACGACGAGTACCGAAATCGATTAAAGAAAAGCCAGACATATCTAGGGTTGATTTATCTTGTTTGAGTAATTTTAGCTTGTGGTGTAAATGCTGGCTCGCTTGTTCAACATTAGCTTGTGGGTAACGAGTTCGTCCTCGAATTTCACTGATAATTGCTAGCAGTGGTACTTCCCATAAAATCACATCTAACCATTTACCGCGAATTGTTATTTGTAGTTGATTGTCACCTTTACGTACTTCGACGTTACTTTGTTGAAAATGAAATGAAGATAAGTACTCAAGGTAATCGTTTTCAAAGAAGGGGAGTTGCGCAAGGTAGTTTAGCTCTTCGGATTGAAACCTCAGCTGACATAAGTGATCAATTTGCTGTAATACTTCTTCGAAATATGGACGCAAATCTTCCTGGCTTCGGCAATGAAATTCAGCGACCACTTCAACGTTAGGATATTGGTGAAATACCGCTTGCTGCATATGCAATTTATAAGCATCAGTATCCAGTAGTGATGTGATGATCGGTTGTGAGTGAGGTGTAAAAGAAGAAACGGTCATAGACAATATTTAATGAGGAGATTATCAGAGTAGTGTACTCGATCTTGCTTCAATTGAAAAAGTTGCTCATAAAAATAGGCTTGTACAGCGACTATAGTATTTGGCCTATAATGTTCTAAAAGCTTTTAGAATATAGTAACCCTTCCTTGGTTTAGATATAAAAAATCCCGCTAAAGTGACGGGATTTCAATTGGTTAAACTGTACAGCTTTTTATCATGTTCAGGTTAGTAGGTATTTAACCTAGCATAACCCTAAAGCTATTTTTCTATTATCAAACACCAATATAATTAGTTATTTGAATGCAGCTCGCTGTTTAACTCAACCGCAGATTTATTGGTTAAGCATTCAATCTTGCCGGTTACAGAGTTACGGCGGAATAGTAGGTCTGGTTTGCCAGCGAGATCGCGCGCTTTGGCAACTTCTACTTCATTACCTGAAGCGTCAAGCATAGTCACTTTAGTACCAGCTGTGATGTAAAGACCTGACTCAATCGTACAACGATCACCTAGTGGGAAACCAAGACCTGCGTTGGCACCTAGTAGGCTGTTCTCACCAATTGAGATCACAACTTTACCACCGCCAGATAGTGTACCCATGATTGAAGCACCACCACCGATGTCCGAACCTTCGCCAACCATAACGCCAGCAGAGATACGACCTTCAACCATGCTCACACCTGTTGTACCAGCATTAAAGTTGATGAAACCTTCGTGCATTACAGTTGTGCCTTCGCCGACGTGTGCACCAAGACGTACTCGGGAGGTATCAGCAATACGAACACCAGTTGGAACAATGTAATCAACCATTTTCGGGAATTTATCAACACAATCGACAGTGAGAGTTTCGCCATTTAAGCGAGCTTCAATTTGGCGACTTGCTAGTTCTGGTAAGTCGATAGGGCCTTGGTTCGTCCATGCAATGTTATGAAGTAGACCAAAGATACCATCAAGTACGATGCCATGTGGTTTAGCTAAACGATGTGAAATAAGTTGAAGTTTTAGGAAACCTTCCGCAACTGAGCTTGGTTGCTCATCTTTAGCAAGAATAACTAACACTAGAGGCTGAGAAGATTGAGCGGCTTTTTCGGCAAAATCGGCATTAGCAATGTCACCATTTGCTGCAAATGCAGTCGATAGTTCACCAGCAAGCTCATTGCTGATTTCAATCGCTTGGTTGCCTTCTGAGTATCCTGAAACTTGTGCTATCGCTGCAACAAGTGCGTCTGATGGGGTTAATACAGGGCTTGGAAAAAATGCTTCGATGATTTTACCATCACGGTTTTTGGTAGCCGTACCAAAGGCAAGTGCGAAATGTGCCATTTAAAAATCTCTCCATATAAAGTAAAGGGTAAACGCAAATTTACCGATTGAATTGTATACCTAAGTAACTTCAAGGTGCGAGTTTCAGCAACAATAAAACAAGCTTTAGACAAGGCAAATTGAAAAAGATTTGGATAATAGCTCTGAATTTTGCATCTTGAAGGCACTTGGGTATAAATGCTATTTCCAATCATAATGATTGCTAGCCAGTGTGGAAAGGCTTGAAAGGAAAATAATCAATATTGGTGTGCATTATTATTCATGTTTGCTTGTCATTCTTTGGTCTTTGTTAAAAGATTCATTCCAATGGGCAGAAAATATACGCCTAGTTCTTGTTGGAGTATTTTTGCAACCGCTAAATAAAAAGCACAACAACCGCATAAGATCCCAACCAAACTTGCCATTGTATTAATGGATGGGGATGGAATAAATTGATGCAGTGCTAACAGAAGATACAAAAGTGCTAAAGAGGTAAAAATGACGAAATCTATCAAGCTTAATTGACGAGCGATGATAGCCATGATGCTAGTAAATATTCCCCATAACAGGAAATAACACCCAATTAATGCTGTTGGAGGTGTTAGAGAAACATTCAATAAAGGAAATAATAAGATCCCGACATAAGACAGCCAATAGAGCCCGTAGGCACTAAAAGTGATCCCCACAAAAGTATGACCTTGTTTGTACTCGACCAATCCGATAAAAAGCTGAGTTCCTCCACCAAAAATAAGTGCCATTGAAATGATTAATGCATTTAGTGGAAATAACCCGAGCCCATGTAAATTCACCAATATACTGGTCAAGCTAAACGCAAATAGCCCTAATGGCGTGTAATCAATAGAAGAGGATTTCATAGGATGAGTTGGTTGATTATTGAACGATGCAAATAGTAATAGCACTCTAATTGATTTGTGTAAACAATTTAAATTAAAATTGTATACAACTTAGGGTGCTTTCTTTAAGAGGTGATTAATTAAAGGGATTGATATCGCTCCCCATTCTATTTGTCACTTACGCTGCCTGATCTAAAGCGGGTGGCGTTAAGTAATATTGCCAAACATCATGATATAAGCTTAATGATTGATTTCTAAGTTGATCTACCTTGCCTTTTTCAATCTCATTGAGATTTCGGTTTTCAAGCATTGCGGTGCGTTCTATATGCTGAATTTGTTCGTAAAGAATATGTTCTTCACCATTTTTTATCTTGGCAATTTCTTCTAAGTGAAATTGAACTTCGGTGATGAGTTGCGACTTAGGCAGTTGGACAAGTACTTTTAAATCACGATACCCAGAAGGGTTGGGATTTTTAAAGCGGTTTTTTACTTCAATAATCGTCGCTTGTTGTTGCAGTTGTTCAAAAGCCGTCACTAAGCTCGGTATATTTTGGGAAACAATAGTCGCTCTTGCTAAATCAGTGATTTTATTTGCTTCACCATTTAACTCTTTGTCTATTTTTATGCTGGCTCTTTCTTTTGATTTCACACCTGAAAATAAAGGCGTAGTTTGGGTATTCAGCGCGATACTTTTACATAAAACTTCTAGCTCATTTTGAGCAATCGGTGCCCGTTGATACAGGACCTCAAAGTCGTTGCTAAATTGCTGGAAGTGTTGTGGGGCAATATCAGGAATGCTGTATAAGCCACTTAAGGAATGTTTAAAGGCTTGTGGGCAAGCTTCATTGATTTGCGGACGCGTTTGAGAAGACGACTGCGTCAATTGAGCCGCGAGAGCGACCGCTGGTGTACGTGTTAGCAACAGCAACATAAGGGTTGATGTGCGTAAAAGAAACTTCATAAGCAACCTCAGTCTGACAAAAAAATATGAGAACTAAAAGTTGTATACCCTTGCATTATTAGCTGTTGCTTTGTTGACGGCATTTATTCACTGCAACGTTAATGATTTTGGGTATTGTCTGATCGCTTAGTTTATTTATGTGGGCGAATTAGGGAATTACAATAGCAGTTTGAAAATAAGAGTAGTGTGACAGGCGCTAAGCTTTATCCATAAAGAAATCATGGCTTTGTAAAGAATTGTAAGGGTTGTAAAAAGTGATAGTAAAAATACCCAAATATGTAAAAAAACTAGATGTTTTTAACTCATATTTGGGTATTAAAATTTTAGAACGAGATTAAAGATTAAGCGGCTTCGCTATCTTTATCTTCAGTTGCTTTTGGTGTTTTGGCTTTTTTCTCAGTAGGGCGACGTTTCGCACCTAGTGCAAAGAGTACTTCATCTTTGTTTTGGGCAAGGAACATAGATAACTCTTCTTTTTGGTTATCATCTTCAATAATCTTGCTATTTTCCAACAAAGTGAAAAGCTCGTCCGCCATATCCAACATTTTGTCATAAGCGTCAGCTTCAGCCTTGGAAGTAAAAGTCATCTTTTCTTCTCCGTTGCGTTCCACCACGTACTTGACGATTACAGCCATGGTTATCCTCGTATGCAATTTTTGAATGAATTTAACTGTTTTTTTATACAGTTATTTGTGACTAATGTCCAGTAGTTATCTACTATTTGGCACTGCTTTTCAATGATTCGAGCATTTTCCAATCAGTGCAAAACTGCATAAAGGTTTTGAGTAGTGGGCTTTGGTATTTTTCTTTATGTACTAATAGCCAAAAACGACGAGTCATATCAAGGGGGACTTTAAGTTCTACTACGCGACTATTTTCAAGAGCCGATTGAGCCGCTAAGCGAGATAAGCATGCTAGGCCAAGATTAGCAGAGGTGGCGTTAATAATGGCTTCTGTAGTATTTAATTGAAATGATTCGGTCCAGATTTCAATACGTGGTGCCACGGTGCGTAAGAAAAATTCTCGAGTTCCCGAACCTGCTTCACGTAATAACCACTGAGTATTTTCAAAGTCTCTCGCAAGTACCGTATCTTGTTTTGCCAAAGGATGACTAGGTGCGCAGATGATGCACATTTCATCTTGGTTCCAAGGCTGCATTAACAACTGATCGGATTGCACTTTACCTTCAACTAAGCCGAGATCGAGTTCGTAGTCGGTTAACTTGTCACAAATTAAACTGGTATTGGAAATTAATAAGCTTTGCTGTTGATGTTGTGAATGCTGACGAAAATCACGTAGTAGATAAGGTACAACTTGGTTGCCAACCGTATCACTGGCACCGATTTTTAATTGCCCGTGTAATGCCTGATCAAAGGTAAACATATGTTGTATATCTTCACTGCGGTGTAGTAACTCATCGGCTAAAGGCAGTAGGCGCTTGCCTTCTTGATTTAATACTAAACGGTTATTCACACGGTCAAATAATACGTGGCCGAGTTGTTTTTCTAGTTCACCTAATGACAAGCTCACCGCGGCTTTAGACAGAAATAACTTTTTGGCAGCTTCAGTTAAGGTTTCCTGTTGAGTTAAAGCAGTAAAGACTTTGAGTTGTTTGAGGGTGACATTGCTCGCCATAGGTTTTATCTCGTTTTGTTTTTATTAACGCGCGTTAAATATAATTAGATATATCTAAACAATGAGCAAGTTTATTATTACTGCATCGGTAACATATACCCCGTGAGGTAATCATGAATCAGACATTTAAAAACTTAGTAAGTGGTGCACCAACCCCAATGGCAGGTTTGGCACTCGGTATCGCTAGTTTAGGCTGGTGTTGGGAAAATGCCCTAACACTTAACGGCCATGCTCAACACTGGAGTGCAGGGATTGCGTCGGTTTTATTATTGATCTTAGCCATTAAGTTTATCTTTCACCCGAAATTGCTCGCCAATGATCTTGCCCATCCAGTGGTCGGCAGTGTCGTGCCGACATTCTCAATGGCAACAATGATAGTATCAAGCTCAATTGGTCATTTTAACCCAGTTTTAGGTGACAGTTTGTGGTTATTCGCGGTAGCGCTACATATTATTTTCTTAACCACATTTATTTACCACAGAGCAAAAGAATTTGAAGTCCACCATATGGTGCCGAGTTGGTTTGTACCGCCGATTGGTATCATTGTGGCCGATGTTTCGTACTCAGGTACCCCAGCACTTTCTTGGATTGCTTATTCTGTATTGGTTTTTGGTATAGCATGCTATGCAGTGATGTTGCCAATCATGATTTATCGCTTTATTTTCTGCCAAGAAGTCCCTGATGCAGCAAAACCAACCTTGGCGGTTATGGCTGCACCTGCAAGCTTATCATTAGCTGGCTATTTGACCTTCAGCTCTGAACCATCATTACTGCTAGTGATGGTATTAATGTCGATTGCGATCTTGATGACGATTCTAATTTATCTTTCATTTTTTACTTTGCTGAAACTACCATTTAGCCCAGGTTATGCCGCTTTTACTTTTCCAATGGTAATTGGTGCTACCGCGTTATTTAAAACTTCTCATTGGATGTCAACGATGGAAGTATTAACTCAATATGCCCATCAAATACAGTTTCTTGCAGTGATAGAACTAGTGGTTGCTACTTTGATTGTGGCTTATGTAGGGTTGCGTTACTGGATGTTTTATACTCCACATAAAGCATTTGTTTCAGAGCATAATTCTCACACTTTAGAGAGCTTATAATTGAAAGAATAATTTCAGCTAAACATTTCAATTAAACAAAGCACTTATGCTAACCTGTGGGTATCTAAACCCCGTAGCGTGAGTGCCTTGTGTTTACTGTTTACCATTCCAATCAAGTTGATGTTTTAAAGTCTTTACTGGTCGAACTTATCCGTTTAAACCCGTTGGACAATCCATTCCAATCAGAACAAATTTTGGTACAAAGCCCCGGTATGTCGCAATGGCTAAAAATGGAGCTTGCTAAAGAATTTGGTGTGGCAGCTAATCTCGAATTTCCTCTTCCTGCGACTTTCATTTGGAATTTGTTTACACAAGTTTTGCCTGATGTTCCTAAGCGTAGTGCATTCAATAAAGATGCAATGACCTGGAAGTTAATGCAAATACTGCCAACTCAACTAGAACGTGAAGAATTCTCACCGTTAAAGCGTTATTTAGAACAGGATGAAGATCAGTCTAAGCGTTATCAATTAGCTGAAAAAATTGCCGATATTTTTGATGGTTATTTAGTTTATCGCCCTGAATGGATCGCTGCGTGGGAGGCGGGAGAAACCGTTAAAGAGCTCAATGGTGAGCACCCTTGGCAGCCTATTTTATGGCAAGCCTTATACGATCAAACAGTCTCGCTAGGTCAATCGCCTTATCATCGTGCCAATTTGTATGAACACTTTATTGATATGCTGGAGAGCTACGTTGGCGATTTAAGTCAACAAGCGAGTTTGCCTAAGCGTTTATTTGTGTTTGGTATTACTGCATTACCACCTCGTTATATGGATGCGTTACGTGCTCTGGGTGAACATATCGATGTACACCTAATGTTTACTAACCCTTGTCGTTACTATTGGGGAGAAGTACGCGATCGCAAATACCTAGCCAAATTGGCTGCTAAATCTCGTCAAATAGTGCATAGCGAACAATCATCGGCTTGGCTAAAAGGTTCTATTGAACAAAATGCGCTAACAGAATCTGAAACCTTGCATATCAAAGACGCGGTGGGGAATAGCCTACTTGCTTCAATGGGTAAATTAGGTCGCGATAATCTGTATTTATTATCTCAGCTGGAAGCTAATGAAATTGATGCCTTTATTGAAAGCAAACCGGATAATTTATTGCATGCGATTCAGCAGGATATTTTAGAGTTACGCGAGCACCAAGATGACGAATTATCCGCGACGACAAGTCGTTATAAGCCAGTGGTTGCACTAGATGATACTTCAATACAATTGCATGCTTGTCATAGTCCAATGCGTGAAGTTGAAGTGCTGCATGACCGTTTATTGGCGATGTTTGATGCCGATCCGGACTTAAACCCGCGCGATATTATTGTGATGGTAGCGGATATTAACGCTTACAGTCATGCGATTCAGGCCGTATTTGGGAATAGTGCTGGTAATGCCTCTGGTGAGCGCTATATCCCTTATTCGATTTCTGACCGCAGCGTTGATCAAGAAAACCCAATTCTACTTGCCTTTATGCGCCTGATGTCGTTACCAATGCGCCGTTGTCAGGCAACTGAGTTGCTTGAGTTATTAGAAGTTCCAGCGGTGATGCAGCGTTTTTCGATTAGTGATGATGAGTTTGAACGAGTCACACAATGGATCCAACAAGTAGGCATTCGTTGGGGGTTAGATGAGAAAACCGCACCACAATTTGAACTACCTAGTCATAAGCAAAACACTTGGTTATTTGGTATTGAGCGAATGTTACTCGGCTATGCTATGCCAGAATCGGCCGGCTTGTATCAAATGGGTGAGCAGCAGATTGCCGCCTTTGATGAAGTGCAAGGCCTAGATGCAGAGCTTGCTGGTAAATTAGCGAGTTTTGTTAGCTTATTACAGCAATATCGCGACTGTTTATCTCAAGCACAGTCGTTTTCTAATTGGCAGCAATATTTGTTGTCGATGCTAGAAGACTTTTTTTTAGTAGAGATAGAAGGCGAGGTCGTGCTTGGCTCAATAAGAGAATGTATTCAACAACTCAGCCAACAATTACATGATGCTGGTATTTCTCAAGATGAAAAGATTTCTCCGCAAGTGCTCGAACAATATCTGAAAAATCACCTTTCGAATGCCAGAGTCAGTCAGCGCTTCTTAGCCGGGCAAGTGAATTTTTGTACCTTGATGCCAATGCGTTCCATTCCTTTTAAAGCAGTGTGTTTGCTCGGGATGAATGATGGTTTGTATCCGCGTAGTGTTGCGCCAGAAGGCTTTGATCTGATTAACGGACGTACCCGCCATGGTGACCGATCTCGTCGAGATGACGATCGTTACTTATTTTTAGAGGCTTTGTTATCTGCTCAGCAGTATTTATATATCAGTTATGTAGGCCGTTCGATTCAAGATAACAGCGATAAAGAGCCATCAGTGCTGGTGGCGGAATTATTGGAATATTGCCAACAAAACTACACGCTTTCTCAGCATAAAGAGTTACCAAGCGATCAATCTGGTCATGCGTTAGTGGAACATTTAACGCATATTCATCCTTTAGTGCCTTTCAGTATCAAAGCGTTTGATGGTAGTGATGCCGCGCTCGCGAGTTATGCTAAAGAATGGTTGCCAGCCGTACAGCAAGCGAGTCAGCAGCCAGCAAGTGAAACTCAGACACTGCCATTTATTCAGCCACTAGAGCCTTATTATTTACAGTTGGATAAAGAGGCCAACGGGCAATATTGGCTTGAACTGCAAGAATTGCTACGTTTTTGGCGCTTGCCAGTGAAGTACTTCTTCAATCAACGTTTAAAGAGTTATTTAGATATTAGTCCATTATCGGTCAATCAAATTGATGATGAACCTTTTGTCATTAATGGCCTTGATAATTACTGGTTTGGCGAAAATTTACTTGAACAATGGCTGCAATCACCAGAGCCTAACTTAGAAAACTTTGAGAGTTGCGCTAAAGCGTATTTGCAGCAGTATCAAGCGAAAGGGCAATTGCCGATGTCGGGCTTTGGTGAATTGGCCTCACAAAGCTTATTAGCAAATATCCAACCTTTAGTTTCCCGCTTATTGCCTTATCTTGCCGAACCTAAAGCCGATGTGGAGATCGCTATTGAATTTGAATTAACGCTAGGTGGTGGCAAACAAACCCATCACCTAGCAGGTTGGCTGACAGGGCAATATCAACGAGGTATGTTGCGTTATCGGAGTGGCGGAATTCACAGTGCGAATTTATTAGGCTACTGGCTTGAACATTTATGCTTAAACGCAAGTGGGCACTCACTCTCTAGTCACTTATTTGGTGTGCGAAAAGGTAAGGTTCAGCAGCTTGAGTTACAACCGTTAAGTTCAGAACAAGCCAAACACTATTTAAAATCTTTACTGGAAGCCTACTATCAAGGTATGGATGAACCCTTGTGGTTTGCTCCAAAATGCGCTTTTGCTGGTATAGAGCAAGGTTATGATAAGCAAGGACAATGGCTTGGTTTTGAGGATGAAGACGTTAGACAAAAAGCTTATCAAGCAATGGAAAATACCTTTAACGATAATTTTGTTTCGCTAGGAGAAGGTAGTGATCACTATATTCAACGAGTTTGGAAAGAGTGGGATCGCGAGCTTGCTGAATCATTACTTCAAAAAGCGCAGCAATGGTTATATCCACTGATGGAACATTGCCAAGATCTTAGTGATGATGACTCGTGATGAATAAGCATGTGAATGATTCAGAAAAAGAAATGCCGCCAGCAAGTCATTATAGTGTAGGGCGCTTGCTGGGCGGCGGAGAGTCGAGGTGATCGTTTTGTTTCTGTCTACTTTTTTATCATTAGCAACACTGAGTTAGGAACAATGCCGGTAACGTAAGTAGATCGTTATTAGACGGGTATTACTTTATAAGCCATTGGCCGTGGCCCGATATGGCCGGGATAGTAAGCTGAACATGGCATAAAAAATGTGAGTACATTCTCACAATCTGTTTTGTTTTGCTGTCCAAGACAATTCATGGCGCAAAGTGAGAAATGCCTCACGAAATATCAACGAAGAATTCTAATTAGGACAAAGTTAATGGCGCAATCTCTCAACAGTATGACTTTTCCACTGCATGGTGCTCGCTTAATTGAAGCGTCTGCTGGTACTGGCAAGACGTTTACCATTGCAGCATTATATTTACGTTTATTGCTTGGGCACGGCAAAGATGGCGCGGCACATCAAATACCATTAACCGTTGATCAAATTTTAGTCGTAACTTTTACCGAAGCGGCCACCGCAGAGCTGCGTGGTCGAATTCGCCAACGTATTCATGAAGCTCGTATAGCGTTTTCTCGTGGTGAAACCACCGACCCTGTACTTGAGCCGCTCTTGGCTGAAACGGAAAATAAACAATCGGCAATTGAAATATTACTGCAAGCTGAGCGTCAAATGGATGAAGCGGCGATCTTCACTATTCATGGTTTTTGCCAACGAATGCTCACCCAAAATGCCTTTGAATCGGGGAGTCGCTTTCAAAATGAATTTGTCACTGATGAAAGTCAGTTAAAATTACAGGTGGTAAGCGATTACTGGCGTCGTCATTTTTATCCGTTGCCGACGGTATTGGCCGCGCAAATTCAATCGTTATGGAGTAGTCCTGAGCAGCTATTAAGTGAGGTTGGTCACTACCTGTCAGGCCCAGCGTTAAGTTTTCCGAACATTAAGCTAGATGTCGATTTACCGGTTCTTTATCAGCAGCACCTAGATCGTATTGAAAAGGTGAAGTTGCTTTGGAATGCCAGCCGTAACGATCTGTTTAGATTGATTGATGATTCGGGCATTAAGCGTAACCCATACAATAAAACTCGTCTTCCAGCTTGGTTAGATGAAGTGCATGACTGGGCGGCTAGTGAGCGAATTGATGGCCAAATTTGCGATAAACTAATTCGTTTTGCACAAAGCACGTTAACTTCTGCTACTGATGCTAAAAAAGGTCCAGTCGCTGAAAATGCTGCATTTGTGGCGATCGACGAATTGCTCGACAATCAGCCTGAATTTGATCTGATTTTTAAATATCAAGCGATCCAAGGTTGTCGTCTGTTATTAGCACAAGCGAAACAGCGTCAAGCACAACTGTCTTTTGATGATCTACTCAGTCAGCTTGAGCAAGCGATAGTACAAGATCAAGACGGTTTATTGACTAGCCGTATTCGTCAACTTTATCCAGTGGCCATGATCGATGAATTTCAAGATACTGATCCGCAACAATATCAGATTTTCCGCCAAATCTACTTAAATGCGCCACAAACCGGTTGGTTTATGATTGGTGATCCTAAGCAGGCAATCTATGGTTTCCGTGGCGCGGATATTTTTACCTATATTCAGGCACGTAATGAAGTAACGGAACATTACACCTTAGACACCAATTGGCGTTCAAGTGAAGCGGTGATCCAAGGGGTAAATGGCATTTTCAGTTTTGATGATAGGCCATTTCTCTACGATGATGATATTCCGTTCCTTCCAGTGAAAGCGAGCCCAAAAGCCGACAATATGCATTGGACGATAAATGGTAAAACTCAACCGGCGATTGGTTTATGGCTATACCAACCTGATGCTAGCCAACCTGTTGCGGCGCAAGATTATAATCATCAGATGGCTGAGTACACCGCTTATCAAATTCATTATATTTTGAGTGCTTCCCAGCAGCAACAAGCACAATTTTTTGATAAGAAATCTCAAGCGCATCCGATTCAAGCCGGTGATATTGCGGTGCTAGTGCGTACGGGGCGAGAAGGTAAATTAATTAAAGAAGCATTGGCTAATCAAGGAATTGCCAGTGTTTATCTTTCCAATCGGGACAGCGTGTTTGATAGTGAAGTCGCACAAGATGTATTGCGATTACTGATGGCAGTGGCCAGCCCGAGTGATGAATATTCATTGCGCGCGATTCTTGCCAGTGATTTGTTTGCTTTGAATATGGCGCAACTTGATCAGTTTAATCATGATGAAAATGCTTGGGAAAGCGTAGTCAATGAATTTGAGCAGTACCATCAACTATGGCTAAAGCATGGCGTTTTACCAATGATGCGCGCAGTGATAAGCCAAAGACAGATTGCCGAGCGTTGGTTATTAGAAACTCATGGTGAGCGCAAGTTAACTGACTTACTGCATTTATCCGAATTGGCGCAACAAGCCAGCTTATCTTTAGAAGGGGAAAGTGCACTTATTCGTTGGTTGGCCGAAAATATTGAACAGAACGATGGCGAAATTAGCGAGCAAATTCAACGTTTAGAATCTGAGCGTAACTTGGTGCAAATTATTACTATTCATAAATCAAAAGGTTTGGAATACGACTTAGTATTTCTACCGTTTGCTAATAATTTTAAAGCCGCCAAAGTGGCCAAGTATTATCAAGCCGATAAGCAGCAGACTATTTTAGATTTATCCAAACCCGATGACGGTTTAGCGTTGGCAGAAAAAGAACGCTTAGCCGAAGATCTGCGTTTGCTTTATGTTGCACTTACTCGTGCAGTGTACGGTTGCATTATTGGTCTTGCCCCCTTGAAAAAAGGTAACAGTAAAAAGGATGAATCGACCGCTCATTTAAGTGCGCTTGGCGCGATCCTTCAGCATCATCAAGCCAAAGAAAGTGCTGGTTTAATGGTAGCGTGTCAGCAATTGGTCAACAATGTGACGAGCGTTGAGATGTTGGACTTTCCACAACAACCAAGCGAGCGTTTTTCACCGATTCAAACAGAGCAGCCTAACTTGCAAGCCAAACGCTTCGGTGCTTCGATTGATCGCCAATGGCGTATGACCAGTTATTCAAGTCTGGTTAAACAAGGTCACCATGTCGCGCATAACCAAGGTGAAGCTGCTGATTTTGATGCGGCGATTGATGCTCAAAAGCCGATAGATTCTGATGCAGAGGAAAATAACAGTGTAAAAAGTAGTAGTGAGCTAGAGCCTATCTCGCTTACTGAATTGACTGAGGAAAATAGTGTCGATCCTTGGTCGATGTTTGAGTTTCCACGAGGTGCAAGACCTGGTACTTTCCTGCATACGATTTTCGAAGAGATCGAATTTACCGAGGCAGCAACCAGCCCAGAAAACACTCAGATCATTACCGAACTATTGCAACAAGAGCAATATGATCTGCGCTGGTTACCTGCGATTCAAGCGATGATCACTCAAGTAATGCAAATACCTTTAGATGGTGATGGACTGCGCTTAGGGGATAAAGACTCAACTCAAAGGTTGGTGGAAATGGAATTCTTACTGCCGGTTGAATCATTATTATCTAGTCAGCTTAACCGCTTGGTAAAAGATCATGATGAACTGTCAAAAGTTACTGGTGATTTAGGGTTTATGCCGACGAAAGGTATGTTGAAAGGCTTTATTGATTTAGTTTTTGAGCATCAAGGTAAGTATTACATTTTGGATTGGAAATCGAATCATCTTGGTTATTCGATCGAAGATTATCATCCTGACAACCTTAATCACGCCATGATTGAACATCGTTATGATTTTCAGTATCAAATTTATGCTTTAGCGTTGTACCGTTTCTTAAAGAGTCGGATTGCTAATTACGATTATCAGCAGCATTTTGGTGGTGTGTATTATCTGTTTTTACGTGGTTTTACTGCGAAACAAGATAGTAACCAAGCTCGCCAAGATGAGGGAATAGATGACATCCCTCCTTTATACGGAGTATTTTCAGCTAAACCAAGCGAGGCTTTCTTGCAGCAATTTGACCGCTTATTAGATGGAGAGTTGGCATAATGACCCAGACCATGCAATCGTCAACTGCCGTTGACAATTCAGCACTAGACCTGTTGCTATCACTTGAAAAACTGAACGCAATTCGTGCGATTGACGCCCAGTTTGCTCGCTTTATCCATCAACAATGTTTGTTAAGCCATCACGACGCTAGCCTAAAACTTCGTCAACAAGCGGATCATATCGCGCTACTTTCTGGTCTTGTCAGTTATGAATTTGGCCGTGGTCATATTTGTTTACGCTTAAATGAACTGAATATTCACGAGATCTTATCTTTACCTTTTTGGACTCGCCAATATCCAGAGTTAATAAGCCGTTTTGCTGATGTATTATCTCAATTACAAAGCATAAATTGGTTAACGTTGGTCGAGAAATATGCTGCACAATCTGGTGCAGTGATTGGATTAGCACAAATTAGTCAAGCCAGTTTACAACCACTACCGCTACCATTGCCATTAGTGCTTGAACAAGATCGCCTGTACTTAACTCGCTATTGGCATTATGAATCACGAGTGGCGGATGGCTTTATGGCACGAGCGAAAACATTAAGCATTGAGCCAAATGCGTTTGCGGCGATGAAACAATCGCTCGATGAATTATTTTCTCGTGATTACCATTATCTTTGGGATGGTTTACAAAGTGGTGAACATGTTAGTTTGATTGAACGTCAGCGTTTGGTGTGTGAAATGCTCGATGTCGTACAAACTGATGGGCTAGATTGGAACCGCATTGATGCCGTGGTAACTCAAGCGCAGCAAGTTGAACAGCTTAATGAACTTGATACCTTAGTGCCTTTATCTGTGTGTTTGAACTGGCAAAAAGTGGCTGCGGCTGTGGCGTTAACTCGCCAATTTTCTGTGATTTCTGGAGGACCGGGAACCGGTAAAACTACTACGGTTGCCAAATTGTTGGCTGCATTAATTACTCAATCTCAGCAGCGATTAGTTTCACAGCAATCATCTTCACAAGCATCGAGCACCAAACAAGTACCCATTATTAAATTAGTGGCACCAACTGGTAAAGCCGCCGCGCGTTTGACGGAGTCAATTGGGTTGGCTATTGAACAATTACCAGTCAGCGATGAGATCAAAGCTATGATGCCGGCGCATTCCAGTACTATCCATCGTTTGTTAGGCGCTAGACCCAATACGGTTGAGTATAAATACAATCAATCGAATCGATTACATTTAGATATCTTAGTGGTCGATGAGGCTTCTATGGTCGATTTGCCTATGATGTTCCGGTTGCTGCAAGCGTTACCGAGTCATGCTCGTTTGATCTTACTTGGTGATAAAGACCAATTAGCTTCGGTTGAGGCTGGGGCAATTCTAGGCGATATCTGCCAGTTTACTTCGTTAGGCTATCAAGCTGAGTTTAGCCATATTCTTGCTGATCTAACCGGTTATCAGGCACTGGTTGATGCTGATGCTCCGAAAAGCAACGAAATTGCCGATAGCCTATGTATGCTGCAAAAAAGCTATCGCTTCCATGCGCGATCTGGGATCGGACAACTGGCAAAAGCGATTAATGCTGGATCAGTGAAACAAGTGGAAAAGGTTTGGCAACAAGGGTTTGAAGATATTCATTTGCATGTTATTAAAGCGCCTTTATCAAGTAGTCACTCTTTAACTGATGACTCCTTAGAAAGCCTAGATCTTGCTCAAGCACAAAGTACGTTATGTCAGATGATGACAGACTCTTATTTACCTTATTGCCAGCAGCTCAACCAATCCCTCAATTCGGATGGTTGCTCTGCCATTCAAGGGGATTTATTTGCTCCGTTGGATGCGCCAACCAAAGCTATGATGGAACAAAAAGCTCAAGCCGTCTTAAAAGCTTTTTCTCAAGCGAGATTATTATGCGCAGTACGAGAAGGAGAATTTGGAGTGGAGAGTATGAACCAATTAGTAGAAGGTTCATTGGCTCGCAATAAGTTAATCAACCCAGTTGAAAATGAGCTTTGGTATGTTGGCAGGCCAGTGATGATTAGTCAAAATGATAGCGCACTAGGGCTACACAATGGTGATATCGGTATTTGTCTATTAGATGAAAGTGATGAAATACCACGGTTACGTGTATTTTTTGAAATGCCCGATGGGCGAATTAAAGGGGTATTGCCGAGCCGAGTACCTAAACATGAATTAGCCTTTGCAATGACAATTCATAAATCACAAGGCAGTGAGTTTGCTCACACTGTGATGCTATTGCCGAATAAAATGAATCAAATTTTAACCCGAGAGTTAATTTATACAGGTGTGACGCGAGCTAAATCACGGTTAGATTTATTTGCTAACCCTGCGATTTTGGCACAAGGTGTTAGTGTAAAAACCCTACGTTCTAGCGGGTTAAGTGATAAACTAATAAAATATATACCCAAATAATAAACAAAATAGTGAAGGTGAAGCATGTTTTTTGGCAACGTTGACCGTTTGGAGTGGAGTTCTATTCTCCCTGACACATTTTTAAATTATATCCACCAAGCTTTGAAAATAGCACAAGATAACCAAGAAAATGGTCGTTATGATATTGATGGAGATAACGTTTTTTGTTTTCTAATGACACCTGAAACAGAATATGTTGAAAGTCGTAAAACCGAAATTCACCGTGATTATCTTGATATTCAAATCGTGCTAGAAGGTGAAGAAACCTTTGGTTATTCGATAGAAACGCCGCAAGCTTTACTCGACAAACCTGATTACGAAAATGATGTATTACTATTTAATGAAGTGAGCAACGAAAGCTTTATCTCATTAAAAGGTGGGGATTTCATTATTTTCTACCCTGGTGAATCTCACCGCCCACAATGTGCGACACGTGAACCAATGACGGTAAGAAAAGCGGTTGTGAAGGTGCATAGGGAGTTGATATAAATCGGTTCCTAGTTCCTAGTTCCTAGAGGCGAGTTTCGAGGACACTACGTTCGGGAGCCGAAGAGCTTAATACTTTAAGTGATACGTATTGCTTGTAAGTTCTTTTCGCAACACGAAGCGAAGCGCTCCCGCATCTCGAAACCTTCTCTCTTTGGCTTTTCTAGCAGCGCAGCGAATCTAGGAACTAGCCCCTAGAAACCTATTTATATTTTCAACACCAATATCTTCGACTTACGTTGGTAATTATATAAACCACGTTTTTCCATTGGCAGCGAATCAACCCCCACCTCTTCAAATCCTTGTTCACGAAACCAATGCAAGCTGTGTGTCGTTAAGACAAATAGTTTATTAATGCCCATTGTTTTTGCTTCTTGTCGCATGTGATTAAGTAGCATCACCCCACGATCGCCATCTCGATAATCTGGATGAATGGCCACACAAGCCATTTCTGCCATTTTATCTTCGGTGTAGGGATAAAGCGCTGCGCAGCCGATGATTAAGCGATCTTTCTCAATAATGGTGAATTGGTGGATTTCTTGCTCGAGTTGCTCACGTGAGCGGCGTACTAAAATCCCTTGCTCTTCTAAAGGCTGAATTAAATCAAGAATACCGCCAATATCATGAATTTGTGCATTGCGAGTTTGCTCAGCACTCGCCATTACCACTTGAGTGCCTATGCCATCAAAAGAAAACAGTTCTTGCAGTAGTGCACCATCTTCCTTGTAGCTGACTAGATGACAGCGTGGTACGCCAGCTCGACAAGCAGTTAATGCACCACGTAAAAATCGGAAAGTGCCGCTGGTGTAGCCGCTTTCGGTATCTTGTTTTTGTTCTATTTCTTGCAATAGTTTTTCTGCACAACTAGGGAAGAGTTCAGGAATCACTCGACCATCTTGTGCAAGTATGCCTTGCTCAGAACAAAAACCAATCAACTTATAAGCTTTCAATCGAATGGCCGTTTGAGTGGCGACATCTTCATACATCAAGTTAAAGCTTTCTCCAGTCACTGAACTGGCAATTGGGCCTACCACGACAATAGAACCCATATCCAACATACGATTAATAGCATCAGTATCGATACGGCGTACTTTACCGCTATGGCAATAATCGACCCCATCATCGACGCCTAGTGGTTGGGCGATCACGAAATTACCACTGACCACATTGAGTTGAGTCCCTTGCATCGGGGTATTGTTTAAGCTCATGGAAAGACGAGCCGTTAAAGCAAGCTGTAGCCGACCAGCTGCTTGCATAGCAAGATTAAGTGCAGACTCATTCGTTACTCGAATGCCTTTATGATATTGCGATTCACAATGATTATTTTGTAAATTGTCGTTGATTTGCGGGCGTGCGCCATAAACCAATACAATACGCACACCGAGGCTGTGCAGTAGTGCGATGTCATTAATGATGTTATCGAAATTGGAATCGGTAAATACTTCGCCACCGAGCATGAAGACCATGGTTTTTCCGCGGTGAGCATTTAGGTAGGGGGCAGATTGGCGGAATCCTTTAACTAAAGCTGTACTACGTAACTTCACAACACCTACTCCTTGGTTTTTTATGCTTAAATAATGACTAATAATTCATTTAATGGCAATAATTATTTATCCAATATAGTTGGTGAATTTATCATCATTAATAATGACCGAGAATTTGTTGAAAAGTTGACAAAGATTATGATCTCATCTGTATGCTGTTTGTTTGATGATTTTTCTATTGAAACCTTTATGTTGAAAGATGTTTCAATAGGTGGTTTTTGACTTGTGTGGCATGATTAACTTTGTCATTCTTCGGACGTTTCTTTTTATCTAATTGGTGATTTTTCGTGTTTAATTCACTTGGTGTTTCTCGCCCATTTTTTTCTTTTCAGGCAAAGCCTATTTTAACTCGAACTTTAATGTTGAGTTCAGCGTTAATCTTATTTGGGTGTGCTCAACCCACTGAACGTGGACAGCAATATTTGGATGGTAAATTAGATACCACCTTAGAACATGTTGATAAGATTAAAACAGATGCGCCACGAGATTTTAATACCTTTGCTGCACAAGCTGAAAAGGTAGAAGAAACCTCACCATCGTTGAAAGCTAAGTATCAAAATTTATATGCACAATTAAAAGTGTGGGCGCAAGAAAGTGGTGACCCTAGCCAGCTTGCTAAATATGGGGTTGATGTTAAACAGTTAGCGGGCGCGGATAAAAAAGGCAATATTTTGTTTACGGGATATTTCTCACCTGTAATTGAAATGCGTCATACCCCAGATCACTTATTCAAATACCCCGTTTATGCGAAACCTCAATGTGGCTCCGTGTGTCCCACTCGTGCGCAAATCTATGACGGTGCTCTAGAAGGTAAAGGCTTAGAGCTTGGTTATGCATCGAATATGATTGATCCATTTTTGATGGAAGTTCAAGGCAGTGGTTTTGTGCATTATGCGGATAATGATGAATTAGACTACTTTGCTTATGCAGGTAAAAATAATCACCCTTACGTTAGTATTGGACGAATCTTGATAGAGCGAGGCATTATTCCGAAAGAAAAAATGTCGATGAAAGCAATCAAAGAATGGGTGGCGGAAAATGATAGAGCTACCGTGCAAGAAGTATTAGAACAAAATCCATCTTATGTATTCTTTGAACGTCAAGCGACCGCTGATGTAGTAGGGGCGGCGGGCATTCCTTTGTTACCAATGGCATCAGTTGCTGGTGACCGCAGTATTTTCCCAATGGGCACCCCAATTCTAGCCGAAGTCCCTCTACTGGATGCCAATGGCAAATGGACGGGTGTTCATGTACTTAAGCTTCTGATTGTGCTTGATACCGGCGGTGCGGTGAAAGGTGGCCACTTAGACTTATATCATGGCATGGGTGCACGTTCTGGCATTGCCGCAGGACATTATCGTCACTTTGGCCGAGTATGGAAGTTAGATTTAACTGCGCCACCGTTGCAGATTCCGGAGAATTAGAACCGGGTTGCTAGTTCCTGGTCCCTAGTTTCTAGGAAAAGCAAAAGCGTATCTCGTGGCTAGGGCTGAGTGCTTGTTGTTACGAGATGCGTTCGGCTTTTTCTAGCAGCGAAGCGAGCCTAGGAGCTAGGAACTCGAAACCTTATCCTCTATAATGCGCATCTTTTGAATTTTGCGGTAACTTTCTATGAAAACACTTCCTCCTGCTTCTGATAGCTACAACCAACGCTTTGGCGGTACGCGCCGTTTGTATGGTAATAGCGAAGTAGATATTTTACGCGCCGCTCATGTGTGCGTGGTGGGAATTGGTGGAGTAGGCTCATGGGCCGTTGAAGCATTAGCTCGTACTGGTGTCGGTGAATTAACCTTGATCGATATGGATGATGTTTGTGTCACCAATATCAATCGTCAAATTCACGCATTAAATGGTACTGTTGGGCAGAGTAAAATCGAAGTGATGGCTGAGCGTGTTGCTTTGATTAACCCTGAATGTAAAGTCAATTTGGTGGATGATTTTATTACGCCAGATAATGTTAGCCAATACATCAGTAAAGAGTTTGATTATGTGCTCGATGCGATTGATAGCATTAAACCAAAAGCAGCATTATTGGCCTATTGTCGCAGTAATAAAATTAAAGTGATTACGACTGGTGGTGCTGGTGGACAGACCGATCCAACGCAGATTCAAATTGCTGATTTGACTAAAACGATCCAAGATCCATTAGCTAAAAAATTAAAAGATACGTTGCGACGCCATCATAATTTCAGCAAAAATCCGCAACGTAAATTTGGCATTGATTGCGTGTTCTCAACCGAGCATCTGAAATATCCTCAAGCGGATGGTAGTGTCTGCGCGACTAAATCAACGGCTGAAGGCCCAAAACGTATGGATTGTGCCAGTGGTTTTGGCGCAGCAACAGTCGTGACGGCAACCTTTGGTTTTGTCGCGGTGTCACGAATTGTTGAGAAGTTGATTCAGAAGTATAAAGTTCCTAGTTCCTAGTTCCTAGTTCCTAGTTCCTAGTTCCTAGTTCCTAGTTCCTAGTTCCTAGTTCCTAGTTCCTAGTTCCTAGTTCCTAGTTCCTAGTTCCTAGTTCCTAGTTCCTAGTTCTTAGGGCTACGTTTCTCGGAGGCTCGGGCGATTCACTGCTCGTAGCTAGAAAGAGCAAAGCGTGAAAGTAATCATTTAAAAAATCCAATATTAGCCGTCATCCTGAAAAGCGACGAAGGAGCGTAGTTCAGGATCTCCAACCACGATTTGAGATTCAAAGTGTTGTAGGAGATTCCAAACAGCTCGTACCTCACTTTTGGAATGACGGTTTTAAAATGCGAGATCGAATTTATGCCCCATCCTTTTGGTAACACCATCACAGCGCAAGATATCATTGAGACCATGTCTAGCTTTACAAGCTGGGAAGAGCGTTATCGTCAGGTGATCATGTGGGGAAAATCACTGCCTAAAATGCATGACGAGTTAAAGCAAGAGCAGCTTTTAGTTTCAGGTTGTGAAAGCAAAGTATGGCTAGTATCAGAGTTTGATGGTGAGCTTTGGAACTTTCAAATCGATTCAGATGCACGAATTGTACGTGGTTTAATTGCTTTGGTATTGGCGGCTTTTCATTTGAAAACGACCGCTGAGATTAAAGCTTTCGATACACAGGCATATTTTGCAAAACTAGGGTTGATTGATCATTTAAGCCCATCACGTGGTCATGGGCTTAAAGCTATTGTTGAACAAATTCAGCAATTAGTTGAGCAAAGTTAAAGAAGAGCGATAGCTTTATTTAAGCCTACCAACAACATATCAATATCTTTATCATTGTTATAGATCCCTAAAGAGACTCTTACTGTTCCGTTGATCCCTAGTGCGTCCATGAGTGGGTGTGCACAATGATGGCCTGAACGAACAGCAATACCTTGTTGATCGAGTAGTGTTGCAATATCGTTGTGATGAATATCTTCACCATCAAGCTGTAAGGTAAAACTCACGACACTGGCATTGGGTTGTAAGCCAACAATGCGTAAACCATCAATTTTATTTAATCCAATGACGAGTTGGTTGAGTAGTTGTTTATAATGCGCTTCTATTTGTTGCTTATCAAATTGATTTAACCATTCAATTGCTGTCGCTAAGGCAATGGCACCAGCCACATTTGGGGTTCCGGCTTCGAATTTTCCCGGTAGTGCGGAGTAAGATGTTTGCTCAAAACTCACCTTTTCTACCATTTTACCGCCACCGTGCCATACAGGCATCGATTCTAAAATAGACTGCTTTCCATATAATACTCCGACTCCAGTAGGCGCATAGAGTTTATGCCCAGAGAAAATATAGAAATCACAGCCTAGTGCTTGAACATCAATACTTTCATGCACTATGCCTTGCGCGCCATCAATGACAGCAATTGCTCCAATTTTATGGGCAAGCTCAATGATTTTTTCAATAGGTTGACGAGTCGCGGTGACATTGGTGATGTGCGCTGCGGCAACAATTTTGGTCTTTGCACTTAAAAGTGTTTGGTAGGCTTGCATATCCCATTGGCAATTTGAGGTCATTGGTACTTTTACCACTTTAGCGCCAGTTTGCTCTGCGACGATCTGCCACGGCACTATATTGGCATGGTGCTCCATTTCTCCAACTAGAATCTCATCGCCCGCTTGAAGAGTGCTGCGAGCATAGGTTTGAGCAATTAAGTTGATCGCTTCGGTTGCCCCTCGGGTCCAAATAATTTCTTTACTTGAATGAGCATTAATAAAGTGTTGAACACATTCACGAGCTTGCTCAAACTTTGTTGTAGCTTGAGCGGTTAAGCTGTGGGTACCACGATGAACGTTGGCATTTTGCTTGGTGTAATAGTGACTAATGGCATCAATAACACATTTAGGTTTTTGTGTGGTCGCGGCGCTATCAAGGTAAACCATTGACGTATCATTGCTAAGAAAAGGGAATTGTTGGCGAATCGCCTGAATGTCAAAGTGCACTTTACTCAAGATGTCTTACCTTGCTCAAAATAAGGGAGGATGAGTATAGAATAAATAGAGGCTGGCTTAAACTCGAAACCGCTACTTCTCTAACTGCTTAATTTTCTTAAATAGCCGTTGATGGTTTGGCATATCAATAGCATAACGTTGTGCTTGTTTGAGTAGAAATCCAGTAATGAACTCAATTTCAGTGGGGCGCTTGTGGTGAATATCTTGGTGCATCGATGAGAAATTATCGCTAGTGGCAATCATCACTTGTTTAATCCTGTCAGATAGATCGTTTAATGATTGGTTTTGTCCTACCGCTTGCATCACTTGATGGCACTCATTAATTAAGCTCTTAACTTCTGTCTGGTATTGAGATTGAAGCAATTCACCATTTTTGCATTGGTAAATTGCGGTCATCGGATTAATAACACAATTGATGGCTAATTTTTTCCATAAAGCCGATTGAATATGGTTGTGCCACATTACCTTAGGTAGGGCAGAATCTAGCTCTTGAATGATCGAGTCTAGTTGAGCTGTTAACTTTTCTGTCTCTCGATATGCCCCAATAAAGGTTTGACCAATACCGGTATGTTTTACTTGTTGCGAGTTTGGTTTAAAAGCGGCTTGAGTCGTGGTGGCTAAAAATAAAGGGTGCTGATTCCACTGCTCACTCAGTTGGTCAAGCGCGCCCATACCATTGTGAAGAAAAATAAGCGGTATTTTGGTCGGTAAGTAGGTAAATAAAGGCTCTATAGCCTGTTTTACTTGAGTAGATTTCACTGTGATGATGATAGCTTGGCAAGTGCTGAGTTGAGTTAGGTCATTGGCTGGAATCTCGAACTTCGCTTGCTGATCAAGTGAAATTGAAATGGAACGCTGTGAGTGATCGCGAGTGATTGCGAGTACATCATGTCCATCTTGCTGCAATTTAGTTGCCCATAATGAACCTAGTGCGCCAATGCCAACGATACCAATCTTCATTCGTTTTCCATTTCTATTTGCTATATCTGAAGCTTAGTTTATCGCAAATAGTAAAATGGCGCAGACTGAATATTCAACCTGCGCCATCAGTAGCTTAGCAATAGTCTAAATCAAGCAACTAAGTTGCCAGTGATTAGAACTTGTAAGTTACGTCGAAGTAGTGTGTTACACCGCTTGATTCCCAGTTACCAGCAAAACCATTAGCTTCGCCATCTTCTAGGCCATATACGTTATAGTAAGCTTTTAAGCCATAACCCACCGCGTAATGCTCGCTGTGCCAGTAGATACCATTGAACATTGCACCACCGTTACTTGTAGTACCTTGCTCTGAGTCATCCATACCAAATTGGTAATCAAGGTAACCTTGGTATGAAATGAATGAGCCGTTTTCAAAGTGGTAGAATGGTTTAAACCAGTTAGTTGAGATTTGGCCACCATTCCAATCATTTTTGTTTGAATCGTAAGTTGCGTATAGGTTTAAGCCCATTTTACCAAACCAAGGCACATTGATGTCAGAACCTAGACCAACTTTTTGGGTATTAACGCCAGAGGCCGTATTTTGGCCACCATCCCATTCCATTAAGGTCGCTACATATAGCTCTTGAACTGGGCCGAAAGATAAGTCGTAACCTGTCATTGCATCGATAGACATACGAGGCGCAAACTTCATGAATATTTTATCTGCTTCGCCATTTTTCTTATCGTTATGGTCGTCATTGCCACTTAATAAGTTAAATACATCAACGTAGCCGTATAGATCAAAGATACCTGAGCGACCACCAAATTCCATTTCTAGATAATCATGACCTGTAGTTGTATCTAGCGATGTTTGAGGTTTTTCATTTAACGCATACATCAAGTTAAATTGAAGAAACTTATAGTCATTCTTATGAATGTCATCTGAGTAGTCTGCAGCTAAAACTGGCGCTGACGCAGCAACAAGACTAAGAGCTAAAAGTGTTTTACGCATGAGTGAGGCTCTCTTTTAATCTAAGTTAAATTTATAGGTACACCGATTAATGGTGTGGGCTTTAAGTGGCGCAGATAATATCCGTTTCCCTCTCATTTGTAAGTGATAAAACCTGCAAACCAAAAAATAAATTGTGATAAATGTCACATTGTTTGAATGTTTGATGGAACTAGTTGTCAAAAGCTGTGCAGATTTTTGAGTTTAGAACAAAAAAACGCCAAGGCAAGCGGTTGCCTTGGCGTTTATTCATGCTTAGTTAATGAAATGGTTCAGGCGTTATTGTTGATTACGCGCTTTTTCTAATAGGTCATGAAAATAGTGGCGTAAGGCATAAAGCATAATCAAGCTTGGGATCACCATTATCGCGGTAATAACAAAAAACAGCGGCCAGCTATTCAAACTATCCGCCAATTCACCACTGAATGAGGCTAGAGTCGTTCGGCCAAAGTTACCCAATGAAGCCAGTAATGCATATTGGGTCGCTGAGAATGCTTGTCCAGTTAATACGGTTAAGAAAGAGACAAATGCCACTGTTGAGAATGCAGTAGTGAAGTTATCGACTAATACTGTCGCAAGCAGTAGGTGTTCATTAGGGCCAACTGAGGCAATCCAAGCAAACATTAAGTTGCTGCTTGCCATAGCAATACCGCCCATCATTAACCCTTTTACGATACCAAAGCGAACATTGAACATACTACCAACAAAGGTAAACAACATGGTTGCGCCCCAGCCGATCAGTTTTGAATACTCACCGATTTGTTCATTGGTAAAGCCGATTTCTTTATAAAAGACAATCGACATGCGGCCAAGAAAAGCTTCGCCAATTTTGAATAGGAAAACAAATAGCAATAAGGTGATGGCGACACCAACACCATTGCGACGGAAGAAATCAAGAAAAGGCTCAACAACGGTTACCGTAAGCCAAGCCGCGACTTTTGAATTAACAACTTTTGCATGGCGTTTTTCTGCTTGATGTTGCAGTTGATCACGCTGAGTTTCAGGTTCACCAGTCAGTAAAGTGAACAGCATCAAGAGTACGATTACTAAGGTCATGCCATAATAGACATCGTTCCAGCCATAAGTATCAGCATTGGAAAAAGCGAGGTAACCGGGAAGAGAGTAGCCTGTCCACCAACCTATTACTGCCATTGCTGATGCTTGTGGTAGTTTACTATTGTTACTCTTAGGGAAGCTATCGATACGAAAAGCATCAATGGCAATATCTTGAGTAGCGGAAGCCGTTGAGATTGCCAATGCAAACGCTGAAATTAAAATTAAGTTATTACCAGGGTTTAAACCTGCTAAGAAGAAGGTGCAGATTAGCATCATGGCTTGGCATAAAAAAATCCAACTACGTCGCTGGCCTAGCCATTTGTGAAGTAGCGGGATTTTTACTCGGTCAATTAACGGTGCCCATAAAAAGTTAATCGCATAAACTGCAAAAACAGCGCCAAAATAGCCAATCGTTGCACGGTTGAGGCCTGCATCACTGAGCCAGCCTGACATGTTTGAGCCAATTAATACCCAAGGAAAACCGCTAGAGCAACCTAACATGAACACCCACAATAAACGCTTATCTAAGTAGGTTTGTATAGTTGCCTTCCAGGTCATAGAGGCCATGAGTTTCTCCTTGGTTGTACTTGGCTATGCTAAAAAGTAAATCAATATGCTGCATAGAAAAATCAGCCATCATATAAAGATGGCTGAATAGGTCATTGTTTTGTCATTATTTTGAGATTGGTTATTTTACCGTGACTTTAGTGATGAAAATCGGTGTGATAGGTACATCTTTCATCATACCTAGTGAGCGAGTTGGTTTTTGACCCATTGCTCTAACAACATCAAAACCTTCTGTGACTTTACCAAATACTGCATAACCGGCAGAGTTACGAGAGAAGTTTAAAAAGTCGTTATCGTTCAGGTTGATGAAAAACTGACGAGTGGCTGAATTCGGATTGTTAGTACGTGCCATCGCCACCGTTGCGGTTAAGTTTTCAAGTCCGTTGCTTGCTTCATTACGAATTGGTGCATAGCTTGAACGCTCATTCATATCTTTATCAAAGCCACCACCTTGTGCCATAAAGCCAGGAATTACACGGTGAAATTGAGTGCCCACATAACTACCATCATTAACGTATTTTAGAAAGTTTTCTACAGTAATAGGCGCTTGTTTTTGGTTAAGTTCGATAGTGAAATTACCAATAGTGGTTTCAAACTCAACGCTTGGTGCAGCAAAGCTTGTTGCACTAAATAACATCAGTAATCCAAATAAGATTTTTTTCATTAAAAGTTACCTTTCATATACTTTGTTAGTTCTGAATCTTTGGCAATGGTGGTTAATACACGGCTTGATACGCGGTTAATCACTTCTTCAATATCTGTTTTATCTGCGGTAAATGAACCTGATTTGGTGCCTGAACCGGTATAAGTACGAACAAACTTACCGTTAGGTGTCTCAGCGGTGATTTTTAGTGTCACTTTACCTTCAATATCGTATTTTACTGGTGCTTGGCTTACGGTCGCTAGCGCATCAACTACTTGTACATTAACAATGTTGTTGCTGTTTTTGGTCATGGTAAAGCCTTGCGAGAAGAACTGTTGATAAACCGCTGCTTCATAGGCTTTACGCACATTTTGTTTTGCGTGCATAGGTTGAGCTTGTTCTTCACCATCATGCTTGATTACGGCAATAAATTGCGCACTGCGAATATCTTGGCTAGTGAGAGTAAAGGCTAAACCATCAGTCACTTTACTTGAGCTAAGTGTTGAAGATGGCGTGAGGTTAATCAAATCAGTCTGAGAAACACTGGCACAAGCCGTTAACACCAAAGCGGCGCATAACATAATCAGCTTTTTCATCTTGTATATCCTTATTTAATATTCGGTTTTTTATTTAAATCGTTGTTTTTAATCGCTTCTATAATGACGAACTTATTATTTTCCGCCACGATTGTCACTTGTTGATGACCAAACAAGCGCGATAACTTGGTTGGATATTCTAAGTGTCGATTCCCTACGACCAGCAATTTACCATTATGGTTCAATGCATCTTTGGCATCGCAAAACATTTGCCAAGCAATATGATCGGTAATGGTGTTGTTTTGATGGAAAGGAGGGTTACATAATATAAGGTAGCTACTGTTGTCTTTCATACCATCTAAACAGTTATTAGCGATAACTTGAATGTTTCTATCTGGGCCTAGATTCTTTTCTAAATTTTTCTGTGCTGAGGCCACTGCCATAAAGCTTTCATCAATACTCGTAATTCTCGCTTGAGGGTTAAGTTGACCAGCTTTGATAGATAACACTCCGTTACCACAACCAAGATCAATGATGTGTCGTAATTCTTCATCAACCGGAATATGTTCCAGCATGAATCTTGCGCCGAGATCTAAGCTTTCACCTGAATAGACATTGGCATAGTTAGATAAGACGATATCTTCATTGTCTACTTGCCATTCACATTCTGCTGGTACAGGAGTGATAGGGTGGCAATTGGCTTGCGAAAAAACTAAGCGGTGTTTTTTCCAAGCCAATGAGGTTTTAGTTTCACCTAAGTATTTCTCAAACAAATTAAGAGTAGATGTATGGATTTCTTTGGCTTTATTTACTCCAATGATTGAGCAGTTTTCTGAAAGAGAATTACGTAATTGAGATAGCTGCCAAGTTAGTAAGCGATTACTTTTTGGTAGCTGCATTAATACTAAGTCAACTTGTTGAGGGATCTCTTGCAAGCAATTTAAAAATTGGATTTTAGGGCATTTATTCCGCTGTAAATTTCTTAGAGTACCTTTGTGGGAAATAAATGAATCGCTCATCATTGTGACGTTATGTTGTGCTGAGAACCAACATGAGAGCGCACCAAAGTGGTCGTTGAGAATGAGGATGTTTTGACCCGCAGGGAGAGCCATTTCTTCTACATGATTAATCAAATATTCATCGCCAGCATCCCAAGCTTGTAATGTTTCATTGGCACGTTTAGGAAAGCGGGACAAGGTTAAGGTGCGATCATGTAATATTAATTCAGTCTTCATACTTTATCTTTATTCTGTGTCTTAAGGCACTTCAGGTGTTGTATTGTCGCAGAAGGTGTTTGAACAAGATAGTAGAAACATAGTTATACCCAAGTAATTTCAAGATACGGAATTCAGAGCTATCATTTAAACCTTTAGGCAAGGAAGATTGGGGAAGGAAAACACCTTTCAAACCAATCTGACGCGGCATAAAGGTTTGAATGAAGCTCCCGAAGGGCAAGTTAAAACAAGCTTTATGCTGCGTTAAATTGAACAGAGATAGAATGACTATGGTCATATTCAATTTGCCTTGCCTAAAGCTTGTTTTATTCTTGCTGAAACTCGCATCTTGAAGTCACTTGGGTATATGAATGTCATGGTTACATTAATTCCATTGAGCTTTGAACCGTTTTCATGGCATCTTGAAAGAAATAATTAGAAGGTGAGTAACATGATTCAAGATCTAATCGAAAGAAAACTACAAGCAGCTTTTAATCCTATTCATTTAGATGTTCAAAATGAAAGCTATATGCATAACGTACCACCGGGTTCTGAAAGTCATTTTAAAGTGGTCGTGGTCAGTGAGCAATTTGAAGATAAAAAATTGATAGCTCGTCACCGTGCAATTAATGCAGCACTAAGTGATGAATTAGAGAATCATATCCATGCCTTATCGATTCATGCTTATACTCAATTAGAATGGCAACAGGTGAGTGGGGCAGTACCAGAATCACCAAAATGCGCGGGTGGCGGTAAGTAAATGCCGAAGATTGAGGGTAATCCTTACTTTTATCAAGGACTAGCTTCATTCGATAAGAACATTATTCAGAATAAACGAATAACGATAATTGTGGTGTGCTTCAAATATATACAATTTTGTATTTAATCCCGTTAACTTAGCAGCAAAAAAATAGCTGAATACCCCTAATGAGAATGGCAAGGCATTCATAAAAGATGCTAGAATACGCCACCTAGAAGAGCTTATTGATAAAATTAGGCCTTTTTATATGTACCCAAGTAACTTCAAGGTGCGAGTTTCAGCAAGAAGAAAACAAGCTTTAGGCAAGGCAAATTGAATATGACCATAGTCATTCTATCTCTGTTCAATTTAACGCAGCATAGAGCTTGTTTTAACTTGCCCTTCGGGAGCTTCATTCAAACCTTTATGCCGCGTCAGATTGGTTTGAAAGGTGTTTACATTCCTTTGCCAATCTTCCTGCCTAAAGGTTTGGATGATAGCTCTGAATTCTGCATCTTGAAGTCACTTGGGTATAAATGTTGCGATCCTGTTTTTTCTCTAAATCCAGGGCCGGACACAAAAAAGTCGTGTCTTTAAGTTACGCAATTAAAAGAATCTTATTTCCCTAAAATAAAGTAGTGCAAGTGCGTATGATTACAATAAAAAAGGGCTTGGATCTTCCTATTGCTGGAGTTCCTGCTCAGGTGATTAATGATGGCAAGTCCATCAAAACAGTCGCCTTGCTTGGCGAAGAGTACGTGGGTATGCGTCCAACAATGCATGTTCGCGTTGATGATGAAGTGAAAAAGGGTCAAGTTCTTTTTGTAGATAAAAAGAACCCAGGCGTTCAATACACTTCACCTGCAAGCGGTAAAGTTATCGAAGTGAATCGTGGTGCAAAACGTGTTCTTCAATCTGTTGTGATTGAAGTTTCAGGTAATGACCAAGTGACTTTCGAAAGCTACACTGCCGATCAACTAGCGAAGCTTGACCGTGAAGTGGTTAAGACTCAACTTGTTGAATCTGGTGTGTGGACTGCATTGCGAACTCGTCCGTTCAGCAAGGTTCCAGCAATCGATTCGACCACTCAGGCAATCTTTGTTACTGCAATGGATACTAATCCACTAGCAGCAGATCCTGCCGTGATTATTAATGAGCAAGCAGAAGCCTTTACAGCAGGTCTTGATCTTCTATCTGTATTAACAGATGGCAAGGTATACGTGTGTAAAGCGTCAACAACATTGCCGCAATCTTCTCAATCTAATGTAGAAGAACATGTGTTTGCAGGTGTTCATCCAGCTGGTTTAGCGGGAACTCACATGCATCACTTGTACCCAGTGAGCCTAGCAAATGTTGCTTGGAGCATAAACTACCAAGACGTTATCGCGTTCGGTAAGTTATTCCTTACTGGTGAGATTTTCACTGATCGTGTGATTTCATTAGCGGGTCCTGCGATCAAAGAACCTCGCTTAGTTCGTACTAGTATTGGTGCAAACTTGGATGATTTAACTGAAGGTGAAATTTTACCGGGTGAAGCTCGTGTGATTTCTGGTTCAGTGTTATCAGGTACTACAGCATCTGGCTCTCACGCTTACCTTGGTCGTTACCATACTCAAGTATCTGTTCTTCATGAAGGTCGTGAAAAAGAGCTTTTTGGTTGGGCTATGCCTGGCGCGCACAAATTCTCTGTGACTCGTTCTTTCTTAAGCCACTTATTCCCAAGCCGTGTGTTCAATATGACCACTACGACAAATGGTAGTGATCGTTCTATGGTGCCAATCGGTAACTATGAGCGTGTAATGCCATTAGATATCGAACCAACATTGTTGCTTCGTGATATCTGTGCTGGGGATTCTGATAGCGCACAACGTTTAGGCGTTTTAGAGCTGGATGAAGAAGATTTGGCGTTATGTACCTTTGTATGTCCTGGCAAATATGAATATGGCGATTTACTTCGCGATTGCCTAGACAAGATCGAGAAGGAAGGTTAATTCATGGGCCTTAAGAAATTTATAGAAGATATTGAACCGCATTTTGAACCTGGCGGGAAACATGAGCGTTGGTTTGCTTTGTATGAAGCCGCAGCAACGCTATTTTACACCCCAGGTACTGTAACAAAACGCAGTTCTCATGTTCGTGATAGCGTTGATTTAAAACGTATTATGATCATGGTTTGGCTAGCAGTATTCCCAGCAATGTTCTGGGGTATGTACAATACTGGCCATCAAGCAATTGTCGCGCTTAACCACATGTATTCTGGTGAGCAACTTGCCACAATTATTTCTGGTGATTGGCACTACTGGCTAACTGAAATGCTCGGCGGCACACTGACCGACCAAGCCGGTTGGGGCAGTATGATGCTGCTTGGTGCAACTTACTTCCTACCTATCTACGCAGTTGTTTTTGCTGTAGGTGGCTTCTGGGAAGTATTGTTCTGTATGATTCGTAAGCATGAAGTTAACGAAGGTTTCTTTGTTACTTCTATCTTGTTTGCGCTAATCGTGCCGCCAACATTACCACTATGGCAAGCTGCTTTAGGTATTACTTTTGGTGTTGTTGTCGCTAAAGAAATCTTTGGTGGTACTGGCCGTAACTTCCTAAACCCAGCATTGGCTGGCCGTGCGTTCCTATTCTTTGCATACCCAGCGCAAATTTCTGGCGATGCAGTCTGGACTGCGGCAGATGGCTTCTCTGGTGCGACGGCGCTTAGCCAGTGGGCACAAGGTGGTCACGGTTCACTAGTAAATACAGTAACAGGTCATTCAATTTCTTGGATGGACGCATTCATCGGTAATATCCCAGGTTCTATGGGTGAGGTTTCAACCTTAGCTCTAATTTTTGGCGGTTTGATGATTGTTTATATGCGAATTGCATCATGGCGCATCATTGCCGGTGTAATGATTGGTATGGCTGCTGTATCAACAATGTTTAACCTTATCGGTTCAGACACTAACCCAATGTTTGCTATGCCTTGGTACTGGCACCTAGTGTTAGGTGGTTTTGCATTTGGTATGATCTTCATGGCGACAGACCCTGTATCAGCATCATTTACTAATAAAGGTAAGTGGGCGTACGGTGCATTGATCGGTGTGATGTGTGTGCTTATCCGTGTAGTTAACCCTGCCTACCCTGAGGGTATGATGCTAGCGATCCTATTTGCTAACCTATTTGCACCTCTATTTGATTACTTTGTCGTTGAGAAGAACGTCAAGAGGAGACAAGCTCGCTATGGCAAATAAAGACTCCATTAAAGGTACCCTAGTTACCGTTATTGCTCTGAGCCTTGTGTGTTCAGTTGTAGTATCAACGGCAGCGGTACTATTAAAACCAAAACAGGTAGCAAATGCTAAACTTGATGTTCAAAGTAACATCGTAGCGGTTGCTGGTTTTGATGCGAAAAATGCAGACGAGATCCAATCTATCTACCATGAAAGCATTGAACCTCGTTTAATTGACTTCTCTACTGGAGAATTTGCAGAAGGTGACGCAACTCAATATGACATGCGTGCTGCAGCAAAAGATCCAAGTCAATCTACTAAGCTACCAGCTGATGAAGATATCGCTAAAATTATGCGTCTTCCGAATAAAGGCTTGGTTTACTTAGTGAAAGACGGTGAGCAAGTTAAAGAAGTTATTTTACCAATTAATGGTAGTGGCCTTTGGTCTATGATGTATGCATTCGTTGCTGTGCAAACGGACGGTAACACAGTAAGTGACATCACATTCTATGAACAAGGTGAAACTCCGGGACTTGGTGGTGAAGTTGAAAACCCTAAATGGCGTGCTCAATTTGAAGGCAAAAAATTGTTTGATGAAAACAATCAGCCTGCAATTAAGATCGTAAAAGGTGGAGCACCTGAAGGATCTGAACACGGTATTGATGGTTTGTCTGGCGCAACGCTAACAAGTAATGGTGTTCAGCACATTTTCGACTTCTGGTTAGGTGATAAGGCCTACGGTCCTTTCCTCGCTAAAGTACGAGCAGGAGAACTGAACTAATGAGTGCAAAAGACTTAAGAAAATCTATTGTTTCTCCAGTGTTAGATAACAACCCGATTGCACTACAAGTGCTAGGTGTTTGTTCTGCATTGGCAGTAACAACTAAGTTGGAAACCGCATTTGTTATGACATTAGCTGTAATGTTTGTAACCGCATTTTCTAACTTGTTCGTATCTCTAATGCGTAATCACATTCCTAACAGTGTTCGTATTATTGTGCAAATGGCGATCATTGCATCGTTAGTAATCGTGGTAGACCAAGTATTACGCGCATACTTCTTCGATATTTCGAAGCAGCTATCGGTATTCGTTGGTTTGATCATTACTAACTGTATCGTAATGGGCCGTGCTGAAGCATTTGCAATGAAAGAAGCACCATTCCCATCATTTATTGATGGTATTGCGAATGGTCTCGGCTACGGTTTTGTATTGATCGTAGTAGGCTTCTTCCGTGAGCTTTTAGGTTCAGGTAGTATCTTCGGTATGCAAGTATTGCCATTAATTTCAGACGGTGGTTGGTATCAGCCAAACGGTATGATGTTACTTGCGCCTTCTGCATTCTTCATCATTGGTTTCTTAATTTGGGCTATCCGTACAATGAAACCAGAACAAGTAGAAGCTAAGGAGTAATCGCAGTGGAACATTATATTAGCTTACTCGTTCGTTCGATCTTCATTGAGAACATGGCACTGTCTTTCTTCTTAGGCATGTGTACGTTCCTAGCGGTATCGAAAAAAGTAAAAACCTCTATCGGTCTTGGTATTGCGGTTGTTGTAGTACTAACTGTGGCGGTACCAGTAAACAACCTAGTTTATACCTATATTCTGAAAGAAGATGCCTTGGTTCAGGGAGTGGATTTAAGCTTCCTAAACTTCATCACTTTCATCGGTGTTATTGCCGCACTAGTACAAATCTTGGAAATGGTGCTTGACCGCTTTTTCCCACCTTTGTACAACGCACTAGGTATTTTCCTGCCGTTAATTACCGTTAACTGTGCCATTTTTGGTGGTGTGTCGTTCATGGTTCAACGTGACTATAACTTCACTGAGTCAATCGTATATGGTTTCGGTTCGGGTTTAGGTTGGATGTTAGCTATCGTTGCGTTAGCAGGTATCCGTGAGAAGATGAAATACTCAGATGTACCTCCAGGTCTACGTGGCCTAGGTATTACTTTCATCACTGCGGGTCTTATGGCGTTAGGCTTCATGTCTTTCTCTGGTATTCAACTTTAGGGTAAACGCCCCCAAACATAAGGAATAATCGATGGATACTAATGTTATTCTCCTTGGCGTCGCGATGTTTACTCTGATCGTTCTAGCGTTAGTTTTAGTGATTTTATTTGCTAAGTCTAAACTGGTTCCAGATGGTGACATTACGATTTCTGTAAATGGCGATCCTGAAAAAGCCATTATTACGACTGCCGGTAGCAAGCTACTAGGTGCACTATCAAGCTCAGGCATCTTCGTGTCTTCTGCTTGTGGTGGCGGTGGTTCTTGTGGCCAGTGTCGCGTTAAAATTAAATCTGGTGGTGGTGATATTCTACCAACAGAGTTGGATCACATCTCTAAAGGTGAAGCCCGTGAAGGTGAACGTTTAGCTTGCCAAGTTAACGTGAAAACCGACATGGAGATTGAATTGCCTGAAGAAATCTTTGGTGTGAAAAAATGGGAATGTGAAGTTATTTCTAACAATAATGAAGCAACCTTTATCAAAGAATTTAAGATTGCGATCCCAGATGGTGAGTCTGTACCATTCCGTGCAGGTGGCTACATTCAAATTGAAGCACCAGCGCACCATATCAAATACTCTGATTTTGATATTCCTCAGGAATATCGTGAAGACTGGGAAAAGTTCAACTTGTTCCGCTACGAGTCAAAAGTGGAAGAAGAAACCATCCGTGCATACTCGATGGCGAACTACCCAGAAGAAGAAGGTATTATTATGCTAAACGTGCGTATCGCTACGCCGCCGCCTAATAATCCTGATGTCCCACCGGGTATCATGTCTTCTTACATTTGGTCTCTGAAACCAGGTGACAAGTGTACGATTTCAGGACCATTTGGTGAGTTCTTCGCGAAAGATACTGATGCGGAAATGGTGTTTGTTGGTGGTGGTGCTGGTATGGCTCCAATGCGTTCACACATCTTCGATCAGCTTAAGCGTCTGAAGTCTAAGCGTAAGATGAGCTTCTGGTATGGTGCTCGTTCTAAGCGTGAAATGTTCTACGTAGAAGATTTTGATGGCCTAGCTGCTGAGAATGATAACTTTGAATGGCACTGTGCATTGTCTGATCCACTTCCAGAAGATAATTGGGAAGGTAAGACAGGCTTTATCCACAATGTTCTATATGAAAGCTACTTGAGAGATCATGAAGCGCCTGAAGATTGTGAATACTACATGTGTGGTCCACCAATGATGAACGCAGCCGTTATCGGATTGTTGAAAGATCTTGGTGTAGAAGACGAAAACATTCTATTGGATGATTTCGGTGGCTAATCACTAAGCCTCTGATAATAATGGCTGGCTTACTTAAGTCAGCCATTGTTTTTTAGAGCGAATAGTTTTTTAGAATCATTAGAAATAGGTAGATCGATAAAGTATTTATCGCTGATTTCTAATGTTTTTATTTATACCTTCTAAAGGAGTAAGCAAGTGAAATTACGAATGATTCAACTTGCTAAGTCAGTGCAAACTTGGCTTTTTATTATTGTTTCAGTGTTATTGTTAGCAGGTTGCTCTAAGCCTGTAGAACAAGTGCATTTGTCAGGACCGACTATGGGAACAGGCTATAATGTTAAGTACATTGTTCAAGATGAGCAGCCAAAGCCTGACGTTTTACAAAAAGAAATCGACAAAGTGTTGGAAAAGGTCAACGATGAAATGTCGACCTACAGAGAGGACTCTGAATTAAGTCGTTTTAACCAACATACAAGTAATGAACCTTTTCCTGTCTCCAGTGATACTGCCGCGGTAGTACGTGAAGCATTGCGTATTAATAAGCTGACGGAAGGGGCGATGGATGTAACGGTTGGACCTATTGTAAACCTTTGGGGCTTTGGACCTGAAGACCGCCCTGATATAGTACCAACACCAGAAATGCTGTCTGAACGTCGTAAAGTGACGGGTATTGAGCATTTAAGCGAAACGGGTGATGCGTTAATTAAAGATATTCCAGAGTTATATGTTGATTTATCAAGTATTGCGAAAGGTCGTGGTACAGATGAAGTTGCAGATTATTTAGAGTCTGTAGGCATTCATAATTACATGGTGGAAGTTGGTGGTGAAATTCGCGTTAAAGGTAAGAACCGTGATGGTGTACCATGGCGTATCGCGGTAGAAAAGCCAGTAGCTAATCAGCGTTCAGTTGAAAATATTATTGAACCAGGTGATATGGCGATTGCGACTTCAGGTGATTACCGTAATTATTTTGAAGAAAACGGTGTTCGATACTCGCATATTATTAATCCAAAGACAGGTAACCCAATTAATAATAAAGTGGTTTCAGTGACTGTTCTAAATCCATCTTGTATGACAGCGGATGGGCTGTCGACTGGCCTGATGGTATTGGGTGAAAAAGACGGATTGCGTATTGCTAATCAAAATAATATCCCTGTTTTATATATTGTAAAAACAGACGATGGTTTTAAAGAATTCAGTTCAGATGCGTTTAAGCCGTATTTGAAAGACACACATTAAACGAGGTGCTTTATGGCAACTTATGGAATTACATTTTTAATATTTTTGGCTGTCATTGCAGCGATGTCAGTTGGTTACATCTTTCAAAAGAAAGTGGTAAAAGGTAGCTGTGGTGGCCTAGGTGCAGTTGGTGTCGATAAGGTCTGCAATTGTCCTGAACCCTGTGATGCACGTAAAAAGCGTGAAGCTAAAGCGGCGTTAAGAGCGGAAAAATTAGCCAAATGGGAAAACGAGCGAATCATGTAATGATTTGAGAGTTACTTTCTCTTGGTATGCCCCTTCTTGAAAGAGTAGGGGCATTTTTATTGCTTGGTACTTTTAAGAAATAGCGCTATCATTTAACTGTTTTTATATACAGTATTTTGTATGGGTTATAGTGATGGCTGATCGTAAAATTATTCATATTGATATGGACTGTTTTTTTGCAGCAGTGGAAATGAGAGATTTTCCTCAGTATCGCGATATCCCACTAGCGGTAGGAGGAAGCAGTAAGCAACGCGGTGTGATCAGCACTTGTAATTATATAGCTCGTCAATATGGAGTGCGATCAGCGTTACCCACGGCAAAAGCTTATCAACTATGTCCACATTTAACTTTGGTACATGGACGAATGGATGTTTATCGCCAAGTCTCAAAGCAGATCCGAGAAATTTTTTCTCGTTATACTTCACTGATTGAACCGTTATCTCTAGATGAAGCTTATTTAGATGTCACCAATAGTAAAATGTTGCATGGTTCAGCAACCTTAATTGCGCAAGCCATTCGGGCCGATATTGAGCGTGAATTAAATCTCACAGCCTCTGCTGGCGTTGCGCCACTCAAATTCTTAGCCAAGATAGCTTCTGATCTCAATAAACCCAATGGTATTACCGTTATTCCACCTGAGAAAGTTCAGCAAACGATTGATGGCTTAACGCTGGAAAAAATTCCGGGTGTTGGCAAGGTAACAATTGAGAAGCTACATCAAGCCGGTTTGTATACTTGTTTGGATATTAGGCAATCGAATTATCGTGATTTATTAGGACAGTTTGGTTTGCTTGGGGCTTCTTTATGGAAGAAAAGTAATGGCATTGATAATCGTGAAGTGATGGTTGAACGCAATCGTAAATCTTTGGGAGTTGAAAGGACTTTTAGTGAGAATATTTCAAGTTTTGATGAGTGTTGGCAGGTTATTGAACAAATCCTTTATCCAGAATTAGATAAGCGATTACTTAAAGTTTCACCATCAAAAGCAATCACCAAACAAGGTATCAAAGTGAAGTTTGCTGATTTTCAACAAACCACTATTGAACATACTGTTCAATTATTTAAGTTAGAAGATTATAAAGAATTGCTACAAGAAGTGCTGACTCGTCAAAAGGGGCGTGAAATACGTTTACTTGGATTGAGTGTCATGCTGAAACCTGAGGAAATGGAAAGGCAGCTGTGTTTGATATAGAAAGTTACTAGGCTAGAGTCTCTAGGAAAAGCAACTTATTGGAAAAAGAATAAACGAGAAGAAAGTCCCTAAAGATTAAAGATAGTGCATAACTTGCATTGTCCAAAAACTCTAGGGACTAGGAACTTAAAACTAGTTACCTTTAATCTTTTTCTGGAATATTTTCCAAGATCGCGATCATTTGTTCCCAGTAAAGAGCCACACTAGCAATCTCTACCTTTTCATCTGGAGAGTGTGGGAATTTAATGGTTGGACCAAACGAAATCATATCCATATTTGGATACGGCTTTTTGAATAGGCCACATTCTAGACCAGCGTGGATCACCATAATATTTGGTTTATAGCCATAAATGCCTTCATAAACATCACGGAAAATATGCATGATTTGTGAGTCTGGATCCGGCTTCCAACCAGGGTAGGCACCATCAAATTGAATATTTGCGCCTGCAAGTTCAGCTAACGATGCCAGCGTGCCTTCAACCATTTCGCGGCCAGAATCAATCAATGAACGGACGAGGCAAAGAATGGTGATTTTGTCTTCTTCAGTAGTAATTACACCGACATTTAATGACGTTTCAACCACACCTTTAATATTGTCATCCATGCGAATCACTCCATTTGGACAGCTATTCAATGCGGCAATAAAGCGAGATTGAACAGGTTGAGCTAATGGGGAAAATTGGCTGCTAGCTTCAGTAACTTGACTAGTTAGTGTGGTTTCAATCTGACCGAGTTCTTGCTGAACTAAAGTTGTGTATTGGTTGAATGCTTTTGTTAGTTCATCTTGTTTTGCTCTTGGTACGGCGAGAATCGCTGCGGCTTCACGTGGAATCGCATTACGAAGACTACCACCTTGGAATTCAATCACACGTAAATCCAAACTTTTCGCGTGGTTGGCTAGGAAGCGAGCGAGGAATTTATTGGCATTACCGCGACCTGTGTGAATATCACAACCTGAGTGGCCACCCTTTAAACCTTTAACAGCAAGTTTGAGAGTGATATGGTCACTTGGCATTGCGTCACGCTCTAAATCAAAAATGATTGAAGCATTTACACCACCGGCACAACCCATGTAGATTTCGCCTTCTTGCTCTGAATCAGTGTTAAGTAGAATATCAGCATCAAGCCAACCTTCTTGTAGTGCAAAAGCACCTGTCATTCCAGCCTCTTCATCAATAGTCAGCAGTACTTCTAATGGGCCGTGTTTAATGTCTGTTGAAGCCAGAACCGCTAAACATGAAGCCATGCCCATACCATTATCAGCACCTAGTGTTGTACCTTTCGCGGTTACCCACTCACCATCAATGTAAGGCTGAATTGGATCTTTGGTGAAGTCGTGCGTTGTGTCTTCATTCTTTTGTGGCACCATATCAATATGCGCTTGAAGAACGACTTTCTTTTTGTTTTCCATTCCAGCTGTTGCAGGCTTAGTAATAAAAACATTACCAGCATCATCACGTTTAACGGGTAAGTTTTGTGAGGTTGCCCATTCAACGATGTACTGAGCAAGTGCTTCTTCATGCTTTGAAGGATGAGGAATGGAGCAGATTTTATCGAAAAATTGCCAGACAGGTTGAGGGGATAGTTGACTGATTTCAGAATGTTGATTCGACACAAAAGACTCCTAACTGATTTATCTACCCTGATTATGTTAATTAGGATAGTTGAAATAGGTGATTTATAGCCAAGTAACTTCAAGGTGCAGTTCTGTTGCTAGCGTTTATTTACCCCAATTGAATAGACGAGCTATGCTCATAGGGCTCATTCACTTGTCACCTCACTGCAACGATAATTACTATGGGTATAAATAGTATGAGTAGAATAATGCTACTTGAAAGGCCGGATGTACAGCATAGAGATAAGATAAATGCCTTCAATTGAGGTGTATCAAACTTTAAAGATCCGTTACTCTTATTTTTGTGTAATTTTATTACCATTTATTGTGGTTATCATTGCATAACTTTCTTTTTTAGTATGATGAAAAAGAATAATTAGTAATTTAATTACCGGCCCTGTATTATCTCGTTACTTCTTGATGATAGTAAACATGAATCAATTACTGTCTTGGATGTGTACAAATATTGATTTACTGATAGCAGACGGTATCCATTATTTATGGCTACTAGTTATTGACGAGATCCGATGTTTGTGTTACCCCCTTTTGTTTAGAATAGATGGGTCGCTAAGGTTACAGAATTCTATTGCCACCTACTGTTTAGGTGGCTTTTTTTATTCATATACTGAAGCAACTGACATCTTGAAATCATTTGGGAGATAAATCTCATTGAGATACCTCGAGCAAAAAGTATTAAAATTGATATTTGTATCAGATACAGATTGCTTTCATTAGCATTATTTGGAAAACTACACGCCTTTTTATTAAAACGATTGCGCAATCGTTTAAATTTTGCTGCTACGCACACTTTAGGGACATCACATGTTAGAAAAGTTATTTAAGTTATCGGAGCACGGTACCAACGTGAAAACCGAAGTCTTAGCCGGCGTTACGACGTTCTTGACGATGGCTTATATTATTTTTGTTAACCCTGCAATTTTATCTCAAGCTGGAATGGATCATGGCTCAGTGTTTGTGGCTACGTGTCTTGCTGCTGCAATTGGCTGTTTTATTATGGGCTTTTACGCCAATTACCCAATTGCTCAAGCGCCAGGTATGGGGCTAAATGCTTTCTTTACCTACACGGTAGTACTAGGTATGGGACACACTTGGCAGGTCGCTTTGGCAGCAGTATTCTGCTCGGGTATTTTATTCATCATATTAAGCTTATTTAAAATTCGTGAGCTTATTATTAACTCTATCCCTATGTCATTGCGTTTAGGTATTTCCGCTGGTATTGGTCTTTTCTTAGCATTAATTGCATTAAAGAACGCTGGTATAGTGGTAGGTAGCCCTGCAACATTAGTTACCGTTGGGGATTTAACTTCAATACCTGCAGTTTTAGGTGCACTAGGCTTTGTATTAACCATTGTACTTGTTCATCGTGGATTTAAAGCGGCGGTAATGATTGCTATTTTGGCGATCACTGCGATTGGCGTGATTTTAGGCAATGTTGCTTATGGCGGGATTGTTTCTATGCCACCAAGCATCGCACCTACTTTCTTACAACTTGATTTCTCTGCAATTTTAGATGTAGGCATGATTTCAGTCGTGTTTGCTTTCTTGTTTGTCGATTTGTTTGATACGGCTGGCACATTGGTAGGGGTAGCAAACAAAGCTGGCTTTATTGGTAAAGATGGTAAAATCCCTCGTTTGAATAAAGCGCTATTATCTGACTCAACAGCTACTTCGATTGGTGCATTGCTAGGTACATCAAATACTACATCGTTTGTTGAAAGTACTGCAGGTGTTGCTGTAGGTGGTCGTACAGGCTTAACTGCAGTTGTCGTTGGTATTTTATTCCTTCTTGCATTATTCTTCTCACCATTAGCCGGTATGGTTCCAGCCTATGCAACAACAGGCGCATTATTTTATGTGGCTATCTTGATGTTATCAGGCCTCGTTAATATTGAGTGGGATGATTTAAGTGAAGCGGCACCTGTTGCAGTAGTTTGCTTATTAATGCCATTAACTTTCTCGATTGCTGAAGGTATCGCAATGGGTTTTGTGACCTATGCAGCGATTAAACTACTCAGCGGTAAAGCGCGTGAAGTGAACATTGGCGTTTGGATTCTAGCCTTAATATTCTTGTTGAAATTCATTCTTACGGGTGCTTAATTGCATCTTAGAAACAAAAACAAAGCAGGTTTTATTTTATGAGTAATAAATTCATTATCACTTGGGACAATATGCAAATGTATTGTCGTCAATTAGCGGCCAAGCAAATGCCAGCTGAGCAGTGGAAGGGTATTGTTGGTGTTAGCCGTGGTGGTTTAGTACCTGCAGCTATTTTGGCTCGTGAACTTGGTATTCGCTATGTTGATACAATTTGTATCTCTAGCTACGACCACGATCACCAGCGTGAAATGAAAGTTTTAAAAACCATCGAAGGTGACGGTGAAGGTTTCCTTATCGTCGATGATTTAGTGGATAGTGGTGATACAGCTCGTCATATTCGCGAAATGTACCCTAAAGCTAAGCTTATTACAGTATGCGCTAAGCCTGCCGGTCAAGATCTTGTTGATGATTATATTGTCGATATTGCTCAAGATACATGGATTGAGCAACCTTGGGATATGACGCTTCAATTTGAAGAGCCAGTTAATCGCAAGCAAAAGTAATTAATTCACTGCTTTATTGACTGATGAAACAAACCCTGCACTACGGTGTGGGGTTTTTTATTTGTTTTGCGAGGAATTGATTGGCATAACCTAGGTGGTAAGCGTTATCCTAGTTCTTCTCATCAGAGCTATTGATTTTTATTTGAAGGATTTACATATGACCACACTCAAACATGATAAATCTAAGCAGCGTTATGAAGTCGAAGTGGCACCAAATTATTGGGCACATTTAGACTACCTCCAACATAGTGACGTTTTAACTATAACCCATACTTTTGTGCCTGATGAATTACGTGGACAAGGTTGTGGTAAAGCCTTAATGGAAACCGTGTTGGCTGATATTGAGTCGCATAATCTAAAAGTTCGACCGGTTTGTAGTTATGCCGTTGTATATCTAGAGCGTCATACCCAATGGCAGCATTTACTGGCGAAATAACGATTGAAAAAACGAGTGGAGATATCCCTTGGAACCAAGTAAGAATTTATCTGAATCACTGTTCAAAAAACATCAACATGCCAAAGAAACGTCGAGTTTCATCAGTTACTTGTCAGAAAGTCAGGCACTATTGGATGCAAATCAAAAACGTAGCAAAAGTGCATGGTATAGAGCTTTGCGTCGTATGCAGTGGATTTGGCAGGGTTTAGATCCGATTGAAATTGAATCAGTCCTTGCTCGCATCGCCAGCTCAGGAAATAAACATAATCATCCAGATTGGCTTGATACGATAGCAGGCTACCGCCCAGGAAATTGGTCGTATGAATGGAGTCAACAAGGAGCGATTCATCAAAGAAAAGCAGCCTTATTAAAAGGTGAAGCCGCATCAAATGAATACTTTATCGCTAGCTTATGCTTTGGTGTTGCCAGTTATCCACACCTTAAAGGAGACAACCTCTCTATTCAGGCTCAAGTACTGGCCAATAAAACATACTCTGATGCGATGGAACATAGCCCTTATGTCATAAAGCAACTGAAGATCCCATATAAAAACAAAAAGATTATGGCCAACCTCCATCTACCTCATACTGAAAAATCGCTTCCTGTTGTGATCGTGAGTGCTGGAATTGATAGCCTACAAACGGATATGTGGCGTTTGTTTCGAGATTTTCTCGCCAAACATGAGATTGGCATGCTTACAGTAGATATGCCTGGGGTGGGTGCAAATATCCATTGGTCAATGACTGAAGATTCAAGTTGCCTACATCAAGCGGTACTTAATGAGTTACCTAATATTCCTTGGGTTGATCACTATAAAGTTGGATTACTTGGCTTTCGATTTGCCGGTAATGTGATGGCAAGGCTTTCGTTTATTGAGCAAGATAAAATAGCAGCATGCGTTGCTTTAGGTGCGCCAATTCATGATCTACTGTCTGATGCGAATAAATTTAGCATAATGCCGAAAATGTACTTGGATGCTCTGGCTTCTCGAATGGGAAAAAACGCCGTGGATATTGACAGCTTTTCTAAACAAGTTCGAGCTTGGTCATTGAAATCTCAAGGTTTGCTTGCCGGAAGAAAAACAACGGTACCAATTTTAGCGTTGGGGCTGGAAGGCGATCCTGTCGGTTCAAAGATGGATAATCAAAGTCTGGCAAGTTTTAGCCAGGGTGGTAAAGCGATTGAACTGAGAACAAAGTCAATTTCACAAGGTTATGATCAAGCACTCACTTCTGCTGTCGACTGGTTGAAAGTCGCACTCAAAAAGTGACATTTGTGATCGAATAGTGAACTATAGATAGTTGAGGTCAATGGATTATTGATCTGCTTAAATTATAATAATGTATGGAGAATTCAATGACTGACGCTTCTGCACCAACGCACTATCGTTTAATGACCGCTTTGAAAGCGATTGGCCCTTATTTACGTGAAGGTGAATGCGAGTCGGGTACTTATTTATTTGATTGCTTATCTGTTTGTGTGGATGATAAAAAATCACCAGAGGTAAGAGAATTTTGGGGCTGGTGGTTAGAATTAAGCAAAGAAGAAGATAACTTTGTCGCCAACTACACCTTAGGTAAATACGATGAAAAAGGTGATTGGGTTGATATAGTAATACCTAAAAAGTCACAACTTGAAGTGGAAAGAACATTGGAAGAATTCCATAAAAAGCTTGTTTCTGTGTTGTCTGGAAATTACAACTACACGGTTAGTCTTCATAAAAATTCGGTTGATACTCTGTAATTAATCCGATTAGAGAATATTGTAAGGCGTGTTGGTGGATTATCCGCAACACGCCTTATCTTTTACTTGTGAAATGGCGCTCGTATTGATACAACATTAGAATATATACCCAAGTAATTTTAACTTGCCCTTCGGGAGCGTCACCCAAGCCCTTAGCCTGCGTTAGATTTACTTGAAAGGTGTTTACATTCCGCATAAATCTTCCTTGTCTAAAGATTTGGATGATAGCTCTGAATTCTGCATCTTGAAGTCACTTGGGTATAATCTTTTATTATTTTCACTTTTGACAGGAAACACATGTCAACTCAAGCCTCTTCAAATCAAAGCGCAAACAACAGCCAACTGAAATCTCAAACCATAGTGGTAAAGCTGGGAACCAGCGTGCTGACCGGCGGAACCTTAGAAATTAATAAAGCTCGTATGGTTGATCTTGTTCGTCAGTGTGCAGAGCTAAAAAATCAAGGCCATCAAATCGTAATTGTTTCTTCTGGTGCAATTGCTGCAGGGCGAGAGCATCTTGGCTACCCCGCACTACCCAACTCGATGGCAAGCAAACAGTTATTAGCCGCCGTTGGCCAAAGTCGCTTAATTCAAGTTTGGGAGTCCTTATTTGAATTGTACGGAATTAAAATTGGCCAAATGCTCCTCACACGTGCTGATTTGAAAGACCGTGAACGTTTCTTGAACGCACGAGATACTATTAATGCTTTGATTGAACACGGTATTGTGCCAGTTGTTAATGAAAATGATGCGGTAGCAACAACAGAAATCAAAGTTGGTGATAACGATAACCTTTCAGCATTGGTTGGTATTTTATGTGGAGCCGATAAATTATTGTTATTGACCGATCAGTCTGGTTTATTCACCGCTGATCCTAGAAAAAATCCTGATGCAGAATTGATCCGTGAAGTTAAAACCATTGACGAGACATTGCGTAAAATCGCCGGTGGTAGTGGCACAACGTTAGGTACCGGTGGCATGGCGACAAAGTTACAGGCAGCTGATATTGCAAGACGTACAGGTATTGAAGTGGTGATCGCAGCAGGAAGTAGTCCGAATGTGATTGTTGATACCTTAAGTAATACCCCTCAAGGTACACGTTTTCTGGCTTTAGAAGAGTCATTAGAAAATCGTAAACGTTGGATCTTAGCTGGCCCAGCTTCTGTAGGCGATTTAATTTTAGATGATGGTGCCGCCAAAGCGGTTATTGAGCGAGGCAGTAGCTTATTAGCCAAAGGAATCACACAAACTCAAGGTACTTTTTCTCGCGGAGATGTGGTTCGCTTGCGTAATCAGCAAGGGCAACTGTTAGCCAAAGGTATTGTTAGCTATTCCGATACTGAGTTAGGGCTATTGATTGGCAAACACAGTACTGAGATTGAAGCGACATTAGGCTATGCGTATGGTGCAACCATTGTTCATCGTGATGATCTTGTTATTATTCAAGAATAGTTTAGCCAAAAAAATTTAAGGAAAAGATTGTGGATTTAACATTAATGGGTCAAGCGGCAAAGCAAGCTGCATTTCAGTTAGCGACCGCTTCAACCGCTCAAAAAAATAAAGCACTCTCGATTATTGCTGATGAGCTTGAAGCAAACGCGAATACGATTTTAGCGGCCAATGCTCAAGATATTGAATTAGGTCGCCAAGCAGGCTTAACTGATGCTCTTTTAGATCGTTTGCTTCTCAATGAATCTCGTTTAGAGGGCATTGCGGCTGATGTTCGTAATGTGATTAATCTTAATGATCCGGTTGGTAGTGAGATTGATAGTAAAATTTTAGAAAATGGTATGTCACTTTCACGTCGTCGTGTACCTTTAGGTGTCGTTGGGGTGATTTATGAAGCTCGCCCAAATGTGACCATTGATATTGCTGCCTTGTGTTTAAAAACAGGTAATGCCAGCATTTTACGTGGTGGAAAAGAGACCTTCTTTTCTAATATGGAATTGGTCAAAGTGATTCAAAGTGCGCTTGAAAAAGCCGGCTTACCTGCTGCATCAGTGCAATACATTGAAAAACCTGATCGTGAATTAGTTTCACAATTACTAAAACTCGATGAATATGTCGATATGATCATTCCTCGTGGGGGTGCGGGTTTGCACAAAATGTGCAAAGAAAATAGCACGATTCCGGTGATCATTGGTGGATTTGGGATCAGTCATATTTTTGTCGATGAAACCGCAGATTTAGCGAAATCTATCGATGTTATTGAAAATGCGAAAGTACAACGTCCATCGGCTTGTAACTCTCTTGATACCTTACTAGTGCATGAAAAAATTGCCGCTGAATTTTTACCTAAATTAGCAGAACAGCTCGGTGAAAAAGTAGCTTTAGTGGTTGAGCCAACAGCAAAAGCAATATTAGGCGAGAATCCGCAAGTGCGAGATGCTCAAGAAGGTGATTTTGATACTGAATGGTTAAGTTATACCTTAGGCATTAAAGTGGTCACTGATATTGCGGAGGCGATTGACCATATGCAAGTGCATAATGCTAGTCACTCTGATGCCATCATGACGGAATCAATCCGAAATGCTGAATTATTCATTAACTCGGCAGGTTCGGCGGCAGTATATGTTAATGCTTCTACACGCTTCACTGATGGTGCTCAGTTTGGTTTGGGTGCAGAAGTGGCTGTGTCAACTCAAAAGCTGCATGCACGTGGCCCTATGGGCTTAGAAGAGCTCACAAGCTATAAGTGGGTAGGTAAGGCGGATTATTTAATTCGAAGCTAGTCCGCTGCGCGGAGGTTGCTAGTTCCGAGAGCGCTGAGCTTCGAGTTGCGAGAAAAAGCGCAAGAAGACTGGTAGTTTAAAATTCAACTTTTGCTCTTGAAATTCTCTATAGTTCAAAATAAAAAAGATCGTGGATTCCACCACGATCTTTTTTATGCTTCTCTCGAAACTCGAAACTCGAAACTCGAAACTCGAAACTCGAAACTCGAAACTCGAAACTCGAAACTCGAAACTCGAAACTCGAAACCCAGCGACTCTCTTTCGAGCCACGAGCAGCGAAGCGCCCGAAGACCGAGCCCCGTTGATTTATTTAATCTCAATCCCTTGCGCTTGCATATCCGCATGGTACGAAGAACGAACAAACGGTCCACATGCCGCGTGGGTAAAGCCTAGTTCTAGAGCAATTTCTTTTAGTTCATCAAACTCAGATGGTGGTACATAGCGTTCAACCGGTAAGTGGTGACGGCTAGGTGCTAAGTATTGCCCTAGTGTCAGCATAGTTACGCCGTGAGCACGTAAATCTTTTAGTACTTCGACTATCTCTTCTTTAGTTTCACCCAAGCCCATCATTAAGCCAGACTTGGTTGGAATATGCGGATGCTGTTCTTTAAATTTCTGTAGGAGTTGTAAAGACCATTTGTAATTCGCACCAGGGCGAGCTCGGCGATATAGGCGAGGCGCAGTTTCTAGGTTGTGGTTGAATACATCGGGTGGATTGTCTTTCATTAATTCTAATGCCACATCCATACGACCACGAAAATCAGGTACTAACGTTTCAATTTTAATATTTGGATTTTTTTCACGAATCGCTTTATTACACTCAGCAAAGTGTTGTGCGCCACCATCACGTAGATCATCACGGTCAACGGAGGTGATTACCACGTATTTTAGCTTCATATCAGAAATAGTTTGTGCGAGCTTTTGTGGCTCATTCGCTTCAGGTGCGTTAGGGCGTCCATGTGCTACATCACAGAAAGGGCAGCGGCGAGTACAAATAGCCCCTAAGATCATAAAGGTTGCTGTACCATGATTAAAGCATTCTGCAAGGTTAGGGCAAGATGCTTCTTCACAAACTGAGTGAAGATCATTTTTACGCATCGCGGCTTTAATATCTTGAATGCGCTGACTATCAGCAGGCAGTTTTATTTTCATCCATTCCGGCTTGCGTAAGATCTCCGTCTTTTCTACTGCAACCGTCTTGGTTGGAATTAGTGCCATTTTATCAGCGTCACGATACTTAACGCCTTTTTCCATTTGGATTGGTTTACTCATAACTTCCTACTTACTTTTTAAAGCGGGTGCTGATTTCAGCGGCTTTCTGTCGTAACGTCAACTTGAGTGTATTCAAGTTGCTGAGTGATTTTTTCGATTAACACAGACTCGACGGTGGCAACAGAGCCAGGACCGTTGACGTCTTTCACTTGTATCATTTCCATGCCAGCATACCCACAAGGATTAATGCGCAAAAATGGTGATAAATCCATATTGACGTTTAAGGCTAGGCCATGAAAAGAACATCCTTTACGAATACGTAAACCTAATGAGCAGATTTTACGCTGTTCAACATACACACCTGGAGCATCTGGTCGTGCCGCTGACGTGATGCCAAAGTCATTGAGGGTGGCAATGACGATATTTTCGATATTTGTCACCAGTTCACGTACACCGATATTTTTGCGGCGCAAGTTTATCATAAAGTAAGCGATAATTTGCCCTGGCCCATGATAGGTTACTTGACCGCCACGGTCACTCTGAACCACTGGAATATCACCAGTATTTAATAAATGTTCAACTTTTCCAGCTTGTCCTTGGGTGAAGACTGGATTGTGTTCAACTAGCCAAACTTCATCAATTGTTTGAGCATCTCTTTGGTCAGTAAATTGATGCATCGCTTGCCAAACAGGAAGGTAATCTTGACGACCGAGCTGTCTAATCACAACATGATTTGGCGACGCAGTAGTGGACTCTAATATCTCGGCCTGAGCTGATTGACTATCCATGTGAAAAATCCTAACGCAGAGTGATATGTAGTGAAGGAGGCTAAAACTGGATCAGCTAACGATTATAAACCTCTTTAGTGCTGGTAACTACTCACTTGCAGTAAGGGTATAGCGGTTTGTTGTCGTTATTTGAACTGATCCAACTTAAAACTATCGGTTTATAAAAAAGCGATTTATAAAACATTCTCTTTATAAAAAGAAGAGTTATAAAACCATACGTACGATTTCAATTTCACCAAGTTCTTTATATAAAGTTTCAACTTGCTCAATTGAAGTAGCAGTAATGGTTACTGATACTGAGTTGTAAGTACCTTTACCACTTGGTTTGACACTTGGAGAGTAATCACCAGGTGCGTGTTTTTGGATAACACTTAAAACAAGATCCGGTAATTCTGGTTTCGCATAGCCCATAACTTTGTAGGTAAATTGGCATGGGAATTCAAGTAAATCTTTTAGTTTTGGTTGCTCTTGCATACCGTGCTCCTGAAAAGGGAAGATGCGATAAAGCGTGAATAGTAATGGGATTGACGGAGGATCTCAACTATCACTACCTATCGATATTATCTAGTTTATGCAGTTTTGTTTTTAGGGAGAATATTGAATACTAGTAATGTAAGTAAAATTAATAATTTATCGTATAGAAATTATGAGAATTAAAAAAACAAAAAAGCCGCAATGAAAGCGGCTTTTGATGTCAGTTAACTCTATTTACTCGTTGTAAGTAACTTAGAACCAGCTCTTAAATAGTAGAACAATGTAATCGATTAAGCGGCTGAAAATACCACCTTCTTTAACATCTTCTTGAGCAACAAGTGGGTACTCAGCTACGTCTTTACCATTTAATTGGTAGAACAGTTTACCAACTACTTCACCTTTGTTGATAGGGGCTTTAAGCTCTTTATCTAACACAAAGCTAGCCGCTAGGTTTTTCGCTTGGCCACGAGGTACAGTAACAAAAGTATCTTCTTGTACACCTAAAGAGATTTCGCTCTTATCGCCCATCCAAATTTTTTCTTTAACAAACTCTTCGCTCGCTTTGTGTGGCGCAACCGTTTCAAAGAAGCGGAAGCCAAAGTTTAGAAGCTTTTTGCTCTCGGCTTTACGAGCATTTTCACTCTTAGTACCCATAACGACAGACACTAGACGCATATCACCTTCAGTTGCAGAGGTCACTAAGTTATAACCTGCACCGCTTGTATGGCCAGTTTTAATACCATCTACGTTCATGCTTTTATCCCACAATAGACCATTACGGTTGTATTGCGTAATACCATTGTAAGTAAATGATTTTTGAGCGTAGAGTTTGTACTCTTCCGGTACATCACGAATTAATGCAGCACCTAAAATAGCAAAGTCGTGGGCGGTCGAGTAGTGCTCATCATTGTCCAAGCCGTGAACGTTCACAAAGTGAGAGTTCACCATGCCAATTTTTTGTGCCCATTGATTCATTAAATCAACAAATGAATCTTCAGACCCTGCAATGTGCTCTGCCATCGCAACACAAGCATCGTTACCTGAAGTGACGATAATACCTTGGTTCAATTCATCAACAGTTACGGTTTTGCCTACTTCAATGAACATTTTTGAAGAATCAGGGAAGTTTTTTGCCCAAGCTTTTTCGCTGATCACAACTTCATCAGAACGTGAAATGCTACCCGATTTAAGTTCTTGCCCAATTACATAGCTGGTTAGCATTTTAGTTAAGCTCGCAGGGTGGCGACGCTCATCCATATTTTTCTCAGCTAAGATTTTGCCTGAGTGGTAATCCATTAACACAAAGCTTTGTGCTGCAATTTCTGGTGCATTAGGCACTACGATAGGATCGGATGCAGAAGCATTCAATGAAATCAAAGATGCGGAAAGTGCTAATGAAGGAATTAGCAAAGATGTTAGATATTTAGCCGTATTTTTCATGAGATAAATGCTATCAATATTTTAGTGGAAGTAAATTTTTCGTATTCTAACAGAAACTTTTCTAGAAATCAGATATGGATCAAAGTCTACGAAATTAGAAATGTCGTTTAACCGTTATACGATAAAGAGCTAAAGCTTGGTTTATTCTATTTACGTGTTCGGTGCTTCATAAAGGCGGATTGGTAGCCGCTTTGTTGAAGTTTGCGAAGTACTTCATTTGCTTTGCTTTGATCTTTCCAAGGCCCAAGCATAATACGATTAATACTGCTTGAACTTTCGACACTGTATTGTGATGCGTACTTTTGACCAAGATTTTTCGCTAAAGTTCGTGCTTTTTCAGAATCAGAAACCGCGGCGACTTGGATCAGGTATTCTTGCTTTGAATAAGCGTGATCTACTTTGCTTTTGGGAACTGTTATGTAGTCAATTTTGACTGGAGCGGTGCCAGCTTGATAGACACCGAGTTTGTAAGCTGCGGCGTAACTTAAATCAATAATACGCCCGTCATGGAAAGGCCCACGGTCGTTAACTCGAACGATAGCGGTTTTACCATTTGCGGTATTAGTGACTTTTACATAGCTAGGAATAGGCAAGGTTTTGTGCGCCGCTGACATGGAATACATATCGTACACTTCGCCGTTTGACGTCAAATGGCCATGAAATTTCTTACCGTACCATGAGGCATAGCCTGATTGAGTAAAGTTTTTGGTGTCTTTAACGATTTTATAATCTTTACCACGTAGGGTGTAGTCACGGTTGCCACCTCGACTAAAAGGTTCATAACGAGGATGAGCATCTTCTACATTGGCGACAGAAATCGGGGCTTCAGGAGCAACATCATCAGATAGTTTGTATCGTTCATCTGGAGACGATGAGCAACCCGCTAAAAGAGCAAAAGCCATCCATAGGCCATAACGGTAATATTTTTTCATCAATTTAATTCGCCTTTGAAAGCATTTTTCTGTGAGTGTGAATTGACATTAAAATACCGAAGCCAACCAACAGAGTTATCATGGAGGTACCGCCGTAGCTGATCAGCGGTAAAGGTACACCAACGACAGGTAAAATACCGCTTACCATGCCAATATTTACAAAAACATAAACAAAAAAGCTAAGTACAACACTACCTGCCATCATTCGACCGAAAGCGGTTTGAGCTTGTGTCGCTAAATATAAACCACGTGCAATGATAAATAAGTACACTGAGAGCAAGAATGTTACGCCGATAATACCCCATTCTTCCGCGATAACTGCAAAGATAAAGTCAGTATGTCGCTCTGGAACAAATTCAAGTTGAGATTGGGTTCCATGCAGCCAGCCTTTGCCTGTCAAGCCGCCAGAGCCAATCGCGATTTTACTTTGAATAATATGGTAACCCGCTCCGAGTGGATCAGATTCTGGATCAAATAATGTTCTCACCCGAGTTTTTTGGTATTCGTGCATTAAAAAGAACCAGAGGATTGGAATGAATCCACCGATAGCGGCAGCGGCGGCAATGATAATTCTCCAACGAATACCTGCTAAGAAAATAACGAAAATACCTGAAGCTGCGATTAGTATTGATGTCCCTAAGTCTGGTTGTTTCGCAATTAAAATAGTCGGCAAGCAGACCAATATTAATGAAACCACTAAGGTTCGAAATGTTGGTGGTAGAGGTTGTTTGCCTATATATCTTGCAATCATTAAAGGCACAACTAACTTCAAAATTTCAGATGGCTGAAAGCGTGGGCCAAAGCCTAGGCTTAGCCATCGTTGAGCACCTTTAGAGGTTTCCCCAAAAAATAATACACCGAGAAGTAAAATGATTCCGATGCAGTATAAGCTTGGAGCTAATGACTCCATTGTTCTAGGTTTTACTTGGGCGACAGCAAACATGACAGTTAGAGATAGCAGCATCCTCATGGCTTGTTTATCCATCATTTCATAGCTTTGCCCACTGGCGCTATACATGACAACTAGGCCAATCCCCATTAATAATAAGATACCAAGTAGTAGAGGCAGGTCGATATGCAGTCGTTCGAAGAATGAACGGTTTTGCCCTGTGGCAGGATCCATTTTCATACTACTTTTTATCCTCTTTATCCGTATCATTTGGTGATTCAACGAGTACATGGTCAAAGATTTCACGGGCGATTGGACCACCTACGCCAGAACCACCACCGGCATTTTCAAGAACCATGGCGACGATAAGTTTAGGATCTTCCAATGGTGCGAAGCCCATTAATAAGGCGTGATCGCGTAAGTGTTCAGCAACCTCATCAGCATTATATTTCTCACCTTCCTTTAACCCATAGACTTGTGCGGTCCCTGATTTGACGGCAGCTTCATACTTTGCGCCATAGAATGAGCGGCGTGCTGTACCTCGTGATCCTGTAGCAACCAAGTGCATACCTTCTTTGGCGATTTCCCAATCTGAATCTTTAACCCCTTTAATGGTTGGGAATGTTTTTATTGGGCTTAATACTGGTTTTTGATTAGGTTCAGCTTTGTCGATAGTAGCCCGTAGGAGGTGAGGTGCTCGCACTTTGCCGTGTGAAACTAAAACCGATAATGCTTTGGCTATTTGCATTGGTGTTGCTGTCCAATAACCCTGTCCAATTCCGACAGGTATAGTATCACCTTGATACCAAGGAGTGCGGTGACGAGCCATTTTCCAGTCACGAGTAGGCATATTTGCGCTGCTTTCTTCGTGTAAATCAATTCCGGTATATTCACCAAAACCAAATTTATTCATCCATTTAGAGAGGCGATCGATGCCTAAATCAAATGCGATTTGGTAGTAAAAGGTATCAACCGATTCTTCAATTGATTTTTTCACATCAACCACACCATGTCCCCAGCGGCTCCAGTCTCGATAACCTTTATGGCTTCGTGCGTGCGGAATATACCAAATTCCCGGATCATTACGGGTGGTTTTAGTGGTGATCACACCTTCGGTTAATGCTGATACCGCAATAAAGGGTTTAACCGTCGAAGCGGGTGGATAGATACCTAAAGTTGCTCGGTTGACGAGTGGGCGGTTTGGATCATTCAATAACTTATTATAGGCCTTGCCACTGATGCCATGAACAAAAGCATTTGGATCATAGCTTGGGCTGGATACCATTGCTAAAACTCCATTATCAGCTGGATCGAGAATAATGATCGAGCCTCGTCGGTCATCCATTAACTTATAAGCGTATTGTTGTAGGTTAATATCTAAGTTCAGAACAATATCTTTACCTGGGATCGGTGGCACGTATTTTAGGGTGCGAATGATACGACCCCGGCTATTGACCTCTACCTCCTGATAACCAGATGTGCCGTGTAAAACATCTTCGTAATAACGTTCGATACCTAATTTACCAATATCACGAGTCGCTTGATAATTTGAGACTTTATCTTCTTCGGTTAAACGTAATATATCGCGATCATTGATACGAGAAACATACCCTAAAACATGAGTTAACACTGAACCGTATGGGTAGTAACGTTTTAATACGGCGGTGATCTCTACCCCTGGAAACTTATATTGGTCGACAGAAAATTTTGCCACTTGCTCGTTAGTTAACTGGGTTAGTAATGGAACGGGCTTGTAGTGTCTAATATGCAGTCGCTCTTTTTGGAAGGCGGCAACTTGCTCATCAGTAATGGGTAAAATTTTACGCAGCTCTTCGATAGTCTTATCGATATCCGGAACTTTCTCTGGCGTAATCTCAAGGTTATATACCGGACGGTTAGATGCCAGTAATTTACCATTACGATCGTAAATAAGACCACGATTGGGCGCGATCGGGACTATTTTAATACGGTTATCGTTTGAACGAGTTTTATAGTCTTGATACTGTTCGACTTGAATGTAATAAAGGTTGGCTAGCAAAATACCAACCAACATAATGATGCCTATAAACGCAACAATTGAGCGTCGTGCGAACAATTTAGCTTCAGCAGTGTAATCGCGTATTTGGCTACGTCTACGTCTCATTCTTTATTATTCTCGGTGGTACGGGTGATTAGCTGTGACGCTCCAAGCTCGGTACAGGCTTTCTGCCATAATGACGCGAACCATTGGGTGTGGCAAAGTCAGTGGTGAAAGAGACCAACTTTGATCGGCAGCCGCTTTACACGCTGGAGCAAGCCCTTCTGGTCCACCAATTAAAATCGATACATCACGGCCATCTAATTTCCAAGCATCGAGTTGAGAAGCCAATTGACCGGTATCCCAACGTTTTCCTGGAATGTCTAATGTTATAATGCGATTTCCTTTAGGTACAGCGGCTAGCATCGCTTCGCCTTCTTTTTGCAAAATTCTTGCAATATCGGCATTTTTACCACGTTTTCCGGCTGGAATTTCGACTAAATCAAACGGCATATCACTTGGAAAGCGACGCTGATATTCGTAAAAGCCGTCTTCGACCCATTTAGGCATCTTGGTTCCGACTGCAATAAGTTGAATTTTCACTTACTGGCTCCAACAGTGTGGTGGGGGATTAACCCCACAATTTTTCCAATTGGTATAAATCGCGAGATGATTCTTGCATGATATGAACCATGACAGATCCCATATCTACCACGACCCATTCGCCTTCTTCTTCACCATCAATACCTAAAGCTTCAATGCCGGCGATTTTCGCTTCTTTCGCAACATTATCTGCAATTGAAGCAACGTGGCGCTTTGAAGTGCCAGTACATACGATCATGTAGTCAGTTACACTTGATTTACCTTTAACATCAAGAGTGATGATGTTTTCAGCTTTCATGTCATCTGCTTTATCAGCAAGAAAATCTTTTAACTCATTCAGTTGCAAAGTATTGCCTCTTTAATATGGTATTTAATGGTACTTCTTAATGGTAAGGGGAAATACCGGGTTTGGAAAGAAACCACTAAATTGAAAGTTTAGTGGGTGGTTAAATAACCTGAACTTTGGATAATTTAAGCCTCACAGCACATCTCTTTTTGCGCCTAACGTCGTTAAAATCAACGCAATAGACTAGCTATTGACTTATGATTTTGCCTAGTTATTCATCAAAAATAGATGCACTGTAATAATGAATTACTAATTTATTGATATACATGTTTAATTGACTTTCTTATCCAGAGTTCAGGTTAAATAGGTTGTTCTAAACGAGATAGCGCCGCTGTCGGTTGGCATAGTTCGATTGATAACTGGCTAAGCTTTGGCCAAGGTTCTTGATCAAACGTTGTTTTGACAGACAATTCTAATTGGCACAACAGATGAACCTGTTTTTGTAAAAACGCTAAGTTTAATCGTTGCAGTGCCGATGTATAGAGCGGGCGCTTGTTTTGCCAGATTCGATGTTGGTCAAATATTTTGCCGAGTACTGCGCCATGATCAAAAGCTTGTCTCATTTCGATGAGCAGGAAGAGCTCTTTTTGTATAGTACGCAGCAATATGATCGCTTCTTGGCCTTCTGCTTGCAATTGGCGCAAGATTCGCTGGGCTCGTTTAGCTTGCCCAGCAAGAAGAGCATCGGTCCATTGAAAAGGAGTAAAGTGGTTGTGTCGACTCAGTGATGACTCTACTCTTGGCAAAGTCAGGTTGCCGTCTGGGTACAATAGCGCCAATTTTTCTAAGCTTTGCGCTAGTGCCAGTAAATTACCTTCGTGCCATTGAGCCAGCATTTGTACGGCTTCTGCATCGGGTGTGAGTTTTAATTTACGACAACGGTGCTGAACAAACTGTGGTAACAGACGTAGCTCAGGGCTATTACAGCTGACTAATAGACCATTTTGGTGTAATGCTTTAAACCACTTGGTATTTTCTTGAGCACGCGATAGTTTATTACCAATCACGACCAATAAAATGTCAGGATTAAGCATGCCTGCTAAGTTAACCAACTCTTTGGCACTTGCGGCAGTAACACCTGTTTCTGGTATTTCTAACTCAATGATTTGTTGGTTGGAAAATAGGCTTAATGCCTGACAGCAGTCAAATATCTGATTCCAGTCAACTTGCTTATCCAGAGTAAACCGCTGTTTATCTAAGAAGCCTTTCTCTTTAGCATGTTTATATAGTAGATCTTTGCTTTCTTGTAGCAATAAAGGCTCATTCCCCATAAATAAATAAATAGGGAAGGATTTTCGTTCAAGATTTTCAGCCAGCTTATCGGCAAATATACGCATTGTTATTATGGCGTTTCAGTTTGAGAGTCGTTGGTGACTGAGCCATCACTATCGTTTGATACTTCATTCGTCGATATGGTTTGCTCTACGCCTTCGTCAATAGTGGTGGTTTCTAGTTGATTTTCAGTACCATCAATATCGGTTGGGAAGTCTTGTAATTCATCACTTCCAGCCGGCGTCACCACTAATTGGGCTTTTAAGCGTGCCATTTGGCGTATAATTTGCTCAGCGGCTTGTTCGCGCATTTCTTTAACTATCAGATCTCGTTCAACCGACTTAGCCAATGCCGCTAATGGGTTATCTAAATAGCTACGAGTAATATTGACGTTAAAAGTTTTCTTGTCATAACCCGGAACCGATACTTGGTAAGAAACACGATAAGATAATTCATATTCCGCCGCTCGTGAGTTTTGGTACAAGGATAAAGTTCGGCCATTATCACTGTCATCATTGGCGGTTTCACGAACTAGGTGTAGGTTAGTGATGTTGGCACCTGGTGAAACAACATCAACACCATTAAGACGTAATTGATTTTTCACATCACGGGTGATTTGGTTGTAAGAGTCAAAGCTGGTGACGGAAATAGTTGAAACTTCTTCGGGTAATAGGTAGTTACCTCTGAAGTGGAAACCACATGCACTGGTCATCATGGCAAGACCTAAAATGGCAAGAAGACGAACGCGAGAGCGAGAAAACAAATGTGCCACTAAGGATCACCTCTATCTAATTAGTTGGTTTTATTTAATGTTTATCTTATAAGTTCTTGAGATAAAAACCCATAAGATAAACATAAGCGTAAATGGACTTATGCCCATTTACGCCTCGTTTAGTATTGTCGTTAAACTGAATTTAGTTTGCGACTATATTCAATAGTTTTCCTGGAACATAAATGACTTTACGTACAGTCAAACCGTCGGTGAACTTAGTCACGTTCTCATCACTTAAGCCCATCGCTTCAATATCATCTTTGCTAATATCCGCAGGAACCGTTAGTTTCGCGCGTAGCTTGCCATTAACCTGAACGATGATGAGTTTTTCATCTTCTACTAACGCTTTTTCATCAAATGTCGGCCACTCACAGCTATCGACATCAGATTCACCTAAAGCGTTCCATAATTCATGACAAATATGAGGAGTGATAGGGTAGAGCATACGAACCACAGCTTTTAATGCTTCATCAAGGATAGCTCGATCTTGTACGCTTTCTTGTGAAGCTTTACCAAGTTTATTCATTAATTCCATGATGGCAGCAATCGCGGTATTAAATGTCTGACGACGGCCAACATCATCACTTACTTTAGCAATAGTTTTATGAACATCACGACGCAGTGCTTTTTGATCGCCAGTTAACGCAGCAACATCTAAGGCTTCAACGTCACCTTTAGAAGTATGCTCACCAACTAGTTTCCATACACGACGTAAGAAGCGGTTTGCACCTTCTACACCTGATTCTTGCCACTCCAGCGTCATATCAGCAGGTGAAGCAAACATCATGAATAAACGAACGGTATCTGCGCCGTATTTATCCACCATTTCTTGCGGATCGATACCATTGTTTTTCGACTTAGACATTTTGATCATGCCTGAGTGTTCAACGTTACGACCTTGGTTATCAACCGCTTTTTCAATACGACCTTTACCATCACGCTCAACCGTTACATCTGTTGGGGCGATCCACTCTTTTGTGCCTTTCTCGTTGGTGTGGTAGAAAGCATCGGCGAGTACCATGCCTTGACAAAGCAGTTGCTTGAACGGCTCATCAGAAGTGACATAACCTGCATCGCGTAATAATTTGTGGAAGAAACGTGAGTATAATAGGTGCATACAAGCATGTTCGATACCACCGACATATTGATCAACAGGTAGCCAGTAGTTGGCTTTTTCTGGGTCGAGAATGTCATCGGCTTGTGGAGAGCAGTAACGTGCATAGTACCAAGAGGATTCCATGAAGGTATCGAAAGTATCTGTTTCACGTAATGCATGTTCGCCATTGAAAGTGGTTTCTGCCCAAGCTTTGTCGGCTTTAATTGGGCTAGTTACGCCATCCATTACCACATCTTCAGGTAGGATAACCGGAAGTTGGTCAGCAGGAACAGGATGTACTTCACCATCATCAGTGGTCACCATTGGAATTGGCGCACCCCAGTAACGTTGGCGAGATACCCCCCAGTCACGTAGACGGAAGTTTACGGTTTTCTTGCCTTTACCTTCAGATTCTAGCTTGGCTGCGATTGCATCAAAGGCATCTTGGAAATCAAGACCATCAAATTCACCAGAGTTGAATAGCTTACCTTTTTCAGTGTAAGCAGCATCGCTAACATCTGGTTGGTTACCTTCTTCATTAAGAATAACAGCTCCGATGTTTAGACCGTATTTAGTAGCAAATTCAAAGTCACGTTGATCGTGAGCAGGAACCGCCATTACCGCACCTGTGCCATAATCCATTAATACGAAGTTCGCTACATAAACAGGCACTTCTTTGCCGTTTAATGGGTGAATAGCAGTTAGGCCAGTATCCATGCCTTTCTTTTCCATTGTTGCTAATTCAGCTTCAGCAACTTTGGTGTTTTTGCACTCTTCACAGAAAGCGGCAAGTTCAGGGTTATTTTGTGCTGCAATAGTTGCAAGTGGGTGGCCAGCAGCGATACCAACATAAGTCACACCCATTAGCGTGTCAGGACGCGTGGTATACACTTCTAGATCCGCTTGACCGTTAACTTTAAAGGTTAATTCAACACCTTCAGAGCGGCCAATCCAGTTGCGCTGCATGGTTTTAACCATCTCAGGCCAGCCGTCTAAGTTATCAAGATCGTCAAGTAGCTCTTGTGCGTATTCAGTAATTTTAATAAACCACTGTGGAATTTCTTTTTGTTCAACTGGAGTATCACAACGCCAGCAGCAACCATCTTCTACTTGTTCGTTGGCGAGAACGGTCATGTCATTAGGACACCAGTTCACAGAAGAGGTTTTTTTGTAAACTAGGCCTTTTTCATACAGCTTAGTAAAGAACTCTTGCTCCCAACGGTAGTATTCAGGAGTACAAGTCGCAAACTCACGATTCCAGTCATAACCAAAGCCTAATAGTTTAAGCTGGTTTTTCATGTATTCGATGTTTTCGTAAGTCCATGGTGCTGGTGCAGTTTTATTTTTTACTGCAGCATTTTCAGCCGGTAGGCCAAACGCATCCCAACCAATAGGTTGCATGACGTTTTTACCTTGTAGACGTTGATAGCGAGAAACTACATCACCGATAGTGTAATTACGAACGTGCCCCATGTGCAGGCGGCCACTTGGGTAAGGGAACATAGACAAACAGTAGAATTTTTCTTTGTTTGGATCTTCTGTTACTTCAAATATTTTGCTGTCATCCCAGTGTTGTTGAACCTTTGGCTCAATATCTTGAGGATTATAATGTTCTGATAATTTCACTTTATGCTCTTGCATCGATGATATCCGGTAATCGTAGATTTGTGAGATCGGTTAAAACCGATAATACTTGATCAGCATAGAATACCTTAAAGGGGTTGCGCACAACAATAGGCAATGTGACCCTGTAGTTAACTAGATGGTTAAGGAGAGCAATATGTCAAAGCGTAATCAAGATTATAAAAAGTTGTTAGAAGAGATTATTGATAACTTAAAGCATACACCGGAAGAGTTAAATAAAGCGCTCGATACACCAAAAAAGATGTGGCAAGCGACTAAGGATATGACTAAAGATGAGTACGAACTTATTAGTCGATACGTGAAATCGGATCTTAAAGAGTTTGCGGAAAATTATGAAAAAGACAAAGAAGCGATAGCGAATGACCCATTTAGAGACGTCATTGCCGAATCTATTTGGCAAGGTTTACTTGATATTACTGATAAAACACAAATCGAGTGGATGGAAGTATTTCAAGATATTGAGCATAAAGGACTCTATGAAGTTGGTGATGTGATTGGGCTGGGCGCTTTAGTATGTGAAAAATGTGGCCACAGGCAAGAATATAGTCACCCACGCGAAATCACCCCTTGTATCCAATGTGGTAATGGAGCCTTTACTCGCGTTCCTTTAAAACCGTAGTGTCATGGTAAAAGTGTCTTTATATGCGATAAATCAATAAATATGTGTTGAGGCACCCAAATTCAGCGCTACAAGCCTAAAAATTGATAGAGATTAATATTTGTTGTGATGCCTTTTGGTAATTTCCTGCAACCAAAATTACTAAAAATTTGAAGTTTTGTACCCAACTAACTTCAAGGTGTGAGTTTTACAAGATCTTGAAGCCACTTGGGTATATAAAAACTTCTAAAAGATAAAGGCAAACATTTATGTTAGAACTATTAGTTGGTCTGGTTGTGACCATTGCGGTGGGCTATTTTATTGTAAAAGGTTATAAACCTACTGGTGTACTATTAACCGCCGGTACATTATTGCTATTGTTAGCAAAACCATTAGGTCATTCAGTATTACCAGAAGGGATGGAGTCAACGGGTAGCTTTTTTACTGATGCGCTGTTTTTCTTAAAAAATACTTTGCAAGGTTATAATGGCGGTTTAGGGCTACAAATTATGTTGTTATGTGGTTTTGCTTCTTACATGACACATATTGGTGCTAACAATATTGTTGTGAAGCAGTTTTCTAAACCTTTATCTTTTATCAAGTCACCTTATGTTCTTTTGGTGGCAGCTTATATTGTTGCATGCTTAATGTCACTTGCGGTAAGTTCAGCTACTGGGCTTGGTGTGCTGTTAATGGCGACATTATTCCCAATGATGACTGCAATGGGGATTTCTCGTCCAGCAGCCGTCGCAGTATGTGCCTCTCCTGCCGCAATTATCTTATCTCCAACTTCTGGTGATGTGGTTATTGCCGCACAGAAATCTGGTATTCCTCTGCATGTTTTTGCGGTTGAAACGGTATTACCAGTATCTATTTCAGCAATTATCGTAATGGCTATTGCTGCTTTCTTCTGGAACAAGTACCTAGACAAGAAAGACAATACGCCAATGGAAAAAGTCGATATTTCTCATATTGATACAAGTGCGCCAGCTTATTATTCTATTTTACCATTTCTACCAATTGTGGGCGTGTTCTTATTTAATGGAGAAACCATCCCAGGTATGACGCTAGATATTTATACTATTGTGGTACTTTCTATCTTTATTGGTGCTGTGGTGCATTACGTTTCTAATCGTTTTGATGGCAAAAAAGCGGTAGAAGATTTAGAAGTATGTTACCAAGGTATGGCCGATGCGTTTAAAGGCGTGGTAATGCTATTGGTTGGTGCTGGTTTGTTTGCTCAAGGCTTAATGTCGGTTGGTGCGATTGATGCGTTACTTGGTCTTGCGGATAACGCAGGTGCAGGTGCAGTGGCATTGATGTTACTTCTTACGGCTATTACAGTTGCTGCTTCTATTGCAACGGGTTCAGGTAATGCATCATTTTATGCATTTGTTGAATTAGCACCATCTCTTGCTGCTAAAATGGGTATCAACCCTGCATTCTTAATTATTCCAATGCTACAAGCTTCCAATTTAGGTCGTACGATTTCTCCAGTTTCGGGGGTTATTGTTGCTACCTCAGGTATGGGACAAGTAAGCCCATTTGATGTCGTTAAACGTACTTTTGTGCCGGTTATTTGTGGTCTGGCAACGGTGATTATAGGGACTGTGTTCTTAGTACCAATGATGGCAGCTTAATAATAAATTGATTTTCAAAAGCTCACAGGTTTGTGGGCTTTTATTTTTTAGGAGCGTTTATGTCTCACTCATTTGATCTTAAAACTTATATCCAACAGTTAGAAACATTAGTTAATGTTGATTGCGGTACTCGTACTCCACAAGGTGTGGCTAAAATTGCCGACATTCTAACTCCGATGTTTGAACAAATTGGCTTTACGGTGGTTCGTCACCATATTGATGATAAGGCCGGCCCATGTTTGGAAATTACCAATAAGCCAGAGGCGGAACAATACGATGTGATGTTGAGTGGTCACATGGACACGGTTTTCCCTGAAGGTACTGTCGCACAACGACCATTAACTTTTGATGAAGAAAAGATTTATGGCCCAGGCACCTCAGATATGAAATCAGGCATCTTAAGTGCTTGGTATGCGCTGCAACAACTGACCGATGAAGAAAAAAATAATCTTGCAATACTCGTGGCGTTAAACTGCGATGAAGAAATTGGTTCTATGTATTCTCGTCCATGGATTGAAGCTATGGCGAGAAAGAGTAAACGAGTATTGGTGTGTGAAGCCGCTCGAGTTAGCGGTAATTTAATTCGCTCACGTAAAGGGAATGCTAAATATGAATTAGTGTTTAAAGGAGTGGCTTCTCACGCCGGTTCTGCACTGCAAGATGGTGTATCAGCGATTTATGAGTTGAGCCACTGGTCGCTAGCGATTAAAGATCTGGTTAACCTTGAAACGGGCACTACTATGAATGTTGGTATTATCGAAGGTGGCCTTGCGGTGAACGTTGTGCCAGATTACGCCAAAGCGACGGTTGACCTTCGTTTCTGGAATAATGAAGAAGCAGAATCGATTGATGCTAAGCTGCGTAAAATGGCGAACACACCGTTTGAAAAAGGCGCAAGTGTTGAGGTGAATCGCTTGGCGTTTAAACCATCAATGCAGCCAACTGATGCCACTGAAGAAATGATTAAGCTTGTCAGTGAAAAAGCGGACGCACTAGGTATTCAATATGGTTGGGAAGATGCTGGTGGCGGCTCTGATGGTAACTTTACGGCTAATGTCGGTACGCCAACGTTAGATGGTTTTGGTCCAATGGGTGCTGGTTTCCATTCTGACAAAGAATACCTACTGATTGATTCGATCAAACCTCGTATTGATTTATTAGCCAGTGTTTTAAAAAGCTTTGCTTAATATACCCAAGTAACGTCAAGGTGCATGTTTCAGCAAGAATAAAACAAGTTTTAGGCAAGGCAAATTGAAGATGATCATAGTTATTCTATCTCTGTTCAATTTAACGCAGCATAAAGCTTGTTTTAACTTGCCCTTGGGGAGCTTCATCCAAACCTTTATACAGCGTCAGATTGGTTTGAAAGGTACCTACATTCCTTCGACAATCTTCCTTGCCTAAAGGCTTGGATGATAGCTCTGAATTCTGCATATTGAAGTCACTTGGGTATATATTCAAGTCATTTGAATATAATACCAACCACACTGATAAGTGATATGTCTTTGTTGATAAAAAAGGTTGATAAAAAAGCCGCATAAGTTTAGTGACTTGTGCGACTTTATTGTTGTTTATTAATCTACTTTTTTGATCAGAGCGTATTTCTATTTATTCGCTTTTCTTTGTTGAAACCAAATAGCAAATAATCCCAGGGTACACCATAAGTACAACAACCAAGATCCTAGTGTTCTATAAGGCGTATTGCCTGATGTTGAGGTCACTTCGGCTTTTAATACTTCCGTTTGGAACTGTGGTACTTGTTGCGTAATGCGGCCTTTGTAATCGGTGACAGCAGTTACACCGTTGTTGGTGGCACGGATAAGCGGCTTACCAAGCTCTAGGGCTCGCATACGCGCAATTTCCATATGTTGTAGTGGACCAATCGAATGGCCAAACCAAGCATCATTAGAAAGCGTTAAGATGAAGTCTGTATCAGGGGTAACATTTTGACGTACTTGCTCGCTGAAAATGATCTCATAGCATAAAGCGGCGACTAAGTGACGACCATTGGCTATGAGGTTTGGTTGGATGAAATCACCGCGCTGGAATGATGACATTGGTAAATTAAAGAAAGGTGCGATAGGGCGCAGTAAGTCACCAAATGGTACAAACTCACCAAAAGGTAATAAATGGTGTTTGCTATAGCGTTTAGCCGTGTCGTAATCGTACGGGCCTAAACCATTTTGGCCGAGCGTCAGAACGTTGTTATAAAAGTGTCCCATATCATCTTGTGATAGCACACCAGTAATTAAAGCGCTGTTATTGGCTTTTGCTGCGGTATCTAAATTATGTAAAAATGCTGGTAAATCAGATTCTAAAGCAGGAATTGCTGCTTCAGGCCAAATGATAATATCGGTGCCCCAATTGTCTCGGCTGATATCGGTGTATTTCATCAAGGTAGGCCAGCGATGGCTAGGCACCCACTTCATTTTTTGATCAATATTGCCTTGGATAAGTGCAAATGAAGTTTTGGTAGAAGGATCAGGCTTGACCCATGAAATTTGATTTAAAGCAAAAGCGACCACGAAAACAGCAGTAGGTACCGCTAAGTAAGCCCACTTTTTTGTTATGGTGATTAAGGCAAAACTACCAGCAAGAATCCATAGCATGAGGGTAATCGCTTCAACACCAGAGATCGGCGCATAGGCATTTAGCGGGCTATCAATTTGGCTGTATCCTAACCATAGCCATGGAAAGCCTGTCATTACCCAGCCGCGCAACCAGTCGGTAATGAGCCAAATGATGGGAGCAGCAATGACTAAACGCTGAGCATTTATTTTCGGGAAAAAACGGTTGAGCAAGCCACCAAACAGAGCAGGGTAGAGTGCTAAATAAGCCACCAGTACACTCATTAGGGTCACGCTGGCAATTTTAGGCATGCCACCAAAAGTATCAATACTGACATGTACCCAATTGATACCCGTGCCAAATTGGCCTAAGCCCCAAGCAAAGGCAATCCAAAAGCCAAATTTAGCGGATTGTTTATTAAGGAGTAGTAGTAAAATGAAAGGGCTTAAAATAGCAATTGGCCAGTAAGAAAATGGCGCAAACGCAAGGGTAGTTGTTGCGCCAATAAAAGCGGCCAATAAAGGCCGCCCAATGCGCTGAATCCAAATTGTTTTCATAGGTTCAGATTGCTTTCGTAGGTTAGTGAGGCTTCGCTGCTAATCGTTACTTTCAGGCTCGATATTAGTTTCTGAGTTGGTTGGAATCGTGACTTGTAGCTGAATCACCTTACGGTTGTCTGCTGCCGTCACTTTAAAGTTGTAGCCATCAAGTTCAACCACTTCACCACGTTCTGGTAGATGGCCAAAGGTTAGAGTGACAAGTCCACCAATAGTATCGACTTCTTCATCACTGAAATTAGTGTTAAAGGCATCGTTGAAATCATCAATATCGGTCAATGCACGAACTGAGAAGGTATGCTTGCTGAGTTGGCGAATATCGGCGGCTTCTTCATCGTCGAATTCATCTTCGATTTCACCTACGATTTCTTCGAGAATATCCTCGATGGTGACAAGACCAGAAACGCCACCAAACTCATCTACCACAATTGCCATGTGGTAACGCTCTTCACGGAATTCCTTTAGTAGACGGTCGACTCGTTTACTCTCCGGTACAACAACCGCAGGGCGTACCACTTCATTTAATATGAATTCAGTACTGTCTGATACCAAGTAACGTAATAAATCCTTGGCAAGTAAAATACCTTCGATATGGTCTTTGTCTTCATTAATCACAGGGTAACGAGAGTGAGTCGCGTCAATGATTAAGGTAGCTAAAGAATCTAGGTCATAGTCACGGCTAATGGTGACCATTTGCGAGCGTGGGATCATAATATCACGCACTCGCATTTCCGATATTTCCATCACTCCTTCGAGCATATCTCGTGTGTCAGGATCGATAAGATCATTCTCTTCTGAATCACGAAATACTTCGACAAGCTCTTGACGATCTTTAGGATCACCTTGAAATAAGTGAGCTAGGCGTTCGAAGAAGGATTTTCTACTGGGACCTTCTGATTTATCATTATTGCCTTCATTATGTGAAGGCGAGGTACTGTCGTTCATGTCTACTCTTTCGTTAACGCTATCAAAAGCGGATAGCTCGCGATATCCTTCGTACTTGAAGTAGCAGCTTTGTTGACGGCGCTCATTCACCCCAATCATTTAGGCAAGCTAAACTCATGAGGCCTCATTCACTTGTCGCCTCACTGCAACTTCAATTACCTTGGATATAGTTATTCAATTATATTAATCAAAATAAGTAACGGTGCACCTATTCTTTTTCAGAAATGTACGGGTCATCAAATCCGAGCTTTTGCATGATTTCGGTTTCAATGCTTTCCATTTCTTCAGCTTCTTCATCTTCAATATGGTCATAACCTAGCAGATGAAGACTACCGTGTACAACCATATGCGCCCAATGTGCTGACAGTGGCTTATCTTGCTCTTTTGCTTCCGCTTCAACCACTTGCTTACAAATAATGAGATCACCAAGTAAGTCGATTTCGATACCTGGAGGCGCTTCAAAAGGGAATGATAGCACGTTAGTTGGCTTATCTTTGCCTCGGTAATCACGATTTAATTGTTGGCTTTCTTCATTTTCAACAATGCGAATAGTGACTTCAGCTTGAGGTTGAAATAAGGTAATAGCCGATTCCAGCCATTGTTGTAATTGGGCCTCAGTAGGAAGCCCTGTCGTTTCTTCGACTGCAATTTGAAGATCGAGTTCAATAGCCATAGTTTGTATTATTCCGCATCTTGCTCTTGTTGAGGACTTGCTTGCTGAGGATTAGCAGCTGAAAATAACGCTGCTGCTTGAGCTTCACGCTGTTCTCTTTCTTCTCGGCGACGCTTTTCTATCGCTTTTTTTTCTTTTTGATCTTGAGCTTCCCATTTCTCATACGCGTTAACGATACGAGCAACGACAGGGTGACGAACTACGTCATCGGCTAGGAAGAAATTAAAGCTAATGTCTTCTACTTCTGACAGCACTTCGATGGCATGACGCAAGCCTGAGCGAGCCCCACGAGGTAAATCGATTTGAGTAACGTCGCCTGTAATTACTGCTCGTGAGTTAAAGCCGATACGGGTTAGGAACATTTTCATTTGTTCGACGGTAGTATTTTGGCTCTCATCAAGAATGATAAAGGCATCATTTAAAGTACGACCACGCATATAAGCAAGGGGGGCTACTTCAATAACGTTACGTTCAATTAACTTTTCAACGCGTTCAAAGCCTAGCATTTCAAATAAGGCATCATAAAGTGGACGTAAATATGGGTCCACTTTCTGGCTGAGATCCCCTGGTAAGAAACCGAGTTTTTCACCTGCCTCTACGGCTGGGCGAGTTAATAGAATACGACGAATCTCTTGACGCTCTAATGCATCAACGGCTGCAGCAACCGCAAGATAGGTTTTACCTGTACCGGCAGGGCCTATACCAAAACTAATATCATGAGTAACCATGTTGACTAGGTATTGACCTTGATTTGGCGTACGAGGCTTGATCACGCCTTTTTTCGTTTTGATGAAGACTTCTTTGCCGTATTCCATCGGTTGTTCTTGGTGTTGCTCAAGAATGCCGGATTCTTTTACCGCGAGATGAATTTGCTCGGGCTCTAGATCAGGAATCGTTCCACGTACAGGGGCCGTGTCGACATACAAATCTTTGATTATATCTAACGCAGCAGCGGCAGTATGAGGCTTGCCGGTGATTGTGAAAAAGTTGCTGCGGTGGTTAATTTCAACGCCTAAACGACGTTCAAGATGTTTGATATTGTCATCAAACGGGCCACAAAGGCTCGAAAGTCTGTGGTTATCGGAAGGTTCTAGGTTTACTTCAAGCGTTACGATTTTATTGCTCACGTTTTCCCTCGCTATAAGCGGTTCGTGCTTTTTATATCAGCCATTCGAACCGCTTTATTAAACTTATCTTTTTAAGATGGTGTTAGGGCGTGAAAGTAACAACCCCTAATTCATCTTCTTTGCGTGTTTTTTTCATCATTTCAGCCGGAGATACCGCTGAGCGTAAGCCCATTTCAGCTTCAGTACGAATTAATGTACCACGAAGTGAATTAGGGTGAACTTCAGTAATATGAACGTCAACAAATTGACCAATTAAGTCTGCTGAACCTTCAAAGTTAACGACTCGGTTGTTTTCTGTACGGCCACGTAATTCCATCAAGTTTCTTTTCGATGGCCCTTCAACAAGAATGCGTTGTTCAGTATCAAGCATTAAGCGAGAGTATCGCATAGCTTGTGCATTGATTTGTTGTTGGAGTTCATACAATCTTTCTTTCTTCTCTGATTCTGACACATCGCATGGGTAGTCTGCTGCTGGTGTACCTGGGCGAGGAGAGAAAATAAAGCTAAAACTCATGTCAAAATCAACATCTTTGATAAGCTTCATTGTATCTTCAAAATCTTTCTTCGATTCACCAGGGAAGCCAACAATAAAATCAGAGCTGATTTGGATGTCAGGACGAGCTTTACGTAGCTTGCGAATAATCGATTTATACTCAAGGCCAGTGTGTGGACGCTTCATCATGGTAAGAATGCGATCTGAGCCACTTTGTACTGGTAGGTGTAAGAAACTCACCAATTCTGGAGTATCTTCGTATACTGCAATGATGTCATCACCAAACTCTAATGGGTGGCTTGTAGTAAAACGAATGCGGTCGATACCATCAATAGACGCCACTAAGCGTAACAATTCAGCAAAAGTACAGGTATCATCGCCATCGTGCATCGGGCCACGGTACGCATTAACGTTTTGACCTAGTAGGTTTACTTCACGTACACCTTGTTCGGCAAGCTGGGCGATTTCAAATAATACATCGTCCATTGGGCGGCTCACTTCTTCACCACGAGTATAAGGCACTACGCAGTAAGTACAGTATTTAGAGCAGCCTTCCATGATCGAAACGAATGCAGTCGCACCGTCAGCACGAGGTTCAGGTAAGCTGTCGAATTTTTCGATCTCTGGGAATGAAATATCCATCACAGGGCCAGTGTTGGCTTGTGATTGTTTGATCATCTCAGGTAGACGGTGAAGGGTTTGTGGGCCAAAGATAACATCAACAAACGGCGCACGTTGGCGGATGTGGTCGCCTTCTTGGGTAGCCACACAACCACCCACACCAATAACCACACCTTCCTTTTTGTCTTTTAGTGTTTTCCAACGACCAAGCTGGTGGAAAACTTTCTCTTGTGCTTTTTCACGAATCGAACATGTATTGAGTAATAATACATCTGCTTCCGCTGGATCTTCGGTTAGCTCATATCCATTTGCGGCATTAAGTAGGTCGGCCATTTTCGATGAATCGTATTCGTTCATCTGACAGCCCCAAGTTTTAATTAGCAGTTTCTTACTCATTTCACATTCGCTCGTATTAAATCAGTGTTGGGTTGAGCTTTTGCTCATCGTTATGCTAGTTGAGTGCCGTTTTAAATCAGGCTTAAATCTAGCAAGCCGCGTATTGTACTGGTTTAAATCCAACCTGACTAGATCTTAGAGTGTACAAAGCCTTGATTGAATTATAGCCATATTTTCAGTAAGGAAATGTTCTTGCTGAAAACTGAATAATTTGAGGTACATGGCTGAAAAATTTGCAAGGTAGAGTAGAATGCTCACAAGATATTTTTTTGAGGTTTGTTATGTCTAAGTTTGATGTGGTGATCATTGGTGGTGGGATGGTTGGAGCCGCTCTAGCAGTTGGGCTCGCGAAGCAAAAAAAGACGGTTGCTTTGGTTGAAGGTAAACCTCCATTGCCATTTGCACCATCACAGCCAATGGATCTACGAGTGTCTGCTATTTCAAAAGCCTCGGTTGATCTTCTAAGCCAGCTTGGTGCTTGGCAGTCAGTAGAAGATAAACGTGTTACGCCATATTTGGGGCTCGAAACTTGGGAACATCCTGAATGTCGTACTCGATTTCATGCTCATGATATTAATCTCGATAAACTCGGCTATATGGTTGAAAACCGCCTATTACAATTAGGTTTGTGGGAGCAATTTGATGCTTACCCTAATTTAACTATTATGTGCCCAAATAGCTTAGACAGATTAGAGTTTCTGACTGAATCAACCAAAGTTTACTTGGACTCTGGTGAATGTTTAGAAGCTTTATGGGTTGTGGGTGCAGATGGTGCCAACTCCAAAGTACGTCAACAGGCGAATATCGGAATTACGGCATGGGATTATCGCCAACGCTGCATGTTGATTAATGTTGCGTTACCTGATTTAGTTGATGGCAGTCAACGTGATGTGACATGGCAATGGTTTACTCCTTCAGGCCCTCGTTCGTTCTTACCGTTAGCTAAGACTAGTGATGGTGTTCAGCAAGGATCATTGGTGTGGTATGACAGCTCTAAACGCATTAAACAATTGCAATCTTTATCACCGGAAGCTTTACGCCAAGAAGTACTGACGCATTTCCCTAAAGAACTTGGTGATGTTACGGTGCTTCAAGCCGGATCTTTCCCTCTTACTCGTCGCCATGCGCAACAATATTTTGCGAATCGTTGTGTATTGGTTGGTGATTCAGCTCATACGATTAATCCATTAGCAGGGCAGGGCGTTAACTTAGGTTTTAAAGATGTCGCGGTTCTGCTGGATACCATTGCCGATAAAGGGCTCGACTCTGAACAGGCTTTTGTCGATTATCAAAAGCAAAGGCGTACGGATAATCTATTGATGCAAAGTGGAATGGATTTCTTCTATAAGACGTTCAGTAATGATATTCCTCCCCTAAAACTACTTAGAAATGTCGCTTTAAAAGCGGCCGAGCATTCTGGTGAAATCAAGAAACAAGTGCTCAAGTATGCTCTAGGGTTATAAATCTCTTAGAAATGTATGCAGCTTGCGAAATGGCAAGCTGCTACTAAAATTTATCTCGTATCTCGTATCTCGTATCTCGTATCTCGTATCCTGTATGATCAGATAAATTTCACACAGGTGGGTGAGGGGATGTTATGTCTGATATTTGTATCTTGCAGTTCACCCGTTTGGTTATCACGCTTGAACACAACAAGATTATTACTTAGTTGGTTCGCTATTACTAACCAATTGCCATCATCTGAAATCGCAAAATCACGGGCGAATTCACCACCACAATTTATCGAAAATTGGTGAGCGCATTCACCACTTTGTCCATCAAACTCAAAACATGCAATTAAGTTCTGGCGTCTTCCTGTCACATACACAAATCGTTCATCTGGCGAGAATTTAATTGCGCCTGCTGCTTGGCCGTTTTCGGTATTAGGCAAAGCTGATTGAGATCGTAATACTTGCCATTTATTTTGTACCTTATGCAAGGTGATTAATTGCTCTGATATTTCGCATAACACCAAGCCGAAAGTTTCATCTTTAGTGAAAACTGCATGTCTAGGACCACTTTCATTAGCTAGAGCTATGTTATACGAATGTGCTACAGAGAATGTGTTTGTTGATGGCTCTAAAGGAAAGAAACGCAAGCTGTCACAACCGAGATCAACCGTAACTAGTGTATTGCTTAGTGGTAGGAAAGTGGCTTGATGGGCGTGAGATTCAAATTCTTCCGAATTCGTAAAAGATTGGCTGTCTATCGTTTGAGTATATTGCTCGATAGTGCCTAGACTATTACAGGAAAAAATATCGACATGACCTGTACCATATTGCGCAGTCGCAATGAATTGTAGTGTTGATGAATGCTCAATGTAGCAGGGCTTACTACCACATATAGGTTGTTTAGATAACAGTAAAGGAGCTCCATTCGTCAGTTGATATTGGCAAACGACGGGAGCCTGTGTTTCTAATACTTCGGATACGACACTCAATTGATGGTTTGAGTAATCGAAGTAGGATGGATGCTTTAGTTCTATATTAAGTGGTTCAATATTAAGCTTACTCGTCCGAGTGTTTAACTCTGCTCGATAAAGACCATTCTGATCGTCTTGATGACTATAACCACTGATGATAAGAGATAACTCTGTCATATTTCTTCCTACTTTATATACAGTTACGGTTATCTTGCTGAAACTCGCATCTTGAGGTTACTTGGGTATAAAGAATAAAGAAACGAAAATTGAGAAGTGAAAAGTGATGTGGATTACAAAGTTAGAAAAGTTATCAATTTAAAAACGACAAAGCCCACAATGAAGTGGGCTTTGAAGATAATGGTGCGGACGGAGAGACTTGAACTCTCACACCTTGCGGCGCCAGAACCTAAATCTGGTGCGTCTACCAATTCCGCCACGTCCGCATGTTCGTGTTTGAGAGTAGTGCTCTCAATTTTCTCGATAAAAAAAGCAAGCTGATTGGTTAAGCTTGCTTTTCGAGATGTACTTCAATTTTTTGAAGTACATTCCTAGTAACTAGAAAACTAGGGACTAGGAACTATTATATGGCTGGGCTACCTGGATTCGAACCAGGGAATGCCGGCATCAAAAGCCGGTGCCTTACCGCTTGGCGATAGCCCAGTCGACGAAGCTCGAATTTTCGTTACTCGTCGCTCGATGTTTTTCGAGAAACGAGACTCGATAACCGAGAAACGTTTTAATTATGGTGCGGTCGGAGAGACTTGAACTCTCACACCTTGCGGCGCCAGAACCTAAATCTGGTGCGTCTACCAATTCCGCCACGACCGCATGTTCGTGTTTGAGAGTAGTGCTCTCAATTTTCTCGATAAAAAAAGCAAGCTGATTGGTTAAGCTTGCTTTTCGAGATGTACTTTTATTTTTTGAAGTACATTCCTAGTAACTAGAAAACTAGGGACTAGGAACTATTATATGGCTGGGCTACCTGGATTCGAACCAGGGAATGCCGGCATCAAAAGCCGGTGCCTTACCGCTTGGCGATAGCCCAGTCGACGAAGCTCGAATTTTCGTTACTCATCGCTCGATGTTTTTCGAGAAACGAGACTCGATAACCGAGAAGCGTTTTAATTATGGTGCGGACGGAGAGACTTGAACTCTCACACCTTGCGGCGCCAGAACCTAAATCTGGTGCGTCTACCAATTCCGCCACGTCCGCAAAAACGTGTTTAGGGAATAAACCCTAATCAATCGAAGAATTGTAAACTGATTGGTTAAGTTTACCTTCGAGAAACGAGACTCAATAATCGAGTAACGTCAATAAAATGGCTGGGCTACCTGGATTCGAACCAGGGAATGCCGGCATCAAAAGCCGGTGCCTTACCGCTTGGCGATAGCCCAACTGAATAATGGTGCGGTCGGAGAGACTTGAACTCTCACACCTTGCGGCGCCAGAACCTAAATCTGGTGCGTCTACCAATTCCGCCACGACCGCAAATTCGTGACTAGGACGAATCCTAGCTTTCGATATTAATGGCAAGTTGATTGGTTAAACTTGCTTATCGAATAACGACCCTTTATAAAAGCATCGTTTAAAATATGGTGGCTACGACGGGATTCGAACCTGTGACCCCATCATTATGAGTGATGTGCTCTAACCAACTGAGCTACGTAGCCAATAGTTACTGAGTAACTTTATTTTGAGCAGAGTAATATAATATAAACTCGCTCTTTGTTCCACCTTCGATGAAACTTTTTCTTTGAGCTTTTGCTCTTCCTAGAAACTAAGGACTAGCTATCTAGGAACTTAATATGGCTGGGCTACCTGGATTCGAACCAGGGAATGCCGGCATCAAAAGCCGGTGCCTTACCGCTTGGCGATAGCCCAACTGAATAATGGTGCGGTCGGAGAGACTTGAACTCTCACACCTTGCGGCGCCAGAACCTAAATCTGGTGCGTCTACCAATTCCGCCACGACCGCAAATTCGTGACTAGGACGAATCCTAGCTTTCGATATTAATGGCAAGTTGATTGGTTAAACTTGCTTATCGAATAACGACCCTTTATAAAAGCATCGTTTAAAATATGGTGGCTACGACGGGATTCGAACCTGTGACCCCATCATTATGAGTGATGTGCTCTAACCAACTGAGCTACGTAGCCTAAATTTTGTTGTCCCTGTGTCTCAAGGACGGAGCGCATTATGCGTATCTGGGCCGCAAGCGTCAACAGTTTTTTTTAATAAATTGGCATTCTTGAATTGTTCGACTTTTTTTTAAACAAAAAGCGTTGTTTGTGAGCAAATACTAGTGCTTAAAGAGAACTTTTCTCAAAAGAACCGTCTTTCAAAGACTTAATTCAAATAATAAAAAAGCCAGCAAATGGCTGGCTTTATACAAACTTAAAAAAAAAGAATGTTTGCTATTTATACGTTAAAGCGGAAATGAACAACATCGCCATCTTTTACGATGTAATCTTTACCTTCTAAACGCCATTTACCGGCTTCTTTAGCGCCACTTTCACCTTTAAACTGGATAAAATCTTCATAGCCAACGACTTCGGCACGGATAAATCCTTTTTCAAAATCAGTATGGATTTTACCAGCAGCTTGTGGAGCAGTTGCACCAACAGGAATCGTCCAAGCGCGAACTTCTTGTACGCCAGCAGTGAAGTAGGTTTGTAAGTCTAGTAATTCATAACCTGAGCGGATTACACGGTTTAAACCTGGTTCTTCAATACCCAAATCAGCCAAAAACTCGTTACGGTCTTCTTCGTCTAACTCTGACATTTCAGATTCAATCGCTGCACAGACCGGTACTACAACTGCATTTTCGCCTTTTGCGTATTCACGCACTTGATCTAAGAATGGATTATTTTCAAAACCATCTTCGTTGACGTTAGCAATGTACATGGTTGGCTTTAACGTAAGGAAGTTTAAGTAACCTACCGCAGCAAGCTCTTCTTTACTTAATTCTACAGAGCGAGCCATGCCACCTTCAGTGAATACTGGAAGTAATTTCTCTAGTACTGTGATTTCATATTTAGCGTCTTTATCTCCACCTTTTGCTTTTTTAGCTTGGCGTTGAATTGCACGCTCACAACTATCTAAATCAGCTAGAGCAAGTTCAAGGTTAATAATTTCGATATCTTCAATTGGTGAGATGCGACCTGCAACGTGAACGATGTTTTCGTTCTCAAAGCAGCGAACAACGTGACCAATCGCATCAGTTTCACGGATGTTAGCTAGGAATTTGTTACCTAAACCTTCACCTTTTGATGCACCCGCAACTAAACCTGCGATATCAACAAATTCCATAGTCGTTGGAAGAATTCGTTTAGGGTTAACAATTTCAGCTAACGCATCTAGACGTAGATCTGGCACAGGTACGACACCCGTATTCGGCTCAATCGTACAGAAAGGGAAGTTAGCCGCTTCAATGCCAGCTTTGGTTAGTGCATTAAATAGAGTTGATTTACCTACGTTTGGTAAACCGACGATTCCACATTTGAAACCCATGATATTAACCTTCTTTCATTCGGCATCGTTAGCCGACTTATGTTGTAATTTGATGATTCGTAAAATGACTTATTCAGCTTTAAAAGTATGTAATCTATTTTGAGCTTTTGCTAAGCCGTCTTTGAGTAGGATGTCTAAGCTCCTTACTGACTCATCGACCACTGCATCGAGTAACTCTTGCTCTTTGGTTGGGGCTTTACCGAGAACATAACCTGCCACGCGGTCTTTATGTCCTGGGTGGCCAATACCTATCCTAAGACGGTAAAAATCTTTGTTGTTAGCTTGCTTGGCAATAATATCTTTTAAGCCGTTATGGCCGCCATGCCCGCCACCTTTTTTGAATTTAGCAACACCCGGAGGAAGGTCTAGCTCATCATGAGCAACCATGATTTCCTCAGGTTTTATTTGGTAAAATTTAGCGAGAGCAGAAACGGATTTACCAGACAGATTCATGAAGGTCGTTGGTATCAGTAATCGCAGATCTTGGCCATTGACCAGAATGCGTCCGGTGTAACCATAAAACTTACTTTCATCTTTTAGCGTGACGTTATGGACGCGAGCTAATTCTTCAACCACCCATGCACCTGCATTATGGCGTGTTTTTGCATATTCAGGCCCAGGATTCGCCAGACCAACAAGTAATTTGATAGGTTGAATCAAAGTCTAGTTCTCTTTTCAAATTTAAAAAGCGCGGCATGATAACACACTTTATGACGTGATGTCGTAGGTGTAATGGCTTTTCGTTGAGGACTTTGGGAGTTTTTTAAATATGCCATATTGTGATGGGTTCGATGGTTAATATGCTATATGGTGCTAGATTAAAAGATAGTTAATAAAAGTAAGGGAACTTTATGATCTCAGAAAAAGAAAAACTAGCTGCACGACTTGAAGCCAAGAAAAAAGAATTTGAAGCAGATTTAGCTAAAGCCAAGGCTGACTCTTTGGAAGACTTTAGCCAAAAATCAAAAGAGTTAGAAGAAAAAATAAAGAAAACCAAAGCGCACTTGAAAGATGTTACTCATAATTTTACGGAAGATGTAGCTAAAAGAGTTAATGATTGGTTGAAGTAAACTAAATAAAAAAAGCCACTTTACCTCGAAGTAAAGTGGCTTTTTATCTAAGTATTTGCCAATCTTTAGTTAAACATCGCAGAAATAGATTCTTCGTTGCTAATACGACGAATGGCTTCAGCAAGCATGCTTGAAAGCGTTAATTGAGTAACTTTACCCGTTGCTTTCATCTCTTCTGATAACTTAATTGAGTCAGTAATGATTACTTGGTCAAGTACAGAGTTTTTGATGTTTTCAGCAGCTTTTCCTGAGAATACGGCGTGAGTGGCATAAGCAAATACACGCTTAGCTCCGCGCTCTTTAAGAGCTTCCGCTGCTTTACATAGTGTGCCACCGGTATCGATCATATCATCAACGATCACACAGTCACGACCTTTAACATCACCAATTAAGTTCATAACTTCAGAAACGTTAGCACGAGGGCGACGCTTATCAACGATAGCGATGTCAGTATCATCTAACATTTTTGCTGTTGCACGAGCACGTACAACACCGCCTAGGTCAGGAGATACAACAACAGGATCTTCAAGGTTACGAGACTTCATATCTTCCATTAGTACTGGCGTACCGAAGATATTATCAACAGGAACATCGAAGAAGCCTTGAATTTGCTCTGCGTGTAGGTCGATAGTTAGAACGCGGTCTACACCAACGTTAGAAAGGAAGTCTGCAACAACTTTTGCAGTGATTGGAACACGAGCTGAACGGACACGACGGTCTTGGCGTGCGTAACCAAAGTAAGGAATTACCGCTGTAATACGACCCGCAGAAGCGCGGCGCATTGCATCGATCATTACGACTAATTCCATTAAGTTGTCGTTGGTTGGGGCACAGGTAGATTGGATGATGAATACATCACTACCACGAACATTTTCATTGATTTGTACAGCGACTTCGCCGTCGGAAAAACGGTTAACAGTTGCGTCACCAAGGGAAATGTAAAGACGATCTGCAATACGTTGGGCTAGTTCAGGTGTGGCGTTACCAGCAAATAGCTTCATATCAGGCACGGTGGAAACCTCGGGTTGCGTCCAGTTTTAAATTGAGTTGTGGTTGGCTTGTTTGTAGTCAGCCAAAGTCTTATGAAGTGGTGAAGTATTCACCCCTTTGGCAATAAAGCCGAAGACACTATTTGATTCTGTTTGGTTGTGGAGCTTTTCAAGAACACTTTCAGCTTCATCTTGAGTATCAAACTCAGCGAAAAGACATGAACCCGTTCCGGTTAATCTCGACGGCGCGTATTGTAGCAGCCATGAAAGTTGCTTAGCAACCTCCGGATAGAGCAAAGTGACGATTTTTTCGCAATCGTTTCCGTAAGGTTGCTGTAAAAGCGTTGTAAGATCTTGCTTTGGCGTATTTCTCGTTAAATTTGGGTGAGTGAAAATATCTGCTGTTGCAATATTTTCTTCAGGCTTGATCACAAGGTACCATTTCTCATTGGGTGTCGCTGTGGTGAGCTTTTCTCCTACACCTTCTGCAAATGCCGCTTGACCTCGTACAAAAACCGGTACATCAGCGCCTAGTTTAAGGCCGAGTTCAGCGAGTTTGTCGAGTGAAAAATTCAAGTTCCATGCAGTATTTAATACCACTAAGGTAGTTGCTGCATTTGAGGAGCCGCCGCCTAATCCTCCACCCATTGGCAGTACTTTATGTAGATGAATGTCGGCACCTAAAGTTTTCGCATTCGGTATGCCTTGTAATTTCGCTTCATCTTTCAGTGCTTGTGCCGCTTTCCAAATTAAATTGCTTTCTAGTGGCACTCCTGAAATTTCAGGGCTAATGGTGATGTTTCCAAGTAGGTTAGTAGAGAATTTTAAGGTGTCACCAAAATCAATAAATTGAAATAAAGTCTGTAATTCATGGTAGCCATTATCGAGGCGACCTGTGATATATAAAAATAAATTCAGCTTTGCAGGTGAAGGCCATTCAATCTGAGTAAGCGTTGAGTGTTGGGACATTATAGAATCCATTTACTGATCAAGATTTTAATTTCGGTGTCGCTTTGGTGTAATAGCATTTGTTTTGGCAAAGTGATGTTTTGTTGTTTATTCATCACGCTTTGATAATTTAAGTAAGACAGTGTCCAATCGCGGCCATCGATCATCTTATTTAAACTTTCAACTGTATTCGATTGATTGAATGTGACGTTATCCGCTTGGGTCGGAAGACCTTTAATCCAGTCGGGTAATTGACTCACTGGAATGGCTAAGCCAGTTAAGTTTTGAATCAAAGCATTAGCTTGTTGCGCTGTTTGAACTTTACCATCGGAATTAGTCACCATTGCGCCAGTTGGCGTCATCTGAACAGTGAGGACGGTTTGTCCAAAAACCGATAATAGCTTGAGTTCACTAAAAGAATTGGAATGTTTGAGAATGAAGTTCAGAGATTGACGGTGCTCTGGATCTTTATAGCCAATCTTACCGGTCGCTTTAAAGGTGTCGAGTTGTTCCAATACCGTTTTCTGATTTTGCCAATCGACAGAGTAGTTTTCTTGTGTGGGCGGTACACTGCTACAACCAGATAAAATAAGTACAAATGTAGCCAATAAAATGGTGGTTAGGTGTTGAATAGGGGAACGAGCACTCAATGTGGTGCGAATAAAAGCGAAATGAGAAAACAAAGCGGCTTCCTTTGGCAGTTCATAGTTGAGCGTTAACTATACCATTCTATTCGTGGTGAGAGCATTAGTAATGGAATATTTAACCTTCAGCTGTAATTTGATAGTCGACAGTGCTGTTATTTCAATCTTTTGTATCACTCTATTTGGGGTTTGATGTTAGAAAAGTACTAATAAAAACTGATGCCTCTTTCATTAATATGTCCCATCAAGTAAAATTGCGTCCCTTTTATAATAAATTTCAGAGTGTCCTCACTAGATGTCCTTGCTTGCTATTGGTATCAATCACAATACAGCGTCGGTTGAGTTGCGAGAAAAAATTGCATTTTCACCGGAAAAACTGTCTGAAGCATTAGCGCAGATAGCGGTTAGTGACACCATAAAAAGCGGTGTGATTGTTTCCACGTGTAATCGAACTGAAATTTATTGTGATGTAAAAAAAGGCACAGCTAAAGGTTATGTTATTGATTGGTTGATGAATTTTCATCAGCTAGATTCCGATGAATTGATGTCAAGTATATATACCTATGAAGAACAAGCTGCTGTGCGTCATTTAATGCGTGTGGCATGTGGCTTAGATTCTTTAGTACTTGGCGAGCCGCAAATTTTAGGTCAAGTAAAGCAAGCGTATGCTGAATCTACCGAGCTTAACGCGGTTAACGGCATGACAGAAAAACTCTTTCATAAAGCATTTTCAGTGGCGAAACGAGTTAGAACGGAAACTGCAATCGGCGGTAGTGCGGTATCTGTTGCTTATGCGGCGTGCATTTTAGCCAAACAAATTTTTGAATCGATGAAAAATGTTACCGTGTTATTGGTTGGTGCGGGTGAGACGATTGAGCTAGTCGCAAAACATATTTCATCAACAGAATGTAAAAAGATTATTGTCGCCAACCGTACGCTTGAACGCGCAAAAACTTTAGCCGATCAATTTGGTGGTGAAACCATTACTTTATCGGAAATCCCAGAACATTTAGCTGAAGCTGATATTGTGATCAGCTCAACTGCTAGCCCACTACCGATTATCGGTAAAGGTATGGTTGAATCTGCGTTGAAAAAACGCAAACATCAACCCATGTTATTGGTCGATATTGCCGTTCCTCGTGACATTGAATCCCAAGTCGGCGATTTAAATGACGCTTATTTGTATAGCGTGGATGATTTGCAAGGCATTGTTAATAAGAACATTGAGCAGCGAAAAGTAGAAGCAATTCAAGCTGAAGCCATTGTTTCGGAAGAAAGTGCGGCCTTTATGACTTGGCTGCGTTCATTACAAGCCGTAGATAGCATCCGTGATTATCGCGAACAAGCTAATGGCATTAAAAATGATTTACTGGAAAAAAGCCTCAATGCACTCGCTGCCGGTGGTGATCCCGAAAAAGTATTACGAGAATTAAGTAATAAACTGACTAACCGTTTAATTCATACCCCAACACGAGCAATGCAAGTCGTTGCAGAGCAAGGTGAACCAGAAAAACTTGCCATCATTCGTCAAAGCTTAGGTTTAGAAGAGCATTAGCTATATTAAAGCAATGACTATTAAGTTTTGAATGCGGTTTATTCAACGAAGCTTGTTAACCACAGTAGTTTGTTAACCACAGTTGCTATGAAACGCCCCTTTTATTGAACATTAAAAAAAGAACTAGATTATGAAATCGTCAATTTTGACTAAATTAGAAACACTGGTTGAGCGTTATGAAGAAGTTCAACATTTGCTTGGTGACCCTGATGTCATTGGCGACCAAAATAAATTTCGCACTTTGTCTAAAGAATATTCTCAATTAGAAGAAGTGACTAAATGCTTCCAAGCTTACCAACAAGCGCAAGAAGACTTAATCGCAGCGGAAGAAATGGCGCAAGAAGATGACGCTGAAATGCGTGAAATGGCGCAAGAAGAAATTAAAGAATCAAAAGTGGCGATTGAGCGTCTATCTGACGAACTGCAAATCTTATTGATTCCAAAAGATCCCAATGATGAACGTAACTGTTTCTTAGAAATTCGCGCTGGTGCTGGTGGCGATGAAGCGGGTATTTTTGCCGGTGATTTATTCCGCATGTATAGCCGTTTTGCTGAGAAAAAAGGTTGGCGAATTGAGGTGATCAGCAGCAATGAAGCTGAGCATGGTGGTTACAAAGAAATGATCGCTAAAGTCAATGGCGATGGTGCTTATGGTGTGTTGAAATTCGAATCAGGTGGTCACCGTGTGCAACGTGTTCCTGCGACGGAATCACAAGGTCGCGTACACACTTCAGCTTGTACCGTTGCGGTAATGGCCGAAATCCCAGAAGCTGAAATCCCAGAGATTAAAGCTTCTGATCTGAAAATTGATACCTTCCGTTCATCAGGTGCAGGTGGTCAGCACGTTAACACCACCGATTCTGCTATTCGTATTACCCACTTACCAACGGGTACAGTGGTTGAGTGTCAAGATGAGCGTTCTCAACATAAAAACAAAGCCAAAGCGATGGCGGTTCTTGCTGCCCGTATTATTCAAGCGGAAGAAGCTAAACGTGCGGCAGAAGAGTCTGATACTCGTCGTAATCTATTAGGTTCTGGTGATCGTAGTGACCGTATTCGTACTTATAACTACCCACAAGGCCGCGTGTCTGATCATCGTATTAACTTAACCTTATACCGCTTAAGTGAAGTGATGGAAGGCGATCTACAAAGCTTGGTCGATCCAGTAATTCAAGAATACCAAGCCGATCAATTAGCTGCACTATCCGAGCAATACTAACCTCAATGGCCAGTATTGAAGCTAATCTACAAACGGCGATTGAAGCATTGATCGCCAGTGGTTCAGATACGCCTGCTCTTGATGCCGCGGTACTGCTGTGCCACGCATTGGATAAACCTCGTAGTTATTTGCTTACTTGGCCAGAGCGAGAACTTGAGACTGCCCAACAAGTTCACTTTGATGAACTGTTAGCTAAGCGTATCGAGGGCCAGCCGGTAGCTTATATTGTGGGAGAACGAGAGTTTTGGTCATTACCACTGGAAGTGGCTCCTACTACTTTAATTCCACGAGCTGATACAGAAAGATTGGTAGAATTAGCGTTAGAAAAAATTTCCACAGTTGAAGGGGATATTCTTGACTTAGGTACAGGGACCGGGGCCATTGCTTTAGCGATAGCGTCTGAATTTCCTGAACGTAATGTGATTGGTATCGATTTGCAACCACAAGCACAACAACTTGCTACACGTAATGGACAAAAACTCAACCTAGCTAATGCATCGTTCTTGCAAGGTAGTTGGTTTGAACCATTAGATGATAGGGCTGAATTTGCCTGTATTGTGAGTAACCCACCTTATATTGATAAGATGGATCCGCATCTTGCCCAAGGTGATGTGCGATTTGAACCTTTGACTGCATTGGTCGCTGAAGAGAAAGGGCTTGCTGATCTTGGATATATCGCTACTAATGCGCGTCATTATTTAAAATCGGGTGGTTGGCTTTTGATGGAACATGGCTACGATCAAGGTGCTGATGTGCGCCAAATTCTAATAGATGCTGGTTATCAACAAGTTACGACGGAACAAGATTATGGTCACAATGACCGTGTAACACTGGGTTGTTGGTTGAACGCTTAAAACTATCGACTAAAGATTGAATAAAGACAACGGTTAGCATGATGCTGACTATCAAAGGAAGAGATAAACAATGTTATATACCTCAATGAAGCATGTACATTTATTGGCCATTGCACTCAGTGTTTTATTCTTAACGGTTCGTTATATTTTAATGATGATGGATTCGCCATTACTTCATAAAAAGTTTTTTAAAGTCACGCCGCATATTGTTGATACCGTTTTATTATTATCGGGTATTTCGCTTATTTTTATCACAGGTTTTATGCCGTTTACCGCTGCTGGTGCTTGGTTAACAGAAAAAATCAGCTGCGTTTTAGTGTATATCGCACTAGGCTTTGTTGCTCTGAAGCTTGGTAAGAATAAAGTTATTCGTAGCGTGGCATTCTTTGGTGCTTTAGGCTGGCTGTATTGGGCAGCACATCTTGCCATGACTAAAGTTCCGACGTTATAAACACGGTTTTAACTCGAAATTGATAACTTCAACTCGAAACCGATAGCTTTAACTTGAGTAGTTTGACGTAATGACTGATTTAGAATTATTTGAACAAGAAATTGATGAATGCAGCTTGGTGGAAGGTGCGTTAGCGTTAAATGCGTTAATTTTTCCTGAAACTGATAAGCAATGGGTAAAGCATACATTAAATACCATGTTTGAAGAGCTTGAACATGCGCTAGTGCATGAAACTGATGAAAAGCAAAAGTTCGAATCTTTCTTACGCTTTTTTTACCACGATTGGAATTTTTCCGGTGACAGTGAGCAATTTTTTGATTCCTGTAATGCGCGAGTTGAGTTGGTATTAAAGCGTCGTAAAGGTATTCCGGTTAGTTTAGGTGCACTATTAGTTTATTTTGGTGAGCGTTTAGGTTTTCCGATTGTAGGTGTAAGCTTTCCGAGTCAATTTATTGTTAAAGTGAATTGGCCGCATGAGACGCCACTGTACATTAACCCGTTTAATGGCGAGTATGTGTCTAAGTCTATTTTACGTGCTTGGTTGATTGGTTATGAAGGCCCATTAGCCAAAATAAAGCCGCAAGATCTAGCCGCTTGTGATAATCCTAGTGTATTAGGTCGTTGGTTAGCGGTCATTAAAGGTGCTTTGTTGCGTGAAGATAATTTTGCTCAAGCATTAATGTGTACCGATATTGCGCTAAGCTTTGTACCAGATGATCCTTATGAAATTCGCGATCGCGGTTTTATTTATCAACAGCTAGATTGTCAGCAATTAGCAATGGAAGATTTCCAGTTTTTCATTGATAGCTGTCCGGAAGATCCCTCTTCTGAAATGCTTAAAATTCAGGTGAACGCATTAAGCGGGCATCAAGTTACTATTCATTAATATTAAACATAACTCATTAATTTCAAACAAAACGTTTGAACGACGGAGCGAGCAAATATGCAATCCAAAACAGGGCAACAGAAAACCGTTAATATTGGCAACATCCCAGTTGCTAATGATAAACCTTTTACTCTTTTTGCTGGCATGAACGTACTTGAGTCTCGTGACCTTGCGATGCAAATCTGTGAGCACTATGTAAAAGTCACTGAAAAGCTAGGTATTCCATACGTATTTAAAGCCTCTTTTGATAAAGCTAACCGTTCTTCGGTACATTCTTACCGAGGTCCAGGCTTGGAAGAAGGGATGAAAATCTTCCAAGAGCTGAAAGATACCTTCGGTGTGAAAATCATTACTGACGTACATACTGAAGCACAAGCTCAACCCGTTGCTGATGTGGTGGATGTTATTCAATTGCCAGCTTTCTTAGCTCGTCAAACTGACCTTGTTGAAGCAATGGCAAAAACTGGCGCAGTAATTAACGTGAAGAAACCACAATTTATGAGCCCGAATCAAGTGGGTAATATCGTTGATAAATTCGCAGAATGCGGTAACGATAAAATCATTTTATGTGAGCGTGGTTCATGCATGGGGTATGACAACCTAGTGGTTGATATGCTTGGCTTTGGTGTAATGAAAAATGCATCAAACGGTAGCCCAATCATTTTTGATGTGACGCATTCACTGCAAATGCGTGACCCTTCTGGTGCCGCTTCTGGTGGCCGCCGTGAGCAAACAGTAGAACTGGCTAAAGCGGGTCTAGCAACCGGTATTGCGGGTCTATTCATCGAAGCACATCCAAATCCAGACCAAGCGAAATGTGATGGCCCGTCTGCATTACCACTAGATAAGCTAGAACCATTCTTGAAGCAAATGAAAGAGCTTGATGATTTAATCAAAGGCTTTGAGCATATCGATATTCGATAATACTACTTTCAATCTCTTCTTTAGAAACCAGCTTATAACGGGCTGGTTTTTTTGTTTTTGATATTACTCACTATGTATTTGTGATCGATTTATCATTTTTATGTGTTTCTAATACGTAAGCATATTCAATGAATTAGACTTTTGTCACTTAAAGTTTTCTTTTCACACTCTTAACAGGTATTCATCGATGAAACATTTTGTACTAAAAACGTCAGTCGTTGCGATTGCTTTAGCTTCCGTTGTCGCTTGTTCTAATCAATCAGGGCATGAGTGGCAAGCGGACAAAACCTATAAGCTTACCGTACTGCATACCAATGATAACCATGGTCGCTTCTGGCATAACCAAGATGGTGAATATGGCATGGCGGCACGTAAAACCTTAATTGATAGCATTCGGAAGCAAGTACAATCAGAAGGGGGCAATGTTTTACTGTTCTCTGGTGGTGATATTAATACCGGTGTACCTGAGTCGGACTTGCAAGATGCTGAGCCTGATTTTAAAGGCATGGATAAAATTGGCTACGATGCAATGGCGGTAGGGAATCATGAATTTGATAATCCATTATCGGTACTGATGAAGCAGCGTGATTGGGTTAATTTCCCAATGCTTTCTGCCAATATCTACGATAAAAAAACCGGTGAGCGATTATTCCAGCCTTATAAAATTTTCGATGAACAAGGGATCAAAATTGCGGTCATCGGTTTAACTACCGAAGATACCGCCAAGATTGGTAACCCTGAATATATTGGCGATGTTGAATTTCGAGATCCGAAATCTGAAGCTAAGAAAGTGATTGAGCAACTTCAAGCTAATGAAAAGCCCGATCTGATTTTCGCGGTGACTCACATGGGCCACTATGACAATGGTTTAAGTGGTGCCAATGCGCCGGGTGATGTCACTCTAGCGCGCTATTTACCCCAAGGTGAATTGGATATGATTGTCGGTGGACACTCACAAGAGCCAGTGTGTATGGAATCTGAAAACCACAGAAAACAAGACTACAAGCCGGGTGATGAATGTGCACCAGATAAACAAAATGGCACTTGGATTGTACAAGCACACGAATGGGGTAAATATGTCGGTCGCGCCGATTTTGAGTTCAAAAATGGTGAACTCAACATGGTGAGCTATAACCTTATTCCGGTAAATTTAAAGAAAACCATCAACGTAAATGGTGAGAAGAAAAAAGAGTTAGTACAAGCTGAAATCCCACAAGATCCTGAGCTAAAAGCTTTCTTACAGCCATATCAAGACAAAGGCCAAGAGCAACTAAACGTTCAAATTTCTTATTCAAACGGCAAGCTTGAAGGGGATCGCAACGTAGTGCGCTTCCAACAAACTAACCTAGGTCGCTTAATTGGCTTAGCGCACATGGAACGAGTGAACGCGGATTTTGCCATTATGAACTCGGGCGGCGTACGTGACTCGATTGCTGCGGGTGATATTACTTACAAAGACGTTCTTAAAGTGCAGCCATTTGGCAACATCGTTACCTATATGGATATGAAAGGCAGTGATGTGTTGGATTACCTCAATGTAGTGGCCACTAAACCTGTTGATTCTGGTGCCTACGTGCAATTTGCTGGTATATCTATGACGGTTACGAAAGACAAAGTGAGCAATGTTGTTATTGGTGGCAAGCCGCTTGATTCAAATAAAATCTACCGTTTCTCTATCCCAAGCTTTAATGCTGCGGGTGGTGATGGCTATCCAAAAATTGATGATAAGCCGGGCTTTGTGAATACAGGGTTTGTTGATGCAGAAGTATTAAAAGACTACCTAGAAACACATAACCCAATCAATGCAGCCGATTACGAGCCGGATGGTGAGATTAAATATATCAAATAAGCTAAATCATTGAACTGAAGTTCAGTTTATTTAAAATAAAACAGCGCTCACTTCAGCGCTGTTTTAGTTTCTAAAGATAAGCGCTTCTAAGGGCAAATTATGACACCGGCAATTAATCTCGCTAAAAAGAAAAAAATTCCTCATACCGTTCATCAATACAAACATGATCCTAATGCGGCAAGTTATGGCCTGGAGGCGGCAGAGGTACTAGGACAAAATCCAGCACAAGTATTTAAAACCTTATTATTTTGCCTTAATGGCGAAGCGAAAAATCTTGCGGTAGCGATTATTCCTGTTGAGAACAAGTTGAATTTAAAGCAAGCCGCAAAAGCGGCGGGCGCAAAAAAGGCAGAAATGGCAGATCCTGATATTGCCCAGAAAACCACAGGTTATGTGGTAGGGGGAATCAGCCCATTAGGACAAAAGAAAGCCTTGCCGACCTTCATTAATCAATCGGCCCTCGACTTTGATACTATTTGCGTTTCTGCTGGTAAGCGAGGCTTAGAGATAGAGCTTGACCCACAAGATCTGGCGAATTTAACGAGAGCGAAGTTTGTGGAGTTGTGTTAGGGGTAAAGCATTTTTGGACAATTTCGTTTTAGTAGAAGTGGTGAGTTACCAGTTTTTTGATTACTCTGAATATTGCAAAGACTACAACTGAATGAATACTAGATAAGTTTCTCGCATCAACGCCCAGCACAACGTAAATTGATCCGCTACAGCTTTGTTATACACAGTCCATGACATTACGCAAAAACTGATTTGCTTGTTGAAAATTATAAAGCTGTCCTTGTAACCGATATCTCCACTTCTCACCATGGAACAAGTTATTTCTCAGCCGGAATATAACAACCAAGCAGCCAATTAACTGAATAGAATGACTACTGTTTTCATTGCACAACATTTGCACCACCTCTGAAGGATTACCACTTCGTGCAATATGCAAATGTTGATAATGATTTGTAAGGGTTCCATCGACGTAGTAGCGATTACGAAGGTAACCGACATAGGGAGACATACTGATAGTAGCCAACCTATTAGTTTGCTCAAGGTTCCTTACGAAGCGCCTAATCTTGTCAACATTGCAATGACAGTTTAGGACACTGCCTTCGAATAAGCTCCACAGAAATGAAAAGTCATTGACAGCTTCTCGTTCATCATCTCTGAGTTGTGAAAATTCAGGAACCTTTTGAGTTATCCAATTCATCGTTTCCGGTGTCAAACAGACTCCTTGCGTATAACAACCGCGCTCTGCGGTAAGTATGAAGTATAGAGGAAACCTTGTCCCACAGCAGGACTTTGTGTAATAGCCAATGAATATTGCCTTTCGTCATATGTGTTGTCTATTTAAGAAAAGTTTCACTACTCTTTGATAGCACTAAAGCAATTTTCTCTTGATTTAAAAGTTTTTACTTTTTGTAAAGGTGGTAACCAAACCATTACCTTTTACTTTTAACATAGTAATAAATTTACCTTTCAAAACAATACCTTCTTTAAGATTACCAGTAAGCTTGTCTATAGCAGCATCAAGGTCGCCATAAACTTGGTTAGGATCTAACTTGTCGTAATACGCTTGAATCGCATCTCCTTTCAACGTTACTACTATAGTACAAACGTTATCACCTTCACTAACATATTCCGTTTCAAGGTCATGCCCATTAAACTTTGAATGCATGACTCCATATTCCTTAGCAGCAAAATCACAAAGTTGACCACTAGGAACTATGGTAGTTGCTTGAGTACCAAAAGCCGCAAGTGCCATAAGTAGAATTGCTTTATTTAATAGTTTCATTTTTTCAGTTTCCTAGGGCATGCAGATCTTTTGTGAGTGTTTTTTGAGCGGCACAACTAGCCTGTTATAATTTTTTGCCAAGAACAATATTAGCCTATATTTGGTGGGAACTGCTACAGAAAGTAGTGAAAAGTATAGGTCGTATTTATAACAAATCTGAACACCGAATGCTCTTTGATGGGGAACTCTACCAAATGAGAACAGGTATTCCATGAAGTGACTGTAGTAGTCAAGTAACATTGACCACAGTTATAAAGTTTTTTCCCAATATAATCGCTCTGCCTCATGATACCGACCGGATAACGAATAAAAGATAGGGAGAACTTTTCGTAGGGCAAGCTCGTATTGACAAGATGTGAATGAGTACAAGTAAAAGTACTAACGAGAAAAGGGGCAAAAATGTGTTGTTGAGTCTAAAAACCGTAGCATATAAACGCAAAAAGCCTGACTATTTCTAGTCAGGCTTTTTAAATTTGGAGGCGCCTCCCGGAGTCGAACCGAGGTCCACGGATTTGCAATCCGCTGCATAGCCACTCTGCCAAGGCGCCATTTTTTTTAGGTGTTTTTGAATAGAACTTTTGAAGTGTTTATATGATGTGCCGGACTTGAACCGACGCAGTGGGAACCACTGACTGGATTTTAAACCGAAAAACTTAACGTCTTTATCTTTAACATATTATCCAGATTTTTAGATGGTGCCCCGGGCCGGACTTGAACCGGCACAGCGCGAACGCCGAGGGATTTTAAATCCCTTGTGTCTACCAATTCCACCACCAGGGCACATGTAATCTAAATTACAGGGCACTTAACTGAAAAGTTAGAACACCATCATTCCCCGTTTGTCTGGAGAACGAGGCGTACTTTAGCGCATTGAGCGAATAGGTAAACCTTTTTTTATTAAAAATGCGTTTAAGTGCCTGCTTTTTGGGCTTTTTGTTTCCTTTATACCCAGTATTGCTATTGTTTTGTTCAATTGACTTCTGTAATCCATAGAATTTGAGGTACTATTTTTTTATTTATAGAACAAGAGCTAAGTTTATACCCAAGTGACTTCAATATGCAGAATTCAGAGCTATCATCCAAGTCTTTAAACAAGAAAGATTCGTACAGGAATGTAATCACCTTTCAAACGAATCTGACGCAGTGTAAAGGCTTGGATGAAGCTCCCGAAGGGCAAGTTAAAACAAGCTTTATGCGGCGTTAAATTAAATAGAGATACAATAACTATGATCATATTCAATTTGCCTTGCCTAAAACTTGTTTTAATCTTGCTGAAACTCGCATCTTGAAGTTACTTGGGTATAAATGATGAGAATCATTAGACTTAACAGCGGTATAAATATTGGGTGAGAAAATCATGGTTAAAAGAATAGGTGCTTTTGTAATAGTGATTCTTGGGGTACTCATTTCTGGTTGCTCACCACAAGACTCAACTCAAGCGTCAGGTACCTTAGAACGAGAGCGTATTAGTTTGCTCTCAACAGCTAGTGAAATCATCATTGAGTTACCGGTAAAAGAAGGTTCCAAGGTTGAAAAGGGGCAACTATTACTGCAACTAGATAATAAAAACCAGAAAGCTATTTTGGCTAAAGCCAGAGCTGAGTTGGCTCAAGCGAAGGCGAATTTGACCAAAATGTCCAATGGTGAACGAGTTGAAGATATTGATGCGGCTAAAGCCAACCTTGCTAACGCTAAAGCTAAGTTGATTGATGCACAAAAGCATTACACTCGCATGTCGGAACTGCTAGGCAAAAAACTTGTGTCGATTTCGGAACGTGATAATGCCTTGGCTGAGCGTGATGCCACCAAAGCGACGTATGATTCGGCTTATCAAACTTGGCAAAAACTCACAAAAGGTAACCGAGTTGAGGATATTGAATCGGCGCAAGCCCAATTGGCAGCCGCTAAAGCTGAAGTTGTGCTGCAAAGACATAAACTCGATGAACTTTCTATTATTGCCACACGAGATGGGATTTTAGATTCCTTGCCTTATCATTTAGGAGAGCGTGTACCGGATCGTGCGGTGGTAGCTATAGTACAAGCCAACGCAAAACCTTATGCCCGAGTGTATATGCCCGAACCTTACAAACATAAAATTCATGCTGGCGTTTCGTTGAACGTCCATATTGATGGTGTGGACGAGGCGATGAAAGGCACAGTACGATGGATTTCGGTTGAACCTGCATTTACGCCATATCGCACTATGACGGAAGAAGATCGTTCACGTTTGGTGTATTTAACCGAAATCGACCTACCAGAAGCAGCAAATTCATTACCGGCTGGCATTCCTTTGCAAGTGGATTTGGAGGGAATCTAATGACTCAATCCAATCCCCCGCACGAGATCGCTATTCAAGCCAAAAATGTTGTGAAAAAGTTTGGCAATTTTAAAGCGATTGATGATATTTCTCTTACGGTACCCAAAGGGTGTATTTATGGCTTTTTAGGACCTAATGGCTGCGGCAAATCTACTACTATTCGTACTTTAACTGGCTTGTTGACACCTACTTCGGGTGAAATAGATGTTTTGGGTTATCAAATTCCTAAAGATGCCGAGAAACTACGCTTAAAAATCGGTTACATGACGCAAAAATTCTCGCTATATGATGATTTGTCCGTAGAAGAAAATCTCACTTTTATGGGACAAATTTATGGCATGGAGAAAGAACAACTAAAACAACGCATTGAACAACAGCTTCAAACTTATGGCTTAGATCAGTTAAGAAAGCAGCGAGTTAAAGGGATGAGTGGGGGACAAAAGCAACGTTTATCTTTGGCATCTGCCACTATGAATCAGCCAGAATTGTTATTTTTGGATGAACCGACATCTGCTGTTGATCCTGAAAATCGTCGTGATTTCTGGGAAAAACTCTTCGATCTTTCCGATCAAGGTACTACTATTTTGATCACTACTCATTACATGGATGAAGCAGAAAAATGCCACCGTTTAGCGATTATGGAAGCAGGTAAAATGCGGGCGGATGGTGAGCCCGAAGCTTTGATGCTGCAAATGGGCGTTAATGTGGTAGAGATAAAAGCGGAGAACTTACGTCAGCTGAAGCAAAAACTATTGGAGCAAGAGCAGATCCGAACCGCAGCTCAGTTAGGCGTTCGCCTACGAGTGTTGATTTATCAAGATATCGACAAGCCAATTGAATGGTTACGTCAAGCCATGCCGGAATTGGCTACAGCAGAAATGGAAATCGTACGGCCTACGTTAGAGGATGTATTTGTCAGCGTTACGGGAGAAGGACGTCAATGATCAACGTATTTCGTATGAAAGCCATCATGATGAAAGAGTTTCGCCAGTTATCTCGTGACAGGCTTACGTATGCCATGATTGTGATGCTTCCGCTTATTCAACTTTTGTTATTTGGCTATGCGATAAATACCGTAGTGCGACATATTCCTGTTGCGGTTGTCGACCAAAGCCATACTCAAGCGTCGCGTTGGATTATTGAATCGGTTAAAGCTTCACAGGTGGTAGATATCATTCATCAATACGACTCATCCACAGAAGCTCAGCAAGCGATTGAATCTGGTGAGATACGCGCAGCGTTAGTTTTACCTCACGATTTAGCTCAGCGCCAAGCACAAGGCCGAGAACTTGGTCAATGGATGATTGATGGTTCGGATAGCATGATAAGTTCCTCTATTTTAGCTTTGCAGAATTTGCCGGTTTCTTATCCTGAAAAGCTTGGCAATATTTCAGCAGACCAACGCCCAGACAATAGAACTTTTGCTATGACGGTGTTTTATAACCCCAGCCAGAAAACCGCACTTAATATTGTTCCCGGCTTGTTGGGAGTCATTTTAAGTATGACCATGGTGCTGTTTACCAGTATTGCGATAGTGCGTGAATCGGAGCAGGGTAACTTAGAGCTATTGATCACCACACCTGTCTCTTCGTTGGAATTGATGATTGCTAAAATTGTGCCGTATATATTCGTGGGTTTGTTGCAAGTTACCATAGTACTTAGTCTTGGCCATTGGATATTTGGTGTACCGATTAACGGTTCTATTATCGATATTTTCCTTGGTTCACTAGTGTTTATTTCTGCCAGTTTGACGCTCGGTTTATTGATTTCCACTATTGCGAAAACCCAACTGCAAGCAATGCAATTAACCTTGTTTGTCATTTTGCCGTCGATATTAATGTCGGGCTTTATGTTTCCGATTGAAGGCATGCCAGTCATTGCCCAATGGATTTCCCAGATATTACCTGCAACCCATTACATGTCATTGATTCGAGCTTTAGTATTAAAAGGGGCAGATTTGGGAGATTTGTATAGAGACGTGATTTGGTTGTCTTGTTTTACGGTTGGCGGAATTATTGTTGCCGCTTTACGATTTAAGAAAACCTTGGACTAAGTTTATTTTAGGTAGAAAAATTTCAGATAAGTAAAAGCCCATGAAAGTGAATATTTCATGGGCTTCATTTTCATGACTTAGATGTTACTTCTTTGGCGTCCATTTTTTGATGGTGCTGCTGTTTGAATTACCGAAGCGAGAGCCTTTGTTGGTTGGTTTGCCTTGAGAATTCGAACCCGATTTCGGCGTGTCTTGATTGCGGCTACGGTTGCCACCAGAGCGTTCACCATTGCGGCTTTGTGAATTGTTAGGTTTACGTTCAAATTCACCCTTGCCGCGGTAAGTTTTAAATTGCCCCGCTTGTTCTTTTTTCAGTTCCCGTTCTTTTTCAGCTTGTGCTTGCTTGCGAGCATCGTGCAGTTTTGCGTCTGTCGCTTTTGCGATGGTGTGACCGTCAGCTGCCACTTTAGAGGCTTCTTCGGTGCCAACGGAGCCTTCAATCATATTATGAATTTCAGTAATTTCAGCATCGGTGAGATAACGCCATTTACCATTTGGTAGACCATCAATGGTGATGTTCATAATGCGTACGCGACGCAGTTTATAAACATCGTAACCAAGCGCTTCACACATGCGACGAATTTGGCGGTTTAAACCTTGAGTCAAGACAATACGGAATGAAAAATCAGTTTCTTTGCTAACCTGACAAGGTAGAGTCGTGGTATCTAAAATATCGACACCAGACCCCATCTTAGCAATAAACTCTTCAGAGATCGGTTTATCAACACGTACCACATATTCCTTTTCATGGGCATTACCGGCACGCAAGATTTTATTTACGATATCACCGTCATTGGTTAAGAAAATCAAACCATCAGAGGGTTTATCTAAACGTCCTATAGGGAAAATACGCTTACGGTGACCAATAAAATCAACAATGTTGCCTTCAACGTGTCGCTCAGTAGTACAAGTGATCCCCGTTGGTTTATTTAGGGCAATGTAGATAGGCTTTTCTTTACTTTTTATCGGCTTGTTATCGACTTGAACATCATCACCAGGCAGTACTTTTGTCCCCATTTCTGGCACGATGCCATTGATGGTTACACGGCCTTGGTCGATAAGCTTGTCGGCTTCACGACGTGAGCAGAAACCGGAATCACTGATAAATTTATTTAAACGAATAGCAGCAGTTTGGTGGGTCATAATAATCTCTTTTGACGTTTCACAACGGAAATGCTCAGCGATATATCAAAAAGATAGCTTGAGCGATGAAGGTAGTAGAGTTTAGCAGATTTACTCATTCAACTCATACGTTTTTGGTGGCGCTCTCGGTTATCTAATTTCATCTCGGCGCTTTTCTTGATAAGGACATATACTGCGCCACTTCCTCCATGAAAAGGTTGAGCGCTATGAAAACACATCACATCAGAAATTTGCTCGAGCCATGCTGCGACATAACTTTTGATTAGTGCTGGTGGGTTAGAACGTTCACCTTTACCGTGAACAATTAAGACACTTCGGGTATCAAGACGTTGTGCTTGGCGTAAAAATGAGACGACATCTTCTCGAGCTTGTTCCAAGGTGCGACGGTGTAAATCTAATTTAGCAGTAATAGGGTACTTACCTAAACGTAGCTTACGAAATACACCATCTTGAACGCCATCTTTTTTGTATTCCAAAATATCATCAGGTCTCAACATAGGAGCATTATCTAGCGACAGATACTCGTCATACTCTTCAGATAGGGAGACGGCGGCTTGGCGTCTAGCCAAATGAGCTTCAGTGATTGTTCGTTCTTTGGTACGAATAGTCGTATCTTGCTTTATCGGTTTAACATCGCCCATCATTTGTTGGAATAAGTCTAAATCGTTATCGTCTGTCATAATCATCACCACTTGATGGAAAGCTGTTATACCCTTCGTACTTGAGGCTGAAACGTCAGTTACTTTGACTATACCCAAGTAACTTCAAGATGCGGGTTTCAGCAAGAATAAAACAAGCTTTAGGCAAGGCAAATTGAATATGATCATAGTTATTCTATCTCTACTCAATTTAACGCCGCATAAAGCTTGTTTTAACTTGCCCTTCGGGAGCTTCATTCAAACCTTTATGCCGCGTCAGATTGGTTTGAAAGGTGTCTACATTCCTTCGCCAATCTTCCTTGCCTAAAGGTTTGGATGATAGCTCTGAATCCTGCATCTTGAAGTCACTTGGGTATATATAGATAAATTATAACGGTGCAGGGGAATATGGGAATCGCATCTGATTATAAAATCAGCAAACGAACGTTATTTTTTAAAATCGTAAAATAATTGCCTAAAACCCCTTGCGCTTACTAATAAAATCCGTAATATACGCATCTCCGGTGAATAGCGCAGCTTGGTAGTGCATCTCCGGCTTTTAGGAATGAGCGGACCAGAGGGCGACCCTCTAGTTTGATTAACTAAAAGCGAAAGTAAAACTTCGGTGAATAGCGCAGCTTGGTAGCGCATCTGGTTTGGGACCAGAGGGTCGGGGGTTCGAATCCCTCTTCACCGACCACTTTTAAGAAAAGGCTCTGCAGAAATGCAGAGCCTTTTTTGCATTTAATCCCGACGAGTCGGGGGTTCGCCTGATATTAGAATCTTGGCTCTTCACTGACCATATTAAGAAATCCGCATCAGAAATGCAGAGCCTTTTTTGCATTTAGTCCCGACGAGTCGGGGGTTCGCCTGATATTAGAATCTTGGCTCTTCACCGATCACTTAAAAAACATACCAAAAATGGTGATGTTTTTTGCTATTATCCGACTTCCATTTTTTCTAGTTATTGATAATGAATAATTCAAATAATCACGTCACTATAGGTTTAACCAATCCCAAGAGCCCTTCGAATGTAGGCGCTGTGATGCGCGCGGCAGGTTGTTATCGTGCTGATGCAGTGCGCTATACTGGTGTTCGATATGAAAAAGCGGCTAAGTTTCATACTGATACAAAAAGTGTTGCGCGTCATATTCCACTTGATGGTGTTGATGACATGCTACAAGGCTTAGATAAAGATACTAAAATCGTGTGTGTTGAATTAGCTGAAGGGGCGATTGCTCTTCCTGAGTTTTCGCACCCAGAAAAAGCGTTATATGTGTTTGGTCCTGAAGATGGCAGTATCGAGCAAAGTGTGGTGTCGAAAGCTGATGCAGTCGTTTATGTACCAACAGTAGGATGTATGAATTTAGCCGCTACGGTTAATGTCTTGCTGTATGACCGGTTGGCTAAATCATCGAATGTTGAGCAGGGCGATGAATTAATTCGTAAAAGTCGTGATAATCGTAATCACTTGCAAGTTGTTTAATTTCTTCAATAGCCTCTAAAACTGACAATAACTGTCTTTACTGGTGGTTACCTGAGTAACGTGGTAACCATGCTCTGTCAGTGTTTGAATCAAATTTTGCTCGGCGATTAAATGCAACGCGCCTACCGCAATAACATATTGACCTGTTGGAGATAGAAACGATGGGTCAGTGATTTTCTTTATCCAATCTTGATTGCGGCTATACAGAAGGGCGTCGCTGGTTTGCAGATCCCACTCTGATGTCTCCAGTAGTTTGAGTAAGTTGTCTTGATCGCCATCTTGCCAGCTTTGAATCATGCATGAATAAACATCTTCACTTTGCTGATCTTCATCACTGATTGCATCAAGTAATAAGCTTTTGCCGTTATCTGGTAGGTTTTGCAATACATCGAGTTGTTGGGCAAGAGTTTCAAAAGTTAGCAATGGAATTTTTAATGCTTGAGCTTGCTTTTGTATGGTCTGATCAACGCCTTCACTGGCATCATAACCAAGTGACTCAAAAGTTTGATTCTCAATGCTGACTGCAGTTAACCAAGGCGGTAAATTGAGTAACATAATCGGGTCGAGTTTGAGTTTTGTCGCCGTTTTATCAAGTCGCTCTCTTTGCTCTGAAGTGAGAACTTGCTTAGTAAGTATGACACCATCAAAGTTTATTGGTGGCATGCCTTCTTCAAGGTTGGCCTCTAATACTAATCCGTCACTGGTTTTTAAAAATTGCTCTAACACTTCCGGCAGTGGGTACATACTTTTATGTCCCAAATGAATGGTGCCGATCAGCATTAATTGCTGCTGCCCTTTAGTTGCTTTCCAAACCAATGGTTCGGAGTGACTTGTCGTAGCAAATAATAAAGAGGGCAGTGACAATAAAGAAAGTAGAAGAGGACGCCAGTTTTTCATATCAGCCTTGAAGGTAAATAATATCAATCACATAAGCATACTACTGTATTTTGATTACTGCTTGGGTTTAAATAATCTTAAGCGGTTGGCATTACTCACCACTGTGATGGATGAAAGCGCCATTGCTGCGCCAGCCACAACAGGGCTGAGCATAATACCGAAAAATGGATACAGTACACCTGCCGCCACTGGAATGCCTAAACTGTTATAAAGAAAAGCTCCGAGTAAGTTCTGCTTGATGTTTTTTACTGTAGCTTTAGATAACTCAATGCCATGCACTACTGCTAATGGTGATGATTTAAGTAGAGTCATATTGGCATTTTCTATGGCAATATCTGAGCCGCTTCCCATCGCAATGCCAACATCGGCTTGAGCTAATGCTGGCGCATCATTAATGCCATCGCCTACCATCGCTACTATACGTCTAGCAACCACTCGCTTATTTTCAGTTGAATTTTGCAGTGAGCTGATATGTTGTGCTTTTTGATCTGGCAGCACGCCAGCAATGACTTTATCAATCCCGAGTTGTTTACCTATTGCATTGGCTACCGATGGATGATCACCCGACAGCAGTACTACTTCGATACCCATTTTGTGCAATTGGTTGACGGTTTGTTTCGACTCTTCGCGCAATGGATCGGATACCCCAATGATGGCAGCTAGTTCACCATCTTGAGCAATCAAAATTGGCGTTTCGGCATTTTTTTCAAGCTGTGTGAGTGAATTGCGATGCTCGGTTAGCGATACTTGGTTATCTTCTAGGTAACGTGGGCTACCAATCCAGTACTGATGACCGCTTACTTTACCTTGTAGGCCTAAACCACGTTCGGTTTGGTAGTGCTCTACCTTTGTGTTTGAGGTATCAATACTCGTATATGTCTGTTTAATATATTGGCAAACCGCTTGAGCCAATGGATGTTCAGATTGAGCTTCCAACTGATAAACATCATTCCACAGTTTTTCTGTGTTTGAAACTAAGCAGAATTCACTTTGAACACTTGGCTTTCCTTGAGTTAGCGTGCCGGTTTTATCAAAGACGATGGTTTGAATTTGGCTCGCGGTTTGTAGCACTTCGGCATCTTTAATTAATATGCCAAGCTCTGCCGCTTTACCAACCCCTACCGTAATCGATAGTGGAGTGGCAAGGCCAAGTGCGCAAGGGCAAGCAATGATTAGAACGGTAGTCACCACAACCAACATATAACTGGCTTGTGGTGTTGGGCCAAATATATACCACACTGCTGCGGCAATAATGGCAATCATAATGACTACCGGCACAAATACAGATGAGATTTGATCCGCTAAACGAGCTAGCGCAGGTTTGCTGCTTTGAGCTTGGCGCACTAATTGAATGATGCGTGCCAGAGTAGTCTGCTCGCCAACCATAGTCGCTTGAATTAATAAACTACCGTCTTGGTTGATGGTGCCAGTAAACACTTTGTCGTTTTTTTGTTTAAGTGCGGCAATGGGTTCACCAGTGAGCATCGCTTCATCAAGATAAGATGAACCTTCGACAACCACACCATCAATTGGAATACGCTCACCGGGTTTCACTCGCACTATCATGTCTGTTTGAATATCTTTTACGGCGATTTGTTTTTCTTCACCATTTTGATAGAGCGTAGCCGTTTTAGGCTGTAGGTTGATCAAACCTTGCAGCGCATCGGTCGTCCTTGCTTTGGCTTTTGCTTCTATATAGTGGCCTAGCGAGATTAAACCAATGATCATTGCGCTGGCTTCAAAATAGACATGACGAGCTTGTTCAGGAAACCAGTTTGGTGCAATCACTACCAACATAGAATATAACCAAGCGGCGCCAGTACCGAGAGCGACTAAGGTATCCATAGTGGCACGTTTGTGAGTCAGTGCTTGCCAAGCATTAATGAAAAACGGTTTACCAGCGGTTGCCAGTAGCGCGAGACAAATAATGCCAATCACTCCCCAAGCCCATTGAGATTGAGGGTTAGTGATCATCATGCTGCCACCTAATAAGCCCCACAGCATTAAAGGAACACCAATAATAATACCTGCAATAGCACTATTACGATGTGACTTTTGAGTTTTACTAAATTGAGCTTGTTGTTGCTCTCGCATTTGGTCGTCATTTTGAATGCGTTCTGCTTGGTACCCTGCTGTTTTTACCTGCTCAATAATCTGTGCAGATAAAGTCTCTGATTCTTTCGCATTGTTACCTTTCTCAACATTGTTTTGTTCAAGGTAAGCCCATGCAGTTTGCTCGGCTAAATTGACTTGAGCGCGACTCACTTGTGGATGTGAAGCGATGGCTTTTTCTACTGATGAGACGCAACTGGCGCACGTCATGCCAGAAATTAAGAAATGCAAAGCGATGGATGAATCGTTGACGTCTTCTAATTGAGGGGCAGGTTGTTCTACTTGCGATGCAGCAGCCGTTTCATTTTGATTGGATGGCTTTTCCGGTTCGAATGATGCGTTCTCTACTTGTTTGGCTTGATAATCAAGTTGATTAATCACATCAGTAATATCAGAAGCTTCATAAACACTAGTGATCCGTAGTGAATGCTTACTAACCTCCATTTGGCTAATGTTAGGAAGTTCATTTAAAGCGGTTTCTACTTTTGCCACACAGCGTCCGCAATTTAAGCCAGTGAGCTCAAAACATAAGGTCTGCTCTGCGTGATAACCAAACTCACTCAACGCATGGTTAATGTCGCTTAATGTTGCTTCTGTATGTAGCTCTGCTTGAGTTGGACTTATCGAATCAACTTGGGTATTGATGAGCGCTTCTAATTTAGTGCGCGCTTTTTTAGCACAGCCCATGCAATTTAGCCCATGCAATGTTAATTGATAATGATTCATAGCGGCCTCTCAAACATTCGTTACTGGGGAATGATTGCACTATAAACCTTCCCACAAGGGTAGGGTCAAGAAGATGAGTGCAATATATTTGATTGTTTGGCGAATTGACTGGTGTTTTATCAAACTTTATTTTCACCTCTAACTAGGTGTTCATTTCTTAACCTGATGAATTTAATCGATATTAACGTTTTTTACGTTAGAAGAAATGTGTTTAGATTCAAACTTTCCGATGCTTACACACTCATTACATTAGTAAGGCTATAAAAAGAGTGTGAACTCGATCTTGATAGTTCTAATAATAGCTAAAGTAAGTTGATCTATGTCTCATTTATATTTGCTTTATGTTTTTTTATTTTAAGTTATCTATTTGTTTTTTATTAATAATATTTTTTTATGCCGTGTTTGATTTGAGCTGGTTCATATTTTATCTCTTATTTAATTTTCTTCTAAAAAAAAGGTGGGATTCTTATCTCGTGGAACATTTCCAGACAAGTTCACCAGCTAGAGCTTGTTAAGGAACAATATAAAAATATAGGGGAAAAATATGAAAATCACTTCTCAAAGGACTGTACTTAAGAAAACAGTAATCAGTAGTGTTGTTACATCTTTACTACTTGGTGCTTCAGTTTATTCTAGTGCAATTTATGCAGCGGATGATGTTGCACCGAATGACCCAGCAGTCGCTGGTGAAGGTGTTGCAGAAAAACCATACGAAGGCGGATTTTTTGAAGATGCCACGGTAAATGGTGCGATTAATGTTTGGATGCGCGACCGTACACGAGCCAAAGTTGATGCTAATGGTCATGACACTTCTAAATATACCAACTTAGACCATGGTTCAATTTATGCCGGTTTAGATATTAAATCGGGTTACGCAAAAGATATTATTGGTTTGGATTTGAACGTGTATGGCACATTTGATATGTGGAATAACGGTTCTCCAGACCATGAAATGAACTTCTGGAATGTCAATAATCCATACGAAATGAGTCCTGGTTCTAACACCGGGTGTTCGGGCACTTGGAACTCAGACTGTACTGATAATGGCGCAGCTTTCCAAACTGCTGCTGTGAAAGTGAAGCTTGGCGAATATGGTTTTGCACGTGGTGGTTACTTCCAACCAACAGTACCAACTGCAATGGGTGTGAACTGGTCGTACGCCGCAGGTACTTATGAAGGTGGGGAAGTTGGTCTGAACTTTGGCCCTGTTGCGTTAGGTTTTGTCTATGCTGATGCCTATAAAGCGCCTTGGTACAAACATGATTACAGCTTCCGAACAGGTACAGGACCAAATGCTGAAGATGCCGGTGATGCTTACTCGGTAGGTATGCGTTATACCATTAATGATCAAATGTTAATTGATGTTGCTTACGCTGGTTTAACGGATGGTGACCGTAAAAATGCCCACGCCAAATTTAAAATGACCACTGATGGTGGTTGGTATATTTCTCCACAAGTGTATGTGGTCGATGATGACAACCAATATGATAAAACGGCTTTCCAAGCAGTATTGTTAACATCTAAAACTTTTGGTCAATACGGCCTACGTCTAGAAAGTACCTACACTTCAGCGGATTCAGAAGATACTCGCGGTAACGTAGGTAATATGGCGTATCGCTTAACCGAAGCATACGGTGGTTCAAACGGTGCTTACGATATCTGGTGGAATAACCGTTCGGATTTCAACCACGATGGCGAGCTAGGTTTCTTCGCAGAGTTAAAACGTGACTTCTCCGATCTAGGTGCACCTGGCTTTACAGTCGGTGTTAATGGCGTATATGCATTTGGTGCGGATTCTGACCAACAAGGTATTGATGACTTAGTAGAATACTCAGGTAGTGCGTTTGCATACTACTCAATTCAAAGTGGTGCATTAAAAGGGGCTAACTTTGGAATTTACTACACCCATTATGTTAATGACTCTAATGCAAACGACTGGGCTCCTTACTCAAATGCCTTCCAAGATGAAAATGACTTGAAAGTAACCTTAACCATTCCTTTCACAGTGAAATAATTACGGAAGTCTTGAGTTAACAGCAACATCAAGTGGTCTCATGGCATTATGTTGTGAGCCACTTGCCGAATGAAGGTGGCCGCCATTCATTCAAAATCCTAAATTGATATAGCTATACCCAAGTGATTTCAAGGTGCTGAAACTCGCATCTTGAAATCACTTGGGTATAAGAAGAGGAAATGTCTTATTGATGTTTCCTTTTTCTTCTTGTTCGAGTCAATTTATTGGTTGGCTATTTTAGTGCCTAGCATTGGGTGCTAGAATGTGCCCAACATTTTGCCACTGCATTGGTTTCACCACTCAGTGAGTTAAAACCTGCTTTGTAAAACACTCGATAAGGTAATTTTGATGACGGTTAAAACACGTTTTGCTCCTAGCCCAACAGGCTATCTTCACGTAGGCGGTGCTCGTACTGCTCTTTATTCTTGGTTATACGCAAAAAGCCAAGGCGGTGAATTTGTTTTACGTATCGAAGATACCGACATTGAACGTTCAACCCAAGAAGCGGTTGATGCGATCTTAGAAGGCATGCAATGGATGGGGTTGGATTGGGATGAAGGCCCTTACTACCAAACTAAGCGCTTTGATCGTTATAACGAAATGGTTGATAAGCTACTAGCTGAAGACAAAGCCTATAAGTGCTACGCATCAAAAGAACTACTTGATGAAATTCGCGCAGAACAAGAAGCGAATAAAGAAATGGCTCGCTATGATGCGAATCATCCAAAAATTGTTGCGGTAAATCAAGCAGCAAAAGACGGTGATCCATGCGTGATTCGTTTCCGCAACCCGAAAGAAGGCTCAGTGGTTTTTGAAGACCAAATCCGTGGCCGTATCGAAATTGCAAATAGTCAATTGGATGATTTGATCATTCGTCGTACTGACGGCTCTCCAACGTACAACTTCTGTGTAGTGGTTGATGATTGGGATATGGGTATTACACACGTTGTTCGTGGTGAAGATCATATCAACAATACACCTCGCCAAATCAACATCTACGAAGCACTAGGCGCACCCGTTCCGACGTTTGCACACTGTGCAATGATCTTAGGTGATGATGGCGCTAAGCTTTCAAAACGTCATGGTGCAGTAAGCGTAATGCAATACCGTGATGAAGGTTACTTGCCGAATGCTCTCAATAACTACCTAGTTCGCCTTGGGTGGTCTCATGGTGACCAAGAAATCTTCTCTCGCGAAGAAATGATTGAGTTCTTCAGCTTGAATGCGATCAGCAAATCAGCATCAGCATTTAACACTGATAAACTACTTTGGTTAAACAACCACTACATCAAAACGTCAGAGCCTGAATACGTAGCAGAGCACCTGCAATGGCACTTAGATAACCAAAGCATCAACATTGAAAATGGCCCAGTGATTACTGATGTGATCAAATTGGTTGGTGAGCGTTGTAATACTCTTATTGAGCTTGCTGAACAATCTCGTTATTTCTATGAAGATTTCTCAGAGTTTGAAGCCGGCGCAGCAAAGAAACATTTACGTGGCGTCGCGAAAGGTCCTCTTGAGTTAGCGTTAAGCAAAGTGGAGGCCTTGAACGATTGGACAACTGAAAACTTACACGGTGTTATCGCACAAGTATGTGAAGAGCTAGAAATCGGTATGGGTAAAATCGGCATGCCACTTCGTGTTGCAGTAACCGGTGGTGGTCAATCTCCTTCTGTTGATGCAGTAATGCAGTTAATTGGTCAAGAACGTGTAATTTCTCGCATCAAAATGGCACTAGCTTTTATTGCAGAACGTGAAGCAAACGCTTAACCCTGCGTACTTGAAGGTTTGGGTATAAAACACCTGATGAAAAGTCGATCGATTGATCGGCTTTTTTTTTACGCCATTTAATGGCTTTGATTGATATAAAAATCAAATAAACCTGATTTACATCAAGGTTATTTTTGATATTTGTTCTTAATGGTAACTATTATCATTAACTTTTCCGTTTTTATCATATAGAATGTTTTCTTCACTGAAATCCGTTGGTTTATCTGACGTCTTATATTGAACGGACTTAATCATGCAGTTTCCATCATCAATAACACTTCCTCGTTATGCGCAAGCGAGCACCAAGCTTAAAGGTATTACTTTAGCTTTATTAGTCATTTCTAGTTTTTCAGCCCAGGCAGACTCTTTGGATAATGCACGCAGTATTGAGCGTCAAACCAATCAAGTGGCAAAAAACGCACAACAAAAAATTGATTCTAATTCCGATCAGAGTTTCCAACTACAAGCGGAAGTAGAGCGCCTTCAAGATCAAGTTGATAATCTATCTTTATATCAAACTCACTTGAAAAAGCTGGTGGAAAGTCAAGAAGCTGAAAAAGTGAGTATTGATGATCAACTGACTAATGTAGAAGAAACTCGCCAAGGGGTAGTCCCTTTGATGTATCACATGATTGATGGTTTGCAATCTTCATTAGAGCAAGGTGTACCTGTTCGTCTTGTGAGTCGAGAAAAGCGTCTCGATGAACTAAAAACTCTAATGGGGCGTTCAGATATTTCCGATGCAGAAAAATACCGCAGAATTTTAGAAGCCTACCAAATTGAAATGGACTATGGCTCAAAGCTTGGCATCTATGAAGGTCAAATTAAGCTAAACCAAGATGATACTCGCCAAGTCGATTTATTGTACGTCGGTAAAGTAGTGTTACTCGCTCGCAGTAAAGATTCACAACATGCATGGTTATGGTCTCAAACTAAACAACAATGGCGAGAAGTACCAGCGGATCAAAAGTCGGATATTAATCAAGCTTATGCATTAGCTAATAAGCAACAAGCGCCAAGTTTATTACGTTTACCGCTTTCTGTGACTCAAGCTCCTGCATCTAATTCTTCTATTCAGGAGGCAAAATAATGAAGTTACTGTCTCTTATTATTACTTCAATCAGTTTAGCGATTGTGAGTGTGGGTGCATCTGCCGATGACCTCGCGACACTAGACAATAAAGCGAAAGCGGAACAACAAACGGAAAATGCACATAACCAACAGCGCGTTGCGTTAAGTGCTCAGCAACGTGCTGCGCTACAAGCTAAGCGCGACCAACTTGCCAAACAATTGGCACAAATTGAAAAAGAAAATGCTCAATTGAGTGATACTTTTTCTGCCAATGAAGAAATTTTGGCAGAGAAAGAAAAAGAGCTTCAGTTAGCGACAGGTAGTTTAGGCGAATTGTTTGGTGTAGTACGCCAAGCCGCTAAAGATGTTCAGTTAAGCTATGAAACGTCACTGCTTGGCGAACAAGGAAAAACCTTTAATGCCACATTAGACAAAGTGATCAGCACCGATACACTACCATCTTTAAAACTGCTTAATGGCCTATGGCAAGCGATGCAATACAAAGTGACTACTGGCAGCGAAGTCGCACCTGTTTCACTTCCGTTTGTACAAGGTGATGGTAAAACTCAGCAAGTGAATGCGCTACGTATTGGCGATATGGCACTACTCACTGAGCAAGGTTATGTGAAATGGGACTTTGCTCGTCAGCAAGCTTCCAACTATTTAGCGCTACCATCGGATGCCCCAACTCTGGCAAGCTTTAAGCAAGATGCGAATCAAGCCATACTTATCGATCCTACTCGTGGTGTGATGCTTGAACAATATGCACATCAACCAACCTTGATGCAACGTATCGATCAAGCTGGAGTTGTCGGTAAAATCATCATTGCAATTTTAGTGATTGGCTTAATCATTGCTCTGGTTCGCGGTGTTCGCTTAATAATGACGCAGCAGCAAATCTCAAAGCAGTTAAAACAACCGGAAAACCCAACCGATGATAACCCACTAGGCCGTATTCTTAATGTGTATAACAAAGAGAAAAAACAGTCAGTTGAATCATTAGAGCTCCGCCTACTAGAAAGTATTCTCGATGAGCAACAAGGCTTAGAGCGTGGTTTGTCGATGCTGAAGTTATTCGCAGCTCTTGCGCCAATGTTAGGTTTATTAGGAACGGTAACCGGTATGATCGAAACTTTCCAAGTTATTACTCAATTTGGCAATGGTGATCCGAAAGTAATGGCTGGCGGTATCTCAATGGCTTTGATTACCACTGTACTTGGTTTGGTGGCAGCAATGCCGTTGTTGCTAGCGCATAATATCCTTTCAAATCGCGCAGAAGTGATCCGCAATACGCTTGAAAAACAAGGCGTAAGCTTAGTGGCTCGCCGCGCGGAAATTGAATCAGATAAAGCTAATTTATCGGCAACAAATTTCGCCGGAGCTAATGCGTAATGTTGGCTTGGATTTCCACTCAATTCCCTGAGCTGATGGACTCTCATCTTTTAGAGTTCATGGCGCGTGGTGGGCAAGTGTTGTGGTGGCTAGGTGCGGTTGTGCTTTTATGCTGGGTATTGATTATTGAGCGTATTCTCTTTTTGAGTTTGTCTTATCGTCATGCCAAGGCTGATTGGGTAGGTCAATGGAAGCAACGCAACGAACATGATTCTTGGTACGCACTGGCACAAAAGCAAGGCATGTTACAGCAAGCTCATGTGATGCTGACGCAAAACCTAGACCTTATTAAAGTGCTGGTTAGCCTATGCCCAATGCTTGGTCTACTCGGTACGGTAACCGGTATGATCACCGTATTTGATTTGATGTCTATATCTGGCAGTAATGATCCTAAATTAATGGCATCAGGTATTTCAATGGCAACGTTACCAACAATGGCTGGCATGGTCGCCGCGTTAGCTGGAATGTTTGCCCATTCTCGTTTAGTGAAAGTCGCAACTCGTAAAGAGCTGCACTTAGAACAACAATTAAGGAGCGGCGAATGAGATTAGTTCGTCCCACAAAAGCAAAAGAAGAAGCGCAAGTCGATTTAACTTCGATGCTTGATATCGTATTTATTATGTTGATTTTCTTTATCGTAACCAGCTCATTTGTGAATGAATCAGGTGTTGAGGTTAATCGACCTCAAGCCTCTCATGCGACTGCGCAAAAAGATGCAGGTATTTTTATTGCTGTGACCGCCGCGAACGATGTGTACATCGATAAACGTCGAGTGGACGTCGAACGAGTAGAAGCAGCATTAGAAAAAATTGCGATTGATAAACCTGATGCTAGCTTAGTGATACAGGCGGATAAACACGCTTATAACGGTACGGTTGTTGAAGTGATGGATGCTGCCAAAGGGGCTGGTATTTCAAAAATTGCTTTAGCCACGGCTGATAAGTCTTAAGCGAGAATGAATGATGAGTGACAGTAGTACAGCTCACAATATGAATAACGCATCGCTACGCTTGTTGATTGCAATCCCGCTTGGTTTAGTGACCGCAATAGCCTTGTTTTCTTTTATGTCTTGGATGGTTGGGAGTGTTAAAACCGGCGTAACCGATGACCAAGGACCACTTGCGTTTGATGTGGTGATGCAAGAGCAAGATTCTGATTCACAACGCCGTCAGCGTCAATTACCAGATCCGCCCAAAGTACCAGAGCAACCACAAGCATTATCAACACCAGCGACGCCTGCAGCTTCAATGCCATCGGTTCAGGCGCCTCAAGTTGATCTTGATACTAGTATGGCATTCTCGGATGTTGGCGTGGCGATTAATATGCCCAACATTAATGTCAGCAATAATATTTCTCAAGGGGTAGGTCAACAACAGCAAGCAATGCCGTTATATCGAGCTCAACCAACCTACCCACAACGAATGTTGAAGCGCCGAGTGGAAGGCTATGTGGTGATGTCATTTACCATCAATGAACAAGGTCGCCCTGAAGATATTGAAGTGGTTGAAGCTGAGCCTTCGAAAGCTTTTGTTCGTCCAGCAATACAAGCTTTACGTAATTGGAAGTATCAACCTCAAATTGAAGGTGGTAGCGCAGTGAAGCAGCCAGGGCAACAAGTTAAAATTGAATTTAAGATAAACCAATAGCCTGTAACTAATAACTAATGGTAAATGGATAAAGGCTAAAGAAAATGATGGTCAAACTTATGATGTTGAGTATGGATAAGTTATTTCACAATCTTTTGCTTTCTTTGTTAAATAAGAAGGCAATATTGGTGTGTCTTCTGATCAGTCTATTTGCTGTGTCATTCAATAGTAGTGCCGCAGGTGTGACGCCTTATACCGGTAAAAAACTGACTCAAGCTAGTGAATTGGCACAAAATGACCACCTCGATAAAGCGATTAAAGTGTTAACGTCTTATGATCCTAAAGCGGATTATGATAAAGCGTTTGTGAATCGAGTTTTAGCGATCTATTACTGGCAAGCCGAGCAACCAAAATCTTCAATAACAGCGTTAAAAAAGGCGGTTGGATTAAATGTTTTAGAACCAAAAGTTCAGTGGCAAGCCAATCGAATGTTGGGCGATATCTTATATTCTGAGCAAGACTTTGCTAATGCCGCCAAAGAATATCGCAATACATTAGCCGTCAAATATACCCCAAGTGGTGCAGATAAAACTCAATTTAAAAAAGACACCAATGAAGTGTACTTTCGTTTAGCAGCCGCTTATTACCAACAACAGCAATGGGCACAGGTTCGGAGTTCTGTGATTAGATATCAAGCCCCCGATGCTAAAAAACGTTTACAAGCATTACGGATGCAAGTGATCGCTGAATTTAGGTTAAAGCAATGGGGAAATGCTGAAGGTACATTAACGCACTTGATCCGTCTTGAGCCTAATAATAAAGCGTGGTGGCAACAACAAATTTCCACTCAGTTGCAACAACATAAAAATCAATCGGCACTTGAAACCTATTCTTTGGCTAAAAAGCATAATCTTGAATTTACGGCCAATGACTATAAGTCCTTATCTCAGTTGTATGCGCAAAATAAAATTCCAGAGCGTGGTGCGCGAATTTTAGAAGAGATGTTCCAAGCTTACCCAGAGAGTAAAACAGTTACTAACCAAAAGACTCAAGCTTATTACTATCAAATGGCGCGTGAATGGCCCCAAGCTATTGCAAGTTGGGAAGCATTAGCCAAACGTGATGCTCAATATTACTGGCCCCTAACGCAGTTGTATATTCAACAAAAAGATTACAATAAAGCCAACCAAGTGATCGACAAAGCACAACCCTATGCTAAAAAATCTGAATTTGGTTTAGCGAAAATTCAATTATTGTATCGCTTAGAAAAATATAACGATGCACTTGCAGAGGCTAAGCGTCTTAATGAAGTGCAACCATCGGCTTCTGCACAAACTTGGATTGTATTCTTAAATAATAAACTGCAAAGTCAGTCGCAAGATGAACTTCAAGGAATGTCTTCTTAATGGCAGAGACTGAGATGGTTAGGTGTAGTGTGCAATCAGCACAATTTACTCGAATCGAAAAGGTATTAGAGTTTATTCATCATCACCTATTTCTACCATTATCTTTGGATGATATTGCACAAAAAAGCTGTTGGTCTCGTTGGCAGCTACAACGCGTATTTACTGCCAAGACAGGGGTAAATGTTGCGCAATATATCCGTGAATTAAAACTGAGTGGCGCCGCTGAAAGTCTTTTAGATTCGTCTACAGATAGAGTGCTGGATGTTGCACTAGCTTTTGGTTTTAACTCTGAAATTAGTTTTAGCCGTTCCTTTAAGCAGTTTTTTGGTTGTTCACCAAGAGAGTACCGTAAACGTGGTATTCGTACTGGATTACGCCAACCTATCACCTTTATTGCTCCCTCAAGCACAAATGTTCAAGCATTACCCTTGAAGATAGGCGATCATGATTTCACCCAAATTCGAATTGAATACAAGCCAGCATTTTGTTTAGCAGGCTATCAAGGAGAGATAGGGGGGTTATTTTCTTCCCAGCCTGATTTTCAGCAATTAGTACCCACTATTTGGCATGAATTTGAACGCTTAAAATCACAAGACTCTATTAGCAACGGTGCAGGCAATACTACACCTGCTCTTCGCTATGGCGTTATTGATACTTTATCACTCCATGATGACCGTTTGACCTATTGGGCATCGGAAGAGTGTAGTAATAACTTACCTAAGAATTTAAAACCGTTATATATTCCCGATCAAGAGTATGTTGTTCTACCTCATCGCGGTGAGATCGCGCAGCTTAAATCGAAACTGGAATGGTTATTTAGCGATTGGTTACCTCAAAGTGGATATAGTGGGGTAGACGGTTTTGAATTGGAAATCTATTCGGCTAATTATCAACTGAACTCACCGGATGCTTATATGGAGTATTGGTTACCGATTGAGAATCATAAATCTTAAGCTCAAATGACATCTCCTTGAAGCTGCCTTGGTAGACACCACAAAAAGTTCCCTCAAATATTAAAGATGCACCAAATTGTTAACTTTCCATTGTTGCAAATAGATATCATTTAGAAATGATAATGATTATCGTTGAATAATGAGCAACCATTTGCAGGAAGGGAAAATGCCTCGCTTGAAAAATATAAAATCAGCTTCTCACACATCAAAGATGCTCACTGCTAGCCCATTGGCTTTAGCAATTACGAGTATTTTATTTGCCCCTAACTTGATGGCTGAAGAAACAGCGGCTACAGAACAAGAGACCATTACGGTACTGGGTCAAACTTATCGTAATACTGCGACTAAAACTTCACTTGAACCTGAAGAAACCCCTCAGGCTATTTCAGTGATCAATTCTGATGACTTTGAAAATCGTGGTGTGACATCTGTTCAGCAAGCGTTGCGTTATGCTCCAGGTGTTAATGCAGAGCTAAAAGGTGGCAGTGTCACCATGTATGACAACTACAACATCCGTGGCTTTGAAAACAACCAAATGTACTACGATGGGTTAGTTTTACAGTATTTGGTCGGTTGGAACTTACAGCCACAAATTGACCCAATTGCTTTAGAACGTGTCGAAATCTTCAAAGGACCAAGTTCAGTTTTATATGGCGCAATGCCTCCGGGTGGCATGGTCAATTTGATAGCCAAATCACCACAAAAAGAACGTAATACTGATATTTCGATTGCGACGGGTTCTCGTAACTTAGTCAAAGCTTCCATCGATACAACGGGCCAGTTTGGTGATTCAAATGTTTATTACCGTTTGATCGGTTCTGCTTCCCATCGAGATGGACAAGTCGACTACACTGAAGAAGAACGTTACGTTATTGCGCCGTCTATTGATTGGTATGTGACTGATAATACCCTTGTGAACTTCAATTTTTATTATCAGAACGATCCTAATATGGGCATGAACTCAGCAATGCCGGCTTCTGGTTCTGTATGGGATAACCCGAACGGTAGCATAGATAAAAATGCCTCAATGGGGGATAAAAACTGGAGCAAGTTTGAACGTGAATTCTGGATGGCTGGTTATAAGATCGATCACTCATTCAATGAAAACTGGTCGTTCTTACAAAATGCTCGTTTCATGAAAGCTGACCTTTATCAGGAAAATACTTACCACGCAGCAGCGGGTTGGGATCCTTCTACTGGTAACTTAGACCGTTACATCTATAGTACAGATGAAGATTCAGAAGGTTTCACGATTGATAACCAATTATCAGGTCGAGTAGTTACAGGTCCAGTTGAACATAATTTATTGTTTGGTATTGATTATCAGCACCTAAAAGGCAGCTCAAACTATACTAGTTATGGGTATGATGGTGGTTATACGGCGCCAAGTTTTAATGCTTTCGCACCGAATAACAATCAAATCGATCGCTCAAAAGTAACCGCTACTGGTGTATATATAGATGATGTGAAAGTCGAACAGTTAGGTTTTTACTTCCAAGATCAAATGCGAATTAACCGAATAGTATTGATGGCAGGTGGACGTCTTGATAATTATGAAGCCACCAGTGACTATGTTGGTACTATTACTAAAACGGATCAAAATAACTTTTCTTATCGCGTTGGTGCGATGTATGAATTCGATTCAGGATGGTCGCCATACGTTAACTATGCAACTAGCTTTGAACCGGTAGCTGGTGTTGATAGTAGTGGTGATAGCTTTGAGCCATCGATAGGCCAACAAATTGAAGGTGGTGTGAAGTACTTATCTTCAGATTATGCAACTTCTATGGCTGCTTCATTGTTCCACATTATTAAAAGCGATGTAGTGGTGCCGGATCCAAATGATCCAAGCTACCAAGGTAAAATCCAAGTGGGTGAAATCCGCTCACAAGGTGCAGAGTTTGAAGCCCGTACTATGCTAACAGATAACTGGGATGTGGCAGCAAGCTATACCTATACCGACATGGAAATTACAAAAGATACGACAGGGTTAGAAGGCAAAACACCAATTTATGTGCCTAAGAATGCCGCGACATTATGGACTAACTATTACGTATATAACGGTATTTTAGGTGGTTCTCGCTTCGGTGCAGGTGCACGTTATATTGGTGAGCGTCAAATGGATGCAGCTAACACCGATACCGTGCCAGATTACACGGTAGTCGATTTATCTATAGGTTATGATTTAGCGTATTTAACTAATAGCCTACAAGGTGCAGCGGTTAATTTAAGCGTCAATAACTTATTTGATGAAGATACGTTCACTTGTTACGACTCAGCAAACTGCTGGTATGGTGAAGAGCGTACCGTAGAATTTAAGTTTGATTATAAGTTCTAGCGTATAGCATCACTTATCACATTACTGTAAAGAGCTAGCCGTTGGTTGGCTCTTTTTTGTTGACTGATGCGAGTAAATAAGAAGTCATGAGAACCGGGGACGCTTCGCTCGAGCCTAGTTTTTCAGGATGACGGTTTTCTTTCGGTAATATCTTTTCATACTACTCGCAGCACATCACATGAAACAACTTTCGCGCATTTTAAGCATCTTTTTACTTTTTAATCTAAATGAAAATTAGTATCATTGCGTTTAACGTAATTAAGTTTAATGAGCCTTGCTGTGAGTGATCCTAGATATCAACAATTATTCCACTATGCCGACCATGTGACGCCTTATCTTAGAGGTGAATTGTCCCACAATGAACTCATGCAAGCTCCACTAGGTGATGACTGGTTACTTTCGGAGCATAACAACCAAGAACTACTGCACGATATTTACGCCAAACTTCAGCTCTCTCACCCTGAAGCAGGCCATGCGTATTGGTTAAACCGCACATGGACGTTACTTGTCTGGCAGCCTGTTTATATTAGTTTTATCAGTATCTATGGCATTCATGCATTACCTGCTATGTCGACCATTGCTCAACAGTGGCGTGGTGATGCAAACTTTGTGGCAGGCTTTACACTGCAAGATGTACCTATGCATGATGGCGAGCCTGAAGAGCTGATTAAGATTGCTGCTAACGAGTTATTACCGTTATTTGAAGATTACCGTACTCAGCTTGATGAGAATGTGCGTATTCGCCCGGGCTTTACTAAGCATGTTCTTGCCGATTTATTGGTGATGGCGTTATTACGCTTGCAAGATTTGCATAAAGACCTACCACAAGAGTATATCCCTCAACACGCTAAACGTTGGTTAGAAGCGTTTGGCTTATCGACCAAGGCTATGGACTCACTGCATTACGATTTAGTCGAAAATAAATGGCTTTATGTCCGTACGACCTGTTGTATGGTGTACCGCTGTGATGGTCGCAATTTGTGTGATAACTGCCCAAGAGCAAAATAATTCCCGCGCGAGTTTAGCTCTCTGACTTATTGGATTTGATATAACAAATACGCTACCATCAGCGCCCCTTTTTTTGAGTGTCGCAGAGGTATGTATGTTTATTGGCTTTGACTATGGGACAGCAAACTGTTCTGTAGCAATGATGGAAAATGGCAAGCCTCGCTTATTGCCACTAGAAGGTGACAGTCATTTTATCCCTTCGACTATTTGTGCTCCTACTCGTGAATCGGTAGCCGAATATCTGTATCGTTTTATGCAAGTTCAACCGAAAGATACCGCTGGTGAGCAAGCCTTACGACGCGCAATTAATCTGAACCGTGAAGAAGATATTGAGCTGCAACTGGGCGATGTTCAATTTGGTCAGCAGGCGCTGGATACTTACCTTTCCGATCCGCAAGAAGTCTACTACGTCAAATCGCCGAAATCCTTTTTAGGAGCGAGCGGTTTGCATCCGACTCAACTGGTGTTTTTTGAAGATCTTGTTTGTAGCATGATGAAGAACATCAAGAGCCAAGCTGAGCTTTCTAGTCAACAAGATATGACTCAAGCCGTGATTGGCCGTCCGATTAATTTTCATGGTCGTGGTGGTATCGATGCCAACCGTCAAGCGGAAAGTATTTTATTACACGCCGCAACTCGCGCAGGCTTTAAAGAGATTGAATTTCAATTTGAACCCGTTGCAGCAGGTTTAGAATACGAAAGTACCTTAAGCCAAAACCAGACCGTATTAGTGGTAGATATTGGCGGTGGTACGACTGACTGTTCCTTGATTGAAATGGGGCCAGATTGGCAACAAAAAACCGACCGTAGCGCAAGCTTGTTAGGTCACAGTGGTCAACGGGTTGGCGGAAACGATTTGGATATTTATCTAGCGTTTAAACAAATAATGCCGCTCATGGGTTTTGGTACTCAAATGAATAGTGGTATTGAAATGCCGATCACTCAGTTTTGGAACCCGATTGCAATTAACAATGTGGTGGCACAAAAAGACTTCTACGAAGCAGCGAATTTCAAGTCATTAAAGTTATTACAAAAAGAAGCCAAAGAACCAGAGAAGTTAGCGCGCTTATTAGCCGTTTACCAACACACGCTAGGCTATCAAATAGTGCGCAAAGCGGAAGAGGCTAAGATCGGCTTATCGGATACTCAAAAGCATTCATTGATAATGCCAGTGGCTTCCGAGATGCTAGAGCTTGATATCAGCCTCGATCAAATGGTAGAAGCGGTTGATACCCCTGTGCAAAAAATGATGGACTTGGTAACGGAAGTGATGAGCCAAGCTGCCAGAAAACCGGATGTGATCTTTATGACTGGCGGTAGCGCTCGCTCGCCTTTTTTACGCCAAGCATTAGAGCGACAATTACCTAATGTGCCGATTGTCAGTGGTAACTATTTTGGCTCGGTGACCGCAGGTTTAGCTCGTTGGGCGCAAACGGTGTTTGGTTGATTTGAATTTTGGTGAGTCGGTCTTGTCTTAACTAATACCAATCGTACTAATTATCTAATCATTCTTGCTTGTTAAAAAGCTCGATAACTTCGTTGCACTTTTCGTTTATAAGAAAGTTGATTGTAGAATAACCACTTATCGAAAATTTTCGCCTTGTTCTCAAGCCTTTTTCCTACGCAATTTCTGACCATCTAATTAGTGTGATTGGTATAATACAAATAAAAAGGCAGTGATTTTAGCGATCACTGCCTTCATTTAGTTGCTTTGCTTTTGTTACTAAGCGACTGCCATCATTTTCTTTTGATGATCTAAGTATTCATCATAAGTGCCTTGGAAATTCACTAGTTTTTTGTCTTTCATATCAATGATCGATGTCGCAAGCGATGATACAAATTCACGATCGTGGCTCACAAATATTAAAGTGCCTTTGTAGACTTTAAGTGCTGAGTTTAAGGCTTCAATTGCTTCCATATCCATGTGGTTAGTTGGCTCATCCATTACTAAAACGTTGATGTCTTGCATCATTAGTTTGCCAAATAATAGACGGTTCTTTTCACCACCGGAGCAGTTACGTGCTTTTTTATTCGCATCATCTGCGGTGAATAGAAGGCGACCTAAAATACCACGTACCATTAAGTCATCATGTTTGGTGGTACGCCATTGGGAAATCCAATCAAAAATGCTTAAGTCGTTATCGAAATCTTTGGTACTGTCTTGCGGGCAGTAACCGATAGAAGCATTTTCTGACCATTTCACCACACCTTGGTTTTGTGCCAAGTCTTTAACTAGGCAACGTAGTAAGGTGGTTTTACCTACACCATTCTCACCAATAACAGCTAGGCGAGTACCAGCTTCAAGTAATAGATTACCGCCTTCAAACAGTAATTCATCTTCAAAAGCGTGGCCAAGATCTTGAAGTTCTAATGCTAACCGGTGTAGTTTTTTACCCTCACCAAAATCAATTGATGGGCTAATACGGCTTGATGATTTCACTTCATCCAGTTTTATTTTATCCATCTTCTTCGCACGAGAACTGGCTTGTTTGGCTTTTGAGGCGTTGGCACCAAAACGGTTGACGAAATCTTGCAGTTCGCTGATTTCCGCAGCTTTCTTAGCATTGCTCGCGAGTAATTGCTCACGAATAAGACCAGAAGCTTCAAGGAAGTATTCATAGTTTCCTGGGTAGATGCGAAGTTCACCGTAGTCGATATCCGCCATGTGAGTACACACTGAGTTTAAGAAGTGACGGTCATGCGAGATGATGATCATAGTGCATTTACGTTGATTCAATTCCTCTGCCAGCCAGTTGATGGTGTGGATATCCAAGTTGTTGGTTGGTTCATCGAGCAACAAAATATCTGGGTTAGCAAATAGTGCTTGAGCTAGTAACACACGTAGTTTCCAACCCGGTGCAACACGCTGCATTAGGTCAAAATGGAATTCTTCTTCGATACCCGCTTGGATCAATATATCACCGGCACGGCTTTCGGCTGTGTAGCCATCCATTTCAGCAAATTCACTTTCAAGTTCAGCCACTTTCATGCCATCTTCTTCACTCATTTCAGGTAAAGAATAAATGCGGTCACGTTCTTGTTTTATTTCCCATAATTTGCGATCACCCATGATCACAACATCAATGACGTTATGTTGTTCAAAGGCAAATTGATCTTGGCTCAGTACGCCCAGCTTTAGCCCTGGAGTAATGGATACATTGCCTGAGCTTGGCGTAAGTGCACCACTAAGGATTTTCATGAAAGTCGATTTACCACAGCCATTAGCGCCGATTAAGCCATAACGATTGCCGTTGCCAAACTTGGCTGAGATGTTTTCAAATAAAGGTTCAGCACCAAATTGCATGGTGATGTTTGCGGTTGAAATCAAAGAAATATCCTTAGGTGATGGGGAGCTCTGAGTAGCGGGTAGAACGCATCAAAATTGAAGTGTAAATAGGCGGCGGATTATATACCCAAGTGGCCTCAATATGCGAGTTTCAGCAAAAATAAAACAGGCTATAGGCAAGGCAAATTGAATATGATCATAGTTATTCTATCTCTATTCAATATAACGCTGCATAGAGCTTGTTTTAATTTGCCCTTCGGGAGCTTCATCCAAGCCTTTATGCAGCGTCATATTTACTCAAAAGGTACTTACATTCTTTCACAAATATTCCTTGCTTAAAGACCTGGATGATAGCTCTGAATTCTGCATCTTGAGGCCATTTGGGTATAAAGACTTATTGCTTAAAGAACAGACAAGAAAGTTCAGGATTAACGAATAACAAATGTTATTCTGATTTCACTATTCTAATTTAGGGAGTTTTATTAATGGCGAAGCAAAATGCACCATCGTGTGAGAGAAATAAACAACCGATCTTAGACGTGATTGCTCTGTATTTTTCAAATGCTTCTAAGGTTTTAGAAATTGGTTCCGGTACTGGACAGCACGCGGTGTTTTTTGCGCAACATCTACCGCATTTAATATGGCAAACCAGTGATGTTGTTGAAAACCATGGCAGTATTAATGCATGGATAAGTGAGAGTACGCTATTCAATATTCAATCGCCTGTGGAGTTTATGCTCGGCCGTGATCAATGGCCACCTATCAATGTTGATGCAGTATTCACCGCTAATACTACTCATATTATGCAACCACAAGAAGCCAAGACGATGATGGCGTTGGTTGCCAAGCATTTACCGAAAGGCGGCGTGTTTTGTCAGTATGGGCCGATGAAGGTAAATGGCGAATTTACGAGCGAGAGTAATCAAGCGTTCGATCTAAAGATTCGCAGTGAAGGACGTGGTGGTATTCGTGATATTGGACAACTAAAAGAATGGGCAGCAGGAATGACATTAAGCGCGATTCATCCTATGCCTGCCAATAATTTCCTTTTAGTCTGGTTCAAAGATTAAGGTCAATTATTTAAAGTAATCAATCTAAAAGGAGTGAAGATAGATGGTATTAGATGAATACGGGGTAAATAAAAAAGTGAAGCCATAATGACTTCACTCTCTAACATACTTATTTAGCTAACTTCACCAACAAGGTGAGCCGTGGATAGTACGATTATTATTCTGCAGCTGCGTCTTCAGCCATTGAATCTTCAGCAACTGGCGCTGGTTGTTCAATTTCAGCAGAAACCGTTACGTCTGCACGACGGTTTTGTGAACGACCTTCAGCTGTGTCATTGTCAGCAACAGGAGAGGTTTCACCTTCACCACTAACAGAGATTAAGCTTGAGTCAAAACCTTTGTTTACTAGGTAGTCAGCAACTGCTTGAGCACGTTCTTCTGATAGTTTTTGGTTGTACTCATCAGTACCTACGCTATCAGTGTGGCCAACGATTGTAATTGATTTAAGTTGAGCATCAGATGCTTTGCTTACAGCTTCATCAATTGAATCAGTGGTTTTTAGTGTTGCTGAATCAAAATCGAATAGTAGATCAGCACTTAGGCTAATTGGAGCCATTACAGTTGCTGGAGCTTCAGTTGTTGTTTCAGTTGCTGGTTCAGCAACTTCTTCGCTTGAGCTACAACCCGCTAATGTTGCCATTAGACCTAGAGCACAAGCCATACCTAAAACATTCTTTTTCATACTTTTTTCCATTATTATTACTCCGATTTTAACTATAAAACGTTGTCGTTTTGTAGCCCTTCAGCTAAGCAGATTCTTTTAGAGCCATCAATGAGAACTTAATTAGTGATTCTAAATATAGTTGAAGATTACATTTAATTACAACTACTTGTATTTAATTTATGTATCGCTTCAACGTCCACTTACAGTATGGGTAATAATAAATGAAAAACAAGCATTTACAAAATAAACCTTGTTAAATGTATGTTATTTTTCATAAAAAGGACAAGTTTAATGTTGTAATCATTACTTGGATATATATGAAAATTACCCTTAAAGGGAATTCACAATTAATGTTTCTTTTGACCTCGGATTAATAAGAGTAAAAAGTAGCTTCCGCCAACAATTGAAACAACGGTGCCTGCTGCCACTTGCATTGGGAATAAAATACTTTGTCCAATCCAATCTGCAATTAACATAAGTAACCCTCCAGTAAGCCCAGCCACTAATAATTGAGATCGTGCTTGTTTAGCGCCAAGCATTACGGCCATATGTGGTGCTAATAAACCAACGAATGCAACTGGGCCCATGGTGGTAGTAACTAAAGCACAGAGTAAAGCGACACTACAAAGTAGGATTACGCTGGTAGCTTGTACATTTAAACCGCGAGCGGAAGCAAATTGACGACCTGCTGAAATAAGTGTTAACCAACGAGAAACGCTGATTAAGGCGGTAAAAATCACGGTGACACTAAGGGCTAATATAATGGCACTTTGTCCTGACACTCGATATGTTGAACCTGCTAACCAACCGATAATGGTGTAACTATCTTGAGTTCCTTTTGCTAGTGCAAACTGAACTAAAGACTCGATTAATGCGCTGATGGCGATTCCAATTAAGATCATACTCGATGGAGCAAATTGGTTTTTACGTCCTAGAAGTAGTAGAACTACAAGCACCATCATACTACCCGCAAAGGCAATTAATGAACCTGACGCAAAAATATTGGATCCTAAAAATACGGTAGCGGCAACTAACGCGAAGGTTGCACCTGCGGAAATACCAAGAATATCAGGGCTAGCCAATGGGTTGTAGATAAGGCGTTGTAATACGGTACCCGCTGCAGCTAATGCAACACCTGCGGCAAGTGCAGTCACGAAGCGAGGCCAGCGAAGGTCCCATGTAAAGCTATCGGGAATTGCCCAGAGTAAGCCATTGTCTGTCATTGATAGTGTGGCACTGATAATGAGCATCACACTTGTCATGATGATTAGACTTGGTATGACTAAATTTGAAAGTTGTGCCTTACTTGGTGGGAGTTTGATAGATATTTGATCTTGTGCTTTTAACGCTCGGCGGCTGAACCAAACCAAAGCGGGCGCACCGATAGCTGCTGCAGTGGTTCCGCTTGGAATCATTTCTTGGGTGAATTGGCTGATGGATAACGCGAGTATGTCAGTCGTTAAAAGTGCGATACTACCAATGATCATACTGATATAAAGTTCAGCTTTTGGTGTTCTAGCACCTAGGGCACGAGCAATATTAGGTGACAATAAACCAATAAAGCTGATAACACCAACCGCCGTAATAGAAGCGGAGACTACCCATAATCCAAGAGCTATCAGAACAATAAAATAAGGAATAACATTGAGACCACGAGCGGCTGCGCCCTGATGCCCTAAACGCATTAAGTTTAAAATTCGTGGTGCAATAATCAGTAATACGAGAGCAACGGAGAGCCTAGGCAGTAGCCATTGCACCATTTCCCAACCATTTTGCGCAAGATCACCAGCACCCCAAATAAACACATTTTTAGCGTATTGATCGTTAAGTAAAATAATCGCTGTCGCAATTGCACCAAATAAGATGTTGACGACCATGCCGGATAAAATCAACGGTAAGCCAGTGATATTTTTTGGCCCAGCTATCGTGATAACAAGCCCCATTGCAAACATTGCCCCGACCATTGCGGAAAGTGCCATGTAATCACTTGCAAGGTTAGGGAACCATACGTTGACCACGATGAGAGCAAGCCAAGCACCGGAAGAAGTACCAAGTGTGAGTGGGGAAGTTAATGAGTTTTGAGTTAATTGCTGCATCAAACTACCGACTAGGCCAAGCATTGCCCCAACGATAATGGCCATTACTGCACGAGGAAGTTGTGCGTAAACAAAATTGAAATCAGCAAACTCTTGTGCTTCTGCCCCCATCAATAAATGCCATTGTTGAGAAATGGACAAAGGGTTAGCAATTTGGAGGCTAGCGAACAAGATCAACAATAAAGCGGTGAAAGTAGCAATGATGATAGGGAAGCGAAGGGAAGACATGTCGGGTTCCTAGTTTCGAGTTCCTAGTCCCTAGGTTGGAGCCTAGCAGATTAGTGGATTTTTATAACATTTTGGTGTTGTTGATTTGATTGGCATTAAAGCGATTACTTTTACCCACCAAGCTTTTCCTAGGAACTAGGGACTAGAACCTAGGAACTTTTATTCATTGCTTTATCTCTAACAAACTTTCGGTGATGGATTCTGCAATATACTGCATTGACATTGCACCACCATAGTTCCACACCGATTTAGCTTCATTGACATGGCCATTACGAACAAATGGCATCGCTTTCCAGAGCATAGACTTATGTAATTGATCTTTTTGCGCATCCGTAAATGGACCGAAGTAGATCACATAGCCATCTTTAATATGTTGTAGATCGGTAATTCGTTTTTGTACGATCCCCCATTCTTTGGCTGGTTGAGGGAGCGCAGTGGTTAAACCGAGTTGATGGATCACGTAGTCAGTGGTTGAATTGCTCGCGTATAAATAGATAGAAGTTTGGTTAGCAAAACGCATTGCAGCGACACTTGGCATTTCACCATTAAACGCAGTTTCTAGTTGTGCTTTTAAATCGGCAAAACGTTGGTCCATCGCATTGAGTTTTTGTTCCGCTATGTCACTTTTATCGACAACAGCCGCAATGTTGCGGAAGTTCTCAATGGCTGCTTTAGCGCTGTCTTGATCGGCATTATAGGTCTGGTAATACAGCACTGGTGCAATCGTTCGTAAACGAGGAATCAGATCTTTTTGTGGTGAGGCCGCCAAAATGAGATCAGGTTTTAATTCCGCTAGTTTTTGCATATTAGGTTCTGCGCGAGTACCAAGATCTTGCACTGATTCAGGAATGGTCGGTTTGACTACCCAGGTGGTGTAGTCTTTGATATTTGGCACACCAACTGGAGTCACGCCAAGTTCAAGTAATTGCTCTGCAAGATCCCAATTTAAAGCGACAATACGTTTTGGGTGGCTATCTAATTGATGTTCGCCAAGGCTATCGGTGACAGTTATGGAAGCAACACTGGAAAAAGAGAAAAGTGCAGCCATAAATGTGATGAATTGAATGCGTATTTTCATGTAGAAGAGTTCCTGGTTTCTAGTTCCTAGTCGCTAGGAAAAGCAATAATTGATAAATCTTTCTGGCTTTTAAATGACGACGGCTATTTTTTGATCATCTTGCTGTGGGTGATCTAAAAGTTGGATATCAGTTTCGTATAAATCTGTTAATCGTTGATCATCGAGCAGTAATTCCTTTGCACCACTAAAGGCTATCTTACCTTGTTTTAGAGCCACAATATGGGTGGCATAACGGAGCGCTAAATTCAGATCGTGCAAGATAACTAAAATGCCACAGCCGCTTTGTTGATTTAGCTCTTGCAGTAAATCCATTAAATGGTATTGATGATGAATATCGAGGGCAGAAGTGGGTTCATCGAGAATAAGCACCGGAGATTGTTGTGCGAGTAACATGGCAACCCAAGCACGTTGACGCTCACCGCCAGAAAGTTTATCGGCAAGGTTATTGGCGTATTGCTTAACGCCCGTTTTTTGCATAGCTTCGATAATGATTTTTTCATCATCATTTTGCCAACGACCAAATACACCACGCCAAGGAAAACGCCCTAAACGTACTAATTCTTGTACCGTAAGCCCTGCAACATCTGGCAGTTTTTGTGGTAAAAAAGCAATTTCTTTAGCGAGTTGTTTTTGGGAGAATTCAGAAATTTCAGTCTCGTTGAGTGTCACTTGTCCTGAGTCTGCTTCCGCTTGTCCTGAAAGCAGATTAACTAGTGTCGATTTACCACTACCATTATGGCCAAGCACAACCGTCAACCCATCACTAGGAATGGAAAGTTCATCTATTGATAGAATGTCGCGATTATCTCGGTGGACGCGAACTTGGTTGAGTTTGAACATATTTTTCTCTGGGGTTATTTATTGAGTACTACAAAACAAAAACTAGGGCCATTGTACTCAATAGCCCTAGTAAGTTTAAGGTGTTTCTTTACCAAGTGTAATTGATTGTCGCTGTTGCAGACATTTCTTCACCGTAGTAACAGTAATAGTCACAACTTGAAACGTACTCTTTATTGGTCAAGTTATTAACGTTAACTTGCGCACGCCATTTAGGAGTGATGTCGTAGCGAGCCATGGCGTCGTATAAGGTAACAGCTGGAACATGTAGTGTACCTGAACCATCTGATGTTGAGCCAACAGAAGTCCCCATATAACGAACGCCTGCACCTACCACAAAGCTATCTAGGCCTAGGCTAGAAAAATCATATTCCAACCAACCTGATGCCATATGACGAGGAATTAGAGCGGTGCGCTGTTCATTCCCTAGACCATCATCCGATTTTGCATCGGTATAGGTGTAGTTTGCTCTTGCTAGTAAATCTTTGGTGACGTGGGTAACACTTTCAAGTTCAACACCTTGTGATGTTAATTCTTGTGTTTGAGTTTGTTGAGCCGTTGTCGGGTCATACACTAGGCCATTTTCTTGGCTTAAATTAAACCAAGCAAAGTTAAAGTAGCCATTAAAGAAAGATGGTTCGTATTTGAAGCCAGCTTCAGTTTGTTTACCTTCTAGTGGTTTATAAGCTTTACCGGTTGAAGCATCCACCGATGCGATCACTTCAAATGATTCAGAATAACTAACATAAGGTGTAAATCCGAACTCAGTGATGTACATGACGCCACCGCTGAGTGAGAAGTGATCATTATGAATATCTTCGTCGCTGGTAACATTTTCATTTTGGAGGCGAACGATATCGTAGCGGCCACCTAATTTGGCAATAAATTTTTCATTGAATTTAACTTGTTGCTGAGCATAAACGCCTAGCTGTTCTTTTTTGATATGAACTGGAGTGGCGCGGTCGTCAATTGGAACAATATTGCCATGCTGAGGGTGGAAGGCATCAATGTTTGGTGTGGTGCCACCATATGGCCCCCAGTCATCAGCTTCCATACTGTCATTCTTGAACTGTTGCACATCCACGCCTAGCAGGGTGGTGTTATCGGTATTACCTAGCCCCCAGTTAGCGATGAATTGGTTATCCATACTTAACATTTGCGTTGAGCCATCACGATAAACAATTCCACGACCTAAATCTGCACTGGTTTCACTACCAAATGCATAAGTACTGCGAAGTAGTAAGTCAGTATATGCATAACGAGTATTTTGCTTGAACTGCCAAGTATCGTTGATGTAATGCTCTAATTCATAACCAAGCGAGTATTGATTACTTTCATTTTTATCGTAACCAGGTTCACCATAGTTGGTGCTTGGGTCGATTGTACCTTGTGGTGTGTCAATTAAAGTGCCATAAGCTGGAAAGAAGCCAGCGGTTGGTACGCCATCATCTTGTTGCCATGAAGCAAGGAAGGTAATTGAAGTATCGGAGTTTATATCCCATGCAAGGCTTGGAGCGAGATAAACACGATTATTGTAAGTGTCATCTAAAGTACCATCTTGCTCACTCATTAAAGCGACTAAGCGAAAGCGCACATCGCCATCTTCATCAACAAAGCTCGTTGTATCAATACCGATCTGATGGAGATTACGGCTACCACCTTTCACTTCTAGTTGACCACCTTCGGTATACCCAGGTCGTTTACTCACTGCATTAACAACACCACCCGGAGGCGCTTCACCATAAAGTAAAGATGCTGGACCTTTTAGCACTTCAATTTGTTCTAAGCCGTAAGGTTCAAGGTTCCAAGTATAATAGCCTGTATTAAATAGACGGTTACCGTCGAGATAAGTTGCCGCATCAAAGCCACGAATTTTGAACCAATCAGTATTATTGTCTGAACCATAAGGTTGAGTCATTACACCTGGTTGGTAACGCAGCGCTTCATCCAATTTTTGCGGCTGCTGTACTGACAATTGCTCTTCATCAATCACAGACACACTGCGAGGGGTTTCGGCGAGTGGTGTCTCAACCTTTAACGCCGAAGCCGTTACTGTAATGGTATCTAAATTTTCAGTTGAGGTTTCTTCTTCAGCAAAAGAGGGCATAGCAATAAGCGCTAAAGAAAGTCCAAGAGCAGGTTTCATAGTGCGAGAGACTGCTTGTGAAACGGGGTGCAAAGCGAAAGACATAAATCAATCCATTGTTTATTAATTGAGAATCATTATTGTTTTAAATTGTATTCATTTTCAACGACCCTGCCTAGAATTAATTTGCAAAATTATTAATAAAGGAAAGAAGATCATGATCGATATCAATAGGGGGTGGGAAATTGACCATTTTCCCTTTATGATAGCGGCACATTTCTACTGCCGGATTAGGCGGTAGCACATGTCTTTATTGAGTCTCACTCGATTCAACTTTTGAACGCCTCATTTCTGAATGGAACCATTTTATGTTCAAGTTTTTTGAAGGTTTAACTAAGCCTTTCCCTAAAGATACGGTCAATACTCCGCCGAGTACCTTGTTTGCTTTTTGCATGCATTACAGCCGCGATTTTCTATTACCTATTCTGTTTATGTCTATTTTGAGTGCGTGTATCGCCATTATTGAAGTTTCTTTAATGGGCTTTATGGGCTCGATTGTGGATATGCTTTCGACTCATACGCCAGAAACATTATGGGATGCTGAGGGAGCACGTATTATTGGTATGGGCTTGGTAATTATTGTAGTGATCCCTGTGATTGGCTTTTTCCACTCGATGATCATGCACCAAACGTTACTTGGTAACTTCCCTATGTCGATTCGTTGGTTAGCACACCGTTATCTACTTAACCAAAGTGTGACGTTTTACCAAGATGATTTTGCAGGGCGAATTGCCACTAAAGTGATGCAAACGTCGCTCGCTATCCGTGAAACGGTGATGAAATTTGCCGATATGCTGGTTTATATCACAGTCTATTTTGTGTCTATGTTTGTATTAATGGCGCAGGCTGATTTATGGCTGATGGTTCCGGTATTCGTTTGGCTAGTGGCTTATGTGCTAACTCAAGTTTATTTTGTTCCTAAAATGAAACGCATTGCCACTGAACAGGCTGATGCACGTTCATTAATGACTGGTCGTATCGTTGATAGCTATACCAATATCGCAACGGTAAAACTGTTCTCGCATACTAACCGCGAAACGGAATATGCAGAAAAGGGTATGAAGTCATTTTTGAAAACCGTTTACGCGCAAATGCGTCTCGCAACGGTGTTCTTATTCAGTATTGATATGCTCAACTACCTGTTGCTTTTCTCTATCGCAGCTCTGTCGATTGGCTTATGGATGAACAGTATGATCACTGTGGGTGCTATTGCCGTGGCGATCAGCCTTGCATTGCGTATCCAAGGCATGTCTAAATGGATCATGTGGGAAATTAGCGCTATTTTTGAAAACATTGGTACAGTGGTCGATGGCATGAATACCCTGTCTAAACCCGTTGTGACTCAAGATGTTGAAAATGCACCAGCACTTAAAGTCGATAACGGCCAAATTGATTTTGATAAGATAAGCTTCCATTATGGCGAGTCAAATAAAGCCGTGATCACCGATTTGAATTTGAATATTAAGCCGGGTGAAAAGGTTGGTTTAGTCGGGCGTTCTGGAGCGGGTAAATCAACCCTGGTTAACTTATTGCTACGTTTTTATGATTTGGAAAGTGGCACGATTCGTATTGATGGACAAGACATTTCTAAAGTTCAACAAGACTCGTTGCGCGGTAAGATTGGTATGATCACGCAAGACACCTCGTTACTACACCGCACAATTCGAGAGAACATTCTATATGGCCGTCCTGATGCGACAGAAAAAGATCTTCTTGCGGCAACTAAGCAGGCTCATGCGCATGAGTTTATTGAAAGCCTAACCGATACTTTTGGCAACGTAGGTTACGATGCGCAAGTAGGTGAACGTGGGGTGAAATTATCAGGTGGTCAACGTCAGCGTATTGCGATCTCTCGTGTGTTGCTAAAAGATGCGCCAATCTTGATTATGGATGAAGCTACATCGGCACTTGATTCAGAAGTGGAAGCGGCTATTCAAGAAAGTTTATACGAATTGATGGAAGGTAAAACGGTTATCGCCATTGCGCACCGTTTATCAACTATTGCTGCAATGGATCGTTTAATCGTCCTTGACCAAGGTGAAATTCTTGAACAGGGTTCGCATCAAGAATTATTGTCACAAGGTGGAATTTATGCACAACTTTGGGCGCATCAAACCGGAGGGTTTTTAGGAAGCGATGAAGCAGATTCGCTTGAGGATACAAAAGTATCATAACTTATTGCTCTAGATAAATTGATATTAAATGAAAGGCTTGTTACTTTGGTAAAAAGCCTTTTTTTTGTAGGGATTTTTTGGAGTTTTACATTATTGCGTGCTCGCGCAGATTAATTAAAGAGTCACCACTCTATACTCTCGCCCTTATTTTTTCAATTTCTCGAATAGGTCGGTAACTCGTCTCATTTAAGTATAGGTTGGTTGTATATGCTAGGTAAATGTTACGTTCGAGCTTTACTCAACACAGTCGTGATTATTGCTATCTTAGCCATGAGTTTTATTTATGAAGTAAATAAATCTCGTTCTTATTTGAAATCTGTCTTTGATATTTTTACATCTACCTTACAGCAAATTGGTGATAACAATGTTTCCGATGCTAACTACGCGCAGATGATGATTGAACACGGCTCTAAAGTTAAGACCTCACCGAGTGTGATCTCGAATGCAGATTTACATTACTTTCCTTCACGTAATGAATATGGCTTCAATCAAGGCGTTTATCCAAATGTGGCAGCTAATGGCATGTTAATTGGTTATGGCAAGCCACCTGCAATTTTAGTTGAAAATGGTAATCGTTTTTTGGCAATGGATAAAATTTGGAATAATTACCGTAAGGCGAATAAATTCCACAATCATTTTGTAGTCAACTATGAATATCAATTTGTTTACTCATCAAATATCCGTCTACTGGAAAATAGGGAACATTTTATAAAAGAAGGAATGATTAAGCCTCAGAGGTTCCGTAAAGGATTAGAAGATCGATATATAAAAGACCTTGAACAATATGGTTTTTTCTTTACTTTGCCCTATCAAAACTTACTGGATGACGGTAAAGTATTTTCAGTAATTACTCCTGTTTATTATCAAGGTGAGATATTTGTTGATATTGGAACGGATATTGAACTTGATGAGTTAAAAACTATTATTCGGCTTTATCCAGATCTAAAAAAGTCAATTCAAGTAGATTTAGTGTTTAATGGTAGTGATATTTCTGTTCCTGTAAGCGAGGCGAGATATAACAGTTGGGATGTATTTCATTATAAGTATGAAGTTCCAAATTTAGGTGCACTAGTTGCATATTATGATGTTCTTTATTTTTCTACAAAACTGTTTCCTGAATTATGTTTGTTGGTCATGCTATCGATAATCTTTCATCTAGTTTGGTCATCATTGCAACGACAAAAACAAGAAAAATTACTACTAAAAGAACAGCTTACGCATGACTCGATGACCGGCCTATATAATCGCCGAATTTTAGATGAGCAGGTGATCCAAGAAATTGATCTGTTAAATAAACAAAATAACCCTGTCTGTATTATTGCTATTGATGCCAATAAGTTTAAGAAAATCAATGATAATTATGGTCATCAGATAGGAGATAAAGCAATACTGCACATAGCCGACAGCTTAACGACATGCACACGTTGTCACGATTATTGTATACGTATGGGGGGGGATGAATTTTTAATTGTTTTACCTAATCTACCTCTAGAGCCAGCTTATAAAATAGCGGCACGTTTAGAAAAAGAAGTTCAGGAGCGCTCTATAGACTCTGTGGGCGTTGAGGTTACAATCACCAGTGCGACAACTCAAATGCTACCAAATGAGACTTTCGACCAAGTTTATAAAAGAGTTGATGAATTGCTGTATGAGAAAAAGGGCTAGAAATTGGTTAGGCCATTATCGATAGGTGTTATTTTTAGCCTAATGGCGTCCCCAGTAGGAGTCGAACCTACGGCCTTCCCCTTAGGAGGGGGACGCTCTATCCAGCTGAGCTATGGGGACCAAAAGACTAACCTTCAGAATAATACGGATTTTAAATAGATAATCCAATACTCAGATAGCTTTCCTCAGCTGAATTCTGCACAAGCGTTGTTTTTTTGCTCACAAGTTCAATTCTTGATGAATTTTAATTGCTTAATTTTCTGCTTAATTCTTTAATTAATTCGTACCAATAATGAGTTAAGGGTAATTTATGGCGGCTAGCTATTCTCGAGATCACCTGCGTTTTTTATATAATCGTCTTAAAGATAAATTGTGGGTGAAGCCATTATGGATGTGTTTCTGTTCCATATGTGCAGTCTTTATTGCTAAGTTTGCTGATCATTATAATGCTGGCTTATTTGTCCCACCGATTAGCCTAGATTCTATTGTGGCCTTGCTTGAGATTATGTCGTCGAGCATGTTGATGATTGCTACTTTTTCTGTTGGTTCGATGATAGCCGCTTATACTTCTGCGAGTACTTCTGCCACGCCACGCGCTTTTAGTGTTGTGGTGTCTGATGATGTGTCTAAAAACGCTTTATCACGGTTTATTGGTTCATTTATTTTTAGCATTGTAGCCCTGACTGCGATAAAAAATGATGTTTTTGACATCGCCGGTTTATTTGTATTGTTTATTTTAACCAGCTTAGTTTTTGCGTTAGTTATTTTGACGTTTATTCGTTGGGTTGATCGCTTAGCTAGACTTGGTCGAGTGGGGAACACAGTTGATCGGGTCGAGAGTGTGGCAATGCAGTCATTAATTCGTTTGCGTAATGCTCCCAATCGTTCAGGTGCACCTTGTGTGGATACTGAGCAAGGAGAAGCGGTGGTAGCAACATCGGTTGGTTACATTCAACATATTGATATTAGTCGTTTGCACCATTGGGCTGAAGATAATGATGCCGTGGTGGTGCTATCCGTATTACCCGGTAAATTTGTCGCGCCAGGTACGGTGATTGCTAAAGTGATCTCTGAGAAATCAGAGCAAGAGTTTGATTACAAAAGTGTATTAGCTGCTTATCAAATAGGGGCAGACCGTTTGTTTGATGATGATCCGCGCTTTGGTTTTATCGTGCTATCTGAAATTGCAGGTAAAGCATTATCGCCAGCGGTCAATGACCCGGGTTCGGCGATTAAAGTAATAGGCAGTCTAGTGAGATTGTTTGTGTGTTGGAGTGAACCCGTTCCGGAAGAGGATGAACAGCAATCATATTATGACCGAGTGCAAGTGCCAGAAGTCAATATAGAGGATATGTTTGATGATGCTTTTACTTCTATTGCTCGTGATGGCGCAAGCTGTGTCGAAGTGGGAATTCATTTGCAAAAAGCCTTAACAGCGTTGTGTATGGTGGGAGATGATAAAATGAAAGCCGCAGCGAAACGTCATGCTACGCTTTCATTAAAGCGCAGCCAATTAGCGTTATCATTAGATGAAGATCTACAATTGGTTAGAAATGCTAGCATGCTTGGGCGAGATTAATCGATTAGATATACCTAAGTCAGTTCTGCATCTTGAGGTCACTTAAGTATATATCGCTCTCGAGTTATTTTCGCCCAGTAACTTAAAATGGGTAATAAAATTGTCCAAGCAATCGCATAACTAAGAATAAAGGATGGCTGACTAAGTTCAGTGTTAAACACACCAAGTTTCAGGCCACTCCAATAACTCAAGGTTCCGAATACTTCACCTAAAAATGCCACCCAATACCAAGCTAATTTGCTTAACCATAATAAACTGTGATTAAGACATAAGATAAAGTGGCCCCACAGTAGTATTAACCAGATTGGAATCCACGGTTGATCTACTTCTAATATGCCAATCCACACCATGAATTGATCAACCAAAATACCAGCGAGTGCTGCTATCAATAAAAAACCATCAGCTTTGCGCGTTGGTGTTAGGGCAAAATGTACACCTAATAGTCCAATCATAAAAAAAGGAGCGCTAGCAGGAAACGAAGCCGCTAACGCCCAACAGGATTGGAATATTATGAAATTAATAATTGAGAATCGATGCATCTTGTTTACTTAAGTAGCCAGGTTTACGCATCACAATATGGTGGGTGCTGATCACTCTTTCCATAAATGCCCCTTCACAATAACAGAAGTAATAATGCCATAAGCGTTTGAATTGCTCATCATAGCCAAACGGTTGAATACTATGCCAATTGCGTTCAAAATTGCTGCGCCAGTCGACAAGTGTTCTAGCGTAGTGCAGGCCGATATCTTCAATGTTATCGATCATCATATCGGTGGATTGTGCAACTTGCTGATTTATGACATTTAATGAAGGTAAGCAACCTCCAGGGAAGATGTATTTTTGAATAAAATCGGTGCTTTTTCGATACTGTTCATAACGTTGATCGGCAATCGTGATTGCTTGTATCAATAATTTACCGCTTGGTTTTAATAGGTCATTACATTGCTTAAAAAAGGTCGGTAAGAATTGATGTCCAACCGCTTCAATCATCTCAATTGAAACCAGTTTATCGTATTGACCTTCTAGGTGGCGGTAATCTTGCTTAAGTAGAGTGACTTTATCTTCAAGTCCAAGTTGTTTAACTTGTTGTTGAGCATAAACAAATTGCTCTTCAGAAATGGTGGTGGTGGTGACATGGCAACCGTAGTGTTGAGCAGCATAAATCGCCAGACCACCCCAGCCAGTGCCTATTTCCAGCAGTTGATCGCTTGGTTGTAAATCAAGTTTATCGCAAATGGCTTGGAGCTTATTGGTTTGCGCTTCAGCTAAAGTATCACTGGGTTGGTTGTAGAGAGCACATGAATACATCATGCGATCATCAAGGAATCGAGTGTAGAGTTCATTGCCTAAATCATAGTGTGCCAAAATGTTCTTTTTAGAGCCCGACACTGTGTTGGCGTTTAATCGATTCGTTAAGAGGTTTTTAAAGGTATAAATCCAACTGGTTTTCTTTTCAAGTTGATCAAGTTGAACCTGATGACGTGCAAAAATACGAATCAAAGAAGTGAGATCAGGTGTGCTCCAGCGTTGTGCGATATAGGCTTCTGCGGCGGCAATACTCCCGCCTTTGATGATGTCACGGAAAACGTTGTTATCGTGAATGGTGATGTGACCTTTTAATTGTGCGTTAGGATTTCCCACGAAAGTCGCTTGGCTACCTTCATCGATTTCAATATAAGCATCATCCATTTTGTTGAGTAGGCTAAACACTAAGTGACGACATTGATTGCCGAACCAACCACTTTTACTTTTATTGTTTTGTAGGGATTGAGTTTGTTCCATCATCAACACTCCGTTGTTATGTTTTTCTATAAGGCACAAATGGGACTTTTTTGCTAAATAGCTTTAGTGCTTGCCAATAAATACCTTGTAAAACTTTAAAGTTCATAAAAGGTAGTGTTAGCCAATCTAGCTTGCTGGCAGGTTGGCTTGTGTTTGATTGCCTAGTTCTTAGTTGCCTAGTTTTTGATTGACTGGCTTTCATGTCCAGTTTACCTTTCATATCAAGCTTGCTAAGCGCCACCGTGGCATCAAATATTTTTTTACTCTGTTGGTCTTTGTCATGGTTTTCGATATGAACAAAGGCTTTGTCTTCTGGTGGATTTACTCGCCATTTATATTGCATATTCATTTGCATAAAAGGTGACACATGAAATGCTTTATCAGTCATTTTCTCGTTTTCGGTATTCACCAAGTACATGTCTACTAAATAATAGTGTCGTTGGTTCCATGGGGTATTGCTTACCTCAGCTAACATGTACTTGCAATTCCCTGATTTTTCAAAACAAAAGTAGAAATTAACCGGGCTAAAATACACACCAAAACAGCGACATTGGGCCAGCATTACTGCATTTTCACCGTCCCACTCGCCACCTAAATTAGCGACTTTGCTTTTAATACGTTGCAGCAATTCACCTGGTTCACTTTTAATGTAATCTTTTTGCGCAAAGCGAACCGGTTTGTACCATTGAGTGCCAAATGCCCAATGTTGATCATTCAAGCTATCGAGTTCGGCAACATTAATGCCCAGCATAGTAATCGGGTAGTTAAAGCTATGTAGAACCGGAGAAAAACGACGATGCCGCACCTTGCCTTTGTAGATACCATGTTGAAAATCGAAAGGTTGCGCTGTGGTCGTCATAATGAAATACCAAAGCGTTGAGCGACTTCTACTGCACTGCGAACACCATCTTCATGAAAACCGTTATGCCAATAAGCACCGGCAAAATGCGTATTGTTTTTACCACATATTTCTAAGCGACGTTGTTGAGCGGCCAGACTGTTTTGATTAAAAATAGGATGCGAGTAGTTAAAAGTCTGAAGGATTTTGTTGGTATCAATTCGGTCCGTGTTGTTGAGGGTCACGCAAAACGTGGTGTCCGATTCTAGTCCTTGTAGTATGTTCATGTTATAGGTGACACAAGCTGGGCGGTTTTGGTTTGAATCTAAATGATAATTCCAACTTGCCCATGCCAAGCGACGTTTCGGTAATAGATTGGTGTCGGTATGTAGCACGACTTGGTTATCTCGGTAGGGCATGCTAGATAGGATTTCTTGTTCTTGTGCATTAGAGTCACTTAATAAATGTAAAGCTTGATCGGAATGACAAGCAAATACCACTTCATCGAACTGCTTAGAGTGACCATCTTCAAACAGTAAAGTGACACCTGAATCGGTTCGAGAGACCGACTTTATTTGGCTATTCAATTCGATATTGTTTTCGAATGATTGAATAAGTGGATAAATATATTGCTTTGAGCCACCAGGGATAACAAACCACTGCGGACGGTTTTGAATATCAAGTAGTCCGTGGTTATAGAAAAATCGCACAAAAAACTTGAGCTGAAATTGAGTCATTTCTACTAAGCTGCTTGACCAGATAGCTGCACCCATCGGTAGAATGTAGTTTTGGCTAAATGCCTGATTAAATTTATGTTGCTTGAGAAAGTCACCTAGAGTTAATTCGACATCGATATCATCTCGTTCATATAAAGCTTTACATAGTTTATTGAAGCGTAGAATTTCTAAGATTAAACGCCAGAAGCTTGGTTTGAATAGGTTTGAACGTTGAGCAAATAACGTATTGATAGTACTGCCGTTATATTCCAAGTTAGCACTAGGGTTCATCACGCTAAAGCTCATTTCGGTTTTTTGTTCAGTAATACCCAATTGATTTAATAACTTAATAAAATTTGGGTAAGTGCGTTCGTTATAGACAATAAAACCAGTATCAATGGCATAGCATTTACCATCGACTTCTATGTCTTTGGTTGCTGTATGCCCACCGATATAATTATTTTTTTCAAAAACGGTGACGTTATGCTCTCGGCTTAAAAGATATGCTGAGGTTAAACCTGAAATACCGGAGCCAATGATCGCAATATTCTTCATTATGAAGTCATCCTTGATGCTATTTTTTGCCATAAAAAGAAAGGTAATAAAGAAAGGGCCTTGAGTAACCAAGTGAATACTCTAGGAAAATGAATTTCGTTTTTATTGTTATTAATACCTTTGAAAATGATGTCAGCCGCCTTTTCTGGGGTAGTTAAAAATGGCATTGAGAAATCATTTTTATCTGTGAGCGGCGTTTTTACAAAGCCAGGATGGATCACACTGACATGAATATTGTCTTTTTTTAGATCAATGCTTAAAGTTCGAGCTAGATACGTCGCAGCAGCTTTGGATGCACCATAAGCTTCTGCTCTAGGCAGAGGTAAAAAAGAAGCACTGGAGCTGGTTATCGCTAAGTTGCCACTTTGCTTAACTAATGGAAGCCAAGCCTCTAAGCAATAACCAATTGCGATGACATTGGCAGTGATAACCCTTTCAAAAAGTGCGCCATCAAAATGCTTGGCATCATCGATATATTCACAAGTGCCCGCATTGAGTAGCAATATATCTAATGCAGGTAATTGACTGACGCTCGCTTTAACCGCATTAAAATTGGTGATGTCACACAGTAGTGGCAGAATATTTGGGTGCAGTTCGCAAAGTTGCTGTAGCTTTTCGATACTACGCCCTCCTGCCCATACTTGATAACCTGCACTTGCGTAATGCAGCGCTAAAGCACGCCCGATACCAGATGATGCACCAGTGATTAAAATGCTTGGTTGATTATTCATGAGGTTGCCCTCTGCTTTATGTATTTAATGCCTGTACCAATGATGGGAAGTTGTTCATAAAGCATGCTGCCAATATCGAAGTAATCTCGGTGGTGTGTAATTTTTTGCTCATCAAAGATAAGGTGAGAGTGCCCATCAACCAGAATCAATTGGCCAGATTTGAGCTTAGGGTGCTGTAAATGCATAGTCCAATAAATGGCAGCTTGTTGGTCTTGGCAAAAAGAATCGTGAATATCAAAATGGCAGTGGATAACGTTGGCATACAGTTTTTCAAAGTAGTGATGTAGGCTATCTAGGCCACTAATTTGGTGTAGCGGATCTTGAAATTGGATTGATGGATCATAGATATCCGCTAATAACTGCAAATTGTCTTTATTGAGTTTTTGGTAAGTCTCGATAAAGCTGGAAATCCGTTCCGAAGCCTGCATCATGTGGTGTCTCCTTATTGCTATCCTGCTTTATAGAAACTTAGCGCCTGCTGTCTTGCGGTGGGGTGGTCGACAATCGCTGGCCAATAAGTATCCATACTGTGTTGCTTTAAGTAAGTGTGCGGAAAATGCAAATGTTTTAAGGGTACATTCTCCAGCTCTGGTAAGTACTTACGGATGAAGCTGCCATCTGGATCATATTTTTCACTTTGCGTGATCGGATTAAATATTCGAAAGTAAGGTTGCGCATCACAACCTGTGCCCGCGGCCCATTGCCAACCACCATTGTTGGCACTGAGATCGCCATCAATTAAGTGTTGCATAAAAAACGTTTCACCTAGTCGCCAATCTACGAGGCAATGTTTGGTGAGAAAGCTTGCGACAATCATTCTTAAGCGATTATGCATCCAACCGGTTTGTACTAACTGTCTCATTGCGGCATCGACTATCGGATAACCGGTTTTGGCTTGTTGCCAGGCGGCTAATAATTCAGGAGCATTGGGCCAAGGTAAATGGTCGTATTTGTCATTGAAATTATGATGCTTGTTTAGCTTTGGAAAGTGATGCAACAAATGACGATAAAAATCACGCCACGCCAATTCGTTGAGCCAACTCCCTTGCGGCTGTGAAATCACTTCTAAAGCATTGGGGTAATGGTGAGAGAGTTCAGCAAACACGCGTTTTGCACTGATTGCACCAATCGCTAAGTAGGGAGATAAACCAGAAGTTCCTTTTATCGCCGGGTAGTCTCGGTCTTGATGGTAGTCTTGGTATTTAGTGGTTAGAAAATTCGGAAGCACTTGCTGCAATACGGTATTCGCCAAAGGCCACTTGGTAGAATCTTGCTTAGTAATGTTAAACGTAATGACAGGGTTGCTAACAGGTTTTAATGATGGCAAGGAAACTTGTAAAGGAGCGGCATGGGTTCTTGCTAATGAACTTGCCCACGCTTTTTTAAATGGCGTAAATACTTTGTACATTTCGTTCTGACCATTGAGAACAGCGCCTTTAGAGACAATCACGTCAGATTCAAACAGCGTTAAGGATAAGCCATGATCTAATAAAACTTGGTCACGCTGTTGTTCATTAAGTTCAACTTCTTGATTAGCAAAAATATTTTCAATACGTTGCTGCTGACAATATGCGATGAGCGCTTGTGCTTGCTCGGCAAAGTCACTGGCTTCAATGTGTTTAAAATGAATGCCATGCAAACCTAGTTGCTGTGACAGTAAGTTGATATGTCTTTCAATCAAATCAATTTTTATTGGTGCCATATCATGCTGTTGCCATTGTAAAGGCGTGGAAATAAACAAAGCGTGAAATGGCTTACCCGCTTTTATAGCGTGGTATAGGGCTGGGTTATCGTCGACTCTCAGATCATTGCGAAACCAAACAAGATTCATGGTTTACCTTTTTGCTGATAAATTTTTTATATAAAGAAAAACAACAATTTCAGATGTAGCGCAATTTAAGCTCTTGTGGGTAGGGTGATAAATACACTTGAGCCGCTAAATATTGTTGAGGAAATTCTTTTAGATAATGATTAATCAAAGTGAGTGGCACCAATAAGGGAACTAACCCGGCACGGAAGTCATTAATATGAGTGGATAGCTCGCTTTTTTGCTGTTTTGTTAGGACTTTTTTGAAGTAGCCTTGCAGGTGTTGCAGCGTATTGGTGTGGCTTTTATGCGTTGCCACATGCTTTAACCCCGACATTAATAACGTAATATATTGTTGTGCCATTTCTTCTAGTGTGAGATCAGCACGGGCAAGTAGGCGGCCGGTTTCTTTATAGCTAATGAGATGGTGACTCATTAGCAAATATTTACGTTCGCTATGAAACTCAATTAGTTTGTGTTTAGTTAACCCAGAGGCTAATAAATCTTGCCAATGGCGATAGGTAAACACACGAATCATAAAGTTCTCCCGTAGTGCCGGATCCATTAAACGACCGTTTTCTTCACAAGGTAGATTCGGATTAAGCGTCATGATTTGTTTGGCGAATAAGCCTATGCCAGAGGCGGTACTGCCTTTACCGTCTTCTTGATAAACTTTTACTCTTTCCATGCCACAACTCGGGCTTTTTTGACAAAAAATAAATCCACTAAGGTGATCGATTTTACTGGCCACTGTTTGACCGTACTTGATTAAGTCTTGTGTGACATCGCCATCTCCATCAGGACGGCTGACATGTATTTCGTCACCTAGTTGAACCTGACGAATGGTGGGGCGGGGGATTGGCAAGCCAATCGCTACTTCTGGGCAAAAAGTTTGGTAGTTAACAAAAGGAGCGAGTTGACTCATACAAAAATCAGAACGCTTGTGTCCTTTATCAAAGCGCACTTGCTCTCCGGCGACACAGGCACTAATTCCAATTTGCGGCTTTTGTTCTGGTTGTTTCATGCTATGGCTACTCCTTGCTGCCTAGTAAAATCAACGGAGGTTAATAAATAAATTGCCCGATAGGGTTCAGTAGCTTTGAAATCCCTTGAGTAAATTGCAACGCATCATTTGATACCGTGAAGCATAAGCACCCGGTTGTGGTCGTTGGAGTATGCTCATGTTCTCCGGTTAGCCAAATAAAATCACCTTTTTGATACTTACCCATTTCATCTTCAAATTCACCATCAAGTAATAATGTTAGTTCAAACCCTCTATGGGTATGCATAGGAACACTACCACCGGGTTCAATATGTAATAAGCTGGTTTTAAGACTACCTTCCTGTAAGTCAATTCGAGAACGAGTCAGTTTGCCGAGCTTTTGCGGTTTTTGTAGTACCAGAGATTGTAGTGCTCTTGGCAAGGTGTAGTGCTGGCCTTTAAATTCTATAGTCTGTTCTGCTGTTTCGGTGGTATCAAACAAGGTATCTAATAGAGCATCATCTTGAGTGATTTGCGCGATCATATCAGCGAAATCATCTTCATGATCTTGCTGAGAAGGTGTCGATGACGGTGTAGTGAATTCCTGCTGAGCAGCTTGTTGAGTAATGCGATCGGCAAGGGTTTGACAGTCATGACATAATTCAAGATGGGCTGCGACGGCGATGCTCAATGATGCTGGTAGCTCACCACTTGCGAAAACGGTCATTAATTCATGTGTTGGATGGTGTCTCATGAATTTTCTCCCATAAGATGTTTCAATTTAGCGATTGCCAGTCTTAAACGTGATTTCACAGTGCCTAAAGGAATATTAAACTGGGTAGCGAGTTGCTCTTGTGATAGATCCTTGAAGTATATGCCTTCAATCAATTGGCGTTGATCATGAGAAAGTCGACTAAGGTATCGCTCAATTTTCTTACTCATTAAGTGGTCATCAAAACTGAGGGTTTCGGTTGTTTCTGCTTCAACGAGTGGCCAAATATCATCACTTAGTTGATCTTCTTTGTGAGTGCGCATTTTACGGAGCATGTCGAAAGAAGTGTTACGCATTATGGTGTATACCCAAGTGGTGGCAGCGCCTTTTTCCATGTCGAATAAATGAGCTTTACGCCACACATTCGTCATGGTGTCTTGTAATAATTCTTTAGCCGTTTCAGGGTTATTGAATTGTTTGATGCCAAAACGCTGTATTTTAGGCGCAAACCAAATAAACAGACGTTGAAAAGCCTGCTTGTCTCTTTGATTGGCAATATCACATAACCACTGCTCTAGCGGTGGTGTCACTTCATTATGGTCGTTGATTTCCGCTCTCATTGTTATCTTCTTGCCAGCGTGTTTTTGAACACCTAGCTGTTGAATGACTGGATACATAATGACAAATACCTAATAACAATTGATACCTGTATTACGTGTGTGATTAATAATGGGATCACTTTTATTTTTTTATGATTGGGTATATAGCCAACTTTGACTCAAATCATTAAAACCTCAGTTGATAACCACTATACCTCTTTAGGGTTATGGGTATGATATGTCAGTCCGTTATTATCGATAAGGGATTTATACCTGACGTTGTGTTTTTATTCACAGAATAAGCCGTATTTTGGTTATTTTTGTGATTACCTGAACATTCGTTAGATGCTTTACATGTTAACTCTTCCGAGAGTGTTTTCCTGTGGTAACATAAGCGCCCCCTTAACTTTAACTATAGATGAAGATATATGCTGGAAGTGCGTGATTTAACAGCGATTCGTGATGACAGAGAATTATTTGAGTCAATAAGCTTTTCTGTGTCAGCTGGTGATCTCGTCCAGGTTGAGGGTCGTAATGGTTCGGGCAAAACCACGATGCTGCGAATTATTACTGGTTTAGGTGATAGTGAAGCCGGAAGAATTATTTGGAAAGGCGTTGAAACTCGTAAAGACCGCGATGCCTTTCATCAAGATTTATTATTTATCGGACATCAAACTGGTGTCAAAAAAGAACTGACTGCATTTGAGAATCTTTCATTTTATCAGAAACTAAATGGCTCAACAGACGTCACAGAAGATGACATTTGGATGGCGTTGGCCAAAGTTGGCTTGGCAGGTAAAGAAGATATTCCAGCGGGTAAGTTATCGGCAGGGCAACAACGACGTGTAGCACTAGCACGTTTATGGTTAAGCCGTCACCCACTTTGGATTTTAGATGAGCCATTGACTGCCATCGATAAGCAAGGCATTAAAGTGATTGAAGCTTTGTTTATGGAGCATACGCAGAAGGGAGGGATGGTACTGTTTACCACTCACCAAGATATGTTTGCCGAAATGGATCAACTTAAAACCATTCGGTTGGGAGAGTAAATAATGATCTCAAGTATGCTGGCCATTATTCGTCGCGAGTTATTAATTGCTTATCGTCGTCAAGCCGATGTATTTAACCCTCTGTGGTTCTTTATTATTGTTATTACGCTTTTTCCTTTAAGTATAGGTCCAGAGCCGAATTTGTTAGCACGTATTGCAGCTGGCATCATTTGGGTAGCAGCATTGCTTTCGGCTCTGTTATCTTTAGAGCGCTTATTTCGAGATGATTTTAATGATGGGGCATTAGAGCAATTAATGCTATTGCCAATTCCTTTGCCATTAGTGGTGATCTCTAAAGTGATTGCTCATTGGTTGTTAACCGGGTTGCCTTTAATTTTAATTAGTCCGTTACTCGCGGTCCTGTTATCGCTAGATTTTCAGACTTGGTTGGCTGTGGTGGTTACCTTACTACTTGGTACGCCGACCTTAAGTTTTATTGGTGCGATTGGTGTTGGGCTAACGGTGGGGCTACAAAAAGGTGGTGTACTGTTAAGCTTGCTGGTTTTACCTTTATACATTCCGGTTCTTATTTTTGCCACTTCTGCAATTGAAGCCGCGACAAGTGGTTTTGGTTATTCAGGTCAACTAGCGATTCTGGGGGCAATGTTACTTGGCGCAGCAACTTTGACTCCATTTGCGATTAGCGCATCGTTACGCATCAGTGTGAATTAATAATAAATCCATTAATGATAAATGGTGCTTGTGGTGGATCAACGGCAAGCGAATATGATTTAAGTTAAAAATTATAAAGTAGAGCAAACATAGCCTACAAAACAAAGTGAGAAGCAAAATGTGGAAATGGTTACATCCATACGCAAAAGCTGAAAGAACCTATCAGCTATGCGGAACGTTATTGCCTTGGTTTTCTGTCTTGGCATTTGGGTTATTGCTAGTAGGTACCATTTGGGGGCTTGCTTTTGCGCCTGCCGATTACCAACAGGGCGATAGCTTTCGCATTATTTATATTCATGTACCTTCTGCTATCTGGTCGATGGGCATTTATATGTCAATGGCAATTGCCGCATTTATTGGCTTAGTTTGGCAGCTTAAGTTGTCGAATATGGCGGCTTCTGCGATGGCACCAATAGGTGCGGTTTATACTTTTATTGCTCTCATTACTGGTGCGGTTTGGGGGAAACCAATGTGGGGCGCTTGGTGGGTGTGGGATGCTCGCTTAACTTCTGAACTAATTTTATTGTTTCTCTACCTAGGTGTAATTGCACTTTATCACGCTTTTGATGATCAAAAAACCGCAGCAAAAGCTGCCGGTATTTTGGCAATTGTTGGGGTAGTCAATATTCCTATCATCCACTATTCAGTAGAGTGGTGGAATACCTTACATCAAGGTGCCACCATAACCAAGATTGGTAAGCCTTCTATTGCTCCAGACATGCTATGGCCTTTACTGTGTAATATTTTTGGTTTTGCCTTCTTCTTCGGTGCGGTCACTATGGTTCGTTTCCGTACTGAAATAATTCGCCGTGAAAGTCACCGCCCTTGGGTTTTGCAATTGGTAAAACAAAATGCAGCCAAAGGCTCAAAATCAGCAGAGGTGAAATAAATGTACTTTGACTCATTTAGTGATTTTTTAAACATGGGTGGGTATGCCGCTTATGTTTGGGCTTCTTTTGGAATTACATTTTTTAGTATGTTGGTTGTGTACTGGAAAAGTGTTTCAGATGGCAAAGCTTTATTGAAAGAAATTCAACAAAAAATTGACCGTGAAGAACGTCGTCAAGCGGCGAAAAAGATGGAAAACACACTATGACACCTAGACGCAAAAAAAGACTCGCAATCATTTTGGCTATTCTGATTGGTGTAGCAGGTACGGTTGGTTTAACCATGTATGCGCTTAATCAGAATATGAATTTATTTTATACGCCATCTGAGTTAGTCAATGGCAAACCAGATGGCACTATGCCTCATGTCGGAGAGCGTTTACGTATCGGTGGTATGGTGGTTGAAGGATCGGTTAAGCGTGATCCAGATTCGTTGAAAGTGAGCTTTGATCTAAAAGATATTGGTCCTACAGTTACTGTGACTTATGAAGGTATTCTGCCGGATTTATTCCGTGAAGGTCAGGGCATCGTTGCTCAAGGTACACTGGTTGATGAAAGAACTATTGAAGCATTTGAAGTATTGGCTAAACATGATGAAAACTACATGCCTTCCGAAATCGAAGATGCCATGAATAAAGGCCATAATGCTGATTATGACTATGAAACCCACACCATGAAAAATCAGGAATAAGTGCAATGATTGCTGAACTTGGACATTTTGCCTTAATTCTTGCATTAGGGTTTTCTATTTTATTAAGTGCATTGCCTATGTATGGTGCGAGTGTTAATAATCGCACTTTAATGGGCATGGCACGTCCTCTGTCTTGGGGGATGTTTTTGACACTAGCGTTTTCATTTGGGACGCTGCTTTGGGCATTTTACAGTAATGACTTTACTTTGCAGTATGTGGCAAGTAACTCGAACAGTTTACTGCCTTGGTATTATCGCTTAACCGCGGTATGGGGCGCACACGAAGGCTCTTTGTTACTTTGGGTACTTATTCAAGCTATCTGGACAGTTGCAGTAGCAACGTTTAGTCGCGGAATGCCGCAAGAATCGGTATCTCGCGTATTAGCTGTGATGGGGATGATTTCAATTGGTTTCTTGCTATTTATCATTCTGACATCGAACCCATTCTTACGTACCTTGCCTTACTTCCCGATTGATGGTCGTGATTTAAACCCACTATTACAAGATCCGGGTTTAATTATTCACCCACCAATGTTGTACATGGGTTATGTTGGTTTCTCGGTCGCATTCTCATTTGCTATTGCATCATTAATGACTGGTCGTTTAGATACCGCTTGGGCCCGTTGGTCTCGTCCTTGGACAACTGCGGCATGGGTATTTTTGACTATTGGTATCGCACTAGGCTCATGGTGGGCATACTACGAATTAGGCTGGGGCGGCTGGTGGTTCTGGGATCCAGTGGAAAACGCCTCTTTCATGCCTTGGCTAGCGGGTACGGCTTTGATGCACTCATTGGCGGTAACCGAAAAACGCGGCACCTTTAAAGCTTGGACAGTATTACTGGCGATCAGTGCGTTCTCGTTGAGCTTGTTGGGGACTTTCTTGGTCCGTTCTGGCATCTTGGTTTCGGTGCATTCATTCGCATCGGACCCTGCTCGCGGTATGTTTATTCTCGCTTTCCTTGCGTTAGTTATTGGTGGCTCACTATTGCTGTTTGCACTCAAAGGCGCGTCAGTGCGTGTGCGTGGTAACTACTCACTTATCTCACGTGAAAACGCCTTGTTATCCAACAATATTTTGTTGATTGCCGCTTTAGTCGTCGTATTAATTGGTACCTTGTTACCTCTAGTGCATAAGCAAATTGGTATGGGGTCAGTGTCGATTGGTGCGCCATTCTTTAATACTTTATTCACTTGGTTAATTGTGCCATTTACCTTGATCCTTGGTATTGGTCCAATGGTACGTTGGAAGCGTGATAATTTATCGGAAGTGAAAGTACCGATGCTTGTGTCACTGGTAGTCTCAGTGGTTGGCGCAACGGCGATTGCATTAATTTCGTCTAAGCAATTTATGCCGCTTGCTACACTGGGTTGGTTCATGGCGATTTGGATCTTTACGATGCACGGCTTTGAATTACACCAACGTGCGACACACCGTCATACCTTCTTTAAAGGTTTAACTAAGTTGCAACGTAGCCATTGGGCGATGATGCTGGGTCATATTGGACTTGCTGTCACGATCATTGGTATTGCGATGGTACAAAACTACAGCATTGAACGTGATGTCCGTTTAGCACCTGGAGATAAGTTTGAAATTCATGGTTATCAGTTTGATTTTGCTGGTGTACGTGACCATGACGGCCCGAACTATGAAGGTTTTATTGCCGATTTCATCATCAGTGAAGATGGTAACTATGTAAACGAACTGCATGCTGAAAAACGTTTCTATCATACGGCTCGTTCAATGATGACTGAAGCAGCAATTGACCGCGGTTTCACTCGTGACTTGTATGTTGCAATGGGTGAGCGTTTAGAAGGAACGGATGCATGGGCAGTTCGAATCTACTATAAACCGTTTATTCGCTGGATTTGGTTTGGTGCTATTTTGATGTCGATTGGTGGTGCGTTAGCGATCAGTGACAAACGTTATCGATTCCGTAAAAAAGTTGCTAAATCAACGGAATCAGCCGAGAAGGAGGCGTAACCATGAACCGTAAAATCTTGTTTGCACCTTTGGCATTATTTGCCATCTTGGTTGTGGTGTTTGCCACGCAGCTCACTCGTAATGCTGATGGTGATGATCCAACCAAATTAGAATCAGTATTGGTTGGTAAAACAGTACCTGAATTTAAGTTAGAAGATTTATTCCAAGAAAATAAAACCTATGATCAAAGCTTATTTCAAGGACAACCTTTGCTACTTAACGTGTGGGCGACTTGGTGTCCAACTTGTTATGCTGAGCATCAGTTTTTAAATAAGCTTTCAGAGCAAGGCGTAAAAATTGTTGGTTTGAATTACAAAGATGACCGTGAAAAAGCTAAAAAATGGTTGAGGGATCTTGGTAACCCATATCAAGTCGTGCTATTCGATGGTAGTGGGATGTTTGGATTAGATCTTGGAGTTTACGGTGCACCAGAAACCTTCCTGATTGATGCCAATGGCCATATTCAATATCGCCACGTGGGTGATGTGAATGTTGAAAACTGGAACGAAACCTTATTGCCTTTGTATAACAAACTAGAAGGTCAAAAAACACCATTGCAGCCAATTCCGATGGAGCGTGCCCAATGATGAAAAAATCTTCACTATTAATGCTGCTATGCATGTTATTTGCCGTACCAGCGATGTCTGCGATTGAAGTGTTTGATTTTGATACACCAGAGCAAGAAGCACAGTTTCAAGAGTTAAGCCATACGCTTCGTTGTCCTAAGTGTCAAAATAACTCCATTTCAGATTCCAATGCGGAATTGGCAAAAGATCTGCGTTTGAAAGTTTATCAAATGACAAAAGACGGTCAGTCTAAGCAAGAGATCGTTGATTACATGGTGGCACGCTACGGTAATTTCGTAACCTACAATCCACCATTAACTCCATCAACGGCAGTTTTGTGGCTTGCGCCATTAGGCATAGTGATCTTTGGATTCGGTTTTATTGTGATACGTAGCCGACGAAAATCAGCCGCTGCTCAAGTGAAAAATTCAACATCATTGGATAAAGCACAAGAGCAACGTTTAAAAGAGCTTTTAGAAGAATCTGATTCAAACGACAAGAAGGGCAGTGATTCATGATAGCATTTTGGATTGGAACAATTATCTTACTCGCCATCTCTTGCGTGTTTGTTTTATACCCACTATTAAAGCCTAAAGAGGTTGATGAAGCGGAACAACGTGATGATTTAAATAAAGCGTTTTTTCGTGATCGTTTAGCAGAATTAGAGTCTGAAGACCAGGCCGGTATTGTCGGTAATAAAGATGATCTGGTTTTAGATTTAAAACAGTCTTTATTAGATGATATTCCGGTTGCTGAACAGCAAAAGACAGATTCTGCTGCAGTGAAGTGGATGGCAATACCTTTAGTGATCTTTATGGCGATCGCTTCTTATGGGGTGTATGCCTTATATGGTGCGCATAGTAAGGTTGCCCATTGGAAACAAGTTGAAAATAACTTACCTGTCTTATCTCAAAAATTGATGAACCCTCAAGGTGTTGAATTAACTGAGCAGGAGATGACGGATCTGACTTTAGCGCTACGTTCTCGCTTGCAATATAATGCAGACGATGCGACGGGCTGGGTATTACTCGGTCGTATTGGCTTGGCGAATCGTGATATTGAAACCGCGATAGGTGCATTGACTAAAGCCGATAATTTGATGCCGAATAATCAAGATGTGCAATTAAGCCTAGCTCAAGCGTTAATGTTCTCATCGGATCAAGTTGATTTACAAAAAGCCGATTCGATTTTAGCGCAATTAATAAAACAGCCTGATGTCGACCTGCGTGTCTATTCATTATTGGCGTTTAGTGCCTATGAAAGTGGTGATTACGCCAAAGCTATCGACTACTGGAAAGCGCTTCAAGATAAGATCGGAAAAGATGATGACCGCTACGACATGCTTTCTCGTAGTATTAAAACGGCTCAGCGTGAGTTAGATGCAACGAATCATCCAGAGCAAAAAACCTACCAAGGCACACCGGTTAAGGTCACGGTCTCTTTATCACCAGAAGTGAAATTACCAGAATCAGGTGTGTTGATTGTCTCTGTACATACTGCGGATGGTGCACCTATGCCGGTTGCGGCAGCACGTTACCCAATCTCACAATTCCCTGTGACCGTAGTTTTAGATGATAGTAACAGCATGATTGAAAGCCGTAAGTTATCAAGCTTGTCTGACATCATGGTGAAAGCTCGTATTGATAGTGATGGTAATGTCGCTACTCGTGAAGGTGATTGGCATGGTGAAAGTTTGCCAATTCATCTTGGTGATGATGCGGTAATTTCAATTGAGAAGAAATATTGATAATTAACATTAAGATGCAATACAATTAACGTTATTGCATATTCTTCTTTAATTATAGAAAGGCAATGTATTGAATTACGTTGCCTTTTTTTTATACCCTTTATACTTGAAGCAGCAGTTTTGTTGAGGTTTCTGATTTGGGGATAAGTTAATAATTTTTTAAGCTAACATAGGATGTAGCGGCTTGGGTGATATAAAAAACAATTATTCATTTTCGCTTATCTTCCTCTCATCAACTCTGATGCTAGGCTGTAGCTCTACGCCTGAAAAACAAGCCTCTACCACTCCAAATAATACGGTTACTTCCTCGGAGAAATCGACCACAGATCATGATGATGGTGACTTCTTTGAAGGTTTCAACCGTTTGATGTGGGATTTTAACTTTGAGGTGCTCGATCCTTATGTTGTTCGGCCGTTGTCTATTGTCTACATGGAATGGACACCCTGGCCAATCCATACTGGACTGAATAATTTTTTAAACAACCTTGATGAGCCGGCGAATGCAGTGAATAACTTACTGATGGGCAATGGTGACCAAGCGGTGGAGAATTTTAGCCGTTTTTGGATCAACAGTACGATTGGTTTGCTCGGTTTCATTGATGTTGCATCGATGGCTAATATATCCAGTACTAGTCGAGAGTTTGGTGATGTAGTAGGGCATTATGGAGTTGGTAATGGAGCCTATCTAATGTTGCCAGCTTACGGCCCTGTCACAGTGCGCGATGCTGCTGATACTATCGATGGCTTGTACATCCCTTTAAACTGGCTAACCTTCTGGCAAAAGGCTGGCAAGTGGGCATTTCAAGGATTAGAGTCACGCTATGAACTAATAAGCCAAGAAGGATTGCTACGTAATTCTCCAGATCCTTATAAATTAAGTAAAAGTATTTACATACAGCATCAAGACTTTAAAGCGGAAATCAGTAAACAGCCAGAGCCAGCTTTAGATGAAGATCTTTTAGAAGAGTACTTAGGGCATGATTACTAAGGGTGATTTACATAAGAAATTAAATAGTAATTAAACAAAAAGCCTTACTACATAATTGCAGTAAGGCTTGAGCTTTAGAGTTTAAATTAGAATGTTTTGTTGTATTGAACACCTGTGATGATGGCATCAGTATGTGTTACGGCATCAATACTTGAAATCCCTTCGTGCTCTTCATGGGCATCAACATCAACGCCTAATAGATAAGTGAAGCCAAAGTCGATGCTTGAGTCTTTAGTTGGCGCATAAGAGAAACCAGCAGATAACCAGTTACGGTTTGAATCCGGAACTGCAATGGTAGTGATTTCATCTTGAGCACCTTGGTCAAACATATAACCAGTGCGTAGTGTCCATTTATCATTTAAGTAGTAAGTACCGCCAATCGTATAGCTCCAAGTATCTTTCCACTCAAATTTTTGTAGTGAGATATCAGGTCCAGCAGTCGCTAATTCATCAAACTTGCTCCAGTCTGTCCATTGAACCGTGTAGCTGATGGCAAACTTAGTGCCTTCAAAGCGATTGTAACCAGAGATCTGTGCAAAACCAGGTAAAGGCACCACGATTTCATCGGCAAGAGTGATCCCAGCTGGGCCATCAATTTTTCCTTTAGCATGAATTTCAGGACTAGCGTGGTAAGAAATACCCCAACGGTTATTTTCGTTGAGCTCGTACGTGGTACCAATGTTCCAACCAAGGCCTGCACCAGATGCATCTACGTCTACAGCATTAATAGTTCTATTTACATTTACTGGAAAACTAGGGTCTAATCCTGAAGGTACTCCTGGTACATCAATTGTGATATCGGTATTACCATCAACGGCTAAGCTTCGTTTAAACTCTCCATGACCATAGATAATGTCTAAGCCTGCACCAAAACTCCATTGGTCATTGACGCGATAAGAAGCCGCTAGTGCTAATTCAGCACTGATTATACTCGATGTACCACCATATTCACCTGGGAATGAAGAATCAAATTCAGATTCCGTACCAAAGTTAGAATATAAACCAGCACCTACGGCCCATTTATCATCGAGAGGTACAACTAAAAACATGTTAGGTGCGACTGCGAGGTTACCTGCGTCATCATAGCTAACAGGCATATTGCTTGAGCCATTAAGGCTACTATTGTAAGTACCATCACTCACTGAGATTTTGGGTTTAATTGCCGTTGCGCCCATAGTGAAAGAAGTTTTATCAAATAACGCCATGGCAGCCGGGTTAATTGCCATTACAGAGGCATTATCGGCAATGATACCGTCACCAGCGTATGCGCGTCCCACACCTGTTGCAGACTGAGCTGCAATTTGAAAACCTGCAGCAAAAACAGATGGCGATGCGATTAATAAAGCGCTTGCAAGAGTGGATGTGGTGAACACATTCAACTTTTTCATTGGATAATACCTACTTTATGGTTTGTTTTATTTTCGTGTTGCGTTTGAAAATGGGATGGATCTTATAAAGGAGGCGCATTATGGGAGTAACAAAGTGTTTAACATATCCGACCATTGATTAAAATCTGCTAAAAGTAGGGAATGTGATGCTAATTTCGGTTAATTTACGTGAATTCAATGTTAATGGTTTTGGTGTTTTTATTTGCTGCTGCGTGGTTTCTTGTGGGGTGGTATTTACTGTATGAATTGGTCTAAATGGTGTGGGTATGGTAAGTGTTTGATTTTAATGGATTGGTTCATTTTTAAGTAATAGTAACTACTTATCAACTTAATGAGACAGTAGTTACTATATTCTCGATGGTGGCTTTTTATTAAATTTTATTGGTTAAAGTGAAACATCGGCGCAATTTTTTGCGATAAAGCGGCAATATCTTCACCTTTTTCGCCAACCAGTATTAAGCTACCTTGGGTAAGCGGTATGATTTCACCTTGCATATTATCTTGCGTAAACTGACTGGTTTGCTTAGCTTCAATGTTTGAAACAAATGCAGTAACACGGCCTTGTTTACCTTGAAATACCATATGTAGAGCATGGTGCTCTTGGCTAAAACCACAATGATTCAAGTAATAGATATGATATGGAAAATCACCATTAAGCTGATAAGAATATACATTGAGTTTTGATTGTATCTCTTGTTTAGTACTTCCTTCATTCATATTGGCAATAAATGGTTCTTCATCAAGAATATGATTGATAGCCATTTTATCGAGCTGAGCATAGGCGGGTTTGATGAGTAAGTTACCCCAATTGACTTGGCCAATTAATAAACCGAAAGTAAAGATAATCGAAGCTGCTAAAGCCCAAGCTTTGCTGGTTAGATGCAATGTAGGCTTGATAGAAGCATTTTGGAAAATAATTTTATCTGCCAAGTCATCAGGCACTTCGACTTTGAATGCTTGTTCGATTTTTTTATCTAGTTCTTGCAGGCTTTCGACATAATTTTTATTCTGTGGATTAGTACGAAGTTCAGCCAAAATATCATCACTCTTATCATTCGGATCAGAGAGTAAACGGCGTCTAAATTCTAAATCATCCATGTATGGCCCCCTGAGATGGTGAAGTTGCATCAAGTTGCTCTTTGATTTGATTGCGAGCACGGAATAAACGAGTCATCACGGTGTTTTTATTGAGATCAAGGATTTGGCTAATTTCATCACCAGTGAACCCTCCAACCACTTGCAAGAATAATGGTTCTCGATATTCAATATCTAGATTCATGATTTGTTTCTGTAACCATTTTTGCTGATGATGCTCATTATCATCTGTTTTACCACTATTACCTGGCTCATCAATATCGACTAAATCGAATTGTTTACGTTCAAATCGCCGAGCATTTTCACGCCGTAAAATAGTAATCAACCATGGCTTTGCAGCTTTCTCATCTTTTAGGCTATCGATGGCTTTCCAAGCACGCAGACAAGTTTCTTGCACCAGATCTTCGGCAATATGCTGGTCTTTACATAACCAATACGCATAACGATATAAATCGCGATGGTACGCCCTAACTAGGGACTCATAACGTTTTTGTTTATTCATATCCTTATTGACCGTGCTATGGTCTTTTTTCTTTCCAAATATTTTAGAAATGGCCATCTAAATCCTTAAAATTGCCTTTATTATGATTAGTGTGTTTGCTTTTGCTGTAGAAAGGAAGAGGAAAAGGTAAAAATTGCTGATCATTTGTGGTGTTTCTGAATGTGTGGCGTTGTTTTACTGTTAATTCTGTATTTGATTGTTTATGTCACAAGTTTTTATTTGTACTTTAGTAAACTGACCTCTTTAGTTTGATGTTTAAAAAGCTTTGTATACAATCAGAGGTCTGACCACGTGATTTTTCTTTACGGTTAAGCAATTAGAAACGTAAAGATATGGACATTAAAAAGGAAAGAATATGACTCATCAGGAAGTAAAAGCTCGCAATGGTGACCGAATCGCTATTGTTTCCGGTCTTCGAACCCCATTTGCTCGTCAAGGCACTGCTTTTAAAGAAGTACCAGCGGTTGATCTTGGTAAAATGGTGGTGAGTGAATTACTTGCTCGTACTCAAATTGACCCTAAACTTGTCGATCAAGTGGTATTTGGTCAAGTCGTTCAAATGCCAGCAGCACCTAATATTGCCCGTGAAATAGTACTTGGCACTGGTATGAATGTTTCAACGGATGCTTACAGCGTTACGCGTGCTTGTGCGACGAGTTTCCAATCTGCAATCAATGTTGCTGAAAGCATTGTGGCTGGCAATATTGAAATCGGGATTGCTGGTGGGGCAGATTCTTCATCCGTTCTTCCTATTGGTGTGTCTAAGCCGCTTGCACAAAGCTTATTAGAACTGAGTAAAGCAAAAACCCTACCTCAAAAGTTATCGATTTTACGTAAGTTATCTTTCAAAGACCTTATGCCTGTTCCACCTGCCGTTGCCGAATATTCGACTGGTTTATCAATGGGGCAAACGGCCGAGCAAATGGCGAAATCTCATCAAATTGCCCGAGAAGATCAAGATGCATTAGCACACCGTTCTCATACTTTAGCAGCGCAAGCGTGGGAAGATGGTTTAATTCAAGATGAAGTCATGACTGCCTATCCTGAGCCTTATAAAGAGTGGATTCATCAAGATAATAATATTCGTCAAGATTCACAGATTGAGCAATATGCCAAACTTCGTCCAGCCTTTGACCGTAATTTTGGTAGCGTGACCGCAGCAACCAGTACACCGCTAACCGATGGTGCCGCGGCGGTATTGATGATGAGTGAAAGTAAAGCGAAAGAACTTGGTTTAGAAGTGCTGGGTTATATTCGTTCTTATGCTTTCTCAGCAATTCAAGTAGAAGAAGATATGTTAATGGGCCCATCTTATGCCACTCCTATTGCTCTTGATAGAGCAGGGCTTGAGCTTGACGATCTTGACTTGATTGAGATGCATGAAGCTTTCGCTGCTCAGACGCTTGCTAATGTGAAAATGTTTGCCTCAGAAACTTTTGCCAAAGAAAAACTTGGTCGCGATAAAGCAATCGGCGTCATTGATATGGATAAATTTAATGTACTTGGTGGCTCATTAGCTTACGGCCACCCATTTGCTGCGACTGGCGCACGCTTAATGACTCAAACTTTACGTGAGTTAAAACGTCGAGGCGGAGGCTTAGCATTAACTACTGCATGTGCGGCCGGCGGTTTAGGGGCTGCTGTTATTCTAGAAGTTGATAAATTAGAAGCTGAAAAAAATGAAGCACAGATGGAAGGAGTGGAATAATGACTATGGATAATCAACTTTCAGCAGAGCATGCTTCAACCAATAATGCGTTTACTTTAACCGTGGATGATAACCAAGTTGCTTGGCTTGCGGTGGATGTACCTAATGAAAAAATGAATACTCTCCAGGCAGAGTTTGCTGAACAAATGCAGGCGATTTTTGAGCAGTTAGAGCAAAAGAAATCTGATATCAAAGGAATGATCATCCACTCTTTAAAACCGGATAACTTTATTGCTGGTGCCGATGTTCGAATGCTGGATGCTTGCCAATCTGCGCAAGAAGCGGAAAGCTTAGCGACTCAAGGCCAAGAGATGTTTAATCGTCTTTCATCACTACCATTTACCATTGTGGCGGCGATTCATGGCCCTTGTCTAGGAGGCGGTTTGGAGTTAGCGCTCGCTTGTGACTATCGTGTTTGTAGTGATAGTGATGCGACGCGTTTAGGTCTACCTGAAGTACAACTTGGTTTATTGCCAGGATCGGGTGGTACTCAACGTTTACCTCGTCTTGTGGGTTTACTTGATAGCCTGGATATGATTTTAACTGGTAAGCAATTACGCGCGAAGAAAGCATTAAAATTAGGTTTAGCAGACGCTTGTGTGCCGCAATCTATCTTGTTGCAAGCTGCACAACAATTTATTAGTAAATCTAAGCGTAAAGCTAAGAAAGATATCAAAGAGTCCTTAATGGCCAATACGGGGTTTGGTCGTAAGGTGATTTTTGAACAAGCGGCTAAAAAAGCCAATCAAAAGAGCCGTGGCAATTACCCAGCAATTAAAGCTATTTTACAAGTGATTCAATACGGTCTTGAGAAAGGTATCAAAGAAGGTTTAGCGAAAGAAGCGCAAGAATTTGGTAAGTTGGTCATGACTTCTGAATCTCGCGCTTTACGTTCTATTTTCTTTGCGACTACCGAAATGAAAAAAGATTTTGGTAGCTCAGCACAACCTAAAAATGTTCAAGGTGTGGGCATTCTTGGTGGTGGTTTGATGGGGGCAGGTATTGGCTATGTTTCTGCTACTAAAGCGAATGTGCCAGTACGCTTTAAAGATGTCTCGAATGATGGTGTGTTACATGCCATGAACTACAGTTATAACTTATTAACTAAGTTGCTGAAACGTCGCGCTATTAGTAAAGCTCAATTACAAAAGCAGATGCAGGCTATTTCTTGTGGCACGGACTTTACGGGCTTTAGTCAAAAAGACATGGTAATTGAGGCGGTGTTTGAAGACTTGTCATTAAAACAAAGCATGGTGCGTGATATTGAGGCCCAAGCTAAAAAAGGCGTTATTTTTGCTACTAATACATCATCATTACCAATTAGTAAAATTGCTCAGGGTGCGGCAAAACCTGAGAATGTGATTGGCCTGCATTACTTTAGTCCAGTAGATAAAATGCCATTGGTGGAAGTGATCCCACACCAAGATACCTCTGAGGAAGTGATTGCAACCACGGTGAAGTTTGCTCGTAAACAAGGTAAAACGCCGATCGTTGTTAAAGATAAAGCAGGTTTTTACGTTAACCGAATTCTGGCGCCTTATATGAATGAAGCGGCAAAAATTTTGCTGTCTGGTGAGCCGATTGAACATATTGATGAATCATTGCTCAACTTTGGTTTCCCAGTTGGGCCAATTGCGTTGCTTGATGAAGTTGGCGTTGATATCGGCGCTAAAATAACCCCAATTCTAGTTGAAGAACTTGGTGAACGTTTTAAAGCGCCAGATGTGTTTGATACTTTGCTAAAAGATGGCCGTAAAGGACGTAAGAGCGGTAAAGGTTTTTATACCTATAAAGGCAAAAAGAAAGAAGTTGATAAGTCGGTTTATCGCTTACTTAAACTTAGCCCTGAGTCGATCCTTAATGAAGAAGTGGTCGCCATGCGCTGCGTACTTCTCATGATCAATGAAGCGGTTCGAGCCTTAGATGATGGTATTATTGCTAGCCCAAGAGATGGTGATATTGGTGCTATTTTCGGTATTGGTTTTCCACCATTCCTTGGAGGTCCATTCCGTTATATTGATCAAATTGGCGCAGTGAAATTAGTCGATACCATGAACGAGTACGCTGAGAAATACGGCAGTCGTTTTGCTCCGTGTGATGGGCTGTTAACTCGTGCCGGTACAGGAGATAAGTTCTACCCATAGTCTATACCCTTTGTACTTGAAGCTGCAGCTTTGTTGACGGCGTTCTTTCGCCTCTATCTTTTTATAAAGAAAGCCATAGGCGAGCTATGCTCATGGGGCCTCTTTCACTTGCCGCCTCACTGCAACTCCAATTACTTTGGGTATAAATTTGAATGGTGATAATAAACAAAAAGCTTTGCATGTTGAGTGCAAAGCTTTTTACTTTTTCGAAACTCGAAACTCGAAACTCGAAACTCGAAACTAGCCTAAGTCGACATCTTTAGGTCGCAATTGAAACTCATCAATAGAACCTATTTCTAATCCCGCCTCTAAATCGGGTGCATCAGCATGCTCTGTGCCTTTTGAATGCATGATTAAGCGGTTGGCGGTTCTTGGCTTTAAAGTATTGACGACAAAGCGGATCATTTCGCTACGGTCTAGCTTCAAAATTTCTTCGACGACCATTTCTCGGTTATTAAATTCATAATCTTTGTTACCAATCGCAACCCATAGACGTTGACCACGTGCACGTAGATTACTGTCTGGTGACATGATTTGATTGAGCAAGCCTTGCTTACTGCTTTGCCATTGTTGTTCGTTCAACTCTAATAACACCATATAAAAGGCATTTAAAAATTCATCGACTGAGGCGACTAACTCACTAGGTGCGGCATTGGGCGATTGTACATACAGCGCTAAACCAGGATGGCGATTAAGTGGCATATTACCTGTGCCAACCATATAGCCGAGTTGTTGCTTCGTGCGAATTTCATGGAAGAATCCGGCTGACATTAAATGGTTAGCTAATGTATATAGAGCAACATTTTCGGGGGAAATTTCTGGTGATTGGTAGTACACCACCAAAGCTGAATCTGCTTGGTCACAATGAATTTCTCGCTGGAAGGTTCCGCTGTCACCTAACATCACAAGTGGTCGCAGTGATTCCTCGTATTGTTGGTCTTTTACACGCAACGCTAACTTTAAGCTGGTAGCCAGATTTGTCGCTGCTTGCCTTGTCCAATCACCATAGACAAACATTTCAATATGCAATTCAGCCAACATTGCACTCACAAAAGAAGGTAGTTCATCTACTTCAATGGATTCTAATGCTTCAATCAGTACTGGGTAGGGTGGGTTGTTTGGTTGCAAAATACCGGTCATCGCATTAAATAATTGAGAAACGGGACGATCTTTAGCGGTATTTTTCCAATTACGTAGCATTTGTCGCTTGATTGAATCAAAACGTGATTGACTAAATTCGCGAGAGGCAAAACGTTCAATAATGACATCGAGTAATTGAGCTTGCTTTTGTGTGAACCCTGACAACATCAAAGTCACGCCGCCTTGGTGTGCATAGAGGTTGTAACCCATACCGGCAATTTCAGCTTGGTAGGTTTCTTTAGACAGTGAGTCGAGGAACATTTCAACACACAAGCGAGTTTTGACTATGGTACGTGCTGTTGAAACGGCATGCGGGCTATCAATTGCGATAAAAGCAAGCCCTTTGGGTACGCGAAATTCTGGCTCTTGTAGATGCCATAAACGAAAGCCCGGTTTATCTTCAATAAGCTCAGGTAGGGTTGATTCACTTTCTAACGGTGCAGGATCAAGTTCATAGCAAATGTAGGGATTGGGCTCAGGAAGTTTAAGCTCACCTGTACTTTCTGGTTGTGTCCAAGCTTCAAGCTCTTGTTGAGTAATCGAACGAATCGAATAAGGCGTGTTGTACCATTTAGCTTGGCGATCGTATTGCAAACCTTTTGCGATCAACATAACGCGCATATTATATGGGGTGAAATGGCGTAGTAGTTGGCGTAAATGGCCTTCATCGTAATGACTCATCATGTAGTCGCCATAGATGACATCATCCGGTTGGTAGTTTTGTAAGTTGACGACTAAGTGGCTGGCAATATCAATGGGACGCGAGGCTTCTTGGAAACGGAAGGCAGATTCTAGTACCGCTTGTTTTTCACAATATCGCCATTCAGCAAGTCCTTGTTGGCGAATTAACTCAATGAATTCAAAGATACGCTGCACAATATATTCAATTTCTGATAAGCCTTGTTTAGTGAGGCTACAGCTGATCGAGAATTCTCGAAAATTACTGCCACTAATACCACCACCAGCGGTTAATGAAGTAATCAGCTCTTTGGTTTTAAGATGCTGAAGTAGGCTACCTTCACTTTCATCACCAAGTAAATGGGCAAAATAAGATAAAGGCTTAGATTGGTAAAACTTGTCCATACTTGGAAAGTTAAACGTCATCATCAATTTACGGGAGTCTTTTTCTGGTTCGACACAAACAAATTTTGCGGCATCTTGCTCGCGAACCAGTGGGATATTAATGCTTTTTCCTGAGCGTTGATTATTGATGATGGGAGTAAAATAGTTGTGGGCCGCTTCTTCTAATTGAGCGAGTGAATGAGGGCCAACTAAAGTGACAGTCATTAAGTCCGCAGAGTATTGCTGACGGTAAAATTCGATAATTTCATCACGAATGGATGTTGTTGGTTCTCCATTCTCATCAAATAAATCACTCAGTGTTTCAACATTACCGACTGAAAACTTAGCGAATGGATGCTCAGGGTTAACTACTTCTTTATGCACTTGGTATAAGCGTCGCATGTCATCTTTAAGTTTTAAACGAAACTCTGATTCTACCGCTTGACGTTCTTTTTCTAAGGCTTCTTGATTGAAAAGTGGTGCAATAAAAAACTGACTGAAGCGATCTAATGCTTCTGGGTAGGCTTCGGAAACGACATCAAAAAAGAAGCAGGTGTGTTCAGTACCTGTCCATGCGTTATTTTTACCACCATTTTGACTGATAAATGATTGAAACTCGCCGATGGCAGGGTATTTTTCTGTCCCTAGGAACAGCATGTGTTCTAAATAATGGGCTAAGCCTTCTCGATGATAAGGATCATCGAAGTGACCAACGTTAACGGCTAGAGCAGCAGCGGATTTTTGCGCATGTTGATCGTGGACGAGTAATACGCGCAATTGGTTGTTGAGTGTAATATGGCGATATTGTTTTTGATCGTTTGGACTGATGTGCACGATACACTCCTTGAGATGAGTCCTTAGGGCACTAATAACGATGAACCGTTAGAAGACTTAGTGCGTCTTTCATATGTGGCTTTGAATATATACCCAAGTAACCTCAAGATGCGAGTTTCAGCAAGATTAAAACAAGTTTTAGGCAAAGCAAATTGAATATGATCATAGTGATTCTATCTCTGCTCAATTTAACGCAGCATAAAGCTTGTTTTAACTTGCCCTTTGGGAGCTTCATCCAAGCTCTTAGCCAGTGTCAGATTTAATTGAAAGGTGTTTACATTCCGCATAAATCTTCCTTGTCTAAGAACTTGGATGATAGCTCTGAATTCTGCATCTTGAAGTCACTTGGGTATATACCCAAGTCACTCGGGTATATTAATTATGACGCTTAGCCGTTAGGCTGCAAACGATTTATGTGAGTTATTAAGATGAAATCAAATAATAGTCTCGATTATTGTGGTCAAGTGATCATTTCTGTCATTTTTTCATTTTAAAATTACGATTTTAGATAATATTTATCTTGGAGTTGTTATACTAAAGTCTAGCTTTGTTAGGCGACCTGGTTCGATCAATATTTAAGTTGTTATGTAGGATTGAGTATGCAAATTTTTATTATGCGCCATGGTGATGCGGAAACTTTTGCAGCATCGGATGCTGAGCGTCCATTGAGTTCAATAGGACGAGATGGCTCTTATCAAATGGCGCAGTATTGTAAAGAGCAGGGTTATGATGAGTTTGATTTGGTATTGGTTAGCCCATACTTACGAGCTCAACAAACATGGCAAACTATTGAACCTTTATTAAAGGCGGAAAGGGTTGAAGACTGTGCAGATATTACACCGTATGGGGATTCTGAATCTGTCGTGGAGTACGTGTGTGCTTTAGCAGAAACACAATTCTTGCAGAATATCTTGTTAGTTTCTCACTTACCTCTAGTGGGGTATTTAACCGCAGACTTTGTCACAGACATTCCGCCCCCAATGTTCCCTACTTCAGGTATTGCTTGTATTGATTTCGATGTCGATACACGTAAAGGGCAGTTGTTATGGCAAGCTCAGCCGTAATGGTTTTGAGCATTCAAGATTTTCATTAAAGGAGGCTAACGTCGTCTCCCTTATACCTAAATTACTTGTATACCCAAGTAACTTCAAGATGCGAGTTTCAGCAAGATTAAAACAAGTTTTAGGCAAGGCAAATTGAATATGATCATAGTATTCTATCTCTATTTAATTTAACGCCGCATAAAGCTTGTTTTAACTTGCCCTTCGGGAGCTTCATCCAAGCCTTTACACTGCGTCAGATTCATTTGAAAGGTGATTACATTCCTGCACGAATCTTTCTTGTTTAAAGACTTGGATGATAGCTCTGAATTCTGCATCTTGAAGTCACTTGGGTATATAGATTATTTCTCCGGAATACTGAGCAATACTAATAATGCGCCATTGCCGCCAAACTCCAATGGTGCTTGGTGGTAAGCCATAACATCTGGGTGTTGTGCCAGCCATAGTGGTACTTTTTGTTTTAAAATATGTTTGCCAATGCCATGCATTACGCTAGCACAATCAATCCCTTCCTTTACACAATGGGCGATCATAGCGCCTAGCTCACGTTTAGCTTCCATTTGCGTCATGCCGTGTAAGTCTAAAAATACATCGGGCACATAGACACCACGACGTAATCGCTTCAACTCATATTTAGATACATCATCACGAGCGTAACGAGTCGGACCATCTTCATTTAATAGTGGTACGAATTCGTCAGAAAAATAAAACTCATTATCCTTCGCTTCACGGAATGTTCGACGAATTTCTTTTTGTTGTAAATTCTTTTTCGGTTGTTGGATTATGGTATCCTGTGACAATCTTTTTACGCCCTTCATTTCTTGTTGAAATAGCGCAAAATCGTCATCACTATTGGTGTCTTTTTCGCTCATGACAAGTCCTTTACTGTAAGGGGCGGTATTGTATACCCAAGTAACTTCAAGATGCGAGTTTCAGCAAGAATAAAACAAGCTTTAGGCAAGGCAAATGGAATATGATGATCTATCTCTGTTCAATTTAACGCAGCATAAAGCTTGTTTTAACTTGCCCTTCGGGAGCTTCATCCAAATCTCTTCTTTTTTATAAGAGATAGGCTGCGTCAGATTGGTTTGAAAGGTGTCTACATTCCTTCGCCAATCTTCCTTGCCTAAAGGTTTGGATGATAACTCTGAATTCTGCATCTTGAAGTCACTTGGGTATGACCCTTAAGCTTAGCTAAGATGCGAGCGTCTAAAGTATTTAGAATCGCAATCAAGCAACTTGGTGAAAATCCATGCGGAGGCACTCTTGGATAAAATTTTTATAGATGAAGCGGTATCAGAACTGCATACCCTTCAAGACATGATTCGTTGGACAGTGAGTCGATTTAATGCGGCTGGTCTGTTTTATGGTCATGGCACAGATAACTCGTGGGATGAGGCTGTGCAATTAATTCTTCCAACTTTATATTTACCAATTGATGTTCCGCCGCATGTATTGAATTCCCGTTTAATTACCAGCGAGCGTATGCGCATCGTTGAGCGTGTTATTCAGCGTATTAACGAACGCACCCCAACCGCATACTTAACCAATAAAGCATGGTTCTGTGGTCTTGAGTTTTATGTCGATGAGCGTGTACTTGTACCACGTTCACCAATCGGTGAGCTTATTCAACAGCAATTCCAGCCTTGGTTAATTGAAGAACCAACGCGCATTATGGATTTGTGTACTGGCAGTGGTTGTATCGCAATTGCTTGTGCCTATGCTTTTGAAAATGCAGAAGTGGATGCCGTCGATATTTCACTTGATGCGTTGGAAGTGGCCGAACAAAATATTCATGATCATGGCTTAGAACAGCAAGTGTACCCACTGCGTTCGGATCTCTTTAATGATATTCCGCAAGATAAATACAACATCATCGTGACCAATCCGCCGTATGTTGACCAAGAAGATATGGACAGTTTGCCGGAAGAGTTTAAGCATGAACCTGAATTAGGCTTAGCAGCAGGTAGCGATGGCTTGAAACTGATGCGCCGTATTTTAGCCGATGCCCCGGACTACTTAACCGATAATGGTATTTTGATTTGCGAAGTGGGTAACTCTATGGTGCATGTGATGGATCAATATCCGCAAGTCCCATTTACTTGGTTAGAATTTGAAAATGGTGGTCATGGTGTATTTCTATTAACTCGTGAACAACTAGTTGAACATGCTAGTGAGTTTTCAATTTATAAAAAATAGCCTTGATTAGCGATAGTTAAACTATGTAATGCCAACCTTTCTTTATTTGCGGTTGGCATTTTTATACCTGCCGCACTTGAGCATCAGCTCCAATTTGGTTGGGTATGTTAGGTGATTTCTGGCGAAGGCCACGATTATTTTTAAAAATAGGGTTTACAAGTTTAAGGCTTGACGACACTATCTATAAAAAGCAAAAGATTGATTAAGAGGGATTCATGGCAGGGAATAGTATTGGTCAGCATTTTCGAGTGACTACATTTGGCGAAAGCCACGGTAAAGCCTTAGGTTGTATTGTTGACGGTTGTCCTCCGGGATTACAAATATCAGAAGAAGATTTACAAAAAGATCTTGATCGTCGTCGTCCAGGTACTTCGCGTTATACCACCGCTCGTCGTGAACCCGATGAAGTGGAGATTCTTTCAGGCGTATTTGAAGGACAAACTACTGGAACTTCGATTGGTTTAATGATTAAAAACACCGATCAGCGTTCGAAAGATTATTCTGAAATTATGGATAAGTTCCGTCCTGGTCACGCTGATTATACCTACCATCAAAAATATGGTGTACGTGATTATCGTGGTGGTGGCCGTTCTTCCGCTCGTGAAACCGCTATGCGTGTCGCGGCAGGTGGTATTGCTAAAAAGTATTTAAAGCAAGAGTTTGGGATTGAAGTTCGCGCTTATTTATCACAAATGGGTGATGTGACGATTGATAAAGTCGATTGGGATGAAATTGAGAAAAACCCGTTCTTCTGTCCGGATGTTGATAAAGTTGATGCACTCGATGAGTTAATCCGTGACTTGAAAAAGCAAGGTGACTCTATTGGAGCAAAACTTTCTGTCGTCGCAACTAATGTGCCGGTTGGTTTAGGTGAGCCTATTTTTGACCGCTTAGATGCCGATATTGCGCATGCTTTAATGGGTATTAACGCAGTTAAAGGCGTTGAAATTGGTGATGGTTTCGCTGTTGCGAATCAAAAGGGTAGTCAACACCGTGATGAAATGACTCCACAAGGTTTTAAATCTAATCATGCAGGCGGTATATTAGGTGGTATTTCTTCTGGACAAGATATTGTTGCTAGCATTGCATTGAAGCCGACCTCAAGTATTACCGTTCCGGGTGAAACCATTAATCGCCAAGGTGAATCGACTACTTTAATTACTAAAGGTCGTCATGATCCATGTGTTGGTATTCGTGCTGTCCCGATTGCTGAAGCGATGTTGGCGATTGTGTTGATGGACCATTTATTAAGACATCGCGGTCAAAATCATGGGGTGGCAACAGAGACACCGACTATTTAATTAACTTAATTGTTTATACCCAAGTAACTCACGCCAAGCGCCTTGAAATGTATATATTTCAAGGCGCTTTTGTATGAAAAAAGAAACCTTACAGATTTCCAATGACTATACTCATTAAGAGTAGGAATAATCTTACTTTTAAGGGAGAAGTGAATTTGATGTATTCACTTGAAAAGGAGATGCTTGATGGGTGTTAGTCGTTTAGTCTTATCATGTTTTATCATTATTTTCCTGCTTGCGACCACAGGATGTGATAATAGTACTAGCAGTTTACCTTCTCAGTCGAGTCAAGAACCTATTCAGCCAGGCCACACAGTGAAGTTACCAGATGATAACCTTACTGGAGAAGACGATGGAGCGGATGAGGAGCCTAATGCTGAAGATAGTATTATCTTAACGGCGTTGACAGTCTCTCCAAGTAGCTCAACAGTTGCGACTAGTGAGCACGTTCAATTTCAAGCAACGGCTTCTTATTCTGATAACAGCTCCTCCATAGTGACAGATGAAGTGATCTGGGAAAGTGGTGATACTAACCTTATTTCCATATTAGATTCCGGGATAGGTACGGCCATCAGCGCCGGTAATACGTTGATTCGTGCAACATTAACACAAAGTGGTGTAACTAAATCATCAGAAGTAGCGGTAACAATTACTGGTCCAACTTTAGTGGCAATTACTGTGTCACCTAAAAAGTTTTTGCTACCTGCCTCAGTTAAAAAGCCACTGACAGCTATTGCTCAATACTCTGATGGCACAACTGAAAATATTACTGATCAAGTGATATGGAGTGCCTCTGCAACGACCTTAAATAATCCCTTTCCACCCATGGGTTCTGATCCTATCTTTGTGATAGTTGATGAAAATGGGGTGGTATTTTGTGATGAGTTTGACGGAGATGATGACCTCGACAATGACACGACTATTACCGCGACTTACCAAGGTATGCAAGATACCGCACAATTAACCGTTTTTGGTGCGGCTGTTGGAGCCATTAATGTTACCCCAACCGTGATCAGCTTAGAGAAAGGTTTTGTACAGCAGTTTACTGCAACTGCCTTGTTAGGTATGCAAGGGTTTGCAAGCTCAACCGATGTGACTCAAGTTTCTGGTGATAACTCTTATTACTCTGATTGGGGGTGGAGCTCTTCTGATCCTAGTGTTGTCAGTATTGATCGATTAACGGGTGTTGCCACAGTATTGAGGGCAACTGCTACTCCGGTTGAAATAACTTTCGATCGTGAGAATAGCTCGGGCTTTGCTATGTTGCAAATTAGCGATGTCACCCTTGAAAGCATAACGATAGAGCCATTGTCTAATCACTTACTTCAAGGTACGACAGAGCGTATTCAAATTCTGGCAAGCTACAGCAATGGTACAGTGAAAGATATTTCCGCACAGCCATTACTAACCTTATCAGCTAACGATGAAAGTATTATTAATATCATGGAAGACAATCAATTGTATGCTAATCAAGAGGGAGTCACCTCACTGGTTGCCAGTTTTGATGGTATTACTTCGGCACCAGTAGAAATAACAGTAGAAGATATCGCACTTGAAAGTATTTCTGTTGAGCCGACCAGCCTGTCATTAGCTAAAGGAACTTATGGTCAATTGATGGCAACCGCGACCTATAGCGATGGAACAATTCGCGATATTACTCGTCAAGCGAATTGGATAACCGCAGAATCTGATGCGGTGTCAGTTAATGGCTTTGGTAAAGTAATAACTAATGATATGCCTAGTAATGCTAATAGTGTTGAGGTAAGAGTGACATTTCGTGGCCATGGTTCTACGAGTAGCATTATGGTTAAAGATGTCGCTCCACTGGGGCTAGATGCATCAGTTGAGCCAACTCAATTATCAGTTGGTGAAAAGGGTAAAATTACCATTACCGCGACATTTGCTGATGGTACGAGCCAAGATGTCACTGAGTCAGCTTTTATAACTTCTTATTTTGCTCCTTTGACGGTGACAAGAGATGGAGTGATTGAAGCTTGGGTAGAAGGTGATTACTTTCTGATTTATGGCTATGGATTTTCGTATGGCTATACCAGCCCTGGTGTTTATGACGGTGTGGCGTTTGGCTACGATTATGGTTATGACATAGCCTTACCATCGGGAGGTTCTACACCTTTTGGTACCACTGAAATGGTAGTAGTTAGTAATCCATAACTATATGTAATTAGATAGTTTATTGTGTATGCCTGTCATGTTTTTGTGGGTTAGATTACCGCTTTGGTGAGTTATCAATTAATGGAAAGCAACAACAATGCCAGCAGAAGCACCTTTGCTGGCATTGCCTTTGTTTTATTTGACATTCAGGTAATATGACTTTTAATGCACCGAGCCTTCAACTTTGAGTTGGAATACTGGTAAGCGCCAATTAAAGCGAACCGAAGCCATACGTAGTAAATAGCCTGAAACTAGGCTCACAATAATCGTCATGTTTTCATCTACACCATAATGCTGTAGCAATAAATATAACCCTGCGACAACCATTGAAACAGAAGCATATAACTCTTGATGTAAAACTAATGGAGCTTGTCGACAAATTAAGTCACGCAATAGTCCTCCAAATACACCAGTTATGATGGCTGCCACGATACAAATACCAAAATGTAGTCCCATATTGATACCGACTTGGCAACCAATAATGCTAAAAGCGGCAAGACCTAATGCATCTAAGCGAATGAAAACGCCTTTAAATTTGACTACCCATTTCGCTAACCAAGTGGTTAAGATCCCCGCAAGGCAAGTGATCAATAAATACTCAGGATGTTTAACCCAAGTTAAAGGGTAATGGCCTAATAAAATGTCACGTACGCTACCGCCGCCGATTGCCGTAGCACTTGCCACCAACATCACGCCAAACCAGTCCATGTTTTTACGACCAGCACTTAATGCGCCGGTCATGGCTTCTGCTGTAATACCAATAATATAAATAATGCTTAATAACATGGCATTCTCACCGTTGTTAGGTCTGAAATAAGGGCGTGATTGTATGCGTTCTATAACAGGCTGGCGAATGAGAATTATCGTGATTTTTGGGCTTGATTGATTAGAAAAAATAATGGGTTTGCAATTTTGTTATGCTGGCTTTATAGGTGGGTTACATTTGAATCATCGAGTTGGGGGTGGCGAGACTTTACCTTACAGGTAAAAGTAAGGACAATAGCGGATATGTTCCTTTGTATGTTGTAATTAATTTAATGAGCTCTAATCAACATCGCCATACTCCAGAGGCGATTATTTCACTATTTAATCAGACTTTTTATCACTCCTATAACACTAAGTTGGTGCGTGGTGATGATGAGCCTATTTATTTACCTGCAGATGAGAATGTAGATTATCACCGCATTATTTTTGCTCATGGCTTTTTTGCTTCAGCCATGCATGAAATCGCGCATTGGTGTGTCGCAGGGCCTGAGCGCCGCTTATTAGAGGATTTTGGCTATTGGTATGAACCCGACGGTCGAACTGAGGAAGTGCAAGCTGAGTTTGAAAAAGTAGAAATACGTCCTCAGGCGTATGAATGGATATTATCAGTTAGTGCTGGCTTTCCATTTTCAGTGAGTTGTGACAATTTAAATGGTGATTTTGAACCAGACCGTTTAACGTTTATGGAGAAAGTTCATCAAGAAGTGATGCAAATTTTACAACAAGGATTACCAGTACGTGTTGCTATGTTATCGAATGCGTTACAATCACATTATCAAGTACCACCACTTAAAGCTGAGCAATTCGTCGTGGTTTAATTAGTCTGAATACAGTAGAGAGCAAGATGATTATACAATTGGAAGAAAAACTTCTGGAAGCTATTGACCAAACAGTGGCAACGGCATCTGACGATGAGTTGTTTGCTGGTGGTTATTTAAGAGGACACATCTCTCTTTCTGCTGCTGATTGTGAAGCAGAAAATGTTCAAGATGTTGAGGTGTTTAAGCAGCGCATTCAAGATAGTTTAGATCAAGCACGTAATGAACTCACGCCAGCAGATCAAGTGATTGTAGCCGATATGTGGCACTCGCTTAGCGCTAAAATTTAGTCGTTCTGATTTTTTGAACAAGTTGATATAGGAAGTTGTCTGGTAAGCGATGAGTAATATCGTAAAGTAATATCCATCGTAAACAACAACTAGTTTTGATAGGGAATAGTTATGAAAATTATCGCATTCGGTGCAAGTACAAGTTTTAATTCAATTAATAAAGCATTAGCCACTTATACCGCTAATCTTGTTGATGGTGCAGAAGTTGAAGTGTTAGATCTTAATGATTTCCCAGTTCCACTATTTAGTGAAGATACGGAAAAAGAAGTCGGTCGCCCAGACAGTGCTCAGGCTTACTTTGCAAAATTAGAAAGTGCCGATGCATTTGTGATTTCTTTTGCTGAGCATAACGGTACTTATACTGCAGCTTATAAAAACTTGTTTGATTGGGCATCTCGTATTAATCAACAAATGTTTGCTCATAAGCCCGCTGTTTATCTTTCAACTAGCCCAGGCCCTGGTGGCGCACAAAGTGTTTTAGCTCAAGCGGTTGGTTCAGCTGCTTTCTTTCACGCTGAAGTGAAAGCATCCGTTTCAGTACCAAGCTTTTATGATGTGTTTGATATGGAAAATGGCGAAGTGACGGATACTGACATTGCTAAGAAACTAGCGGATGCCGCGGCAAGTTTAAAAGCGTAATTCGCTTATTTGAACAGGCATCATGAAGGATATTAAAAAACGGGATGAACTGTGATGGTTCATCCCGTTTTTATATTGTGTAGTTTCTAGGGTCTGTTGACCTTTTGTGATTGTTTTTGCAGAGAATTGTTGGGTATTTGAACAAGGCAGAGACTAGATCACTCTTCAGTGATCGGTCGACCTTTTAGCATTTTTCGAACCCACATTCTTGCTGGATGAATTTTTTCTAATACTTCGAGTGGTAAGGGAAGTGGATCACCGGATATTTGTGAGGCCAGTACTTCGGCTAATAATGGCGCAGAGCACAACCCACGAGCACCTAGCCCCACCATACAAAATAAATTTGGATAATGCGGGATATCTGGCATTAAATCGGGGCGTTTACGTAGAATTTGTGGATCAAGTTTGGCGTAACTTTCTACAACAGGTTCGAATTTAAACACATTGCCAACAAAAGGTAGGTGATCTCGGGTGACACTGCGAATGCCTTGTCGAGAAAGGTTTTCACTGGTATCAACCTCATTCGGCCAGGATTGATTTGGTAAGCATTGCTTTAAACGCTCGCCGTTACTGAGTTGCGCTTCTGGATCAAATGCTTGATCGATATTATTTCTATCATAGCTTGCGCCAATACAATGATGACCGTTATTGGGATTTTGCGGAGTCATATAGCCGTCATAGCACAAGACGGTTTTGAGCTTACTCAACGATTCTGTCGTTGGGATATGGCTGACTTGTCCTTTCACCGACGTTGCCGCAATCGCTTTTAATTGCTCAAAGCGAGAAAATTGATGGCCGTTTGCAACGACTACCGATTGGTGTTGGAAATTCTTGTGTGAATGATGAAGTGTCCAAGTTTGCTCAGCTTCATCATAAGACAGCGATTCAATTCGAGTATTAAAATGAACCTCAACGTTTGGCTGCTGCCCGCTTTCTTGCTGTTCATTTTTTTGCTGCGATAGCTCATAAATAATCGCTTGTGTGAGTTGCTGCGGGCATAACCAGCCGCCAAGTGGGTAATGGATGCTTTCTTGGTCGATATCTAAACCGATGACTTGCTCTGTTTGTTCTGCGGTTAGACTATGCAGTAATTCCTGTGGGTAGTCATTAAGCAGCATTTTATCGAGCTTTTTCTTGGCTTTATCACTCCAAGCTAGTTGAGTGACACCACATAAGTCGTAATCAAATTCAAGTTGTTGAGCGGCTTGCTTAACCAATTGGCGGGCAAACAGAAAAGCCGGCGCAAAGAAACGATTGAGTGGTGATTCGGGCTCTGCAATGAGTGGATAAAGCGCTCCTTGTCGATTCCCTGAAGCACCTAACGCTGGTTTATTATCTTCACAATAAAGGCTAACGCTATGACCTCGACGATATAACGCTAACGCTAATGTGGCACTAGCAACTCCCCCACCGATAATTGCAATAGGTTGTAGGCGATCAAATTGATCGATAGGGTAACGTTGAAACCAAGGAGCAAAAGTGTTTTTGGCGAACGTCTGCTGTTTGGCTAATGACGGCTGTAATGTGCCAGCAATCATTTCACGTTTAGTACCAAAGCCTTTGACTTTTTTCATGTCAAATCCAGCTTCAATTAATCCACGACGGACAAACCCTGCTGCAGTAAACGTTGCACATGTTCCTCCAGCTTTGGTTAAGCGGGCCATGTGTTTAAACAAAGCATCATTCCACATATCTTGATTTTTACTTGGCGCAAAGCCATCTAAGAACCAAGCATTAACAAGGCCGGCTTCGGTTTGAGCGAGTTTTGGCAGATTGTCATGGATATCACCAAACCATAAGTCTAACGTGATCATGCCATCGGCGAGTATTAAACGATGACATTCTGGTACTGCAATAGGGTAGTGTGCTTGGAGTTGTTTCGCGTAGTCAGTAAGTTCTGGCCAAGCGGCATGAGCTTTAACCAGATCATCAATATGGACTGGGAACTTTTCGAAACTAATAAAATGTAATTGAGTTAATGGTGAATCAGGTTGGTTTTGCTTAAATGTTTCAAACTCTTTCCAAACCGCGAGAAAATTAAGCCCAGTACCAAACCCAGTTTCAGCAATAATGAAACGAGATTGAGAGGCTTGTTGCCAACGCATAGGTAGATGATTTTGCTGAATGAATACATAGCGGCTTTCTTCCAATCCATTAGCGTTCGAGAAGTAAACATCGTCAAATTGGTGGGAAACGGGAGTACCGGATTCATTCCAATCCAGTTGGGCATTTTTGATCACGCGGATATTACCTGTCATTTTGTATCAATTTGGAGCTATTATATACTCAAGTGATCTTAAAATGCAGAGTAGTTGGTGTTCTACTGATATAAGCAATGAAGTGTTGAGTTAAACTCAGCTTTCATCATGTCACGCTTTTCGTTAGCATGGCGATCAGGATCAACACACATGTTAAATCGGTTCGATAAACTGAAAGTAATGTAACCGATAGTGAATAAAATTTACTCACGAGAGTTAGGGTATCAAGGAAAGCTGACCACTTATTTTGTTAAGTCAGTTATCATTAAGCGATTTTTGAATTATAGGAACGTCACATGAAACGAGCCGTCATCACTGGCCTAGGCATTGTATCTAGTATTGGTAATAACGTAGAAGAAGTTTTAGCCTCTTTAAAAACAGGAAAATCTGGCATCACAGGTTCAGAGCAATTTAAAGAAGCGGGTCTACGCTCTCAAGTTTGGGGTGAGTTAAAAATCAACCCAAGTGAGCATATCGATCGTAAACAAATGCGCTTTATGGGTGATACCGCCTCTTTTGCCTACCTAGCTATGCAGCAAGCGATTGAAGATTCGAAGCTAACAGACGAGCAAGTCTCAAATGACCGCACTGGTCTAGTTGCTGGTTCTGGTGGTATTTCTTCTCAAAACCAAGTGGTTTCTGTCGATACTCTGCGTGAAAAAGGCGTTAAGCGTATTGGTCCATACATGGTCCCACGTACGATGGCATCATCAGTTTCTGCATGCCTTGCTACACCATTTAAAATTCGCGGTGTTAACTACAGCATCAGTTCTGCTTGTGCGACATCAGCACACTGTATCGGCCACGCACTTGAGCTTATTCAATTAGGTAAACAAGATGTTGTGTTTGCTGGCGGCGGTGAAGAGCTTCACTGGTCATCTGCAATGATGTTTGATGCGATGGGTGCACTTTCTACTAAGTATAATGAAACACCAGAACGTGCTTCTCGTACTTATGATGCAGACCGCGATGGTTTTGTTATTTCTGGTGGCGGCGGTATGGTCGTTATCGAAGAGCTAGAGCATGCACTTGCTCGTGGCGCAAAAATCTACGGCGAAATCGTAGGTTACGGCGCGACTTCTGATGGCTACGACATGGTAGCGCCATCAGGTGAAGGCGCAGTGCGTTGCATGAAGATGGCAATGCAAAATGTAGATGCTATCGACTACGTAAACACGCACGGCACTTCAACGCCAGTTGGTGATGTGAAAGAGCTTGGTGCAATCCAAGAAGTATTTGGTAAAGACAGCGGCGGCAAATGCCCTGCGATTTCTGCAACTAAAGCAATGACGGGTCACGCACTAGGTGCGGCAGGCGTTCATGAGGCAATTTACTCAACTTTAATGCTTGATAATAACTTCATTGCACCAAGCATTAACGTAGAAACGTTAGATCCAGCAGCTGAAGGTCTAGATATCGTAACAGCACCACGTGAACAAGAGCTGAAGACAGTCATGTCAAACAGCTTTGGTTTCGGTGGTACTAACGCAACATTAGTGATTAAAAAATACGAAGCTTAATTCTCTTCGTAATTGAAGCTGCAGCTTTGTCGACGGCGTTTATTCGCCCCAATCACTTAGGCTAGCTAAGCTCATGGGGACTTATTCACTTGTCCCTTCACTGCAACTCCAATTACTTTGAGAATAATCGCGACATTTAGAGTAAATAATCCTCGGCTTCGGTCGGGGATTTTTTTATTATTAAAGAAATTAGTTGTTCATGAGTGTAAAAAATGAAAATAGTCATTGATGAGAATATGCCGTATGCCGAAGCCTTGTTTAGCCAATTAGGGGAGGTTGAGATGAAATCAGGGCGCAATATAAGCGCTGATGATTTAATTGGGGTAGATGCATTAATGATTCGCTCTGTGACCAAAGTGAATGCAGAATTATTAGCCAAAGCAGATCGCTTGAAGTTTGTCGGTACGGCTACTGCAGGCATGGATCATGTGGATCAAGAATTGTTAGCAAACAAGGGCATTACATTCAGCGCAGCACCAGGTTGTAATAAAGTTGGAGTAGCGGAATATGTCATTAGCTCTTTACTGGTGATAGCTCAGCAACAAGGTTTCTCTATATTCGATAAAACGGTGGGAATCATCGGTGCAGGTCAAGTGGGCAGTTATCTGGCGCAATGTCTGCAGGCTATTGGCATTAAAGTACTACTCAATGATCCCCCGAAGCAAGCCCAAGGTGATGAACGAGACTTTGTGGATTTAGATACGTTACTCGAACAATCCGATGTTATTTCACTCCATACCCCGATCAATCAAACAGGGCAGTGGCCAACACATCATCTTCTTGGTGAGCTAGAATTAAACCAATTACGTGGCGATCAAATTTTAATTAATGCTGCTCGTGGCCCAGTGGTGGATAATCAGGCTTTAAAAGTACGCTTGCAACAAGCCGATGGTTTTACCGCGGTTTTGGATGTATTTGAACCTGAACCGAATGTAGATTTAGAACTGTTACCTTTACTGACGTTTGCTACGCCACACATTGCAGGCTATGGTCTGGAAGGGAAAGCGCGCGGTACTACAATGATCTTTAATCGTTTTTGCGAATTTCTTGGGGTAAATAACCGAGCAAATCCAGATGAGTTATTACCAACGGCCCCCGTACCTATGGTTGATTTATCAGCAGGCTGGACCGAAGATAGTAAGAAAAACCAAGCATTACTGCACAATTTAACTCAGTTGATTTATGATGTGCGCCATGATGATGCGGTTTTTCGTCGAGAGATTGCTCAAACAGAACCTGTAATCCAGGCTCAAGCCTTTGATGCTATGAGAAAAGACTATTGGGATCGGCGCGAATACAGCGCAATAACCTTAGCCATGCATCAAGAATCGAAAGTCGAACTGACGCCTTTTTATCATTTAGGGTTTAAGCGCGCTTAATCAAGTGTATTTAAATCTTCAATATGCTCCATATTTAAATTGAGGTTTTCATGAGTCAAGAATTTAACGTTGCAATTTTTGGTGCAACTGGTGCCGTTGGTGAAACTATGCTTGAAGTATTACAAGAGCGTAAGTTTCCAGTCGGTGATCTTTATTTACTCGCTAGTGAGCGTAGTGAAGGGAAGACTTATCGCTTCAATGGTAAAACAATTCGTGTTCAAAATGTCGAAGACTTTGATTGGTCACAAGTGCATATCGCTTTATTTTCAGCTGGTGGGGAATTATCAGCAAAATGGGCGCCTATCGCAGCTGATGAAGGCGTAGTCGTGATTGATAACACTTCTGAGTTTCGTTACGAATTTGATGTGCCACTTGTTGTGCCTGAAGTGAACCCTGAAGCCATTGCCGAATTTAGAAATCGCAATATTATTGCCAACCCAAATTGCTCTACTATCCAAATGTTAGTGGCGTTAAAACCAATACATGATGCAGTTGGCATTGAGCGTATCAACGTTGCAACCTATCAGTCGGTTTCTGGTGCTGGCAAAAAAGGTATCGATGAATTGGCAGGTCAAACCGCTAAATTATTGAACGGTTTACCAGTAGAGAAAGATGCCTTTACTCAGCAAATTGCATTTAACTGTATTCCGCAAATTGATGTGATGATGGACAATGGCTACACCAAAGAAGAAATGAAAATGGTGTGGGAAACTCAGAAGATTTTCAACGATCCATCTATTCAAATAAATCCTACTTGTGTACGTGTACCGGTATTTTACGGTCATGCTGAATCTCTACATATTGAAACTCAAACACCAATCGATGCTGAGCAAGTTATGGATATGCTAGAGCAAATGGAAGGTGTGGAGGTGTTCCGTGGAATAGATTATCCAACCCAAGTCCGTGATGCTGGCGGTAAAGATACCGTAATGGTTGGACGTGTACGAAATGATATCAGCCACCACAGTGGTATTAATATGTGGGTTGTTGCCGATAATGTACGTAAAGGCGCAGCAACCAACGCGGTACAAATTGCCGAAGTGTTGATTCGAGATTATTTCTAACAGTGATACTCAAGTAGTATCAAGACACGAAATTGAATTAAGCCCTATACTGAAAAGTGAGGGCTTTTTTTGATCTCGTTATCAATAATTTTTTTAACGGTTCGAATTTAATAGTGAGATCATTTTATTCGATAAAAAACAGTAATAAATGGCGGTTTTTAATAAGCTAAGATGAGCACTTATTTGTTGGAGTTGGTATTGTTATCCTATATATTTAAATTTATTGATTAAACCTTTGGATTAGCCGAACTTTTATGCGCCGTACATTCAAACATTTCATTGCTCCTGCCATGCTACTTCTTGTAACCCAAATTTCGGTTGCTTGTGCTGATGACAGCAGAGTTACAATGGAGCCGTCAAGCCATGTACCTGCGCAGCCTATTTCGGATATCACGGCATTTGAACCTACTGAAGATATCGCATCAATCTATGGACCGACTAGCGAGGATGAAACATTATGGTCAATTGCTAAAGACTATCGTCCTAGTAAGAGTGTTTCGGTTGCACAAACGGTATTAGCAACTTATAAGTTGAATCAGAAAGCGTTTGAAGATCATAATATTCATGGCTTAATCCCTGGGAGTGTATTACGTTTACCGACACTTAAAGCGATAGAAAAAGAGTCAACCCAAGAAGCCGTCGAGATTATTCGTCGTGAAAAATTGCGACCAGTTCCGTCACAAGTAGATAAATCGCTCCAACCCCCTAAACCGGCAACATTAGCAGACTACCCATCAACACAACCTTCTCCAGATTTATCTAACCACGATAATACGAAAACTTTGAATGAACATTTGAATGGGAAACAGCAAGTAACCTCTGATGAACAATCAGAATCGGTTATTCCGGTTGATGATCAAGCGACCACTGAATCACAGCAGACTATCAACTCACAACAGGCAGCGGATACCCAAACGGATGCTGAGCAGGTTGAGTTGACTCAAGTTGAAGCGATGAATAACCGTCTAACTTCAGAGTTAGATAAAATACAGCAGCAGCTTAATGAACTGAAAACCTCGCTGAAAGCGGGTGAACAAAGTCGTCTTCAAATTAATGAAGCAGAAACTCAGTCGACTTCAATTGATACGCCTCAAGCGTTTATACGTATAGCCAATCAACACCCGTGGCTGTGGGTTATTATTTTATTACCGCTAGTGCTAATCTTATTTATTATTCGTCTACTATTCTCTCGCCAACCTAAGCGTAGTGAGGAATTAGAGCGTCTAGTCGCCCCTCAAGAAAAAATCGAACCAGCGATGCTAGTGGTTGACACTGGATCTACACAACCACAAGCTTCTTCAGAAACAGAAACAGAAACAGAAACAGAAACAGAAACAGAAACAGAAACAGAAACAGAAACAGAAACAGAAATGTTTGAATTTTCTGACGATGAGTTACCCGAATATGGTGAGGAAGAAGCACGTCACGATGCTGATACAGAGCCTCAGGCTTTTGAAGCAGATATCCCGGCTGTAGATGAACGTATTATTGAAGATGATATTGCCAACCATAAGTTTGATGATGTACTGGTGTTTGACCTCAATAGTGCAGAAAAAACAGACAATAAAGATGATGCCGATTTAACTGAAAATAACTTTGCTGAAACGACAACTTCCTCTTATGTTGGACATCAAGTAACACAAGATTTTGAACATGTCGACTCGGGTAATCTAGATCTAGAGCAGCAAGAAGAGCCAGATCTTGATGTTGGGTTGGATGATTTCCCTGATGTACTAGGTGATGTAAATAATTTTGATGTTGATATCAATGCAGAAATGAATAGTAACCTTGATTTAGCTAAAGTTTTTCTTGAAATGGGCGATGAGCGCACCGCGATTAAATTATTAAAAACGGTGATCTCAAAAGGTGATGAAGCATTGCAGGCTGAAGCGAATAAGCTGTTATCTTCAATTTAAATAAAGTGATTACATTCCTTCACCAATCTTCCTTGCTTAAAGATTTGGATGATAGTGCTGGTTTTGCATCTTGAAGTCACTTGGGTATATACTTTGCGGCCGTTTTATTTGTGGATTAAGAGTGATTTCAGATGCGTATTGCGTTAGGTGTTGAATACGATGGTAGCAAGTTATTCGGCTGGCAAAGACAAAAAGATGTGCCTAGTGTGCAAGAGCATTTAGAAAAAGCGCTTTCTGTTGTAGCGAACCATCCTGTAGAAATCCAATGTGCTGGTCGTACAGATGCTGGCGTTCATGGTACCGGACAAGTTGTTCACTTTGATACTACAGCGTCAAGAAAGCTTGTTGCTTGGACGATGGGAGTTAATGCCAATCTCCCTAGTAATATTGCGGTGAGATGGGCCCATGAAGTGTCTGATGAATTTCATGCACGTTTTAGTGCTACAGCGCGCCGTTACCGTTACATTATTTTTAATAACGCCTTTCGACCAGGAATCTTACATTCTGGGGTAAGTCATTATCACAATCCTCTAGATGCAGAAAAAATGCACCAAGCAGGCCAGTTTCTATTGGGTGAAAATGACTTTACTTCTTTTAGAGCAGTACATTGCCAATCACTCAGCCCTTGGCGAAATGTGATGCATTTGAATGTGTCTAGAATGGGCCAGTATGTGATAGTCGATATTAAAGCCAATGCTTTCGTTCATCACATGGTGCGTAATATTGTTGGTAGCTTAATCAAAGTGGGAACCGGTGATGAAAATCCTGAATGGATCGCTTGGTTGCTTGAACAAAAAGATCGCAGCCTAGCAGGGGCAACGGCAAAAGCCGAAGGTTTGTATCTGGTGGATGTTGATTACCCTGAAAGTTTTCACTTACCTAATGTTGCGATTGGGCCACTATTTTTACCTGCTGATTAACAATATTCTTCGTACTTGAAGTTGCAGCTTTGTTGATGGAATGTATTCGCCCAATTCGAATAGATTACAGTCTGCCGACCTTTTGTGATGAGAGATATACCAAGTAACCCCCATATAGATTAGGGTGGATTTTTTTCACATTATTATTACACTAACGTTAATCAGTACTTATATATTGATATCTTTAGTGTATAAAAGCTTGAGTGGTTTAATTTTCATCAAAATTTGATGTTTATTTCAGCGGCTAAATATAGGTACAACCAGTTTTTTATCTACAGTGCGGGTATTATGTGTTTTAATCTCCTCGCATTTATTTCTCAAATTCTCATCCTTTGCATACAGCGAGGGATCTAGCTAAAAGGTCTTCCCATGAGTTGGCTTGAAAAAATTTTTACAACTACAAATATTGTTAATACACGTAAAGCGTCTATTCCGGAAGGGATTTGGACCAAATGTACTTCTTGTGAGCAAGTATTATATCAAGCAGAAGTAGAGCGTAATTTAGAAGTTTGCCCAAAGTGTGACCATCATATGCGTATGAAAGGTCGTCGTCGTTTAGAGACATTTTTAGATCAAGGTACAACAGTTGAAATTGGCCAAGAATTTGAGCCGAAAGATAAACTGAAGTTTAAAGACTCTAAACGTTATAAAGACCGTATCACTGCAGCTCAAAAATCGAGTGGTGAAACCGAAGCGTTAATTGCTATGAAAGGTGAGCTTTTAGGCATGCCTTTAGTCGCTTGTGCGTTTGAGTTTTCATTCATGGGCGGTTCAATGGGCTCTGTTGTCGGTGCACGTTTTGTTCGTGCGGTTGATGAAGCGATTGCTAATAACTGTGGCTTAGTGTGTTTTTCTGCAAGTGGCGGTGCCCGTATGCAAGAGGCATTAATGTCTTTGATGCAAATGGCAAAAACCAGTGCAGCACTTGAGCGTCTATCGCAAAAAGGCTTACCATTTATTTCGGTAATGACAGACCCTACTTATGGTGGTGTGTCGGCAAGTTTAGCGATGTTAGGTGATATTAATATCGGTGAGCCGAAAGCTATTATTGGTTTTGCTGGTCGTCGTGTTATCGAACAAACAGTTCGTGAAAACTTACCTGAAGATTTCCAAACGAGTGAATTCTTACTCGATCACGGTGCAATTGACATGATTGTTGATCGCCGTGAAATGCGTCAGCGCATCGCAGGTCTTGTTGCTAAGATGACTAATTATCAATCACCACTCGTGGTTTCGGTTGATGATGAGTCATCTTATGAAGTACCAGTTGCTGATAAGAAATAATCCTCATTAACGTTACTGGTATAGTGCCAAGGCAGCAAATAAATGATACCTTATCTTTACTTAAGTGAAGATGTAATGAGTCATGCGTTTAATGAGTAAACATAATTCTCCTGAAGCCACATCACCTTTGTCGATGTGGCTTCATTATTTAGAAAATATCCATACCAGTGCCATCGATCTTGGCTTAGAGCGGGTAAACAAAGTCGCTCAATCTGCAAATTTAACCAAGCCTGCCCCTAAAGTGATCACCGTTGCTGGTACTAATGGCAAAGGTTCGACTTGTGCATTGATGGAAGCGATCTTACTTGATGCAGGTTATCGTGTCGGTGTCTACAGTTCTCCCCATCTCATCAATTATAATGAACGTGTACGTATTAACGGTCATGATGTGAGTGACGGTCTCTTAACTCAATCCTTTGATTTTATTGAGCGTAGCCGCAATGATATCAGCTTGAGCTTTTTTGAATTTGGAACACTTGCCGCTTTACGAATTTTTCAAACTGAACAAGTTGATGTTGTCTTACTTGAGGTAGGATTAGGTGGTCGATTAGATGCAACGAATGTCGTTGAACATGATGTATCAGTGATCACCAGTTTAGCAATCGACCATGTTGATTGGTTAGGTAGTGATATCAATGTTATTGGTTTTGAGAAAGCGGGCATCTTCCGTTCAGGTAAACCGGCGATTTGTGGTCAACCAAAATCACCTCCTACTGTTGCAGCACATGCTGATGATATTGGAGCAGAGTTTTATCAAGTTGGATTGCAGTTTAACTATCAAGTTATCGATGAAGATCGTCAATTATGGCGTTGGCAATCGGGTGGTTTTGATCTAGATGAATTACCTATTCCATCTTTACCGCTAGCCAATGCCGCGACTGCGTTAATGGCTCTGAGTGCATCTGGGTTAGAGTTAACGGATATTAATGTCGTTAATGGTTTAAAAGCCGCCCGTCTTGCTGGTCGTATGCAGTTATTATCTTCACAACCAACTATTTTATTGGATGTTGCACATAATCCACATTCGGCACAGTATTTAGTTGAACAATTAACAAAGCAGTATTTAGGTAAGTCGGTACGAGCAGTCGTGGCGATGCTACACGATAAAGATATTACGAGTACATTGCAGACTCTGGCTCCTATGGTAAAACATTGGTATCCGGCTTCATTGCATGGGCCTCGTGCCGCCAAAGTAGATGAACTTATTGAACATCTACCTTGTTATGAAGGCAGCTATGAAACGCCTGTAGATGCATTTATTCAAGCGTATGAACACGTTACAGAAGATGAAGTATTGCTTGTAGTAGGTTCTTTCCATACGGTAGGGGAAGTTCTGAATTACTGGCAACAAAAAAATGATAAGTAAACAAATAAGAGGACGTCAAAATGGCGAGTAAATTTCAAAGCCGTTTGATTGGTACCGTGATTCTTGTCGCGATTGGTGTCATTGTTTTGCCTGATGTTTTTGATGGGCAGAAAGAGCATTACAAGGAAGAGTTTGCGGCAATTCCGATTAAACCTACGGATGACGTAAGTCAGGCTTCAACCTCGGAAAATGTGAAAAAGCCCGTTGAACTTGATGTTGCTTTACCAGAGGAACCCGTGACGGTAACCGTCGATGAAGCGCCAAAATCAGAGTCAGTCAAATCAGTAACGGTAAAAGCTGAGCCTGAAGCAAAGCCACAACCTAAGCCGGTAGTTACCAAACCTGCACCAGTTCGCGAGAAAAACCAATATAGTGATAATGCATGGATCATTCAATTGGTGGCGCTTAGTAATAAAGATAATGCCCAAAAGTTGGTGGCTGATTTACAAAAACGCGGATTTCAAGCACATCTAAAACAAGATGGTAAGCTATCTCGAGTTATTATTGGTCCTGATGTTTCTAAAGAAAAGATGGAACAACAGATTGATAAGCTGCAAGAAATTACAAGTTTAAAAGGTCAATTGCAGACTTTTAAGCCACTTAATCAATAAGAAAACGTTTGCGTAGCGTATTTTTCTGGTAAAATGCGCGCCAACTTAAGATGTAAATTTTATGATTTGGATAGATTTTGTCATTTTAGGGGTGATCGGCTTTTCCGCTTTGATCAGCTTAGTTCGTGGTTTTGTTAAAGAAGCTCTGTCTTTAGTGATTTGGTGTGGTGCATTTTATATCTCCACTCATTATTACCTAAAGCTGGCTGCGTACTTTACCAATATTGAAAATGACATGGTTCGAAATGGAGCTGCTCTAGGGGCTTTGTTTGTTGCAACGCTGATTGTTGGAGCGTTAGTGAATTATGTTATTAGCCAACTTGTGGTGAAAACCGGGTTATCTGGTACTGATAGGGTATTAGGTGTGGTTTTTGGGGCATTACGTGGCGTGTTGATCATTGCAGTCGTGTTATTTTTTATGGATGCGTTTACCGCGTTTCCAAATTCAGAGTGGTGGAAATCGTCGCAGTTGATCCCGCAATTTAGCCGAATCATTGCCCCATTTTTTGATCACTTAAAACAGACTTCAAGCTTTTTATCTGGCGCACCTTTGTAATGAAACTGGAGGCGCCAGTTCTCCACCAACCGAGGGTTAAGACATGTGTGGTATTGTTGGAATCGTAGGTGTAACGCCTGTCAATCAATCGATTTATGATGCTTTAACGGTATTGCAGCATCGTGGCCAAGATGCCGCAGGTATTATTACCATAGATAGCAATCGTTTTCGTCTGCGTAAAGCCAATGGTTTAGTGAAGGATGTGTTTGAAATTAAACACATGAAACGACTACAAGGTAACGTTGGTATTGGTCATGTTCGTTATCCAACCGCAGGTAGTTCTAGCGCTTCAGAGGCTCAACCATTTTATGTAAACTCCCCTTATGGGATTACGCTGGCGCACAATGGTAACTTGACCAATGCTCATGACATTCGCCAGTGGTTGTTCGAGCAAGGTCGCCGTCATATTAACACTACCTCTGATTCTGAAGTATTACTCAACATTCTTGCCCAAGAAATTGACCTTTCTGAAAACTACCCACTGACTCAAGCCGATGTGTTTGGCGCAATTAAAAAAGTGCACAAGATCGTTAAAGGTGCTTATGCAGTTGCTGCGATGATTATCGGTCATGGTATGGTTGCTTTTCGTGACCCTAATGGTATCCGTCCTTTATGCCTTGGTAAGCGTGAGGTAGGAGAACGTACAGAATATATGGTTGCTTCTGAGTCTGTAGCTTTAGATGCGGTTGGTTTTGATTTTGTACGCGATGTTGCTCCAGGTGAAGCGATTTATGCCACTTTTGATGGACAGCTATTTAGTGAACAATGTGCGCAGCAGCCAACGTTGAATCCATGTATTTTTGAGTTTGTTTATTTTGCTCGCCCAGATTCATTTATCGATAAAATTTCGGTTTACAGCGCGCGTGTTGAAATGGGCAAAAAGTTGGGTGAAAAAATTAAACGTGAATGGGATGATCTTGATATCGATGTCGTGATTCCAATTCCGGAAACTTCGTGTGATATCGCTTTAGAAATTGCTCAGTTGATTGACAAGCCATACCGTCAAGGGTTTGTGAAAAATCGTTACGTTGGCCGTACTTTTATTATGCCAGGTCAACAACAACGTAAAAAATCGGTTCGCCGTAAATTGAATGCGATTCGTTCTGAATTTAAAGGCAAGAACGTACTTCTAGTTGATGATTCAATTGTTCGTGGTACTACGTCTGAACAAATCATCGAAATGGCTCGAGATTCTGGGGCTAAAAATGTTTATATGGTGTCGGCGGCTCCTGAAGTTCGATTCCCGAACGTTTATGGTATCGACATGCCAAGTGCCAATGAGTTGATTGCTCATGGCCGTGAAACTGATGAAATTTGTAAGATGATTGGCGCTGATGCTTTGATGTTCCAAGACCTAGAAGATTTGGTGTCTGCAGTTGGTTTAGGCAATCTAAGCATTACTCAGTTTGAGAGTTCTGTGTTTAGTGGCCAGTATGTTACTGGTGATATTGACCAAGCATACCTAGATCATATTGATTCATTACGTAATGATGACGCCAAATTAGAGCGTGATATGCAGGTTGATTTAGCTAACTTAGAAATGCATAACGAAGGCGCGTAAGCTTTATACCAATCGTACTAATGATCAGCTAATTACTGTGATTGGTATTATTAGCCGTTGATATTGTTGAAAAGCCAGAATTTTGATAATTCTGGCTTTTTTATGATTAGTGTCACTGAGTTTCTGACAATGCAGAGCTAAAGTGCTTCATGCTGTGCGATAAAGTCAATTAATAAACGGACTTTTTCGGGCTGATGATTCTTGTGATTATACAGCATGTAGATATCGCGAGAATTGGCACTCCAATCATCAAGTACCCGTACTAAGCGGCCCTCACGCAAATAAGCTTCAATCATTACATTCGGCATTAAACTGATACCTAAACCATGGGTACAAGCTTTACGTACTACATTTAACTCACTCGCTTCTAATCGACCCTTTTCATTGATGGTGACAGTTTCACCTTGTGAGTTAGTTAATTGCCACTTTACTAGTGGTAGACCTTTCAGCAAAGCATGATGGCGTAAATCATCAGCATGGTGTAGATCTCCACAGTCTGCCAAGTATTTAGGGCTGGCGACTAGTACATCTTTGACTTCATTGATTTTACGAGCAATTAACGTTGAGTCACGTTGAGGACCCACGCGGAAAATGACATCCCATTCAGTTGGATCAAGTCGATCAGCATAGTTGGTCATTAATAACTCAATACGAATATCAGGGTATTTTGCCATGAATTCATTAAGCATTGGCATGATAATGCGTTTGGCTGTATTGGCTGGCGCTGAAATACGCAGTTTGCCTGATGCGCCCCGGCATTCGTCAGAAATGGTCTCTGTGGTTTCGGTTAAGTGTTTTAACAGTGGAGAACATTCATCGTAAAATCGTTGACCTGCTTCAGTTAAAGAGAGTTTACGAGCATTACGGTTAAGTAGGCGTAGATTTAATCCTTCTTCTAAAGCTTGGATACGGCGAGTAATTGTTGCCACAGGTATAGCTGTTTTACGGGAAGTAGCGGTATAGCTACCATTATCCACAACCAGTCGGAATAAATTTAAATCATCAAGTTTCATTGTACGAGCACTTATTTATACTACGAGTAGAGGGTAGTGTAGCGGAACATTAAGTAAGATGGTTGTTTAACATCAAACATTATAGTTATTTGATATCACCATAACTTGTATTCACGTTAATTTCAGCAAATTACTCTTCATAATATACTGATAGAGACCTTGGTTTTTTTATGTTTGTTTTGAAAAGAATTTATCTGATTGACGGGGTAGTTGAAAGTTCACTCGAGCATGGCTTTTTGGGATCAAGTCATAATATTCATCACAGTAATTTGAATTTAAAACTTTTAATAACTACCTTTTAAAAGGTTTTATGATAAGCCTAGTGACTTCAAGATGCAGAATTCAGAGCTAGTATCTAAATCTTTAAGTAAGGAAGATTGACGAAGGAACCGTAAGCACTCTCAGCTAACCTGCATAAGTCACGTTAAATTATTGCACTGAGTCGTATTAAGAGGTTACCCCAATATGCATAAATCTGTTTCTCAAGTGCAGAATGTAAAAATGTCACTAAATAGTGCAAAACAAACAATCATGTTGGTGGATGATGATTCTATTTTTCGCAGTATGATTGCTTCGTATTTAAAAAAACTTAATTTTGAAGTCACTGAAGCAGAAGATGGCCTTGATGCGCTAAGACTATTACGCCATCAAGTGCCAGATTTGATGATTTGTGACTTAAATATGCCGATCATGAGCGGTATTGAATTAGTTGAAGAGGTCAGTTGGCAGTTTCCGATGTTGCCAATGATTGTGGTGTCAGCCACCGAAGATATGGGGGATGTCGCGCGCGTATTACGCTTTGGTATTAAAGACTTTCTCACCAAACCTATTACCCATTTAGATCATTTTACTTCTGCTATCAAAAGCACCTTGGAAGAGTCACAAGCTAATCCGAGTGTTGTGCGTGATTTTTCTAGCCAATGGTTTCAGTTAGATCATTCCGGTCAAGTTGATGAAGAGAAGGAATTATACTGGCACTTAAATCATCTTAAAGATAACGTCGTTACCTCACGAGATTTACTGCATGCCCTACAGCCTGAGCGAGATACTCAGCAAGGGGGATGGAAATGCAGTTATCATGTTTTACAACCCTCAGAAATGATGCCATTGGTATTTGATTATGCTTGGCTAATGGATGGACGCTTTGCTTTTTACCTTGTTGATTCATCGGATGGTGGCGAGAACGGTGTTGGGACTGCTTTGTTGATCAGAGCCTTGTTTAATGACTTTTTAAGAACTCGAAAGCGTTGCTATTCTGATTTAAAAGATTTAGCCGATGCGGTAGAGAAAGGCATTAGTTGCACTAAATGTTCAGAGCCGATTAATGCGTTATTTGGTATTGCTGATATGGTAGAAGGGACGATCTCTATTTTACCGGCGGGCCTGAAAAGCAATTGGTTGTTTGACAGCTCGACTCAAGCTCACTCAACTCAAGCCATTGAGAAGGGCATTAAGCTAGGTGAAGGTTGTACTAAAAACTTTGTAACCAGTCATCTACCCATGAAGAAAGGTGGTGAGCTGGTACTAAGTGAACTCGGCGTGCGCAGTTTTAAATTAACTATCAAAAATATGACGCAATAAAGCCTATCTCTTTGGCGTGAATTCTGTGAGCGACCTGACAGCTTCTTAATAACCATGAGTTTTGTCGGTTTTTGTTTGTCCCGCTTTCTCTTATATTTTGCCCTCAATTTAATAAGAGGGATCAAAAATGGCAGATGAAAACTTTAACGAACCATTCAACCTATTTTACTTTTTAGGTATGATTGTCGCTTTACTTTTACCTACTCTTCCTGCAACACTTACATGGATTAATCTTTTAAGCCAAAATTAGCGCTTAGCCGTCTGTTGTAAGGAATCAAACCATCATCCGTAAAATGTTACTTAATGCCGTTGGTGGTTTATCTCTGGTGCTCGGTGTGCTTGGGATCTTTCTTCCTTTACTTCCAACCACCCCATTTCTTCTGCTTGCTAGCGCATGTTTTATGCGTAGTAATGAGAAATTTCATTACTGGATCCATCACCATCCGCATTTAGGTCCAATTATTGATAACTGGAATCAGCATCGAGCAGTGAGTGCTGCTATGAAAAAAAGAGGCTATGTGCTATTGGCAATGAGTTTTACTTTCTCATTTGTGATGGTTCCATACTGGTGGCTCAAGCTAGGACTGGTGTTTGGCTTTGCGATTTTGTTTTTTTGCTTCCACCGCTTACCGGTTCATGAGCCAACTTCAAATGTTGCTGATCCTAGTGAAAATCACTAACATACTTGCCATATCCAGCAACGACTTTCTCTGCTGAAGTTATATTAATAATTACCCCAAGCTTTAGTGATGTTATTATCAAGCTAAAGTTTACCTAAGATAAGAATTCTATAATGACTACTGATACTCAATCACTTATTCAAGCGAGCATTAAAACCATTCCTGACTACCCTAAAAAAGGGATATTATTTCGTGACGTAACGAGTTTGATGGAAGACCCGCAAGCTTATCAAGCTACGATCCAGTTGTTGGTTGAAAAATATCAATCAATGGGTTTTACCAAAGTAGTAGGTACGGAAGCTCGAGGGTTTTTATTTGGCGCCCCATTAGCGTTGGAGTTAGGTCTTGGTTTTGTGCCTGTTCGCAAACCAGGTAAATTGCCACGTGAAACCGTTTCTCAATCTTATGAGTTAGAGTATGGAACAGATGTTCTTGAAATTCATACCGATGCGATTAAAGCCGGCGATAAAGTATTAGTGGTTGATGATTTGCTTGCAACTGGCGGAACCATTGAGGCGACCGTTAAACTGATTCGCCAATTAGGTGGTGAAGTAACTGATGCAGCTTTTGTGATTAATTTGCCGGAAATCGGCGGTGAAGAAAAATTGAAAGCACTAGGCTTAAATGTGTATAGCATTTGTGAGTTTGCAGGTCACTAAAATCTGAGTGGGGAATATTCTTAATAAACCCACTATTCAACAGTCGGAATGATTGAACCGGAAGATTTGATGAGTTATTTAGCGTTAGCAAGAAAATGGCGACCAACTAAGTTTGAAAATGTGGTTGGCCAAGGTCATGTAATTACTGCTTTAGAGAATGCCTTAAAGCAGAACCGACTGCATCACGCCTATTTATTCAGCGGAACTCGTGGTGTTGGTAAAACATCGATCGGCCGACTGTTTGCCAAAGGCTTGAATTGTGAAACCGGTATTACCGACAACCCATGTGGTGTGTGTGATAGCTGTGTTGAAATCGATCAAGGTCGTTATGTTGACCTATTGGAAATTGATGCGGCATCTCGTACTAAGGTAGAAGATACCCGTGAGTTACTCGATAACGTTCAATATAAGCCAGCACGTGGGCGCTTTAAAGTGTACCTGATTGATGAAGTACACATGTTATCTCGTCATAGTTTCAATGCATTATTAAAAACACTGGAAGAGCCGCCAGAGTACGTTAAATTCTTATTAGCAACGACCGATCCTCAGAAGCTGCCAGTGACGATTCTTTCTCGTTGTTTGCAGTTCCATTTAAAACCGATTAGCTCAGATCAAATTCATGAACAATTAGATTTTGTGTTAGGTGAAGAAAACATCACCTCAGAACCTAGAGCATTAAGTTTGATTGCTCATGCGGCTGATGGAAGTATGCGTGATGCATTAAGTTTATCTGATCAGGCGATTGCCTTAGGAAATGGGCATATTGATAGTGCGACCGTTTCGAACATGCTAGGCACACTGGATACTGAACAAGCGATCTATTTACTTGAGGCGATCAGCAGTAAGCAACCACAAACAGCGATGAACTGCCTTGAGCAACTGGCCGAAAATGGTATTGATTGGGATGGCTTATTTAAAGAGTTAAGTAGCCAATTACACCGCATTGCTATGTACCAAGCATTACCAGCAAGCTTAAATAAAGAGCAACCTGATGCGGAAAGAGTTGAGCTTTTGAGCCAATCTTTGACGCCTCAAGATGTACAACTTTACTACCAGATGACTTTGAAAGGCCGTCAAGATTTACCATTGTCTCCGAGCGAGAAAATGGCAGCGGAAATGTTAGTGTTGAGAATGCTGGCTTTTAGGCCGGTACAAGCGGCATCTGGTAATTCGATTGTGGCTCCAGCTGCGCAAACGAAAAGCATTCCGGTGGTTGAATCTGCACCTAGAAATGTGAGTGGAGCACAACACTCTATACCTCAATCGGCAACGGATCAGTCTGCGCGTAGTCAGCCAGTAAGCCCACCAGCAGCATCAAGTGTCCCTGTAGCAAATCAAATGGGGGATAGTGATCACTCCGCTGCCAGCCAACCAGCAGCGGAACCACCAAGATACCAACCATCAGGACATCCACAATCAGCGGTTGGCAATACTGAGGCATCACAACAGCAAGTGCCTCAAACTCAGCAGCAGTCAGCAGCATCCGCTTCACCGTTAACCGGATTGAGACATCAGCTGCGTAGTAAACGTGAAAACTTACGCACTACGCCTACAACTGGGAATGTCCCAACAAAAAAGACTGAAGCGACGTCTGTTAAACCAGTGAAAACATCGGTACTTGACCGTATTGCAAGCAAGCATACGGCCGCCGCGGTTGAAGCTGTGCAGGGGTCGCCAATATCACCAAATGGTACGCCAATCTCTGGAGCTGCAAAACCAGACGATTCGAATGAACCCTATCAGTGGAAGCCAACTCAACCTCAGTCATCGCAGCAAGAAGGCCAAGAGCTAACGCCGACTCAAGTTAAGAAAGCGCTAGAGCATATTAAAACGCCAGAGATGGCAGAAAAACTATTGCATGAAAGTATTGAGCAAAATGAGTGGGCGGCGATCATCGATCAACTCAATACGGCGAAATTGGTACAGCAGCTGGCATTAAACTCCACTTATAGTAAAAATGATCATGTCATTACGTTAGGCTTACGTGCTGAGCAAGCACATTTGAATACCCCAAAGGCGCAAGAGGAATTGACGAAAGTCTTGTCGCAACATTTTCAGCAAAGTTGTGAATTAGTTATCCAAAATAGTGCTGATGGTATTACGCCGCTTGAATTAAGAGAAAAGCTTTATCAAGAAAAGTTACAGCAAGCATTTGAAAGTCTAGATACTGATCCTAATATCCAATTCTTGCAAAAGCGTTTCGCAGCAGAAATAGATAAAGACAGCGTAAGACCTATTTAATGGTTAAACCATATGCAATTAATTAACAAAACACATTATTAGCTAGAAGAGCGAGTTGATTTTTTATCGGTTCGACCCAATAAACTAATAATATCCACAATCATTCTATTTAGATAACAAGCGAGAATAAGCATGTTTGGTAAAGGCGGAATGGGCAACATGATGAAGCAAGCCCAGCAGATGCAAGAGCGTATGCAAAAGCTTCAAGAAGAAATCGCAAATATGGAAATCACTGGTGAATCTGGTGCAGGCCTTGTAAAAGTGACCATTACTGGTAGCCACAGCGTGCGTCGTGTGGAAATCGATGAAAGCTTGATGGAAGACGATAAAGAAATGCTAGAAGATTTGATTGCAGCTGCATTTAATGATGCTGCTCGTCGTGTCGAAGAAACACAAAAAGAAAAAATGGCTTCAGTGACTGGCGGTATGCAATTACCACCAGGTATGAAAATGCCATTTTAATTGAACCAGTAGAGAGACATACATGCGCACAAGCAGTATGCTGGAACAATTAATGGAGGCCTTACGTTGCTTACCTGGGGTTGGCCCCAAGTCGGCTCAGCGTATGGCCTTTCATTTATTGCAGCGTAATAGAAAGGGCGGTTTGCAATTAGCCGAAGCTTTATCTCAAGCAATGACAGAGATCGGTCACTGCGATCAATGCCGAACTTTTACCGAGCAAGATACCTGCCATGTCTGTACCAATCCTAAGCGTCAAGCAAATGGGCAGATCTGTGTAGTAGAAACGCCTGCTGATATTGCTGCAATTGAAGCAACTGGACAATATTCTGGTCGTTATTTTGTTCTGATGGGGCACTTATCGCCACTTGATGGAATTGGACCTAGTGATATTGGTTTAGATTTGCTCGACTACCGCTTAAGTATCGGTGATGTTGAAGAAGTGATTCTTGCGACTAACCCGACCGTAGAAGGGGAAGCGACCGCACATTATATCGCTCAGTTGTGTAAGGCTCATGGCGTTAATGCTAGCCGCATTGCTCATGGTGTTCCTATGGGCGGTGAACTAGAGTTAGTCGATGGCACCACGTTATCTCACTCGTTACTTGGTCGACAAAAGTTATAGATTAAATATAATACTTAAATTCGAAGCTTGATTTTAATGTTGGTGATATCAATATTTTTCGAGTTTCGAGTTTCGAGTTTCGAGTTTCGAGTTTCGAGTTTCGAGTTGTACCTAAGTTATCTTTTCCAGATCTGAAATAATAAATAAAGCTTCTTGATCAGTTTTACCACAAATAGCTTTTTCCGCTTTAAATGCATGACATACCTTAGGTCTTTCAGGCTTACCAAACAGCTTGCATAAATTATCTTCATTTAATTGAATACACCGAACACCAGCAGGTTTACCTTTCGGCATACCCGGGATCGGTGATGATATGCTAGGTGCAATGCAACAAGCACCACATCCAAGACGACATTCCATAAAATACATCTCTGTAGTTCAAAAATTGGTCGAAGATAGTAGCAAAATACCCATACAGAAAATAGCATAACTTGAATTTTGTCGGTGATCAGCGTATAAAACGCAGCCTAGATTCTATACAAGTTTAAGCAGGCATATTATGACAACTCCATTTTGGCAAACTAAGTCACTACAACAAATGAGTGAGCAAGAATGGGAATCACTATGTGATGGTTGCGGTAAATGTTGCCTGCATAAGTTGATGGATGAAGATAGTGATGAAGTTTATTACACCAACGTTGCTTGCAGCTGGCTCAATAGTAAAACATGTGGTTGTAAAGACTACCCGAATCGTTTTGAATCTGGAGAAGAATGTTTAAAGCTGACTCGTGATAAAATCGATGAATTTAACTGGTTACCTGAAACCTGTTCATATCGCTTACTAGCAGAAAATAAACCTCTTCCTGAATGGCATCCGCTTATTACTGGATCGAAATCAGCCATGCATGCAGCAGGTGAAAGTGTTCGTAATAAAGTGGTTTATGAAATTGATGTTGTGGATTGGGAGGATCACATTTTGAACCACCCTAATCGAAATTAACTTACTAGTTCAACTATTACTTAACCTCAGCTTTGGATAAGAGTGTCACAATAATTAACTTAACACACTGATATAAAAATGATAAAAACATCTGTCAGGCATCTAGGATTGATGACTTTCTCTCAATGCTGCAATTTGGGATGGATAACAAGGCAAAATCATAAGTCAATAGCTGGCCTATTGCGTTGATTTTAACGAAGTTAGACGCCTGAAGTGCTGTATTGAGTGACTTCTAGTTATCCGCAGCTGAGGTTACTTACCAATGCTTTTGCTTAACGCAAATTACTCTATGAGCAATCAGGCTCGGTCTTATTTTTGAATAGTTCACTAAATGCTGCTTTTTGGTGTTCAGGTTTGACATATCTCACTGGTGGGCTAAGAACTTCAAGTTGGTAATCGTTATCGCCTTTAATGATTGTATTTACCGGAGTGACGATGATGACATTTAAACTAGGATCAAGCTGCTTTATTTGTGCGGCAGTACCTAGTCCAGCTTCGGTATGAAATTTTCCAGCAATATGCACGACGGTAGCTTTAGGATGAGCATGTTTATAATTGACTATGCTTTCGGCCATGGTGGCATCCCACGTGAGCTGAGATGCATACATATTTAAATGCTGGCTTGGCTTGCCATGATGCATTGATGCCATAAATTTTTGTTTATATGGTGAATCGCTTAAGTCTATCTTGCTTGCCACATAAGCTCGCTTATCTTGAGGTAGTTTAGCTAAATAATCTAAACCATGTTTACTAATGCAGCGAACCATTGGTTTAGGTGCGTTAGCGGCAATAATCTTTAATTGATTACTTTTAGCCAGTTCGACTAATGGACGGTAGTCACTTTCATAGTTCGGCCATGCATTAGCTTGCTTGATTAAGGTTTGTTCGCCTATTTCACCATTTAAGTACGAATTAACGACAGACTGACTATCTCGGCTAAATTGCTCCATTGATAGAGTAACGTTTTGCTTATTTTGAATGAATTGTTTAAGAACATCAGTTTGAAATCTGTGAATCCCCGCATGAGTATGCCACTCACCAATTAATATCACATCGGCTGTTTGGTTATTTTTAGCCCACTGTGACAATGAAATATGGTCACCTTCTGGAGTGTAGAGTTGATAATCGTAAAAGCTGCTGACACTCGTTGGATTATTCTGTGAAGAGACGAGTGAGCTGCAACCACTGATTAGCATCAGAGTAAGTAGGCCGAAAGCGGGTGTGTTTAGTCGTTTAGGTAACATGATGATCTCCAATTGGTTGGCTATCTTATCGGACAATTTGATGCTCATCAATATTAATGATAATTATTCGTAAGTACGGTCGCGCTTTTATTGAGCAATCTAATGATAAATAGTATGAAAAAAGTATTAGAAGAGACGTAGAATAGAGGCTTCAAATAGGAAGTCTCAAATGAAAAAATGGCCATTAATGGCGTGTGTGTTGTTTTCGCCGATGTTGGTTACCAATGTGGCCTCAGCAACTCAGAACACGCAAATAGATTCGTTTTCAAAAGCAAAGCGCTTGCTGATGCAAAACGTTTATAACAAGACAAGTATGCGTAAGACAGTCTACTGTGATGCGCAATTTGATGAGAAAAAACAAGTTACCTTGCCCCAAGGATTTAATGATTCCCTGTATACTTCACGCGCTAAGCGAGTTGAGTTTGAGCATATCGTGCCTGCGGAAAACTTTGGACGTGCATTTAAAGAATGGCGAGAAGGGGATAAGCAATGTGTGAGCAGCAAAGGTAAGGCATACAAAGGCCGTAAATGTGCAGAAAAAGTGAATCATGAATATCGCTTAATGCAAGCGGATGGATATAATCTATTTGCCGCAATCGGCAGTGTTAATGCTTACCGTTCAAATTATAACTTTCAAATGATGTCAGGAACCAAAAGTGATTTCGGCTCATGTGACTTTCATGTTGAAGATAGAAAGGCCCAACCACCACAACAAGCACGCGGTCTAATCGCTCGTACCTATTTATATTTTGATGTTACCTACTCACAGTTTCGTTTAAGCAAGCAACAAAAGCAGCTATTTAGCGCTTGGGACAAACAATATCCTGTGAGCGTGTTTGAATGTCAAAAAGCTGAAATAATAAAAAGTTATCAGCACAACAGTAACCCTATATTAGAAGAGCGTTGTGCTGCTTTGTAGGTTATACCCAAGTAACTTCAAGATGCGAGTTTCAGCAAGATTAAAACAAGTTTTAGGCAAGGCAAATTGAATATGATCGATTCTATCTATATTTAATTTAACGCCGCATAAAGCTTGTTTTAACTTGCCCTTCGGGAGCTTCATCCAAGCCTCTTCTTTTTTATAATAGAAAGGCTGCGTCAGATTCATTTGAAAGGTGATTACATTCCTGCACGAATCTTTCTTGTTTAAAGACTTGGATGGTAGCTCTGAATTCTGCATCTTGAAGTCACTTGGGTATATAAGGCTAATGGCGCTAGTACTAGCTTAATTTTGTTTGCGGTAAACTCGTAAAATGAAATCTGCTTCACAGTCAAACTGTGGAGCATGTTTTAATTTTTCTTTGGTTTTCTCTGATGCTTTCCAAGCAAACGGTGTCATTTGGAGTAAATCATCTGCTTCACTACCCGTCATTTCCATCTCATAATGCAGCTTTTGCTCTTCTAGTAGCGTAAATCCTACAATACTTTCTGGTGATTCATCGTGTAACCTAACATCTTGGTACACAAGCTCTCGTAACTGATATAAATGTCGAGCAGCAGGGGTAACGGTAATGACTAGTCCATGGTTAGTGGTAGTACGCTGCAGCTCTTGATGGTCACATGGCGCATAGATACGCAAAATGGCATCGAGTGAATTATCCGCAAAGGGTAGCCGGTGACTAGAAGCGACACAAAACTGCATCGTGTTATTGCTATAGCGTTTTGCAGCATAGCGAATGGCAACTTTAGAAATATCTAATCCATAACAAGTAGCAGCTGAGGTTTGTTGTTGTAATTGTTGAGCAATATAGTGGGTGTAATAACCTTCGCCACAACCTATATCTAATAATTGGTGAGAAGTATTTACTAAGTGCTTTTTACATAATGCCGCTACCGCTTCACGCATCGGGTGGTATTGTTCGGATGCTAAAAATCGACGTCTAGCTTGCATCATTTCTGCATTATCACCCGGCTGTTTGGATCGTTTATGCTGCACCGGCATAAGGTTGACATAGCCTTCTCTTGCTCGATCAAATTGATGATTACTTTCACATTTGAATCCAGTCGAAGTCTCAGTGAGTGTTTGATGGCAAAGAGGGCATTGATAAGTCATACAGTTTAATCTTATTGTTAATTTGGATGCGGAGTATGGCATGGAGTGAGTAGTGAAAAAAGGACTAGGCGAAAAAGTTCCTAGTCCCTAGTTGCTAGATTAAGTCTTACGCTTTCAAACCTATCTTAGTACTTAGTAAATAGCTTTCAAACCTATCTTAGTACTTAGTAAATAGCTTTCACCTGGCTCAAGCGAGTGGCCGTCGTCCAGTGTTTCAGCGTACAGAGTTGATTCAACACATACCATATTGGCGTAGGCATCATCTTTCATGTCTACCATGCCTTGTGCAAGTTCCCATGGGTTCCAGATGACAGCTGCAGTATCACCTTGATTCTCTACACTGATAGTACGTTGATTTTGAGGATCTGAAATACAAATTTGCTTGGTTGGATGAGTATAAACACGGTCGACACCTGAAGTGATGGAAAGTGTATCCCCACCTAAGCAAATTTTGCCACTTTGTAATTTGTCGATGTAATGCTCGCCCATACCGGTAATTTTAGTATCAAGAATATTGGCAATGTTGAAATAAGTATGCAGCGCACCAGAGAATTTCCATGCCTGCTCATCGGTGTTTTTGATGTGCATAGTTGTGGTTAATTGTTCAGAGACTTCAACATCTAAAAAGACTTCAAACTGATGAGGCCAAATGGCTAATGTTTCTTGAGAGGGTTTTAGTTCAATTCGAACCATCACGCCATCTTCATTTTCTCTGTGCTCCACCAAAGACCATTCTGTTGTCCGTGCAAAACCATGACTTGGTTCAGATGCTTTAGCAAACCACGGCCAGCAGACAGGAATACCGCCACGCAAGGGAGTTTTACCATCACAGATCGCGTCTTCACTGGTAAAGATAAGATCTTGTTCGCCTTGTGGCTTGAATGAAATCACATGCCCACCAAATAGAGAAATTGCAGCTTCGGCTTTAGGGTGTTGAATGTGGATGATTTTAAGCTGATCTTTTTGAGTAATCGTGATGCAGTCAGAGAGAGTACTGATGATAGGTAAATGGGTTAGGTTCATGGCGTGGGTTCCTAGTTTCTAGTCCCTAGTTTCTAGAAAAAGACAGTCTCCAGACTAGGGCGAAGTCATCAAAATAATTACTATTGTAGTGATTATTATACAAATCACACTAATTAAATGGTCAGAAATTGCGTAGGGAAAAGGCTTGAGAACAAGGCGAAAATTTTCGATAAGTAGTTATTCTACAATTAACTTTCTTATAAACGAAAAGTACAACGAAGTTATCGTGTTTTTTAACAAGCAAGAATGATCAGATAATTAGTATGATTGGTATTAAGCGTCAGTGAAGACCTAGGGACTAGGAAATAGCCACCTAGGAACTAAAATCAAAAAAGGCGACACAATGGCCGCCTTTTGTAGCTTATCTTCTTAAAAGAAGACCTTTCAAAGAAAATCTAAACTAATGCTTACTTAGAGATGTGAGCGATTAGGTCAAGAACTTTGTTTGAGTAGCCGATTTCGTTGTCGTACCAAGATACAACTTTAACGAATTTGTCGTTAAGTGCGATACCAGCAGCTGCATCGAATACAGAAGTGTTAGTTTCGCCGATGAAATCTTGAGAAACAACAGCATCTTCAGTGTAACCAAGAACGCCAGCTAGTTCGCCTTCAGAAGCGCGCTTCATTTCAGCACAGATTTCTTCGTAAGTTGCTGCGTTTGCTAGGTTAACTGTTAGGTCAACTACAGAAACGTTAGCAGTTGGTACACGGAAAGCCATACCAGTTAGTTTGCCTTGTACTTCAGGAAGTACAACGCCTACTGCTTTAGCAGCACCAGTTGAAGATGGGATGATGTTTTGAGAAGCACCACGACCACCACGCCAGTCTTTCGCAGAAGGACCATCTACAGTTTTTTGAGTTGCTGTAGTTGCGTGAACAGTAGTCATAAGACCAGATTCGATGCCCCACTTGTCGTTAAGAACTTTAGCGATAGGTGCTAGGCAGTTAGTAGTACAAGAAGCGTTAGAAACGATATCTTGACCAGCGTAAGTGTCGAAGTTTACGCCGTTAACGAACATTGGAGTTGCGTCTTTAGAAGGACCAGTAAGAACAACTTTCTTAGCACCAGCAGTGATGTGCTTACGTGCAGTCTCGTCAGTTAGGAAAAGACCAGTTGCTTCAGCTACAACGTCAACGTTGATTTCGTTCCACTTAAGATCTTCTGGGTTACGTTCAGCTGTAACACGTACAGTTTTACCGTTAACGATTAGGTTACCGTCTTTTACTTCAACAGTACCGTTGAAACGACCGTGAGTTGAATCGTACTTAAGCATGTACGCCATGTACTCAACGTCGATAAGGTCGTTGATACCAACAACTTCGATGTTGTCACGCTCAACAGAAGCACGGAAAACGAAACGTCCAATACGGCCAAAACCGTTAATACCTACTTTGATAGTCATTGTAGTTGCTCCACAACTTAATTTCAGATTAAAGATAACTGGTAGTAAAATTACAGAAGCCAGTTACATCCTGCAAGGCATAATCGGTGTTTACTTGTTTAAAGTCAAAAAAAAGAGTTACTTTCTTTCTGAATTCTCATAAATCGATTAATTCATACCCAGCCGGTATGCTTCTGATTCCATTACTAGCAATTTGGAAACATTCAGACTATGAACCATAGTTTCCCGTGATTCAAGTCACTATTTTAAACTGTGGGAAAGTATGTGCCACATTATGGGTAATTGGCAAGTTTTTGTTCAAAACAATCAATGGTAAAGTAGTCTAATAATTTTGCTTTAATGATGATTGACTTTGCAGTGAATAATAATGAGGTCGTTGTGAAAAAGACGGATAAAGAATGGAAAACATCCCTAACAGAAGAACAATATAGAGTATGTCGTCTTGGGGGAACGGAAGCGCCATACTCCGGTACTTTGCTTCATAATAAAGAAACAGGTACTTATCAGTGTACTTGCTGCCAAGCAGATTTATTTACTTCGGATAATAAATTTGATTCTGGCTGTGGTTGGCCAAGTTTTGATCAGCCGATTTCAAAAAACGCCATTAAATATTTAGAAGATCATAGCCATGGAATGATTCGAACTGAAATCCGTTGTGCACAATGTGATAGTCATTTAGGACATGTTTTTTTAGATGGTCCTCAAGAAACAACCGGCCAGCGTTTTTGTGTGAATTCGGTGTCGTTGGTTTTTAATCGTTAGCGTGTATTTCTGCATTACTTAACCTCAACGGAGGCTATTTAATGTAGGTATAATTTGAAAGGAAAAAAATATGAATGTTGAACAACTGCTGAATGCGATGACACCGGAAGTGTTCGAGCGTTTAAATTATGCCATTGAAACTGGTCGTTGGTTAGATGGTACGCCTATTACGAAAGAGCAGCGCGACTCATGTATGCAAGCAGTAATGTTGTATCAATCAAAGCATAATTATGACTCTCAACATATGTCGGTTGCGGCAGGCGGTGAAGTGACGTTTAAATCGAAAGCCGAACTTAAAAAGCAATTTTCAGAAGCGGAAGAAGATATTTTGAGAGTTAAGGTGGATAACTAGTTCTGAAAGATCCGAATCTCGTTTATCGGGCGCTTTGCTTCTCGTTACTCGAATGATCTTTTTCGAGTAACGAGAACCCGAGTAACGCTTATAAACTCATCTCACCACGCAATACTTGCTTCATCTGAGATTTAATGTCTTCGTAACTTAGATCTTTACTCAATAAGTAGTGCAGTTTCGCTAGAGCTGCTTCATGCGTCATATCATAACCACTAATCACACCCGCTTCCGCTAAAGATACACCAGTCGCGTAGCCATCCATATTCACTTTACCAGTTAAACACTGAGTTAAGTTAACGACGATAACACCGCGCTCTGACGCTTCTTTTAAATGACCAAGCATTTCTTTGTTTTGCGGAGCATTACCCACACCGAAGGTTAGTAAGATCATCGCATTAACAGGTTGGCGAAGTGTGTTACGAATCACTTCATGCGAGATCCCTGGGTACATGGTGATCACACCTATTGGTTGTGGTGTGATGGTATGAACTCTAAATTCACCTTCTGGCTTTTTATCAATTAAATCAGGGTTACTGACTTGAATGTTAATCCCGGCTTCAAGTAAATGCGGCATATTAGGGGAAGTAAAGGCATTGAAACCATCAGCACGTGATTTAGTACTGCGGTTACCACGCATCAATTGGTTATTAAAAAATAACGTTACTTCATTAATGGGGTAGTTTGCTGCAATGTGTAAGGCATTTAATAAGTTGGCTTGGCCATCTGAGCGCAGCTCTGCCAATGGAATTTGAGAACCTGTTACAATCACTGGTTTACCAAGGTTTTCAAACATGAAAGATAAAGCAGAAGCGGTGTAAGCCATAGTGTCGGTGCCGTGTAGGATCACGAAACCATCATACTTATCATAGTTAGCTTTAATATCATCAGCGATATGTTGCCAGTCATTTGGCGTCATATCAGAAGAATCCATCAATGGGGAATATTCATGCACGGTGAAAAGTGGCATTTCTTCACGATGGAACTCAGGCATTGCTTGTAATTGTTGAGTCATAAAACCATCGGCAGGAACGTAGCCATGAGAAGAACGCTTCATGCCGATAGTGCCACCAGTGTAGGCAATGTAGATATGTTTTCTAGTCATAATTTTAGGATATCGTTTGTAGGAACAGACAGGTGGCGGATTATAGCGATAATTCACGGCATACCCAAGCGACTTCCATTGCTCGAGAATTAGAAATTGTATATAGAGAAATGAAAAAACCAGCGATAGGTCATCGCTGGTTTTGGGTTGGTGAGTACTTTAAAAGTCGTTAGTTAGCTTGGCAAGTTAAACAAAACGAGTAGTAACCTTTCGGATCATTTAAACTATTCAGCAAATCGGCACTTTGCGCCATTTGCGCTGCCGCAGGCTTGAGTGAATCTGGTAGCCACTTATTTAATGGGTTGCCGATTGATGCATCCATTGAGCTAAATAAATCTTGCAGCATTTGTTGAGTGGGCGTTAATGGCTTGTCGATCCAAGTTAATTGATAGCTATCAATCTTCGCCAGTTTTGCTGCTTCATTAATCGCATCATCAAAATCACCCATTTGATCGACTAAACCACGTTTCATCGCATCTTGCCCAGTCCATACTCTGCCTTGGGCAATGTTATCAACATCTTCAACGTTAATATTGCGGTTCTTACCGACCAAGGAAATAAATCGATGATAACCATGCTCAATTCCCATTTGCATGGCTTCAGAAGCACCTTTAGAAAGGCCATTGGTAAGACCAACACCTGTGAATGGACTAGTCCCAATACCATCAGTATTCACGCCAAGTTTACTTAAGCCTTTTTCAAAGGTAGTAATAATGCCAAAGATACCAATTGAACCTGTAAGGGTCGTCGGCTGGGCTATGATTTTATCAGCACTCATTGAGATCCAGTAACCACCAGAAGCTGCCAGGCTAGACATTGATACAACAACGGGTTTGCCCGCTTGCTTTAATGCTTCAATTTCATTGCGAATAATCTCAGAAGCAAACGCACTACCACCTGGGCTATCTACACGTAATACAACCGCTTTGATATTGTCATCTAAGCGAGCTTGTCGTAATAGGCGAGCCATTGAATCTCCGCCAACACTACCTTTAGGTTGGTCACCGTCTAAAATTGTTCCGCTTGCCACGACTACGGCGACTTTATCAGCAGTTGTGACGATAGGCTGTGTAACCTTTTCTTTATAGCGATAATAGCTAATGCCGTTATAGCCATTTTTTTCTGTGCCACCAAACTTAGAGCGCATAAAGTTCATGGCTTGTTGGCGAGTCATTAATTGATCGACTAAGCCTACTTGCTTCGATAGCTTCGCTAAGTCACCATCAACGCTTTTCATTTTCGCCAAAAACTCATCCATGCTTGGAGTGATCGCTTTTGCGTCGATCTTTCTATTGTGTGAAACATCATCAATATAAGCACCCCATAATTGGGTCAGCCATGCAGTAGCTGATTCTTTCGCTGCTGGTGACATATCATTACGGATGAAAGGCTCTACCGCCGATTTGTAAGTTCCTACTCGGAAAACATGCGTGGTGACATCGAGTTTTTCTAATAAATCTTTATAGTAAAGCGTATAAGCACCATAACCTTTAAGAAGGACCGCCCCGTCTGGCGAAAGGAGTACTTTATCGGCATAACTGGCTAGATAATATTGGCTTTGATTGTAAAAATCGCCATAAGCATAAATAGGTTTGCCCGTTGCTTTGAATTCGCTAAGCGCCTTGGCGATATACCTAAGTTTGGTGAGATTGGTTTCCGGCATTTGTTTTAAATTTAGCACTAAGCCAGGCACCGAATTGTCCGCAGCGGCAAAGCGAATGGTCGAAACGATATCGTATAATACGTTCTCTTTCGGTAGGTCTTTATCGAACAAGGTTCCCGATAAGGAATCAAAAGGGTTAACGTAAGAGCGTTGCTCTACAATTGGCCCTTCTAAATTGAGAACCAGGGCTTCTTTTTTAGGTGTGCCTGCTTGCTCTGAAGTTGGATCTTGTTGTGGAAAGAAGGAGAAGTAGACAAGAACCAAAACACCAATAAATAGCAGGTTGAGCAAGGCAACGCGTAGGAAGGATATCAACTTCCATAGGCCTTTAAAGATCGTCGCAATAAAGCAAAATAGTTTTTTCATATTTCTATCCAGTTAAACATGATCAATAACTTATCCGAGCAATGTAACATAAGCTGAACTAAGAGTGTTGCCTCATCAATTGTTAAACACAACATTCATCTGAATTTTTTCTCAACATCATCGATTTTAAGAAATAGGAAGCGGAAAATTGAGCTAGGTTGCAAAAATGTAAACAGATGTTTGAATGGTAACACGGGAGGCGATAATGTGGTCTGACCATATAATAACAACTAGACTCACAGGTGAGACCATGTACCCACATTTATTAGCGCCACTGGACCTTGGATTTACTCAATTACGCAATCGCGTGTTAATGGGATCAATGCACACTGGCCTAGAAGAAGAGCGCGGTGAGCTAAAAAAACTCGCGGCTTTTTATGAAGAGCGTGCTAAAGGTGGTGTGGGTTTAATTGTGACGGGTGGTTTTTCACCAAACTTAAGAGGCCGCTTAGCACCATTTAGTGCGCAATTAAGTACCTCTTCTCATGCAAAAAAACACCGTGTTGTGACGGAAGCTGTTCATAAGCATGGTGGTAAAATAGCATTGCAAATTCTCCATGCTGGCCGTTATGCAATGCACCCATTCTCACAAAGTGCTACTGCTACTCGTGCGCCAATCTCCAAGTTTACCCCGTGCAAAATGAGCGCCAGACAAATTCGTAATACTATTGGTGACTTTGCTAATACCGCTTATCTCGCGCAAACCGCTGGCTATGATGGTGTAGAAGTCATGGGCTCTGAAGGTTATTTGATTAATCAATTCATTTGTCAGAGAACAAACCAACGTGGTGATGAATGGGGTGGTAGCTATCAAAATCGTATTCGTTTTGCTTTAGAAATTGTGAAATCGATTCGCGAAAAAGTCGGCAATGAGTTCATTATCATCTTTCGTTTGTCCATGTTGGATCTGGTTGAGCAAGGTAGTACATTTGACGAGGTAGTGGAGCTTGCCAAGGCGTTAGAACAAGCAGGTGTCACCCTAATTAATACAGGAATTGGTTGGCATGAAGCCCGCATACCTACCATTGCAACTCAAGTGCCTCGTGCGGCATTTACTTGGGTAACCGAAAAAGTCAAACCTCATTTATCGATTCCGGTGATCACCTGTAACCGTATTAACACTCCAGAAGTGGCGGAGAATATTTTATCTCAAGGGCATGCCGATATGGTGTCAATGGCTCGTCCTTTCTTAGCCGATCCTGACTTTGTTAATAAAGCCGCTGCGCAAAAATCTAAACTAATTAATACCTGTATTGGTTGTAACCAAGCCTGTCTCGATAATATTTTCAAAGGAAAAACGGCAAGCTGTTTAGTGAATCCAAGAGCTTGTCATGAAACTGAAATGCCAATTATTGCCACCGAAACCAAAAAACGTGTTGCGGTTATTGGTGCAGGGCCTGCTGGATTAGCATGCGCAACCATTGCTGCAGAGCGTGGTCACCAAGTTGACTTATTTGAAAAAAATGATCGAATTGGTGGGCAGTTCCGTTTGGCGATGCAAATTCCGGGTAAAGAAGAGTTCCGAGAAACGATTCGTTATTTTGCGAACCGTATAGAAGAAACGGGAGTGAACTTAAAGCTCGATACTGAAGTAAGCTTTGATGATATTGCCGACTACGATGAAGTGGTTATGGCTTCTGGCGTGAAACCAAGAGTGCTGGATTTAGAAGGGATGAAAGATAATCAAAAAGTCATCGATTATCAAACTTTGATTCGTGAAAAAACGGCACTAGGTAATAAAGTGGCAATCATTGGAGCTGGTGGTATTGGTGTGGATGTGGCGAGTATGATCACCGAGCCGGAGCAACATAGCATCAGTGATTGGTTGGATGATTGGGGCATTGATCAAAACCTCAAAATGGCGGGGGGATTAATGCCATTACCAGAAAGCATCAGTGACAAAGAAGTGTGGTTAATGCAGCGTCGTCAAGGTCGTGTCGGTAAGGGGCCAGGGAAAACTACAGGTTGGATCCACCGTGCTACGTTGCAAAAACGCGGTGTTAACCTGATGGGTGGCGTTGCCTATCAAAAAGTCAGCGAACAAGGTTTACACATTACGCTAAATGAAAAAGAAACCTTACTTGATGCGGATAATATTATTGTTTGTGCGGGGCAAGTATCAGTGCGCCCATTTGAAGATAAGTGGCAATCACTCAATGGTAAATTACATGTAATTGGTGGCGCAGACGTTGCCGGTGAATTAGATGCGGTACGCGCGATTCGTCAAGGGACTAAGGTTGCAATGTCATTATGATCTAGTTTTTTGCCTGCATGAATTATTGAAATTGTAATGAGAATCATAGCCAAGTCATGACGATTTGATTATGATTCTCATTCTTTATATCAAGCCGTAGGGATAGTTATGCAAGCATTGGATTTATTATTAGAGCGCCGTTCAATTGCTAATCTCGTAGAACCTGCACCGGAAGGGAAAGCGTTAGAAAACATTATTAAAGCAGGGCTGAGAGCGCCGGATCATGGTAACTTGACACCTTGGCGTTTTGTGATTGCTCAAGGTGAAGGTTTACGTAAATTAGCCGATATTCTGGTTCATGCTGCTGAAGTGAATCAAAGCTCTGATGCGGTGATTGAAAAATTAAAGAAAGCGCCATTTCGTGCACCTATGGTGATCACAGTTATCGCCAAAGTGAAAGAGCATGAAAAAGTGCCAGCGTTAGAACAGTATTTATCTGCAGGTTGCGCTGCACAAGCAATGCAAATGGCTGCTGTGGCACAAGGCTTTCAAGGGTTTTGGCGCTCGGGCGAATGGATGTTCCACCAAGAAGTTCATCAAGCATTTGGTTTAGAAGGTGAAGATCAAATCGTTGGTTTTTTATACTTAGGTACACCAGGTTGTTCCGCGATGAAAGTGCCAGAGCGCAACATTGCTGATTATGTTTCATACCTATAAACGCACCGCGCGTTAAATACTGTATAAATTAACAGTTTTTGGTTGATTTTTAAGGGCGACATTCGATAATGTGGCCCTTTGTTTTTGGTGATACGGAAAAATTGTGCGTTTATTTATTGCGGAAAAACCAAGCCTAGGGCGAGCGATAGCCTCAGCATTACCTAAACCTCATAAAAATGAGCAAGGTTATATTCGCTGCGGCAATGGTGATGTTGTCACTTGGTGTATTGGTCACCTGCTCGAACAAGTTGAGCCGGATGTTTACGATGACCGCTATAAAAAATGGAACCTTGCCGATTTACCAATCATTCCTGAACAGTGGCAGTTGCGCCCTCGTGCAGCGGCTAAAAAACAACTTGCGGTTATTAAGCAACTTTTTAAGCAAAAACCTGATTTAGTGAATGCGGGCGATCCCGATAGAGAAGGACAATTACTCGTTGATGAAGTGATTGATTACCTCAAAGCCACTAAAACACAAAAACAAGCCGCGCAACGTTTATTGGTTAATGATTTGAATTTACCTGCGGTAAAACGTGCACTGACTCAAATGCGTTCTAACCAAGAATTTATTCCACTGTCCATTTCCGCTTTGGCGCGTTCTCGTGCAGATTGGTTATATGGCATGAATATGTCTCGTGCTTATACCTTACTTGGTCAACAAGCTGGTTATCAAGGGGTATTATCGGTTGGTCGTGTACAAACGCCAGTATTGGGTTTAGTGGTGCGTCGAGATGAAGAAATTGAGAACTTTATTCCACGGGATTATTTTTCTCTACATGCTTTAATTCCTTATCAAAATGGCTCGGATATATTTGATATCCGTGCAAAGTGGAAGCCGAGTGAAGCCATTAAGCCTTGGCAAGATGAAGAAGGTCGAGTACTTAACCGTAAGTTGGTTGAAAATGTCGCAGAGCGAATAAAAGGTCAGCCAGTAACTGTAAAAAGCGCCGAGCAAAAACAAACTAAACAAGCCCCACCTTTGCCTTATTCATTATCAGCATTGCAAATAGATGCTGCCCGTCGTTTTCAAATGAGTGCTCAAGATGTATTGAATGTGTGCCAATCTTTGTATGAAAAGCATAAGCTTATTACTTATCCACGTTCAGATAGTCGATATTTACCGAAAGAGCATTTCGCGCAATCTCCAGCAGTGATAGGTGCGATTAGTCAAAATGATAAACAGTTAGCGAGTGCTGTCGATAATGCAGATTTAACTCTTAAATCTAAAGCATGGAATGACAATAAAGTGGATGCTCACCACGCAATTATTCCAACACCGAAAAAAATGTTGACCAATGGGCTATCGGGACATGAAGCGAAAATCTATCAATTGATCGCAAGACAATATTTAATGCAATTTTATCCTGCAGCTGTTTACGCTGAGTCGCAATTAGAGTTTGATATTGCTGGTGGTTTATTTATTGCAAAAGGTCGGGTGTTAGTCTCTGCTGGTTGGAAAAGCCTATTGCCAGCGGGTAAAACTGCTCAAGTTGAAGAGACTGAGGCCGATCCAGTTCCTGCATTACAACAAGGTGAAGTACTCACTTGTCGAGAAGGTGAAATAAAAGATCATAAAACCGAGCCACCTCGTCATTTCACCGAATCAACACTTTTACAAGCAATGACTGGGATTGCACGTTTTGTAGCAGATAAAAACTTGAAAAAAATATTGCGAGACACTGATGGCTTAGGAACTGAAGCGACTCGGGCTGGTATATTGGATACCTTATTTAAAAGGCAGTTGTTGGTACGGCAAGGACGAAATATTTTAAGTAGTGAAGCGGGTAGAGGGCTAATTCATGCTCTACCATCAGAATCAACCTATCCTGATATGACCGCTCATTGGGAGCACCAACTACAAGCGATGGCTGAAAAGCAGCAACCTTATGCGCCCTTCATGCAAAGTTTAGAGCAGCAGATCAGTTCAATTATCAATAAAATTCAAAACTCTGGTGTTCCCTCTTCATTACGAGATTTACCACAAGTCGAGCGGAAACCATTTAAAAAGCGTAGTTTTAGAAAATCAGCCACCAAGAAAATGCCCTTTAAAAAGCCAAGCGGGAAGTAAAGCGTTCTGATATAACTATTATTAGTTAAATGATTAAGCATAAGTAACAAGGATGGATATGAGTATTATTTTAGAATGCATTCGCACAGTTGGACGTGGTGAGCGCGGACGAAAACCACTTTCAGAGCAGCAAGCTTTTGATGTCATGGATGCTTATTTAACCAGTAAGGAATCTGGTGATGGTTCGGTGGGGGATGATCAAATGGCCATGCTATTGATGTTGATCCGTGTCCAGAATGAAACCAATGAAGAAATCGCAGGTTTCGTGAAAGCTTTTCAATCCAGAGTACCTAGCTTAGGTGCTGATATTGATTGGCCATGTTATGCCGGTAAACGAAAGGCCGATAACGGAACGGATCAACCTTGGCATGGTTTAGCTGCAAAGATACTTTCGCTCAATGGCTATAAAGTATTACTGCATGGCTATAAAGACATTGCTAGTGGCCGAACTCATATTGAAGATTACCTTGAACAACTCGAGATTCCAGTCGCTAAAAACCCACAAGATGCTCAGCAACAGCTTGAGTCTCATGGTATCTCATACCTTCCCTTAAATCACTTCGCACCTATTGCTCAAACTATGATTGGTTGGAAGAACCGTTATGGTCTAAGAACGCCAATTAATACTGTGGTGCGTGCATTAAATCCAGGCGCTGCCAAGATTGGTGTTCGTGGTAGTTTTCATCCAGGTTTTCAACAACTTCATGCGGAAGTTGATCAAACCATTGATAGTAAAAGTTTATCGGTGATTTCTTATAAAGGGCAAAATGGAGAATCGGAATATAACCCTAAAGTAAGCCAAACGGTATGGCTGAGTAGTCAACGTGGGGTGGAGTCGTTCTATTGGCCAGAAATGATGGTTTCCGAGTTAGCTATGCCGACTAAGGCTGCTTTTTTGCAAGTTGAAGAAGCGTCTAATTTAATGGCCAATACAGTGGTTGCTAGTATGGCTGCGGTGCTTTTCACTGAGACTCAACAATATGAAAAAGCTTATAAGCAAGCCCTAAACTATTGGAATAAATATTGTTGTTAAATGAAGGATGAGTTTGAATAAGCCGCATCATTTATATACCCGTCGTACTTGAAGCTGCAGCTTTGTTGACGGCGTTCATTCGCCCCCCTATCTCTTTATTAAAGAAAGTCATAGGCGAGCTATGCTCATGGGGTCTCATTCACTTGTCGCCTCACTGCAACTCCAATTACTTTGAGTATAGGTTTAATCTCTATATTGTGAAACCAGTACATTTATCAGCTAAGCGAAGCTGTTAACTTTTAATATAGTTTCTTATGAATAAAAGGATGTTGAATGCCTAGATCTAAGCAAGAATCATCTCATTCTTTTTTATATTTATGTTTGACCTGCATACTGTGTTGGCTTGCTTATAGTTGCGTCACAATTTTCAATTATGCAGAAAGTGTTGTGTCTGATATGAAAAATGATCTTTCACAATACTTTGTTTCAAATGAAAAAATTTCCGCACACCTCTCCGAAATATTGCCAATGCTGGAAGAGTCTCATCAGCTAAACCAACAATTGAAACTGACAAAAATTGAATCGCTCGGTATCGAAGGCTTTAACATAACATCTGATCAATTTTCTGAGTACGCAGGTGCGTTGATTGCTCAGGGAGATGTGGTTAATTTGCCGTTTAATTTATCTTTATTTATGCATGAATTAGACCGAAGTTGGGCAGAAGAAGACAATAGTGCTCCTGGTGCATTCTTCACTTATTATTCTGAAGGCCAACAATTTGCTTATACCAAGAATCGACTCAACCTTAGCTCGCAACCTCCTCGATTGACGCCATTTCGCTATAGAAAAGATGATATATCTATTGACTACAAGAAACCTATACTTACCACTCTAGAGCGTTCCTATCCAAAAGGTAATAGCATTGTTGTTTTGATTACCCCCGTGTTTGTCAATAATAAGTTAGTTGGTGATTTAGGTATGCGTTTTAAACTTGAAAAGCAAATGCTGGATTCATTAGGGCCATGGTTAAGTCAGTATATGACGTTGGATATTGAGTTTCGAGATCAGAAGTTTTCTATAGGAGATAACCGATTCTTTCCTCAAATATTATTCAAGCAAGAGGAATATAACGGAATTACTATTACCGCTTATATGAGAACCGATTACATCACTAAGTATGTTCTGCCATGGTTCTTATCGATGCTTTTCATTATGGCGATGGTGTACTGTGTATTAAATAAGCACAAGAAAGAAGCTATACGTTTGTCATCACTCTCAAAAACTGATGAGCTTACCGGATTGTTTAATAAACGGGTGTTAGATGAAATGGGTGAGATGGGGGTGACAAAAGGTACACTGTTTTATATTGACGTTAATGACTTTAAAGATATTAATGATAACTATGGCCATCAGGTAGGCGATGATGCGCTTCGTTATATTGCGTCAGGGATGCGTTACTGTATGCGAGCTTCGGATGTTTGTATACGTCTAGGTGGGGATGAGTTTTTGATTGTTACCAATACACAAATTCTTAACCCCGAAAAAATTAAACGTAAACTTCATCAAGCCATTAGTGGTACGGCATTTACTAAAGATATTACCTTAAGTATCTCGATTGGCTATAGCCATTTTGACGATATAACATCTTTAACGCAATCAATACATCAGGCAGATAAACAGATGTATGAAGAAAAGAGCCGTTATCGGACAAGTGAGTAGAAGATGTTATAAATTTTAATATGTATAAATAGATGACAATTACACAAAAACCATCAACTACTTAGATAATTTTGGTTATTGATAAATAAAGGCTATTTTTTAGCAAACGCATTGATCACGACACTAGTCACAATAAAGGCAATACTTACCGCCACCACACCTGGCCATTGGTACAAGGCAAACGCTTTTACCCCAGCAACAGAACCTACCGCGCCACCTAAATAATATCCCAACATGTAGATACCATTGATACGGCTTTGCGCACTCGGGTCAATGCTAAACACCCGTACTTGGTTGGCAACTTGCGCACTAAATATAGCAAAATCAATCAGAATAATGCCTATAATTAAAGCCCATAAGTTACCGATAAAGACTCCGGTTAGCGCAAACCCTATCGCCGCTAAGATCAACACCATCATCACCAGTTTTCTGGAGCCAAGGGCATTCACCCATTTACCCGATGATTTTGCACCGATCACGCCCGCTAGAGCAATCACACCAAATAAACCGGCTTGTTGAGCATTATAGTGAAATGGCGCATCACTCACATACAAGGCCAAGGTCGCCCACAACACATTAAAAGCTGCAAACCAACAAGCACCAGCTAAGGTATAAATACGCAATGATTTATGTTGCACAAAAAGCGCTAAGGTACTTTTTAACAACGCTCCATAGCTCAAGCTGGTTTGTGGTTGATTTTTAGGTAAAAAGGCCCGTAATAAAATGCCAAAGGTCGCTGCCAATAATGCCGACATAATAAATACACTGCGCCAGCCAAAATGTTCCCCAACAAAACCACTTAAGGTACGTGATAACAGGATGCCCAACGTTAAGCCCATCATTAAGGTGCCTAGCGTTGCGCCTTTTTGTGCAGGCGTCACCATTGAGGCCGCAAATGGAATTAATTGCTGGGTAATATTGGCGCTGACACCAATCAAAAAGACCGCCAATAATAACAATGGAAAACTCGGCGTTATCACTGCCACTACACAAGCGGCCACTAACAAACACGACAAAATGCCAATTAAACGGCGGCGGGGTACTGAATCCCCAAGCGGTGAAATAAATAATAAAGCAAAGGCGTAACCAAATTGGGTTAACGAAGGAACACCGCCAATTTGCGAATCACTTAAATTAAATTCATGCGCAATCAAAGGTAAAATCGGTTGGTTGTAGTATAAATTGGCCGCTGTTGCTGCAATCGCAGTGGTCATCAACAATAAGATAAATCGACTTAATGTTGGAGAAGATGTGGAATGATTCATCATAAACTCACTTGAAAAAAACAATGAGAGCAGCATAATGCTTACGGATGAATAACAAAAATGATAAGATTTTATCGAATCTATATCAAAGTTGTATAGATTTCCTTTCATGGACTCCATCATTATTAAAATGAGCCAATCATGGATATCAAACAGTTAAAAAGTTTCATCAGTGTGGCGAAACATCAAAGCTTTTCCGATGCGGCCAAACAATTGCATACGGTGCAGCCTGCGATCAGCCGCCATATTTCGGCACTTGAAAGTGAACTTGGGGTGACGCTTTTTCAGCGCAATTCCAGAGACGTTACCATTACCCAAGCCGGTGAGCAGTTACTCAAAGATGCCTCGGCGATTTTAGCCTTAACCGAGCAAGCGAAAACGCAGGTCAAACGTGCTCATAGTGGACAACTTGGCACCCTTAATATTGCGCATTTAAGCTCAGCCTGCTTGGCTTTTATGGCAAAGCTTGTTCGCTTGTATAAAGCGCAATTTCCCCACGTGCACATTACTTTGTTTGAAATGACGGCAACAGAGCAAATCGAAGCGCTGAAAAAAGATCAAATTGATATTTCGTTTTCTCGCCCTTTACCAAATGCAATTGCGGATGATTATTTCAAACACGATATTTATATCGATAAACTGGTGGCAATCGTCAATGAAAACCACCCGTTAGCAACCGCAACGTCTATTACGATCTCGAAATTAAAAGAGGATCCTTTCATTATTTTTAATCGCGATGAAGCTCTGGGGCTGTTCGATGAAACCATTATGCTATGTAAACAAGCTGGCTTTTCACCCAACATTATTAGCCAACCTAGACACATGCAAACCTTGGTCACTGAGGTTGCAGCAGGATTGGGGGTTGCCATTGCGCCATATTGTCTGCGGAAGTTGTACAGTGAGGGTTGTCATTTTATTGAAATAGAAAACACTAACTCTTATATTCCCGTGCAGCTTCAATATAAACAATCGAACCAAAGTGCGACTACGCGTGCTTTTGTGGACATCGCCTTAAATACCAGAGAAGAAATCCAACGCCTCATGGCGGATTAATTTGTTTCCAGCACAGTGACAGCAATAAGGAAAGTGAAAGTTGAAATTAACAGCGGAAGGCTAGGTGCTTTATTTGCCATTACTTTGCGCCATTATTCTTTGTCTTGATATGCAAATGGTTCCGTACGGCTCGCAAAGTTCAAGATGATCAATAATTGATTAAATACATAGTAATGCAGCTCTAAATAAAAAAGTACCTAATAATGAGTCTAAAATGGCTCATTATTACTCTTTACTCACTTTCAAAGGATCGAAAATGATGAACAACCGTACCTCTCATATTGGCACATTATTATTAGTGATTGCTTCTGTTGCTTTACTTGCGATTATAGGAATGATCTTTGGCGCTCATTTAGGATTATGGGAACCTATCGTTGGATTTGGTTATGTTCGAAATTATCTCAATCCAATAGGTTTATCTGTACTTACTTTGAGCACATTAGGGTTTATTTCACAGTATGTGACTCGTAATCGTATAGGTGTGATTAAATCTTTGATTGCAATGTTAATAGGTGTTGGACTTATCGCACCAATGCTCCATGGCATGATGATACCCGTAAAACGTGCACCAGCCATTCATGATATTACTACCGACACAACTAACCCTCCTGAATTTTTAGTGTTGGATGATACGCGTACAGGGGCCAAAAACTCTTTAATTTATGCAGGGGAAGAGGTCGCAACCATTCAAAAAGCAGCGTATCCATACATTAAACCAATATTATCTAACCTTTCTGCCACTGATGCGTACGAAAAAGCACTCGATATAGCGAAAGGTAAAGGATGGAAGATTGTTGCTGAAGATCAAAAAGCATTACGTTTTGAAGCAACAGCTAAAACCGCCTTTTTTGGTTTTATGGACGATGTAGTCATTAAAGTTACACCGATAAACAACCAAAGTCGTATTGATATACGTAGTGTCTCTCGAGTCGGCCGTAGTGACCGAGGGGTTAACGCTGATCGAATCGTAGCGTTTAGTGAAAGCTTTAATTTATAGGTAATTTAACTACAACATAAAGACTACTAATTATCTTTGTCGTTTTGCTACCGTTTTAGAGCAAATCGAGAGATTAGTATCAATAACCTGAAGTAAGGTCTTAGGGTTGGTATGCAGGTGTATATGAGGTGTATTTTAGGGGATGTTTACAATTAGATGATTTTCAGTACCCTAAAGATGAAAAAAGCTCCTGAATAATCAGGAGCTTAAATGTGGCGGAGGGATAGGGAGTTGAAGACTACCTCTCGTCAAGACTTCTTTATAACCCTTTAAATATAAAAGATTTTTTGATACTTAAAGCTGAAAATAATATACAAGTGTCTAAGTCAGCTGACTCTGATTTATTGTCACACTCGATTTATTATTAGCCAATCAAAAATCATACAAACAAACTTAATGTAATCAAGCGAAAACTATGTGTAAAATACTTGAACACTCATTAAGTGTATTCTCTCATTTGATTATTCGTTAACCTTTGACTCAAGATCATAAGAATATATTTTACCTACTCCAGTACTACGATTTTGGGACTTTTCAGGGAAATCATAGAGCGCACCAAATTTAGAATTTTTATCTTGTCCCAAGCACTCATTTACCAAAAAGGTAGATATTGCTATTACAGCTGGCTTTGTTCCCATTGGAGCAAAAACTAGCTGCTTATTTTGCCCTCTCCTAGTAAGCTTGCCGAGTTGTTTGGTAAATTCATATGGATTACATGCTGGGAATAGTTTTAACTCTGCTGAATCTGGTGATAAATATCTCATGTGTTTGTAAATGGAGCGGTTCTCCCAACCAGGTTTATAAGCAGGAAGGCCAACATAAGCTTCTATCCTTTCATACGCATAACCGTCATCTTGAGAAAGTAATTGCCCAAGTCTACTACTTTCAAATCCCAAAGTTGTCACGAGAGTTGACTTTGACATCTGGGAGTTGTTTACAGCGAACAGCGGTAAATATCCGAAATTACCCTGGTTGTCACTAAGGTTGAATTCCTGTTCTTGAATTCCTGATTGTTTACTATCACTAGTATTTGTTGAACGCTGGTAATCATCGGGTTCTAAATAAGAAATAGTGATATTGCAAGAAGACTTCGATAAAGTAATTCCAGAAAATATGTAAATTATTTCAGGTAAATCCAATGAAGTTGCTTCAATGAACACTGAGTTGTACATTTTGGAGGAAAAGAATTCTTCAAGTTTTCTAGGACTTACATCTTCATTTCCAATTTTTAAACGAAAAGCATCTTTGCTATATTTCACAAAGAAAGCATTACCATTGCATTCTTTAGTAATCTTATTCAGTATTTCCTTCGTTCTTATATCGACTTCTCTTCCGTGAAAAATAACATCATAATTAGAAATAGATAAGTCACCGAGAGTGCAATGCTCATGTATGTTTTTTATTTTAATCATAATAATGAATACTGCCCATTTTTATTGTTTGATTCATTATCTTCTGATTTTTTACTATCTAAACCCCATTGTTTATTAAACTTATTTTTCAGTTGACTAAAATCTGATTCATTCCCGTAGCAAATAGTTTCTATTTGTTCAACGTTAAACTTCAACTTCCTTTTTTTTCTAGGGCTAATACCAAAATGGCAAGATAGTACAGGGTGAAGTATATAATCTATCATTTCTATGTCATTATTTGACTTGGCTTTTGTTCCTCTAGTTTGAAATAGAACCGACCAAACCAATGCTTCGTTTAAAAGTTTTTTTGTATCATCATTTAACAACGAAATGTCGGATAACGCTATTGTAAAGTGATTAACTTCTGATTCACTTTGAGATTTTCTTTTTTGAGATAGCGAAAATAAACTGCCCAGTCTTTTTGCAAGCCTTTTCAAGTGAATTCCATTTGAGCCAAGTTCTTCTATTTTCTCTAGCTGAGCAGTACTTGTAGCTTTGGTTGCTTTTCCTTGAATATCGACATTAATAGCGCTTGAATTTTCAGTGAGTTCACTCTGTACTTCTGCTCTTATGAAAGTTTGGTAACATAATTCTAAAAAGTGCCTTAAATTACCTCTAGACATCAAAATAAATTGGTTAAACCCCACATATAAAGGGCATTCTCTTTGTGGTAATGTATTATATATATATAAAATTACACCGTATAAGTTATTACTTATCCAACCTTTATATGGTGTATTATCACTACCTGATTTATAATTTTCAAAATCCTTTTTCAATGTAACCAAGTCAGTAGAGCTACGATTCAAAATAGCCCCATTTACTATGCTGGCTTCGGGGTGGTTTTTATCAATAAAGTCAAGCTCTGAAAAGGAGTGCTCCTTGTGTTTTTTTAACCCTTCTAATATCAAGGTTGATTTAAGTTTATTCAATAGAACTTTATCTGAAAGGATGAGTTTACTAACTTCAGTAAGATTCATACTTTCGAATAGAGACTTAACACTATGCCTTAACCTGCTTTGATATGTGGTGTCTTTACGTATAGTTAAAAAATCAGGGTTAGAGTAGTTTTGAATTATTTCATCATTTTCACTACTAGATGAACAATTGGCTTCAAATAACTTTAACGCTAATATTTCAGCGGCAAGAACTTCATAAGATTTGGGGTTTAAATCGTTCAAGTAAATAGATTCTAAGTCTATACGCCTAAAATCATTTCTATCCACTATTTTTTCTTGGCTCAAGGTTTCATTACTGACCTTTGCGTTCTTTTTATATGCAATACTAAAAATTAAAGACTTTTCACTGTGTTTCAAATAAGTGTTAATTATTTTTTGTTGGTCGAACGATAAATTTTCAAATTCATCAATTAAAATGTGAAAAGTTGTATCTTTTAGTACTCCATCAACGCTTCTTATCGAGTCACTGACTAAACTAATCACAGGTTTTAGTGAAAGATTATAAGGAGGGTTCGTTGTGTTTGGCAGGTTAATCCAGTTAGTCAATCTGTATAAACAAGACTTTATTTCTGATTCTAACCTTATTAGTTCTATGTGATCGACATTAATATCCTCAGCCAGAACTTTGGGTATTTTAACCTTTTTAATTCCTTCTTTTATGCGTTTGTTTGATATATTAGAAGTAGCAATACTATTACAGAGTTTACAAAACTCAATTATTACACATAGAGATGCATATGTATTAAATGCCGAACTCCACATTTCGTCTAACCACTCATCTCTAATCATTTGGGTAAATGAAGTATCTGGTTTCCAATAAATACCTATATGATTAGCAATGTCATCAGGTAATTTCGTTCTCAGTTGACTAAACATGGTCTCGTGACAATGATACTTCAAAAACATCGTCTTTCCAGAGCCTCTACCACCTTCTATAACAGCACCTTTGGTCAACTTATGCAGGTTTGCAGCTTCGTATTCTAAAGGCAGAACATATTGACCCCAAAGATCATCAGGGAACTCTTCCGCGCGGTTTTTTGATACAACGTCAGATAATTTCTTTTCCATTTATCTTCCTACCAGTTGAGTCCATGTTTCGCTATCATACCATAATGCTGCAATGTTATTGTTTGGAACGGAGTTGCTAAAGAAATATGTAAGCGCTAAATTTCCAAACCCAAGAGTATCTTTTGTTTTAATGTTTTTTTTCTTACACATTTTTAAATAAAATTCTTTAATCTCTTCACTAGTGTTTTGGCTGTGAAATTTATTGAAAAAAGCCAAATTATCTTTAGAAAATAATGATTCACTATCTGTTAAAACTTCAACAGGACAAACTATAATGTTCTTATAATCTTTATGTATTGAATCGATGCTTTCTTGATATGCAGCAAAGGGGAAGTATATTATTTTAATTCCCAAATCATCAATCTCAAACTTATCAATATATTTTCTGAATTGTGCTCCTGTACCAAGAATATCATCAAACAAAACAAGAACTTTAAAGTTATCATCACTTTTCAATTTTGTTGATACTTCATTGCATAAGACGCCTAGACGAGAATGGAAATGTTGATTACATATTGCTCTATATATTGCAGATCCACTCTTACCTGGTTTGCCATCAATGCCTTCGATTGCCGAGAACCTTATTGGTAGCTTTTGGGTTTGTCCATTTTTTAGATCTTTTTCCCAAGATTCAATGCATTCTATACTATAAACACCATACTTCTTTAAGATATTGGGGAGCTTTATTTGGATAATATTAGCACCAAAGGTATTTATAGATTTATTGCTTCTGTATATGATAGATAACAAAATTCCTGAAGCGAAATATTTTTCATCATCACTTTCAAAGTTATCTAGCCAAGCATCGAGATCGGAAATTTCTAACCTATCCCAATAATTAAACCTTATGAGCTGCTTAGTTACTTTTACAGCATAATCATATATTTGCTCGTGTTTTTCAGGTATTTTCATTTTTTTCTATAATAATCGGGAATTGATATAAATCTGTAGTTGTTATGTGTCTTGCTCCAACTCCCTTAGAAACGGACTCAATCCAGCTTTTACCAAAAGGAGATGAAAGTGTATTCAAGATTAGTTTTTGGTAGTTGATATTTTCGCATCTAACGATAAAAACACAGTCAGACACGAAAAACTCTCCAGATTCTACCACCCCAAATTTACCTAGACATCGGGTGCCAACACGCGCAATTATAATATCACCCTTGATAGCAACCAATTTATCGTTAGCACAGAGTGTAGTTTTTAAAGTTGAACCTGAATGGCTAATATTGCTCGTATGGATATAGTTACTAACTTCCATGTTTAAAAGCATTTTTTTTGTTTTCCTTCCCCGAAAAATTTTAGCACCAAGGCTTTCTAATGTTTTCATTTTTAAAGCACAAGCTTTTCTATAGTAGGAGTAGTCACCTCTATTCTCAAACTCGGATTCAGAGATTGCTTGTGTTGGGAGGTTAGCCTTCAATAACGAAACTGGCGATTTATCAGGATTACTTTTTTTAATTACTAACAGATGGGTTCTTGCTTCAGTTCCGTCGAAGGATTTAGGTTCAATTTCCATAATGGAACGAATACAAAATTTACTAACTAGAAACTTTCGAAGCGTCTTTAGTGATACCTTTGTAAATATTCCATCGGGTAAAATATAGGCTAAGTAGCCACCATCTCTTAAAAGTTTAAGGCCATATAATAAGAAATATATTTCCGCCTCTATATGTTTTGATGAAGAATAATAACCAATACTTTCCAGTTCAGATTTTATATGCACATCATTACGAATTAGTTTGAAGGGAGGATTTCCAACGATAATATCAAAGTATTTTTTTGCGTATAGATTACTCAGCTCTGGGGTGGTGGCATCAATACAGCATGTCTCAATATCAAGCTGTGAGTTTAAATTTACTGCATCTATATTGAGTTGATCTATATCCGTACCAAAAAGTGAGGCTTGAGGAGCAACTTCCGATACACATTCTAAAAGCGCTCCTTGTCCCATACATAGATCCAGTACGCTTAGCTCATTTTTGAGCCAAGTTTTGTCTGGTAAGTGAGAAATCAGCAATCGTCCAAGCTCTCGACTTGTATAGAATTGCTCATGTTCATCTCGTTGTTCTTTTTTTGCTATAGCATTGGAGTTCATATGTTTATTGTATTACATTTCTGACGTTTAGGCTGGTATGTAAATCTCATTTTTGACTCTGTTCTACCTTATGGTGGCTGTTGATACTACAACTTAAACTCATTTCGGAGCAAGAGTCATTCGGGCAAGTAAGTAGGATTCTTACCCGCCAACTTACTATGAATACATAATATGAGTTAGTCGATAGAATTCTGGTATGATTTAAAAAGCTTGTTCAGTTAGAAAATATGCAAAATTATCTATCCAACTTTTCTTTTTCATACTATCTTTTCTCTCCAAATCTTTTAAGGAAACGTCCCAAGCCGTCCTTATTATTGCTCAATTTTTTAAGTATCTCATTTCTAACTAAGTGCGATTTTAGGTCACCTTTTTATCTCAGATCGGAATTTATAACTTCAAAAGATTGACTAAGTTCGAGATGGCTGCCCTGTTGATTGTAGGGGGCACGGAGCATACTCATTGATTTATCAATAAGATAAATCTGTTCTTCAGTAACACTTAGACTTAGGAATCGTGATAAATTTAGCTGTTCGCGATGAGGCTCACTATCTTGAATTGTAGCAATCAATGTCTTCCGCACATTTTGTATCTCAAGAAAATTCAGATAGTGAGAAATACATTTATTGATCTGGTGAGCAGTTAACGGACGAATATTGCGCTTCTCTTTACTTTCTAGAAATCGTTTAAGTAATTAAACAAAAGGTACTTACTTTGGAAGGGATACTTTTTTCGCTCGGTTCAGTCGCTTCAAGACCAGATAGGTCAATATTACTTGGTAGGTCTGAAATAATGTGATCTTCAAAGTAGGCAAGAGCTTCAATGGAAGGATTATGAGCGATTTTTTGTTAACAAGCTAACTTTTCATCGAATGGATAGCCAGATCTCTGTAAAGCCTTAGGGAAGCAAGTGTGGGTTTGATACACGCCATTGGGTGCTTTTGTAAGTATATTGTCCTCACTTCATTGTCATGAAAGTGATTTGTAGTACTGTATATACGAAAAAGCCCTTAAGAAAAATTAAGGGCTTAATGCGTTATAAATGTGGCGGAGGGATAGGGATTTGAACCCTAGAAGAGCTATTAACCCTTGCCGGTTTTCAAGACCGGTGCTTTCGACCACTCAGCCATCCCTCCGAATTGCGATAAATAATATATACAGCTTAAGTTTTTGTAAACCCTTAATTTTAATTATTTGCTTGCTTTTTGAGCAAATAAATAGGGTAAAAATTCAAATATAAAAAAAGGAAGCCGAAGCTCCCTTAATTTGTATTGTTTCAGTCATTAGTCACTTTGGCGGTAGAAGCGTTTTAGCTCTGAAAGTCCTTGTAATACAATGGAAAGTTTAGGTTTTGCATTGTTATTACGTTGGTAGTTCTTGTCGTATACCTTGTAGTTGCCAAATTCATCGACCACAGTAGTTGTATCGTCAGTAATGAGTGCAATATTGTCACTATCACCCGCTAGAATCCATGGACGAGATGAAGCATTAAATAAATTTTTGCCACTTCCATAGTCATACGGATTAGAGGATGACTGGAAAAGATCTTGCATAATAGTTGCTGAAAAATCCAAATGACTCGTTTTATGTTGATATAGTTCAGGAGCTTTTCCTGGCCAATGAATCATCATAGGTACCTGTAATTGGTAACGGCTAAAATTGCTGTTTGAACCCCAGCTATTATTTTTGGTTTCGTTAAATTCAGTCCCATGATTCGATGTGATCACCACAATGGTATTGTCTAGCAATTGCTTGCTTTCTAATTGGCTGAGAATATTTTCTACTTTCTGGTCAGCAGAAAATGAGGCTGATTTATATTGTGCAATCAATTTTTCAAAAGGGGCTTTTGAATCGGTTTTAAAGCGAGGTAAAACAGTTGGAGTTTCTTCAAATTGCTCTACTTCTGAAAGCTCAATATAACTGAACCAAGGTTGATTTGGTGATTGGTTTATCCATTGAGTCCATTGCAATACTGCGTTTTGATCTGGATTGTTTTGATTTTGATCCGAGTTTGCAGTGTCAATTTTCGCAAAAATTTCCTCATAAAATGCAGTGTCACTAAATCGTTGGTTGCCAAATGCTGCCATCGAGTAGTCACGTTCATTCATTGTGGAAATAAACAAAGGCGGAGTGTCTTGTGACTTTATGCTTGCTGAATAACTGCTTGGTAAACCATAGAATAATCCAAAGACACCATAGCTGTTATTACTAGCACTATAATGGTTGATAAAGTTCTGATTGTTTTTGGCAAACTGATAGGTCATCGGCATGACTTCTTCCGTCAGCATGTCACTGCGTAAGTTATCAACCATGACCATCAAAACATTGTACTTTTTGCCACGACCATCAAATTTAAGTGGTTCAAGTGGGTAGTTAACTACTTCACTTGCTTCACCGTTTTGCTCTAGCCGTTCAAGGTATTCATCTTTATCGAGTAAGCCATGTTTCTCCATGAAAGATTTTGCTGTCATTGGATAAGACAATGGGAAATTAGCTTTTTGGCTAGTAATAGGGTTATAGAAAAAGGCATCCGCCCAGATGTAAACCAAGTGACTACTTACAAAGCATAAAAAGAAAACGATGGTTGCAGGTTTACCAATGCGCTTACGTGATAATTTTCGCTGCTTTTTCCAAATCCATTCTGAAATGGCAATTTGTAGCAGGAAAATAACCGGCACAGCTGCAAAGAGGTATTGCCACTCTGCATTGAATGAGGTTTTTTCTTTGCTAAGTAATAACTCCCAGACAACTGGGTTTAAATGGAGGTGCAATCGCTCATAGGCTTGAGTATCTAACAAAAGTAGAGTCAAGCAAATGGTTGCAAAACATACGCTTAATAAACGTAATAACTTTCGAGAAGGTATGATGAAGGTGAGCGGAAATAAAATAAGAATATAAAGCGCGAATACGAGAAAGCTAAAATGGCCCACCCAAGAAACAATGAGGTAGGCTTGCCCAAGTAAAGTCTCCGGCCATGGCGATTGAGTGACAAAACTCGTACCAATTAGCATGGCCAAGATGATATTAAAGAAGGCGAACCAATGTCCCCAACTTACCAGTCGAGAGACGCGCTCTCCGTATGAATTTCCGCTATCAACCATTTAAAATATCGTTCTAACTCAATTTGGTTTAAGAATACATTTTAGTCATCAATTGATGATAAAAGAGCCTGAGAAAATTTATCTGCAATGAGTTTACGTTGAGATTTTGGCACATTTGAGTTCAATATGTTAGTGACCATATTACCCGCAATCATTAAGCTTAAATCCGGATTTGCATCATGCTTTTTTAATACGGCAGCAATTTCTGCCAGAATTTGTTCAATTTTTTGGTCGCTGTATTTAGAATTAATAGGCATAACGGTTTTAAATAATTTCCTAGATTCAATAAATAATAATGCTTAATTGCTCTGCGTTGTTACTAATTAACATGTTGTTTCAGAGAATTTTTAAGTCACTTGGGTATGTAAAGCGGCTTATGATAACCTAGTCTTCCTCACAACTGAAACATCAACTGAAACTAATTTACCATGAGCTTAGATATTTCCAACGTTATACTGCATAAATTGACCAAAAATAATCAAGACGAACTCGTTGTCAGCTTGAGAGATTCCGCGTTATCCAATGATGAAGTAACGGAACAACTGGTAGCAGAATTGCACCGTACTTTCAGTGCTAAAGCAGGCAAAGGCTTTGGTGTTTACAAAGAAGAAAGTGAATTTCAATCTTGGATGAAGCAGTTGCGTCAAGGTGAGTTGAATTTTTATGACTTTTCGCAACAATCGGCTGAGCGATTAAAATCAGAATTATCTAAATATCCTTTTGCAGAAGAAGGGGTATTGGTTTTGGCTGAGTATCAATCTTTAGCAACCGACTACCTGTTCATTGCTTTGCTTCCATCTAATCAAAGTTTGAAAGTGGATGAAGAGTTGGATATTAGTGGGACTGATTATCTCGATATTAATAAAATGGATATTGCAGTCCGTATTGATTTATCTCGCTATGAAACCGATCCAGACTCTAATCGCTATTTAAGCTACATCAAAGGGCGTGTTGGTCGTAAAGTGGCTGATTTCTTCTTGGATTTCTTACAAGCAGAAGTAGGCTTAGATACGAAAAAACAAAACCAAGTATTAATGCAAGCGGTTGATGATTACTGTGTAGATGCGCAACTTAATAAAGAAGAAACCGTTGCTTGCCGTAAGCAGGTGCATGATTTTTGTAACGAACAGTTAAAGTCAGGTGATGAAGTGACAATTTGGGAATTATCTGGCGAGTTAAGTGGTGCAGGACACCATGATAATTTTGCTGAGTTTACTCAAAAGCAAGGTTATGAATTAGAAGAGAGTTTTCCTGTTGATCGCTCTACTATCCGCAAGTTAGCTAAGTATGTTGGCGCTGGCGGTGGCTTGTCGATTAATTTTGATAGCATGCTATTGGGTGAACGTGTTTTTTATGATCCAGAGACCGATACTTTGACGATCAAAGGCATTCCACCAAATTTGAAAGATCAATTAACGCGACATTCTTAAGCGTTAACCTATCTATTGCCTCTGAATAAATCTGAAATCGGATTTGAAGATTGACGGCAGCAATGAGATAGTAAAGAAAGAATAATGATTGGTGGGCTGAATTGGCCCCCTTTTTATAATTTTAATTCATGGAGAGGATGAAAGAATGAGAGTAGGTTTAGTCGGATGGCGTGGCATGGTTGGTTCTGTACTGATGCAACGTATGGTGGAAGAGAAGGACTTCGACCTTATTGAACCAGTATTTTACAGCACTTCACAAGTGGGAATCCCTGCTCCCAACCTAGGTAAAGATGCCGGCATGCTACAAGATGCCTTCGATCTTGAAAGCTTGAAGCAACTTGATGCAATTATTACTTGTCAGGGTGGCTCATACACTGAAAAAGTTTATCCTGCACTTCGTCAGGCGGGTTGGAAAGGCTACTGGATTGATGCAGCTTCAACATTACGCATGAAAGATGACGCAATCATTGCCCTAGACCCAGTTAACTTGAACCAAATTCAACAAGGCATTCATTCTGGCACCAATACGTTCGTGGGCGGTAACTGTACCGTTAGCCTTATGCTGATGGGTCTTGGTGGTCTATATGAGAAAGGCATGATTGAATGGATGAGCGCGATGACTTATCAGGCAGCTTCTGGTGCTGGCGCGAAAAACATGCGCGAATTAATTGCCCAAATGGGGGTGATTAATCAGTCTGTAAGTGCTGAAATGGCTGATCCTGCAAGTTCAATTCTTGATATTGACCGTAAAGTAGCGGAAACGATTCGTTCAAGTGACTACCCAACCAGTGAGTTTGGTTCACCGTTGGCCGGTTCACTGATCCCTTGGATTGATGTGAAGCGTGATAATGGTCAGAGTAAAGAAGAATGGAAAGGCACAGTAGAAACTAACAAGATCTTAGGTCTTGATGGCGCTAACGCGGTTCCAATCGATGGTACTTGTGTAAGAATTGGTGCGATGCGTTGTCACTCACAAGCACTAACGATTAAACTGAAGCAAAATGTGCCAATGGATGAAATTGAAGATATCATCGCAACTCATAATGATTGGGTAAAAGTGATCCCAAATGAGCGTGATATTACGACTCAAGAGCTTTCTCCAGCGAAAGTAACAGGCACGCTTTCTGTACCCGTAGGTCGCTTACGTAAGATGGCGATGGGGGATACTTTCCTCAATGCGTTCACTGTTGGTGATCAGTTATTGTGGGGTGCTGCAGAGCCGCTACGTCGTACTTTACGAATCATTCTAGAAAACCGCTAAGCTTATTTCGATAAAATAAAAGCTTACCGCTAATATTAAACTCTAGAAAGTCCGCATTAAAAAATAATGCGGACTTTTTTTGGTCATATCTTTATTAAATTGATTATGAGTTGTTAAGTCGGTTCATCTGGCTTAGGAACCGGTACCACACGTTTATCTGGCTCAGCTAATTCACTGCCGCAATGTTTACAGAAAAGCGCATCGGTTTCATGGCCACCTTTGGTGCAGTTTGGGCATAATACCAGAGTGCGATGGGCTTTCATTTCTTGATTGAGTTCAGCTGTGATGATCCCGGTGGGAACCGCTAAAATTGAATAACCTAATAGCATTGTCAGTGCTGCGACCCCCTGTCCTAGCGGCGTTTTGGGAACTACATCGCCATAGCCTACCGTAGTAATTGTGATAATGGCCCAGTAAATCCCACGAGGAATGCTGGTAAAGCCATTTTCAGGCCCTTCTATCACATACATGAGCGCACCAAAAATCGTTACTAGTATTGCCACTGCACTAAAAAATATCAAAATCTTACGTTGAGACATTGCTAGCGTACGAACGAGTAAATTCGAGTCTTGTAAAAATCGTACTAGTTTGAGAATTCGGAAGATTCGCATGACACGTAATAGACGAATAATCCCGATGAAGCTTGCCGATGGGAAAAAAAATGCAAGATAAGTTGGAAGTATGGCGAGTAAATCTATGATGCCATAAAAACTTTTTGCATAGGCTTTGGGTTTTGGCGAACAATATAAACGTAACAGATATTCAATGGTAAATAGGCCAGTAAAGAAATATTCCAGAATATCGAATTCTTGTTGCCATTTTTCGGCGAAGATAGGGACAGAGTCTAAAATTAGCACCGCTAGTGAACTAATTATTGCCACGATCAGTAATATATCAAAACGGCGTCCTGCCGGAGTATGCGTACCAAAAATGATGACATAAAGCTTATGCTTAAACGTCTCTTCACTCATAAATAGATTCCTTTATTTCCTATTACATTAAACCTGGGAAGAGGTTTCGTACGCCATTTGCAATAAATTCGACACCTAAAGCCGCTAATATTAACCCCATAATACGAGTGATAACGTTAATCCCTGTTTGACCTAAAAAGCGAACAATGAGGGGGGCTGAGCGAAATAATAACCATGAACAAAAACAAAAAACACTAATAGTCGCAATAATTCCCGCAGTTTCAATTAGGGTAGGGTAGCGAGAACCATAGACAATGGTTGAGCTGATTGCGCCGGGGCCAGCCATAAGAGGCATAGCTAAAGGTACAACCCCAATTTGTTCACGACTTATCGATTCTGTACGTTCTTGTTTATTCTGTTTATCTTCACCAAGTTTACCGCTCATCATTGAAAAAGCGATGCTCATAAGCAGTAGGCCACCTGCAATGCGGAATGAATCAAGAGAGATTGTAAACATATCAAGTAAAAGCTGCCCACAGAGTAGAGAGACAACCAAGATTACGCCAACAGCAATATTGGCCGTTTTAGCCGTTTTACTTTTTTCTTCAGGGGTCATGTGTCCAGTTAGTGAAACAAAGACCGGCATAATTCCAATAGGGTTAACCGCAGCGACAAGTCCGAGGAAGAATTGTAAATAGATGGCAAATTCAATGGAGGCCATAGTGTGATCTCAGGTAGTAAGTAGAAGATGAGTATACCTAGGGGCGCAGCATCTTTCGAGGCTAAATTATTTTATACCCAAGTGACTTCCAGATGCAGAATTCAGGGCTATCATCCAAACCTTTAGACCGTGTTAAATTGAGCAGAGATAGAATAGAGGTAACAGTGGCAGTTTAAGAGGTTTGCGCTAGGCTAATTGTTGGTTAACACTATAAAAAACAATGTAAAAATTAACTCTAAAGTATTACGTTCTTTGTGAGATTGCGTATACTCGTTGTAGCACAAAAATCACGTATTTACCTTGTAGGTGAGTTACAGAAATAAATTTACAAATATTGTGCTTTTGGGGTGAGTTGAAAATACTATCTTGGATATTTTTTCACTTATTGAAATAATTAAATTTTCTTTTAAAACAGTGCCTTATTTTGTTTTCCTTGGTTGCACTACCGCTTTAGTAGTATTTAGGCTTCAGGAACTGATCTACATCAATATTTTTAATATTTGAAAGCATATACTCAGTTTTGAAAGCGATTTACTAAGGTAGATTTTAGGTTCGGTTGGCACGTTTTACGAATACCAAATAGTCTTACTAAATAGTTTTTAATTTTAAATCTTAGGAGATTCATTATGCCTGTAACTAACTTAGCTGAACTAGATGCTCTTGTCGCACGCGTTCAAGCGGCACAAAAGGAATTTGCTACTTTTTCTCAAGAACAAGTAGATCATATTTTCCGTGCAGCATCTTTAGCAGCTAACCAAGCACGTATTCCTCTAGCACAACAAGCTGTAGCGGAATCTGGCATGGGTATTATTGAAGACAAAGTAATCAAAAACCACTTCGCTTCAGAGTTCATTTACAACAAATACCGCGATGAAAAAACATGTGGCATCCTTGAAGAAGGCACTGACACGATCACTATCGCAGAACCAGTAGGTATCATTTGTGGTATCGTTCCAACCACTAACCCAACGTCAACTGCGATTTTCAAATCTCTTATTTCTTTGAAAACTCGTAACGGTATTATCTTCTCTCCACACCCACGAGCGAAAAACTCAACCAACGATGCTGCAAAACTAGTATTAGATGCTGCCGTTGCTGCTGGTGCTCCAAAAGATATCATCGGGTGGATTGATCAACCTTCAGTTGAATTATCTAACGCACTCATGAAGCATGACGGTATCAACCTTATCCTTGCGACTGGTGGTCCAGGCATGGTTAAAGCAGCTTACTCTTCAGGTAAACCAGCTATCGGTGTAGGTGCAGGTAACGTTCCTGTGGTTATCGATGAAACGGCTGATATTAAGCGTGCGGTTGCTTCTGTTCTTATGTCTAAAACATTCGATAACGGTGTGGTTTGTGCTTCTGAGCAAGCGGTTATTGTAATGGATGAAGTATACGAAGAAGTGAAAGAGCGTTTTGCTTCTCACAAAGGTTACGTTTTATCTAAAGCTGAAGCGGATAAAGTGCGTAAAGTATTACTTATCAACGGCAACCTAAACGCTGACATCGTAGGTCAACCAGCAGTTAAAATCGCTGAATTAGCGGGCGTTAAAGTGCCAGCTGACACTAAAGTGTTAATCGGTGAAGGTGGCGTAGTAAGCCATGACGACGAGTTCGCTCATGAGAAACTCTCTCCAACTCTAGGGATGTTCCGTGCGTCTTCTTTTGAAAACGCAGTAGAGCAAGCGGTAACTATGGTTGAAATCGGTGGTATTGGCCATACTTCTGGTCTTTACACTAACCAAGACACCAACGCTGACCGTATCAAATACTTCGGCGACAAACTAAAAACTGCTCGTATTCTTATCAATATCCCAACGACTCACGGTGGTATCGGTGACTTGTACAACTTCAACGTTGCACCATCGCTAACACTAGGTTGTGGTTCATGGGGTGGTAACTCTATCTCTGAAAACGTAGGTCCAAAACACCTAATCAACAAGAAAACTGTTGCTAAGCGAGCTGAGAATATGTTGTGGCATAAACTTCCAAAATCAATCTACTTCCGTCGTGGCAGCCTACCAGTTGCATTGACTGATTTAGAAGGTAAAAAACGTGCATTCCTAGTAACTGACCGTTTCTTATTTAACAACGGTTATGCTGACGAAATCGTAAGCCTACTTAAAGCTCAAGGCATGGAGGTTCAAACTTTCTTCGACGTAGAAGCGGATCCAACGCTATCTGTTGTTGAGAAAGGTGCAGCACAAATGCAAAGCTACCAACCAGACGTAATCATTGCTCTAGGCGGTGGTTCACCAATGGATGCAGCGAAAATCATGTGGGTAATGTACGAGCACCCAGAAACGCACTTTGAAGAACTATCAATGCGCTTCATGGATATCCGTAAACGTATCTACAAGTTCCCTAAAATGGGTGCCAAAGCTGAACTAGTATGTGTAACTACTACTTCTGGTACGGGTTCTGAAGTCACACCATTCGCAGTTGTAACTGACGATCGCACTGGTGCGAAATACCCACTAGCGGATTACGAGCTAACGCCTAACATGGCTATCGTTGATGCAAACCTTGTTATGAACATGCCTAAGTCTCTAACAGCGTTTGGTGGTTACGATGCAATCACTCACGCACTAGAAGCTTACGTTTCAGTTCTTGCCAACGAATATTCAGATGGCCACGCTCTACAAGCGCTTAAGATGCTAAAAGAGTACCTACCATCAAGCTACCAAAATGGCGCAGCTGACCCAATCGCTCGTGAAAAAGTACACAATGCCGCCACTATCGCTGGTATGTCATTTGCGAACGCATTCCTAGGTGTATGTCACTCAATTGCACACAAAATTGGTGCTGAGTTCCACATCCCACACGGTCTTGCTAACGCATTAATGATTTCTAACGTTATTCGTTTCAACGCGAACGATAACCCAACTAAACAAACTGCGTTCTCTCAGTACGACCGCCCACAAGCACGTCGTCGCTATGCTGAAATTGCGGATCACTTAGGCCTAAGCCAAGAAGGTGACCGTACGGCACAAAAAATTGAGCGTCTATTGACTTGGTTGGATGAAGTGAAGAAAGACTTGGATATTCCAATGTCTATTCAAGCGGCTGGTGTTAATGAAGCTGACTTCCTTGCGAAATTAGATAACTTAGCGGTAGATGCGTTTGATGACCAATGTACGGGAGCTAACCCTCGTTATCCTCTAATTTCTGAACTAAAAGAAGTTCTTAAAGCGGCTTACTACGGCAAAGCTTACATTGAAGGTGAAACTTTCGAAGGTACAACGGTTATCAAAAAAACTGAAGAGCCAGTAAAAAAATCAGCTAAGAAAAAATAATATTAGCCTGAAATAATGAAAGCCCTGCTTATGTGATGTAAGCAGGGCTTTTTTACGTTTTGAAGTATTGAATTAGATGCTGCTTAATATGAATCTAAAATACGACCATTAAAGTACTCATTTTCTACAATGTATTCAGTATTTCTGATTAGTTCATCATGACTCTTTGCCCAGCCGCGATGCTTGGTATGTCGCTCAGAACGGCTTGGTAATATGCCTCCCACCCGAATATTAAAGGGCATTAATTCTTTAGCCCAATTTTGAGTAAATTCAGATATTAAAGATGAAGGTTGGGAGAGGCTGTCTTGTTCTTGACTTGATAGGTTAACAATTACACCACGCTTTTGGTTATGTAGCATTTGTCTGGCGGCTAATTTACTAAAACACAACATAGTCGCTGCCAATTTAGAATATTGACGGCTGTAGCTGTCGATTTGTTCATCCTTGATGAGTGAGGGGGATGGTAGGCTAGGGTATAGGTTAATTAAGACATCAATACCTTTGTCAAATTGTTGATTAATAGAGGAAAACAAAGGTTGGACACTTTCAAAGCTTTCATCGTCTAGGAGATATTGGAATACATGAGAAGAATAAGGCTGACAATGATGCAAAGCTTGATTTAACGATGCCTCGTTGTTATCAACCAGAATGACATTGGCATTTAGAGAAAGAAAGTGTTGAGCTAAATTTTGACCTAAATGAGAGCCTGCTGATGTGATAACTACGACGGAGTTTTGTATGTTCATATAGCACCTCATTGGTATCAAATAAAAAATACCTAATGCCCTTAAACACAAAGCCATGAATGGCGTTAGCTATTACCTCCAAGGTGTCTATGGGCCTTAGATAGTAATAATGGTAGTAAAACGTGTAAAGATCCTGTGAATAACATCAAAGAACTGAAATGAAATAATGAAAACTACTAATCTATAAGGGAAAGAGGTGTGAATAAAATATGTATAACTATACAGAATTATTAGGAGAGAAGGGCAGAATATAAAAAGACTAGCCGAAGCCAGTCTTTTTAGTATCAAATGATTTCTCGACGGAGCGGAGGTTATTTGATTAGGTTTTCTTCTACGAAAGACCAGTTAACTAGTGCCCAGAAACCATTCATGTAATCCGGACGAACGTTACGATAATCGATGTAGTATGCGTGTTCCCACAGGTCAACAGTAAGAAGTGGAGTAACGCCTTCTTCTGTTAGTGGTGTTGCTGCATTAGACGTATTGATGATGTCTAGAGAACCATCTGCTTTTTTCACTAACCAAGTCCAAGAAGAACCGAAGTTATTGATTGCAGAATCAGTAAATTTTGCTTTGAACTCATCGAATGAGCCAAATTGTTGCTTGATTGCTTCTGCAACAGCACCTGTTGGTTCGCCGCCAGCGTTTGGAGCTAGGCAGTGCCAGTAGAAAGTGTGGTTCCAGATTTGTGCTGCGTTGTTAAAGATACCACCTGTTGAAGTCTTAACGATTTCTTCAAGAGATTTACCTTCAAACTCAGTACCAGGGATTAGGCCATTAAGCTTAACCACGTATGTGTTGTGGTGTTTGCCGTGGTGGTAATCTAAAGTTTCTGCTGAGATGTGTGGTTCTAGTGCATCTTTTTCGTAAGGCAGGGCTGGTAATTCAAATGCCATTGCTCAAATCTCCATGTGTTAGAAAGGGACTTTCTTGTGTTCTAAATAGAACAGCTTCCGATTTTTTTAATCATACTAACTGATGATGCCATTTCCATGACAGTGAAACATCAACCATCTTGTTTAAACAATGAAATGATTAAGTGATGATTGTTAAGCATCAGTTTGAGCCATTAACGACTAAGGTCAGTTTAGCAAGTTTTTACTTTATTAAAAGAGTTGGAGTCAAAAATTTCTTATGCATCACTTATTTGTATATGCCCAGTAGTCTAACGAATGTTAAGAATAGCCCAACAATACAGTGCATAAATGCGGTAATTAGAATACCCTTACAAATAATGCCTTTTTATTCTGTTATAGATACAAGTAGAATGGGGCAACAACTTAGAGTGATGCTTAAATCCTAGAGAGGAAGTAATGGAAACTATCGATAAAATTAAACAACAGATTTCTGAAAACACAATTCTGTTATACATGAAAGGTTCACCGAAACTACCAAGCTGCGGTTTCTCTTCTCAAGCTTCACAAGCTTTGATGTCATGTGGTGAAAAATTTGCTTATGTAGATATTCTACAAAACCCAGACATTCGTGCTGAATTGCCAAAGTATGCACAATGGCCAACTTTCCCACAGCTATGGGTTGAAGGTGAGCTAGTGGGTGGCTGTGACATCATCATTGAGATGTTCCAAAAAGGCGAGCTTCAAACATTGATTAAAGACGCAGCTTCTCGTGCACCGGCAAGTGAAGAATAAAATTATTTTTTGCTGAAAGAAAAAGAGCCAATTTGGGCTCTTTTTTTATATCTAAGTAACGAGTTTCAGCCACATTAAAAGATGTTTTAGATAAGACAAATTGAATAGATAGAATGACTGGAGTAAAAGATGAAACGGACTTTGTATTATATTCACGATCCTATGTGCAGTTGGTGCTGGGGATACAAAGCAACATGGGAAAAATTAAAATTAGCGCTTTCAGAAGATATTCAAGTTGAATATTTACTTGGTGGTCTTGCTCCAGATAGTGATGAGCCAATGCCACAAGAGATGCGATTAATGTTGCAGCAAACGTGGAAAAGAATTGAAAGCCAATTAGGAACTCAATTTAATTATGATTATTGGACTTTGGCAGAGCCTGTTAGGACAACATACCCAGCTTGTCGTGCTGTGATTGCAGCTCAACAACAGGGAGCTGGAGAGGCAATGAATCAGGCCATTCAAAAGGCTTATTATTTAAGAGCGATGACGCCACATATCGACTCAACGCATGTTCAATTAGCTGAAGAACTTAATTTGGATGTTGAACGATTTATTCATGATTGTAAAAGCACTGATGTCGATCAGGAGTTTGCTCGCCAACGTGAGTTTTGTCAGCTGCTAGGCGTTCATTCTTTTCCTAGTTTAGTACTACAACTTGGTGAGAAGTACTATTTGGTGAAGTTGGATTATGCTTCGGAACTCACTAGTTTGAAAGATATTGAGCAGCGTATAAAGTGGGCGAATAGCATTGATACCACAAAGCGTTGGGTTAGATTAAAACCGAAAGAATAAGAGCAATTAAACAACAGTTATAAAAAAGCGCATGTTTCGATTCATGAACGAAGCATGCGCTTTTTATTTTAACGTGAGGTAATGATTATAGAACCATTGCTGCAATCCAACCAAATACGATAAGTGGTAGGTTGTAGTGTAGGAAAGTTGGGATTACTGAGTCTTTAATGTGATCGTGCTGTCCATCAGCATTTAAGCCCGATGTAGGACCTAAGGTTGAATCTGACGCTGGAGAACCGGCATCACCTAATGCAGCAGCAGTACCAACAAGTGCAATCGTAGCCGCTGGAGAGAAGCCGAAAGAAATCGCAAGAGGAACATAGATCGTTGCGATGATTGGAATTGTTGAGAAAGACGAGCCAATACCCATAGTGATCAATAGACCAACAATTAGCATCATTAGAGCGGCTAAAGCTTGGTGACCACTCATGCTAGTTTGTAAGAAGGTTACTAACGTTTCAACACCACCGGTTGCTTTCATTACACTGGCAAAACCGTTGGCAGAAATCATAATAAAGCCAATCATTGCCATCATTTGAACACCACGCGTGAAACTATCTTGACTAGTTTGGAATGGCTTACCGAATGATAGAATGATGAAACCGACTAGTGCACCTACAATCATTGAGCCGGAATATAGTTGAGCTGATAAAGTAGCAATAATACTTACGACGGCAACTATCACTGCTTTTTTATCAATGCCTTTTTGTTTTACTTCAGTGGTTTCGTTTTGTTTTTCAGCATAAGCGCGTGGTTTACGGTAACTGATGAAAACACTCACTAATAAACCAAAAATCATTCCACAAGCCGGAATAACCATAGCGGCAGGGATTTGAGAGGCAGTAGCACTTGTTAATCCATTGTTTTGTAGGGCAGGTAATAAGATATCATTTAAGAAGATGCCACCAAAACCGATAGGCATTGTCATGTATGGGGTGACTAAACCAAAGGTTAAGATACACGCAACCATACGACGATCGACATTCATTTTATTGAAAGCCGATAGTAGTGGCGGAACAATAATTGGAATGAAGGCAATATGAACAGGGATAACGTTTTGAGAGAAAATTGCCATTATGAATAGCGCGCCAAAGATGGCGTATTTCACCATGTTTGAGGCTTTTTCATTTTCTTTACCATGAACGCGTTTGATCACCGCATTAGATAAAATATCAGTAATACCAGTTTGAGAGAGTGCAACCGCAAAAGCACCCAATAAGGCATAACTTAAAGCGATTTCTGCACCGTCACCTAAACCTGATTGAAATGCTGAGATCGTTTGATCAAGTGACATGTTGGCGAGCAAGCCACCGGTAATGGCGCTCAAGGTTAAAGCTATCACGACATTGACTCGGAAAACCGATAGCGCGAGCATTAAGCAAACGGAGATAACGACAGGATTCATTGTAATTCTCTTTGTATAAATTAATGTTGTATATATTAATGTTGTATATATTAATGTTGTATATATTAATGTTGTACATATATCCAAGTCGTTTCAGGATGATAGATCTGAAGTCTGCATCTTGAAGTCACTTGGGTATAAGTGTGTTACCAATCTGAGTTGGTATTATTGTTATTCTTCGGTTGTTTCTACTAATGGCCAGCCACCAAGAGCTTTCCATTTGTTAACGATGTTGCAAAAAAGTTTGGCGGTAATTTGGGTATCATATAGAGCCGAATGCGCGGCTTGATTGTCAAATTCAAAACCGGCAGCGCGGCAAGCTTTTGCGAGCACAGTTTGACCGTAGGCTAAGCCACTTAATGCCGCTGTATCGAATGTGGCAAAAGGATGAAATGGAATACGTTTCAGTTTGCTACGTTCTGCTGCTGCCATGACAAAACTCAAATCAAAATTTGCATTATGAGCCACCATAATCGCTCGGCTGCAATCTGCTGCTTTTTGTTCTTTACGGACTAATTTGAAGATTTCTTTGAGAGCTTCCGCTTCTGTAACTGCACCCCTTAATGGGCTATATGGGTCACGAATACCAGTAAACTCTAAGGCTTCTTTTTCAAGGTTTGCGCCTTCAAATGGCTCAACATTGAATTGAATAGTGGAAGCAGGATATAAATCACCGTTTTCGTCCATGGCCAATGTGACAGCACAGATTTCAAGTAATGCATCAGTTTGAGCATTAAAACCCGCGGTTTCCACATCGATAACGACGGGAAAATAACCACGAAATCGCTGTTTTAGTGTCAAGGCTTCATTTTTGTCAGTCATATGCTTTCAGATCCATGAATTTAGGCGCGTATTATTGCAGATTAGATATTGAACTTCACTCTCTAATATTGTTCTTGAGCAATAAAATATGGTGTTTTATTTAAAATAAGTGATTATTTATTTTTAAAGCGTCAAAAAGAGATATGTTTACTCGAAGAAAGATAAGAGGCATAAAACAAAATAAAAAGAACCCGTATTCCACGAGTTCTTTTACAGTGAATAAGGTAATTAACCTTCTAAACCAGCAGACATTTGGCTACGTTGGATAAGCTCGATCATGTAACCATCAGGGTCTTTAACGAACGCGATATGAGTGCTGCCGCCTTTTACTGGGCCTGGTTCACGAGTGACAGTACCACCCGCTGCTTTAATTGCATCACATGCGGTATAGATATCATCAAAACCAATGGCAATGTGGCCGTAACCTGTCCCTAGATCGTATTCAGAAGTATCCCAGTTGTAGGTGAGTTCAATGACGGCCCCTTGAGATTCATCACCATAGCCCACGAAAGCGAGAGTATATTTATATTCCGCGTTTTCATTTTTACGAATTAGCTGCATGCCAAGAACTTTCGTGTAGAACTCGATTGAACGATCAAGATCGCCAACACGAACCATAGTATGCAAAATTCTTCCATTCGACATTGTGTGCTCCTTATTAGAATGTAAAGTAATCAAACTAAATGATTACTCTTCAGGATAAACTTTTTCTTTGAACTCGCAGAGATCTTCAATCATACAGCTACCACAACGTGGTTTACGAGCGATACAGGTGTAGCGGCCATGTAGGATCAGCCAGTGATGAACATCGAGTTTAAACTCTTTGGGTACTACTTTTAATAGTTTGGCTTCCACGTCATCAACCGTTTTACCCATGGCAAATTTTGTTCTATTCGATACGCGATAAATGTGAGTATCAACAGCAATGGTCGGCCAACCAAAAGCGGTATTTAGTACCACATTTGCGGTTTTTCGACCTACCCCGGGTAATGCCTCTAATGCGGTGCGGTCTTCTGGTACTTGGCTGTTATGTTTTTCAATTAAGATCTTACAAGTCTTAATCGTGTTTTCTGCTTTGGAATTAAACAGGCCAATAGTCTTGATATATTCTTTTAACCCATCCACGCCTAGTGCCAGAATCGCTTCAGGTGTATTAGCCACTGGATACAGTTTATCAGTGGCTTTATTGACGCTGACATCGGTAGCTTGAGCCGAAAGAAGCACTGAGATCAATAACTCAAATGGCGTTGACCAATTCAGCTCAGTTTGAGGGTTTGGATTATCTTCACGTAGCCTTTCAAGGATTAGTCGGCGTTTTTCATTATTCATTTTTTGCTTACCAATCGGTGTTTGTAATAAGTGATTTTCATATTAAGCATTGGTGACTCTAGCACGCTCAATAGTTGGTTTTTCTTCTGCTGGTTTTCGTTTCTCGATTTGCGAATCAATCACTTGTTTTAACGCAATTAGGAAACCCACACCGATAAAGGCACCCGGTGGCAGTAAAGCGAGTAAGAAGCTGCTATCAATATGGAAAACTTCGACACGTAAAGAGGCTGCCCAGTTACCTAATAATAGATCCGCACCATCAAACAAAGTACCTTGTCCAATCATTTCACGTAGCGCCCCTAAAACGGTCAGGGCAGCTAACATGCCAAGGCCCATCCAGAAGCCATCTAAGGCTGCTTTTTTAGGAGCATTTTTAGATGCATAGGCTTCCGCGCGACCAATGATCACACAGTTCGTTACAATAAGAGGAATAAAAATACCAAGAGAAAGGTAAAGGCCATAAGCATAAGCACTCATCAATAGCTGAACACAGGTTACGACAGAAGCAATGATCATCACAAAGATGGGAATTCGAACTTCTTTCGGAACGTAGTTACGTACTAACGAGACAATGGTATTGGTTGAAATCAGTACCAACATTGTTGCAAGGCCCAAGCCAAGTGCATTTGTGATGGTAGATGACACCGCCAGTAATGGACATAAGCCCAAAAGTTGAACAAGGGCAGGGTTATTATCCCATAAGCCATTTTTCATTAACTGTTTATTCTCAGGATCAGAAACTTGGGTCGCTGAGTCTAATGATGTATCAAGCACAGTGCTATCTTCAGACATTTTATCCCTCACAGTTTAATGGTTGGTTGAGAATGTTTTGTTTATTTTCTTTAAAGTACACCACGGTTTTCTTCACCGCTTTCACGACCGCTCTAGGGGTAATGGTAGCACCAGTAAATTGATCAAATTGACCACCATCTTTACGTACTGCCCAATCAGTATCGTTACTTTGGCTGACAGTTTTGTGATCGAAGCTAAAAATCCAGTCTGTTTTACGGGTTTCTATCTTATCACCTAGTCCAGGAGTTTCATTATGAGCTAATACCCTAGTGCTAGTGATCACACCTTGCATATCCAAACCAACGATGATTTTAATCGCACCATTATAGCCATCAGGAGCATACGTCTCGATAGCAATAGCCGTTGGTTGACCAGCTTTGGTTGCTAGGTAAGCGGGCTGAGGCTCAGTGGTTACGGTACTTTGTGATGGTAGTAGCATGCATGAGGCGAACAATTGATTGTCGTGCATGCTTTGAGGTATCACTTGATTGAGCGTTTTTTGCAACTCTTGCTGTTGTTGTTCGACAATTGTGTCGTGTGTTACCCAATTGGTGATCGCAACCAATGAGGTAGAAGCAATAGCAAAGGTTGCCAAGATTCCGCCATTTTTTTTCATTGCATTTAGCATAGCGATATTACCTTACATGCCCATAAGTACGTGGTTTGGTGTAGTAATCAATTAATGGCACCATCATATTGGCTAACAGAACAGCAAAGGCGACACCATCAGGGAAACCTCCCCAGCTGCGAATTAAGAACACCACAATACCGATAAATGCACCGTAGATAATTCTACCTTTGGTTGTGGTCGAAGCGGTGACAGGATCGGTGGCAATAAAAAATGCGCCAATCATGGTTGCACCAGAAAGTAGGTGTAAAATAGGGGAGGCGGTTGTGCCTGGAGCGAATAAAGAAGTAATAGTACTGATGACTAATAAGCTGGCTAACATTGCCAAAGGAATTTGCCATTGAACGATACGTAGTCTTATTAAGATTAATCCACCGAATAAGAATGCAATATTCACCCACTGCCAACCAACACCGGCAAGACCTGAAAAAGTGGGTTGTTGCATGATTTCACTTGCTGTATGTCCAGCACGAAGTGAGGTTTTAAAAGTATCGAGAGGGGTTGCCATAGTGACACCATCAATGCCTGCACGAACTTGCTGCAGAGATAATCCATCAAGATTGAAGCCGGTAAAAAACAGTTTTAAGCAATCATCAAAATGTAAATGTACATGCGCTAAGGATTCAGGGCTAACCCAGCTGGTCATTTGAACAGGAAATGAGATAAGCAATACCACATAAGCGACCATTGCAGGATTGAATAAGTTTTGCCCCAAGCCACCATAAAGGTGTTTACCGATAACAACGGCAAAGAAAATACCAATAGTAAGGATCCACCATGGTGACAACGGAGGAATGGCAACAGCGATCAGCATCCCCGTGACCAGAGCACTATTATCTCTTAAGCTCAGAATTGGTGGGCGTTTTCGTATCAACATTATGGCAGCTTCAAATAGCCAAGCCAGCAAAATAGCAAAAACCACTTGGATCAGTACCCCATAGCCAAAGACGTAAGTTTGTACCGCAATGCCGGGTAATAAACATAAGGCTACCCACATCATAATATTCGATGTGGTTCGTTTAACACGGACGTGTGGAGAACTCGCTATAAAGAACGACACTATTTTTTCTCCTGAGATGATTTGTCGATAAATACCGGAATATCCAATAAGTCTAAGGTGACTTCAGAGTCAGGTTTATCTTTTTGTGATGAATCTTTCGATGATTCACTACTTTGTGAGTCATCATTGGATGTGATTTCTTCTTGGGGTTGATCTTGTTGTTGTGCTGCTTTACGAGCTTTGGCGCGAGCAATTGCGGCCGCCACTGCCGCTTTCTTTGGATCGTTTTCAGCAGGAGTCATATCGGACTCAGCCGCTGATTTTTCAGGGTTTGCCTGTTCGGACGCAGTTACATCAGAATTTTTTTCATTAGTATTTTGCTGCTGCGCTGCTTTACGGGCTTTGGCGCGAGCAATTGCGGCCGCCACCGCCGCTTTCTTTGGATCGTTTTCAGCAGGAGTCATATCGGACTCAGCCGCTGATTTTTCAGGGTTTGCCTGTTCAGCCGCAATTGGATCAGAATTTGTTTCATTAGTAGTTTGTTGCTGCGCCGCTTTACGAGCTTTGGCGCGAGCAATTGCGGCCGCCACCGCCGCTTTCTTTGGATCGTTTTGAGCAGGAGTCATACCGGACTCAGCCGTTGATTTTTCAGGGGTTGCTTGTTCAGCCGCAATTGAATCAGAATTTGTTTCATTAGTACTTTGCTGCTGCGCCGCTTTACGAGCTTTGGCACGAGCAATTGCGGCCGCCACCGCTGCTTTCTTTGGATCGTTTTGAGCAGGAGTCATACCGGACTCAGCCGTTGATTTTTCAGGGGTTGATTGTTCAGCCGCAATTGGATCAGAATTTGTTTTATTAGTACTTTGCTGCTGCGCCGCTTTACGAGCTTTGGCGCGAGCAATTGCAGCGGCGACCGCAGCATTTTTAGGTGTCGACTCCTGAGTTGTAGTACTGTTTGAAGTCGATTCTTTTATTTGCTGGCTGTCTACTTGTAAACCTTCGGCTTGTTGTTGAGCTTTCTTCTCGCGTGCTAGGCGCTTACGCTCCTCTCGTAGTTTGATCATTTCTGAGTTATCAGGCTCAACTTGGCCGGCTTTTGCCGCTGCAGCTTGTTTAGCCTTGGCACGTGCGATTGCCGCTGCTACTGCAGGTTTCACTTCTTTTTCTGCTGGCTGTTCCGCTTCTGCTTGTTTAGCTTTTACGCGTGCAATAGCAGCAGCGACTGCATCATCGCCGCTGGTTTGCTTCATGTCATTGCGACGCTTTTCCGCTGCCTGCTTAAAGCGTTGTTCGCGTTCTTGTTTATCACGCTCTAAGCGTTTTTGACGCTCTTCAAAGCGTTGTTTAGCACGTTCAGCTTCTTTCGCTTCTTGATTACGTGTCCAAATTTCCGATTTTGCCTGACGGTAATATTGTACCAGTGGAATATCGCTTGGACAGACATAAGCACAAGCTCCGCACTCTATACAATCGGAGAGATGGTACTCTTCACATTTTTCATAATCTTGTGCTTTGGCATACCATTGTAATTGTTGCGGTAGCAGTGAAGCCGGGCAAGCTTCGGCACAAGCGGTACAGCGAATACAGGCTAATTCTTGGCCTGTTGGGGCAATTTCTTTACGGTTAGGTGCTAAAATACAGTTAGTGATTTTAGTAATCGGTACATCAGCGTGAGGCAGAGTAAAGCCCATTAAAGAGCCCCCCATAATCAAGCGAGGATGTTTTTTCTCTGCCTTGTAACCAAACTGCCGCAGTAGAGAAGATATTGGTGTACCTAAGCGTGCTAAAACGTTGCCTTTCTGGGCAAATGAATCACCAGTTAAAGTGACGACGCGTTCAATTAATGGCTCTCCATCAATAATCGCTCGCTTGATAGCAAAAGCCGTCCCTACGTTCTGCATTAATACACCAATCGCTGCGGAATGTTCTTTGCTTGGCACTTCACGACCAGTTAGTACTTTTATTAATTGTTTCGAGCCGCCAGATGGGTATTTAGTTGGGATAACGCGAATTATGAGATCAACATCTTTGGCGGCTTCTTCTAGAGCTTGGATGGCTTCTTTTTTGTTATCTTCAATACCAATAATGGTCACTTCAGGTTGCAAAATATGTTGAATAACCTGAATGCCTTGAATAACTTCTTGTGCGTAATCTTGCATAAGACGGTCATCGGCCGTTATATAAGGTTCACACTCTGCCGCATTAATGATGAGTATTTTAGTTTTGGCTAAACCAGTATGTAGTTTACGTGCGGTAGGGAAACCCGCTCCGCCCATACCTGAAATTCCAGATTGGCGAATTTTTTCGATTAGTACTTCAGAGTCCCTCTCTACATAATTTGCGACTGGTTTTTTTTCACACCAAGTATCATTGCCATCCGGCTTGATGACAATACACAGATCAGAAAGGCCAGAAGGGTGGGCGATGGTACGTTTCTCAATTGCAGTGACGGTACCCGAGCTTGGTGCATGCACAGGCACCATAAAAGCTAAGTTGGCTTGAGTTAATTGCTGACCTTTTAAAACCTTATCGCCGACATTGACACAAATATCACCCGGTCGACCGATATGTTGTTTCAGTGGCAATACAAACTCTTCTGGTAAATCAGCTTGAACAATAGGCGCTGTTGATGATTGGATCTTATTTTCAGGCGGATGAATACCACCGGGAAAATCCCAAATCATACCGTGACGAATCTGTTCAATTAACGACAACATACTTTTTCCTTTAACTCACGGTTTGGTCTTTAGAGTCAGCAGAGGCTGATGATGGTTCAAGATCGGTAATAACCGGGATAAGCTCCAACTGCCATTTCCAAGTATCTGGTGTTGTTTCAATTGGGATCATTTCAATACAATCAGTAGGACACGGTGCGACACAAAGATCGCAACCAGTACATTCGCTTTGAATGACGGTGTGCAGCGCTTTAGTGCCACCCACTATCGCATCGACAGGGCAGGCTTGGATGCATTTAGTACAGCCAATGCACATATCCTCATGAATAAAAGCAACTTTTTTGACTGCATCTTCTACACCATTTGAATCAGTCGGAACGTCGACTCCCATCAAGTTGGCTAACTTTTCAATACCTGCCTGACCACCTGGAGGGCATTTAGTAATTTCATCGCCATTAGCAATGGCTTCAGCGTATGGACGACAACCAGGATAGCCACATTGGCCACATTGAGTTTGCGGTAAAATATTATCAATTTGGTCAACGATTGGATCTGCTTCAACCTTAAAACGAATTGAAGCAAACCCTAAAATCACGCCGAAAATAGCGGCAAGGACGGCAATAGCGGCAACCGCAATTAATATGGTAGTCATGGATTATTTCACCAAACCTGTGAAGCCCATAAAGGCCAGAGACATTAACCCTGCGGTAATCATTGCAATAGAAGCACCCTTAAATGGCGCAGGGACATCCGCTGCAGCAATACGCTCACGCATCGAAGCAAATAGAATCAAAACAAGCGAGAAGCCAACCGCAGCACCGAAACCATAAATAATGGATTCAATAAAGTTATGGTTTTCATTGATATTGAGAAGCGCTACCCCTAATACTGCACAGTTTGTGGTAATCAGAGGTAAAAATATCCCAAGTAGACGATATAAAGTTGGGCTAGTTTTATGTACTACCATTTCAGTGAATTGCACCACGAAAGCGATCACTAAGATAAAGCTCATGGTTTGTAGGTATTCGATCCCTAGCGGCCGCAAGATATAAGTTTGCACTAGGTATGAACAGACGGATGCTAAGGTTAAAACGAAAGTCGTCGCAAGGCCCATGCCAATTGCGGTTTCAAGTTTTTTAGATACCCCCATAAAAGGGCAAATACCGAGAAATTTAACCAGAACAAAGTTGTTGACCAGCACAGTGCCAACAAGCAACAGTAGATAGTCTGTCATATCATCTCTTTGGGTTAATTATGATCCCAACATTATCGTCATTTGTGACGTTAATAACAACCTACAGGAAATAGGTATTTGAAGGTATTGAGTAATTAATGATGGAATGCATGAAAAATAAACGAAAAAAAGCCGCATTTTAGCGATGCGGCTTTTTAGAATTTGGCTCCCTGTGCTGGACTTGAACCAGCGACATACGGATTAACAGTCCGCCGTTCTACCAACTGAACTAACAGGGAAAAGTTATGGGCAGGATTTTAGCCATGGTGAAACAAACTGTCAACGCTAGAAAGCAATAAAAAAGTGAAAAATAATACGTATTTTCTCTTTACTTTTTTGTAAGCCTCGCCAGATAAGGCGGCTGTATAGTTATCCACTAAATTTGTGGATAAGTGTGTGAATGAAACCTGAGCAAGTTTTTGTGTTGGAGAGTTAAAAGTGAAACGAAGTGAATGGCTGTATGTAATGGCTTGTTTTTGCTTGGTTTTTGTGGTTTTTACATTTGAGGGTGTTTGTGAGTAAAAAATGAAAATACGACTGAAAATGTAAAATCAACAACTTTTTGGGGAAAACCCGTGGATGAAAAGTAAGTGATATATTGGGTGAAATTTTGCGCGGGGTGAGAATACTACCAAACCGAGAAAGGCTAAGCTAGAGTAAAGATGACTTTTTTAGAACATATTTTTAGTTAAAAAAACTACCACATCATTTGCTGTGACTTAAAGCGTTAATAATAAGCTTGTGATAAGGTCAACCAATCGAATAAATAGTCGAGAATTCCCCATTTAAGAGGCAAGTATGAGTAAGTTGTATCAACTGGTTTCCGATTATCAACCAGCCGGCGATCAGCCAGAGGCGATTGCAAAATTATCTGAAGGTTTGGAAGTAGGATTAGCCCATCAAACGTTATTAGGTGTAACGGGTTCGGGTAAAACATTTACCTTAGCCAATGTGATCGCTAAAGCGCAGCGCCCAACTATTTTACTTGCCCCAAATAAAACGCTTGCTGCGCAATTGTATGGAGAAATGAAAAGCTTCTTTCCCAATAATGCGGTCGAATATTTTGTCTCTTATTATGACTATTATCAGCCGGAAGCGTATGTGCCTACCACTGATACCTTTATTGAAAAGGATTCTTCGGTTAACGCCCACATTGAGCAAATGCGTTTATCTGCCACGAAGTCTTTAATTGAACGTAAAGATGCGATTATCGTTGCCTCTGTTTCGGCGATTTACGGTTTGGGTGATCCGGACTCTTATTTAAAGATGATGCTGCATATTCGTCGTGGTGACATTTTGGAACAGCGTGACATTATTCGCCGTTTAGCAGAGCTGCAATACAGTCGAAATGACATGGTGTTTGAACGGGGTAACTTCCGAGTTCGAGGGGAAGTGATAGACGTGTTTCCTGCCGATTCTGAGCATGATGCAATTCGTCTGGAAATGTTTGATGAAGAAGTGGAATGCATCAGCGTTTTTGATCCGTTAACGGGTGCGATTAAACAACGAGATATTGCACGTGCCACCATTTATCCTAAAACTCACTACGTAACACCACGTGAACGTATTCTTGAAGCGATTGAAAATATCAAAGATGAGTTGGTTGAAAGACAAAAAGTATTACGAGAAAACAATAAGCTGTTAGAAGATCAGCGTATTACGCAACGTACGCAGTTTGATATCGAAATGATGAATGAATTGGGATTCTGCTCTGGTATCGAAAACTATTCACGTTATTTAAGTGGACGTAAAGAGGGGGAGCCACCACCGACTCTATTTGATTACTTGCCTCATGATGGATTACTGATTATTGATGAATCTCACGTTACGGTGCCACAAATTGGTGCGATGTATAAAGGTGACCGCTCTCGTAAAGAAACTTTGGTCGAGTTTGGTTTTCGCTTACCTTCAGCGTTAGATAACCGACCACTGCGTTTTGAGGAATTTGAATCGCTCGCTCCGCAAACCATTTATGTTTCAGCCACGCCAAGTGCGTATGAGTTAGATAAGTCTGGTGGTGATGTGGCTGAGCAAGTCGTGCGCCCAACCGGATTACTCGATCCTGAAATTGAAGTTCGTCCGGTTGCTACGCAGGTAGATGATTTACTATCGGAAATTCGTCAGCGCGTTGCGGTGAATGAACGTGTACTCGTGACTACCTTAACTAAGCGTATGGCAGAAGACTTGACTGAATATTTGACGGAGCATGATGTTAAAGTCCGTTATTTACACTCAGATATAGATACGGTTGAACGTGTTGAAATCATTCGAGATCTGCGTCTAGGTGAGTTTGATGTATTAGTCGGCATTAACTTACTTCGAGAAGGCTTAGATATGCCTGAAGTATCTTTGGTAGCGATTTTAGATGCTGATAAAGAAGGATTTTTACGTTCAGAACGCTCATTGATTCAGACTATTGGTCGAGCGGCACGTAATATTCAAGGTAAAGCGATTTTATATGGTGACAGTATTACAAAATCGATGCGTAAAGCGATAGATGAAACGGAACGTCGCCGTGCTAAACAGCAGCAATATAATGAAGAGATGGGAACGACTCCTCAAGCGCTGAATAAAAGCATCCAAGATATAATGGAGTTGGGCCATGTTGGTACTCGCAAAGGTAAGAAAGACAGTAATGTAATTTCTCTGTCTAAAGTGGCAGAGCAAGCTGCCGAGTATCAAGCGTTAACACCACAACAGCTTGATAAACAAATAAGCCAGTTGGAAAATGAAATGTATCAACACGCTCAAAATCTGGAATTTGAACAAGCGGCCCAAAAACGAGATGAGATTGAGAAGTTACGAGCGCAGTTTATTGTGAATAGTTAAAAGAGGTTACGAGTTTCTATCCCTAGTTTCTAGAAAAAGCACCAGTTGCTTGTGTGGCTTACCTAGGAACTAGGGACCCGTATCTAGAAACCTTTTGTTTACTGCAAAATAATCTTTTCAATTTCTTGTTGGAGTTTTTTACGATCATGACGCCATTCATGATTAGGTGAGGCGAGATTCACTTCAATACATTGATAGTTTTGATCGACACTTTCAGAAAAATTTTCACCGAGTAATACATCAACTTTACGACCGTCACAAGCACGCTGACACCACTTCAGTTTTTCTTCTAGACTCATCATCCCAGCCGGGCCAAATTCATTATCTAGGTTATCAACAAACACGAGTTTGGCTTGAGTGTTTTGGGCAATGGCTTTGCCAATGTCAGGCAGTAATAGTGGCGGCATAATGCTGGTCAAGAAACTACCTGGACCTAAGATAATGCAATCTGCCGATAAAATAGCGTCAATGCCTTCAACTGTTGCGGGAACTTCAGGCTCCACATATAAACGTTGTAGAGGCTCAGACATATCATCGACATTAGTTTCACCACGTACCCATTTCCCAGTTTTTGACAATGCAGTCAGATCAGCAGGGTGTTCTGACATAGGTACAATATTCACTTCAACCTTTAGCATGTCACAAATTAAGTGGATTGCATCTAGTGGGCGAATCGATAGGTTATCTAGCGCAGTGAGCATTAAATTCCCTAGATTATGGCCGTTTAATTCTCCGGCACCTCGAAAACGATATTCAAACATCATTGAGCTAATATTAGGTTCAGTAATAAGCTGATTGATGCAGTTTCGGGTATCTCCCCAAGCAATACCACCTTGGCATTGTCGAATACGTCCGGTGGAGCCACCGTTGTCAGTGGTCGCAACAATACCTGTAGCATTAGCCCCAAAATCTTTTAGTGCTGCTAGCATGCGGCCTAGGCCATGACCGCCACCGATTGCAACGACTTTTTTGGTTTTATGGATAGGCATAAGTTAGTTTCTCTGTTGAATTGACCTTAATACTAATCGTATTAATTATCTGTTCATCCTTGCTTGTTAAAAGACTCGATAACTGCGTTAGAAATTTTGATTGTAGAATAACTACTTATCAAAAATTTTTGCCTTGTTTTCAAGCCTTTTTTCGGCGCAATTTCTGACCACCTAATTAATGTGATTGGTATAAATGACAATTCTTTGATATCAATTAACTAAATATAACGACCTTATGCCTAAATGGGTATGGAAAAATCTCGTTTTCTTGCGTACCATTTAAAAACAGTGTTATTGAATTCTTTATCAATAACTCCGTCATAACTCCGAGCGTTAATCACTAAGTTCATTATTCGTTGTATCAATATTCCTTGTATCAACGGCTAGTGGATAAGTTTTTAAAGCCAGTGACATACTGTCACCAGGGTTGGTTTAGAAATGAATCTTCCTCCCGTATTTGGAAAGGTGTTTCGTGACTCAATTAGTTTCTCAATATATTCCTGATTATTCGGGCGTATCCGATGTGGCATCTTCTACATCAACCACAGAAAACGCTCAATTTGTCGATCGTTTTTCGCGCAAGTTTTATTATTTGCGTCTGTCGATCACCGATGTGTGTAATTTCAAATGCACTTATTGTTTGCCTGATGGTTATCATCCAACCGGCAAGAAAAACTCATCTTTTTTAAACCAAGCTGAAATTAAACGTATCGTCAATGCCTTCGCCGATTGTGGCACTACCAAAGTGCGCATTACAGGTGGTGAACCTACACTACGTAAAGACTTTAATGACATCGTTGCGTCGGTTGCACAGACCTCAGGTATTACAAAGGTAGCGACTACAACCAATGGCTACCGTATGGCTAAACAAGTTGGTGACTGGAAAGATGCAGGTTTAACGCATATTAATGTCAGTGTTGATAGCCTTGACCCTCGCTTATTTCATCAAATTACGGGTGAAAATAAATTTCATGATGTGATGACCGGTATCGACCGCGCATTTGAGGTAGGTTATAAGCAAATCAAAGTAAACGTAGTGCTATTGAAACAATTTAATGGCCATGCGTTACCGAGCTTTTTGAACTGGATTAAAGATCGCCCAATTCAATTACGTTTTATCGAGTTAATGCAAACCGGTGAAATGGATGAATTATTTGAACAGCAGCATCAGTCTGGTGTCAGTATTCGTAATCATTTAATTGCTAATGGTTGGTTACTGAAGGTTAAAGAAGCCAATGATGGTCCTGCACAAGTATTTATTCATCCTGACTATCAGGGTGAAATTGGCCTTATCATGCCGTATGAAAAAGGTTTTTGTGAAACCTGTAATCGACTGCGTGTCTCTGCAACAGGTAAGCTACACCTGTGCTTATTTGGTGAAGAGGGTGTTGAACTGCGTGATTTACTCCAACAGGATGAGCAAGAAAAAGACCTCATCGCGCGAATTCAAGGTGCGCTTGATACCAAATCTGTTAGCCACTTTTTACAAGAAGGCAAAACGGGCATGACACCACATCTGGCTTCTATTGGTGGTTAATCTTTCCATTTATACCCAAGTGAATTCTGCATCTTGAAGTTACTTGGGTATATATTTTGATTTTTTGAGGTTATCAACATGGCACGTGTTGCTGCTGAGTTTAAGCCTGCACGAATTGCAGTCTTGACCGTATCGGATTCTCGAACCCCTAAAAATGACACATCGGGTGATTATTTTGTTGAGCAAATTCAGCAAGTAGGGCATCAATTGGCTGATCGTCAAATTATCGCGGATAACAAATATCAAATTCGCGCCTTGGTTTCGGGGTGGATTGCCGATGATTCTATTCAGGCAGTCTTAATTAGCGGTGGCACGGGCTTTACCGCAAAAAACTATACAACGGAAGCACTGCAACCTTTATTTGATAAGCAAGTAGAAGGTTTTGGTGAGATTTTTCGTATGCTGTCTTTTGAGGATATTGGCTCATCGAGCTTACAATCTCGTGCAATCGCTGGAATGGCTAACCAAACAGTTATTTTTGCGATGCCAGGTTCGACGGGGGCATGTCGTCTAGGTTGGGAAAAGTTAATCAAGGAGCAGCTTGACGCACGTCATCGCCCTTGTAATTTTATGCCTCATCTTTCCGCTTAAAAAATTCTAATAAGGAATGATATTTATGTCTCAATTTACTCATATTAATGCCTCTGGCGAAGCTAATATGGTCGATGTGTCTGCTAAACAAGAAACAGTACGTGAAGCTCGTGCTGAAGCTTGGGTAACCATGTCGAAAGAAACACTCGATCTTATTGTGTCCGGTTCACACCATAAAGGTGATGTATTTGCTACTGCGCGTATTGCGGGCATTCAAGCGGCTAAAAAAACATGGGATTTAATTCCACTTTGCCATCCTTTACTACTTTCAAAAGTAGAAGTGCAATTAGAAGCTAAACCGGAAACCAATCAAGTTCGTATTGAATCTGTGTGTAAGCTAGCTGGAAAAACAGGCGTTGAGATGGAAGCGCTAACTGCGGCTTCTGTTGCAGCGTTAACTATCTACGATATGTGTAAAGCAGTACAAAAAGACATGGTGATTGGTCAAGTTCGTTTACTTGAAAAAACCGGCGGTAAGTCTGGTCATTTCGTGGCTAATTAATAATCTTCGGAAGGTTGAACAATGATTAAAGTTTTATTTTTTGCTCAAACTCGCGAGTTAGTTGGTGTTGATTCAGTGACAATCGAAGCAAACCAAATTACGGCAGAGATGTTACGTCAGCAGTTATGCGACAAAGGTGAGCAATGGGCGCAAGCGCTACAGTCTGGCAAATTGCTGGTGGCGGTCAACCAAGATATGGTGAAAATGGACACTATGCTTAAATCTGGTGATGAGGTTGCCTTTTTCCCACCAGTAACAGGAGGCTAATATGTCTTCAGCGGGTATGGTTAAAGAAATGGTCAGCGTACAGTTTGAAGACTTTGATATCGGTATTGAATATCAGCAATTAGCACAAGGCTCTGATGCAGGTGCGGTGGTAACCTTTGTTGGTAAAGTTCGTGATATGAACCTTGGAGATTCCGTTACCGGGTTGAGTCTAGAGCATTACCCAGGGATGACAGAGCGTTCTTTAATTCAGATTTGTGAGCAAGCAAAATCACGCTGGCCATTACTGAATATTAGAGTGATTCACCGTGTTGGTGATTTAGATTTGGGTGATCAAATTGTATTCGTTGGAGTTTCAAGTGCACATCGTAATGCGGCGTTTGAAGCCTGTGAATTTGTCATGGATTACTTAAAAACCCAAGCACCATTTTGGAAAAAAGAGCGCACCACAGAAGAAGTCCGTTGGGTAGAATCTCGTGATTCAGATGCCAAAGCGGCGGATCGCTGGAAATAATATCAATCACACTAGTATAAATATCAGCACCGTAATGAAAAAAGGCCAATGATTTAAATCCATTGGCCTTTTTGCTGTTAATGATGATATAGATGAATCTTAGTTACAGCTTGCTGCGCCTAAGTTTTTCCACACACCCCATTCACCAGTTTGGCTTGGGTTTTCACCAGTTGTCCACCATTTGGCTTCATATAGAGTACCATCTAGTGTGACTTGATCACCGCCAGTATAAACGGCTGAAGCATCCCATACATTGTCACATGTTGGATCAACGGTGCCTGACTTTTTCAGTACAACCACTGAGGCTGAAGCTTCGCTCGTCAATTCACCATCACTTACGGTTACTGTGAAGTTTAGTGTTGTATCTTGCTCATACTCACCTGCAACAAAGCTAATGCTTGAACCTGAACCTGTTACGCCTGATGGTAGAGTCCAAGTGTAAGTAAGTGCATCGCCTTCCTCATCGGTTGAACCAGAAGCATCAATCGTTACTGTATCACCTGCATTAACTTGAGCAGGGGCGCTTAAGTTTGCAACTGGCGCAGTGTTTGTAGGCTCTAGGTCAACAGGGTTAACGGTAATGACAACATTATCGCTATCAGTAGCACCTTCATTATCAGTGACAGTTAAAGAGAAGCCTAAAATTTGGACTTCGGTAACTTCACTAATATCAAAGCTAGCGGTTGCAGAGCTTGAGTTTTGCAGAGTAACGGATGGACCAGAAGTTTGCGTCCATTGGTATGATGCAATGCTGCCATTACGATCACTAGAAGCTGATCCATCAAGTTGTACCGTCGCAGGACCTACTACAGTTTGGTCTGCACCTGCACTTGCGGTCGGTGCATAGTTAGTTGGTTCACCCGCTAAACCTTCGTGCATGGCATTCAAAATATCGCCGTTATCAGCATCAATTTCCCAGGAGAATAAACCCGCTAAACCTAGGTTACGTGCATATTGGCCTTTCGCAATGACAGAGCGTTCATTATCGTATGTGACTAACTTACCATTAGAACGGTTCCAAACCCATGCGGCTTCAGCTTGTTCATCATAACCTGTTTCAAAGCCATTGATGCCTTCACCGTTTGGACCGATCATGGTGCTTTTCACACCTTTATAATCAATAACACCTGCTTCCCAAACACCTTGCTCTTTCGTTCCGGTTAGCTTGCCGTTACCAGTCCCCGTCATTGGATCACCTGCAACGGTTAAGCTTTCAGGCATTACACCATCCCAACCACGGCCATACATAGCAGCACCTACAACCAGTTTATTCGCTGGAACACCTTGTTCTAGCAAAATTTTGATTGCGTTATCTGTCGTATAAGCAGGGCCTTTGTATGGTTCGCCTTCTGCATCAATACCTGTGCCATCACATTGACCTGGGCGCATAAAGCTACCACAGTAAAGTGCAGTTTGGTGTCCAGGAACATTATTCCAACCACCGTAGAAGTCATAAGTCATGGCAAAGATGTAATCCATATATTGAGCAGCGTCAGCATAATCGACATCTTCCAGTTTGTCGTAACCAACACCAATCGCTGAAGTCAGTTCATATTCTTTACCATTTTGAACTTCGAGCTCATCTAACATGGCACGTAATTCACGCATTAGCGCAATATAAGCAGGACCATCGTTAACAGGATCACCTAGGTCAGTAGCTTGACCGCCGCCACCAGGGAATTCCCAGTCAATATCCACACCGTCAAAGAATTTCCAAGTGGTTAGGAACTCTTTAACTGATGCAACAAAAATGTCTCGCTTAGATTTGTCAGTGAATGAGAAAAATGGGTCAGAAAGCGTCCAACCACCGATAGATGGGACAATTTTAAGATCAGGATTACGCTGCTTAAGCGCCATCATCATGCCGAAGTTACCTTTGATAGGCGTATCGTACTCATGACCTGCTTGTTTGAAGCTTTTTTGGTATGCAGCCCATGGGTCATGGATAACCACGTTGTAATCTGGCACGCCCTGACAAGCGGTTTGCAATGCATTAAAGCTGTTACCACCTACCGATTTAAGCGATTCATTTGGTCCACAAATAGGAATAAAACCGTAAAGAATATGGGTTAGGTTATCGACAGGAATATTATCAACAGTGTAACCGCGGTCATAAATACCCCATTCAACAAAGTAAGTACCGACAACGGTATTTGGATCGGTATTATAAGTTTTATTGTTAGGGTCTACATTCATGGTTAACGGTGCTAAGTGAGAACCGTCAGTATCAGCAATTGATAGCTCAACTGGCTGAGTTTTACTACAACCGGTTGCATCACACGCTTCAATTTCCATTTGATATACACCGCCTTGGGAGTATTCAAATGAAGCCGTCGTTTTGCTGCCGCTAATTGGGCCAGTTGCGACTTTTTCACCATCAAAGTAAATGTTGTAAGTGTCGCCAGTTTCTCCGCTATATTGATTGAAAATAATATCGATTTGAGCATTTTCATGGTACTGAACCATGCTGTTGTAACCTGATGTGGTTTCCATTGCTAAATCAATTTTGGAGAATTTTAAATTTTTTGAACCGTACATATCTAAGCTTGGAGCAGTAGGTGCGGCCATTACTGACGCTGAACCTAACGCTAAAGCAATACTCACTGCAGTGAGATTGAAACGTTTCATAGTCATTTCTCTCTTTAGTCCTTTCTTAATGTGCTCACCTAAAAAAGATCAGGTGAAACCTGCACTTCACTTGTGCATCAATGGCAGTGTTGATGAGATAACGTGACTCAACAAAGAACAAAAAGACAATTTTGAATCGATATACAATTAATAATTCGCGTTATGAAATATCTTTCAAACAAACTCTCTTTGAAGTCTCTATTTGATAAAACTTGTCAAAAATAGGCTTGAAAGTAATAAAAATTGAGCTACGTAAAACAGGAAGTAAAAGATTGAAATTCACATAGGTAGAGTGAATTTAACTATGCAATCGATTTCATTTGGATATACATACTGTTAATAGGGAAAAGTGTAACCTATGTTATGTTTTTATAATTTTGTAGTGGTAGATCCCAGAAAATATTGATAGCTTGTTCCGCTCTATATATCGCTATAGCTGTATTGGTTAGAGTAAAAATCGCACAAAGCTTTAAAAACTAGTGAAGACTACTAATTGACCAGTGTTGGATAGTTATAATCGATATAAAGATGTCACGGATGCATTAATATAAAAAATTGGAGTTTACCCATATGCGTAAAAATAAAATCACTCAAGTGATCCTACTTGGTGCCGGTCTTGCTTTCGGTGCTGCTTCTCTTTCTGCTTCTGCTGCTCAAGTTCCGGCAGGCGTTAAATTAGCGGAAAAACAAGAATTGGTGAAAGGCAACGGTGCAGAAGTTGCTTCTATCGATCCACAGAAAACAGAAGGCGTGCCTGAATCCAATGTGATTCGTGATTTATTTGAAGGCTTAGTTAATCAAGACGCAGACGGTAACGTTGTTCCTGGTGTGGCTGAAAGCTGGGAAACTCAAGACAATAAGACATTTATCTTCCATTTACGTAAAGATGCAAAATGGTCAAATGGCGATCCTGTGACTGCCGATGATTTTGTTTTTACTTTCCAACGCGCAGTTGATCCTGCTACTGCATCACCATATGCATGGTATCTAGAAATGACTACCATGAAGAATGCAGCGCAAATTATTTCTGGTAAAGCGGATAAATCAACCCTTGGCGTGAAAGCTCTTGATGCTAATACACTTGAAGTGAGCCTTGAATCTGCCGTGCCTTATTTTGTGAAAATGATGGGCCACACGACGGTTAAGCCAGTGAATAAAAAAGTACTGGAGAAGTGGGGCGATCAGTGGACGAAGCCTGAACACTTCGTCAGTAACGGTGCTTATGTACTGGATAGCTGGGTACTGAATGAGCGCATGGTGCTAGTGCGCAATAAGAATTACTGGGATAACGACAGTACGGTTATTAATCAAGTGACTTATCTACCAATCGAAAGCCAAAACGCTGAAATGAACCGTTTCTTAGCTGGCGAACTCGATATGACCGATGAATTACCAAATGAGCAATTTAAACGTCTACAAAAAGATCACCCTGAAGATGTCATGGTAGTCGGTAACCTATGTTCTTATTACTATGGTTTCAATAACCAAAAGCCACCGTTTGACGATGTACGTGTGCGTAAGGCTCTTTCTTATACTATCGACCGTGATGTGATGACACGTATCTTGCTTGGGCAAGGTCAAAAACCTGCTTATTTCTTAACACCAGAAATTACTGCCGGTTTCCATCCAACTATGCCGGAATACGGTACATGGACACAAAAAGAACGTAATGAGAAAGCAAAGCAATTGTTAGAAGAGGCTGGATATAATAAGTCGAATCCTCTTAAATTTAACCTGCTTTATAACACCGATGATAACCACAAGAAAAATGCCGTTGCGATTGCATCTATGTGGAAAAAATCACTTGGCGCGGTTGATGTGACTTTAGAAAACCAAGAGTGGAAAACTTACCTTGATACGCGTCGCCAAGGTAATTTTGACGTAACTCGTGCGGGTTGGTGTGGTGACTATAACGAAGCTTCTGCGTTCTTGTCTCTAATGCAGTCTAACAACAGCTCGAATGACCCTCGTTACCATAGCAAAGAGTATGATGCGGTAATGGAAAAAGCACTTAACTCGACAAGTGACGAAGAGCGTGCTGATTTGTATGCGGAAGCAGAGAAACTATTGGCTCGTGATATGCCAATTGCCCCTATTTATCAATACGTGAAAGCTCGTTTGGTTTCACCGTTAGTAGGTGGCTTCCCACAAAATAATGCGGAAGATAAAATTTATACTAAAGATCTGTATAAAATCGCTAAGTAATTATTGCTAAAGATTAGGTTCTGTATGGAGACATGCAGAACCTATTTTCGTTTTAAAATGATCACTAATCTAATACTCCGCGATGATTCATCTACCAATGGGTTAAGTAAAAAACCTGTGATACAAATTAGAGTTCAACTTTTTGTTTTATATGATACAAAACATGAATTTATGACAGTTCCACAAATATAATAAAAATAATATAACAAGGATGCTCATTGATGATGGGCAAGCTATTTATTAGTCACAACTGGAAGTTTTACTATGTTTAAATTTATTTTTAAAAGGCTTATCGAAGCGATACCGACCCTGTTGGTATTGATCACGGTGTCTTTCTTCCTGATGCGCTTTGCACCAGGTAACCCGTTCTCGAGCGAACGTCCGTTACCTCCTGAGGTCATGGCCAATATCAATGCTAAATATGGGCTCGATCAGCCGGTATTAGTGCAATACACCACTTATTTGACCAACATTTTGCAAGGTGATTTTGGTCCATCATTTAAATACCAAGATTACACCGTAAATGAATTGGTTTACGCCGCTTTGCCGGTATCAGCTAAAGTCGGCTTCTTTGCATTCGTCTTTACTGTGATTATGGGGGTAGGGGTTGGAACCATTGCGGCGCTGCGGCAAAATACCTGGGTAGACTACACCATTATGTCGACTGCCATGCTCGGGGTAGTTATGCCCTCATTCGTATTAGCACCTGTTTTGATTTATATCTTCTCGATTAACCTAGGTTGGTTCCCTGCTGGTGGTTGGAAAGACGGTGGTTTCCAGTATTTATTCTTGCCTATGGTTGGCATGTCTCTGCTTTATGTGGCTACGTTTGCTCGTATTACTCGTGGCAGCATGATTGAAACGTTAAACAGTAACTTTATTCGTACGGCGCGTGCGAAAGGTTTGAGCTACAAATATATTATTTTTAAACATGCGTTAAAACCTGCATTGCTTCCAGTTGTGTCATACATGGGCCCAGCATTTGTTGGCATCATTACTGGTTCTGTGGTTATCGAAACCATTTTCGGTCTGCCTGGGATTGGTAAATTGTTCGTTAACGCTGCATTCAACCGTGATTACTCACTAGTCATGGGAATTACCATTCTGATTGGTTTCCTCTTTATTCTTTTCAATGCCATTGTCGATGTACTACTGGCTTATATTGATCCGAAAATTCGTTACTAATCAGGGAATGACGCTATGTTAACTAAAAAAGAAAATTTAGAAGCGATCGAAAAGTTCTCTGAGAACTTAGAAATTGAAGGTCGCAGCCTTTGGCAAGATGCTCGTATTCGCTTTATGCGCAACAAAGCCGCAATGGTGAGTTTGGTGATTTTGGTGTTGATTACCTTATCGGTGATTTTCCTACCAATGTTTGCCCAGTTTGCTTATGACGATACCGATTGGTACTCACTGCAAGCCGCACCTTCTGCTGAACATTTATTTGGCACCGATAGCCTAGGCCGAGATTTGTATGTGCGAACCTTAATGGGGGGACGAATCTCTCTTATGGTTGGAGTACTAGGTGCCTTTGTTGCAGTATTAATCGGTACTTTATACGGCGCAGCCTCTGGCTTTATCGGCGGTAAAGTTGACCGCATTATGATGCGTATTTTGGAAATCTTATACGCAGTACCTTTCATGTTCCTAGTGATTGTACTAGTGACTTTCTTCGGTCGTAATATCATTTTGATCTTCGTTGCGATAGGGGCAATAGCCTGGCTGGATATGGCACGGATTGTACGTGGTCAAACACTCAGCCTACGTAATAAAGAGTTTATCGAAGCGGCGCACGTTTGTGGCGTGAGCAATTGGAAAATCATTACTCGTCACATTGTGCCAAACGTATTGGGTATCGTTGCGGTTTATTCAACGCTACTCGTACCAAGCATGATTCTAACCGAGTCTTTCTTATCTTTCCTAGGTCTAGGGGTGCAAGAGCCAATGACCAGCTGGGGGGCATTACTGCAAGAAGGCGCACAAACCATGGAGATTGCAATTTGGCAATTAGGTTTTCCTGCGGCATTTATGGTAGTCACGCTGTTCTGCTTTAACTATGTCGGCGATGGTTTGCGCGATGCGCTTGATCCAAAAGACCGTTAGTCGCTGCCCTCAGCTAAATAGAATTTAAGGAAAGAACATGAGTAATTTATTAGATGTACAAGATTTAAGGGTTGAGTTTAAAACCCAAGACGGCATGGTGACTGCTGTTAATGATTTGAGCTTCTCAATTAAGCAAGGTGAAACTCTTGGTATTGTTGGGGAGTCAGGCTCTGGTAAATCCCAAACCGTGTTTGCCATCATGGGCTTGTTGGCAAAAAACGGCGTGATCAGCGGAAGTGCCAAATTTGAAGGCAAAGAAATTTTAAACTTGCCAGAAAAAGAGCTTAACAAGATCCGCGCAGAACAAATCGCGATGATTTTCCAAGATCCTATGACTTCATTGAACCCATACATGAAGGTTAGCGATCAGCTAATGGAAGTATTAATGTTGCACAAAGGCATGGGCAAAACCGAAGCGTTTGAAGAGTCGGTACGCATGCTTGAAGCGGTGAAGATTCCAGAAGCTCGTAAACGCATTAACATGTACCCGCATGAGTTCTCTGGTGGTATGCGTCAGCGTGTGATGATCGCAATGGCGCTTCTTTGTCGCCCGAAACTTCTGATTGCCGATGAACCGACTACTGCACTAGATGTAACGGTACAAGCGCAAATTATGGACTTGTTGAATGAGCTTAAAGACGAATTTAACACCGCGATTATTATGATCACCCATGACCTAGGTGTCGTTGCCGGCTCTTGTGACAAAGTACTCGTGATGTATGCCGGACGTACTATGGAGTACGGTACGGTTGATGAGATTTTCTATAAACCAAGCCACCCTTACAGCGAAGGCTTACTACGCGCTATTCCTCGTCTCGATACTGAGGGGGAAGAGTTGCCAACTATTCCAGGTAACCCACCGAACTTACTACGCTTGCCAACGGGGTGTCCGTATCAAGAGCGTTGTCACCGTGTTACTGATCGTTGTCGTCAAGAAGCACCACAACTTCTTCCATTTGGTGAAGACCGTTTCCGTGCTTGTTTTTCTGAATGGGAGACTTGGAAGTCATGAGCATTACAAATGAAATAAAGATAGAACAACCAAGCAGTGTTGAGCCTAAAGCCAAAATTGAAAAAGTGGCATTAGCGGATAAAAACTTACTGCTGGATATTAAAGACTTAAAAGTTCACTTTAATATTGCCTCCAAATCAGCTTGGCCGTGGTCTAAACCATCAAAGTTAAAAGCCGTCGATGGCGTCAATGTACGTCTATATGAAGGTGAAACTCTTGGTGTAGTAGGTGAGTCTGGTTGCGGTAAATCAACGTTTGCTCGCGCCATTATTGGTCTAGTGGAAGCGACTGAAGGCGAAGTGTTATGGTTAGGCCAAGACTTAACTCGCATGCAAGCAGTACAAAAACGTGAAAAGCGCAAAGAAATTCAAATGATCTTCCAAGACCCGCTGGCTTCACTTAACCCACGAATGACCGTCGGTGACATCATTGCTGAGCCGCTAGTAACGTTTTATCCAAAGCTATCTAAAGCGGAAGTAAAAGCCAAAGTAAAAATCATGATGGATAAGGTTGGTTTGCTACCGAACGTGATTAACCGTTATCCCCATGAGTTCTCAGGTGGTCAGTGTCAGCGTATTGGTATTGCTCGTGCGTTGATTTTGAACCCTAAAATGATCATTTGTGATGAACCAGTATCAGCACTCGATGTATCAATTCAAGCGCAGGTAGTGAACCTACTAAAAGAGCTACAGCGTGAATTAGGCTTGAGTTTAGTGTTTATTGCCCACGATTTATCAGTGGTAAAACACATTTCAGATCGCGTATTGGTAATGTACCTAGGTAATGCGGTAGAACTCGGCGAGGCAGATGCACTATTTGCTAACCCGAAACACCCATACACCAAAGCCTTGATGTCAGCGGTGCCAATTCCTGATCCTAAGAAAGAACGCGCCAAAGTGATTCAAATGTTAGAAGGGGATTTACCATCGCCAATCAACCCACCATCAGGTTGTGTGTTTAGAACCCGTTGTCCCATTGCCACTGCGCAATGTGCCGAGCAAAAACCACAAATCAAAGGCACTGATGTTCACGCGGTATCGTGTTTGCTGGTGGATTAATCTGGTCTGAAAATTAAGTGAACGAAAGCAGTGCTGAAAGGTGCTGCTTTTTTATTGCCTGTTTCTTTTTTATTACCAAGGTCTTAGGCGGTGAAGTTTAAACGATAGGTTTCTTTTCCAAACAGCGGCGGCATAAACAGACATCGTAAGTTTCGGTTATTTCTCGCTCCTCAACCTCAAAACACCAACAAGTTTCTTTTCCTGCGGCAATATCACAAAAAGTGTTGTCCCCACATTCAGGGCAGGCATGAGTGTTTTTTTCACCATTGAGTTTTGCCATCACTTGCGAGTGAGCGTCATCATCCATTTTGCTCCACTGTAGAATTTCGCCCATGGTGCGATGGCAACCAGAGCAGATTCCGGAGTTATTTTTACAAGCGGCAATACAAGGTGTTTTCATAGTAGAAAGTCAGTAATGAACAAATCGAGACTTTATCATGGTTGTAAAATTGCGTCACTCATTCGAATCTATCGAACAAAACCTTCAGCTCGTTATGGTGTGACAGAGCGTTTAGCTATTTATACTGAAGGAAATTAAAGAGAATAGGAGAGCATGATGGGTAAGTTAGTTGAAGGCGTATGGCATGACGTGTGGTATGACACTAAATCGAGCGGTGGCAAATTTGTTCGTGAAGATGCCGGTTTTCGAGATTGGATTGAAAATAAGCCAGATGCGGCATTTCAACCTGAATCAGGTCGCTATCATTTGTATGTTTCTCTTGCTTGTCCGTGGGCGCATCGCACCTTAATTATGCGTGAATTAAAAGGATTAGCCGGCCATATTGATGTCACTGTCGTGAGCCCGGATATGTTGGAAAATGGTTGGGAGTTTAGCCAACCTGAACCGCTCTTTGGTTTTACTAAACTTCATGAAATTTACACCCAAGCCAAGAATGACTATTCAGGTCGAGTGACGGTTCCTACGCTGTGGGATAAGAAAACCAATACTATTATTAGTAATGAATCATCAGAAATTCTGCGCATGTTTAATTCGGAGTTTAATGATTTAACGGGTAATAGCGATGACTACTACCCAGCAGATTTACGTTCAGAAATCGATAAATGGAATGAATTTATCTATCCCAATATTAATAACGGTGTATATAAAACGGGTTTTGCCACTACACAACAAGCGTATGAAGATGCGTTTGATAGCTTGTTTGCAGCGTTAGATAAGGTGGAGCAGCATCTATCTCAGAGTAAGTATCTGGTTGGTGAGAAAATCACAGAAGCGGATTGGCGTTTGTTTACCACTTTAATTCGTTTTGATGCGGTTTACGTTGGCCATTTCAAGTGTAACTTAAAACGTATTGCTGACTACTCGAATATTCAAGGTTATATGAAAGAGCTTTATCAAGTGCCAGGCGTAAAAGAAACGGTTAATTTTGATCATATTAAACGTCATTATTATTTCAGTCATAAAGGTATTAATCCGACTCAAGTTATCCCTAAAGGACCAGAATTGGACTTAGATTCACCTCATGGGCGAGGGTAACGTTGGTTGGCTGAATATTATTAATCTCAGTAATAAATATAAATCACTTGAAATTTATAGGGTTTATTGACTAAATTAAAGACTCAAGCAATCAAAGGTATTTGACTATGTTAAAGAGTAACCCAAAAATCATTACATTAACGATGCTCGCTTCTGCTTTAGCGCTTTCTGGCTGTGCTTCAAACGATGAAGTGATTGAGCAGCAAAATCAACAAGCAGAACAACTAAATTCTCTACAAGTTGAACTACAAGCTCAGAAGGAGTCGAATCAGCAACTAGCAGATAAAGTTGATCAACTGTCTATGGATCAAGATGAAATTAAGCAACAAATGCAAGATAAATCGAGCGTTTATGTGATCAAAGAAAATGATACTTTATATCGTATTGCCAACGATCATGATATGACTGTTGATGAGTTACAGCAATTAAACCCAGAGATTAAAAATCCCAAATCATTATTAATTGGTCAAACGATTAAACTTAAATAATTGATTAAAGTTTGGATATAAATTAAAACTTCAATAAAAATGGCTGATCTATGATCAGCCATTTTTGCAGGTGGAGCAGTGGTATCTACCTCGTGTAACTATCCTAATAAGGTCGTAGATATAAAGTAGCCAATTACAGTCGCTGTTGATACACCGATGATGCCCGGAATAAAGAAGCTGTGATTTAATACATACTTACCAATCGACGTCGTGCCTGAACGGTCAAAGGTGATCGCTGCTAGATCCGATGGGTAGAATGGGAAGAAGAAATAAGCATAACAAGCTGGAATTACTCCTATCAATACTTCCGGTGGAATACCCAGTGAGAAACCTAATGGGAACATAATCGTCAGTACAGCGGCTTGGCTTTTTAAGAAAACCGAAGTAGCAAACATTGCAAAAGCAAAGGTCCAAGGATGAACACTGACAATGTCGCTGACCATTTCAATCAAGTAAGGCTTATGATGCTCAATGATAGTGTCACTCATCCAAGCAATACCAAAGATAATGATTACTGCCGACATCCCTGCAGTAAATACATTACTTTTAGCGATTTCTTTTGGATCGACTTTAGTGCATAGCAAAATAATAGCGCCGACTGCCAACATCAAAAATTGAATGGCGACCGACATGCCAACCCCTTGAGGTAACAGACTCAGATCTTTACCAAACATTGCGACAAAAACCACTACCGCAATACCGGCTAAAAATACGGTTAAACCTGTTTTGGCCTTTTTGGCATTGGCAATATCATTACCGCCTTCAACGGTTTCATCAATTAACGCAGCTTTAAAATCTGGATTTTTGCAGCGTTCGATAAAGGCTTCGTCTTGATCGAGTTCTTTACCGCGGAATAGGCTCCAAGTACAACCGGCGAGTAAGCCACATAGGGTTGCTGGAATGGTGACCATCAGCACTTGAACCAGCGAAATATCTAAATCATTTTTTGCTGCGGTGGCCATTACGACGGCAGCGGCAGCAGCGATTGGACTTGCGGTAATACCCATTTGCGAAGCTACAGAAGCCATTGCCATTGGACGTTCTGGACGAATGCCTTTTTTAATCGAAACATCGTAGATAACCGGTAGAAGTGGGTAAACACTGTGACCAGTGCCAACAAGAACAGTCAAAAGATAAGTACAAAATGGACCTAAAAAGACAATTTGATTCGGGTGTTTACGCAGCAGCCTTTCTGCAAATTTAACCAGTAATTTTAAACCGCCAGTTGCTTCTAATGTTGCTGATGCTGCGACAACCGCAAGAATAATCAACATAACGCTGATCGGCGGAGAGCCCGGTGCTATACCAAATACAAACGCTAAAACGGAAACACCTAGGCCGCCTAATAAGCCAAAGGCAATACCGCCAAATCGAATCCCTGTGAAAATGACTGCTAACAGCAGCAGCATGTGAATATAGAACATACCTGTATACCCCTAAAGTATTAATACTATAGAGACGGTAGCATTTCCGAAATTGAGCCATCTTGATCTAGTACAACATCAATACGTTATTTTAACAGTGGTAATTGATAGTGTTATGGTGGTTTGAAAAAGGTGAAGAAATAGAAGGGAAAGATAAGAGAAAGAGAAGCATAGAGCCCTAACATGCTGAGAGCCCTATGATTAAAAATAGTGTCGTTTTGTTTATGTGTTAATCAAGCAACCTAGCTTTATACCCAAGTAACTTGCCCTTCGGGAGCTTCATTCAAACCTCTTCTTTTGTATAAAGAGATAGGGCGTATCAGATTGGTTTGAAAGGTGCCTACATTTCTTCGTCAATCTTCCCAGCCTAAAGGTCTGGGTGAGAGCTCTGAGTTCTGCATCTTAAAATCACTTGGGTATATATCAACACAATCTATTTTCACCTTAACGAAGCTTCATTGCTTTTTCAGCAAGGCGTTTTGCAGCTGCTCGATGTTGAATTAATAAACACTCTAGGTCGAGCCCGATAACATGTCCATCATGTACTCTCCATTCACCGTTAATCATCACGCGGTCAGCTTGTTGTGCACCACACATAATTAATGCCGCCAATGGATCGTGTGAGCCAGAGAAACGAATCTCATCTAGGGTAAACATTGAAATATCCGCTTGCTTACCGACTTCTAGTGTTCCGATGTCAGTGCGTCCCATTGCAGCTGCCGAGCCTTTGGTTGCCCAACGTAGAGCATCAAGATGTGACACATTCGCAGAGCCATAACGTAGACGCTGTAAATACATCGCCATGCGGACTTCTGCAATCATGTTTGAACCATCGTTAGACGCGGAACCATCGACACCTAAACCGACTTTCACACCAGCAGCTTCTAATTCGTTATTACGACAAATACCAGAGGCAAGCATCATGTTCGAGGTTGGACAATGGCTGATACCAACGCCGGCATTACCTAGCCGCTTGATTTCTTCATCATTAAAGTGGATGCCATGCGCCAGCCAAGTCTTATCATTCAGCCAACCGACGCTTTCAAGGTAATCGACTGGGCGATGGCCAAAGCGTTGTAGGCAGAACTCTTCTTCATCAATGGTTTCACACAAGTGAGTATGCATCATCACATTTTCTTGATGAGCAATGCGCGAAGTTTCTTTCATTAAATCAGTCGTAACAGAAAATGGCGAACATGGCGCCAAAGCAATTTGCGTCATCGCGCCACTTTCACGTTGGTGATACTGGTTAATTAACCTTAGGCTGTCATCAATGATGGTTTGTTCGGTTTGAATGGTGTGACGAGGAGGTAAGCCACCGTCGTCTTCCCCTAAGCTCATCGAGCCGCGAGTCAGAATTGCACGAACGCCGAGCTTTTTGGCGGTGTCAACTTGAATATCAATCGCATTCTCTAAACCAACCGGAATTAGATAATGATGATCTGAGGCTGTAGTACAACCAGACATCATCATCTCAACGAGTGCGACTTCGGTAGAAAGGGCATGCATTTCTTCATCAAGACCAGCCCATACTGGGTAGAGTGTTTTAAGCCAATTGAAGAGTTCTTTATCTAGTGCATCAGGGTAGGCGCGAGTTAAGGTTTGATAAAAGTGATGGTGGGCATTGATTAAGCCGGGTGTGACAACGTGATTTTTAGCATCGACCACATTATCAATTTTATAGCTTGGTTCAGCATTTAAAGCGACAAGTTCAAGTACGGTATTTCCTTGAACTACAATCCCACCACGTGCATCTTGTTCGCTACCAGTATAAATATCGAGCGGGTTTTTAATCCAAGTGGTTGTTAAGTTTTGATTCGCTGAATGTTGAGTATTAAGCGTTTGAGACATTCATAATTTTCCTTAGCCATCTCAACCATTTCAGGGGAGAGGGTCTTATTTTTTTAGGTTGTTAGTGATTATTGTTGAAAAAGGTAAAAGCCGAACATGCCGACTTTTACCTTGGTATACATTTTATTTCATCGCGGTACTTGGGGTGAGTCGAGAGTGAGACTCGGACGACGAGGTCTGTTGATCCGACAAGTTATCGTCTTCAGATTGGGCCTCAAGTAATGTTTGGTTTCGTACTGCTTCACGTTCTGCAGCAATGGTTGCAATCGCTTTTGATATGGTTGCTTTTGATTCCATTACTTTAAATGCAGGGGAATGACATTCCTCATCTTTTGCCATTTCAACCACTTCTAGCTTTTTCATTGCTAATTCTTCTTTGCGGTTTTGCGGTAAAACTTGATGCAAGATAATTGCGATTAAGGTACCAGTAGTGATGCCTGAGTGGAAGAATTCTGCTACCGCATGAGGTAAATGCTGAATTAAACGAGGTTCAATCGTAACCGCAAGACCAGCAGCTAGGCTGACACAAATGATTAATGCATTACGTTTAGTATCGGCTGCTTTAATCAGCATGCGAATGCCAGCATAAGCGATCATACCGAACATAATGAAACCTACACCGCCTAATACAGGTTTTGGAATAGTGACTGCAAGCGCTGCCAATTTTGGAAACAGACCGCCTAGAATCAAGAGGCCACCCGTCGTGGCAACAACGTAACGACTTGCTACCCCAGTAATACCTACAATACCTACGTTTTGACTAAACGAAGCTAATGGCATCCCTGTCATCAGTGCTGAAAGGGTACTACCTAGACCATCACCTAATACGCCACGTTTTAAATCTTTACCTGATACTTCTTTTTGGCAGTTAGCACCTAGTGCCATGAAATCACCTGTTGCCTCGGCAACAACGATAATATAAGCCAAACTCATGCTTAGAATTGCGCCCCAAGAGAAGGTCATGCCATATTTAAGAGGGGTCGGGCTGCCTACCCAGGAAGCTTCTGTTACTTGGTTCAAATCGACCATACCCATAGTCAAGGCAGCAATGTAGCCACCGACTAATCCAATCACAATGGCAGAGGCTGCGATCATACCTTTGCAATACACTGAGACTAAGATAACGATACCAAGTGAGATTAAAGCGAGAAACAATTTTGGTAAGGTCGCGAACTCTTCACTACCTTTTGGTGCATCACCAATCCAGCTCATTGCAACAGGGAGAATAGTTAAACCGATTAACGTAATTACAACCCCACTGACCACATCTGGAAAGAGCTTTTTAATCTGCGTCATGAAGAAGCTGGCAAAAATCACCAAGAATGAGCCAACAAAAGCAGCACCCATAATGCCACTCATACCATCCGCTTTACCGATAGAAATCGCCACACCGAGGAAAGCAAAACTAGAACCCATCACAACCGGTAATCGAATCCCCACAGGGCCAAGACCGACACATTGAACAATAGTGGCAATGCCACCGACGAGTAACGCAGCGTTAATCAGATCTGCAATTTCAGCCGCTGGTAAGCCGACAGATGCACCGACAATAAGAGGCACCGCAACGATTCCCCCGATCGATGCCAGCATGTGTTGTAAGGCCAGTAGTAATGTTGTTCCAACAGGTGGGCGTTGGTTAAGCGTATATGTAAGCTTCATGACATTTCCTTAGTGTCTATTCCACTAGATTCTTATAGGTAGTAATGGGCCTACCTTCCTAAGTTCGAATTAGCAGTTCTTGTTATATACCCAAATCATGTGGGTAGTTATATTTCTGCATCCATGTATGTATAGGTGTGCTTTAACATTAATGCAACAATATTGAATACAATCAATTTTGTAAATTAGTGGTGTTAATTTCTGCAAGCTAGGTCTAACTGGCAAGTTTTGTGCCAAAACTGAAATGAAGTGAATGGAGAGAGGAATTAGTCGATTATGGCAGGTAAGTATTTGTAATTAAAAGGTGTGTAAATCATAAAAGTGCACGTTTTGTTATAAATTAGTGCAAATTAATTTCGGAAGTATTGTGTACAATTTTAAATTATATTGTTTTTAATCTTGTGGTTTTTGTGTTTTTTCTATTGCCAGAATGTGAAGTGAGACAGATTTTAGACGAAAAAAAACCAACTGCGAGAGTTGGTTTTTTATGTCTTTTTTATAATAAAAAGAGAAAGAATGGTGGAGGGGGACGGATTCGAACCATCGAAGGCGGAGCCGGCAGATTTACAGTCTGCTCCCTTTGGCCACTCGGGAACCCCTCCACAAATTGTGTTTGTTCTTTAACAATACGAATGACCTGACATCGTACCTAGAACGTCTTGCTCATGCTAAAAAGAGTAACACTAGCAAGTTAATAATGGTGGAGGGGGACGGATTCGAACCATCGAAGGCGGAGCCGGCAGATTTACAGTCTGCTCCCTTTGGCCACTCGGGAACCCCTCCACAAATTGTGTTTGTTCTTCAACAATACGAATGACCTGACATCGTACCTAGAACGTCTTGCTCGTGCTAAAAGGAATAACACCAGCAAGTTAAATAATGGTGGAGGGGGACGGATTCGAACCATCGAAGGCGGAGCCGGCAGATTTACAGTCTGCTCCCTTTGGCCACTCGGGAACCCCTCCACAAGTGTGGGGCGCATAATAGCAAACTGTTTTAGGCTGTAAAGAAGTTTTTTTAAATAATTGATTAAGTGTTGAGTTTTCGAACTGATTGGGATTTGAGTGGTATTTTATTGAGCAACTTGAGCATGATCATAGTGATTCTATCTCTGTTCAATTTAACGCGGCTTAAAGCTTGTTTTAACTTGCCTTATGGGAGCTTCATCCAAATATCTTCTTTTTGTATAGAGATAGGCGTGTCAGATTAGCTTGAAAGGTGCTTACTTCTTGCGTCAACTTTCCCTGCCTAATGGGTTGGATGGTAGCTCTGAATTGTGCATCTTGACGCCACTTGGGTATAGTTGAAATTGGCGACTGACAACCGGTGGATTATTTACTTTAACGATAAGCATATTTACATTGTTTTACGTTCAACATATCTTTCTGCTGATAGAATAAATATTTGCACCTTGAGCCTACTTGGGCATATAAATGGAATTTGTCATGGATAAAATATCACTATCTTCAGTTGCTATCGCTTTCTCTCTTTTTATTGCCACTTCTCATTTGGCGAATGCTAATGATAAACCAACGGGAATCCCTGTTGGCGCTCAAATTGTTCAAGAGCACGATGTTCAGCAAACCCTTACCTTAGTTGCCAAATTATCGGCGCAAGAATCCGTAACCATTAAACCAGAAGTTTCGGGCAAGATAGAAAAAATTCTGGTGCATTCCAATCAAGAAGTAAAAATAAACCAACCGCTTTTGGTGTTAGACGAGAAAAAAGCTCGTGCAGCTCTTAACGAGGCGAGAGCTTATTATAATGATGAAAAGCGTAAGGAACGAGAATTCGCCAGTTTGGTTAAAAAGAATGCGATTACGCAGACTGAACTAGATGCCCAACGTGCCAGTGTGGATATTGCTAAGGCGCGTATGGATGTCGCATTAGCCGAGCTGTCTTACCTTAATATCAATGCACCATTTTCCGGTACAGTTGGCTTCATTGATTTCAGTAAAGGTAAAACCGTTAGCGCCAGTGAAGAGCTATTTACTCTAGATAATTTAGATAACATGCGTTTGGATTTACAGGTGCCAGAAAAGTATCTTTCAGAAATATCTTTGGGTATGGAAGTGAACACTCAAAGTCGCGCTTGGAACGACCAAGTCTTTCCAGGCAAGGTCACACATATCAATACTCGAGTTAACAGCGCAACCTTGAGTGTGCCAGTTCGTGTTGATATTGCCAATCCTGATCATAAATTAAAGCCGGGCATGCTGATGTCGGCTATCTTAACTTTTCCTATTATTCATAAACCTATCATTCCAGTTCAAGCGCTCGAATATTCGGGTACTAAACGTTACGTGTATGTAATTGAAAATAATAAAGTTACTCGTACGGAAATTATTTTAGGTGCACGTATAGAAGATAAAATTGTGGTGGAATCTGGCCTTGAAATTGGCAAGAAAATTGTCACTAAAGGTCTTGTTAATATGCGTGATGGGTTAAGTGTGAAAGTGGTAGAACAAGATTCACTAACATTACCGAACACAGAAAACCAAGGAGCTCAATAATGTGGTTATCTGATGTGTCGGTAAAGCGGCCGACAGTGGCTATTGTATTAAGCCTGTTACTATGCGTGTTTGGTTATGTGTCTTTCACTAAGCTCGCTGTCCGTGAAATGCCCGATATTTCTAATCCTGTTGTCACAGTATCGACCAGTTATGACGGCGCTTCTGCCAGCATAATGGAGAGTCAAATCACTACTGTTTTGGAAGATCAACTTTCTGGTATCAGTGGAGTAGATGATATTCAATCGGTTTCTCGTAATGGTAGTTCACGTATAACCATCACCTTTGATTTAGGCTATGACCTTACTACCGGTGTGAGTGATGTACGTGATGCGATTGCTCGTGCACAACGTTCTCTGCCAGATGAATCAGATGATCCTATTGTGTCGAAAGATAATGGCTCAGGTGAAGCGGCGGTTCATATCAACCTTACTTCAACTAAGATGGATCGCACTCAATTAACTGACTACATCAATCGAGTCATGCTTGACCGTTTTAGTTTGATTTCTGGTGTTAGTTCAATTGATATTAGTGGTGGCTTAGACAAAGTCATGTACGTAAAACTTGATCCAACCGCAATGGCTGGTTTAGGGATTACAACAACTGATATTCGTAATGCATTAGAACGTGAAAATGTCGAAAACCCAAGTGGCGAAGTGCGTAATGACACTACATCTATGACGGTTCGAACGACCCGCAACTATTTAACCGAAGAAGATTTTAAATACTTAGTGGTAAATAAAAGCCGCGATGGACATCCTATTTACCTGCAAGATGTTGCGTCGATTTATCTGGGCGCAAAAAATGAAAGTTCAATGTATAAGAGTGATGGTGAAGTCGGTGTCAGCATGGGTATCATTACTCAAACCGATGCCAATCCACTTGACGTTGCGCAATTAGTTCGTAAAGAAGTTGATAACGTACAGAAATTTTTACCTGATGGTACTTCATTAAAAATAGAGTATGACGCAACGATCTTTATTGAGCAGTCGATTAGCGAAGTTTACAACACACTATTTATCACTGGTGGTTTAGTAGTACTCGTGCTGTATATTTTTCTTGGTCAAATGCGCGCGACTTTAATTCCTGCAGTGACGGTTCCGGTATCACTGATTTCTGCTTTCATGGCGGCTTACTACTTTGGTTTCTCAGTCAACTTAATTACCTTGTTGGCATTGATTCTTGCGATTGGTTTAGTCGTAGATGATGCCATTGTCGTTGTCGAAAATATTTTCCACCACCTTGAGCGAGGCGAGCCACCATTACTTGCTGCCTATAAAGGAACGAGAGAAGTTGGTTTCGCTGTTATGGCGACCACACTTGTCTTGGTGATGGTGTTTCTACCTATTTCCTTCATGGATGGTATGGTTGGGCTGTTATTTACCGAGTTTTCCGTATTACTCGCCATGTCGGTACTTTTCTCATCTCTAATTGCATTAACGTTAACGCCAGTGCTGGGCAGCAAACTACTAAAAGCCAATGTACAACCGAATCGTTTTAACCTTTGTATTGATAAGTTTTTTGCTCGTATTGAAACTTGCTATCGAAATGGACTAGTACACGCAATTCGTTTTCGTTGGTCAGCACCGGTGAGTATTGTTGTTTGTATAGTGGTGAGTGGATGGTTGATGACGATGATCCCTAGCCAATTAGCGCCAAAAGAAGATAAAGGTGTGTTATTTGCATTTGTAAAAGGAGCTGATGCCACTAGTTTTAACCGTATGAGCGCCAATATGGATGAAGTGGAGAATCGCCTCATTCCATTGCTAGGTAAAGGTGTGTTGAAATCCTTCAGCGTGGATGCACCAGCATTTGGTGGCCGAGCGGGAGATGAAACGGGCTTTGTGATTATGGTGTTAGAAGACTGGGATAAACGAAGCGTTAATGCACAGCAAGCTTTAGGTATGATCAGCAAAACGTTATCCGGCATTCCTGATGTACGAGTGCGTGCGATGATGCCAGGTTTCCGTGGCGGCTCTGATAACCCAGTACAATTTGTACTCGGTGGATCAGACTATCAAGAGCTTTCAAAATGGGCCGAATTTCTGCAACACAAAGGTGAAGAAGATGGCGTGATCACTGGTGGAGATTTGGATTATTCTGAAAAAACACCAGAGCTTGTTGTGACGGTTGATAAGCAACGCGCAGCTGATTTAGGCATTAGTGTGAGTGATATTTCCGACACACTGGAAGCCATGTTAGGAGGGGTAACAGAAACCACCTATTTAGAGCGTGGCGAAGAATATGACGTGTATCTTCGAGGCGATGAAAATAGCTTTAATAACGCCGCTGATTTGAGCAAGATTTACTTACGTACTGATGGCGGAGAACTTATCACTCTCGATACCGTCACCAAACTTGAAGAGATTGCCTCAGCGAACCGCTTGTCGCATACCAATAAGCAAAAATCGATCACCTTGAGCGCTAATTTAACGTCAAACTCTACGTTAGGTGAAGCCTTAGATTATCTCGACAAGCAAGCGATCGATAACTTGCCAAGTGACATTAGCATTTCGTATAGCGGTGAATCGAAAGATTTCAAAGAGAATCAATCAAGTGTGATGGTGGTTTTTGCCTTGGCTTTATTGGTGGCTTATCTTGTTTTGGCCGCGCAGTTTGAAAGCTTTATAAACCCTCTGGTCGTGATGTTCACCGTTCCTATGGGCGTACTTGGTGGTTTTATCGGACTGTATTTAATGGGGCAAGGGCTCAATATTTATAGCCAAATTGGGATGATCTTGCTGATTGGTATGGTGACTAAAAATGGCATATTGATTGTAGAATTTGCTAACCAATTACGTGACCGTGGCATTGAATTTGAAAAGGCGATTATCGATGCTTCTGCTCGTCGTCTTCGTCCAATCTTAATGACAGCATTTACCACCATTGCAGGGTCATTGCCACTAATGCTATCCACTGGTGCGGGTTATGAAAGCCGAGTAGCGGTAGGGACAGTGGTTTTATTTGGGATGAGCTTTGCCACACTAGTGACTTTGTTCGTGATCCCACAAATGTATCGTTTGATTTCGTTGAAGACACATTCACCGGGACATATAGAAGCCTTGCTGAAAAAAGAGTTGGAGAAGGATATAACCGTAAGACCAGGGCATGGATAAAGACGTGGCTCGTATCTCGGAAGCTCGTGTCTCGACTTTGTCGCGTCAACCACATCGAGCCACGAGAAGCGGTCGATACTCGAGTTCCGAAAATAAAAACGCTGCACTCCCGTTGTGAAACAGCCAGTGCAGCGTTAAACATTTCTTTACCGAGCTACGAGCAGTGAAACGCCCGAGCCCCGAGAATCGCTCTAAGCTAGAACGTACGACCTAGGCTAATTTGTACGCCTTTGTAATCGTAATCATCATGACCGTATAAATCACCCATGGTTAGGGCATAGACATATTCAGCACGGAAGAAGTAGTCGGAATGCATTAAGTTCCATTGCAGACCGCCTGAAATATTTAAACCACCCACACCATCTTCATCATTGACGTCAAAGTTATCGGCTTTAAATTTAGAATAGGTGTAAGTACCGGTCAGTTTTGCATATAGCTCAAAGGGGGTTTTCCAAATTTCACCAGTAGTCGCTAATCCAGACAGACCAAATTGGTGAGTATCTAAATTCGCCATGCTGTCATCTGAAAACTCACCTTCGGTACGTGAGTATCGATAGAAACCTTCAACAGCAAAGTGTTTTGAATAATAGTGACCAATACCAACAGTAACGTTTGGATTTTCGTAGATTTCAGAGTCATTAAATTCAACCCTGCCTGCACCAGCAACATTAACAGGATCTGAAGAAACTCCAACAGCCCCTGTACCTAAGTAAAAGTAATCTTTGCCAGCAACATCCGCCGCATGAGACGAAATTGACAACATAGCTAAAGGCGCAAGCGCAAATAAGCGTAGGGACGTCATAATTAACCTTTTAAATCTGCTTGAGAATAGTTATTACCGAAAATGATAGCAGAGGGCATTACGCCCCAAACTGGTAGCATTATAGTTAAAAAATTAACGTAATACTTGAGTTAATCTCTATATTTCGAGATTAATTTTCTTAAGTATATCAACCCTCAATCTTAGTCTGAAAATATGTTGGTTATAAGTGGGTGATGGTTTTTAATGTTTCTTTAAATGGAGTGAGTTCGGCAATGTTTTTTTGTAACCACTCTGGATTGTAATGACAATTTAAATAACGATCACCGCTGTCGCAAATAAGGGTAACAATCGATCCTGTTTCGCCACGTTGAATCATTTCATGGGCAATATTTAATGCACCATAAAGATTGGTTCCGGTTGATGGACCCACTTTGCGGCCAAGAATCGTCTCTAACCATTGAATCGTAGCAACGCTGGCAGCATCTGGAACAGTGCGCATTTCATCGATCACGCCAGGAATAAAACTCGGCTCTACTCGTGGGCGACCAATTCCTTCAATCTTACTCCCTGAATCAATAGTAATAGAGGCATCGCCATGCTTAAAAAAATCATGGAAAACGGAATTCTCAGGATCAACCACACATAATTGAGTAGGGTGCTTTTTATAACGTAAAAAACGGCCAATGGTTGCTGATGTACCGCCTGTTCCTGCACTCATTACGACCCAAGAGGGGATAGGGTGAGGTTCGCGGCTCATCTGACAAAATATGCTGTCAGCAATATTGTTGTTTCCACGCCAGTCAGTAGCACGCTCGGCGTAGGTAAATTGGTCCATATAGTGACCGTTTAACTCTTCTGCTAAACGGCGAGATTCTGCATAAATCTGATCCGAACGCTCCACTAAGTGGGCTTCTCCACCATAAAATTGGATTTGTTCTATTTTTTTTGTGGCAGTTGATTTTGGCATTACCGCAATAAAACGTAAGCCTAATAAACGAGCAAAGTAAGCTTCAGATACCGCAGTACTACCAGAAGAGGATTCAATCACGGTTGTTTCAGGACCAATCCAACCGTTTGATAACGCATACAAAAATAGCGAGCGTGCTAAACGATGCTTAAGAGATCCAGTCGGATGAGTACTTTCATCTTTAAGGTAAATATCAATGCCGGACAAATACGGTAGATCCAATTTAATTAAATGCGTATCAGCTGAGCGCTGAAAGTCCGCTTCAATTTTAGTGATTGCTTGGTTAATCCATTGTCTATCTATGCACATAACGTTAATCCTGATTGCTATCTAAAGTTGCTTAATTCTCTATGGGTAATTTACCTCTTAAAAAAGAGAAAAGGTTTGCTTTATTAGTTGTTAATTGCCTATATTGGAGAAATAAATTCTCTTATTGGTAGGGTTTTGGAAATGAAACAGTTGATGTTAGATAAGGTAGATAAAACATTACTCAATATGCTGCAACAAGATGCTACGGTATCACTGCAAGACTTAGCTGATACCGTCAATTTGACTACGACTCCTTGCTGGAAGCGTCTTAAGCGATTGGAAGAACAAGGTATGATTGATAAAAAGGTCGCGCTACTCAATCCTGAGGTGTTGGGCTTGTCTTTTGTCGCTTTTGCCTTAATCAAAACCAACAATCATTCGAATGAGTGGTATCAAGCTTTTGTTGATACGGTCAGTGAATTTCCTGAAGTGATGGAGTTTTACCGAATGGCGGGGGAGTTTGACTATATGATGAAAGTTTTGGTTTCGGATATGAAAGCTTATGATGAGTTTTATAAGAAGTTAGTGAATAGTGTAGAAGGAATCTCGAACGTGACTTCCACTTTTGCGATGGAATCAATTAAATATACAACCGCTCTGCCGATTGATTAAATTAGATTAAGCGCTTCAGTGTGATTAGAAACCGAAGCGCTTATACCCAAGTGACTTCAAGATGCAGAATTCAGAGCTATCATCTAGGCCTTTAAACAAGGAAGATTCGCATAGGAATGTAAGCACCTTTCAAAAGAATCTATATATACCCGTCGCACTTGAAGCTGCAGCTTTGTTGCCGGCGTTCATTCGCCCCCCTATCTCTTTATTAAAGAAGGTCATAGACGAGCTATGCTCATGGGGCCTCATTCACTTGTCGCCTCACTGCAACTTCAATTACTTTGGGTATATTGAAATGCGCAAGTATCAATCTCATTTTTGAGTAAAGCGCATCACACCTTCTTGTACCGCACTTGCCACTAGGTTGCCTTGTCGATCAAAAATCTCGCCACGTACTAAGCCTCGGCCATTGCTGCTAGTTGGGCTATCAATTACATACAGCAGCCATTCATCCATTTTAAAAGGACGATGAAACCACATAGAATGATCAATAGTGGCGACTTGGAATTTAGGGGTAAATAGCGATACCTTATGCGGGAATAGAGCCGTGACTAGGAATCCCCAATCAGAAGCATAACCGAGTAAGTACTGATGTAATATTGGATCATCTGGTAAAGCACCATTGGCTTTAATCCATAAATATTGCTTAGCTGGTAAAGCATCTGGCTGGAAGGGATTGTTGACCACTACTGGGCGAACTTCAATTGGTTTTTCATGGCAAAATGCACGTTGCATCGCAGGAGATAGCGCTTCTTTCATCGATTGAGCGAGCTCACTTTCCGAAGGAATACCTTCTGGACCTTGGATGCCAGGCATTTGCGACTCTTGATGTTCTAGCCCTTCAAATTGACCTTGGTAAGAAGCTGTCAGATAAAAAATTGGTCTACCATGTTGAATCGCTTTGACTCGACGAGTGGATAAACTTTTGCCATCACGCAGTTTTTCAACATCATAAATAATTGGTTGATTAATATCGCCCGGGTGCAAAAAATAGCTATGAAAAGAGTGGACTGTTCTATCTGATTCAACGGTATAACCAGCGGCAGATAAAGCTTGTCCAATTACTTGCCCACCATAAACTTGCGGTAAGCCTAAATGCTCACATTCCCCACGGAATAAGCCAACTTCTAAGCGCTCTAGTTGGTGTAAATTGAGTAATTCTTGTAATTGTTTGCTCATCAGACCTCCATATTGTATTGTCCAATTATTAACATGCGGGACTGATATTACAAGACTGCATAATATTCACCTTACGAAAATTCATTAAGGAAGAGCATGAAAAAGTCATTATTGTTAATTTCATCAATAATTATGGGGGTCGCAATGACAGGTTGCACCACAAATGCTGATAACACTTCATCTGCATCACAAAGCTCAAGCGAAGCGGTTGGTCTTGCCAGTGTTACGGGAAGCGTGTTCTATCGTGAGCGTATCGCACTACCAGATAACGCAGTTGTGACAGTGACATTAGAAGATATTTCGTTAGCAGATAAGGCCGCAGAAATTATAGCAACAGATTCATTTATAACGGGTGGTAAGCAAGTGCCATTTGAATTTAAGCTTGATTATGATGCGAATAAAATTGTGCCGAACCATCGTTATAATGTTCGAGCTAAAGTTGCGGTCGATGGTAAGTTACGCTTTACAACAGATACTATCACCCACGTCATTACGGATGAAAACAAAACGCAAGCAGTTCAATTACGTATGATTGGCGTTCGTTAATGAGTCGATAGCCTTTGGGTATATATTTATGGCGTCTAACCTTCAGGACGCCATAGGTATTTCTTTAAATTTACTTGGCCTATTGGACTGACTTCAACACCGTCTTGTTCTAAGCAACGTTTTTGTCTCTCTAAATCTGCACCTTTTAATGAAATTTTGCCTTTGCTGTTTAGGACACGAAACCAAGGTAAGGTGGAATGTTCGGGCAGATTTGATAATAATTTTCCGACATGACGAGCATACCCAGGGAAGCCCGCCATGTTAGCGATGGCGCCATAAGTTGAGATCATACCTGGTGGGATTTGTTTTAGAACGAAATATACGTTTTGATCAAAGTAAGTCATTTTTAATTCTTAAATGTAGTTACTTGTTTGGTGATTAGAGTTTAACCATATAGACTATATGTCTTAAAATATGACAAAAAGATACCTTTATTTAAGAAAAGTGGTGTCAAATTCTTTTCCAAGGGGAAAACTTGTTCCGTCTTCTATTATTTTGTTATTCATTATGCTTGATTACTTTTGTTGCTCATGCTGATGAGCCTACGACATCTTATCAAGACAAAACCTACCAAGTGGCACTGGTTAAAGGTGATGTCGGTAGTCAAGTTGTATTTGATGAACTTGAAAAACATTTTCAATTTCAAGTTAATTATGTTTACTTTCGAAATTTTAGCCAAATTCTAGAAGCATTGAAAAAAAATACAATTGATTTTGCCCCAAATGTCACGTACTCCACTGAGCGAGAGAAATATTTTGATATTTCAGAGCCAACTAATATGGAGTATACCTATCTTTATACTTTGCCCACTTTCTCCGAGCAGAATACTTTTAGAGATGTGCGTGTTGTAGCCGTCGCTAATAATCTTATTTTCAAATCTTTTATCGAAAAAAATTATTCTAATATACGGGTACTCAATTTTTCTAACTATCAACAAGCCTTAACTATGCTAAAACGTGGTGAAGTTGACGGTGTAATTGATGGTATCTCAAAGTTAAGACGCTTTTTGGATGATGGCATGAATGCACGTATGCTGAACTCTATTTTGCCGATACAATCTGTTGGTATTGCGACCCCGAAGGGACAACATGCTGAGGCTGTAAAAGCGATGGTGTCTTACCTGCATACTCCAGAAATCCAAAAAGCGTTACGTCAAAAAACAGAACGCTTTCAGTATGAATACCAATTAAATTCAATAAAGCAACAAGTTGCTAGATTACACTTAAACCACAAAAAAAAGCTTCAAGTAAAATTGGAGAATGTGCATGTGTTTTCTAAATATGACAAAGAAGGAGAGTTGCAAGGTATATCTATTGATATATTAAATGAAATCTGTGAAATATTGGAATTTGAGTGCGAAGTAGTTAGTACAGCTGATGAAACTTGGCAATCTATGTATGCTGACTTATTAAATAATAAAATTGATGTACTTGGTCCGATTTTTATATCACCGTCACGAAAAGACAAAATGTACTTTAGCCTTCCATATTTTACACCTGAAACCGTGGTGGTAAAACGGACAGGTTATAAGGAAGGTGTATACAAAAGCCTATCGGAAATGGTAATTGAGCGAATCAGTGTTGTTGATGGTGATTACTATGATGGTTTGCTGACCGATATGCTACCAAGTAAAAAACTATATAGAATGTCGGATCGTACACAGCAAATACAAGCCTTAAGAGACGGCAAAGTTGACTATATAATTTTAAATCGTCAGAACTATACTCAAATGCTGTTAGATGAATCGGCTGGTTTTGATACAGAGGAAGATCAATATATTGGTGTCTTTCATAAAACACCAGTCTCATTTGCATTTCCTAAAACAGATGATGGATATAAACTTTCAAAAGCCTTTAATTTAGCGCAAAATTTAGTGGATATACCGCATATTGTTAAGAGCTATTATGTGGTGCCGAACTGGCGGTTAGTATTACAAAAAGAGCAGCATCTTCACCATATGATATGGGCTATATTCCTTATTAGTCTTGTTTGTATGTCATTTGTTTTATGGATGATCTATCAACAATCTGTGACAGATAATTTGACTAGACTGAAAAATCGCCGGGCGCTATATCAAAAGTTTTCACGGGGGATACCTGCTGACTACACTTTGGTCTACCTTGATGTGAACCGCTTTAAGATGATTAACGATACGCATGGACACCGTTGTGGTGACACAGTTTTAAAAGATTTAGCAAGTTCAATATTAAATCATTGGAATGGGCATTCATTTCGCATTGGTGGTGATGAATTTATATTGTTAGCTCGAATCGATAATAAAAAATTACAAAGCATCTTATCAAAATTCAAATCCTTGGAGATTGGTCTTGAAAACGGAGATATAATTGAAGTGACGACATCATGTGGCATTTCAGCCAATCGAAAACAGGTGATGAATGTCGATCAAGTTCTTCATCTCGCAGACGAAAAAATGTATCTAGATAAAGCAGCATCAAGGTAATATTTGTATGTTTTGCTGAAAAGTTAGGCAAACAAATATGTATTTATATATTGATCTTGCATTGGCTGCCTTGATTCGACATAATCACCGCACTCGAGTTACTTAGCAATCCTAAGTTTCTGCGATAAAAAATCTATGGAGGCCCTGGTCCTCCCGCAATACTAGTTCGTGAACTTGGTCAGGCCCGGAAGGGAGCAGCCACAGCGAATGACGTGTGTGCCGGGATGTGGCTGGGGCTTCCACCTTTCTAATATTCTCAAACTAATTCTGCTTAGACTAATTTTAGCTGTAAGTTTACAACTAAATGTACTCTAGCAAGTTTGATCATACGAACAAATCTTTCTACGTTCATAACTCGCACCTAGGGTATATAAGTACCAATTCAAAGACCTGATGATTACTTCTCGGTTTTAAAACTTAAATCAGTTATATTCTTATCAACAAAGGATTGACGAGTTAAGTCTATGACCACCAACATTAATAAAACTAAACTTTCAGAAAGCGATATCATTTCTAAATTCATTTTTCCGGCGGTGAAAAACGCAGGGTGGGATGATATGACGCAAATTCGTCAAGAAGTGAAATTGCGTGATGGAAAGGTGATTGTTCGTGGTCAAGCGGCGGCGCGTAAGAAAGTCAAATCTGCCGATATCGTGCTTTATCATAAACCAAGCATGCCACTTGCAGTGATAGAGGCAAAAGCCAATAAACATGAAATTGGCAAAGGTATGCAGCAAGGACTCGATTATGCGTCTTTGCTTGAAGTGCCTTTTATCTTTGCTTCGAACGGTGATGGTTTTATCTTTCACGACAAAACTAACCCAGCTCAGCTAGAAACTGAAATACGCTTAGAAGACTTTCCAACCCCGCAGCAACTTTGGAATAAATACTGTATTTGGAAAGGCTACAAAACGGAACATCTTCCCGTGATCACGCAAGACTATCACGATGATGGCAGTGGTAAATCACCACGTTATTATCAGTTGCAAGCGATCAACAAAACCGTAGAAGCTGTCGCCGCAGGTCAAGATCGAGTGTTATTGGTGATGGCGACAGGAACGGGTAAAACCTATACCGCATTTCAAATTATCTGGCGTTTATGGAAAGCCAAAGCGAAGAAAAGAATTCTGTTCCTTGCCGACCGTAATATTCTTGTTGATCAAACTAAAACCAATGACTTCCAACCTTTTGGCTCTGCGATGACCAAAATCACAGGTCGAACCGTTGATCCCGCTTATGAAATTCATCTTGGTTTATATCAAGCCTTAACTGGGCCAGAAGAAAGTCAAAAAGCCTATAAACAAGTTGATCCAGATTTCTTTGATTTGATTGTGATTGACGAATGCCATCGCGGTAGTGCCTCTGAAGACAGCGCATGGCGTGAAATTTTGGATTACTTTAGTGCTGCGACTCACGTGGGCTTAACTGCGACACCAAAAGAAACTGATGAAGTCTCTAACATTGAATATTTTGGCGATCCGGTTTACACCTATTCATTAAAGCAAGGTATTGAAGATGGCTTTCTTGCGCCTTATAAAGTCGTGCGTGTGGATATTGATGTCGATGTTCAAGGTTGGCGACCAACCAAAGGGCAAACCGATAAAGATGGTAACCTGATTGAAGATCGCATTTATAACCAAAAAGATTTCGACCGTACTATGGTGATCGATGAACGCACCGATCTTGTGGCTCAAACGATTACCAATTATCTAAAACGCACCGATCCGATGGCCAAAACGATTGTGTTCTGTAATGACATCGACCATGCAGAGCGAATGCGTCGGGCATTGGTTAATTTAAACCCCGAGCAAGTGGCGAAAAACGAAAAATACGTGATGAAAATCACCGGTGACGATGAAATCGGTAAAGCGCAATTGGATAACTTCATCAACCCGAAAAAAGCCTACCCAGTTATCGCCACAACCTCCGAATTAATGACCACAGGTGTTGATGCTAAAACTTGTAAGTTAGTAGTGCTCGATCAAGGCATTCAATCTATGACCAAGTTTAAGCAAATTATTGGACGTGGTACTCGCATCGATGATCGCTACGGTAAATTATGGTTCACCATTTTAGACTTTAAAAAAGCGACCGAGTTGTTTGCTGATGAACGCTTTGATGGTGAAGCAGAGCGCGTCAAAGTGGTTACACCGGAAGATTTTGATGATCAAGATGACTTAGATGACATCATTAACGGCATCGACCCTGAAGATATGACAGAGGAAGGCGACAGTCCATTTGGTGATGATATTGACCCTGCTTCTATTCAAGAACCAGAAGCACCTTATGGGAATACGTCAGAGAGTAATGACCCGCGAAATACTTCCGGCGGCGAGGATTGGTGGACCGATGAAGACAAAGTGCGTAAGTATCATGTCAACGGCGTGCAAGTTAAAGCGCTTGCCGAACGGGTTCAATATTACGATTCTGATGGCAAATTAGTCACGGAATCGTTTAAAGGTTACACCCGCAAAACCATGAAAAATCAGTTTGCCTCATTAGATGAGTTCACCAAGCGTTGGAATGAAGCAGACCGCAAGCAAGCCATTATTGATGAACTGGCAGAAGAAGGCATCATTTGGCAAGCCCTAGAAGATGAAGTGGGCAAAGACATGGACCCATTCGATATGATTTGCCATGTGGTTTATGACCAACCAGCATTAACGCGCAAAGAGCGGGCTGAAAACGTCAAAAAGCGTAACTACTTCACCAAATACGGAGAAACGGCTCAGCAAGTATTAAATACTTTGCTAGACAAATATGCCGATGAAGGTGTTCAAGAAATTGAAAATATTCATGTTCTTAAAGTGAAGCCATTCGATGAAATGGGCAGACCGCTTGAAATCATCAAAAATAGCTTTGGTGGTAAACCTCAATATATGGAAGCGGTGAGTGAATTAGAAGCTGAAATATACAAGCTAGGCTAATCACCATTTTAAGTTCTTGAATATATCAACGACTTCCGGAGATAAGCACTCATGCTCAACATATTGCGGAAAAACGTAATCGAGTTTGAGTGCTTCAAAGTCGGGGTGTTGGCGTATAATCCTCAAGTACAAATTGAGCTTTTCATCTGGCGTTGTTTCTCGCTGTAAATGCTTCTTTATTTTTTCTACTTCCTTAGTGCGTTCCTCTGGACTTATTTCAATATGTGAGCCGCAATCATCTGAATAACGCTCTTCGAGAACCAAATCAGCCAGTGTGCTGACACCCCAGCTTAATTCCTTTAATAGTGATTTAATTTGATTTTGTTTTTCCATTGTCCCCAATTGTCCCGAGTAGTTAAGTTAATTTGAATGCGTCGTTAGAGAAGACGATACTTAAATGAATAGAAAGGAGATAATTATGTCTAATCAAAATCCCAATTACCCAAGCAAAACTGGTAATCCATCAGGCCCGGGTCGTGGAAATACACCGAAAAAGTAGGGCTGATGGCCACCTTAGTGGCAGCTTTGGTTGCCACTAATTTTTGCATCGTTGAACAGAGTATCGAATGGCATTCTCAAACTCAGCAATATCGTTTTGGTATTGATGATATGAGACTTCTTTTGTCGTAGTTTCAATAGCGCAGAGGCATTTTTTTCTGGCTTTTAGAAAATCATTGGTTCTGTATAATATTGAACGTTTTTTAATACATGAATCGACTAAAGCATACTCAACTTCCAAAGGGTAGCGATACTCACTTGAACTTCCCATCTTGTCAAAAGCATCATTCGCTTCATACCCTCCAATTGCGCCTATTGATAAAGCACCGATTGCAACGGCTTTAGTGAGAGTGTTTTTAACAAAGCTCATTCCTTTAAAGTTTGTTTTGCATTGTTGACATGAAATGTGTTCGGAGAATTCAATTTCATTAGTTTGACTGCATTTTGGGCATTCGATTTTCATTTGGTTGCTCGGTAAAAAGTTATAGTGACAACTTACAAGCTCGATTACATTTTCAAAATTAAAACCTCAGTTTAGAACACAATTTTTCGAGTCAAGTCTGTTATAATCGGCCTCAATTTTCAGTCAGTTAAAACAGGTTTGTTATGTCAATCAGTTCAGTGATCAAATCCATTCAAGATATTATGCGTAAAGATGCCGGTGTTGATGGTGATGCGCAGCGTTTAGGGCAAATGTCTTGGTTGTTATTCCTAAAGGTATTTGATGCACAGGAAGAAGAGCTAGAGCTAGAACTGGATGACTACAAAACGCCCATTCCAGAAAAATTATTATGGCGCAATTGGGCAACTGACAGCCAAGGCATTACCGGCGATGAACTACTGGATTTTGTTAACGATGAGCTTTTTTATAGCCTCAAAAACCTAACCGCTCCGATTGATTTAAACCCGCGTGGTCACGTGGTACGTGAAGCGTTTAGCGATGCGTTTAACTACATGAAAAACGGCACATTATTGCGCCAAGTGATCAATAAACTGAATGAAATCGACTTTACTGACTCCAAAGAGCGCCACTTATTTGGTGATATTTACGAGCAGATTTTGCGTGACTTACAAAGCGCAGGTAATGCCGGTGAGTTCTATACGCCTCGTGCAGTCACCCGTTTTATTGTTGATCGTCTCGACCCTAAGCTAGGCGAAAGCATTATGGACCCGGCGTGCGGTACCGGCGGCTTCTTGGCGTGTTCGTTTGATCATGTAAAAAATAACTACGTGAAAACCGTTGCTGATCACCAAACCCTACAAAAGCAAGTTCATGGCGTAGAAAAGAAACAGCTTCCACATTTGTTGTGTATCACCAACATGATGCTGCATGGCATTGAAGTGCCTGTGCAAATCAAACACGGCAATACGCTGAACAAACCGCTTTCTAACTGGGACAGCAATATCAACGTGATTGCGACTAACCCACCGTTTGGTGGCACCGAAGAAGACGGCATTGAAAAGAACTTCCCAGCGGAAATGCAAACCCGTGAAACCGCCGATTTATTTTTGCAGCTCATTATTGAAGTGTTGGACAAAGATGGTCGAGCAGGTGTGGTATTGCCAGACGGTACTTTGTTTGGCGAAGGTGTAAAAACCAAAATCAAAAAAATGCTGACGGAAGAATGTAACCTACACACCATAGTGCGTTTGCCAAATGGGGTATTTAACCCTTACACCGGCATTAAAACCAATATTCTGTTTTTCACTAAAGGTGAGCCAACTCAGCACGTTTGGTTCTATGAGCATCCGTACCCAGAAGGCGTGAAAAACTACAACAAAACCAAGCCAATGAAGTTTGAAGAATTCCAAACGGAAATTGATTGGTGGGGCAGTGAACAAGATGGTTTTGCTAGCCGCGTCGAAACCAACCAAGCGTGGAAAGTGTCGATTGAAGAGATCATCGAGCGTAACTTCAATCTAGATATTAAAAACCCATATCAAGGTGAAGTTATCAGCCATGATCCACAAGAATTGTTAGCCCAATATCAAACTCAGCAACAAGAAATCACTCAATTGCGTAGCCAACTGAAAGACATTTTAGGCGCAGCCTTACAGTCAGGAGTGCAGCAATCAGGGGAGCAAAATTAATGAGTGATTCTTTAATTGGAAATAGCCTGATCACAGAGCATATCGATATTTGGACATCGGCCATCAAAGCCAAGTCTGCGTCTGGCCGTGGTACGTCAAAAAAAGTGGAGTTGTATGGCATTAAAAAACTGCGTGAGCTGATTTTAGAATTGGCGGTGCGTGGCAAGTTGGTGCCGCAAGATCCGAATGATGAACCTGCCTCAGTGTTGCTTGATCGTATTGCGATCAAGAAAGCGCAATTGGTAAAAGAGAAAAAGATTAAAAAGCCAAAAGCCTTGCCTGAGATTACCGATGAAGAAAAGCCGTTTGAATTGCCGAGTGGGTGGGAGTGGAGCCAATTAGGTGAGGTTACTAATTATGGAGTTTGTGATAAAGCTGAATCAGTAGATGTAGACACTCATACATGGGTATTAGAGCTTGAAGATGTAGAGAAAGTTACATCAAAACTTTTGAAGAAAGTTAGGTTTTCTGAACGCCGGTTTAAAAGTTCTAAAAATCGCTTTGAAGCTAATGATGTAATTTATGGCAAGCTTCGCCCATACCTAGATAAAGTTTTAATTGCAGATGAAGTTGGTGTTTGTACAACGGAAATGATTCCTGTTAGAACGTATTGCGATTTGTTGCCCAAATTTCTTCGCTTAATGATGAAGTCACCATATTTTATTAGATATGCGGATGAATCTACACATGGAATGAATCTTCCTCGTATGGGAACAGATAAGGCAAGAGCAGCACTTTTTCCTTTTGCTCCCCTTAAAGAACAACACCGCATCGTCGCGAAAGTCGATGAACTGATGGCGTTGTGCGATCAGTTGGAAAGCCAAACCGAAAATCAATTAGAAACCCATCAGCAGCTCGTACAAACCCTGTTAGACACGCTCACTAATTGCAAAAACCATGCTGAATTACAACAAAACTGGGCATTGTTGGCGCAAAATTTTGATACTTTGTTTACCACTGAACAGAGCATTGATCTACTCAAACAAACCATTCTGCAATTGGCGGTAATGGGCAAACTGGTGCCACAAGATCCTAATGATGAACCTGCGAGCAAACTGCTAGAGCGCATCGCCGCTGAAAAAGAGCAATTGATTAAAGAGAAGAAAATTAAAAAACAAAAAGCCTTACCGCCAATCAATGAAGATGAAAAGCCGTTTGAACTGCCGAATGGGTGGGAGTGGTGTCGTATCTTTGATGTATCTATGTTCACAACTTCAGGCTCTCGTGATTGGGCTAAGTATTATTCTGAATCTGGTGCACTATTTGTAACAATGGGGAACCTTTCGAGAGGGAGTTACCAGTTGCGTTTAGATAATAAAAGATATGTTCAACCACCAAAAGATGGTGAAGGTTCAAGAACAAGACTTGAAACTAATGACTTGTTAATTTCTATTACTGGTGATGTGGGTAACCTTGGTTTAATTCCCGAGAATTTCGGAGAAGCTTATATAAATCAGCACACTTGTTTATTACGCTTTATGCCCGAAACTCAAGGTCGTTTTTTCCCTGAATTTATGCGCTCACCAATGGCTAAATTTCAGTTTGACGCACCACAACGAGGGATAAAAAATAGCTTTCGTTTAAGTGATGTTGCCGAAATGGTTTTAGCTCTACCTCCAAAACAAGAACAGCACCGCATCGTCGCTAAAGTCGATGAACTGATGGCGATTTGCGATGACCTTAAATCTAAACTGGCGCAATCCCAACAAACCCAATTGCACTTAACCGATGCGATTGTTGAGAATGCCTATTAAGTTTGAATCGTTGATATTTCATTGGGTGAGTAACGTGCGGTAGGAGATCCTGAACTGCGCGCCCACGGCGCTTTTCAGGATGACGATAAATAAGGTGTTCAGGATGCGATAAATAGGGTGTTCAGGGGAACAATAGAGCGTTCAAGATACCTAACAGCACGTCATCCTGATGAGTGAGGCACGAACGACGTTCAGGATCTCATGCAGAAAGATTCGCCAAGTTTTAATGATGTTTACAATTCTACTACCACATTTAACTCATTGCATCACTTGACATTCGAATTTTCATATATATGATATTTCGTATGTTTAGTTGATTGGCAAAGTATTCATGTTTGAACCACTCTATTTTTATAAAGCCCTTTCAGAAGAAACTCGCTTGAAGTCTTTGTTATTAATGCAAAGTAAAGGCGAGCTATGCGTGTGTGATTTAATGAGCGCACTTAACTTAAGCCAACCTAAAGTTTCTCGTCACCTTGCTGAGCTAAGAAAGCATAACTTGGTGATTGATGATCGTCGTGGTAAATGGGTGCATTACAGAGTTAACCCTGAGTTACCGGCTTGGACTTTGCAAGTTTTGGATCTGACATTAAACAACAATCAGCCAATGATTGAACACGAATTGCGGGTTATTGAAGCCAGTAAAGCTCAATAAACCAAATATACCCTTCGTACTTGAAGTTGCAGCTTTGTTGACGGTGTTCATTCACCCCAATCACATAGACGAGCTATGCTCATGGGGCCTCATTCACTTGTCGCCTCACTGCAACTCCAATTACTTTGGCTATAACACACCAAGGTAAAATCCCAGATAAACCGAATATAAGGTCTTAAAATGACAAACGTAACCGCATGCAGTGACGAAAGTGCTGCCAAAAAAATGAGCTTCCTTGATCGTTATTTAACGGTTTGGATTTTCCTCGCGATGGCGATTGGTGTCGCTATTGGGGTTGTCTACCCTGAAGTTGCACAATGGAATGAAAATATGTCGGTGGGTTCAACTAATATCCCATTGGCGATTGGTCTTATCTTAATGATGTACCCACCGTTAGCAAAAGTAGACTACAGCCTGCTGGGTGAAGTAACGCGTGACAAAAAAGCCATTACGTTGTCATTAGTGATGAACTGGATTGTCGGTCCAATCTTAATGTTTGCTCTGGCGATTATCTTTTTACGTGACTACCCAGGTTACATGGCAGGCCTGATTTTAATCGGTCTCGCGCGTTGTATTGCGATGGTATTGGTATGGAATGACATTAGTGGTGGTAACAAAGAGTACGGCGCAACACTTGTGGCATTAAACAGTGCGTTCCAAATCGTGACATACAGCTTTATGGCTTGGTTATTCATCACAGTATTGCCTCCTTACTTTGGTTTAGAAAGCTTTGCTATTGATATCACTATCCTCGACATTGCAGAAAGCGTTTTGATCTACTTGGGTATTCCATTTTTAGCGGGCTACTTAAGCCGTAAAATCTTGGTCGCCTCGAAAGGTGTGCAATGGTACAACGAGGTCTTCATTCCACGTATTTCTCCAATCACTTTAGTTGCATTACTCGCGACGATTGTTCTTATGTTTAGCCTAAAAGGTGAGATGATTGTCGAACTGCCAATGGATGTATTACGCGTTGCCGTACCGCTTATCATCTATTTCTTAGTGATGTTCTTCGTGAGCTTTTATGTTGGTAAAAAACTGGGCATTCCTTACGACCGTAACGCTTCCATTGCCTTTACGTCTTCAGGTAACAACTTCGAATTAGCGATTGCTGTTGCGATTGCAGTATTTGGTATTAACTCAGACCAAGCCTTTGTCGGTGTGATCGGGCCTCTAGTTGAGGTGCCTGTATTGATTGCGCTGGTAAATGTCGCATTGAGAATGAAGAAGAATTACTAAACCTCTCGCCACACTTTCAACCGTGTGGCGTTTTATTTAATTTTGGTTATTAAGCGAGTTCTCCAATGAAAATTAATAGTGTTGTTACCCAAAAGAAAAGCCTTGCCATTTATGACCCTGCACTTTGCTGTAGCAGTGGTGTATGTGGTGTTGATGCCGACCAAATGCTGATCCAATTTTCTGCTGATCTTGCATGGTTGAAACAACAAGATATTGAAATCAAACGCTTCAATCTTGCTCAGGAACCGATGGCTTTCGCGACAGAAGAAAAGATCAAAACCTTTTTAGAAGAACAAGGTGTCGATAAGTTGCCTGCTTTTATCGTAGGAGAGCAATTGGTCTCATTTGGTCGCTATCCGACTCGTGAAGAGCTAGCAAGTTGGTTTGGCTTGGTGACATTAGCTGGGCAGGCAACGGCGAAATCAACTTGTCAATCTTCTGGTTGTTGTTAGGAGTTTTCAATGAAATTTTTAGATAATTTACCACCTTATCTTTTTTTTACTGGTAAAGGTGGTGTGGGTAAAACGTCTTTATCTTGTGCAACGGCATTGAACTTAGTGGAAGCGGGGAAGCGAGTACTATTGGTGAGTACCGATCCTGCCTCGAATGTGGCTCAGGTCTTTAATCAAGAGATTGGTAATAATATTACTAAGATCAAGCAAGTTGGTAATCTATCCGCCATTGAAATTGATCCACAAGAAGCGGCAGAAAATTATCGTCAGCGTATTGTTGGCCCGTTAAAAAATATTTTACCAAGTGATGCACTACGCAGCATTGAAGAACAATTGTCCGGTGCATGTACGACAGAGATTGCGGCCTTTGATGAATTTACAGGCTTACTCACTAATTCAGAAGTCAGTGATCAGTTTGATCATATAGTATTTGATACTGCACCAACCGGGCACACAATACGTTTATTGCAATTACCAGGAGCATGGAGCAGCTTTATAGAAGCGAACCCAGAAGGTGCATCTTGCCTTGGACCAATGGCTGGGCTTGAAAAGCAACGTGAACAATATGCGCATGCAGTTGAGCTTTTGTCTAATCCACAACAAACACGTTTAATTTTAGTTGCTAGAGCTCAACAAGGTGCATTAGATGAAGTGGCTCGTACCTATCAAGAGCTTTATTCACTAGGCATTGAGCAACAGTGTTTAATTGTAAATGGCGTAATGCCAGAATCTGCTGCATTAAGTGATCCATTAGCGGCTGCGATTCGTCAGCGTGAGCAAGCAGTACTTCAAAACCTGCCAGAGGCTTTGAAAAATTTAACGATGGATACGGTCACACTAAAAGCCAATAATATGGTTGGCGTTGAAATGCTGAGCTCATTATTGAAAGCAGATTGTCCATTGGCAGATTTAGCTGAATCATCACTACAAAGTATCGAGCATGATGAAACGCTCGCTGCTATGGTTGATGAGTTAGCGAAGGATGATCATGGTTTAATTATGTTAATGGGTAAGGGCGGCGTTGGTAAAACCACGTTAGCGGCTTCAATTGCGGTTGGTTTAGCCAATAAAGGGCTCGATGTTCACTTAACGACTTCCGATCCTGCGGCACATTTACAAGCCACGTTAAAAGGCGAGCTTGAAAGCCCAGCTCTTGAAAACTTACAAGTAAGTCGTATTGATCCTGTAGAAGAAACTGAACGTTACCGCCAGCATGTGTTGGAAACCAAAGGTCAAAATTTAAGTGATTCTGAAAGAGCTTTGCTTGAAGAAGACTTACGTTCTCCTTGTACAGAAGAGATTGCTATTTTTCAGGCGTTTTCACGGGCGATCCGAGAATCAGGTCGTCGTTTTGTCGTTATGGATACCGCACCAACAGGGCACACACTTCTTTTACTGGATGCGACAGGTGCATACCATAAAGAAATCGAGAAAAAGATGGGTGAAAAACAACGTTTCACCACGCCATTGATGCAATTGCAAGATCCAGAACGCACCAAAGTATTAATTGCGACATTAGCGGAAACGACTCCGGTATTAGAAGCTAAGCACTTGCAAGATGATCTTGCTCGCGCAGGTATTCATCCGTGGGGTTGGGTAGTGAACAATGCATTATCGGTGGCTGAAACGACATCACCATTATTGCAACAAAGAGCCAATCAAGAGTGCTATCAAATTGGTTTAGTGCAGCAATATGCATCACGATTAGCTTTGGTGCCAATGTTAGTCAAAGAGCCAGTAGGTTTAGAAGCGCTTAGTCAAATGACGAAATAACTGACACTATATACCCAAGTAACTTCAAGATGCGAGTTTCAGCAAGAATAAAACAAGCTTTAGGCAAGGCAAATTGAATATGATCATAGTTATTCTATCTCTGTTCAATTTAACGCAGCATAAAGCTTGTTTTAACTTGCCCTTCGGGAGCTTCATCCAAATCTCTTCTTTTTTATAAGAGATAGGCTGCGTCAGATTGGTTTGAAAGGTGTCTACATTCCTTCGCCAATCTTCCTTGCCTAAAGGTTTGGATGATAGCTCTGAATCCTGCATCTTGAAGTCACTTGGGTATATGCACACCACTTTAAACTGTGAATGTATTGACTATAAGCAGCTTGAAGTGGTGTTTTATCATCAAACCTTTACCTTCCTTAATTTAGCCTCATCAACACCAGTTACTTACTGCAATTGTTGTTATTTCGGTAATTGTGGAAATTGTTCTTGATTAATGAAACCATAATTACTATATTTCTGGAATATTAGAAATATAAGGGCGGTACTGTGAATAATGAATTAATTGATATGGCACATGATGCTTTAGATATGTTTGTCTTTTTAGCCGCTGAGCTCATCGTGCTTTTTTTAGCAATCAGTTATTTGGTTGGTGTACTGCAAGAGTTTCTTACACCTGAAAAAATTCAATCGATACTGAGTTCGCGTAAAGGGAAAGGGTATTTTATTGCGGCATTGCTTGGTTCTATTACGCCATTTTGCTCTTGTTCGACTATCCCATTTTTAAAAGGTTTGTTGCGTGCTCGTGCTGGTTTTGGGCCAATGATGGTATTTTTATTTGCTAGCCCATTGTTAAACCCTGTGATTATCGGTCTCTTTTTTATTACTTTTGGGTGGCAAGTGGCATTATTTTATTTTGCTGTCGCGATGACTGTATCGATAGCTTCGGGTTACTTGTTGGAAAAATTGGGCTTTGAACGTTATATCAAACCAGAAGCGTATCAATCCCATGAAACATCAGGATGTGCGACTAATTCAAATAATCAGCAAAGCAGTTGTTCACTTGTTGCAACGAGTCCGAAAACGTCATGTTGCGCACAACCTGAGCCGGTTACCAAGGTAGAAAATGTGAGTTGTTGCAGTAAAGTTGGAGCAGAAAATATTGAAGAAGTAAAGATTAAGCCTCAACCCAAAGTTGCAGTTGTATCGGATAGTAGTTCTTGTTGTTCTGTCAATAATGCCGAAACCTTACTCGAGACTAAGCCGCTTAGCCGTTGGATGAGAATATGGTTATCAACGTGGAAAGATTTTAAACAAGTATTGCCATATTTAATATTGGGGATCGCGATTGGTTCATTTATCTATGGCTTTATTCCAACGGAATTTATCGTAGAGTATGCTGGAGCAAATAAATGGTATGCTATTCCCGTTGCGGCTGTGATAGGTATTCCTTTGTATATTCGTGCAGAAGCGGTGATTCCATTAAGTGCAGCATTAGTGAAAAAGGGAATGGCTTTAGGTTCGGTGATGGCCCTGATTATTGGCAGTGCTGGCGCGAGTCTAACGGAAGTTATTTTGCTAAAATCCATCTTTAAAAATCAGATGATAGCAGCATTTTTAACGGTAATATTAAGTATGGCGATTGGCGCAGGGTTACTTTATAACTTTATTTTTGGTTAATATACCCAAGTAACTTCAAGTTGCAGATTTGTTGACGGCGTTCATTCACCCCCTTATCTCTTTATTAAAGAAAGTCATAGACGAGCTATGCTCATGGGGCCTCATTCACTTGTCGCCTCACTGCAACTCCAATTACTTTGGGTATATGGATTTTGACTATTTAAACATTTAACTTATGGCGAAGAAGTGATGGAAATTGAAGCGATTGCAAAAACGTTGAAAGAGCTCGGGCATGCCACACGATTGATGATTTATAAAACGGTGGTAAAGGCGGGTTATCAAGGTATTGCGGTAGGAAAAATTCAAGAAAAGTTAGAGGTTCCAAACTCAACGCTTTCTCATCATATATCTGCGCTAATTTCAGCAGGTTTGATCACCCAAAGACGAGAAGGAACGGTTTTATATTGTGTAGCGGAATATGAAATTTTACAAAGCGTGATTGGTTACTTGCAAGACGAATGTTGTGTCGATGAACGAGGGTCGCAAGATTAGGTTTCTCATGACCTAAGCTGACTCATCGCCTGATTTAATTAGCAGATATACCCGTCGTACTTGAAGCTGCAGTTTTGTTGCCGGCGTTCATTCGCCCCAATCACATAGGCGAGCTATGCTCATGGGGCCTCATTCACTTGTCGCCTCACTGCAACTTCAATTACTTTGGGTATAGAATAGAAAGAATAAGGGGTCACTTTGATGAGTGACCCCTTAATATTTAGAGCTTTGGCACTTGAAGTGATCACTCCAATTACTTTGTTTATTTACCTTTCACCATAAACTGGACATCTTTTGCGATATCACTGATATGGTCACCAGCACGTTCTAAGCCTTTGGCGATAAATAACAATTCAACTTGTTGTTTTGGTGCTGTATTGCTATTGCCAAGCTCTTCTAATAAAGATGTATAAAGCGCTTTATATTGGCTATCTAACTCATCATCACCTTTCCAAACAACGCCGGCTTGTGAATAGTTTTTATCATTGTAGGCTTGAATAACATTGTTCAGCATATCCATCAGTTGAGTATGCATATTATGAAATTCTTCATTACGTTGAGGGCTGATGGCATGTTTAAAACGGCTCGATTTGATGGCCATCGACTTTGCATAATCTCCAATACGTTCTAAACGAGGCGCCATGCGCATAGAGCAAAGGATAAAACGCAAGTCATCTGCGACTACATGTTGACGAGACAATACTTTTTCACCGTAAAACTCAATAGAAGCTAAGCATTGGTTAGCAAATTTATCTTGCTCTACCACTTGATTAGCAAGATCTTTATCTGGAATGTCAAAGACTTGAAGTGCTTGCTCGAACTCTTTAAGAACGCTATTTGCCAATTGATTGACGGTTTCTTGTATTTCTTCTAAATCTTGATCAAATTTTTTAAATATATGAGCACTCATAATGTATTCCTAACCAAATCGTCCTGTAATGTAATCGCGTGTTTTCTCTTTTTGTGGTGAGCGGAATAAATTGTCGGTTGGAGCAAATTCAACCATTTCACCCATATGCATATAAGCAGTGTAATGAGAAATACGTGCAGCTTGTTGCATGTTATGTGTCACGATAACGACCGTCGTTTCTTTATGTAAATCGCTGAGCAAGTCTTCAATTTTTGCTGTTGCGATAGGATCAAGAGCAGAGGTCGGTTCATCAAGCAATAACAAATCAGGCTTAGGTGCTAATGCACGTGCAATACATAAGCGTTGTTGCTGTCCGCCTGATAAGCCATAAGCCGAAGTATGTAAGCGATCTTTCACTTCATCCCAAAGCGCAGCACCACGTAAAGATGACTCCACTCGTTCATCAAGTTCCGCTTTTTTAGTGATACCTCGAATGCGAAGGCCAGCTACTACATTCTCGTAAATACTTTTCGGGAATGGGTTCGGCTTTTGGAAAACCATACCAACAGTTAGGCGAACTAGGCCCGGTTCCATTTCAATTAAGTTTTTACCGCTTGGGTGTAGCAGAATTTCACCTTGATACTTGTGACCAGGGTACAAGTCATGCATACGGTTGAAGCTACGTAGTAAAGTACTTTTTCCACAGCCAGAAGGACCGATAAGTGCGGTGATCTTTTTATCAGCAATCGGTAGGTTGATGCCGTTTAACGCTTGAACTTTACCGCCATACCAGAAATTTAAGTCTTTTACTTCAGCGCGTAATGTGTCTGAAATAGTGTATGTTGAGGAAGTTTTTCCCTCTACGGCGGCTTCTTTTTGTTGTACTAAGTCGCTTGTTGGAGCGGTCATAGTTTGTGTCGTCATAATATTTTTCCTATCACTTCAAGTTACGACGTAGTCGGTAGCGGATATAAATAGCAATTCCGTTCATTGCTACGGTCATTGCAATCAGTACCACACCAGTAGTTGCTGCATTGACATGGAATTCTGCTTGTGGGCGAGATAGCCAGTTAAATAGCTGAATCGGCATTAGGGTAAATGGGCTTGATAACCAATCAAAATTAATGAAAGGGAATTGGTTTTGAACTGGAGGACTAGGTAAGAAAGCAATAAAGGTTAATGCTCCAATGGTAATAACCGGCGCTGCTTCACCAATCGCGCGCGCTAAGCCCACAATGGTGCCAGTGAGAATACCTGGGCGGGCCGCAGGAATAATATACATTCTTACGGTTTGCCATTGATCAGCACCTAAGCCATAAGCGGCTTCACGTAGTTCTTGTGGGATACTACGAATCGATTCACGAGTGGAAACGATAATGACTGGCAAAATTAACAACGCCAGTACTAGACCAGCAGTCAAAATACTTTCGCCTAAGCCAAAGCCATAAATGAATAAACCTAAAGCGAGTAGGCCATAAATGATAGACGGTACACCCGCTAAGTTACTCACGTTAATTTCGATAATGTTAGTTAGCCAGTTTTTAGGTGCATATTCTTCCAAGTAGATACCAGCAGAAACCCCTAGAGGAATCGAGATACAAGCGGTCACTAACATCACTAAGCTAGTACCGACCCATGCCGATAAAATACCTGCTCGCTCTGGATGGCGTGAAGGGAAGTTGGTGTAAAAACTTGGATCAAACAAACGTGGAAAACCAGTATGGAGCAGGTCGATAAAAACGCTGAGCAACAAAGACATGGCGACAACGAGGATAAATATCCCAATTGAAGCGATGACTAAATCGTCTCGTTTATTTTTACTGACAATTGTTTCAAGTGGGAGCGATGAAGTGGCCATTAGTAAACCTCTCTAAATCTGCGGCGCAGATAGAAACCAATGATGTTGAAAATTAAGGTGATGATAAATAGCACTAAACCGGCAGCGAATACGGATTGGTAGGCGATCGTACCATGAGGTAAATCACCCATTGCCATCTGTACGATGAAAGAGGTAATCGTTGCAGCACCTTCTGTTGGGTCGAAACCAAATCTTGGGTTTTGTCCGGCAGCAATTGCCACTACCATAGTTTCACCTACTGCGCGGGACATACCAAGAATACAGGCTGCGGTAATACCAGATAAAGCCGCTGGAATCACAATATGTAAGGCAACTTTAAAACGTGAATAACCAAGAGCGTAGCCAGCTTCTCTTAAATGCATAGGCACAGAACGCATCGCATCTTCACTCACCGATGCGGTGTAAGGCAGGATCATAATGCCCATCACAATACCCGGAGCCAGTAAGTTAAAGCCTGATAACCCAGGAATGATGGCTTGTAAAAGAGGGGTCACAAATAACAAGGCAAAGAAGCCGTAAACGACTGTTGGTATCCCTTCAAGTAATTCTAAAAATGGTTTAACCGTTTCTCTTACTTGGTTACTCGCGTACTCACTTAAGTAAATGGCTAAACCAATACCAGCAGGAATCGCTACTAGTAATGCAATACCGGCGACAGTTAAGGTTGCAGAAACTAATGTCATCACACCAAAGTGAGCATCAGCAAACATTGGGGTCCATTGGGTGTCGGTTAAGAAATCAGAAAGTGCGACGTGCTCAAAAAAAGGTAAGGATTCTGAGATCAATACATAGACAATACCAACAGTGACTAGAATAGATGCCAACGCCGCCGCCATTAATAAATATCGGCTGACGATATTCCAAAAAGCACGACGCCTCAGAAAGGCTTCTGAAACCATCATGCTATCTGGGCTTAAGTTTGTTTTATTCATATAGAAAGTACCTAATCGATACAACAAAGAGGGCAGAACGCTGCCCTCATACGATTTATATTGCGAATTATTTTGGTGTGCGAGCGAGTAACTCTTCGATTCCTACACCTACTTCAGCACCGTGGAATACGCTACCCGTGCTGCGGTTTTTGAAGTTCTCTTGAGCGAGTTTGTAAGCTTTTTCTGGAAGTGGTACATAACCTACTTCGCTTACTAGCTTAGAGGCTTCTTTTTCATCCATGTAGAATTCAACAAAACGTTCGACGTGTTTTTTCTCATCGGCTGATTTTTTGCTTACATAGATGAAGATTGGGCGAGATAGTGGCTGGTAAGTGGCATTTTTTGCGTTCTCAACACTTGGTTCAACCGCTGCGCCACCTTTCCAGCTAATTGGTGCTGCTTTCAGTTTGTCTTTGTTTTCTTCAAAGTACGCTAAACCAAAGAAACCAAGAGCGTCTACATCGTTAGCCACACCTTGTACGATAATGTTGTCATCTTCTGTTGCTGTGAAGTCACCACGGCTTGATTTGCCTTCCACAACCGCTTCAAGGAAGTAGTCGTAAGTACCTGAGTCAGTACCTGGACCAAAAAGTTTTAATGGGCGGTCTGGGAAGTCTGGGTTCATTTGTTTCCAAGAAGTAATTTTACCTTGAGCGGCTGGTTCCCATGCTTTTTTAAGGTCTTCAACATTCAATTGTTTTACCCAGTCATTTTTAGGGTTGATAACAACCGTTAGCGCATCAAGAGCAGCTGGAAGTTCGATAAATTCAACACCATTCTCTTCACAAAGTTTACGTTCAGAGTCTTTGATTGGACGTGAAGCATTAGAAATATCCGTTTCTCCACGACAAAACTTTTTAAAACCACCGCCAGTACCAGAGATACCTACAGTAACCATTGTTTTACCTTTTTCAGCAATTTGGAATTCTTCTGCCATTGCTTCAGTGATAGGGAAAACGGTACTTGATCCATCGATTTTAACGAGATCACGAGCATTGGCTGTGTGGCTTACTGTTAATAGTGAAGATAAAACTAAAGTTGTTGATAACGTGTGTTTCATGACTGTCTCCATTTGTTAGTCATTTATGTTTCGATTGTTACCCTACTGATCATTTATGACATATTTATGTCACTTTATTTAAATATTCACATGTCCATATGTGCGGATGATTTTTTATGCTATATCTTTTTTACGGATAGATACTCATGAAGAGGGAAGTATGGATAAGCGAAGTGTGCATTTTATTAGTTACCCAAATTCAAGCTTGGCTCGAATTGCGGCGCATCTTTTACATCAACAATCGGCGAGCTTGTATGACATTTCGTTTGAAGTATTAGACGATGAAGTGGACTCTGAAGGGGAGGAGTTGGAGCGATTCGATTATTTTGGTTATTCATTTCTTGACCCGGTTACTCAAATTGAACCCGCTTATGATTATGTCGTTGATATTAATTATGCAATGTATCGTTGCCAGAAAAGACGGGAAGCCTACTTCAAGAATATTTACTGGGAAGTAAGTTGCAATAAAAGTGCAACAAATATCCTGCAAGATAATGTCAATTTTTTTGTCTCTCGTTTTAATATCGTTGCATGACATTTCTAATAGGGTCGAATTAATTATTGACTTCTATTTTATATTAAATAATATATACGCATATTCATATATAAGGGTGTAGCGATGTTGCCTCATCAATTTTTTAAATTACTTTCAGACGAAACTCGTGTGAGATGTTTACTGATTATTGCTCGTGAAACACAAGTGTGTGTGGGTGAGTTAACGCTTGCTCTTAATGAAAGCCAGCCGAAAATATCTCGCCATTTAGCGTTATTACGTTCAAGTGGAGTAGTGGTTGATGTGCGTCAAGGTCAATGGGTTTTTTACCGTTTATCGAGTGAATTGCCTGGCTGGATGAGAAAACAAATTCAAGGGTTAACAGAATCTAACTGTTTAAAAAAAGAATACCAACAAGATATTTTGCGCTTATCTGAGATGGAATCACGTCCAGAGTGCTGTGTTTAGAGGAAAATAAGATGTCTATAAAAGTAGGAATTAATGGATTTGGTCGTATTGGACGTTTAGCGTTAAGAGCTTCTTTCGATTGGCCTGAAATTGAATTTGTACAAATTAATGATGTGGCAGGGGATGCAGCAACACTTGCACATTTACTTGAATTTGATTCTGTACAAGGCCGTTGGCACCATGAAGTCACCAGTGAAGGCAATGCTATTGTTATCAATGGTAAATTGATTCAAACCTCAAAAGAAAAAGCGATTGATGCGGTCGATTGGTCAGGTTGTGATGTGGTGATTGAAGCTACTGGTGTTCATCGTAAAACTGAATTTCTTAATCAATATTTAGCACAAGGTGTTAAGCGTGTTGTGGTCTCTGCACCAGTAAAAGAAGAAGGCATTGCTAATATCGTTGTCGGTGTAAATGACCATATTTTTGATCCTGTAAAACATCAAATAGTGACGGCGGCTTCTTGTACCACGAACTGTATTGCGCCTGTAGTAAAAGTGATTCATGAAAAATTAGGTATTGCTCAATCCTCTTTCACTACGATCCATGATTTAACCAATACTCAAACCATTTTGGATGCACCGCACAAAGATCTTCGTCGTGCTCGCGCCTGTGGCATGAGTTTGATTCCAACCACAACTGGTTCAGCAAAAGCGATTGTTGAAATTTTCCCTGACTTAGCTGGAAAAATTGATGGCCACGCGGTTCGCGTACCACTGGCTAATGCATCACTCACTGACATTATTTTTGATGTTGAGCGTGATACTACGGTTGAAGAAGTTAATGAGTTGCTGAAACAAGCGTCTGAAAATGAGCTTAACGGAATTCTTGGTTTTGAAGCACGCCCACTGGTTTCTATTGATTATAAAGGCGACCAACGTTCAACGATTGTTGATGCCTTGTCTACTATGGTTGTCGGAAAGCGTATGGTAAAAATCTATGCTTGGTATGACAATGAAATGGGTTACGCGACACGTACTGCAGAACTTGTTCGTAAAGTCGGCTTAGCATAAGGAAAACATATTATGACACATCCAACATGGTTACTTCCTCTTGAGGTGGATAACTCCGGACTCGTGCTAACGCCTTGCCCAGGAACAAAAGGCATTGAGCTTGCCGATAGTATTGCACAACTTAAATCGCAAGGGGTTAGCATTGTAGTTACCGCTTTAAGCGTCAAAGAGATGCAAGACGCCGGTGTAGAGTACTTACCTGAAGAAGTCGAAAAAGCAGGGCTGCAATGGTTTAACGCGCCCATTGAAGATGATTGCGCACCAGATGATGCTTTTCATGCTCGTTGGAAGCATCTTGCTCCATCTTTGCATAAAGCGATAAATCATGGTGAAAAAATCGCGCTTCACTGTATGGGTGGTTCAGGACGCACTGGTTTATTAGCGGCTCACCTTTTATTAGAAAAAGGGTGGGAATTACCTGAAATTATCTCTCAAGTTCAAGCACTAAGACCGGGCGCTTTTACCAAAGAAATACAAATTGACTATATCAATCAGTTTGCAAAATCTGTTGCCTAATTCAACGCAGGTTTAATCTGTTAATTTTTAATACTGCCTAAAGAGCTACCTGATGGTGGCTCTTTTTTAAAGAGAATGATTATGCTGTCTCAAATTAATCAAAATATCCGTCAGTACATGTTAGTAACCTTTAATTACTGGAACTTCACCATTACCGATGGTGCATTGCGTATGTTGGTTGTGCTGTATTTCTATGATTTAGGTTATTCCACATTAGAGATTGCTTCTTTATTTTTATTTTATGAATTCTTTGGTGTGGTTACTAATCTTATTGGTGGTTGGTTAGGTGCTAGGCTTGGTTTAAATAGAACCATGAACATTGGTCTCGGCATGCAGATAGTTGCCTTAGCTATGTTGGCGGTGCCTAGTGTTTGGTTAACTATTCCTTGGGTAATGGCAGCGCAAGCGTTATCCGGTATTGCCAAAGACTTAAACAAGATGAGTGCCAAAAGCTCGATTAAGACTTTAGTACCGGAAAATGCTCAAGGGGCTTTATATAAATGGATCGCTATTCTTACAGGCTCTAAAAATGCCTTAAAAGGCGTCGGCTTCTTTATTGGTGGTGCCTTACTTTCGCTAATTGGCTTTCAATATGCGGTTGCTGCGATGGCCGGTGTGTTGCTCTTGGTGTTTATCATGAGTTTAATCTTCTTAAAAGCTGATTTAGGAAAAGCCAAAACTAAACCTAAGTTTTCGGAGATTTTTTCTAAATCTAGCAGTGTTAACGTGTTATCTGCGGCGCGTATGTTTTTATTCGGTGCACGTGACGTGTGGTTTGTTATTGCATTGCCGATTTATTTAGGAAGTGTTTTTGGCTGGGATCATAGTTCAGTAGGGGGATTTCTTGCTCTATGGGTCATAGGTTATGGCTTTGTCCAAGGTTTCGCACCTAAGATCACAGGGGCAAAATCGGGGCTAGTTCCTGATGGAAAATCAGCGATAGTATGGGCTTTTGTGCTTTCAGCAATAACAGGTGTGATTGCTTATAGCGTGCAAATGCAATGGAACCCTGAGTTAGTTATTGTGATTGGTTTGATGATATTTGGCGTGGTATTCGCCGTAAACTCATCGCTTCACTCTTACTTGATCGTTAGCTATGCCAAAGGAGATGGCGTTTCTTTAGACGTTGGTTTCTACTACATGGCGAATGCGATGGGACGATTAATCGGTACTATCCTATCTGGTTGGGTATTCCAAGCATGGGGATTTGCTGCTTGCTTGTGGGTATCATTCAGTTTCTTGGCATTAACAACGTTGATTTCATTTTGGCTACCGACTAGAAGTAATCACAAACTCGCACAAGAGTAATCAACTTAAAGATAAGGGTGAGAAAAAGACCACTTTGTCATTTCAGGAGGGGATATGCGTAAGTTATTTATGTCCTAAACTGAGTTAGTCAGTAACCCGACCAGTGTTACAATGATTATTTTTTCTATCTATTAAGTTGTTCTGTATGTTCCTCACAAATCGACAAGGAGTGTCATTTTGAAAATAAAAAAAATAAATAGCTCTTATCTTGAGGCTGTAGCTCAACTATTCGATTCATATCGCCAGTTTTACGGTCAAAAGCCGAATTTATCAGGTTCAAGAAGTTTTATTGAAGAAAGACTAAGTTGTTCGGATTCAGTCATTTTCCTCGCACTCGATTATCAAGATAAACCGTTAGGTTTTGCTCAGCTTTACCCATCTTACTCTTCTGTTGCTATGAAGCGTATGTGGTATTTAAATGATTTGTTTGTCGCTGAATCAGCAAGGAAACAGGGTGTAGGAAAAGCATTGCTACAACAAGTAAAAACTTATGCAGTAGAAACCGATGCTCTAACAGTTAAGTTAGCAACTGCCGTTGATAATGAAATAGCTAAAAAATTATATATTTCGGAAGGTTACTTAAAGATTACAGCTTTTGAACATTTCACTCAAAAAGTCGTGCAAGCATAGCAAGGTGCTAAAATTGATGTATAACGTACAGCGGTTTTGTTTCAGAGTAATGTGGTCGTTGTGAGTTTGTTTGTGGCACTATTTAGCTAAAAGTTACTTCCCCCAGAGGAAGCAATCAATCCATAAGGAATTTTTGTTTCTGGTGGAGCGCGCGCATCATACGGATGATGTCTCCTTCAACCCAGTAGGATACTATCATCGAAATCTCAGCAATTATAAGTAGTCATCCGCCAATGCCATCTCGTTGTACCTCCATTAAAGGTTGTTCAAGCAAGTTTTCTACTTTTGCTTCAATGAGGTTGTCAGTTTTTTCTGCCGCATCAGGGTTGAAGTCATAGATAAACTCGAAGATCTTTTCACGATCATTAAGTGACTCTTCTTCCCACAAAATCATTTCTGTCTAATATACCCAAGTGACTTCAAAGTGCAGAATTCCGAGCTATCATCCAAGTCTTTAGACAAGGATGATTTGTGCGGAATAAACACCTTTCAAGTAAATCTGTATATATGTCCTATTTAACGGCGGTTAGTGTTTATACCGAAAGGTATTACTGTCATCAACAATCTCAATTTGAACGGGAATGGTTCCTTTCTTAACGTTGCCGATTTGTGTAAATGCTTGATAAGAAAGATCGATAACTCGACCTTTTACATAGGGACCTCTATCGTTAATTTTCACATCGACAAACTTGTTATTGGCTGTATTTGTTACCCTCACGATAGTCCCAAATGGTAAGGTTTTATGAGCCGAGGTGTAAGCATTCATGTTATAGCGCTCCCCACTTGCTGTCAGTTTGCCATGGAATTTTTTTCCATACCAAGAAGCTTGGCCAGTAAGAGCATGTGAGTTTGTGTAATTTTGGGTTTTTGATTCGCTGATTGCCGAAGAGCATCCGACTAAAATCATAATAAAGAGGGAAGTAAAAATAATATTCAGTTTTTTTAAGTGACTTGGATAATCGATTCTTTTCATGTTCATCTGTTTTTGTCGTGGTTGACTCAGCAATATCGGGCTAAGCATAGTTATTTCTCAGTAGAGGCTATCATTTAATATGATTTCTCAATATTTCCATAAACTATGTATTTTCAGTCATATTCATGAAAGGTTTTGTTATTGATAGCGTTAAATTTAACGATGACTTAAGCGTTATATTAGGTTGTTGATTTTGCGATTATTACTTGGGTATATACTACTTGCTGGAAACCAAAAGTCATTTGTATCGCACGTGGCTACGGTGAAAATAGGCACTGTCGGTATTATTGACTTACAAAAAGGGAGAGCAAAATAGTTAAAGAAAAGCATACAATACTCAAGTTGCGATAGCGCAGCATGGATACCGACTCACAGAGAACTCCCCCTATATGCATAAAGCTTTTGATTTCACTACAAAATATACTCTCGATAAGCGCTTTTTTGAAGAATGTTATGATCAAACTAGTCGTCCTGTTAAATTTCCCAAGGCTTATTTCAAAGCAATATTTTTTCTCATTTTTGGTGTGATTGTCGTTAAATTTGATCTATTACCTAATAGTTACCTTGGTTGGTTCTTTATTACTTTGAGTATTATTGAAGTGCTTAGTGTTTATTTTAAGAGAACTTGGTGGGTGTGGCGACAAACGTACAGTGCTGGGCCTAGTAGCCAAGTGGAATTTCAAGTGGATTCTAAAGGTGTGAGTTATAACAGTGCTGCAAATAGCCGTACCATTGCTTGGAGTGAAATTAATCAAGTTCAACAAAGTGATTTAGGCTTTATTTTTCATATAGGTAAACAGCGACAATATGTCAGCAAATCTTGCTTAAATGATGAAGCGATCGCGTTTATTGTAGAGCAGCAAGCTGCATCCAAATAAGCTAACCAACTTTTTAAAAGTAGAAAGTAAATATTGAACTACATCTTAGACTCAGCGTCTTATTTTAACTGTGTCAACATGTTAATTGATGTATTGTTCATCTAGCCCCAAGTGGTTTTAACGTTCTTTAAGGTAGTATGATGAAAAAATCGATGATCGCAATGAGCTTAATGACAAGCTTATTTCTGGTAGGTTGTGGTGAAGCTGAACAGCAAAAGCCTGGTGCTATTGCCCCTAAGGTGGTGTTACAGCCAGTGGAAGTCATCGAGCATCAACCGAGTAAAGCGTTTGTTGGGCGTATTTCGGCATTAGAAGATGTTGATATTACTGCGCAAGTATCAGGTTATCTGAAAGAACGCCATTTTCGTGAAGGACAAATTGTCGAAAAAGGGCAATTGCTTTATTCCATTGAACCGGCTTCTTATGAAGCTCAAGTTGCTAATGCCAAAGCGGCGGTTGCTCAAGCTCAAGCGACGTTAAAGCATGCTAATAATGAGTTTGCGCGTGCCAAAACTTTATTGCCAAAAGGCAGTATTTCTCGTTCAGAATATGATAATCGCCAAGCTCAACAAATGGGTGCATCTGCGCAATTAGAAGCCGCGAAAGCTCAGTTGAAATTGGCAGAAGTTAACCTTTCTTATACACAAATTACTGCGCCATTTAGTGGCAGAATTGCCGATAGTAAAGTGAGCACTGGTGATTTGGTTTCGCCTGCTTCTGGTGTGTTAACAACATTAGTTAGCCTAGATCCTGTTCATGCGAGCTTTCAATTAAGTGAGCGAGATCGTTTAGAGATTGGTGCTGAAAATTTACAAGGTGATGGTCAGTCTAGTCAACAGTCTGTGAAGGTTAAAGTGTTATTGGAAAATAGCCAAGTTCATCCACATATTGGCCAGTTAGATTTTATTGGTAACCGAATTGATGTGACAACCGGGACTATTGCCGTGCGTGCTTCAGTGCCAAATCCAGAATATACCCTTCTGCCGGGTCAGCATATAAATGTTGAGATTTCGACAGTAAAAACCAAACCAGCATTCGTGATCCCACGCCGTGCGGTACAAACCGATGTGGGTGGTGATTTTGTTATGGTGGTTACTGAAGGAAATATTGCCGAACGCCGTGACATTGAACTTGGTGTGCAAACCAGTGATGGCATTATCGTGAAAACGGGTCTTGGTGAGAATGAACGCGTGATTGTGAGTGGTTTGCAACGTGTGCGTAATGGTATGGCGGTGCAATATGACAGCGCTGATGCTCAAGAAAAAGCGGAGTAATCAGTCATGTTAAGTCGTTTTTTTATACAGCGTCCGAAATTTGCGCTGGTTATTTCAATTATTTTATCTCTTGCTGGTGCGATTGCGTTATTCGTACTACCAGTCTCGGAATACCCACGTATTAGTCCGCCATCGGTGAGTGTTACTGCTTTTTATACTGGAGCGAGTGCAGAAACAGTAGAACAAGCAATTGCAGACCCAATAGAAACCTCAGTTAATGGGGTAGAAGGCATGATCTATATGTCTTCAAAAAGTGCTAATGATGGTTCTTATAACTTAAATGTGACGTTTGATGTCGGCACTGATCCGGATATGGCTCAGGTCAATGTACAGAACCGCGTGACTCAAATTGAATCTAAACTACCACCAGAAGTTCGCTCTATCGGCGTGACAGTGAAAAAACGTTCGCCAGATATTCTTATGGTACTGAACTTTTATTCACCTGAAGGTAAGTATGATGACCAGTATTTAACCAACTATGTAAACTTAAACGTTAAAGATCAGCTTGCACGTGTACAAGGCATTAGTGACGTTAATGTTATTGGTGGTGGCGAATTCGCAATGCGAGTTTGGCTTGATCCTGAAAAGCTTTCTAATTTGAAGTTAACGACTTCAGATGTTTACGCAGCATTATCTGAACAAAATATCCAAGTCGCTGCAGGTAAGATTGGTGCGCCACCATACAATGATGCCACCGATGTGACTTTCAATATTGTCACCAAAGGTCGTTTAGAAACGGTAGATGAATTTGAAAATGTTATGTTGCGTGCTAACAATGATGGTTCTGCTGTTTATTTGCGTGATGTGGCGAGAGTAGAACTTGGCAAGAAAATGTATGACAGCACGGGTAAATTCCGTGGGCAAGATGCCTCGATTGTTGCGCTATCTTTGCAATCTGGTGCTAATGCATTAGAAAGTGGTCAAGCAGTCATGGATACCCTTGATCGTTTGAGTAAAAACTTCCCAGAAGGGATGAAGTTTGAAAGCAGCTATGACACGACAATTTTTGTACAAGAGTCGATTAATGGGGTAGTGAAAACCCTAATTGAAGCGATTTTATTGGTGATTGCGGTTACTTATTTATTTTTAGGTAGTACGCGAGCAACCTTGATCCCTGTTGTAGCGATTCCGGTGTCGTTAATTGGTACTTTTGCCATTATGCAGATGACGGGATTTACCATTAATACCGTGACACTGTTTGGCTTAATTTTGGCGATTGGTATAGTGGTGGATGATGCCATTTTGGTTATCGAAAATGTTGATACCATTATGCGTAAAGATCCGACATTGAGCCCGAAGAAAGCTACATTACAAGCCATGAAGGAAGTGACCGGCCCTATTGTTACGTCGACCTTGGTACTGCTGGCCGTATTTATTCCCGTGGCAATGCTGCCAGGTATTACCGGTATCATGTACCGCCAATTTGCGCTAACTATTTGTATTTCTGTTGTGATTTCATCAATTAACGCTTTGACACTTTCTCCAGCATTGTGTTCTTTGGTGTTAAAACAAGGTGGTGGCAATACCGCAAGTTGGTTTAAAGCGTTTAATCGTGGCTTAGATCGTGTGACCAATGGTTATGGCAAGCTTGCAGGTTACTTAGTGAAGAAATCTATCATTTTGATTGGCTTCTTTATTGTGGCTTTGGCCGCTGTAACGTATTTCAGCAAAACCACTTCAACTGCTTTTGTACCTCAAGAAGATAAAGGGATCTTACTTGTGAACGTGCAATTGCCAGATGCCGCTTCCTTACAGCGTACTGAGGAAGTCACTGGCGATTTGATGGTATTAGTAAACCAAGAGCCGGGAGTGGAAGCTGTCACTCTGGCAAACGGTTATGCCTTTATGACTGGAGCGCTGGCATCGAATGGTGCGTCATTATTTATTAAGTTGAAATCTTGGGATGAGCGAGCCAAGTTAGACGGTGATAATTCGTCTTTTGCAATTTCACAACGAATTAATGGCCGCGCGGCACAAGAGATTCCAGATGCGATAGTCTTTGCTTTAGGGCCGCCAGCGGTGCCGGGTATGGGCGCAGCTTCGGGTTTTGAATTTGTGCTAGAAGATACGTTGGGGCGTAGCCGAACAGAGCTGGCACAATTGATGAGTGATTTTATTCAAGAGGCCAATAAGCAGCCGGAGATCTCTCATACCTTTAGTACTTTTAGGGCTAATGTACCTCACTATTATTTGGATATTGACCGTGAAAAAGCTAAGCAACTTGGCATATCGCTAACCGATATCTTTACTACTCTGCAAGGAAACTTAGGTTCAATTTACGTTAATGACTTTACTATGCTGGGTAAAAACTTCCGAGTGACTATGCAAGCAGATAGTCAGCATCGCTCTTCTATGACGGATTTAGAACGCTTTTTTGTACGTAGTCAAAGTGGTTCTATGGTGCCATTAAGTACCCTAGTTTCTTATGAGCAAGTATTTGAACCAGATGTGGCTTGGCGCTACAACATGTATCGCTCGGCAATTATTCAAGGTCAGCCAGCAGACGGATATTCTAGTGGTGATGCGATTGCCGCAATGGAACGCGTTGCAGCAGAAATGCTTCCACAAGGTTATCAGTACGAGTGGACCGGAATGGCGTATCAAGAAGTATTAGCGGGCAACCAAGCGATTTTTGCTTTCGCACTGGCGTTGATATTTATCTACTTATTTATGGTAGCGCAGTATGAAAGCTGGCTAATTCCAATTTCTATCATATTGGTGGTTCCGGTTGCGACCTTAGGTTCATTTATTGCTCTTAACTTAATGGGAGTACCTCTGAATCTATATGCGCAGATTGGTCTAGTATTGTTGATTGCTCTTGCGGCCAAAAATGCCATATTGATTGTAGAGTTTGCTAAAAATGAGCGTGAACAAAATGAGTTACCGATTGATGATGCCTCAATTAAAGGAGGGACATTACGTTTCCGCGCAGTGAATATGACATCGTGGTCATTTATTCTCGGTATTTTCCCATTAGTATTTGCGAGTGGCGCTGGCCATATTAGTCAAAATTCATTGGGGATCTCATTGGTTGGTGGGCTATTGTGTGTGTTACTTGCTGGCACATTATTGATTCCAGGCTTGTACTCTATTATTCAGAAATTGCGTGAGAAGTTTCACGGCGGTAGTACTAAGTTAGAGGAATTAGAGGACTAATTTTTTCTTAGCTTGAAAGCCAGTAGTGTTGAGCTACTGGCTTTTTTATTTTTATACTCAAGTTACTTGGCTATGAATTTCGCGTACAATTCCAACATTGCCTCCAATTAAGATCTGAATGACTATTCCAATCAAAGATATCACCACCCCTGAAGTTACCTGTTCAAACTGCCAAGCTTGTTGTTGTCGTTTAGAAGTGATGATTATTAGTGAAACTGGCGTTCCAGAAGAGCATATTTCCTATGATCAGTGGGGTGGAGAAACCATGCTGCGTTTAGATGATGGTTGGTGTTCGGCGTTAGATCGCGAAACCTATATGTGCACTATTTATGAAAATCGCCCGTGGATTTGTCGAGAATTCGAAATGGCATCGTATGAGTGTAAAGACCAACGTATCGCAGTGATGAGGGAATAATAGTTCTTAGGAAGAGCTAGTTTGCGATCGATTTTGCTTTTACCTGGAATTCGTAACGCGCCTTCAATACTTTTGAATAAACGTTCTTGTTTGTCGCCTAGTTGCGAGGCTTATTCACTCTTATATTTATGTAATAACTTCCATGGTATATGGCATAGGTGATGATCTTCTGGATGTAGGCTGAGCCTGTGTTGGTGCTCTTCATCACTGGCAACATAGTTGGTTAAAGGTAATATTTCGACTACAATTTTTTCGCTGTCAGTACGTTGCTGAATATATTGAATGGCAGCATCTAAATGGTGAGAATCGTAACTATAAATCCCTGTGCGATACTTTTCTCCAACATCTTGACCTTGCTTATTTAAACTGTACGGGTCAATGATTTCAAATAACCCTTCTAAAATCTGTTTAATATTAATGACATTAGGATCAAAGGTAGTGCGAACGCATTCCGCATAACCATCGTAGTCTGATTGAGTCGTATTGCTATTGCCATTAGCGCGACCCGCTTCAGTTGCGATCACTCCCGGTAAGTATTTAATAAACTCTTGTACTCCCCACAAGCAACCACCTGCGAGATAAATGTCTTCGAATTTTTGAACGCTTTTAGATTTCTTCATGTGAACCTTTGCCTTGTTGTACATCTAAAATCTCAGTATTGAGTGAGTAATAAAATAAGTTGAAGAGTAAAAATTATCAATATCAATAAATTCAATTGTTTAGATTGAAATATGGACTCTCTTATTTAAATCTTGGGTTAAATTAAGTAATCTAGTCGAAGTTTGAATGATTTAGGTTACTTATGAAATTTATTTGGTTAAAAGTGCTTATTACTGTACTTGTCTTTGCTGGGCTGTTTGCTGCGGTTTATTTCAGTGTTCAAAGCGGTACATATTAAATTCAATGGCAGTATAAATTAAAAAGCGATGAACCTTTTCATAGGCTCATCACTTTTTGTTTTTTGGTACTTTAACTAACGCAATAGATACATATTAGTTCATTGGTTAGTTTAATCGCTAGCAGTTATTCATTAATTGCTTCAACCCACATAATACCAACTTCCATTTTTATCACTTTAACTTTTTGCCCTTCTGCTAAAGGTTGTTCACTTCTAACCTTCCATTGAATACCGGAATAAGCGTGGGTAACATCATCGGTATTAGCATCGACATTGCCTTTTAATACAAAGGTTTGTTGAGCAAAATCAGATTGGTAGTTTTGTTTGGTTTTCCTATTTTGCAATTGTTTAAATGGCTTCCATAGCACAACTGCAAACACGATGGTTAAAATTATATTGGTCCAAATTGCATATTGAATACTGGTATCTATCCAGCCTATGTACATGCAAAAACCGCTAATAATCAATGACAGACCAATAAAGAAAAAAATGAAAGTGGCAAAGCCTAAAACTACCACTTCAACAATCAGCGCAATTACGCCAATTGCCATTAATACTTGTGGTAAGTAGCTCACAATCCAATCCATAGTTAAGCCTCATTCTGTTTATTCAGTGAATTAATAATAGACATCCCTTGTGCAACTAGTGAACTTGCATCGGTACCGCTATCTGGCAGTAGTACAACAGAAGATTCCTTGGCAATCGCATGTTTTGCTTCAATTGCTTTAGTCGCCAAATCTAGTTGGATGGCTTTTTGACCTTCTTCGGTATTGGCCGCATCACCTACGGTTTTCAGCGCTTCGGCTTGCGCGTTCGCCACGGCAATAATGGCTTTGGCTTCACCTTCAGCTTTTAAAATTTGTTCGGTTTTATCCGCTTCTGCTGCTAGCACCTGAGCTTGCTTTTTACCTTCGGCAACGTTGATAGCAGCTTGGCGATCGCCTTCTGATTCTAAAATTTGTGCACGCTTAACACGCTCAGCTTTCATCTGAGCTTCCATAGACTCCATGATAGATTGCGGCGGCACAATATCCTTAATTTCATAACGTAATACCTGAATACCCCAAGGTTCAGCCGCAACATTAATCGCAGAAACGATGTTGGTATTTAGTACATCACGTTCTTCAAAGGTTTTATCTAATTCCATTTTACCGAGTTCAGAACGCATTGTTGTTTGGGCAAGTTGAGTTACCGCAAAAGCATAGTCATCGACACCATAAGTGGCTTTATAAGCATCAAGAACACGGAAATAAAGCACACCATCGACAACCAGAGAAATGTTATCGCGAGTGATAGCAGATTGAGATGGCACATCTTGAGCTTGTTCTTTTAAGCTGCGAACCGCTGAGATGCGATCAATAAAAGGGATGATGAAGTTAATACCGGCAATTTTTGTCGATTGGAATTTACCAAATCGTTCCACTACCCAGGCCTGGTTTTGTGGGACAAATTTAATGCTGCTTTTTAATATCACAACAACAAGAATAAACAGGACAACAGGGACGATGTTGTCGAATATCAGATCAAGTGGGTAGTTCATAGCATATTCCTTTAGTAATTATGTATATACCCAAGTGACTTCAAGGTGCAGGATTCAGAGCTATCATCCAAACCTTTAGGCAAGGAAGATTGGCGAAGGAATGTAGGTACCTTTCAAACCAATCTGACGCTACATAAAGGTTTGAATGAAGCTCCCGAAGGGCAAGTTAAAACAAGCTTTATGCTGCGTTAAATTGAACAGAGATAGAATCACTATGATCATATTCAATTTGTCTTGCCTAAAGCTTGTTTTATTCTTGCTGAAACTCGCACCTTGAAGTTACTGGGTATAAAGCTAGTCTACGGCTATTTGCGGTAATTAGCTTGTTTGTTTTGGAATGTTGAGTGAGAAAGGGGAGGTTTTCCGAAATTAGAATGTAAAAATGTAGAGTATGAGCAAAGATGATAACAGGGCAACCAATACTACCCTGTTATTATAAGGTGGTAGTGAGGCTTAGCGCAGATTCTCCAGTTGTTGAATAGTCGCTAAAATTTCCGGGGTCAAATTGGCTTTTTGATTAGTTTTAAAATCAAACATCACTACGGTAGCACTGCCTAGGGTAGTGATTTTATTTAGCTTTTTACTAACTATTTGGTACTTCATGGTGAAACGATCGTCTTGCAAGTCGGTGATTTTTGTTCCCACTAATAAAGTATCCGGAAAAGTAACCGGCATTTTATAGCGGCAACTGGTTTCAGCTACTACTGGGCCAATTTGGGTAATGGCGATATTTTCCATCAAATCGATGTGCTTGAAGTAATCAATTCGCGCGGTTTCAAAATATCGAAAATAGGTCACATTATTAACGTGTTGTAGAGCATCCATTTCGCCCCAAGCCACGGGGATTTCTGTTACAACCGGAAAACCATCAAGTAAGTGATTCATTGCTCTTATCCTTAAAAGTCAAACATGTGTTTAAGATAAAGTTAAGTGTCGAGCTATACAATCTTGTTGTACTAAAAGCGTGAAGATAGCTCTGAATTCTGTATCTTGAAATCACTTGAATATTAATCTTTCATCTGTACTTGAGCCGCTTGAATGCCCATTTGATAGCCGATATCAAGTCTTGCTCTATTTTTAGTTAAACGACCAACAGGGAAATTATCCGGCGGTGCAATCACATGGATAGTGCAATCTTCTGGCGGAGATTGAATAAACTTGATGCTGTTATTGTAGTTTTCGGCGCGTTTTAAAGCCGCTTCTGCAAGTTTAGGATTTTGAGCTAAAAACTTTCGGGTTAACCACGGCATTTTGGATGGCTTTTTCTGATAACCAAGTGGCCGAGATAAAATCACTGTGATTTCTTTTGCCCCCATTTTATAAGCTTGTTCAACGGGAATAGAATCGGCAACACCCCCATCGGTCATCGGAATGCCATTAATCACTGGGTAATTACGGTAAGCTACGGGCACGGAACAAGAAGCTTTCAATAGCTCGACAATATTATCTGGCGTTGATTGAGTGTAGTGCGCTTGACCAGTATATATATCGGTCGTGACGACATACAGCGAGGTAGGTTGTTGGTGTAGTAGGTTAGTATCAATGGGAATTTCATCAATCGTAATATCCCATAGCCAATCAAGATCAAGCCAGTGCCCACCGCGAGCAAAACGTTTGAAATTAATAAACTCAGGACGACAAGAGTAGTCGGTAATCACATTATAGGTTCGGCGTTTTTGTTGAGATAACCACGATGCTAAACTGGTAGAGCCGGCTGAAACTCCGATACAAAAGTCAAATGGTTGGTAGTTACTGTCTATGAACTGATCCAAAACTCCCGCGGAAAAAATACCACGCATCGCGCCACCTTCAACAACTAATGCTTTTTGCATACGCCCATCCTGCATAAAATATATTTCAAAACTCAATCGCTATCAATGTAACCAAATATTTCACCAATATATACCCAAGTAACTTCAAGATGCGAGTTTCAGCAAGAATAAAACAAGCTTTAGGCAAGGCAAATTGAATATGATCATAGTGATTCTATCTCTGTTCAATTTAACGTAGCATAGAGCTTGTTTTAACTTGCCCTTCGGGAGCTTCATCCAAACCTTTATGCGGCGTCAGATTGGTTTGAAAGGTGCTTACATTCCGTCGCCAATCTTCCTTGCCAAAAGATTTGGATGATAGCTCTGAATTCTGCATCTTGAAGTCACTTGGGTATAAACCTTGTAAAAAGTAAGAGATTATATTTTTTGGTGGTAGAATGAAGTAAATTTTACAGAGTTGAACCATGAACAAAGTTTTTCAATCTTTATCTGAACAGATGCGTATTACCGATCATGATATCGAACGCAGAAAAGTTTTTATGTCATTTACTAATAAGGACGTTTCTATACTGAAAGAGGCCAGTTCATGGATTACCTCCTTTATTCCAGAAATTGTTCGTCAGTTTTATGTGTTGCAGACAGGGATTCCTGAAATAGCATTGATTATTGGTGACCGGGAAACTTTAAATAACTTGCATAAAAGTATGCAAGTGTATGTGTGCGAGTTGTTTGAAGGGGAATATGATTTAACTTATGTCGAGAAACGCTTACGAATCGGTAAAGTTCATCATCGTATTGGCGTTAGCCCAAAGCTGTATTTATCTGGCATCAATCAACTTCAATTATTACTTGAAGATATTATTGACGGCAATGCTGAAGAAAATGGTATGAACGCCAAAGATCTTAAGCGAGCAGTTCGTAAGTTAATGTATTTTGATAACCAATTTGTTTTTGATACCTATATATCGTCTTTGCAATTGGAAGTTGAATCAGTCAATCATCAGTTAGAAGACTATGCATCACGCCTAGAAGATACGGTTGCTGAGCGTACTAGAGAGTTAACGGAATTATCACAAAAAGATCCTTTAACGAATTTGTATAATCAACGTGCCTTTTATGAACATTTAGAGAAAGGAATGTCTCAAGTAGAGCGCGTTGGTGGTGCTTATTCCCTTCTTTATATCGATGTGAATAAATTTAAAGCGATCAATGACATCAAAGGTCATAAAGTTGGTGATGAAATTTTAATTGCAGTTTCTAAGGCTATTTCATCGACTATTCGGAAGCAAGAAACGGCAGCACGTTATGGTGGTGATGAGTTTTGTATTTTATTACCGAATACCAAGGCAGAAAATCTAAGTTTCTACTGTGAACGTTTATTTGATGCTTTTGATAAAATGAAGCCATTGGATGTCACGTTAAGCGTAGGTGGGGCAGAGATGTCACCAGCCGCTGGTTACAATATTGATGACTTGATTATTCGTGCTGATAAGCAAATGTATCTAGCGAAACAAAAAGCGCATACAACCGGTAAACATCAATTAAGAGTTGAAATTAAAACTTTAGAACAGGTATAAATATTCCAATGTTACACTAATCAAAAAGTTATAACGCAGTTATCGAGCCTTTTAACAAGCAAGAATGAATAAATAATTAATGTAATTGGTATTATTACTTCGAAGCCAGAGCAAGTGAGTTGCTCTGGCTTTTTTGTTTTGGTGCGGAATGTTTAGAGTGACTTTGCTCCGCCATCTTGAACTTTTAAGATGGTTAAAAAAGCGAGAGCGGTGAGGATCAAAGAAGCCCAAAATACGGCTTGGAAACTATAAATGTCAGCAATAATACCGGCAAAAACACCTCCTAACACGCCTCCTGTTTTAATCGCATTAGAATATAATGTTGTGATTTGCCCCATCTTTTTAGGTTTTAAATCTTGGAAGTAGGAAATCCCGAGCGCTGCGGTCACGCCAATAAAAATACCGTTGAGAAATTGCAATAATACAAATCCGATATAGCTAGTATTTACAATGATACCGATATAAAACAGGCTACCCGCAAGTACGGCTGCTGAAATGATGTTCTTTTTGCCAAAACGCAGTGCATAACGACCAGATAGTAACATTATTGGGATCTCGATAAAGGCTGCGGTTCCCATCATTAAACCAGCAGCCGATGAATCTAAATCCATCTCATGAGTTATGTATAACGGCATACTAATGATGTACATGTTGTTGGCGCAATACATAAATACGAATGACAGAGCCAACAGCAAAATATTTTTATCACGCCAAATCGAGTCACTAGGGTCAAATTGGTTATGTTTCGGGGTAGGCTCAATTTGTGGCAAAGTAAAATGAGCGACTAAGCATAAAATAATAAACATGCTGGCGGCGAGTAAGAATAATTGGGTAAAGCCTATTCCCGTTGCAATAAAAAACGCAATCGGTGGCCCAATTACCCAACCGAGAGATATCTGCGCTCTGAGTAGTGAGCTAAAAGTCTCGGATGTGTGCGTTTTTCGGTCTAAAATTTCTCTGGCAAGTGCAAATACTTGAGGAATAGAAGCGGAAGTTGTACTAACAAAAATGGCTGATGTCGCTAATAAAACCCAGTAGTTACGGTTAAATGCAAAGACAATAAACCCTATCGCTCCCATTATATTACAGATCAGAATGAGTTTTTTCGGTCTACTCCTTGATCTGACCACCAACCAATCACTTGGCTTACCAATACCCCTGAAATCGTCATGACCATGAAAAAGACCCCGATGAGAAAAGGGCGAGCGCCGACTTCCTCTGAGATAAACAAACTCATAGTAGGCATGGTAAATGCCCCCGCAATCCCGACAAAAAAGCAGGTAAACAGCAAGGATACTGACGTTTGATCAGGTTGATTCCCTGGAAATAGGGAATAGAACATTTTTTTCATAAGGCTCTAAAGAAAGGTATGGGAAATTAGATAAGTGCATGATAGCAAAGCGATGATTGAATAATAACCACTAGTTGATGTTTTGTTGAAAATTAATACTGTTGGCTATACGTATTGTAAAGAATGTGAATATCAAGACTAGAATTTATTAATGGAAGTCTCATAATGGAATTAAGCATTTGATTGGAGCAAAAAAATTTATGGATGAAAATAATACACCGCTGTTAAATTTACGAACACTTACTCCTGACGATTATGAAGAGCTGGCAGCCTTAATGGATCTTGTCTTTCCAGATGTAGGTGGTGCTTGGCCAGAGTCGACCATTATGGATTTAGTGACCCAATTTCCTGATGGGCAAATCTGTATTGAAGATAGTGGAAAGATGATTGGTGCGGCGCTGACGATGAAAGTGGATTATAGCCGCTTTAGTTTGCCGCATAAAAACAGCGACCTAGTTAATGCGAATGATGTTGTTCAGCATAACCCTAAAGGTGATGCGATATATGGCTTGGATGTTTTTGTGCACCCAGATTACCGAGGCTTACGTTTAGGTCGTCGTTTATATGAAGCTCGTAAAGAGATGTGCCGCGCGAATAACTTAAAAGCGATTCTGACTGGTGGCCGCATTCCAGGCTTTAAACAATATTCCGAACAAATGAGAGTCAGTGAGTATATCGATAAGGTCAAGCGTCAAGAGATCCATGACCCAATCCTGTCTTTCCAGCTTTCTAATGATTTTGATATTAAGCGCTTAATGCGTGGTTATTTACCTGAAGATGATAAATCACAAGGCTATGGCACGTTGCTTGAGTGGGATAATATCTTTTATGAAGAAGAAGCAGATTCTATTCATGGAACGGAAAAAAGTATTGTTCGTATAGGGGTAGTACAGTGGCAAATGCGTCATGTGATGTCTCTAGATGATCTCGTTAATCAAGCTGAATTCTTTATTACTTCTCTTGCAAATTACCAGTCTGATTTTGCCTTATTCCCCGAGTTTTTCAGTGCTCCGCTAATGGGACTAGCACCTGATCTGCGTTCTGTAGAAGCGATGCGCTACTTGAGCGAATACTCTGATGAAATTATTCAGCGTTTTTCTCACTTAGCTGTCACTTATAACATCAATATCATTGCTGGTAGCTTACCGATTCAGCAAGACGGAAAGATGTACAACGTTGCATACATGTTACACCGTGACGGAAGTATCGAAGAGCAATATAAAATACACATTACCCCACATGAAGAATGGGACTGGGTCATTGAAGGTGGCGATAAAGTTAAGGTGATTGAAACTGATGCCGGTAAAGTGGGTATTTTGATTTGCTACGATGTGGAATTCCCAGAATTAGGTCGTATGTTAGCAGAACAAGGTGTACAAATTCTGTTTGTTCCATTTTGGACAGATACTAAAAATGGTTATTTGAGAGTACGTATTTGTGCTCAAGCACGAGCGATTGAAAACGAATGCTACGTTGCGATCAGCGGTAGTGTCGGTAACTTACCGCGTGTGGATAATGTGGATATTCAATATGCCCAATCGGCAGTATTTTCACCTTCGGATGTCTATTTCCCACATGACGCAATCATTGCAGAAGCCGATCCTAATACCGAAATGATGATCTATGCCGATGTTGATTTATCAAAACTTAAATTGCTGCATAGTGAAGGTTCGGTGACTAACTTAAAACACCGCCGCCCTGAGCTTTATCAATTTTCTCCTGTGAATGAGACAAGAAAAAAGTAAATTAATATGCCTATACCCAAGTAACTTCAAGGTGCGAGTTTCAGCAAGAATAAAACAAGCTTTAGGCAAGACAAATTGGACATGATCATAGCTATTCTATCTCTGTTCAATTTAACGCAGCATAAAGCTTGTTTTAACTTGCCCTTCGGGAGCTTCATCCACACCTTTATACTGCGTCAGATTGATTTGAAAGGTGCCTACATTCCTTCGTCAATCTTCCTTGTCTAAAGGTGTGGATGATAGCTCTGAATTCTGCATCTTGAAGTCACTTGGGTATGGGTTTAAGCCAATGGAATCCGAGAGCCGGATCACCCATTGGCATAATCTATTAATGAAATTGCTTAAATCCATTTAGTAAAATCAAGAAATTAGACGATACTCAAGTAATTAGAATGATAACAATCTCAAGGAGTACTTTATGCCATCATTAAAAGTTCGAGATTATATGCGCCCTAGAGCGGTCACTTTTACCGTTGATATGTCGTTGTCTACGGCATTGGATAAAGTATTGAACGCGATTAATATCGGTGGTCCAGTGGTTAACGATAGAAATGAAGTTGTGGGCTTTTTGTCTGAACAAGACTTACTCAACCGATTGGTTCAAGTGAGTTACCATTGCCAAGATACTCATGTGGTTGGCGATTGTATGAGAACGGAACCTTTGACTATTAGCCCTGAAATGTCAGTGATTGAACTGGCTAATATGATGCAAGAAGGTAAGCCTAAAGTGTATCCAGTTGTCGAAAACAAAAAGCTAGTGGGTATTATTTCTCGTCGTGAGGTATTAAAAGCGGTGAGTGATAATTTAGATAATTGTTTTAAGCATCCAGTCTGATTTCTTATCAAATAGAATTTTCAGCGAGGTCGCATGTAAAGTGCGACCTTTTTTAATATCAAGATCTGGATATCGTGTGATGCAAATCGTTTTTTCATGATTAATTTTAATTATGTTTCATTGCTGATGTGATTGATATCACTTATTTGTTGGGTATTCTCGATTAGAGTAGCGGCAATGATTTTTTAGTTATTAATAAAACTTTCTAGTAAAAGTAAGGAGCACATTGTGGCACCAACAGATACTCAAAATGTTTTTCACTTAGGTGTAAATAAGCAAGACCTTAATGGCGCAACATTAGCGATTATTCCTGGCGATCCAGCTCGCGTTGAAAAAATTGCTAATTTAATGGATGAGCCAGAGTTTTTAGCCAGCCACCGTGAATATACCGTGTTCCGCGCCAAACTAGATGGTAAGTCAGTGGTGGTGTGTTCTACTGGTATTGGTGGCCCTTCAACCTCGATTGCGGTGGAAGAATTAGCTCAATTAGGGGTTCGTACTTTCTTGCGTGTCGGTACTACTGGCGCAATCCAACCGCACCTTCATGTCGGTGATATGATTGTGACTACTGGCTCGGTTCGCCTTGATGGTGCTAGCTTGCATTTCGCTCCGATGGAATTTCCAGCAGTTGCTGATTTTGATGTAGCAACCGCAATGAAACAAGCCGCGATTGATTCAGGTTGTACGGTTCATACCGGCGTTACTGCATCAAGTGACACTTTCTACCCAGGTCAAGAGCGTTACGATACATTCACTGGTCGTGTTGTTTCTCGATTCCAAGGCTCAATGAAAGAGTGGCAGGAAATGGGGGTATTAAACTTTGAGATGGAATCAGCCACGTTGTTAACCATGTGCGCAAGCTCAGGTTTGAAAGCGGGTTGTGTTGCGGGTGTGATTGTAAACCGTAGCCAAGATGAAATTCCAGATCATGAGAAGCTAAAACAAGCAGAAATTAACTCTATTAAAGTGGTCGTAGAAGCGGCGAGAAAAATGCTGTAAATCGTTTTGATTTGAACCTATACCCAAGTTACTTGGGTATAAAAACTAGCCCAGATAGACAAGTGTAAAATGAGTCTATCTGGGCTTTTTATACAATTTGGATACCATAATAATTTAAAATTCCCCGTCATTCCGAGGAGCCTAGGCGACATCAGGAATCTCCCACAGCGTGTTGATATTTAAGACGGCATTGAGACTCAAATCGAGTTTGGAGATCTTGAATTCGCTCCTTCATCACTCTCCAAGATGACAGTTCAACTAACTCGATCAATTATTTATTGGAATCGGCATTATTATATAAAAGTTACTTGAATATAGGCCGTATTATAACTTTTCTATTTGTCCACCGGCTTCATTAAACCAAGTAGTTAAGTGGGTTTTTAAATCTTTTAATTCTTCTGGGCCAATTAACGCTAAACCTAAGTCTTGGGCACGAGAAATATCGTTATGACGTAATGGTCGGAAACTTACCAACATCGCGCGTGCTTGCAGCCCACCAAGCAAGTCACGTAATGACTCCAGTTTATACAGCGTGTCATCACCATCATCACGCATGCCCTTGGTTTTACATTCGATGATATGCAGTTTGTTATTGACCACAGTGGCAACATCCAATTCATTACGAACTTCTCTACCCGCACTCTCACGATAAACTTGCACGTTTAATGAATGGTCTTGAATGGTAGGCAGTTCATCTTGTATTTCTCGTACTGTGTTGTGTACAAGGTTTTCTAACCACTCACCATTGGAGAAGCGTCTTGCATCTTCGTTGAAAAACTCAAGAATCCCATTTTGATAAGTGGCAAGTTGAATATCGACTAAATCAGAAATGAGCCAATCAAGTTCTTTATAGCCTTGTTGTTTCTCGGTAAGCGCAACATCAAGTTTTTGTTCTTTACGGCATGTGGTGGCTAAGTAGTTTAATGTGGCAAGGCCTGGGCCCAATTCTAATGCGTTACTTGCCCAGCGTTTGCCTAATTCATGCAGTTTTGCATCTAAAGGGGCAGGGATCTCATGTGTTGGAAACTCACTACGAGCACCAAAAATAGTGAGGTAGTCACTGATACGAATATGATCTTGAACTTGCTGTTCGGGCTTATCATCTGGGTAAAGCCAGCATTGACTATCACTGAAAGGTTCGACTACGAAAATGGGCCAATTATAGCTGCGAATTACTTCATAAACAGATAAGAGTCGATGTCGTAATCCGCAACTGGCATTTAAGTAAACTTGCTCATTTCGACTTTTTAACTGCTCGGCTAACTGTTTAATTTTTTGTTTGATCGCTGACGTATAAATAGTACCGGGGATTTCGAAAAACTCAGAGCCAATACCACGAAACTCAAGTACTTGATTCAGCCTTTGATACATTTCTCGTTGAGCATCATCACCGATGAATACCATGTGAGTACATTCAGAACGGTTATCTAAAAGAGGGGTAATTAAACGAACAGGGTCTTGATCTATGATTCCAATATGAACCGCCATGGTTATTCCTTTGTAGCGTATGTCGCTAATTGTTGTTACTAGTGAAATCAACAACTAACCTTTACTGTACTAGACATAAGATAGGTAAGTAGTCGAACTGTTGTGGGCCTATAGAATCACATTGAAAATGGAGTAACGAAAAGATGTCGTGTTCTAGAGGCGACTTTTATATCTGTGACCTCAAGGTGCGAGTTTTAACTTGCTCTTGGGGAGCTTCATCTTGAGGTTACTTAGATATAATATGTAGCTGAATTTTAACAATAACAAGTATTAACCTTATTTATTGTCACACCCAGCTGATGTCTACTTGAGTATAAATCTTCTATCGCCACTGATTAACTAGACTATAAAAAGGGTAGGAAGTTCCCAACAGTAAGGTTTTTCACTTGAAATATCAGTTGCCTAAATCTCTCAGTAAGTAGAGAAAATATTGTTATATCACTAGGGTTAGCGCATACTTAGACATTCGAGGCACTTCAAGGTGATAGCGTTGTATTTGGCATCTTGAGGATACTCAAATTAACTCATTAAGCACGATGGCAATAGGAGATTAAAATGGCTGAAGAAACAATATTTACTAAGATCATTAATAAAGAAATCCCTTCCGATATGTTGTATCAAGATGATTTAGTCACTGCTTTTCGTGATATTAGCCCAAGAGCGCCAAGCCATATTTTAATTATTCCTAATAAGTTAATTCCAACAACTAATGATGTTGAAGAAGAAGATGAACTGGTGATGGGCCGTTTATTTACTGTTGCTAAGAAACTAGCCAAACAAGAAGGTATTGCTGAAAATGGTTACCGCTTAATTGTGAATTGTAATGCTCATGGTGGGCAAGAGGTGTATCACATCCACATGCACTTAGTCGGTGGTGAGCCATTAGGTCCGATGTTAGTGAGTTAACCCCCGAAATAATGAATCCAGTTCTTAGGCGTGAAAGCGAACTGAATAACCGTAAACGTGATTAAATCAATGCAAATTCTAATCTTAAAAAACATGGATGTAATGCCTTGGCGTAAAGTGATTAAAGCCAGTTTAGCGGTATTTTTTAGTGTGACATTGAGTGCTTGTGCCAATCTTTCGGCGGGGAATCTATTTAGCCATTACTCGGCACAGAATGAAGATGTCTACAAAGATGTGGTGGATGGTGATTATAAAAGTGCGGAATCAGAACTTGTGGAGTCTGAGGTTGGCGGGCCAGTTTTAAGTAATATGGAAAAGGGCAGAGTGTCATTCCTTGCCGAAAACTACCCGAATAGTTTCACGGCCTTTCAATTAAGTGACAAAGCGGTAAGAGTGTTAAATGATCGGGCTACGATTTCACTTTCAGAAGGTGCGAATCAAGCTGGCTCTCTGGCAACAAATGACAATTTAACGACTTATGATCCTGCTGATTATGAATTGGGTTATTTACATTTATATCTAGGTTTAAACTACCTACAGAAAAACGATCTGCAAAGCGCTTTGGTTGAAATGCGCCGAGCGAATCAGGTTCAGGAAAAAGCAAAAAAACGTCGTGAAGATGAGCTAAAAGATGCTCAGCAAAAAATGAAAAATAATGGGGTGCAACCAAACTTAGGCAGTATCCTTTCACAATACCCAGATGCGGGTAAGACGTTACAAGCGGTACAAAATGGTTATTTGTTGTATTTGTCAGCCGTACTTTATGAAGCCGACAATCAGCTAAATGATGCCTATATTGACTATAAACGTGCGTTAGCGGTCAACCCAAATAACCGAGAAATCATTGATGCAACCATTCGAATGGCTAAGCGATTAGGCATGCGACAAGACCTTGATTCTTTGCTCAAACAATATGGTGAACCTAAATCAATGCCACAAGGTTATGGGCAAGTGATTGTTATTGATGAGCGTGGTGTTGTGGCTCAGCGTGGTAATTGGCGTTTATCATTACCGATATGGGATAGTTCAGGTAAAACCAAGTTTTATAGTGTGGCGTTGCCAGTTTATAAAAATATCAAAGTACAAAATTTCTCACCAGCCACTTTAGATACTGAACCATTAAAGACGAGTCTTTTAGCGGATACAAACTTGATGGCCCAGAATGATTTGAGTGAGCGAATTCCTGCCATGGTTCTTAAACAAGGTTTAAGGTTATATACTAAAGATCAGTTAAGACACCAAGCAGCAAAAGCAGATGATTCAGGTATATCCAATGCTTTAGTGAATATATGGAATATTGTGACAGAACAACCTGATACTCGTAGTTGGCAAACATTACCTGCTCAGGTGTTTAGTAGTAGTGCATATTTGACAGCAGGGCAACACACTATCTCTGCGGGTAGTAAACAATATGCAATTGATATAAAACCGAATCAACGCACTTTTGTCTGGCTTTCACGTCAAGGGAATGCAGTGACAATATGGCACAAACAATTAGGAGCAATTCGATGAAGAAATGGTTAGTAGCAGGCTTAGGTCTAGTGGCATTAGCAGGATGTTCAAGTAGTAATACTGCAGGATTGCGTATCGATAGTGCCAGCCAACAAGTTTTATACAGCGATTCTGCGTTAGATGATGACCTGACAATTGATAATATCGATACTCAGGAAAACAATGGTAATACTCGCGGTTTGGTGAAAATTACCAATAACTCTCAAGATACGCAAAATCTCCAATACCGCTTTTATTGGTATGATGATCAAGGTTTGGAAGTGAATGCGAAGCAAGGTGCTTGGCGTCAATTTATCCTGCGCGGTTATGAATCAATGACTTTAAATGAAGTGTCTGTGAATCCGAATGCGACCGATTTTCGTATTCAAATTCGCCCACAAGATTAATCAAAGGAAGTAACACATGAAGAAAACGGCAATTGCATTAATAGGTTTAGCAGTCATTCTAGGTGGTTGTTCAAATAAGGTTCAGTATGGTGACGCTAATGCTGCTGAAACAACAACCGTAGATTTCGGTTCGACAGATTTACAAAAAATTGCGAATGAGATGGTAGATAGCATGCTTTCTTCTGGCTCAGTAGCGGCAATTGAAGGTCGTCCGATTGCTTACGTTGATAGCATTCGTAACAAAACCAGCGAACATATCGATACTGAATCAATCACTGACTCAGTGAGCACCAAAATGTTGAACTCTGGTAAGTTCCGTTTTGTTGATATGACTAAAGTAGAGGACGTGCGTAAGCAGCTTAACTTCCAAAATAACGATGAATTAGTTGATCAAACTAGCGCCATTAAGTTTGGTCAAATGATGGGTGCTCAGTACATGTTATACGGCAACCTATCTAGCATCGTAAAAGAAGCGGGTAATGATAAAGATGTTTATTACAAAATGACGATGCGTTTAATGGATTTAAAAACGGGTCTAATCGAATGGGCAGATGAAACTGAGATCCGTAAGCAAGAGTCAAAAAGCCTATTTGGCATGTAATACCTTTTACTGGATAAGGTCACGAGTTTGAAAGAACAATACATTAAGCAAGATCCAAGCTTAATCGCTCTTCAAGCTCAGTGGCCTGAGAGTATTTCTGATATTCAGCCATTACAAGGTGGATTAACCAATCAATGTTGGAAAATCACTACCTCATGTGGTCGTCACTATGTGTGGCGGCCACATTCTGTTTCTACCCAGTCCTTTTCTATTAACCGCTCTAATGAATTCGAAGTCCTCAATATACTCGAAGGTTTTGCTTTATCACCGAGCGTTCAAGCATTATTACCACAAGGCCTATTGGTTGAGTGGGTGGATGGCTTGACTTTAATGGGACAGCATAGTGAACAGCTGTCTACTTTAGTGGTGAAGTGTCTAGTTTCTCTGCATCAATATCCTCTTCCTCAAACTCATTCTTTACCTATTTTTGATTATCAATCCTGTATTCAAAACTATTGGCAATCATTACCTAGTCAGCAGCAAACAACTCGCTATCAGCAATGGTTTGAAGCTTTTTATCAGCAATATGATGAATTAAGAAATCGAACAGAATCGATTTTAGCACCTTGTCTCTGCCACTTTGATTTAGGTAGCTATAATATTATTCAAAAAGCAAATTTAGACTTGGTAGTGATTGACTGGGAATATGCAGCGATTTCTAGTCCTGTTGTGGATTTAGCGACGACGATATTAGCCGAGCAACTTAATGTTAAAGAAAGTGTTGAGTGTTATCTAGAGCTTAGAGGCTTAGATATCGATAAGGCACAGTTCATTGCTATTGTAGAAGAGTGGCTACCATACTTACGCTTTATGGCGTTGTTGTGGCATCAAGTTAACTTTTCTTTGCATCAACGCACATCAGATAAGCAGGCGATTGAAGTGTTAACCCGGCAATTAGACTTGCCTGAATAGTGATGATTCTAGTCGGAAGAGCGAACATAGGTCACTTTTCTTAATATCGTCATTAATAATCGTAGAAACAAGACTTTAAAACCATAGTATTCATGGTAGATTATACCCAGGTGGCTTCAAGATGATAGCTCTGAATTCTGCACTTTGAAGCCACTTGGGTATACACTATCGAACGAGAACTGAGGATGGTTCAATGATCATTTATTTACACGGCTTTGATAGCACAAGCCCAGGGAATCACGAAAAAGTATTACAACTTCAATTCATCGATGAAGATGTTCGTTTTATTAATTACAGTACACTTCACCCTAAGCATGATATGCAACACCTTCTAAAAGAAGTGACTAAAGTTGTTGAACAAAGCGATGATCCGTCACCGCTTATTTGTGGTGTTGGCCTCGGTGGTTATTGGTCAGAACGTATTGGTTTCTTATGTGGGATTAAACAAGCTATTTTCAATCCTAATCTGCATCCAGAAGACAACATGCAAGGTCGTATTGATCGTCCCGAAGAGTATGCTGATATTGCGACTAAATGCATTAAAGATTATCGAGATCAGAATAAAGAGAATTGCCTTGTGTTTTTATCTAGCAATGATGAGATCAGAGATAATCAAGATAGTTATGAAGCATTGTCACCATATTACAAGGTGGTATGGGATGAATCTGAAGCGCATAAATTTAAGAAAATCTCTCAACATCTGCAAACAATAAAAGCTTTCAAATTGGCATAATTCATTAGCAATTCACAATTTGTAACTATAAAGAAGAGCCAATCATTGGCTCTTTTTTATTAATTGTTACTTTCTATTGATCCTACTTTAGGTCTGGATATAATGAGCTAGATCAAATTTTCCCAATAAATAGAATGAAAAATGACCTTTACTTCACAATTTGATCTCACCGATACATACAACTTTTTTCATCTCTCAAAGATGACCCTTTTAGGTTTCGCACACAAGCTAACCTCATCGTATCGAAAAGCATGAAGAATCTATCAGCTGGGTATGAGCCGAGCTGAATCAATTTTATCTTTATATATTTAGGAGTGTCAGATGACGCGAATCGTTGTAGTAGGCGGTGGTGCTGGTGGCTTAGAGCTTGCCACAAAATTGGGCCGAACATTAGGCCGTAAAAGACGTGCGAGTGTTACGTTAGTCGATCGTAACGCAAGTCACTTATGGAAACCATTGTTACATGAGGTGGCAACCGGTTCGTTAGATGAAGGTGTTGATGCATTAAGTTATCGTGCTCATGCCAAAAATCATCATTTTGATTTTCAAATGGGCAGCTTAGATGGAATTGACCGTGAGCGTAAGGTTATCTCATTAAGTGAAATTAAAGATGAAAGCAATGAACTGCTGATTCCAAGTCGTGAAATTGAATACGATATTCTCGTATTGGCGATTGGCTCTAAATCAAATGACTTTAATACCCCTGGCGTGAAAGAAAACTGCATCTTTTTAGATAGCCCAGAGCAAGCGCACCGTTTCCGTAAAGAAATGAATAACTTGTTTTTAAAGCTTCATGCAAAACACGGTGAAGGTAAAGTGGATATTGCGATTGTGGGTGGTGGCGCAACAGGCGTTGAGCTTTCAGCTGAGTTACACAATGCAATTAAAGAACTGCACACATACGGTTTTGAAGATTTAGATTCAAGCAAACTGAATGTGAGCCTAGTTGAAGCAGGAGAGCGTATTTTACCTGCGTTGCCGCCAAGAATTTCATCAGCAGCACACAATGAATTAACTAAGTTAGGCGTAAATGTTCGTACAGCTACTATGGTGACACAAGCGGACGAGCAAGGTTTAATAACCAAAGACGGTGAGCGTATCCCCGCGCAACTCATGGTGTGGGCGGCGGGTATAAAAGCCCCTGATTTCATGAAAGATATTGCAGGTTTAGAAACAAATCGCATTAACCAATTAGTTGTGAAAGATACGCTACAATCAACACGTGATGATGAGATTTATGTGATTGGTGATTTAGCCTCTTGCCAGCAAAAAGATGGTTCTTTTGTTCCGCCTCGTGCCCAAGCAGCACACCAAATGGCAAGTCTGGCTTATCGTAATATTGTGGCGCAAATCAATGAACACGCATTAAAACCATATACTTATAAAGATCATGGTTCACTAGTGTCACTAAGTCGCTTTTCTACCGTAGGTAGCTTAATGGGTAACTTAACCAAAGGTTCTATGATGATTGAAGGGCGTATTGCACGAGTAGTGTACATTTCACTTTATCGTATGCACCTAGTTGCCTTACACGGCTGCTTTAAAACCGGTTTAATGATGCTGGTAGGGCGAATTAACCGAGTATTGCGTCCAAACTTAAAGTTACACTAAGAGTCATCGTTACTTAATAATTGAATCTAAAAAATGAAAGCCCATCGTTGTGATGGGCTTTTTTGTATTTATTAAATATTTCAATGAGTTTTTTAACAAGCTAAGAAGATCAGTTATTTATTGGAATTGGTATTACTTGGGTATAAATGAAAATACGATCCCATCTTTAGGTTTGCCATCGAATAAATAGCGATTACGAGCCAGTCCTTCCTTTTCTGCTCCGCAACTGAGTGCAATATGATGACTAAGCGCATTGTTAGGGGCACAGATGCATTCAAGACGAGTGAGATGTAATTGTGTGAAGCAAAAGTTAATAAGGGCTTGTAGGGCTTCTTTGGCGTAGCCATTGGATTGGTGTTGGTCACATACCCAGTAACCAATCGTCCCCATATTGAAACTAGGTGATAAGTCGGTTAATGCCACCATCCCAATAAAATCATTGGTTTGTTGATGGTAGATACCAAATCCGTAGGCATTATTTTTGAGCCAATTTAAGCGAGTGTGCATGAGAAAGTCCATCGCTTCTTCAACGGTAAATGCTGAATGACACCAATCAAGCCATGGGTAGAGAGAAGGGGATGATTGAATTGCATCCGCAAAGCGTTCACTTTCATCAGCATGAATCATGCGCAATTTTAGCCTATCGGTCAGTAAAGTATGATCTGGGGTCATCGTTCACCTGTATTGATGCAATTAAAAAGAGGCCATGATGGCCTCTTGATTCAGAATTATTCTATTTTAGAACACTATTACAGCTTACGGATATTGATAATCACACCTAAGAATGGATTATCTAAGTAGTGTACTTCACCACTTCTAATTTTTCGTTTTTGCTGCATACGGTAGCTATTCAAAAAGTCTTGAACTTCAACTTTTGGTTTAACGGGTTCTAGGTTACCCACTTGAACATCTTCATCGTTATCTTCATTTGATGGGTCAATAACGGAGTCTTGTAATACGACTTCATTTTGTCCAGGGATGCGTAAGTCTAGATTGGTTTTCAAGTATAGGTAGTGTTGTACATAAACCTGAACTGTACCATCTAGCTCATATAGAGGCTCTTTTTCAATGGAAGTCGGTGTGCCGTCTTTCGCGATTTCTTTAAGAGAGCGTCCATCAGGGGCAAATTTATCCGAAAAATCTTCTCCCGCTTGAATGTGGAAGATGGGGGATGTACTTTCACCACGATCATTTTGAGACCAAGCCACGTGAACTAATGGTTTAAACCCAGCGTGACGTTCTAATGCTTGATATTGTCTGTTTAGATTGTAATAACCACTTGGAAGTAGACCCGCTCTATGCTGCGACATTAGGTTGCTATCACGGTATGAAAATGCGCGTTCAAAACTAATCGGCTCAAGGTCTTGTGGCCAAGATTCATTAATTTGTGATGGCTCCACATTACGCTTAAAAATGATCATTTCGATAGAAAAAGATCGTGCAAATGTTGGTAATGAAACAAAAACCAATAGGAATATAATCAGTTTTTTCATTGTTACTCCGTAATCAAAGGTACTTCTGCTTTAGACTTCTAATGTAGATAGTACCTTAGCTAATATAATAAATTGTGTGGTTATTGCTAAATTGTCTAGCGCTTAGCCAACTTTTGGTAAACGATTTTTCTGAAAGTCGATCAGTAAATCGTTAATGAATCTGACTCGTTCCCGTCTATCTGTTAATGGTACAGTAAACTTGAACTTAGTGGGCCCTTCCATTGCAAATTTTTTCGGTGATGATTGTAGTAATTGTACCAAGAATGCAGGGTTTATGTCTGCATTTGGTGAAAACTCAATAAAACCGCCTTTGTCATGTGCTTCAATTTTTTTCGCTTGTATTCTAGCAGCTTGAAGTTTCATTTCACTGATCACTAATAAGTTTTTCGCAGCATCGGGTAAGCTGCCAAAGCGATCAATCAGCTCCACTTTCATTTCTGCTAATTCCGACTCACTATTCACACTGGCAATACGCTTATACATGGATAAACGAGTATTGATGTCTGGAATGTAGTCATCTGGCAGTAATGCTGGTAAGCGTAATTCTACTTCAGTTTGTTCACGTAAAAGTTCGTCTAATGACAATTCTTTGCCTTCTTTTAACGCATTGACTGCTTGTTCTAGCATCTCCATATATAGCGAGAAACCGACAGACTGAATTTGTCCACTTTGATCATCACCTAATAATTCACCAGCCCCACGAATTTCTAGATCGTGAGTTGCCAGTGTAAAGCCTGCACCTAGGTCTTCGAGTGAGGCAATCGCATCCAAACGTTTTACCGCATCTTTACTTAACGCTTTTGGATGTGGTGTTAATAAATAAGCATAGGCTTGGTGATGTGAGCGACCAACACGACCACGCAATTGGTGAAGCTGTGCTAAACCGAGTTTATCAGCACGATCCATAATAATGGTATTGGCGGTTGGTACATCGATACCGGTTTCGATAATGGTGGTACAAACAAGCAAGTTAAAACGTTGGTGGTAGAAGTCATTCATAATGCCTTCAAGCTCACGTTCGCGCATTTGTCCGTGGGCGGTGATCACGCGAGCTTCTGGAATCAACTTGGTTAAACCTTCGGCAACTTTTTCAATGGTTTCAACATTATTATGTAAGAAATAGACTTGGCCACCGCGCATGATTTCACGTAGTACCGCTTCGCGAATCACACTGTCTTCACTTTGACGGACAAAGGTTTTGATAGCCAAACGTCGCGCTGGTGGTGTGGCAATAATCGATAGATCACGCATACCACTCATTGCCATGTTTAAAGTTCGGGGGATCGGTGTCGCGGTGAGAGTAAGAATATCCACATCGGCGCGCATCGCTTTGACTTTTTCTTTTTGACGTACCCCAAAGCGGTGTTCTTCATCGACGATCAATAAACCGAGATCGCGGAATTTAATATCATCTTGCAGCAGCTTATGGGTACCGATAATAATATCGACTTTACCTTCGGTGATATCATTTAGAATTTGTTTTTGCTCTTTAGCCGATTTAAAGCGTGATAGCACCTCAACTCGTACCGGTAGATTGGCGAAACGATCACGGAAGTTTTCAAAATGTTGTTGAGCGAGGAGGGTTGTTGGTACTAGTACCGCAACTTGCTTGCTGTTATCGACCGCAAGGAATGTCGCGCGCATAGCCACTTCAGTTTTACCAAAGCCAACATCACCACAGACTAATCTATCCATTGCCTTTGCTTGGCACATATCGGAGAGAACTGCGTTAATAGCCATAGACTGGTCATCAGTTTCTTCAAACGGGAAAGTCGCTTTAAAGTGCGCGTATTGTTCTTTATCGTGAATGAACTTAAAGCCTTTTTTGATTTCACGTTTGGCGTAAACATCTAGGAGCTCAGCGGCCACATCACGGACTTTTTCTGCCGCACGTTGACGAGCTTTATTCCACGCATCACTACCCAGTTTATGTAATGGTGCGGTTTCTTCTGCACCACCTGAGTAACGGCTGATTAAGTTCAGTGATGAAACTGGCACATACAATTTTGCATTATTTAAGTATTCAAGGGTGACGTATTCTGTGGTCAACCCACCAGCTTCTAAGGTTTGTAAACCGATATAGCGACCAATACCATGATCTAAATGCACCACAGGTTGGCCGGGTTTTAATTCCGCAAGATGGCGAATTACGGTATCGCTATTGACCGCTTTTCGATCTTTTTTGCGACGTTGGATCACTCTGTCACCAAGCACATCACTTTCACAGATAAAGGCAAAGTCAGGGGAGTGATGAACAAAACCGTGTTCGGTTGAGCCGAGTACTAGAGAGTACTTGTGCTTAGAAGCTAAAGCTTGGGCGAGACTGTCGCATTCTTTCGGTTTTACTTTTATTGGGTTTAATAGCTCATTTAAGGCTTCACGGCGACCTTCAGATTCTACCGAAAAGATAACCTTACCTTGTGGGTGGTCCGCCAAATATTGCTCAAGGTATTGACGCAGTGCGGCAAGAGGTTCTTTCAGTTGATGCTGGGCATGTAAATTAGGCAGAAGGCTAACAGAGGCGTTTTTACGTCCGGCTTTATCTTCTACCGCTTCAATCGATAAGGTCGCTTGAGGCATGCCTTTGAAGTAGCTAAATAGCTCATCTTTCTTTAGCCATAATTCGTGTGGCTCAAGTAATGGGCGTAGTGGGTCGACTTTGCGTTGTTCAAAGCGATGTTCAGCATCGGTTAAGAAGATATCAATACTTTTTTCTAGTTCACCAAGCGTCAGTAGCAAGGTGCTCTCTGGTAGGTAGTCGAATAGGGTATCGGTATGCTCAAAAAACAATGGTTGCCAGTATTCAATACCAGCAGGCCAAGTGCCTTTGGAAACTTGCATGTAAACGGATTCTGGCTCACGCCGTGCTTCAAAACGTTGACGCCAGCGAATGCGGAAATCTTCTATCGCTGCTTCGGTAGTTGGGAATTCATGAGCAGGTAGTAGGCGGATTTCTTTTATATCTTCGATAGTGCGTTGAGTTTCAGCATCAAACGTACGAATGCTATCAATTTCATCATCAAAAAAGTCAATACGATATGGATTATCACAGCCCATTGGGAAAAGGTCGATAATCGAACCACGGCTGGCATATTCACCCGGTCCAAACACTTGATCGACATGACGGTAACCAGAACTTTCCAGTTGCATACGCAGTTTATCAAGTGAATAAAGGTCACCACTTTTGACCATCAATGTGGTTTTGAGTAAGTAGTCTTTTGGTGATTGACGCTGCAATAGCGTACTGATTGGAATGATGATTAAGCCGTTTTGCTGTGTTGGTAACTGATATAGCTGTGCGATACGGTCTGAGATAATATCTTGATGCGGAGAAAAGTTATCATACGGCAACGTTTCCCAATCAGGGAATAAAGACACTGAATGACCAGTGAATTGGCTGACTTCATGCTGTAGCTTTATCGCGATTTGCGGATCAGGTACAGCAAGTAAGGTTACCCCTGAATGTTGTTCGGTAAACTCTGCAATAGATAGTGCTAATGAGCCACCGACTAATTGGCCTATGTGCTTTTTGTCACCGGCTTTAGTTGGCAGTGGCAGTTGCAAAAGAGAAGACGCTGACGTGGATGATAATTCAGACATAATTCGATTAGGCTTTTATAAATTGAATGTTGCGCTAGTTGTAGCACTTTGAGTGGTTTGATTATCGTCATGTAGGCAAACTAATCAAGGGAATGTGCACAATTGTTGTTTTTTTATCAATTTATCACCCTCATTCGTCAGAAGTATGTTTTATTTTTGCTGAAACTTGCACCGCGAAGTTACTTGGGTATATGCTCCGGTTTCATTATTTTATTCAGGGATTATTGGAATGTTTCACCCAGTTGCGGCCTATATTGGTTTGCGGTATTTGAAAGGTCGATCAGGCGATAAATTCAGCCGATTTGTCTCGTATATGTCGACTGCTGGTATTTCTATCGGCGTACTATCTCTCGTGACTGTATTATCTGTGATGAATGGCTTTGAAGGGCAATTAAAGCAAAAAATTCTCGGCGTGCTTCCTCAAGCGGTCATCTCTCAAGCTGACGATAAAACCCTAATATCAGATACACCACCTGCTTTTTTAAATACAATTCCCCATGTTGAAGATATTTCTCCCATTGTGCGCAGTGAAGCGATTATTCAAAGTCCCACTAAGTTAAGTGCAGGTTTAATGGTCGGCATTGAACCAAGAGAGCAAGATCCTATCGCCAAACGTATGATGATGGGGAAAGTGTCACAATTGACACCTGGAAGTTACCATGTTTTTTTAGGTCACACTTTAGCCCGAACATTAAATGTTAATGTCGGCTCTAAAGTACGATTAATGGTGACTAACGCGAGCCAGTTTACTCCGCTAGGGCGTATTCCTAGTCAACGTAATTTCACCGTGGCGGGCATCTTTAATACTGGTTCTGATGTTGATGGCATGTTGATGGTGACTAATATCGAAGATGCTGGGCGATTACTCCGTTATTCAAGTAAACATATTTCAGGTTGGCGATTGTTTTTCGATGACCCATTTGTGGTGGCTGATTTGTCACAACAAGCAAGCAATAATAATTTATTACCTGAAAAATGGTTTTGGTCTGACTGGCGGGAGCAGCGAGGTGAGCTATTCCAAGCCGTACGGATGGAAAAGAATATGATGGGCTTGATGCTTGGTCTAATTATTGCCGTGGCGGCGTTTAATATTATTTCAGCGCTAATCATGGTGGTGATGGAGAAACAATCTGAAGTTGCCATCTTGAAGACTCAAGGTATGTCGAATCATCAGATATTAGCGATCTTTATGGTGCAAGGCGCAAGTAGTGGTGTGATTGGTGCATTAGTCGGTGGATTACTAGGCACATTACTAGCCGCTAATTTAAATAATGTGATGAGTGCTTTGAGCTTGTCTTTATTTGCACCGGGCACTGAACTGCCGGTGGTGATTGAACCTGTTCAGATCGTGGTAGTGATTATCCTTGCGATTGGATTAAGTCTACTGGCAACGCTATTTCCATCTTATCGAGCGGCTTCGGTGAAACCTGCAGAAGCGCTTCGTTATGAATAACTATTTTTCAAAGACTGCGATGATTTACGTGGTTTTGTGGTTACAAGGCAATACATTATGAACCCTTTATTAAGCTGTCAAAATATAAGTAAGACTTACCAAGAAGGAAACCTAGAAACTGAAGTGTTGAAAGGGGTGAGTTTATCTATCAATAAAGGTGATTTCTTAGCCATTGTTGGTTCTTCAGGTTCAGGTAAAAGTACCTTACTGCATATTCTGGGTGCACTAGATGATGCTAGTGATGGTGACGTGACGGTACTCGGTCAATCTTTATTACGTCTATCTGGAAATAAACAAGCAAAACTGCGTAATCAACATATTGGTTTTGTGTATCAATTCCATCATTTGTTGGCGGATTTTACTGCCTTAGAAAATGTAGCCATGCCATTATTGATTGGTAAGCAGAAAGCTGATGTAGCAAAACAAAAAGCGCAATCGGTATTAGAAAAAGTGGGATTAGGTCATCGTTTAGATCACCGCCCATCGGAACTGTCGGGTGGTGAAAGACAACGTGTGGCAATTGCTCGCGCGTTAGTGAATGAGCCAGATCTTGTGTTGGCCGATGAACCTACGGGTAATCTTGATCAAAAAACCGCATTAGAGATCTATGATTTGATGCGTCAACTTAATCGTGATTTTGGTACGGCGTTTCTAGTGGTAACACATGATAATCAACTGGCTTTAAAAATGGATAAGCAATATACCATGCAAGACGGTGTACTTGATTGGAACGAAAATACCCTAAAACCTGAGCATACCGTACAAGAATCGGGTGAATAATTATGTTTTTATCGTTATTTATTGGTTCTAAATTTAGCCGCGCCAAAGAACGTAATAAGCTAGTTTCATTTATTTCGCTCTCTTCTACCATTGGTATTGCGGTGGGCGTGGCGGTGATTATTATTGGCCTATCGGCGATGAATGGTTTTGAGCGTGAATTAGAAAATCGCGTGTTATCAGTCATTCCACAAGCGGAAATTGAAGGCGTAAGAGAGCCGATTCAAGATTGGCAACAAATTGCTTCAATTGCGAATAAAAATAAACAAGTGAAAGCGGTTGCGCCTTATGTCCGTTTTACCGCATTGTTAGAGCGCGGCAGCAAACTTAAAGCGGTAGAGGTACGTGCCGTCGACCCAGATTATGAACGTGCGGTATCAAGCCTTTCTAAATTTGTTGATAAACAAGCATGGCAAAACTTTAGAGCAGGCCAAAATCAAATCGTATTAGGTAAAGGAGTTGCTGACAAACTTAATGTGAAAGTCGGCGATTCAATTACCATATTAATTCCACCAGCTGCTTCAAATGGTCAGATACAACTGAGTGCGCCGAAACGAGTACGAGTTCATGTGGCTGGATTTTTAACTTTAGGTGGTCAAATCGATCATGGTTTAGTGATGATTCCACTAGAAGATGGCCAGGATTACATGAAGATGGGTAAAGGCGTCAGCGGCGTATCTTTAAAAGTTGAGCCAGTCTTTGAAGCTGACCGTATTATTCGTGAAGTTGGCGCAACTATTCCTGTTTACGCCTATCTGAAAAGTTGGAAAGAGAAGTACGGCTTTTTACATCATGATATTCAAATGGTACGCACTATTATGTATTTAGTGATGGTGCTAGTGATAGGAGTAGCGAGTTTTAATATCGTGTCTACTTTGATGATGGCGGTGAAAGACCGAGCGTCTGATATTGCTATTCTACGCACAATGGGTGCAAGTGATGGGTTGATCAAACGTATTTTTGTTTGGTATGGCGTGATGTCTGGCGTGCTAGGAAGTGTAATTGGTAGCGTGGTTGGTGTACTAGTGGCGTATAATCTCACTCCGATGATTAAAGGATTAGAAGCCATCATGGGTCATCAATTCTTATCGGGCGATATTTACTTTATCGACTTTCTACCTTCGCTCGTATCATGGCCGGATGTATTACTAGTGTCTGGTACCGCAATCACGTTGAGCTTATTAGCGACTTGGTACCCAGCATCTAGAGCGAGTAAGTTGAATCCGGCCACGGTGCTAAGTGCTAAATAGACGCTTCGCGAGGTGCGAGTTTCGAGAGCGCTACGCTTCGAGTTGCGAGTAAGAGCGCGATTCTTTGCCGCAACACGAAACACGTTACTCGCCACCTTATTTACTGCAATGTTCTCTGGCTGCTCGGCTCTCGAACGAAGTGTCCTTGCAACTCGACGCGTAGCGTACCCGCAACTCGCATCCTAAACCTGTCTCAAAAAAAAGAGTGCTATCAAGTTTGTTCATTTAGAACGCTAACTTGATAGCACTTTTTTATTTGTCTGGATTTTGAGTAGCGATAATAGCTGAATTATCTATTCGATAAGCTATCGTAAACGGCGTTTCTGCCAGCTACGAACAACAGAATAGCGCCATAAACCCTGGATACCGAAATAGCCGAGGATAGCAAGGACGACACCACACACCAAACAGCCTAGTAATAACGGTGGCCCAATGGTGTTAATTTGTTCGATAAAGAAGTTCCAAGTTAGCTCAAAATGGAAAGCTTGTTCAGGAGTCTTCATGAGCCATGCGCCTACGTGATAAGCAAAATAGAACAAAAATGGCATGGTAATTGGATTACTTATCCAAACTAAAGCAACCGAAAGGGGTAGGTTGACACCGCATAAAATAGCAGCACCAGAAGCCATGATCATTTGGCTTGGTAATGGAATAAAAGCAATAAATAAACCAACAGCAAAAGCTCCAGCTGCTGAGCGTCTATTCAAACACCACAAATTGGGATTATATAAAACGCTACCAAAAATCTTTAAAGCTTTTTGGTTTTTGATTTTTTCATGGTCTGGCATGAAGCGTTTAATCAATTTCTTTGGCATAAATGGTGGCTCATATTAATCGCAATTATATTCTGGTCGGTTTGATATTTGGTATTGCTAGTGGTGCATTATGGTCATCCATGCCGACACTCAATTGGGTGATGCCGATTGTAGTACTATTTCTTGTTCTTTTCTTCACAAAAGATGCTTTCGTTGCGAAAAATAACTACTGCAAAACATTTAGCTATTTAGCACAAGGTTTATTACTTGGGTGCTTTATCATGATTATTCATGGCAATCATTATCGCCATGTGACAGAAACCTTATTTTCTCAAGGTAACTCAGTCACAACCCAAGCTAAAGTGATCAGCTTTGTCCAGTCAGCGGTACATGGTCAACAAATGCTCTTATCAATACAGCGTATTAATAATATTGATTTACCGATATACGCACGACCAACCGTAAAGGCATTTTTTGCTCTACCAGAAGAGAATCAACCGCAACTTGGGGAGTATTGGCAGTTTCAAATTCAAGTTAAACCAATTATCGGTCAATTAAACGATGCAGGCTTTGATAGCGAACAATATTATGTCTCTAATCAGTGGCATGGTAAAGCGGTTATTGAGCCAGAAGATAGTTTGAATTTTCGAATCAAAACAAGTCATTCTTGGCGTTTATGGTTATACGATAAAGCGACTTCCTACCTAAGTGGGTTTGACTCAAAAGCTTTCATTATCGCATTAGCTTTTGGTGATAGAGGCTTGATATCCGATCAACAATGGCATCAGTTACGAGATTCTGGTTTGTCACATCTAATAGCCATTTCGGGACTACATATCGGACTAGCAATGGCGATAGGGTGGAGTGTCGGTTGTGCTATTAAATCATTGATATGTGGCATAACGCATTCTTCATATTCTGTATTTCGATTTATTCCCTTAATCATTAGTTTTGCGGTTGCTTTGTTTTATGCCTATTTAGCCGGTTTTGCACTACCAACACAGCGTGCTTTGATTATGGGCAGCCTAGTCTTATTTATGTTGGCAAGCGGTATTCATTGGTCTGTTTGGCAAGTTCTGTTGTATAGCTTGAGCTTAATACTCGCCAGTCAGCCTATGTCGATTTTGCAAGTGAGCTTCTGGTTATCTTTTGGCGCTATCGTCATTATCTACTTATCACTTTGGTTTTATTTATCTCAGCATCAGCGCACTAAGTTCAATTGGCGACAAGTGGTGATCATCCAGTTGGGGTTATTTATTGGCCTAGCATTTTTAAGTATAGCCTTTTTTGGTGGCATCAGTTGGATTTCACCGGTTGTGAATTTAGTGGTGATTCCTTGGGTAAGTTTCATTGTGGTTCCGGTGATTTTCTTATGCTTGATACTGACCGCTATTTTTCATCAAGGTTGGTTGATTAATGATACTGGGTTAATTAATGACAGCTGGCTTGCACAAATATGGAGACTCGCAGATCTCACTCTTCAGCCGATATTATGGTTATTACAACTTGTTGAAGGTGCATGGTTAGCATTATCGAATTATTGGAGCCTTGTCAGCGTACTTTTTGCTTTTGCGCTGATTGCTTGGCGGTTTCGTTTTTATTCAACGCTATATATTACCGCGTTGGTTGTCTTATTGTGGCAATTCTTTCCAGCTCGACCTAAACCCGAATGGCAAGTACAGGTATTAGATGTAGGGCAAGGTTTAGCAGTGCTTATTCGTAAAGACCAGCAAAGCGTTTTATATGATACAGGAATAAGCTGGCAAGGCGGCAGTATTGCCAATTCGATTATTGTGCCTTTACTGCATAAAAGTGGTGAACACCAGTTGTCTGGTTTGCTGATAAGCCATACCGATTTAGATCATGCTGGTGGTCGCGCTGATATTGAATCGACATTATTTCCCCAATGGAAGCGCAGTAGTGAATATATAGAAGGTTATCAACCTTGTATCAAGGGACAAAAGTGGCAATGGCAGCAACTTAATTTCGACGTTGTTTGGCCTCCCAAGCAAGTTAAGCGGGCATATAATCCTCATTCATGCGTGGTTCAGGTTTCTGATGGCCAATTTAATCTATTGCTCACCGGGGATGTAGATGCGATATCCGAAATTATATTAATAAGAGATAGCCAGTTATCGGATGTGGATGTCATGACCGTGCCACATCATGGTAGTGCAACGTCTTCGTTTCCTTCCTTCGTCGAATCTATAAAACCGAGCGTTGCGATTGCTTCACTGGCGCTGAATAATCAATGGGGATTACCTAGCCAAGATGTAAAAAGGCGCTATCAACAAAATGCCATTCAATGGATGGATACGGCGTATGGCGGACAAATAACGATTTCCATTTATACCAATGGCTGGTTAATTGAACAAAAGAGGATAAACCAATATCAGCCATGGTATAGGCAGATTGTGCGTAAAGGGTTAGAATGAATAGAATTGTCTAAATCAAAATGAAGTGTATATGACTCAACCAAAAGACATCGTGTCAGAAAATCAGATGGCGTCAGAAAAAGACGAAACCACATTTCAGACCTTTAAAAAATTATGGCCAATGATCAGCGTTTATAAAGCGGGTTTATTTGTGGCCACAATTGCTTTAATCATTAATGCCGCCAGTGATACTTATATGGTGTCACTATTAAAACCACTGTTGGATGAAGGTTTTGGTAGCACCGATTCAAATTTCTTAAAAGTCCTCCCTTTTATTGTTCTAGGCATGATGGTAGTACGTGGTTTAAGTGGCTTTATTTCTACTTATTGCTTGAGCTGGGTATCGGGCAATGTAGTGATGGAAATGCGCCGAAAGTTGTTTAACCATTTTATGCAGATGCCAGTGAGCTACTTTGATAAAGAATCTGCTGGTTCACTGTTATCACGCATTACCTATGATTCAGAACAAGTTGCCGCGGCCACCAGTAAAGCATTAGTCAGCATTGTGCGTGAAGGGGCGAGCATCATAGGCTTGTTATTCTTGATGTTTTATAACAGCTGGCAGCTTTCTCTCGTGCTTATTGCCGTTGCCCCTGTAGTGGCGATTGCGATCCGTGTGGTATCAAAGCGTTTTCGTCGTATCAGTAAAAATATGCAAGATATGATGGGTAACGTAACTTCATCAGCAGAACAAATGCTAAAAGGGCATAAAGTCGTATTAAGTTACGGAGGTCAAAATGTTGAGAAAAAACGTTTTGATTCAGTGAGCAATAAAATGCGTCAACAATCGATGAAAATGGTATCGGCTCAAGCCGCTGCCAACCCAATCGTTCAACTGATTGCTTCTACTGCTTTAGTGGTGGTGTTGTACTTAGCGAGCATTGATTCGATTAAAGACCAACTTACTCCGGGTACTTTTACGGTGATCTTCTCAGCGATGTTCGCCATGATGAAACCGTTAAAATCACTGACTAATGTAACGTCTGATTTCCAAAAGGGTATGGCTGCCTGTCAGACATTATTTGGCATTATTGAATTGCCGTCAGAAATTGATACTGGCGATAAAGAAGTTGAAAAAGTGAAGGGTAACCTTGCGGTGAAAGATGTTACTTTTACTTACCCAACCAAAGATGCACCAGCTTTACGCAATGTGTCCTTTGATGTACCTGCAGGTAAAACCGTGGCATTAGTAGGGCGTTCTGGTTCAGGAAAAAGTACCATTGCGAACTTATTCACACGTTTTTACGATATCGATTCTGGTGAGATCCACTTAGACAACAATGATATTCGTGAATATACCTTATCGAATCTGCGTACCCACTTTGCTATCGTGTCGCAAAACGTGCACCTGTTTAACGATACCATTGCCAATAATATTGCCTATGCAGCGACCGAGCGTTATAGCTTCGAGCAAATTAAACGTGCAGCCGATTTAGCCTATGCGACCGATTTTATTGAAAATATGGATGATGGTTTCGACACCATGATAGGTGAAAATGGCGTTAATCTATCTGGTGGTCAACGTCAGCGTTTAGCAATTGCTCGTGCCTTGCTACGTGATGCACCTGTATTAATTTTGGATGAGGCAACGTCTGCGTTAGATACTGAATCAGAGCGTGCAATCCAAGCCGCACTAGATGAACTACAAAAGAACAAAACCGTGATCGTGATTGCACACCGTTTATCGACTATTGAAAATGCCGATGAAATCTTGGTTGTTGATGAAGGTGAAATTGTCGAGCGCGGCAACCATGCCTCTTTAATTGAAAAAGATGGTGCTTATGCTCAGCTTCACCGTATTCAATTTGGTGAATAATGCATTTTTGTATTCATACTCAAAACGTTAACTCAGTAGGGTAAGGTGATGGTTGAAAAAATTTGGTTTCACCGTCACCCACTTGGTTGGCTATTGGCTCCAGTTTTATGGCCGCTGAGCTTACTGTTTAAATGGATTAGTGTTCAACGACGTAAAGCCTATGCTTCAGGTAACAAGGCTAGTTATCGCGCGCCAGTACCGGTTATTGTGGTGGGTAATATTACCGCTGGTGGTAATGGCAAAACCCCTGTCGTAATTTGGTTAGTGGAAACCCTACAATCTCTTGGCATGAAGCCGGGAGTCGTTTCTCGTGGTTACGGTGGTAAAGCTGGACACTATCCGTTATTGGTCGAACTGGATACTCCGAGCGCACAATCAGGCGATGAGCCTGCTTTAATAAAACGCAGAACTGGTGCACCAGTGGCGGTTGACCCTGTGCGCAGTCAAGCAGTTAAAGCGCTATTAAAACATGACGTGGATGTGATCATCACCGATGATGGTTTGCAACATTATGCTCTAGAACGTGATATTGAATTTGTGGTGATTGATGGTCAGCGTCGTTTTGGTAATCAGCATTACATCCCATTTGGCCCATTGCGCGAAGGCCTAGAGCGTTTAGATGAAGTGGATTTTCTGATCACCAATGGCGGTAATGCGCATCATAATGAAATTGCGATGACATTAGAGCCAAGCGAAGCGATTAATTTAAAAACAGGCGAAAAAGTGTCGGTAAGTACACTTTCTCAACTTGTCGCTTTTGCGGGTATAGGACATCCACCACGCTTTTTTAAAACATTAGAAACCTTGGGTGCAGATGTCATAAAAACTCAAGCATTTGCTGATCACCAAGCGTTTGAACAAGCAGAATTACAACAACTTGCGGCTCAAGGCCAACATCTTATTATGACAGAGAAAGACGCTGTCAAATGTTACCAATTTGCTGAAGATAACTGGTGGTACTTACCGGTTTCTGCGCAAATCTCATCGCAAGATAAACAGAATATTATTAAAAAAATCACAGAGGTTAATAGTCAATATGGATCATCGTCTACTTGAAATCGTGGCTTGTCCTGTATGCAAAGGTAAAGTAGTACTGGATAACGACCAACAAGAACTGATTTGTAAGTTCGACCGTTTAGCGTACCCAATCAAAGAAGGTATCCCTGTGATGCTAGAAGTGGAAGCACGTAAAATGTCGATGGATGAGGGGCGCTAATGTCGTTTACCGTTGTTATTCCATCGCGTTATCAATCCTCACGCTTGCCAGGTAAGCCTCTTGCGGATATTGCCGGTAAACCTATGGTGCAATGGGTACATGATCAAGCTATCCAAGCCGGTGCAGAACGTGTGATTGTCGCCACCGATGATGCTCGCATTGAAGCGGTGGTAAAAGGCTTTGGCGGTGAAGTGTGTATGACGTCACCGGATCATCAATCAGGTACAGAGCGCTTAGCCGAAGTCGTCGAAAAGATGGGTATTGCCGACGATCATATTATCGTTAATGTGCAAGGTGATGAACCGCTAATACCGCCTTCAATTATCAAGCAAGTGGCAGAGAATTTAGCTAACAGCGTAGCTCCTATGGCAACGCTTGGCGTGAGCATTGGTGAGCCCCAAGAAGTGTTTAATCCGAATGCCGTAAAAGTAGTGACCGATGAGCAAGGTTATGCACTCTACTTTAGCAGAGCTTCGATTCCATGGGATCGTGATGCTTGGGCAAAAGAAGACAAAACGATTCGCCAGCCCTTGATGCGCCACATTGGTATTTATGCTTACCGTGCCGGATTCATTAATACGTATATTAACTGGCAGCCAAGCGCATTAGAGCAAATTGAATCACTAGAGCAGTTACGCGTACTTTGGTATGGTGAAAAAATCCATGTTGCATTAGCCAAAGAAGCCCCAGCCGCTGGGGTGGATACGCCTGAAGACTTAGAGACGGTAAGGCGAATCTTAACCTCTTAATCTATTGCGTTAAGAGCTATTGGATTCGCTACCGTTAAAAATAAAAAAGCCTCTAATTTATATTAGTTTATTAGAGGCTTTGTTGTTTCTATCAGTTCTATTTGAAATAACGACATTTAACCAATCAGCGATAATGGACTCATTACTCCACTTGCTCCACGTTCAACCACATGAGTATAAATTTGTGTGGTTTTGACATCAGAATGCCCCAATTGTTCTTGAACCGTTCTAATATCTGCGCCGGATTCGAGCAAGTGAGTGGCAAAACAGTGACGCAAGGTATGGCAGGTCACTTTTTTATTAATACCAGCTTTACGTGCGGTTAGTTTAACTGCTCGTTGCAAAGAACTTTCATTAATATGGTGACGTGAAAACGTGCCATTTTTCTGAGTTGTTGATGTGGTATGAGATGGAAATAAATAGTGCCAATTAAATTCTTTTGAGGCTAACGGGTATTTCTTTATAAGAGCATTAGGTAAATACACGCCGCTATAGTCATGATGCTGTATATCAAGTGAATAGAATTTATGGCTTATATTTTGTTGAGTTTGTATTAATGGGTAAAGTTCTTTTGCCAATGTCACAATGCGGTTTTTATTCCCTTTACCTTGCCAAATGCGAATTGCACCATAGTCCAAATCGATATCATGATTTCGTAACCGAATGCATTCCATTAATCTTAACCCTGAACCATAAAGTAATTTAATGGCTAATTCATAGCGCGGATGTACATGTTGCATAAATTGTTTTATTTCACTTCGTGTTAAGACAACAGGTAAGGCTTTGTCCCTATTTGAACGTTTAAAATTCATATTTAGGGAAAGGGGAGCACCGATAATTTCTTTGTATAAAAAATTAAGTGCATTGAGTGCAACTGCTTGGGTTTTTACCGCTACGTTTTCATTGACCGCAAGGTGGGTTAAAAATTCTTCGACATCTTTATCAGACAAGGTGTTAGGGTGTGATTTATGGTGAAAATAGATATATTTTACAATCCAATATAAATACGATTTGATCGTTTTATTCGCATAGTGGCGGCTAGCCATAAACTCGTGGATATAAGTTAAAAAAGGAGATTTCATATAGTGCCTCATTACTGTTTTTATATACAGTTATCATGGTGTCGACTTTCAGTAATAGATAACAGGCAAAGTGCATTCTTTTCTGATTCACATCTAAAGAATGATACAAATAGTCATTGTTATACATAGGCTTGAGAGCTACTTGGTGTATATTAGAAAAACTAAACAGGCAAAGAGTTGTCAGGAAAAACGGCACTTTGCCGTCTAATAAGCGTTATACGCGATGTGGATCTTCAGTGTAAATGGTTCTGTTTTTCTCGTTAGCATTTCGAATGCGTTGTTCGATTTCTTCGCTGTTAAAGCGGGGTAAGTTGAAGCTATCGTTGTCGCTGAAATTCCGCTCTGTGAGTCTACCTTTCTAAAAATCAATCCACTTGCGGAAAGGCCGTTTTCTTTGGCTTTACCTGTTTCGGTGCGCTTCAATCAAAAAGCGCTGAATGTCTTAGTCTCACAAAAACGTTTTAATACACATAAAGTTTCATGTATTCAAAGTTGGGCTTGGCTTAAAATCGTTGCATTGGTGTAAGCGTATAACAAGGCGTTTAAGAGTGACTCGCAACGCGTGGCGGTTTTGGTTTGCAGTGAGCTTTGTGTTTACGGTGCAATGCGGTAGCTTTTGCATTGCGTTGCTCACACCTTAACGCGGCGTTATGTGCTTGGAGGGAATATGGAAATTCAGAAGGTCCTAAAATCGGACTTAGAGGCAGTGACAAGGCTTGTGTCAGAGGTCTCAGACAAGGATGTGCTTCCATTGTTTAATGAACAGGGAAAGCAAGAGTATAAGGACAGAGTTTTACCTGACCTAGTGACAACTTTTGACCATGAGAATTTTTCATCTGTTAAGGCCGTATCAGGTGGGGAAGTCCTTGGTTTTGCTGCTTTACGTGATGGGAATTATCTAACACATTTATTTGTTGCTAATTCACAGCAAGGTTCAGGTTTAGGTTGTGCTTTATTGAATCATCTGCTCAATCAGACAGACGCTCGTGAAGTTAGCCTGCGTTCATCGGTGAATGCTGTTGAGTTCTACAATCGCAATGGTTTCATAGCAACAGGTGAAGAAGCCGAGTTCAACGGAATTAGGTTTATACCCATGTCTTTAGTACGCACATAACAAAGCATTTAAGAGTGATTCCCAACGCGTGGCATTTTTCATTCCATCGTTGGGTTTCGTGTTTACGGTGGTATGGTTAAGTTTCGTGGCAGCGTTGCTCACACCTTAATGCGGCGTTAGGTATACAGGAGGATATTTTGAATTATGAGTGATGGAATAGTGGGTAAAGCGAAATTTCGCTGCTCAAAGTGTGGGGAGTTGCACGAAGAAGAAGTTACTTCGTTTGAAGCTACTGGTGGTTCAAGTAGACAGATGGGCGATGAGAATGAATACACTGCAATAATCTCTGAAGAATGTCATAACTGTGGTTCCAACTATGAGATAGAGATGAAGGTTTGGGAATACCCCACAGGTATTATCAACTACTCATCTGAAGAGTCGAGTGGAGTTGAAGAACTCGAGGCTGATTATGAGGTATATCACACACCAGCACACGATAGCTCTAGGGTTATGGGAGCGGCTGCTGGAGGAGCTATATTTGGAGCGTCAATTGGAGGACCATTTGGTGCTATTATAGGTGGCATTCTAGGGGGCTTAATTGGAGACTCAGTGGCGAAAGGGGATAAAAATGGATAAAGCCATATATATTCCATCTGCTATATTGGGAGCTTTCTTGATCTTAATATATACATACAGGTGCCACAGAGCGAAACGCGAGTTCAATCAGGCTGTAATGGTAAACGCAATACTTCAATCCAGTGGTATCATATGCGGAGTTTTGCTTATTCTAGGAACTTTTAATGATGAGGCTAAAAAACTACTAAACGAAATTGATCTATATATATTAATCGCTGGTTTTGCCGTGACGGCAGCTTCAGTGAAAGGAATCTACAAGGATATATTCCTATCTACTGTAATCAAACCCCAAGAATCTAAAGCATCGCTAAAGCGTCAAGAAGAGGTTAAGGCTAACTCTTAACCAAAGTATACCTAACAAAGCGTTTAAGGCAGATTCCCAACGCGTGGCATTTTCACTATGCGTTGGTTTTAGTGGTTAAGGTGGTATGCGGAAGCTTAGGTATTGCGTTGCTCACACCTTAACAGGGCGTTAGGCAAAAAGCGCAATCTTATGTTACCTAAGCAGTTAATTATGTTCTTTGCTTTAATATATGCTCCGACGTACCTAAACGGAGGATGCTATGAACGAAAAACTAATCTTATTATTAACAAGTCTTGCAGTAGCAGGGTGTAGTAGCAAAATGGCTGATTCATATGTTGGCATTTTTACAAAAATGAATGGTCAGGAAAAAGAGTGGTCCGTTCCAGCCTATGCATATCAACGAGAATCAGGTCAATTTGTGATTAAGTATAAAACCCCTGAAGGTGATGGGGCATTCACACCTATTATGGAAGAATTTGGAGATGAGTGTCGGTTTGACCTGAATGTTGGCGTTAAGTTGTTGTGCTCAAACCAAAGTTCTGATCATAGACAGAATTTTTCGTTCGTAGGTGAATATAGGCCTTAAAGTCACAATTTGCCTAACAAACTGTTCAAGAGGGATTCGCAACGCGTGGCATTTTTACCATGCGTTGACTTTAGTGTTTTAGGTGGTATGCGGCGGCTTCGGTATTGCGTTGCTCACCCCTTAACAGGGCGTTATATTTTAAATTAGCTTACCAAGTTATTTTCATAGAGGATTTGAATGGAGTTGCATGAAGTTTATGATTCTTTAGAAAAAGAATTGTACGCGCAATCAGAAGTAGAGCTTGTTTTATTGAAAGGTCACTTAATCTTAGAACAAGCGATAAATCAACATTTGTTGCTCTATATCGAGAGCAAAAAGAGCTTAGACGCTTTAAATCTTATGTTTGCAAAAAAAGTTGATTTATTAGTTGCTTTAGAAGGCAGTAAGCCAAGCGCATGGCAAGAGTATGTACCATATATCAAACGAATAAATTCAATTAGAAACAAGCTTGCTCACCAACTGAACTTTGATGGCTATCACGATGATCTAAAAGCTTGGGCTTGTGATGTTGTCGGTTACACACCTAAAACTTTAAATCGGCAAGCGACTTATAGAAATACAGTAGCAAAAGCTTTTTGCTTTCTTGTTGGATTTTTAGTTGGTGTATGCGCAATTAGGCAGGAAGTGGCGAGTATTAAAATATAACAAAGCGTTTAAGGGTGACTCGCAGCGCTTGGCAGTTTTGTCTACAAATTTGGGTTGGGTGTTTACGGTTAAAAAAGAAGGTTTTGTGGTGAGCGTTGCTCGCACCTTAACGCGGCGTTATAACTACATGGAATTATCGTGGATATTTTGAAGAAAATTTTGTTATTTGATGTTTTTCCTTTCCTATGTCGTTTGATAGGTAGTGGGCTACTAATGCTTGGACTTTATGGAATTGGCTTTCCTCCAAAGAATGAAATAGGGACAACATCTGCTTTTCTATTAGTTTTATCACTATTTTTTATTCTCTTACCACTGGCTAAAAAGATCAGTCTTGGGAAACTCTTAACTTTTGAGAAAGAAATAGAAAAAGTCAAAACAGATGTTACTGAGTTCAAAGGAGAGACTAGAGAAATATTGAACGTTTACAGCAATACGATAACAGCCATCTCAAACACTATGAATCAAACTGTAAATGTTCACCTTCCCGGCAGAGAGCAGGTACAAGAAGCAAAAGAAGATTTGAAATCAACAATTCAATCTGACGATACAGAGGCAAGCCTAGAGGATGAGCTAACTGAATATATTGGCACTTCTGGAAATGATTTGAACTTTGCACTAGCGCGTTTGCGAATGGATTTAGAAAAATCTATGCGTACCATACTAGGGAAGCGGACACTCACAGCAGATCCTACAGCCATGAAATCAAAGTTTATGTCTGCAAGGCAGCTATTCAAAGAGCTTACTGTGCAGTACCCACAGTACAAAGGTATGCACAGTTCGTATGATTATGTACTGAAAATTTGCAATGCAGCAATTCATGGGCAGCAGGTTTCTAACGGTCATGCCGAGGAAGCACTATACATGGGATTACAGATGCTCAATGAATTTAACCGTGTGCAAAAGTAGTTATAACAATCTGTTTAAGAGTGATTCGCAACACGTGGCATTTTTGCTATGCGTTGCGTTTAGTGTTTAAGGTGGTATGCGGTGAGTTCGGTGTTGCGTTGCTCACACCTTAACAGGGCGTTATGTTTACAAGGAGTACAAATGCAATTACGAATAAATTCAGCAAATAATACTAACTTCGTTTCAGTCGTAACGACATGTCCAGTGTGTGGTAAAGCTGGCTCATTAATACAAATCAAAAATATTGCTGACTGTCGATTAGTGACACTAGAAGGGGCTGTATATTATACAGGTCAAAGGTGTTGTCCAAATCATGAGTGTAACGCTCACATATTTTTTACTAAGGGTTCTGATGATAGCTTGACGTTGTACCCCAAATTAAGAATTGACTTCAATTCTGAGAATATACCATCGAAAATACGGTCTACGTTTGAAGAGGCTGTAATTTGCCACGCTGAGAGATGCTACGCCGCCTCTGCAATTATGGTTCGCAGAACACTTGAGGAGTTGTGTCAAGATAAAGCGTGTAGTGGAAAAAACCTGTTCAATCGTATTGAAGAGTTGAAAAGTAGCGTAGTTTTGCCAACGGAGTTATTTGCAGCACTTCATGAACTGCGAGTTTTAGGTAATGATGCTGCGCATATCGAATCAAAAGACTTTGATAATATTGGTGAAGAAGAAGTTTCAATTGCTATTGAAATAACGAAAGAGATCCTAAAAAGTGTTTATCAAATGGAAAGTTTGGTAAATCGGCTAAAAAGCCTGAAAAAAACATAACAAACGCTTCAAGACGGATTCGCAACGCTCGGCGGTTTTGGTTTGATTTGGCTTTTGTGTTTACGGTGCAATAATTGAGTGTTGCGGTAGCGTTGCTCACCACTTAAGCGGGCGTTATGTTTCACATTGATTTATAAGCAATAAATTATTTTGGCTCACATCTTTGGTCTCTTTAGTAAGTTGGTTTTATGGTTTCTGCAATTCAATGTCAGTGCCTAGATTCTTGGGTTTTTCAACCGACTTTAGGTTTCAAATTCGTAGATTGTTTCAATTGAAATTGTGGCTCGGTGCTAAAGTTGTCTCTGGTTTAAAATCGTTTTTGGTTATGGGTTTCAATTGTTACGCCTTTTACGTTTATCGCATTTGTCGTAATAGTTGGCTGAGTGGTGTGATGTGAGTTGGACACTTTCTTGAGCACAGCAGTTCTTTGTCAAGAAAGCGAGTCGTTTGTGGTAAAACATAACAAACAATTCAAGAGCGATTCGCAACGCATGGCATTTTAAGTTCGAATCGGCTTTAGTGTTTACGGCGTAGTGGTTTAAGTTTAGTGTTGGCGCTGCTCACGCCTTAATTGGGCGTTAGGCAAATTGAAGAAGTATACAAATAATGAGTAAAAGAACAGAAAATGCTCTTATCGCAAGAGGATTTGATACAACATTAGCCAAGACGTTGGCTATAGGTGGTTATACGCTAAGTAAGCTTAAAACCATGCAAGTTGATGACCTAATTTCTATAGGCATTGATGAGCACCTTGCGGCTAAATTGATGAAAGAACCTAGACCAGCGATCCCACAAAATATTCTGTGTAACGTTCTCTTCAATAACCGTAGAACGTGTTGCGTTTGTCGAGATGCCTCGAAATCGGTAGTAGTTCATCATATTATCGAATGGTCTAAATCGAGAAGTCATGCAGAAGAAAACCTATCGGTTTTATGCTTAGAGCATCATGATCTTGCTCATACTACAAAGCATCTAAGCCAAAACCTTACTGCTGATGAGATTCTATTTCATAAAGCGCTATGGGAATCTCAAGTCAGCCTAATTGATTCTCAAACGTTACTTCGCTTAAGAAGAGAGCGTAGTGTTGCCCGTTGGGATTGGATAAATATTCCTCGTGTTTTCGAAATTTTTTCTGAATGTATTGTTGAGTTTGAGCCATCTCCAGTAATCGATAACTTAAAAAAGGATAAGGTGATTGATGACAGAGGGATGCTATTGGATGAATCTCATTGGGAATGTGGCAAGAGCAATCAGCAGTACTTTATTGACTTTGGTGGCGGGTGTGAAGTTGCATCATATCTTGGTGGTGTTCTTGAAGCTATGATTCAAGTTTTACCAATAATTGACATTACTTCAATGCTTCAACATAGAGGTCAGATTAGGTCACTTATTACATATGGTAGCTATATCGGCGTCCAAGCACCGTTTTATTTTTCAACGTTAGAAAATCATGGGGATCATAGACAAGAAGTAAGGAGAGCTTATTATCAAGGTTATGGCGTTAAAATTGAGTTCACATATCAACCATGGTTTTGCACTAGTTCAAGTGCAAAGCATAGTGGAATGTCTGGTAGGCGAGTACAGACAGTAATCGGCTTTGTTCGTGATATTTCGTCAATCGACGGTGAGCTGGTTATATCTATTTCGTGCTTAGCTGCTGGAACTGGCTTCAAAACCCATGAAGGAAGAGTTCTCCCAAACTATGAAAGATATGCCTAACAAAGCATTTAAGAGTGATTCGCAACGCGTGGCATTTTTACTATGCGTTGCGTTTAGTGTTTAAGGTGGTATGCGGCAGCTTCAGTATTGCGTTGCTCACATCTTAATGCGGCGTTAGCTTTTTACAGATTATTTGAGATTTTAGATGAGTGAAACAACAATAGCCTTCTGGTCGATGATTGGTACATGGGTTGCTGGTATTGGTACAATATCGGCGGTAGTTACATCGTTGTGGCTAGCCAGAAAGCAAGGGAAAATAGACCTCAACGTTATTGCTGGGCACCGCCAAATAGTAACAGTGGGAAGCGAAGATACACCTGATTATTGCATGATTAAAGTTACGAATCGTGGTGTGCGACCAGCTAAAATAACCAACGTGGGTTGGGAATACGATTCGTTAACTAAAAAGAATCACCTAGTTCAGTTATTTGGCTTTCCAGAATCTGATGATATCCCCAAGGTGCTCAATGAAGGAGAGGATGCATGTTTTCTCATACCTTTTTCTAACTCGTTGAGTGAGGGAACGTGGATTACGACTTTCCCTAAGCAGCTAACTCATAGTGGAATAAAGAGCCTAAAGGTATGCATTTATACTTCTGTTGGGCAAGCGTTTAAGGTGAAAGTAGAAAAAGGATTGAAGGAGCAATTTCTAGATTCTTTGGCGTCGGAAAAACAAAGCTAACAAAGCATTTAAGAGTGATTCGCAACGCTTGGCAGTTTCGCTTCGCTCAAGTATAGCCAAGCGCCGCTCACACCTTAATGCGGCGTTAGCCCTAAAGCGGTGTTATGTAAGGAGTAGATAAGTGACAACAATATCTTTACCAACGTATTTCGATAGGGATACGTTGTCTGGATTTTTCAATGAGTTAGAAAAACACATCGATACTGATGATGTCTGTTTAGATTGTTCAACTATTAGGTTCTCAAAACCTACCGCAATGTTGGTTGCTGGTTCGAAAATACGAAGTTGGGTTAGATCACGTCATCGTCGAGGTCTCAAAACCCGAAAGAAAGGAGTTGATACCTACTCATCTGCTCATTCATATCTTAAACATATAGGTTTCTTTGATTTTGTTTTAATGGGAGCGGGGAATTGCGTTGGAGAGGCTCGGGGTTCAAGCACTTACATCCCAATCACAAGAATTACTAAACCGGAATTAGGTGAAGGTGAAAATGCACTTGAACAATGGTACGAAGACATTCAGTCAAAGGTTCGGGGACTAGCGAGAGTCATTTCCGGAAAACCGGAAACACACCAAGATAACCGGATGTATAACTATGCATTGCGAGAAATTATACGAAATGTATTTGAACACTCTGGTTGTGAGGAGTGTTATGTTTTTGGTCAACGTTGGTTCGATGGAGCCGTTGAAATCGTCGTTGTAGATGAAGGTGTTGGTATCGGTTGCACTCTAAGGGAGACATTGGGCGACATAACTGACCAAGAAGCATTAAAACAAGCAATTAAACCTGGTGTATCAAGAACATCGCAACTATCAGATGCAGAAAACACCTTCGACAATTCTGGTTTTGGTTTGTATGTACTAACTGAAGTTGCAAGAAGCTTTGGTTTGTATGTACTAACTGAAGTTGCAAGAAGCTTTGGTTGGTATGCGTTGGGGAGCAACAGTGCAAAACTAATTGGTTATGAATCTAACCTTGAAGAAAGTACATTGAATTTTAATGGAACATACTTCGGTTTTAGGCTTACACGGTCACCCTCAGATTTTTCGAGTTTAGCAAAAGATATAATCAAAGCGGGTGAGCAGGAAGCTAATGTAGACGGGATAGAGCGCAAAGCTTCAGCAATGTCTAAGCTTTTTTAGTTTCGGGCTAACAAACTGTTTAAGAGTGATTCGCAACGCGTGGCATTTTTACTATGCGTTGATTTTAGTGTTTAAGGTGGTATGCGGAAGCATCGGTATAGCGTTGCTCACACCTTAACAGGGCGTTATGTGACAGGCTGAATTTCCATATATTTAGCCTATCAAAAAGCCAAGCTTCTTCTATGCTTTTGAGTATCTGGTTCTAAGTTTTTGTTCGACTTCTTCGCAATTATTCATGGACTACGAACGCACATCTCACTTGGTAAGTTCGTTTCGGATCACCTCTCTGGTTTAAAAACTAAGTCATTCGCTAAAATTTACCGTTCTGAAATCGTTGTAACTCCTCCACTTCGAATTTGGCTTTCACACTCAAATCCATCAAAATAGCCTTGAGCGTGAGGACGTTTTCAGTAGTCTGGGTGCAATAATTAAGCCCGAGTGGGTCATTACATAACAAACAATTTAAGGAAAAAGAATGTCGCAAGATGATAATAAATACAAAACTATGCACTGTATGGTTTCACCTAATACGGATAACCAGACCCAATTGGCCCTTGCTCGATATCAATTGATTTACTCGGTTATAGGACTGCTTTTGGGTTTAGTTTGTATCTGCGGCGGAATATATTTGTTTATTCAAGGCATTACTGGCGAGATGAATTGGAGCCTCAAAGTTTTTGGCAATGAATCTGTTATAGCAAATGCTGCTCCTGGTGCAGTTCTATTCATCGTTGGTCTATTTTTGGTGATTGTAACTAAGTTTAAATTTAAGCATATAAAACCAAAGTAGAAATTACATAACAAGCAATTTAAGTAGACCTTCAACGCATGGCATTTTTAGTTTGCAGATATTTCAGTGGTTATAGCGCTATGCAGGAACTATCGTTGGGCGTTTCAGGCTACTTAATCGGGCGTTAAGTGTCAATTCAACATGGTATTACGGTTGGAAATAAGATTCGATGGAAGAAAATAATAATAGACTTAATCAAGAATGGGTGACTCTCAATGCGGTAAGATACATGGTCAAACTTGCTTCCAAAGGTAGTATGTCAAAGTCTACTTACGACAACACGTTAGAGTTTGCTGGAGATCTTTATCCTGAGCTCCTTGGTCCGGAAAATAGCCTTCTAAAAAGAGAACGAGAGAGTGATACGACAAAGGAATATAGACAAAGAGCTGAATTAGAGTCTCTGCGTGAAGAAACGGAAGTTAGTGCCTTAGAATTAGTCTTAAAGGATATTGCTGAGTACGAGTCCTTACTCGATGTTGCTAAAGCAAACCAAAAAGACCGCAAACGGACTGACCAGCTTAAACGTAGGCTTAGCCAGTTAGATAAGGCAAAAAAAGAACTAGAACCTAAAGCTCACAGTGAAAATCAATTGATTTTCCGTGATGCATATAACGTTGAAAGAAATTTACCAGAGCTCTCAAAGGGACATGCGCATAAAGATTTTCGCTTAACTGATGGAAAGATCCTTCGAGTCCGCGTTTTACACCCAGATAGACCTGAGCACATAACAGGAGCAGATATAATATATGAGCGACATAATGATCGCACTGGTTGCATAAGTATCGTCGCAGTTCAATACAAAATCTGGGAAAACAGAAAAATGTATCTTTCCGATGATCGTATGAATGGGCAAATTGACAAGATGCGAGAATTTCTCTGTAACAAAGGGATTTGTCAGTCCAATTCCGATGAATATCGGTTCCCATGTTGTTCCGGTTTCTTGAGACCTACGGATAAACTGCAAACCGCTGAGCAAAAGTTTATTTCAACCGGTGAACATTTACCAATTTGCAAAATTGAAGAGTGTACGAGCTATGGTAAGCGCGGCGGTCTTCAACTTACGTATGACGATATAAAAGAGTACTCTCTTTCCGGTGACCTATTCGAAGAACTCTTTAACCGAGGAAAGATTGGTTCTCGTGAATTAACGCGTAATGAATTGGAAGACTTATATCATGAGGCATCTGTTATTGACTCGTCAGATACCGTAGTAATTTACGTGCAAGAATTTGACACTTAACAAAGCATTTAAGAGTGATTCGCAACGCTTGGCAGTTTCGCTTCGCTCAAGTATAGCCAAGCGCCGCTCACACCTTAATGCGGCGTTAGGCTTTAAATTTAAAATCGAGGGAATCATGAAGTATCCAGGTCAACCAGAGTCTCCACCAAGTTGGTATAAAGATCGAGGTCAATCTTATATAGAAAAGCAGTTTAGCAAAGAACTCGGTGATTTAGCTGACGCAATTGAAAGTGAGCATTGGTTTGGCAACCCTGAAAAGCATAGCCGTTTTCGAGTTGACTTCATTCTTAAAGATGCTCGTTTGATTATTGAGTTGGATGGACATGATTACCATTCTACGAAAGAACAACTAGAAAATGATGCAATCAGACAAAGGTATCTTTCAAGAGCTGGTTATACTGTAATTAGATTCACCGGTAGAGAAATAAATAGAAACGCTTCAGCTTGCGTTTCTGAGGTTCGTACAATTTACAAAGAGCGTATGCAAAGATCTCCGTCAAAATACCGAGTCATGTATATTGATTACCCATTTATTTATCGAGAAATGTCTAAAGCCTTAGCTTTTTACAATAAATTGTACCCTGAGAAAAATTTAACAGCGGTATCATTAGATGAATTAATCCCTCATGCTATTGAGTGGCTGCATGAAAAGTCGTTCATTACAGTTTTTGTATTCCATCCACCAGAAGATTCCATGGAGATTGAACATCTAGATGGTTTGGTAAAAGAATACGAAAAAGGTGAAGTTCGGATTAATACTATCCCACACGAGTGGTATAGCCTTGAGCTTGGAAACCACATGGTTTGCTATTCCCATCTCTTTGATGAATTCTTTTTGGTTGCTGATGATCCTGTGTATACGGAGCCATTACGTTCAGTTTTACCTAGTGAACTCACGAATAGACTGTTTGGTACTTCTAATTTGAAATATTTATCAAATGGTAAGTTGTTGCGTAAAGGCAATGAAGAAACAGCATATGCTGGTACTGACCTTGCTCGAGTACTCTGGCAAAATATTTGGTACATAATTGGTGCATCAATGGGGCTGAGTTTGTACGAACTATAAAGCCTAACAAACGCTTTAAGACGGATTCGCAACGCTCGGCGGTTTGAGTTTGACTTAGCTTTTGTGTTTACGGTGCAATAAGCGTGTTTTGTGGTAGTGTTGCTCACCACTTAAGCGGGCGTTAGCTTAAGACTGTTCTAAACTCCAAATATGATACATGGTTGATATTGGATATAATGCAGCGATAGTGTTTAACTCTGAGGATAAATGTATGAAAAAACTCTTACTCATTTTATTTACAATATCATCCAGCTTTCCTATTTTTGCTGCTGAGGTTATTCATAAAGACTGGGTAATAAACACGGATGGTGACGATTACTATTACGCAGCAACTATTAATAACAGTGGTCATGTGTTTGGGAAATATTGTTACTTTGAAAACAAGCAGTGCTTATTCTTAATTACTGTTGATATAACTTGTACTAAGGGCAATAAATACCCTGTGTTGGTAAATGCCGAATCTGGTGCTCTAAATCTTAACCTTGTGTGTGGAGATCGAATGGGTAACCAGAATGTGTTGGTCTTTGACAACTTTGATCAGGTTGAGAGAACCGCGAAACAAAGTAAACAATTTGGGATCGCTATCCCGATGGAAAGTGGTCACTTTAAGGTATCTCGCTTCAGCTTATCAGGCTCTAGTTACAGCTTGGATACGATGACGAATGAGGCTGAGAAGCGTGTATCGTTATCAAATGTTGATAGCGAGTTACTTTAAGCTAACAAACGCCTCAAGAGGGACTGTCAACGCGTGGCGTTTCCAGTCCCAATGAGTCGCGGTGGTTACGGTTGTTGTGTTTGAGTTTGGTGGTCATGCGTTGTCAGCCCCTTAGGCGGGCGTTGAGGCTGTAGGATTTCTCTATTTTTAGCTGTTTTTTCATGAAATTATCGGTATTTTTGTTACTGATAACGTGTTAAATGCTGCACGATGATACTTGTCTTTATGGTGATAATAAAAGATAGAGTGCGGTAAAGTGAGATAGGAGGCAATTTTGCCTTTAATTGGCGGGTTTACCCGCTAATCTAGATAATTTCGTAGCTTTTCTATGTTGTGGAGCATGCTAAACATCGCCCATTGGGCGTTCACTTTCTCTTTTCCTCTCATTGTGAATCGGTTCATCTGCTTATTTACCGTGATGTTACCAAAAACAGGTTCAACGCAGCCGAGCCGTTTACTGTATTGTCGCCGTCCTTCCGGACTGTCAATTTTGTCTTTCATGGTCTGCATGTAATCAAACTCTTTGGTATTTTTATAAATAAAGAAGACTTGTCGTCCGACATTTTTCTTGGGTGGTTTTCGCATACATTGTGATTGGTGAACACATTGGCGGCAGTCATTTAAGTAACCACCGAACTGAGCGCCATGCTCGCCTCGAATTACCGCATTTTTACTGCTTAAACGCATCATCTTTCCAGCAGGGCACTGACATGTCACCGCCTCTTGGTCGAACTTGAACATTGAAATTGGGTAGCAAGTTTTCCCTGTTTTGGAGCGACTTTTTCGTTTCTTTGCCTGCTCAGTTTGGTAGGTTTTACTATTTTGAAAAAGTGGATTTCGGCTACGAAATCCAGTGTCTGCAATATAACAATCGTAATCAGTTTCAATCAAAAATTTGAGGTTAGCTTTACTGTGAAAGCCACTGTCAGCGGTGAACTTCGTCGTTTGATTTGCTGTATTCGGCAAGCGTTCTAATTGCTTTTGTAAAGCCAGCACAGCTGGCTTTAGTGTCTGTTGCTCTCCAACACTTCCCCAAACTTAGCTGTGCAGAATGATTTGATGTTTATCATCGGTGATAGCAATACCGTTATACCCTTGAATCGTCCCTTTTGATGTGGTCATTTTAGCACTGTCGTTATCGGTAATATTGCTTTTCACTGGCTTATTATTACTACCAAGTTTGTCGGTTGTCTTTGCTAAAAAATCTGCGATTTTTGCTGCGCCATTATCGAGCTTTTGTTTTTGCTGTAAGTCTTGTTCAATCACGCTGTCCGGCAGTGAATCTTGGTTCTAATGACGTTCAAGAATACGTCGACTTGCACGCTCCAGTTTCTCTTTTTTACGTTGCAACTCATCATGTGTGCCACTCCATTCCTTGCTGGCATTTGATGAAATTTTACAGCCATCGATAGCAAACATATTGCGCCCAATAAGACCTTGTTGGTCACAAATCATTAAGACTTGAGTGAATAGAGGCTCAATGGTCTCTTTCATGTTGGCGATAAAGGATGCAATAGTCGTAAAGTGAGGTCGCTCATCGCCAGATAAACACATAAAAGTGACATTGTTCATGCATGCTTTTTCAATCCGACGACTTGAGAGCATGCCGAGCGAGTAAGCGTAAAAGATGATTTTAAGCATGATAGAAGGCGGATAGGCTGCAGCACCGCATTTCCCATTGTTGTACAGTGAATTAAATGCTGATAAATCAAGGTGGTTATCTACGATATGGGAAATCGCATATTCGATAGTGCCAGGTATGAGTTGCTCATTAATGATAATGGGCACAAACATATTTTGATTTGAGTGATCAGGTTTGAAATTGGGCATAGCGGTATGTTCTTATGAATAATTTAGATTAGATCATAACCAGATAATGCCTTCAAGCTGATATTGTGGTGAAATAAAGAACAAAAGAGGTGATGGAAAATCCTACAGCCTCGTTATGTGAAAAGGAAAATTCATGGCTAGATATCGAGTAGGTGATAAATATTTATCAGAAAGTGAATATGAAGAGCATGTTTCTGGTAACTGGAAGTTTGGTTTGTTTTTGGTCGGGGCTGTTGTTGTTGGATATTTTGTAAATTCTTGGCTTTCTGGCTTTGAACTCTCGAAAAGTGTTCGTGTTGCTTTGGTTATGATTGCGGCAATTCCTTCGGGGTATTTGGCTACAAAATTAAGTAATGTCGCTCGCATTGCGTTTGGGCTAGCTATTCTAGGCTTAGTAGGCTGGGTAGTTCTGTCAATTATTTGGAATGTACTTTGAAAATAGGTGTATTTTTCACATAACAAACGAGTATGGCGTCAATAGCTAAATCTTAGCTTTATTTTCATCCCACATGACGCCATCTCTTAACATCGAATTTAAAGTAACAACCATCTTTCTAACACAGGCAACAATGGCGACTTTCTTCGGTTTTCCTGCGTCTAAAAGACGCTGATAAGTGGCTTTAAATACAGGGTTACATTGCATCGCTGACATCATTGCCATATAGAGAACTGTCCTTACTTGGGCTCGACCACCTTGAATGGTTCTTTTGCCTTTATAGCGGCCACTTTCTTTGGTTATCGGCGCGACGCCGATAAGAGAGGCTGCTTGTTTATTGGTAATATAACCAAGCTCAGGAACGTTACTAATAATCGATGTCGCCGCAATATTTCCGATTCCAGGAACGCTTTGCAAAATAGTATTTTTGCTTTGATATTCAGGACATTCATCAATCAGCTTTATTAATTTTTCTTCTATTTTGGTGATTTGATTTTTCATTGCCGTAAGAATGGGTTTTATTGACGAGTGAAGCTCTTTAGGCAAGATTTGAATTCGATTTTTCTCCATCGTTTGCATAGAAAGAAGCTGATTGCGTCGAATGACTAAATCACTCATTAATCTGATATTTTTCGGTTTTATTTGAGTAACCAGAGGCTGAATAGCGTCACCATAATGAGCGATAAGTTCAGCATCTAATCGGTCGTTTTTCGCTTTTCGTCCAATAGCTCCTGCAAAGCGTTTAATATGGATAGGATTAGATCTAACAATAGGAAGATGAGCTTAAGCACAGGCGAGCACAAAGGGCATTTCTAGCCGTCCTGTGGCTTCAATAATAATGCGCTGAGGCGCATATTTTTCTATGGTTTTAATCGCTTCTTTAATGCCTTTTACATTATAGGTTACAGTGAAATAGATATTGAGAGGGCGAATAAAAAGATCTAATTGTGTTTTGCCTGTATCAACACCGATATTAATGTTTTGAAGTGTATTTGTATTCATAATAAGCTAACTCATGCTTGCGTAATGCGGGTTCGAGACCCAGTCGAGTATTCGAGGTTTATGCTTGGAGTCCAATGTAGCGTTCGTGTTTGTTATCGGTCTCTCGATAGAGGAGCCAGCGTTCAATCGAACTACTACAAAGGAAGCTTTAGTTGCAGCTAAAGTCTGGGTCTCACTTTACCCAATTTCATGAGTTAGTATCCATACAAAGCATTTAATAGTGATTCGCAACGCTTGGCGCTTTCGCTTCGCTCAAGTATAGCCAAGCGCTGCTCACGCCTTAATGCGGCGTTAACTGGCAAGGAAGCAACCCGAGATCGATATCTTTTATTCAACTCATTGTCCAATAATGTGTGAGTGCGTAGAATTGCGAGTAATTTATATTTATTAGTGGATTAAAGGTTGAACGTGTTTGAAATCATTGTCGAGAACAAAGAGTGGTTGTTTTCCGGAGTTGGGGTAGTGGTTGTTACTGCATTTTATAACCACTTTTTCAATAACAAGCCGATAGAATCAGGACAAAAAAAAGATCAAGTGATCGAGATAGAAGCTCCTGTAATGGAACAAACCGAACCAGAAACAGAAGTCAGTCAAATTTCCCAACGGCTAGTTTTAGTTTTAGAACTAATGAACGAGAAAAGAGAGTATTCGAAGTTTACTATTGCACAATTAGCTCAAATCATGAAGCTACATAAAGTCAGTGAACTTGAAGATATTTTCCGAGGCAAGGAAGAGCCTACATTTGAGTTTATTGAGCGGTTTTGTGATGTATTTGGTGTTAACAAAACTTGGGTTATAGAGGGTAAGAGAGCCCCATTTTCTAATGATGAACAGACGCTTGGAGAACCACTGTGGTATCTAGAGGTTATCGAAAACCTTAATCCGCAGCGAGTGTTCTTTGTTCGTAAAAACTCAAAAGAAGCGCCAGCATTTATAATGGTGAAATTAAATGATTACAAATTTAAAATATTTCACAGAACATGGCATATAAGTGATGAAGTAGGGGCTGGAGGTCAGCGACAGCTGGTTAGCTTTTATGAGCTAGTTAAGGCACTTCGCGATGCAAAAGGTTATTATTCGAAGTGCGGTGGTCTAACTCTTGATGAAGATGATTTCAAAGAGTTATTCCGCGGAGATAAGTATCCTGGTGTATATACAGAGCTGGGTCGATCAGAAGATCCATGGTGGGATGATTTAACAGATATTAATCATAGTTATCCAATCTCTGCCAATTATGGAGATTGGCATGGAAAAAGCTTTCTGAAAGCTCAAGAAATTATCAAGTGGAAACTACAAGATAACTAACATAAGCCAGTTAACAAGTATTTTAGAGTGATTCCCAACGCTAGGCATTTTTCATTCCATCGTTGGGTTTAGTGTTTACCGTGGTATGGTTAAGTTTCGTGGTAGCGTTGCTCACCCCTTAACAGGGCGTTAGTTCCCCAGAGGTAGCAATCAATCCATAGGGAACTTTTGTTTCTGGTGGAGTACGCGCATAATTCGGATGATATCACCTTCGACCCAATATGAGACGATCATCGAAATCTCTGGAATAATGAGCAATCGGCCACGAATACCATCTCGCTTTACACCCATTAGAGGTTGCTCTAGCAAGTTTTCTACTTTTGCTTCAATGAGGTTGTCAGTTTTCTCTGCTGCATCAGGGTTGAAATCATAGAGAAACTCAAAGATTTTTTCGCGATCATTAAGTGACTCTTCTTCCCATAAAATCATTGCTTACCTCGATTACGGATTCTGGCTTTGCGTTCTTCCATTCGAGACTTAGCAGTTTGGTGCTCAACGAAAACGGATTTTCCTGAGTCAAACTTCTCAAATGCTAGGTTTACTTGTTCAGTTAGCCATGCATCGTGAGATAATGTTTTGCGTTGTTGTTCAGCGAGTTGTTCAGTAAGTTCACGGCAAGCATCACTTAATGTGCGACCTTGGCTTTCAGCCATTTGTTGAGCTAGGCGTTTTGTTTCCTCATCAACACGAAATTGAATTCTAGTGTCCATGATTTATCCCTTTGGTTGTGTGTGTACAAATGTTAGCACTAGACTTTGAGATGGGCAACTAACAAATAAGGATAGGTGTCGCGCAGCCGACACCTTATCTGGGTGTTGAACAAGCCCGAAGCTGCTTATTATTGTAAATTGGTCGATATTAGTTTGCGGTAGGTATTGGATTCTTCTTTTCTTTAGACGAACTTAACCATGACAAAATTAAAATATAATCTTATCAACTAGTTGGTGTCTATTTTTCGTTCTTCATTCTTTGATTGATTCTCCTTTGTTTAGTGGTCGCCATTATCCTTATATTTTAGCCTTACGGCTAACTCGTTCGACTGATCCTAACACATGACATTTCATGTTGGCAGCAAGGACAAAGCCGAAAGGCTTTGCTCCGTAAAATACTGGATTTAGGTAGCGATGAGGCTAAATTAGGTATGAATAACAGTTGGATTTTCCACCGTAATGTTCGGGCGTTACCTCGTAAAAAACCATAATCTCTCACTCGTTGTAATCCCTTGGGAAGAACATGCTGCAATATCAACCATAAGAACTTGAGCACAGGCAAGGTTCTTTGCTTCCAACGTTGATTTTGGCTATTTTGATATCTAAATGTCACATCTGAGTTGGTAATTTTTATGATGTCCTTATCGGCTAAAACACCACGATACAAATAACGTGAAAGATATTTTAAGGCAGGTAATCCATAGCCAATGTGCCGACAATCAACTACCCATTTTTGTGGGATATCGTAAGGCAATCTAAGGTTAGGATGAGCCCGAATAGAATCAAGCAACCGAGTTCGCCATACTTTAGCCAGTGCAAACTCATTAAATAGGTAGCGAGAATTACCCTTATGCCATTGATGTTTTTTAGGATCATAAGTGCCGGAAGGTACGATGATATGCAAATGAGGATGAAGATTGCGCCGGCGATTGTGAGTATGCAATGCCGCAGTAAAACCAATATCTCGTTTGTGCTGTCGATTGGCAAAGTCTTTTAAAACGGAGGCGGCTTCGTTCAACAAAGTGTTTAAGACAGATTCCCAACGCATGGTATTCCCCATTCCATCGTTGGGTTTTGTGTTTCCGGTGGTATGGTTAAGTTCAGTGGAGGCGTTGCTCACTACTTAATGCGGCGTTGAGGCTGTAGAATAATTCATTATGCTGGTAATTTTATAAAAAACACCAATTTTAACTCATTGTTTTCTTAGTGTTTTTATTTTTGATAATTGCTGTATTTTCTCGAAAGTGGAGAAATCCTACAGCCTCGTTAGTTTACCAATCAAGATCTTCACCCTAAATTTCAGTATAGAGCGAAGAATCAATCATAAGTGGTTTTGCGGTAGTTGTGACTGACCGAGAACAGCAACAACCAAAATGAAGCCATCTTCTTTTGTAAAGTAAGCTGTGTGTTTACCAACAGGAAAGTGAAACCCGTTTGGGTAAATGTCATCGCAACTTCGACTAACTTCCGGATTGTCAGCAAGCATCTGAAACCCGGTCAGTAACGTATCTTTGTAGTTGCGCCACTGAATCTCTGAAAAGTTATTAACGGTGTAGTTTTTGATTTTTAATAAATGAGCCTGAGCTAATTTACTTAGTTTGAATTTATTCTTTTGCATAGTGGATTACAAGGCGCTCAAGAAGTCTTCACCATCAACCACATTGCCTTGTGCCAGATCTTTTTTCGCGGATTCAAAGCAATGTTTAAGGTAATCAGCTTTCATAGCTTCTAGCTCTTCATAATCTTTAATAGACATTACAACTACGGCGTCTTTGCTGTTTCTGCTAATTTTTACTGGCTCACGCTGGGCACTCAGAAGAAGTTCGCCAAAATTACGTTTCGCATCATTTGCTGTTAATGTGTGCATGATCAATCTCCAAATCTGGAATTACAGTAAGATTATAGTTGGTCGCATGAAATGGTCAATATAATTAAATCGTGCGATCTGTGTAAAAGGTAAACTAACAAATAAGGATAGGTGTCGCGCAGCCGACACCTTATCTGGGTGTTGAACAAGCCCGAAGCTGCTTATTATTGGAAATTGGTCGATATTAGTTTTCGGTAGGTATTTAATTTTGCTTTTCTTGAAACGAGTTTAACCCTGATAAAATTAAAACTTAATATTATCAATTGGTTAATCTTAATTTTGTTTCTTTCTTTGATTAACCATCCATTTTATACTGGTCGCCATTATCCTTATATTTTAGCCTTTCGGCTAACTCGTTCGACTGATCCCAACACATGACATTTCATGTTGACAGCAAGGACAAAGCCGAAAGGCTTTGCTCCGTAAAACACTCGATTTAGGTAATGATGAGATTAAATTAGGTATATACCCGTCGTACTTGAAGCTGCAGTTTTGTTGCCGGCGTTCATTCGCCCCAATCACATAGGCGAGCTATGCTCATGGGGCCTCATTCACTTGTCGCCTCACTGCAACTTCAATTACTTTGGGTATAAACAAAAGTTGGATTTTCATCCCACATGACGCCACCCCTTAACATCGAAATTAAAGTGACAACCATCTTTCTAACACAGGCAATAATAGCGACTTTTTTAGGTTTTCCTGCGTTTAAAAGACGCTGATAAGTGGCTTTTAAACGCAGGCTTGCATTGCATCGCTGACATACAGTTTCACCACTTAACGCGGCGTTGGTCATGGAGCTTGCTATACTCAAAGTGATAGAATAGTATCACTTTAGTATTCCTTCGGAGCAGCTCTCATGAAAGTAGAATTAGTCACATCACTCAAGCGTCAAGCAACTAAGATCCTCGCCGATCTCCGCGACACCAAAGAACCAGTGTTAATTACTGAGCATGGTAAGCCATCTGCGTATCTCGTTGATGTTGATGACTACGAGTTTATGCAAAATCGTTTAGCTATTCTTGAGGGTATTGCACGAGGTGAGCGTGCACTAGCTAACGGTAAAGTGGTAAGTCATGATGAAGCCAAGGACAAAATGTCAAAATGGCTGAAATAATCTGGACTGAGCCAGCGTTATCTGACCTCAACGATATCGCTGAATACATCGCACTTGAAAATATCGTAGCTGCAAAGCAATTAGTGCAAACGATCTTCTCCAAAGTCGAACGCCTACAAACTTTCCCAGAGTCAGGTCGTATTCCACCCGAGCTAGAACATTTAAGTTATCGTGAAGTTGTCGTTAATCCATGTCGAGTTTTCTATAAACAAGACGGTGACAAAGTGTTTATTCTGTTTGTTATGCGTGCAGAGAGAGATTTACGTAAGTTCTTGTTGAGTAAGCAATAACCCTTGGGAATGAGCGGCTAACAAACGAGTATGGCGTCAATAATTAAATTTTAGCTCTACTTTCATCCCACATGACGCCATCCCTTAACATCGAATTTAAAGTGACAACCATCTTTCTAACACAGGCAATAATTACGATTTTTTAGGTTTTCCTGCATTTAAAAGACGCTGATAAGTCGCTTTAAATACTGGATTAAATTGCATCGCTGACATCATCGCCATATAAAGACAAAAGAGGCGATGGAAAACCCAATAGTCTCGTTATGTCACAGGTGAATGTTACCCCCAGAGTATGAGAGAGTTTGTTATGAACGAGCAATATAATAGTGAAATATCAAAACATTATGCAGCTTATCGCCCACCTATACACAGCAAAATTTTAAAACAGGCTATATCTCATTGTGGAGACTTTGAATTCCAGTATGGGATAGATGTTGGTTGTGGTACTGGACTGTCTAGCAAAGCTTTATCTGAGTTTTGTACAGAAATCTTAGGCGTAGAGCCAAGTAGTGAAATGCTTTCTCAAGCAGATCCAAATGAAAATATCTCATATATCCAAACTACCGGGGAACACATTCCTATAGAGGAGCATTCATCGGATATCGTCACCTTTGCAGGTTCTTTGTCTTATGCGAAGTCAGATGCTCTGGTGACTGAACTCATTCGAGTTTGTCGTCCTGATTCTATTATCCTCGCTTATGACTTCAAGGTTCAGTTATCCGAGTTCATGTCCCTTCTACAAGTTGAAATTACGGCTAAGCCTTCAAGCTACAACCATGCTGAGAACTTTGAAGGCTACCATGAATTTGAAGAGTTAAAGGTATATCAAGGTGACTTGACCTTACCAATGACTTCCGAACAGTTGGCACATGTTTTGTTCTCGTCAATGAAATACTATGTAGCATTAATAGGTCGTTTCGGGGAAGCGGATGCATTTTCATCGGTAGTCAAAGCGCTAGGAGAGAATTTCATCCATCAAGTGAAAGTGGATACATATTATTCGGTATATAAAGTAAAAGTGACATAACAAGCCTTTGAGATTGATTCGTAACGCGTGGGACTTTCGTTTTGTAGGCATTTTAGTGTGTAACATCCAATTTTTAGTGGTACTCAAAGTTAGAGTTTTTCATTGCTGTGATTAAGCTTTATTGAAGGAGTAAAAATGAGTTCTGATAGCATAAAGAATGTAGTTTTTGATATCGGTAATGTTGTTGTTCGTTGGGCTCCTTTGGAGATAATTAGACTTACTTTTGGTGAGATAGATTCTCTCGAAGAACAAGAAAAATTAATATTTCAGTCTGAAACTTGGCGAAGTTTGAACAAGGGGCAAATAACTGAGAGTGATGCGAAATTCCAATATCAAAAAACAATAGGTTTAACTGAGTTAGAATGTGAACGTCTTTTCTATTATGTGAAACAGACACAGATCCTAATCTACGGCTCCGTAGAGCTTATTAAGCGTTGTAAATCTGCAGGTTATAAAGTATTGGCGCTAACAGATAATGTTCATGAAATTGTATCTCACTTAAAGGCAAGTTATACATTTTGGGATTTGTTCGATGGTGCAATCGTTTCTGCAGAAGTCGGTTTGCTGAAGCCTCAAACCGAAATTTACCATTCACTACTCTCTCAATATGATTTACAAGCTTCAGAAACCGTGTTCATTGATGATATGCCATATAACGTTAAAGGTGCAGAGGCAGTTGGTATCTCGGCGATTCAGTTTGTAAGTGCAGCTCAATGTGAACAAGCTTTAAAGTCACTTGGAGTTCGGCTCTAATGGCAGCATTTCCCATACAAACAATTCAAGAGGGGTTTTGCACGTGTGATATTTGGGGTGTGCGGCGGTTTTGGTGTTGAAGTGTCGTGCAGTAACATCAGTATTGTGTACTTCCTCCCTAATTAGGCATATACATTATACTCCACAATGCTTATCTTGATGTGTTTTTATTATCATTATAACATTATGTTTTTATTGAATTAGTTGGTGGTTAGTATGACAAAGTTTACAGAGTATAAAGTGGTTCATATTGTTGAAGGTGGCTGCGGTACAATTTTACTTGGGGCTAGTGGTTTGCCAGTACAGAAAATGGAAGCAGAGCTTAATAAATATGTGCAAAATGGCTGGCAGGTAGTGTTTCAAGTCGTTGAGCAGAAACGCTTTATGCTGTTTTGGAAACGAGAAGCAGTGATTATTACTCTGGGACGATAAGTTTGCTTAAGTACATCTCTATGAAATTGATTCATCGCTACCAAGCTAGCGGTGGATCGAAGCAGTTGTTGAACATTGAATGTAATTTTGAGCCTACGTGCTCTGAATATACAAAACAATGTATTGCAAAATATGGGGCTGTAAAAGGTTGGAAGCTTGGTTTAGCGAGAATTAAACGTTGTAATCAACCTGATCTCGTTGAAAAAATATATGATGAGGTGCCGTAGTGCGAATATTTGAGTCCACTGAACAGTTAGAAGAAAACGAAGAGTTGCTAAGAAAGCAGGTGAATTTGTTGCCTGAAGTACAGAAAAAAGAGTTTTATAATCGCCAGTCAAAAAAGCTCAAAGATCCTGATACCTATGCAGCGTTGAACTGGTTTTTCCTTGGCGGTTTACACCATTGTTATCTCGGAAAATATGCATTGTTTGCATTAGAGTTAACACTGTTATCAGTGAGTGTTGTGGGTTTTGTCTTAGGCCACTCTAGCGCACTTCTAATCCTCGCGTTACTAGTCATCTATGAATTACCACAATTGTTCTTTTCTCAAAAGATAGCTCGGCAACACAACTATAAATTATCTTGTGAAATTTTTAATGATATAAAACGAAGTTGAAATAAAACTTTTGCATAACAATGGGATATTGTTTCAATAATTAAATTTTAGCCTTCTATTATTATCCCACTCTCTTGTGTTCCGTTAGTCTAGCGTTTAGTTACACGAACTCATTAGCACAATAAGGAAGTTAAGTGTTTATTAATGAAGCATCTAAATTATCTGGGGCAACTCAAAGAGCAATGAGACTATACGAGTCTCTTGGGTTATTGAGTGTTGCTAGGTCGGGAAAATACCGAGTTTATAGCCAAGAAAATATAGATCAAATAAAGATGATTAGAGAGGCTCAAACACTTGGGATTACACTTTCAGATATGGTGGCTTTGAAAGATGGATCGAAAGAATTCGATTGGAACCTAGTCAGTCATTTCTTGATTCAGAGGCAACAAGAGGTTGAGAGCAATATAAAAGAGCTAGAGAGGTTAAAGCTGCGTATTCAACAGTATCGAACTTCGATAGAAAAGTGTATTCGGGTACTTGACTCTGACCTTTAGGTGAGAGTTTAAACTGCATGTCTTACCCAAAATGGAGATGTGAGTTTATGAAAAAAGTATTGGTGATCAATGGAAACCCTAAACCTAATAGTTTGTGCAAATCTTTGGCCGATCAATATACGTCTGTTGCGAATAACAAGCATAAAGTTCAGCAAGTTAATATTGGTGATTTGAATTTCAGAATCAGTTTAGACCAAGGATATGATAGGGTTGCCGTTTTGGAACCTGATTTAGTTGATTTTCAAAATAAAATTCAATGGGCAGAGCATATTGTTATTGTAAGTCCAGTTTGGTGGGGAACGATCCCAGCAAAGTTTAAAGGGGTGATTGATAGGGCTTTTTTGCCTGGCTTTGCATTTAAATATGTAGATGGAAAAACTATTCCTGACAAACTACTGAAAGGGCGTACATCCGAACTCATTATTACGCTTGATAGCCCTCCTTTTTGGTATAAATACATAAAAGGGAATGCGATATATAAGCAGTTAAATCACTCTATTTTGGCATTCTCAGGAATTAAAAATATTTCTTCGACATACTTCGGTCCGGTTATTAATTCAGATAACAATAATATTAAAGCCTGGTTGAACAAAGTCGCGCAATTAGCGAATATACCCAAGTGACTTCAAGATGAAAACTAGCCCTTTAAGCAGGGCTAGTAAATAGAGCTAGTTTTGTTCAATCTAAGGCTTACGATACCGTAAACTGCATCATCATTCCGGTATCTTCATGTTCTAAAATATGGCAGTGCGCCATGTATGGTGTTTCTTTTGAGGCTAAATGATTAAATTGAACCAAAAGTTCGGTTGTGCCCATAGGAAATACGCTGATGGTATCTTTCCAGCCACTTAAATGTTTTGGTGGCGGGTTGCCATTGATGGATAACACTCTAAAGCGGCAGCCATGAATATGGAAAGGATGCAGCATGTGATCTTTGCCTTGGCTAATCGTCCAGTGTTCTAACTCACCTTGCTTAGCATTAAAGTCAATGCGTTGCATATCAAATGGACGACCGTTGATGGTGTTGATGTGCAATAGTTGCTTTTTAGTGAAGGTCGAATCTGTTGTCGCCATACCTTTCATATCATGCTGCATGTCGTGTTTCATGTGCATACCGTGTGAATCATTCGAGCTAGACTTACTGTGTGCATTCATCATATCCATACGTTTTGCCATACCTGACATTTTCGGTTGTCTGGCCATCATGACTTGCATCGCTTGTCTATCTAACTCTTCCGGCATACCAAGCACTACGTCACGTTTTACTGTCGCTTGAGATGGTGTGAGAGCGGGAAGTACCGCCATTGTGGTTGGAAGTTCGCCTTTGCCTTTTTTGCCATTGGTTTGTACGCTCACCAGTGGGTAGGGTTGATTAAATGGCGCATGCATCATCCCCATTTGTTTTACAGGTAGAGTGACCCAATCAAACGGTTGGTTATTGTGTGTAGAGACTAAAATGTCGTAACGTTCACCTGCCGCCATATCAAGCTGTGCCATTTTAACTGGTTTATCAAGTAAGCCAGCATCAGAAGCAACAACATAGAATTCACGCTCATCGGAAGCGGTTAAACGGTAAGTACGAGCATTTGAACCATTGAGTAGATGAAACCTCACCCAACCGGAGTTGACCTCTGCTTGAGGATAGATTGCGCCGTTGATTAACACTTGGTTACCTGCATAACCCATTGCCACATTAACAATATCTAGAAGTTCATAATCAAATTCACCATTGTCTTTAAAACGACGGTCTTGAATGATAAGAGGGATTTGATCGGCTCCCCATTCTGAAGGGAGGTTAAGTGAACGACTTAATTCATCTTCAATTAAAATCATACCGGCAATGCCTTTAACGACATATTCGGCAGTGGTTGGATGTTGATGAGGGTGAAACCAACTTGTGGCAGCGGGTTGACGGATTGGTAAAGTCACCTCCCATGATTGATTGGGTTGGATTAACTGGTGCGGCCCACCATCTAGATCCCCGGGGATTTCTAAACCATGCCAGTGAAGAGTCATCGCTGTATTAAGCTGATTCGTAACTTTAATATCGGCACTTTTACCTGAGCGCATTTTTAATACTGGGCCAAGAAAAGCACCGTTAATTCCGCAGGTTGGCGTTGTTTTATTTTTTAAAAATTGGCTAGTACCGGATTGAATGGTTAGTTGTGTTTGACCTTTAGCGGTATCAATTAATTCGGGAATTGGTAAGGCTGGTTGCTGAGAGTTCAGACTAGGTTTAGCCAGTACGCTTGGAATACTCGGCAATGTTAACCCTGCTACACCTGCGGCAGAGCTTAATTTTAAAAATCGACGACGGTCCATGATTCTCTCCTTACAGAACAGTTGCTAAGAACATAAAGGTTCCAGTAAGGGGAGAGTCAATAAGTTTTCGGTCAATAAAATTAAGTCAGTTTATGAAATTCCATGGCCTGTATGGTTGTCTGATTTAGGTGGGCAAGTGGCTAACACTTCTCTGCGGCCAGAGTCTTTCACTTCTTCCAAAATAACATCGAAGCCCCATAAGCGGTGTAGGTGTTTTAATACTTCGGGATAGCCATCATTGAGTGGAATTCTGTCTTGTGGGACATGCTGCAAGGTGAGAGAACGGTCGCCACGCACATTCACATTCCATACCTGAATATTGGGCTCTAGGTTACTGAGATTATATTGTGATGCGAGCTTTTCACGGATCACTTGATAACCTAATTCATCATGAATGGCGCTTACTTGGATATAATTTTTTCTGTCGTCATCTAGCACTGAAAAGAGCTTAAAATCACGTATCACTTTTGGCGATAAATATTGGCTGATGAAGCTTTCATCTTTGAAGTTATGCATGGCAAAGTGAAGAGTGTCTAACCAGTCACTTCCTGCAATTTCAGGAAACCATTCTTTATCTTCTTCGGTTGGATGCTCACAGATACGACGAATATCTTGGAACATTGCAAAACCAAGTGCATAAGGGTTAATGCCACTGTAGTAACGGCTGTTGTATTCCGGCTGAGCCACGACACTAGTATGACTATGCAGGAATTCTAAAATGAAAGAATCAGTAACCACACCTTCATCATATAAGTGATTCAAAATGGTGTAGTGCCAAAATGTGGCCCAGCCTTCGTTCATCACTTGGGTTTGCTTTTGTGGGTAAAAGTATTGGCTTATCTTACGGACAATGCGCACGATTTCTCGTTGCCAAGGTTCTAGCAGTGGGGCGTGCTTTTCAATGAAATACAGTAAGTTTTCCTGAGGTTCGCTCGGAAAACGGGTTGCTTCGTGTTGTTCATCGTGGTTGGATTTTGGTACGGTGCGCCACAGCTCATTGACCTGTGATTGTAAGTAAGCCTCTCGTGATTCTTGGCGCGCTTTTTCTTCTAGAATTGAAATTTTTTCAGGGCGTTTATAGCGGTCAACACCGTAGTTCATTAAAGCGTGGCAAGAATCGAGAATATTCTCAACTTCACTGATGCCGTACTTTTCTTCACATTCAGTGATATAAGTACGGGCGAATAATAAGTAGTCAATAATTGAACTAGCATCGGTCCAAGATTGAAAGAGGTAATTGCCTTTGAAGAAAGAATTATGGCCATAACTCGCGTGTGCCATCACTAAGGCTTGCATGGTAATGGTGTTTTCTTCCATAAGGTAGGCAATACATGGATCGGAATTGATCACTATTTCATAGGCAAGCCCCATGTGGCCATGCTTATAGTTTTGCTCTGTTTGAATAAAACGTTTACCAAAAGACCAATGATTATAATTGATAGGCATTCCCACACTGGAGTAAGCATCCATCATTTGTTCTGCGGTGATCACTTCAATTTGGTTTGGGTAGGTATCAAGACGATAATGTTCCGCCACACGTTTGATTTCCGTATGGTAGAGTTCTAATAAATCGAAAGTCCAATCTGGGCCGGTTGGTAATGGATACCCCGGATGTGCATTTTGTTTTTCTAATGTTTGTTGTGTTTTACTCACCATAATGCATCCCCTTAAGATTGAGTTTGCTTTTGAAATAACTCGCGAAAAATTGGGAAAATATCGTCAACGGATTGAATGTTCTTCATGGCAAAATTATCAAAGGCTTCGTCAATTTTTTCGTATTCATTCCATAACGTTTGATGTGCCCGTTTGGTGATTTCGATATAAGAATAGTATTGGCAATCGGGCAGTAATTGTTTCACTAGCAATTCTTTACAGCGTGGCGAATCATCTGCCCAGTTATCGCCATCGGAAGCCTGTGCCGCATAAATGTTCCATTCATTCGTCGGGTAGCGTTCTTTGACGATGTCACTCATTAATTTTAGTGCACTGGAAACAATCGTGCCGCCGGTTTCTTGAGAATAGAAGAACTCATGCTCGTCGACTTCTTTGGCTTGAGTGTGGTGACGAATAAATACGACTTCTACATTTTCATACGTGCGAGTTAGAAACAGGTAAAGCAAAACATAAAAACGTTTCGCAATATCTTTAGTCGCTTGATCCATTGAACCTGAAACATCCATTAAGCAAAACATCACCGCTTGGCTCGATGGAATGGGTCTACGTTCATAATTTTTGTAGCGTAAATCAAAGGTATCAATAAAAGGAACGCTGGCGATTTTTTCTCGTAGTTCGGTGATTTCACTTTTTATTCGCGTCTCTTCTAATGGCTGAGCAGGCTCACTCATCATAACGTCATCAAGCATACTTTCTAATTCACGAATTTGACGACGTTTAGAAGCGGTCATCGCAGTACGTCTGGCTAGTGATTGCTGTAATGAACGGACTATCGCAATATTAGAAGGGATCCCCGCAGTTTGATAACCAGAGCGGTGGGTTTTCCATTCGGTGATTTTATTGACTTGGTTTTTTCTTAAATTGGGTAGCTCAAGATCTTCGAATAAGATATCAAGATATTCATCTTTGGATATTTGAAAAATGAAGTCGTCTTGGCCTTCACCATCATTACTTGCGTCACCTTGCCCTGAACCACCAGAACCGCCTGCTGGTGGGCGATCAATACGATCTCCAGTAATAAATTGATCATTACCTGGGTGAACACGTTCTTTCGTGCCGCCTTTGCCTTGATGGAAGGAAGGTTCATTAATGTCATGATTCGGAATAGATACATCTTCACCTGTTTCAGTATTGGTGATAGAACGTTTCTTTACCGCCTCAGCAACGGACTTTTTGATTTGTTCTTTATTACGGCGAATAAAGCGCTGCCGATTGACTGTGCTTTTATTTTTACCGTTTAAACGTCGATCAATAAACTGTGACATAGTGCCTCCCCAAGCAGTATCCTCAACATGTTTACCCTTCGTATTTGAAGTTGCAGCTTTGTTGACGGCGTCCATTCACCCCAATCGAATAGGCTGGCTATGCTCATGGGCTTCATCGACCTGTCGCCTCACTGCAACTCCAATTACTTTGGGTATTTACAGCGCGCAGTAGGGTTAACTTGATTTTGTGATAGTACAAGTTAACCAATACTAAATGCTGATTCAGTTATGAGGACTTACGTACGCGTAAATACCACTCAGCTAGTAAACGAACTTGTTTCTTGGTGTAGCCTTTCTCCATCATACGGGCAACAAAGTTATCGTGTTTTTTCTGATCATCAGTAGAGGTTTTCGCATTGAATGAAATAACAGGAAGTAGCTCTTCGGTATTCGAGAACATTTTCTTTTCAATTACAGTGCGAAGTTTTTCATAGCTCGTCCAAACTGGGTTTTGGCCGTTATTGTTGGCGCGAGCACGAAGCACAAAGTTAACGATTTCATTACGGAAATCTTTCGGGTTACTAATTCCGGCAGTTTTTTCTATTTTTTCTAGCTCATCGTTTAGCGCTGAGCGGTCAAATAATTGGCCAGTTTCTGGATCGCGATATTCTTGGTCTTGAATCCAGAAGTCAGCATAGGTGACATAACGGTCAAAGATGTTTTGTCCGTATTCTGAATAAGACTCTAAATAAGCGGTTTGAATTTCTTTGCCTATAAACTCGACATATTTAGGTACTAGGTAGCCTTTTAAGAACTCGAGGTAGCGATCTGCTGTTTCTTGTGGGAATTGTTCACGTTCAACTTGTTGCTCGATAACATAGAATAGGTGAACAGGGTTGGCTGCCACTTCAGTTTGATCAAAGTTAAACACGCGCGATAAAATCTTAAAGGCAAAACGGGTCGATAGCCCCGACATACCTTCGTCTACGCCAGCATAGTCACGATACTCTTGATAGCTCTTGGCTTTTGGATCAGTGTCTTTGAGGGTTTCGCCATCATAGACACGCATTTTGGAGAATATCGATGAGTTTTCTGGCTCTTTTAGGCGCGATAAAATACTGAATTGTGACAATATATCTAAGGTGCTAGGGGAACACGGTGCTTGTGATAGTTCACTGTTGAGTAGTAGCTTTTTATAAATTTTAATCTCTTCAGACACGCGTAAACAGTAGGGTACTTTGACAATATAAACACGGTCGAGGAAAGCTTCATTGTTCTTATTATTACGGAAGGTCTTCCACTCAGATTCATTGGAGTGAGCGAGAATCATACCGTCAAATGGGAGGGCTGATAGCCCCTCAGTACCGTTATAGTTACCTTCTTGTGTTGCAGTCAGTAGGGGATGTAAGACTTTAATTGGCGCTTTGAACATCTCAACAAATTCCATCACCCCTTGGTTGGCTTTACAGAGTGCACCTGAATAACTGTAGGCATCAGGATCATCTTGTGAGTAATGTTCTAATTTACGAATATCAACCTTACCAACTAGTGATGAAATATCTTGGTTGTTTTCATCACCTGGCTCAGTTTTGGCTATCGCGATTTGATTCAAAATAGACGGACGAACCTTAACTACTTTAAATTTGGTAATGTCGCCTCCAAACTCTTGTAAGCGTTTTGCAGCCCAAGGTGACATAATTGAACGTAAGTAGCGTTGATCAATACCGTATTCACTTTTTAATAGCTCTCCGTCTTCATCGACATTAAATAAGCAGAATGGATGATCGTTAACCGGACTACGAACGCCATTGGCTGAAAGTACATAAATTGGCATTTGTTGCATTAATGCTTTTAGTTTTTCGGCTAATGAAGATTTACCACCGCCCACAGGGCCGAGTAAGTAGAGAATTTGTTTACGTTCTTCTAAACCTTGAGCAGCATGTTTTAGGTAAGATACGATTTGCTCAATGGCTTCTTCCATACCATAAAAATGCTCGAAAGTTTTATAACGAGAAATAACTCGGTTAGAGAAAATCCGGCTTAACCTTGGGTCTTTCGAAGTGTCTATAATCTCTGGCTCACCTATTGCGAGTAACAGCCGTTCTGCTGCATTCGCATAAGCACTTTTGTCCTTTTGGCACAACGAAAGGAAGTCTTGGAGAGAAAGTTCTTCATCTTTAGAAGCTTCATAGCGTGATTGGTAGTGGTCAAAAATACTCATAGCGAATCCCCTTGAATATATTGAATGGTGAAATCTGCACACCCTATTATTAAGACTAGACTCGATTTTGGATTCTGCTTAACAATTATGTACTTATTTATGTCATCATTTGCTCGTTCATCATGGATCGCAATTCAAACAAATTAGACAATATCGAAGATAAAACAAATGACCGAAGGATTGACAGAATAGGGCTATAATTCAATGTGTCAGGTAAGAGATAAACAAAAGCGCGGCTAAATTCAGCCGCGCTTTGGGGATAGGTATAAAGAGAATCTTATGCGTTAAAGATTTGGGTCAGCTCTGTCGCCGATAAGTGATATTGACGAGGGCAATTACGCCATGTGCTAATCATGCGGCGATATTTGTCTAACATCGGCATCTGAGCATTGAAGTGGTGATCACCTTTATCAAACTGAGGGTACAGACCTTCTGAATCTGTTAGGAAACGAACATAGTTTACGGCTTGGTGCTCAGTGGCAATATCGAAGCCGAGGAATTGTAAGCGACGTTGGTCAACGTTCGCTTTATCCGCTTCAGAAAGCATGTTATTTGATTCTTGCATTGCATGATACATTTCCATGATATCGATGATTTCGCGGCAAGTATCTTCTTCCATGCGGCCAAAGTTTTTATCCAACTCACGCATTTGTAAGCCATAGCCACGCTCTACGATAGTTTGTAGACGCTTATATTTCTCTGCGTTATTTGGCTCTAGTTGCGCCATTAGGTTGTATTGGTTTGATAAGATCAAACGCTGTGCGTTAGTCATTTCCATGGTGAACCTCGATAAATTTAATTGAATTCGTTTAGCTTACTTTCCATTTCGCTAGTTATAACGTGATAAATGAAGAACACTTAAAACATCACGTTATCGTTATATTTGCTGAGTATTGCTACTATTTTTTCCATTGTCTCTTTTGACGGTGGTTCAACACCTTCAAGTGGGTAGTCATGCCCTAACGCTTCCCATTTATGAGCACCAAGCTTGTGGTATGGGAGCAGTTCAATTTTCTCAATGTTATCCATATTTTTGATGAATTCACCGAGCATTTCAGCGGCTTCGATATCGTCGGTGTAGCCTGGAACGATAACGTAACGTAACCAGGTTTTCTGACCAATTTTATGTAGATAACGAGCAAAATCTAAAGTGCGTCGATTTGATACGCCAATGAAATCATGATGAATCTCGTCTTTCATATGTTTGATATCGAGCATCACAAGGTCGGTCGCATCAAGAACTTCATCAATGACATCAGTATGTTTACGAATATAACCATTGGTATCTAGACAGGTATGAATGCCTTCGGCTTGTGCTGCGCGAAATAGGTCACGAACAAATTCAGGTTGTAACATTGCTTCGCCACCTGAACAGGTAATGCCGCCACCCGATGCATTCATAAAATGACGGTAAGATTTAGCTTCAGTAATGATTTCTTCTACAGTCACTTCTTTGCCGCCATGGGTATCCCATGTATCGCGGTTATGGCAATACATACAACGCATTAAACAGCCTTGCATGAATACGATGAAACGAATACCGGGGCCATCAACTGTGCCACAAGATTCATAAGAGTGAATACGACCAAGAGTAGACATAGGAAAATTCCTTAGCTTTTTTAATGCTTTTATTTTATTACAAAAGATAGGGTTAACCTAGCAGAAGCACGAGTTTTTTGTAGAGAGTTTGAAGTTATTTGGGTATAGATAAACAAAAGCCCCACTCAAGAGAGAGTAGGGCTTGGTCATTATTCTGAAAGCTCTAAAAGATTATAGAGATTCAGTAAATGTACGTGCGATTACGTCTTGTTGCTGTTCAGCAGTTAGAGAGTTGAATCGTACAGCGTATCCAGAAACACGGATAGTTAGCTGAGGATATTTCTCTGGGTGCTTAACGGCGTCTTCAAGCGTTTCGCGGTTAAGAACGTTTACGTTTAGGTGCTGACCACCTTCAACGCCTGCTTCATGGTGGAAGTAACCATCCATTAGACCCGCAAGGTTGGCTTTCTTCGCATCGTCAGTCTTACCTAGTGCGTTAGGTACGATAGAGAATGTGTAAGAGATACCATCTTGTGCATCAGCAAACGGTAGTTTCGCTACTGAAGTTAGAGAGGCTACAGCACCTTTCTCATCGCGACCGTGCATTGGGTTAGCACCAGGAGCGAATGGAGTACCGGCACGACGACCATCTGGAGTGTTACCCGTCTTCTTACCGTATACCACGTTTGAAGTGATAGTAAGGATAGATTGAGTAGGGATAGCGTCACGGTAAGTCTTAAGCTTACGGATTTTACCCATGAATACAGAAACAAGTTCACATGCGATGTCATCAACGCGAGCGTCATTGTTACCAAATTTAGGGTAGTCACCTTCGATTTCGAAATCGATCGCTAGACCGTCTTCGTCACGGATAGGCTTAACTTTTGCGTATTTGATTGCAGATAATGAGTCAGCTGCAACAGATAGACCTGCGATACCACAAGCCATTGTACGACGAACGTCACGGTCATGAAGAGCCATTAGAGACGCTTCGTAGCTGTATTTGTCGTGCATGTAGTGGATAGAGTTCAATGCGGTTACGTATTGTTTTGCTAACCAATCCATGAAGTGGTCCATTTTGTCCCACAACTCGTTGTAATCTAGGTATTCACCTTCGATTTTGTCCATTTTTGGACCAACTTGGATTTTCAGTTTCTCATCCACACCACCGTTAATGGTGTATAGCATCGTTTTTGCTAAGTTTGCACGAGCACCGAAGAACTGCATTTGCTTACCAACAACCATTGGAGATACACAACAAGCGATTGCGTAGTCATCAGATTGTAGGTCAGGACGCATTAGGTCATCATTTTCGTACTGGATAGAAGAAGTATCGATAGACACTTTCGCACAGAAGTGCTTAAAGCCAGCAGGTAGTTGCTCAGACCAAAGAACCGTGATGTTTGGCTCTGGGCTTGGACCCATAGTGTATAGGCTGTTTAGGAAACGGAAGTTAGTACGTGTAACTAGTGTACGGCCGTCAAGACCCATACCACCCATTGATTCTGTTGCCCAGATTGGGTCACCAGAGAACAACTCATCGTATTCAGGAGTACGTAGGAAACGAACCATACGTAGCTTCATTACGAAGTGGTCGATCATTTCTTGAGCTTGTTCTTCAGTGATGCGACCTGCAGCAATATCACGTTCGATGAAGATATCTAGGAAGCTTGAAGTACGACCAAGAGACATTGCCGCGCCGTTTTGTGATTTAACTGCTGCTAGATAGCCGAAGTAAGTCCATTGGATTGCTTCTTGTGCAGTTTCTGCAGGGCGAGAGATATCACAACCGTATTTTGCAGCCATTTCTTTGATTTGGCCTAGTGCACGGTGTTGCTCTGCGATTTCTTCACGAAGTTGCATTGTTGCAGTTAGGTCTTCGCCATTTTCAAAACGCTCTTGTAGAGACGTGAATTGAGCGAATTTGTCTTTCATTAGGTAATCAATACCGTATAGCGCTACGCGACGGTAGTCACCAATGATACGACCACGACCGTATGCATCTGGAAGACCAGTTAATACGCCAGATTTACGACATTTCATGATGTCTGGAGTATAGATATCGAAAACACCTTGGTTGTGTGTTTTACGTAGTTCTGAATAGATTTTAGATACTTGTGGATCTAAAGTACGACCGTAAGCTTTACAAGAACCTTCAACCATACGGATACCACCGTTAGGGATGATGGCACGCTTAAGTGGTGCTTCAGTCTGAAGACCGACAATCGTTTCAAGATCTTTGTTGATGTAACCTGCATCGTGTGCAGTGATGGTAGAAATAACAGACGTGTCAAAATCTAGAGGAGCAAGAGTTTTGTTCTCAATTTTGATACCTTCCATTACTTGAGCCCAAAGCTTATTCGTTGCTTCAGTACCCTCAGAAACTAGGAAAGATTCATCGCCTTCATATGGCGTGTAGTTCTTTTGAATGAAATCACGAACGTTTACTTCGTTTTGCCAATCACCGTTAGCAAAACCTTCCCAAGCTTTAGCAAATTGCTCTGCCATGACATACCTACCTTTTTAGTAGAAAAAATACGCACTGTTGTGAGAAATTAATGGGTTAACTACTCACGGCCCGGAGGTTCCAGTGCACTCTGATTAATAATACTGATGGATTAGAGTCTAACCCATTAGTATTAGTATTCTAAGTTGCCGTATCGTAACGCTGAGCAATCTAAAATACAAAGGAAATAACCATAATTAATCTAGTTCAATTCTAGAACATTCCAGTCAGATAAAGCCTAGTTTGTTCTTATCAAATCGCAAGAATTTGTCATTGCGTTTTAGTATCAACATTGGCAATTAATTTGCTATTTACCGTTCACAAACGTTAACAATACATAAGTTGGTCAGTGTTGATCTTGATCACTTTATGGCAATAATTTGGGCTAAATTAAAAAAAATTTTATAAATTATACAGGATTTGTTGAATTTTTTGTCAGCCTGACAAATTCCATGATGAGACCTATTTCTTTGTTGCTGATATTTTAGTCAATTGAAACGATGGCGAATATATTTACTTGATGTAAGTGGAAATGCCTATATTATGCATAAAAATTCAAAACAAACGTCTGTAGTAAGACTTTTAAGCAACTCGCTTTGTTTGCAAGCCTTAATCAGTGGTGTTAGGTTATTTTTAGCATCAGGAAGATGTGTATCAAAAATAAGGGAGTAGTAGCGCATGACGGATGTACCCGCGCTAAATATCAAAGACTTACATAAGACTTTTGGTCACAATGAAGTACTTAAAGGTATTTCATTATCGGCAAACAAAGGGGATGTGATCTCTATCATCGGATCGTCTGGATCTGGTAAGAGTACTTTTCTTCGTTGTATCAACTTGTTAGAGACACCTACTTCAGGAGAAGTTTGGGTGAATGGCGAATTGATTCAAATGAAAACCAACCGAAAAAACGAAGTTTCACCTGCCAACGATAAACAAGTTCAAAGAATTCGCTCACGTCTTGCTATGGTATTCCAAGGTTTTAACTTGTGGTCACATTTAACTGTGCTAGAAAATGTGATCGAAGCTCCAGTTCACGTATTAGGTGTGCCTAAAGCTCAAGCGATTGAAAATGCAGAATTGTTGCTTAAAAAAGTGGGCTTGTATGATCGCAAAGATTATTATCCAGGACACCTTTCTGGTGGTCAGCAACAACGTGCGGCAATAGCCAGAGCCTTGGCGGTTGATCCTGAAGTGATGTTATTTGATGAACCGACTTCCGCACTTGACCCAGAATTGGTCGGTGAAGTGTTGGGGGTTATGCGAGATTTGGCAGAAGAGGGGCGCACGATGTTGGTCGTGACTCACGAAATGGCTTTTGCCCGTGATGTGTCAAGCCACGTAATGTTTCTTCACCAAGGAAAGGTGGAAGAACAAGGCGCACCCGAAAAACTGTTTAATAACCCTGAATCGGAACGCTTTAAGCAGTTTATATCTTCGGTTTATTAATCCCATAATTAAAAGAAATCAACTAAAAGAATTCAGCAACAAACGGTATGTAAGTATGCTGATATAAGCTTTGTACCCTCACATTTTACTTAAAAACGTTAAAGGGTATGAAGTAAGCAACCAGAAAACACAACATAACAAAAGTCATAATCACAGGAGTATGGATATGAAAAAGTGGTTTTTAGCAGCAACAATTGCGGCTACAGCTTTATCTGGGGTGGCTCAAGCCAAGGATTGGAAAACAGTACGCTTTGCAACTGAGGGAGCTTATCCTCCATTTAACTACACGCAAGCCGATGGCACTCTAGCCGGCTTCGATATTGATCTTGCTAATGCTCTATGTAAAGAGATGGAAGCGAAGTGTCAGATCATCGCGCAAGATTGGGATGGTATTATTCCGGCATTACTTGCTCGTAAATATGATGCAATTATCGCAGGTATGTCAATTACTGAAGAGCGTAAAAAGAAAGTGGCATTCACTCATAAATACGCACTGATTCCTAACAAATTTATCGCGAAACAAGGCGCTGATATTACCTTTACTAAAGAAGGTCTAAAAGGCGTTAAAATTGGTGTTCAACGCTCAACCACTCATGACCAATACATTGAAGACAACTACAAAGGTATCGTAGATGTCTCACGTTACGGTACTTTTGATGAAGCTTACCTTGATTTAGAAGGTGGTCGTATTGATGCTGTATTTGGCGATGCGTCAGCACTGCAAAGCGGCATGCTAGATAAGAAAGAAGGTTATGAATTCACAGGCCCATCACTTACGGATGAAAAATGGTTTGGTGATGGTTTTGGTATCGCGGTTCGCAAACAAGATAAAGACCTAGCTGAACAGTTGAACAAAGCCATTGACTCACTACGTGAAAAAGGCATTTATCAGGAAATCGCCGCTAAGTACTTCTCGTATGATGTTTATGGCGAATAAGCCACTTTAAAATTAGAGGCAGTACCTGCTTAAACAAAAAGGACTGCCTCTCACAAAATTAGACCTTTATGATGTTAGATTTTTTACAAGGTTATGAACATACCATTTTACAAGGCGCTTTGGTTACGATCGAAGTCGCGTTGCTATCTTTGGTTGTGGCAGTGTTGCTTGGTATTTTAGGGGCATTGGCAAAACTTTCTCCTTATCGCTGGGCTCGCGTGATCGCGACAATTTATACCACCATTATTCGCGGTATTCCTGATCTCGTGTTGATGATGCTTATTTTCTTCGGTGGTCAGATTTTATTAAATAATTCTCTCTATTCATTGAATGAACAAATTAATGAATGGATGACCAGTTATAACGCAAGCCATGAATGGACGGCTTATCTTCCCAATTATATTGATGTTAGTCCATTTACTGCGGGTGTATTAACCATTGGGTTTATTTTTGGCGCTTACATGGCGGAAACTTTCCGCGGTGCGATTATGGCGGTCGATAAAGGCGAGTTAGAAGCCGCAAAAGCTTATGGTATGAGTAGTGTGATGTCTTTTCGTCGCATCTTGTTACCGCAAATGGTTCGTCACGCTATTCCGGGTTTTGGCAATAACTGGCTGGTTTTGCTTAAAACTACCGCTTTAGTTTCGATTATTGGTTTAGATGACATGGTGCGCGTTGGGGCTCTGGCTGCTGGCTCGACTAAGATGCCATTTACTTTTTACATGACGGTGTCGGTTATCTTCTTGTTTTTTACTAGCGTTTCTATTGGCCTACTTAGGTTGTTAGAGCGTAAATACACACTACATACGAGGTAAGCATGGATTTTTCAGTCATTATTGACAGCTTGCCTTTATATTTTGAAGGCCTGTGGACTACGTTTTGGTTGGTCGGTTTAGCATTAATTATTGGATTAGTGATTGCGATTCCTGCCGGTATTGCTCGTACTAGCTCTAATTATTTTATTAATTTTCCAGTGTGGTGCTATAGCTACTTTTTCCGAGGCACGCCGTTACTCGTTCAACTGTACTTGATTTATTACGGTAGTAACCAGTTTATGCAAGTACGAGATACGTTATGGGAACATGCTTGGTTCTGTGCTTTGGTTGCTTTTGTTCTGAATACAGGAGCATACACAGCAGAGATTTTTGCCGGTGCAATTAAAGGGCTTGATAAAGGTGAGATTGAAGCAGGGAAAGCTTATGGTATGTCTACATGGAAGATATATCGCCGGATCATTCTACCAAGCGCGTTGCGTCGAGCATTACCAGCTTATAGTAATGAAGTGATCTTTATGCTGCATGGCTCAGCTGTGGCAGGTATTGTTACGGTGATGGATATTACCGGTGTGGCACGCCTGGTCAATTCACGTACTTACGCACCATTTGAAGCTTTCTTTACCGCGGGTATTTTCTACATGATTTTAAGTATGTCGATTATCTACGCGTTTAAAGTGACCGAGAAGCGTTTGCTTGCTTATGCTAGACCACTGAGTTAATTTTTACTCGAACCTGAGGTTAAATAAAAGCGCCGTTAGTTCGCAACTAACGGCGCTTTTTTATGCTTAAGAAGGAGACTAGGTTATTTAAATTCAGACCAAATTGGTGCGTGATCGGATGGTTTTTCGATGCCGCGTAATTCGTAATCAATACCGGCATCGATACACTTAGCGGCAAGTGATGGTGTGGCTAAAATGACATCAATACGTAGACCTCGGTTATCATCAAAGCCACGTGAACGGTAATCAAACCACGAGAACTGATTATCGACAGTAGGGTGAAGATTACGGAAGGTATCCTCAAAGCCCCAATCTAACAGTGTTTTTAACCATTGACGCTCTTCTGGTTGAAATGAACATTTGCCGGTTTTTAGCCAGCGTTTTGCGTTTGGTTCACCGATCCCAATATCCAAGTCAATCGGGCTAATATTAATGTCGCCCATCACAATTACTTGCTCATCGCTGTTATGATGAGTGTCCAAATGCGTCATAAGATCTTTATAAAATTGGCGTTTGTATGGGAACTTAGTTTCATGGCTAATGTTGTCACCTTGCGGAAAGTAACCATTCATCACGGTCGTTTTCTGGCCACCTTCATCTTCAAATGTTGCCATGATCATACGTTTTTGATGTTCTTCGGTATCCGTTGAAAAGCCTTTTTGTACTGAGATAGGCTCCTGCTTACATAACATGGCCACGCCGTAATGCGCTTTTTGACCGTGGAAATAAACGTGATATCCCATGGCTTCTACGTCTGCAAGTGGAAATGCTTCATCATGGACTTTGATTTCTTGTAAGCCAATCACATCTGGTTGATGTTTATCGATGATAGCTTGCAATTGATGAAGTCGCGCGCGTAGGCCATTTATATTAAAGCTGATTACTTTCATAGTAGGTCATCCAATCCGTGAGTATTGATTATCGAACTATCATACAGAGCATTTTATCGATAGGGTATGTTAACGTGATTGATTGTTGGATTTGTATTCAATAAATAACCTCAGTTGCGATTAAATTGAAATGGTAATGAAAAAGGCGCTGAATGAAAGTTCATTTAGCGCCTTGGATCTTACTAGTAAGTTGGTTACAGCGTAAATTATTCGTAGAACCAGTAACCTTTATTCATCAATTCAGTTAATAGAGTGATGGCTGCAGGGATGCTAGTTAATGATGATAATGTTTGAGGCTCGATTTCATCATAGTTACATAAGATGTTGGCTAAAGGTTCTAATCCGGCTTCAAGCTCAAATACTTCACCATTGATGAATAAAGTATTTGGATGATTTTCATGGTATATCGCCCGTAGACCAGCCACTTTATATATTGGCTGTTCAGTTTGGATGTGCTGCATCACATCATCCATAGTGAGAGGTTCTTCCGGTACGATAATGTTTAACTGATGGCGTGATTGACTTAACATACAACCTAAGAAATCTTCAATTCTAGCAGGCTCTTCAAAGGCTTTTTTCAGCATTCCTGTGAGTAGTTGCATATCGGTAGTTTGGATCATACCGGAACCTGATTGTATTTTTTGCTCTGGGTTATGTAAGTGAACATCACCAATATCATGCGCTAAAATATAATCAGCAAAATTGCTTAATAGTTCTTGCTCTTTTGGTGAGCGAAAGCCAACCGAGTAGCTCATTGATGCTTCTAATGCATAGCCATCATGTGGGAAGCCAGGCGGAATATATAAGATGTCGCCCGGCTCGAGTACATCATCAATAATCGCATCAAAACTTTTGATTTGACGTAGTGCTTGTGCTTGGACCACTTCTTCATATTGACCTTCATCTTTTGCTCCGACACGCCAATGACGCTTGCCTAGACCTTGGCAGATGAAGACATCATATTGATCAATATGTGGACCTACGCCACCATTTTCGACTGCAAAGCTGATCATCAAATCATCAAATAACCACCCCGGCATAACTTTGAACGGTTCAACTAATTGAGCGGCTTCTGGGTGCCAATGGTTAGCTGCTTGTACGATCAAAGACCAATGACTTTCTGGTAGTTGGGCGAACTTAGCTTCGTCAAACGGGCCATGCTCAGCACCCCATTGCTTATTTTTGTTAGATACAAAACGTGAATCAATAACTTCTTCCATAGAAAGCCCGGCTAGCTCGTCTGGAGTCAGTGGGTCAACGAAACCGTTTTCTAGAGATCCGGTAAATAGGCCACCTTTAATGATGGTTGGTTTTTTTTGCCAGTATTCGGCTAAGAATTCTTCTAGAGAAAAAGAAAGTTGATACATGAGGTGCCTACACTTGAGTTGAAACTGAACAGGGCGCAGAGTGTAACAGAAAGCACGGATTAAAGGGAAATGTAGAGAAGTGGTTGTGCTGATTTTGAGTATCAAAAGAAAAGGGCTAGCCGAAGCTAACCCTTGATACGTCACCCTGAATAACGACGAAGGAGTGTAGTTCAGGATCTCCTAAAGCTATCGACTTCATAGCTTAAAGTAGGAGATTCCAAACAGTTCGTTCCTCACTTTTGGAATGACGAATGTTGTTCTTTCGTGTAATTAACGGCGTCTATTTCAACAAATCTGTCAGTTTAACCGCATCACCGATGTAGTTTGCTGGCGTCATTTGCTTCAAACGATCTTTTTCTTCTTGCGGAATTTCAAGACCATCAATAAATGTACGCATGCCTTCACCATCAACACGCTTACCACGAGTTAATTCTTTGAGTTTCTCGTATGGTTTTTCGATGCCGTAACGACGCATAACGGTTTGTACTGGCTCAGCCAATACTTCCCAGTTTTTGTCTAGTTCAGCTTCTAGTGCTGCCTGGTTAACTTCCAGTTTGCTGATACCGCGCATAACGGAAGAGTATGCGATCATTGCATAACCACAGCCAACACCTAAGTTACGAAGAACGGTTGAGTCAGTGAGATCACGTTGCCAGCGAGAGATAGGCAGCTTTTGTGCAAGATGACCAAAGATAGCATTGGCTAAACCTAAGTTACCTTCAGAGTTTTCGAAGTCAATAGGGTTCACTTTATGTGGCATTGTCGAAGAACCAATTTCTCCAGCAATGGTTTTTTGCTTGAAGTGGCCGAGTGCAATGTAGCCCCAAATATCACGATCGAAGTCGATTAAGATGGTGTTGAAACGCGCAATCGCATCGAACAATTCTGCAATGTAGTCATGTGGTTCGATTTGGGTAGTGTATGGGTTCCAATCTACGCCAAGTGACTTAGTGATGAACTCTTCACTGAATGCATGCCAATCTAGTTCAGGGTAAGCCGATAGGTGAGCGTTGTAGTTTCCTACTGCACCGTTGATTTTCGCTAGAATTTCAACGTTAGCGATTTGCTTATATTGACGCTCCATACGGTACGCCACATTTGCCATTTCTTTACCCATAGTGGATGGAGACGCTGGTTGGCCGTGAGTACGAGAAAGAAGAGGGATATCACGGTATTCAATGGCTAGCGCTTTAATCGCATCAATGATTTCACGGATGGCAGGAAGAATAACATCATCACGTGCTTCTTTAAGCATAAGAGCGTGAGAGGTGTTGTTGATATCTTCAGAAGTACAAGCAAAGTGAATGAATTCGCTTACGGCGTGTAATTCAGGCAGTGCCTCTACTTTTTCTTTCAGGAAATACTCAACCGCTTTTACATCGTGGTTGGTAGTACGTTCAATCGTTTTGATGCGGTTGGCATCATCTTCGCTGAAGTTAGTCGCAATCTCATTAAGATATTGGTTTGCTTCGTCACTGAATGCAGGCACTTCTGCAATTGCAGCTGTCTCTGCAAGCTTCTGTAACCAACGAATTTCAACGATCGTACGGTACTTTAGTAGACCGTACTCACTGAAGATGCTGCGTAACGCAATCGTTTTACTTCCGTAGCGGCCGTCTACCGGTGAAACAGCAGTCAATGCTGACAGTTCCATGTGTATCTCCTGAATTAAATTGAGTTAGATTGAAATGGGATAAAAAGGTTTAGCATGTCGCTTATTATTAGGTGCATGTTATTAGGCACGTGCAAGTAAGATTTTTGCTTGTTCAAGTATCTTCTTACGGCCAAACAATAAGTGGCGACGTTTACCACCAACCTGGCGCCATAGCACAGCACAACGAACGCCGGCTAATAGTAAGGCACGAACTTTGTGTTGGTTAGTCGTTTGTTGTAATACGGTTGGTGTGCCAGAAACTTGAATGCGTGGGCCAACAGGACTAATGACATCGAGATAAACACTGGCAAGGTTGCTGATCATTTGATCTTCAAGTAAGTCATAATGTTCAGTTTGACGTTCGATGGTAGTTAGGCGATCACCGAGTTGAGACATGGAATCAGGGCGAGCATTGAGTTTGCGCTCCAATGACATAATGCTGATGATATAACGAGTTGCTTCGCTGCCAGTTGGAGAGCCATCTATGCCGTTAATTAAGGTTTCAAGACCAAGTTTAAGGTTTGATTCATCACCAAATACATCCAATGTATTACGTGGATTCATATTGACTATGGTCTTTAACGTTGTTTCAAGAGCCGCAGAATCACAATGTCCGTTTCGCGCGACCTGTTGAACAAGTGCAACCGCTTGGCAGATGCCAGCAAAAGCGATGGTACGGTCATAAAGAGTGTTTGCCACGTTAACTTCTCCTAAAAACAAACTTAATTGAGTTGATACAGTTTACTATAAACGAAAGGGCCACGAAGAGCCCTTTAAATGTTAATGATCCATTAGATTCTTGCCTCAATAATACCGCCACCTAGGCAGACATCTTGCGAGTAGAATACTGCAGATTGTCCTGGAGTCACAGCGACTTGAGGCTCATCAAACATCACTTTAATATTGTTTTCATCGATAGGTTCAATCGTGCATGGAATATCTTGTTGGCGATAACGAGTTTTGACTGTACAGCGTAGAGGCTCAGTAATCGTTTGGCGATCAACCCAATGCAGTTGTGATGCTATTAAACCAGCAGATTTCAGCAGTGGATGCTCACCACCTTGTACTGCAATAAGTACATTGCGGTTAAGATCTTTTTCAGCAACGTACCATGGGTCTTCATTACCACCGCCACCTTTTTGGCCACCAATATGTAAGCCTTTACGCTGACCTAAAGTGTGGTACATCAGACCTTGGTGTTCACCGATAACCTTGCCTTCTGGCGTTTCGATGTTGCCCGGTTGAGCAGGTAAATAGCGTGATAAGAAATCAGTAAATTTACGCTCACCGATGAAACAAATACCGGTTGAATCTTTTTTCTTCGCGGTGATTAAATCTTGCTCTTCCGCAATACGGCGAACTTCAGGTTTTTCCAAATCACCGACAGGGAATAAACTTCTAGCTACTTGCTTATGGCTTAGCGTGTATAAGAAATAACTTTGGTCTTTATTGCTATCTAAACCACGAAGCATTTGAGGCAATTCACCAGCCTCGATTTGCTCAGCGGTAGGGAAGGTACGACGAACGTAGTGACCCATTGCGATGTAATCTGCGTCAAGCACTTCATCAGCAAACTCTAAGAAAGCTTTAAATTTGATTTCTTTGTTACACAGAATATCAGGGTTTGGTGTTCGGCCTGCTTTATATTCCGCTAAAAAATATTCAAAAACATTGTCCCAGTATTCAGAAGCAAAGTTAATGGTATGCAGTTCAATGCCTAGCTTGTCGCACACAGCTTGCGCATCAGCAAGATCTTCAGCTGCGGTACAATATTCTTCGTTGTCATCTTCTTCCCAGTTTTTCATGAAAAGGCCTTCAACTTGATACCCTTGCTGCTGGAGCAAGTAAGCTGAAACGGAAGAATCAACACCGCCGGACATTCCAACGATTACTTTTTTATTAGCATTTTCTAGCTTTTGGCTGTTATCTGACATGCAATGAATACCACAAAATTAATCTGGCACGGATTCTAACAGAAAGTTATCACTGGTGACAGATCCTAGAGGGGGAGAAATAACGCATACTGTACTGTTTGCTTAAACTTTAATAATTTTGTAATTACCAGGCTGTAAATCACCTAAAGACCAATCACCAATTGAGTAACGAATCAATCTTAATGTTGGGAAACCAATATGAGCCGTCATGCGTCTGACTTGGCGATTGCGACCTTCAATAATAGTAATAGATAGCCAAGTTGTTGGGATGTTGGCGCGAAAGCGAACTGGGGGATTGCGAGGCCATATTACAGGCTCGGGCATAATTTCTACTTTGGCGGGGAGTGTCATGCCATCTTTGAGCTCAACACCACGGCGCAGTTGTTCTAAATCGTCTTCAGAAGGGGACCCATCAACTTGTACCCAATATGTTTTTGGTGCTTTGGATGCTGGTTGAGTGATTTTGGCTTGTAGAATGCCATCGTTGGTTAACACCATCAGACCTTCACTGTCTCGATCTAGTCTGCCAGCGGCATAAACATCTTTTACATCAATATAGTCGGCTAGGGTTTTACGCTTCTCACCGTCGGTGAATTGGCTAAGCGTATCGTATGGTTTATTAAACAAAAGGACGATGCGGTTTTCTGCGGTTACACGAGGTGAATTGTGTGTATTTTTGGATTTAGGGCGCTTAGTGAAACGATGCGATGAGCTGCCTTTTCTGCCTCTTACTTTGGTCGGATCTGTTTGAAACTTACGACCTGATTGAGCCTTTTTAGAGGGAGTGTTTGAACTCGACATGTTAAGTTCCTTGCAAAAATGTAAACAAATTAAGAGGCTAAGTTTTAATAATTTTAGAATTGATCTAGTATGGTGCCGCTAAAAGAAGAAGATAATAGACTATTAGCTCGAATTTGTTTAATTCATTCTCGAATTTCTTACCCAAGAGAGTTTTGGTGGAATGTTAAACAATATCCCTATCATTAAGTTATCGTTGAATAATTTTTAACGTGACATTGAAAGGGTATAAGTGAATCAATGCGGCTGTGCTAACAACTATCTGGTATAGCTCACATCTATTGTCTACCAACATAGAGAAAGGTCGAATGATATGACCGTTTTCTTGAGCCACACAGCCAATCTCATCTATTAAGGCTGTTCGATATATATATAGGGAAATTCAATGCCTACAACTGATCAAATGCAAAATAAGCAGCCAACTATTATTTACACTATCACTGATGAAGCGCCAGCGTTGGCAACTTACTCACTATTGCCAATTATTCGTGCTTATACCGCTTCTTCAGGTATCAATGTAGACACTCGTGATATTTCATTAGCGGGTCGTATTATTGCGAACTTTCCTGAATACCTAACAGAAGAACAACGAATTGGTGATGCGCTTTCTGAGTTAGGTGATCTGGCTAATACTCCAGATGCAAATATCATTAAACTTCCAAATATTTCTGCTTCTATCCCTCAATTACGTGCAGCGATTAAAGAGCTTCAAGCGAAAGGATATGCGTTACCTAACTATCCTGATGAGCCAAAAACAGATGAAGAGCGCGCAATTAAAGAAACGTATGACAAAATTAAGGGTAGTGCAGTAAACCCAGTTTTACGTGAAGGTAACTCTGACCGTCGTGCTCCGCTTTCTGTTAAGAATTATGCGAAGAAAAATCCGCATTCAATGGGCGCGTGGGATGCTAATTCAGCGTCACATGTTGCGAGCATGTCTGAGCAAGACTTCTACGGTAGCGAAAAATCAGTCACGATTGATAGTGCACGCAATGTACGCATTGAACATGTGGATGCTGGTGGTTCGGTTGAAGTACTAAAAGCGCCATTTGCGCTACAAGATAAAGAAATTATTGATGCCGCTGTGCTTAATAAAGCGGCTTTAGTCGAGTTCTTTGAAAAGCAAATTGATGATGCTAAAGAGCAAGGGATCTTGTTATCTCTGCACTTAAAAGCAACCATGATGAAGGTTTCTGATCCAGTCATTTTCGGCTATGCAGTTAAAGTGTTCTATAAAGATGTATTCGCTAAATACGGTAACCTGTTTGAAGAGTTAGGCGTTGATGTGAATAACGGCATTGGCGATGTATATAGCAAGATTGAAAACTTACCAGCTGATCAAAAACAAGAAATTGAACAAGCACTAGATGCCGTTTATGCCACTCGTCCTTCATTGGCGATGGTAGATTCTGATCGTGGTATCACTAACTTGCACGTACCAAGTGATGTCATTGTTGATGCATCAATGCCTGCAATGTTGCGTTCTTCAGGTAAAATGTGGAACAGCGATGGTCAGCTACAAGATACTAAAGCAATGATCCCAGATCGTTCATATGCAGGTGTTTATCAAGCTGTTATCGACTTCTGTAAGAAGAATGGTGCGTTTGATCCAACCACAATGGGTAGTGTTCCAAACGTAGGTTTGATGGCACAAAAAGCAGAAGAATACGGTTCGCATGATAAAACTTTCGTAGCGAAAAAAGCTGGCGTTGTACGTGTGATTGATGAAAACGATACGGTTTTACTTGAGCAAGATGTTCAAGAAGGTGATTTATTCCGTATGTGCCAGGTTAAAGATGCTCCAATTCAAGATTGGGTGAAACTAGCCGTTACTCGCGCACGTGATGCAGGTGTGCCGGCGGTGTTCTGGTTAGATGAGAATCGTGCTCATGATGCTGAGTTGATTAAAAAGGTCAATGCTTACTTGCCACAACATGATACTAACGGTCTTGAAATTAAGATTTTAGATCCAGTATCGGCAACCAACTATTCTCTTGAGCGTATCAAAGACGGTCTAGATACCATTTCGGTAACAGGTAACGTACTACGTGACTACCTAACGGACTTATTCCCAATTCTTGAGCTAGGAACATCAGCGAAAATGCTGTCAATTGTTCCTCTTATGAATGGTGGTGGTTTATTTGAAACTGGCGCGGGCGGTTCTGCTCCTAAGCACGTTCAACAAGTTGAAAAAGAAAACCACTTACGCTGGGATTCCTTAGGTGAGTTCCTTGCTTTAGCGGCTTCTCTTGAGCACCTAAGTACAGTTGCTAATAATCCTAAAGCAAAAGTATTGGCTGAAACATTAGATAAAGCAACTGGTCAATTCTTAGATGAAAACAAGTCACCATCACGTAAAGTTGGTGAATTGGATAACCGTGGTAGCCATTTCTATTTAGCGGCGTATTGGGCGAAAGCATTGGCTGAACAGTCAAAAGATGCTGAACTTGCCCAACAGTTTGCACCTATTGCAGCCGAGCTTGCTGAGAAAGAACAGCAGATCGTGGCTGAGTTAAACCAAGCGCAAGGTATTGTGGGTGATCTTGGTGGATATTACTCATTTGATGAAGACAAAGTTGCTGCACTGATGCGTCCAAGTGAGACTTTAAATAAAGTTTTATCTACACTTAATTAATCATAAGTTTTAATAAATAACTTCAAAATGCTAGCTGTGTAATATGGCTAGCATTTTTATTTTTAGCAATGCACGTTGTAAGGCGTGTTATAGCCATTTATACCTGTCGTACTTGAAGCTGCAGCTTTGTTGCCAGCATTCATTCACCCCCCTATCTCTTTATTAAAGAAAGTCATAGACGAGCTAATGCTCATTGGGCCTCATTCACTTGTCGCCTCACTGCAACTCCAATTACTTTGGGTATAACTCAAAGGTGACAGTGCCTCTAATCTTCAGTTAATCGATATTAATATTATTAATTGTCTAAATAATTATCTTTTATTTGATGTCATTCCTCTTTTTTTCTATGTTAAACAATATGTTGATTATGGTTGTTCTGCTTTTATTTAGCCATACTCGTGATGTTCTCAAACGATAAAAGATAATGATGATATGAATGAAGAATTGCACTTTGATAATTGCCTTATTGTGGGCAATGACCTGTCAAGTTCTGGGGTAATGCTTAACCTAGTTGAATCGCTCGGCTTATTTGAAAATATTGATGTTAGCAGTAGTAATAATGCTCTTCTTTACTTACAAGCTAATATTGTCGATTTGCTCATTATTCGTGGCAGTTGTTGTAATGTTGCAGATGTAATCTCTCAAGCGAGACTTTTTGGGTTTTCAGGTAAAGTAGTTATCACTTTTCAAGAGCAGGGCATTAGCTTTAATAATACTATTAAGTCTATTGCTGACGGCTATATAGATGAACATTGCGCACATGAGGTTATTCGTAGTTGCATAAAAGCAATTTTACAGGGTTACTCAGTATACCCAATTGACGATGATCGGAAAGAAATAGCAGCGTAAGTTATCATCATTAGAATTAGACTTATGCTGCTGAGGTAGGTAACGAAAAGATAAATGAGAAGTTTGTTATCTACTCTACTATTTGCTTTGATCGCCATCTAGTGGCATGACAAGACTAGCATGAGAGCCTTTAGGCCCTTTTTCAACTTCGTAGGATACTTGTTGTCCTGCTTTTAACGTTCTATACCCATCCATTTGAATTGTCGAGTAGTGAGCGAAAATATCACCTTCTTCTCCTTCTGGACAAATGAAACCAAATCCTTTGGCATTGTTAAACCATTTAACGGTACCTGTAGCCATGCTTTACATCCCTCATGCTTTTTAACGATATAACGGTTAGTTTTTTAACCACTCTCAGAACACAATTTAGACAATCAGGGCTAACAGTCAATAGTTGTTGGTAATAATTATCGGTTAAATAACAAAAATAGCGATGTGAGTTTAACTTTTACTTAACATTGAGTTTTCTCATTTACATCGTTTAATGGTAGTTTGAGAGTGGATTGCTTTCTTTTTAAGCTGTTAGTCTGCAAGTGTAACGGAATAGCAATCTTTTATTTGCAGGGATACAATTGGTGGATTAGTCTCTAAATAAGAAGGCAGGTTGATAGGTTTGTTTTCTATCAATGTTGGTCATAAAGTAGAATTAAACATGAATAAGCAATACCAATGGACTTCACCAGATATTGATCTTCTGGAAGATGAGAAGACCAAATTGAAGCCACCGGCGATGTATCATGTGATACTTAATAATGATGATTACACGCCGATGGATTTTGTAATTGAAATACTTAGTCGTTTTTTCTCTATGGATTTGGAGAGTGCGACTCAAGTAATGTTAAAAGTGCATTTTGAGGGTAAAGCAAGTTGTGGCACATTTACGGCTGAAGTTGCTGAAACAAAAGTGATGCAAGTCACTATGTATGCTCGTGAAAATGAACATCCCTTACTATGTACAATGGAACAGGTGTAATGCCTTTTATTCTGATTGGTATCACCTAGATGACTGAAGCTTTAGCTGGATATGAACATAGTAATTGTTCTTTGGGGAGGTAGCTATGCTAAATAAAGAACTAGAAATGAGCTTGAATAGCGCATTCATGCGTGCCAGAGAGAAACGTCATGAGTTTATGACTGTTGAGCACCTTTTATTAGCGCTGCTTGATAATGATTCGGCTCATGAAGCTTTATCGGCTTGCCAAGCAGATATTGATACATTACGTCAAGAACTCGATGCTTTTATTGAGCAAACGACCCCTTTGATCCCAACCGCTGATGAAGAGCGTGAAACTCAGCCAACTCTAAGCTTTCAACGAGTATTGCAACGTGCAGTATTCCATGTTCAATCTTCTGGCCGTAGTGAAGTTGCAGGTGCCAACGTACTTGTTGCCATCTTTAGTGAGCAAGAATCACACGCCGCCTATCTTCTAAAGAAAAATGACGTTAGTCGACTTGATATCGTTAATTTTATTTCTCATGGCATCCGCAAATCAGGTGGTGATGTAGATGGTAGCCAAAGTGATATCACTGGCGAGCAACCGCAAGAGAATAGTTCTGAAGAGCGTCTAGATAGTTTTGCTACAAACCTAAACGAAGTGGCTAAAAAAGGACAAATCGATCCTCTGATTGGTCGTGATGTTGAACTTGAGCGTACCATTCAAGTGTTATGTCGCCGTCGTAAGAATAACCCATTATTAGTAGGTGAGGCCGGTGTCGGTAAAACGGCAATAGCGGAAGGTTTAGCTTGGCGTATTGTTGAAGGTAACGTGCCTGATGTCATTAAAGATAGTGTAATTTATTCACTGGATATCGGTTCGTTATTAGCGGGCACCAAATATCGTGGTGACTTTGAAAAACGTTTTAAAACCATTTTGAAGCAGCTCGAAAAAGAGAAAGATACTATTCTCTTTATTGATGAAATTCATACCATTATCGGTGCAGGAGCTGCCTCTGGTGGGCAGGTAGATGCGGCGAACCTTATTAAACCGCTACTCAGTAACGGTAAGCTACGTTGTATCGGCTCAACGACTTATCAAGAATATAGTAGCATTTTTGAGAAAGAGCGCGCGCTGGCTCGACGTTTCCAAAAAATTGATATCTTAGAGCCTTCAATTGACGATACGACGAAAATTCTTATCGGCCTTAAGAGCAAGTATGAAGAGCACCATCAGGTTCGTTTTAGTAATAAAGCGCTACGTGCAGCCGTGGAGCTTTCTGCTAAATATATTAATGAACGTCATCTGCCAGATAAAGCGATCGATGTTATTGATGAAGCGGGCGCACATTGTCGATTAGCACCTGTGAGTAAGCGTAAGAAAACTGTCAATGTAGCTGATATTGAAGCGATAGTGGCTAAGATTGCTCGGATCCCAGAAAAGTCAGTATCTTCTTCAGATAAAGAAGTTTTGTCTCGCTTGGATAGCCGACTTAAGTTATTGGTATTTGGACAAGATCCAGCTATTGAAGTGTTATGTGAGGCAATTAAGTTAACTCGAGCGGGTTTAGGCCACGATAACAAACCGGTTGGTTCATTCTTGTTTGCAGGCCCGACCGGGGTCGGTAAAACAGAAGTGACGGTGCAATTATCTAAGCTACTAGGAGTTGAACTACTACGTTTTGACATGTCGGAATATGGTGAGCGTCATTCAGTTAGTCGCTTAATTGGAGCACCTCCGGGTTATGTTGGTTATGACCAAGGTGGCTTATTAACAGATGCGGTGATTAAACATCCTCATTCAGTTGTCCTACTTGATGAAATTGAAAAAGCACATGGAGATATCTTCAACTTGTTATTGCAAGTGATGGATAACGGGACACTGACCGATAACAATGGTCGTAAAGCCGATTTCAGAAATGTAATCTTAGTGATGACAACCAATGCGGGTGTTCAAGAAACTGAGAAGCAATCTATGGGCTTGATTCAGCAAGATAATAGCCATGATGCAATGGCTGAAATCAAGAAAGTCTTTACACCTGAATTCAGAAACCGTTTAGATAATATCATTTGGTTTAACAGCTTGAGCGAAGAGATGATTCACCAAGTGGTGGATAAATTCATTGTTGAGTTGCAAGCGCAACTTGATGGTCGTGGTGTTTCAATGGAAGTCTCAGAAGAAGCTCGTCATTGGTTAGCGAAAAAAGGCTACGATAAAACCATGGGGGCAAGACCTATGGGGCGTGTCATTCAGGATAAATTGAAAAAACCACTGGCTAATGAGTTGTTGTTTGGGTCTTTAGTTGATGGCGGCACAGTAAAAGTAACGCTCAATCGAAAAGGTGATGAACTGGAATTCACTTACTTAAATCAAGAAGAAGCCGTTCATTAATCTCATATAGAGATGTGTGATAGTCTTATGAATGATATGGAAAGCTCTTACCTGAAAAGGTAGGGGCTTTTTTGTTGTGGTCGATTCCTGATAGAGAAAGAAATACTTATACCCAAGTAACTTCAAGATGCGAGTATCAGCAAGAATAAAACAAACTTTAGGCAAGGCAAATTGAATATGATCATTATTCTATATCTGTTCAATTTAACGCGGCATAAAGGTTTGGATGATAGCTCTGAATTCTGCATCTTGAAGTCACTTGGGTATATACCAATCAAATTCATTAGGTGACCAAAATGGTTATTTAGGACATAAAAAAACCGAAGCCTGAGCCTCGGTTTTGAATTTAGATTTAAATGGACATCATAACCATTTAAACATTTAATTTATTAACGTGCGCGGAAGACGATACGGCCTTTAGATAAATCGTATGGAGTCATTTCTACAGTCACTTTATCACCCGTTAGGATACGGATGTAGTTTTTACGCATTTTGCCAGAAATGTGTGCCGTTACTACGTGACCATTTTCTAATTCTACGCGGAACATAGTGTTTGGTAATGTGTCAAGGACAGTGCCTTGCATCTCGATTACGTCTTCTTTTGCCATTTAATCCTCTTACCGAAATTTGGCTTATTCTTAACCGCTAGATTGAGCAGTCAATTTAGGGGTAATAATGCTCCAACAATGAATAAATATATGCAGGAGTTTAAAGTTGTTGCGTATTCTACCCTTGCCAACGCTGATTTACTAGCTTTTGATGACGTTGAAAGCGAACTTTGTAGTTCATTGCTGGACAATCATCAATTTGATAACCCAAGTAAAGCCATTGTTTATGCATTCTCTCACATTGCTTTAATTGTAATAGAACACACAGGGTACCTAGTGATAGTGGGTGCTCAGGCTCATAAAAGGTATAGAATGCACTTAGAGAGTTAGGTAGGCAATCTGTGACCGCTACCGCGATGAGCGTATCGTTTTCATAAACATGTAAGAACTGAGGTTGAATCCAGTCAGCAAGAATAAAGCTTTCAAAGATGTCTTTATTGGCTGGGAACATACTGCCATTTTGGTGTCTCGTTTCAATATACCGTTCGTATAAATTAAACCAATTTTCATCAAGTTGTGGTTTTAATTCCCATAAAAGTTGATCCGCTTTATTGAGTAATCGTCTCTGACTTTTTGAGTATTGAATATCTGGGATTGATACACGAATAGGTTGGCAAGCCTGACATGTATCGCAATGAGGTCGATAGATCATTTTGCCACTGCGACGAAAGCCATTCGCAAGAAAAACTTCATATTGACTAGGAGTATGTAAGCCTTCGTCTAAAATAACCGCGACACGTTCTTGCTGATTTTCTAAATAACTACATTGACTAGAAGGGGTTAGGCCGATTTTGATTTGGTTCGATTCCATCTTTTTTACCCTTCGATGAGCTCAAGTGTACATGGCGTAAAGTCAGTGTTTATTGGTTTACTTTGTAATTGCTTTATTAGCGATATGAAGTCGGACCGTGCGACTTCGCTGACACCTAATTTTTTTAAGTGAGGATTCATTATTTGGCAGTCTATGAGTTGTCCCCCAACATGAGCAAAGTGATTACATAGATACCAGAAGGCAACTTTAGAAGCATTGCTTTCAAGTGAAAACATCGATTCACCGCAAAATAGTTGACCTAATTTAATTCCATATAAACCACCAATTAAAGTGTCATTGCGCCAAACCTCAACTGAATGACAATGACCTAATTTGGTTAATTCGATATAAGCATTAATCATTTCTTGCGTGATCCAGGTTTCCTCGATAGGCCGAGTGCTAGCGCATAGCGTAATTACTTGTTCGGTTGCTTGATTTAAAGTGACGGTTAAATTATTACGACGAATATGCTTTCTTAGACTTTTGGAAGGGGAAAATTGATTAGCTTCTATCACAGCTCTCGTCGCTGGGCTCCACCACAAAATGGGGTCTTGTTCTGAAAACCAGGGAAATATGCCACTTCTATAAGCCTTGATAATTCTCTCTGGGCTGAGATCACCGCCGAAAGCTAATAACCCATCTGGTTCAGTGAGTGCTGATTCCACATCAGGAAAAGTCTCTTTATAGTCATCTAAGCAAGGCAAGTAGATAGTCACGGCAAGCATTCTATTTATTAATCAATTAATTATACTCAAGTGACTTCAAGGTGCAGAATTCAGAGCTATCATCCAAGTCTTTAAACAAGGAAGATTCGAGTAGGAATGTAAGCACCTTTCAAACGAATCTGACGTAGTGTAAAGCCTTGCCTAAAGCTTGTTTTATTCTTGCTGAAACTTGCATCGTGAAGTTACTTGAGTATAAATGATAGCAAGATTTACACTAGCACTAAATCTTGTTTTTCGTTAATCTCAAAAGCATTAACAGCTTATTAGCAAGGAATATGAAAACCAATGGAAAGCCTTACTCTTCAACCTATCTCAAAAATCTCCGGTGAAATTAACCTTCCGGGGTCAAAAAGTGTTTCAAATCGGGCTTTATTATTGGCCGCTTTGGCGACAGGCACAACACGCTTAACCAATCTGCTAGACAGTGATGATATTCGACACATGCTGAACGCTCTGACCAAACTAGGTGTCGCATTCCAATTGTCTGAAAATAAAACCGTGTGTGAAGTGCAAGGTATCGGTGGTGCTTTTACCTTAGATACGTCACTTGAACTATTTCTCGGTAATGCTGGTACAGCAATGCGTCCTCTAGCAGCGGCGTTGTGCTTAGGTAAAGGGGAGTTTGTATTAACCGGTGAACCTCGGATGAAAGAGCGTCCAATTGGCCATTTAGTTGATGCACTACAACAAGCTGGAGCTTCGATTGAATATTTAGAAAATGAAAATTATCCACCAATCAAAATAACGGGTACAGGGTTGAAATCTGGTTCAGTGACAATCGATGGTTCTATTTCAAGCCAATTTCTAACCGCTTTCCTCATGTCTGCGCCCCTTGCAGATGGTGATATTACCATTCACATTGAAGGTGAATTGGTCTCTAAGCCATATATCGATATTACTTTAGACATCATGGCTAAGTTTGGCGTTAATGTCATTAATGAAAATTATCAAACATTTACTATTCTTGCTGGTCAAACTTATCAGAGTCCAGGTCAATTTTTAGTCGAAGGTGATGCGTCTTCAGCTTCTTATTTTCTTGCGGCTGCCGCGATTAAAGGCGGAGAAATTAAAGTAACGGGTATTGGTAAAAACAGCATTCAAGGTGATATTCAATTTGCAAACGCTTTGGAAAAAATGGGTGCGGAAATTGAATGGGGCGAGGATTATGTACTTTGTCGTAAAGGGCAGTTGAATGCGATCGATATGGATTTTAACCACATTCCAGATGCGGCAATGACTATTGCAACGGCGGCATTATTCGCAAAGGGCACAACATCCATTCGTAACGTATATAATTGGCGAGTAAAAGAAACTGACCGTTTATCTGCAATGGCAACTGAATTAAGAAAAGTTGGCGCAGAAGTCGAAGAAGGGCAAGATTACATTACTATTACTCCTCCAACGCAACTAAAGCATGCCGCGATAGATACTTACGATGATCACCGTATGGCAATGTGCTTTTCTCTTGTAGCACTCAGTGATACAGCTGTGACTATTAACGATCCAAATTGTACTTCTAAGACTTTTCCAAATTACTTTACAAAATTTAGTGAATTAAGCCAGTTGGTCTAATATTAAATCTTTCAATTTCTTTTGCCTAAAGGTTTGGATGATAGCTCTGAATTCTGCACCTTGAAGTCACTTGGATATAAGTAGAATATTTATTCAGCCTCACTTAACGTGGGGCTTTTTTAGGTTGGGATAAAATTTCAGTTGGTTTGATTATTATTGGATATATTGACTAATAATCCATGCATAGATGAGCTAATTTCGCTATAATTTTGCGCTTAAAATACGTCATGTTTCTTGAGCATAGTTTGCTCACATAGATCCCGGAGAAAATGTATGTCACCTCAAAGCCCGATTATCACCGTAGATGGGCCAAGTGGCGCAGGGAAAGGTACCCTGTGTATGATGCTTGCGGATAAGTTGAATTATCATTTACTTGATTCAGGCGCAATCTATCGTGTATTGGCGTTAGCTGCCATTCATCATGGTGTAGATACAGAATCAGAAGATGCATTAGTACCACTAGCGAATCACCTTGATGTGCAATTTATGGCGGAAGGTGACTTGGTACGAGTCATTTTAGAGGGTGAAGACGTATCGAAAGAATTACGTAAGGAAGAAACAGGTACTGCTGCCTCAAAAGTCGCTTCTTTACCGAGAGTACGTGAAGCATTGCTACGTCGCCAACGCGCATTTAGTGCAGAGCCAGGCTTAGTTGCCGATGGTCGAGATATGGGAACGGTTGTTTTCCCGGATGCTGAAGCAAAAATTTTCTTGGATGCAAGTGCCGAAGAAAGGGCACAACGCCGCTTGAATCAGTTGCAACTAAAGGGCTTAAGTGGTAAATTCGACCAACTTTTATGCGATATTCAGGAACGTGACGATCGTGACCGCAACCGTGCTGTTGCTCCTTTACGTCCAGCTGATGATGCATTAGTGATTGATTCTACATCACTTTCTATTGATGAAGTGGTAGAAATCGCGCTAAAATTTATAGAATCTAAACTCACTAAGTAAGCGTTCGTTTTTAGGAACAACGATATTTAGTGATAAGGACTGTCGGTCGCAAGGATGATGACTGGCTAATTTATCAACCCCATGCGGTAGGATACCCATGGACGTTTAATTAATTGAAGATCATATATAATGACTGAATCTTTTGCTCAACTCTTTGAAGAGTCGCTAAACGAACTAGAATTCCGCCCAGGTACTATTGTTAAAGGTACTGTTGTTGCAATCGAGAACGGCTTCGTTCTTGTTGACGCAGGCCTAAAATCTGAATCTGCTATTCCAGCTGAACAATTCAAGAACGCCGCTGGCGAACTTGAAGTTGAAGTTGGTGCTGAAGTAGATGTAGCACTTGACGCGGTAGAAGATGGCTTCGGTGAAACTCAACTTTCTCGTGAGAAAGCTAAGCGCCACGAAGCTTGGATTGTACTTGAGAAAGCATGTGAAGAAGCTGAAACTGTTGTTGGTATCATCAACGGTAAAGTTAAAGGCGGTTTCACCGTTGAACTTAACGGTATCCGTGCATTCCTACCTGGTTCTCTAGTAGACGTACGTCCAATTCGTGACACAGCTCACCTAGAAAACAAAGAGCTAGAGTTCAAAGTAATCAAGCTTGATCAGAAACGTAACAACGTTGTTGTTTCTCGTCGTGCTGTTATCGAATCAGAAAACAGTGTTGAGCGTGACGAACTTCTTGAAACTCTACAAGAAGGTACTGAAGTTAAAGGTATCGTTAAGAACCTTACTGACTACGGTGCATTCGTTGACCTTGGCGGTGTAGACGGCCTACTTCACATCACAGATATGGCTTGGAAGCGTGTTAAGCACCCATCTGAGATCGTAAACGTTGGTGACGAAATCCTAGTTAAAGTTCTTAAGTTTGACCGTGAGCGCACTCGTGTTTCTCTAGGTCTTAAGCAACTTGGCGAAGATCCATGGGTAGCAATCGCTAAGCGTTACCCAGAAGGTCACAAACTAACTGGTCGTGTAACTAACCTAACTGATTACGGTTGCTTCGTAGAAATCGAAGAAGGCGTTGAAGGTCTAGTACACGTTTCAGAAATGGATTGGACTAACAAAAATATCCACCCATCTAAAGTTGTTAACGTTGGTGATGAAGTTGAAGTTATGGTTCTTGATATCGACGAAGAGCGTCGTCGTATCTCTCTAGGCCTAAAACAATGTAAAGCTAACCCTTGGCAGACTTTCGCTGAAGCGCAAGCTAAAGGCGACAAAGTTACTGGTAAGATCAAGTCTATCACTGACTTTGGTATCTTCATCGGTCTTGACGGTGGTATCGACGGTCTAGTTCACCTATCTGACATTTCTTGGAATGCTCAAGGTGAAGAAGCGGTTCGTGACTACAAGAAAGGCGACGAAATCTCTGCAGTTGTTCTAGCAGTAGACGCTGATCGTGAGCGTATTTCTCTTGGCGTTAAGCAAATGGAAAACGACCCGTTCAATAGCTACGTTGCTGACAACAAGAAAGGTACTCTTGTAAATGGTACTGTAACTGCAGTTGACGCGAAAGGTGCTACAATTGAATTACAAGAAGGTGTTGAAGGTTACATCCGTGCTTCTGAAGCAGCACGTGACCGTATCGAAGATGCATCTCTAGTATTCAGTGTTGGTGACAGTGTTGAAGCGAAATTTACTGGTGTAGACCGTAAGAATCGCGTAATCAACCTATCTATCAAAGCTAAAGATGAAGCTGAAGAGCAAGAAGCAATGGCTACTCTAAACAAAGCTGATGAAGCTTCGTTTGGTAATGCTATGGCTGACGCATTCAAGGCTGCTAAAGGCGAATAATTTTTTGCCTATAGAAGGGGGCCTGAAAGGGCTCCCTTTTTTCGATAAGAAAGAGAAAAGTGAGGGAATCACCTATGACTAAGTCAGAACTAATTGAAAGACTTTGTGCTCAGCAAACCCATTTATCAGCAAAAGAAGTAGAGGATGCCGTAAAAGATATCCTTGAACATATGGCTTCTAAGTTGGAAGAGGGCGATCGTATTGAAATTCGTGGTTTCGGCAGTTTTTCTCTACATTATCGTGAACCACGTATTGGTCGTAACCCTAAATCAGGTGAAAAAGTGGATTTGGAAGGCAAATATGTTCCTCACTTTAAACCAGGGAAAGAACTACGTGAGCGTGTGAATAACAGCATTGCGTAAGTAATGTCATGTTATGAAGCCACATGATTAGAATTTAAAGAAAGCGGCATTCGTTAGATTGCCGTTTTTTTATGAGTAAAATTCAAACGGCTGACAATTTTATTAAGAATATCTCCACCTTTCAATCAATTGGCAATGGAGTGTCAGGCAAATTTACTGCATAATCTAAGAATCGTTTCGCTGTATGGAAAGGTGGTAATTATGAAAATTATAAAAATTATACTGGTTATCGCACTTTTTCTGATTGCTTTAGCGTTAGGCGCACAGAATCAAGAAACAGTGACATTTAATTATCTCATTGCTCAAAACGAACTGCCGCTCTCTTTGTTGCTCGGCATTGTTTTTGTGGTTGCTTTTGCGATTGCCTGGTTGATTTTTGGTAGCTTGTACTTGAAATCAAAATTCACCGTGCTTCGTTTACGCAAACAATTGAATAAAGCACAGGCATCTTCTACAAAGCCATCAGAGCAACTCCCTGAAATTAAAGGATAGGTTTATTCGTTAATGCTAGAGCTACTCTTTCTACTATTGCCCATCGCTGCTGCTTATGGCTGGTATATGGGTAATCGTAGTGCTCGACATGATAAGCAAGAACAATCTCATCAGATCTCTCGGCAATATGTCAGAGGTCTAAACCTCCTATTGTCTGAACAATCAGATAAAGCTGTTGACCACTTTATCGAACTACTTCAAGTTGATGACGAAACGATTGATACTCACTTAGCATTGGGTAACCTGTTTCGCTCTCGTGGTGAAGTAGATCGCGCTATTCGCATACACCAAAACTTAATTTCTCGCGAAGGTCTTACTGTTGACCAAAAAAATCTTGCCTTACAACAGCTAGCAAAAGATTACATGGTTTCGGGTTTTTTTGACCGCGCAGAAAAAATCTTTGAGCAATTGATTGAAGAACCGGAACATAGAGAACAAGCCCTTCAGCAACTTGTCACCATCTATCAGCAAACTCGTGAATGGAATAAAGCGATCAAATATGGTGATGATTTAGTCGCGATGGGGCGTAAGAAAATGCGCCGTGACATTGCTCATTATTGGTGCGAAATAGCCATGCATGAATTGAGCTTAACTAACACATCAAAAGCAATTCTCTATTTTAAGCGTGCGTTAACTGAAGATCCAAAATGTGTTCGCGCCAATATAGCTTTAGGTAATATTTATCTGGAGTCGGATAACTATAAACAAACGATTCAATGCCTAGAACAGGTTATTGAACAAGACATTGATTACATCTCTGAAATTCTCCCAACCTTAGCCGATTGTTATTATCAAATCGGTCAAGAGCCTGGGATGTTAGAGTTTTTGAAAAAGTGTATCGCTAAGAAAGCTGGAGTATCTGCGGAGCTTATGTTGGCTCAAATGGTCGCCCAGCATGAAGGTATTGCTGCTGCACAAACCTTATTAACTCAGCAATTAATAAAGAACCCAACGATGAAGGGGTTCTATCGACTGATTGATTACCATATTGCCGAAGCTGAAGAAGGGCGAGCGAAAGACAGTTTGACGACCTTACAAGAGATGGTCGGGGTGCAAATGAAAGCGAAGCCTCATTATCAGTGTCGTCAGTGTGGATTTGCTACCCATTCCATTTATTGGCACTGTCCATCTTGTAAAGGATGGGGAACCATTAAGCCGATACGTGGTTTAGATGGTGAGTAGTAATTAAAAACTAACTATTTTCATTCAGAATTTTTCCACGAGCCACCAAATTTTTATTTATAGAGGAAGACCAATGTTAGACCCAAAAGTGATTGTTGCCTTAGATTATGAAAATCAAAATGATGCATTAGCTTTCGTGGATAATATTGATCCTAGCCAATGCCGTTTAAAAGTCGGCAAAGAAATGTTTACTCTATTTGGCCCTGACTTTGTTCGTGAATTACACAAACGTGGCTTTTCAGTCTTTCTAGACCTTAAATTCCATGATATCCCGAATACCTGTTCAAAAGCGGTTAAAGCGGCAGCAGAAATGGGCGTTTGGATGGTCAATGTTCACGCCAGTGGTGGTGAGCGTATGATGGCGGCTTCTCGTGAAATCTTAGAGCCTTATGGTCAAGACCGTCCATTACTAATTGGGGTGACGGTGTTAACTAGTATGGAGCAATCGGATCTGGCTGGTATTGGGTTGGACATTACTCCACAAGAACAAGTGAAACGCCTTGCTAAGTTGACTCAGCAAAGTGGTTTAGATGGTGTTGTATGTTCAGCACATGAATCTTCAATTTTAAAGGCTGAATTAGGTCAAGAGTTTAAATTAGTGACTCCAGGTATCCGCCCAGTAGGCAGTGTGGCTGGTGATCAACGTCGTATAATGACTCCAGCTGAAGCAATGAGTGCTGGTTCAGATTACTTAGTTATCGGTCGCCCGATTACTCAAGCAGAAGAGCCAAACCAAGTGTTAATAGATATCAACGCTTCTTTGAATGTGTAATCAATATTAAGTTCATGTACGCACCTCATTCCCTTATACAATAAAATACAAGAGCCAGTGCCTACTTTGACACTGGCTTTTTTGTCGCTTTATAAATCGTTATTTCGCTCACTTGGAATATCTGTCAAATACTCTACAAACTCAACTTCAAACCCTGCAGGGTCGACGAAGTAGACGTTTTTCCTAAATGGATTCTCTGCTCCAGGTTTAGCTATTTCATATCCATTACTGATTAGCCTTTCTACTATGCTATCGAGGTTGTCTACCGAATAAGCAAAGTGCGCTAAACCGACTTGGTAACCATCTAGATCACGGTTTTGTCCTTCACCGTGGTTACTGATAGCAAGATATTGGTAATCATCACCTAAATGTAACCAATGCCTTGGTTTTCCATGCCATTCGTCATCACCTTCACTACGGATAGTCCAATGAGGGAACGCAGTTTGATAAAAGTGAATCATGGCGGGAACATCACTAACGACTAAATTTACATGTTCTAGGTACATACACATTCCTTTGAGTTATTGTATTGGGTTATTTTTATAAAAGGATAAAACCTCAAGTTAACATGAGGTAAAGTGTTTTTTGCAACATAAACTCACATAATAGAGCTTAGTAAAAAAACGCAGAGATAAGGCTTGGTGTGGTACAATCGATAGATAAATTTTAACTATAAGACGTAGTATTTTTATTATGACAAAAGAGCTTTTGTTTCATAAAACATATTTGCATCCAACTAGCCAAGAATGGGTTGTATTCGTTCATGGTGCTGGCGGCAGCTCGTCTCTATGGTTCAAACAAATTAAAGATTACCGTCAGCATTACAACCTACTTTTGATTGATTTAAGAGGACATGGGCGTTCAAATCAATTATTGAAGAACATCATTTCAAAGCACTATTCATTCCAAGATGTAACAACTGACATTCTTAATGTATTAGAGCACCTCAATATTGAAAAAGCGCATTTTATCGGTATGTCTTTAGGTACGATCTTAGTGCGAAACTTAGCTGAAATGGCACCAGAGAAAGTTCAAAGTATGGTGCTTGGTGGAGCAGTAACACGACTTGATGTCCGTTCACAACTTTTGGTTAAGGTAGGTTATTGGAGCAAAAATATTATTCCTTATATGTGGCTCTATAAGCTATTTGCTTACATTATTATGCCGCAGCGTGGGCAAAAAGAATCCCGCCATTTATTTATTCGAGAAGCCAAGAAACTTTGTCAGAAAGAGTTTAAACGTTGGTTTAAGTTGTCGGTTGATGTTAATCCTATGATGCGTTACTTCAGAGATCGTGAGTTACCGATTCCAACTCTGTATTTGATGGGAGAGATGGACTACATGTTTATCCGCCCAGTGAAAGAGATGGTGAAGCAGCATAAATTCAGTCGTTTGCTTGAGATTCCTGGCTGCGGGCATGTTTGCAATGTTGAAAAGCCGGTTGAGTTTAATCAACATTCTTTAGCTTTCATCCAACAAAACAGTCAGGTTTAAATTAGTAAATTTAACAGGCCTTATTTAACAGACCTTAGTGGCTAAGCTGTTTGATCTTGTGATGGATTCGCTTGACCACAATTCCAACAAACGGCGAATTGAGCTTCAATACTTTCCCCGCATTGTTGGCAATCCCAATTTGGTCTCAACTCTTCTTTTTCATAATCTCGTATTAACTGCTTTGCTCTTTCTTCATCTTGTTCATCAAGTAACCATACATAAGGGTCAGTATCACTGGTTAAAGGAACTTCTCCTTTTAAGCTGAAAATCTCACCTGAATGAACTTTTGCCTCAATGCGGTGGCTTTTGAGTAATTCACAAACAATGTGTGCTTCAACAGGATTGCCTGCGCTGAATATCTTCATAAATTATCCTTTTTTATACTGTGATTACTGAGTTTCTGATGATTGAATGGTGCGATAACCTGCCCAAATTCTATTTATTGTGGTTATAAAACATAGCGCTGCAAAGATGGCAGCAAGTTGGGGGAAAAGAGCTGGCCAGAGACAAAATGCGATAAAAAAACCAATCGTCTCAGTCCCTTCCGTTATGCCTGACATGTAATATAAAGATTTGTGTTGATAAACTGGGTTGGTGATATTTCGTTTTCCAGCAATAGAGGCAAATGCTAAGAAGCTACTACCTGTGCCAACAAAACTGACAATTAATAATGCTGCCCAAAGTGTGTTTTGTTCTGGATTGGCTAGGATAAAGCCAAATGGGATCAGAGCATAAAATATGAAATCCAAGCAAATATCAAGAAAACCACCTGCGTCAGAGGTTTGTGTTTGCCTCGCAATCGCACCATCAAGACCATCACCAATGCGGTTTAATACAATCAATAATAAAGCCAAAAGGTAATGTTCCCCCCATAATGCAGGGATAGCCAAGAGACCAATAAGAAAGCTTGCCAAAGTGACATGATCAGCTTTGATATGACGTTGAACGCACTGCTTTGCTAAGGAGTTTAATGGGTGCTTTATTAATGGAATGACATATCTATCAAGCATGGGAATTCTCCGTGCTAAATTGCTCCCAGTGCATGATTTTTCCGTTGGTTGGAGCATCTGCTTTATCGTGTGTGACCATCAAAGTTGGCACTTGAGCTACAGCGAGTTGTTTAAATACCCAATCTCGAAAGTTAACTCGTAATTCGGGATCCAATTTACTGAATGGTTCATCGAGTAAAACAGCCTTAGGTTGTGCGCTTAACATTCTAATAAGACTGACTCGGGCTCTTTGTCCACCTGAAATTTGATGTGGCATAGAGTAGGCAATAGCAAGTAATCCAACGTTATCTAAGGCTGCTAGAGCTTCCAACTTTCTTTCTTTAGCTTTGATATTATTTGGCAAAGCAAATGCAATATTTTCCCAAACATTCAAATGTGGGAAAAGTAAGTCATCTTGAAATAAGATGCCGATAGAACGTTTGTGAGGATCGCTAGCTTGGATCTCTTCATTATTTAATATTATTTTACCGTCATAGTAAAACTCTTGGCTGAGGTGGCCAGCAATTACATTAAGTAATGTTGACTTTCCACAACCACTTGGGCCCATTAATGTAAGTACTGTACCATGTGAAATGGTTAAATTGAGGTTACTAACCAGTGGTGTTTTTTTCGAATCAGATGTTTTTGATATCTGATGATAAATGGATAGCTGCTCTAATGACAAACTCATAATGAAGGTGACTCCTGCTTATAGGTCGCTTTACTCCGGCTCTGAAAAATACGGTTACCGATAAGCGCTAAGCTGAAAAAAGCAAAGGGTAGAATGGCCTGCCATAAAGCATAAAGAGCAACGACTCTACGATCATGGCCACTGGATAATGCAACGGCTTCTGTCGTCAATGTGACAACTCTTCCAGAGCCTAACATTAACGTTGGTAAATATTGCGCTAGGCTCACGCTCATACCCATCGCCCAAGCAAATAATATTCCGCTGACTAATGTACGCAACTTTATGGCGAAAAAGACTTTAACGGGTGAAACACCGAGGCTTACCGCAGTTTGGGATAGTCGGTTAGGGTAGCTTTTCCATGGCCCATCCAAAGATAGGTAGACATAGGGAAAAACAAAAAATGTATGCGCCCAAATTACCCATAGCCAATAATGTTCCTGATTAATCCAAAGGGTGGTGATTTGTAAGCCAAATAGTAAAGAGAGCTGAGGGATCAACATAGGTAAGGCAATCACATACATAGGAATATGATAACGAAAATGCTGGCGATACTCATGAGCAATGAGAGCAAGAACAAGAGCCATTCCTGCGCTGAATAAAGCTAGCCAAACACTGGTTAAAATGGTGTCTTGAATATATGGCCATTCATTTAACCAAAACCGAGTGCTCCAAAAGGTAGGGAGTAGATTTGGATAAGACCAGCGTAAGGCAAATGTCCAAATGATCATTACCGGAATAGTCAATAAGCTAATGCTTGCGATGAGGTGAAAGAAATAAGGCCTGACACCCAAGGAAGCATTTCGGCCAGAGGTTAACCAAGTTCGGTATCCCCCTAGTACTAAGCGTTCTGTTAGCCAAATTAAGCCAATTAAAATAGAACACAAAATAAACAAGAGAAAAGCACCCGCTGCCGCCCTTGGAAGTTGAGATAAATCTGGATCGTTAAACCATTGCCATACTAACACTGCAAATGTAGGAGGGTGAGTTGGGCCTAAAATCAAACTAACATCAACCACCGAGCAGGAATAAGCCATGATAGCGAAAAGAGGAAAACGCATGTGGCGTAGCCATTGGGGAAAAATCGCTTTCCACCATGATTGAGCAACAGAGTATCCCAAACCTTGTGTTACTTGCAGTGTTTGTTTGACTTTTAAGTTATTCAGTATTGCGACACTCATTAATAACAAAAAAGGCGTTTCTTTGATTGCTAATGCAAGGGCTAGACTAATACCAATATTGTCTTGTAGTGAGTAAATCCAAGTAAACCATACATGGGGAACCCCTGAAGTATCACTAACCATGAAGCTAAAAAGACGGGCTAACCAACCAGTATCAGAAAATAAGAATAAGAAACCAACCGCAAAAGCGACATGAGGTAATGCGAGTATAGGGGATAAAAGTTTTTCAATTCGCTGCCATGAATGGCTTCCCCAATAGGCTTGCAAAATAGCAAAGGTCATTATGACGGCAATCACTGTACTGACAACCGCGATCATTATGGTTTGTAAGAGAGAACGCTCAACCCCCGGCCAACTGATAGCTGAAATAAATCCATCCAAGGTAAAGATATTTAGACCAAGCGGCGGAATGAAACCAAAAGCAGGGATTACCATGCCTAACACCCCCGGAAAAAGGGGGAGAAAGCAGATCAAAATCACCAGTAAATAACCGATGCTTAGCATACGTCTTTGCTTGCTTTGCATGAGCGCCCTTAATTCGTTGTTATTGGCTATATCGCTCAATCCAAGCCTGTTCTAGTGCGGTTTGCCAACTAGGGTGAGGCTCTTCAATTGAGGGAAATAACATCGTTTTTTGAGCACTGCCTGTTAAGTATTTGGTTTGCAATACTGATGGGTCTCCCCAGACATTGATATCACCTTTACGTGATTGTGCTTGAGGGTTGAGTAGAAAGTTAATTACGACTAATGCCCCTTCTTTTGCATTAGCGTTCCATGGGATGGCAAGAAAATGAATGTTAGACAATGCGCCATTTTTCCATGCATAGGTTTTCGTTGTTGGGGCTAACTTACCGCTTGCTTGGGCTGAAAAAACTTCATTTGGGTTGAAGGTAAGAGCAATATCAATTTGATCATCATCGAGCAATTGCAGCATTTCAGGTTGAGTGGTTGGGAATTGGCGGCCTTGTTGCCATAAATAAGGTTGAATAGCATCTAAGTAATCCCATAAAGGTTGAGTTACTTGAGTAAATGAGTCTTCATCAACGGGCTTAGATAGCGCGCTCTTTTCATCAGAAAGTTCGATAAGTAAGGCTTTTAAAAAGCTAGTGCCATGAAACTGAGGTGGCTTAGGGTAGGTAATACGCCCAGGGTGGTGTTTTGCATAATCGAATAATTGTTGTGCTGACTGTGGGGGTGTCGGTAACTTTTTCTGATCATGAATATAGACTAATTGACCCACCCCCCACGGCGCTTCTAATCCTTCTGTTGGTTCAGAAAAATCATTAGTGACAGGGAGACTAGAGTCGACTTTTTTCCAATTTGGCAAGCTTGAAACGAAAGGGCCGTAGAGTAATTGGTTATTCTTCATTGATTTGAAATTTTCACCATTGATCCACACCATATCGACACTACCACCAGAATGTTTTCCAGCAGTTTTTTCAGCGAGCAGGCGAGTGGTGGTTTCGGAAATATCAGTGACCTTAACGTGGTGAAGTTCAATGCCATACTTTTGTTTTACTTGCTTTGCTACCCAACGAAGATAGTCATTAATCTCTTGGCTACCACCCCAAGCATTAAAGTAAACATCTTGTCCTTTTGCTCGTTGTTCAACTTGTTGCCAATCTAACTGGCTAATGGAGATATCTTTAGCAGAAGAAAGCAGTGGCAGAGTGATCAAAATGAAGCTAAGTAGCAGACGTTTCATGTATATCCTTATACAAAGTTAGGTATATCAATATAGACAGATGATCCGCCTAAAAAATTTCAATAAAAAAACCAACGACATCAGCGCTGGTTTAGTTATTCGTTACTCGGCTAAGAATACTACTATTTCAATGTTTTTACCGAAGAGCGTTCAATAATCTCAGGGAACATCTCAAATGTCTGCTTAGCATGATTTTTATCTTTAATACGCTCTAATAAAATCTCTACCGCATTCTTACCTAGACGACGTTTTGGCTGGTGAACTGTCGTTAAAGGTGGTGAGAAGTAAGGTGAAATATCAATGTTATCGTAACCAATAACCGAAATATCTTCTGGTACTTTCATGCCTTTTTCTTGTAAGCGGCTCATTAAGCCGAGTGCCATAATATCGTTAAAGCAGAAAACGGCGGTTGGTTTTTTCTCCATAGCAAGAATTTTATCTGCAGCGATCACGGCGGTATCACACTCAAAGTTACCTTCAAGTAACCACTCTTCTGGAAGCGTTAAACCGTCTTCCGCTAATGCGCGTTTGCAGCCAGAGATGCGTTCTTTACAGGCAACTTTTTCGAAGTGACCACTTAGACAAGCAATATCTTTGTGACCTTGAGCCATGAGGTAACGAGTTGCTAAATAGCCACCTTCTTCAGAGTTATCGATGATCTTATCTGCTTGAGAGCTTTCTGGGCCCCAATCCATGACGACCTTAGGAATATCTGGGTGACCATCTAGCATCTCTTGTAAATCAGCATCTAAGTCTGAACACATCACTAAAAGGCCATCAACACGTTTGCCAGCTAACATACGAATATAATCACGTTGTTTATCTGCACGGCCACCAGTATTACAAAGGATCAGAGTGTAACCTTTGCGGTAACAATAGCTTTCTACGCCATCTACTACTTCGGCAAAAAATGGATTAGTTGACTGCGTTACTAACATACCAATGGTGCTAGTGGTATTGCATTTCAGACTACGGGCAACAGCGCTTGGGGCATAATTCAGTTCTTTCACTGCGGCCATGACTTTTTCTTGAGTTGCTTCTGCAACAAAACGAGTCTTATTGATGACATGTGACACTGTGGTGGTAGAAACACCTGCAATACGTGCGACATCTTTAATTGTAGCCATAGTGAATTTCCTTTATGCCGACGTCTTCGCCGGATTTATTCTAATCTAAAAAGATAAAAGTCGCCTTTAATCAGCGACTTAATTTTATTCTGTATTTTATGAACTACGATTTTAGTCTTAAATGCCATGACTGACAATCAGATATGGCATTTTTATGACAAAACAAATACCGCACGTTAGCAGCAACGTTATCGATTGCTCGCGTATTATCTCGTTACTCTAACGTTGTAGCCGTACCGGAATTCTTCTGGTTACTTAGTGTGTCGCGTAAAGAAGACCACCATCGACCAAGCTGCTCATACCAATAACGTTCACTTTGCTCTAGATATTTCGCTTGTGGAGAATATTTATCCCATGGCTGTTTAATATCATCAAAAGCTAAGTAATTGGTCGGTGCAGGGATAGGTTCAAGTCCTGCTTTGTTAAACTCACCAATAGCACGTTTCATGTGACTGGCAGAGGTGATCAGTACCATACGTTTATCAGCAACAAAACCTGCCGCTTGATGCGCTTCATCCCAAGTATCTTGAGCACTTTCTAATAGAATGATATCGGATTTTGCTACGCCTAATGAAACAGCAACATTCGCCATCATTCGTGCATTACTTACCGATGTGCCACCGTTATAACCAGACAAAATTAATTTTGCTCCAGGGTAGAGGTGTAAAATACGAATACCTTCCGCAAGACGCATCAAACCATTGCGAGATAGTTCCGAAGTTGCTGGAATATCGTTATCAACAATATGGCCACTTCCTAATACCATGACATAGTCAATGGCGCCATCTACTGGCACAAAAGCTTTATAAGCACGCTCAGTTGGTTTCAATAATGAGGTCGAAATGGGTTGGAAAGAAAATAGAAAGATCCCCATTAAAGAAACAAAAGTGAATAAGCACCCTAAGCCGCGTTTGTAGGTGAACATAATAAGAAATAAGCCAATAAAACCTATAATCAACAAGGCAGGCAAAGGCATAAGCAGAGCACCAATTAATTTTTTCAATTCAAACATTTTAAATAGTCCAAAAATTCATCATTCAGCAGGTAAAACGGAGTAATTGCTTTATTCCTGTAATTGCTGTGACAGAATACACGCAAAATTCAGTTATCTTAAATGAAAAAAAATGGACAATGATCGAAATTTCGATGATATCGCGCATAAATTCGCCAAAAACATCTATGGTTCCGATAAAGGCGATATTCGTCAAGTGATCCTTTGGCAAGATATTGAGCAAGCTTTAGACCGTTTACAACAGAAAAAAGACGTTCTATCTGTATTAGATGCAGGAGGCGGTTTAGCTCAAATGTCGCAAAAAATTGCTCAGTTAGGGCATCAAGTCACGTTGTGTGATATTTCCAGTGAAATGTTGGCGTTAGCTAAGCAAAATATTGATAATAATGGATTATATTCACAATTTCGCTTTGTTCATTCTGCTATTCAACATCTCGATGAACACTTAAGTGAGAAGTCGGATTTAGTGTTATTTCATGCTGTGATGGAATGGTTGGAAAATCCGCAGCAAGTATTAGCAAGCTTACTTGAAAAGGTAAAGCCGGGCGGCATCATTTCAGTGATGTTTTATAATCACCACGGTTTGGTTTTGAAAAATGTAACTTGTGGTAATATTCCTCACATTTTGCAGGGAATGCCACATCGTAAGCGCTTTAAGTTGCAGCCTCAACATGGCTTATTACCCGAAGAGGTCTATCAATGGATAGAATCTGCAGGCTTCGACATTTGTGGTAAATCAGGTATCCGATGTTTTAACGACTATATCGGAAACCAACAATACATGGGCGAGTATGGGCCAGAAGATGTGTTGGCATTAGAACAGCAGTTATGCCGCACAGAGCCTTATCTTTCTCTTGGGCGCTATATTCATGTGTGGGCGCAAAAGCCTCAGGCTGCCGAATAGTCTGAGAGTCATTAGTAAATACAGGAATGATAATGAGTGAAATAACTCAATCTTCACTTCAACCGTTGACAAGTAGACAACCGCTTGAGGGCAAAACGATAGGTGAACAACCAATCGATGAGCTGGTCAGCTGGGTGAAGCAACATGACTTTTCATTGAACCTTTCTTCTGAGCGATTAGCTTTTTTGATTGCGATTGCCGTATTAAGCAATGAAAAGTTCGATGAAGAGCTTGGCGAGGGTGAATTGCATGATGCATTCAAAATCGTCACTAACATGTTTGATGAAACCGGTGAGGCTTCGGCATTTCGTGCCAACAATGCGATCAATGAATTGGTCTCCCAAAGGTTAATGAGCCGCTTTGTCAGTGAGCTCAATGACGGGGCAAGCATTTATCGCATGTCGCCACTAGGCGTTTCTATTACCGATTACTACGTCCGACATCGTGAATTCTCAAAGCTTAAGTTATCCATTCAGTTGTCTATGGTTGCCGATGAAATGTCGAAAGCCGTCGAGGCCGCTAATCAAGCTTCCGATGTTACGCAATGGCAAAAGCATGTTTATGGCGTGCTGAAATATTCGGTAAATGAAATTTTTGATCGTATCGATTTAAATCAGCGTGTTATGGATGATCAGCAAGTGGAAATTAAAAACCAAATTGCTGAACTACTAAACCAAGACTGGCGTGATGCGATCAGCAGTTGTGAAAGCTTACTGACTGAAACGTCGACGACTCTGAATGAACTGCAAGATACACTACAAGCGGCTGGGGATGAACTACAAACTCAGCTTCTTGATATTCAACAGCTTATCTATGGTCAAGAAGGTTTAGATTTCATTGATGCTATTTTGTTTTCACTGCAAACCAAACTCGACCGTATTGTTAGTTGGGGCCAGCAAGCGATAGATTTATGGATTGGTTATGATCGCCACGTACATAAATTTATTCGTACTGCTATCGATATGGATCAAAACCGAGCCTTTAGTCAGCGCTTACGTCAGTCTGTGACGGATTACTTTGATATGCCGTGGTATTTGACCTACGCCGATGCAGAACGTCTGAGAGATATGCGTGATGAAGCCATGTTATTACGTGATGACGAAGTGACGGGGACGATTCCAGATGAAGTGGAATATGAAGAATTAACGACTGTTGATGATGAGCTGAGCGAGCGTGTCGCCGCCATGCTTCAACAACACAAAGAAACTGGCCAACCTATTGATTTAGGCTCGGTATTACGAGATTACCTTGCGCAGCATTCTCACGCGCAACATTTTGATTTAGCCAGAATGGTGATCGACCAAGCGGTAAGAATGGGGTATTCCGAATCGGATTACCAAGCCATTCAACCGGATTGGAAAGCGATAAACGATTTTGGAGCAAAGGTACAAGCGAATGTCATCGATCAATACTAATTACGAAGCGCACAGCGCAGATCTGTCTCAAAATACCAGCTATTCACAAGAGACCGACAACTCTCAAGATGCTTACATGCCAGAACAATTGGTGAAAGCATTATCTAATCCGTTATTCCCAGCGCTTGATAGCCAACTACGTGCGGGCCGCCATATCTCAAGTGATGATATGGATAACTACGCTTTTTTAAGTGATTTTGATGGTGATCTCGGCGCTTTTTATCAGCGTTATAATGTTGAGCTTGTCCGCGCACCAGAAGGTTTCTTTTATCTACGTCCGCGTTCAACCTCTTTTATTGGTCGCAGTGTGTTATCGGAACTCGATATGCTGGTGGGTAAAATCTTGTGCTTTTTATATTTAAGCCCTGAGCGTCTAGCGCATGAAGGTATCTTTACAAATCAAGAACTATACGAAGAACTGTTAAATCTTGCCGATGAAAAGAAATTGATGCGACTAGTAACTAACCGTGCAACCGGTTCGGATCTGGATAAAGAAAAGCTGTTTGAAAAAGTGCGTACTTCGCTGCGTCGTTTACGTCGCATCGGTATGGTATTGCCAGTTGGTGACGATGAGAAATTTAGAATCAGTGAAGCAGCATTCCGTTTTGGCGCGGACGTGCGTGTCGGTGATGATGTTCGTGAAGCGCAACTACGCTTGATCCGTGATGGTGAAGCCGTGCTTGACCCTGAAGCCGTTGACCCAAACAAAGCAAATGATACTCAAGATAAGCAAGATGCTTCTGATGAACAATTAGAAGACTTTGCCGAGCAAGAACAAGCAGAACAAGAACAGAAAGCAGGTGACCTATGATCACGCAAGAAAATATGATCGAAAGAGGTAAATATCAATCGCTAACTATGATCAACTGGAACGGCTTCTTTGCTCGTACTTTTGATATTGATGGGTTAGTGACCACGCTTTCTGGTGGTAATGGTGCGGGTAAGTCGACGACGATGGCCGCTTTCATCACCGCATTAATTCCAGACCAAAGCTTACTGCATTTCCGTAACACCACCGAGGCTGGTAGTTCACAAGCGTCTCGAGATAAAGGCTTATTCGGTAAATTGCAACCAGGTACTTGTTACTCTGTGCTTGATGTTGTTAATTCACGTCATCAACGCTTGTTGTTTACTGTAAAACTGCAACAAGTCGCAGGTCGTGATAAGAAAGTGGATATCAAACCGATTCTTATCCAAGGTTTGCCAAGTAATGTAAAACCGACCGATGTATTAATTGAAAGCTTAGAAAACGGCCAAGCTCGTGTTCGTACTTACAATGAGCTAAAAGATAAAGTCGCTGAATATGAAGGCGTGCAAATTAAAGCCTTTTCGTCAGTGGCTGATTACCACAGCGTGATGTTTGAAATGGGTGTATTACCGAAGAAACTGCGCAACACTGGTGACCGCTCTAAGTTCTATCGTTTAATTGAAGCATCTTTATATGGCGGTATTTCAAGTGCGATCACTCGTTCATTGCGTGACTACCTATTGCCACAAAATGGAGGAGTGAAGAAAGCCTTCCAAGATATGGAATCTGCGCTGCGTGAAAACCGCATGACGCTAGAAGCCATCAAAACGACTCAAGCTGATCGTGATCTATTCAAGCATTTAATTACAGAATCGACCAATTACGTGGCAGCAGACTACATGCGCCATGCCAATGACCGCCGTATAAAGCTTGACCAAGCGTTAGCACTGCGCAGTGAGTTGAATCAATCGAGCAGTACTCTAACTTCTCAAATGCAATTGATGACGCAAGTACAAGCAGAACTTGAGCAATTAGTTGAGCAAGAGTCTGGCTTAGAGCAAGACCACCAAGCGGCTGCCGATCACTTGCAACTCGTTCAAACGGCAATTCGTCAACAAGAAAAAATTGAACGTTATCAAGAAGATTTGGAAGAGCTAAGTGAACGCTTAGAAGAACAAATCATGGTCGTGGAAGAAGCGGCAGAGCAAGTCGCGATCGCAGAAGAGCAAGCAGAAGTTTCTGAACAAGAAGTTGATAGCTTGAAGTCGCAATTAGCCGATTACCAACAAGCATTAGATGTACAGCAGACTCGCGCGTTGCAATATCAACAAGCCGTGCAAGCGTTAGAAAAAGCGCAACAGCTTACAGATAACGATAACTTGACCGCTGATAATGCTCAGACTCAACTATCGGAATTGAAGCAACAAGAGTCGGAGAATACTTCTGCATTATTGTCGTTAAAACATAGATTAGACATGTCTTCTGCCGCAGCAGAGCAGTTTGAGCAAGCATTAGCGTTAGTAAAAAGTATTGTCGGTGATGTGGCTCGCACCGAAGCGCTGTCACATGCAAAAGAGGCGATACAGAAATCTCAACAGGCTCAGCAATGGCTACAAAATGAATCACAATGGCGTGCACAGCAGCGAGATCTTGAGCGTAACTTAAATGAGCAGCGTCAAGCCTCTGAGCTCGTTGAACAATACCAATCACAACACCAAGTTCGCCTTGATGATGAAATGGTATTAGAGCAAGAACGTGAACGTCACCTAGAGCAACTTGATGTCCTTACTGGTGAACAAGAAGAACTGCGTGATTTACGTGGTGACTTACGCCGCTCTCAACAAGATTCTGAAGCACAAATTCAAGCCCTGCAAAAGCAAGCGCCAGCCTGGATTGCGGCTAGTGAAGCACTAGAAAAACTGCAATCACAAACAGAAGCTGAGCTAACCGATAGCCACTCAGTAATGGCACAAATGCAACAAGTGCTTGAGCAAGATAAACAGCAATCAATGGCGAAAGAGCGTTTGTCGACTCGCCGTGATGAATTAGACAGTGATATCGAACGTCTAGCGTCACCATCAGGCTCTAATGACCCTCGCCTAAAAGGCTTAGCGGATAGTCTAGGCGGCGTGTTGTTATCTGAAATTTACGATGACATCACCATTGAAGATGCACCTTATTTTAGCGCGATGTACGGACCATCTCGTCATGCTATCGTCGTGTCTGATCTTGATGGCATTAAAGAAAAGTTGGTGGATTTAGACGATTGCCCAGAAGATCTTTACATCATTGAAGGCGATGTTGATGCGTTTGATGACAGTACTTTTAATGCCGATGAGCTTGATGGCGCGGTATGCGTTCAGCTAAACGACCGTCAGTTACGTTATTCTCGTTTACCTTCTATTCCATTATTTGGTCGTGCCGCTCGTGAGCAACGTTTAGAGTTGTTACGTGCTGAGCGTGAACAAGTAGCAGAAGAGTACGCCAAAGCCGCATTTGATTCGCAGAAGCTACAACGCTTATATCAAAGCTATAACGAATTTGTTTCTAAACACATTCACATTGCGTTTAATGACGACCCAGAACAACAACTCGTTGACGTTCGTGATGGTTTAAACCAAGTGATTCGTCAATTGGCATCACTGGATGAAAAAGATCAACAACAACGCAGTCAAATGCAAACGGCTAAGCAAGCCTTAGCTCAGCTAGATAAACTGGCTAACCTGATGCATTTAATTGAAGATGAAAGCCTAGCAGAGCGTTTAGAAGAAATTAACGACAAGCTTGAGCAACTTACTCAATACAAATCATTTACTCAGCAACATGGTAAAGCAGCCGATAAACTGTCGAGCATGGTATCTGCGCTAGAAGCGGATCCTGAGCAATTTGATGCGCTACAAGCACAGTATCAACAAGCAGATCAAAACTTACAAACATTGAAAACTCAAATGTTTGCCCTGGCAGATCTACATGAACGTCGCCATTACTTTGCTTACTCTGATTCCGTTTCCTTACTTGATCAAAGTAGCGAATTAAACGAACAGCTCAAACGTAAACTTGAACAAGCGGAACAGGCTAAAGTACGTAGCCGTGAAGGTTTAAAACAAGCGCAAGGTCAGATGAACCAATACAACCAATTATTGGCTTCATTGAAATCTTCGCACCAAGCCAAACTGGAAACGGTACAAGAGTTCAAACAAGAGCTGCAAGAATATGGTGTAACGGCTGATATCGGTGCAGTAGAGCGTGCAGAAACACGTAAAAACGAACTTTATGAACGTCTACACCTATCTCGTCAACGTAAGAGTGAATTTGAACGTACTCTTACCGCAACCGATATGGAAATGAAAACGCTAACCAAGCGCGTGAAGAAAATTGAAAAAGACTACAAAGACTTACGTAAGTTTGTGGTTAACGCTAAAGCGGGTTGGTGCTCGGTTTTACGTTTAGCACGTTTGAATGATGTTGAACGTCGCTTGCATCGTCGTGAGTTGGCATACCTTTCTGATAACGAACTACGTTCAATGTCGGATAAATCTCTGGGCGCCTTGCGCTTAGCAGTTGCTAATAATGAAACACTACGTGATGCGCTACGCGGCTCAGAAGATAATGCTCGTCCTGAAGGCAAAGTCTTGTTCTATATCGCGGTTTACCAACATCTACGTGAGCGTATTCGCCAAGATATTATTCACACTAGCGACCCAGTTGAAGCCATTGAAGAGATGGAAGTAGAGTTAGCTCGCCTAACTGAAGAGCTCACCCAACGTGAAAACCGTCTGGCAATTAGTTCAGGCTCAGTGGCAAATATCATTAAGAAGACTATTCAGCGTGAGCAAAACCGTATTCGTATGCTAAACCAAGGTTTGTCTAACATTGCCTTTGGTCAGGTACGTGGCGTGCGCTTAAATGTTGGTATTCGTGAAAGCCATGAAATGCTATTAGCAGGCCTGGCAGAGCAGCAAGACCAGCATCAAGATTTGTTTGATAACCCACGCTTAACTTTCTCAGAAGCGATGGCGAAATTGTTCCAACGCGTGAACCCACATATCGATATGGGTCAACGCTCACCGCAAATCTTGGGCGAAGAGTTACTGGACTACCGTAACTACTTAGAGCTGAGTATTGAAGTAAACCGTGGTTCAGAAGGTTGGCTACAAGCGGAATCTGGCGCGTTATCCACTGGTGAAGCGATTGGTACCGGTCAATCAATTTTGTTGATGGTTATCCAAAGCTGGGAAGAAGAATCTCGCCGCCTGCGCAGTAAAGATATTGTGCCGTGTCGCTTATTGTTCTTGGATGAAGCCGCACGTTTGGATACCAAATCCATCAATACGTTATTTGAGCTATGTGACCGCCTAGATATGCAATTATTGATTGCTGCACCGGAAAACATCAGCCCAGAAAAAGGCACCACCTACAAACTAGTACGTAAAGTGTTTAAAGATCACGAACACGTGCACGTCGTCGGCTTACGTGGCTTTGGCAATGGCCCGAAAGAAAAAACCGACCAATTACAAGAGCTTGAGACGGTAGAGTAGATTTACTCGCTAAGCTAGCTATGAAACGCCTCACTTTGTTATGAAGTGGGGCGTTTTTATATTAGTTGTCATTCTGAACAGTGAGGCACGAACGTGATTCAGAATCTCCTGCCACACATGACAGCCTTTGAGACTCAACTCACTGTGGGAGATTCCGATCTTCTTCGCTGAGGCTCATGTACGGAATGACGGCCTAAAGAAGTTAAACACTTTCGTCATTCTGAAAAGCGAGGGACGAGCGCAGTTCAGAATCTCCTTCCATATATCGTGTATTAAAATTGCACACATAGGATTTATTAAATCAGTGAGCTGAACTGACAGTTTCCGTATAAATTTAGATGTTTAGCTTGTTGGATGGATAAATGAATGGAATGATAGGTGGAAAGTCTAGGTGAGATTTTTCTGTCTATTAAATTGTAGTGGTCAGTAAAGTCTAATGATTGGTAACTTACTTCTTGAGTACGAAAACATATTTTTTTATGTTTGGCTCGGAACCACTAGAAATTAGTAAAATGAACAACAAAAAAAGAAAAAAGGATTCCCCATCATTTATCTATATCGGAGTCGATTCGAGAGATAGCAATGAGTCCAAAGTAGGGAGGACAATAAGAGATACTAAAATGCGAGAAAGTGAAACGACTAACCCATACTATCGTATTGTGGAACAATTCCCATTGAATGTAACTAATGGTGCATTAAATAAAATCGAGACAGATATTCATTATCGCCTCACTAAAAAATATAGTCGCATAAAGCACTCTTCATCGGGAAAAATTCAGAGTGGTTCACTTGCAGCCCAGAAGAAGCTAAAATGGTTATTCAAAACTATTTAACAACGTTACCGAATAGTCAAGTTGGGGGCTCTAAGAGGGAATTTCGAGATAACAAAGTCTCGGATATTACGGCACAAGTAATTAAGGATTGCGTTAATCGAAATAGTGATAAAAATAATTTAGAGTATAGATATGCAGATCTCTATTTTAGATGCCCTGAATGCAAGACTGTCACCAAGCAAAACTCTACCACATTGTGTACTTGTTCTGTATGTACGTTCAATATTGTGAAATTTCTTCATCTAGATGAAGTCTCGATGTTGCTAGGAGAATTAGAAAATACAACCTCTATGAACTCGAAACAAGCGGTCTTGTTTGACATTTATAATGCGGTATTTGATCATCAAGTTCGACAAATGAATTTTGCGTTCGAGAAAAAGAAAGCAACTCAAATCCATGCTAGTGCGATACAACATCCTCAGCAAACAATGCTTTCTCAGGAAAGAGTACGTACTGAAAATCGTTCTACTTCAAATAAGCCCTATAAACAGTTGTCAGTGTGTATTTTATTTTTATTTGGGGTTGCCCTAGATAACTAACCCATATATTTTTTAACTCATTGACTTAATTTATTTAATCGACTCTTTGGATTGCTGTTATTAAACCTCCATTCACATTCTTTTAAATACAGATATAAATGCTCTTTTGTTACACCATGTATCGGTATAAACAATGCTATCTGGCTTCATCACTTTTTCTCTTATGATGGAGGTAAGTGTTTCAGCTTTAGCTATTGTAACCATCCTAGATTATTTCTATTACCTCGGACAGCTCCTTTTATTTTTATCGGAAACTGACATTTGAGAACAAGGAGCTAGTTCATGGGGCGGATACATTGTAGTAGCTTATTTAAACAAAAAAACAGAGCCTCAAACGAAGAAGCTCTGCTTTTATAGAAGCTTAGCATTAAAAATTAGCGGAATCTTTACGCCTTAGAAGACAACACATTCAATACTTTCAATGCGTGCTCGGCAAGTTCAATCCCTTCGCTTGTCAGGTAACCGCCGTCTGGTAGGGTGCATAGATTCTTATCAAACAAACTCTTTGCTGCTGCTTGCAGTTCTGGCGCAGCGTCGTTATGCACTTTAATACCAGTTTGTAGGCTAGTTGGGTCGAATTGAAGTAACAGGTTTAACTCAGCAATATGATCTACAGTAAATTTCATTGTGATTCCTTACCTTTAAAATAATCTTAGAAACACAATAGGTTGCATTTGTCAGATCTGACAAGCAATAAACGACAGTTTTGATGCCTTGTTCACTATTACTGTCGATAACTGCTGCTAATTGCAGCAAAAAAAGGTTTTAATTTTTTAAACATAAATTTGTAGTGGATATTTGATTATTAAATTGTCACTTGAGCAATGACAAATTTTGAAAATCAGGTAAAGTATCGGGCAAAATATTTCCGCTAGAATCACGGGAATATCCTAAGTATAAATAGTCGTAATAGGAAAACACATGATCCAAGTAGTCGGTCACAAAAACCCAGATAGTGATAGCATTTGTAGTGCATTGGTTGCCACTGAGCTTTTAAAAGCCCGTGGTCTTGAAGCAAAACCAGTTCGTCAAGGTGAACTAAACCGTGAAACTCAGTATATTCTTGAGCAAGCGGGGGTTGAGCAACCTGAAATGTGTACCGGTGTTGCAGGGCAAAAAATCTGGTTAGTGGATTATACTGATATTTCTCAAGCACCAGATGATATCGCTGAAGCTGAAATTGTTGGTATTGTCGATCACCACCGTCTAGGTGATGTGATGACAGTCAATCCACTAGAAGCTTGGATCTGGCCGGTAGGCTGTACTTGTACGATTTTGTTCAACTTATTCAAAATGGAAGAAACAAAAATCGAGAAGCCTTATGCGATTCTTATGATGTCAGCAATCTTATCTGACACCGTTGGCTTTGCTTCTCCAACTTGTACGCCAAAAGATGAGGCGGCAGTGAAAGAGTTAGCGGAAATCGCTGGTATCGAAAATCTAGACGAATTTATCAAGAACTTGTTGATTGCGAAAACAGATATTCAAGGTCTAAGCGCAGCTCAACTAGTTGAGAAAGATTTAAAAGCTTATCCATTCAATGGCCGTGATGTAGTCGTAGGCCAAGTAGAGCTTGCGACAATGGAGCAAATTGACGGCATGATTGATGACTTGAACTCGGACCTTGAGCGTCGTTGTCAAGAAGACGGTTTAGCTTTTGCAGCGCTTATGCTTACTGACATCACAACCAGCACGACTGAGCTGCTATTCAAAGGCGAATGGTCTGCTAAGCTTGAGAAACATGTTAAAGATGGCTCTCTAACCATGGAAAACACCTTAAGCCGTAAGAAGCAAGGTTGGCCGTGGTTGCAAACCGAACTGGCTAAGTAATTTATATACTATACCCAAGTCACTTGGGTATAGTGATGTTCGACGAAGATTAATTAAGAGGGCGGGTGGATAACTCGCCTTTTTTATTTTAAGGGCAAAATATGACACAAGTACTGAGTGATGAACGCGTTCAAGAAATTTTAAGTTTTGATAGCGAAAAGCGATTTACATACTGCATTAAAGAAGTGGTTGCCAATCGTCAGATCTGGATTCTAGTGGATGAAGATGGCTGTGTGATGTTGAACACCGAAGATGAAGATTGTGTACCCGTTTGGCCAAATGAAGAGTTTGCTCAAGCATGGGCGAATGGTGATTGGGAAAACTGTAAGCCAGAAGCGATTTCATTGAACAAGTGGCACAGCCGTTGGACTAGCGGTTTAGAAGATGACGAGTTATCTGTAGTGATATTCCCTAATGCTGAGCAAGAGGGCGTAATTGTCTTCCCTGATGAGTTTGATTTTGAGCTAAAGAAACAAGCTCAAAAGCGCTAAAATAACACGCTATGTAAAAGTGAAAGGCAGCCGAGAAGCTGCCTTTTTGCATCTTGAAGTTACTTGGGTATAGTCACATAATCAATAACGCAAAGGCAATAACGCACAAATCATTGATCTAGTTCTATATTAAGAATGCATAGTCGGTAGATTATGGAGGGAGACCTTAGCAGTAGAGTAAAGATTATGCGTTTGAATCTTCGCTATTTATTACCAATTGTGATCCCTTTGATCATCTTGTTCCTACCACTTTCAGCTTTTCCATTTGAAGGCATGACGATTATTCAGCAACGCGTGGCGGCGATTTTTTTATTTGCGGCACTCAGTTGGATATTAGAACCGATTCCAATCTATGCTACTTCAGTGGCTATTATTTGTTTTGAGCTATTGTTGATTTCCGATAAATCCATTGTGTGGTTTACCGGTCAACAAACATCAGATAATTACGGTGTTATTCTTAATCACACCGATATTATGGCGACCTTCGCGAACCCTATTATTATGCTGTTCTTGGGAGGGTTCTTTTTAGCGATTGCAGCGACTAAATACCGTTTAGATATCAACTTAGCCCGAGTGTTGTTAAAGCCTTTTGGTGAACAGCCACGCTTTATGATCTTAGGGTTAATGCTCATTACAGCCATGTTTTCAATGTTTATGTCCAATACAGCGACAACGGCAATGATGCTATCTATTTTGGCGCCTGTAATGGTGCTATTGAAACCAGATGATCCGAGTCGTACTGCATTTGCGTTATGTATACCGCTTGCGGCGAATATTGGCGGAATAGGTACTCCAATTGGTACTCCACCGAATGCAATTGCATTGAAGTATTTACAATCGACGACCACAATTTCTTTTGGTGAATGGATGGCGTTTGCAGTGCCGTTTGTGATTGTGTTAATGGCGATTGCATGGATGTTGATTCTGGTATTATTTCCAGCTAAGCAGCGCAGCATTACATTAGATATCAAAGGCAAGTTCCTCAAAACACCTCAAGCAATTATTGTGTATGTCACATTCATTGTAACGATTGTGCTATGGCTGATGGGCAGTAGTCACGGTATGAATTCTTATACGGTTGCCATGATTCCTGTAACGGTTTTTTTAGTCACAGGTATTATCACCAAAGAAGACTTAAAGAAGATTTCATGGGATGTGCTTTGGTTGGTTTCTGGCGGTATCGCTCTCGGCCTTGCCTTAGATAAAAGTGGTCTAGCTGCTTTGGTGGTATATAGCATTCCGTTTGGTGAATTCTCACCTTATGCGGTATTAGGGGGCGCGGCATTATTGAGCTTATTGATGGCTAACTTTATGTCGAATACGGCAACTGCGAATTTATTAATGCCAATTATGGCAGCGTTAGGAGCCACGATGGCAAGCTTAGAGGTATTAGGTGGCCAAGCGATGTTGATTTTAGTTGTTACTTTTGCAGCCTCGCTTGGTATGGCACTGCCGATTAGTACGCCACCTAATGCGTTAGCTCATGCAACGGGGCATATTAAAACTCAGCACATGGCTAAGGTTGGGGTGATCGTTGGCTTGGTCGGTGTTGTGCTGAGCTTTGTATTAGTCGCGGTTTTAAATGTAATTTATTAGTGAGATTAACATGGAAAAGTTTCATATTATTTGCGTGGATGATCAGCCGGAAGTGTTATTTCAATTAGCACATGACTTGGCTGAATTCACCGATTGGGTAAAAATTAAAATTTGTTCAGATGCTGAGAGTGCCCAAGAGTACTTAGAAAAGTTAGATCAAGATGGCCGCTATGCCTGTGTGATTTTATCCGATCAAAATATGCCGACTCAAAATGGCGTTGATTGGCTACAAAACTTAGCGAAAGACCGACGTTTTCACCATACCAAAAAAGTCATGTTGTCTCAGCGGCCAACTCAACAAGTGTTTATTGATGCGATTAATCTTGCTCAGGTAGACCGTTTCTTTATCAAACCTTGGGATGAACAAGAGTTAGTCAATGAAGTGCGAGTTTTGCTAACAGAATATATCTTTGATAAAGGAATTGATTATGCGCCTTTGCAGCAGCGCCTTGACCAAGATACTGTACTGAAACGTTTACGTGGGTAATATTCAAGTGTAGGTCGTCGCCCTCTTGCTGAAACTCGCACCTTGAAGAGACTTGAGTATAAACAAGAGGGAAGCGTTATTATTTCAAGTGACTCATTTCAAATGGCTAGGTGTTTTATGGAAATGGTTTTCAATCAACTTCTGACTGATGCTATGTTGGGGGTGGGCAATCACTTGCTGAGTGTCTCCCGATTCCACTACTTTACCTTCGTGCATCACGATTAATTTGTCTGTGATGTGCTTAACGACACCAATATGTTGAGAAACATAGACAAACGATAAGCCCATTTCTTCTTGTAGCTCTAAGAATAGGTTAATGATCTGTGAGCGCATCGCCATATCAAGCCCGTTAAGCGCCTCATCTGCGACAATGACCGAAGGTTGAAGTACTAAGGCTCTTGCAAGGCAAACACGCTGCTTTTGACCTGTGGCAAGCATTTGAGGGTAGAAGTAAGCATGCTCTGGCAATAAACCAACACGGATGAGCGTTTCTTTAACTCGATGCGTTCGCGCTTCTGGTGACATTTGAGTATTACGCTTGAGTGGTTCTTCCAAGATACGACCAATCTGAATACGAGGATTTAACGAGGTATTAGGATCTTGGAAAATCATTCGAATTAATTTACAGCGAGTCGAGTAGTCTTTATCAAACATCTGCTCGCCATTGACGAATATTTTGCCGTGGCTTGGCTCGGTCACGCCAGCTAGCATTTTAGCAAGTGTCGATTTACCTGAACCATTTTGTCCGATAATACCTAAGGTTTGTCCTGGCTCTAGGGTAAATGAAATGGGCTTAACGGCTTGATGAACACGCTTACGAAAAAAACCTGAGCGCGTGACAAAGTTTTTCGATAAATCGATGACTTCTAATAACGCACTCATACGTGTTTCTCCGTTTTTGCTTTTTTCTCTAACGTTGAACGTTTTTCCATATTAAGAGGGAAATGGCAGCTGAATTTATGGTTTTTAATTTTCTTTCTAACTGGTACGTGAACACATTTAGTTTGCGCATAAGGACAACGAGGCCCAAGGCGACAACCAATTGGTAAGTGTTGCAACGGTGGGATAGAACCTGGTAGAGAAGGTAAGCGGCTCTTATGCGGGATCCACTCATTAAAGTCAGGCATTGCATGCAATAACGCTACGGTATAAGGGTGCTTTGGTTCAGCCAGAATATGTTTGGTATTAGCCGATTCGACAGATTGACCACAATACATCACCGTAATGCGGGTTGCCCATTGGGTAATGGTTGTGAGGTCGTGCCCAATCAACATAATGGTAGTGTTGTTGACTTGATTTAAACGACTTAACAATCTCAATATTTGTGACTGGGTAATTGGGTCAAGGTCATTGGTTGGCTCATCAGCGATTAGTAACTTAGGCTTGGAGGCAATCGCCATTGCAATCATGATTTTTTGACACTGACCGTCGGTTAATTCATATGGGTAACAACTCATGATTTGGCGGTGATCTTTAATCCCGACCTTATGAAGGAGCGCTTTTGCCAGTTTGTGGCGCCAGTGCCAGCGTTGCCACCATTTCCCTTCAAATGATGATGAAGGAATCGACTCACGTAATTGATGGCCAATTTGTTCTGATGGATCGAGGCAACTACTCGGCTCTTGGAAAATCACCGCAATATCACGAGCAATTACGCGGCGACGTTCTTTCGGTGTGAGTTGTAGAAGATCAATACTACCAAGGCGCATTCGGTCGGCTGAGATTTTCCAAGTATCTTTGGTTAATCCTACAATGGCCTTAGCGACTAAGCTTTTACCTGAGCCAGATTCACCTACTAAACCACGAATTTCGCCTTCATTTAAAGTCAGACTCATACGCTCAACCGCTTTGACGGTGCCGTGTGGTGTTTCGATTTCAATGGTTAAATTGCGAATATCGAGTAATGGCATTATTCGGTCCCCGCACTGAGAGAATGACGCACGCCTTCACCTACTAAATTGATAATGATGACCGAAAACATAATGAATAATCCCGGTAGCGTGACAGTCCAAGGGGCTAGATAAATCAAATCCACTGAATCACCAAGCATGGTTCCCCATTCAGGAGTAGGGGCTTGAGCGCCCAATTCTAAAAAACCTAGTGCACTAATGTCTAAAATTGCCATTGAAGCTGCGAGTGTCATTTCAGCGGCAATCACGGTAGATAAGTTAGGCAAGATGGAGCTCCACAATAAGTGAAAATTATTTGCGCCATCTAAACGAGCAGCTATGTTGTAATCTTTTTCCATCTCTGCATTTACTGCAATATAGACTGAGCGAATAAAGCGGGGAATCAGTGCCAAACAAATCGCCAGTAAAATATTAAACTCGCCAGTACCAAGAAACGCCACAAAAATAATTGCCAGTAAGATCGATGGAATAGACATTACGGTATCAAGCAGGTGGTTTAAGGTACTAGATAGCAAGCCTTTGGTCATGCCCGCAAAAATACCAATCGTACAACCAATAAGAGTAGCGATCAGCATAACTAATAGGCCAGAACCAAAGGTCAATTGCGTACCAATAATTAGGCGAGAAAGAATATCGCGGCCAATATCATCGGTGCCTAGGAAGTATTCGACACTCCCTTCTGGGTGCCAAGATGGCGGCTGTAGACGATGTACGCTTTGCATTAAAGGATCATGCGGCGCTAGCCATTGAGCACTGAGAGTCACAAGCAATAAAATAGCGAAGCACCATAAACCAAACATCGCAAGACTGTTTGCTCGGTAGCTGCGCCAAAAGCGTTCAAATTGACCTGGAATACGGTCTTCTTGATAGATATTATTTGACAGCATACCACTGCTTCCTTACCAAAGGGTTAACCATTGCGCCAATTAGATCAGACAGAATGTTGACGATTAAAACGAAGGTCGCGACGGTAATAACGCCTGCTTGAATTGAGACATAATCTTTATCGGCTAAAGCATCGAGTAACCAACGGCCAATTCCCGGCCAGTTAAAGATGGATTCAGTAATAATCGCATAGGTCAGCATAGTAGAAAGTTGAACACCTACCTTGGGAATAATCGGCGGAATGGCATTACGCAATACATGCTGGAAGATGATTTCATAGGTAGATAAGCCACGGATACGGGCCGCACGAATGTAGTTTTGTTTACGTACTTCAGCTACCGATGAACGCATCATGCGAATCACTTCGGTGGTCGGTGCTAATGCTAAAACTATACATGGTAAAAGTAGATGCATCATCACGCTATGAATCAATTCTAAGCGATTCGCTTCATCAGTTATGAAAGCATCAATCGTGGCAAAGCCGGTGATATAAGGTACTTCGAGTAATAAATCATGTCTTCCAGAAACTGGCGTATAACCTAGATTCAAAGAAAAGAACATAATCATCATTAGTGCAATCCAAAAAATTGGAATGGAATAACCGACCATTGAAGTAAATGAGATAAAGGTATCAACCCACTTACCCTGACGCATTCCGGCAATCGTACCTATCGGAATACCGATGATCAATGAGATGATCATGGCAAAAAAGCACAGCTCTAAAGTCGCAGGGAATACCAATTTGATCTCGTCAATAATTGGATCGCCATGCAAATTAATACCAAGGTTGAATTGGCTCAATTGGCCTAAGTAAGTGAACCAACCTTGAAAGAAATCTTGAATAGCCCATGGCGAAAGAGGCTCTAAACGTAAAATGCTATAGCCAATGAGCGTTAAAATTAACAAGGTAATGATGAATAAGTTTATGCGGCGCAGGGTGTAAACCAGCATTATTTTTCCCTTACAACGTGTTCAAAGCTACCCGAATTAAAAGGGTTTAATGCAAAGCCACTTAATGAGCTGTGATGTACTTGATATTGTACGCCATGAGCGATTGGAATTATTGGTAATTCTTGAGTGAGCATAGTTTGTGCTTGATGATATAAGTTTAACCGGTGACGAGTTTGCTCGCTTTCACGTGCTAACGTCAATAAAAAATCAAAATCAGTGTCACACCACATTGAAATATTTAAGCTGGCTCGTTGTGCCTCACAAGATAATTGAGGCCTTAATAAGCTATCTGGTTCACCAGTATTAGCTGCCCAACCAGTGAGGACTAAATCAGTATTCGGTTGCTGAGTGAGTGTATTCCGTCGACCAAACTTTTCCGTTAAGATCGAAAGCGTTACTCCTATATCAGCAAAATTAGCCTGAAGTAGTTCCGCGGTTTTGTGCGGATTTGGGTTATAAGATTGTGCCGCCAGTGGAACCCACATAGTAAGCGTCAATCCATCCTCAAAACCAGCTTGTTTCAATAAGGCTTTTGCGTATTGACGATCATAACGAATTTGAACGCTGTTGTCTTGATATGCCCATGAATCTGAGGGTAATAATGAAGTAGCGATGTAACCTTGACCAAAATAGACCGCATCAATGATGTTTTTCCGGTTAATCGCAAAACTTAATGCCTGGCGAACGCGAACATCATTAAGTGCAAAGTGCTGCGTGTTAAGCGAAAGAAATGCAACATTCATTGCTTTACTAATGTTGGAATGAATGTCGGTGTTGTCATTGATAAGAGTCAGCTGGCTAGAAATAGGGTCGGTCATCACATCACATTCTTGAGTTAATAATTTGGCGAGAGATCCCGTTCCACGATGACTAAAATCAAACACGACTTGTTGCATGTTAGCGGGGTGATGCCAGTAGTTAGAGTGTTTAGTTAAACGAACCAATTCATTGTGTTGAGATTTTTCTAATCGAAATGGTCCAGTACCAATTGGAAGTTCATCAAGTTGTGATTTTTCATCTTTGGAAGCAAGTTGATGCGCATACTCCTGAGAGTGAATTGCAGCAAAAACCGTTGAGATGTTATCGAGAAATGTGTTGTCAGGATAAGAAAGAGTAAATTGAACGTGTTGTTCATCAATGGCTTTAACATCTTTTACTAGGCGAGAAAAACCGATGCTCTGAAACCAAGGATAGTGGCCTCCGTTGACATAATGATAAGGATTAGATGAATCAATAATACGTTTAAAGCTGAATACAACATCGTCAGCATTCATTGGTCGAGAAGGTTGAAACCACGAAGTCTGATGAAATTGAACATTGGTTCGTAAAGTAAAGGTATATTGAGTTTTATCCTCATTTACTTGCCATTTGATTGCGAGATTCGGTTTAGGTTTAAAACTCAATGGATCGAGTGTTAGCAGAGAGTCGAACAATTGAGGCCCAATTGATTTAATGTTATCGCCACCATCGGAAAGCTGCGGGTTCAAAAACTGCGGGTGAGTAGTGCCGCAATAGACAAAACCATTCATTCGAGTTTGTGGGCTTTTTTCTGGATCATTACACCCTGCGAGCGTTAACACCGCACATAATGAAAGCAACAAATAGCGTAATGATTTTGGCATTGAATTTTTCCCTAAATTCTAAACGAGCGATGTTGGCTAACCTTGTTAATTTTTTCCTATCATGTCGTATTTTCTGAGCATTCCCCTAAATTGATGGTAGCTCAAGCCTAAAAGTTTAGCCGCATTTCTTTGGTGGTACTTAGCTTGCTTTAAACTCTGCTTTAATAGCTGAATATCTTGCTCTTGTTGCCATTGTTTATAGTCTAGCGGTAACGCTAAAGTGTTTTCTGAATGAGTGACTGGTGCAGTGTTTGTATTAATATCGGTGACAATGTCACTTTTCACTTCGTTTGATGAGGCAAGTGGCGAAGCAGTAGGTGAAACTTCTGGGTTTGAATTAATAATGGGAGATTGAAAAGGATTAAACTCAATCTCATCGATTTTACCTTGTTGAGTACCATGACGATATACCGCGCGTTCAACGACATTCTTTAACTCTCGAACATTACCCGGCCAAGCATAATCACACAGCTCATTTAAGGCTCTAGTACTAAAACCGGTAAAGAATGGTAAGCTGAGTTCTTGGCACATTTGAATTGCGTAGTGCTCAGCAAGCAGTGGAATGTCTTCTTGGCGTTGTCTTAGTGGTGGAAGGTGAATCACATCAAAGGCTAGGCGATCTAATAAATCGGCTCGAAATAAACCTTGTTGTGCCATTTGTGGTAAATCGGCATTAGTTGCACACACCAGACGAACATTAGCTTGTAAAGTTTTATGGCCGCCTACGCGTTCATATTCGCCATATTCAATCACTCTCAATAACTTTTCTTGTACCGAGAATGGTGCGGTCGCCAGTTCATCTAAAAACAAAGTGCCATTTTCAGCGCGTTCAAATCGTCCTTTGTGTTGACCTTTAGAGCCAGTAAAAGAGCCAGATTCATGGCCAAATAATTCTGAATCGATTAATCCTTCACTGAGTGTCGAGCAGTTTAAGCTGATTAAAGGGTGTTGCCAGCGTTTAGATAAATAATGCAGTCGCTGAGCAATTAACTCTTTACCGGTCCCTCTTTCGCCAACAATTAGAATCGGGCGCTCAATAGCGGCGAGTTGCGATGTTTTGTCTAACGCTGCAAGAAAAGCCGCAGATTGCCCGATGATATTTTGTGCTTTCATACTCATCCTGTACGGTGTTGGCTTAATTTACCAATAATTAGCTAAAATAGTCATTTTATGCAAGGTGTTTTCAGTGCTGTGAATTATTTTTATTTAATATCAGTGAGTTAAAAGTTGGCACGCTTCATGTATTAGTGTGGAGTAAGTATAGTATTTATTACACGACACCTTAAGAAGGAATCGAATATGGGTATTTTTTCTCGTTTTGCCGACATCGTTAATTCAAATATCAGCTCTTTATTAGATAAAGCGGAAGATCCTGAAAAAATGATCCGCCTTATTATTCAAGAAATGGAAGATACATTGGTAGAGGTGAGAACACACTCAGCCAAAGCGTTAGCCGATAATAAAGAGCTAACTCGTCGTATTGAGTTTCTTGAAGAGCAAGTTGAAGACTGGAAAAACAAAGCGTCTTTAGCGATTCAAAAACAGCGTGAAGACTTGGCACGTGGCGCGTTAATTGAAAAACAGAAAGCCGAAGAACAGCTTAAAAACTTACGCAATGAAAAAACACTGCTTACTGAGTCTATTGAAAAGCTAGCTGGTGAAATTAGTAAGCTAGAAACTAAGATTATTGAAACTCGTGCTAAGCAGAAGTCGATTGTGATGCGTCGTCAAGCAGCAGGGCATCGTCGTGATATCAAAAAGCAATTGCACACAGGTAAAACTGAAGAAGCAATGTCTAAGTTTGAGCAATATGAACGTAAAATTGATGAACTAGAAGCTGAAGCCGATAGTTATGATTTAGGCGGAAAAGGCAAAGATCTGAATCAAGAGTTTGCTGAGTTACAGGCAGATGATGAAATTGAACAAGAGCTAGAAAAGCTTAAGAAAAGTCTGCAAGATAAGTAATGTTCACTATTTTAATAACAATAATTAGGAGCCGTTCATGAGTAGTTTTTTCGTGGCACCGCTGATTGTATTTTTAATTTTTGTTGCGCCGTTGTGGCTGCTGCTCCATTACCGTAGTAAGCGTAAAGTGGCGCACGGTTTGTCGAGCGATGAGCTTGAACAGCTAAAGTCGCTAGCAGAGCGAGCGGAAAGCGTGCAGCAACGAGTAAAAACGTTAGAAAAAATCTTAGACGCTGAGGCGCCAAATTGGAGGCGTGACCATGGCTAAAGGAATGGATAAAGAAGCGTTATATCGGGACCCTAAGAATGGTAAGTTAGCCGGAGTGTGTGCCGGGTTAGGTCGTTACTTTGGCATGGAAGCGTGGTGGGTACGAATTATTGCGGTATCGGCCTTTTTGCTCGGCGGTGGAATTTTAGTATTGTTTGCCTACTTTGGTTTATGGTTGATGTTAGAAAAGCGTCCAGATAGCTTAACCGCCGCGGATGAGTTCGATTTCGATCATACTATTAAGAGTAAGCCTTGGCAGACTGGTCAGTTACCAGCGGAACTATTGGCCGACCTCGATAAAGAGTATGCGCTATTAGAAAATAAAATTCGTGATATGGAAGCCTATGTGACTTCTGATGCATATAAGGTTAATAAGGCATTTAGCAAGTTATAGTATTTTAATGCGCGTGTTTTAATTTATACCTAAGCCATTGGGCGAATGAATGCTGTCACAAAGTTGCTGCTTCAAGTATGAAGGGTATACTTGAAATCGATCAATATTGAAATCATTACCTCTGATTCAGCTATGCTGTGTCAGAGGTTTTTTCGTTATTTATCCATATTAGAGAAATTAGGAAGTTTTATGACACAACAAGTGGATACAACATGTGGTTGGGCAATGAAGCATGATAATGAACGCGAATATCACGATCAAGAGTGGGGCGTTCCGGTGTTCGATGACACTAAGTTATTTGAATTTATTTGTTTAGAGGGTGCGCAAGCTGGGTTGAGTTGGCGAACCATTTTAAATAAACGTGCTGGATATACTGCGGCATTCGAAGGCTTTGATATTGACAAACTGAGCCAGTATGACGAAACACGAGTGTCATACATTATTGATAACTTTGATGTAGTTAAACATAAAGGAAAAATCGCCTCTGTGTATTCTAATGCTCGAGCGGCCAAAGCACTGCAAAAAGAATATGGTTCGTTAAGTAAAGCGCTGTGGCAGTTTGTGGGTGGTGAGCCTGTTCAAAATGGTTGGACAGATATGTCTCAAGTTCCTGCAGTGACTGAACAATCAAAGGCGATGAGTAAATTTTTAAAGAAAAACGGCTTTAAATTTATGGGTGAGACAATTTGCTATGCTTTTATGCAGGCGGTTGGAATGGTTAACGATCATGTTGTCGATTGCCCACGTTATAGTCAATGCCAAAAGTAGAGGAAATAAAACAATCACTGTGTTTATGGATCTTTTATAACCATTTGTCTTAAAAATAAAAACATGTAATTTTTAGTTCGTTATTTAAACAATAAACTTAAATTTTGTGCGTTTGGGTAGAATTTATATAAATCCATTGTAAAACTATGGATATTTGCTTTTTCTGTTTGTATTCTGCAATAAATGTTAAAGGCTTGTTTTTGGTATGTTGTGATGGCTGTAGGAGCAGTTGAGCCCGTTTACCAAACAGATAAATAAAATTGAAATTGAATAGGAGAAACACATGGATGTTTCAGCGACTAAACGGAAATCAACAGTGTTAATTCCCGTTTTTATACCCGCCGTTATCGTTATTGCTTTAGTGGTAATTGGAACGATATCAAACCCAGAGAGAGCTGGTGCTTTTTTTTCTGAATTATTGTCGGATGTCACGACTAACTTTGGTTGGTTTTACATGTTGGCGGTGGCGATATTTTTAGTCTTCATTGTGACTGTTGCAATCAGTAAATGGGGCGAAATAAAACTTGGCCCTGATCATGCGGAACCTGAATATAGTTTTACCGAATGGTTTGCGATGCTTTTTTCTGCTGGTTACGGTATTGCCTTATTATTCTTTGGTGTTGCGGAACCGGTTCTACACTACGCTGCTCCGCCAACCGCTGCACCAGAAACGATTGATGCAGCACGTGAAGCGATGCAAATTGCTTTCTTCCATTGGGGTTTCCACATTTGGGCTATTTATGGCTTAGTCGGTTTATCTCTGGCATATTTTGCTTTCCGTCATGGTCTTCCTCTTTCTATGCGTTCTACGCTTTACCCATTGATCGGTGATAAAATCCACGGCCCAATTGGCCACACGGTAGATGTATTTGCAATCTTAGGGACTTTGTTTGGTATTGCGACGACGCTAGGTTTGTCAGTCACTCAGATCAACACAGGTTTGCACTACCTATGGCCTGAGATTCCAATTAATAGCACCGTACAAATCATTGCTATTACTTTAATCACTTTATGTGCATTGGCTTCGGTACTGGCGGGCATGGATAAAGGGGTGAAAAACTTATCTCTATTGAATATTGGCCTTGCAGTTCTATTGATGTTGTTTGTGTTTGTTGCAGGCCCAACTCTATTTATCTTAAATACCTTTATGCAAAATACAGGTAACTATTTAAGTAACATTGTTGAGCGCACTTTCAACCTCCAAGCTTATGTATCAAGTGATTGGATTGGTAACTGGACCTTGTTTATCTTCGGTTGGACGATTGCATGGGCGCCATTTGTTGGTTTGTTCATCGCGAAAATCAGCCGTGGTCGTACCATTCGCCAATTCGTTGTGGGCGTAATGGTTGTTCCTACAATTTTTACGTTCTTATGGTTCTCAGTGTTTGGCGATACTGCACTGCATATGATCATGACGGATGGTTATCATCACATCATTCAAGAAGTACAAGATAATAATGCCATTGCTTTATTCAAATTGTTTGAACGCCTGCCAATGACATCGATCATTTCGTTTATTACCGTTATTTTGATTATTACTTTCTTCGTAACTTCATCGGATTCAGGCTCATTAGTTATTGATTCATTAGCTTCTGGTGGCGTGCAAGAGACGCCAGCATGGCAACGTACCTTCTGGGTTGCAACCGAAGGGATTGTCGCGTCAGTTCTACTACTCGCTGGTGGCTTAGGTGCGTTACAAACTGCGAGTGTGGTGAGTGCGTTACCATTTGCCATAATCATGTTGATTGCGATGGTGGGGATGATTAAAGCTCTGCGTATTGAAGGGCACCATGAAGATAGCCAACAACAATATATGCAGACTCAGCAATCAAACACTAGCCCTGTAGGCAAAGGTTTGTGGAAAAAACGCTTAGCAAACTTAGTAGATTTTCCTGTTCGCTCTGATGTTGAAAAGTTCATTAGTGTGACTGCGCTAAATAGCATGAAGCGCGTTGAACAAGAATTAGAAGAGCAAGACTGGGAAGCGGAAGTCACCTTCGATGAAGAACTATGTCGCGCGCACTTTGAAGTCTTCAAAGAAGGCCAAGTTGAGTTCATTTATGAAATCCGTCTACGTGGCTATGACTTACCAGAATTTGCTTATGATGAAGGTGAAGAGCCGGAAGACAAGTACTACTACCGTGCAGAAGTTTTCTTACGCCGTGGTGGTCAAGCTTATGATGTGTATAACTACGAGCAACAAGATATTATTAACGACATCTTGAACCAGTTCGAACGTTATCTACACTTCATTCATATTTCACCTGGAATTCTACCTTGGAATATGGAAGAGCATGATGACGATGTGCCACCTGAACAACCAGAGCCATCTAAGTCATAATCTTTAAAAAGTAACTATTAAAGCCTTATCAATTCGTTGGTAAGGCTTTTTTGATCTTAGTAGTGAATAAAATAATGGTTCATTTGGTGTTGGATTTGACTTGTGAGCTTTTTGGGTTCATTATGATCTTTCCCTAACACCAAATGAGCTTTTTGGCGTTGGTTATTTTGAACCCAATGACGGAAAAAAACATGACTCAAACAAAAATAATTGGTTATTTACGTGTATCGCCAAAAGTGGAAGATATTGATAATCGCATTGATGTTATGACGAACGAAACACAAGCCGCTTTGTATATAGAGCGAGGTGTTCGAGGTAATGTTACTTTAGAGGATAGGCCGGAATTTCAAAAAGCCTATGCGCAGTTAAAAGCAGGCGATACTTTGCTTATCTGGTGGATGACAGATATCAGTCTTGGGTTCAAATTGGCTTATGATGCAATAACCGATTTATTAAGTAACGGTATTTGCGTAAGAACCTATCATCAAAACCTTATTTTTAAGCCGAACGATCCGTCAACCGAGGCGATGTTACGTTTGATTAAGGGATATGAGGAAATTGAAACCTATCAGCGTTTAATGGCGGCAGAGTTAGGTCGGAGAAAGCTAAAAGGTAACCCGAGCGAGTGGCAAGCTAAATTCAAAGGTCGTCGTGCTAACCATAAGCTACACCAGAAGATTGCTCAGTTACTTACTAGTGATAAAACCATGCAAGCGATCGCTGATGAAACCGGAGCCAGTATCTCGACAGTAAAACGCGTTAAAGCTAAGTTGCAGAATAAAGCTAATCATTAGTTGCTGATAGAAAAAAGGAATAGACATGAAACCAAACAGAAAACTTAAACTTGCTACTGTTGTGAACACTTTTGAACTATCAGAAAATATGCAGCGCGTAGTGTTACAGGGCGAAGATTTTAAATCGTTACAAACTACAGACCTAGGCGGTTATATCAAGTTAATGTTTCATCCTGAAGGACATACGGATATTTCGACTCTTGGGGAAGGTGAACGTCCAGTAATGCGCACTTATACTATTAGTGAACTAGATCTTGATAATGGTCAGTTTGCGGTTGATTTTGTAAAGCACCAAGTGGGTGGGAAACAGAATATCATCACTCAAGAACAAGGTGGCTACGCGATTTATTGGGCGATGAAAGCAAAAGTCGGTGATACTATTTCCATTGGTGGTCCAGGTAATAGCCCAATAATTGATCTTAATGCTGAGCAAGTATTTATGGTGGCAGATATGACTGCGATTCCTGCCATAACCGAAAAATTGAACACTCTTAACCAGAGCACCACTGGTCATGCGGTTGTGCAACTAAGTTCAGCACAAGATAATCCTAATTGGAATCTACCAACCGGTATGCAACTACACACCGTTGTTGGCCATCAACCAAGCCAATTAAGTGATGCGGTTACTCAGTTATCTATTGAGAATGCAGATGTCGCCATTTGGTGTGCTTGTGAATTTACTGCAATGAAAGCAATTCGCACTCACTTTAATCAACATGACGCGATACAACGTGAAAAGAGTTACTTTAGTAGTTACTGGAAACAAGGCGTAACAGAAGATGGTCACAAAGTGATTAAACGTGAAGATGCAGAGAGTTTGGGGTAAGTTTTTAGTGCTGTTAATTTGAATAAAGTGCGTTAAGTTTATAGACCTAACGCACTTTTTATTAAAAAGCTAATTGATTAAATAAGTTAGTTAGCCATTTAACACTGCATTATAAGCTGCAAAACCACGCTCTAAATCTTCAATCAGATCTTCTACATTTTCTAAGCCGATGTGTAATCGAACAAGTGTACCTTCAAAGTGTGGATTAGACACGGTACGCATGTTATCGAAACTACTTGGTTCATTGGCGAGAATTAAGCTTTCATAGCCGCCCCAAGAGTAGCCCATGCTGAAGTGTTCTACGGTATCAAGTAGGGCTGTGGTTGCTTTCTTATTGCTGGTTTTTAGTACAAATGAAAATAGGCCATTAGACCCCGTAAAATCACGGATGAAGTACTCATGACCCGGACAAGATGGTAGGGCTGGATGACGGACATGATCAACTTCAGGGCGAGTTTCTAACCATTTCGCAATCGCAATACTATTTTGTTCATGCTGTTTTAAACGAACGCTTAAAGTACGCAAGCCACGTAAACCAGTATAAGCATCATCAGGTGATACGCACTGACCAAGTAGGTAACTCTGTTCGCGTAATTGTGGCCAGTATTTTTCATTGGCTACCGCAGTACCTAACATGACATCCGAGTGACCGACAATGTATTTTGTTGCGGCTTGAATCGACACATCAACACCATGCTCAAACGGTGAAAAGTTAACACCAGCCCCCCAAGTATTGTCGAGCATTACGATGATGTCGTGCTCATGAGCAATGCGAGAAAGGGTTGGTACATCTTGTACTTCCATCGTGTAAGAGCCCGGAGATTCGGTAAATAGGATTTTGGTATTTGGGCGAATTAAATCACGGATGCCTTCGCCAATACTTGGCTCATAGTAAGTGGTTTCTATACCCATTTTTTTGAGAATGATATTGCAGAAGTCACGGGTTGGCTCATAACAACTATCAACCATTAAAACGTGATCGCCATGCTCGACGAAAGACAAGATTGAGTTAGTAATAGCTGCAGCACCGCAAGGGTAGAGGGCACAACCTGCACCACCTTCGATTTGGGTCATAGCTTCTTGAAAGGCGAAATGAGTTTCGGTACCGCGACGACCATAAAATAAGGTATGACCTTGGCGTTTTATGGTCGCTTCATTTTTCTCAGCAACCGTATTAAATACTACCGTCGAAGCGCGTTGTACTGGTGGGTTTACTACGCCGTGAGTCCATTTTTTATTGCGTCCTGCATTGACCAGTTTGGTTTCATACTTCTCTGACATTTTATATCCTTATATTCGGTGTTTTTCTTATAGCAAAGGGTTAAATAGGTAGAAGACCCTTTCTAGCATTCGATGGCCAAAATTACGTTGTTTCCACCTTTCTTTTGAAACTAAGGTAGATTGTTTTAAGTAATTTTCTTGGACCCAATATAATTCTTTTGTGAATTCATAATCATCGACAGCTAGGGTTAATTCAAAGTTAAGCCACAAGCTTCTCATATCTAGGTTAACGCTACCTACTAGGCAGTATTGTTGATCAATGACGACTGATTTTGTGTGTAATAGGCCAGCATCAAATTGATAAATGTGTACACCCGCTTCGAGTAATTCGCTAAAGAAAGACTTGGAAGCCCAGTTTACTAATAGAGAATCATTCTTTTTCGGTATCAATAATTCAACGGTAACGCCACGTTGAGCGGTCATTTTTATCACTTGCATTAAGTTGTCACTAGGGACGAAATAAGGCGTAGTAATACGAACCGATTGTTTTGCTTGGTTTATCGCAAGTGTCAAAACTTGTTGAATGAGATTTTCAGGCATACCTGGGCCAGATGGGACCACTTGAATTGGGTGTAATGCTCCTGTGTTTTCTATCGTACAAACAGGGAAGGTAGGTAGATGACGTTCTCCAGTTTCAACTTCCCAGTCCCAAGCATGAATGGCGGCAAGTACGTTAACCGTAGGACCGGTAACTCGAACCATTATGTCAATCCATTCGCCTACACCCGCATCTTTTTTGAAGAACTCAGGGTCAACCATATTCATTGAGCCGGTATACGCAATTTCATCATCAATGGTGATAATTTTACGGTGTAGTCGTAGATCTAATCGGCGGAAGAATACACGGAAGGCATTCACTTCTAATGCCTGACGAATATCAATGCCAGCTTCCAGCATTAACTTATGCCAGTGGCTACGAAAGAATTTAGGGCTACCTGCTGAGTCGATTAGAATCTGAATATTGACGCCTCGTTTGGCCGCTTGAATCAGCGCAGCATTGACTGAATCGATTAATCCACCACTCTGCCAGATATAAAATTCCATTCGAATGTTGGTTTGTGCTTGCTCTATATCAACAATAATTGAATGCAGGATTTTATCCGGTGTGTCCTGTAGTGATAGGGTATTTCCACACAATGCAGGAATAGCGGTGCGATTGGTACAAAGGTCATGAATTTGCGCCAGTTGTAAATTGAGTAAAGTCGGTTGGTGAGCTTGGCATTCATGCAATTGAGTAAACCATTCACCATAAGGGGCAAACATACTTTGCGATCGTTCTGCGCGCTTGCGCCCGAGGTTGAGTTCGCCAAAAAGGAAATAAAATAGAACACCAACAAAAGGAATGATGTAAATGATCATTAGCCAAGCAAGCGAGACACTCACAGCACGACGCTTAATCACAACACGAATGGTAACCCCTGCCACGAGAAGCCAGTAGCTAATCACACCTGCTAACGCAACAATTTGATAGAACTTTTCCATTTATTCCTTTGATATCACCGACTTCATAGACCTCGATACTACCATCCTTTAGCCTGATATTTGAATCATATTCTTATCGAATGAAAAGAAGAAATAATCTCAGTATTGATTGAAGAATAAAATAATTTGGAGAGTCAAAATCATCAATGTCAATGAAGTTACTTGGATATAGGCTTTCTTAATCAAACCTGAGGCTAAATAGTATCAGTCAGATGCGTAGGAGATCTGAAAATGAATGGACGGATAGATTTCTCCAAAGAAAGAAAACTAACCATTGGTTTAAATTCTGAGATGTTATGAATTTTTGATGCTTTTATGCTCAGATGTAGCCTTATTTTCATTTTTAATGCTGTTTTAACTTCAAATCCACCACATAAACTGCTTTACTTGCAACCCTATTGATAAAATTCATTTTGGCCGTCTGTATATTAAACTTTACACGGCTGTAAATTATAAATAAGTATGGGTTTTTCTCGTACATACAACGGAAAGTATTATGGCGTCAGGTTCACGTGCTCAGTTTAGTTCTAAATTGGGTTTTATTATGGCCGCAGCGGGATCGGCTGTTGGATTAGGAAATGTTTGGGGCTTTCCAACACAGGCAGCAAGTAACGGTGGGGCAGTCTTTTTGATTGTTTACTTGTTGATGGTAGTGGTTCTTGCTTTGCCGATGTTGATTGCGGAATTAACGATTGGCCGTCATGGACAAGCCAGCCCGTTACGTTCGATTGCGAGTATTTGGCCTAAGCGCAGTAAAGTACCTGTCGGCTTTGGTTTGCTTGGCTTGTTAACTGCTTTAATGATCTTGAGCTTTTATTCTATTATTGCTGGTTGGTTAGCTGGTTACTTAGTGAGTCCGATACTAGATTTAATTGGCCTACATACTGCTGCAAATTGGTTAGAATCATTTAGCCTTGAAAGAAACTTAGTGCTTGCCTTGGTGTTTATTGGTTTAACCATGAAGGTTGTGATGAGTGGTGTAACCGATGGTATTGAGCGTTGGTCATCTCGTCTAATGCCAGTTTTGGTTGGTTTATTCGTTGTCATGATCATCTATATTTTGACTCAAGATGGCGCAATGGATGGGTTAAAAATGTACCTTGTTCCTGATATGTCCCACTTCAGTGCTGATTTAGTGGTTGGTGCAATGGGGCAAGCTTTCTTTTCGTTATCACTTGGTGTGACCGTAATGATGGTCTATGGCTCATATTTACCAAAAGACATTAATATTCCCAAAACGGCGGCACAAGTGGCAGCAATTGATACAGGGATTGCGTTTGGTGCGGGTTTGCTCATTCTACCGGCGATGTTTGTCGCGCAAAAACATGGCGTACAAATTTATGATCAAGCAGGACATTTATTGAATTCAGATACCTTGGTGTTCACCGTTCTTCCTGCCATGTTCGATACGATGGGAAGTGTCGGTGTTATTGTCGGTATTTTATTCTTCGCATTAATGCTGATTGCAGCACTAACGTCATCGATTTCAATGCTAGAAGTACCGGTTTCGTGCGCTATTGAAGAGCTTGGTCATTCTCGTAAAAAAGCGGTTTGGTGGATTGGTGGTGTTGCTATAGCACTTGCGGCGGCAATTGTTTTTAACTTCGGTACTTTATTTGGTCTTGTCATTACCATTTCAACGGTTTATTTACAGCCTTTATTGGGGCTTGTTTGGGCAATCTGTGCAGGTTGGGTATGGCATCGTGCTGGTTTACTTGAAGAAATTCGCCAGGGTAATCCAGAGGTTGCGAATAGTCTTTTCTGGAAAGTGTGGCCAAACTACTTGCGCTATGTGTGTCCAATTCTAATGGGTTTGGTATTTTGGGTGACAATCTAACTTACTCTCCTTCTTATTGAGTTAAGTGCCTCGTTTTTACGGGGCATTTTTTATGGGGAATTTTTTGTCTGCCGGATAGGGCTGTCATTTAGTATTGAGACAAGGCAAGGTATACTTCAGCCTCTCTTTATCCGGTAGGGTTTTTATGTTCGATATTCTGTATCAAAATGCCGATTTTTTAGTCATTAATAAGCACCCGAATGTCAGTGTGCATAAAGATGATGGTGAGACTTCTTTATTAATTGAAGTGGCTAAATCCGAAATGGTTGAGTTAGTCACGGATCAAAAACTGTATCTAGTCCATCGCTTAGATAAAATGACATCAGGAATTCTACTACTGGCCAAACATCAACAAGCAGCCAGTGAGTTATCACAATGTTTTGCTAATCGTATGGTGAGTAAATTTTACCTTGCGATTGGGGTGAAAAAACCAAAGAAAAAACAAGGGTTGGTTTCTGGTGATATGGAGCGTTCTAGACGTGCTAGTTGGAAACTATTAAAAAGCCAAAATAATCCTGCTAAAACGCAGTTTTTTTCATTGGCTGGAGAGAGTGGGCAACGTTTGTTTTTATGTAAACCACATACCGGTAAAACCCATCAAATTCGAGTGGCGCTTAATTCCATTGGTTCCTCTATAGTTGGCGATGATATCTATACCTCAAGCAGCAAGGCTGACCGTGGATATTTGCACGCCTACGGTTTGTCATTTGAATATCAAGGGCAACGGTATGAGTTTATTTGCGATCCAAGCCAATATGAACATTTGGGTCAGGAGTGGAAAACCGAAGCCGCCAAGAAAGCCATTGAGAAATGGAGAACACCATCTAGCCTCAATTGGCCAACAATTAAATAATTTATAAGTGAATCGATAATGGAAATCACACAGTTAGACATTTTTTTTAAACGCATTAAAGAGCAATTACCAGTTTGCGAAGGAGAGATGCGTCGTTTATTTCACGGTCGTGGTCAAACTTTTCAAGGCTTAGAACAGATCACCGCAGACTGGGTTGGCAAGCAGCTGATCGTGACGTTATTTAAGCCAGTTGAAGATGACTTTAATCAAGTGTTGAAATTAGGATTAACGGAGCTATTTGCTAGTGATGTCTGGCAATCGGCTGGTGGTATAGGGATCGGATTACAACACCGATATCAATATGGTGCGCCATTTGAAACGATTGCTGGCGAGATTAAAGAAAACACTATTGGTATTGAGAATGGTCTTAAATATCAGCTTGTACTCGGTAAAAACCAGAATATGGGTATTTTTCTAGATATGCGTTTAGGTCGTCAGTGGGTGCAAGAACGCTCGCAAGGTAAGCGCGTATTGAATCTGTTTGCTTATACCTGTGGCTTTTCAGTTGCAGCGAAAGCCGGTGGTGCCGATCAAGTGGTCAATGTAGATATGGCAAAAGGTGCGTTATCTCGAGGTCGAGATAATCATAGACTAAATGAACATGATATGTCGGATGTGACTTTCATGGGCTACGATATATTTCGTTCTTGGGGGAAAATTACCAAATATGGCCCTTATGATTTAGTGATTATCGATCCACCATCTTTTCAAAAGGGAAGCTTTGCTTTAACCAAAGATTACAAACGAATCTTACGTAAACTACCTACGTTATTGAATGAAGGTGGTGAAGTGTTTGCGTGTGTGAACTCTCCGGTAGTGAGTGAAGATTTTTTGATTGATTCAATGGCAGAAGAAGCACCAGAATTGAGGTTTGTTGAGCGATTAGCAAATCCAGAAGAATTTGCAGATGTTGATGAGCAAGCCAGTTTGAAGGTAATGATATTTTCATCAAAACCTGAAAGTTAACCGGCTGAATTTTGGGTGAATTCTTACTGGTAATATTTTTAAAATGAGGCATGATTAAAAGAAAACAATATGAATCAAGGAAGATAACCTATGCCATTAGCTCAATGCCCTATATGTGAGAAATCGATATCAAAACGAGCGTATGCTTGCCCTGGTTGTGGTGAGCCTGATCCATTTCATCGCCGAGTTAAATTTAAGGCATTGTCGACAGTATTGTGGATTGCAGCAATTGTCGGCGGGCTATACCTGTTTTGGGTCTACGGCCTACCTATGCTGATTGATTTGGCTCATAAGTTATAAAATTAATCCCCTAATGAAAAAATCGTTAGGGGGTTAATTATACTTGGTTATTCACTCGAGTTTCGATTAACTTTTATTTTCTACTTGCTGACAAGTTTGTTCGCTAATACTTTCCTCAACGAGCATTTGTCCTCGTTCGCTACGAATGGTGACCTTATAAATCACACCTTTTTTCAAAACAGAACGGACTTCATTACTTTTACAGTAAGTTTTTATACTTGCGTCGACTAAAGCAGTTGGTGAAACAGTCCCTGAACTGTTGTAAATCATCAGTAGTTCAACAACATTTTTATTTGATTTTGCACTCATTACATTCAGTGGGCCGATTTTGTATGGTAGGCCAGCTTCAATTACGCTAGCTCGATGGTCAGCCATCATTTCTACTTCACTTGGCGTTGACGAACAACCAAGCAATAGAGTGGCACTGAGTAGAGCGAGTAGGGGTGTTTTCAAAGACATCTTCATGATGGTAATACTTTCTTAAATGGTTTGACGATAACTTTGTTATAAACGCCAGCTTCGATATAAGGGTCAGCGTCTGCCCATGATTTAGCATCATCAAGAGAATTAAATTCTGCAATCACAGTTGAACCGGTAAAGCCTGCTTCACCTGGATTATCTGAGTCAATCGCAGGCATTGGACCAGCCACTAATAAGCGACCTTCTTCTTGTAATTGAACTAGGCGAGCTAAGTGACGATCACGAACACTCATTCTCTTTTCTAATGAGTTCTCAACATCCTGAGAAAAAATAACATACCACATGGGAAGAGTCCTTTATGTTGAAATTCAAGGTAAGGGGTTAATATACGCGGCTCAAAAAAATAAGGCTACCATTTGGCAGTAAAACTGCGCTTGATAGCCTTATTTTGTGTTGTATACCCAAGTAGCGTCAGGGATAAACAGGTTAATGTTATTCCGGTTTTACTGCGCGAGGCTTACCATCTGCATCAATAGCAACGTAGTTAAAGGTGGCTTCACAAACTTTATTCTTTTCACCTACACCATCTAGGCCAACAGATTTAACCCATACTTCTAGTGCGATAGACATTGAAGTACGACCAACCTTGATGCATTCACCATAACAGCAAACTACATCCCCGACTTTTACTGGTTGCTTGAAAGTGATACTAGAAACAGAAACTGTCACGACGCGGCTGTTGGAAAGTTCTTTGGCTAAAATAGCGCCGGCTAAATCGAGTTGAGACATGATCCAGCCACCAAAAATATCACCATTGGCATTGGTATCGGCAGGCATTGCAAGAGTACGAAGTACCATAGAACCACGAGGGGGCTGAGGTTGAGAGCTCATAATATGTCCTAAATAAAAAATTCCATTACTGTTATACCCAATTCACTTGGGAGTATAAATTATGACAGTAATGGAATTACAATCAACTAATCATCAGGCTATATGCCTATAGTTTACTCAGCTTTCTTCTTTATTTTCTTTAGGCATATGCTTGTAAACATAAATACCTGAAAGAATGGTGAAAGCGAAAGTGGCGATTAACAGGCCAAAGACTTTAAAGTTTACCCATACATCAAGTGGTAATTCGTAAGCAACGTAGATATTTAACGCTGCACATACTGCAAAGAAGCCAATCCAAGCAAGGTTCACTCGTTTCCATACGCTATTTGGGACGGTGATTTCTTTGCTTAGCATGCCTTTAATCACAGGTTTACCTAGGTAATCCATTACAAATAAACCAATCGCGAATAAGGCATAAATGACAGTGACTTTCCATTTGATGAAGTTGTCGTTATGGAAAAACAATGTCATGCCACCAAAAATAGCCACCATTGCAAAAGTAATGAGCTGCATTTTTTCTACTTTTTTATATAAGAAATAGATAACGCCAATTTGGATCGCGGTTGCGACAATTAAGGCACCTGTTGCGACATAGATATCATAGCTTTTGTAGAGAAAGAAAAAGATGATAAGAGGGATAAAATCAATAAGTTGTTTCATGCTTGACCATATATTAAGTAATAGCGTTTAAAATTACTGCTGCGATAAAATTAAAGTATCTGCAACAGTAAATACAGATGTAGTCCAGTCTACCCAATCGCCGCAGAATGAAAACCGTTTAGAGATGTTTTGCTACAAAAAAGAGCCATCAGGCCCTTTTAAAGTTATATACATTCAAATCATTAATAATGATTACTTTTGAGTGGCGGCTTTCATCGCTTTTACAAAATCCCCAAGCTCGCTGAGCATCGTATCTGACTGTTCTAGGTTACGTTCAATAATTTTCACTACCGCTGAACCTGAAATCGCGCCTGCTGCTCCTGCTTGGATCGCTTCTGAAACTTGAGTTGGTTCTGATATGCCAAATCCTAGAATAGCCGGTGGCGCATCAAATTGATTTAAACGTTCAAGCAACTCATGAACAGGCATTCCAGCTTTGGTTTCCGTACCCGTTACACCTGCGCGAGATAGTAGGTAGGTATAACCTCCGCCGAGGTTTGCAACTTGCTCTAGTGTTTCAGGGCTACCATTTGGCGGCGCAATAAAGATGGGATGAATACCATGTGCTTTGGCTGCTTTTACAAATGGTTCACTTTCACCGGTTGGAACATCGGCAACCAACACGGAATCAACACCAGCTTGTTGGCAGCGAGCATAGAAATCATCTAGGCCGCGTACGTACACGAGATTGGCATAAACGAGTAAACCAATTGGTGTGTCTGGATGTTGTGCACGAATTTTACTGATTAAATCAAAACAGATACTTGGCGTTGTATTCGATTCTAATGCACGAATATTGGCACCTTGAATTGTTGGACCATCAGCGGAAGGATCAGAAAAAGGAAAGCCTAACTCTAACGCATCGGCACCCGCATCGACTAAGGTCTGAATAATCGCCAATGATTGCTCAGGGTTAGGATCGCCAATGGTGACGAAAGGAACAAATGCACCTTGATTCTTTTTATTGAGCTGAGTAAATAATTGCTGATAACGGTCCATTATTCCGCTCCTTTCTCATCTAAAATCGCTTGTACTGTGAAGATATCTTTATCACCACGACCTGATAGGTTTACGACTAACAATTGTTCTTTTTCTGGTTCGTTTTGCGCCATTTTTACCGCGTAAGCAAGAGCATGGGCCGATTCTAGAGCAGGGATAATACCTTCATTACGCGCCAAGCTTTGGAAGCAATCAAGAGCTTCATCATCGGTGATTGATTCATACTGAGCACGGCCAATTGAGTTCAAATGAGCGTGTTGTGGGCCGACTGATGGAAAGTCTAACCCGGCTGATACAGAGTAAGACTCTTCAATTTGGCCATTTTCATCTTGCATCAATGGTGATTTCATCCCAAAGAAAATTCCGGTAGTACCATGTTTAAGTGGTGCGCCATGTTGGTCGGTATCAATACCTTTACCGGCAGGCTCTACACCAATTAGGCGAACATCGGCTTCTTCAATGAAATCGGCAAACATACCAATCGCATTTGAGCCACCACCGACACAAGCAATTACTGCATCTGGTAATCGACCTTCACGAGCAAGAATTTGATTTTTGGTTTCTTCACCAATCATGCGTTGGAATTCACGCACTATGGTTGGGAAAGGGTGTGGACCAGCAGCAGTACCAAGTAGGTAGTGCGCTTTATCATAGCTGGCAGACCAATCACGTAATGCTTCATTACACGCATCTTTTAAGGTTGCAGAACCTGAATGTACAGGGATCACTTCAGCGCCCATCATGCGCATGCGGAAAACGTTCGGGCTTTGACGCTCAACATCTTTTGCACCCATATAGACTTTGCATTTTAAATCTAGCAAAGCACAAGCCAGAGCAGTGGCAACACCGTGTTGACCTGCACCGGTTTCTGCAATGATTTCTTTTTTACCCATGCGCTTAGCCAATAGAGCTTGGCCAAGTACTTGGTTGGTTTTATGTGCACCACCGTGTAGTAGGTCTTCGCGCTTTAGGTACAGTTTGGTTTTGGTGCCTTTTGTCATGTTGCGACATAAAGTTAATGCAGTAGGGCGGCCTGCATATTCTTGCAGTAATCCCATAAACTCAGCTTGAAATTCAGGATCTTGTTGAGCATCAATAAACGCTTGTTCAAGTTGGTCCAGAGCTGGAACTAAAATTTGTGGTACATATTGCCCACCGTACTCACCAAAATAGGCATCTAACTTAGCCATAAAAATATAATCCTTGTTAATTATCAGTGACGGGTTATCAAGAGTCGTGTCATTGATTTAATAATTTCTTAATGCCTGAAAAGCGGCTTGCAGTTTCTGTGGATCTTTTTTACCGGGTTCACTTTCAACGCCAGAGTTAAGATCTAAACCGATACAACCAAGTTGTGCGGCTTCTTCGATATTATCCGGTGATAAGCCGCCTGCTATCATAATGCTTTGACGATGGCTAGTTGATGTATTGCCTTTATTTAAAAGGTCCCAATCAAAACTCATTCCAGTTCCTCCTGATTGATTACCTACTTGAGAATCTAATAAATGTTTATCGATGTGTTGTTCGAATAATGTTGGTAGCTGATCGGACACGCCATACGCTTTCCAAATTTTAACGCTTTTTGGTAGTAGTCGGCGCAATTCAGCGACTTGTACTTGTGTTTCTGCGCCGTGAAGTTGAACCGCTGCCAGACCCAGTTGATTAGCGGTTTGAGCCACTTCATCCATCGACTGATTTTGAAACACACCAACATAATGTAACGGTGCGCCGCTCATTATCAAGCGTGCATCTTCTATGCTGACACGACGTTTAGATTTTGGAGCAAAAATTAGACCACCGTAAACACTACCAGAGCGGTAGGCTAAGTTAGCATCGTCTGGATGAGTCAATCCACAAACTTTGTTTTCACCTAGAATGACACGACGAACCGCCACTTCTAAGTTGTCTTCTGACATCAAAGAGCTACCGATTAAGAAACCATTAGCGAACAGTGATAGCTCTTTTACTTGCTGATGGTTGTGTATGCCTGATTCAGAAATCACTACCGTATCTTTTGATAAACGAGGCGCGAGTTCTTTCGTTCGTTCAAGAGTAATAGATAGGTCGCGTAAATTACGGTTGTTAATACCGACAACTGGCGCTTTTAATGCAATTGCACGTTCCAATTCTTCTTCATTACTGACTTCGGTTAAAATTCCTAAGTCTAATGAACGAGCCACTTGTGCTAGCTGCTGGTATTCTTGATCGTTAAGTACTGAAAGCATTAACAAAATCGCATCCGCTTGGTAATGGCGAGCAAGGTATACTTGGTACTCGTCGATCATAAAATCTTTACACAAGACAGGTTGAGTGACTTGCCTGCGGACTTGAGGTAAAAAATTGAAATCGCCCTGGAAGTATTTTTCATCGGTTAATACTGAAATGGCACTAGCGTGATTGGCGTAGACCGATGCAATGTAGTCTAAATTGAAATCTTCACGGATCAGGCCTTTTGATGGCGATGCCTTTTTGCACTCTAAAATGAATTCAGTCTTGCCAGTGTGCAACGCTTGATAAAAATCACGGTCGCTTGGCTGTAAATCTTGTTTGAATGATTCTAAAGGTTGCTGGGCTTTGCGTTCTTCGACCCAAATGCGTTTATCCGCGACGATTTTTGCTAATACGGTTTCCAATTTTTTTCTCCTATCCGTGCGCGGCAAGTTGAGTAACAAGCTGGTACGCTTTACCTGAGTTCATTACATTAATGGCTTGTTGGGTATTGGCTTTTAAGTCTTCTTGACCAAATAGACGTAACAGTAGTGCAACATTAACTGCAACGGCAGATACTTGAGCTTCAGTTCCTTCGCCATTTAAAATTTTAGTGATAATGGCACGGTTCTCTTCTGGTTCGCCACCTTTAATTGCCTCAAGTGGGTGACAATTTACTCCAAAATCTTCTGGCGTTAAGGTGTATTCAATAATTTCTCCGTTTACGATTTCATTTACCAGTGTTGGGCCATGAATCGCGACTTCATCAAGTCCACTACCATGTACCACTGCAGCACGTTTCATGCCCATACTTGCCATGGTTTTGGCGATAGGGCGTACTAGGCTTTCATCATACACGCCCATTAATTCAATGTTTGGGCGAGCAGGATTAATTAAAGGGCCAAGTAAGTTAAAAATAGTGCGAGTCTTCATGGCTTGGCGTACCGGCATCGCGTGGCGTACACCTCCGTGATATTGCGGTGCGAATAAGAATGCTACCCCAATATTTTCAACCGCAGACTTTGTATCCTCTGGGCTCATTGCTAGGTTAATGCCAAAAGAGTCGAGTAGGTCAGAAGAGCCTGATTTACTCGATACACCACGGTTACCATGTTTGGCGATTTTTACCCCGCAAGCGGCAGCAACAAAAGCAGCAGTCGTTGAAATGTTGATGGTATTGGAACCATCACCACCTGTGCCTACGATATCGGCAAAATCACCTTCAATCGCCGGGAATGGAGAAGCATTCACCAATAATGCTTGTGCAGCTCCGGCGATTTCTTGTGGCGTTTCGCCTTTAATTTTTAATGCGGTTAATACTGCGCCTAATAGAATCGGGTCCATTTCGCCTTTGATAATGGTATCAAATAGGGTGTGGCTTTCTTGTTCAGTTAAATCGCTCTGGGCATACAGTTTGTCGATGATATTTTGCATGGTCATGTCCTTATAATTCTTTCGTGGCTGACGGCTTATTTTTCTAAAGCCCAGCGGATCGTATTTTCAAGTAATGTTGCGCCATAAGTTGTCATGATGGATTCAGGGTGAAATTGAAAGCCACAGACTTTGTGATTTTCTTCAACGACAGACATGACTAACCCATCAACTTGCGCGGTTACTGTGAGCGCATCACTTACATGAGTAGCGACTAAAGAATGATAACGTGCTATCGCAAAAGGAGATGGAAGGTTTTGGTAGGTGGGGTGATTGTCATGCACCATCATTGATACTTTGCCATGAATGATTTCACCTGCACCAGCCACTGTGCCACCGTAGGCTTCAACAATTGCTTGATGCCCTAGACAAATACCTATCATTGGTACTTTACCTTTTAAGCGTTGAATTAATTCTGGCATACAACCTGCTTCAGAAGGTGCGCCTGGTCCTGGTGAAAGTACAACTACTGGGTTTTCTAGTTGTTTAACCGCTTGTTCAATAGTTTCTGCGGATAAACTATTACGATAAATAGTAACCTCATGGCCTAGTGTGCGAAATTGGTCAACGAGGTTATAGGTGAATGAATCAAAGTTATCAATAAAAAGAATGTTCGCCATGATTATCACCTTAATCTTGTTGACTGTGAGTTGAGTTTGCTTGATGCGCGAGTTGAATGGCACTAATACAGGCTTGCGCTTTACCTCGGGTTTCATCGGCTTCCGATTGAGGGTCTGAATCAAACACCACTCCGGCACCAGCCTGTACATGGGCAACACCATTTTCAACATAAGCTGAGCGAATCACGATACAAGTATCAAGGTCACCTTCACCGGTTAAGTAGCCAACAGCGCCGCCATAAGTGCCGCGGCGTTGTTGTTCTACATCGCGAATCAATTGCATTGCGCGAATTTTTGGTGCGCCGGTTAATGTCCCCATATTCATACAAGCTTGGTAGGCGTGCAGTGCATCAAGGTCACAACGTAATTCGCCAACTACTCGTGATACTAAATGCATTACATGGCTATAACGGTCGACTTTCAGTAAATCGGCTACATGACGAGAACCTGCCGTGGCAATTCTTGCGACATCATTACGTGCGAGATCGACTAACATCATATGTTCAGCATTTTCTTTTTTATCGTTACGTAGCTCCAATTCGATACGACTATCAAGATCAAAGTTGATCGAGCCATCGGAATTTTTTCCACGACGACGGGTACCGGCAATCGGGTAGATTTCGATTTGCTCGTTATCTGCATCGTATTTCAATGCGCTTTCTGGTGAAGCTCCGAATAAAGTAAATAGCTCATCTTTCATGTAGAACATGTATGGGCTTGGGTTGCTTTGTTTTAAGGCTTTATATGCAGCAAGCGGGGATGGACAAGGCAGTGAAAAGCGGCGTGATGGAACTACTTGGAAAATATCACCTTTCACTACAAACTCTTTTAAGTCACGAACGATCTGGCAAAAGTCTTTATCAGAAATATTGGTTTCAACCGACATGTCGGCGACTTCTGTTGCTTGTGGTAATGGGGCAACGTCGGTGCAGTGTTCTGCAATGTTTGCTAAGCGTTGTTTTAATTCCGCTTGGATACTGTTGGTGCTATTAAAGGCTGTTGCTTGCACACTACAATGTTGGGTTTGGTGATCGAAAATCATCAAAGTTTCTGCTACGTAGAAAACATAATCAGGACAGTTATCAATTGATTTCGCATCACCTAGGTTTTCAAAATTGGCGACCAGGTCATAAGCAAACGAACCACCAATAAAGATAGCGAGCTTTTTATTGGCACCGAGTGAATCAGGAAGTTGCAGTAAATCAAAGCTGTGTTGCACAACACGTAGAGCATCAAAGCTAGAAGATTGACGTAGGCGAGAATCTTCATCAATTGCATCATTCGGTGCATCGAAAGAAAGGGTTAGGGCTTTGTCGGTTGCTTGAGTTAATACACTACTGGTTAAGTTTGCTTTGATCGCTTGTAATAAGTTTTGACCATTCAAGCTTTTCGCTGTCATGGTAACTCGGTGTCCACGGCATTCAATACGTACTGCTGCATCAATAAGAAGTAGGCTTTTTAGGTTCTCTTTTGAGCTAATTTCGGCACTTTCAAGCAATAAACTGTTTTGGGTCTCAAGCGCGTTATCATTGACACACAAAGCATGAAAAACTTGCGTCGGGTCTTCGAGGTAAGGGGTGTCCACTTGAAACACCTCAATTGGGTGTTTGTGGTTGATCTTATCTTGATGAATCTTTGCTGCCTTATTCATAAGACTTCCTTTAATCTTTTATTAAAATTCCGTTTGCTTTCACAAGTTTATCGCTGCTATGTAGATTTATAAGTGCAAGTAGTAGAGATATAACCGCATAAGCCTTGGTTTACCATATTTTCTTAGTTGCTCACGTGTTTTATCTGAATTTTGTGGCATTGGTTAAATGAAAAAGATGGCATTGTTTATAAAGTATTCGATTGACAATGAAGCAATAAAAAGCCCGCAGAATAAGGCGGGCTTAATTAAAATGAGAGAGCTGAATATTACTCACTAAGTTGCCCATTGCCACGATGAAATACGCCAAGTGCGCCAATGGTTAAGTGAAATAGCAATTATAGAAGATACCTCCTCAGATAAACGACGAGAATGAACTACAGTACGATTTAGAATAATGTTATTATCTTGTAACACATTGCTTGTCATATTCGCCTCCGCTGTATCTGTCGGGTTATCCCTTAAGTTCTTGTGTACTAGTAAACTAGTTCGTTGGTTTTGAGTCAAGCTTTTTTATTTAATAATTTCAGTGTAAGGCCATTTATTTTCATGAGAATCGATCTACACAGTCACACGACATGTTCTGATGGACGGTTAAGTCCGCAGCAACTACTCGATCGTGCAGTTGAAATGAACTTAGATGTTTTAGCGATCACCGATCACGATAGCGTTGATGCGATTCCTATGGCACAAGATTATATTGCTAAGCAATCTCTACCTTTGCATTTGATCACTGGTATTGAGCTTTCGACGGTATGGCAGAATAAAGATATTCATATTGTTGGTTTGGATATTGATATTCAACATCCAAAATTGCAGCAATTAATTGAATCGCAAAAACAACGACGTATGGAACGTTCTGAATTAATGGCTGCTCGCTTAGCAAAACACACTAGAGAAGGGGTGTTAGAAGAAGTTCAGGCGATTGCCAGTGGAGCGTCGATTACTCGTTCTCATTTTGCTAAATGGCTAGTTGAAAATGGTTATGCGAAAACCATGCAGCAGGTATTTAAGAAGTATTTAACACGAAATAATCCGGGGTATGTTCCACCAGTGTGGTGCAGCATTGAAGACGCTGTTTCCGCAATACATGCTGCAGGTGGCGTGGCGGTTTTAGCGCATCCGGGGCGTTATCAATTGACAGCTAAATGGTTGAAGCGTTTAATTGCAGCATTCGTGGCCGCTGGCGGTGACGCGATGGAAGTCGCTCAACCTCAGCAAGCTCAACAAGAAAGAAGAACATTAGCCGACTACGCGATTGAAAATGGCTTGCTTGCTTCGCAAGGATCTGATTTTCACTACCCATCCCCATGGACAGAGCTTGGTCGTAATTTATGGTTACCGTCTGGTGTTGAACCAGTTTGGAAAGATTGGCAGCAGATTGCACATTTAGAGTTTGGGGCAGATAAAGCCTAAACCTAAGCCCAATAGAGAGTGAATCTGATCTCGCCAATGTGATTGAGTCGAAAATCGAATCTTAGACTTAATCTTTATCTCAATTAGGAGTATCAATGAGCCAATTTTTTTATCTACACCCAGAAAACCCACAAGCTCGTTTGATTAATCAAGCGGTTGCGATCATTCGCAATGGTGGCGTTATTGTTTATCCTACGGATTCTGGTTATGCGCTAGGTTGTCAGCTTGAAAATAAAACCGCATTAGAGCGTATTTGCCGTATTCGTAAAATCGATGATAAGCATAACTTTACTTTATTATGTCGTGACCTTTCTGAGTTATCGCTTTATGCACGTATCGATAATACAGCGTTTCGCCTTTTGAAAAATAATACCCCAGGTGCGTATACCTTTATTTTTAAAGGAACCAAAGAAGTACCGCGCCGTTTAATGAATGCGAAACGAAAAACGATTGGTATTCGTGTTCCAGATAATAAGATTGCGTTGGATTTACTGGAAGCATTAGGTGAACCGTTAATGTCGACGACCTTAATTTTACCGGGTAATGATTATGCAGAGTCTGATCCAGAAGATATTCGTGACAAATTAGAGCATTCAGTTGATTTGATCATGAACGGTGGTTTTTTAGGTGAGCAACCAACAACAGTTATTGATTTTAGCGATGATGAAATGGTGATTGCTCGTCGTGGTGCAGGCGATCCAACGCCATTTGAATAAAGTCAACAGACCCTAGTTTATGCCCTACATTTAATTGTGGGGCTTTGTCGTTTAAACATTCAGCTATTTACTAAACTAGTGTATACTTTGCTGCCTTTTCTGCATCTTATGATAGTTAAAGAAAAGAAACTAATTTTAATTTATTGTTTTATAAAGTTTATTTTGAATGAAACAATGAAGACGGCTGTGAAGTCGACGAATAATAGGTATATAAATGAGCGAAAAGTTACAGAAGATTTTAGCCCGTGCAGGCAATGGCTCTCGTCGTGAATTAGAAGCGATGATTCAAGCTGGCCGTGTGAGCATTAATGGACAAGTGGCCAAACTAGGCGATCGATTGGAAGATGAAAATGCCATCGTTCGTATTGACGGCCATAAAGTGTCAGTAAAAGATTCTGAAGAAGTGATTTGCCGAGTTCTTGCTTATAATAAGCCAGAAGGGGAGCTTTGTACTCGACACGATCCAGAAGGTCGTCGTACAGTATTTGATCGCTTACCAAAAATTAAGGGTTCTCGTTGGGTTTCAGTTGGTCGTCTTGATGCCAACACGGGTGGTTTATTACTATTTACAACCGATGGCGAACTCGCTAACCGCTTAATGCACCCAAGCCGTCAAGTTGAGCGTGAATACTTAGTACGAGTATTTGGTGAAGTTAACGAAGACATGGTTCGCAACGTGACTCGTGGTGTTGAACTTGAAGATGGCATGGCACGTTTTGAAGATGTTGTCTACGCCGGTGGCGAAGGAATGAACCATACTTTCTACGTGATGATCACTGAAGGTCGTAATCGTGAAGTTCGTCGTTTGTGGGAATCTCAAGGCGTAACGGTCAGCCGTCTGAAGCGTGTTCGCTATGGTGATATTTTCCTAGAGAAAGCATTACCGCGTGGTGGCTGGGTTGAACTTGAGCTCAAAGAAGTTAACTACTTACGCGAAATGGTTGAGTTAAAACCTGAACGTGAAACACTGATTGATCCTGATAAGCATTCTCGTAAACGTGAGCGTTCTCGCGGTCAGAAGATTCGTCGCGCAGTGAAGCGTCATGAAGAGCGCTCAACTGCTCCAAAAGGTCGTGGACGTAATGCTTCTCGCGGTAATGTCGCGACAAAAGGTACGACAACCAATAAAGTTAACAATGGTGAAGCAGTCGGTGGTCGTCAAGGTAAGCAGACGAATCGTCGTAAGCCATCGTCTACCGCAGGTAAGCCAAAAACTCGTCAATAATTGACACATTGATTAAACATATTAAAAGGGCCCATCAAGTGATTTTGATGGGCCCTTTGTTCATTATGTGCTTATGGAAAAGAGGTTAATCTCTTTTCCATAAAATATGGCAAAACTTATTGTCAGGATCGCGACTAATTAGCATGCGAGCAAACACATCATCCAAAGCATCATCAGCTTCATTGACTAATCCTACTTTTACTTCAGCGTACGTCTCTTTATCTACATTAAAGCCAACATGTTGACCCCAGTCGTCACCAGTTTCTACTACTTCAGCTGCGCCACGCTCTTCAAATTGCATTGTGAATAAGAGAACATCTGCAGCTTCTAAATTGTCTGGTGCCATTTCCAAAAAGATGTCATAGCCGACTTCGATTACGTCATCGTAAGAGATTAAATCTGTCATTATTGCCTTAAATATATTTGATTGATGTGTTTATACCCAAGTAACTTCAAGATGCGAGTTTCAGCAAGAATAAAACAAGCTTTAGGCAAGGTAAATTGAATATGATCATAGTGATTCTATCTCTGTTCAATTTAACGTAGCATAGAGCTTGTTTTAACTTGCCCTTCGGGAGCTTCATTCAAACCTTTATGCCGCGTCAGATTGGTTTGAAAGGTGCCTACATTCCTTCGCCAATCTTCCTTGCCTAAAGGTTTGGATGATAGCTCTGAATTCTGCATATTGAAGTCACTTGGGTATATACCCGAGTAACTTGTACCTTGAGGTGACTTGGGTATATAAAAGCGATCAATTTATCGCAATTGGTCGCTCTTATTTTTTTAATGATTAGTCAGCACGACCCATGAACTTACGTTCAGCTGTGTTGATTTTAATTTTATCGCCGCCTGAAATGTATTCAGGTACTTGAACAATAAGGCCAGTAGATAGCGTTGCAGGCTTAGTACGAGCACTTGCTGATGCACCTTTAATCGAAGGTGATGTCTCCACGATTTCTAACTCAACACTTGAAGGAAGCTCAACCGCTACAGGTTTGTCATTGACGATAACCACGCTTAAACCTTGAGTTTCTTCGTTAAAGAACAATGCTTCGTCTTCAATTGTGGCTTTATTGAAGTGATAAGGGGTGTAGTCTTCATTATCCATGAATACATACTCATCACCATCAATGTACGAGAACATTACACTGTGACGACTAAAGTCAGCCAGAGTTAAGATTTCATCAGCTTTGAAGCTCTCATCTGATTTAGCACCAGTGGCTACATCGTACATACGCATACGGTAAAGACTTGCACCCGCACGACCGCTTGGCGTTAATTTGCTGATTTCACGTACAGAGAATACACGACCGTTTAGTTCTACAACGGCATTTTTTTTAATTTCACTAGCTTTAGGCATGATTTTTCCTGAATATTAATCAAGGAGCACAGAGGCTCTACATTTGTTGGTATATGAGCGAGAAAATATCACGATCTGAGCTTAACGCCAAAAATAATTATGAGTTTAGGTTATACCCAAAGTAATTGGAGTTGCAGTGAGGTGACAAGAGAATGAGGCACCATGAGTTTAGCTTGCCTAAAGGTTTAGATGATAGCTCTGAATTCTGCATATTGAAGTCACTTGGGTATATATTAAAATAGACCAATTTGGGGGGCGATGATTGACTCAAAATCTAAGCCGATAAAAGGCAGAATCGCATCGGCAACCGGTTTAATCTGTTTATCAATATAGTGTTGATAGTCGATAGGACTTTCTAAGTAATCTTTGGGCTCTGGACCATTGAGTGTGAACAGATATTCGATTCTTCCTTTATTTTGATACTGTAAAGGGCGTCCTAGGTGAGCATTTTTGGCATCAGCTAATCGAGCTGCTCTGACTTGTGGTGGAATATTTTTCTGATATTCATTTAATTTTCGACGTAGGCGCTTTTGATAGACAAGATCATCGTCATAAACCCCATTTTGAGTATCCTCAACATATTGGCGAATAAAGGCTTGTGGGTCTTCATCATGAAAGATCATCGAATACAACTTATGTTGGAAGTGATGTGATAATGGTGTCCAGTCAGTGCGAGCACTTTCTAGTCCTTTAAATATCATTTTTTCCTTTCCATTAGTATTGATGAGGCCGCAATAGCGTTTTTTCGAACCGGTTTCCGAGCCGCGAATGGTCGGCATTAAAAACCGTTGATAATGGGTTTCGTATTCAAGCTCTAGTGCAGATTGCAGGTTATATTCATCTTTAATGTGTTGCACCCACCATTGGTTAATATCTTTAATCAGGTTTTGGCCAATTTGGTCGGCTTGTTGTTGATTGTGAGGTTTAATTAAAGAGACAAATAAAGAGTCGGTATCTCCATAAATTACTTGATAACCTTGTTCTTCGATTAATATTCGAGTTTGTTTCATGATCTCATGGCCACGCATGGTAATAGAAGAAGCAAGCCTAGTATCAAAGAAGCGGCAACCAGAAGAGCCAAGTACACCGTAAAATGAATTCATGATGATCTTAATGGCTTGAGAAAAAGCCGCTTCATTATTTTTCTTGGCAACATCTCGCGCAGCCCACAGCTCTTCAATCATGTTAGGCAGAAAGTGTTTGCTACGGTGAAATTGTCCACCACGAAATCCAGCAACGGCTTGATGCTCTTCTTTGCCAATCTCAAGCTTTAAGCCTTCAACTAATCCCATAGGATCAATAAGAAAAGTGCGAATAATTGAAGGGTAGAGGGATTTGAAATCAAGCACTAACACAGAATGATAGAGCCCAGGATCGGAATCCATCACATAGCCTCCAGGACTTGCGAACCAATTTTCAGAGTGGAGATTTGGCGCGATATAACCGGCACGGTGCAATTGGGGCAAATATAAATTGGTAAAGGCAGCCACTGAGCCGCCAATACGATCCAGTTCTACACCGGTTAACCGTGAGCGTTCAATCGCAAATTGCAGTAAATGAGTTTTTTCAAAAATACGCGTAACTAAACGGCAATCTTGAAGATTGTAAGTGGCGAGAGATATTTTATCTTCGCGGAATTGGCGATTAATTTCATCCATGCGGTTAAACGGATCATGGATGATTTTTCCTTCACCGAGTAAGCTTTGAGCTACAGATTCTAACGCCCAAGAATTAAAGTGATAGGTCGCAGTTTTTAAGGTATCGATACCATCTAAAACCACTCGGCCTGGAATAGAAACAAAACCTTGCTGAGTATTATTGGATTGCCTGAAATACAGTTTTTGTTGTGCTCGACCTAATTTCAGCGGTAGTTTATGCCATTCTGCTCGCTTGGCTAATAATCGACAGTCAAAATCAATGACATTCCATCCAATGATGATATCGGGATCAAATTGTTCAAACCAATCGACTAAAGCTTTTAATAGGGCGTATTCGTTTTCTACCCATTGAATGTTAATTTCTGCATCGTACTCTTGTGGGGAGCCAATCATGATGACTCGGCTGTCCATTTTTGAGTCGAGGCCAACTGAGTACAAAATGCCTTTTTCTGAACATTCGAGATCTAAAGAAACAACCGTGAGATTAGGCTGGTAGGATGCCGATTTACAGAGGGCCTGTGTTACTTTCTTATAATGTTTATGTTGCGAAAACTGGCCTGTAAATTGAATGCCACCGCGAATAAATCGTTCCATTAAGTAGCGATCGGTCAGGCGGATATCATCTTCAAAACAGTCAATATTCGATTGAGTTAAGAGATTTTTAGCTTGGTTAGCTAATTGAATGTTGCCAAAGTAACAGGCACAAATCGGTTGTTGACTAAAGGTTTTGAGTGCAACGGGATGAATTTCAAATGGTATGCTCTGCTGCTTTAATGTATTGCTAACAGTCTGTTGATGTTCTTGTAAAACAAAAAACACACTACGCTCAGCGGCAATTAATAATTGTGTTGGGCCGTTATCGGTTGCCACCCAAAGTTCTATTTGTGTTTGGAAGCCAGAATGGTGTAAATCACGAGCCTGTCGCGTCAATACAAAGCCTTGATCAATATTGGCGCTATTTATATCTGATGAACCATTCAAGTGAAAACCTATCCCGAGTTATTAAGAAGTAATATGATAACAAACTGATTGGGCGTGGTGCGAGTTTCGATTTGTTTTGATTGGAAAATAGACAGATTAGAAGCCTAAAATAGGACTATACTCAAAATGGTAATATTTATATCAAATCCGATCTTGCATTCCTGAGTAAACCATTAATAATACATTTGTAATTACTTGATTTCATAAAGCTTACTTTAAGTGGGTGTAAATCATTTGCTCACATAGTAGATAATATCTACTGTGGGTTGGTCACAAAATAGCACGGATTCTGAGATTAACACTCATTTTGTGGCCATAAATAAGTTAGTATGTAGCGGCCAGTAAATAATAAGTAATACTGGCCTAGCGATAATCCAAGTGTGGAGATACAAGAGTGATAAATGTTTTCCTTGTAGATGATCACGAACTGGTTCGCACAGGGATTCGACGTATAATTGAAGACGTCCGTGGAATGAAAGTAGTAGGGGAAGCTGACAGTGGTGAGAATTCTGTAAAATGGTGCCGTGCTAATCACGCGGACGTTATTTTGATGGATATGAATATGCCAGGTATTGGTGGTCTTGAAGCCACCAAGAAAATTTTACGTTTCAATCCTGATATTAAAATCATTGTTCTAACAATACATACTGAAAATCCATTTCCAACCAAAGTCATGCAAGCGGGGGCGGCCGGTTATTTAACCAAAGGTGCTGCGCCAGATGAAATGGTTAATGCGATTAGAATGGTCAACAGCGGTCAGCGTTATATTTCGCCTGAAATAGCGCAACAGATGGCATTGAGTCAATTTTCAGCGCCTTCAGATAACCCATTTAAAGAACTATCTGAACGTGAACTACAGATCATGATGATGATCACCAAAGGACAGAAGGTAACGGATATATCTGAGCAGCTTAATCTTAGCCCTAAGACGGTAAATAGCTATCGCTACCGCCTGTTTAGCAAGCTCGATATTAGTGGTGATGTGGAGTTAACGCATCTCGCAATTCGTTATGGCATGATAAATACAGAGACTCTGTAGTGCCTGAACTGTTTGATTCAGCTTCTTTTCTATCGACAGTTTCTGACCAGCCCGGCGTTTATCGTATGTATAACGCTGAGGCTGATGTTATTTATGTCGGTAAAGCAAAAAATCTATTCAAACGCCTTTCCAGTTATTTTCGTAAAAATCTAGATAACGAAAAAACCAAAGCTCTCGTTAGTCATATTGCCAAAGTTGATGTCACGGTAACACATACTGAAACCGAGGCTTTAATTTTAGAACACAACTACATTAAGCAATATCTTCCTAAATACAATGTGTTATTAAGGGATGATAAATCTTATCCCTATATTTTAATTACTAAGCATAAGCATCCTCGTCTTGCCTACCATCGCGGCGCAAAAAAAAGGAAGGGGGAGTATTTCGGTCCTTATCCAGATGCGGGGGCAGTAAGAGAAACGCTTCATCTATTACAAAAAATCATTCCAGTTCGCCAATGTGAAGACAGCATTTATGCTAATCGCACTAGGCCGTGCTTGATGTATCAAATTGAACGCTGTTCAGGCCCTTGTGTTAAAGGTCTGATTAGTGATGAAGAATATGCGGAAAGCGTCAACTATGTCCGCTTATTCTTGCAAGGAAAAGATGATCTTGTGCTGAATGCTTTAATTCAAAAGATGGACGAGGCAAGTCAAGCTTTAGCGTTTGAAAAAGCGGCTAAGTACCGTGATCAAATTCAAGCGATTCGTCGAGTGCAAGAGCAACAATCGGTATCCAACGACAGTGCGGAAGACATGGATGTAATCGGCTTTGCTAAAGAAAATGGTCTGGCTTGCGTTCATATTTTAATGATTAGGCAAGGTAAAGTATTAGGTAGTCGTAGTCACTTCCCTAAAATCCCTAATAATACTGATGATCATGAAGTATTTTCGAGCTTCTTGAATCAGTATTATTTAAGCCATAATGAAGCGTCGACTATTCCTACTCGTATTACTTATAACGCCGATCTATTTGATGATGAAAGCCCATTACAAACAGCCTTAACCGAAATTGCCGGCCGTAAAGTCACTTTCCATGTTAGCCCTAGAGGGATTCGAGGTCGTTACCTTAATTTGGCCAACACCAATGCTCGCAGTGCGTTAACTTCGAAGATTAGCCATAAAATGACAGTTAATCAGCGAGTTAAAGAACTTGAAACTGAGTTTGGTATGGAGCGTATTGAACGTATGGAATGTTTCGACATCAGCCATACCATGGGGGAAAGTACTATTGCTTCTTGTGTCGTCTTCAACCGTGAAGGGCCGGTCAAGCAAGAGTACCGCCGCTACAATATTGAAGGCATTACAGGCGGTGATGATTATGCTGCGATGGGGCAGGTGTTAGAACGTCGTTATTCCAAACAGCAATATACTGATGAAATCTATGCCGAAAAGATACCGGATGTGATTTTTATTGACGGCGGTAAGGGACAACTTAACCGTGCTTATGAGATAATCCAAAAACATTGGCAAGATTGGCCGAAAAAACCAGAGCTAATTGGTATAGCCAAAGGTGTCACCAGAAAGCCGGGGTTAGAAACCCTAATTAAAGTTACTGGTGAAGAATTTAACTTACCGAGTGATGCACCAGCATTACATTTGATTCAGCATATTCGTGATGAAAGCCATAATCATGCGATCAGTGGTCATCGTGCTAAAAGAGCCAAAACCAGAAGAACCAGTTCTTTAGAAGGTATTGAAGGCGTAGGCCCTAAACGTCGCCAAGCTTTGTTGAAATATATGGGTGGTATACAAGAATTAAAACGAGCAACTGTAGAAGAAATAGCCAAAGTTCCTGGGATCAGTAAATCTTTGGCAGAAATCATCCATGAAGCATTGAAACCCTAGACGTTTTAACGCAACATTAAGCCGCACTCTCCAAGAGACGTAATTATGCGATTTACAATACCAAACATTTTAACTTTACTTCGACTTGCGTTAATTCCTGTTTTCGTTGCAGTTTTCTATCTACCTTATGCATGGGCGCCTTTTGCTGCTGCAATGGTGTTTTGGGTTGCAGGGTTTACCGATTGGCTCGATGGAGTGTTAGCAAGAAAATTAGGTCAAACGTCTCGTTTTGGCGCTTTTTTAGACCCTGTTGCCGATAAAGTAATGGTTGCCGCAACACTTATTCTTATTACCGAACATTATCATACCATTTGGATTACCATTCCGGCTGCGACCATGATTGCGCGTGAAATTATTATTTCAGCACTACGTGAGTGGATGGCAGAGATTGGCAAGCGAGCCAGCGTTGCAGTTTCTTGGATTGGCAAATGGAAGACATTATCGCAAATGTTTGCACTTTGGGTGCTGATCTGGCGTTATGATGATTGGATGGTATGGCTAGGTTATATCACCTTATATATTGCGACAGCTCTGACGTATTGGTCGATGTATCAATATTTGAAAGCGGCCAAAGGGGATCTACTCGCGAGCGAGGGCGATTAATTAAGTCACTTGAAAATTGAATTATCTGAGCCCTGCATACTCTTAAGAAAGATTATGCAGGGCTTTTTGGTTTAGGTAGATAAAAATTTGTCTCAATTTTCTGACAAAAATATAGACAAAATTAGGCGTTAAAATGTGCGATATAACGGTTTTTGACTGCAAAATAGACAAACGATTTAAAAATCGAAAAATAGTGTTGACGTGCTTGGCTTAATCCGTAAAATGCCATCCCGTACTCAAGAGGAACGCGACATAATTCGAAAGAGTTAAGTTCTTTGCAAGGTAAGGCGCCTTGGCAGAGTGGCTATGCAGCGGATTGCAAATCCGTGGACCTCGGTTCGACTCCGGGAGGCGCCTCCATTATCTTGCTAACATTGAGATAAAGCGACACTAGCTCAGCTGGTAGAGCGCAACCTTGCCAAGGTTGAGGTCACGAGTTCGAACCTCGTGTGTCGCTCCAAATTTTGCGATATGGATTGTCATAATCGATATCAGATGGTGTTCTAACGTTTCAGTTATGGCATCGCAATAAAGAATTGCGTGCCCTGGTGGTGGAATTGGTAGACACAAGGGATTTAAAATCCCTCGGCGTTCGCGCTGTGCCGGTTCAAGTCCGGCCCGGGGCACCATCTATAAAGTCTACATATTATGTAGCAAATGCGACACTAGCTCAGCTGGTAGAGCGCAACCTTGCCAAGGTTGAGGTCACGAGTTCGAACCTCGTGTGTCGCTCCAAATAAGAAAGCCCCGATCAGAAGTGGTCGGGGCTTTTTGCATTTATAGATGTGTCAATTTCGAGGTTCGAGATCTTTGAACGAAATTAGTGTAGCTGATAGAGCGCAACCTTGCCAAGGTTGAGGTCACGCCTAGTTCATAAAAGCAGGGAACCTCGTGTGTCGCTCCAAACAAGAAAGCTCGTTCAGAAATGAACGGGCTTTTTTACGTTTAAGGATTTGTGATTTCGAGGTTCGGGCTCTGCACTGGATACTAACTCAGTTGGTAGAGTGTAACCTTGCCAAGGTTGAGGTCACGCCTAGTCCATAAAGCAGGGAACCTCGTGTGTCGCTCCAAATAAGAAAGCCCCGATCAGAAGTGATCGGGGCTTTTTGCATTTTGGCGTAAGATTGCCATCCATAAAGCCTTTTGTTTGTATTAAATTATTTTCCTCATTTGTGTTCTTTGAGCTTACAACTGTTTCGCTTTTTTCTTTTTATAGGGTAATATTGCGCCAAATCGAAACACCTGTACGCTCAACTGGAATCTATTTATGTCTCTTGATGCTTATCATCTTATTCGTTTGTTTAAACACCAAGCTCAACAACGCGCAGATAAAATTGCGTTGGAAGGTTTTGAAATTCAAGCTCCATGGAACCTTGTAACTTGGCAGAAGCTTGAAGAACAGACCGATAAACTGGCAAAAGCACTAATAAAGCTTGGTGTATCAGTCCAAGATAAATGTGCCATTCTTGCACAAAATTGCCCGCAGTGGACGTGTGCTGATTTAGCTAGTTTAAAGGCTAGGGCGGTAATTGTTCCTATTTATCCAACAAGTACGCTCGAACAAGCGCAATTTATTTTAAATGACGCCGAAGCTAAAGTGCTGTTTGTGAATGATGATCAGCAGTATCAAATGGCATGTGAGTTACAGGATAATTTACCCAATCTTGAATCGGTGATTGTGTTTGATGGTTCGGTAACATTAAAAGCTCGTCCAAACCATTGGCACCTTGATGAGTTATTGACTGATGAGTATCCGGTTGCATCAAAACAAGATGAAGAATTAGTACTGCGGGTAGAGAAAGCTCAGTTAGATGATTTGGTTACTCTTATTTATACCTCTGGAACAACTGGCGACCCGAAAGGAGTGATGCTGGACTACCGTAATTTTGCTTCTACGATCTTTCAACACGATGAAGTTTTAGGCTTTACTGAAGGTGATACTTCTCTTGCATTTTTACCCTTAAGTCATGTGTTTGAACGTAGTTGGTCATTTTATGTTTTAGCGCGTGGTGGTAAGAACGTTTACTTGCAAGATACCAACCGTGTTAAGCAAGCGATCAGTGTAACAAAGCCTAATACTCTTTGTGTGGTACCAAGATTTTTAGAAAAAGTGTACAGCGCTATTCAAGAGCAAGTGACGAAGGGTAGTAAAGTTAAGCAACTAATCTTTGCTTGGGCGATGAAAGTAGGTATGAAGCAGTTTGAAGTAAGCCAAGGCCGCCGTACATCAAGTGTTCTTCTTGAGTGGCAAAATACCTTAGCAACTAAATTAGTCTTTAGTAAGTTGCAAAATGCGCTTGGTGGACGTTTGAAATTTATGCCTTGTGGTGGCGCAGCATTAGATGCAGATGTGGCAGGTTTTTTCCATGCGATCAATGTACCAGTGTTATGTGGTTATGGGATGACAGAAACCACAGCAACCGTGACGTGTAATACTATCTCAAATCGCGTGACGGGATCGAATGGACAACCGCTAAGTCAAACAGAAGTAAAACTCGGAAAAGATAACGAAATTTTGGTTCGTGGTGATATTGTCATGAAAGGTTATTACAATCGTCCTGAAGATACTGCAGAAACGTTTGAAAATGGTTGGTTGAAAACGGGCGATGCAGGGCAATTTGATGAAGATGGTAACTTGTATATTACCGACCGTATTAAAGAGTTAATGAAAACTTCAAATGGTAAATATATTGCGCCGCAGAGGGTGGAAGGTAAAGTTGGAACCTGTTCTTTTATTGAGCAAGTGGCTATTGTTGCCGATACAAAAAATTATGTAACTGCATTGATTGTTCCTGCGTTTGAGTCACTCGATGCTTGGGCAAAAGAGAAAGGTATTCATTATGAATCACCGATAGAGTTATTAAAGCATAGCCATGTAGTTGAGCATTTTGAACAACGTTTAAAGCATCTTCAAAAAGAATTAGCAGGCTTTGAAAAAATTAAAAAGTTTACCTTATTGCCAAAAGAGTTTTCGATTGAAGACGGCCTGATCACACCAACATTGAAATTACGTCGTAAAAAGATTTACGAAAAATACAAAAAAGAAATTCAAGCAATGTATAAGGTTAAAAAGTCATGATGACTTAGAAAACAATTGTTTATCGTTTGTTATGAAAGGGAGGATAATTTATTTTATTCTCCCTTTATTATGTGTGATAAAAATTGTTTGCGTTGAAAATAATTTCTGTGTTATTTTCCGCCACAATCTCAAGGTTATCGTTAATACTAACGATAGATTTACCTTAGGGGGATACGCGTAAGGACATTCAAGCTGATTGTGCCATTACGTATGAGTAGGTACTGTTAACAACGCGTTAATCAGTAGACGGGAACCGATGCGATAAACACCCGCATTGTTATAGGAAGCCCAACTTTGAAAACATTAATCCAGATTTTAAAAATCAGCTTTACTCATCTTAATCGTTCAATTGTGGCCTTCTTGCGCACTATGAAGCGATCTCATATTACAAGTTTAAATTCTTATACTTGTACTCCACTAAGCAGACGAAGTTCAAATATAACTGAACCTTGAGTTCTATTCGCTAATCTCTGACTTGCTTTTTGCATTTCTAGCCTATTGTTTGCAATTTTATTTGTAAGCAAGGGCTGTGTTTAGTGTCTTCAATTTGAACTAATGGCTTATTTCATTGAAGTCGGTTTGGCTGGTAATTCAGTCAGTATTAAATATCAATACTCTTTGTCTTTGAAATTACAGCGTTGTTGTTGATGTCTGTCATTCAAATTTTTTGAGTAAATACCGTTTAAGGGTTTATCAATGACCACTGCGTTTGACTTTGAGCTAAACCAAGCTCAAACACCATTTACCACCAACATTCCTTATGTTGAGGGTGTTTATGATCTTGCTCTTGACCAAGTATTGCTTGATCAAGAACAGCATGAATCTGCAGTTCGTTCTTATCCACGTCGATTACCGATTGCGATTAAACGCGCATACGGTGCTCTGGTTGAAGATACTCGTGGCCAGTTATTTTTAGATTGTTTAGCTGGGGCAGGCACGCTTGTTCTGGGTTACAACCATCCAGAAATTAACCAAGCATTGAAAGAACAGCTTGATAGTGGTTTACCATATCAAACGCTGGATATCACCACGCCGGCAAAAGACCGTTTTATTAAGCAAGTAAAATCGTTTTTACCTGCTGATTTTGCGAAAAACTCGGTGATCCAATTCTGTGGCCCTTCTGGCGCAGATGCAGTAGAAGCTGCCATCAAGCTGGCTAAGCAAACCACTGGCCGTAATACCATGATCGCTTTTCGTGGTGCGTACCATGGAATGACGAACGGGACTATGGGCATGATGGGCAACTTAGGCACTAAAGCGCGCCGTACAGGTTTGATGTCAGATGTGCATTTTATGCCGTTTCCATACAGCTTACGTTGCCCATTTGGTATTGGTGGCGAAGAGGGTGCTCGTCAAAATATTCGCTATATCGAACGTATGCTAAACGACGATGAAAGTGGCATTCAAAAACCGGCGGCGATCATTGTTGAACCGGTTCAAGGTGAAGGTGGTGTGATCCCAGCACCTGCATTCTGGTTACGTGAATTACGTCGTATTACGGCAGAGCACGGCATCTTATTAATTTTTGATGAGATCCAATGTGGCGTAGGTAAAACCGGTTATAACTTTGCCTTTGAAGAGTCGGGCATTTCACCAGATATCCTTTGCTTATCTAAAGCGATTGGTGGTGGGTTGCCTATGTCGATTTTGGTCTTCAACAAAGACATCGATACTTGGAATCCAGGTGAGCACACCGGCACTTTTCGTGGTAACCAATTGGCGATGGTGTCCGGTGCCAAAGCATTAGAAATCATTCAACGTGATAACTTGGTTGAACACGCTAAAGTGGCCGGCCAATACTTACGTGAAGGCTTAGAGCAACTACAAAAAGAAGTAGGTTGCATTGCCGAAGTTCGTGGTAAGGGCTTAATGCTTGGTTTGGAAATCGTTCAACCGAACGGTGAATTGAATAAGTTTGGTGAGCCAGCGTCGGCTTCTGCACTGACACTGAAGATTCAACGTGCAGCATTAGAGCGTGGTTTGATGATTGAAAAAGGTGGCCGTGACGGTTCGGTATTGCGTTTCTTACCGCCGGTTATCATTAGCTTTGAACAGCTTGATTTTGCATTGAAGACATTGAAAGCGGCGATCATTGCGGCAGGCGGTGGTATCGACCCTGAGAAGCAAAAAGCAGAGCAACAATCGGTTGAGCAAAAAGGTTGGCAGCAACACTTTATTCAAACTGGCACAAAAGGTGCAGACAGTTTTGAAAAGGCGATGAACCAAACTACCCAAGCGATGAAAGCGGTATTTGAAGCGGTAGATAAACCGTATTCAGGTATGGATCCACAGCTTCTAAAAGCACAAATTGAAGCGGTGAACTTAGATTCAAGCAACAGCGATTTACAGCAAGTGATTAATAGCACCACAAACTTGGTGGCGAAGAACTCAATTTTTGTTCAGCACCCAAATTGTATTGCGCATCTACACACGCCACCGCTTGTGCCAGCGATTGCAGCTGAAGCTATGATTGCATCTTTGAACCAATCAATGGATTCATGGGATCAAGCATCAGCAGCGACTTATGTTGAGCAACGTGTAGTCGATTGGCTCTGTGAGCGCTACAACATGGGCGATAACGCAGATGGCGTGTTCACCAGTGGTGGTACTCAAAGTAACCAAATGGGCTTGTTGCTGGCGCGTGATTGGATTGCAGACAAACTGAGCCAACACTCGATTCAAAAACTAGGCTTGCCTGACTATGCAGACAAGCTTCGTATTGTGTGTTCGAAAAAATCCCACTTTACGGTGCAAAAAACTGCCTCGTTAATGGGCTTAGGTGAAGCGGCAGTGGTGTGTGTCGATACGCATAACGACGGCACAATCAACACGGATGCGATGGCTGATACTTTGAATCAACTGAAAGCAGAAGGCTTAATTCCTTTTGCGATGGTCGGTACAGCAGGTACTACTGATCACGGTGCAATTGATGATTTGAACACATTGGCTGATTTAGCTCTAGCGCACGATATTTGGTTCCATGTTGATGGTGCCTACGGCGGCGCATTGATCTTAAGTAGCCATAAGAGCCGTTTAGCAGGTATTGAGCGTGCTTCATCGATCAGTGTGGATTTCCATAAGTTGTTCTATCAACCAATCAGCTGCGGTGCGGTATTGGTGAAAGATAAAGCGAACTTTAAGTACTTATTGCATCATGCGGATTACTTAAACCGTGAAACAGATGAGCTGCCAAACCTAGTGGATAAATCAATGGCGACAACGCGTCGTTTTGATGCACTAAAAGTGTTCATGACCATGCAAAGTGTCGGCACTAAAGCGTTAGGTGAAATGTACGATCATCTGATTGAACAAACGCACGAAGTGGCGCAAATGGTTGCCAATAATGCAGCGTTTGAGCTATTGGCTCCACCAGCTTTATCGACGGTATTGATGCGTTACAGCAACCCGAACTTATCAGAACAAGCGCTTGATGACCTAAACCGTCAAATTCGCATTGAAGCATTGGTTCGTGGTGTTGCGGTACTGGGCGAAACCACCGTAGATGGCAAAGCGGCACTGAAGTTCACGATTTTGAATCCGTGCTTAGTGTTGAGTGATTTTGAAAAATTACTGAATGATGTAAACGAGTTAGCTCAAGTTTTAACGACAGAAATTTAATTTATTTATATGAACTAATACCCAAAGTAATTGGAGCTGTAGTGAGCGCAGTCAATAAAACTACAGCTTCAAGTACGCAGGGGATAACGAAGAAAGGAAGGTGACGAAGAGATGTCTATTTTACAAATTGGCGCAGGTGGCGTTGGTTGGGTTGTAGCTCATAAAGCCGCTCAAAACAATGATGTACTCGGTGATATTACGTTAGCGTCTCGCACAATTGCGAAATGTGAAAAAATTATCGAGTCGATCAAAGGCAAAAATAACCTTAAAGATCCATCAAAGAAACTAGAAGCACGATTTGTAGATGCTGACGATGTTGCCTCTCTTGTAGCATTGATTAACGAAGTCAAACCTGACCTAGTGATTAATGCCGGTCCTCCATGGGTGAACGTGACCATTATGGAAGCGTGTTACCAAGCGAAAGTGTCTTATCTTGATACATCGGTTGCTGTCGATTTATGCAGTGAAGGTCAGCAAGTACCGGAAGCTTACGATCCACAATGGGCATTCCGCGAAAAATTTGCTGAAGCAGGCATTACAGGTATTTTAGGTGCAGGTTTTGATCCAGGCGTGGTTAGCGTATTTGCCGCTTATGCCGTAAAACATCTTTTTGATGAAATCGACACCATTGATGTGATGGATGTGAATGCCGGTGACCACGGTAAGAAGTTTGCAACTAACTTTGACCCAGAAACCAACATGCTTGAAATCCAAGGCGATTCTTTCTACTGGGAAGAGGGCAGTTGGAAGCAAGTACCTTGCCATACTCGTATGCTTGAGTTCGATTTCCCGAACTGTGGCAGCCACAAAGTTTACTCAATGGCGCATGATGAAGTTCGTTCAATGCAAGAGTTCATCCCAGCAAAACGTATCGAATTTTGGATGGGCTTTGGTGACCGTTACCTAAACTACTTCAACTGCATGAAAGATATCGGCCTACTAAGCCCAGATCCAATCACGCTGCAAGACGGTACTGTGGTTGAGCCTCTGAAAGTATTGAAAGCATTGCTACCGGATCCAACTTCTCTTGCACCGGGTTATACAGGTAAAACGTGTATCGGTACTTGGGTTCAGGGTAAAAAAGGCGGCGAGCAGCGTAGTGTATTTATCTACAATAACGCCGATCACGAAGTGGCTTACCACGACGTTGAACACCAAGCGATTGCTTATACGACTGGCGTACCTGCAATCACAGCCGCTCTTCAGTACTTCAAAGGTAACTGGAATGAAGCAGGCGTGTTCAACATGGAACAACTTGATCCAGACGGCTTCCTAGAAACCATGCCAAGCATCGGTCTAGATTGGCATGTTCAAGAGCTAGAGCCAGGTCAGCCGAAGATTAATATTTTGAAATAAGAGAAGGTTCCTAGTCCCTAGTTTCTAGTACCTAGAGGGCTGGCTCCTTTTAATGATAAGCAGTAATACTTAGTTTGTTACTGCTTATTTTATTATGTATATCTTTGCTTTTTCCTAGAAACTAGAAACTAGGGACTAGCAACTGTATGGAGACTTATGTCTAACAATCTTCCTACTCCTCATTTCATGATTGATGAATCAAAACTGATCCGCAATCTTGAGATCGCCAAGCAGCTTAAAGAATTGAGCGGCGTAAAATTAGTCTTAGCGCTGAAGTGTTTTTCAACTTGGGGCGTGTTTGACATTATTAAACCTTACCTAGATGGCACCACAAGTAGTGGCCCGTATGAAGTGAAGTTAGGCCACGAGACTTTTGGTGGTGAGACGCACGCATACAGCGTTGGCTACAGCGAAGATGACGTAAAAGAAGTGGCGGATATCTGCGATAAGATGATCTTTAACTCTTTAAGTCAGCTAAAAGCCTATCGTCATTTGGTGGAAGGCAAAGCCTCAATCGGTGTGCGTTTGAATCCCGGTGTAAGCCGTGCAGGGCAAGACTTAGCCGATCCAGCCCGTCAATTTTCACGTTTAGGTATACAAGAAGGGCAATTGTCGGCTGAGATTTTTGATGATCTTGACGGCGTGATGTTCCACATGAACTGCGAAAATAAATCAGCGGATGATTTTATCTCTTTGCTTGAGAGCATCTCTGAACGTTTTGGCGCTTATCTAGATAAACTTGACTGGGTTAGCCTAGGCGGTGGCGTATTCTTTACTTGGCCGGGTTATGAAGTTGAGAAGCTTGCTCAAGCATTAAAACACTTTGGTGAAAAACATGGCGTGCAGCTTTACCTAGAGCCGGGTGAAGCCATCATTACTCAAACCACAGACCTTGTTGTTACCGTGGTAGATATTGTTGAAAATGGCATGAAAACCGCGATTGTCGATTCAGCTACCGAAGCGCACCGTTTAGATACGCTAATCTATAACGAGCCAGCTTCGATTGGTGAAGCCTGTGAACATGGCGAACATGAATACGTGATTGGTTCTTGCTCATGCCTAGCGGGGGATCAGTTCTGTGTGGCTAAGTTTGATAAGCCTTTAGAAATCGGTCAACGCTTGCATATTTTAGATAGCGCAGGTTACACCATGGTGAAGTTAAACTGGTTTAACGGCCTGAAAATGCCGACGGTTTATTGCCAACGTGCTAATGGTGAGATTCAAAAGCTGAATGAATTTGACTACCAAGATTTCAAACGTTCCCTGTCTCAATGGTCGGTAAAATAACCCGATAGATTGAAGAGTAAAAGAACGTAATTTCGAAGCTGTGCTGCCTGTTTATACTCTTAAGTGAAATACTTAAATCAAACGGACATCGCGGCTTTTTTACTTTCTTTCCGGTAGAGTGCTATACCCTCGTACTTGAAGCTGCAGCTTTGTTGCCGGCGTTCATTCGCCCCAATCACATAGTCGAGCTATGCTCATGAGGCCTCACTCACTTGTCGCCTCACTGCACCTTCAATTACTTTGGGTGCTATATATAAGACTTCAAAAGGAAAGTGTCTAATGAAAATTATGTATTCCGGTGTCATCGCTTCTCACGGTGAAGTTTTTGCAAATCAATTAAAAGACTTTCTGATAAAGAACCAAGATAAAATTGAGCGCCAGTTAATCCCCAATTTAGATTACATTGATCCGAGAGCGCTTAATGATAATGGTATTCAAATTATGGAGGTAACTTACTTGGGGGAGGCTCGCTATTCACTTGCCTATCAATATGATTGGTTCGTATTTAGCCCTTGTACCAATATTGACTTAACCGGTACGGATAAGAATAAAGTGACGCTTACTGTGTTAGATTGCGGCGAGTTAGAATTTGATCTTTCAGCACTAGGGCATTAAGAAAAAGGACTTCACTGAAAATAACGAAGTCCTTGTTGTCACTGCTAATCAGAATAATCTAAATGGCACTAGATTATGATTTCTCAACTTGAGCTTGTGTGTTGACAGGTGAAGATGAATTATCTTGGACTGTTTTTCTTGACCAGTACCCAGCCAAGATTGAGCCTGAAATATTATGCCAAAGAGAAAATAATGTTCCTGGCATAGCGGCTGCTGGTGTAAAGAACTTCATAGCAAGGGCAGTAGCAAGACCTGAATTTTGTAAGCCTACTTCAAACGCAATAGTACGAGAGATAGTTTCATTAAAGCCTAATAAACGACATCCCCAATATCCTGCTAATAATCCAAACCCGTTATGTAGAACAACGGCAAGTGCAATGATTGGACCTATAGCGGCAAATTGAGATGCATTGAGTGCAATAACGATACCAATAATCATGACAATGGCAGCCATTGAAATTAGAGGGAGTATTGAATCAAGTTTTTTCGTTACATTATGGAAAAATTGATTAATGAAAATTCCGATTGCCACTGGCAATAATACAATTTTCACTAGACTCATAAGCATTGCTGCGGCCGGAACATCAACGGCTTGTCCTGCTAAAAGTTCAGATAAAAATGGTGTAAGAAGCACGCCTAGTAATGTTGAAATTGCGGTCATAGATATAGAAAGTGCCACATCCCCTTTGGCTAAGTAGCACATTACATTGGATGATGTACCACCGGCTACGCTGCCGACTAATACCATACCAACCGTAAGTTCAGGGCTAAAGCCTAGAATATAACTGATCAGCAGTGCGACAAGGGGCATAACCGTAAATTGTAAAATGATGCCAATCGTAACGGCTAATTTTTGCTTAACGACATTTGCAAAATCACTGGCTTTCAATGTCAGACCCATCGACATCATAATAACAACCAATAAAGGTACAATATAAGTTTTTAATGGTTGAAAAATGGTTGGCTGCATATAAGCCAAAATGGATATTAAAATTGCCCATACCGGGAATAATTGAGTAATCGTCCGTAACATTTGGTTCTCCTTTTTTTAGAAGCCCAGAATGCCATATTTAACATTTTTGTCACGTTTGATTTTTACTCTTCTTTAGACAATATAGATGTCACATCAATAACTCTAGTACCCTGAGTGATCGCTTCTAGTTCTGCAATTACATCCTTAATATTGGTTTGCTCAGGAATCGTGATACTGAATTGTGATGTAAATAGATTCGCATTAATGCCATTTTCGCCTGCGAGAAATAAGCGCTGGGTATCAATACTTAAAATATTGGCACGTTCTCGCTCTAAGATGTGAGTAAGTTCTTGAATGATCCCTGATTGTTCTTGACTATCGAATCGTAATTCATAAATGTCATCTTCGGCATGTTTCGCAGCTTGTGTTGGTGCAAAATGAGTGGTGAGATTTTCACTATTCTTAAAAGCTTTTTGAATCGCTTTGACACTTTCGGTAGGACATTTAATTTTTACTAATCCGGCGATTTGCTCATCTAGGTAATTAATTTTACTGACGATCCAAGTTCCGCCATGTTTATGGGTAATCTGCGCTAAATGCTGCAGTGTCTTTGGGGATGCTTGGCCTGAAACGTTGGCAATGAATACGGTTTGGCTTTCCATAATGATCTCCTACCAAGTAGCATTAAATGTATATGATTTATTTTAGTACAGCTAAATAAAGAGCAAGGTGTAATTCGAAAAGTGTTGAGGAATAATTATTTACGCTAGTTTTTAAAAGTGAACTCACGTTAATTTTAAAGGTGTCGTTATTTTTTGCTCAATGTAAGCTACTAAATTGTGGGTAGTTGTGTTTGAATTGATAATCAATGTGGATTGAAAAAATAATGCATAAGAGGAATTAGGATGATTAAGGTATCAATGTTGAGTACGGGCGAAGAGGTTTTGCATGGTGATATTGTTGATACCAACGCATCTTGGCTATCAGAGTTATTTTTTGAACAAGGTTTTGCTATTCATTATCGCAGTACTGTCGGTGATCAGTTAGAAGAATTAGAAAACGAAATTACGGCGTTAAGCTTAAAAAGTGATGTTGTTATTGTGAATGGCGGTCTAGGCCCAACAACGGATGATCTCAGCGCATTAGCAGCGGCTAGAGCACTCGGTGTAGAGTTAGAGCTTAATCAAGAATGGTTAGAGATTATGACTAACTATTTTGCTCGCCTAGGTCGGCCTATGGCGGCAAGTAACGATAAGCAAGCAATGCTGCCTGTTGGCGCTGAAATGCTTAATAACCCAGTTGGCACGGCTTGTGGTTTTAGTATTGAGCTTAACAATGCGGTGGTATTTTTTACTCCCGGAGTGCCGTTTGAATTCAAGCGCATGACAACTGATGAAATATTGCCGCGTTTGAAGCAACGTTTTCCCAATGTAGAAAGGCTTGAATGCAATAAGGTTTATACTTTTGGCCTAGGTGAATCTGGTATTGCTGACCGTTTGAAATCGGTGAAATTGCCCGATGGATTCAGTTTAGGTTATCGCTCTTACATGCCATTTATTGAAGTGAAAATATTCAGTCCTTATCAAGATCAAAATATCGAACAAGTAATTGAAATTATTAGTGGTGAGTTAGCCGAGTTTACTCTTTCAATTAACCAGCCTTTAATTGCTGCGGTTGGACATTTACTCGATCACAGTCAAACTCAGATCTCTGCCTTAGAACAAGTGACTGGTGGGGAAGTTGCTCGTAGTTTATCACTTGATGCAAAAGCGCAAGAACAGTTCGTACAGAGTGTGGTTGATAATAAAGCTCAACCATTATCAGAATTGCAAGATGCGTTACTGATTGCCGATGAATATCGTCAGGATACACAATCGGATATTGTTGTTAGTAGCTTCAGAATGGAAGATGGAAGTATTGCTCTGGTTTTGATTTCTGCTGAATATCATTTTGCTCAGCAAGTTTCATTTACGCGAGACTACCCATTGAAATCACAACAAATATTATTGTCTACTCTGATATTAGATATGGTGAGAAGGTATTTACAACAAATCAGTATGTTAGCAACCTTAAGCCACTTTGAACGTTTGGCTTTTATTGAAGGTTAACCTTTGGTGATAAAATCATCAAATGAGATTGATTTTCAATTGCATGACATTCACATGACAAATGTGACATCTATCTTAAATATTGTGCGAACATATTTAACAAAAGGTGCTTCGCATGAAATCAACTCTTTATCTATCTTCTTTTGCGCTGCTATTTTCTTCTGCCTCAGTTCTGGCTTCGGATGATGTAACATCAACTGAGCAAGGGCAGTTTAGCGGTGGAGCAAAGCTTGGTTTTTTATATTCTAATGCTTCTACAACGTCGACTTCTCTTAATACAGGTGGTTGGTTAAAGTATGAAAAAGCGAAATGGACCCATGACTTTTCCGGTAGTAGTTACTACACGAAAACTTCTGATTCAGACGAAGATGGTACGAATAAGTATGAATTAGGTTATAAACTCTCTTATCAAATTGCTGACAAGTATAAAGCGTTTGTTGATAACCGATATGAACATGATCAGTTTGAAACTTACCGTGATGTTTATTCGGTGACTGCAGGTATTGAAAGGGCATTAGTCGATACTGAAACGACGAAAGTTAATATCGGTGGTGGTCCTGGTTACCGTTATAGCAAGCGTCAGCCTAGTGATATAGATCATCCAAACCAAGTGAATGAAGATATTATTGCCAATGGCTTCTTAAATGTTAAAACTAAGGTGACAGATACTTTATCTATTGGTGGCGATGCTGAAGTGGATTACGGTGAATCGAATACTACTTATACTTTAGGGGCGAATTTAAAGAACATTTTGGTGGGAGATGTTGCTTTGGTTTTTGATGCTGAATATGTTTATAACACTGACGTTGCTTCAGATAAGAGTAATGATGAAATCTATACCACAGTGAGTATTAGCTACGATTTTTAATCATGACAATTGAAACTAGATAAAAAACGGGCTTGTGAACTACTCACAAGCCCGTTTCTTATTTATATTAGTAAAGTGAAGATAAGATTATGCTCTTTTCTTTACTGATTGATATCGAACATTTTTGAGTACCACATCCGATTTTGCTTTGCAGATGCAAGGCAGAATTTCTTTAGGATGGGTAAAAGCCAAAGCAAATCCAATGTATTCTACTTCACCAGATTCTAACTCACATTTACAAGCACCACAGTGACCATCACGACATTGAAACTCAGGTTCAAGACCAGCTTTTTCCATCGCATCGAGTAGGGTTTGCTGTGGGTCAATATTCAGTTGAGTGATCCCATTGATTTGCAGTGATTTCATTACAGTTCGAAATCTCCAAAGTCATCAGAGCCAACTTCGTTATCAATTTGACCAACTAGGTAGGAACTGATTTCCGCTTCTTGTGGTGCTACTTGTACGTTGTCTGATGATAACCATGCATTGATCCAAGGGATCGGGTTGCTGGTGGCTTCAGGGTAAGCAACATCAAGTCCAACTGCTTGCATACGAATGTTAGTAATGTACTCAACATATTGGCATAAAATATCTTTATTCAGTCCAATCATAGAGCCATCTTTGAATAGGTATTCTGCCCATTCTTTTTCTTGTTCAGCGGCTTGCTTAAACAGATCAAAACATTCTTGCTTACATTCTTCGGCAATTTGCATAAAGCTAAAATCATCTTGACCATTACGTAAGATGTTTAGCATGTGCTGAGTACCCGTTAGATGTAAAGCTTCATCACGAGCAATCAGTTTGATGATTTTTGCGTTGCCTTCCATTAATTCGCGTTCTGCAAAAGCAAATGAACATGCAAAGCTCACGTAGAAACGGATAGCTTCTAATGCATTTACAGACATCAAGCAGAGGTAAAGTTGCTTTTTCAGATCATGAAGTTTGATTTCAACCGTTTCGCCATTTAGAACATGAGTACCTTCACCATGACGATGGTAGTCATTGGTTAAACGGATCAGTTCATCGTAATAATGTGCAATATCACGAGCACGTTTAACAATAAATTCATTTTCAACGATATCGTCAAATACCGCACCAGGATCGTTTACGATATTACGGATAATATGAGTGTAAGAGCGTGAGTGAATGGTTTCAGAGAATGACCATGTTTCAATCCACGTTTCTAATTCTGGTAAAGACACTAATGGTAGTAGGGCAACATTTGGGCTACGACCCTGAATTGAATCAAGCAGTGTTTGATATTTTAAGTTACTGATGAAAATGTGCTTTTCATGATCAGGTAACTTGTTGTAATCAATACGGTCGCTTGATACATCTACTTCTTCAGGACGCCAAAAGAACGATAATTGCTTTTCGATTAGTTTTTCGAAAATCTCAAATTTTTGTTGGTCATAACGTGCAACGTTAACTGATTGGCCAAAGAACATAGGCTCTTTGAGTTGATCATTTTTCTTCTGATTAAAAATTGTATAAGCCATGTTAACCTCTTAAATGAACGGCCTAGGAACCATCCATGCGCTAGTGATATGTGAAGAGCTGTCACTGAGCGATTTCTTGGGTAGTGATTGAATGAAAGCAGCCTGCAACAGGGCAGGCTACGTTATTTCAAGTATTGAATTAGATCTTACAGCCGCCGCCTGCGCAATCATCATCTTCAACAACCGCAGCTGCATCATTTTGATCGTCGCTCGCACCATCACGAGTGTTATGGTAATACAGCGTTTTAAGGCCGTATTTATATGCAGTTAGCAGATCTTTCAACAATAACTTCATTGGTACTTTACCATTGGCTTGTACGCTAGGGTCGTAGTTAGTGTTGGCAGAAATAGATTGATCTACGAATTTCTGCATAATTCCGACTAGGTGTAAATAGCCATCATTTGATGGAATACGCCATAGCAGTTCGTATTGGTCTTTAAGTGTTTGATATTCTGGCACGACTTGCTTCAAGATCCCATCTTTTGATGCTTTCACTGAAACGAATCCACGTGGTGGCTCAATACCATTGGTTGCGTTTGAAATCTGAGAAGAAGTTTCAGATGGCATTAACGCAGTTAAGGTAGAGTTACGTAAACCGTGAGTGGTAATTTCAATGCGTAGTGTCTCCCAATCAAGGTGTAGGGGCTCATCACAAATAGTATCCAAATCTTTCTTATAAGAATCGATTGGCAGAATACCTTTTGCATAAGTCGTTTCATTGAAGGATGGACATGCACCTTTTTCTTTTGCTAATTCAACCGATGCTTTTAACAAGTAGTATTGGATCGCTTCAAAAGTGCGGTGTGTTAAGCCGTTTGCACTACCATCTGAATACTTCACGCCATTTTTCGCAAGGTAGTAAGCGTAGTTAATGACACCGACACCTAGGGTACGGCGGTTCATCGTTGCTTTACGTGCAGCAGGAAGTGGATAGTCTTGATAGTCGAGTAGGGCATCTAATGCGCGTACAACAAGATCTGATAGTTCAGCAAAATCATCAAGTGATTTAATTTCACCTAAGTTAAATGCAGATAAAGTACATAGGGCGATTTCGCCTTCTTCATCATCAACATTACGTAAAGGTTTAGTTGGAAGAGCAATTTCTAAACATAAGTTAGATTGACGAACCGGTGCAACGCTTGGGTCGAATGGGCTGTGAGTATTACAGTGATCGACGTTTTGAATGTAGATACGGCCTGTTGAAGCACGCTCTTGCATTAACAGTGAAAATAGTTCAACAGCTTTAATGGTTTCGCGTTTGATAGATTCATCTGCTTCATATTTAACGTAAAGTTCTTCAAACTTAGCTTGATCTTCAAAGAATGCATCGTATAGCCCAGGTACATCCGATGGAGAGAATAGGCTGATATTTGCGCCTTTGATTAAGCGAGCGTACATAAGTTTGTTGAGCTGTACACCGTAATCCATGTGACGAACACGGTTCTCTTCAACACCACGGTTATTTTTTAGCACTAATAGAGATTGAACTTCACGGTGCCAAATCGGGTAGAAAACAGTTGCCGCACCACCTCGAACACCGCCTTGAGAGCAACACTTAACTGCTGTTTGGAAGTATTTATAAAACGGAATGCATCCAGTGTGGAAAGCTTCACCGTTACGGATCTCAGAGCCTAGCGCACGAATACGACCAGCATTGATGCCAATACCTGCTCGTTGAGAAACGTAACGAACGATAGAACTTGCTGTTGCATTGATTGAATCTAGGCTATCACCACACTCAATTAATACACATGAACTAAATTGACGAGTAGGGGTGCGAACACCAGACATAATTGGTGTTGGTAGTGAAATCTTAAACATCGATACCGCATCGTAAAAACGTTTAATGTAGTCTAAACGTGTTTCTTGAGGGTATTTGGCAAATAAGCAAGCAGCAACAAGGATATATAAAAATTGAGCGCTTTCGTAAATTTCCTTTGTTACACGGTTTTGAACAAAGTATTTACCTTCAAGCTGTTTTACCGCTGCGTATGAAAAATTCATATCACGGCTGTGATCAATGAAGCTATCTAATACTGCAAATTCTTCAGCAGTATAATCTTCCAATAAATGCTTATCGTATTTCCCCATACCAACCAGTTTTGAAACATGATCGAATAATTTTGGTGGCTCAAATTCACCGTAGGCTTTTTTACGAAGATGGAATACCGCTAGACGTGCCGCTAGGTATTGATAGTCAGGACTTTGCTCTGAAATAAGGTCAGCTGCAGATTTAATGATGGTTTCGTGAATATCAGAAGTGGTGATGCCATCGTAAAATTGGATATGAGCTTTTAGTTCTACTTGAGAAACAGAAACATTTTGAAGGCCTTCTGCTGCCCATGTGATCACTCGGTGGATCTTTTCAAGATCGATCGACTCTTTCTGTCCAGTACGTTTTGTGACTGTCAATTGTTCGTTCATTCGAAATGCGTTCCCTAAACTAGATGAATTCTAAGCTGCAACGTTGAATTATTATGGTATTGGCAAGCTTTTTATGCGGTTCCCGACCTACCTTACTTTGAAGGTTAAACACTATATGTTGGGTTACCCCTATAGCTGGCTTACAAGATAGTGCGAAAAGACGTGACTTTCAAGATTTGGATTTCTCTCAAGTTGTGGATAACGTTTGGATAGAAAAAATTCTGTAAGTAGACACTAACCTATGCGCTAACGTATTCCCTGAATAGGGAGATTCTGAAGATCTAATATGGTGATTTTATACTCAAGAGAAAAAATATTTCGCTTGATCTTTAAAAGAAAATGATCACGAAATTAGTGGTTGAATTTGTGGATGATCAAGCACATTTTATAAAGAAACAAATGTAATAAAACGCTGATGTATGGTCAGCGTTTTTTGTATTTAGTCGATGGTATTAACCAACATTCTGCGTGTGAATGATATAGTTCACCTCAACGTTTTTTCCTAATGAATAACTATCTGTAAGCGGGTTGTAACGTAGGCCAGTAATTGACTGCTCTTGAAGTGGCGTAGAATCAACCATTTTTAGTAACTCAGAAGGACGGATGAATTTACTATGATCGTGAGTGCCTTTAGGTACTATCTTCATAACTTGCTCTGCGCCCACAATGGCAAACAGATAAGATTTTAGATTACGATTTAATGTTGAGAAGAACACATGGCCGCCAGGTTTCACTAATCGCGCGCACGCTTGGATAACCGACAGAGGATCGGGAACGTGTTCCAACATTTCCATACAAGTGACTACATCGTACGTTTGCGGGCACTGAGCTGCATGATCTTCGATAGTGCTTTGTATATAGTTAAGCGTAACGCCAGATTCGAGAGCATGCAGTCTAGCCACTTCTAAAGGTTCTTTACCCATATCGAGACCTGTGACATCTGCGCCTTCTTTTGCCATGCTTTCTGCGAGAATACCCCCACCACAACCAACATCAAGAGCTTTCTTACCGAATAGTCCTTGTGCATTATCTAAGACAAAGTTTAAGCGAAGAGGGTTGATTTGGTGTAATGGTTTAAATTCACCATTTAAGTCCCACCAACGAGAAGCCATATCTTCAAATTTTTTAATTTCTGCAGGATCAACGTTTTGTTTAGTCGTCATATTGGTCATTCTTCAAGTCATCAAGATGTGATTAATATATCAGGAAAGGGAAGGGCAATGAAATCCTGACTGTGAAATTGAGAAAGTTAAAGTAATTGATAAAAAGCATAAATTTGAATCTAGCTCAATTTTTCTGCAGTTAAAGCGTGAAGTAGACATCAAGTGATTAAAACTGCTATGAAATAGATGCCTGATTTATGATTTCTGTGTTATATTTTTAGACCTTGTGCGTATCGCTATTTGTAATGAAGTACGCGATCAAAAAGAATAGAGGGATAATGGCTCTATGAGCGATTTAGCTAAACAAATTACGCCAGTAAATATTGAAGATGAACTGAAAGGTTCATATCTTGATTATGCGATGTCTGTCATCGTTGGTCGTGCACTTCCAGATGTTCGTGATGGTTTGAAACCGGTTCACCGCCGTGTTTTATTTGCAATGAACGTTCTGGGTAACGATTGGAATAAGCCTTATAAAAAATCAGCCCGTGTAGTCGGTGACGTAATCGGTAAATATCACCCACATGGTGATAGTGCAGTTTACGATACGATTGTACGTATGGCTCAACCATTCTCACTTCGTTACATGCTTGTCGATGGCCAAGGTAACTTTGGTTCTATCGATGGTGACTCTGCTGCGGCGATGCGTTATACCGAAGTTCGCATGTCTAAAATGGCTCATGAGTTATTAGCCGACCTAGATAAAGAAACAGTAGATTACGTCGATAACTACGACGGCACAGAAAAGATCCCAGCTGTTTTACCGACGAAAATTCCAAACTTACTTGTGAACGGCTCTTCTGGTATCGCAGTAGGTATGGCCACTAATATTCCGCCACATAACTTAGGTGAAGTGTTAGATGGTTGCTTGGCTTATATTGATAATGAAGATGTGACCATCGATGAATTGATGGAACACATTCCTGGGCCAGATTTCCCAACGGCTGCTTTAATCAGTGGTCGTAAAGGTATTATCGACGCTTATAAAACCGGTCGTGGTAAAGTTTACATGCGTTCTAAAGCGCATATCGATACCGATAAAAATGGCCGTGAAACGGTTGTTGTGACTGAAATTCCATACCAAGTTAACAAAGCTCGTGTTATTGAAAAAATTGCAGAGTTAGTAAAAGACAAGAAAGTGGAAGGTATCAGTGCATTACGCGATGAGTCAGATAAAGACGGCATGCGTATCGTTATTGAATGTAAGCGTGATGCAGTAGGTGAAGTAGTTCTTAATAACCTATATGCACAAACTCAGTTGCAAACGACTTTCGGCATCAATATGGTTGCGCTAGATAATGGCCAGCCGAAGCTATTCAACCTAAAAGAAATGTTGAAGTGCTTTGTTGATCACCGCCGTGAAGTGGTAACACGCCGTACTATTTTTGAACTTCGTAAAGCTCGTGATCGTGCACACATCTTAGAAGCACTGGCACTTGCTCTTGCTAACATTGATGAAATCATTGAATTGATTCGTAATGCACCGACACCAGCAGAAGCGAAAGCGGGCTTAGTCGCTCGTGGTTGGGATCTTGGTAATGTAGCAGCAATGCTTGAACGTGCAGGTACCGATGCCGCACGCCCTGATTGGTTAGAAGAAAATTATGGCATCCGTGATGGTCAATACTTCCTAACTGAACAACAAGCACAAGCGATTCTTGAATTACGCCTACACCGTTTAACTGGTTTAGAGCATGAGAAGATCCTAGACGAATACAAAGCACTTCTAGATGAAATTGCCGAATTAATTCATATTTTATCGAGCACAGAACGCTTGATGGAAGTTATTCGTGAAGAGCTAGAAGCCGTTCGTGAAGGTTTCGGTGACGCTCGTCGTACTGAAATTACCGCAGCAAGCCATGATATTGATATGGAAGAGCTTATTGCTCAAGAAGATGTTGTGGTAACGCTTTCTCACGAAGGTTACGTTAAGTATCAAGTACTCAGCGACTACGAAGCTCAGCGTCGTGGTGGTAAAGGTAAGAGTGCAACTAAGATGAAAGATGAAGACTTCATCGAGCGTTTACTGGTTGCCAATACTCACGATAATATTCTTTGCTTCTCAACTCGCGGTAAAACTTACCGCTTGAAGACATATCAACTACCGCTTGCGAGCCGTAATGCTCGTGGTAAACCTATCGTCAATATTTTGCCGCTAGAAGAAGGTGAACGTATCACTGCTATTCTACGTGTTGATGAGTTTGCTGAAGATAAATTTATCTTTATGGCAACGGGTGACGGTACGGTTAAGAAAACATCTCTAGCAAGTTTTGCCAATGTTCGTTCAAATGGCTTGATTGCTGTTAATCTACGTGATGATGATGCTCTAATTGGTGTTGATATCACATCAGGTGAAGATGAAATCATGTTGTTCTCGAAAGAGGGTAAAGTGGTTCGCTTTAGTGAAGAGCATGTTCGAGCAATGGGCCGTACCGCGGCAGGTGTTCGTGGTATTCGCCTTGCAGATAACGACCAAGTTGTGTCATTGATTGTACCGTCAAATGATGGTGGCGATGTTCTGACAGTCACGGAAAATGGTTACGGTAAACGTACCGTTATCACGGAATACCCAACTAAGGGCCGTGGTACGAAAGGCGTTGTATCGATTAAAGTATCTGAGCGTAACGGACAAGTGGTTGGTGCAATCCAAGCCCTTGAAGCCGATGAGTTTATGATGATCACTAATGCGGGTACGCTTGTTCGTACACGTGTATCGGAAGTAAGCCAAGTTGGCCGTAATACTCAAGGTGTTACTCTGATTCGTACTTCAGAAGATGAAAAAGTTGTAGGTCTACAGCGCATCGAAGAAGTGGAAGAAGACGAACTATTAGAAGCTGGTGTGGAAGTTGTTGATATTGACGAAACCCAACCAACATCTTCTGATGATGCTGCTCAAGCTGATACTAACGACGAAGAGTAATCGCTTTTAGTGATATGAAAGATAGAAGCCGGAGGTAATACTTCCGGCTTTTTTATATTTAATTAAAGTCGGTTTTACTTGATTAGTTAATTGGATGTTATAGTATAACAATATTGATTGACCGATGTGATATAACCCTCATTTTTATCAGTGTTTAGAGAACCTTTAAGATAAAATATCGAGGGAGCATTATAAGAATAAGTGAGAAAGAATATGGCGGAAGTTCGTGCCAGAGTGGATTTAAAAGTAGGTAAAAAAAGCGAAATTGACGCTGAAATCCTGTCCTTTACAGGCTTAAAAACGGATAAAGAGCACATCGCCATTATTTTTAAATCAGCGGATAAAAACCCTCAAGCCCCTTTAGTTCGCATGCATTCAGAGTGTTTAACAGGTGATGTTTTTCATTCGTCGCGCTGTGATTGTGGCGAACAGTTAGATGAAACTATTGAGAAAATGGCTCAGCACGGTGGGGTTTTATTGTATTTACGCCAAGAAGGACGTGGTATTGGTTTATATAATAAAATTGATGCTTATCGTTTACAGAGTCAAGGTATGAATACCTACGAAGCAAATAATCATTTAGGTTTTGGTGATGATCTGCGTGACTTTTCTGAAGCAGCTCAAATGCTGAAAGCACTCGGTATCAATAAAATTAAGTTAATAACGAACAATCCTAAAAAGATGAAAGAGCTTCAAGAGTTTGGAATTGAGCTTGAAGAAGTGATTCCAACCCATGTACATATCAAACATGGTAACGAAAGCTATCTTAAAGCCAAAGCATCACATGGTAAGCATCGACTTAAATTTGATTGATTAAAACACAATATTATCGGAAAAGACCTCTCATTGAAGAGGTCTTTTTTATGTTTAATAGTTGTAAAAGTTTTGTAAGTAAGTATTATTCTCAAACCCAACTGCAAGTGATAATGATTTTCACTCAGATAGTTTATACAAGGATGAGACATGCTTAATCTTCGAACTTCTTCACTAATCATTTCAAGCCTTTTAGTTACAGGTAATACCGCCTTTGCTGCTTCTACGCCGAAAGATGTGGTCTCGAACTATGCGAATATTGCTTACGCGGTGTTTGATGATGCTTATATTACGGCTCAGCAATTACAAACTGCGGTTGATACCTTAATTGAAAATCCTTCGGCTGAAACTTTAGAGCAAGCACGTAAAGCTTGGCTGGCTTCGCGTGTTCCTTATCAACAATCAGAAACTTTTCGTTTTGGTAACGCAATCGTAGATGATTGGGAAGGGCAGTTAAATGCATGGCCACTTGATGAAGGTCTAATTGATTACGTAGCAGATGGCTACCATCACGAATTAGGTAATGAAGGCGCTCAAGCCAATATAATTGCCAATAAAACTATTCAAGTGGGCGCGGATAAAATTGATGCTTCTAAAATTACACCAGAGTTATTGGCAAGTTTAAATGAATTAGCGGGCTCCGAAGCGAACGTTGCTACAGGGTATCACGCCATCGAATTTTTATTATGGGGACAAGACCTACATGGCACTGAACCAGGTGCTGGTGAGCGTTCTTATACCGATTATATACAAGGCGAAGGCTGCACTAATGGTAACTGTGAGCGCCGAGCTCAATACTTATCCGCAGCTTCACAGCTTTTAGTCCAAGATCTGGGTTGGATGAAAGATCAATGGTCGACAGAAGGTAAAGATAATTACCGTAGTGCTTTATTGCAACAACCCGCTGAAGAAGGTTTACGCAAAATGTTGTTTGGGATGGGGTCATTATCATTAGGTGAACTTGCCGGCGAACGTATGAAAGTAGCACTCGAAGCGAACTCTACTGAAGATGAACATGATTGCTTCTCAGATAATACACATAACTCGCACTTTTATAATGAACAAGGGATTTATAACGTATTTAATGGTTCTTATACACGCGTTGACGGTAGTGAAGTGAAAGGAGCCAGTATTAAAGATTTAGCTGCTGAGAAAGATAAAGCTGCGACAGATGCAATAGCTCAACAGTTTGATGAGACGCGATCTAGTGTCCATAAATTGGTTGAGTCTGCTGAAAACAATAATCAACATTTTGATCAGTTGATTGCAGCGAATAATAAGTCTGGTAATGAGTTAGTAAATAACGCGATTAACTCATTGGTGAAACAAACAGAAGCCATTGAAAAAGTAGCTAGTTTAGTTGGAGTGACCAGCTTGAGTCCAGACAATGCTGATCATGAGTTTTAACCAATAGAAAATGGACAAGGGCTCTGAAAATGAGCCCTTACAGGATGTACCATGAAACCTGCTTTTATCCTCACGTTTACATGTTTATTATTTCCACTTACTACAGTTGCTTATGGCATCAAATCTGGTGGTGATACCAGTACGAATAAGCAAGGCAACAATGCTTACTCAATGCCAGCCAATAATTTACCTATCTCAAAGCGCCTTGATTTTAGTGTCGGTAACAGCTTTTTTCGAAACCCTTGGGTTCAAGCCCCTGCAACAACAGACGCCCGTGATGGCCTAGGGCCGTTATTTAATACCAATGGTTGTCAAAACTGTCATATTAAAGATGGGCGAGGTCATCCGCCAGAAGAAGGCGAAGATCAAGTGGTTTCTATGCTGGTTAGAATGAGTATTCCTGCCTTAACCGCAAATCAAAAACAACAACTGATCGTGTCGGGAGTCATTCCTGAACCAACTTATGGGGATCAACTTGAAGATTTTTCCATACCGAATGCTAAGCCTGAAGGCAAAGTGAAGATTGAATATGAAACGATTAAATTGAGCTTTAAAGATGGTGAAGAAATTGAATTAAGAAAGCCCCAGTTAACTTTGCATGATTTAAATTATGGTGAATTACACCCAGAGACTATGTTATCGGCACGCGTTGCTCCTCCAATGATTGGTTTAGGACTATTGGAATCGATTCCCGTTGAAACACTGCAACATATCGCAGAGCAACAGTTAAAAGATGGCCAAGGGATTTCAGGTAAATTAAACCAAGTATGGAATGTACAAACACAATCCACAGAGGTAGGGCGATTTGGTTGGAAGGCAGGACAGCCAACATTGAACCAACAAAATGCAGCAGCCTTTAATGGTGACCTTGGGTTAACCAGCACATTGTTTCCCAATGAAAACTGCTCACCAAAACAAACCATTTGTTCTGAGTTACCAAATGGGAATAGTGCGGATAGTGAAAATGCAGAAGTCAGCAATAAGATCATGAGATTTGTCGAATTTTATTCACAACATCTCGCGGTACCAATTCGTCGTAATACTAATGATCCTGCTGTTCAACGTGGACAAGTATTATTTGCTGAGCTGGATTGTGCTTCTTGCCATATTCCAGAGTTAAAAACAGCTAAACGCGATGAGCTTCCTTCTTTATCAGAACAAACTATTCACCCTTATAGTGACTTACTCTTGCATGATATGGGGGAAGGGTTGGAAGATAATCGCCCTGAGTTTCTTGCGAATGGCCAAGAATGGCGAACACCACCACTTTGGGGAATTGGCTATACCGAAGAGGTCAGTGGTCACCAATACTTTTTGCATGATGGACGCGCCCGAAACTTGATGGAAGCGATTATGTGGCATGGTGGAGAAGCTGAATCAAGCAAACAAAAAGTGATGCAATTAAACAAATCAGATCGTGATGCATTAATTGCATTTTTAAACTCTCTTTAAGATAGCGGACCAGATATGAATAAGATCATTTTAGCTGTGGCTAGTTGTGTATTGGTCGGAAGCGTTACCTATTATGGAATGTCCTTTGATAAAGATCAGAGTAGTGATATATCAAAAAATAATTCTCAGATGTCTGTTCTGCGGTATGAACAGCAGAAGACTCAAGAGTTTTTAAATCACACCAACGCACTGCATCAAACGTTGAATCAATATTGCCAGGCGGATTCAATTGAAAAACTTGCGACGGTACAAACGAGCTGGTTGGAGACAATGCATAGTTGGATGCCATTGCAAGGGCAAGGTAAAGGGCCAAAGAAAGCGCTCGATCTCAGTTGGACGATTCAATTTTGGCCAGATAAAAAAGACATCACTGGTAGAAAAATGGATCAGATTTTACACAATCCAGATTTATGGCGAGTCGAGTCGATAAAAGAGCAAAGCGTGACAGTGCAGGGCTTAGGGGCAATGGAGTGGCTATTATTTGATGAGAATTCCGACTTTTCTCGTCAAGATAAATCCTATTGCCAACTTGCTTTATCAATTAGCGATAACTTGACCAATCATGCAGAAGAAATCAATGCGGCCTGGCAAGACAATCCGTGGAAAGCTTTACCTGAGTCTCAGTGGCCAGCGGAATATCTGGGGCTGATTATGAATCAACTCGATTTCTTATTACAAAAAATACAGCGACCTTTAGCAAAAATTGGACATCCAAGGGCTTACTTTTCAGAGAGTTGGCGTTCGAAACAATCATTAGCATTAATGAAATCGAATATAGATGCTTTATATAAACTGTATTTAGCCGAAGGCGCTGGATTTGATCGTTTATTGAGAGAAAAAGGTTTAAGCGATTTAGCAGACCGTCTCGACTCACAATTTAGGCAAACCCTAGAGACTTGGCCGGCTCAAGTAAGCTTATTTGATATGTTGCAAACCAAAGATGGTTACCGAGAAGCATTAGCTCAACAAAATAAACTACAGCGACTTAAATATTTATTTCATGATGAAGCTGCCGTTGCATTAGGGATTGTGGTTGGGTTTAACTCCACAGATGGAGATTAAGCGCCTATGAGTAATCGTGCTCCAATTGACCTTAAACGAAGAAAATTATTGATATTAGCAGCATTTGCAGGAGTAGGTGCCACTACGGGTTTAAGCTTGAAAGCTTTTTCTGACCGTAATCGTTCACAACCAGCACTCATTGGAAATGCTCTAGGCCAGAATAAACAGTACTACACTGTGGTGGCTGATTGGCAGGGTAACGCTATTTTTAAATTATCGCTTCCTGAGCGAGCTCATGGTGTGGCAATTAGCCAGGAAAGTACGATGGGTTTTGTTGATGCTGTTGCTTTTGCTCGCCGTCCAGGACATTTTTTTCAAGTTTTTGATTATATCACTGGTGAAAAGAAAGTCTTGATTGATGCATCTCCTGACCGACATTTTTATGGTCATGGCGTGTTTAGTCAAGATGGTCGTTGGTTGCTCGCAACCGAAGGTGTACGTAATACGAGCCAAGGATTAATTGGTGTTTATGACGTTGCAGCAGGATATCACAAAGTAGATGAGTGGCACGGTATTGGTATTGGACCACATGAAATTATTCGACTGGATGATGGCAGTTATGCTGTTGGAGTTGGAGGTGTACATACTCAAGGTAGAGAGCCACTCAATTTAGAGACAATGCAGCCAAGTTTGACACGGTTGAGTCGCAGTGGAGAAATAGTAAGCCAAGTAGGACTTAGCGATAAAAAGTTGAGTATTCGTCACTTGGGATATAACCATGATGGTGTTGTTCTGTGTGGCCAGCAGTATCGAGGTGAACCTGATGATTACCCCGCACTCATCGCCATGCAAGACGTAGGGGGAGAATTAACCAACTTAAATGCGGAACCAGAGGAATGGGCAAGATTTAATCATTATATTGCCAGCATTGCCGTGGTTGATGATTATGTGTTAGCAACGTCTCCGCCGGGCAATTGTTACGGTATATGGTCAATATCACAAAATCGATTGTTAGAGCTAAACAGCTTAACTGATGCGTCTGGTGCGATTTCACATGATGGTTATTTTTATATTAGTTCCGGCTCGGGAGAAACGATTAAACGATTACCATTAGAAAACACACTCGCTAACCAATCTCATGTTTTATGGGACAATCATTGGACTGCAATACCAAAATAAGCACATTAAGGAAAATATATGAATGTAAAATCTAAATGGTACTGGTTTCTATTGTCGATGTTGTTTTCCGTTAAGGCTTTAGCGAATACAAGCCAGGAAGTTTATCAAGTTTTACAAGATAATATTATTGCTGCTAAAAATGAAAAAATAACAGATTATATGAATACTGTGCATTCTCAGTCCTTATTATATTTACAAACTCAACAAGCAATGTCTCCGATTTTCGATAATTATGAACTAGACTATCAACTACAAGATGTTCAGTTTGTTGGTGAAGATAATGAATATGCTTATGCAAAAGCATGGTTAGAAACAACAAAAATTTCAGGGGCAGTGTTTGCTAATAACCGAATGCAAATTTTAGTCGTGTTCAAGAAAGAAAATGGCCAATGGAAAATATGGTCGCAAGCTAATATGGTGATTCAGTATTTACCTCAATAGTAGAAGAGAACAGTTGGGGGGACTGAGATTGCTAATTTTATACTTAACTGGCATAGTTTCAGGTATAGTTTCGAAAATTTGAATCGTTAGAGACATTCCCAATGAGCCTTCAATATCAATCAGTCCCCGTAACACCTTTTCAGCAAAACTGTTCAATAGTATGGTGCGATCAAACCATGAAAGGAGTGATCGTTGATCCCGGTGGTGAAGTAAACCATCTAGTGACGATTATTAATACCCTTGGTGTGGCGTTAGAAAAAATTGTACTGACTCATGGACATTTAGATCATGTTGGTGGGACGCCAGAACTGAAAGCAGAAATGGACGTACCTGTAATTGGTCCCCATATTGATGATGCTTTTTGGCTACAAGGCCTTATGAACCAAAGCCAAATGTTTGGTTTCCCACCTATTGAGCCATTTGAACCGACACAATGGCTACAAGAAGGGGATGTCATTGAATTTGGAAAGGAGTCATTGGAAGTGATACATACTCCAGGGCACACTCCAGGGCATGTTGTCTTATTTAACCAGTCTGCGAATATTGCCTTTGTTGGGGATGTTCTATTCAATGGCGCGATTGGTCGTACTGATTTTCCTAAAGGCGATTATGCGACGCTGATTAATAGTATTAAAACCAAATTATGGCCATTAGGTAACGATGTCCGCTTTATTCCGGGGCATGGTCCAGAATCAACATTTGGTCAAGAAAGAAAAACCAATCCATTTGTTGCTGACGAAATGCCGCTTTATTAAATTTAGAATATGTCTAAATATTCGCTCCACTATGGCTCGCGGCAAGATAGCGGCGAGCCAGACCAACAAACTCTTCTTTTGACGTGATGATATCACTTTCAGCAATAAATAAATCATAACCCCACAACTGCCTTTGAATCATCATTCTATTGGCAAGCATTGCTTTTAAGCCTTTCACATTACTACCATCTGAATAGATAAAAGGTTTGTCATTAATGATGTGATCTTCTAGTTCATGTTGCCGACTATACTGTTTAAGGCCTAGGAAAAGCAGGCTACGTTGATGCAGTAGTATTTGTGTGATGACTTTTGGACTAATCGTACTGATAAAAGCTTGATAATCTTTTATCTCAACACCGACCCAAGGAATCGATGTTGTCCAACCTTGAATACTATAATTCAGTGCATCGACTCTTTTTATATTATGCCACCGCAACACCCAGCCACCTTTATATAAATGTTGCTGAAAATGCGTTTCTGTAAGAGTAAACCCTAATTTTTGTCCATAAACATAATGCTTAATAGCTAATCCGATACTTAAACAAGTAAGAAAAAACAACCCGGCAACTTTGCTATTTAGCTGGCTATCAATGGTGAATGAAACCATAAGTAGACAAGCCCATATTAAATATTGGCTCCAAATAGGCAATCGGGGCTGTGGATAAAATAGATGTTTGGTTGGCATACAACTCCTGTCAAGAAACCGAAAAATATAAAGAGAGTATAGAGACTTATTGACAACCTAAAAGCAAATTCAGAATAATGAGTTTAAGGTTGTTCAATTGTGTTGAAAATGACAAAAATAGAAGATCTTCACTTCAAATAGACTAATTTCGATTAAATTAGAGTGTTTTTTAGGCAATGGCTGTAAATTTGATTTATATTTTGTTATAACACCGTCCAACATTTTTACCACACTAAAATTAGTGATTTGTGGAGAACTTCAATGAGACTTGCACATAAGCGCAACGTACAACTTAAACTTAAAAAGAAAATCAAAGCAACAAAGGCGGCTGCTGAAAAAACAGTAAAAGCAGTTAAGCCAAAAGCAGAGAAAGCCGTTGCTAAAACGAAATCAGCAGCAGCTAAAGTTGAAAAAGTTGCCAGTGCTGCAGTTGAAGCGGCAGTAGAAGCATCTCAAGATGTAAAGCTGACTCCTAAACAGCAACAAGTATTAGATATCGTAGCAGCTAATGCTGACGGTATCAGCCCGAAAGCAATCGGTCTAGAAGCTGGTCAAGAAGATGCAAAAGCAGCAGCTTGGGCAACGGGCGGTTTGAAAAAGCTAGTTGAAGAAAACCTAGTAGTGAAAGAGCAAGCTGCAGGTAATAAAGTTATTTACAAACTAGCTTAAGATTACTCACATATATCTATACCCAAGTAACTTCAAGGTGCGAGTTTCAGCATCTTGAAGTTTCCTGAGTATAATACTAATAGCCTTTCTACTTTCTGTGTAGAAAGGCTTTTTTGTACGTGCTCGTATATACCCTGCGTCCGTTCTCAATTTTAGCGTTTAATGTTAAATAGATTTTTAAAAATCACTTAATGAAAACTACGTAGAATTTGTGGACTGTTTTTTCTCTGAATCCCTTTATAAATAAGATTTTTATATTTTTCTCTAAGTATATCTACGTAGATAGGACGGTAAGTTGGCTTATTAGTCGTGCTTTTTGCTAATAATTTTCCGTAAATCTTCGCATTGGCATATTCACTCATTCTCCTAATCTATACCTAGGTAATTTCAAGATGCGAGTTTCAGCAAGATTAAAACAAGTTTTAGGTAAGGCAAATTAAATAGGATCATAGTGATTCGATCTCTATTTAATTTAGCCTTTACACTACGTCAGATTCGTTTGAAAGGTACCTACATTCCTTCGCAAATCTTTCTTGTTTAAAGAATTGGATGATAGCTCTGAATTCTGCATCTTGAAGTCACTTGGGTATAACTATTGAATAATAACAAAAGGATGAGATATGAATATCATGACAAGGATGGCACAAAATGCCGTTAAAAAGACACTGGTTGCCGTGGTTGCTACCACAGCTTTACTTGCCTCTAGTGCTTTTGCTGCAGACAAAGTATACCGATTAAAACTGGCTGAAACATGGGGGCCGAATTTTCCTGTGTTTGGTGATGCGACGAAAAATATGGCAAAAATGGCAGAAGAAATGTCTAACGGCCGTTTACAAATTCGCATTGATTCAGCCAATAAACATAAAGCGCCACTTGGCGTATTTGATATGGTGAAATCAGGCCAATACGATATGGGCCATTCAGGTTCTTATTATTGGAAAGGTAAAGTTCCGAATACTCTGTACTTCACCTCAATGCCATTTGGCATGCTGCCTGCGGAGCAATACGCATGGTTTTATTATGGCGGGGGGATGGAACTGATGGAGAAAGTTTATAGCCCGCATAATCTATTATCGTTTCCTGGTGGTAATACTGAATTTCAAATGGGGGGCTGGTTCCAAAAAGAAATCAATTCAGTTGATGATCTGAAAGGCTTAAAAATGCGTATTCCTGGTTTTGCTGGAGAGATCATGGCTGAATTAGGCGCTAAACCAACTAATATTGCCCCTGGTGAACTCTATACCGCATTAGAGCGTCGTACGATTGATGCCTTAGAGTGGGTAGGCCCTTCATTAGATTTACGTATGGGGTTCCATAAAATTGCGCCATATTACTACACGGGTTGGCATGAGCCGGGCTCTGAACTTCAGTTTTTAGTGAATAAACAAGTATGGGAAAAACTACCAGCTGATTTACAAGAGATTCTAAGAATTTCAATGAAAACTGCAGCCTACGACATGTATATTCAAGCGGTACATGAAAGTGGTCAGAACTGGGCATCAATTAAAACTGAATATCCTGATGTCAAAGTGAAAAACTTCCCACCAGAGGTGATGGATGCATTGCGATCAGCGAATGATAAATTATTAGCTGAACATGCATCTCAAGATCCATTAGCAAAAGAAATCCAACAATCTCAAGCTGATTATAAGAAAAAGGTTCGAGCTTGGACGGATATTTCTACCAAAGCTTATTTAGATAACGAAGCGGAGTAACCCGATAGCGTTCGGCTTATCGAAAATATTGAGCACTTAATTAGTGTGATTGGTATAAGCCGAACAATTTCTGACAAGGATAAGTCGTAATGAAATTATTAATTTCTGCAGAAAAGGGCATCAACCGAATAGGGGACGCTTTAGGCTGGTTTACTAGCATATTATTTATATTGTTGATGCTGAATGTGGTGTATGACGTTGCTATGAGATATGCGTTTAATGATGTTTCTATCGGTATGCAGGAAATGGAATGGCACCTATTCTCGGTGGTTTTTTTATTGGGTGTGCCTTATGCAATTCGAACGAATGGTCATGTTCGAGTTGATATTATTTATGAAAAACTGACGGTGAGAGCTCAAGCTGTCATTGATGTACTCGGTGGTGTGTTTTTTTTATTACCTTTTTGTTTGTTAGTGGCATGGTTTGGTATTGATTATGCTAAAGAATCTTATGCGTTAGGGGAAACCTCTGGTGATCCGGGAGGCTTGCCTTATCGCTGGATCATTAAATCAGTTATTTCTCTTTCATTTTTCTTCATGGCAATAACTGGCCTCGGTATGATTTTAAATGCTATCAACCGAATGATGAATCCAATGCATCCCCAATTAGGCAAAGACACTGAAAGCTTGGATGCACAGGGAGGTTTATCATGATAGGTATTGTAATGTTTATTGTGGCGTTATTCGCGCTACTGATTGGCTTTCCAGTTGCTTTCACCTTTGGTGGTATTGCGCTCATCTTTGGCTTATGGGCTGAAGGGCCAGAAATGTTTGCTTTTATGCCTTACCGAATTCAATCAATCATGCAGAACACGGTTTTGATGGCCGTTCCTTTGTTCGTTTTCATGGGTTTAGTGCTACAGAAAACGAAACTTGCTGAGCAGCTTTTAGAGTCGATGGCGAAATTGTTCGGTGGTGTTCGTGGTGGTATCGCTATTTCAACCGTCTTAGTTGGGGTTTTATTGGCAGCCTCAACAGGAGTGGTTGGGGCGTCTGTGGTCGCGATGGGTTTGATTTCATTACCGGTGATGATGAAATACAACTATAACAAAGGACTCGCTTGCGGCACGATTTGTGCTTCAGGAACGCTTGGTCAGATTATTCCACCATCCATTGTTTTAATCCTATTAGGTGATGTACTGGGTGTACCGGTTGGCGATCTTTTCCATGCCGCTATTTGGCCAGGGTTAGTTTTAGTGGCAGCTTATGTTATTTACATTCTGATCTATGCCAAACTTAATCCTGAACAAGCTCAGTGTATGGTGCGTGAAGATGATGTGTCGCGTAAGCAAGAAATTAAAAAAGCTTTAATTGCAGTTATTCCACCGTTGGCATTGATTATAGTGGTGTTAGGTTCTATTTTCGCAGGTATTGCCACACCAACGGAATCCGCTGCTTTAGGGGGGGCTGGTTCGCTAGTATTAGCTTTGTTATATCGTCAGTTTAGCTGGAAGATGGTGTATGAAAGTGCGAAAGAGACCGTCAAAGTCACCGCGATGGTATTTGCTATTTTGTTAGGGGCGACAGCATTCTCAATGGCGTTTGTCTATACTGGCGGTGATTACTTAGTCGAAGAGTGGATGACATCTTTACCAGGTGAAAAGTGGGGTTTTTTAATCGTCACTATGCTGGTGATATTAATCTTAGGTTTCTTTATCGATTTTATTGAAATCTGTTTCATTATTGTGCCAATTCTTGCTCCCGTAGCTGAATTGATGGGTATTAATATGATGTGGTTTGGTATTTTGATCGCGATGAATTTACAAACCTCATTTTTAACACCTCCATTTGGTTTTAGCTTATTTTACCTTAAAGGGGTTGCTCCTAACGGCATTACCACTGGAGATATATACCGAGGTGTGATGCCATTTATATTGATCCAAATAGCAGTGCTGATTTCATTGTTATTAGTACCTGAGTTATATGGAATGAGTGCCTCTTATTAATACTAAAGGTACTGTGAAAGTTAATCACTTTAGTAGTTAACCTCAGCTGCGGATAACTAGAAGTCACTCAATACAGCACTTTAGGCGTTTAACTTCGTTAAAATCAACGCAATAGGCCAGTTATTAACTTATGATTTTGCCTTGTTATCCATCCCAAATTGCAGCATTGAGAGAGAATAAAATTCACCCCGTGTATTGTTTTGTGAGCAATCGCGGGGTTTCTTTTTATCAAAATTTTAGTTGCGGATTTTCTTGCTAGTATCAATATAGTTTGAATTATTTTGAGTAGGCAAAGGAATGCCGTTAAAAGCCAAGTTATTTCTACTTACCTTAATCCCTTTATTATGCGTTACTGCCAGTGTTAGCTGGATTTTTGTGCATCAAACTAAAGCGTTAGGGCAGAAAGAAATCGATACCTTTCGTGCAGAATTATTAGAGTCACGTGAAAATGCCTTAGAGGATAATTTGCAGCTTGCAATGGCAGCGATTAGTCATGTTTACAAACAGGCTAACTCTGATGACCAAAAAGCTAAACAACAAGTCAAAAAGATATTGACTAACTTACGCTATGGCGATGATGGTTATTTCTTTGTTTACGATAAAGATGGCATCAATCTAGTTCATCCGACTCAGCCCGAGTTAATTGGAAAAAACTTGATTAACTTGCAAGACAATAATGGTAATTACCTAATTCAAGCTTTGTTATTTGAAGCCAAAACTGGTGGTGGATTTCATCAATATTTATGGCAGCAACCTAGTTCTGGAAAAATGGAGGAAAAGCTGAGCTACGCTGCTTGGTTAGATAAGTGGCAATGGATGGTTGGTACAGGGTTATATATTGATGATATTGAAAAACAAATGGCACAAATCACTGAAAGTATTAATCAAAATATTGAGACAACTTTCTTCTCAGTCGTAGCACTACTCTCTGTGACTATATTAATCATTATCGTTTTAACCCTAGCCATCAATTTTCATGAGCATAAATTAGCCGATAAAAGTCTACGTGAATTGGTCAATAAAACAGTGTTATTTCAAGAGGATGAGAAGAAACATCTTGCTCGAGAATTACATGATGGCATTAATCAGTTATTGGTTTCGAGTAAATGTCATCTGGAAGTGTTGTCGCACAAAGTATTACAAAGTTCAGGCGTAAGCAGTGATGTATTAACACTTATTTCTAAATCTGATGTTTCATTACAAACCGCAATTTTAGAAGTTCGCAGGATTTCTCATAATTTACGACCTAGTGCACTAGACGATCTCGGTTTAGAAGCGGCATTAAATACTTTGCTTGATGATTTTTCAGATCACTCTCAATTGTCCGTGCGTCGAGACATTCAGCTAAATGATGCTCAGATCAATAATGAAATTAGCACGACTATTTATCGTATTATCCAAGAATCTCTCACCAATATTGAAAAGCACGCTTTTGCCAGCCATGTAGAGATCCGAATACAACTGTTTAAAAATTTGATCCAATGTATTGTTCGAGATGATGGCGTGGGGTTCCAATTAACAGAAGTGAGTAAGAAAAAAGGAATAGGACTCAGAAATATGCGTGAAAGAGTTGAGTTTTTAGGTGGGGACTTTGAGCTTAGTAGCGAAAGAGGGGGGGGAACTGAGATCACTGCTTTAATTGAACTAAAAAAGTGAATCATCACCCCCAATTAACAGCCTAATTGAAATGGAGATAAAGATGAGCAGCATTCGAGTCATGATTGTCGATGATCATCAAGTCGTGTTGGATGGTTTTGTTGCTCGGTTAGAGCTTGAGCATGATATTGATGTTGTTGCGACAGCAAGTAATGGGATAGAAGCGATCCAAAATGTTAAGCAACATCACCCCGAAGTAGTGCTTCTGGATGTCAGTATGCCAATTATGAATGGCCTAGAAGCTGTAGAGCAAATTAATCAACTCTTTCCTAATGTGAAAGTCTTGATGCTGACGATGCATGATAATAGAGAGTACATTATGAAAGTCATGCAATCGGGAGCAATGGGATATGTATTAAAAGATATTTCTTCCGATAAGCTTATTCAAGCGATTAAAACCGTTTATCAAGGTTCCACTTATTTTTGCGAATCCGTTACTCAGACGTTATTTACTCCAAAGCCATCAATCAAAGAGCATCAGGTGAATCCATTAAGTCGGCGCGAAGAAACTATTTTGGCACTCGTCGCTCAAGGAGAAAGCAGTAAAAAAATTGCCAAGGCATTGAATATTAGTGATCGAACGGTTGAAACACATAGACAAAACATCAAGCACAAACTAGATTTAAATTCGATAGCAGAACTGACTAAATACGCTGTTGAGCATGGCTTATTATAAGCTCTTTAGTGTCATTGTTTAGTGGACGAAATAAAAATGAATTATCATTGTGATGTTAATATTTATGATGAAACTGTTATTAAATCGCCTTTTAAGTACAATAATTAATCAGTTAAGTTAAGTTTTATCGGGTTTTAGTGGATATTTTTTCGATCAAGGTTAGGATCTAGCCTTATCAATTTTGTGTGCTTAGTGTTTTATTGTTTAGTGAGCAAACTATTTAATACATTACTAAGCACAATATTGTCACAGATGGACGAGGTTTTATGACTAAGGGTATAGATAAATACAGTATAGACAGCACCGACTATACGATTGGACAAGATAATGTTCAAAAGTGGGGGTTTGATGTCCATAACGCCGTATTTACCACCAGCGCTGGGTTGACCATTCTTTTTATTATTGCGGTGTTAGTTACCGATCCAGTAACGGCGAAATCGGCATTGGATGGTGTTAAGAACTCAATAATTAATAATTTTGATTCGTTATTTATTTTAGCGGGTAACTTTTTCGTATTATTCTGTTTAGGTATGATCGTTTCACCATACGGTAAAATTCGTTTAGGTGGCGATGATGCAAAAGCAGAGCACTCATACTTATCGTGGTTAGCAATGTTGTTTGCCGCGGGTATGGGTATCGGTCTTATGTTCTGGAGTGTTGCAGAGCCTGCCGCTTACTTTACCGATTGGTATGGTACTCCATTAAATGTTGCCGCAAATACGCCTGAAGCACAGCGTATGGCATTAGGTGCAACAATGTATCACTGGGGTTTACACCCTTGGGCAATTTATGCCGTAGTGGCGTTGTCACTGGCATTTTTTACCTATAACAAAGGCTTACCACTTTCTATTCGTTCGGTTTTTTATCCTATTTTAGGTGACCGCGCTTGGGGTTGGGCTGGCCATATCATTGATATTATCGCGGTATTGGCGACTTTGTTTGGCCTTGCAACCTCGTTAGGTTTTGGTGCTCAACAAGCAGCCAGTGGTATCGGGCATATTTTTGGTATTGATTCCGGTGTTGGCTTGCAGCTTATTGTGATCGCAGCAGTGACCGTACTTGCGGGTATCTCGGTATATCGTGGTATTGACGGTGGTGTAAAACTGGTTAGTAACATCAACATGGTTGCAGCCTTTATTCTACTTGTATTTGTTGGTGGTGTGAGCTTCTCTATCGTTTCTCATACTATTCCTGAAACCTTTATGAGTTACGTTGAAAACATCATTCCATTATCAAACCCATTCAATCGTCCTGATGAAGATTGGATGCATGGTTGGACTGTATTCTATTGGGCATGGTGGATGTCATGGTCACCATTCGTAGGTATGTTTATCGCACGTGTTTCTCGTGGACGTACTGTACGTGAATTCTTAACGGCGGTTCTACTGATTCCAACAATTATTACAGTTGTTTGGATGGGTACCTTCGGTGGTATTGGTATTGATCAGTTAATCAATAAAGTCGGTATGCTAGGTGAGCAAGGTTTCAACGACGCAACAATGGCGATGTTTGAAATGTTTGATGCGCTACCATTTAGCCAAATTATCTCAATGCTTGCAGTTTGTTTAGTGTTGGTATTCTTTATCAGTTCTTCAGATTCAGGCTCTTTGGTTATCGATAGTATTACAGCTGGTGGTAAAGTTGATGCGCCTGTTCCTCAGCGTATGTTCTGGGCTTTCATTGAAGGTGCGGTTGCCATGGCATTATTGTGGGTTGGTGGCTCAAATGCCATTGGTGCACTGCAAGCGGCAGCAATTTCGACGGCATTACCGTTTGTATTCGTACTAATCATTATGTGTATTAGTTTAGTATTGGGTATGCGGACTGAACCGAAGCCAGTGAAGAAATAACGTCTAATACCCTTAGTATTTGAATCCGCAGCTTTGTTGACGGCGCTCATTCGTCTCGCTGCAACTTTAATTACTTTGGGGATAGTAAAATTGTAGAAATTAAAAAGGTTGGCCTCGCGCCAACCTTTTTTGTATACATAAGTTTGATAATGTTCGAAGTAGATTAGTTGTTTTAACTATACCCACAAAACCTTAATTGGGGTCTCTGGGCTGTAATGGTGATAAATCTGTGCCTGTAGTAGCTCTGCTGTTGCAATGGCATCAACGAGCGCATGATGAGGCTGATAGGCTGGTAGATTATATCGACTACGGCTTGAACCTAAACGAACAGAGGCAGGCTTTTTGCCTCGTAATTTATCCCACCAACCACTTACTGCTCGCTTCTGCACTTCAGATTCAATAGCTAAGGTATCTACCATAGGGAATAGGATCCCTTCATTGATCCGCTCCATTAATGCCCGATGAAAGAATTGGCGCTCAATGTATTGATAATGAACGACGACAATTTTTCCCGCCAGTGAATCCAATACTTCATCTAATATGCGTCTTAGATCTGGAGCATCAGATAAATCACTATGCGTAATTCCATGGATAACCACAGAATCGTCATTAAGTGGTTTTCGCGGTTTTACTAGCCAATGTTTACTCTGCTTACAATAGATTCTCTGCAGCGTAAATGGGATTAACCCTATGCTAATAATGCCGTCTTTATCGATATCTAAACCTGTGGTTTCAAAATCTAATGCGACGAATTCCACTTCTGATAGAGGTGTTTCAGGATCAATGACGCCAGTTTGATAAAAGTGCTTTAAGCGAGAATCTTTTACCGAGTTAACTTGATGCTCAAAGTGCTGTTGCCAGGTTAGCTTAGGATCTAAATAGGCTAGTTTGTTGTCTGTCTTCTGTTTCATATCCACTCCAAATTAGCGCTTACGACGAATGGGTTCCGTCTTTTTCTCTGGTGGTGGAGCATTCTTAAAGGAATTGCCGTGATAGCGATATTTTAAGAAGTTCTGAGCATTACTTAATATTTGAAAAGCATCTTTCAGGTTACGTCTTTCAAAATCAGACATATTGTCCGGTTCAATGTTGTTGTCCGGCTCTATTTCATTTTCAACATCTAATGCTTGATGGCGAATGCGTACCATGGAGATGTACTCCATTGCATCTTGAATATCTTCAGCACGGCCTTTAGGTAGAATGCCAGCTTCTATGATGTCATCTAGGCGTTCAAATGAATTTTGTGCACGCGATCCTACGGCTAAAGCATGCACACGAATAAGATCTGCAAGTGGTGCGGTACCACGGCGTTTCAGGTTAATCGAATTGTTATGACGGCCATCTTTTTCCATGACAAAGCCTTTGAAAAAGCCCAGTGGTGGTGTCCGATTAATCGCATTACGTGCAAGGCAAGCTAAGAATTTATTATTTCTACGTGCTCGGCGAACAATAAAGCCATTTAAGCTTTCTGCCCATTTTACTCGGCCGTAAACGCCATCTAAATCAAAAAAGATAGAACTGTTTAGTAAGGCTTTAGGGTTCGGGTTGTCAATCCAGTCAGCAAAACATTCTTCCCACTCAGTACGTGTCATACGCCACATTGGGTTGGTTGCCATGATGTCACCAGTACATAAGTGATAACCACAGCGAGCGAGTCCTTGGCAAACAAACTCCGCTAACTTGGCAAAGTATTCACCGTGTAGAGCTTCATCATAACTATTGTCTAAAATAATCGCGTTATCTTGATCGGTAACAATTAGCTGTTCATCTCTAGCCATCGAGCCCAAAGCAAGGAAGCAGTAGGGAATTGGTGGCTCGCCATATTCTTCTTCTGCTAGTTCAAGAATTCGCTGTTTAAAGCTACGACCAATTACCGCCATCGCACTACCTACCATGTGCGAGTTGGCATCTTCGTGCACCAAGCGAACAAAACAATCTTTCACCTGCTCAGAAATGGAAACTAAATCATCAATGTTTTGCTGCTGATATATTTGGTTAACCAGTAATAGGCTGTTTTGTGATTCGTAACGAATGATATCCGCTACTTCGACGACACCAATAGGCTGTTTATTTTTAAGAATAGGGAGGTGATGAACATTACACCGTAACATTGCTAGCATAGCTTCATAAATGTAGGCATTGTGATCGAGAGAAATTAACTCATGAGACATGACTTCACTGACTTCTGTGCTCGGATCTAGCCCTTCAGCTAATACACGGGTACATAAATCACGGTCAGTAATAATGCCAATCACTTGATTATCATTTTCTTCATCAATATTGATGGAATCGTCAGTGATTAATAACGCTGAAATATTTTCATCTGCCATCAATTTTGCAGCAGCTTGAATCGTTTGATGCCTATCTAAACTAAAGGCTTCACGTGTTAATAAGGTTTTAACTTTAGACGTTGTTAAGTCGTTGGCATTTTTATTATCTGAAAGTGCTTGACGTAATCGTGCATGATTTTCGATCTCAACGAAGTCGGCGAATGTATCTTCAGTTTCATATAGCTCATTAAAAACTTCAACCGGAATACAATAGATAAGAGAATCGGCGGTTGCCGTAGCTGGCAAGCGAACTTTTCCGTTCATCAGTAGCCCCATTTGTCCGAAGATGTCACCTTCGTCTAAACGGTTATAAAGCTCACCCTTACGGCGATATATTTCGACGACACCAGATCGGACCATATATAAATCTTTAATATGATCACCGAATTTGATGATAGGGGTATTTTCTCGGTAATAAGCAATTTCAGTATTATTTGCTACGTAAGCGAGCTTTTCTTCCGGTAGGGAATCAAAAGGGGGAAATTGAGAAAGAAAGTTTTGTATTTCTTGTAATTCGGCTTCCATAAGAACCACTACTACTTTATGAATGTGCAGTAACTATAGGCAATTGAAGGTAAGAACTAAAGCGGTAATCTTTGTAATTCATAAAGATAGTTGTAAATGAGTGACTTTAGGGTCTATCGGTCTTTTATACTGTAAAAAGATAACATCTAAAATGATTTTATCACGAGTAAAATTTAACCAAGTAAGAACAATAGACCCAAACTTAATCAACCTCTACGCCATGTGTGATATTTTTCTAACCAGTTTAAAATGGTTTCTGGAGCATGTGCTTTTTTCCATTCACCTGCTGCGTATTTATTACCTTCTGCCCAAGTCGGATAAGCATGAATAGTGCCGAGTATTTTATTCAATCCTAGTCCGTGCTTCATTGCCAAAACAAATTCAGCGATTAAATCTCCTGCTTGTTGACCGACAATAGTGACGCCTAAAATGGTATCTTTACCTTTAGGGGTAATGACTTTAATAAAACCTTTGGTGTTACTTTCTGTTATAGCTCGGTCTAATTCTTCAAATTCAAAGCGAGTGACTTCGTAATCGATGCCTTGTTGCTGAGCTTCGGTTTCATTTAGTCCAACACGAGCAACTTCAGGATCAATAAATGTTGTCCATGGGATAACACGGTAATCTACTTTGAATTTTTTGAGGTTACCAAATAGGGCATTAACTGCAGCATACCAAGCCTGATGAGCGGCAACATGAGTAAATTGATAAGGACCAACAATATCACCAGCAGCAAAAATATTAGGGTATAAAGTCTCTAAGTAATCGTTAGTTTGTACAGTACGGTTTGTTTCAATGCCAAGCTCTTCTAAACCATATCCTTCAAGGCGAGCAGAGCGACCTACTGCGCAAAGTAGCTGATCAAATTCGATTTCAATTTCTGCTCCTTGATGTTCAAGTATGATGAGTTTTTGGTTATCGCGTTTCTCACATCTTAACGCTTTGTGGCCGGTAAGAATTTGCACACCACTTTGGGTTAACTCTTGATGAGCTAGTTCAGATACTTCTAGATCTTCGCGCAACATGATCCTATCAGCCATTTCAATTTGAATAACGTTAGATCCTAGGCGAGCAAAACTTTGTGATAATTCACAACCAATAGGGCCACCACCTAACACCACTAGTCTCTTTGGTGGTGTTTCAAGCTCAATAAAGGTCTTCCATAAGGTGTCACTAGTGACATAACCTACATCTTCTAATCCTGGTAATGGTGGTACAAATGGCCGAGCACCAGTGGCAATTACAATGTTTCGAGTGGTGAGTTTTTCTATTGAGCCATCTTGCAGAGTTATTTCTACCGTCCATGGATCGATGATGTTGGCGTAACCTTGTTTAACTTCAACACCCAAGCTTGTATAACGCTCAATACTGTCATGTGGCTCAACTTGGGCAATGACATCATGAACACGCTGCATAACCTTACTAAAGGAAAAAGTAGGAGTGTGATTATCTAAACCGTAATGTTCAGCATGTCTGAATTGTTCGGCAACTTTTGCACTTTTAATGAGTGCTTTGCTAGGTACACAACCGTAATTTAAACAGTCACCTCCCATTTTATTGGTTTCTATTAACGTGACTTTTGCTCGTACCGTGGCTGCAATGTAACTACTAACCAACCCCGCTGCACCACCACCAATTACAATCATGTTTCGATCAAATTTTTGAGGTTTATTCCATTTTGCATAAACACGTTTTTTCTGAATAGCGGCAATAATCGATTTAGCAATCAATGGGAAAATACCGAGTAGGGCAAATGAAATAATAAGATCGAAAGATAGGATGCCTTTTAAACTATCTATTTGAGCTAGTTGGGTTCCTGCATTCACATAAACTACAGTACCAGCGAGCATGCCTATTTGGCTGACAAGGTAAAAAGTGAGGGTTTTTATTTTGGTTAAGCCCATCAATAAATTGATTAGGAAAAAGGGGAAAATAGGAACAAGGCGTAGAGTAAAAAGATAAAAAGCACCATCCCTTTCAATGCCTTCATTAATTGGTTTTAAACGAGATGAAAACTTCTTTTCAATGGTGTCGCGTAGTAAATAACGGGACACAAGAAATGCTAATGTTGCGCCAATCGTTGAAGCAAATGAGACAAGAAATAATCCCGTGGTTAAGCCAAATAAGCCACCTGCAGCGAGAGTCAAAATAGCTGCACCAGGTAGTGATAATGCAGTAATAAGGATATAACCGATAAAAAAGCTCGCAGCAACCAAAACAGGGGAACTCTGTTGCCAATTGCTAAAGTCATCCATGCGAGCCTTTAACCCATCTAAGGTCAAAATATGCTGTAAATCGAAAGTGAAGAATAAGCCAATTAAAATAATTGCACTTGTGAGTAATAATAGTTTTTTTAGCATACTTATTTCCATATGGTACTGGTATGTTTCGACGGTAGTATATCGATAGGGATAAACTAAGAGACAGGCTTAAGCTTTAAAAAATTTCAGGATGAAGATTAATATTAAGGTTGAGGATGAATAAAAAAGGCCAGCAAACGCTGACCTTTGAAAATGAGCATTGATGGTGGGCTTATAGAACCGCCGCAATACCTTTACATAGTGGACCCATGTTCGATTTTGTCATACCCGCTACGCTAATACGGCCCGAACCTACAATGTAAATAGCAAATTCGTCTTTCAGGCGATTCACTTGTTCTTTGCTTAAACCAGAGAAAGAAAACATACCATTTTGAGCTTCGATAAAGCTGAAATCTTGTGTTACGCCTTCATCTTTTAACGTCTGAACAAAAAGGGTACGCATCTCTTGAATTCGGTCACGCATTTCTGCTACTTCCGATTCCCATTCAGTACGTAACGCTTCATCGTTTAATATGTGGGTAACGACTGCCGCGCCATGAGCGGGTGGGTTTGAGTAGATAGAACGAATGATCTTTTTAACTTGTGAAAATGCAGTTGTCGCAGTTTCTGTGGTTGCCGCGACAAGTGTGAAAGCCCCGACACGTTCATTGTATAAACCGAAGTTTTTAGAGAATGAACTTGCAACTAAAATTTCATCGCAGTATTGAGCGAAAGTACGTAAACCAGCAGCGTCGTCTTCAACACCTTTAGCAAAGCCTTGGTATGCGAAGTCAAATAGTGGAAGTAGTCCTTTATCGGCACACAGCTTGGCTAGTTGATCCCACTCGGAAGCGGTAGGATCAATACCCGTTGGGTTATGACAGCAACCGTGTAGCAATACCACGTCACCAGCTTGAGCATCAGCTAAGCTGGCGAGCATTGCATCAAAATCTTTATCGTGAGTTTCGGCGTTGTAGTAGTTGTATTGTGCGGTTTCTACACCTGCAGCAGTAAACACACCTACGTGGTTCGCCCAAGTTGGATTGCTGATCCAAATTTTTCCTGCATTTAATTCACGTTTGATAAATTCGCCCGCTACACGAAGTGCGCCTGTACCACCTGGGGCTTGAGCTGTTTTTGCTAGCTTGCCCGTTACAATTTTTGAATCAGCACCAAAAAGAAGTTTTTGTACTGCAGCGCCATATTCGGCAGTACCTTCAATAGTTAAGTAAGACTTAGTCTTCTCTGACTCAAGTAATGCGGCTTCCGCTTTTTTTACCGTGGCTAATACTGGCGTTTGACCTTCTTCATTCTTGTAGATACCTACACCTAAGTTGATTTTGGTTGCTCGAGAATCACTCTTAAATTCTTCAGTTAAACCAAGAATCGGGTCGGCAGGTGCAGCAGGTACTTTTTCAAACATAATTCCGTCCATGTAAATGAGTAAATAATTCGATTATTTATACCGTTATACGCTATAGGTTACAACCGTAAATCGTACTTGGTGACATGTTTGATTCATATCATTCAATCAGAAATAAACAGGGGTACACTTGTCAGTCATTAATTGGGAGAGTGATTATGTTTACCAAGTTACCGAAGTGGGTCGAATATGGCGCGTTTACATTAGCTTTAATCGCGGGGTTTGTGAATGCGATTGGCTTGCTAGGTTTTGAGCATCAAGCCATTTCTCACTTATCAGGTAGTGTTACGCAAATTGGTGTGAGCCTGATGGAACGTCCGATTGTCTCTGTGTTTTTAATCGCTTTAGTTGGCAGTTTTGTTGTTGGCTCAACCATATCGGGGATTTTAATTTCTGGGGAGTCTTTAAAGTTAGGGCGACATTATGATCTAGTTTTATTGTTGGAAGGGATATTACTGCTTCTATCAACCTTTTTACTCTACGAACATATCAGCTGGGGATTATGCTTAGCCTCAATGGCTTGTGGCTTACAAAACGCACTGGTAACCACTTACAGCGGCGCGGTCATTCGTACTACACATTTAACAGGCATCTTTACCGACCTTGGGTTGATGTTGGGTAGCAAAATAAAAGGTCAGGAGGTTAATAAACGAAAATTCGTTATGTTTAGTGTGATTATCTGTGGTTTTTTAAGTGGTGGTGTTTTAGGTTATTTGGCATTCCAGCGTATTAATGTATCAGCATTAGTCATTCCCGCTGTTTGTTGTTTACTGTTATCTTTTATCTATAGAATTTATACCCAAGTAACTTCAAAATACAAGTTTCAGCAAGAATAAAACAAGCTTTAGGCAAGGCAAATTGGACATGATCATAGTTACTCTATCTCAGTTCAATTTAACGCCGCCTAAAGCTTGTTTTAACTTGCCCTTCGGGAGCTTCATCCAAACCTTTATGCCTCGTCAGATTGGTTTGAAAGGTGATTACATTCCTTCGCCAATTTTCCTTGTCTAAAGGGTTGGATGATAGCTCTGAATTCTGCATCTTGAAGTCACTAGGGTATATCGCCAAAAGAATAAAAATTAACTGTTTTTCAGTGGTTGGTAACACTTTTTAACCTCATTCATCATAACGTCATGACAGTTAGAGACTTTCTAGTTTAAGCTTCCAATATTCAAGGATGAATATGGAACAATGGAAAATGACACCACGTGCAAAATCTTATCTTAATCACTATCTTTTCTCATTAAATGAAAGCTTACGTCGACGCTATACTTCATTTAATGCAGACTTCTTTTGTGCTACCGAGCAAGATGCTAATACTTGCGCCCAACTTGTTATTCAAGGCGATAAAACGGCAACCTGTAGCTTGAAATATTGGTATGAACAAGCCAATGAACCACTACCAGAAGTCGGGCACTTACAAGTAGTTTTAAATTGGGATGGAGAGCCACAATGCATTATCGAAACATTAGAGGTATTTGAAATCCCGTTTAATCAAATGACCGAGCAATTTGCTTTTGATGAAGGCGAGGGAGATAAGTCACTTGAGCATTGGCGTAAAGCTCATAAAGCATTTTTTGAGCAAGAGTGTCAGCAAGAAGGTATTACATTTGATGAAAATATGATGCTAGTTTGTGAGCGTTTTAAGAAGGTTTACCCATAATATTGGAATATTACGATGCCCAAAGTTGTTTTACAGGGATACATTATTGTTCCAGAGAAAGACCTTGCACTAATAATTAATGAACTTGAGAACCATCGTCTGTTAACTTGGCAAGAAGAGGGTTGTTTGGTTTTTAATGTAGAGCAAAGCCCTAATAACCTATGTCGATTTAATGTCTATGAAGAGTTTACAGACCAAGCTGCTTTTGAGTTTCATCAACAAAGGGTAAAAGCATCACTTTGGGGAAAATTGAGCCAAAACGCAAAACGTTATTATCAAATCACTAATGAAAATAATTAACGAATGAATTTTAAAATGTGACCTTTAAATTCACCGTCAATATAATCAGTATGAGCTGGTTTTTCATTAGTGTAATTAAAGCCAAACTCGATCATTTTTGTGCTGAGCTTATTTTTTCTGCCACGGCCAGGATCAACTAAAATGACTTCACATTGTGAGTTTGCATGAGCATTAATAAACGTTGCCAGTAGGTTGATATGATTATCTTCATAAAGTAGATCACTACCAATGATCATATCGAATAAACCTAGATTATCATTGCTATCGGCCCAGTCGGTACGTTCAAAATCAATCAAACGGTCACCATTTAATTCAGTATTACGGTCAAGGAAAGTTTGCACTTCAGGGTGGTAGTCGGTGGCGGTAATATTAGCCGATTGTGCATTAAGAACTAGGCTCGATAAGCCAATACCACAACCAATTTCTAGAATACGTTTTTTACCCGTTTCACAATCAAACATATAGTGCGCAAGTACTAGGCTAGAAGGCCACAAAACACCAAATATTGGCCAAGAAGCCGATGAGATTCCGAGTTTTTCAGCTGTGCCGTCAGGGTCATAAAATTCTTGATTATTGCGTAGGGTGCACAAGTGTATATCAGTTTTACCAAATTCTATGGTCTGATAGCTTAAACGTAATTTTGTCATGGTAGCCTAAATCGTTGGCGCTGAGCCAGCTAACTAGGCATTCTAGATGACATGACAAAACGGGAAATGGATTTTAATAGTATAGAATATAAGCAAAAAGGCAATGTATTTATACTTTGTAATTTTATGGTTATTAGGGATTAAAGAGGACTAAATGACGACATCATCAATTGAAACAAACAGAATAATGACAACGAAAAATCGTATGATGTTGCTAGTGGTGGGGGTGCTGTTAATTGCGGCTAATTTACGAGCTCCAGTCACCGGAATTGCTCCAATGATTGAGCTCGTATCAGGCTCTTTTCAATTATCAGCCACTCAAGCAGGGTTGCTGACAACATTACCGCTTATTGCATTTGCATTATTTGCACCACCATCTGCTTATTTAGCCAAACGTTTTGGTGTCGAATATACAATCTTTTTTGCTCTGGTCTTCATTGCGATAGGTTTGATTCTCCGCTCGCTTGGTAGTGTTAGTAATTTGTTTATTGGAACCGGACTAATTGGTATAGGAGTGAGTATTGGTAATGTATTACTTCCTATAGTGGTAAAACGAGATTTCCCAATGAAAGTTGCATTGATGACGTCTAGTTATGTGCTGGCTATGGGGATTGCCTCGGCACTGGCATCGGCGTTTTCGATACCATTAGCCAATTTTCATCAACTAGGATGGCAATGGTCACTGGCGGCGTTGAGCATACTTACATTTATTGCCATGATTATTTGGTTACCGCAATTGTCCAATAATCAAAAGCCTAATGCGGTAAATGATAAAGCTTCTACATCAATTAATTTATGGTCTAAGTCTCTGGCGTGGCAAGTTTCTTTCTACTTAGGATGTGGTTCATATTTTACTTATACCATGGTGGCTTGGTTGCCAAGCTTATTAGTTCAAGCGGGATATAGCTCTGCGGAAGCAGGGGTGATACATGGAGTGTTTCAAATTGGAACAGCACTTCCGGGGATTTTTATTATCCCTCTAGTAGCAAAGCTTGCTGATCAGCGTATGCCGGCTTTTGGTATTTGTTTTATTGCGGGTGTGGCGTCAGTGGGGTTATTGATACTGCCACAGTTTGCTTATATGTGGTCGTTTTTACTTGGCTTATCGTCGGGAGCTTGGTTCATATTGGGACTGTCTTTTATCAGTTTCAGGACGAGTAGCCCTTTACAAGCCACTACATTATCGGGAATGGCTCAATTTTTAGGGTATTTATTAGCCGCGATTGGACCGATGTTGGCTGGGTATTTATACGGAATAAATAATGGTTGGAACGAAGTGATTTGGATGATCCTGATCATATGTATTATCGCAGGCACAATAGGGTTGTTTGCTGGTCGAAACACGGTGATTAAATAAAAAGGCTAAGGACATCAGTTTATATTTGTGATGACCTGTAGCCTATGAATTAATATTATTGAGAGGTGGAAAGAATTTTTATTTTTGCGCTGTGCGTCTTCATTAGTGTTTCACGATGTTGTTTTTTCTTAAGTTGTATATGGCACAGTTCAAGAATTAAACCAAATAGCATCGCAAAGTACACATAGCCTTTGTTGATATGAATAGCGAACCCTTCGGCTATTAAAAGTCCACCAAGCAAGATCAAGAATAATAGTGCTAATGTTTTAAATCCAGGATACTGGATAACGAGATTATTAATTTTTTCTGCAATAAGTATCATCACAAACGCTGATGTCAAAATAGCCGCCACCATGATTGGGATTTCACTTGTTAAACCGATAGCGGTAATAACTGAATCCATCGAGAATACAGCATCAACGGCAACGATTTGCAATAAAACTATCGCCATACCTGTTCGAATATGAGTTGAGTGGGATTGTTCTGAATGTATTAGCCACGCCCACAGCTCTTTTGTACTTTTAGTTAATAAAAAGCCACCACCTGCAATCATAATAAGATCGCGACCGGTTAAACTAAAGTCTTGTATTTCAAATAATGGTTGCGTTAAAGACATTACCCAAGAAATTGAAAAGACTAAAGTAATACGAGCTAATACCGCCAAGCTTATACCTAGATTTCTAGCAAGTTTACGTTGTTGTACTGGCAGTCGTTCACATAGAACCGAAATAAAGACGATGTTATCTACGCCTAAGATGATCTCAAGTGCGAATAATGTGGCGAAAATCGCCCAAGTTTCGGGTTGTAAGAATAGTTCTAACATATTGTTGCTCCCAAGACTGTGGAAGCTTGGTGTGTGTACAGTCGACTAAAGGGGTCGTCCATATATTTTTTATTTACCTCTTATTACTTAGGAAGGCCTAGTACATCATAGCTTCCTAATACTGACAATATAGTCATTTGTAAGAAATATTAACCAGATAAAGAAGAGGGGTTATTTGAATTGTTTTCATTATTTGGAGGTATCTATGGGGATTGATGACCAAGATTGAATATACCCGTCGTACTTGAAGTTGCAGCTTTGTTGTCAGCGTTCATTCACCCCAATCACATAGGCGAGCTATGCTCATAGGGCCTTATTCACTTGTCGCCTCACTGCAACTTCAATTACTTTGGGTATACAACAATAGGGAATAAAAAAGCCTGCTCATTTTTAAGTGAGCAGGCTTTGATTTATTAGGTTGAATTCTAATGATTAGAAGTTTGCGCTACGCGGAGTACGTGGGAATGGGATCACGTCACGAACATTGCCCATACCGGTTACGTAAGAAACAAGACGCTCAAAACCAAGACCGAAACCAGCGTGTGGTACAGTACCGTAGCGACGTAGATCGCGATACCAAGACATGTGCTCAGGGTCGATATTCATTGCAATCATACGTTGATCAAGTACATCTAAACGTTCTTCACGTTGTGCACCACCAATGATTTCACCAATACCAGGTGCAAGTACATCCATTGCTGCAACGGTTTTACCATCGTCGTTTAAACGCATGTAGAAAGCTTTGATGTCTTTCGGATAGTTCTTAACGATGACTGGTGCGTTGAAGTGTTCTTCAGCAAGGAAACGCTCATGCTCAGAAGACATGTCGATACCCCACTCAACAGGGAATTCGAACTCACGACCAGAATCTAGCAAGATTTGAATTGCATCAGTGTAATCCACTTGTGCAAAGTCAGACTCAACAAATTTTTCAAGGCGAGTGATGGCTTCCTTATCGATACGTGAAGCAAAGAACTCAAGGTCATCACGACGCTCAGCAAGTACTGCTTTGAATACGTATTTCAGCATATCTTCAGCAAGTTTTGCTACATCATCTAAATCAGCAAAAGCGACTTCAGGCTCAACCATCCAGAACTCCGCTAAGTGGCGACTAGTGTTTGAGTTTTCAGCACGGAAAGTTGGACCAAATGTATAAACTTTGCTTAAAGCACATGCATAAGCTTCGGCATTTAATTGGCCAGAAACCGTTAGGAATGTTTCTTTACCGAAGAAATCTTCGTTGAAATCGACATCACCTTTGTCTGTACGAGGTAGGTTTTCCATATCTAGTGTAGAGACACGGAACATTTCGCCTGCACCTTCTGCATCAGAAGCCGTGATGAGTGGAGCTGAAGTCCAAAAGAAGCCTTGCTCATGGTAGAAACGGTGGATAGCTTGAGATAAGCAGTTACGTACACGAGCCACTGCGCCAATTACGTTGGTACGTGGGCGAAGGTGTGCTACTTCACGCAAGTATTCAATTGAATGGCGAGTTTTAGCCATTGGGTAAGTGTCAGCATCTTCAACCCAACCAACCACTTTTACTGCGGTTGCTGCTAGTTCAAAATCTTGACCTTTAGCTGGAGATTCAACGATTTTACCAGTCACTTCAACAGAACAGCCCGTTGTTAGTTTTAGGACTTCATCGTTGTAATTATTTAACTCATTAGGGACCACGGCCTGAATCGGGTCGAAACAAGAGCCGTCATAAATGGCAAGGAAAGAGATTCCAGCTTTGGAATCACGACGTGTACGGATCCAACCACGAACAGTGATTTCACTGTCTACGGCTAATTTACCGCTTAGTACGTCTGTTACAGGCGCGTAAGTCATTTTTTTCTCCATTAAAACACTGCAAAAAAGGGCAGTGCAAACTAATAATTTAGGTGTAATAGGCTATCAATTAAGCGCGATAGAAAATTATTACAAGTATTCGACATATTACTCAACACAGGTTTGGCATCAACCTTTATTGTGCAATTATTTCTATTTTTAGCGCTTTAGTTCTAAATTGAGGTGATAATAGCCAAAATTATGCGTAAAAAAATAAGCTATATCGGTTTTAGTCGCGCTACAATGATGTGATTAGATGAGAATAATTAAGGGGGATTGGTGAACTTTCGACTGTTATGTACCAGCATTTTAGCAACAAGTTTTTTAGCAGGTTGTTCTACAATTGGCGGAAATCGCACTTCGGTGAAATCGGCTCAAGATGTCAATGATCATATGACGTTTAAGCAAGATCCTATTACTCGTAGTATGGACTTACAAACCGATTCCTACTGGGCTAAATGTGAATCGGAATGGGATGGCTTAGGATATCGATACCGTACTTCAGTCTATGCCAGTGGTAATCAGCAGACGCAACTTTATGTTCGCTTAAAATCTTCTCAAGGTGCTTATGGTATTGAGAAAGCATTTGATGACAATGGTGAGGATTATCCATTAGAGATTTATAAGCCAGAAAATAAATCAGATTCTGTAGTATATGAAAATTTTGCTTTAAATATCTCCCCTGAACAATTAAAAGCTGCTAGTAAAGCTCCTGTGGTAATGCATTTAAAAGGAAAACAGCACGATTGTACCTTTACGGTTGAACAGCCTGTTAGTTATGCATTTTCTTTAAACCTAGACGAATTAATGAAACAAGTGGATGAGGCTAAAGCGAAAGAAGTTGCAGTCGAAGTTCAACAAGATGAGAATAAGAGTAATGACAATTAAAAGAGTGAACCCCTGCGCACGTTGGTCTGATGTGACGGTTTATAATGGCATTGCCCATTTTGTCGAAGTCGCTGAAAGTGATACCAAAGCGGATATTCGTGGGCAAGCCCAGCAAATATTTGCACAAGCAGAAGAAATGCTGGCAAGTGTGAATAGTGATAAATCGAAAATCTTATCCTGCACCATTTATTTAACCGATTTTGCAAACTTTGATACTTTTAACGAAGAGTGGGAAACATGGCTACCTGAAGGCGGTGCACCAAGTCGAGCATGCGTAAAAGCAGAATTAGCTAATCCAGAATTATTGGTTGAAATAGCATTTGTTGCGGCAGCGGAGTAAAGTTCCTAGCTCCTATGGGGATAATCGGCAGCCCAAAAATGAATAAGGCGCGTAAAGAATATACTTCACGCGCCGTATTTTTCCTAGAAACTAGGGACTAGCAACTCAAATCAACAAATGACTTTAACCGCTAAGCCACCTTGTGAGGTTTCACGATACTTAGCATTCATATCTTTACCGGTTTCTAGCATGGTTTCGATAACTTTATCTAAAGATACACGAGGCTCAGAAGAACGACGTAGCGCCATACGAGTCGAGTTGATGGCTTTCACCGCAGCAATGCCATTACGCTCGATGCAAGGTACTTGTACTTGTCCTGCGACAGGGTCACAAGTTAAACCTAGGTTATGTTCCATGCCAATTTCCGCCGCCATACACACTTGCTCTGGGCTACCACCTAGTAACTCAGCAAGGCCAGCTGCTGCCATTGAACATGCTACACCAACTTCACCTTGACAACCTACTTCAGCACCAGAAATAGAAGCATTTTGTTTATACAAACCACCAATTGCGCCAGAAGCAGCGAAGTAGCGAATATAGTCTTTTTCGGTGACTGGTTGAATGAATTTATCGTAGTAGGCGAGTACCGCTGGAATAATGCCGCATGCACCATTGGTTGGCGCAGTGACTACCCGACCACCCGCAGCATTTTCTTCATTGACTGCAAAGGCATACATATTTACCCAATCGATCACAGCCATAGGATCGGTGGAGGTGTTAGATGATGTCATTAACTGCTGGCGCAATGCTGAAGCTCGACGAGGAACGCGCAATGGACCAGGCAAAATACCTTCAGTACTCATGCCTTTCTCCATACATTCACGCATGGTTTTCCAAATGTTAGCGAAATAGGTACACACTTCTTCTTGAGAGTATTGAGCACTTTCGTTTTTCATCACTAATGTGCTGATCGACAAACCATGTTCTTTACACAGAGTCACTAGCTCAGTTGCAGAGTTAAACTCGTAAGGCACTTGGTAGGTCGATTCAATTTTCTTACCAAAGTTTTCTTCATCAACAATAAAACCACCACCGATAGAGTAGTAAGTCTTAGTGTAAACCACTTCATCGCCAATCCAAGCGTGCAAAGTCATGCCATTTTCATGTAATGAAAGATTGGTCTTTTTGAAGTTCATGCCACCGTCTTTTGGAAAATCAACAGTGTGGCTGTCCATGTCAACCGGTAAGCGTTCTGTTTGTTCAACACGAGCGATGAAGCTCGGGATGGAGTCAATATCTACGTGTTCTGGCGTGTTACCTGCCAGACCCATAATGATGGCGATATCAGTATGGTGACCTTTCCCTGTCAGTGATAATGAACCGTAAACATCGACAGTAATTTTTGTAATATCACGAAGTTTACCTTGCTCTGTAAGATCATCGATAAACTGTTTACCGGCTTTCATAGGACCAACCGTGTGAGAACTGGATGGACCAACACCAATTTTGTAGATATCAAAAACACTGATCATGTTATTACCTCTGATAAGCCCCTTAGGATTAAGAGGCTTTAAGTTTTCTATTGCTGTTTATGTAGAGTAGCGTTGTTATTTTATTTTTGAAACTTTGTATTGATTAGCTAAATTATAGCCTAGTTTGCTATATCTCTAGCACCATAGCTCAAAAGGAGCCGTAGATTACAGAAGTAATCGCTGCAACACCACAAATAGCTGTAAAGATTTGTGCGAAAGTTGAGGTTTTGAACTTAGCCATTGCTGGCACTTTACGCATTGCATAAATCGGCATAATAAAGAGGATTGCTGCAATCATTGGTGCGCCCATAGATTCAATCATACCTAAGATGCTTGGGTTGATGATCGAAATGACCCATGTGGTTAATACAATGAAGAGTAGTGAAATTTTGTTAGCCCTTGTTTCAGAGGCTTTTGAACGAGATTTCACTAAACCAACTAAGCCTTCATGTGCACCAAGGAAGTGACCAAAGTAGCTTGAAGTAATAGCAGCAAATGCCACGATAGGGCCTAGGTAAGAAATCATTGGCGAAGAGTGAATATTGGCTAAATAAGACAATACACTGATGTTTTGTGCTTGCGCTTCACCTAGTTGCTCTGGTGTTAAAGAAAGCACAACTGAGAATACAAAAAACATCACGAATGCCATTAACATGGTTGCCGCGCCACCAGTGATCATATCGGTTTTTTTCACCGCATTTTCACCATAAACACGACGTTGTTCTTTAGCAAACTGGCTGATAATAGGGCTATGGTTGAATGAGAACACGATAATTGGAATAGCTAACCAAATGATTTTTGGCATTTCAGCCCAGTTTGGCGTGACTTCAGCCATTGAAGTATTCCATTCTGGAATAAGAAAAATAGATAGTGCTAATAAGATAAATACAAGAGGGTAAACCATCAATGATGTCACTTTTAGCATTAACTCTTTACCAAAGATAACTCCACAAGTCATCAAACTAATTAAAGCGCCTGAAAGCAACCAACGAGGAATAGATTCAAAACCAAGTTGGTTTACTAAGAAAGAGTCAACCGTATTGGTAATGCCTACACCATAAATAAGTACAATTGGGTAGATTGCAAAGAAATAAGCAAAAGTAATGATGGTGGCGCCGGTTTTACCGAAATGCTCTTCTACGGTATCAGTAATATCTGCATTTGGATTTTTAGCGGATAAAACGAAACGGGCTAAACCTTTGTGAGCAAGCCAAATCATTGGCATGGCAATTAAAGCTAGAATAACCAATGGCCAAAAGCCACCAGCACCAGCTTTAATTGGTAGAAATAAAACACCAGCACCAACAGCAGTGCCAAATAAAGATAGTACCCAAGAAAAATCTTGGTAAGTCCATTTAGTCGAAGTTGGAGCATTTTCGACTGCAGCATTAATGGTTTTTGTATTCATGTTTAATTCTCTTAAAAGTTGGGAACAGGAAGAATTGGCGTGGATTATGCTGATTTGGAGGGATAAAAATAGGATCAATATCAGTTTATGTGCCGAATAAATTGCAAATGTTTCATAACATGCGCTGTGTCACGAAAAAACCACGCTTCAGATTAAATAAACTTATCCGAAATATTCGAAATTCTTATGTGAAATCGGGGTTTGTTTAAATGATGAGCAGAAGGTAAGTCAAACGACTTATCTGCCAAGAGGGAAATACTAAAATTAATTCACTTGTAAAAATAAGGGGAATAGCCAACTAAACTGATAAAGGTAGAACCTCTTGCGGTTGAATAGTTGGATTCGAAGTGACTTGATTATCAGTCGATGATTGTGAAGAGCTTGGTAGATCTTTGATAGAAAGTTGGGATTGCAAAGCTTGGATGATTTGTGCTGTTACTCCCCATATAAAATGTGTTTGGTAATTGATGGCAAAGATACGATGTGTCGTGCCTTTAATTTGCATTTTTTTACTGTAAAGGTTATCGGAATTAAATAAGTAATTGGCCGGTACTTCAAAGATATAATCGACTTCATTTTTATCAATTGTACTTTGATAGCCATCTTCAACAAAGGCAATGAAAGGAGTGACACTAAATCGACTAATAGTCGTGAGTTCAGGTAATTGGCCAAAAATGTTTACTTGGTTAGGATGTAAACCAATTTCTTCGTGTGCTTCTCTGATTGCGGTATCGGCTAACGAATGATCAAAAAATTCGAATTTACCGCCGGGGAAACTAATCTGCCCCGGATGGTTTTTTAAATGGGAAGCACGTTTAGTCAGTATGACGGATAGACCATTAGGACGATCGACACAAGGAATTAAAACCGCCGCTTTTCTTAACTTTTCAGGATCTAAGTGAGCCACACGTAATAAGCTCTCAGGCTGATATCTAACAGGAATATTTAATGAAAACTGACGCAATAATTCTTCTTTTTTCATAAACATTCCTTTTCATCTATTTGGCTGTATTTATAGATTCGATAATGTAGGCAAAATTCTGCTGACTTTATCTAGTGTTTCTTGGTATTCCGACTCAGCTTCGCTATCGGCAACAATACCACCGCCAGCCCAAGCATAAAGGTGCTGTTGATAGGCAACTAAGGTTCTAATGGTGATATTGGTATCCATGCGCCCACAACGGCTAAGATAACCAATACTTCCACAATAAGCATTACGACGGTGAGGTTCTAATTCTTCAATGATCTCCATTGCGCGAATTTTTGGCGCACCGGTAATAGAGCCCCCAGGAAAACATGCTCGGAGTAAATCATTACCGCATTGATCTTTATCGAGTATAGCACGGATAGTACTTACCAAATGGTGTACGGCTGGGAAGCTTTCAATCGCAAATAGTTCTGGTACGGTGACCGAGCCGGGTTTGGCGACACGACCAATATCATTGCGTAATAGATCGACAATCATCAAGTTTTCAGCTTGATCTTTCTCGGCATTCTTAAGTTGTTCGGCTAGTTGGTTGTCTTGTTCTACCTCTTTTGAACGTGGGCGAGTACCTTTGATTGGCTTAGTTTCAATTAGGTTTTGATTCAATTCTAAGAAACGTTCAGGTGAAATACTGATTAACGTTGTTTCATCAGTGCGGATAAAAGCAGAAAAAGGTGCGTGATTAGATTCTTCTAATGCTTGGTAAGCTAACCACTCGGAGCCTTGATATTGAGCACTAAATCTCTGTGCAAGGTTTATTTGATAGCAATCTCCCGAGCGCAGGTATTCCTGAATAGCGTTGAATTTTTCAATATATGACGATTTGGTCATGTTCGATTGCCAGTCAGATGTTAATGAAAACGCCTTGTTAGGTAGGTTTTGCTGCGATTCTAACCAAGCTTGATGCTGATCGATATTCTGTCCAACGAAATAAGCCTGTTTTAAGTGATGATCAATGATAAATGCCCACTCATATAGACCAATAGCCATATCCGCGGTTGGAATGTCGTGATCTGCTAAAGAGGGTATTTGTTCGATACGACGGCCTAGATCATAACCAAAATAGCCTAAAGCACCGCCAATGAAAGGAACATCATCGATGCTTGGTTGTGCCGGCAGTAATTGTTGTTGGTAGTGAGCAAGTAGTGTGAATGGGTCATCTTTAGATTGTTGTGTTTGCCACTCGCTAGTATCCGTCTTTTGATAAATACTCGTGATGCTGCCATGAGTGAGCAACTTAGCAATAGGGTTGGCTACTAAAATATCGTAGCGATTATTAGGATGGCCATCTGCAGCTGAGCGTAAAAGCATTACCCAAGGTAAGTGTTCGATGGTTGCAAAATAATGCTTAGCTAAAGACTCCGAATAAGGAATATGTTTAATCTTTATACGGTCTTGGTGTGTACTTGAGTTGTTTTCGGTCATATTGGAATTATTTTGCTTTTTCATTCTATAAAGTGTGACAAAGATTCAATCGTTACGTGGCATCGAATGCTGAGCGAGAGTATCATAATTCCAGATTAAGCAATGTATGTGAATCGGTAATTGATTGGTTTAGTTAAAATCCCGCCCAAACAAGGATTAGTTGGTTATCAAGGTGACACCGTCACTGATATAACTATCCACTATCGCCAGTCTTTATCCAATTATAATAAATGTAATGTGTAGAGGCATGTATGACCGTCATTCGTAAGCAAGATGTGATCAGCAGTGTTGCTGACGCTCTCCAATATATTTCGTACTACCACCCAATGGATTTTATTCAGGCGCTTGAAAAGGCGTATTACAAAGAAGAGAGCCAAGCAGCGAAAGATGCGATTGCTCAAATCTTAATTAACTCACGTATGGCTGCTGAAGGGCACCGTCCAATTTGCCAAGATACCGGCATTGTGACCTGTTTTGTCAATATTGGTATGGATGTTCGTTGGGATGAAACGGATATGACGGTTCAACAAATGGTCGATGAAGGCATTCGTCAAGCATATACCAACCCTGATAATCCATTACGAGCTTCGGTGCTTTCTGACCCTGCTGGAAAGCGTATCAATACTAAAGATAACACACCAGGCGTGGTACACATCAACATGGTACCGGGTAATAAAGTTGAGATCCAAATTGCGGCAAAAGGCGGCGGCTCTGAAAATAAAACCAAAATGGTAATGCTAAACCCGTCCGATGATATTGCAGAATGGGTAGAGAAAACGCTACCGGCGATGGGGGCGGGTTGGTGTCCACCAGGTATGCTGGGTATAGGCATTGGCGGTACTGCTGAAAAAGCCGCAGTATTGGCAAAAGAATCTTTGATGGAACATATCGATATTCATGAATTGATTGAGCGGGGTCCACAAAATGCCGAAGAAGAATTACGTTTAGACATCTTTAACCGAGTCAATAAACTCGGTATCGGCGCACAAGGCCTTGGCGGTTTAACTACTGTTGTGGATGTGAAAATTAAAACTGCGCCAACGCATGCCGCTTCTAAGCCAGTTTGTTTAATCCCAAACTGTGCGGCAACTCGTCACGTGCATTTCACACTTGATGGTTCAGGCCCAGCAGTATTAACGCCTCCAAAATTAGAGGATTGGCCTCAAATTACTTGGGAAGCAGGTGAAAATACTCGTCGAGTAAATCTAGATACGATTACTAAAGAAGATGTTCTTCAGTGGCGTACAGGTGAGACTGTGCTGCTATCTGGTAAGATTCTAACTGGCCGTGATGCTGCGCATAAACGCATTCAAGGTATGCTACAAAGCGGAGAAGGTTTACCAGAAGGTGTCGACCTTAAAAACAAATTCATCTACTACGTAGGTCCAGTTGATGCAGTGGGTGACGAAGTAGTTGGTCCAGCAGGCCCGACAACCTCAACACGTATGGATAAATTCACCGATATGATGCTAGAAGAAACTGGCATTATGGGGATGATCGGTAAAGCAGAGCGTGGAGCGGATACCGTTGAATCGATCAAGAAACATCAATCTGTTTACTTAATGGCAGTTGGTGGCGCGGCCTACTTGGTGGCGAAAGCGATTAAGAAAGCACGCGTGGTCGCGTTTGAAGATCTTGGCATGGAAGCAATTTATGAGTTTGAAGTTGAAGATATGCCAGTTACTGTCGCGGTCGATTCAACCGGTGCGAATGCTCACCAAATTGGCCCTGATACTTGGAAAGTAAAAATTGCTGAAATGGAAAAATAACGTCTAGGTAACGAGTTGCGTGGTGCGAGTACGCTACGCTTCGAGTTGTTTTTTGAACAAAGTTATTTCAACCTATTAGCAAAATTTTCCTGACTAATGGCGGTAAATTGATTATAGTTTCAATATAACAGGCTGAATATTTAGGAGATTTTATGCCACGTTTTGTACAGATTTTGCAGATCTTAATTGCTGTAGTGGTGGGTGGTTACGTTGGTGTTCAGATGATCCTACATGGGATTGCCATTTTTGACACAAGCAATAACTGGTTTGCAGTAATGACAGTGGTACTTGGTTTATTGCTAGAGTTATCTTTATTTATCATCTACAAATTGATAGAAGAAGATTAACGGTATTTAAACCGAATCGTTAAAATTCATAAAGGCTCGTATTGATGAAATACGGGCCTTTTGTTTTTGGTAAAGATGAAGTCACTTGGGTATAAACGGCTGAAGATATTGATTTTAGCGAAATATGATATGATCTAACCAATTAAATGAATCATGCTTTGGTATGTGGAGTGGTAAATGAAAATTAAACAAGAAGTGAATGATCTCGTTAAGCGTAGTTTAGACCGACACTTGCGTCTCGCCGTGACAGGTCTTTCTCGTGCAGGTAAAACCGCATTTATCACTTCATTGGTTAATCAGCTTTTGAATAGCTCAACCCAAGATAACCTGCCGTTGTTTGAGCCTAGCCGTAATAAACAATTGTTGGGTGCAAAGCGCATACCTCAAACGAACTTAATGGTACCAAGGTTTGACTACGATCTGGCTATTGAACAACTACATTCGACACCACCGAAATGGCCAGTACCCACTCGTGATGTAAGCGAAATTCGTCTAGCCATTCGTTTTAAACCTAAAAAGGGTGCGAGACGTTTACTCAAAAATACTTCAACTCTGTATCTTGATATTGTTGATTACCCTGGTGAATGGTTGCTCGATCTTCCGTTATTGGATATGAGCTTTGAGCAGTGGTCACAAAGCCAACTTGAATTATTAAAAGGCGAAAAAGCGGGCAGTGAATTACGTTCGAAACTGGCGAAAGAATGGTTATTGAAGTTGAATCATTTCGATAGTCTTGCAACCGCCAATGAAAACCGTGTTGCTGAACTAGCCAGATCTTATACCGACTACCTACACGCTTGTAAGGATGCAGGTTTGCATTGGGTTCAACCAGGTCGTTTTGTTCTACCGGGTGAACTGGTTGGCGCGCCAGTGCTGCAATTCTTCCCTGTTGAACTTAAAACGGATGAACATGGCAAACCGCTAGAAGAAATTAAACGAGATTCAGCTTATGCGATGTTGCGATCTCGATTTAATGAATACAAAAAGAAAATCGTGAAGCACTTTTATCAAGAGCACTTTGCTTCATTTGATCGACAAATTGTGCTGGTGGATTGTTTGCAACCACTTAACTCCGGTTATGATTCTTTTATGGACATGAGCGGAGCAATCAGCCAATTGATGCAGAGTTTTAAATATGGTCGCAATTCGATATTAAAACGTTTGTTCTCTGCCAAAATAGACAAAGTGATGTTTGCGGCGACAAAAGCCGATCATGTCACTCCAGATCAGCATGTGAACCTCGTGTCTTTATTGCAACAATTGGTACATGAAGCATGGCAGCATGTGTCTTATGAAGGTATCGATATGGAATGTGTTAGCCTTGCTTCAATTCAAGCCACTATGCCAGGTTATGCCTCGTCTGGTGATAAGACTTTCCAAGCAGTTAAAGGCACCACACTGGAAGAAGAAACGTTGACCTTATTTCCCGGTGAAGTGCCGCCAAAACTGCCACAAAAAGACTACTGGCAGGGCAATGGCTTCGAGTTCTATGAATTTAGGCCATTAAAAATACCCCATGACCAAGCATTACCGCATATTCGGATAGATAAGGTGTTACAGTTTTTGTTAGGAGATAAATTACGATGAGCGATTATAAAAATAAAATTATCTTCAATAGCAATAAAGAGACAGAAGTACAGCAAGACAAGGCTGAGCCTTCCAGTTCAACATTAGACTACCAACAAGAAACATTGGATGCGCTGAATTTAGATCCTGCTTACCAACAATCGGCTAACCAACAGCGGGCCTACCAGAAAATGGGCGCAAAAATGAAATTTGATGACACCACTGAATTTGTGCCTATGTCGCAAGCTCAACTAGATGTGGGTGAAGAGGCGAGAGTCGAAGATGAAATGGTTAATATCATTCGTCCTCGCTCGAAAAAGCGTGGGTTAGTGACTGGTGGTGTGCTGGCGTTTACTGGTCTAGTCGGTTGGCAGAGCGTACATAATGTTATGCAAGCCTACCAACAATCTGATTGGCTAACTCTTGGTTGGACAGGTTTTATTGCGGCGTTAGCTTCACTTGGTATTGGTGCGACAGTAAAAGAATTGTGGAAATTACGAAGACTACGTAAACAACTGAGCAGCCAAGAATTGGCAATGGACTTAATTCATTCTCATAAAACCGGCAATGCCAAACCCTTTTGTGAAGATCTTGCTTCACAAGCGGGTGTGACGCTTGAACATGCTGGTTATGACCGTTGGGCTAAAACGGTGAATGATAACCATAACGATGCCGATGTGATTGAGTTATATGATGACATGGTGATTGCGTTGCAAGATAAACAAGCAAAAAAAGTAGTGGCCAGTTATTCAACGGAATCTGCGGTACTGGTGGCACTGAGTCCATTAGCTATTGCTGACATGCTATTGGTCGCTTGGCGTAACTTTAAAATGATTGATGAGTTAGGAAAAATCTACGGTGTTGAACTAGGCTACTGGTCCCGTATTCGCCTGCTTAAACTTGTGTTCATTAACATGGCGGCGGCTGGTGCAAGTGAACTTGCGGTGGATGTTGGTACTAACATGATGTCATTAAGCGTCGCGGGTAAGATCTCAACTCGTGCTGCGCAGGGAATAGGGGTTGGCTTGTTAACTGGCCGTTTAGGTATTAAAGCGATGGCCTTACTGCGTCCACTACCGTGGCGTAAAGATAAAGCGGTGCGATTGGGTGAAATTCGTAAGCTCGTGGTTGGGCGAGTGATAGGAAAAACCGAACAGAAATAGCAGTATACCCAAGTGACTTCGAGGGTTTCATCTTGAAATCACTTGGGTATATCAATAAACAGGCCCTAGGGCTGAGATAACAGAATCTCGCCCTAATCATCTAATTTCTTGACGAAACACCTCTCATACAACAAACTACTGTCAACTTTTCGTGACACCTTTTCAGGAATAGAACCGTGCGTTTAGAAGTCCTTTGCCAAGATCGCCTTGGCCTTACTCGTGAACTGCTAGATATCCTAGTTTCTAAAAATATCGACTTACGTGGTATTGAGTTAAGTACTCGAGGTATTCACATTGGCGATCCTGGGATCATCTACTTAAATTGTCCCGATGTTGAGTTTGGAACCTTTAGTGGCTTGATGGCGCAAATTCGTCAAATTGAAGGAGTGACCGATGTTCGTAAAATTCCATTTATGCCAAGTGAACGAGAAAGCACCGAGTTAAATGCGATTCTTGATACACTGCCTGATCCTGTTATTTCGATAAACCTGAAAGGGGATATTGAAATGGCGAACTTCTGCGCACTGGCGTTGTTTAAAGTCACCGTTAAAGAAATCCAGACCTACAGCATCTTTCACTACATCCCAAAACTAAAGTCCGCACCTTGGTTTAAAGCGTTAGCCAGCGGTGAAGTTAAGCCTAAACAAGGTAAATTTGATGAAGGCTTACTACGTTACCGGGATAAGATCACCATTGAAGGGTTAAATTACTTAATGGATGTCATGCCGGTAATGATCCATAGTGATTCTGGTGAAGCGATTCTTGCTAGTGCAGTAATTATGCTAAAACCTATCGTGCATTCGGAAACCAAACTGACTGCTGTACCGGATTACAACCCATTAGGCTTTGAGCATTTTGTTGGTGTATCAAACCATCATCAGCGTTTAGTGTCTCAAGCTAAAAAGTTGGCGATGCTAGACCAACCGTTATTGATTGAAGGTGAAACAGGAACCGGTAAAGAAATGCTGGCTCGTGCTTGCCACAATCGTTCTCATCGCTCCAATGAACCATTCTTAGTTTTAAGTTGTGCTTCTATGCCAGATGATGCTGCAGAAACCGAACTGTTTGGTAATGCTCCGGGGGCATTTAATAACGATATTGGTCATAAAGGTATTTTTGAACAAGCGGATAACGGTACGGTTTTTCTCGATGAAATTGGTGAAATGAGCCCACACCTACAGATCAAACTACTGCGCTTCTTACAAGATGGTTCATTCCGTCGAGTGGGGGAAGAAAATGAAATGCATGTCGATGTACGTGTTATTGCTTCGACGAAACAAACGTTATCACAACTAACACAATCCGGATCATTTCGTGAAGATTTGTACTACCGTTTAAATGTTTTGAATTTAAGCATTCCGTCTTTACGTGAACGTAGTAGTGACGTATTGCCGTTGGTGGATATGTTTGTTGCCAAATATGCTCAACAGCTTGGACTCAAAGTGCCTAGTTATGATGAACAACTGATCGAGCAGCTCACCTTATATCCTTGGCCGGGTAATATTCGTCAGCTGGAAAACTCAGTATTGCGTGCCATGACCCAGCTTGATGATGATGTCTTAAAATTTGAGCATTTCCAATTGCCAACTCTGCAAGCAAGTCGTTCTGCATTTGAAACGCAATCGGAGAGCTTTACGCTTGATGGTTCCCTCGATGAGATGATGCGTAAACATGAAGCGCAAATTTTAGAGCGTTTGTACCAATCTTTCCCATCGAGTCGTAAGTTAGCAAAACGCCTAGAAGTGTCACATACCTCGATTGCGAATAAGTTACGTGATTATGGAATTCGAAAATCTTAATGAAAATGGATTTCTCTACCTTTGAATTGCTGATTGGCGATAGCTTTGAACTTGAGAACACTAACGTGCGTCTTATTGGTTCTGGCGATGAAAAGATGATGGCGGATTTTTATAACCAAAATCATCAACATTTAGCGCCTTGGGACCCTGTGCGAGGTTCTGAATTTTATACAATTGAAGGGTGGAAAAACCGAATTAAGCGTTTGAATGACTTTCATCAAATGAATACGGTGTTTAGCTTCATTATTGTGGATAAGCAAGAGACTAAAGTTCTTGGTACCATTAGCTTCACGAATGTTTCTGGTTTTCCGATCCATGCTTGTAACCTTGGTTACTCATTAGCAGCAACAGCTCAAGGGAAAGGTATTATGACTCAAGCTCTACAAGTTTGTATTCAGTGGATTTTTAAACATCAGAACCTACATCGAATCATGGCCGCCTATATGCCAGAGAATCGCCGTAGTGAGAAATTACTCGATAATTTAGGTTTTGAATTTGAAGGCATCGCAAAAGACTATTTATTAATTAATGGCCAATGGGAAACACATCGATTAATGTCTTTGATAAATTCAGCATGGCGAACAGAAGCATAGCATTGGATTAAAGGGGATTACGTGGAACGACTTGATAAACAACTCACTTTGCTAATGGAGCTCGACAAGCTGAAAGCCGTGTTACGCCGTACTCGTGTAAAAGCAGCAGAAGGGCGTTTAGAAAATACAGCTGAACATAGTTGGCATGTTGCGATGATGGCATTGTTAATGGAAGAACATGCGAATGAGCCAGTAGACATTACCAAAGTTGTTAAAATGTTGCTGTTACACGATATCGTGGAAATTGATGCTGGTGATACTTTCGTGTACGACACCGCTGCATCACAAGTGCAAGAAGAAAATGAGTTTAAAGCTGCTCAGCGGTTGTTTGGTATGTTGCCCGATGAACAAGGTGCAGAGTTGATGGCTATCTGGCAAGAATTTGAACAAGCACAAAGCCCTGAAGCGAAGTTTGCCAAGGCGCTCGACCGTTTAATACCAATGCTACTGAACTACTATAACAATGGGCAAAGCTGGAAAGAGCATGGTGTAACTAAAACCCAGGCGCTAACCGTCAATGCAAAAATTGAATATGGCTCAGAAACTTTGTGGCAAAAAACACAGCAAATCGTCGCTGAAGCAGTAAAAAATGGCTGGTTGAAAGACCAATAAGAAATTAAACAAAGCGAGTTACTATGTCGTATACACCTTTGGAGCAATACCAAAGAAAGTGGATTTTCACTCATCAATCTCTTCCTGTGCCAGAAGAAGAGTTGGTGCATATCAAACCCATTTCTCAGCAACGTGCTGCACAATTATGGATTGAAAATATTAGTAAGCAAAGCCCAGATGCCGATCGTTTAAGCTCTGGTGATTGGCCAAGTAAAGCGAGCAATTGGTTAGATGAAGTCGATTGGTCCGAAGCGTGGGATGCCGATGAGCCCGAACTGCCTCAAGCAATTCTAGATCATATCGATTGGCAAGATGACGTAACGGTCTACTTCTGTTATGAAAAGTACAACATCATCGAAACTAAATGGGCGATATTTAAAAAACATTGGAAGAACTTCTTATTCTTCGATGACGGTCCGATTTTAATTGGCCGTCGACGTTCAGAAGCTTTATGGTTCAACACCGATGGCTCAGTAAAATTAGGGCAACGGACAGAGTAAAAGGTAAACCTACAATTCATTAAAGCCACCAATGGTGGCTTTTTTTATGTCATATGGATAATCGTACATGCAATATTGGTGACTTTTTAAGGTCTCCAGCATGTAAAAAACCTCAGCTGCGGATAACTAGAAGTCACTCAATACAGCACTTTAGGCGTCTAACTTCGTTAAAATCAACACTATAGGCCTGCTATTGACTTATGATTTTGCCTTGTTATCCATCCCAAATTGCAGCATTGAGAGAAAGTCATCAATCCTAGATGCCTGACAAGTGTTTTTATAATTTGTATATCAGTGGGTTAGGTTAATTATTGTGACACTCTTATCCGAAGCTGAGGTTAAAAAGACATTGATAGTCAGCTGTAAATACAAGGTTACATCGCTCATTATTCAATTCTAAGAGAGTCTTTTTTATCTAGGCTTTCCTGCTATTATCCGCTTTGTTTAAATTTGGAGAATAACGATGAAACAAAATAAATATGATGATATGGAATTCTTTGAAGCTTACTCGAAAATGCCTAGGTCTATCGATGGTTTAAGCTCAGCAGGTGAGTGGGAAGTTTTTCGAGCTAACTTGCCTGATTTATCAAATAAGAATGTCCTTGATCTTGGTTGTGGCTATGGATGGCACTGTCAATACGCGATTGAACAGGGTGCAAAGACTGTCATTGGCATAGATTTATCAGAAAAAATGCTTACAAAAGCTCGCGAAATGACGAGAAATGAAAACATTCAATATGAGCGTTGTGCAATCGAAGATTTTAATGCTGATGAAGAAACGTTTGATGTGATATTCAGTTCGTTAGCCTTACATTATATTGAAGATTTAAGTTCAGTTTTTAGGAGGGCATTTAAGCTATTAAAACCAAATGGCTTTATTTGTTATTCAGTTGAACACCCAGTATTTACGTCAAATAGTTCTCAAAACTGGCACTATGAGAATGAATGTGTTCAGCATTGGCCATTGGATAACTATTTTCATGAAGGATTAAGAAAAACAGAATTTTTAGGTAGTGAAGTCATTAAATACCATCGTACTATTGAAACCCATATATCAGCACTGCTTAAAGAAGGGTTTGAAATAAAATCGGTTTTAGAGCCTAAACCATCAAGTGAGTTAGTTGAAAAAATGGGATGGCATGATGAGCTAAGAAGACCAATGATGCTAATAATATCAGCAATGAAAAAGTGACTATATTTAAGGCTAACATTAGACACAAAAATGCCGCTTCACACTGAATGAAGCGGCATTTTTATTGACTCAGTAACATTGCTATCAATTACTTCTTACGACAGTACTCAGCAATGATGTACATTGATTGGCCATTGGCTTTACCAGATACCAATTTAGGGTCATCTGATAAGCTGATACCGCGTACTACAGTACCTTGCTTGATCACTTGAGAAGAACCTTTGATTGGTAGATCTTTAATGATGGTTACGTCGTCGCCTTTTTTCAGCTCAACACCGTTTACATCACGAGGCTTATCTTCGTCTTCATCCATTCCGGTTTCTGCCCACTTCTTGGTTTCGTCTTCAAGATACATCATATCTAAAAGTTCATTTGCCCAAGTTTCACCTTTACGAGAAAGGTGCGTCAGTTGACGCCATGCAAGAACTTGCACTTGTGGTACTTGGCTCCACATGCTGTCATTAAGACAACGCCAGTGGTTTACATCCATGTCTTCTGGTGATTCAATTTGTGCGCGACAAGTATCACAAAGCATCGCTGCATAATCGACAGTGATTTGAGTTTGCGGCGCAATCGCTAAAGGCGCTAATGAAGAAGTTGAAGAGCAAAGCTCACATTTTGATTCGCAACGTTCAAGTAGCGTAGCTTCTATAGACATAATGTTTTACCTAATTTGGTCAGGGTTTTATTTTGAGCCGCTATTATCCATGTTATCCATAGATTTTAAAGGGGAATATCTATTTTAGGCCATTTTCTGATGTTTAGGTCATACCTGAAAAATTTTAGCTAGGGTTAATTTCTCTTGTTCGGTTAATACAGGAGAGGAAAAATCGTGTACCGCTTCCATTTCATCTAAGAATTGTTGAACTTTCGTGAGCTGCTTTGGGCTCATGTCTACTATGCGTTCGATGATATTATCCAGTTGTTGTTCGGATGCGGAATCTTGTGTTTGATGAGAAAGTGGCGTTTGCATAGGGTTGTCCTTAAAATCGATATTGTGTGAGAGAATCGGAAAATGAAGCCAAAACGGTCGACAAACGCTGTCCAAAGGGGGCGGCTAAAAGTGTTTTAATCTGTGTTAAGGTTCATTTACTTAGAACAACTAGGCTACAACCGACTTGCCTAAACCACTTTTATCTCGAACAAAATTTAACCCCAAAGAGCAGCATACATTTTGTGTTATATCAGCAATTATGGACGGATTGTTTAATTTGTGTAAAATTAGCGCCAGATATTCCATTGGAATGAGAAAGGGTAATATGGGTAAGTTAGTTTTTTGGATTTTATTGATTGCCATTGGTATCGGTATCGGCATTAATTACCAAGATGACATTTTAGATATGTTGAACATGCGCGATATGGAAAGTCTTTATGACCATATTGAAGATGCTGCGGATAGTTTTCAACATGGTACGGATTCTTTATCAGATACCGTCAGTGAGTTAGCCAAATAAGGCGAATAGATTCCACAATATATTGAACGAAAATAGCCCGCATTGATTGCGGGCTATTTTTTTGTCTGAATTTATAGCCAAGTTATTTGGGTATAGACTATTGTTTTATCGCAGTATAACCATAGCTTTCGATAAGTTGCTGTCCTTCATTAGATAGCACGTAGTCTAAAAACTTTTCGGCACGCTCTTCTAGGTGATCTTTTTTATAAATAATTAAGAAAGGGCGAGCTAATTTGTATTTTCCGTTGGCAATGTTTTCTTGCGTCGGTTTAATACCTTCTAATTCTATCGCTTTAATCGAACGATCAATTGAACCCATTGAAACGAATCCGATAGCTTGTGGATTGTTGTTAATCAGCGTTTTCATCATACCATTGCTGTTTACAACTAAGCTTTTGGCATTGATGTTAGAAACACTTTGTCCATTGATTACTTTAGTCAAGCCCAATTGAGTTTCAAAGCTATAACGTGATCCTGATGATGCTTCACGAGTGACTACGGCAATCACTTGATCTGCGCCACCAACTTCTTTCCAGTTCTTTATTTCACCAAGATAAATTTTAGCCAGTTGATCTCGTGTTAGGCTTTGAACTGGATTTTGAATGTTTGTGGCTACCGCAATACCATCATGAGCGATTGGTACAATAGCAACTTGTTCGTTAGCTTCTGCTTCTGTTAAGTAGCGAGAACTCATCCCAAAATCTGCTACACCTTTCTCAGCAAGTACAATACCTGCGGTCGAATCAACGCCTTGAACGGCAATATAATCTTCAGGGTGGGCTTGGTTATATTTCTCGGCTAATACATCCATCACTCGAGTGACAGAAGTAGAGCCAGAGACAACAATTTGTTTAGCTTGAACAGCGGAAACAAAGAGTACTGAAGATAAAAGGGTAGCTAGTAAAGCTCGAAACATGTAGTTCTCCAATATGATTAACGGCAATAAAACTTGTCATTATTCTATGTCGTTTGTGTGACAGTTTTGTGACTAAACTGGCGGATAAACACGCCTTAAAGATAAAGTGAAATCGTGATGAGTGAATCATGCCGTAGTGTAAAGACTTGGGTGATAGCTTTGAATTCTGCATATTGAAGTCACTGGGTATATACTCATAGTGGAGGTTTACTATGATTAATGAACTAGATTGGCGTCGATTACTTAAACGTTGCGAACAACTCTGTCATTATCGAAATGGTAGTGTACCCGTTGGTCAAGGGAAAGCCTGTTTTGATAGCGATGAAGCCACTAAAGTTTTGATTTTTTCTAACGCGGTATTTTCAGTTGATTCGCTGCACTGTAGTCACACGATTGAAGTTGCCAAATTAGATTACGATTCAAGTCATGAGATATGGGAACTGTATATTAACAGTGCCGAAGATGCTTCGTTAGTCGAACCTGAATGGTTGCCACATCCTGTTCATTTTGCTCATTCAAACCCAATGATTTTATTATCGATAATCGAGAAAGATGCCGAAGAATGTATCTGGCGGTAGTTGAATTATATCATTAAAAAAGGCCACCGCATTAAAAATGGGTAGCCTTAGTTTTTCTATTTAACCTCAGTTAGGCGTTAAAAGATCGGTGTATTATCTAAATATGAGGTTATTTATATATTAAATTATTCAGAATCGGCTTCGTCTTTAGTCGGCTCAACGGATTCTGGCAGTGACGCAAAAATTTGCGTTGGTTTTGCCACGATATTACGGTTATCAATACTGACGGACGTTAGTACAACTTCAATAGTATCACCAAGTTTGAACTCAACGGTGCCATCAATTTCAATTGTACCGAGTTCACGTGAAGCGGCAATTCGTTCTTTGTTGTCGATAATTTGTGAACAAGGAATGAAAGCAGCTGCCCCGTTTTCTAACAGACGAACACGAGCACCAGCACGATTAATATCAAAGATCTCAGCTTGATATTTAGTGCCTTTTTCTGGTTCATTAAGCAGAGTGCGAGCGTATAACCAATCAGAGACATTACGTTCCGCCATTCCGTGATAACGACGGCAAAGTGATAACTCAGCACCGACACTTTCATCTGGCGTTTGCACTGGCGCCTTATCTAAAATTAGCGCTTTCAACATGCGATGGTTGATCATGTCGCCGTATTTACGAATTGGTGAAGTCCAAGTGGCGTAAATATCCAATCCCATTGCAAAGTGTTGTTCTGGTTTATGATTAATTTCGCTGTAAGCTTGGAATTTACGAATACGGTTGTCTAGGTATTTTTCATTCTGTGCGGTTAACCAACGACGTAGGGCGCTGAAACCTTCTAATGTCACAATGCTTTCAGCAGTAAATGGCAATTCACCTTCTGGATTAATCAGTGAGATAACTTCTTTTACTTTATCCTCTTTAAAGCCAGCGTGAGTGTTGAAAATACCAGATTCAAATTTATCTTTAAGCACAGTACCGGCACAGATGTTAGCGGTGATCATTGACTCTTCAACGAGTTTATTAGCAGTGCGACGCATATCAGCATGAATCGCCACCACATCGTTATCTTCACTTAACTCAAAGCGGTAATCTGGGCGATCTGGGAAAACCACAGCGTTATTTTGACGCCATTCACTACGCGCTTGCGCAAATTTGTGCAGGGTAGAGACTACGTTGGCGATAGTGTCATTGGGTTGCCATGCTTCACAACTGCCGGTTTCTAACCAATCAGAAACGTGGTCATAAACAAGACGAGCATGTGATTGAATGTTAGCGGCAAAGAACTGGATATCATCACCAATCACGCCATCCTTGCTTACGGTTACACGACAACATAGAGCTGCACGAAGTTCATCTTGTTTAAGTGAACATAAATCATCGGCTAGATCTCGAGGCAACATTGGAATGTTGCGACCTGGAAGGTAGATAGTGAAGCCGCGCTTTCTTGCTACCGTATCCATATCTGAATCAGGTGTGATGTAGGCGGTAGGATCAGCAATTGCAATGGTTAATTTGAAATCGCCAGTATCTAATTGCTCTGCATAAAGGGCATCATCCATATCTTTCGTCGATGCGCCATCAATTGTCACAAATGGGGTGTTTGTCAGATCAACGCGTTGTAGAGCTTCATCATCTTTTAATTGCCATTCTTGACCATCTTCTAAACCTTGTGGTTCACAATTCGGTAAATCGTTTTGTGCCAACGTTACCCACCAAGGGGCAATTTTGTCATCGGAATCGGTGATCTTTTCTGAAATTTCAACAAAGAAGTTATCTTTGTCGCAATCTTTAGCAAGGGGGTGGTCAACAAGGTGTGCGACAACCCAGTCACCGTCTTTTAGTGTTTCAGGGTTAACACCTTTTCGCGCTTTCGCTTTTAAAGAGAGCTTTTTAAGTTGCGGGTGATCTGGTACGACATTTAAGCGGCCTTTGAATAACTTAATACGAGCAATAAAACGCGTTAAAGCAGGTTCAACCAATTCATCTGGTTCTGCGCTTTCTTTATCGTTCTCAGAGCGAATAATCGCGACAACTTTGTCACCGTGAATACATTTCTTCATAGAAGCAGGCGGGATGAAATAGCTAGTTTTGCTATCCACTTCTAAAAAACCGAATGCTTTATCAGTTGCTTTTACCGTACCTTCTTTTTTAGGTAGGTTTTCTTTCATTTGTTGTTTAAGTTGGGCTAACAGCGGATTATCAGAAAACATAGAAAAATTCTTTATGAGTTTTTGGGGTTATACCCAAGTAATTTCAAGATGCGAGTTTATCACTTGGGTATATTCTGGTGACACTATAATGATTGCACCAATGGATTACCACTGTATTGCTTTAAACAAAGACAAAATGCTGCTTTAAAGTTGTTGCGGTTTGTGTTAAATAATAAAAATGTAACCTTGGTGACGGCTAGACGTCTAAAAATAAAGAGATAGGAGAGTTTTTTATAAAATTTGGCCTGATTAGAACAAAAATGTGATGAAATTCAATTTTCTCTGGCTTTTTTTGTGTTTATCAGGCAGAATGCGCCTCCCTTAATGATGTCCCGAAACAGCTTAAGGCGTTTTCTACCTAATCCATGATATGTATGGATACTAGATGTTAGGGTAGGTATTAGAGGTAGTAGAGCTTAATGGGACCGAAATTTTCCTTAAATAAGTAGGAACCCCATGTCAGAAAATCAAATCAAATTCGTCGATCTTGATCTAAACGAAAACCTTCTATCTGCACTTAACTCTATGGGCTTTGAAACCCCAACTCCAATTCAAGCAGCATCTATTCCTTTCCTTTTAGAAGGTAAAGATGCGCTAGGTAAAGCACAAACCGGTACTGGTAAAACAGCTGCGTTTTCTTTACCTGTTCTAAATAAAATCGACCTAGGTCAACACAAGCCACAAGCCATCGTTATGGCACCAACTCGTGAGCTTGCAATTCAAGTAGCAGCAGAAATCAAAACACTTGGCCAAAAAATTAAAGGCCTAAAAGTAATCGAAATCTACGGTGGTGCATCTATCGTTGATCAAATGCGTGCGCTTAAAAATGGTTCACATATTGTTGTTGGTACGCCTGGTCGTGTTAAAGATTTAATTAATCGTCGTACTCTACATCTTGATGAAGTGAAAACTTTCGTTCTTGATGAAGCTGATGAAATGCTAAAAATGGGCTTTGTTGATGATGTAACTTGGATCATGGAACAAGCACCAGAATCTGCACAACGTGTATTATTCTCAGCAACTATGCCTCCGATGGTAAAAACCATTGTTGACCGCTTCCTACGCAACCCAGCTCGAGTTGACGTTGCTGGCGAAAACCGTACTGTTGCTAAAGTTGAGCAGCAATATTGGGTAGTGAAGGGCGTAGAAAAAGACGAAGCAATGACTCGTCTACTTGAAACTGAAGACACTGATGCTTCAATCGTGTTCGTTCGTACTCGCCAAGATACTGAACGTCTGTCGGATTGGTTATCTGCACGCGGCTTTAAATCTGCGGCATTGCACGGTGATATTCCTCAAGCACAACGTGAACGTACCGTTGATAACATCAAACGTGGCGTAATTGATATCCTAGTTGCAACAGACGTAGTGGCTCGTGGTCTTGATGTTCCACGTATTACTCACGTATTCAACTACGATATCCCATTCGATACTGAATCATACATTCACCGTATCGGTCGTACTGGCCGTGCTGGACGTACTGGTAAAGCCGTATTATTGGTTCGTACAAACCAAATTCGTATGCTTCGCACTATTGAGCGTGTAACGAAATCAAGCATGGAAGAAATTCAACTTCCTAACCGTGATAAAGTCGCGGAAGCTCGCCTTGTTAAATTAAGTGCTGAATTAGAAGCTGAGAAATCAAATAGCTCAATTGCAAACTTTGCTGAGTTAATTGAGAAACTTCAAGCGTCTTTAGAAGTAGATGCTGCAACACTAGCTGCAATTCTTCTTCAACGTCAGCAAGGTAAGCGTCCATTATTCTACACTGGTCCGGATCCAATGATCGAAGCGATTGAGCGTGATAACAAGCGTCGTAAAGAGCGTCGTGAAAATCCTCGTGATGGTGGTCGTGACGGCGGTCGTTCATTCGGTGGTACTAAGCAAGATTGGGATACTTACCAATTGCAAGTTGGCCGTGATAGTGGTGTTCAAGTTAAAGATATCGTAGGTGCACTTGCAAACGAACTTGGCTTAACTAAGCATTCAATTGGTGCTATTAAACTGGCTCAAGGTCACACGTTTGTTCAGCTTCCAAAAGCAATGACTTCAGAAGTTGCTGGCAAACTTAAGAAATTACGTATTCGTCAAAAAGAAGTTGGCGCAGTAGTGTGTGACTTTGATGACTTCCGTGAATCACGTGGTCCGCGCTCTGGTGGTCCTCGTCGTGATGGTGGTGGTTTCCGTGGGCGTGGTGGTGAAGGTCATCGTGGTCGTCGTGAAGGTGGTTCTGGTAATGGTGAGCGTCGTTTCGACCGCAACAGAGGTCCAAAACCAGCTGGTAAGCCAGCGCCACGCGGTAACCGTGAAGGCTAAGCTCTAGCATAAAAATATAAATAACAGCCGAGATAGTGATATCTCGGCTTTTTTGTATTTAGTGTCTGTTGACCTAGTATTTAATTTAATTTCTAAAAGAAATCATCCCTTGTTTTAGATCAATCAAATCATTTCTCATTGCTGAAACTACCAAAATAAAGTTGAAAGATTAAAAAAATATTGAATAATGTAATGAAACTTACACGCAAAATATAATATAGTGTAGATTCTACAGACCGCACAAAAGAGAAACTCATGTCAAACAAATACGTATTAGTTATCAACTCGGGCAGTTCTTCATTAAAATTCGCTGTCATTGATTCTCAAACAGGTGAGGCCGCTTTAACTGGCTTAGGTGAATGTTTCGGGTTAGAAGACTCAAGAATGAGTTGGAAGTATCAAGGGAATAAACAAGAAGTTTCCATCGTAGGTGAAGAAAATCACCATCAACTAGCCGTCAAAAAATTGGTCGATATAGTAAATGAATATAACCTGACCAATGATGTTATTGCGATTGGTCACCGTATTGTTCATGGTGGTGAGAAATTTACTAAAACAGTTCAGATTGACCAACAAGTTTTAAAAGATATCGAATCCGTAAAAGAACTTGCTCCACTTCATGCTCCAGCCAATGTCATTGGTATTAAAGCCGCTCTAGAAGCTTTTCCATCTCTTCCTCAATTCGCAGTATTCGACACCGCTTTCCATCAAACTATGCCACCAAAAGCCTACACTGGTGCAATTGATAAAAAGTTATACGATGAGTATGCGATTCGTCGTTATGGTTTCCATGGTACAAGTCACTACTTTGTAAGCCGTGAAGCTGCAAAGATGATCAACAAACCTGTTGATGAGTGTAGCTTTATTTCTGTTCACTTAGGTAATGGCGCTTCGGTTTGTGCAATTAAAGATGGCAAAAGTGTTGATACTAGTATGGGCTTCACGCCACTTGCTGGCCTAATGATGGGCACACGTTGCGGTGATTTAGATCCAGGTATTATTGAGTTTTTGATCAACAAAGGTTGGTCTGCAGAAAAAGTTTTCGACACACTGAATAAAAAATCAGGTTTCCTAGGTGTATCTGGCTTAACTTCAGATGCGCGCGGCGTTTTAGAAGCGATGGAAGAAGGGCATGAAGGTGCCAAACTGGCTTTTCAAGTGTTTACTTACCGCGTTGCAAAATACATCGGTTCATACATGGTGGCGTTAGATAACCTAGACGGTATTATTTTTACTGGGGGCATTGGTGAAAACTCGCTACCAATCCGTAGTGAAATTCTTAACTACCTTAAGATCTTCGGTTACAAAGAAAATGCTCAAGCAGATGCAGACGCTCGCTTTGGTGAAGAAGGAATTATTACCACTGAAGACTCTCCAGTTGCTATGGTTATCCCAACCAATGAAGAGTTTGTTATTGCTCAAGAATCTGTTGCTTTAATGAAGTAATATTTGGGGTTGTTGATCTCGGAAGATCACTAGCCTTGACATTGAATGTAATAAAAAAGCGAGCCGTTTAGGCTCGCTTTTGTGTGTTTATCTCTTTATTTAAGCTGTAGCAGCACGTGCTTTTAGTAGCTCATCGTAAGTACCGCGGAAGTCATGAATCTGACCATCACGAATCTCAAGAATACGAGTGGCTAGTGATGATACGAACTGGCGATCGTGTGAGACGAAGAACAGTGTACCTTTGTAGTTCTCAAGTGCTAAGTTTAATGATTCGATTGATTCCATATCCATGTGGTTGGTTGGTTCATCCATCAACAGCATGTTTGGTTTATGCATCATTAATTTACCAAGTAACATACGACCTTGTTCACCACCGGAAAGTACTTGAACGCGTTTCTTAATATCATCTTGGCCAAACAACATACGACCTAGGAAGCTACGAACCACTTGCTCATCGTCACCTTCTTGACGCCATTGTGCCATCCAATCAAAAACTTTTAGATCTTCTGCAAATTCATGAGCATGATCTTGAGCGTAGTAACCAATATTTGAGTTTTCAGACCATTTGTAGCTACCAGTTTTTGGCTCTAGAGCACCCGCGAGTGTATTTAATAGGGTAGTCTTGCCCACGCCGTTTTCACCGATAATCGCAACACGTTCACCTACCTCGAAAATGGCATTGAAATCTGAGTAAAGCGTGGTTTCAAAACCTTGTGATAAGTTTTCGACTTCTAAAGCATTACGGAATAACTCTTTTGATTGCTCGAAACGAATAAATGGGTTCTGACGGCTAGAGGCTTTTACTTCTTCTAACTGGATCTTATCAATTTGTTTAGCACGGGAAGTCGCTTGTTTTGCTTTTGATGCGTTAGCAGAGAAGCGAGATACGAACGTTTGTAGTTCCGCGATTTGTGCTTTTTTCTTCGCATTATCGGATAACAAACGCTCACGAGCTTGAGTCGCTGCGAACATGTAGTCATCGTAATTACCAGGGTAGACACGTAGCTCACCGTAGTCGATATCGGCCATGTGTGTACAAACTTCATTTAGAAAGTGACGGTCATGCGAGATGATGACCATGGTGCAGTTACGTTGGTTTAGTGTATCTTCTAACCAGCGAATAGTATCCATATCCAAGTTGTTGGTCGGTTCATCAAGTAGCATGATGTTTGGATCGGCAAACAATACTTGTGCCAAAAGAACACGCAGTTTCCAACCTGGAGCGATTTCACTCATTGGGCCCCAATGTTGTTCTGTTGGAATACCTACGGATAAAAGTAAATCACCTGCACGAGCTTCGGCGGTATAACCATCCATTTCAGCAAATTGCGTTTCAAGATCGGCCACTTTCATGCCATCTTCTTCGCTCATTTCCGCTAAAGAGTAGATGCGATCACGCTCAACCTTGATTTCCCAAAGTTCTTTATGGCCCATGATAACGGTATCGATAACCGTAAACTCTTCGTAAGCAAACTGATCCTGATTCAATTTTGCAACGCGTTCGTTAGGATCAACACTCACGTTACCAGAACTAGGCTCAAGTTCACCACTTAATATTTTCATAAAGGTGGATTTACCACAGCCGTTAGCACCGATCAAACCATAGCGGTTACCGTCACCAAATTTAACAGAGATGTTTTCGAATAGGGGTTTTGCACCAAATTGCATGGTGATATTAGCTGTACTTAAGATAACGGCGTTCCTCTGGTTTAATCTTTAAATTTTTAATCATGGCTCACCGTGTTTGTAAATGCACGTGTGATTATGAATTAGCGCGCATTATAGACGATATGAAGGCTATGTGATACCCGTCAAATTTTGAAAGTGAGGGATTTTGTCGCTAAAGGGGATGTATAAAAAAGCGCTTATCTTGGTGAAGATAAACGCTTAGAGAGTTGCGGGGTGAAGCTATTTAATCAAGGCTTTGAAAGCATGCAGTTTTTCATTGGTAATCGGCGTATCTAAACCCGCTCCTGAAGCAATATCATAAATATAAGCCGCTGTTTGGCCTGATGAGTCAGTTGCTGTGATGTACAACTGACTGTCGTCGGTTAAGTTGATAGTGTCGATTTCAGTTCCAGCAAGGATAGTTGAAATCGAATTATCCTCACGTTTGATGATAGAAATCTGAGTTGATTCTTTAATTACAATATAATGGTCATTTACCCAAAGGTAGTTTTGCTGGCCGCCTTCGATTTGGCCAGCTTCACTTCCTGTTTCGAAACCAGTGTTGGCATTAATAACAAAATCACTTGTTAAGGTTTTTACTTTATTTGTCAATGGCCCCGTTTCTGATTCTGTTTCTGAGATAGAATACAAACATTGTTTGTTTCCATCATCACAATCGTTGCCATTAAAAGATCGGCTTAAAGCCAATGTTTGTGCATCGTCTTGATTGCGTGGGTTAAGAGCAATTTCACCATCCCAACCACCTGCTAAAGATTCATCAAGTTCAGCATCGCTGTTTAATAATCCAGTATTCAATAAAGTTAATTCCGAATTATGCACAGTAAGGATCTGGTTTACATTGCTGAGATTTTTAATTTTATTATCAATTCCGAGTAAGCCTGAAACCACACCAGAATTGATAGCTGGAATCACTACCGTTTTACAAGTAATTTGTTGTGCGACAGTAAGCTTATCACTATTACAAATTTCATTACTGAACGAGGCCGGGGCACCTTTATTTGTTTCTATTAATACATCACCGAGGTTCGTGCTAGTTGATAATAATGTATCACCGCTTATCTGAATAATATGTTTTGCTTTTTCTAATGTTTTATTCTCAATAAGTTGCTCTAACACTTCAATAATTGATTCATTAGAGTTTTCATCAGTTAATTTAGAAATAGCATCAATAATAGATTTAGTATTCAATTTAAGGTTGTTATAAAAGTGGCCCCGAGTATAAGAGCTGGTATTAAAGGTTTCACCGTTAGAAAAAACTAATAAACCTTTACTATTCTCACCAATAAATTCAGGTAAATCTTTATTGTCAGAAATTAAGAAATATTCACCAGCTTGGATTGTCCCATCATCAGAAGTCGATGTTTGTACATAATACCAAACAGGTTTTCGATAGGTATGATTGATAGGATCATGTTGCTCAACACTATCACTTAAGTTTTGATATTGGTAATGAGAACGATGATTCTCTGTTACTTCAACGATAAAACCACCATTAGACACGGGTGTAAATTTGTCGACATTTACATTTGAAATATCACCGATAGTTGACCCATTAGAATCAAACCCAATAAGGTGAGTGCCTTCATTATCATTTGAACCATCAATTCGAGCGATGCTAGAGACATTGGTTAATGAAGAAAAATTAAGCTCAGTCAGAGATTCAGATGGTTCAGAGTTCGAGCTTGAAGAATCGTTACAAGCTGAAAGGGTGATACAAACGGTTGTAGCCAGTAATAATTGTTTTAACATGAGCAATCCTATGTTTTGGAGACAGGATTTTAACACCTTTCGTTTATTTTCCAAGCGTGCAATAAGTTGGTCTGATAATAATAAAAAACCGTGCCACAAAAATAGTGTGGCACGGTTTGAGATATCGACTCAATACACTTATCACAAAGCGTAATTTATATTATTTCTAAGCTAGTTATATGCACGAGCAAAACAGCCAGAGCTTAATACTCTGTATTCACCGGCAGAGTATGGAATAAACGCTGACTCACCTTTAGTTAGCACTAAAATATAGCCACTCGGGTGGGTAAGCGTGACATCAGCATTGATAGCAAAAATGATCTCAGCACTATCACAGGTTAAGTTTGCTTCACACTCATAGACACTGAATTTAAAATCATCGACTGGAATTGGATAGTGTTTAGCATTTTTTTCTTCTTTTGGTGCTAGAAGAATTTCGTTGCTTGGTTTTGGTTGGCAAATTGTATTGGCAATGAGTTCTGGAATATCCATATATTTTGGGGTTAACCCGGCACGTAATACATTATCTGAATTAGCCATGATTTCTAAACCTGTACCTTTTATGTATGCATGAGGAGTACATGCATCAAGGAACATAGCTTCACCCGGTTTTAGTGTGATCACATGTAACATCAATGGGGCAAATAAACCGACATCACCTGGATATTGTTTTTCTAATTCAATTAATAGGTCAGCGAGTTCGTTGCCTTTGTATTCCTGTGCGTGAGCCATTAATGCCTGAATCGAAGAGTCTTTTGCTTCACCAGTTAGGGACAAAATAGCTTCAAAAAATTGACTTAAGCCTGATTCGGTTTGATTGTCTTTTAATGCCGCAACCTGTGTTTGTAGAGCAGGGGCATTCACCGTTTCAAACATACGAATAATATCTTTAAAATCTCGGAAACCATTCATTGCTTGATATGGCGTTAATGCGTAGACCAATTCAGGCTTATGATTGGGATCTTTATAATTCCGGTTTGCTGCTTTTAAATCAATTCCTGCTTGGTTTTCTTTTTCAAAGCCAACTTCTGCTGCTTGTTTGCTTGGGTGAACTTGAATGGAAAGGGCTTTTTCTGCTGCAAGAACTTTAAACAGGTATGGTAGTTCGTTGAAACGTTTTTCAGTACGCTCACCTAATATCGCCGTTTTGTTTTGTTCAATGATGCTATCTAAACGAACGATTTCTCCATTTATGTCGACTTGAGAGCAGCCGTTAGAGTGCGCGCCCATCCAAATTTCAGCTTGAGGCTTATTATCAGGATTTGGGATATTGAAAAGCTGTTGAATCGATGACGTACTGCCCCATGCGTAATCTTGAATAACGTTTTGCATGAAAATAAAAGGAGGAAGAGTTTTCATAATAATCCTTTACGGTCATACCTTAGATCCTGAACGACAACTCGAATCATATTGGGTATATAAAATTAAAATTTGGAAAAAACAATGCAGGCATTATAGCCTGCATTGGATTCAAAATGTTCAGAAGTTATTTCATTCTTTATTATGCTGTTGCCATTTTTGCTTGGCGCATTTTTTTCAATGCGACACAAACTACAGCGGTTACCACTGCACCTGTTGCCATGCATAGAATCGCCAGCAAAGGTTTGTTCATCGCACCGAGTAGTGCAACCACAGGACCACCGTGAGCTACGCTGTTGGTAATGCCGAATGAAAATGCCATTACTGCGCCAACCATAGAACCAAGTACGTTTGCTGGGATTACCGATAGTGGATCTTGCGCTGCAAATGGAATGGCACCTTCAGAGATACCGACTAAGCCCATTGCACCTGCAGCTTTACCTGCTTCAATTTCGCTGTCTTCAAAGATACCAAATTTGCGGCCAATGACGGTTGCTAGCGCCATACCCAGAGGAGCAATTGGAATAGCCACGGCCATTGCACCCATGAATTGAGTTTGGCCACTTGCAATCATACCGACAGAGAATAGGAAGGCGACTTTGTTGAATGGGCCACCCATATCGAAACCAGCCATACCACCAAGAACAATACCTAGTAGAACTACGTTACCTGTGCTCATTTCCGTTAGTACTGCGTTTAACCACTGCATTAGGTCAGCAATCGGTGCACCAATCACGAAGATAAACAATGAAGCAATAAATACTGTACCTAAGATTGGAGCAATCATTATTGGCACAAGTGGTGCGATCATTTTGTGATACTCACGCTGTGCAATAAAGCGAACAAAGTAACCCACTAGCAGACCTGCGATGATGGCACCAATAAAGCCTGTACCCGCTTCGGCACCGTAAAAAGAGCCATTATTAGCAATCCAGCCACCAATAAAACCTGGTGCAAGTGCTGCGCGATCGCCAATGGCATAAGCAATATAGCCTGCTAGTATAGGAATCATTAAAGTAAAGGCCACAACACCCACATTTAATACTTGGTTCCACAAGCTACCATCTGGAATTTGCATGCCGTTTGGTGTTGGTTCACCACCAATTGCTAGTGAAAGCGCAATCATCAAACCACCAGTTACCACAAACGGGATCATGTGTGATACGCCATTCATTAAGTAACGATAAAGATTTGAGCGTCCAGAATTAGCTCCTGATTTTTCTTCTTTGGTATTACTGCTAGCATCGGCTTGATAAGGTGCAGCATCGAGAGCTTGTTGAATGACGCCTTTACCATTACTAATAGGTGCTTTTACACCTGTTTGTATAAGCTTCTTACCATTAAATCGGGCCATATCAACTTGCTTATCACAGCTCACTACGATGGCTACCGCACGGTCGATTTCTTCTTGAGTTGGTGCATTTTTAACACCAATCGAACCATTGGTTTCAACTTTAATTTCGTAACCCATTTCTGCGGCAGCTTTCTCTAAACCTTCAGCTGCAAGGTAAGTATGGGCTATACCAGCAGGACAACCCGTAACCCCAATGATTAAGCCTTTATCTGCCGCAACCGTGTTTTCAACTTCTTTCTTTTCAAGCAATAATGCTAGAGCCGCTTCAGGTGTTTCAGCTTTAAAAAATGCTTCAATAAAGCCATCTTCGATTAATTTTGATGATAGTTCTGCTAATACTTCGATATGGTGATCAGCGCCGCCATCAGGAGAGGCGATCATGAAGAATAGTTTCGAATCTTCACCGTCTTCGGCACCATATTCAATACCAGAACGACTGATACCAATGGCTACCGCAGGCTCTGCTACCGCTGCACTTTTTGCGTGTGGAATTGCGACGCCTTCTTCAAAACCTGTATTACCAATTTCTTCACGAGCATAAATATCTTTCAAAAATTGAGCTTTATCGCTGAGCTTGCCTTGGGAATTTAAAATCGTCACCATTTCATTGAACACTTCGTCCTTGGTGGTCGCTTTTAGATTTAAGCAGATTAGATTTGCATTAATCAACTGGGTAATCATGGCAGTACCTATTATTAGTATTGATGTATTGTTGATATGAATTGTTGGTCATTTACTAAAGAAAGAATAGTGCATATAAGTTGCATTTACTGGATTATTGTAACCACTGAAATTGTTTGTGATCCTGATCACTGGTAAATTAAGTGGTGCTATATAACGTATACATTCCCTAAATAATCTAAGGCTGCTGTACCGCATGAATCAGACTTTTATCAATGTGCTAGAAGGTGTGCTATCTGACCGTGAGCACTTTAATCGTGTGTGGTTTGCCAATGATCACACCACTCCACCGCCTTTCAGTTATCAAGTAAACTTTTCCCGAATGGAGTTTGTGATCACCGGGGAATACATCAATGAAATTGAAGATCCTGATTTTGGCGTAACGAAAGTAAAGGTTCTACCCGGTGATATTTTGTATATTCCGCCCAATAGCTGGAATAAGCCTGACTGGGATAGTGATTGTTGCGTTTTAAGCTTACTATTTGGCAAGCGCCAGCTAGGGTTTAGCTTGGTTGAAAAAAGGAAAGGGGAAGCCAATTTCTTCGATGTGCAGAAGCATAGTATTCAAACTCGAACTGGCCATGCGATCGATCATATTCTCAGCGCATTAAATACGTTATCCAAAGAAAAGAATCTTCATCCCACAGGTGGACATTTATTGATGGCTTTAATGACTTATTGCCACGGTATGTTGCTGTCTCCTGATTTATCATCACAGAGTCGTAGTGAAGATCTTTATCAAGGTATATGTATTTATATTCAAGAAAACTTCCATCGCAACATTACTCGAGACAGTATCGCGCACCGCTTTAATATCAGCCCAAATCATCTATCAAGATTGTTCCGCCAGCAAGGTCACATGCGTTTGGCTGATTACATCACTTGGGTTCGATTAGAGCGGGCGAAATTCATGTTGACACGTTATTCATTTCGTTTAGGTGAAGTGGCTTTACGGTGTGGTTATAACGATGTGAACTACTTTTTTCGAGTGTTTAAGAATAAAACCGGTAGAACGCCTAGTGAGTTTCGAGCCATGTATGTGGAATAGTCAATTGGAAGTTAAGTTAACAAACTAACTGGGTAAGTTGAGTAAAGTTATTTGTCTAACTTCATAAAGCACGTGATGATGGCTTGTAGCTCCGAATGATGCCTATGTTGGCAGATAAATTGATTAATCTCAGAATTAACCAAAGCCATTGCCAAGTGCCTCACTGCCAATAAGGTTTGCTTATTTGCATCGGTTGGTAGCATTAAAGCAATAATATGAGTAACAGGAGGAAAGTGGCTTCCCCAATTTAAAGGCGTGTTGGTGGTTAATATAATTAGCTGTGGTTTATCAATTGCAGCATTAAGTAAATGTGGTAGGGCAACGCCATTATTCATTGCTGTTGAAGACAATGCTTCACGTTTTTTTAATGCTTCTTCTATGGCTTGGCGATCTTGATTTTGAGTTAACTGAGACAGCCTTTTTAAGCAATATTGCTTTTGAATTAATTGGTCTGTTGGTTCGGTATACAGTGCCGTATAAAGCTTCGTAAAATTGTTTATCTCTTTTTCAATATCAAGGCATTGGATTTGAAAGAGACTGTTATTAGATGTAGTCGGAAGATTGATAGCTTGTGTTTCAATAATAAAGCAATCAGTTTGCAAGAAAGTAATTAACGGTAACTGATACTGCTCGGCATTTTCACCAGTTAATACTAGTTGGCAAAGCTCGAAAGGGTGAAAGGCTAATGTCATCGCACTGAGGTAGTCTTTAACATCAACCTGTTGCAGGGATTGCACTTTAACTAAAGTGACACTTCCTGTAAAAGATTTGACTTGTTGGTGAATACCTTTAATCAACCAAGTTGGTAACCCAGTGGAACCTAGATAGAAGGTAATACGTTTATTTTGCATGCGCTATACAACGTTGGATCACTGCATCAGGGTTGGTGAGGATATCTTCTATAGACACTTGAATAGTTTGAGCATGTTCAAATCGTTCAGCTTGTTCTATTTCAATATCCGATGCGATCAAAACCACTTGAGCTAAACTGATATCTTTATAAGTCAGTTTATTATCAATTCCCATCGCACCTTGTGTTTCTACATGAATATTAATTTGTGCTTGTGCGGCAGACTTAACCAATGCCTCAGCCGCCATATAAGTGTGCGCGATTCCAGTTGGGCAAGCAGTAACAGCAACGATCTTCATCGGCTTTTCCTATTCGATAACGTTAATTCGCACATCATACTTCTGAGGCATTAACTTTCAACTTGTTTTAGTTCAATCAGTGCTTTTAGGCTCAAATCTCAACAATCTTAATGCATTCAACGTTACTAGAGCGGTTGCGCCACTGTCTGCCAATACTGCAACCCATAATCCAGTGATACCAAGTAGGCTAGTCACAAGAAATACGGCTTTTAACCCTAATGCTAAGGTGACATTTTGACGAATATTCGCAAGGGTCGCTCTAGATAATTCAATCATAGCAGGCAGTTCGGTCAAGCGATTATGAGTGAGGGCTGAATCAGCTGTTTCCAATGCCACATCGGTTCCGCCTCCCATTGCTACACTGACACTTGCCGCCTTCATTGCGGGAGCATCATTGATACCATCACCAACCATTGCGACTTGAGATTGCTGCGCCAATTGTTCTACAAATGTCACTTTATCTTGTGGTAATAGACTAGCTTTATATTCCATTGATAATTGACTACTGATCGCTTCGGCACTTCTTGGATTATCACCCGTTAACATAATAGAACGGATACCAAGCTTATGCAGCGCTTGAATCGCCAGCTTTGAATCGCTTCTTAAAGTATCTTGCCAAGCAATAATACCAATTGCTGTTTGACTATTTAGGGTAACGACGACTACAGTCTTACCTTGTGATTCAAGTTGTTGAACTTGCCGTAAAGTTTCTGTACCTAAAGGTAATTTCATTTTAGAAGGCGATATAATTTGAACAAGTTTCCCATCGACTTCTCCTTGCACACCGACCCCAGCTAAAGCTTGTTTATTACTTGCTTCTGGAATGGCAATACCTTGCGCTTCTACCTTACGAATGAAAGAGGTCGCAAGTGGGTGATTAGAGCCTAATTCAACTGCGCTAGCATAACGCATCAAGTCTTTTTCATTGGTATTATTTAAGCCAATGATATTGGTAACATCAGGTTTTCCTTGGGTAAGTGTCCCTGTCTTATCAAAAGCCATAATTTCAACTTTACCTAATTGTTCTAGCGCCGCACCGCCTTTAATTAGAGCACCACGACGAGCGGCAGTCGCTAACCCTGAAGTAATTGCGGCAGGTGTTGAAATGACAAGGGCGCAAGGGCATGCAATCAGTAACAATGCCAAACCGCGATATACCCATGTTTCCCAAGGTTGAGCAAATACAAGCGGAGGAGTAATGATTACCGCTAAAGCTACCAGCATCATTAACGGGGTATACCAACGGCTGAACTTATCTAAAAATCGCTCTAAAGGAGCTTTGCGTGATTCGGCATCTTCAATTAAATGTAAGATACGGTCGATGGCATTTTCACCTTGCTTAGATGTGATCATAAATCGCACGACACGGTCTGTCGCAATTGAACCCGCCATTACGTTGTCACCTTTTAGATGCTCGACAGGGATGGATTCACCGGTTAATGCACTTTCATCAAAACTGGCAGTGTCATCTTGAAGTTGACCATCAGCGGGTAGGCGCGAACCAGGTGATACCTCAACAATATCACCGGGTTGGAGTGATGCAGCAGACACAATAACTCTTTCATCATTGATGATTTTAGTCGCATTTTCTGGCACTAATTCCATTAAACTTTGTACACCGCTACGAGCTCTCGATGCCGCGAATGCTTCTAATCGTTCACCAATTAAAAAGAGTAGTAATACCATCGCCGCTTCTGCGGTTTCACCTAAGTATAAAGCGCCGAGAGCGGCAACACTCATCAATGTCTCAATCGCGAAAGGCGTACCTGATTTTGCTAGCTGAATCGCTTTTTTACCAATGGGATATAAACCAACTAAACAAGTTAATGTAAATATCCATTGGCTAATTTCTGGTGACCATATTTTAGCAAGTGCGCCAATCAGCATAGCAGCAGCAATACTCATGATTTGTAGGTTGTCTTTAACAATATTTGTAGGCTTGTTATTGGCACTTTCTGATAATGGTGAGCTTAAATTATTTAAAGTAAAGCCAGCATTTTGACAAGCTTGTTCAATTTGTTGAACTGTTGCAGGGTGTGCGAAATTGACTAATAATTTCTCAGTAGCAAATAGCACTTGTACTTTGTCTACGCCATGAATTTTCGCGACCGCTTTTTCTATTTTTTGGGCGCACGATGGACAATCCATGCCAGATACTTTCCATGATTCAAGTTGACTATTCTTGGAATTATCTTGAGGGTTCTGTGGCGCTTGTTGTTCGCTATTATTGCAGTTATTTGAAGAGCAACATTTTTTATCTGGCTCTACTAAAGGTTGTATTGCTGAGATTGAGTGAAGTGTTTTTATATTATTCGTCGTCATAACTAAGCTCCATTAAGGCTGTTATGCTAAGAATACACCTTGGAGTACACTCTAAGGTCAAGGCGAAATTGGGATATTTGCAAATAAAAACGCACTAGATAAGGAAAACCTAGTGCGCAGTATAAGTTTATAGGTAAGAGCCTATATTACTTGAGGACAAACTTCTCAATGGCCAGAGCAACACCACTGTTTTCGTTCGTTTCAGTGACATAATCAGCAATTTTTTTGGTCGCTTCTGTTGCATTCCCCATAGCAACGCCTAAACCAGCGTACTCCAACATGTGATGATCATTACCGGCGTCGCCTAATGTCATCACTTCCGATGCTTGAATACCTAAGTGCTTAGCTAGGGCTTGTACGCCAGAACCTTTATCGCTGGTTGGGTTCATAAATTCTAAAAAGAATGGCGAGCTGCGAACAATCGTAAATTGCTGATGTAGTTCATGTGGAATTTGTTCAATCGCTTGAGTTAGCTTTCCTTCTTCTTCAACCATCATCACTTTTAAAATTGGATCACCATCATTAAGTGTTTCAAAAGGGCGCTCAGTTAATGTGATGCCGTTAATTTCAGACTCATGAGTTGTGTACGGATTAGATTGTGGGCTAATTAAACCTTGTTCAAGAGAAAAAGCATGAATGAAAACATTTAGGCGCTTTGCCCAGTTATTTAATAGTTTTGCCTCTTTACCTGTCAAGATTTCTTGGCGAATCATGGTATTGCTTGCGACAGTTTGAACTAATGAACCGTTATAGCTGATGACATAATCGCTATCTTGAGTCATTTCTAATTCATTAAGAGCGGCACGCATACCATCTAGTGGTCGACCGGATGCTAATACAACATGAACACCTTGTTGTCTTGCTTGGGTAATGGCTTGTTTATTATGTTCAGAAATTTTGCCAGAACTATTTAATAACGTTCCGTCCATATCGATAGCGATAAGTTTGTACATTAAATCGAATCCTTACAGCGAGAGAGGCAGTGGTAGTATTAATTTTATCGCTGTAATACTACCATTTTATTATTGCCACTCGCTAATTATTGCCGCTAGCCATAGTCATCACACGTTTTAAAATCCAGCGTAGTAGTAATGGGATTTTTTCTGGCCCATGTTCTTCGCAATACTCAACAATGCCCAGTGCAAGATCAGGCTTGGCATGTTTTTTTACTGCGCGTTGAACAATCTTTTTGGCAGGAATCGGGTGATCCGCAGTGATATGTACCATGCTACGGAAAAAATCTTCAAACCCATTATGATAGAGGAAATGTTCAATATCGCGATCGGGTAACTCGGTTAAACGGTGCTTTTCCATATCTTGATCGAGCTGGGTTCTCACCGTAGTAGCGTATTTTTTACCGGCAGGATCACCATCTACCACAACATGCCAATCTATGTGTAGAGCTTTCGCCATTTTGATTAATGACTTTAAGCCAGACTGGGCAAACTCAATAATCTGCACACCTTCTGCTGCCAAGTTATAACCATAGATTTTCGCTAATTCATTAAATAGCCATACTTCGGTTTCACCTTCTACCAATAACCAACAACGCGCAAATAAGGCATTAGGTCGATGAAAGCGAATATGGAAGCTTATCCGCCTTAGATCATCTCGATTTAGTTGATGCTCTTGAATACTGTACGCTTGTGTCATATCTGATTGACGTACTAAGCGACGTATTGAAGAAAGAGGAACCGCACTAAGTAAAATCCCACTATTGGTGGTGAGTATTTTTTGCATTGGAATAAGTTGCAATATTTCCCATGATTTCAATAAATTGGTTGGGTGTAGTCGGCCTTCAGGATCTTCTAAGATCAATATCGGCCTAGCCATGGTGCTGATGGTGGCATTGCCTTTGGCTTGTAAGAAAGCGTTTAGTAATCCCATAAGTAATAACTTACTTTGCTGATTTTTACTTTTACGCAGAATTTTTATTAAGCTAGTTTGGTCGTCTGAAGAGGGATGTTCTCCATTGAATAGGTTTTCTCTAGGTTCTATCTTTTGTTGCGTAACATGTCGCTCAAAAGAGAAGTAGTGTTCGATTAAATCTTGCATAGCATTAATGGTGCTTTTCAATTCACCTTTATTTACATGGCCGGGCATCGCAAGTAATCGGCGATAAGTATTATTAATACGTTTTTCTATTTTGTCGTTAATTGGGCTTTCAAGGTGTTGTTCTCGACGGTTCGGAATCGGTATTCTTCTAGCATCACGTAGGCGAATTACTGGATGTATACGAGATAACTCCATTGCTAATTTATGAGTGTCATTTAATTTGAGTGGATTGCCTTGCTGATCTAAGAATTGGTACTCAGTATCAATTTTAAGCTCACTCCGGGAAGCACTAAGTTGATAGATACAGGTTTTGCAGGGCTGATTGTCTTCGCTCTTATCATCTTGCCAAACTGGTTTAAGTTTACGATAACGAATGTTTCTATGCTCATTTGGCTGAGAGGTTCGCCAGCGAGTAATGATTTGAATCTGCTGAGTTTGTGGGTGAGATTGGGCGTAATCGACGTGAAAATCTTCAATTTCAAATTGATATAACTGGTTAGTTGTTGGTAAGGCGATACACAACGCATCTAATAATGATGATTTTCCCCAAGTATTTTCACCGAGTAGTGTGGTCATTTCATTTAAGCTTAAGGAAAGACGCTTAATGCCTCTAAAGCCAAGGATTTCAATTCGGTCTAGTATCATTAATCGCTCCTTTTTATAGACCCACAATAAAGTAAGTGAAGCGGATGAGAAAAAGTTGGTCTTTGAGTTAAGAGTATAGGATTGAATATTGCTAAACGTTTGTATTCATCACACTTTTTTACCAATAGGCTTTGTTGAGTGAATGAAATCAAGATCGAATATTAAATATTCATAGTTTTGTCATCATTCAAGCAGTAAAATATACCCAAGTAACTTAACTGGCTAGTCAGGTTTTAAAACTGCGCCGGTTAAACAATGACAAACAGAGGTATAATGACCCAAAAGAATAACCAAGCCGTTAGCTTAATTTTAGCTCACATCAATGACACGCATTCTTACTTTGAACCTAGCTCGTTACAACTTGAGCTGAATATTGAACAGCAACAACTAAAGCCTTATGTTAGCGCTGGTGGTTTTGCTCGCATCGCAACTCGTACTCAACAATTAAGAGAGCAAGCTCAACAACGTGATTTGGGTTTTCTATTCCTGCACGCTGGTGACTGTTTCCAAGGCACTTTATATTTTTCGCTATTTAAAGGGCGGGCCAATGCTGAGTTACTCAATGCGTTAAACATTGATGCAATGGCACTCGGTAATCACGAATTGGATATGGGCAATGAGCCGGTCGCGCGATTTTTAACACGTATCGAATTTCCATTGTTAGCAGGCAACTGGGATGTCTCGAATGAGTCGATTAATAAGACGATTCGTGTCAGTGACTCACCGAAATTAGTTCCTTATCAGCCAAGTACCCAACATGCAGGATGGATCACCAAGCAAGTGCAGGGTAGTGAAGTGGCCATCTTTAGTTTGGCACTCGATAAAATGGCGGATATTTCTAACCCCGACCAAGATACGCCATTTATCAATTCTATCGATGTTGCTAAAGCGACCGTAAGAGCGATTCATGCTCAAGGTATTAAAAATATCATTCTGCTTAGCCACTTAGGATATGAAGCGGATTTAGAGTTAGCGAAACAAGTGGAAGGTATTGGCATTATTGTTGGAGGGCACTCGCATAGGTTACAGGGTGACTTTTCTGGTGTTGGACTCGCGAAAGATGACGACTACGGTCAGTGCATCAACAGTACTTATGTCGTACAGGCCGGCTACCACGCTCTTTCAATGGGGCACAGCGAAATTACTTTCGATGCTAATGGCCAAGTAATTGCTTTTAATGGTAAAAATGAATTGTTACTCGGCAGACGCTTATGTCTAGATGCCACGCTTTCTGATGCTTATCAAGATGATTTTCATGCAAAAGCCAGTGATTATTTACGTCAACATGAACATATTGTCATTTGTAAAAAAGATCCGAAAGTACATGATATTTTGCTGAATAAATACATTCCACGTGTCCGTAAGTTACAAGAAACCATAGTAGCACAAAGTGATTCGCCATTAAGACACGTGCGAATTCCAGATCAAGACGGTCCAAGTGTGTTAGCGCCATTGGTGGCAGAGTCGTTCGCTTTTATGATGAAACAGCAAGGTTATGAGGTTGATTTTGCAATTCATAATGCCGGAGGGGTGAGAGCATCGCTCAACCCTGGCAACATTACCATTGCGGATATTGCAGGTAAGTTATTACCATTTGCAGTTCCGATTGGCGTCTATGAAATTCAAGGCCGCTACTTAGCTACCATATTGGAAGGCGCTATCAATAATGCTTTGAATAACGGAGTAGAAGGTACTGGTTCGGGTAGCTACCCTTATGTCCATAACCTTGATTTTACTTATATTGCGGACAACCCTATGGGGAAAAGAATTACCAATTTACGGATTTTTACTGTTGGTGAGCAGTGGCAACCAGTGGAACAAGAACAATGGTATAAAGGTACATCATCGGCCTATACCATGAAAGGGAAAGAGGGTTACGATGCCATTTTAAATATGCATAAATACGGTAAAGTAACTCATTATTCTATGTCTGACTGCTTTACTGAATTTTTACAGAATAACCCACATAGAATTCAACAGTTAAATAAACGCTATTACCGTAACTAATTTGTTTATACCCAAGTAACTATCAAGATAGTCTGCTATTTCTTGGCATTGGTATAAAATAGTGCTTGTAGGTCAATCTACTTCAGAGTAAATTGACTGCGTTTGGGGAGTAGTCAGTGAGAATTTACTTGTCGTCATCTCGAGATAGGCCACATTAATGTGATAGATCTATTTCCGGTAAGTAAAGGTGGTTTTCCACTCTGACGAGACCAACGCACATAGTTTAAATATCAGGACAAATACCAACAAAGTGTGAGCCTGATATTTTTCGTATTGTGCGGATGGTCTGAGTGCTCTCATTCATTTCTATCCGCCATTTGAGGATCAGAAATGCACGTCACAACCTATGCTTACTTCGGTTTACTTACCCTACTGATGTTAGCCCTAGATGTTTGGCAAACACGTAATGGCAATGTCACCATAAAAAAAGCCGCTATATGGAGCCTGTTCTGGGTTTTATTAGCCTTAGTCTTCTTTATCTCTTTATATGAGTTTTGGCCTGTATTCGAGCCGGATAGTGCTTATTCCGCTCATGATGCTGCAACAGCATTTTTAACGGGTTATTTACTCGAAAAATCCCTCAGTGTTGATAATTTATTTGTTTTTGCTTTAATTTTTGGTCGCTTTGCCGTACCTCAAGAGTTAAGACCTAGAGTTTTATTGTGGGGCGTTATTGGCGCTTTAGTGTTGCGTGCAGTGATGATTGCCATTGGTGCGGAATTGCTAGAAGCTTTCCATTGGGTATTGTATTTATTTGCTTTCTTCCTAATCTGGACAGGCTATCAATTAAGTAAGCCAGAAAGTGATGAGGAAGAAGAGGTAAATTCTTTCCCTGAACGCATGGTTCGCAAACTCTTTAGAGTGACGGAAGATTACCAAGGGACCAAATTATTTACTCGTGATAATTTAGGTTTGATGGTAACACCGTTGCTCGTAGTTGTTGCCGTAATAGCAATGACAGACGTATTGTTTGCTTTAGATTCTATACCTGCTATTTTCGCGGTAACTCAAGAACCATTTTTGGTGTTAACGGCGAATGTGTTTGCATTACTTGGATTGCGATCTTTGTATTTTGTCTTAGAAGGCATGCTTGATAAGTTTGTTTATCTACGTCCAGCATTGGCATTTATCATGATATTTATTGGTATTAAGATGCTATTAATTGGTACGCCATGGGCAATTCCGACTATGGTATCGTTGCTCGTACTATTAACAACTATGACTGTTGCTGTGATTGCCTCCATTATGAAAGAGAAAAAGCTCAAAAAGTTAGATGCAAAATAACTTAATAGCAGCCTAGTTCAGTAAACAAAAAATAAAAGGCCGAAGCAATGTTTATTGCTTCGGCCTTGAAGTTACTGGGGCTTGATTTGTAAATAACCTCAGATTTAATAAAAACTTGGGCTGAACATTTGGATATGGACGGTTTCACCAGCTTCAACGTGACCGCGTTCTTGCTCTAATACAACAAAGCAATTGGCAAGACTCATTGAGCGAAATGCGCCTGAACTTTGATTACCAGTAGTTGATACTTCAAGTGTACCTTGCTCAGTTATTGAGAAAATGCCACGTTGAAAATCTGTACGTCCCGGTACTTTTTTGAATCGTGTTTGGCTAACAGCTGGGATGCTAGGTTGTGGTTGCCATTGGCTATGACCTGCTAGTTTTGCTAATAGTGGTTGAACCAGAATATAAAGCGTTAATACCGCCGACACTGGGTTACCAGGCAAACCACAGAATAGGGCGCTTTTACGTTCTTCGGTTTCTAGTAACTTACCAAAAGCAAAAGGCTTACCCGGCTTCATAGCAATCTTCCAAAAGCCTATCTCACCTAACTCATCTAAAATCTCTTTGGTGTAATCTGCTTCACCGACACTTACACCACCTGATGTAATGACAACGTCCGCTTGAGATTGTGCTTGTTGAAAGGCTTGTCTAAGTTGTTCTTTATCGTCAGGAATGACACCGAGATCAATCGCTTCACAACCAAACTTTTCAAGCATCACTTTGATGCCATAACGATTACTATCGTAAATTTCACCTGCTTTAAGTTTTGTACCTAATGGTTTTAATTCATCGCCAGTTGAAAAAAAGGCTACTTTCGGCTTCTGGAATACCGAAACGCTTGGGATGCCTAGTGTGGCGATCATTGGGATATCACGAGATGTTAGCTTGTGACCTTTGGCTAAAACTAATGCACCTTGCTCGATGTCATCGCCGGTAGGTCGAATATTCTGTTGTAGCTTAACGGGTAGTGCTTGTGAGAAATTAACAAGATCGCCATTCGCTTCAGCTTGTTCTTGCATTATCACGAGATCACAACCTTGTGGGATTTGCGCACCGGTCATGATTCTAATGCAAGTGCCTTGTGGCCAGTCGCCTTCAAATGGAATACCTGCAAAGGATTTTCCTATTAATGGTAATTGTGTTGTCGATTCTAAGTCACTAGAACGCAATGCATATCCATCCATTGCCGAATTATCAAATGGTGGGACATTGATTGGTGAGTGAATGTCTTCGCTTAAAACATACCCAACTGCTTTATCAAGAGGTAAGTTTGTCACCAATGAAATTGGTGTGATGGATTCAAGCATCTTTGAAATAGCAGTATCAATTGGCATTAAGCCTGGAGTGTCGCAGCAACCCATATACAATGTTCCTAATCATTTTCATCATTTAATGATGACTATTATACCCAAGTAACTTCAAGGTGCGAGTTTCAGTAAGAATAAAACAATCTGTAAGCTAGGAAAATTGAATATGAGCATAGTGATTCTATCTCTGTTCAATTTAGGGATGTATTTTTTATTAATAACGAGTATCCTTTAAAGCCTTATATAGCTGAGAAGTTACTTGGGTATATATGCGAATCAAGTCCTTGAAACCGGAGAAATCAAATGGCAAATTTGGAGACGCACGCAGTCGCTAATTCCGAGCTAAGTGAAGCGGCATTATTAGTTCAAAACGCATTGGCTAAGCGTGGCATTGAAACTCCTATGTATCCGAATGATGTATCAAGAGAAGAGAAAAAAGAACGCATTGAATATCATATGCGTGAAATCCTCTCTTTACTTGAACTTGATCTTGCTGATGATAGCTTAGAAGAAACGCCGCGCCGTATTGCTAAAATGTACGTAGATGAGGTGTTTTCGGGCCTTGATTATAAAAACTTCCCTAAGATCACTGTGATTGAAAATAAAATGTCTTGCAGTGAAATGGTACGAGTAAAAGACATTACCGTTACCAGTACTTGTGAACATCATTTAGTGACGATAGATGGTCAAGCTGCGGTCGCTTATATTCCAAGAAGTAAAATTATTGGGCTATCTAAAATTAATCGTATCGTACGTTTTTTTGCACAGCGCCCACAAGTTCAAGAGCGTATGACTCAGCAAATTTTGGTTGCGCTGCAAGCCTTACTAGAAACTGATGATGTTGCAATCACTATGGATGCAACTCATTATTGTGTGAAATCACGTGGAGTGATGGACGCCACTAGTGTAACGACTACGACTGCTTTAGGTGGGATATTCAAATCAAACCCAGCTACACGCGCTGAGTTTTTACATGGTTTAAGATAATTGATTCACTTAGCTTCAATGCTAAAACCACTACCTTACATTTAAACACAAAGCCGCTATTTTTAGTGGCTTTGTCGTTTCTGTAACACAAGTAAAAGCTGTGCAGGGTTAAACATTTACCTTGCCACGTAATTTCTTAGTTTGGCCACGCATGACTTTTTTATCTGTACGCTTGCGTTGAGAAGATTTCGATGGGGCAGTGGCTCGACGTACTTTATCCACTTTCGCAGCATCTAAAATCATCTGTTTTAAACGTTCGAGTGCATCTTCACGGTTTTTTTCTTGAGTTCGAAATTGCTGCGCTTTAATCACAATCACGCCATCAGTAGTGATCCGCTTATCTTTTAATTCGAGTAATCTTTGTTTGTAGAATTCTGGAAGCGATGATTTATTAATATCAAAGCGTAAATGAATTGCAGAGGAGACTTTGTTGACGTTCTGACCGCCAGCCCCTTGAGCTCTAATCGCCGTTAATTCTATTTCCCAGCTTCCTAGCTCGACATTATTGGATATTTTTAACATAAATTGACCATTAGCTCACAGATTTTGTGGATTTAGTTATCGAATTGTTAATTGCATCGGTGATATGCTTGCCTAATATACCCAAGTGATTTCAAGATGCGAGTTTCAGCAAAAATAAAACAAGAGAGGCACGTATGGCAGTAGATGTTTCTAGTTATAAAGGCTTAATTTTTGATATGGATGGCACCTTAATTGATACTATGCCTTCACATCTACTCGCATGGAAACAAACGGCGGAAGAATTCAATTTCCCGTTTGATGCTGAATGGATTCACAGCCTAGGTGGAATGCCCACTCAGAAAGTCGCATTGTTATTGAATGAACGATATCACATTGATATCAATCCTCAAAAGGTTGCTGAAATGAAAACCGGCTTGTTTGCTGGTTTGATTGAGGATGCCAATATCATAAATTGTACTTATGACGTTCTAAAACAATTCTACGGTCAAAAAAAGCTGGCGATAGGAACGGGTAGTAATCAACAAAATGCGCTTCGTTTATTAGAACATAATAACTTATTGCCACTATTGGATACTGTCGTGACGGCTGCTGATGTTAAAAACCACAAACCCAATCCAGATACATTTTTATTAGCAGCAGAAAAATTAGGTTTATTACCTAGTGAGTGTGTCGTTTTTGAAGATACTGAGATAGGTCGACAGGCGGCTTTATCTGCAGGAATGGCATGCATAATGGTAGTTAATGGTCAGTTAGTCGCCTAACGATGAATGCATTATTGAGGTGTTTGTCTACTTAGGTATACAATGACGTACTTTTAAAAAACTAGGTCAAAATAATGAGCGATACTAATTCAACCCCAGCTTTACCTGATCACCTTTCTGGCAACCCTCGCAGCCCACATTATGTTGCGGAATGCTTTGAGCAACCAATCGGTATCCGTCTTAATGGTAAAGAGCGCACTGATGTAGAAGAATACTGCGTTAGTGAAGGTTGGGTGAAAATTGCATCACCGAAATCAAAAGATCGTTTTGGTCAACCAATGTTGATTAAACTAAAAGGCGAAGTTGAAGCTTTTTATAAGTAATGCACTCTAGAATTGAAAAATGCAATACAGGAGACTGTATTGCATTTTTTGTATCTGAAATAAGAGATTAATCTAAGATCTCAAGTAACTCGACATCAAAAATTAATGTCGCTCCCGCTGGAATTGGACCGGAGCCACTTTTTCCATAAGCGATATCGTAAGGAATAAATAGGCGAACCTTTTCACCTTCTACCATCAGTTGTAAACCTTCTTGCCAACCTTTGATTACTTGATTAAGTTTAAAACTGATTGGTTCACCGCGCTTATAAGAGCTATCAAATTCGGTGCCATCTAACAACGTACCTTGATAATGAACTTTAACTTGACTCGTTGCAGTAGGGTGAGCGGTGCCGTTTCCTTCTTTTAATACTAGATACTGCAAGCCACTCTCGGTTTGAATAACACCTTCACGTTGGTTATTTTCCGCTAAAAATTGCTTACCTTTTTCAATATTCACAACGGCAAGTTTTTGATTATTGATGTTGCGGTAAATGAAGAATGCAACAAGCAATAGAACGATAATAGGAAGTATGATCTTCACGTTAGTCCCTTAAGGTTGTTTGAGTAGAAAGTTAATGGTGTGTGCGATTTCGTTGATATCTTGATGACCGCCAACTAGCACTTCATATTTACCGTTAACAATGAAGGTTGGTACTGAATTAAACCCACCTTGTTTGCTGATTTCCATTGCTTGATCTAAATAACGGAATAGAGCTTTTTGCTGTAAGTCATCAAAGCTATAAGGGCTAATCATATGGCGAGAGGTAAATACTTGTTCAATAGCCTGTTTTTGTTGTGAAATTGTTGAGCCTTCACCTAGTTGAATCGCTGAAAATAAATCTTTCATCATCGCTTCATCAGGCTTGTGATTCAATTGCATTACCGCTGCATAATAAATTAATGCAGCCACTTGCGCTTGATCGTTAAAGGTTACGTGTACTTTGCCAATGTCTTGGCCAGTTAATTTCTCTAGTTCAGGTAAAGAAGCTTCCATATTTCGGCAATGACCACAAGTCAAAGAAAAGACTTCGGTAACGGGGCTAACTTCAGGTTGCGTTAATGTTGTTGTGAGTTGTTGATATTGCTCACCTTGCTTAGGGGTGTCGGAGTCAGAACATCCGGCAATAAAAAAGGCGGTAACAGTCAGTAAAATGATGTTTTTTAATATGTTTAACATGATGTTCTTCAGTGTTAGGTTAGGTGAATAGATAAAAATTAACTACGTAAAATATAGAACTTGTAAGATATGAAAAGTTCCAGCATAAGTAAAACTTCTTTTGTATCAATGTGTTCTTAAACGATATAAAAACATACAAATCAACTAGAGCTTAGCGTAAACTGAACCATAATACCTATGGATTTGGTTGAATTTTATGAATAAAAAAATTTTCAATATGGAACGAAAATTAAGTCATTTACTTTCTTTAAGTATCTTTTCTTTGTGTGGATTTTCCTCTTTACTTCATGCACAAGAAACGACTCCCATCTCCCCATATATCATCAATGGTAATACGGTTTTAACTACATCATTTCCTTATATGGGAGTATTAATCACAGACAATGTGACCGATAACAAACGTACGGTAACTCGCTTTTGTGGTGGTACCTTACTTAATGAGCAATATGTGTTAACCGCTGCGCATTGCCTATATTCAGATAACCCATCCAAGTTTAAAAATTTAGCGGTGGTTTTCAATGTTAACAATGTTGATGATGATATTTTTAACCAAGAAAATACCTATGCAGCAAAGGAGGTGTATTATCATGATGACTACACCACAACAACTTTTCAAAATGATATCGCTATTATTAAATTGATATCTACCGTTCCTGAAAGCGTTGTATCTTCAGCTGATTATGTGAAAACAGCCGTGAATGAAAACTACCGTATGGATGGCCAATTATTTACCGCTATTGGTTATGGAAAAACAGGTCCACAGGCTGACAGTGCTAATTCCTTACAAGAGGTTCAAATTGAATATTTACAGCCTGATCAATGTGAACAGAATTTTGATATTTCTGATAAACAAATTTGTGTAATTGGTGAAGAAAAAAACAGTTTGCACTCTGGTGTCTGTGGTGGGGATTCTGGCGGGCCATTATTATATGAAGAAAAGGGGCAACAGTACCAAGCTGGCATTGTGAGTTATGGGCCTAAAGAATGTGGAGACCTTAATGTAGCGGTTCAAAGCGTTTACACTGAAGTTTATGATTATGCTGACTGGGTAGCCAACGTACTAAATGGTAGTGAAATACCTAAATTTGATGTAACTAAACTGGAAGAAGATGATAACGAAGCTAATTCTTCCGAAGGAAGTAGTGGTGGTGGAACGATAAACTTAGCTTGGTTAGCTGTGTTGCTATCATTGCTTGTCTTTAGAAAGAAAACGAGTACAAAGTTTTGATAAAAAAGCAGCGAATAGCTTTATGTTATTCGCTGCTTTTTAACAAATCTTTAGATTTAAAGTTTTAGCTGTTATTTTGGTTCGCTATTTTTTCTGCTTCAATTTGTTCTGGGGTTTTGTAAGCTTTGGTATTCCAAAGAGGTACCGTTGATAAGCTATGTTTGTAACTACCTTGAATTTCTTTGGTACTGTATGAAAGGTATAACAAGGTTTGCGAGCCTTGGTCATAAATTCTACGGATTTTCAAAGTCTTGAATAAAACACTTTTCGATTTCTTAAATACCACTTCACCGGATTTAGATTTATCAATCTCAGCAATCATTTCAGGTGTTATTTCACCTGTTTGACGACATGAAATGCCCATATCAGAAGGGTCGGCAAAGTCTAAATTCGCCTCTACATTAGAAATATGGCAAGTAACGCCAGTCACAATAGGATCAGATAACACTTCAATCTTAATGTCTTTAGTGGTGAATATCCCCAAAGAGACATCTCCCACTTCATTTTTATCACAAGCAGTAAGTGACAGTGTAATGGAAGATAAAAGTACAAGTTTTTTTATCATGTTCCTTTCCTTTGGAATAAATCAGTAAATATTGAATATCGATTTATACCCAAGTGAATTCTGCGTCTTGAAGTTACTTGGGTATAGAATGCTTAAAGTTTAACATAAGCCATCAATACTAATGAAAATAAATTCAATGATTTGGTGAATTCACTCGTTATGTGTATTGCCTATAGGCAAGTTCGCAATCACTAGCCGCCAGCAAGCTGAGCTGTTAGGATGACATCACTCGTACGGCTAAAATCGTACTCACGTATTCAAAGCGGCAATAAATGTCGCTGAGGTAAAGTATGCAGTCTCAAATCGATAGTTATATTTCGGCTAAAAACCATTGGTTGTCTCAGCAAGTGGACGTCGAATATCCGACACCAGAAAGCCTAATGGGACGCAAGCTGTATTTAGAAACAGAACAAGATGTGAAATATAGTGTGTCTGAGATTGAATCATTGCTGAATAACAAAGTAGGACTAAATGTCATTGAAGTGGATTTTCATCGATTAACTATTTTATTTGCAGTTCTTCAAGCATCGCATCTTTCTGATAAGCCAGATAATCAAAACCTTATCATCGAGTTTCTTACACAAATTATCCTCGATAATGAATATCAACTCTTCCTAGGGTTTGATGGTGGGGAAGCCGTTTCAGCCTTGATTTGTAAGATTGATCTAGATGATCGTCTCGCGGTTTTAACGGATATTGTCATTTCAAAAAAAGCTCAAAATTTATTTAAAACGTCAGATTTTGCATCAGATGTTTTGCAGCATTTAATATCCAAATCACTGATAATACATAAGGTTATTCATCCTAGTTGGGTATAAATAGTGATCTTGTTATAATTTTTAAATTTTAATTCTGTTTGAGATAACACAAAATTTAATTGCTTCTGTCCTTTTCTAGATAAACATCGACACTGAATATATCGGAATGAACGTATAGGTGTGGTGCGGCGATGGATACGGATAAAATAAAATGTGTCATCTTTGACTGTGATGGAACTTTAGTCGACAGTGAGAGTTTATGCTGCCAAGCGCTCGTAAATGTGTTTGCAAGTTACGGAGCTGATATTAACTTTGAACAATGTATGAACAATTTTCAAGGTGGGAAAATGTTCGATATATTGAACGAAACCAGCCAAGCTGCTGGTTTAAGTATTCCAATGGAAGTGCTAGAGCCTAAATATCGTGAACAAGTAAAGCAACTTTTTGATGAACAACTTCAACCTATTCCACATGCAAAACAGACCGTTGAGCATTTGATTCAAAAAGGCATTGCAGTGTGTGTGGCTTCTAATGGACCGCAAAGTAAAATGCAACATTCCCTTGCGTTGACAGGAATGCTACCGCTTTTTGAAAACAAAATTTTTAGTGCTTTTGATATTAATAGCTGGAAACCAGAACCTGATTTATTACTATTTGCTGCTATGCAAATGGGATTTTTGCTTGAAGAATGTATGTTTGTTGATGATACCGAGAATGGCATATACGCTGGTATTAATGCAGGATTGAAGACGATTTATTATTCTCCCGTTGGTAGTGATATAGACGATCCACAAGTGACAACGGTCAAGTGCCTAACTGAATTACACCGATGGTTTAGTTAACTTCCTTTTTAACTAAACCGCAGTAATCAGCCTGATAAAATTAAATAATGGAAAGGCAAGGACAGAGACTAGTGCAAGGTAGAAATGGATTTCAGAAGGGGAGCTTCTGAGTTATTTGTTATGGTTAAGCGGTTTTTACTATTAATTGGAACCGGCCCACACTCAACACAGATCAATACATCCTGATCTTCCGATAGCAAAAATTCATCACTCGAACAAATTGGGCAGCAGCTAATTTCCGAATCTTCATAAAGAAAAGTATCGTTGTTGTTTTTCTTCATTATAAAACCCTCTTTTATCTTCATACAGTATGAGCCCATCAATAGATGTATGCATAAGTTTCCTATCACTGGGCCATAATAAAGCGACTGGTTTACAGCAAAACACCTTCACTTTAGCACTCGGTTACATTGTATTAAGATAAGTGTCGCAAAAATCAAATAGCCAAGGTTAGCAGTATACTGAATTATGGTTCGAAATGTTTATTTAATCACCAGATCATACCAGTCATAAATATCGCTTATTTAAGGAGTAAGATGAATTTTTTAGCGCATTTACATATTGCTGAATATTGTCAGAGTGATTTGGCTGGTAATCTACTTGGTGATTTTGTAAAAGGTAACCCGGAAGGGAAGTATCCTAATCATGTCGTTGATGGGATACGCCTTCATCGGTTTGTTGACAGCTACACAGATACTCATCCATTGATACTACAACAAAAATCACTATTTGATCCTCAAATTAAACGATTCTCACCGATTGCATTGGATATGTTTTGGGATCATTGTTTAGCTTGCGAATGGGGTGAGTTTCATCATCTTAGGCTAGTTGATTTTGTTGAGAAGTGTCATTCTTTCTGTGATTCACAAAGCTATGAAGTACCGGATCATTACCGAACGACGATGAATGCGATGTGGCGTGGAGAATGGTTGCTATCCTATCAAGATATTAATAGCACCTTGTACGCCCTTGAAAGAATGTCACACCGTAGCCCTAGAATGGGCCCTTTAAACGATTGTGGTGATGTTTTAGTGGCACATTATGAAGAGTTACGTGCGGTGTTCTTACAGTTTTATCCTGATATTCTGAATAACAGCAAAAGATTCATCGATAAACATCAACAGCCGTGAGCTTAAGTTTGATAGAATCACCGCATCAGTCTCGTTTTATTTTTTATTTATAGTATTAGGCACTCTATGTCGTTCGAAACCTTAGGCTTATCTCCCCAAATCTGCCAAACTTTATCAGTCCTTGGTTTTAAAACGCCAACAGATATTCAAAAACAAGCCATTCCCAAAATATTAGAAGGCAAGGATATACTTGCTAGCGCACAAACAGGAACTGGGAAAACGGCTGCGTTTGGTTTACCTATCATTCAACAATTGTTAGATAGCCCTGATTTAGATGGAAACAATGATATTGCTGAGCCTGAAGAACTTCCGCAGAAAAAAACGCGTGGCGCAGCCGTTAAAGCACTGATTTTGACGCCGACACGAGAACTCGCTCAACAAGTCTACGACAATCTTGTGTCTTATAACCAAGGTTTGAAAATTGTCGTGGTTTATGGCGGTACCAGCATGAGCGTGCAAACTAAAAATTTAAGCCTTGGCGCTGATATTGTCGTTGCGACTCCTGGTCGTTTACTTGATCACCTTTTTGTTGGCAATTTGCATTTGCAACAAACCCAAACACTGGTACTCGATGAAGCCGATCGCATGATGGATATGGGGTTTATGCCAGATTTACAACGAATCTTGCGCCGAATGAGTCAAGAGAAACAGACCTTATTTTTCTCGGCAACGTTCACCAAGCGCGTTCGAGAGGTTGCTTATAAATTGTTAAATAATGCTGTGGAAATACAAATTGCTTCGGAAAATAGCACAGCAGAAACTGTTGAACAAATAGTCTACCCAGTGAATAAATCGCGTAAACGTGAGCTCCTCTCTTACCTAATTGGTTCTAGAAATTGGCAACAAGTTTTGGTGTTTACTAAAACAAAGCAAACTTCAGATGTGTTAGCTAAAGAATTAAAGCTCGATGGCATTGAGGCGGCTTCCATTAATGGTGATAAAAGCCAAGGGGCAAGACAAAAAGCATTAGACGATTTTAAATCAGGAAAAGTAAGAGCTCTGATTGCTACCGATGTTGCGGCACGCGGATTAGACATCCAACAACTACCGCACGTGGTTAATTATGAATTACCCTTTCAAGCAGAAGACTATGTTCACAGGATTGGAAGAACCGGGCGAGCAGGAGAGAAGGGGCAAGCAATTTCTTTGATGTGCCCACAAGAGCAGTATTTATTAGATGCTATCGAAACCTTGCTTGATACACGCCTTCCTCAACAATGGCTGCCTGGTTATGAACCCACATTTGAAGAAGAGGAAACTCAAACCAAACGCCGTAGCCGTTCTTCAGAAAAGAGAAAGCTTAAAGCAAAACTAAAGATACATAGCTCTAGAGGCAAACGTCGATAATATCTATTACCCATTGGATTCTTTAGGTGGTGGTACAATAATTTCGTCTAAGCAGCTTGGTGACTCAATATATTCATTGGAAATATAGAGTTGGCTTGCAAGTAATCGGTTAAATTGTTGCCAATGTGCAAATAGTGCAGATTGACGGTTATCAGATTCAAAGGCATGTAACATCAAAGGCTCTAACGTACTTGCTGTATGAGAGTACATTGAGGCTTGCCAACGTAAAGTCCTAGATGTGAGTGGGGAATCTGGATGATCTTGTTTAAATTTCTGTATTAGACCATCAATTAGTTGGTTGTTTTTACGATTTGGTTCTAAGAAGTAGTTCACCATACTCTTTTCTTGTCGAACCGCATCGGCAAGGAAAGTAATGGCTCGCGAATCATGTAAGCTACAAGCTAAAACACGATTCATCAGCATATATAACTGAACATTTGCCGGTAGGTTTTGTGGTAGAGAATCAATAATATATTGAAAGTACTCTTGGAAATATTGGTAGATATGATCACTGATATGCTGCCAAATTTTCTCTTTACTACCAAAGTGATAGCGTAACAAGCTATGGGATACATTAGCCTGTTCACTAATCTGGCGCAGCGATACTTTTTTATAGCCAAATCGACAAAATAGCTGTGCAGCAATCTTTAAAATGGCTTTTTTGGTCTGCTCGGCTTCTTGAGCTGTGCGACGACCTTGTTTTTTTTCAGTGACTGAGTTCAATGTACTACCAATATTATTATTTAGTATTTATACCCAAATGACTTCAAGATGCAGAATTCAGAGCTGTCATCCAAACCTTTAGGCAAGAAAGATTGGCGAAGGAATGAAGCACCTTTCAAACCAATCTGACGCGGCATAAAGGTTTGGATGAAGCTCCCGAAGGGCAAGTTAAAACAAGCTATATGCCGCGTTAAATTGAGTAGAGATAATAACTATGATCATATTCAATTTGCCTTGCCTAAAGCTTGTTTTATTCTTGCTGAAACTCGCATCTTGAAGTTACTTGGGTATATAACCAAGTAACCTCAAAGTGAAACTTGACATCACTTGGTATAATCAACCAGTATTTTCTTTGTCATTATATACCCAAGTAAGAAAATTCTTCAGCTATTTCGCACTAAGCCATAATGTCAAAAAATGAAGTAGATTTAGATATACCTACTTCATTTTTATACTCATTTAACCCGCCTTAACAAAATGACGAATACGTTCTACTAAGATATCAACATCACTAGCTTGAACATCATTGTGCAATACAAAGCGAAGAGGATTACCGGCGGTAATAATAATACCTTCTTTCTTTAGTTGAGATTGCATGGCAAGAGTATCAATATGTGGTGCTAACTTAACAAAGACAATATTAGTTTGTACGTGATCAACGTTGATATTAAAGCCGTCCAGTTCAGATAAACCGGTTGCCAGTCTTTTGGCATTATCATGATCAGTTTGTAAGCGATTAACTTGTTCTGTTAACGCAATTTTACCTGCAGCAGCCAAAATGCCCGCTTGACGCATACCACCACCAAGCATTTTGCGAATACGTCGAGCTTTATTGATGAATTCTTTTGTTCCTAAGAGGAGTGAACCAACCGGAGCAGATAACCCTTTTGAAAGACAAATGGTCATAGAATCAAAATGACAAGCGATTTCTTTAATATCAACATTTAATGCTACTGCTGCGTTATAAACACGAGCGCCATCCAAATGTAGCTGTAAATTATGACGTTGGGTAAATTCACGTGCTTGACGTAAATAGTCAAGCGGTAGCACTTTACCATTAATAGTATTTTCCAAACTTAATAACTTGGTTTGTGCAAAGTGAATATCATCAGGTTTAATGGCTTGCTCTAGTTTTTTAAAGCAAAGTGTGCCATCAGCTTCATTTTGGATTGGTTGCGGCTGAATCGAACCGAGTACAGCTGCGCCACCGCCTTCAAATTTATAGTTATGTGCTTGTTGACCACAAAGGTATTCATCACCACGACCACAATGAGACATTAAGCCGAGTAAATTAGCCTGTGTACCTGAGCTGGTAAAAATGGCAGCTTCAAAACCGTGACGCTCTGCCGCCCAAATTTCTAAAGCATTAATCGTAGGGTCATCCCCATAAACATCATCACCTACAATTGCATTTGCCATTGCGATACGCATCGCTTCCGTAGGTTGGGTAACCGTATCTGAACGAAAGTCCATGTTATTTCCTTAAAATTAAATAGCTAAATTAAAAAACCACACAGTTTTGCTTTGCTTAGACAAGCAATGGTTTTTCCATCAGTGATCTCATCGGTTTTGATCCAATTCTCAATATCATCTAACGAGACTTTAATAACATTAATTACTTCATCATCATCTGGTAATAACGATTGATTCGGAGATAAGCCTTTAGCAACAAAGAGATATTGAATCTCATCACAGAACCCCGCCAAAGGAGAGCATTGCCCTAAAGGTTCGAAATGTTGAGCGCTGTAGCCAGTTTCTTCAATTAATTCACGCCTCGCACATTCTATTGGGCTTTCATCGCCTTCAATGGTTCCGGCTGGAAGTTCTAAGATCCATTTATTTAATGATGGGCGAAATTGTCGCAGTAATAAAATATCGCCATCATCTGTGATGGGTAGAATAACGGCTGCGCCAGGGTGAATGATAGTGGTATGACGAATAGATTTCCCATTAGGTAGATCGACATCGATCTCAGCCAATTGAATATTTTTCCAACGGTGTAAAACAGTATGGCTCATAGTTATCACTCTTAACGGGTCGATATGTTGTGTTTGCGAGATTAAATGCAGGTTATCAAAAGGATTGATAGATTACACCCTATATACCCAAGTGACTTCAAGGTGCAAGTTTCAATGATCATTAAAATTAACAACTTAATGATCCATAATAAAAAAATGATTCACCTTTCGCTCAGAATAAGACAAAGTGTTACTAAAGAGGTATTTAGAAGAGGTAAGCATGGAAAGCGCACAAAAAAGAACCGTCACAGAACGTTCATTGTTATCGGAAAGAATCAATAAATTGGTTCAAGCGTTATCTGATGGTGTTTATGAGCGAGAAGATACCATTAGATTATGTTTATTAGCAGCTTTGTCCGGTGAAAGTGTTTTTTTACTTGGTCCTCCTGGTATTGCCAAAAGCCTCATTGCTAAGCGACTTATTCAAGCTTTTGAAAGTAATAGCTATTTTGAATATTTAATGACTCGATTCTCTACTCCTGAAGAGGTGTTTGGTCCGCTAAGCATTCAAGAATTAAAAGACAATGGACGCTATGTTCGTCTGACTGAAGGGTATTTACCAACCTCACATGTCGTATTTTTAGATGAAATCTGGAAAGCTGGTCCAGCGATATTAAATACACTACTCACCGTGGTGAATGAAAAAACTTTTAAAAATGGCAGTGATGTTGAACCCGTACCAATGCGCCTATTGATTACCGCATCGAATGAACTCCCAAATGAAGACAGTGGCTTAGAAGCACTATATGACCGAATGTTAGTCCGTGTTTTTGTTAATCGTATTCAAAATAAGCAAAACTTCCACTCGATGTTAACGGTTGGTACTCCGCAAGAAGCGAAGATTCCAGAAGGACTCGCCATTAAAGATGAAGAGTACTACCGTTGGTTAAACGAACTTGATCAACTAGAGCTATCAGAAAGTACTTTTGAGCAACTCTACTACCTAAAATCTAAGATAGAAGCAAAAGAGCAGACCGCTTCATCGGCAGCAGTCGAAAGTGATTTATATGTTTCGGATCGCCGCTGGAAAAAAGCAGTTAAATTACTTAAGGCCAGCGCTTACTTTAATGGTAGAGATAGTATTAACGCACTTGATTTGTTGCTACTACAAGATTGTTTATGGAATTCACCACAATCTCGTTTAATTGTTCGTGAATGTATTGCTGAGTTCGCTAGTGAGCAAGCCTATCATCAAGGTACTTTACGAGCCCAAATTGAACAAAAGCAGGATAAGTTAGCCGAGTTGGATCAATCCATCACTAAACGGTTTGCTATGACGTTATCGTCAGACGTCGAAGGGACGATTCGCCGCAAAAATATTTATCAATATGATCTATCAAAAGCGAAAAAATACCGTGTCGGTAATACATCAGATTTAGTTAAGCTGGTCCTATTAGAAACCAATATGTCAGTAACCAACCATGATACGGGTGATAGTCGTTGGGTGTACATTCCGTATAAAGAGCTAGAGCCAATTATTAAAGATGGCGGCGGCGAAGCTTATGGTTTTGTTAATAAAAAGACCAATTTATGCCGCTTCGTATTTGATATAGATGTAGACCAGCGCCTTGTAATCAAAGATATAGGCAATCGTGCAATCACCGTTACACTGGCGACGGATAAAGGTTTTGATCCAGAAGTAGTAACCCAATGGCAGTCGACAACTGAGTCGGTGGTGAAAGAACTAACTAGCTTAGATTTTGATGTGCGTAAGGCTCGAGAGGAATTTCACTCTAGTTTGCCCCACAGCTTCTTAGATAAAGGTTTATTACTACAAATCGAATCAAGTATTCAAGAGCTCACTCAGCTTACTGAGGCTATCAAACAAAAAACTGATGATGCAATGGAACAAATTCATCGTTTGCAAGAAGCATTTGAATAATGAGCGACAATTATGCTTGGAATTGATGCTTTAGATATTGCGGTTTTATTAGCCGATGCTGAAATGATTGAAGTGGCCTTACAAGATTTAATGGGTCGCTCTCAGTTATTGCCTTTGGTTGAGGAAAATAAAAGCGTCCGAGGGATGGTTAAATCGCAACTTAAGCGATGGAAGAGCAAGGTGGCTGCTAAGGTTGATAATATTCCTCATACTAAAGAAATTAAACAAGAATTGGCTTTATACCAAGAAGTGATTCATTGGAGTGAAACAGAATTCATAGCCCAAATTGACACTCTACTTGAGCAATTACAATCTTGTTCAGAATTTTATCCTGACGCTAAAAAAATTCTTTTATCCACCAATGCGAAACTGAACCCTATGCTGCCACACTATTTTTGTCAGCAATGGTATAACAGTATTGTAAGTAATGTTAGGCGTATTCAAGAGTCTCAGCTTGAAGTAGAGAAACAGAAAGAACTCGAACAGCTGCGTAAACGTCTAGAAAACATTAAACAAATGGAACAACTTTCGCCCGATGAAGATACAGGAACCATTGCTGGACGAATGTGGGATATGACCAATATCAGCTTATCAAAAAGCGATTGGTCAGTGATGAAAGATCAGGCTGACTTTTTAAATAAGCATCCAAAATTAAAAGATATTGCAGAACAATTGGGTCGAATGGCGAATCAAAACGATCTTAATGAGCCACCTAGCTATAGCGAAGGGATTCGTTTTGAAGAAGAAAACTCTCAACAGGCTACTGATGATATTGTTGGCATTCATGAAAACGATGATCTGAATAAACTGCTACCGAATGAGCTGCTATTTCTTACCTACCCAGAGCTCGAAGTGGTTTTTTATAAGCACCTTATTGATAAGCGCTTGATGAATTACCAAATGGAAGGAAAAGCCCATTCATCTAAGAAAGTTACAGCAATGGAACCGATCCCCGCCAAAGCGGAAAATGATACTGGCCCATTTATAATTTGTGTTGATGCATCTGGCTCGATGCGTGGTTTCCCAGAGCAATGTGTAAAAGCCATTGCCTTTGCTTTAATGCAGATCGCCTTGGCTGAAGATCGTGACTGTTATGTGGTTTTATTTTCCACTGACTACATCACTTATCAATTGACCAAACAAGATGGTCTTAGGGAAGCGAGTGATTTCCTTTCCTATACATTTCATGGTGGTACTGACCTAGAGCCAGCAATTTCTGAAGCAATAAAACAAATGCAAGGGGAGCGTTATCAACATGCTGATTTGGTTATTTTGTCTGACTTTATTGCCCCAAAACAATCCAAAAACATGATCCAGCAAGTTGAAGCATTAAAGCAAAAAAATAACCGTTTCCACGCAATAAGTTTATCAAAGTATGGAAACCCAGAATTGATGAATATTTTTGACCATGTATGGTCTTATACGCCTAGTTTGGGGCAAAAGTTAGTAAAGCAAAAATAGGGTAGTCACCAAACTTTATTCGTATTTTGGGGCGTTTGGTTGGATTTTTGAGCAGTTAAGCTAGAAAGTTTTAATTTATTATTGACTCAATCGCTCAGTCCAGTAAAGTATCAAACATTGTTTAAACAGCTGATTCTTTACTGTTTAATAATCTATTTACTAACATGGCAAATGCGATGTTAAAGATGGTGTCTTAACTGTTCATTTAACTACTAAATGGTTAGGTGCATCGCAAAAAGAATTGCGTGCCCTGGTGGTGGAATTGGTAGACACAAGGGATTTAAAATCCCTCGGCGTTCGCGCTGTGCCGGTTCAAGTCCGGCCCGGGGCACCATCTATATCAAAGGCTTACCGATTTCGGTAGGCCTTTTTTATTTTTCCTCTCTTATATCTCAAATCTCTCTTGCGTAATCAAATTGAAATATTTTTGTCATTTAGCATTCAAATATAACTTAGAGCATAGTGTTTTTATTATGCAAGGAAGATAGAACACAATGAACACTAAGTTATTACCTGTATTATCGGCATTAGTACTCAATCTCTCAACGTTTCCTAGTTATGCACTTACTATGGATCTCGTTGGACGTTATCAAACGAAAATTTATGGTGAAGCGGGTGCCGAAATTGTCGACTATCATCAAACCACACAATCTGCTTATGTGGTCAATGGCGCAAAAAATCGAATTGATATTATCAAACTAGACAATTTGTCTACAGAAGCTATTAAAGATTCATATACCGCTAACACATTAAAGGCAAATCAATTAGCCCTACCCAAAGAAGTGATTACTACAAACAATCAGACTATGCAATTGGGTTCAGCGAACTCGTTAAGTATCTATGATGACTGGTTAGCGGTGGCGGTCGCGAATAAAGAAAAACAAGAAAACGGTGCCGTTCTTTTCTATCATATTAAAGAAGATCAGCCAAAGTTGTTGAAATCCGTTGAAGTCGGCGCTTTACCTGATATGGTGACTTTTACCCCAGATGGTTCAAAGGTAGTGGTTGCCAATGAAGGGGAGCCGACTAATGATTACCAGCATGATCCTGTGGGTAGTGTGGGTGTGATTGCTTTCGATAAAAACGGCCCTGTTGATACGGCTGTTTTACTCATGTTTGATAAATTTGAAAAACAAAAAGATCAGCTTATAAAACAAGGATTCAAATACGCGAGCCCAAAGGGGTATTCATTAGCACAAGATATTGAACCAGAGTACATTACAGTCAGTAAAAATAGTCGTTATGCTTGGGTTTCCCTACAAGATAATAATGCTTTAGCTAAAGTCGATTTAGAAAAAAGTAATATTGATGCTATTTACCCACTTGGTTTGAAAGATTACAGCCTAGAAAAAAACGGGATAGATGCAAGTGATAAGGATGAGACGATCAACATCCAACCATGGCAGGGCGTCTATGGCCTATATCAACCAGATACTATTCACATCTATACCGTTAATGGTAAGAGTTACATTGTCACTGCTAATGAAGGTGATTCACGAGATTGGTGGTTTGAGGCCAGTGATCAACAAACCTGCATTGATGCGGGTGGTCGAGATTATGATGAAGAAGATGGCTGCCTAGCCTACAGTGAAGAAACTCGAGCGGCTAAATTACCGTTAGCTGAAGATAACCCAGCAAAACAAAACATGGGCAAACAAGCACTTGGGCGTCTTAAAGTGACAAAAGCCATGGGGGATGAAGATGGTGATGGTTTCTATGAGAAAATTGTCAGCTTTGGTGCTCGTTCGTTTTCTATTTGGGATGAACAAGGGTTGCAAATTTTTGATAGTGGTAATCAGTTTGCCAAAGTGATTGCTGAACGTTTTCCCGATAGCTTCAATACCAATGAAACTGAAAACAAAATGGATAATCGCTCTGATGATAAAGGTTCAGAACCTGAAGCGCTTGCTGTAGGGGAAGTAGACGGCAAGACTTACGCTTTTATTGGTTTAGAGCGAATGGGCGGCATCATGATTTACGATATCAGCCAGCCGAATCAATCTAAATTTGTCGATTATCATCTTAACCGTGATTTATCCGTTAATTTTGAAATAGACGATTCAACCCAGCCAATCAGCTTGAAAGGTGATTATGAGAAAGCTGGGGACTTAGCTCCAGAAGGTATGCGTTTTATTAGTAAGCAAGAAAGTCCAACTAAGCAGGCGTTGTTACTAGTAGCAAATGAGGTAAGTGGGAGTGTCTCAGTCTATCAACTGAAATAAAACGGCTAGTACATACTAAGAATATATACCCAAGTAAGCCTTGTTTGACATAACAAGGCTTTTTTAATTAGTTAATTTGAAAAATATCAAAAAATGACCAATATATGAATAGAGTAAAATTTATTCAACTGCGCTAAGACATTAATTTCTTTTAAAAAGACACTTTAAAAGTCATGGTTATGTCAAATTCACTACAAATAGAAAATTTATAAAATATTGTTAAGTGGTTGATATTAAAGAGTTGTCATGTAATTGCAATACAGCTGTACGCTCGAAAGTATTTGCACGGGTATGTGAACTGGTTCAAAATTATCGTTTAGTGAGTAACTGGTAAGAGTTCTTCTAACATCTTATAGGGCAAAGACTGAACATGAAAGTCGTTGATATTATCAAGCACAAAACAGATTCTTTAGCGAAACATCAATTCGAATTGAAAGATTTGATGTCGCCAGTATTGAGAGAATACTGGGCTGATTTTATTAATCGTGCGAATTCTCAACAAATATTTCCTTGGCTGAAAGATCATCAAACACCAGCTGTTAATGAAGAAGTAGCACCTACTGCCGTTCCTGAGATAGAAATGTCACCGGAAGCAGAAGCTTTGTATCTTGAGTTAAGTGACAAAATTGACCAAGAAATTCATGTAGGTGAGTGGATGTCAGTCGATCAAGATCGCATTAACTCCTTTGGCCAAATTACCGAAGACATGCAATGGATTCATACGGATACCGATCGTGCGGCAACAGAATCTCCTTTTAAAACGACTATTGCACATGGCTTTCTAACTTTATCTTTATTATCTCGTTTAACGGATAGTGTTGATGAGGAAAATCCTCCATTTCCAACGGCTAAAATGACAGTTAATGTTGGGCTGAATGAAGTTCGTTTTCCTTATCCTGTTAAAGCAGGCAATAACATCCGAGCTCGTAGCAAGCTTTTAAAAGTGACACCAATTAAACGTGGTTTAGAAATTGAACGTGAAGTGAAAGTAGAAATTGATGGTGTAAGACGCCCAGGTTGCGTGGTCGTTTCAGTTATCCGTCTTTATTTTTAATTTATATCCAAGTGACTTGAGTACAAATAGCGCTGATAATATTGGCGCTATTTTTTATTGAGAGAGGTTAATATGGCTCGTACTGCCGCTGCGCTGCATATTTTAGTAAAGCATGAGTCTCAAGCTAAAGATATTCTACAACAACTTAAGAAAGGTGCTAAGTTTCAAGCATTAGCTAAGAAGTATTCAACATGCCCATCAGGCAAAAAGGGTGGAGACCTAGGAGAATTTCCTAAAGGTGCAATGGTTCCCGCTTTCGATAAAGTTTGTTTTAGTGGTGAGTTAATTACTCCTCATTTAGTCAAAACCAAATTTGGTTGGCACATCGTAAAGGTGCTTTATCGAACCTAATTAACTTCAGGTTTGGTTAATTAAACAATAAAAAAGCGTTCACTCCGATTTGAAGTGAACGCCTTTTTTATGTGCGAACTAGATATCAAGCTGCTGGAATCATGGATTCAGGCATACCAAGGTAATACCCTTGATACATATTGATATTCAATGCACGCATGGTATCCAGTTGTTGTTGGTTTTCAATACCTTCAATAACCGTTTGAGCACCGTAAGCCTTTGCGATAGCCACAGCTTCTAGTAGCTTTTCTTGTTCACCTGCCATGTATTGACTTAAAAGCATGCGATCAATTTTAACAATAGTCGGATTAATGAGATCAACACGCTCACTATTTGAGTATTCCGAACCAAAGTCATCAATCGCAATATCAAACCCATGTTCAGCCATTTTGCTAACTGAGGCTTTCAGCTGCTCAATGTTATCACAGTGAAATTCAAGTAATTCGAGAACGATTTGATTTGAGCTAATCTTCAACTTGTTCAGCTCTTTTAGAAAACGAACTTCATGTGGGCAAGAAGGCTCTATGGTTTTAAAACTATTGGGTAAAAAGTTTAAGAACAACTTAATTTGTTTGTGCTGAGAATCAACAAAGTTATTGATGTGTAGTATTCGACTAATAAGGTCTATCGCACTTTTATCATCTTGATTTGGGTTGTCATCTGAAAAGTAATAGCCAGGACAGATATGCTCACCAGATTCACTTTTCATTCTTAACAAGGCTTCAACACCAACAATCGTATTTTTTTGATTAAAAATAGGCTGAAAAACACTATTTAATGTTAAGTTTTTATATTGTGCAAAGTGATTACCACACTCGTCTTTAAAAAAAGACATGTCGAATTTTTTTGACATTAATTCAGGTACTCAATGACTACTACAAATTACACTTAAGATAGCAAATACAACCAGCATCAGCTATCTATTTAATGATATAAATAGCTTTTTAACTCAATTCGATATTGATTTTTATAGGAAAAACTATTGAGTGGAGAGTATCTCATGTATGTTATCGCTCATCAAAAAAGTCTTTGTCGCGTATATATTTACTCATTAAATGATAAGAAAACGGTCTAATTAACCAGCTCAATAAAGAACGACCTAATCGTAATATTGTGGGGGTGTTTTCATAAATACGTCCATTGTATAACCACAGCATTTTTCCTACATGCCAGTACATAAATGGAATCGGAGGTAGAAAGGTGACGATATCAATATCACAGCAAACACGGAATGTTCTTCTTGCTAACTGATAACGTCGTCGAAACCGCCATCCTCCGATGGCTGGCTGACCAAATGTCACTACACGTTTTATAATATTCGGATATTTGGTTTCTAAATAATCGGCAAAAACTAATCCTATAGCACCACCGGAAGAGTGGCCGGTAATACTAATTCTTTTACCTTTTTCAATCAGGGGAGTCAGTATTGTCTCTAAACGAATATAAACCGAATCACCTAGCTTATCGTCGCGATGTGAAGGCATGCTTTCTTGGTGTAACAAATGATGAAAACCAGCATGTATTGAATAAGGTAACCCTAAAGTAGGAAGGCAAGACTTACGCCACATAGCGAGATTTAACAACCAGTCGTTAATGCTATGTGATCCTTTAATGACAACGATCACTTCTTCTTTATCTTTACACCACAATACACGGATTAACGTTTTTCCTTTGGCGTTATAAATAATGCGTTGGCCATTGGGATCAAAACCATAGCGTGTTTGCTTAAAAACTCTAGGGTAGGCCAATTGGCAAAGAATAGCATAACGTTCGTATTGGTATCGTTTGAGTGTCTTCAAATATAAAAATCATTGTTATTAAGGTAATCACTACCATGCCAAACAATGATTACGAAATTATTACTTAGGGCTATTTTTTTCTACTGATATTTTACTTGGCAGTAGAGTATGAAGCCAGCGCTGGATTTTCTCTTTCCTTAACCATAATAAGAATAAAGCTCCTGCAATATAGAGGCTTGGCTCTAAAATTTCTGATTTAACTGACCAGTAATAATGGATTGGTGCAAGTATGGCAGCGATATATACCCAATTGTGTAATTGCTGCCATTTCCTGCCCATTTTTCGTTGTAGTGCTTGTGTAGAAGTGATCGTTAATAGTAGCAGGATAATCCAAATCACTGCGCCTAAAACTAGGTAAGGACGTTTAATTATCTCACTACCAATTAATTGCCATTGTAAGGCCAAATCCAACCAAGCAAATGCCGTTAAGTGAATCACTGCCCAAGCAAAACTATAAATACCCAGCAAACGGCGTGTTCTAATTAGTTGACCTTGTTTGAATTTTTTCGCCACTGGTGAAATGAGGAGAGTCATCATCAAGGTATTTATAGCTGCTTTACCAGTAAAGTGAATAATGGGCTGAACAGGATCGGCTCCTAAGTGCCCATTTATCACGGCAAATACCAACCACGTAAGTGAAAATATTTGGGCTAAATGTATGATCACTTTTAGGCCAATAATATGCTTTGGTTTTAAAGGCATTAATAATTTCGCTTTAGGTCTAAATTTTTATACAAAGAGGCAACTTGCTCACCATATCCGTTAAACATAAGTGTTTCTTGTCGAACTGAGCTGAATACACTGCCTTCACCAATAAATCGTTCACTTGCCTGACTCCATCTAGGGTGATCGACATTTGGATTAACATTGGCATAAAAACCATACTCATCAGGAGCAAGTAAGTTCCAGGTAGTAGGTGGCTGTTTTTCAAGTAAATGGATTTTGACAATCGATTTAATTCCTTTAAAGCCGTATTTCCAAGGCACTATCAAGCGTAATGGTGCACCATTTTGTGGTGCGAGCGTTTTGCCATATAAACCAACAGTCATTAAAGTCAGTGGATTCATAGCTTCAGCTATGGTTAAACCTTCTACGTACGGGTAGTCGATACTTGAAAAACCACGTTGCCCTGGCATTTGGTCGGGATCATAAAGTGTTTCAAATGCTACGTATTTGGCTTTACTGGTAGGTTGAACCAAGTGTAATAGTGACGCTAATGGAAAACCTAACCACGGAACATTCATCGACCAAGCTTCTACACACCGATGACGGTAGATTCGTTCTTCAATCTCCATGTTTTTCATCACGTCAGCTATATCAAGCGTCACCGGTTTGGCGACTTCCCCTGTGATCTCTATCGTCCAAGGTGTCGTTTTGAAATTCTTTGCTTGCTCTGCAGGTTCACCTTTACCGGTGCCAAACTCATAGAAATTATTATAAGTCAGTACTTTATTTTCTGGTGTTAGTGCCAATCCTTTTGTTGAAAATTCAGAAGATGCACCTTCTAACGCCATTCTTGAATCTTGCTCAGTGACTTTATCATTTGATGAACTAAATACATCAAATAGTCCAGCATGAGTCTGAGATGCGAAAGGGACGGCTGCCGCTGCAATACCTAGCTTCTTAACAATGTCTCTACGTTGTTTATAAATAGATTCTGGGGTTGCATCATTTTCACTTAAAAACCAAGATGGACGTGATTTAATCAACATAAGGCAATCCTTTGTGAAGATAAAAATAAGATTCGTTTTAATAAGACCGCAATAAGGAATAAATAATTTCAGGTAGTTGCGATTTGTTGGTTGTGAACACTATTATCAAAGTTCGACAGACGTTAGTTAACTTGACATTTCTTGACAAAATTTTTGTTACACAAAAGTAACCATTAATTTATGTTTGTTATTCCTTACAATCGTAATGGTTGTCACAATGTATACAGTGTGGTCAAAAAAATTGAACAAGTTGTCCAGAATAGACTCTTATCTTCTGTGGTATAAACAAGAATAACTTTCATATATGGAATGAGTTACATGAATCAAGTTGTACATAGCTATAACCTTATTAGCAAAATTAATCACTGGATTTCTGCTGTAGTCATTATCGGACTATTTGCTGCTGGTCTATGGATGGTTGATTTAAGTTATTACAGCGCTTGGTATCAAGATGCGCCACATTGGCATAAATCGGTTGGCTTATTGCTCGCGGCTTACACTGTGTTTCGAGTGATTTGGCGCTTATTTACTCACTCACCAGAAGTAGAAGGGACTACATTTGAAAAAGTCGCAGCAAAAATTGCTCACTTTTTAATGTATGCGCTGCTGTTTGGAATTTTTATTTCAGGTTATCTTATTTCAACCTCTGATGGCCGTGGGATCGATATTTTTGATTGGTACACGGTACCATCACTGGGTGCATTATTTGAAGACCAATCCGATATCGCAGGTCTACTACATTATTATTTTGCATGTATCTTGATAGGTTTAACATCCATACATGCGATTGCAGCACTAAAACATCACTTTGTTAATAAAGACAATACGTTACGAAAAATGACAGGAGCGACAAAATGATTAAAATGGAAATGAAAAAATGGCTAACAACCGCCGGTCTATGTGCCACTATGGTACTACCTATGGGTGCAATTGCAGCGGATTACCAAATTGATACTAAAGGCGCACACGCTTCAGTAAACTTCCGTGTAAGCCACTTAGGTTACAGCTTCACACAAGGTCGTTTTAATAATTTTGAAGGCACTTTTTCTTATGACCCGGCTAATGTTGAAGCTTCAAAAGTAAATGTCGTGGTTGATACTGGAAGTATTGATTCAAACCATGCTGATCGTGACAAGCACATTCGTAGCGATGACTTTTTAAATGCGAGTAAATTCCCTGAAGCGACATTTACGAGTACTAAAGTAACCGATAAAGGGGACGGTAAATTAGCGGTTGATGGTAATTTACAATTACATGGTAAAACCGTTCCGGTAACGATTGATGCTGAATTTATTGGTGCAGGTAAAGACCCATGGGGTGGTGAACGCGCAGGTTTTAAAGGTACTACTCGTCTGGAAGTAAAAGACTTTGGTATTAAAGAAATGGCAGGGGCAACTTACGTAGATTTAGATCTTTATGTTGAAGGTGTTAAGCAGTAACGGTTAAAACATATACCTACCCATATAACAAAGGCTCGCTAATTAAATTAGTGAGCCTTTTTTCTTTTATTTGGCACCGTAGCTTTTACTTTCCAACGTAACTGTATGTTTAGTCGTAAAAAACCTTGTTATAAAATCTTTATTGTAATAAAAAGCTTAGTCGTAAATTGTCGGGATTGGCTGGCGTTTATGTTGCGTCGCTTTATAAATCCCAACTAAACGATCGACGACTTCTTGAGCTACCGGCTTACCTTCTAAGAAATCATCAATTTGATCATAGGTTAAGTTTAGAGCATCTTCATCCGCTTTTTGTGGAGCAAGCTCTTCAAGATCGGCTGTTGGTACTTTTTTAACTAATATATCTGGTGCACCGAGTTTGGCTGCAACTTGACGTACTTGGCGTTTGCTTAAACCAAACAATGGAGCTAAATCACATGCACCATCACCAAACTTAGTATAAAAACCAGTAATATTTTCTGCAGAGTGGTCTGTCCCTAACACAAGACCACCAACATAACCTGCCACTTCATATTGAGCCACCATACGTGCTCGAGCTTTAACATTTCCCTTAACAAAATCGACTTTCGCCGGATCGCTTGGTAACAGGCTTGTACCATTGAGAGCCTCATGGCTTGCAGCATGAAGTCCATCGACGCCAGCTTTTATATTAACGGAAATGGAATGAGTTGGCTGAATAAATGACAGTGCTACCTGTGCTTCATCTTCGTCTTTCTGCTCGCCATAAGGTAGGCGTACAGCAATAAATTGGTAATCGGTTGTATTATTTTCGGTATTCAGTTCATCTACCGCTAACTGAGCAAGACGACCACATGTAGTCGAATCTACACCACCACTGATACCGAGAATTAATGACTTACAGCCAGATTGTTGCAATTTATTCTTAATAAAAGAAACTCGGCGAGTAACTTCAAATTGAGCATCGATAACGGGTAGGACTTGCATTTCTTGACGAATGAGTTGCTCCATGAGAATTCCTTATTGTGCAGCAAAAAAGTTATAGGTCATACCCAAGTGACCTCAAGGTGCTGAAACTCGTATCTTGAAGTTACTTGGGTATAAACTGTGATTGTAATCATATAACTATACCCAAGTGACCTCAAGGAGTGAGTCTAGCCACTCGTATTTTAATCGTTTTATCTCGTTTCACTGTATGGCTAACGATGGTAATCTTACCTAGGCATATACCCAAGTGACTTCAAGGTGCAGAATTCAGAGCTATCATCCAAACCTTTAGGCAAGAAAGATTGGCGAAGGAATGTAAGCACCTTTCAAACCAATCTGACGCGGCATAAAGGTTTGGATGAAGCTCCCGAAGGGCAAGTTAAAACAAGCTTTATGCTGCGTTAAATTGAACTGAGATAGAATGACTATTATCATTTTCAATTTGCCTTGCCTAAAGCTTGTTTTATTCTTGCTGAAACTCGCATCTTGAAGTCACTTGGGTATACATCTAATTCTATATTGACTAGAGGGACTTCTTTTTCGTGAATATTGCAATTTTTGGTAGTGCGTTTAATCCACCTAGTCGGGGGCATCAAAGTGTACTAGAAAGGCTTAAGCACTATGATTTGGTTTTATTGGTGCCAAGTATTGCTCACGCATGGGGGAAAGATATGCTCGGGTATTCCACTCGCTGTGAGATGGTCGAAGCTTTTATTCAAGATGTTAAGTTGGACAATTTACAAATCAGCAATATTGAAGCGGAGATTTTGCAATCAAATGGAGAGGAACAGGGGCAGTCGGTGACGACGTATGCAGTAATGACAGCGTTGCAAGAACACTACCCACAAAGTCAGCTTACTTTTGTTCTCGGCCCAGATAACTTTCTAAACTTTGGTAAATTTTATAAAGCGGATGAAATCACGAGCAAATGGTCAATATTGGCTTGCCCTGAAACATTACCGGTTCGTAGTACTCAGATCAGACAGCGCCTTGCCAATCACCAATCGATTAGAGATCTGACTACGCCATCTGTTGAGGAATATGTTCAAGAGCATAAGCTTTATAGCTAAAGAGCCTCTATGTACTTAACGACTTATTGGCAATAGCCAAACACAATTGCTCAGCCTGCTGGGCATTTGCCGAAAACACTTCATCAATAATACGTTCTGTTTTAATGCCTGATGCACGCAGTTTAAAGGCTTGTCTTACTTTTAATGCCATTTGCAGTGAGGCTTGATCAATGCTTGGTATTTTAGCTGCATTATCTAGCGTTAACACGGAGTCATCTAGCTGAGGACTCAGTTTCTCAAGCTCAAAACCTACGATTTCCAGCCATTTTTTCTGCTCATTATTGCTCGGATCAAAAGAGGATTGACTCAAGGTCTCTAGTAAAACATTTAATAGTGCTGAGCGTTGAACCAAACCCGCTTGGTGGGGATAGTTTTTGGTTGAACGTACCGATACTTCCACTTCAATCAATGAACAGTTTGGAAAGTAGGTTAGGGCGTTTAGACAGTCAAAAGGCAACCAGAAGGTATCACCAGCATTCATTACATATTCCGTTTTTCCTAATCGCACAGAAGCAAAACCACTTAAAACAGAAATTAACTTATGTTTTATGGTTTTTTTACGGGCCGTAGTGTGTAAGAAAGGATATTGATGTATATGGTGAGCAATTAAATAGTTCATGAGCCATTTTTTAGCAATTAAAATTCAGCGCTAAGATACCGTTTTCTAATCACCATTCCAATCATTTAATCCCTTTGGCATCATCACAATTCTTGTTTTAGCACAATGAAATTGAGGGTTTTGTTAAACTTGAACATTCGTCTATTCACTAATTTCGCGAATTCATGTAATTTACGCATCCCAATTGGCTTTACCTTGAGATTGTCCCTGTCTATTTGGCGCATATCATCGTAAAATTACCTGTTTATTCACAACTGCAGTAAATTAATGAGCATTGATAACGATCCATACAAAGAAATTCGTCCTTATAATGATGATGAAATCCCAGCGGCTCTTGAGCGCCTAATTAATGATGATAGCTTCATTAATGCGATCATCAAATATCGTTTTTCTCATAAGCCGGCTTGGTTTAAAAAGTTGGTTTCTCCTGCGATAAAAGTCTATCTAAAGATCAAATGGTCAAAACTTAAAACCGTTGATGATATCCAACGTGAAGTTGAGCTTTACATGGGGTCAACCTTAAATAAGACGACGAATGGTGTGACTTACTCTGGCTTAGAAAAGCTCGACCCTGATCAAGCGTATCTGTTTGTTTCTAACCACCGCGATATTGCAATGGATCCCGCATTAGTTAACTGGGGCTTGTATAATAATGGTCATAAAACCGTTCGTATCGCGATTGGTGATAACTTATTAAAAATGCCTTGTGCGACAGAGATGATGAAGCTGAATAAAAGCTTTATCGTAAAGCGCTCAATTAAAGCCCCTCGTGAAATGATGAAATCGTTAGGTTTGTTGTCGTCTTATATTAAACATTCATTAGAAACTCAGAACTCTATTTGGATTGCTCAACGAGAAGGTCGAGCTAAAGATGGAAATGACATGACCGAACCGGCTATTTTGAAGATGTTTCATGTAGAGGGGCGTCGTCAAAAAATTGCATTTCCTGACTATATTAAATCACTCAAAATTGTGCCAGTTTCTATCTCGTATGAAAATGATCCTTGTGACCTCGACAAAGCCAGAGAGCTTTATGAAATAGAAGTGAATGGTAAGTACGAGAAAACAGAGTTTGAAGATATTGCCAGTATTGTTAAAGGCATTATTGGTGAAAAAGGGCGAGTACATGTTAGCTTTGGTGATGTGATCACCGATGACTTTGAAACACCTGATGAACTTGCTAAAGAATTAGATCGTCAAATTCATGCTCTATATCGCTTGTATCCAGTAAACTTATTGGCCGCGGGTAAGCAAAGCGATGCCATTACGGAAGAAGTTGAAGCGAATTTTGCTAAAAAATTAAAAGCGTTACCGGCGGGTGCTCAAGAGAAATTAGTCGTAATGTATGCCAATCCTGTGACTAAGAAAAACGAAGTCGAGCAAGCAACAGAATAATCGACCCTTAAAGTTTTAAGTTATAAAAAAAGCAACTGATTGATTCAGTTGCTTTTTTATTACCTAAATAGCAGGTCAAATTAACGATTCAAAGAACGACTTTGAAGTTCAAAAATTAACTTTTCAGCGCTACATTCAAACTTAATGCGAGCGGTTAATTGCATGGCATCGTCTGCCACATCTTCAATGTCACTTTGATAGTTTGAGTTCACACGCTCAGCAAGTTGAAGATAAGGTTGAAGTTGAGCCATCAATGTCTCTTTACCTTGAGCTAAAATGGTTACTTCAGCAACATCATCACCTTCTTTGATGATGAATCCCATTTCCGCACTACAGCCACAAGCTTCGCATACTTCATTCTCTGCGCTGACTTCTAACTCTGCTTCTGTTGTCATATGTTTATCCTCGTACAAAAACTGTGGGTACTTTACGCCTGATTTTAGATTAAAACCAGAAAAAAGCATTGAGTTAAAACAAACCTACAGCAGATTACTTGTCGTCATTAAGCCGGCATAATGACAGGAAATCCATGTTGAGGATGTTCTGACAGGAGCACTTTTTGTCCATAAACTTGTTCTATATTCGATGCGGTTAAAGTATTCCAAGCATTGCCATCACTCATAATATCACCTTGATCAAGTAGTAAAATTCTATCTGCATATTGGGCTGCTAGGTTTAAATCATGTAATACCACGACAACAGCAGTACCTGTTTTAGCCATATCTTTTACTAACTGCAATGTATTATGTTGATGTGATAAATCGAGCGCAGAAGTCGGCTCATCTAACATAAAGATTCGATTAGATTGAGCATAATGAAGTTGAGTTAATACCCGAGCAAGGTGTACACGCTGCTTTTCACCACCAGACAATTGAGGGTAAAGCTGCTTGGCCATTGGTAGTATGCCCACTTGCTTCATTTTTTCTCTAGCAATAAGATTCAATTCAGCTTTAGAAGCATTTAATGGTAAACCACCTAATTCAACGACTTCTTCAACTAAGAAAGGGAATGATAGGGTACTGCTCTGAGGCAACATTCCTAAATGACGTGCGAGTTGTTGCTTATCCCAACTTACCGCGGGCTTACCAAAATATTGCAAACTGGCATTTAAATTATTTTGTTGTGTTAGCGGTACTTCTCCACATAGTAACTTCAATAAACTGCTTTTTCCTGTGCCGTTAGGGCCAAGTAAGGCCGTCACTTCACCTAGATGAACTTCTAAGCTGACATCATTTAAAATCTTCTTTTTTCCATATTGCAAGGTGAGGTGTTGTGCTTTGATTGCAATTTTATGCTGAATGTTTTTTTGACTATTTAGTTTTCTATCTTCCTCGATTAAAAGAGGGGCTAGGTTGTCAGTGTTAGCCTTTACATGAGTCGCTTTCAAGCTTTTAGAAAACATATTATGAATCTGCATTAGATAAAACGTCCCTTTTGCTTGAATAGAAGATAGAGAAAGAAAGGGGCGCCAACGAGAGCTGTGACAATACCGACTGGAAGCTCGGCTGGCATAACCGCCACTCGTGCAAACATATCCGCAACGGTTAACAATAACGCACCTAATAATATAGAAACGGGGAGTAATGTACGATGATCCGGCCCAACAAGCATTCGACCTAGATGCGGAATGACTAAACCCACAAAACCTATCATGCCACTTAAACTGACGGTAACACCCACACCTACTGCTGTTAATAAGATCAAACGACGCTTTAGGGATTGAATAGGCACCCCAAGATGTTTTGCTTCCGATTCACCTAGCAATAAAGCATTTAAAGCAGGTGCTTGTTTAATAAATAGAAATGATAATAGTGCTAAAGTTATACTGGCTAAGGTAATGCTAGGCCAGGTTGCTCCAGCTAATGACCCCATAGACCACAAAGAGAGATCTCTTAACATTTGGTCATCAGCAATGAAGTTCAAATAACCAATAGCAGCCCCTGATAAGGCGCTAATGGCAACACCAGCTAATAACATAATGGTAACGGAAGTACCTAAATTACTCGTGCCAAGTTTATAAACAATGATTGTCGTTAAAGCGCCGCCAAGAAAGGCAAAAATAGGTACCGCAGCAAAATTCATGAAATTAGGATAGTAACTGGTCATCCCAGAAAATAACACAATGGCAAGCGCTGCACCCAAGGCGGCACCAGCGGACACACCGATTATACCAGGCTCAGCGAGTGGGTTACGAAAGAGGCCTTGCATCACTGCGCCACATAACCCTAAAATCCCCCCCACAAGTAAACATAATAATGTTCTTGGCAAGCGAACTTGATGAATAATCAAAGCGACATGTTGAGGGAGTTCTGCGTTTGATGGCATAAAACTCATTATGCTGTGGGTTAAGCTAATCTGCATAGGCCCAACGGCTATCGACACAAAACTTGTGATAATCGCAAGGCTAGCAAGCAGTAATAAAATAATAGGTAAGGAAGCTTGTCTTAACATATTTAGCTTACTCGCTAGGGTAAATTAAAGGCTGAATACGTGCGGCTTCAGATAGCGTTTTTAGTCCAACACCGCCAACCAATGCTTTACCATCAATCGAAATGATATTATGAGTTTCTCCAGCTGGGGTTGCCGCTAACATAGGCATTTTTTTTAAAATAGCATCCGCTCCCCCTAACTCATTTAAGCTACGACCACTCACTAAAATTACATCAGGTTGCATCTCAATCATCGACTCTAATGAAATCGGCTTGTATGAATCGAGTGATACTGCGGCAGGGTTGATTGCACCAATTATTTCAATTAAAGCATTTGGCGTCGTATGATTTCCGGCCACATTCGCAGGTCGCCCTTCATGGATAAGCAAGAACATCACTTTCTTTTTATCTTGTGGTTGATGAGATTTTAACGCAGCAACTTGTTTATCTACATTTTGCTTGATACTTATGGCTTGTTGTTGCTTACCGGTAATGTGAGCAATTTGCTCAATACGTCTATCTAGCCCTTCAATTGTTGCTTCGTTATTGACAATCTCTACTGCAATACCGGCTTGTTTTAACGTATTAAGAGTCGAGTCAGGGCCCATTTCATCCGAACCAATTAACAAGCTAGGTTGTAGTGCCATCAAACCTTCGGTAGATAGTTGGCGATGGTAGCCCACTACAGGTAATGCTCTTCCTTTAGGTTGTTCACTGGTGACATCAATTGCCACTAATTGATCTTGCGCGCCTAATGCTTCAATAATTTCAGTTACAGCTGACCCTGCGCTAATAATACGTTCAGTTTTGCTATCAGTATTAGAAGCTAGAGCATTAGATGAAAAGCTAGTTAAAAGTGACAATAAAGCCGTTAATACAGGATTCTTAAAGCTTTGAAGCTCAATCGTGTCGAAAAAAGACAAGATATTGTTGTCGTTATTTAGCATTAGTTTGTTCCTCCATAAGTATTTGAGTAGCAGAGATGTTTTGTTGTTGAAGGAAGCCAAATAACTTCACGATATGTTGTATTTCAGCGTGCTTATCAGCGGCAATAATCACTTCTTTTTTAGGATCTTGAGCGACGCTAACGGTTAAACTCTTTTGAAATTCAGTCCAACTCGATGAGGCTTTTCCATTAATCGCCCAGTAGGGTGGCTGGTTCAATATATTAATCGTGATAGATTGTTTCTCGACAACTTTTGTTTCACCTGATTCCGTTGAGGGGAGTTGCACTTCCAATGAACTCAACTTAACGGAAGCGGTTAGCATTAGGAAAACCATCACAATAAAAATAATATCGAGAAGTGGTGTTAAATCAGGGGTTATCGGTGATGAATAAGCTGTGGAGTTTGAACGAATCATTTTGCAGCCTGCGTTTCTGTTGCTGCTAAACGATTAGATTCTGTTGATGATGTTTTTGCATAGGGCATCATATCAACACCTTCAATCCATAAATTGACTCGGTTCATCGCATGTTCAAGTTTACTTATAAGCTGTTCTGACCATAAAGTGAAAAGCTGTGCGCTAACAATCGCAGGTAGGGCAATAATCAAGCCAGCAGCAGTAGTGCGCATCGCGATACCTAAACCATCAGCAAGATCGTTTGGTGTAATATTGCCAGAACTCGCCGCTACACCTTTAAACATATCAATTAGCCCCAATACGGTTCCTAACAGACCGATTAATGGGCTGATCACACCTATAAGAGTGAGGATCTTTAAACCACTTTGTAACTGATGGCGCTTTTCTTGTAGCCAAATGCTAGCAACATCTTCACGTAATGGTTTAGCTAAAGATGATTGACGAAGAATTAATGAAACACCCTGATAAATCAAAGCTCTATGTTGAGAAAAAATATTTGCTAGATGCTGTATTTTTTCCACTTCTGATGGCTTTATAGAAGCTAACGGGCTTGATATTTGAGCTCGCCCAATCGAGTGATTAAATACAACATGAATTAGACGCTCCACAATAATAATTAAGGTGAGCAAAGAACAAATCATAAGTGGCCAAGCCATTAAGCCAAGCAACTGTTCTACTTGAGAGATAAATATCATTGATTAATCCAACTTGAAACGAATAGGAACCTGTACTCGATGCGCGATCGAAGTACCGTTGATTTTACGTGGTGAAAACTTCCATTTTTTTATTGCCTCTAGTGCTGCTTGATCAAGCATCGACGCACCAGAGGAAGACAATAAGTTTTGTTTTATTTGCTGACCATTTTCATCGAGCCAGATTTCATACATAGCAGTGCCTTCAATACCTCGACGCTGAGCTAATCTAGGGTAACGGGGCTTTGTTGGAGGCGATAAAAAGCTTGGTTGCTCAATGAGAATTGGTTTTTCACTCACACCTTGCTTTGCTGGGCTTACAGGGGAAGATTGAGCCGTCAGTTCTTTTTCAGTGTCTGGAGCGACTTTAGCCTTTGGTTGCGACTTAGTTATTGATGGCTCTTTTACTACTGAGTGTTTTGGCACAGGCTTTTTCTCTACCAATTTTTTTGCAATAGCTTGCTTTTCGGTAGGCTTCTTAGTAACAGGTTTTTTATTTGTCACAGATTTGGCAACCTTGGGTTCTACAGGTTGTGCTGCTTTAGGCGTAGGGGGTGTAGGTTCTGTTTTTTCAGAAGGTGGCTGTAGATTCGCCGACTCTTTTGGTTTGCTCTCGGACTTGTTTGTGACAGAAGGTGAGGCAGCTTTAACAAACTGAAGGGAAATAGTGTTGGCTTGAGTACCTACAGGCATAGCAAAAGCTTTTTGCTCATCAAATTGAGTTACTAACGCAGCATGAGCACCAAAAGAAATAATTGCAGCACAAGTATAACGACGAACGTTCACATCAAATCCTTTAGAACATAAACTTAACTTTCAACGATTATTGATCACAATCTAAATAATATCAATTATCAATTGCATTCTCATTAATGTGAAATTATGATTCTGCTCACATGCTTAATATGAATATAAAAAGAGTGATTACCAATGGACAGGGATGAACTAAAACAAAGAGTTAGAGAACTTCTAGAGAAAGATGACAGTACTTTACCTGCTACGTTAGCTCAACATTTAGGGGTTAGCGAGGGCGAGGTGGTTTGTGCATTTCCAAATGACATGGCGGTTATCGTGCCAGGCGAACATGCTCAAACATTGCTTGAAACCATTGTCGGTTGGGGACCTGTGACCACTATCATGCATTCCTTTGGTTCTATTTTTGAAGTGAAAGCACCATTCCCAAAAGGTAAGAATGCCCATGGTTACTATAATTTAATGGGTAGACCTGGTGAGTTACACGGTCACTTAAGGCTAGACCTTATCGAGAAAGTTGCTCTTGTTTCAAAACCTTTTAGAGGAAAGGAGAGCTACTATTTCGGTTTTTTTGATTCATTAGGAAATAGCATTTTTAAAATTTATTTAGGTAGAGATCAGAAACGCGTTTTATTCGCAGATCAGGTAGAGAAATTTAAACAAATTCAAATTGAATTGAGCCAATAAGGGAAGATTATGGAAAGCCAAACCATTCAGGCGAAAGAAGTAAAGCAAGAAAGATTACAGAATAGACTAGGTCCAGAAATTCAAGAGTTTCGCTCCGAAAGAAAAACTATCCAATTAGCAACGGTTGATGAAACAGGTAAACCCAACGTGAGCTATGCGCCATTTGTGGTCAATAGTGATGGTTATTTTGTACTTATTTCTGAAATTGCTCGTCATGCTAGAAACCTTACAGCAAACCCTCAAGTTTCTTTAATGTTAATTGAGGACGAAGATAGCTCTAAGCAATTATTTGCTCGTAAAAGACTAACTTTTGATGCTGTAGCAAGTATTGTTGAACGAGATTCAACGCAATGGCAACAAGTAACAACTGAATTAGAACAAAGATTTGGCGAGATAGTGAAAGGGTTAAGCCAATTAGAAGACTTTAAACTATTTTGTTTAAAACCCGTACAAGGCCTGTTTGTTAAAGGATTTGGACAAGCCTTCCAGGTTTCAGGTGACGATCTTGTTGATGTGGTGCATTTAGAGCAAGGTCATAAAAAGATCAGTAACGAATCATAATTTCTCATTACCAACTTTGATGCCTAGTACCAATCAATATAAGTAAATGGTCTAAGTTAGCGTAGGGAAAAAGTAAACGACAAGAAAAAGGGGTAAGTCCAGCGACTTACCCCTTTGGTGTTTGCAAGCAAAGGTAACACCCGTTTCCCATCTATAACCACCGTACTTGAAGCTGCAGCTTTGTTGACGGCATTCATTCACCCCAATCACATAGACGAGCTATGCTCATGGGGCCTCATTCATTTGTCGCCTCACTGCAACTCCAATTACTTTGGGTATAGTGGGATTTATACCAGCACTAATACTGACATTATTGATTTTTCATTATAGCAACAAACCATTCATTCACGCTCGCAATAATTGCGTTATTAGACTTCATTCTAAATCTGCGTAAGAAACCATGAAATAATGTTTTTTGTCATTAATTTTTCATATATCTATGTTTGGCAATTAGGGGCTGAGGTGTTGTATTTAGGCAATTCTTTAATCTCATTACCGAGATCTTGTATTCGAGTATTATGCGAAGGGTGAGTTGATAACAATTCTGGAGGTTGATTCCCACCGGATGCCTTTGCCATATTCTTCCATAATTGAATGCTTTGCTGTGGATCGAATCCAGCTTTAGCCATCAGATCGATACCCATAATATCGGCTTCCGTTTCTTGGGTTCGTCCATAAGGTAAGTTAATACCATATTCCACGCCCAAGCCTAGGGCACTCATCGTCATTTCTTTATATTCCGTACCCGCTAAGGCAAAGTCGGTAACTTGCAAACCTGTGTTAGTTATTTGGTTACGTGACATACGCTCGTTACCATGATTCGCGAGAACATGAGCCACTTCGTGTCCTAAAACCGTTGCCAGTTGATCTTGGTTTGTTGCCACTTTAAGTAAGCCAGTGTAAACACCAATTTTACCACCTGGTAGAGCGAAAGCATTGACTTGATCAGAATCAAACACGACGACTTCCCACTGTTCAAAACTGGCTTGCTTCGGCACTTGTTTGGTAATCGCATTAGCTACACAGGTTACATAAGCATTGATCTTGGCATCTTTACTGACTTTCTCATTTTGCTTCATCTGCTCAAAGGATTGAGCGCCTAATTGAGACATTTCATTGTCTGAAAATAGAATTACTTGGCTTCTGCCTGTTGGGGAAGAAGTACAAGCAGACAAACTCATGATGAAGCCACTTAAAGTGAGGACCTTTAATCGTGGTGAAATTTTCTTCATATTCATTCCTTGAGCTAACAATATTAAATTCACTTTAAAACACATTAATGATCGCTGCAATTACTCAAATATACGATAAAACTGAAATCAAAATTAGAGTGATATGTTCATATTGAGAAGTGAGATCTTGCACTTAGTTATTGATAATAATATTGTTACGAGCACAGCTTTATGGACCAATAGGAATCACCATGATTTGGAAAAAAGACGTCACTTTAGAGCGTTTAAATGCAACTTCCCGTAACACCTTAATGGAGCACCTCAATATTGAGTACGTTGAGATCACGGATAATAGTATTTCAGCGACCATGCCAGTATCGAGTATCACTCATCAGCCTATGGGGTTGTTGCACGGTGGTGCATCTGTTGTATTAGCTGAAACTTTAGGTTCTTTGGCAGCAAATATGTGTGTGGACGATAACTCTTACTGTGTTGGATTGGATATTAACGCCAATCACATTCGAGCAAAACGTAACGGAGTCGTGACGGGAAAAACGTGGCCAATTCATATTGGAGTATCAACTCAAGTATGGCAAATTGAAATTGTTGATGAAGAACAGCGTCTACTATGTACTAGCCGAATTACCATGGCCGTTAAAACTCGAAAAGGCGGTTAAAAACCGAAAATGATCATTGAATTCTCACAAGGAAAAATTATTGCAAACCAACATGAAATTGTTGTGCGTTTGACTCAGATAGTGAGTGTCACTATGCAATCTCAAACCGAAGCATTGAAGCTAATTGGTCATGGTGTCAATGTGATTACCGCACATGACATGCAATGCCAATGGTCGATTAAGTTAGACTCTGAACAACAATTACAACAACTGGCTGATTTTCTTTGTTTGCCAATACAATAGCGATTAGGGCTAGCTTATCTCGAACAAAATTTACTCACAAAAGATAAACATGCCCTAATAAAAGAGGAATTTTCTGTTTTATTGTCAATGCCTAAAAATGGTGTTACCACAAGATTTATCTCTTTAAAGCTGATAAAGTAGGAAATAATTTCTTATTGCCAAACAATAGAGTTTCCCCTTTATGAGCAGCCCACGATTAAGAACACAATTTGAGCGTTTATTTGAGCATTTCCAAGGCGAAGATTGCGCTATTCAGTTAGAAGAATTAACCGATATATTGTGTTGTACGCGCCGAAATACTCGTATTGTTCTTAATAAGTTAGTAGAAGAAGGCTGGATCGAATGGATACCTGCGGCAGGGCGCGGAAAATTATCTCGCTTAATTTTTAAACGTAATAAAATAGATGTTAGTGAAAATCTTGCCAAACGTTATTTAGAAGAAGGCAAAATTGAACATGCGCTTTCTGTTTTAGATAATGACCCAGCACGGCTGACTCAAGTCTTTCAAGGCTACTTAGGCTTTAGCCATTTAGAAGGGCAGCAGGTCATCCGTTTACCTTATTACCGACAACTTGCGACACTCAATCCATTAAAGCCGACTCGGCGCTCTGAACAACATATCATTCGACAAATTTTTAGTGGCTTAACTCAGTTAGATGAAAAAGAACAAGTGAAACCGGATCTGGCTCATCACTGGGAAATGTTATCACCGACGCATTGGCGTTTTTATCTACGTTCAGGGGTTCGCTTTCATAATGGCGACCGTTTAAGTATTACCGATGTAATTGAGAGCATTAACCGATTAAAAACATTAACTTTATTTGAACATATTGAATCGGTTTCTTCACCTTCCAATAATACACTAGATGTTCACTTAACAGATGCCGATTATTATTTACCTTTATTATTAACGGAAACACCTGCAAAAATATTGCAGTCACACATTAGTGAACCAGAGAAATTTGATTTAATTCCCAACGGAACTGGGCCATATAAAGTCACCAGAAATGATTCATCTCGTTTGGTGTTAGAAGCCTTTGAACATTACTTTGGTTATCGACCGCTAATCGAACGAGTAGAAGTATGGGTGTTCGATGAAGCTCACTCATCGATGGTTTATCCTAGCTTAACTCACCCAAATAAGCCCACAGAAGGGCAATTTACCGATGTAGAGCTCGATCCTGGTTGCACATACCTACTACTTAACCGCCGTTCAGGTATTGCAAAAAATGATGATTGGGCACATTACTTAGCGCAAAGATTAAACCCGTTTAGTTTATTGCGGGGAATTCCTGATCAAAAAGTCATCGAATTAGGGTTACTACACGCTCACGGTTTAAAGCCAGGTTGGCATCATAGTGGAATTTTACAGTCAAACTTAACGCCACCATTGATTGAAGATAATGAAAAAACACAAGTAACTGTTGCCTATCACAGTATGCACCCGTTATTTCCTTATGTGATTCAATCCATGAAAAGTTTATTAAAAGAAGACGGTATTACTTTAAAAATGGTCAAATATGATCTGACCGTCGAAACCCCTGATGAAGTTGATATTTGGCTCAAACCTATGGGACTGGCTAACCATCGTAAAGATGCCTTAATTGGTTGGCTCCTTGGTTATAGTGATATTGATATTATGAGTAATCAGGAAAACTTTTCTAACTGGAAGAAAATGGTCTCGGATTGGCGCTCTCAACCCAATCAAACTTTTCCGGCAAAAGAACTGGCAAAGCAATTAGTTCAAACGCAGCAACTCATACCGATGTTTCACTGTTGGTTAGGCGTTAGCCAAGATCAATGTGGCTCCTTACAAAATGCAACCTGTAACGCTTTGGGCTGGTTTGATTTTAGTCAGGTATGGGTAAAACCAGAGTAACGCTCTACACTAGATAGATACCTACGAAAGGGAGAATGGCACTATGGACACACACCCTGAGGGTTATGCAATTGTTCTATCAACAACAAACGAAGAAGAAAGCCAACAAGCAATTATTAATGCCTTATTAACGGCCAAATTAGCCGCTTGTATTCAAGTCATGCCAATAACGAGTTACTACCATTGGCACGGAGAAATAAATCATGATCAAGAATCACTATTGATCATTAAGATACTGCATCGACACTACCAAGAAGTTGAGCAAGTTATTCTCGCTAATCATAGTTATCAAGTTCCACAAATTGTTATGCTGCCCATCGAAACGGGTTTTCACGAGTACCTACAATGGATCCAATCTAGTAGTCACTCATAACGCGGTATTTTATTTGGAAATTTATGCAAACTGTATCCATATTAGTTGATGTACAAAACATCTATTACACTACTCGCGACAAATATCATCGTCATTTTGATTACAACGCATTCTGGGCAAAAGTGATGAAAGATCGCACTTTAGTCAATGCCAATGCTTATGCGATAGCTCGAAGTGATGATAAACAAAAGCAATTTCATAATATTTTAAGAGGCATTGGGTTTGACGTAAAACTCAAACCATTTATTCAACGACAAGATGGCTCCGCAAAAGGGGATTGGGATGTTGGAATTGCACTTGATGCTATGGAACTAGCTGAAGTTTCAGATGTGATTGTGATTGCATCGGGAGATGGTGACTTCGATCTATTAGCTAAGCGTATTCAAAGTCGTTACGGAAAAACGGTTGAAGTTTATGGGGTGCCCGGCTTAACGGCGAATTCTCTTATTGAAGCCGCCGATCGATACCAACCCATTGAAGATGAGTTATTGCTCTGATTCTACTTGATCTGTTTTTTGCACACCTTCAGAAGAGGCTTGTATTTGAGCTTCTTCTTCCATACGAGCTCGCTCTGCTTTAGAAATATATTTCGGCTTATTGGTTTTATGCAGTTTGGCATTTTGTTGCTTTAAGCGTTTTTTTAAAATCGAATTGATTTTTTTCTTACGGTTCATAACCTGTCTCTGCGATAAAGTGGGTGCGCATCATATCAAACGCTTATTTTAAAGCTAGCTTATATTTTCTCTTTTCATTCATGATCGAGTTCTATATATTCGAACCCCATTTTAATCAGACTCGGAATTACTATGACTTGCGAGATATATAAAGACTTCATTTTTGAAGCAGCGCACCATTTACCTAACGTACCAGAAGGGCACAAATGTGGGCGTTTGCACGGTCATTCTTTCTTTGTTCGCTTATACATTCAAGGTGAAGTCGACCCTACCACTGGCTGGATTATCGATTTTGGTGATGTGAAGAAAATATTCGCACCAATTTATGATCAACTTGATCACTACTATCTCAATGATATCCCTGGGTTAGAAAACCCAACTAGCGAAGTATTGGCTAAGTGGATCTGGGAAAAAGTAAAACCACTTCTGCCACAACTAAGCCAAGTTGAAATTAAAGAAACCTGTACTGCAGGCTGTATATACCGCGGTTAAGATAAAAGGTAAGTCTTGTGTACAAGATAAACGAAATCTTTGAAACTATCCAAGGAGAAGGTTACTTTACTGGTGTACCTTCTGTTTTTATTCGTCTGCAAGTTTGTCCGGTAGGATGTTCATGGTGTGATACAAAACAAACTTGGACGGCAGAAGAAAGTGATAAAACCACACTTGGCGATATCATCATCAAACAAGGTGATAGCCCAAGCTGGAGCCCAGCCAGCGTTGATGACATTGTCTCGCTATATCAACAGCAAGGCTACACAGCAAAGCATGTTGTGATCACGGGTGGTGAACCTTGTATCTATGATTTGCACCCATTAACGTCTGCTTTTGAAGCGATAGGTTGTCAGTGTCAAATTGAGACCAGTGGAACATCGGAAATAACATGTTCTGATAACACATGGGTGACAGTGTCACCAAAAATTGCAATGAAAGGTAAACTGGAAGTACTCGATTCAGCATTACAACGTGCCAATGAAATTAAACATCCAGTAGGGACACAAAAAGATATCGATCAACTTGATGCACTACTCACACGTGCACAATGTGAATCTAAATCTAATATAGCCTTGCAGCCAATCAGTCAGAAACCTAGAGCCACTGAACTTTGTATGGAAACCTGCATTAAGCGTAATTGGCGTTTATCCATCCAAACGCATAAGTATTTGAATATCGCTTAATTACCATCTTCGGATAACTAAGCAGGTTGCAGACTTATTATCTCTTAATAAGAAAAAGCGCCTCATTTCACATAAATAAAGTGGAATGAGGCGCTTTTTTATTGATTCTGGCTAATCGATTTAATTATTCACCCGCGACCATACGTGATTTACGCTTGATACTCATAGCAAACATATAAAGTGATGTTGCTAACAAGATCACGAATAAGAAACCCGTTAAACCTTCAGGATTATTCATCCAATGCTGCGCAGCAATAGGGCCAGCAACCGAGCCAATACTATAAGCAAGCAACATAATTTGCGTGGCAGAAACAATGTAGTTTTCTTCTAATCCATCACAACCTAGGCTTATTGCCAAAGGGTAGATAGAGAAGGTTGCCATACCAAGTAACACTAAGCTAATTGCAAGTACAACTAGGCTAGAACTTAATGTCGTTAAGCCAATTGCAAACACACCGAGTAGACAAAATAATCCCATCAATAATTTCTTACCCATGAATTGGCTACCCCAAGACACAATAGGTTGCACCAACATTGCGCCCATCACTAACAATGCCATCAAGCTACCTATTTTGGTAGTTGAGACATGGCGGTCGTGTAACTCTAAAGGCATAAGGCCATAAATAGAGCCAATTAACAGGCCAGATACCATACAACCGATTAAAGCCGCTTTATTCATTTTAAATACTTGCTTTAAGCTAAGTACTGAATGGGTTTCAGTTTGCGGTTGTTGGCAGCGACCAAAGCAAAGTAGTAGGGTAGCAGCAACAAGCAAAGACAAAATCACGACAAATGGCCACTCGCTTTCAATTGCAAAAACACTAATACCAAGCTGACCTAGCGTCGCACCACCATAAAGTGAAGCCATATATAAACCTAGTCGCTTAGCTCGGCTTTTTTCATCACCAATTAATAGCCAAGATTCAACCACTACAAATATGCCAGCTACTGCAATGCCTGCAATGAAACGGGCAAATAGCCATGACTCAAATGCCGGAACAATCGGCATTGCCACAATAGTGAGCGAAAAAAGCACTAGGAAAAATACAAAAGCATTCTTATGTCCAATTTTTGCCACAATAGGCTCAATGAACATCGCACCCAATAATAATCCAGCATAAAATGCACTGGCTAACCAGCTTGCAGCGTCCGTGCTTAAACCATATTGACCTAACATCAATGGGATCAAACTCATTAAATAACCTGATGCAACAGCATATAAAGATAGTGCTGCAACTGGGATCAAAAATGATGTTTTTGATGAAGTCAAAGCTACGTCGTTCACCGCATACTCCGAAAAATTAATGTTTTGAATGTAAATAAGAGGGTAATTTCGCGGCGAATATGAGGCTTACATCACAGGATGTAAAATGAGATTTTTTTGACTTAACGATAAAAGAAATTGATTGAAGGGCTATTACCGTATTTTCAGTAGGAAACTGCCTAATAATAAGCATATTAGGCAATCTTTATTGTGGTTTTTAGGCTTTTAACTATTTGATAACAGCTTGGTTTAACCATTGTATAAACTGGCTTTTTGGCAATGCACCATTAATAGAGTCGATCATTTTTCCAGACTTGAATACCATAATGGTTGGAATGCTACGTATTTGATACTTAGCGGCAATAGTTTGTTGTGATTCGGTATCTACTTTTAAAAACCTGACTTGACCAGTCATTTCTGCTGCAGCATCTTCAAAGATAGGAGCAAAGCCAACGCATGGGTTGCACCAAGGTGCCCAAAAATCAATAACAATGGGTAGTTCACTGGTTAATAATGCACTTAAATTTTCAGTTGTAGTATTGATTGGCTTACCATCAAACAAAGATGACTGACAACGTCCACAACTCGCTTTATCCGACACTCTGGATTCTGGAACTTTGTTCTTACTTTGACAGTATGGGCAAGCGGTTATAAATGATGTCATGAAGTACCTCTTTAAGAATATTCTCTTCTACTTATAAAAATGTGACTAGCTGTTTACAAAACAGTTAGTAAGGAAACGCTTAACGTATAAGTTTTCAAGCAACTATCGTATAATGTTTACAAGTTTGAAATAAACAAAAATAAAACAATAAAATTAATAAGGTATTTTTATGGCTAACGTTTACGCAGAAATTACAGGGTGGGGAAAATGTCTACCACCTGCTGTTTTAACTAATGACGATTTAAGTACATTTTTGGAAACCTCTGATGAATGGATCCGCTCTCGTACAGGTATCGAAAGTCGCCGCATTAGCCATGTAGAGACATCCGATCTTGCAACAGTAGCCGCTAAAAATGCCATGCAAGCGGCTGGAATAACAGCCAATGAAGTTGATTGCATCATTGTTGCGACCTGCTCTCCAGACACCTTGATTCCGAATACTGCGTCAAAAGTGCAAAGTAACCTTGGTATTCAAGCCGCTGCCGCATTTGATCTAAACGCGGCTTGTACTGGGTTCCTTTACGGTTTAGAAACGGCAACCAGATTAATTCAAGCAGGTAATTACCGTAATGCGATTGTTATTGGTGCAGAACATTTATCGTTTTATTTAAACTGGACCCAACGAGATACCGCTGTACTGTTTGGCGATGGTGCAGGAGCAGTCGTATTATCTCGACGTGAGCAGGATACCCCAGTCGGGCTTCAACAGGCTTCACTAGGCTGTGATGCGGAAGGGCGCGATATTCTTGCTATACCTAAATTTGGTACTGCTATGGACCGTTTTGATCAAGATAGTGGTCACTGGAGTTTTGATTTTGTCGGGAAAGATATTTTTAAACGTGCGGTAAAAGGAATGAGCGCAGCGACGCAAAACGTACTTGAACGTTCCGGCCTAACCAAAGAAGAAATAGATTGTGTTGTTCCTCATCAGGCCAATATTCGCATAATCCAAACCTTGTGTGATTTTGCTGGTATCTCTCAAGATAAAGCCTTCGTGAATATTCAAAAATACGGTAACACTTCCGCAGCGACGATTCCTATCGCTCTATGCGAGGCCGTTGAACAAGGGTTTGTTAAGCCGAATATGAATATCCTTGTTGCCGCATTTGGTGCAGGTTTAACATGGGGAGCTGGCATGATTAAGTGGGGCGATAGAGTCACACCAATCGAAGCACAAACAGCGGAATTAGAGCCTTGTGAAAAAACAGCATTGCAACTTCTACAAGATGCAATCGAACACTGTAAAGCTCACCAAGATTAATTTAGCAATACAAATACATCTCTTGTTAAAACGTCCATCGGAGAAATCCATGGACGTTTTTTATGTAACCATCAACATATTTAGTTGTTGCTAAATTAATGGTTACTAATATAATTGAGTGAGATATTAACCCTCAAGAGGCAATTATGACTATTCCTTGGAGTGCTTTATTCGGTGGGATGTTACTCGGAATTTCTGCAACTATCCTTATGTTATTTAAAGGCAAAGTGGCAGGCATTAGCGGAATTCTTAATGGTGTAATAACGGCATCAACTGTAGATAAAGGTTGGCGAATTCAATTTATCATTGGTTTGATTACTGGTGGTTTATTGACGAACAAGCTTATTCAACCTGATCTCGCAGGTATCCCCACGCATTACTCTAGTTCTATCGTGACTATGCTACTAGCCGGTTTATTAGTTGGTCTTGGAACCAAACTAGGTAATGGTTGTACTAGCGGTCATGGCATTTGTGGAATGGGGCGCTTTTCTATCCGTTCTACGATAGCCACTCTGACTTTTATGCTAGTGGCGGTAATCACGGTCTACATTCGATTACATATTTTATAAGCGAGCGACTATGAAACGTTATTCTTCTATTCCCTTAATTGCTGGTTTGCTTTTTGGTGCTGGCATGGTGATTTCAGATATGGTCAACCCAATAAAAGTTATCGCCTTCCTTGATGTAGCTGGCGCATGGAAAGTCGATCTGGCTTTTGTTATGGGAGGGGCATTATTGGTCTTTGCTCCTATGTACCATCTTGTTATTAAACCAAGACAAAGGCCGCTTGATCAAACTGAGTTTTGTATAACCAAGAGTAATGCTGTGGATCGTAAACTGATCTTTGGAGCAAGTTTATTTGGATTAGGTTGGGGCATTGCAGGGATCTGCCCAGGCCCAGCTTTGGCATCATTATCAACGCTTAACTTCGGTCTGATTAGTTTTATTGCTGCCATGGTTGTAGGAATGGAGTTAGCCAATAAGCTTCAAAGTAAATTTGAACTAGCCTCAACAACGAATACATAAGATTGTTTTTGACATATGTTCTATGCTTTTAACAATCGGATTATAAAAAAGAGAGGTGGTAATATGGAAATGCATCGTCACTCGCTAGAAACGCTATTTGAGCAACTTGGTTTGGCAAGTTCAAATGAAGATATTGAAGCCTTTATTGCTCAACATGCCGCTCAATTGGACCACTCACAACCTTTACATCGAGCGCCGTTTTGGACTCCTTCGCAGTCAAATTTTATTAAAGAGGCTAAGAAAGAAGATGCTGATTGGGTAGAGGTAGTTGATCAACTTGATACACTTTTTCGGGCTCAATCTACTCATTAATTTCAACCGCTCTTAAACAATAGGTTGAGTAAGTGCGGTATAAATTCGCTTAACCACAGCGATCGATTCCTCATTATCACCGTGAACACAAAGGGTGTCCGCTTGTAATTCGAGAGTATGCCCTTTAATAGTGGTGACCGTACCGAAATTTGCCAATTGCATCGCTTGGTAGAAAATATCCTCCGCATTTTGGTGTACGGCATTGGGCTTATTTCGAGGTACTAACGAACCATCATCTTTATAAGCTCGGTCAGCAAAAGCTTCAAAAAGCAACGGTACATTATACTCATCGGCAATATCTAAGTAGGCAGTATTATCCTTCTTGGCTAATACCATTAATGGTAGTCCTGTAGGCATTACTGCCTGCACAATCGCTTCAAAAACCTCAAGATCCTCCATCATATCGTTATATAAAGCACCATGAGGCTTCACATAATCAACTTGCGTATCATAAAACGAGGCAAGGCTTTGAATAGCACCAATTTGGTAACTAATGAGATGGGAAATTTGTTCTGCTGTGTGCGCAATAGAGCGTCGACCAAAACCTAATAAATCTTGATAAGAAGGGTGGGCTCCGATACTGACATCATGTTTAACGGCTAATTGAATCGTTTTTGCCATAGTGTCAGGGTCAGAAGCATGAAAGCCACAAGCAATGTTGGCCATATGAACATAAGGAATGATGGTTTCATCTTCCCCCATCGTCCAATGACCAAAGCTTTCTCCCATATCACAATTGAGTTTTAATTTTGCCGATTCAAGTGTCATTTTTGTGCACCAATCATAGTCTATTATGTATATTTGAGATTTTAATATTGACACCCCAAGGGTATATCTACAAGTCGCAATGTTGTAAGGTTAGATCCAAGTAATAATTTGTTGATATAGAGGCTTTTATGTTTGTTTTAGTTACCGGTGGAATGGGTTATATAGGCAGTCACACTTGTATTCAAATGATTGAAGCAGGGATGACACCAATCATTTTTGATAACTTATATAATAGCAAGTCAACCGTACTCGATCGCATTGAAAAAGTATCAGGCGTTCGCCCAATTTTTGTTGAAGGTGACATCCGCGACAAGCAAGCACTAAGCCACGTTTTGAATCAATATAATATTGAATCGGTCATTCATTTTGCTGGTTTAAAAGCTGTCGGTGAATCCGTTGAAAAACCATTAGAGTATTACGACACCAATGTCCATGGTACTTTAGTTCTTGTTGATGCGATGCGTGAAGCCGGCATTAAATCGTTAATTTTCAGCTCTTCGGCCACGGTATATGGTGATCCTGATTCGGTACCAATTTTAGAAAGCTTCCCAACCAGCGCGACTAACCCTTATGGCCGCAGTAAATTAATTGTAGAAGAATGCTTAACAGACTTCCAAAAAGCGAACCCAGATTGGAGTGTTACTTTATTACGTTATTTCAATCCAGTCGGCTCTCACCCATCAGGTGAGCTAGGGGAAGATCCTCAAGGTATTCCAAACAACTTGATGCCTTTTGTTTCTCAAGTCGCGGTAGGTCGTCGCGAATTCTTATCTGTATTTGGTGGCGATTACCCAACTCCTGATGGTACTGGTGTTCGTGATTATATCCATGTGATGGATTTGTCAGATGGCCACCTAGCAGCGCTTAAACATGTAGGTCGCAAACAAGGTCTTCATATTTATAATCTAGGTACAGGTAAGGGCAATAGCGTGTTAGAAATGGTTAGCGCGTTCGAAAAATCATCTGGCAAGAAAGTCCCTTATAAAATTGTTGACCGCCGTCCTGGTGATATTGCTGAGTGTTGGGCAGATCCTGCTAAAGCAAAAGCCGATTTACATTGGAAGGCCACACGCTCATTAGAGCAAATGACGGCAGATACTTGGCGTTGGCAATCTAATAACCCACAAGGCTATCCTGAATCATAAGTAATAAATAATGAAAGAGAGCAATGTTAAGTTGCTCTTTTTTTTAACACAAAACATTGCTTTGATCGCAAAAACAAACTATTCACTACATTTTCATAACAAACATGGTTATAATTCCCTCGATTTTTACTTTAGGGCTACTATTAAGTCTACTTAAATCAGGGGAAAAACATGTCATTATCACTAGGTCTGATCATTGCTTTTATTGTTGCAAGCGCAGTAATGGTAAAGCATGAAATGTCTAATCAATCATAATTATTTACATAATCTTTAATAAAACTTTTTAATGTAAATTGATTTGATTAACTCAATAAAAGTCAGCGATTGCTGGCTTTTTTTCATTTAAAGCCTAATTAACATCAGATTTGGATAACGAGAGCTATTCAACACCGACCTGTTAACACCTAACGACGTTAAATCACCGTAATAGACCAGTTAAAGAAACAAAAAGACTCCTATAAAAATAGGAGTCTTTATTTTAGTTAGCTTTTAACTTATACCCAAAGTAATTGAAGTTACAGTGAGGCGACACCTGAATGAGGCCTCATGAGCATAGCTCGCCTATGACTTTCAAAGAGATAGGGGGCGAATGAACGCCGGCAATAAGCTACTGCTTCAAATACGACGGGTATAACTCAACAGATGTCACTAGGAACTTAAAATTGGTAATCTAAACTTACGCCCCAGTTACGACCTGGTTGAGTATAAAAATCAACATTCTTTGATCCCGGCGTATTACCACGTTCTAGATCAGAATAATGCCAATATTTCTTATCAAAAGCATTAAATAAACCTGCACGAAGGGTTAAGTCATTAATAGGGCGGTAATACGCTGTTAAATCCACTAATGTATAGCCCGGTGCATCTTTGTATTCATCACTCGACCAATCATCTTTACTCGCGGCCATCGTAACGTTAAGTAACCCACCAAATACTGAGTTAAGGCTATCATAACCTAGACCAACATTACCGGTTAGCGGCGCCACAGAATCAAGGTGTTCACCAGTGTCTTTATCTCGGCCTTCGGCATAAGCGACAGAAATCTTCGAGTAAAAACCTTGTGGTGCACCGAATGCGGTATCTAACATTGTTGTCGATGAAAATTCTGCACCGTAAATCTCAGCTTTATTAATATTTTCTTTACTATATCTATCTTTACCACTACTTGCGTCAGTGCCAAGGTTAGTATCACTAATAAAGTCAGAGTAATCATTATAAAAGCCGACTATTTCAAAACGTGTACTTTCACTACGACCACGGAAACCCGCTTCATAAGAAATGCTCTTTTCTGGTTTTAAGTCTGGATTAGGCTCAACAATCGCGCCTTGATTATAAAAATAGTAAAGATCATAAACAGTAGGGGCTTTAAAACCTTGGCTTATTTGAGCAAAGCCACTGAACCCATCACTAAAGTGATATACCGAACCTAATTTACCCGTCACAGCATCACTATCACTGTCTGGGTAATCGGTCGCAAATCCATCATCGCTTTCAGGTTCGGTTTTAAACGAATCATAACGAATACCGGCAGTTAGGATTAAGCGTTCTTGTAAAAAGAAAGCTTGGTCTTGGAAATAAATACCCCACTTGGTCAGGGTTGCATCTGGCATTCCCGTGCTACCTGGTCCAACGGTACCTAAATCATATTTATAGTCGGTATTATCCAATTCAAACTTATCGTGAATAAAAGAGGCGCCATAAGTAAATTGGTGATAATGACTATTAAATTCAACCAGTTTATCGAATTGAGAATCAAACTGAACACTTTTATCGGTAGCATCACGCTCACGCATTCGCTCACCACTACCCATCATTCCAGTGGTAGTGTCATAGTTCTTACTTAAAGAGTCACTTTGTTGATAATTAAGCGACCAATTTAAGCTATCTGCAATCGCTGCATCCATTAGCCATTCATGATTAAAACCAACTCGTAATCTCTCGGATTGATCTTCATTGTAATTATTGGCATACGTGATTACAGGACCCATACCTGGGAATGAAATAGAGTAACCATCGTATGACAATTCATCTTCATCGTAATTTCTCAGGTAGTACTCTAATGATACACCAATACGGTGAGCTTCATTCACTTGATAATAAGCTTTAGCAAGTAGGTTGCTAATATCTTTATCAGCAGGATCAGCTTGGCCGCGCCCAAAACCAGATACATCATCACCATCAGAATATGTTTCGGTTTCTTGACCATCAGCATAAGTCAACATAAGTAGCGTTTCTAAATCACCATATCGCATCGCCCATGTAAGGGTATTTTTAAATGTTTCATCAGCTGAAGTATATGAAGACTTAAGACCAAAACGATTTTCATCACCTTCTGTTACTAAAACATCTGAAGGATCTTTGGTTTTAAAGAGTACTGCACCGCCTAATGCATCAGAACCATAAAGGGTAGAGGAAGGACCTTTATTCACCTCTATGGCACTTAAAGTATCAACTTCTATATTGTTAGGGTAGGAGCGTTGTTCTGTTGCTCCTGGGTTATACGGAACAGGTTGTTCAACACCATCAACCATTACTTTAATACGTGAATCTTCCATTCCTCGAATGTTATATCCAGAAATACCAAATCGACCCGTCCCTTCAGCATCAACCCCTGGGGTATATTTTAATGCTTGCTGTGGATCGGTTGCCATTTGATTATCGATATCATTTGACGAAACCGTTTCAACTGAAGCAGATACATCTTTGATGTCTTGCTCAGTTCGAGTTGCCGAAACGACCACTTCTTGGAGAGAAGTTAATTCTTGTGCCGCATAAGCTGCTGGAGTTAAAGTGGAAGCAATCGTAATCGCAAGTAATGTTGGTTTTAATTTATGGGTGTACATATAGTTATTCCATTCCCTATGTTAGTTTTCGAATACATTCTAATAAATAAGAATGATAATAACTATCATTTGTATTGCTTATTTTAACCAAATTATTACATGAAGTGACATAAAGCTAACAAAAGCCATTGAAAAACAACAAATTATACTGAGTATAAAAAGTTCACTTATAAGTCATACAGTTACATTAATTGTGATTAACTTCACATTTAAGTGGGTTAAAAATAAGGAAAAATGATTTGAACAACAGTATTACATTGGAAGCACTACAGGTATTGGATGCCATCGCGAGGAGAGGAAGCTTCGCTGCTGCTGCAAACGAATTGAATCGTGCACCATCATCTTTAAGTTATCAGGTGCAAAAATTAGAGCAAGATCTGGATCTTGTCATTTTTGATCGCTCAGGCCATAAAGCCGTATTTACCGATGCAGGTCACTTACTGTTAGAAAGAGGGCGTTCCATTCTTTCTGCCGCCCATGAATTAGTTGAAGATGCCAACATACTGGCACATGGATGGGAATTAGAGATCTCTATTGCTTATGATTTATTACCCATTGAATTTTTCTTTCCATTAGTGAAGGACTTAGAAAACCATTCAAAAACACGGGTCAAAATACAAGAAGAAATTCTTGCCGGTTGTTGGGAAGCTTTAGCTTATGGGCGTGCAGATTTGCTCGTTTGTGCAAAAATGGAACACACACCAATTGATACTAAAATAGAGCCTTTAGGGACTATCAATATGTTATGGGTGGCAGAGCCCAATCATATCGTGCATAAGAGAACTTCAACCTTTGATCAGAACACTCGAAATAAATATAGAGCTATTGCAGTTGCCGACTCTGCTCGTAATTCACCAGTATTAAGTAAAAATTTAGCGGATGATCAACCTAGACTCACCGTCAGCAACTTTCCAGCCAAAGTAGAAGCATTATGTGCAGGTGTAGGCATTGGAACGTTACCTATGCACATAGCAACACCTTTGATCGAACAGGGTAAACTCAAAGTTATTGAAGGAAGCGAGACTCAATCAGTAGAAATGGTGATTGCATGGCGACGCAATAAAATGGGTAAAGCGAAGTCTTGGTGTATTCAGTACCTTAAAAAACACTGGAAAATCGCTAATCTTACAACCTCTCAAAGCTGATAGTGGATATAAGAATATACCCACAATCCCTTTTAAAGAATTAAAAGCATATCCACAATATTGTCTTCAAAGTGGGTTTCTGTTTTGAAGTTCAATTTTTTGGCTAATTGGACCATACCTTTATTGGATGGCATTGTTATTCCCGTTAAACGAACAGTGCCTTTGGTTTGGCTATAAGCAATCAGCTTTTCCATCAGTAATCTGCCAAGACCAATTCCTTTTAGGTCGGAACGAATCAAAATTGAGAACTCTGCATCATAATTGTGAGAATCAGCGATCACTCTAGCTACGCCTAGTAATATCTCTTGGTTTTCCTCATTGATTTGTGTGGCAACAAATGCCATTTCTCGGTCATAATCAATTTGCGTTAAATTGGCCAAGGCTTCGTGATTAAATTCACCAACATCTGAAAAAAAACGCTTATACAAATCTTCACGGGAAACTTGAGTAATAAATGAAGCCATTTTTTCTTCATCTTCAGGCAATACAGGCCGCACTAAACAACGCTGACCGTTTTTAAGTTGCGTCATTTCTTCATGCTCAACCGGGTAAGGCTTAATGGCTAAACGTTGCCTTTTATTGCCATTGGCGGCTTGTAACTCTAAGCGAGCATCAATAACCGTAAATTCATTTCCTGCAGCTAATAATGGGTGCAAATCTAAACTGAGAATTTCAGAATTATCGATAACCATTTGTGATAAGCGAACCAATAGCTCACATAAAGCGATAGTATCGACCGGATTTGGTAACTGCTCTAATCGTAATTTACCTACGCGCATAGCTCGTATCACCAAATAACGCGCTAGCGCCATATTTAAAGGCAGTAGAGCAACCGAAGCATCTTCAGTCACATCCCATTCTGTACCACCTTGGCCAAGCATGATTACGGGACCAAAAATAGGGTCGGTTTCGATGCGGATTCTTAACTCTTGTGAGCCAGCTCGACTCGCCATACTTTGCACCGAAACACCATGAATTAAGGCAGAAGGATAAAGGAGTGATGTTCTATCCATAATGGCTTGAGTGGCACTGGCAACTTCATTGGCATTGCGTAAATTCAACATCACGCCTTGGACTTCTGACTTATGCACAATATCAGGTGAACGCAATTTCACCGCCACCGGATAACCAATTTTTTCACTGATATGTACCGCTTCACTGGCATCTGAAGCTAACCACGTCGGAAGCACCGAAATGTTATAACTTTTTAGTAAGCCATCAATTTGGTGAGAATCAAACAAACTAGTGGATTCTTGAAGGTGAGACTGAATCCAACTTTGCGCTTGTAATAATTGCTCTGGATTACGTAATTCGACAGAAGAAGGGGTTTCCATTAACTGCTTCTGGTTGCGTCGATATTCAACCAAATGCATATAAGCACCTACCGCACCTTCGGGTGTTCGATAAGTAGGAATGCCAGCCTGAGTAAACAACGAACGAGCTTCTTTTGCCGTGGTTTCACCAGACCAATTGGTCAAGATATTAAAACACCGGCTCTTTTTATGATTTTTTACCTTTTCAATCAAGGTATTGGCAGTTTGTGTCGGGTGAGAAATTGCCGAAGGACTGTGCATCACTAATATGGCATCAATTGCATCACTATCGAGCAAGATATCCATTGCCTTTGCATAACGCTGACTATCCGCATCACCAACAAGATCAATCGGATTACTGTGGGACCAGCTTGGTGGTAGGATTTGATTTAATTGTTCAATGGTTTCTTCCGTTAGCGTGGCAAGCTTGCCCCCACGGTGGATCAACTCATCGACCGCCATAATACCGGGGCCGCCACCATTGGTCATAATCGCTAAACGTTCACCACGTAATGGCACCGAATGAGTCAAGGTCTCTAAAGCGGCAAACAGTTCATGAGTATTATTTACTCGTAACATACCAGAGCGCTTAATTGCAGAATCATAAATAATATCGATACTTTGCTTACCACGAGTATGCAACGAAGCAGCTTGTTGGCCTTCAACACTTCGTCCTGATTTCAAAACCAAGATTCGACGATTACGTGATGCGCTACGAGCTGCCGACATAAAGGCTCTCGCATCTTTAATCGAGTCAACATACAACAAAATAGCGGAGGTTTTGCTATCCACAGATAAGCTATCTAGTAACTCGGGAAAATCAATATCAACCGCATTACCAAGTGAAACAAAAGCGGAGAAACCAATTTGTTTATCGGTCGCCCAATCTAGGATAGTGGTACACACTGCCGCTGATTGGGAAATAAAGGCGATACTACCTTGTGAGGCTGTCACAGGGGAGAGGGAGGCATTTAGCTTAACCCAAGGGAGTATTAACCCCAAGCTATTGGAGCCTAACACCCGCATACCCGATTGACGTGCTATGGCTAAGCATTCTTCATCGATACTTTGCTCTGAATCTTGTTCCGATTGATACATATCCGATGAAATCACAATCACCGCACCAGCACCTTTGGCCGCTAGCTCTGTGAAAATGGCTTTATTATATTTCGCTTTAGTACAAATAATGGAGAGGTCGGGAATAAGTGGCAGTTGATCAATGCTAGAATAAGCAAGCACTCCACTCACAGATTGATATTTAGGGGTAACCGGCATGATCGTGCCTTGAAAACCACCACTGAGTAAGTTTTGCATAACGATAGAGCCAGCTCGAAAAGGGCGTTGTGAAGCTCCAATAACGGCAACAGACTTTGGCTTTAATAGTTTATCTAACGTTAACATTTTTCCACCTACACCCTTTACAAAGACATAGCCATATCATAATCAATATTAATATCGAAACGCTTTCCCAAACCTATCAATGTGATCTATCGCTATAATTAACCTCAGTTTGGTTAACAGAGCGACTCAAACCTGAGATTAATTAACTATCATTTTATCTTTGCAGTCTAAGAAATTTACAAACATATTACTTTCAAACTCTTAATCACCTTGATATTCAGACATGTCAGAGGCATGATGTTGAGAGTTTTTATAACACTTTGGTCTTACTATGAAAAAAATAGCTATTATCTCTCTATCCGTTCTATTTTTAGCAGCTTGTTCATCGGCAAATTACGATGACGAAGTGTCTACAGAAACGTATCAAGAAACTTATCAAACCGATGAAGTACCTCAACCAATCACTGAATCTAACACGCCTTTAGAGCAAGATTTATCGGTTGATTCAACCCAAGCCGCAGAGCCAAGCATGATTGAACCTGCAGCGCCTGAAGCAAAAACAGAATCTGGCAAAAAAGTGGTTAAATTGAGTCCTCCAGCGGAAGAAGAAACCAAAGCGGAATCTTCTGAATCTACCGTTAAAGTATTTTATCCAGAACAAAATGACGTTACTCAACCAGCTGCAGGTAACTACCTTGTTCAAGTAGCGGCACTGCAAAGTGAGAAATTCTTAACGAATACCGCGAAAGGCTTGCCAGAAAATCAGCCAAAATGGCAAAACATAAAAACAGTCAATGGTAAACAATGGCACAGCTTACTATTTGGTAACTTTAAAACTGCAGAAGAAGCGAAAGATGCCATTATGCGTCTACCTGCAAGCTACCAAAACATGGGACCATTTGTGAAAAGTGTAAAATCGATTACTAATTCACAATATCCAACGCTGAAAAAGCTACCATAGTAGGTTCAAACTCTGAAACTATACCCAAAGTAACTGGAGTTGCAGTGAGGCGACAAGTGAATGAGGCCCCATGAGTTTAGCTTGCCTAAATGATTGGGGGAATGAACGCCGTCAACAAAGCTGCAGCTTCAAGTATAAAAAACAAACAAAGGGGTGCTGATGCGCTCCTTTTTTATGATGATTTAGTACTTTAACGCGATTTTGTACTGCTCTTGGAACGATAAAGCATTATGATTGGTGTATAGCGTTAACATAAACAGCGTCGAAATTAAGATGAAAAATATTTTACTTTTATGTGGTGGTGGCTCTTCTGAACATGAAGTGTCACTAGTTTCAGCCCAATACCTTGAGCAACAACTTAATCTCACTCCAGATTTCAACGTTATTAAAGTTGAAATAAAAGCAAACGCTTGGTTTGTTTCTTCTGGGCAAAAAGTGGAGCTAGATATTGCTCATTCCTGCTTAAAAGGCGAAGACTTCCCTTCATGCGCGATTGATTTTGTTGTGCCCTGTATTCATGGCTTCCCTGGAGAAACGGGGGATATTCAATCTTTGCTTGAAATGGCCAACATCCCATACTTAGGCTGCGGCCCAGAAGCGAGCTCTAATAGCTTTAACAAGATCACTTCAAAGTTATGGTATGACGCTTTAGGCATTCCAAATACTCCATATCGTTTTTTAACCGAAAACAATGAACAGTCGATTCAAATTGCTGAGCAAGCATTTGATTTGTGGGGGAAAGTTTTCGTTAAAGCCGCAAGGCAAGGCTCATCAGTAGGTTGCTACAGCGTAACTGAAAAAGCTAAGCTAGCTCAAGCAGTTCGTGAAGCATTTACATATTCAGATCAAGTGCTTATCGAAAAGTCGGTGAAACCAAGAGAGTTAGAAGTTGCAGCTTATCAACTTGACGGCGAACTTGTGATCACTAAACCGGGTGAAGTCATTGCACCCGATGGCGTGTTTTATACTTACGATGAAAAATACAGCGCAGATAGCCATTCATCGACTGTACTAGAAGCTCAAGGATTGAGTGAAAGTGAACAACTGGCCATTCAAGACTATTCACGAAAAGTGTTTACACATATGAACTTGAAGAACCTGTCGCGTATTGATTTCTTTTTAACCGAAGAAGGCGATATCTATTTAAATGAAGTAAATACCTTCCCGGGTATGACGCCAATCTCAATGTTTCCTAAATTAATGGAACATAACGGCCATAAGTTTAGTGATTTCTTAGAAAGCTCGATTAAAAAACAGCTAAAAAAATAAGTTATTACAGCACCTAAATCATCTAAAAAGCTGGCTAATCCCAGCTTTTTATTTTTTTAAACAATAATTGCTCGGATTCTGACAGGGCGTGTTTTCCAATATATTGAGCTGGCATAACCGCACTAGTCCAACGACCCAACTGCTGAATTTGTCGTAAATTATAACCTTTCTTATATCGATCCTGACTGGCTCCGACTCGGCTTGATTGCCCTGAAAACGCTAAATGTTCAGGTAGATTAAGTCGATCGCTTGCTCGGCGGAATACACGATAAATCGACGAATCATTTAACGATTCATTCCCTAGATTACCATGCTTATCGATTCGACAAAATAAAGCACCTTGGTATTCATCGCCCAACACGGCTAACCACTTTTGAAGTAATAAGCTTGTTCTTGGCGTCAATTGATAAGCATTATCTCCAATCATCAATTGAGCACATTCATCATTTAATAAATCTATCTGATGCAATGTTAAATCTCTCAATTGCCCGCGCTTTAAAAAACATTCAAACATTAAGCTATATATCAATAAATCACGCAGATCTTTTATTGAATCGCTTTCAGCTAAGCATTTAAATAGCTTATTAAGATGGTTTTCGGTAAAAGGGGTTGCCTGAGCTGCATCGCCTTTTTTCATATTGCGTAAAGCCGATAAGGTAAAGTGAATTTGTCTGTGATTGGTTGGTTCTGGGAGTGAATGTAAGCGGTGAACTAAACCAATCGTCAAACTATAGCGACGTATAGAGGCATATTTTCTTTGTCTGCTTTCATGTTCTAAAAACAAACGAATGGCAGTAACGGAAGCGGGCAACGGATTGACATGATGAGAACGACAAAAATCAACAAAGCGATTCCAATCATTGACCATCGACAATAATGAGTTATGCGAATATAGACCGTGAGTTAGCTCGACAAAATCCTGATAACCAATCGGTTTTGAAAACAGTTTGATGCTTTCTTTTAATTGGGTAGGATCAGACATCAATGGAATGTTCTTTCTCATCATTCACCTTACTAAATGAGCAGTAGTGCATACTGAAAATAGCATCTTGTAGTGACTTCTTATACTATTATATCCAAAGTAATTGGAGTTGCAGTGAGGCGCCAAGTGAGTGAAGCCCCATGATCATAGCTTGTTTGATTAGGGTGAATGAGCACTGGCAACAAAGCTGTTCTTTCAAGTACGAAGAGTATATAAAAAACAAATAAACCGAAATAAAGAGGCCTTATGTCACTCGTATATTCAACCGAAGTTGGTCGTATTAAACCAGAAGAAGAAGTTAAACAGCGACCAAAAGGCGACGGTATTGTTCGCATTCAAAGAGAAACCAAAGGCCGTAAAGGCAAGGGCGTCTGTGTAGTGACTGGCCTTGATATGAATGATACTGAATTAAAACTGATGGCTGCCGAACTAAAAAAAGTGTGTGGCTGCGGTGGTAGTGTGAAAGATGGCACAATTGAAATTCAAGGCGATAATCGAGATAAAATTAAAGCTCACCTAGAGAAAAAAGGGCATACGGTTAAACTTGCGGGCGGCTAGTCGCTCATTTTACTCCCCATCAAGAAACCCATTTTATGAATCGTCACAATATGTTTGAAGGCTCTATCAATAGGGCCTTACTTTCCTTAGCTATTCCGATTGTTCTTGCTCAGATACTTCAATCTGCTTATCAACTTACCGATGCTTTTTGGGTGGGTCGCTTAGGCGCGGTGCAAGTTGCGGCTGTATCAATAAGTAACCCTGTCACTTTCTTGGTAATTGCTCTCGGCGCAGGTCTAGCAATGGCTGGCGCAACACTGTCTGCTCAATATATGGGAGCCGGCAATAAAAAAATGGTTAACCATGTCGCAGCCCAAACCATGCTAATGGTCGTTGTCATTGCCATCGTTTTAGGGCTCACAGGTTATACTTTATCATCACATTTTTTAAGGTTGCTTGGTGTTGAGGATGAAGTGTATCACGATGCACTTGACTATATGCATGTCTCATTTATAGGAGTGATATTTGTCTTCACGTATGCCATGTTTCAATCGATCATGCGTGGTATTGGGCAAGTAAAAATCCCATTGATTATTGTATTTGGTACGGTGATTCTAAACTTCGGACTTGATCCTCTTTTTATTTTTGGCTTAGGAAGCTTTGAAGGGCTCGGAGTCAAAGGAGCTGCATTAGCAACCTTAGTCACTCAAGCTATCGCGGCAATAATTGGGTTAGGTATTTTCTTTCGTGGCAAACATGGTATCCACTTAACCCTAACAAGCTTCAAGCCTGATTTTTCATACATTAAAAGAGCATTCTTTTTAGGCGCTCCGGGCTCAGTTGAGCTTTCAGCAAGAGCCCTAGGGTTAATGATCATGTCTTTTTTAGTAGCGAGTTTTGGTACTGTCACCATTGCCTCTTACGGTGTAGGTTCGACCATTCTACAAATTGTCACTATTCCAGCCATGGGATTATCAATGGCAGTTTCTACGCTTGTTGGGCAGAATATCGGCGCTAAAAATATTGAAAGAGCATCAAAAATCACAATTTTAGGCACGATTTGGGGCTGGGTAGCGTTAACAATACTTGGTGTTTTTGCTTACATTTTGGCGCCACTGTGTGTTGCCTTCTTTATTCCGGATGATCCGCAAGTCATAGAGCATGGTGCCCAATTTGTTAGAACCATGTGCTTAACCTGGGGCTTTATTGGTGTGCAGTTGTGTGTTGTTTCAGCATTTAGAGCGTCAGGAAATATGCTCAATACCATGCTGATTTCTTTATTTTCTCAATGGGTCGTTCAGTTTCCATTGGCTTATATATTGTCAAAACATACTCAGCTTGAAGCGTCTGGGATTTGGTGGTCATTTGCTATCACAAATATTATTGTCGCGTTGTTCTCTATTGCTTGGTTTGCAAGAGGGAGTTGGAAAAACAAAAATCTAACCGAAGATGACAAAAAAATTGCTAAAATTACTGGTGAAGCCTATATAGAAATCGATGAACATCGTACATAATGTCTAACAATATACTCAAGTAACTATAAAATTTAAGGTTTTACTATGTATAAGAAATTACTTGCTGTGTCTGCAGCCGCTATCGTTTTATCTGCATGTAGCTCATCAGAACCAGAACAAGAAGCAAACCCAGAGTTGAAGGTTCAATGTGAAACGGCTCAACGCCTCGTTGGTGGCTGGCAAAAAGCTGAAATAACACCAGAAGCAAAGCAATCTGCATTATTGGCTATCGCAAGCATGGATGGAAACCACACTCTTAAAGAAGTAATTTCTGTTGAGCAGCAAGTTGTGGCAGGTATGAACTATAAAGTCGCATTTACCGTAGATGACGGTACGGCTTATGTCGCTAAAGTATTCCGCAGCTTAAAAGGCGAGTACAAAATGGTAAGCGTACAACCAAAACAACTGGTTGATGGATGCATTGCACAACAAGCACAAAATGCTCAAGAGAAGTAAACCAAACTTCAATTAGCTCTCTTAAAAACCTAACATGCGTTAGGTTTTTTTGTTTTAGGGCTAAATATCACAAAAAATTAATTTATATGTGAAAAAGAGATATCTATTCATCCAAGCTCCTATTTCCCCCGTCTACCAATCACTTGTCGACCTAATTTTCTTATCTCAGAATATTAATATTTCAATTCCGTCACTTATTTGTATTTAAAGTGTCACAGTGTTTCTTCTTAATTCATATCAGTTTTGAGAATTAAGAAGAACGAGATTATGTACCAATCAAACGATAACCATACATTAAATTACTTTATTCCCCCTGAAACGATATTTGATCAAGACATCAGTCTCGGAGATCAAATAACAAACCGTCTTAAAACCCAAAAAAAATTATTAGCCGTGAACCAACTGACTAAAGCTTACAAGGGTGGGAAGAATGTATTAGACAACATCAGCTTTGATTTATATGAAGGAGAGTTTGTCGCCATCATTGGCCGCTCTGGAGCAGGAAAATCAACCATGCTTCACACATTAAATGGCACGATTGAAGCTAGCTCTGGTGAAATTATAGATATCAGTGGGCAAGGGGAAAATGTCGTCACCATGCCTCGAAAACAACTTAGGCAATGGCGCAGTCAATGTAGCATGATTTTCCAAAACTTCTGCCTAGTGCCTAGGTTAGATGTCATCACCAATGTATTACTTGGCCGCTTAAGTTATACCCCAACGTGGAAATCCATGTTTAAAATCTTTGATGATAAAGATAGAGCCAAAGCTATTGAACTACTCAAGTGGTTAAAGATCTTACCTCATGCTCTTCAACGAGCAGAAAACCTTTCTGGTGGCCAGCAGCAACGCGTCGCTATTTGCCGAGCGTTAATGCAACAACCCAAAATCTTGTTAGCGGATGAGCCCGTCGCCTCTTTAGATCCTAAGAATACGACTCGAATTATGGATGCTTTACAGAATGTTAGTGAAGAAGGAATCGCGGTGATGGTCAACCTTCACTCCATCGAATTGGTGAAGCAATACTGCACTCGTGTTATTGGCTTAGAGAAAGGCAAAGTTGTCTATGACGGTTCACCAGATGGATTAACCGATGACATCTTACATACGCTTTATGGCGATGAAGTCGAGCAAATTAGCTAATAACATAAATAACTAATAATCATTAACTTATATTCAATTGGAAAGGAACACACAATGAAGAAATTACTGACTCTTACTATGATCGCTGCTGGTCTATGTAGTGTTACTGCACAGGCAAATACAGAGATTAACCTAGGTGTACTAGGGGGTGAGAACTCAACAGCACAAATAGGAAATAATCAATGCGCCAAAGCGTTTATTGAAGAAAGAACCGGAGCAACCGTCAATATTCGTAACGCATCAGATTATAGTGCTGTAATTCAGGGTTTATTGGGTGATCAGGTCGACCTTGTATTAAATATGTCTCCAAAAGCTTATGCATCAGTTTATTTAAAAGATAAAAGCAAAGTTGAGCTAGTAGGTATTACTACAGATGACACTGATAATTCAAAAGGTTATCACTCTGTTGTATTAGTGAAAGCCGATAGTCCTTACCAAAAATTAGAAGATTTAAAAGGTAAAGTGTTCTCGTTTGCTGACCCAGATTCAACGTCCGGATTCTTAATTCCAAATAACCAGTTTGAGCAAACTTTGGGTGGAAACATGGATAATCAGTTTAATGGCTTCTTTAATAAAGTCGGTTTTTCTGGTGGTCATGAGCAGGATATTTTAGGCGTATTAAATGGTCAGTTTGATGCAGCGGTAACTTGGTCTTCTATGGTTGGAAACCGTGACGATGGTTATTCAGCCGGTGCTTTACGTAAAGTGAAAGAAAATGGGTTTGATGACCTAATGTCACAACTACGTATTATTTGGAAGTCTCCACTGATTCCAAATGGCCCGACAATTGTTCGTGGCAATATGGATAAAGAATTAAAAGAGAAGCTTGTTATGGCGGTTAAGCAATTGGATAAAGAGCAGCACGATTGCTTCATGAAAGCGACCGGTGGAAAGCTTCATTTAGAAGATACATCTGTCAGTGAATATCAATCTGTCATTGATCTCGTTCAAGCACAAAAGAAAACGACTCGCTAATCAACGCGCCAGTGGTCAAGACTTACAGACCATTGGCGTTCTTTTTTAGGTCAATTGATTGAAACGGAAGTTGTATTTTGGATAAACAATTTGAACAGTATTACCACCAAATTAGATCAAAGCAAAAACGTGATGCTTTGATGTGGTCAGGGATATTGATGCTTTTATATCTAAGTTCTGGCTATGTTGCTGAGTTTAGTTTAAGCAAGATTCTCACTAGTGCTCCAAACTTTTTTGACTATTTAGCCGATACTATTCCAAGTTTGAAATGGGAGGTGCTTTTTGCTGGGCGTGATGTTAATGGTCATGCAATAGAAGGATCTTTAGTCTACTGGGGGTATCGATTACCAATTCAATTGCCACTATTGTGGGAAACCTTTTGTGTAGCAATGGCGGCTACGGTTGTTTCAGCGATTATTGCGACTATCTTGGCTTTTTTCGCTGCCAACAATACCTATGCACCAGCTAGTGTGCGCTGGGCTGTAAGAGGCTTTGTTGCATTTTTACGAACCATGCCAGAACTCGCTTGGGCGGTGATGTTTGTCATGGCCTATGGTGTTGGTGCATTGCCGGGATTTATTGCTTTAGCACTGCATACCATAGGTAGTTTGACTAAGTTGTTTTATGAATCAATTGAAACCGCATCAATGGAACCAGTAAGAGGGTTGCGAGCTTGTGGTGCTAACCGCTGGGAAAACGTTCGCTTTGGTCTATGGCCACAAGTAAAACCTATTTTTATGTCTTACAGCTTTTTAAGGTTAGAAATCAACTTTAGATCTTCAACCATTCTAGGGTTAGTGGGAGCAGGTGGTATCGGTCAAGAATTAATGACCAATATAAAATTAGACCGTTACGATCAAGTCAGTATTACATTGATACTCATTATTATCGTGGTATCCGCTTTGGATTCATTATCTGGGCACCTACGCAATAAAGTTTTAAAGGAATCATGATGACATTAATTTATCGCATGTCTAATGCCGATTTAGACACATTGAAAATGGAACATGGCGCAATCTTCTCTCAACAAAAAAGCTATCTTTCTAAATTATCAATCATCACCCTTGGGATCGTTTTATTTTATGCTTTCTTTTTTGTTGAATTTGGCGTTAGTCAGGAAATGTTCTTCAATGGTAGTAGGCAATTATTACATTACTTTTCGAATATGTTTATTTGGAAAGAGGTGGCTGAGTGGCCATTTGCTTATTATTACAACCAAATTTTGATCACATTAGCGATAGTGTTTGGAGGGACCATCACCGCGTCTTTAGTTGCGCTTCCACTTTCCTTTTTTGCCTCTCGCAATATTATGATTGGCCCATTTGCTATTATTGCTTATGCCATGCGTAAGTTATTTGATGTTTTACGAGGCATTGATATGGCAATTTGGGGGATGATTTTTGTTCGGGCAATTGGGATGGGACCACTCGCAGGGGTTATGGCGATATTTATTCAAGACTTAGGGTTACTTGGTAAATTATTTGCAGAAGGGCACGAAGCGGCTGATAACAAACCTTCCCGCGGTCTAACGGCACTAGGGGCTGCGAGCTTACAAAAACATCGCTTCGGAATTTTCACTCAATCCTTTCCTACCTTCTTAGCTCTAAGTTTATATCAAATAGAATCCAATACTCGCTCTGCGGCAGTTCTTGGTTTTGTTGGAGCAGGTGGTATTGGTTTAGTCTATGCCGAAAATATGCGCTTATGGAATTGGGATGTAGTGACTTTCATTACTTTAAATTTGGTCGTCATCGTAATGACCATGGATATGATCTCATCCAAACTACGACAGAAGTATATTATCGGGGAAGATATTCCATTATTTGAACGAAGAAATCACGAATAACCTTAACCTTTAAGTTACTTAACCTCCGCTTTGGATAAGAGTGTTTGCATGGCTACTTATAAATTGGAGAGAGGTCTATTTTGCTTTCCAATTTAACCGGCTTTAGATTCCATCAGAATATCACTACGATTGTTTAGCCATAATTCATGCTTTGTCATGACCTTACTAAACATTTTGCTCTGTAAATACTGATTTAACCATTCTCGTAACTTTGGATAGGGCGACTGTAGATACCATTGTCTTTCTACTCTGGCAAATTGCCGAATAAAGGGCAACAACGCTAAATCGGCAAGGCTTTCTTGGTTGGCCATTAAAAAAGAATGTTGAGTTAAACGGCTCTCTAATTCACAGAGATATTGCTCACACGCTTGCCGGCATTCAACTAAGTTAGGTTCGTGATAACGCTTTGCCGCACGATAGGCTTCCAAGCAAGGTTTAAACTCGGTATCAAACTGGTGAATAAGGCTGCGCATTGAACCTAACATCTCAGGCTCTTTGCTCAACAATAAATCATCTGGATCATTTTCACTTAACGCCCATAGCATCACTTCCGCACTTTCTTCAATGACTGTCCCACGACTTGTGACAACAACAGGAACAGTACCTTTCGGTGAGACCGCTAACATTTCTAGCGGCTTATCGCGTAATACAATATCACGTAGTAATACAGGTATCTGTGAGCGATATATTGCCATTCTTGCTCGCATGGCATATGGACAGTTTCTAAGAGAATAGAGGATAGGTAACGGTCCACTTAAGTTTGTATTCATAATGTTTTCCTCTACGCTTATGGTTCAAATTAATTATTTATCTGTAAAAGTACCTAGGCCCTGTTGAACTTTGATGGTTAAATTTTATTCGAGATAATAGATTAATTACCTTCAATGATACTCATCAACTACAGATCAAGGTATCATGCCGCCTTTAAAGTTATACGAGACTCCGAGTGATGAATCCAAAGATTGAATTATTAGCCCCAGGTGGTGATATAGATGCCATTAAAGCCGCCATTATTGCAGGTGCTGACGCCGTTTACTGTGGCCTAGATACCTTTAATGCTCGTAACCGTGCGTCTAATATATCCTTTGATCAACTCGTAGGTGCGATTCGACTGGCTCATCAGTATGATTGTAAAATATTCCTCACTCTAAATATTGTCATATTAGAAAGCGAGTTTAAAACCGTTATTAAGTTGCTTAACCGTCTCGTCAATACCACTCTAGATGGCGTTATTGTACAAGATTTAGGTTTATTGTACGTATTACGTGAATACTTCCCAACGCTCGATATCCATGCATCTACTCAGCTGACTACTCACAATGTAGGTCAAATACCGTTTCTAAAAAAACTTGGGGTCAGCCGTGTCAATTTATCACGTGAAATGAACCTACGTGAAATCACAGCGCTTACCAAAGTATCTAATGAGCATGATGTACTCGTTGAAGTATTTGTACATGGTTCATTATGTGTCGCATTCTCTGGTTTATGCTATTCAACATCTGCTACAGCAGGGAACTCAGGTAATCGCGGCCGTTGTAGCCAGGCCTGCCGTGAAGAGTATGAAACAACTGAGTCTGGTAATAATTTCCCACTGAATATCAAAGACAATTCCGCTTTCTTTGATCTACCTGCGTTAATTGATGCAGGCGTTCATTCATTGAAAGTAGAAGGGCGTATTAAAGGTGCTAGCTATGTTCATACCGTTATCGACAGCTTCCGTAAACAAATCGATGGCTACATAGAAACGGGTGAACTCACTCAAGATGGTGAGCGCTTATACAAAGTATTTAACCGAGATTTTACCAATGCCTTCCTACGCGGTGATTTAAACCAATCGATGTTTATCGATAACCCTCGTGATAACTCAAAAAATCATGCTATCGATAAATTTAAAGCCGACAAAAATGAAATTATTTCAGTCGTGCAGATCTTTGATGCTAAAAAGCAATTGCATGAAGAAAAACAGCAAATTAATGCCACGGTCGATGAAAAAATCGCGCAAGTTAGTATCGATAAAATAAAACTTAAACTGCATTTCATTAGCCAAAAAGAACAACCTTTAACGCTAACCGTCACAACAGAGCAAAATGCGAGTGCTCTTCCTAATAGCTCTGTGTCAACAAATACAGCAGTCTTCACTTCAAACAGTCTAATGACTGAAAGCGAGAAATTGAGTGTTGATAAAGAAGCTATTGAAAAACGCTTCAAAAATATAAATAACGCTAACTATGAACTCGTTGAGTTCGATGTAGAGCAAGTAGCCGATGGATTAAGCATTCCATATCGTGAAATTACCACGCTTAAAAATGAGTTACTCACTTACTTAAATGATGGTATTAAACCAGTAGCAGAAGTGACTCTACCTAAGCTTGAACGCCATGCGAAACCGGCTGGTCAAAAACCAGAACTATCTATACTCATTTGTGATGAAGAAGATGCCACACTGGTGGATGAGACCGATGCCGACATCTACTTTAAACTACCGGATGCCTACAAGCGCGGTTGCACAAAGTTCGTGACATTCTTCCAAGAGAATCCACGATTAATTCCGTGGTTCCCACCAGTATTAATCGGTAAAGACTTCGATGTTGCTCTGAATATTTTGCAAGAAGTGAAGCCAGAATGGATCGTGACCAATAATACGGGTATTGCTTATCACGCAGAACAATTAGGGATTAAATGGATTGCAGGACCAATGCTTAACACCACTAACTCTTATGTGTTGCAATCGCTACAACAAAACTTTAACTGTAGTGGTGCATTTATTTCTAATGAGATAAGCAAACAGCAGATCCGCCACATTGTTAGACCAAAGAACTTTAAAATGATGTACAGCATCTATCATCCGATTTTGTTGATGGCGAGTCGTCAGTGCTTCTTCCAGCAAAGTGTCGGTTGTGAAAAACCGCGTATCGACAATGGTTGTATGTTGTCATGTGATAAGAAAACCAGCATTAAAAACTTAAAAGGTGTTTCGTTTTCTATTGATAAGCAAAAGGGCGGATACCCGAGTATCTACAACCAAGATCAATTCTTGAACACCGACATTATCGATGATCTAAGTGACTTGTTTGATGGCTTTATGATTGATTTAACCGAGATCGGTGCTGGTGGCAAACAATTACCAGGAAAAGTTGAATTAATTAAGCAATTTGAAGCGGTATTAAGCGGAGAAGAACAAGCGAGTAAAGTGCTATTCGATATGGTGCCAGAGTCTACTAATCAGCAGTATTACAATGGATTGTAAACCGTAGACCACCGTTTAATTCAACCATAAAGATTGAAAGCCAGTTACCAAATAGGTGCTGGCTTTTTTATACCCAAATCACTTCAAGGTGCGAATTATCTAGAATATCTTACGCTAACCTAACTAGCGTGAAGCGAAATTCCGCACCTTCTTCACCTAAGCTCATGTGCGTAACCAATAATCTCCATGAACCTTATATGACACACAGGTCTAGACAACCCCTTAACTATTATTGAGTTGTTACTCTTTAAAGCTAGAAAATCAATTAATTACACTGCTCTACAAGTTACCTACCGCAACTTTTAAGACACAAAATAGCCATCTAACTGTCACATTCAGCCATCAGTATGAGTTTCAGCAACAAGTAAGAAGCGCATCTTTCTTACTTGTCTAGATAAGTGATTAGGGAGCTGAAATAACATGTCGGTGTATTTAGATATTGCTCATACGTTAGAAAAAGAGATCACTAACCAATATTCTGGCGGAGATTATCTTCCCTCGGAAAAAATGTTGGCAGAGCGCTTTGAGGTGAATCGACACACGGTTCGCCGAGCGGTTGATGAATTAATAATGCTTGGAAAAGTGCGTCGTCAACAAGGAAAAGGCTGTTTAGTACTGACTCAACCAGTAAGTTACCCATTACATGCCAATGCCGCTTTTACCAGTAATTTAATTGATCAAGGATCCCATCCTCGTAGTGAAGTGCTTAAAGCACAATTGATCAATGCCAATTCGGATTTAGCACAGCAACTCAATGTTGAACTCGATAGTCGCATTATTCACATTCGAACATTACGTAAAGTTGATGGCAAACCAATGGCAATGATTGAGCAATACCTTGCCAACTTAAACTGGTGGCCAGTATTGCAAAACTTCAAATCAGGCTCTTTACACCAATTTTTACGTGAACATTTGGGGGTGAACCTAACCCGCAATAAGACACGAATCAGTGCTAATCCACCCAATAATCAAACTTGTCGACTATTACAAATTACTCCTTCGTTGCCGTTACTCACGGTGAAAACCCTTAATGTGATCAGCGGAACAGACACTATAGCGGAATACTCCTGCTCAAGTACTCGTTCTGATCTGATGGAACTTGTTGTGGACCATTAAATGAAAACTGATGAATTAACCGCCCAAAACCAAAGCCAACGTCAGCAATGGATGTCTGCACTGGCGACAGCAGATTTCGAACAATTAACTGCGCTATGGCAAGCTCAATCTTTTACGCCTAGTTATCAATTTATCCGATCTCCAGAAATCGGTTTAGCTCAAGTCCAAGCTCGTATGGGCGGAACCGGAAATCGCTTTAATGTTGCCGATGTCACTGTGACTCGTTGCGTAATCAAGCTAGAAAATGGCGATCTTGGTTATAGCTATATATCTGGTCGAAATAAACCTCATGCAGAGCTTGCTGCAGTGATTGATGGCTTGATGCAATCAGAAACTTACCAGCCAGAATTAATGATGAGCGTTATTCAACCATTACAAACTACTCGGGCGAAAAAGCATCAACTACGTCAGCAGCAAGTAGCGAGCAGCAAGGTGGATTTCTTTACTCTAGTGAGAGGTGAAGACTAGTTAGAAGTGAAGACTAGGCTCGTGACGATTAACTTCAAGCTGAAAATCAAATAACGGAATACACAAATTTATTAATTAGGAGTCCACATGAGCGTAATAGCCGCTGGTTTTGGCGACACCATACACGACAGTCAATATTGTTTTAGACAGTTACTCACCGCAATGTCACAACCTGGCACTTTGGTTGAACTTAATTTAGCACAAGGATTTGGCAGTATGATGCCTGCTTCTACGCAAATTTTACTCGCGTTGGCCGATAACAGCACGCCGGTATGGTTATCCAATGCATTTGCCAATGATATAGCCATCAGAGAAAACCTAAATTTTCACCTCGGTTGTGCAATTTTATCAAGTCAAAAGGATGCGGAATCGTTATCGGGTATTCAGCAGAAGCCAAATTTTGCTGTGATTAGTCAGCACGATATAGCTAACTTTGATTGGTCACAAACCTCATTTTATGTCGGATGTGAAGAATACCCAGACCGCAGCACTACCGTGATCGTAGAGGTCGTCGGGTTATCGACTGTACCTTGCTCGTTATCTGAATCTGATACTGAGTCTCCAGTCGTTTTACGTCTTTCAGGGCCTGGAATCGAACGTGAGGCTAGGGTAGTCGTGCAATCTTTATCCTCGACAGCCATCAGCGTCATGTTGTCGCAGCGAAAAACGCACAAATTCCCACTAGGGCTTGATTTTATCTTGGTGAGTGGCGAGCAAGTGGTGGCACTGCCTCGCTCAACGACTGTAGAGGTGATGCCATGTATGTAGCGGTGAAAGGGGGCGAAAAAGCGATTAAAGCTGCCCATCAATTACAAGCGCAAAAACGCCGTGGTGATACCTCGATTAATGAATTATCAGTGGCGCAAATTCGTGAACAATTATCTGGTTCGGTCGATCGAGTGATCAATGAAGGCGGCATTTACGATAAAGATCTTGCCGCACTCGCCATTAAACAAGCCGCTGGAGATTTAATCGAAGCGATATTTCTATTACGCGCCTACCGAACAACGCTATCACGTGTGATTGTCTGTCAGCCGATAGATACCACCCAAATGCGTATCGAACGTCGAATTTCCGCCGCTTATAAAGACATTCCCGGCGGGCAAGTACTTGGACCAACTTACGATTACACCCATAGATTACTTGACTTCTCACTACTGGCCGAAGGGGTAGATCCGCAAGCACAACAAGATAGTGGTAACGATTCACAGCAAGCGAAATCGGAAACAGAGGAGAGCCCACAAGTACTATCCATGCTAGAGCATGCTGACTTGATGGTCACAGAAGTCGATAACCAGCAACAACCTGAAGATATCACGATGCAGCCGGTCAATTATCCAAGTGATCGTTCGGCACGTTTGCAAAACCTAGTACGGGGCGATGAAGGTTTTCTATTATCGCTCAGTTATTCGACTCAACGTGGCTATGGCCGCAACCATCCCTTTGCTGGTGAAATCCGTAGTGGTGAGGTCACGCTGTCAGTTTGCCCAGAAGAGCTCGGTTTTAGTATTGAAATTGGTGATATTGAATTAACCGAGTGTCAAATGATTAATGGCTTTGTTGGTAATAAACAAGACAAGGCGAAATTAACCCGAGGTTACGGCTTAACAATGGGGTTCACCGAGCGTAAAGCCATGTCAGTAGCTCTAATGGATCGAGCCTTACAAGCACCAGAATACGGTGAAGCAGTTGATGGACCAGCCCAAGATGAAGAATTTGTATTAGCACATGCTGATAATGTAGAAGCATCTGGTTTTGTATCGCACTTAAAACTGCCGCACTACGTCGACTTTCAATCGGAATTGGCACTATTACGTGAAATGCATAAAGAATTTGAATCTAAGTACCAGCAAGGGGACAAAAACAATGTCTAGTCAAATCAGTTCGCCAGTCTCAAACTCCGGTTATAACTATGGCTACTTAGATGAGCAAACTAAGCGAATGATCCGTCGTGCATTGCTAAAAGCGGTCGCTATTCCTGGTTACCAAGTACCTTTTGCTGGTCGAGAAATGCCGATGCCCTATGGTTGGGGAACCGGTGGAGTACAAATCACTGCTACTATCATTGGTCAAACCGATATTTTAAAAGTCATTGATCAAGGCGCTGATGATACGACCAATGCGGTGTCGATACGCTCATTCTTTGAAAATATTGCCGATGCCAACACCACAGAGAAAACGGTTGAAGCAAGCATCATTCAAACTCGTCACCGTATCCCTGAAACACCACTACAAACCGGACAGATCTTAGTCTATCAAGTGCCGATTCCTGAGCCGCTGCGTTTTATTGAACCAAGGGAAACCGAGACTCGAAAAATGCATGCATTACAAGAATATGGCGTGATGCAGGTGAAGCTGTATGAAGATATTGCTCGGTTTGGTCATATTGCGACTTCCTATGCTTATCCGGTGAAAGTCAATGACCGTTACATTATGGACCCTTCACCGATTCCTAAATTTGATAACCCAAAAATGGACAACATGCCTGCGCTGCAATTATTTGGCGCTGGCCGTGAAAAGCGCATTTATGCCGTTCCTCCTTTTACCAAAGTGCAGAGCTTAGATTTTGATGATCATCCATTTGAGATTCAGCAGTGGGATGAGCCATGCAGTATTTGCGGCGCTACCGATACCTTCTTAGATGAAATCATTATTAATGACCAAGGGGAAAGTACCTTTGTTTGTTCTGATACCGATTACTGCCGTCAAAATGGAGAGCAAGCGCGATGTTAACTTCAACTCAGCCACAAGATTTATCAAAAAGCAGCGCACCAAGTTCTGAAAGCGCGTTATTACAAGTGCATAAACTCAGTAAATTATACGCACCTGGCAAAGGGTTTAGTGATGTGTCTTTCGAGCTTTATCCCGGAGAAGTTCTGGGCATTGTTGGCGAGTCAGGCTCAGGAAAAAGTACTTTATTACAATCACTATCAGGTCGTTTAACACCAGATAATGGTGAGGTGCTGTACCTACAACCCGGTAGTGAAGACAGTGTAGAACAACTCGAAAACTTATATCAAATGGCAGAAAGTCAACGTCGTCATCTACTGCGTACCGAATGGGGGGTAGTACATCAACATCCAATGGACGGTTTACGTGCACGTGTTTCGGCCGGTGGCAATATTGGTGAGCGATTAATGGCAGTCGGTGAGCGTCATTATGGAGACATTCGAGACAAAGCAATGCAATGGTTGCAGGATGTTGAAATTCCAGCGGATCGTATTGATGGTATGCCAACCACTTTTTCTGGTGGTATGCAGCAACGATTACAAATTGCTCGCAACTTAGTCACTCATCCGAAATTGATTTTTATGGATGAACCGACTGGTGGGCTAGATGTTTCTGTTCAAGCAAAGTTATTAGATCTATTACGTCGCTTGGTAAATGAACTGGATCTGGCGGTAGTAATTGTCACTCACGATTTAGCCGTAGCTCGTTTGTTGGCACACCGCTTAATGGTGATGAAACAAAGTAAAGTGGTAGAAAGCGGCTTAACCGACCAAGTGCTAGATGACCCACAGCATCCATATACCCAATTATTAGTATCTTCAGTATTACAGGGGTAACGACACATGAAAGATCAAAATACAATCATGCTCAAGGTCAATAACGTCAGCAAAACCTTTGTGTTGCATAACCAGAGTGGGATTCGTTTACCAGTATTAAATCACGCGAATCTTAATGTAGTGCAGGGGGAGTGTGTTGTGTTACACGGTCACTCAGGTTCAGGTAAATCGACATTACTCCGCGTTTTGTATGCTAATTATCTGGTCGATAGTGGTTCGATTGAAGTTCGTCATAACGAAAAATGGATCGATATAGTTCAAGCTTCCCCACGCCAAATACTTAATATTCGTCGCCATACCATTGGTTGGGTCAGTCAGTTTTTACGAGTTATTCCGCGCATTAGTGCACTTGAAGTCGTCATGCAACCCATGATTGAAATGGGGGGTGATCGTATTGAAGCTGAGCAAAAAGCCAAAACTTTATTACATCGTTTGAATGTTGGTGAACATTTATGGCATTTAGCACCCGCTACATTTTCAGGCGGAGAACAACAACGAGTAAATATTGCACGTGGCTTTATTTGGGATTATCCAATTTTATTGCTCGATGAGCCGACCGCTTCACTAGATGCAAAAAATAGTGCAGTAGTAGTGGAGTTGATTCAAGAGGCCAAGCAACGCGGCGCGGCGGTTGTAGGAATCTTCCATGATGAAATAAACCGTAATCAAGTCGCAGATCGCTTATATCACATGAACACTCAAACTATCTCTCATACTCGTCAAGTCAGTGCGACAACAACTACGCCAGTTTAAGGACCGAATAAAATGATCATTACCAATGTAAATTTAGTACTGAAAGATGAAGTCGTTAAAGGCTCAGTTGAAGTCGTAGATGGTGAGATTCGCAGTATGTCAAATACTTCAAGCCAATTACCACAAGCGATGGATGGCAATAATGGATTTTTAATGCCAGGGCTAATTGAACTACATACAGATAATCTTGAGAAGTATTTTGCCCCTAGGCCCAAAGTAGACTGGCCACCATTATCAGCCATGAAAGCCCATGATACTCAACTTATTGGCGCAGGGATCACTACAGTATTAAATGCACTTTCCTTAGGTGACCACCGCGGTGAGCTTCGCCATGAAATTCTCGATAGTCAGATTGATACCGTAGTACAAAGCCAGAAAAATGGTACTAATCGCGTTGATCATCGTCTTCATTTACGTTGTGAAGTACCACATGAAACCACGGTTGGTATTTTTGAGCGTTATATTAATACTCCAGGAGTACAACTGGTGTCTTTGATGGATCATGCACCGGGGCAACGCCAATTCGTCAATATAGAGAAATATCGCACCTATTACCAAGGTAAATACGGTTACAACGATGCCGAAATGGCCGAGTTTGAAGCCATGCAACGAGCGTATTCCGAACGGTGGTCTGCGCCAAATCGTGAAGAAATTTGTGGGCAATGCCGTGAACGTAATATTCCGATGGCCAGCCACGACGATGCAACATTAGCTCATGTTACAGAATCAAAAGATCTCGGTATGGTGATAGCAGAATTTCCTACCACATTGGAAGCGGCCAAAGCCTCAAGAGATCTTGGTTTGCACGTATTAATGGGGGCGCCAAATGTTATCCGTGGAGGTTCACACTCAGGCAATATTGCCGCACATGAACTGGCAAGTATTGGAGCGTTAGATATCCTTTCCTCTGATTATTACCCGGTCAGTTTGCTCGATGCCGTATTTAATTTAACCAATGATTCTCGTAACTCATTAACGCTTTCTGATGCGGTTAAACTTGCAACCTTTAATCCTGCTCAATCTCTGCAACTGTTTGACCGTGGCGAGATTGAAGAAGGAAAACGAGCTGACTTATTGCTAGCACAGTATAAACACGGTCAAGCCTATATCGATGGTGTTTGGCGTGAAGGGATAAAGGTATTCTAATGGAAGCTAGTTATCCTTATTCCACGTCAAATGCTTGTTTATTCTACGTAATTGGACCATCTGGTTCTGGCAAAGATAGCGTAATAAGTCGAATTCGTGAGCATTGGCCAAAACACATAATGATTGCTCATCGCTATATAACACGTTTTGCAGATGCAGGAAGCGAAAATCATGTGGCACTGTCGTCACATGAATTTTTACAGCGTAAAGACAACCAATTTTTCGCTTTAGATTGGCAAGCTAATGGGCATTATTATGGTATTGGTTGTGAAATTGACGTGTGGTTAGATAAAGGCGTCGATGTCATGGTTAACGGTTCAAGAGCCTATTTAGAGCAAGCTAAAAAACGTTATGGCAATGCCTTAATTCCTGTGGTGATAACTGTTGAAAGTAGCATACTCAAAAATCGACTAATTGCCCGAGGAAGAGAAAACCTTAAGGAGATTGAGCAACGTTTAATTCGTTCTAATCAATTGAATTTACAATCAATAAAAGGTGCATTATCGCTCGATAATAGTGGCTGTTTAGATAAAGCAATTGAGCCTTTTAATCACTATTATCAACAACGACTACTATCTATTCAATCATGCTCTTCAACTAGCAGTAATGATCAATTAATGGATGTAAAAGAATGAAACTAACCTTATTAGGTACGGGCAACACTAGTATGCTTCCAGTATATGGTTGTGATTGTCAGGCTTGTCAGCGTGCAATGATAAATTCGCAATATCGTCGACAAAAAACGTCTGCTTTAATTGAGTGTAATGGTAAGAAACTCTTACTTGATGCTAATTGTGATGAGCTTTTACAGCGCTTTCCAAGTGGCTCTATTGATAGGATTTTACTCACGCATTACCACATGGATCATGTTCATGGATTATTTGATTTACGCTGGGGAGTCGGGGAGAGCATTCCAGTCGATGGTCCACCTGATGAGCAAGGGTGTGATGACTTATTCAAACATTCAGGCTTATTAGACTTTCAACCGCCATTAGCTGCATTTGAATCATTTAAGTGGCAAGGAATTACAATAACGCCTTTGCCAATGCAACATTCTAAAATCTGCTTTGGCTATTACTTTAGTTACCAAGATTTAGACACTGAAAGCACAAAACACTTAGCTTATTTAACGGATACTGTTGGTTTACCAAAAGAAACTCAAGCATGGCTAGAGGAAAACTGCGTCGATGTTTTGCTTATCGATTGTAATCATTCACCGGAATTCAATCATCCAAATAGAAACCATAATAATCTAACCGATGTTGTCGAGATAGTCACAGGAATCAAACCAAAGCTAACTCGACTCATCCACATCAGTCATCAATTAGAATGCTGGGCAATGCAAAATCCAGATCACTTTAGCTCAGAACTTTGTTTAGGTAAGGACGGAGAGCAATTTAGCTTATCTAAGCGAATGAATTAAGTTGAGCTACCGGAAAAGACAAAACATCGTCTTTATACTGTTTAAAAAATAGAGGTAGTTTGGGATGTTTTATAATTCAAAGCAATCACAGGGCATAACAAACTGATTATTAAGAAATTGAACACTTTATTTAACATAAGATACATAATGCGCACTTATATTTGGTTTGTTAAAGAGCGATTACAGCTTTATTTATCCTAAATTAACGTTAACCAATTTCAGCCCAAAAATTATCTGGGTGAAATACGAAAATGTTTTCTTAAATGATTTTATTTGGATTTGCGACTACTTGGCAACTTAGCCTGTACTTAGGATAAACATTTAAATGTTCCAGATCTTCTTCTAGTGAATAATCATATTCAACTTCTTTTCTTGATCACTACACCGTCTGAGAATTTAAGATTATGTTTCCGTTAGGGCCATTTGAAAATCTGCCGCATCTTTAGCGTTAGATGCGACAATCATACTAATCAATAATGATTCTGCTTAAATTCATTTAAGGCTTTCGTAATATGCAGCGATATCAGCGATATCAGCATCATTAATTGCAGTCGCCATTGGAGACATTACTGGATCTTTTCGTTCACCACTTTTAAAAGCTTTAATCGCTTTTTCAAGATAAGCAGCGTTTTGACCTTTAAGATTTGGATACGTTTTGATTACTGCAACGCCATCGGCACCGTGGCATGAAGCACACATTGCGACTTTCGCTTTACCAGCTTCAGGATCTCCTGCAAAAGCAAAATGGGAAGATGTGGCGAATAAACATAATGATAAAATAGCGAGCTTTTTCATACAGCACCTCAAAATGGGAAGATAAATGTGAACATCACTGTATACAATCTAGCAATTTAATCGACAATATCTAGGACTGAGAATAAGAAACTTAATCTCGATCACTTACTATCACAAAAATTTGACTTAGCAGATGATGATTTATAGGTTAAAAGTCGAGTAATTTACTAAGATCGGCTTTGATACTATGCACTTTCTTACTAGCTTTCTCACTTCGAGACGCCTCACTCACCAGATATTCAATCGCTTCTGATAATGTACAACCTAATTCTTGCGCCCTATCCGACAGTTTTTCCCAAACCGCATAGTCTAAATCAATCGATTTTTTCTTGGTATGGGTGTGTTCGGCGTTAAAATGACGTTTACGCTTCGCGCGAATGGCTTGCTTTAGCTTATTATCGAGCTCTGGATTCATATGCTCATCAATCCAACTTAATACTTGTGTTGGCTGATGTTCTAGCTTTTGAAGCCCCATGATGGCAGCGTGAGACTCACTCGAATCTTGATAGCGAGTGATCGATTCCCCATCTTTCCATTTTCGAATTAAATATTGCCATTTCCAACCGCATTCAAGGTTTTCAAGCTGTTGATATTTCATTAATCTTCCCTATAGATGATTCACAGTGACAGCGTAACTAAAAACCATCACATTCTCAACTGTTTTTCCTCAATCTAGAATAATAGTCCAACCTATTTTTACTTTATGATATCAGCCTCTCAAATCCATTGATTAAGCGCTCTATTTCAACTGCATAAACAGGTATACCCAAGTAACTTCAAGATGCGAGTTTCAGCAAGAATAAAACAAGCTTTAGGTAGCAAATTGAGAAGGTGTTTACATTCCTTCGCCAATCTTCCTTGCCTAAAAGTTTGGATAATAGCTCTGAATTCTGCATCTTGAAGTCACTTGGGTATATAAGGTTAAGTTATTTTTCTATATACTTCTTTCCTTCTAACCATATATTGAATTTTTTATAATGATCAAAGAGTCTTGGCAATCTGTAACACCCAACTTTTCACAATATGAAGATATCCTTACGCAAAACGACTCTAGTAGTCACTTATCCTTTTTGGATCTTCAGCCTAGACTCAAATCTTCTATTCTGCATTTTGCACAAATGGTTAACTTTCCGCGTTTTCTATTAGTGAATGCTCCGGATAATTTCATTTATCGCCAAGAAATTCATCATGCTTATTCAATGCTAATGAATACGGGTGAAATTGACCGTACCCCTATTATCACTAGTGAAAGTATTGAACTTGAAGAATTATTTGGCCAATACCAAGTTGAAAATGGCCAAATTATTCATTCCTCTGAAGGATTGCTTGATAAAGCTAATGGCGGCTATCTCATTATTTCATCAAATTTAATATTAGCTAACCCACGTGCTTGGCCGAAATTAAAAGCAGCTGTTTTAGGTAATGCTTGTTCTGGCATGTCTTCCGACTCAAAACAAGTTATCGAAAATGCGCCACTCAAGAAATATGATGTAAAGTTGGTTGTTATTGGCGATAGAATGCAGTTAGGTGATTTAGACTTATTCGATGCGGATATGAGAAGCCACTTATGCCTATTTGCTGAAGTTGAGTTAGATTTTCAAATTTCTGCAGATACGATTGAATCATACATTCAGTATATTAACGGCATTATTAATGAATACCGACTTCCTCAGCTTTTAGATACACACGCCTGGACGTTTTTATTAACTCAAGGTGCTCGGGAAACCGAAGATCAAGAAAGAATGCCTCTCTGTCCCATCTGGCATAGAACACTATTATCGGAAGCGGCTTTAGTTTCCAATGGGCAAGCTATTTCTCAATCAGATATGGAAAAAGCTTTAGCCGCTCGGACTTATCGCCAAGAGTATCTTCCTCAAAGAGCTTTAGCCGATATATTGGAAGGTCAAGTTATCATTGAGACCCAAGGTGAACGTGTCGGACAAGTGAATGGCTTAACGGTTATTGAAGTGCCTGGACATCCTGTTGTTTATGGTGAACCCGCTCGTATTTCATGTGTTATTCACTTTGGTGATGGCGATATTGCTGATGTTGAGCGTAAAGCCGAGCTTGGTGGCAACTTACACGCGAAAGGCATGATGATCATGCAGGCATTTCTAGGCAGTGCTTTAAACTTAGATGAGCCCCTACCATTTGCGGCCTCTATTGTATTTGAACAATCGTACTCAGAAGTTGACGGCGATAGCGCCTCTCTAGCTGAACTCTGTTCTCTTGTAAGTGCTTTATCAGAGTACCCGATTAATCAACAAATTGCGGTTACTGGTGCAGTGGACCAATTTGGTCGTGTACAAGCAGTCGGTGGTTTAAATGAAAAAATCGAAGGTTTCTTCCAAATATGTAACCATCGAGGATTAACAGGCAATCAAGGTGTTGTTTTACCTAAAACTAACTTAAAACACTTATCTTTGCATCATGATGTTGTTGAAGCCATTAAAAATGAAGAATTCCACCTATGGTCAGTTGAATCTGTTGATGAAGCATTACCTATCATCTTTGGTAAAGCCTTCCGTGGTGATGAAGAAGAAACAATATTGAAAAAAATCTCTGAGAGAATCGAACACTTTGATAAACATGAGTCTGCACCTTGCGGCATAGTGAATAAGATCAAAAGTTTACTTGGTATTCACTGATCGGACTTGTTTAGCTTACACCTGTTCTCTAAGATACACAGACTATTTCTGGAGTGATTATATAATGCAAAACAAACGTAACTCATATACTCGTGAAGACCTTCTAGCATCAAGCCAAGGTGAACTTTTTGGCCCTGGTCGCCCACAACTTCCTGCACCAAACATGTTAATGATGGACCGTATTTCAAAAATCACAGACGCTGAAGGCGAAGGTGCATTTGGCAAAGGTGTGATTATTGCAGAATTAGATATTACTCCTGACTTATGGTTCTTTGACTGCCACTTCCCTGGCGACCCTGTAATGCCTGGTTGTCTTGGTCTAGATGCAATGTGGCAGCTAGTAGGCTTCTTCCTTGGCTGGGTTGGCGGTGAAGGTAAAGGCCGTGCACTAGGCGTTGGCGAAGTGAAATTCACAGGCCAGATCCTTCCAACAGCTAAGAAAGTCACTTACGAAATCAACATGAAACGTGTCGTGAATCGCCGCCTAGTTATGGGTTTAGCTGATGGTCGTGTACTTGTTGATGGTAAAGAAATCTACGTTGCTAAAGACTTAAAAGTAGGTCTTTTCCAAGATACATCTTCTTTCTAGAATAAGAGATGTCCCCTTTTAATAAATAAATCAGCAATTTTGCTGATTTATTTTTGTTTAAAACATCTAGTTATAGTGCGTTAGGGTTGATAATAAAGGCTCCAACTCTGGAGCCTAATTCTGCACCGACTAAACTTATTAAGTTTAAGATCTTAAATTATTTAATCAGTCCGGATTGACGATCGTCCCTTGCATCACGCCAACCGCCTAACCAATTCGATTTAGCATCCATTTGCTGATATGGACAGTCATCCATCGATCTCCCATTAAGGCCAGCTTTATAACCTTGAGATTGCGCTCTTTCTAGGCGATCGCGTTTCTGTCTCTTCATAGTATGGTCCTCTTACTTTGATAATTACCAAAATGACTACTTGTGGCAATTTATACCCAAAATAATTTAAGTTGCAGTGAGGCGACAAGTAAATGAAGCCCCATGAGAGTAGTTCATCTATATGATTGGGATAAGCGAACACCGTCAATGAAGCTGCAACTTCCAGTACGAAGGATATATACATTCCACTTATTAAGCATCGACCAAAGATCCCATTTTCTCAAGGCGAAAAAAAACCGAGATTCAATTTTGTGAACCTCGGTATAATGTTAAATTTGTTAACGTTATGATTTAATTTTCTTTCTGCGGAAACCTAATAAACCAAGTAAGGCTAAAGCGAAGTAACCTAAGCTACCGCCCTCACGTTCAACATTAGGCTGGCCACCTTTACGTTGTACAATATCATCCACTGTTGCACCCGCAATTGGAACGAGTTTAACGGCAACCAATTCCTCTGTACCACTACCATCACCACAATATGAATTATGATCGGTATTATCATAACCACCAACACAGTAGTTAGCCGTTGCTGAAATTACGCCATCATCGTTGATACCTGTTGCATTCACAATGCGATATGCGTTGTTGGCATCAGAATCAGCACCGCCATTCGTTAGGTTATCTAGCCACCAAGATTTACCTTGGAAAATAGCCAAACGACTAGCATCTGTACCTGTAACATTTAGAGGATCGATAAATCCACGGCGACGACGCTGTTTACCATCCCACTCACGACTTTCTTCAGCATCAATGGAACCTACCACTTCGTTATAGTTGTTAATGGCATTTGCTTCACCACCCGCACCTTTAAAGAAGATATCACCACTAAGATAGACAGCTGTAGGTTTAGTAGTAGCATTACCTACTGATGCATCAGTATAGAATAAGCGATTATTAGCAGCCCCATTCTCAGGATAACGTCCGCTACGTTTCGCTTCACCAATAGCAATCAAGTTTTTATTGATGTCTTTAACTAAACTATTGCTGTAGATATAGTCATCATCATCTTCTACTTCAGCACCTTGAACAAAAACTGAATCCCATTGGTTCTCATCCGTCAATGCAGGATCAACCGTGTCTTTAGGATAGAAGATAGCCGCTTGCATTAAGTAATTATCATCATCTTTATGAGTGTTAAAACCAGCAAGGACTGGCAGACCATTATAGGCTGTAACGTCACTGATCGCAGCAGCTCTTGCGCTACCTTGTGCAGCAGCTTCATCATGGTTAGCAGCAGTGGTATTATCCCAACCTGAAACCGCTTTACCAGACACGCCATCAGTACTATTCCAAATATAAGCTTTAGTGGCAAATGCGAAATTTTGACAATCTGCTAGCAAGACAGGATCTGGATAAGTAGTGCTATCAGTACAGTTACTCAAGTCACCCCAATAATTTTTATCATCATCACTATTATCAAATGGTGCTACAGAGGCAGAACCGACGACATATCGTGTCCCACTACCTACTGGGTATTCAAATGAATCATATGCAAAGGTACGGCCCATTTGTTTTACAATCGCGTCACCATCTTGTTTTGGTTGTAAAACAATATCATTATAAAAACCACGTTGGCGGTAAGTTAGAACACTATTACTACCAACATTATAATAACCACTGCTTGCGATTCCGATTGGACTTCCATCCTCTAGAACTTTATTCACAACGACATTGGCACTATCTTGCTGTAGCGTACCGCCTGGAGGAATATAACTAGAATCTATAGGCGCTGGAACCTCTGTGCCATCCACAATACCAACAGCATTACGACCATTGTATCCTTGATAAAAAGCTCGACGCTCTTGGCATAAGCCTCCCGTTAAGCTGTAATCACAATCTTCTTCTGAGTTTTCTGAATTTGCTCCAAACCATTGCTTAACCGCCCAACTATCACAAGTTGAGTAACCTAATTGGTTGTAGCAATAATTACGCAGGTCACCATAATCTAGATAAGTGAAAGTATTATCATACTTAAACGGCACTTCATCACGGTAAGAAATACCATCTTCACCTTGTCGAGTATCACCACCAAGTAAGTAATCCCCATCGGTACAGCTTGCGCTATCAGCAAAACAGCCTAGAGGGTCCGTATCAGAAACAGTAGATGAATCACTAATCGCACTTGAAAAAACCTGTTTAGCGCTGACACTGGGATCTACTCGGACAACTTTATACAGTGCCGCATTAGCAGAGTTGGCTGCCATTAATGCAGCAGCCACCATTGATAGTTTAAAAATTTTATTTGGCATTAAGTCAACTTCTAATCCGTTAGCCCTGCATTGATTCAAGCTCTTCCCAACGCTCGAATGCAGTTTCTAATTCTTGTTCAGCAGCGTTCAATCGATCCAAAATCGCTTGAGTCTCGTCGCTACTCTGTGTGAAAAAATCAGGTTGATTGACCTGAGCTTGTAATTGTTCAATTTCTGCTTCCAGTGACTCTAGCACTTGAGGCAAGGATTCTAACTCTCGTTGCAGTTTATAAGATAACTTCTTCGGTTTGTTAGTATTTAGTTGAATTTTGGGAGTATTCTCAACCACTTTGTCCGCTTTCGTTGGTTTTTCGTTCCCAGAAGCTTGTTGCGTAACACCACGAGCCAACAACACTTGAGCTCGTTGCTCTTGAGCATCATGGTAGCCACCAACAAACTCCTCGATCTTACCGTTACCTTCAAAAATCCAACTGGTTGTCACGGTATTATCAACGAATTGACGATCGTGACTCACTAAAAGCAAAGTACCTTGATAGTTGGCAAGAATTTCTTCCAAAAGTTCCAATGTTTCGATATCTAAATCGTTGGTTGGTTCATCTAGAATCAATAAATTATTCGATTTTAAGAACAAGCGCGCTAAAAGTAAGCGGTTTTTCTCACCGCCAGATAAAGCTTTAACCGGCGTACGTGCCCTTTTCGGTTCAAATAGGAAATCTTGCAAATAACCTAATGCGTGGCGAGTTCTTCCACCTACCGTCACTTCCTGCTTACCGTCAGCTAAGTTATCCATCACTGTTTTTTCAGGATCGAGTACTTCGCGATATTGATCAAAATAAGCAACTTCCAATTTTGTTCCGCAATGCAAGCGACCTGAATCTGGTTTTAACTTATCAAGCAACAACTTCAATAAGGTACTTTTACCACAACCGTTTGGACCAATTAAGGCAATACGATCACCACGCATAATATTGAAGCTGAAATCATCTACAATGGTTTTACCATCAATTTGATAGCATAGATTCTCTGCTTCAAAAATGATTTTACCAGAGCGATTAGACTCATCGATTTGAATGTTAGCTTTACCCTGAACTTCTCGACGCTCAGAGCGTTCTTCACGGAGCTTTTTAAGCGCTCGAACACGCCCTTCGTTACGAGTACGGCGCGCTTTGATACCTTGACGGATCCAAACTTCTTCTTGAGCAAGCTTTTTATCAAACTCCGCATTTTGCATTTCTTCAACACGCAACGCTTCTTCTTTATCAATCAAATACTGTTCATAGTTACCAGGGTAAGAACTTAGTTTTCCGCGATCTAAATCGAGAATACGTGTTGCCATCGATTGGATAAAAGCACGGTCATGCGAAATAAACACAATCGAACCACGGAAGTCTTTCAAAAATGCTTCCAGCCATTCAATCGTGGTGACATCTAAGTGGTTAGTTGGCTCATCAAGTAATAGCACATCTGGATCACACACTAGTGCGCGAGCTAGAGCAGCTTTACGTTGCCAACCACCAGATAAACTCGTCAGTAACGTATGTTCATCAAGAGATAAAGACGTCAAAATATTTTTAATGCGATCTTCAAGACGCCAACCATCATTATGATCAAGCTGTTCTTGGATTTTAGATAAGCGATTAATGTTCTTATCAGACGGATCTTCCGCCATGATGTCTAGCTGGTGCTGGTATTCTTTTAATAACTCACCGACTTCCGCTAGCCCTTCTGCAACATAGTCGTAAACCGTACCTTCGGCATTTCTTGGTGGATCTTGCTCTAAACGAGACACCACCACATCTTGCTCAATTTGAATTTTGCCGTCATCCATGATGATTTCGCCTGCAAGCACTTTCATCATGGTGGATTTACCTGCACCATTGCGGCCAACCAAACATACTCTTTCGTTTTGCTGAAGCGCAAAATCGGCTTTATCTAATAATGGATGATCGCCAAAAGCCAGCTGGCCGTTATGAATGGTAATTAATGCCATTTTGTTTTAACCACGCTTGTAATTCGTCTAAATTGAATGGCCAAAATAACTCACTAACAATGCTTTGTAAGTTATTTTGGTGTTTTAAGTTACTTTGGTCGTTTTGTATATCTTGTGAGTGTAAGGCAAGCACAGGAATGGTGACACCGTAACGAGAAAATAATGCATCATCAAAAGCAATATCAATCACTTGTACTGTATGCGCTAAAGATTGTTGAGAATCTTCCCCCCATAAAGTATCAAGCTGTTGGTAAGCTAATTCGCATAAATGACAACCCGAAGTTGAGTACAGCGTCAGCACTTTTGTTTTCTACCCCTATGTTATTTAACTTTTATACTCAAATAACTTATGTATACAAGTATATTACTCAGCCACGATGAGTAATGATCCAACAGTTATGGATATGCTTATTACGAGAAAAATCCAGCGGCAATGTCTTCGCTGAAATATTTTCAGCCTTAAGACCTAATTGTTCTAAACCATCGAGATCCATCTTAAATAAGCGTTTATTGTTCGAAAAGACGACAACAGCATCTTCACGCATCAGACGCTTTAGATTTTCCATCAACATTAAATGATCTCGTTGAATATCGAAAGTTTGCTCCATACGTTTTGAGTTAGAAAACGTTGGTGGATCGATAAAAATCAAATCAAACGTTCTATCTTCATGTTGTAACCATTGCAAACAATCAGCTTGTTCAAATTGATGCGCTTCACCGGTAAAACCATTAAGCTCCATATTACGTTGAGCCCACTGTAGATAAGTATTCGACATATCAACCGTCGTTGTGCTTTTCGCACCACCAGCCGCAGCATGTACCGTTGCACTACCCGTGTAGGCAAACAAATTCAAGAAGTCTTTACCTTCTGCCATTTGACCTAAACGACGACGGGTTAATTTATGATCAAGGAATAAACCGGTATCAAGATAATCTTGCAGATTAACTAATAGTTGAACGCCATATTCGTTCACTTTTAAGTATTCAGAATCTTGCGATAACTTCTGGTATTGGCGTTTGCCTTTTTGCTTTTCGCGAGTTTTAATTATGACTTTATTAGCATCAACACCTAACACTTGAATGGTCGCACGAATAATGTCCGTCAAACGACGCTTAGCCACCTCTTCTGGAATAGTCTTAGGTGGCGCATACTCTTGAATAACGACGTGATCTAAATACAGATCAATTGCCACATTGTAATTAGGTAAGTCTGCATCATACACACGATAGCAATCGAGTTGCTCACGTTTCGCCCATTTGCCTATTTTGCTTAAGTTTTTCTTTAAACGGTTAGCAAAATCAGGAGCAATTTGTGCCTCTTCTTTCTCAGAATGACGCAACGTTTCACCATTTGGATTCACTCGTGCGGTAATTGAGTAGTTTTTTTGGTGACACGGTAACGCACCATTACTCAATTTATATTGCTTATCCGCTCGCATACGTAGGCAACTTAATAACTCTTCACTTGAAGAGAAGATAGAAGCCTGACTCCCCGCAAACTCACTCTTTAATTGCACACCAAACGACGTATAAAGAGCAATAAGGCCAGGCTCAGTACCTAAACGCTCACCATAAGGCGGGTTACAAATCACCACGCCTTCAGTAAAGCCCTGTGGTTTTTCAAGTTTAGCGGCATCACCTAGGCTAAATTGAATCACACCTTCTAAACCAGCACGCTTGGCATTGTCTTTGGCTGTTTGTAAAACACGACGATCATTATCAATACCAAAGAAACGATTTTCACCAAGCGCTTTAATACCCTTACGCCCTTGAACACTAGCTTCGGCTTTAATTTCGGCCCAAACTTCAGATTCAAAATCATATAGTGACTCAAAAGCCCATGTGGCGCGTTGAATACCTGGAGCCACATTCGCAGCCATTAAAGCCGCTTCGATAAGCAAAGTACCTGAACCACACATAGGATCGAGTAAAGGCTGAGATTTATCCCAACCACTACGGCTAACAATCGCACACGCTAAGGTTTCTCTTAATGGCGCTGCACCGGCTTGAATACGATAGCCACGTTGATGCAAACCACGGCCTACCATATCAATACCAAGAATCGCTCTATCACGATGCAAACGAACATGGATGCGAAGATCTGGCTGATCTTTGCTGATCTCCGGGCGACCTAAGTCTTTTTTAGTAAAGCTATCAACGATGGCATCTTTTACTTTCATCGCACCATACTGACTGTTGCGAATTTCGCGGTTGGTACCATTGAAATCAACAATTAGACGCTTGTTCACCGAGAAATAAGAAGACCAATTTACTGCAGAGGCTGATAAATAAAGATCCATATCATCGTTACAGTAAAACTCAGAAAGAATTAATACGAAACGAGAAGCCAAGCGGCTCCATAGGCAACAGCGGTAAAGTTGTGCATTGGTAGCAGTAAATCGAACCCCTGCTTGCACTGGTTTTGCATCGGTAACACCTAGTTGTGTCAGCTCATCAGCGAGCAAATTTTCAAGGCCATTAGATGTTATCGCTAAATATTGATTCATTATAACTTTCAGTACGGTAATAAATGGAGTCAGATTATATAACGAAACCCCTACCTTATGCGACCACCTACATGCTTTAAGCACCGAATATCACAGAAAAGTCATCATATTTTTCCACATTCATCATTCAGCACTTCAAATATCCCCCTGCACATCTCATTCCAGCACTTAAATCCTAAACAACTAGCACATCTGCACTAACTAACTTCGTTTTATTTAAATATGCAGCATGCGCATATATAAAATATCGACACCGAAACGAAAGTGAATACTTATTCACCCAATAAAGCACACATTATTGGTCTATACCAATGGTGTTTTTACAGTGTAAATTTATTACTAAATAAGCTTAAATGGGGAATTTGTTCACTTTAAAGGGAAGATATACGATGAAATAAGGCTTAAAAAACTTTCATTTTTGTTTAAAAACTGCCTTTGTATTGCTTTTATTTTGCCCTATTCACAGTTTTAATTGTGTATTGATAGCGATGAGTTGGTGAATCAATAGCCAAACTAAGTTGGTTTTATGTGATTTTTAGCTAGTCGTTAACTGAAGGTAGTAACTATTGGTAGGAAATTTTAGGCAAAAAAAAGCCGGCGCTAAGGCCGACCGAATGAACAACAAGGAACGAACTGGTTTAGATAAGGTAATTACCCTACCATTGCATAAGTTTCAAACTGAGTATGTAAGTTAGCTTTCGCAAAGCGATCGTGCATCACTTTAATTGGTTCACCAAATTTAAGCGCTTTGGACTCTGTAAGACTGAAATCACGCAAAGAGACAGAGACACAAATACTGGCGCTTTCTCCAACTTCAACCACCATGAAATGGCCCTCAGAGAAGCAATTACGTAAATGTACAATCTCCCCCTCTTCTGGCGCAAAATCGCCGCCTTGTGAAGAGAAGAACCAACTCTTAGGTTGAACTGGTTTATGAAAGCGACGAGCTGCGACGCTATTTAATGCCAATTCTGCTTTTCTTGGTTCTGATAAAGGAAGTACATCAACTTGTTGTTTAAATTTGTGGTAGCTAGATGCATCATCAACAGAAAATTCATTTTCTTGAAATGCACTGTTTACTAGAAGTTTTTGAGGAAGATTTACGCTGAAAACCATGTCCCGCCCAAGATCCAGCATAAGGGACTTGTTGGTCTCATTGTAATACCATTTCCATGTATCACTCGGTTTAAGCATTGTTTCAGCCTCTTCAAAAATAAAGTGAAATAGACACTCCACTTCTCGTCTATCCGTTAGATGTTCTTTGATTGTACAAACAGATAGGCAAAAAAAAAGAGGAAAACATATTCCTCTTTTCAGGCTGAAATTGGATTTTAAGGTGAGAACTTTTTCTTGCTTTTTTGGTAATTATACCCAGGTAACCCCAAGATGTGAGTTTCAGCATCTTAAGATCATTTGGGGGTACAGCGGGATTAAATATTTTTAACGATATCTTTAATCAAGTTAGGTCCATGATAAATGAAACCCGAATACACTTGTACAAGTTTTGCGCCAGCCATCATTTTCTCTTTTGCTGCAACATAAGAATCAATACCACCAACACCAATGATCGGGATCTCTTCACCTAGCTCTTTATAAAGCTGACGGATCACTTCAGTACTTTTCGATTGCACAGGACGACCACTTAAGCCCCCTGTTTCATTGGCATTTTTCATACCGTCGACTAAAGTACGATCCAGTGTTGTGTTGGTTGCGATAACACCATCAATCTTATACTTCTTCAGTGAGTCACAGATTTGCTTTAATTCATCATCGGTTAAATCTGGGGCAATTTTTAACGCTAATGGAACATATTTATCGTATTGCTTAGCCAGTTCAGTTTGTTTTTCTTTTAAGGCCGACAATAATTCATCCAAGGCTTCACCGTATTGTAATGTACGTAGCCCAGGAGTATTTGGAGAAGAAATGTTAGCGGCAATATAACCTGCATATGGATACACTTTTTCCATACAAATTAAGTAGTCTTCAGTACCCTTTTCAATTGGTGTATCTTTATTCTTACCAATATTGATGCCTAGGATGCCATCAAAGTTTGATTGCTTAACATTTTCAATAAGTGCATCAACACCTTCATTATTGAACCCCATACGATTGATAATCCCTTCAGCTTCAACAATTCGGAAGCAGCGTGGTTTATCATTACCAGGTTGTGGACGTGGCGTCACTGTACCAATTTCTAAAAAACCGAACCCCATCGCGCCAAAGGCATCAATGCATTCGCCATTTTTATCCATGCCAGCGGCAAGGCCAACTGGGTTCTTAAATGTCAACCCCATCACTTCAACAGAACGAATTGGTAGGTTTTGGCGGAAGAAAAAGTCTAAAGGTGTTCCATTCAGTCTTCTTAAATTCTTAATCGCTAATTCATGTGCTGTTTCTGCGTTGAATTTAAACAAGCCAGCTCTGGCGATACGGTAAAGCATACTTCCTCCAAATAAGATCAAAAAAGCCCCGAAATTCCGGGGCGAAGTATACCTTTGTTATCAGTCTTATACTACTGTAATCGTTTGCAGAGCTTTGATCTCATACTGCTATAGATGAAATCAAAGCTAAAACACAAAACATTAGTTACAGGGTCACCTATTTGTTCACCTGTTAGCGGCACAATTTAAGTTTAAAAGCATAAGCTCACGAAGTGCGACGGAAAACTTAGCGAATTCATGTGCAGAACCGACTTTGAACTCATTCAAAATATTTTCCCAACGTTCTAGTGATGGTCGATTAGATTCCAGCCAATCACTTAACTCACTTTCTACTTTCCTAGCTTGCTTATCATCACAACGACAAGAAAGAACTTGTAATGTTAAATTGCGTTGCTGCCAATCGAGATCTTCACGGAATGTTGCACGAGCAAGTGCTTGCCAGTGGTTATCAACCGGTTGATTATTGATTTGATTCAAGAACCAATGCAGTGACAATCGATCCCCTAGGGTGAAATACATCTTAGCGGTTTGTTCAATCGTCACCTCACATTCAGCTGCTACCGTAGAAATATCTAAAGCAGAATACAAGCTGGTTAAACGAGAGATCTTATTTGCCAATTCAGAGTCTACACCTTGTTTTATCCAAGACTGAGCTTGCTGATTGTGCTCTTTCACTTCATCTTTGACTAAGTAATCATCGATTTTCGTTTGAACGGCAATCACATCTGCTTGGTAGTGTTTAATGATTTCATTAACACTTAATTTAAGCATACGATTTCTTAGTAACCAACGAGATGATCGGCGTAAAATACGGCGTAAAGACATCAATAATTCATACTGTACTTCTGATGTGGCTGTATTATCTAGGCTTCGCACCTTGTCAAACATAGAGCCAGCATCAAATATCTCTCTCGCAGCGACATAGGCATTAGTAATATCAATCACACTTGCCCCTGTCTCATCATGTAAGCGCGAGACAAAATTACAGCCCATTTCATTGACCATTTGATTGGCAAGTGAAGTGGCGATAATTTCTTGTCTTAATGGATGTTGATCCATGTATGAACCATAGTTACGGCGTAACTTGGTTGGGAAGTAATAAGTTAACAATTGTGCATTAAATGGGTCATTGGCAATCTCTTCACAAGCAAGTTGCTCTTTAAGCACCATTTTAGCGTAGGCAATCAATACTGAAAGCTCAGGTCGAGTCAGCCCTTTGCCCTGCTTTTCCCTCTCCAATAAGGTTTCATCGTCAGGAATATATTCTAAAGCGCGATCTAATTTGCCAAGCTTTTCTAATGCATGAATAAAGCGAATTTGCTCTTTCACTTGAGCAGTACCTTGATGCTCACTCACCGAAATAGACTCTGACTGGCAGTACGCGTCTTCTAAAACAATCTCGCCAATTTCGTCTTCCATACTATTAAGTACTTCGTTACGTTGCTTGATGGTCAGATCGCCATTGCTGACTAGCGTATTCAAGAAGATCTTAATATTCACTTCATTATCAGAACAATCTACACCACCAACATTATCAACAAAGTCGGTATTTACTCGGCCGCCAGTGAGTGCATATTCAATACGGCCAAGCTGCGTCATGCCTAAGTTACCGCCTTCACCGACAACTTTGGCGCGTAGTTCTCGGCCATCAATACGCAGACTATCATTGGCTCTATCACCAACATCAGTATGGTTTTCTTCTGACGATTTAATGTAAGTACCGATGCCACCGTTCCACAGTAGATCAACATTCATTTTCAGCAGCAACTTGATCAATTCTGTTGGCGTGACAGATTGCTTTTGCGTGCCGACCATTTTTTGGATCTCAGGGGTCAACGAGATCGACTTAGAGCGTCTTGAGAATATACCTCCACCTTGTGAGATCAAACTTTGATCGTAATCTTCCCAACTCGATCGTGGTAATTTGAACAAGCGATCTCTTTCTTTCCAACTGCTTGCCGAATCTGGATTTGGATCAATAAATATATGCATGTGGTTGAAAGCTGCTTGGAGGCGAGTATGTTTAGATAACAACATACCATTACCAAATACATCACCAGCCATATCACCAATCGCAACACAAGTAAAATCAGTGGTTTGGCAATTAATACCCATTTCGCGGAAGTGACGTTTTACCGACTCCCAACCACCTTTAGCGGTAATCCCCATTGCCTTGTGATCGTAACCATTTGAACCACCAGAAGCAAAAGCATCACCTAGCCAAAAATTGTATTCAGCCGAAACTGAGTTGGCAATATCAGAGAAGGTTGCGGTTCCTTTATCGGCGGCAACAACAAGGTAAGCATCATCAGCATCATGTCGAACCACATTAGTCGGTGGCACAATTTCGCCTTCAATAATGTTATCGGATACATCTAATAGCGCTCGAATAAAACGTTTATAGCAACGCTTCCCTTCGGCAAAAATTTCATCTCGAGTAGTAAAGTTTTGTTGACGCTTACAAACAAAGCCACCTTTTGCTCCTACTGGAACAATCACTGTATTTTTAACTTGTTGCGCTTTAACCAAGCCTAAAATTTCAGTACGGAAGTCTTCTTGACGATCAGACCAACGCAGCCCACCACGAGCAACTTTACCAGCACGTAAATGCACACCTTCTACATCCGGTGCATAAACAAAAATCTCAAATTCAGGTACTGGGGCTGGAATTTCTGGGATATTTCTAGGCATCAATTTCAGCGCTAACCACGGTTTTTCGATACCATTTTCATCCGTTTGATAGAAGTTAGTTCTAATGGTTGCTTGGATCATTTCCATGTAACGACGAATAATCCGATCATCATCTAAACTTTCAACTTTCTCTAATTGCTCTTTAATTGAAGCAACCAGTTTCTCTTCCCCTTTACCTCTTACTTTCACTTTTGGATCAAAGCGTTTCACAAATAAGGCAACTAAGGCTTGTGCCAATTTAGGATGATTAGAAAGTGTATCTTCAATATATTGTTGACTAAATGGGAAGCCTACTTGACGCATGTAACGTGCATAGCTTCGTAATATCGTGACTTCTCTACCGGTTAACCCCGCTGATAGAATCAATCTGTTAAAACCATCACTCTCGAGATCGCCAGACCAAATTGCCGCAAACGCTTTCTGGAAACGATCTTGCGCTTCACGTAGATCGACACTTTGATCACCACGGTGCAACATTGAGAAATCTAAGATCCAAAATACCGTCCCATCCGCTTTTTCGATCTCATATGGTGATTCTCCGATCACTCTAAGTCCAAGGTTTTCAAGCATTGGCATTACATCAGAAAGATGGATTGGTTCATCACGATGGTACAATTTCAGACGGACTGCTTTTGAATCCGCTCTCACTTCTTGCGGGCGATAAAACAACATGCCCAGTTTTTTATCTTCATTTAAAGATTCTAACAACTCAATATCGGCAACGGCTGTACCACCAGCTAATGTAGCTTCTTTATATGAGCGAGGGAAAGCATCTTGGTATTGCTTAGCCAGTTCAGTACCTTTATTTTCGCCAAAATTGCCCATAATAGATTGGGTTAAACGATCATCCCAAGATGAAGACGCTTCCATCAGATCCCTCTCAATAGATTTAACATTGATATCTTGATTATTATTATCCACTCGTACTATGTAGTGGGTTCTTGCTAGCGGGCTTTCCGAAAAGTAGGTAGTAAACTCAACATCTTGATCGCTTTTAAAGTAGTTTTTAAAGATCTGCTGAGTTTTGAATCGAAGCTCTGTGTTATAGCGCTCTTTGGTTACGTAGACCATGCAACTAAAGAAACGTCCGAATGGGTCTTTGCGAACGAACAGACGTAATAGATCACGGTCCTGCATTTGCACGACACCCATCCCCACTTCAAGTAACTCTTCTTCAGTGGCTTGAAGGAGTTCATCTCTTGGATAGTTTTCTAAAATATTATGCAACGCTTTCCAGGAATACGATCCTTTTAGATAACCACTTGATTGCAAAATACGCGCAACTTTATCTCGAATAAGCGGAATGCTACCAACACTTTGGTTATAAACCGCTGAGGTGTATAGGCCGACAAAACGATGCTCTCCAATCACTTTACCTTTATCATCAAACTTTTTGATGCCAACATAATCGGTGTGAGCACGACGGTGAATAGTAGAAGCATGACTGCCTTTTGTTAAAACTAACAGCTCTTGCTTGGTGACTTCCACTCTTGCAGATTCAAGGAGTTGAGATAGTTTGTAACTGCGAATTCGACTTTCTTGTTTCAGTAAACCAAGTGCAGGAGATTGAGATGGATTAAGCTCTAAGTCCCCTTTTGTGGCTTTTAGCTCAAATTCTTTGTACCCCATAAAGGTAAAGTTATGTTCACCAAGCCAGCGTAGAAATGCTAAGTCTTCTTGTAATCGCTCTTTCTCTAATGGGATATTTTTTATATTGTCTTCAGTTTCTTTTATCGCAAGTAGTAACTTGTCACTCATCTCGTGCCAATCTTCAACGACTAAGCGAGTATCTTTCAAAACCGACAATAATTCTTCTTTCAATTCTGACATTCGAGCTTTGTCATTCAAACGATCTATTTCAATATGAAATAAAGATTGCATGTCACCTTGTCCATCATTGATAGCAACAACTTCACCTTTATTTCGACTAATTTGAGTGGGGGCATTGGCCATAAAGTGACTGGTTAACCCTAAACGATTAATCGCCATTTTGATGGAGTCGACTAAGAATGCTGAATCAGGTACGACTATCTCAATAACCGTATGACTCGACTGCCAACCTTGGCGGCTTAATGTTGGGTTGAACACTTTCACTGACACCATGTCGGCGTCTTTTTCTAGGATGTGCTGCCACAAACTGACAACAGCACCGTAGAGATCAGATTCATTCCTTTGAAAAAGATCATCTTGCGAAATATTACTGTATAGATGTTCAGCTAATTTGCTGACTAAAGGCTGAGTTTCGGATTCTAATTTGTCCTGTATGAGTTGGTAGACTTTCTCAAGTAATACAGGGGTGACTTTTTCACTCGTTGGCATCTTTACACTCCACAAAATGGGTAGAACATTTATTTTTATATTGTTCACGCTATAAAACAGTACCAAACACTTCTAAAAAACGACTGGTTAGAATCTTTAATTACTTATTCCAAAAGCCGCCAGATGTTATTTAGATACAGGTATATTGTAAGAGTAGTATTGATAGAAAGTTAAATGGTTTCCTAGCGATATACAGGATAAAAGTCGAATATGTGACCTAGGTACTTATTGGAACCACTTCAAAATTATCAATGTAAAAATGAAACATCTGTTTAAGCGACTTGTTATAATCACTTTCGCTATAAAGAGCTTAACTTATCGGTAACTTTTATAATTAAAAGAGCGAAATCGCTTTGTTTCTCAAAGGTATAAAACGAAAAAAGCAGCCCGAAGACTGCTTATAGATTTATCATTAATGATATTGAAGTTGTGAGGGTTAGACTTATGCCTCTAATGCCTTATTGATTTTTTCATAAAGATCTTTAGCCAGATTCTCAAGTTTCGATAACTTTTCTAGCTCAGTACGAATAAGTACCTGACGAGTTTCATCGTATTGGCGATACTTCAATAAAGGATCGATCATACGAGAAGCAACCTGTGGATTACTTTCATTCAGTTGAATAAGAATCTCACTGGCAAATTGATAACCCGAACCATCAATTTTGTGGAAGTTCACTGGATTTTGTCCGAAAAAAGCACCAACCAAGCTGCGCGTTCTATTGGGATTTTTCAAGCTAAATGCAGTATGAGACATGGTTTGCTTTATCATCTCTAAAGCATTATTTGCAGGATTCGTTCCTTGCAACATAAACCACTTATCCATAACCAAACCATCATGGCTCCACTTATCACTAAAATCTTTCATTAGTGATTCACGACAAGCTAATTGTGCTTGGTTAGCTGAACTCATCGCCGCCATTGTATCTGTCATATTATTTGCAGATTGATATTGTGCTGTGACCAGCTTTTCACCTTCATCTGTCACTGCTAAATAGGCTAAACAAGTATTACGTAATGAACGTTTACCAATACAATCATGTTCTACCGAATATTGATCTTGCTTTAAGTTGTGGTACATAGCAGTCAGTTCTTCAACTAATTCTGCTGCAATGGCACGTTTCATAAAGCCTAGTGCCTCAGCGATTGCATCAACATCAACCGGTTTAAACCAACCTGCTACTTCGTTCTGACTTGGTAGCGTAAGCATTTCGGAGATAAAGGCAGGCTCTAATGTTTCACTTAATAAAATACCTTTAAATGCATCGAGCACGGACTGTGGTAAAGATAATTCTTTGTCCGTTTGAAATGCGGCAATATTTTGACGTAAATATTTAGCAATCAAGTTCTGTCCAGCATCCCAACAAGCAAATTCATTCTGTGCTTTAACCATTAGGAACATCAGATCTTCATCAGAATAGTCGTAGTGTAATTTAATTGGTGCAGAGAATTCGCGCAGTAACGAGATTACCGGTTTTTCTGAGACATTTTCAAATACAAAACTTTGTTCATCTTGCGTGAAATTCAATATATTGCCAGCTGGTTTATCATTTATAACCATAGGAATTATGCTGCCATCTTGGGCATATAATTCAACATTCATTGGAATATGTAGAGCTTGTTTTTCAGGCTGATCTTGTGTTGCTGCCGTTGCTTGAGTCAGCTGTAAAGTGAAAGTTCTATTTTGCTGATCATAGTTTGTTGTCGCTTTTACTTGTGGTGTACCTGATTGGCTATACCACAAGCGGAACTGCTGTAAATCAACACCAGATGCATCTTCCATAGCCGCAACAAAATCATCACAAGTCGCCGCGGTTCCATCATGGCGCTCAACGTAAAGTTTCATACCCTTTTGGAAATTCTCTTCGCCCAGTAAGGTGTGGATCATTCGGATCACTTCACTACCTTTTTCATACACGGTTAAAGTATAGAAGTTATTCATTTCTATAACTGTTTCAGGACGAATTGGGTGTGACATTGGGCTGGCATCTTCAGCAAATTGTGGGCCACGAATAATGCGAACATTATTAATACGATTAACAGCGCGCGAGCCTAGATCAGAAGAAAATTCTTGATCACGAAAAACCGTTAAGCCTTCTTTCAGACTCAGTTGGAACCAATCACGACAAGTAATTCGGTTACCCGTCCAGTTATGGAAGTATTCATGACCAATCACAGCTTCAATGCCTAGGTAATCAGTATCGGTTGCAGTTTGGTCATTCGCCAATACGTACTTAGAGTTAAAGACATTCAAACCTTTGTTTTCCATTGCGCCCATGTTGAAGAAATCAACCGCTACAATCATATAAATATCAAGGTCATACTCTAATCCAAAGCGCTCTTCATCCCACTTCATTGCATTAATCAGTGAAGCCATTGCGTGTGGTGCTCTATCTAGGTTGCCTTGATCAACAAAGATTTCTAAGTCCACTTTACGACCAGACATTGTCGTGAATTGATCTCTTAATACATCAAATTGGCCTGCTACTAAAGCAAACAAGTACGATGGTTTTGGGTGTGGATCCGACCACTTCACCCAATGACGACCATTATCAAGATCACCACTATCTACTCGGTTACCATTGCTTAACAAGTAAGGATTGGTTTCTTTATCTGCAATAACGGTAGTGGTGTATTTTGCCAACACATCTGGACGATCAAGGAAATAAGTAATCCGGCGGAAACCTTCGGCTTCACACTGAGTACAGAATGCACCGCCAGATTTATACAAGCCTTCTAATGCCGTATTTTCAGATGGATTAACTTTAGTGATGATGGCTAATTCAAATTCTTTCGGTAAGTCATGAATATGAAGATTGGTGTCAGTAAGCTCATAAGCTGACCACTCCACTCCATCAATTTGAATACCAGCCAACTCCATATGCTCACCGTCTAAGGTAAGTGTTGAGTTATCTTTTTGCTTAATCACTTTAGAGACAGCAGTAACCGTTGTCTCTTGATCAAATAAATCAAACGTTAAATCGAGATCGCTAATCGTAAAATCTGGAGAAGTGTAATCTTTACGGTACTTAGCTTGTGGCTGGTGAGTCATATTCAATCCTTTTCATGTTCGAATGAGTCAAACCATTCTTGCACAAAATATTGATATTTCCCATTAGCCCACAGCAGAAATGCTAATAAACACTTTATCAAAAGCTATTATGATTATTTATTAAGCTGCCTTTGCTATTTTTCAATGAAGCTTGAGGTTGCTGCGCTGAAAAGCAATATACATATCCACATCATGACTACTCAACACTAACTGATCAGAGTTTAATGCAAATTGAGATGATTGCTCTCCATCGCTATAGATAAAGTAAATGTAATTGTCTTCTATATAGTAAACGCCATCGCGATACTTGTTATCACCTTTCTCATTAAAGGATTGAATGGAAAAATAAAAGTTGGGATATAGAACCAAATCAATATCAGATACTGAGCTAGAAGCAACATCTCCACCTTTTACTTCAATACTACGCCAGTAGCCGGATAAATGTTTAGGTACCGTTTTATTAAACGCAACACCATTTAATAATAGTTGATTGGCATTTACACTATATTGATACGATTGAGGAGCCTCAGACTGAGTACCCAAAATGATTTTTGCATTACTCACAGAATATTCTCCAGACCATGAATGAACAGTATGATCTTTACGCTTAATTTGAATTTCAAACTGATAGTTAGATTCTAATTGCAAAGTAATAGATAGGAAATCTTCGGGGATTAGTTCTGGTGAAGGATTAATAACATGCCACTGTCCAATCAAAAAAGGATTATCAAACAAAAACATATCATATTTTTTAGGTGACTCGAACGCCGCAGCCCCTAAGGCAAGACTACTTAATAGCACAATTAAACTTTTCATCCGCCTCTCTCCATATCATTGTAAATACGACATAAAGGCTCTTCACTCAGGCATATCGAAAAGGAAAAGACTTGAACCTATGAATTAAGGATAGTTGTATGTTTTAAGAGCGGCAAATTGAATTGAATAAAAAAAGCGAGACCGAAATGGCCTCGCTTGATATAGGTAAAACAAAACGAATACAACTAACTATTTGATAAATCTGCAGTAATAGAAACAGCTTCATCTAAATAAGCATCTGGTGCTTCATAGTCTTTAGGGATATCGTCCAAAGTTTTAAACTCTGGTTTACCTGCTAATTTTTGGCGTTTGTTTACACGCTCTAATCGCTCTTTATCCGCTTTATCGACTTCAGCTTCACGGAACTTCTCATTTAAAGAAATCGTAGTATCATCTTTTTCTGCTTGATATTTCTCAATATTTTGCTGAATAAATGAAAACTCAAGGTCGTTAGCAATACGCTGCTTATGTAAAGTAGTTAATTTCGCGACTTCAGCTTGTAATGCATCTTTCGATTCAACTGGGGTATAGTTAGCCGCTGGAATTTGATCCCAAGGCAGAGCATTATCTTCTACACTTTCTCCTGTATCTTCAGGCGCAATTGCAGTTGGGAATGGAATATCAGGTGACACCCCTTTTCTTTGTGTGCTGCCACCACTGATACGGTAAAATTTTTGAATCGTATATTGCACGTAACCTAATTCTTGATCGAAAGTATCATAAATATGCGTTAATGAACGATGTTGCTGAACCGTTCCTTTACCATAAGAATTTTCACCAAGAATGATTGCACGATCGTAGTCTTGCATTGCTGCTGCAAAAATTTCAGATGCCGATGCACTGTAGCGGTTAATTAATACCGTTAATGGGCCATCATAATGTTCAACAGCATCGGTATCGCTATCAACATTCACTCTGTCATAACTATCACGGACTTGAACTACGGGTCCTTGGGTGATAAATAAACCAGATAAATCAATAGCCTCTGTTAATGCTCCACCGCCATTGTTACGTAAATCAACGACAACACCATCTACTTTTTTCTGATTAAACTCAGCTAATAGTTTATTGGTATCTTTAGCCAATCCAACATAGAAACTTGGAACTTCTAACACACCGATTGTTTTGCCATTCTTTTCAATAACTTTTGATTTAACAGCACGGTCTTCTAAACGAATTTTATCACGCACAATTGTGACAACGTGACTTTTTGCATTCTTCCCTTCAGGTAAGATCTGCAGGTTAACTTTGGTTCCTTTCGGACCTTTAATCAGTTGCACAACATCATCAAGACGCATTCCAATGATATCAACCATCTTTTTACCATCTTGACCAACCGCGATGATTTTATCCCCTTCAGAAAGTTCTTTCGAACCGGCTGCTGGACCACCCGTTACTAGCGAACGAATGATGGTATAATCATCTTCTGATTGTAAAACCGCACCAATCCCTTCTAACGACAAACTCATTTCAGATTGGAATTCATCCGCGGAACGAGGTGATAGATAACTAGTGTGTGGATCGATTTGGCGAGCAAACGCATTCATGTAGATTTGAAAAACATCTTCACTATGAGCCTGAGTAATTCGCTTGATGGCATTATTATAACGCTTAGTTAATAACTCCTTAATTTCTGGCCATTTTTTACCAGTCAACTTAAGGTTTAGCGCATCATACTTAACTCTTTGACGCCACAACTCATCGACTTCAGCTGTATCCTTAGGCCATGCAGCTTTAGAGCGATCAAGCTCCATTTTCTCATCAGTATCAAACTTTATTTCATTATCGAGCAACGTCAATGCATAAGAAAAACGCTCATAACGACGCTTCATTGATAAGTTAAACATATCAAATGCAGCTTTGGTATCGCCCGACTTCAATTGATCATCAATATCCGTTTCAAATGGTTTGAAACTATCAATATCAGCTTGAGTGAAAATATTACGATTGTAATCGAGAGATTCCAAGTAACGGTCGAAAATACCTTTAGAAAAAGCATCATCTAGATTGAAGTGTTTGTAATGAGAACGAGTAAAACGTTTAGCGACTCGTTGACTTGCAATTGCATGCTGAGACTCAGGAGTCAGAGTAGGAATCTGTGACTCGCTGATCGTCGGCTGCACAGCAAATGCAGAATTTGCCGCTAGCGTTAAGCTAGCAGCAAGTAGTGAAACTTTTAATCGGCAATTCATGCGTAGGAATATCCTTTTATACGCGCAAGTGCTCCGCTTTTACGACCATTTGTAAGCCGTTAGCAAGACGGACACGAACATCGTCTTTATTAATCTCAACAATCGTTGCAGCCATGTTGCCTTGACCCATGTTTACATTGATATCTTTACCGATGAGAATTTCATCTGATTTCAATTCACGAGTTTCAACTACTGGCGCTTTTTGAGCAGGTTTCTTAGATTCAGCTTTTGGCTTACGTGGTGCTTTTGGTGTTGCTTTTGCTTTGGCTTTAGCCGCTCTTTCTTCACGGTTTTTATCAGCTTGTTCTTTACGACGAGCTTGAACACGAGCTTTGCTTTCTGCAAGTGTAGTTTGAGCGTGCTCAACATGCTCGGCTTCTAATTCACCGCACGCATTACCATCAAGGTCAACACGCGTTGCGCCTAATTTTACGCCGTGAAGATAACGCCAAGATGACGTGTATTGACGTAAAGCAGCACGTAATTGAGTTTTACTTACTTTAGGATCTTCGTTTAGACGCTCAGCAAGATCTTGAAAGATACCAATTTTTAAAGGCTTTGCTTCGCCTTCTAAAGTAAAGCATAGTGGGAAACGTTCAGCAATATAGGCGATGACTTCTTTGCTGTTCTTTAACTTTTCAGTGTTTTCCATGAGGGTTCCTGGTTGGTGCGGTCTCATCCGCACGGGTGTTCGTATAAATAATTCACGCTATTATAGTGAGATGGAAGCGAAAAACCACCAACACGTGCAAATTAACATAGGTTATTATGCCCATATGCTAATAAAAAGTTTTTTTCACTCAAAAAATGCACATTTAATACTATTATTTAAAGTGAGTTTGCAAAATTAGCTCAACTTCTTTCATCATTGCGACTAACCCTTGCTCATCCTCTTCCGAAAAACGACCAATATTAGGGCTATCTATATCTAAAACGCCAACCACTTTATTATTGACCGAAAATGGAATAACAAGTTCCGAATTACTTTGGGCATCGCAAGCAATATGACCTTCAAATTGATGAACATCATAAATACGCTGTACACTATTCTCTGCTGCTGCCGTGCCACACACACCTTTACCTAATGGAATGCGTACGCAAGCTGGTAACCCTTGAAAAGGACCCAATACTAGTTGGTCATCCTTTAACAAATAAAAACCTACCCAATTAATTTCTTCTAATTCCATGTTCAATAACGAGCTAATATTAGCTAAGTTAGCAATAAGATCCGGTTCAGATTCAATTAATGCTTTTACTTGGGCTGTAATACGCTGGTACATCTTTAGACTCATGCTTTGTCTTCCATCTTTTTTTCAATTTACGTACAATGCCTTACATTGCAAATAGGAATCATTATCAAATATGAATAATAACGATAGGCATTTAATTAACCAGAGTTGGTTGTTCACTCAAGTTAAGAAACACAAGGGTAAATTAATCTTTGCCAATGTGGTAGCAATTTTGGCGACTATTATCAGTGTGCCGATTCCTTTATTAATGCCTTTAATGGTAGATGAAGTCTTACTCAACAAACCATCTAGTGGTATTGAGTTTATGAATGCGCTTTTACCCCATTCGTTACAAAACCCAACCGGGTATATTGGTTTTGTTTTTTTGCTGATCGTACTAATGCGTACTGTAAGCCAACTTCTTAATATTGTGCAAAGCCGACAGTTTACTTTGGTTTCAAAAACCATCACCTATCACATTCGATCTAAAATGCTCGATAAACTCGGATTAATTAGTATTCAACAATACGAAACCCGTGGTAGTGGCGGCATTAACTCTCACTTAATTACCGATGTTGAAACCATAGATGCTTTTATTGGGACCACTCTTAGTAAATTCATCATTAGTTTTTTAACTGTTTTTGGTACCGCCATCGTATTACTTTGGTTAGATTGGCGATTAGGCTTGTTTATTTTATTGGTCAACCCTATCGTCATTTACTTCTCTCGCAAGCTTGGTAGCAAGGTTAAGCATCTGAAACAAAAAGAGAATCAATCTTTTGAACGTTTTCAGAACCGTTTGATTGAAGTACTTGATGGTATTTATCAATTACGAGCATCAAATAAAGAAAAGCTCTATTTAGAACAATTAAAGCAACAGGCTGATGAGATACGCCAAGATGCCGATAAATTTGCTTGGCAATCTGAAGCTGCTGGACGTTTGTCCTTTCTACTCTTCCTTCTAGGGTTTGAATTGTTCCGTGCTGTCGCCATGTTAATGGTGTTATTTAGCGATCTGACCATTGGTCAAATTTTTGCCGTCTTTGGTTATTTGTGGTTTATGTTAGGCCCAGTTCAAGAACTATTAGGCGTTCAGTTTTCATGGTACAGCGCTAAAGCGGCATTACAGCGCATCAATTTATTATTACAAATGGAAGAAGAACACCGCCCAACATCGACAGTTAACCCATTTGAAACAGATAAGCCTGTCAATATCAAACTCAATAATGTCTGCTTTGCTTACAACGATGAGTCACAAGTGTTAAACCATTTAAGCCTAGCGATACCTGCAGGTAAAAAAGTGGCACTTGTTGGTGCAAGCGGTGGTGGGAAATCAACGTTAATTCAGCTACTTATCGGTGTATACCGACCACAAAGTGGCGTAATTCAATTTAACGGTGAAAATGCTGATAACATTGGTTATGAAGTAATTCGTGATCAAATAGCAGTTGTATTACAGCAACCTATCCTATTTAATGACACCCTCAGGAAAAATCTGACACTTGGTAGTGACTTTCCCGATAGTGCTTTATGGCATGTATTGGAAGTGGCCCAGTTAGATGATGTGATCACTCAGCTTTCTGAAGGTTTAGATACCCGAGTAGGTCGACAAGGCGTTCGATTATCGGGCGGACAAAGGCAGCGATTATCGATTGCTCGTATGCTATTAACCAATCCGCAATTTGTGATATTAGATGAAGCAACCTCAGCTTTAGATACTGCGACAGAATCAAGACTACATAAAGCGATGAATACCTTTCTTGACGGACGCACTACTCTTATCGTTGCCCATCGTTTGTCTGCGGTACAACAAGCAGACCTTATCTATGTTCTAGAAGACGGCAAAGTCATTCAAAGTGGCACTCATCGAGAGCTATTGGTTGAAGATGGTCTGTACCAAACGTTATACGGTAACGCCGAAAAAGACAGATATAACAATGACAATCTAATATATAAGTAGAGTAATAACAGAGAGCAATATGAGTGCTAATAATGTTCACGACATGAGTTCCAAAGCCAAAGGTAAGGATAATTTATCCAACCTTTCTTCGGACTATATGTCAAGCATCCCCCACCAAGCTCAACCCTCTATTATTTGTCCTTGTTGTGATATGAAAGTCATAACCCAAGATTTGCACTTAGGGATAAATGCACACTGCCCTAGGTGCGATACTTTGCTTTATCGTGGCAAAGACTTCTTACTCAATACCAACTTGATGCTGGCTTTTAGTGGCTTACTATTTTTCATTCCGGCTCTATTCATACCCTTTATTACCATACGTCTCATTAATGTAAACTTTTCATCTACTCTCGTTTCAGGGGCATTTGCACTCTTTAATGAAGGTTTTTACGCTCTCGGGGTTTTAATTTTTTTATGTTCATCTGTCATTCCTGTGCTGCTATTTGCTTCTGTCATTGGCGCACATTGGGGATTAAAGCATAAAAATTTTGTTGTTTTTAAATACTCTCTTGTCATTTATCAAAAAGTAAAACATTGGTGGATGGTTGATGTTTTTTTATTGAGTATTGCAGTGGCTGCTTTCAAACTTCTAGAGTATTCAACCGTTACCCCAAAAATTGGTTTAATTTGTATCACCTTTTCGCAAATTATTGCTATCACCTTAATTATACGTATGAGTGTTCGCCGCTATTGGGAGGCTTGGAATCCTAGTAATGAATTGAATATTACGGCCATTGAATCCCACTGTCAGCACTGTCACCTATCTCAAGATAACAATAACAGCTGCCAACGCTGCCATAGTCCTCTCATCGATAGAAAGCCAAACTCTATCCAAAAAACATGGGCTTTTTTAATTGCGGCAACCGTCTTTCTCATTCCTGCCAACTTTTTAGAAATATCGATTATTTTTAGCAATGGTATTCGTTATCAAGATACTATCTTCTCCGGTGTTGTAAGCTTAACCAAAGGTCATATACCCATCGCCATTGTTATTTTCGTGGCCAGTATTTTAGTCCCTGTAGCTAAAATTATAGGTTTAGCTTATATTTTGGTCTATATACAATTAAAATCATCACTAGACCAATATAAAAGAATGAAACTCTATCTCTTTGTAAAATGGATAGGAAAATGGTCAATCTTAGATCTTTTTGTCATTGCTACCACCATTGCACTTGTCGACCGTGACCAAATTTTGGATTTTTCACCCGGCCCTGCCGCAATCGCATTTGCTGCAGTGGTGGTATTAACCATGTGTGCAGCTGAAAGCTTAGATCCGCGCCTAATTTGGGATACACCGTCTAAAACCAACAATAAGAATGAATCCTCTTATGAACAATGAGACACCAGAAAACCAAGTCAAACTAAAAAAAGATCGTAAGATATCGCCCCTATGGATTTTACCGATCATCGCCTTATGTCTTGCTGGCTGGCTTGGCTATAAAAGTTATAGTGAAATGGGTCAACGCATCCAAATTCACTTTACCAATGCTCAAGGGCTTATTGAAGGTAGAACGACCATTCGTTATCAAGGTCTAGAAGTTGGTATCGTCCGTAAAATTAGCCTATCAGACAATTTAAAAGACATTTATGTTACTGCCGATATTTACCCTAAAGCCACCAAACTTTTATCTACAAACACCCGTTTCTGGCTAGTTAAACCTAAAGCAAGTTTAAGTGGTATCACTGGTTTGGATGCGCTTGTATCCGGTAACTATATTGCTATTCAACCAGCAGAAGATGTCATGGATGGAAAAAAACATGATATTTCAAAAGAATACACCGCGCTAAAAGAAGAGCCGATGGATATCCGAGCGCAAAATGGCGTCAATATTACTCTAACCTCCAAAGATTTAGGCTCCATTTCTGTCGGTTCTAAAATCATGTTTAGAAAGATTCCTATCGGTGAAGTCACCAATTTCACCCTAGCCGACGACGGCAGTTCAGTAAAAATTCAGACATCGATTAAACAAGAATATTCCCATATTGTGAATTCAGACAGCCGATTTTGGAATGTTAGTGGTATAAGTGCGACTGTTGGATTTAATGGTGTCGATGTTCAACTAGACAGTTTGAATTCATTGCTCATGGGAGCTATTGCAGTTGATTCTCCAGAAGATGGCCAACCGATTAGCGCAGATAAAGTATATAAACTCTACTCAGATATCAAAACTGCGGGCCGTGGTGTTCGCATTACCATGGATGTACCTGATGACAGCAATATTTCAGCTAATGCACCCATCATGTACAAAGGCATTGAAGTTGGCCAAATAACTGATATCGGCTTATCTGATGACAAAAGCAAAGTGGTCGCATCTGCCGCGATTCAGCCTGCATTTTCAGATGCGTTAAATACTGGCTCTCATTTTGTTTTAGAAGAAGCCAAACTCTCTTTGACTGAAATGAAAAATGTCAGCAACTTTATACGAGGTAATTTTCTTAGTTTAATACCTGGTACTGGCCAGAAAGCGCGTCATTTTAATGTTGTGAAAAAGAATGAATTACTACGTGCGTCACATCAAACCACACAAATTAATTTAGCGGCAGACGATACCTACGGTTTAGAAGAAGGTACACAGATCCTCTATCGCGGAATACCGGTAGGCAATATCAATAAAATTTATCTTGATGGTGAACGTGTCCGTTTTAATGCTCAAATTGATACCCAATATCTACACTTAATTAAGTCTAAAAGCCGATTTTTCATTACCTCTAGCGTAGACGCAAGCTTTACTGGTACAGGCATTAACGTCTCTATGCCGCCCATAAAACGCCTTCTAGCAGGCTCTGTAAGTTTTGATAGTCTTGGGGATGACAAAATCAACTCAGAGTACCACTTATACGCAAGCAAGCCGTTAGCCGATCTTGCTAAGTATGAAACTGCAGGTTCAACTGGCTTAACATTATTTGCGGTTAGCCTACCTCCAGTATCCATTGGTAGCCCCATTTTGTATCGTAATCTAGAAGTCGGTAAAGTTTCTCAATTTTCATTGGTTGATGGTGGCGTTAAAATTCACGTTCGTATCGAAAACCGCTACAAACACTTACTCACTAAGCAAACGGTATTTTGGAATCATTCTGGCGTTAAAATAGATGCTAATCTAAGCGGCCTAAGCGTGACGGCGTCACCAATTTCCAGCTTACTTAAAGGTGGTATCTCATTTGATAACTTGGCAGGAGTTGAGAATAAACTCAATGATAACTGGATCTTATACCAAGATTATAAATCTGCTCGCCAGTTTGGACGTAAAATCACCTTAGTGACAGAAAAAAATGAAACGGTCACCAAAGGTATGCCTATCAAATATCAAGGTGTTCAAGTTGGTGAAGTGACGCTTGTTCACCTTAACTTCCCTGGTAAAAATGTTGAGATTTCAGCTCGTATTTTCCCAGAATACGTCGATAACATTGCTAAAAAAGATAGCCACTTCTGGGTAGTCTCACCTGAAATTGGTCTTTCTGGAGCAAAACATATCGATACTATCTTAAGTCCATATATCGAGGTGTCCCCTTCAGACTCAACTCAACTTAGTTATACTTTTAATCTTGAGTCCCATGAAAAGGCAACCAGTGGTAGCACTTTCTATTTACAGAGCTTAAGCCGTTCTTCGGTCAAAGTTGGTGCCCCAATTCTCTATCGAGATTTTGAAATTGGTCATGTAACCAGTGTCGAATTGGGAGATCTCGCTGATCGAGTCATTACCAGCTTTGAAGTTGAGCCTAAGTATGCTTACCTAATCCGTAAAAATTCTGTGTTTTGGAACGTTTCTGGGGTGAATGTGAGTATCGGTTTATCTGGTGCAAACATAAAAGCCGGAACGGTGGATAATGTATTACGCGGTGGTATTGCCTTTGCGACACCAGACGACGAACCTTTACAACCCAAAGCGGCGGTAGAATCTACATTTTTACTCAATAAAGAACCTGAACCACAGTGGCTCACATGGCAATTAGCGATACCCAAATAGCCAACATAAAAGAAAAGTAAATTAACCGAAAATGCAGTCGTTAAATCAGCTGCATTTTTTTTTATATCAGTTAAAATTCGCCCTTACTTTTTATACGCGTTGAGGCCACTCTTTTGCATTCTAATGTCAAGCTACCCAATGAGTTTCTTGAACTTGTTAAATCCACTATGCCTAGTCATTTATCTATGGCGGATTTTATCGCAGCATGTCAACGACCTCTTCGTCGTAGTATTCGGGTTAATACACTCAAAACCGACGTCATCACATTCAAAACGGTTTCAGCTAAAAAAGGCTGGAAATTATCACCGATTCCATGGTGTGAAGAAGGATTTTGGATAGAACGTGGAGATGAAAGTGTACCACTTGGCAATACAGCGGAACATTTAGCCGGCTTATTTTACATTCAAGAAGCCAGTTCAATGCTACCTGTCAGTGCATTACTAAAAGACAATGATAAGCTTAACCTAGTACTCGATATGGCTGCCGCACCAGGCTCAAAGACTACACAAATTGCCGCAGCAATGAATAATCAAGGTGCAATGGTTGCAAATGAGTACGCAGCTAGCCGAGTTAAAGTTCTTAGTGCTAATATTCAACGCTGTGGCGTTCATAATACGGCTTTAAGTAACTTTGATGCCCGCGTATTTGGTGGGTGGCTTCCAGAGCATTTTGATACCATTTTATTAGACGCACCTTGCTCTGGTGAAGGCACGGTTCGTAAAGATGCTGATGCCATGAGTAATTGGGATTTGGAATCAGTGTCTGAAATTGCCGAGACGCAAAAAGCTCTAATTGAAAGCGCCTTCTACGCCTTAAAACCGGGCGGCACGATCACCTATTCAACCTGCACGCTAAATCAACAGGAAAATCAACAAGTCTGCCTACACCTAAAACAAAAGTTTGGCGATGCGGTTGAATTTTTACCACTAGGTGACTTATTTGAAAATGCTGAGAAAGCGTTAACTGAGCATGGTTTTCTTCACATTTACCCACAAATATTTGATAGCGAAGGTTTTTTTGTCGCAAAAATCAAAAAGCTTTCATCGGTTCAAGCTCCTGAAGTAAAAAAACGCTTAGGTAAGTTTCCTTTTGAAGCAGCTAATGACAAAACCTGCCTACAAATTCAACAAGAGCTGCAATCAACGCTTGGACTTGATATTCCAACAAGTTGCCAAATATGGTTACGAGATCAAGAAGTATGGTTGTTCCCTGCCGCTATGACACATATGATTGGTGAGCTCCGTTTTAGTCGAATTGGCTTGAAATTAGCCGAAGTATTAAAACCCTCAAAGAAAAAAAATGCCCCTCTTTATCGCTGGCAACATGAAGCGATAATGGCTTTGGGTAAAGCAAGCAATGCTAAAAGTGTTGAGTTGTCTATCGAAGATGCTCGTGAATGGTTTATGGGACGAGATGTCCGCCCAAATATAGAGTCAGGTATTGGTGAGGTAATGGTTACTCATTCCAGTGCGGTTATTGGCCTAGGAAAATGGGTAGGGAATCGCATAAAAAATGGACTACCTCGAGAGTTGGTCCGAGATAAGAATTTATTTTAGAGAGGCTTTTTTACGGCTCGTAAATTACTTATACGAGCCGTATTGATTTTCAGAGAAGAACAAAAGATTATTGTACGACTTCCCATTGCTTAGCTAAGCGATTTTTAGTATTGCCGGCCAACCACTCATTCACTTTAACGAGTAGCTCGGTATTACTTTTATCCATCATATAAACTTTGTGGCTTTCTGTCCCTGCAAGTACCTCTTCAGAGGCGATGCAAAACACGCCTTTCTCTTGATTTTGGTAATACTTACCCTCGATTAAATCGGTAAACATTACATCTGCTCGATTCGACCTTATCGCTTGCAAGGTATCAAAGTTATCTTTCTTACGTATAATTTGCGCTTGTTTAATATGAGAGTTCACATACGCTTCGTTGGTACCACCTGGATTAACGACTACTTTCACGTTAGGTTGGTCAATTTCATCTAGAGTTCGGAAAAGCAACTTTTTACTGCAATGACTTAATGCTATTTTGCCATTCTTAGCTACTGAGTTAGATAGTGCGAACTGTTTTTGCCTTTGTGCGGTTTTGGTGACACCACCCGCCGCAATATCAAATTTATCAACCATTAAATCAGCACTTAAGGTTGGCCAAGAAGTTTCGACAAATTTAACCGTTAGCCCTAAAGAGTGAGCCAAGTTCTTAGTCATATCGACATCAAAACCGACTAAGTGCCCTAATTTATTACGAAATGACAATGGAGAGTAGTCTCCTGTGAGGCCAATACGTAACTCCCCACTTTGTTTAATTTCATTCCACGTTCTTGCTTGAACCGATTGAGCCATTACCGAAACACAAATGGTCAGTAAGCACATCCGCCCCGTAAGCCAATATTGTTTCTTTTCCATATTATTAACTTCCATGTATAAAACAACTGAGGTGAAAACGCCCCATTATAACAAGGTCACTGAGTATCCATCTATGACCATAAAATGACTATAGCAATAAAGCTACCTAACCCTCTATTGATTTCAGTAGAAGTAACAAACCGAATACTAAAATGAGAGCAATGTTAACGAAGATTAATTAAAAGCAGTATAAATATACCCAAATAACTTCAATATACGAGTTTCAGCCACATTAAAACAAATTTTAAGCAAGGCAAATTAAATATGGGAAGAGATTAATGGCGAATAAAATGAGGCAGCTCATCAAGAAAATGGTGTTCTTTTTCTATTACTCCGGCTTTTGTCTGCTGTTGAATCAGTTCTGGAGCATTTAAAAATGATTTCGCTTTCTTAGGATCACAGACTTTAAACATACAAAACACGTTAAATTCTGATTGGGTCGATGAGGCTTCATGCCAAAGGCTTTTAATCATTAAGCCAGCTTCTTCATAGGAAATGGTGTTTACATTGAAGTAGTCACGCCATACCTGATAGTCCATGATTTTATTTCTACTTAAAAGATACATAATAAAACCTTGTTGATTATATTTGAACAGAGATAGTATCTGATCATATTCAATTTGCCTTGCCTACAGCTTGTTTTACTCTTGCTGAAACTTGCCTCTTGAAGTTACTTGGGTATAACAGTTATTCACTTTCAGTGGGCCGCTATTTAATGCCATTTGTTTCGTAGGTTCAAGCATAGGGGTTTAAATTATCACCAAGCTGCCCCTAGAAAAGCAACTTCTTTGATATAACTCAACTAAACTTTACCCTTTAAGCTCCTTTAGCTGTCTATCATGCCACTTAGCCATCAAAATAAGGCAAGTAATCGCCCCAAATAGAGCAAAAGCCATGTCCGACTGAGTATCCCATACATAGCCTTGGGTCCCTAGGAACGCTTCTGCATTTTCACCCGTCGCTACCGCTACCCACCACTCAATTAACTCGTAAAAGGCGCTAAAAGCTAAACAAACCGATAGCGCAAATAAATTCATCCATGCTTTGCCATTAACAACCTTGAGTCTGAGCAATAGTTCACGAGCAATTAAAGCAGGAACAAAACCTTGCGCAAAATGACCTAGTTTGTCGTAATTATTACGGGCCGCACCAAATAGATTATCGAATAAAGGCACTTCAGCATACGTATAATGCCCACCCACCATCAAAATGATGCAATGGATAAGAATGAAGAAATAAAGTAATGAGGTCAGCTTAAAGCGTTGATAAGTTAACAGTAAGATAGCCGCACCAATCAATGCTGGCAGCACTTCCAAAAACCAAGTAAAAGTATCTTTCGGATCAAGTGCAGACCATACAAATGTCACTACAAATACGACAGCCCATAAAATTCTTCCCATCACCTATCCTTATGCTTTCTGAATAGCAAAACGCACAACTTGAGGTTGTGCGTTTTTTAAAGTCTTAATGCTAGATCTTGTAAATTCCATCTTTATCTATACGGATTTTACCTTGTTTGTATAATCCGCCGATGGTTTTCTTAAATGTTCCTTTACTGGTACGGAACACAGTGAAAATTGCTTCTGGCGTGGATTTATCACTCAAAGGTAAAAAGCCACCTTTGGTCTCTAATACATGCATAACCTTTTCACTAAGATCATCCATTTTCGCCACACCAATTTTCTGTAAAGAGAGGTTGATACGCCCATCTTCACGGATACCTTTGATATATCCTTTTAGGCGTTTACCAACAAACAACTTACCGAACACATCAGATTTAAAGATAACACCCCAATGTTCACCATTAATGATGGCTTTAAAGCCTAGATCCGTACGCTCTGCAACCAACAGTTCAACCTGCTGATTAATTTCATAATTAGCAGGTGTTTTATCTAATAATTTATTAAACTTAGTGGTGCCAACGATACGGCCTGAGGCTTTATCAGAGTAAACATAAACTAAAATGTTTTGCCCTTCATTTAACGGTACACGTTGGTTGCTAAAAGGTACTAATAAATCTTTCTTATCAATTCCCCAATCAACAAAAGCACCAACATTATTGACACCTACCACGTGCATCATTGCCCACTCACCTACTTGAGCCAGTGGTTTCTCAGTTGTCGCCGATAGTTGGTTATCTGAATCAAAGTACAACATCACATCAATGTCATCACCAATACTTGTTCCTTCTGGTACAAATTTATTTGGCAACAAAACCGAGCCGTAATCATCTGCGTCTAAGAAAAGACCGAAATCGGCTTGTTTGGTAACTTTAAGTGTGTTGATTTGACCAATATTAATCATGAAAACTCTTATTTATTAAAAACGTATTAATTGCTAGTGATAACTGAAGCAAGACTGAAAATATTATACTCGCTTACCGACATTATTCACATAAATACTACGTAAAACTAAAAGTTAGCTGATCAGATAACCACTATTAATTGCCTACCGCTTTCACTGACAGGGTTAATTCAAATTCAGCCATCGGTTTGTCATCATGTAAACTTGGACACAATGCTGTAATTCGTACCGGCTGATTAACTCGCTCGCCGGTCTCCATTGTTTCTGATAACATTTTATCAATGAGTTTTCCATCATTACAAACGAAAACCACATCCGATTCAGGGCGTGCAAGAAATTCCGCTTTTACCGCCTTAAATGCTAACGATATCTTCTTCCCCATCTGCTCAGATTTACTGATCGCCAAAAAACCACCTGCCGCATCAGCCCCAACGGCAAGAGCACCAAAATACATGCTTTGAAGGTGATTTTTAGTCTCTTTATTTAATGGAATTTTAATTTCAACGGATTCATCAGTTAGCTTCAAAATCTCAGGCTGGCAATAACCAATCATTGGAACCAATTGTTCACCGAAATATTTTAAATGTTGATTTGCCTTGCTAAGTGCCGTCATAGAAATGTTCCTTTTTAGTTATCACATCAGACCAGTTAAGTCGGTATTAACAACTTCGTCAACAGTAAAATTGACAAGCTGTTAGCAACATAAAAAAAACCGACAGTTAAGTCGGCTTTTTGTGACAACAATAGTATGTTTTGATTAATTACACAGCAGCAAGAACCTGTACCGAGTCTAGCTCCGCCAGCATTTCTTGGATCTTAGGGTAGTCCGTAAGATTTTGACAATACACCACACAAGGCTTATTAGCATGACTAGCCGCTTTTACTGCTTGTGATAACAGCATTAATACCGCTTCATGATCAGGATTAAATAACGATTCTAATGCTTCATTATGAATATCTACCCCCAAAGTTAATTGGGTTAAATTGCCGGTATTTACCACTAAGCCATCAAAATATTGAAGAAGTTTATCCGCAAGCAGCACCGAAGAAGGCACGTCACAGCAATACAGAACTTTTAATCCACCCAGTCCTCTCGGAAGCCCTTGAACAGCCAAACGGTCAATCACCATTGCAGCATCACTTAACGCACGTACAAATGGCACCACGATTTCAACGTCGATCCCCTTATCACGTAGCTGCTTAATCACTTTACATTCAAGCTCAAAGGAATGGGTATATTCAGCGGAAGCAAAGCGAGAAACGCCTCGAACGCCAATCACAGGGTTAACTTCTTGCATTTCAATATTGCCACCAATCAATGCCTTATAAGCATAACTGTCAGCATCGGATAAACAGACTCTCACCTGCTTATGCTGAGGCAATATTGAAGACTCGATACGGGATACTAACGTCGACACAAAATGTTCATCTGAAGATTGTTCCCCAAGTAAAGCTTGTAGACTCGATTTATCTACTTCAGATAATGTATCTAAATGCAGCCCAATCTCTGGGTGATAAAAAATGCTTTCTTGAACTAAGTCACTCAGTGATACAAACAAATGCGTTGCGCTTTCAATTGATGATGATTGGGAAGATGGCAGTACATCCCCTAGTAATGCATTCGTTGGGATTGTTCCTTGCGCAGTATCTGACATAATTACTCCATTAAATAAATCGTTATCGTCTGAAAATACTGAGATTAACGTGATAAAACAAGCAAAACTCCAATTTACTGGTCAATAAGGCATCAATTAATAACAAAGTAATAAAATTCCACAACAAAATGCCCATGAACGTTTATTCCCTACGCTATTTCCGTTATCTTTACTCTGTGTATCTTTAAATGAAGACAAACGAATGCCTTTAAAAACCGATGAGCTAAGAACCCAAGCGTTAGGGCCTATGCCTACGCCAATGGAATTAATGCAAGCTCACCCACTGCCTGATGATGTGGCAGAACATATTGAAAACTCGCGTCGCCAAATAGAAAACATCCTGTCAGGTAAAGACTCTCGCCTACTGGTTATTGTAGGGCCGTGTTCTGTACATGATACCGACGCGGCTCTAGACTATGCGCAACGCCTTAATGCACTACAAGAGCAACACAAAGATCAGCTGTTTATTGTGATGCGTACTTACTTTGAGAAACCTAGAACCGTAATTGGTTGGAAAGGATTAATTACCGATCCTAATCTTGACGGTAGCTACGCTTTAGAAGACGGTTTAAACAAAGCTCGTAAATTACTGCTCGACATCAATAAACTGGGTTTAGCCACTGCCACTGAATTTTTAGACATGGTGACAGGTCAATATATTGCTGACCTTATTTCATGGGGGGCAATTGGCGCACGTACCACTGAGTCCCAAATTCACCGTGAAATGGCTTCGGCGCTTTCTTGCCCTGTTGGGTTTAAGAATGGCACCAATGGTAATGTGAAGATTTCAACCGATGCCATTCGTGCCGCGCAAGCCTCCCATTACTTCTGTTCTCCAGATAAGAATGGTCGAATGACGGTTTATCGCACATCCGGTAACCCATACGGTCATACGATTTTACGTGGCGGTGATACAGGCCCTAACTTTGATGCAGAATCAATTCAATCTGCTTGTGAACAATTAAGTGAAGTAGGCTTAACTCCCCGTTTAGTCGTGGATTTCAGTCACGCTAACTGCCAAAAAGAGCATCGTAAGCAATTAGATGTAGCGCAAGATATTTGCAACCAAATCAACAATGGTTCTCAATCAATTGCAGGTATTATGGCGGAAAGCTTTATCGAGGAAGGTAATCAACCAATGACGGACTTAAATGCCCTCACCTATGGTAAATCGATTACTGATCCATGCCTAAGTTGGAAAGATACGGTAACCATGCTCGACATGCTTGCCAATACCATTAAGAATCAATCGGAGAAGAACTGATCATGCCTTCATTTGACATAATTTCTGAAGTGGACAGCGTTGAAGTAAGAAATGCCGCAGAAAACGCCAACCGTGAACTAGATACACGTTTCGATTTTCGTAACGTAAACGCTAATTTTGAGTTTAAAAACGATATTGTAAAACTGACAGCAGAAAATGAATACCAGCTTGGACAAATGATGACGATGCTTCGTGGTCAACTTGCTAAACGTGGTGTTGATGCCAATGCGGTAGATTTACAAAAAGCCGATCAAACTGGAAAAACACATACTCAAGAGGCCAGTTTCAAACAAGGTATTGATGTTGCCATTGCCAAAAAAGTGGTAAAACTAATCAAAGACTCAAAGATCAAAGTTCAAGCTTCGATTCAGGGTGATAAAGTTCGTGTAACGGGTAAAAAGCGTGATGATTTGCAGCAAGTTATGGCATTAGTTAAAGGTGCGGAAATGGATCAACCCTTCCAATTCAACAACTTTAAAGACTAAATCTGTACGCTTGTATATACCCAAGTAACTTCAAGATGCAGAATTCACTTGGGTATATTAATAAATAAAGGCGATACATCAGTGTATCGCCTTTATTTTATTGAATATTTATTAAAATTTAACTCTGAGGTTTTATACCTAGTTTCGTAATTAAGGCTTTTACATCAGCGAGTTCTTGTTTTTTCTTAGCTAGAGCACTATCAATTTTACCAATCTGGTCTGTGGCAAGTTTCTCTTTTTTACATGAATCGGATTTTGGATCCCAACTAGTACCATCTTTAAATAATTTACATTCTTCTTTCAATTTTTCTGTTTGAACTGCTAACTTTTCACGAGTCGTTGCCAGCTTAGCCACTTGAGATTTCAACTCACCTTCTTTATCAAATAGTTCATGTGACTGTTTATATAAATCACTTTGTAATTCGGTGGTTTTCTCTAGCTGTTTATTTTCTGTTTTCAATGAGACCGCTTGCTCTTTTTGCACAACTAAAGTTTTTTCAACTTTTTTCTTCTGTTGTTGCAGTTTTGATAATTGTTGAGTCAGTTGTTCTATCTTTTCTTGTTGCTGCTGAGATTGTTGTTCGAATGATTGCCCTTCGGTATCTAGCTTCGTTTGTAGTGTTTCTACTTTCGCTAATAATTGCTGATGTTTTCCAGCCAGTTCATTTTGCTGAAGTGTTGCTTCTTGCGCTGCTGGGTTAATAACGGCGTAAGTAATCACCGAGCCTAAAACAACTCCAATAACGGTTGAAATCATGAGCGGAACTTTATTATTCATGGATGTCGTGTTTCCTAGGTTTATTAACGATGTCGAACCAATGGATATATACCTAGCGAGCAAGCTCAGTAATCACCACGGAGCTAATATAGATTAGCAATGCAGATGACAAGACTATTGCCACCCAGGTTTGTAGTTTGGCATTGGTTCGATATTTCAGTAGCAAATATGCAAGCACCACAAAGATGGCAATGGCAATCAATCGAGTCATAGTATCCCTTTCAATGTTATGTCGCTTACAAAAACCAGTAAGTTATTCAATAAGCTTAAAAATTTATAACATCTTCATGGAAAATTACCTTGGTCTAGCTCAAGGTTTGTTTTCACAATGTCATTTTTGATGAATACGGCGTCGCTTTGTGAAGTCCCGCACTCATTCGAATACTTAATCGTTGTCTAATGCTAATTTTAGACCAAGTGTGATTAATACTGCACCTGTGATCCCTTCCATCCACTTCATCGCCGAAGAATTTTGTACCCAATTTTTAGCAGAATGCACCATAGTCGCAATGCCACACTGCCATACCATAGCAATCACAAAGTGAATCGAGGCCATAAATAATGACTGTAGCAAGGCGGAATGTTCAGGATTAATAAACTGTGGTAGAAAAGCTAAATAAAATACCGCCGTTTTAGGGTTAAGCACATTCGATAATAAACCTTCACGGAACGAGCGCTTAGCTGATAAAGGTTTTCCTACCGTCCCACTAGTGACATCTAACTGACCTTGCCCTTTCCAAATCGCAATTAAACTCGTCACACCAAGGTACACCAAATAAGCTGCGCCAACTAATTTCATCGCATGGAACAGTTCGGCAGACTGTAATAGTATCGCTGAAATACCAATGGCCGAGAGTGTGGCATGGACAAACAAACCACAGCAGATCCCTAAACTGGTTACACAACCATCTACACTACCACTTCGAGACGTGTTCCTGATCACAAGTGCGGTATCCAATCCCGGAGTGAGTGTCAAAATTGTAATCGCAATTAAAAATGCGCCAGAATTGATGATATAAAAGTCCATAATATCCCTATGGTGAACGTCCAAATGTATCTTTGTTATATCAGTGAAAGCTTAGTAAATAAAGAGTTTTGCAGCGTTCTTTTCAAGATGTTATATATCCAAGTGACTTCAAGGTGTAGGATTCAAAGCTATCATCCAAACCTTTAAGGTAAGGAAGACTGGCGAAAGAATGTAAGCCTCTTTCAAATCACACTGCGCAGCAATGAATTAAGGAATATTATGAGCCATTATCAAAAACTCGTTCAACACGCACAAAAAATTGCTAACTTTAATCATTTAGCCGCAATATCTGGCTGGGATCAGGCTGCTGTGATGCCAAGTGGTGGTAATGAAGCTCGCTCCAAAGCAATGGCGGAGTTATCAGTGTTAATTCATCAACTCAACACTGAACCACAATTAGAAGACTGGTTCCATGAAGCAGAACAAGAATCATTAAGCCCTATCGAAAAAGCCAGTTTACGTGAAATGAAACAACGCTGGCAACAAGCCACAATACTTCCACAAGATCTAGTACAAGCCAAATCATTAGCAGGTTCTAAATGTGAACATGCATGGCGAACACAACGTCAACAAAACGACTGGAATGGCTTTGCTCAAAACTGGCAAGAAGTCGTTAACCTATCTCAACAAGAAGCCCAAATTCGCGCAAATAATTTAGGTACAACACCTTACGATGCCATGCTCTCACTCTATGAACCCGGTACAAGTAGCCAATCCTTAGATACCGTTTTTGAAAACGTCAAAACTTGGCTACCAAATCTTGTTGATCGAGTGATTGAAAAGCAAGATAAGGAAAGCGTGATATATCCACAAGGCAGTTTCCCAAGCTCACAACAAAAAGCATTGGGATTAAAATCGATGAAATTTTTACAATTTAATTTTGAACATGGTCGATTAGATGAAAGCGTGCATCCATTTTGTGGTGGTGTACCGACTGATGTACGGATCACCACTCGTTATGATGAAAATGACTTTATCCAATCGCTAATGGGCACGATTCATGAAACGGGTCATGCACGTTATGAACAAGGACTGCCGACATCATTAGCAGGCTTACCAGTAGGTGAAGCCAGATCAATGGGTATTCATGAATCACAATCTCTGTTCTTTGAAATGCAACTAGGCCGCAGCCCAGAATTTATTAATCACCTATCTGCAATGGCGAGAAATGAATTTCAATCAGGAAAGCTGCCTGCGTTTTCGGCAGACAATTTCCGTAAGCTCTACACTCGCGTCGAGAAAGGCTTTATTCGTGTTGATGCTGATGAGCTCACCTACCCTGCTCATGTCATCCTACGTTATGAAATTGAGCGTGACTTAATGAATGGCAACATATCTTATCAAGATGTTCCAGAGTTATGGGATCAAAAAATGCAGGCTTACCTTGGTTTATCAACCAAAGATAATTACAAAAATGGTTGTATGCAAGATATTCACTGGACCGATGGCGCTTTTGGCTATTTCCCAAGTTACACACTCGGTGCAATGTATGCCGCACAATTTATGGCAAGTATGCGTAAACAAGTGAATGTTTCAGACGTTATTGAATCAGGGGATTTAAGCTTAATCTTTGCTTGGCTAGATGAGAATATTTGGAAGAAGGCAAGCCTGTTTTCAACCGATGATCTTGTTAAGCAAGCCACCGGGGAACCCTTAAATGCCGAGCACTTCAAAGCTCATTTAAAATCACGTTATTTGTAAACGATCCTTAATACGTGAGCCTTATCTAAATTAAAAACCGGCGTTAGGTTGTTTTAAATATTCAACCTCTGCGTCGGTTGAAGCTCGGCCTAAAATATCATTTCGATGAGGGTAGCGACCAAAGCGATCAATAATTTCTTTATGTTTATATTCAAAATCCAAATTGGATGACAAACCTAGTTCTGTAAATAAACCAACTGCAATTTCATGAATCATTGGCGATTCACTGTGCATGTAAGGTAAATATAAAAATAAACGTTCATCTTGACTTAAATGTTGGTCAAAGCCTTGGCTAATCGCCACCTGAGAAAGTGTTAAAGCTTGGGCATCACTAGCAAAAGATTTGGGAGTATCTCGGTAGATATTACGGGAAAATTGGTCGAGAATGATGATTTCTGCAAGCGCACCTTTCGGCTCTGAACGCCATGTGTAGAGATCGCCTTGCTCTGCTTGAATATGTAAATTAGCAAACTTATATTCAATTAAAGCATCTAACTCAGGATCTTTTGCCCACCATTGTTCTGGTGATAAAACTTGAAACCAAAATTCAAGAACTTGTTCCTGCATAATCATCTCCTTTTTTATTGAGTGTTATTCAGTATAGGAGATAAATTGTTATATCAAATCTAGTAAGTAGGCAGTGTACGTTAGCTTGGGAAAAAGCTGGATAACAAGCAAGGTGACTCGTTACTTGTTAGAATTAGTATTAAAGCTTATTGTACTCTTGTTGCACAAAGTCCTTTCCATAAGTTTTCTCTAGGCGACGAATAATAAAGTGCCCTGTTGCCATGTCCTGATAATGGCCAATAAAAATAGTATTAATGATCGCGCCACCTGCCGCACCAATTGCTGGCACTGCTTGGGCTGCCGCTTTTTCAGTCACTTGAATACCAAATCGTTTGGCTATTTCAGCGGTAAACTTAACCAGAATCGGCGAACCTTGATCGGTAATAGTTTTTTTAGCGAGAAACTCAGAAGCATCGAGGACCGACTTAGCTAATGCCGTTCTTACTGCATAATAACCACTTTCAGCACCATCATCTTGTTTACTTTTTCCACCTAACGAAAACACTTCTAAACAAGCTAATTTGGTCTCTAGATTAGAAATTGACTCCCCTTCCGCACGCGCAATATCGGCAATCGAGCGTAACATAATCGTGGTTGAAATAGGCAGTTCTACGGCAATCCCAGCAACACCAAAAAAACCACCGACACCACCAGTTACTGCAACACTCAACTTGTGAATTCTATTCGAAGCGAGCCCAGTTGAAGTGCTTTTCATAGTATAAATTGCAGCATCAGAGGCTTTTAATAAGGCTTTTTGAGTCACCTCATTAATGGTGCTATTCCAACTTTTAGGTAATAGCTTTAATCCTTGCTCGATAGGAGAACCAATAGCATTAGACATTTTGGCAGCTAAGCCTGGATTCTCTAATAATTGCTTTGCAGATTGTAACTGTTGTTTGTCTTCTGATGTTAGTGTTTGCATTCATTCAGCCTATTGATAACCGCAAATAAAAAAGCCGTCACTAATAATTAAACTAGTGACGGCTCATATTTCAAATAATATTACTTATAGAAAGTGGAATGTGGCACTGACTGAGTAAGTATTTGCGTCAAACTTATCAAAGCCAAAGTGGTTATAAGCAAGACCAAGCGACAACGAACCTAGAGGAATGCCATCTAGCACAGTGTATTCAACACCAGCGCCATACATCATGTCATAGCCATCATCACTCTTAAATTGACCAGAGCCTACATCATATTTGTTAGCGCCTAGTTTACCGTAAAACTCCAGCGGGCCAACATTGATGCTTGGTTTGATCGCAGCATAAACAGTTGTTAAATCAGAACCGCCGATGTCACCTAAGTCCCAATAGCCTGCTTCAACGCCGATAAATGGCAAAATACCTGTACCGATATTCACACCGTAGGTACCTTCATTGCCGGCACCTGATTCAGTAAAATCTGCCGTACCATAGTTCACACCAGCATAAAGCCATGAGTCAGCTAATGCAGGTGACGCTGCACCCATTAAAGCCAAAGCTAAAAGTGTTTTTTTCATTGTAATACCTTCGAATCCTTCGATTATCATATTCATGGAAATGAGAGTGGCTCAAAATCCATATTTAAAACTTATGATGCATGATTAGTGAGATGCCTTGCAAAATCAAGTAAAAGTTCCTCAATTCGTGTTAAAACAACATTAAATTAAATATTAACAGGCATCAATAGCATTCTTAACTCGCTTATCTGAGACCGGATATGGCGTACCTAATTGCTGAGCAAAGTAGCTCACACGTAGCTCTTCGATCATCCAGCGTATCTCCTTGACGGAATCCGGAATTTCAATGCCTTTAGGGATCTTATTCAGCAGCTCTTTATAATCCTTAGTCACCGACTCTACCTTCAAGATATGTAAGCGGTCTTTATTTGGATCTATCGGCAATTTTTCCATTCGACGCTCAATCGCTTTCAAATAGCGCAAAATATCAGGTAGTCGTTTCCAACCACATTCGGTCGCAAAGCCTTTAAAAATCAAACCTTCTACTTGCGCTTTAATATCCGATAACGCAAACGCCATGCTTAAATCAACTTTACCTTTGAGCTTTTTATTGATGTTAAAAGCAGTAGTTAAAATCGTTTCTACTTGCTTGGCAATATCGACAACCGTATCGCCCAACTCAGCACGAACATGCTCTTTCAATGTTTCAAACTGCTCAGGTTGCCATACTAGGCCGCCCTTTTGTTCAATCAGTTTATCGACGCCACAAGCAATACAGTCATCAATTAAATCGAGCACTTTGCCATAAGGGTTAAAGTACAATCCTAATTTTGATTTATTAGGTAGGTTGCTGTGCAAATATTTAATCGGTGAAGGTACATTAAGCAACACTAGTCGACGTTGCCCCGCTCGCATTGCTTGTTGCTGCTCTTTCTCGGTTTCAAATAGCTTGATTTCCACGCTATCTTTAGCGTCCACTAAAGCAGGGAAAGCTTTAACCTCAAAGCCACCACGTTTTTGCTGATAAACCGTCGGCAGTTCACCAAAACTCCATGTATGTAGCCCTTGCTGTTCAATATCATCGTCAGCCACTTTCGACAAAGTTTCTTGAACTTTATCTTTCAAGCTTTCTTTTAGCGCGTATAGGTCGTAATGCTCTTTTAACTTACGATTACGATGATCGACGGCACGGAATGTCACTTTAAGGTGATCTGGAATTTGTTCAAGTTGCCAATCTTCTCGCTTCACTTCAACGCCGGTCATACGACGTAGCTCTTTTTCTAGCGCATCTAAGATTGGCATTTCCATAGGAGCAACACGAGATAAGAAAGCATCGGCATAGTTTGGCGCTGGCACAAAGTTACGGCGTAACCCTTTAGGGAGTGATTTAATCAACCCCACCACTAACTCATGACGTAAACCTGGTATCTGCCAATCAAAACCATCTGGACTCACTTGGTTCAAAATAGGCAAAGGAATATGAACAGTCAAACCATCATTGTCTTGCCCCGGTTCAAATTGATAACTAAGTTTTAATTTCAAACCATTTTGATGCCAAAAGTTTGGGTAATCCAAGTCGGTTACATGACTGGCATCACCTTGAAAAAGCATCTCTTTTTCAAAATCGAGTAGTTCAGAGCTTTCTTTACTGACCTTTTTCCACCACGAATCAAAATGGCGTCCCGATACCACATCGGTACTGACACGTTGATCATAGAAATTAAATAACTCATCATCATCAACCAAAATATCACGGCGACGTGATTTATGTTCAAGCTCTTCGACTTCTCGTAGCAACTTCCTATTTTGGTGGAAGAATTTATGCTTAGTTTCCCAATCACCTTCCACCAAAGCACTACGAATAAAGATTTCACGACTGACAACCGGATCAATCGGCCCATAATTAACATTACGCTTTGGCACAATCGGAATGCCATATAACATGACTTTTTCTGAAGCGATAACGGCAGCTTGTTTCTTCGACCAATGTGGTTCGCTGTAACTACGCTTGATTAGATGTGGCGCAAGAGGCTCAACCCATTCAGGTTGAATTTTAGCAATGATACGTCCCCAAAGTTTTGAGGTTTCCACCAGCTCTGCTGACATAATCCACTTAGGCTGTTTTTTAAATAAACCGGATGCAGGGAAAATATGAAAACGAGCATTACGCGCGCCTTGATATTCACTCTTTTCGGCATCTTTCATACCAATGTGAGACAGTAAACCCACTAATAGCGCAGTATGGACAGATTGGTAACCTGCCGCTTCTGTATTAAGTTTGGCATCCATTTCACGCATCGCTTGATGTAATTGAAAATACACATCTTGCCATTCACGCACGCGTAAATAGTTTAAGTAATCTTGTTTACATTGCTTACGGAATTGATTGCTCGATAAGACTTTTTGCTGCTCTTTGATGTAGTTCCAAACATTCACAAACGTGAAAAAGTCCGACTCTTCATGGAAGAAACGTTTGTGTTTATCATCGGAGCTTTGTTGTTTATCACTAGGACGCTCACGTGGATCTTGAATTGATAACGCTGAGGCAATAATCATCACTTCCTGTAAACAATTATATTTCACCGATTCAAGGACCATACGCGCTAAACGTGGGTCAATCGGCAAACGTGCAAGTTTGCGCCCTATTGCTGTTAACCGTTTTTTAGGATCTTTAGCATTCGGATTAATTGCGCCAAGCTCTTCTAGCAAACGTACACCATCTTGAATATTGCGCTTATCCGGTGCTTCAACAAATGGGAAGGCTTCAATATCACCTAGCCCCAATGATGTCATCTGTAAAATAACCGAGGCTAAGTTGGTGCGTAAAATCTCAGGATCGGTAAATTCCGGACGTGAATTAAAATCCTCTTCCGAATACAGTCGAATGCAAATGCCTTCACTCACACGCCCGCAGCGACCTTTACGTTGATTGGCACTGGCTTGTGATACAGGTTCAATAGGCAAACGCTGTACTTTAGTACGGTAGCTATAACGACTAATACGCGCGGTACCCGGATCAATCACATATTTGATTCCTGGGACCGTTAACGAGGTTTCAGCCACGTTAGTCGCCAGAACAATTCGGCGGCCGGTATGAGATTGGAATATCCGATTTTGTTCAGCAGATGATAAGCGAGCGTACAAAGGTACGATTTCAGTATCTCTAAGCTTACGTTTTGAAAGCGCATCTGCCGTGTCACGGATTTCACGTTCACCATTCATGAAAATAAGAATGTCACCTAAACCAGGTTCATCACATAATTCATCAACAGCTTGAAAAATGCCTTCTAATTGATCAAGGTCTTGGTCAGCATCATCAGGATTAAGTGGACGATAGCGAACATCAACCGGATAAGTACGGCCCGACACTTCAATAATTGGCGCTTTATCAAAATGGTTAGAGAAACGCTCAGGATCAATGGTTGCCGACGTAATAATAATTTTAAGATCAGGACGCTTCGGTAGTAACTCTTTTAAGTAACCCATGATGAAGTCAATATTCAAGCTACGCTCGTGCGCTTCATCGATAATGATGGTGTCGTATTGATTTAAAAAACGGTCGTGCTGGATTTCTGCCAGTAAAATACCATCAGTCATCAGCTTAATTTGAGTGTTATCGGATATTTGGTCATTAAAACGAACTTTATAACCCACATACTCACCCATTGGGGTTTGCATTTCTTCAGCAATGCGGCTGGCAACTGAACGAGCGGCTAAACGACGAGGCTGAGTATGACCAATTAAACCTGCTCGACCTCGACCGAGTTCGCTGCATATTTTCGGTATTTGCGTCGTTTTACCTGAACCCGTTTCACCGGCAATGATCACCACTTGGTTATGAGCAATGGCTTCTGCGATATCATCACGCTTTTGGCTAACCGGTAAGTTTTCAGGATACTCAATATGCGGTTTATGCAAGCTACGGTTCTGCACTACCATCATAGATTTTGCAATATCCATAGCGATTTCATCAAACACAGCCGCTTTCGCTTCTGGTTTCTTAATTTTACTGGCTCCATGAATTCGCTTACTTAAACGAAAACGGTCACGGATCATGCAGTCTTTTAATGCGGCACGTAGGCTACCAGCAGTATTACCCTGCGCACTATTCTCTTGATGTGATGAGAGAGAATCAGTAGAAGAATGGGCATTATCATGAGGGTTGGTCAAAACGATTCCTATTGAAACGATTAGAGAGCGCAGGTGAATAGCGAACTGCACTCATAAACTATAGAATTATCAAAATTGTAACACAGGGATAAATGAGATCTAAACTGTCACCCTAATTAATATTAATACTCAAGTGACTTGGATATGTACCCTAAGACTACAACTGTAAGCCTCGTACAATCGCGGTCGTGGCACTGGCTAAGCACAACACGAGTGTAAAAATCCGAATCCACTCTTTCGAGACATACTTCACCACCATTTGTGCCGCAACATAACCAAGCCACCCCATAGGTAGCAATGGAATTGTCATCACAACATGCTGCCAAGTCAAATAGCCAATAAAGTATTGAACAGTCAGAGAAATCATTGAACTAAATACAAAAAACGCCGCCAAGTTACCCCGTAATGAAGAGGCATCTTGATGCTGTAAAATCAATGCCATTGGTGGTCCACCAATACTGGAACTTGTACCCATAAAACCGGAGAAAAAACCAGCGACCGCCATTCTGTTTGGCGTCGGCTCAAAACGAATTGGAGTAAGACTAATTAACACCGCCAATAGCACCATTCCACCTAACCACAAGGATAAAACGGAACTGGATACATACAGCAATAAAATCCCCCCTGCAACAGAGCCGGGAATACGACCATAAATCGCCATTTTCAAACCACCAATCGAGATATTGTTGCGATATTTATAAGCATTAAAAAGAGAGTTAAATAACGCCACCATTACTATCGGTGCAGGAACATATTGAGGGGAAATTAAGAACAACAAAGGAGCAGCGACCACTGCAAGTCCAAAACCAATGGCGCTTTGTACAAATGAACCAAGGAAAATCATTCCCATCGCGAGTATCACTGTACTATTTATATCAAACATGACATTCCAAATTGACAAGAAGGTAGTGAAGAAAGCGGCATTATATCGCTAAATCATTTTGATTGATGAAGACTTTTCTTGATTTTTAATGTCAAAGTTTTAGGGTGTATACCCAAGTCACTTCAAGATGCAAGTTTCAGCAAGAATAAAACAAGCTTTAGGCAAAGCAAATTGAATATGATCATAGTTATTCTATCTCTGTTCAATTTAATGCAGCATAAAGCTTGTTTTAACTTGCCCTTAGAGAGCTTCATCCAAACCTATATACAGCGTCAGATTGGTTTGAAAGGTGCTTACATTCCTTCGCCAATCTTCCTTGTCTAAAGGGTTGGATGATAGCTCTGAATTCTGCATCTTGAAGTCACTTGGGTATATTGATAACAAACGCTATGAAGGTCATTATGATTCAATCTTTAAAAAGCTTCTTTAATCAAATCGTTGATGGAAACGTCCAAGAAAATCAATCGCTTGATACTAACCTAGCGATCGCAGCCTTACTCTGTCAGGTTTCGCAAGCCGATCATTCTGTTGATGAAAAAGAAGAAGCAACTAAAATACAAATGCTAGGTAAGTTGTTTTCTTTAACCGAAGCGGATGCAAAAACTTTATTGCAAGAAGCCACTTTGCGTTCAGAAAATTCGGCATCTCTTTATGAATTTACCGACCAATTACGCGATTTAGAACATCAGCAACGTTTTGAGCTAATTCAATCCATGTGGCAAGTCGCTTATGCGGACCATCACCTTGATCCTATTGAAGAAGCGATTATTCGAAAAGTTGCTGAGCTGCTTTACGTTAATCACAATGACTTTATTCGTGCCAAACTCTCAGTTGCACCATCCTCTTAATCTCTAAAAATTTTATCCCCGGTGACTTCAAGATGCGAATTTCAACAAGTTAAAAATGCGCATCTCACAAGCAAGCCATTTCTTTACGTGGTACTTAGGGGTAATATACCGATATTAAAGACAATAAATTTCTGGAAGTCCCATGAGTAATGAAAACGCCCCAACCTTCTTTTTCTTAGATTACGAAACATGGGGTGTAAGTCCAGCCAAAGACCGACCAAGTCAGTTTGCTGGCATCCGTACCGATATGGACTTCAATATTATCGGTGAGCCTTTGGTGATTTATTGTCAACCTCCTAGTGATTATTTACCGTCACCAGAAGCGGCATTAATTACTGGTATTAAACCTCAAAAAGCAGTGAAAGATGGCCTACCTGAGCCGGAGTTTATTCGTCGCATCCATAAAGAACTTTCAACACCAAATACCATCTCACTTGGTTACAACAGCATTCGCTTTGATGATGAAGTGACTCGTTATACTCTTTATCGAAACTTTTACGACCCGTATGCATGGTCATGGCAAAATGGTAATTCACGTTGGGATTTACTGGATATTATGCGTACTTGTTATGCCTTACGCCCAGACGGTATCAACTGGCCAGAAAATGATGAAGGCTTTCCAAGCTTTAAACTAGAGCATCTTTCTGTTGCCAATGGCATTGAACATAGCAACGCCCATGACGCAATGGCCGATGTCATTGCAACCATTGAACTTGCTAAAAAAATCAAACAGGCACAGCCGAAACTGTTCAATTACCTATTGACTATGCGACACAAGCGTAAACTCAACGAACTAGTCGATATTGTTAATATGACCCCTCTCGTACATGTTTCAGGTATGTTTGGCGTACAATGCTCTAATATTAGTTGGATCGTGCCGATGGCTTGGCATCCAACCAATAACAATGCAGTGATAACGGTAAACCTCGCAATGGATCCAACGCCGCTAATTGAGCTAGATGCTGAAACACTACATCAACGCATGTACACAAGACGAGATGATCTTGCACCGAATGAACTACCGGTTCCTCTTAAACTTGTGCACCTTAATAAGTGTCCTGTTCTCGCACCAGCCAAAACGCTTACGGCTGAAAATGCTGATCGAATCGGTATTGATCGCAAACAATGTTTAGATAATCTCGCGCTTTTAAAATCGCACCCAGAAATTCGAGAAAAGCTGATTGCTATCTACAATATTGAGCGTGAATTTAAGCAAGATAATAACGTCGATACTCAACTCTATAGTGGCTTCTTTTCACCAGCTGACAAAACCACCATCGATATTATTCGAGAAACCGAGCCTGAAAAGCTCGCAGGGTTAGATTTATCGGTGAAAGATGCTCGTATCGAACCTTTGTTGTTCCGCTATCGTGCACGTCACTACCCATGGACACTGAACGAAGCTGAACAGCAAAAATGGCTAACACATTGCCGTGAATACTATGAGAACAATATAGAAGAGTACATGCTCAACCTTGAGAATCTCGCTCATGAGCATGAAAGTGATGCCGCTAAGATCGAGATCCTAAAATCCGTCTATCAATATGTAGAGTCTCTCGTTTCTTAACTACCTTTACAACTATAACCATTTTTTACAACCGCGCTCTTTTTTATCTTTTGAGCGCTTTATTAACTCTTGTTCCGTTCTAGGAGTCCAACGTGTTCAAGCAAATGCTCAATTATGCTTTATCATTCGCACTGATTATGGTGAGTTTGTGGGCAGGTAATGCTATTCAGCACTTTTTTCACTTATCCGTACCCGGAAGCATTTTCGGCATGCTGATTTTATTCGCTCTACTGGTTTCAGGGTTTGTCAAAGTACAATGGGTCAAACCCGGCGCTCAGTTGTTCATTCGCTATATGATCATTCTGTTTGTACCAATCAGTGTTGGTTTAATGGACCACTTTCCTTTATTGATTGATAACGCCTTATCCATTTTTGCTAGCAGTGTCGGTGCAACCACCATTGTATTAGTACTCCTTGCGCTGGGACTACAAAAAATCCTCACGAATAAAACAAGTGAGGGTAAATAATCATGTGGCTTCTACTTACCTTTGTTGTTTTCTTTGCGGTGCGTTGGTTTGCTAGTAAGGTGAACAATCCATTAGCTAACCCTTTATTGTTAAGTATTGTGATTATTATTCCTATTCTAATGGCGCTAGATGTACCTTACGAGGTGTATTACGCACAAAATGATTGGATGACTTTTCTACTTCAACCTGCTGTGGTTGCGCTCGCTTATCCGTTATACGAACAACTGCCACAAATTCGCCAAAATTGGAAAATCATCTTTTTAGCATGTGGCGTTGGTAGTGCGATGTCGATGCTTACTGCCGGGTTGATCGCCGTTGCTTTGCATACCGACCCAACATTAGTAGCAAGTTTAATGGGTAAATCAGTCACAACCCCTATTGCGATGGAAATAGGAAAAAACTTAGGTGGTGAACCAGCTATTGCTGCTATCTTAGTATTGATTGTTGGTGTATTTGGCTCTGTATTTGCTTACCCAATCTATTCATTTTTAGGCGTCACCCATCCAATAGCAAAAGGGTTAACTATGGGTACGGTATCGCATGCTCTAGGAACAGCAACCTGTGCAGAAAAAGACGCCGAAGATGCAGCATTTAGCTCCCTCGCCTTAGTGACATGCGGCATTATCACTTCAATACTTGCACCATTATTTTTTGCTTTCTGTCTCTGGGTTGGCGGCTTTATTGGCTAAACCAATATGATCAACCCAAACACTGTATTTATAAGGAGCTAGTTCGGCTCCTTTTTTGTCTATGAGGCTTTATTCCCAAAACCTGATCTAAGTAGTGTTTTTGACTATTGAAACTACTCACTCACGAGATCTCACTCCATAATCTGATTTATTTCACAATAAAAATGTAACCATAAAATATAATTACACAAAAATGAGCTTAGCAACTCACTTATACGTGAATTACAAGGAAACCTAATGACTCAACATATTAATCCAAAATCTGTAGCGCACTTACCTACAGAGCTTGCTGATCGTATTGTTTCTCAAATGCAAACAGCTGATTTCAGTGGTCACTTCTCCGCAACGGATTATCAAGCATTGTTATCGCAATCAGGCATGACTGACACAGAATTTAAACTCGCCTTACTGCCTATCGCGGCTACTCGTGCTTATTGTGAAATTTCCAACTTCCACGTTGGTGCTATCGCAGAGGGTTTATCTGGAAACATCTACTTCGGAGCAAATATTGAAATTGCTGGAGTGCAGTTAAACCAAACGGTTCATGCAGAACAATCGGCAATCAGCCATGCATGGATGAAAGGTGAAACAGGGCTAAAAAATATCACCATCAACCACACACCTTGTGGTCACTGCCGCCAATTTATGAATGAATTAAATGGTATTGAAAACCTATCCATTCAACTTCCTGAGCGCCCTGCCTATCGATTAGCGGAATTGTTACCTGAATCATTTGGTCCTAAAGATTTAGGTATCGAAGCTCGCTTAATGGATAACCAACAACACAGTTATCAGTTTGATAGCGACAATGCTGCTATTATCTCTACTATAAAAGCACTAAATAACAGCTATGCGCCATACAGCAATAATCACAGTGGTGTAACATTGAAGACACAATCAGGGGCTATTTATTCTGGTAGTTATGCAGAAAATGCTGCATTTAATCCAAGCCTTCCTCCACTACAGGTTGCGATTAACCTATTATTATTAGCTGGTGAAGATCTAGCCAATATTGAATCCGTGGTACTAGCAGAGAATGCAAGTGGAACCATTAGTCACTTGGCAGAAACACAATCTACACTGGAAGCGATTAACCCCGACATCACGATTGATTATTTATCCATCTAAATACAGATATTAAAGCAATGGTGATAAACCGTCCGTAAACGACCTTCAATATAGTTTACGGACTTTTTATTAAAAGAAATTCTCCCTAACTTGTTGCGCAAACGTTTGCCTACCTTTAAAATCACGCCAATTAATTACCTACTTAATACGTGGGTATCAAAGTAGATCTGTTATAGGAATAAAGACATGTTTGGAACGGCGACCTCTCCTTCTGCCACAAAAGTACTTCTACTTGGTTCAGGTGAACTAGGTAAAGAAGTAGCCATTGAATGCCAACGTTTAGGCTTGGAAGTCATTGCACTAGATCGCTACGCCAATGCTCCGGCGATGCAAGTTGCCCACCGAAGTTATACTGTTGATATGTTAGATGGCGAGACAATTGAGGCCATAATCAACCAAGAAAAACCAGATTACGTTGTTCCTGAAATTGAAGCGATTGCTACTGACAAGCTGGTTGAGTTAGAACAAAAAGGCGTCACGATTGTTCCAACAGCAAATGCAACAAAGCTAACTATGAACCGTGAAGGTATTCGTCGTTTAGCAGCAGAAGATCTTGGCGTTACAACCTCTCCTTATCGTTTTTGCGATACTTATGAAGAATTCAAACAATCAGTAGAATTTGTTTCTATGCCTTGTGTGGTAAAACCAATCATGAGCTCATCAGGTAAAGGTCAAAGCATCATTAAGAGCAAAGCGGATATGGAATCTGCATGGCAATACGCGCAAGAAGGTGGCCGTGCTGGAGCGGGTAGAGTTATCGTTGAAGGCTTTGTCGATTTTGATTATGAAATCACTCTACTTACTGTTCGTGCTGTCGATGGTGTGCATTTTTGTGCTCCGATTGGACACAGGCAAGAAGATGGTGATTACCGTGAATCTTGGCAGCCACAAGCAATGTCGCAAGCTGCATTAACTGCCGCAGAGCAAATGGCTGAGAAAGTGGTAAACGCTTTGGGCGGTTATGGGTTATTTGGTGTCGAGCTTTTCGTCAAAGGTGATGAAGTAATTTTCAGTGAAGTATCCCCTCGCCCACACGATACCGGCATGGTGACATTAATTTCACAAGAGCTATCAGAATTCGCCCTACATGTTCGTGCCTTTACTGGTTTACCAATTAATAGTATTACTCAATACGGGCCAAGTGCTTCCGCGGTAATTCTCGCTGAAGGGTGTTCACAAAATATTAGTTTCACAGGGTTACAAGAAGCACTTGCTGCACCGCAAACTCAAGTTCGTCTCTTTGGTAAACCGGATATTGATGGTCGTCGTCGTTTAGGGGTTACGCTGACACGACGTGATAATGTTGAAAATGCAATTTCTGATGCCGTTAAAGCTGCTAGGAAAGTTAACGTCAGCTTCTAGTTACTTCTCGTTGCTCGTTGCTCGTTGCTCGTTGCTCGAAAATAATATCGATTCCATTATTTTCGAGCAACAATAACAAAATTATGACTCAAGCAACCAGACTTCTTCGGCAAAGCGAGACAGCCCTTGTTTGATTCTTGGATGTTCACTATCACCATCATCACGATTTAAATGAGTCACTTTATACCCTGCAAATAAGCTTTCAATTTCTTTAGCAGGTACGCTAAACGGTGGCCCTGACATTTCAGATTGGTCATAATCCAATGTCACTAACAAAATTTTCCCACCTGGTGCAAGTAATGACTTAATACGTTCAGCATAAGCAACACGTAAGTCAGCCGGCAGTGCAATTAAAGCTGCACGGTCATAGATGCGATCAAATTGCGTCAATGGCGCAGTGAAGAAGTCTCCGGCATAAATAGACAACTCATCGAACTGGTACAACTCATGCTGTCCATTAAGCGGTGTAACCATTGGGGTATAAAAGTGCTCAGCAAAAAAGGCACGTACCGCAATATTGCTAAGTTCAACCCCTGTCACTTCATTATGTTTTTGCGCAAGCCAAACCAGATCTTCTGTTTTTCCACATAACGGAACGAGAACAGAATGATATCGATCAGCAGATACAACTTCCCAATAGTTAATTAAAAGTGGATTTACATCTTCTAAATGAAAACCAATTTTATTTTCTGCCCATTTATTATGCCAAAATTCTTGATCTTGCATTATTCACCTATAAAACGTTTGATAATAAAAAGGCCACCTCAATAGGGTGACCTTCTTTCTTCCAGTGACTTACGTGTTTTTATTTTTCTATCTTAATATTTTCAACACGAGCTTTCAGTTTTTGCCCTGGTCGGAATGTTACAACACGACGAGCAGAAATTGGAATATCTTCACCAGTTTTAGGGTTTCGTCCAGGCCTTTCACTTTTATCACGTAGATCAAAGTTACCAAAACCAGACAATTTAACCTGTTCTCCATTTTCTAGTGCTTTACGAATTTCTTCAAAAAACACTTCAACTGTATCCTTGGCATCACGTTTACTGTAACCAAGTTTTTCGAACAGGTTTTCAGCCAAATCGGCCTTAGTGAGCGCCATAAAACATCCCTCAATTTATCACTGCCGTAGTGGCAGTATTTATAGCATTAGTACGTAGTTAGCAAGCTTAAAGTTAAGTATAACTTCGAAAGTGTAAGCCAACCTTATGATTTTCGCCAAATTTTTTTGATTGTTTGTATAAAATTTTCTTTAGAAATTCTTTTTAAAGTCGCTATTCACACAGTATTAGGTAGTTAATAAAACCAAATAACTCAAAAATTTCAGTTAAATAAATCAACTTAATGAATAACGCTCAGTCATTATCCCTATATTTGACTTTTTGCTAAAGAGTGAGAAAAAATTCAAACTTTAGACATATTTTTGAAAATAAAACCAGCAAAAGCAAAGCCTTAATTCATCTATAACATTAGATTAAGCCTTCGATCAATCCTTCTTTGGCTGCCGTTTTAGTACTAATCGACTAGCTACCCAAACAAGTAACAATAGGAGCACTATTGGGGTAAACCATAGCAGCCAAGTTTTATGTTCTAGCTTAGGTTTATATAATACAAACTCTCCAAACCTTTGCTGCATAAAATCCATAACTTCTGTATCCGTTTTACCTTGTTCCACCATAACAAAAACCCGATACTTCATATCGACAGCAATAGAAGCATTTGATTCCATTAAATTTTGATTTTGACATTTTGGGCACCGAAGGTGGCGCGCAAGATAATAAGCACGCTGTTGATTCTTTATAGAACTGAACTGAAAAATCTCTACACTATTACGATCATTAGCAACTGTCGATTGTGCATACGCATTCGTCATAAAGCTGCATATAATAAAAACGAATATAACGCACAGAAAGCTATATTTACTCAACACACCAGCGACCTTTTTGCCCTTTGATATTCAGTGATAATTTAGAGCGAGCACGACCAAAAACAAGAGCAATCAGCCCGCCAAAAACCATCAGTCCACCACCGTACCAAATCCACCGCATTAAAGGCTTATATTGCAAACGAATCGCATAATGATCGTTGTCAATTTTATCCCCTAAAGTGATATACCAATCTCCCCAATGATTCCAATAAACATCCGGTTCAGTCATATCCATACTTCTCACTGTGTAATGGCGCTTTTCTGGCTTTAAATAATTCACCAACTGCCCTTGTTCATCGAACATCCGAATAACCCCACGCTCCGCAGTATAATTGGGGCCAATCAATAACTCTGTCTTTTCATATTCAAAGCGATGATCATGAAAATTAAACTGAGTGCCATTTGTGACTTTTTGACTGGTTTCAACAGAGGCGTAACCTTCATAACTTGCAGCAATTACAATCAAAGCGACACCAATATGAGCACACGCCATTGCAATCTTTTTGTTATCTTTAATAGCAGACATTATAGAAGCAACGATCACCCAACAAGATAAAACACTCGCAATAACAATGATAGAGTAGCTTCCTTCAAACCATTGAAATTCAGTGCGATAAGCCTTAAAAGTTCCTATTCCAGCTACCAGTAACGCAATACTAATAGATATAATTAAAGGCCGTTTAACTAAATGGAAGTAAGGGATAGCAACGTTAACTCTATGAACATGAATAAACGAACTCAAACCCATTAAAATGCACAGAAGTAAAACAATAGGTACAAAAATTTGGTTAAAGTACGGAGCACCGACTGAAATATTACCTAAGCCAAACAGTTGATAAACCATAGGATATAGCGTGCCGAGTAATACGCTAAATGTTGCTATACAAAATAACCCATTTCCTAAGAAAAATAGCATAGGCAAACTTAGCCATTCAAACTTCATCGGTTGAATATATCGACCAGCACGATAGGCAAAGACCAACATAGAACCAATCATCACCACACTTAAAATTGATAATAGAATAATTCCTCTTGTGGGATCGGTTGCAAATGCATGTACTGATGTAATGACTCCAGAGCGAACAATAAAAGTACCAAGGATGCTTAAACAAAAGGTAAACGTTGCAAGTAATAAGCTCCAACCTGACATAATATTCGGCTGCTTACTCACTTTTAATGAATGCAATAATGCGGTCGCCGTTAACCACGGCATTAAAGAGGCATTTTCTACCGGATCCCAAAACCACCAGCCTCCCCAACCTAATTCGTTATAAGCCCACCAAGCACCAAGTACAATTCCAGCGGTCATGAAACACCAAGAAGATGATGCCCACGGACGAATATCTTCAGCCCACTTTGGGTTGTTTTCTTTAGTAATCATGGTTGCCATAGACATAGCAAAAGCCACAGCAAAACCAACATACCCGAGGTATAACAATGGCGGATGCACAATTAACCCTATGTCTTGTAACATTGGGTTTAAATCTCGTCCTTCGAATGCTGCGGGTAATAAACGAATAAATGGGTTTGAGGCAAATAGAATATAACCCCCTATCGCTGTTGAAATTGTAACTAGAATTATCAATGTCCAATTTTGGAACTCTTGATTTTTTGTTTTTCCTAACTTTGCAACTAACGCGGTCCAACCGATTAAACAAAACAGCCAAAATAAGAAAGAACCTTCATGTCCTCCCCAAACAGCCGTCAGCTTATAGATAAAAGGTAGGTGGGTATTCGAATGGGAAGCAACATAAAGTACTGAAAAGTCATCAATAACAAAACATATGGCCAAAAATATCACACTGAATGTGACACATACACATGCCAAGTAACTCAATAAACGACTGCAACTAGCCCAATAGGAGTCAACTTTATAGATAGCAAAAGCCGAGCCAAAGGCACTAGTTAAAGATAAAACAATCGAAAGAATTAATGACCAATGGCCTAACTCAGCAATCATAGAAACCTATTCAAATTGATAGAAGAAAGAAGGTGTATTACACACCCTCTTTTATACTCAAGTCACTTAGAACTATATTCAGTCACATACACCCAAGCCACTTTGATATATGTTAATACACCGTCATTTGCCCTGCGTACAAAATGAAAGTTCTCAACATCAAAACACCTATCAAACTCAGTGCTGTCACAAAGACAATAAAGGCTTTTTTATGTTGAACTTCATTTGAGGTAAAGGTGCTCATAGCTAATGGCAACAACATCCCCATTCCTATCACTCCGATCCAAAACCAATTCGACCAAAAACCACCACCAATTGCGGTTATCACAGCTTCTGCCCTTGCACCTCCACCAAAATAAAGACCGGCAAAAAATGCGCATAGAACAAACAATTCAAACACCACCACTGGTTTTTCAATTTTATGGATCCAGCGTACACTTGGGCTGTTAATCGGTTCTTTTCCACCAACAACACCAAACAACAAACACGCTGCGGCCCCAGATGAAACACTGGAAAAAACAAATAACACTGGTAACACTGGGTTATTCAATAATGGGTAGGTTTTTAACGCGGAAAGTAAGAAACCAGTATACGCTGCTAACAAGAATGCCAATATTGCCAAAAACCACTCAATTGGATTTTCAAACTTTTTCGCTATCGTTAACACTCGCTCAACCAAGCCTTGAATAACTGAAAGCTTAGTTAAGAACTGATAAATCTCTTTTTTGAAAATAATGCCTAGCCAAACAAACAACACCACCATATAGATTTGGAATAACAATACCCCCATCGACATCACTGATGACGGATTGTAATACAACATTATCTTCCAAAATAACCAGGGTCTTTGTAGGTGGAAGACCAAAATAGTTAAACCTAAAATGATCCCTAGTGGGGCAAAAATAGCATTGGCTCGAATAATGCCATTTTTGCATGCTTCGCCAGTAATCACCTTTTTCTTCAAGTAGATAGAAATCATTACTCCACCAGCAGACATACCAGTAAGAAATAAGTAAATCGCAATCACCCAATCCCAAACCAAGGAGTCAAAGTGAAAAGCTTGGTTAATAATCTCACTCATCCTAAAATCTCCCCTTTATTGTTGGGTACTTTGTACATTTTTGGTTCAGTACCTAACTCAACTTTCATTCGATAAACCGTATGAGTTTGAATGATTTTATTGATATCACTATTAGGATCATTTAAATCTCCAAAAGTGAGAGCTTTGGTTGGGCAAGATTCAACACACGCTGGTTTTTTCCCTTGTGTTAGGTTGGTTTTACGACAAAAATCGCATTTATCCGCCACCTTAGTTTCAGGATTAAAAAAGCGTACTTGATACGGACAAGCCGCTAAACAATAACCACAGCCTACACATCGGTCAGCCTTCACATCCACGATACCTGTTTTAGGATCTCGGTAAGCAGCTTGAGTCGGACAAACATGAATACAAGGAGCATTATCACAATGTTGGCAAGAGATACGTTCAAAAGTGTACGAAGCCTTTGGAAAGTCACCAATAGGTTCGCTACGTTTGATTTTTAACCTTGTCACCCCTTCGGGTACCTTGTTGACTTCTCGGCAAGCATCGGTACAAGCGGTACAACCAATACATAAAGTTTCATCATGGACCATTCCATAACGTATTAAGCCATCGGTTTCGGTAGCAATTAGTTTTTTACCATTCGCTAACGCAGTGGTTGCAACACCAGTGGTAAAGATAACTGCACCACTTCCTAATAAAAAATTACGTCTTGAACAGGACATTATTTATCCTCCTGTTGCTTATAACTTGTCATATCTGAGTGGCAATCCACGCACATTTTGATCCGAGGTTTACGTTCAATATCTTGCATTGGATCTTTTTCTGGGTGAATGGAGTGACAAGAGGAACACGTCAGTTTTAAAGCATGTACATCATGAGTCCAATTGGCTCTACGCAATTGTTCACCTTGATGACAATCTATGCATTGTGAGTTTTGGGTCTTGACCCAGGTAGGATCATGAGCCGGTTTACTCTTTCCGGCAACGACTTGGCCTTGACGAAATTTAACAACATTAGGAGCACCATCACGATGAGAGGCACTAATATCATTATGACAATCAATACAGCCAATGTTTCTTCCTGTTTTCTCATTCAACGCTTTAGCATGCTGCCCTAACAAAACATCATGTTCATCTTTATGGCATTGTGTACAGGCATAATTTTTATCACGTTGAAAGGACACTTGAGCTTTATCTGTTTCTTGAAGGTTTAACTCAGCGTTATTTTCATGTGAACTCGCTAACGTATTGAATGAAAAAACCAATGCAACCGATATCAGGAACATACCCGATAGCTTTGCGATGGTCTTTTGTATGCTATCCATGTTTTTGCACCTTATTTATTACAAAACACTTATTTTTAAAACAAGCTGTTAATGGTTTTGTATTTATATTTTGCAAATACACCTCAAGGGCTCACTTGCAATTAGTGCAACTCATGTCATCAAATTTGTTTAGCCACAACACTTAACGTTACAAAATGTAATACCACTAAAGGACAAAAAACCCGATCTGGTTAACAATTTATAAAACCTATATTTTTAATATACCTTTATTTGATATCAATCAATTCAGCGTCACTTTAACCTTAAAGAAATAAGGGTTTTTGCTAATATTCACCTGCACTCTCATTGTTATCAACTGCCCACAACAACACTTGATATGTATTTACAATAATGGAGTGATGATCGTGAATATTAACTGGAAAGCCCCTGTGGTTAATTCAGCACTGCTATCGTTATTAGGTATGACCCTTTTGGTAAACCCAATTTCTACCTACGCTAACGAGCAAGCAGAAACAACCCAATCCGCTACTCAAATAATGAAGTTCGACCCTCGAAATGAAAAATTCGAACCGGACCATCCCGAGCAATACCAAAGCTGGAAAAACACTTCTAAAAGTGAACATATAACCGATGCACTACAAAGTGACCCTAATATGGTGATTTTATGGGCTGGTTACGGTTTTGCTAAAGACTACAATGCACCAAGAGGACACTTTTACGCTGTCACCGATGTTCGTAATACCCTACGTACAGGTGGCCCTAAAGATGCCAAATCGGGTCCTATGCCAATGGCATGCTGGAGCTGTAAGAGCCCTGACGTCCCACGAGTGATTGATGAGCGTGGTGAAGATGGCTATTTTGATGGCAAGTGGTCTCGCTTAGGCTCTCAGATAATTAACCCAATCGGTTGTGCTGATTGCCATGATACTCAAAGTGATGATTTTAAAGATGGCAAACCAGCCTTACGTGTTGCCCGTCCATTTGCTTCCAGAGCAATGCATGCCATCGACCGTGATTTTGATAAACAAGATAGATTCGGACAGCAATCTCAAGTTTGTGGTCAATGCCATGTTGAATACTATTTCCAAAAAGACAAAAAGAATGCAGTTAAATTCCCTTGGGATAAAGGCGTAGATGTTGACTCTATTGAAAAATACTACGATGAAATTGGCTTTAGTGATTGGATAAACCCTTTATCTAAAGCGCCAATGCTTAAAGCTCAACACCCAGAATATGAAACTTGGCAAATGGGTATACACGGCAAAAACAACGTAGCTTGTGTGGATTGTCACATGCCTAAAGTGAAAAATAAGCAAGGTAAAGTGTATACCGACCATAAAGTAGGTAACCCATTTGATCGATTTGAAGACACTTGTGCGCAATGTCATACGCAAGATAAGCAATCCATGATGGATATTGTGAAATCTCGCAAAGACAAAGTGCAAGAGATGAAATTGATCGCTGAGAAGCAACTTGTTGCTGCACACTTTGAGGCAAAAGCGGCTTGGGAAGCTGGCGCAACTGAAGCAGAAATGAAAGATATTCTAATGGATATTCGTCACGCTCAGTGGCGCTGGGACTATGCTATTGCCTCTCATGGAGTTCATATGCATGCTCCTGAAGTCGCTTTACGCGTATTAGGGACATCAGTTGACCGTGCAACAGATGCTCGAACCAAACTCATCCGCGTACTCGCGAAACATGGTATTACCGACCCAATTCAAATTCCTGATATTTCGACCAAAGAAAAAGCACAAGCTGCGCTTGGAATGGATATGAAGGGTATGAATCAAGAAAAAGATGATTTCTTGAAAAACGTTATACCGGAATGGGATAAAGAAGCCGATATTCGCGAGGCAACCTACCCTCAATAAGAGTTAACCCACCTCACAATAAAGCCCCAATACTTATACAGTTTTGGGGCTTTTTGTATATTTAATACCAATCACAGTAATCAACCTCAGCTGCGGATAACTAGAAGTCACTCAATACAGCACTTTAGGCGTCTAACTTCGTTAAAATCAACGCAATAGGCCAGCTATTGACTTATGATTTTGCCTTGTTATCCATCCCAAATTGCAGCATTGAGAGAAAGTCATCCACCCTAGATGTCTGACAGATGTTTTTATCATTTTGTATATCAGTGGGTTAGGTTAATTATTGTGGCACTCTTATCCGAAGCTGAGGTTAATTAGCTGGTCAGAAATTGCGTAGGAAAAACTTTGAGAACAAGGCAATATTTTTCGTTAAGTAGTGATTCTACAAACAAAAATATTAACGACGTTATCGAAGTTTTTAACAAGCAAGAATGATCAGGTAATTAGTACGAGTGGTATAACCTTAAACGTAAATTATCATTAGTTAATGAACTGTTTTGCCTGATTGATAGCTTTAATAATCGCAATCCTATCAACATCTGCATGACCAGTATCAAGCGCGTGTTGCCAAGTATCAATTGCATCTTGATATTCTGCATTTAGAAAGTGATCCGATGCAATCAGCATTAATGTTGGAACATTGTCTGGATCAATCGCTTGCGCTTTATCGAGCAAAGTTTTGATGGTTGAATCAAACCTTTGATTATTGGCATAATATAATGCCGTTGCTCGTGCCGCATAAATATTCGCTTGAGGTTTTATCGCTAAACGCTCTGCATATAAAAAAGCGGTAGCGGCATGTTCAAATTCATTGGTATACATATAAGCATTCCCCAATGCATACCAACTTTCACCATTTTGTTTATCTTCTAAAACCCGTTGTTGCATTTTTTCCACTTGTTCACGATTAACATCATGTGCTGATTTGTTATCCAAGTTATTCGCGGCAGTGTATTCGTTGCTCTTATCGGAGAGAAAAAATTCACTATGACCAAGATTAAAATAGAGCACGCTGCTGACAGTCAATATAAAGATAGAAATGGTCACTGGTACCCAGTAGCTTGGCTTAGATACTGATTTTAAATAATGCCCCCACACCAACAGCACAATGAGCAAAACCACAAGAAACATATAAATCATAATTTAAACCTATTTGAAACTTTAATCTCATTATTCATGAGCATCCATCAATTAACCATGATCCAGCGTATAATCTATATGAAAAAGCCAACACCTCATTGAAGTGTTGGCTTATAGTTAAGATGGTTTTTTTACTTAATTAAATATAAATCTCGTGTATAGCGGCGCTCAGAAGCATTATCTTGGCTATATCCCCCAACCTTCTTATTCTTCAAGACAGATCGTGTATAAAAATAAACTGGAATGGCAGGCATTTCATCAGCAAAAATTTGTTCTGCTTTTTGATATAAAACGTTACGTTCCTTCTCTGATTGCGCAGAAGATGCTTGTTTTAATACTGCATCATAGTCGGCATTACTCCAACCTCCATAATTCAATCCTGACGAATCAAAGTAAGACAAGAATGTTGAAGCCTCATTGTAATCCCCTATCCATGCGTATCGAGCCACTGAGAAGTTTTTCGATGATAGAGTTTGTAAAAATGTTTTCCATTCTTGGTTGGCAATCTCTACCTCAGCACCTAAATTTTTCTTCCACATAGAAGCCATCACAATCGCTAACTTCTTGTGTGATTCACTGGTGTTGTACTCTAGTTCAAACTTCAATGGGTTCCCTTCATCAAAACCCGCTTCTTCAAGTAAGCTCTTAGCTTTTTGATTACGCTCTTGTTGTGACATTTCAGCCCATTCTAATTTAGGCACTTCAAAACCAGCCACTGCCGGTGGAGTATTGGTATAAGCCGGTAGCTGTCCTTGTCCTAAAATTCGCTCAACTACAACATCACGATCTATGGAATACGCCAGTGCCTTACGGACTCTTTCATCATCAAATGGCTTTTTCTTCATATTGAACAAATAATAATATGTTCCCAGTGAAGGCATAGTTAATAACTCATCTGGTCGATCTTTTTTAATCGTTTGGTATAACTCGAGAGGCACAACATTTGTGATATCAATTTCACCAGTTCGAAAACGATTATATTCTGCATTTACATCCGATATTGGTAAATAAGTAACTTGATTAATTACCGTTTCTTTGTCATTCCAATATTGAGCATTTCTTTTTAAGACAAGTTTTTCATTGATCACCCAGTCGGTAAGTTTGTATGCTCCACTCACGACAATATTCTCTGGTTTTGTCCAAGCTTCTTGGTATTTTTTAACGACTTTCTCGGGAAGTGCAAAGGTACTTTCATGTGCCAGCATCTTTATAAAATGTGGTACAGGCTTCGTTAGGTTCACTTGCAATGTTTTAGCATCAACGGCTTTTACACCAAGGCTATCAACTGTCGCATCCCCCTTGGTGATTTTATCTGCATTAACAATATTCGCCATTGAAACATACCAAGAATATGGTGCACCTGTTTTAGGATTAACAATACGCTGTAAAGCGAAAACAAAGTCATCGGCAGTGATAGGATCACCATTTGACCATTTAGCATCACGTAAGTGGAAAGTATATTGTGTGCCATCTTCAGAAATGTCCCAACGAGTAGCCAGTGCGGGAATAATATTACCGTGAAGATCTTCGGTAACTAACCCTTCAAACATATCTGAAATAACACGAGAGCTTGATGTATCTGAAGACATAGTGGGATCTAATGTAGGAACTTCATCTCCATTACCTCGTGTTAATTTTTGCTCTTCAGCAAGTTGTACGCCAACCGGAACTTGAGCCGCCATTGTAGAGAAAGAAAATAACGTGCCGAAAGCCAATGCGAATGTCGTTCTTTTTAATCTGTGCATCTGTCTTATATCCTTATTATTGTGGTAGTGCATCCTGCTGAGTACTTGATTAAGCACTCTATTACACTGATGAGCTTAGATCGCTTATCACTCATATAATTATCGAATTAATAATGTATTTCTATGGTGAGAAGCAAAAAACCGCCAATTAAGGCGGTTTTTATTAAAATAACATGAAGTTAAACGATCAATCTTGAATGTTTTCTACTACCCCTTGGCTATTAAAAAGTACATTCATTTTATTGAAACGATTTTTCCAATACACCCAAGTATTCAGATCGGTTGTTGGTGTTACATGTGCTGGCGGATAACCAATTGCATTTAATACACCTTGCTTAGTCATGCCTTCATAGACACGCCCTTCCTTAATCCCTTTTTGGTCAGTACTATTTAAACCAGTTAAGCTAGGGCATGAAGTACCAAAGTCTCTTAAGATCCCGGATTTAAAATCCCCTGTCGCTTTATGCCAAACATACATATATTCCAAGCCTGTCTCTTGGACTTTAAATGTCATCACTTTACTGTTGACTTCGATAATATCCACTTTAGTACAACGAGGTATAAAGCCATCTTGTAAATAATTGAGGGTAAACAGTTTCTTTCTGGCTGCATCAGGATGAAGATTGACTTGAGTATAAATCGGTTGAGTGGTACTGATTAAATCGACATTATCACTGGTGACTAAATTCGGGCTAGAAGCACAGCCAAGCAGAGATAATGTCGATAAAATCACACTAGCTATAACAGTTTTGTTTTTCATACAGCCTCACAATCAAAAGATAAAAAAATCCACTCACCAAGTTTATGGCAAGTGGATTCATATTGCTTAGCTAAAAATCACATTAATCGCGTAGTGTCGCACCAAATTGTTCAGTTAATGCGGCAACAATTGCGTCAACAGAAGCGGCAATATCCGCATCTTCCAATGTACGCTCTGTCGATTGTAGGCTTAGTGCGATAGCAAGGCTCTTCTTGCCTTCTTCCACACCTTTACCACGGTAAACATCAAACAGTTTTGCACCAGTAAGTAATTCACCACCGTTTGCCAGACATGCATTCACCACATCACCACTGGCAATCGCTTCATCTACTACCACTGCGATATCACGGCGGTTGGCAGGGAATTTAGATAAGCTTACTGCTTCTGGGATCACGCGGGTATCAATCGCTGACCATTCGATTTCAAATACGATTGTACGGCCATTTAAGCCAAACTTACGCTCAAGCTCTGGGTGAACCGTACCAATCACACCGACAGGCTCGCCATCAACAACGATTGCCGCAGATTGTCCTGGGTGTAAAGCTGGGTGGCTCACTGCTTCAAAGCTAAATGCTTTATCATTGGCAGATAACTCAAGAATCGCTTCTAAATCACCTTTCAGATCGAAGAAATCAACCGTATTGGTTTCGATATCCCAATGCTCTTCACTGCGAGTACCTGCTATTACACCAGCCAGCATTGGCTCTTGACGCATGCCGTTTTCTGCTGAGTCACAAGGAATGAAACGTAAACCGTATTCAAATAAACGAACGCGCGGTTGTTGGCGTTTTTGGTTATGTACCACAGTGTTAAGCAAACCTTGAATTAGACCAAGGCGCATTGCTGACATTTCCACTGAAATTGGGAAAGGCAGGATCAGCGGCTCAACGTCTGGCACGATCAGTTTTTGTTGCTCAGGCTCAACAAAGCTATAAGTGATCGCTTCTTGGAAACCACGGTCAACCAACAAGTTGCGAACACGTTTAAGTGGTAGATTCGCTTCTTTATGATCGTTCATGCTTAACGCCGCTTTTGGCGCTTGATTTGGAATGTTGTCGTAACCGTAAATGCGGCCTACTTCTTCAATCAAATCTTGCTCAATTGCAATATCAAAACGCCATGTTGGAGCGACCGCCGTCCAACCTTCATTGGTTGTTTCAACGCTCATACCTAGACGCTCAAGGATCTCAACCACATCATTATCAGCAATGTGGTGACCAAGTAAGTTGTCTAGTTTCGTGCGACGTAATGCTACTTTGTTTGGTTTAGGTAAATCGCTTTCTGATTCAACGGCAACCACTGGGGCAACTTCACCGCCACAGATTTCAACTAATAGCGCCGTGGCACGCTCCATTGCGCTTACTTGTAGTGCGTAATCCACACCACGTTCAAAACGCATTGAAGAATCAGTATGCAAACCGTAACTACGCGCGCGACCACGGATATGATCCGGTGCAAAGAAGGCGCACTCTAGTAATACGTCTTTAGTTTCCGTGGTTACACCAGATTGCTCACCACCGAAAATACCAGCGATAGCTAGTGCTTTATTGTGGTCTGCCACCACTAAAGTATCGGCATTTAGTTTCGCTTCAGTGCCGTCTAGTAGCGTCAGTTTTTCATCTTGCTCTGCCATACGAACCACGATGCCACCTTCAATCTTCGCTAGATCGAATGCGTGCATTGGTTGACCTTGCTCAAGCAATACAAAGTTAGTGATATCTACGACAGGATCGATTGAACGAATACCACAACGACGCAGTTTTTCTTGCATCCAAAGTGGTGTTTGCGCTTGAACATTGACGTTCTTAACCACACGGCCAAGGTAACGAGGACAGGCTGCAGGTGCTTTTACTTCGATTGAAACTGTATCGTCAATTGAAGTCGCTACCGCGTCAGAGCTTGGCGCTGTAACGTCTGCACGGTTTAATACGCCAACTTCACGAGCCATACCACGAATGCTGAAGCAATCTGCGCGGTTAGCGGTTAGGTCAACGTCAACTGTTACGTCGTTTAAGCCAAGGAATTCACGGAAATCGGTACCGATAACCGCGTCTTCTGCTAATTCCATGATGCCATCAGATTCCACATCGATGCCAAGTTCAGTAAATGAACACAACATGCCGTGAGAAGGTTGACCACGTAGTTTGGCTTTTTTGATTTTGAAATCACCTGGTAGAACCGCACCAACGGTAGCGACTGCGACTTTCAAACCTTGACGGCAGTTTGGCGCGCCACAAACGATGTCTAATAATTCTTCCGCGCCAACATCAACTTTAGTCACGCGTAATTTATCGGCGTCTGGGTGTTGACCACACTCCACAACTTTACCCACTTTTACGCCAGTAAAGCTGCCAGCAACAGGAAGTACGTCGTCGACTTCTAGGCCAGCCATTGTAATTTGGTGAGTCAGTTCATCTGTCGTTACCGCAGGGTTAACCCACTCACGAAGCCATGATTCGTTGAATTTCATTGTGATTAATCCTCTCGGTTACTTGAATTGTTTAAGGAAACGAAGATCGTTTTCAAAGAACGCACGTAAATCATTTACGCCATAACGCAACATGGTTAAGCGCTCTACACCCATACCAAATGCGAAGCCCGAGTATTTTTCAGGATCAATGCCAACACTACGAAGAACATTAGGGTGAACCATGCCACAGCCTAATACTTCTAACCATTTACCATTTTTCCCCATTACATCTACTTCTGCTGAAGGTTCTGTAAATGGGAAGTAAGAAGGACGGAAACGCACTTGCACTTCTTCTTCAAAGAAATTACATAGGAAATCGTTCAAAATGCCTTTTAGCTGAGCAAAGTTAACGTTTTCATCCACCAGCATACCTTCCACTTGGTGGAACATTGGCGTATGCGTTTGGTCGTAATCGTTACGGTATACTCGGCCCGGAGCAATGAAACGAAATGGCGGTTTGCCGTTTTCCATCGTACGGATCTGAACACCTGAAGTGTGAGTACGTAGCATCAAATCAGGATTAAAGAAGAAAGTATCATGGTCAGTACGAGCTGGGTGATCTTCTGCAATGTTGAGCGCATCAAAGTTATGGAATGCATCTTCAATTTCAGGCCCCGCTTCAACATTAAAGCCAAGCTCACCGAAGAATTGCTCAATACGCTCAACCGTGCGCGTAACTGGGTGCAAGCCTCCGTTTTCAATGCGACGTCCCGGCAGAGAAACATCAATCGTTTCTGCAGCGAGTTTTGCTTCAAGTTCAGCGCGTTGCAATGCTTCTTTACGTGCAGCAATCGCTTGTTGAACCGTGCCTTTCGCTTTGTTGATCTCTTGACCTGCGCTACGGCGTTCTTCTGGAGGTAATTTACCTAGGCTTTGTAATTGAAGGGTTAATTCCCCTTTCTTTCCTAGTACCTGTACACGGACATCTTCTAATGCCGTAACAGAGTCGGCCTGCTCTATTGCTGCCGTTGCGTTGGCAATGATTTGTTCTAATTGCATCGTTTCCTCACCTACCATCCGGTAGTCCTGTGGGTAGTTCAGTTCCTAGTTGGCTTAACATCTGCCATTTTGCTCAACATCTTTATCACTTATCATTTTTACAACAATCTGTGCATTAAAAAAGTTATGCAGAATGGCAACCTTGAGCTTCACCATAAAAAACTGACATAATAAAATACGAGTAAAAATAGCCCTATATAGTAATGAATGCAGCACATAAAGCCAAATTGAAATCATGCTAAATATGGCTTTATTTTTCTATCCACTCAGTTTGTCATGTCTATTTACGATTTTACGCTCGATTTTTATCCAATTACTGTCCAGAGTATGAGTAATCCCCACTGTTCAACATCGAGAGAATTATGCCAATGCTATCTTTACTTTCTCAATGCAAACGTTATTCTTCGCTACTGCTATTTAGCTCGATTGCCGCTTTTCCTTCCATAGCAAACACTCAAGATGCCTCAGAAAACCAACAAAATTACACCACCAAAATAGTGGCCAATAATCTAGGTGTTATTTGGGGGATGGACTGGGTAGATACAAATCACTTACTCATGACAGAACGTAATGGCCATGTTTACCTACTCGACCTGACCACTAAGCAAAAATCTGAAATATCGGGCTTACCTGACATCAAAGTCTCGGGTCAAGGCGGTTTGTTAGATGTCGCACGATATACCGATTCAAACAAGCAAACTTGGTTTTACTTTACCTACGTGAAACCACTCCAAAATGGCAATTCTGCTACTACGCTAGCTCGGGCTCAATTAGATATTAACAAGAAAGCATTAACCCAATGGCAGGATTTGCTCGTCACTGATTCAGCCGATGACAGCAGCAAACATTTTGGTAGTCGTATTACCTTTAATGATACAGGATATGTATTTTTTGGCGTAGGCGATCGTGGTAACCGAGACAATGGCCAAAATATGGATAACCAAGCTGCAGCTATTTTGCGGCTAAATACTGATGGCTCAGTACCACAAGACAATCCATTTATTAAAATGAAACAAGGCAATGAGGCAGTCTGGAGTTACGGCCATCGTAATCCTCAAGGCTTAGTTTATGACTCAAAACGAAACCTATTATGGGAAGTGGAACACGGACCACGTGGTGGCGATGAAATTAATATCATCAAACCTGGGTTGAATTATGGCTGGGCAAAAACGTCACATGGCAAAGAATATTGGAATCCATTAGATGTCGGCGAAGCGAAAACCCTACCCGGTATAGAGCCCCCTCTCATGGTTTATATTCCTTCTATCGCGCCAAGTAGCGCAGTAATTTACCAAGGTGAAGCATTTCCTAATTGGAATGATAATATGTTAATTGGTGCACTAGCGGGTACGCATATCAACATGGTCTCTTTTGATGAACAAAACCAACCGAAAGATGAAGTTCGTTTAGTCGAAGATCTGAATGAACGAGTACGTGATATTGCTATTAGTAAACAAGGCTTAGTTTATTTCTCAACAGATTCTGGGAAGTTGTATAAATTAAGCCCTAAAAAATAACGTTCAAATATTAAGATCTAAATCAGCCCTTTCAACTTAGCTAAACCATAAGCATTAACGGTAGAAGCATCTTTAATCTCTCCCGAAATAATCCGTTGCTCAAATTCAGCAATTGGCATTTTGTTCGCGATTAATCCTTCTTCTTCCGGATCCAAATTGCGTTCTGCTTGAGTTAAATCGGTTGCTAAATAAATATGGTAGCCTTGATTGGAATAACCATAAGCAAGGTATTGAAAGCCAACATAAACCATATTACCTGCCACTAAACCTGTTTCTTCTTTTAGCTCACCGGCAGCTAAAAGAACTGGATCCGCGTCGGGGTGGTTCTCCCATGCGCCTTGTGGGAATTCCAATAAACGCTCACCGACGGCATAACGATATTGTTCAACTAAATGCACATCATCACCATCAACCGGAAGGATCACCACAAAATCAGGTTTCTCAACCACACCATAAATACCTTTCGCACCACTTGGCCGTTCAATTTGATCTTCACGCACTGTCATCCATTTGTTTTGATAAACTACTTCGGAGTGCAGCATTTTTATTTCATTCATTATGATGCCTTTAATCTGATAAGTAATATTGTACCGTAGAAACCACTCGGATCTTTTTGATATAAGGGGTGTTTTTATCTCTTGATGAAATGGTAAATTGCCCTTGCGATGCTCGTTTTATTTTACCTAATTGGCTATCAGAATCCTTAGCAAACTTTTCAGCCACTACGCGCGCGTTTTTCGTAGCTTCTTCAATCATTGCTGGCTTAATATCATTAAGTCCAGTAAAGATATATTCAGGCTGAGACGAATAACTGTCACCACTGAACACGATACCTTGCTTTCCGAGCTCTGACATTTCAGCCATCACATTACGCACAATATCGATTTTATTAGAATAAACCGTCACAGTTTGATTAGCAGAGTAGCGAAATTCAGCACGAGAATTATCACCCCACTGTTGAGCCGATTTATCAACAATCGCAGGGGCACTAAAACTAATTGCTTCAGGAGAAACTCCTTTTAACAAGAGGAAAGCTTTAATTTTTTCGGTACTTTTATCTACCTCATTATAAAGTGCTGATAAATCATTATTAGCTAACGTAAATTGGATCGGCCAAATCACCACATCGGCCTCTACTTCTTTCTCTGCAAGCCCTTTCACGTTCACGCTACGTTCGTATTGTTTATATTCTATAGCAGCCGACCCGAGTTGATAGCCTAACAAAACCAGCCCAACACAAATGAAAGCACCGAGTAAAAGTGCTGGAACCGCTTTATTATTGGAGGATACATTCGTCATATCTATTCTATTCCTTTTCTATGCTTTTATTTATGAATAAGCTGTATACCCAAGTCACTTCGGTATAATGAAAAACATGTCTAGAAACTGCACTTACAACAGATATTAGACGAAGTAATAATCAAATGATATCAACTGACCAACACATATACCCAAGTCACTTGGGAATGAACCAATAACGCAGTACAATACCGACCGGTTAAATTAGCGAGAAGAATCGTGAAGCTAAGTAAGCGTCTACAACATATTGAATCTATGATCTCAGATCAGCATTACCAACATATATGGGATTGCTGTTGTGACCACGGTTTTTTAGGCGCAGCATTACTACAACGCCAAGCAGCTCCGTTTGTTCACTTTGTCGATATCATTCCCGAGTTAACCTCATTAGTACAAACACGTTTAGAGCAATTCTTTCATAGCTCAGCCTCTCAATGGCACGTCTACTGCCAAGATGTCAAAACACTACCCTTAGAAAAGTTTTCAGGTAAACAACTGGTCATCATTGCAGGCGTTGGTGGAGATTTAATGGTGGAGTTTATTCAAGCGTTACAACATCAATACTCTCACTTAGAGATCGACTACCTGTTGTGCCCGGTTTACCAACAATTTAACTTGCGCCAGATCTTAATCAATTTGAATATGAGCTTAAAGCAAGAAAAGCTCATTGAAGATAACCGTCGATATTATGAGATTCTGCATGTCTCCAACCGCGCCCCCCAAAGTCCAGAAGATAACATTCATCCTGTTGGTAAGCAGATTTGGCATTATTCCAATCAACAACAGGCTATTGTGAATAAGCGCTATTTGCAAAAAACACTAACCCACTACTCTCGTATGCAACAAAGTGATCCCATGCAAGCTCAATTGCCTTTGCAGTGGTACTCTCACATTCGTCAGCAATTAGACCTTTCAGATTAAAAACAAAAAACATAACAAGAATGTATACAAAATTTAGTTTTTTTGTATATAAAGGAATTCAATTTGAAAATCGAATGAAAATCACATAATTGATTTAAAAACAAACAATTAAATAATATTTCATCACTTTACTTACTTCTTAATCCAAAAATTAAAATCGATTTTCTGTGCGCTAAAGCCAAACATTACAGAAAGATTGTTTACAATTACTATGTGCATTTTAATATAGCGCTATACTGTTTTCTGTTCCGAACCAAGCAAATTTTGCTCGTAGAAAAAGAGTCCGACAATGAATAACGATAAACGTCCCCTATATATTACCTACGCAGGCCCAGTATTAATGGCCACCCCTCTTCTTAATAAAGGTAGTGGTTTTACCTTTGAAGAACGAAAAGAATTCAACCTTGAAGGGTTACTACCTGAAGCAACAGAAACCATTCAAGAGCAAGTAGAGCGTGCTTATCTACAATATCAAGCCTTCGAAAGTGATATGGATAAACACATTTATCTACGTAACATTCAAGATACCAATGAAACCCTATTTTACCGTTTAGTGCAGAATCATATCTCTGAAATGATGCCGATTATCTACACGCCAACGGTAGGTGCGGCTTGCGAAAATTTCTCAAATATTTATCGCCGTGGTCGTGGTTTATTTATCTCTTATCCAAATCGTGATCGTATTGACGACTTAGTAAACAACGCCACTAGCCAAAATGTAAAAGTAATCGTTGTAACCGATGGTGAACGTATTTTGGGTCTTGGTGACCAAGGTATTGGTGGTATGGGCATTCCTATTGGTAAGCTTTCCCTTTACACCGCTTGTGGTGGGATCAGCCCGGCTTATACCCTGCCTATCGTACTCGATGTAGGTACAAATAATCCGCAACGTCTTGCTGATCCTATGTATATGGGCTGGCGTCACCCACGTATTACTGGTGCAGAATATGACAAGTTTGTGGATGATTTTATGCAAGCTATCAAGCGCCGCTGGCCTGATGCCCTCATTCAATTCGAAGACTTTGCTCAGAAAAATGCCATGCCTTTACTTGAGCGCTATAAAGATAAAGTGTGCTGCTTTAATGACGATATTCAAGGCACCGCAGCGGTCACCGTTGGTTCATTAATAGCGGCTTGTCATGCAGCGGGTAGTAAGCTTTCTGATCAACGAATAACCTTTGTTGGTGCTGGTTCTGCCGGTTGCGGTATTGCAGAAGCAATTATCGCGCAAATGGTGTCGGAAGGATTAACTGATGAACAAGCTCGCGCTCAAGTTTATATGGTTGATCGCTGGGGCTTACTACAACAAGGTATGAAAAACCTTCTTGATTTCCAGCAGAAACTTGTTCAAAAGAATAAGCATCTAGAAAAGTGGCAAAGTGAAGAGCAAGGTTATTCTCTACTAGATGTGATGCGTAATGCAAAACCAACAGTATTAATTGGTGTTTCGGGTGTTCCCGGCTTATTTAGTCAAGAAGTCATTGAAACCATGCATGCACATTGTGAACGCCCTATTATCTTCCCACTATCGAACCCTACTAGCCGTGTTGAAGGGACTCCGCAAGATATTTTCCAATGGACAAATGGTAAAGCGCTGATCGCAACCGGCAGTCCATTTGCCCCAGTGAAATTTGAAGGTAAAGATTACCCCATTGCCCAATGTAACAATAGCTACATCTTCCCAGGGATTGGATTAGGAGTACTTGCGGTTTCTGCATCACGTGTTACAGATGAAATGTTGATGGAATCAAGTCGTGCACTTGCGACCTGTTCACCATTAGCCTTAAAAGGCAAAGGTGCATTACTTCCACCACTAGAAGAAATTCATACGGTATCGAAGAAGATTGCTTTTGCTGTGGCGAAAAAGGCCATCGAACAAGGAGTGGCGCTTTCTATTACTGATGATGCAATTGAAGCGGCAATTGAAAATGGTTTTTGGCAACCAGAATATCGCCGCTATAAGCGTACTGCATTCTAATTGAGCCGTTATGCCTTAGAGGCGCTGATAAATTAAACAATAATGACAAGTGAATGTAAGCCCACTTTAATATTTAAACAAAGTGGGCTTTTTTATTTTTCACCGTCTCATTACGCTGCTATTATCAAACGTCTTAAAGTACCCCACATAATAGGTAATATGGTATGGATACTGACATGACAATAAACCGTAATTTTTTATGTGGGATAAGCTCATTTTTCATGCCCTTAGAGCATAGTCTATAGCTCTATGTTCATCGGCCAAGCACGATTGCAATTAACCCTAAAATGGCTAACCCGAAGCTTAACCGCTCTGGGAATTCTATTTGTGCTCTTTCTCAGTGGAATTGTACTTATTGATCGGCTGATCAGTTGGCAAACTCAAGATTCTATTTATCATGACATTACGAATGTACCAAAGTTTGATATTGGCTTAGTACTAGGCACTAGCAAGTATATTGGCCACACCTTAAACACCTATTACTCGCACCGAATTGAAGCAGCGATTGAACTGCACCGAAGAGGAAAAGTGACAACATTCCTACTTAGTGGCGATAACGCACACCGCTCTTATAATGAACCGTGGACAATGAAGCGAGATTTGCTTAAAGCGGGTATTCAAGAAGGCAATATTCACCTTGATTATGCGGGCTTTAGAACTCTAGATTCTATCGTGCGGGCAAAAGAGATTTTTCTTGCTGATCATTTTTTGATTATTACCCAAGATTTTCATTGTGAGCGAGCACTCTACATCGCCCAATATCACCATATTAATGCCAAATGTTTAGCGGTTCCTGGCCCTGTTGAAACTTCCGGTTTATCAATTCGAGTCCGTGAAGTTTTTGCTAGAACTAAGGCCTTTTTAGACCTATATATTTTACACTCACAGCCTAAGTTTTTTGGCCCAGTAAGTCCGATTAAAGAGAGCAATCCACAAGTCTCGTCGACGGATTTAAAAACCGTTCATGGCGATGATAAGCCCGTAGAAAATTAGATTAAATTAACTTTTCTAACACTTCCACACGATTACGACCATTTTTCTTAGCATGATATAAAGCCTCATCTGCTCTGGCGATCATTTCTGTCACACCTTCACCTGATACCATTTCAGTGACACCGAAACTGCAAGTCAACACTCCAACTTCAGGCCACTGATAATTTTCAATCATTAAACGGATACGTTCAGCAACCAGTACCGCTCCTTCTATACCGGCTTTAGGACAAAAAATAACAAACTCTTCACCGCCCCAGCGAACTAAACGGTCACTTTCTCGTAACTGCCCATAAACCAATTTAGCAAACTCACGAAGCACTTGGTCGCCAACATTATGACCAAAGTTATCATTCACGGCTTTAAAATGGTCTAAATCAACATAAATCACAGATAGACTCGAAGTTCCCCATCGGACTCGGCGTGCTAGATCGTCTAACCACTCACGAATCGCCCGGCGATTGCATGCTCCCGTAAGTTCATCTTTCGTAGCAATCAAGGCAACTTCGGTATATTTCGTTTCTAAGGCTTTATTCAACTTATTCAAATGTTCAGCATGGGCTGCCATTTTTCGAACCCGCTTTCTCGATTGGAACAGCTCATGAAATAAGAATGCTAATGCAGCAGAGATCCAGGTAGACAATAGAACCAAAGCAAAAGCTCGTGGGCTTAAATAATCACCTTTAAAAGTGATTTTATTCACAGTGATAGTATGTTCACCGAGCACTGAACCTGAATCTGTCGCGATTTGAATCATAGAAACGTTATCCACTTTCACACCAGATTCTTCAATTGGCACATTGTAGTCAAACAGCCACCAAGTCAGGACTTGAAATTTATCATAACTAATTTCTTTGCCCCCTTGACCAAAACCAGCATGGTACTCAATACCATTATATTTCAGAGTATTATCATCTTTAGGATCAAAAACTTTAGGCTCATAGTTACGAATATTCACTCTAACTTTTGCCGTATTCTCTTGCACCCCTTGATAATCAATATCTAGAAATACACGGTCATAACCAGATAAATCAATACCTTGTGTAACATCGTCCGATAAACTAATAGTCATCTCACAATAAGGCCATGGATAACTACTTTTCACAAGTCGACAAGACATGACTGGTGTCTCACCATCCAGGTTTAAACTTACCTGGCTATTCCCCCCCAGCACACTGTCAGACGCTACTTTATACGGATAATCTTGAGGCGACATTTCTAACGTTTTATCATGCCCCAAAAAATAGTAACCAATTGATAAAAAAGCATTAAGCACAATAATTACAAGTACAACTTTAATGTATAGCTGCTGATTGAGCATTTTCATTCCTTGTAAATTAGTATCAGTACTCACATGTTAGCTAAAGTCTTAATTCTCTAATTCGCATGAGAGTTTTGACTAAATTAATATTCATCACCTTTCCACAATTCATTATATTTCATGTGGTTTTACTCAAGATACTAGAATTGTTACAACATAAAAATGACAGTAGCCACATAATCTATTAACGGCAATTTAATCATTAATCTAAGGAGCAGAGTATAAAGCCATCTAAAATTTCGATAGACTAGACAAAATAAAAAATCATGAGCAAAAATATGTCGTTAAACATCACTGGAACCCTGTCAAAACTTAGCTCTCACTTAAACTCAGAGCAAGCCAATCAAGTTGAATATGCTTTACCGATTGGTGAAGAAAAAATCGCATTAAACCCGTATATTGGTCAAACAATTACCCTCACTCATACTGGCAATATTTTCTGTTCATCGTGTGGAAAAAAAACCAAGAAAAGCTATTCACAAGGTCATTGTTTTATCTGTATGAAAAAGCTAGCGAGCTGTGACATGTGCATCATGAAGCCAGAGACCTGTCATTACGATCAAGGTACTTGTCGTGAACCTCAATGGGGGGAAGAAAATTGCATGGTTGACCACTACGTCTACCTTTCTAATACCTCAAGCATAAAAGTTGGCATTACACGCCACACTCAGATTCCAACTCGTTGGATTGATCAAGGTGCGACTCAAGGCTTACCAATTTTTAAAGTCAAAACACGTCATATTTCAGGATTAATTGAAATTGAATTAGCTAAGCACATTGCTGATAAAACTAACTGGCGCACGCTGCTAAAAGAAAATGGTGAAGATCTCGCATTAGAAGAAAAATTCGCCCAGCTATTGCCTTTGATTCAGCCGACAATTGATGAAGTGAAAAGACAATTTGGCGATGATGCTGTCGAAGTTTTATCTTCTGATATCACCCCAATTTGCTACCCAGTAAAACAACACCCAGTCAAAATTGTCTCGCATAACTTTGACAAAAACCCTGTTGTGACAGGTCAATTACAAGGTATCAAAGGGCAATATTTAATTTTAGATACTGGTGTGATTAACATCCGAAAATTCACCTCTTATGAAGTGACGTTTAGCGATTAAGCAGAAATAAACAAGCCACCAAATAGAAAACCTAAACTCTATTTGGTGGTTTTTTATCAATGAAGATTAATCCACCCACTTATCGCGTGAGGTGAATCCGTCGATGTAGACCATTGGAGTCATCTCTTTTAATTTCTCGTGAGATTGACAATTAAATGACTCTAACTCTTCATCCGAAGGTCTATTTTTTATCCAAGTAAAAAACTTAGTATTACCTGTCATGTCTTTGAACATTAATGCATAGCAAGCTAATTCTTTTCTAGTATAAGATTGTTCAAAATCATAAAACCTAGATGCTAAATACTCTGTGCCCCCAAGTTTATTTAACTTCTGATACAAAGCATCATCTTCATTTAAATCACTACGGTTTAAAGCCACTAGAAGCTCCACGGTCGGTATATAATTATTATTTACTCCAACAGTAAGAAGCTGAACAACTAGCTTTTCCAACTTTTTAGAAGAAAAAACATACTCATTTTTGTTCCTATCAAACGTGAGAATAGTATCCACATAATCCATCAAAGGTTGATAGTAATGATTTTCCGCAAACCGAATCACTTCTTTAAGGTAGTGCTCACGAGTTTCTTTTGAAAAGTTCAATTGATAGTAATTACTATTAGCCAATTGATTTTCTGTTATCAATGGGACCAATTTCCCATCTTGGGTTAACTGTTTCAATAAAAAATATTGAGAACGTAAATCCCCTTGTTTAGCTTTTGCTTTAGCCAGTTTTATTGATAAATTTAAGTAATCCTCACTACATGCTTTTTTCTCAAAACTGGTATCCTTACCTAAGCCTTGTGATACTTCACTACCAAGGCTTGCAGAGCTTAAATACATAAGACAATCTGAACTTTGATTTGATAAGGCCCATGCTGCGTAAGGTACCCCTTTATTTGCGGCCTGATCTAATAGTTTAAAATTTTCTTTTCTTCTTTTTATATTGTTTATATCTGATCGTGCATACCAATACATCGCATCAGCATCATATTCCGCAACTAACTTCTCTAATAGATCACCATCATATTTTCCATGCTGTAAACTCACTAAAAATGGATACAGTTTATCTCCCGGTTTCACGGTGCTGGATATATACGGGTCATCCGGTTTTTTATTAATGTTGGCATCAATAAATGGTTGAAAAATCGCTATATCCTCTTCGGGGTTAGGCGTGTAATCATTACAGCCCATTAAGCCAAGTGTAAAGGCATATAATACAACACTGATAGATAACTTAAGATAACGCGGCATTAATCGTCCACTCCATAATAAATTCTTTTTTAGTTTCAATCTCACCATCCGTGTTACGGATTTGAATTGGCTTATTTTTTTCTAATGGGTTTTCCACCATCGAAATAGGATAAGCGTGATAGCGGCGTACTTTCACTTTAGGTAGTGTCACATAGCTACTTTGATAACTATTCTCTAATGGCTCTTCCATTTCATCCGAATAAGTCAGCACCATATTTTGGCAAAGTACACTAGATAACCGATCAAAATCGACATCTAATCTATTTGCACTAAACGGCTTCACAAACCTCGCCAGCTTAAACCAATTGTCTTTAAATGACTCCCATTGCAAAGGCTTATCTTGCAATATCGCAGGATCCTCATTCATACGAATTAAACTTTCTTTCCATTGGCGCTTCGAGTTGACATTGTCGCTTTCATCATCCACCAACCATTGCATGATTTGTACAATAGCTTGAGCCTGAGTTTGATTGTTTTGTTCTGCCGATTTAGAGCCAACTATTGTCGTTTGCTCTTTAACTAAAGAGGTCAATAAATTACGTAAGGTTTCAGGCGGTAGTTTTATCACCCAAGGCTTCATTATTGGCTGTTTTTTAAGTGCAATGAGATTATCAGCCAATAACGGTGCATACTCTTTACTTAAAGTGCTTTGCTTATATTCCGCCCATGTCGATACTGGCATCAATAACACGTCTGCTACACTTAAGCCCATGGTCATGGCAAGCGTTAATACATTATTGAGTTTCGCAAAGTCTTCATTATTACCGTCTTTGTCGACATCACCAAACACACTCAAACGTTTAAAATCGTGCTGCTTGAGTACCCCAAGCAAGGTATCCACAAATCGGTCTACCCCTAACATGTCTAGATTAATCGCAAGCTTACCCGAGGCGCCCGGCCCCATCACCAATTTTGCTGAGCTAACCAACACTAACACTCCACCCTGGAACAATAAGCGGAACTCACCTTTACTACCGACACCAAAAGAGGCAGAAAGCTCACCATTGATACTGCCAAGCTGTTGGTACTGGTTCTTCTCTTTTATCGGTGGTGGCTGCCAATAAACCGTTGCCCCTAAACTGCCGCCAGCTTCAACCCCGGCAAAGGCGTCCACGGTAACACCCGCTTCCGCAGCATAATCGGAGCTTACTGGGCCAGTATTCAATACACTTACACGCTGAATATTGGGGTCAAAGGCGGTGACCGAACTGCCTTTTATGCCAAAATTACCGCTTCCTGTATCAGAAGGACCAAACGCCACCTTAGCGCTTAGTTGGCAAGATGCACCTGCTAAACCATACACCGAACCTTCAATTTTGGCCGCTAAGCAACCCGCTTGGTATTCTTGCTCTTTATTATGAGTATCGACGTAGTCTAATTTCAGCTCATAGCCTTTGGCTTCTTTTACTTCTTTTACACCCACATTGCCCTTTTCAAACGGCAACCAAAACATAAAGCTGGCTTGCGCTTGCAGCAACGTAAAATTCGCTGAAACTTCACCTGAGCCGCCCAATTGTTTTGGATTTTTCAACGCATTTTGATAACTGCTTAACGGCGTATTTAAGGTCGCCGCCGCTTTACTACTAAAACGGAACAACTGTGCCCCCGCATCCGCGCTGTATTGGGCTTCGTTACCATTTGGGCTGATACCATCTTGATAATGGTAACCGTCTGACCAAAATGCGGTATCAAATTTCTTCTCTTTGGTCAGTGGTAGTAAATCCAACTTCACCTCTGGCTTTTTCAGCTTTTCAAGCGCTTCCGATAATGAACTGACTGGCGTTTCACTATTGGATTGCTGACTCGCAAACGTAATTTGACTAGTAATATTGCGCACATGTTCTTTGGCCTGCGAACATAAAGTATCCTCGTTACTTTCTGGCATGTACCAAGCAGGGCCACGCAGGTAAAACAGCTCGCCGCTCGACATCAAGCTGCATTCGACCACCTGTAAATCATTGAGTTTCGCGTCATTGGCAAACCCCTGTTTGTTTTTGATTTTCGCCTTATACGTATTCTCCCACAACAAGGTGAGCTTGGCTGGCAGAGAAGCCACAAAAGGCGATTCAAATTCTAAAGTAGGATTGGATGACTCTAATCGAGATTGAGCCACGCCTTTTAAAAGTTCGATGCGCGCCTTCGCCACTTTTTTAACCCATAGCAACTGATTAAAAAGCTCATCAAGCGGCAGTTTTGTGCCTAATACTTGCGCTAAGTTCTTCTGGTGCTCGGTTATCGTATTATCAATTAAGGTTATCAACGCTAAACTTGGGTAGTAAGACCAATCTAGATCAACACGGTTAACCACATCTTTCAGCTCTTTATCTTCCGCCCCACCCGAACACTCAAGATAAAGGTCAGATATAAAATCATCTTCTTTAATATCAATTACTTGGTTAGCAGCTCGCCAATTTGGCATTTTTTCATTTAGTACTTTCGGGCCTTGGTTCGCTAGGCTATCACCTTCTAACTGCGCTAACGTTAAACATTGCTCTTTAACGACTAAGCCTTGCCGATTTAGGTTACTGACCGCGGCTGAATACCAACTCACGCCATAAGGCGAAAACACTTCTTGAGGTTGTCGAATCAGGGCTTTTAATTTCTGTTTTGCTTTATCATGAGGTAATTGAGCAATCGACATCTCATCATGATTATCTGAGAGCATTTTCGCGTATTTTTCAATCGTCTCTTGCTGCTCACTGGTGAAGTATTTTAACTCTTCTCGATAAACAAACTCTGTACCATCATCCGAATCCATCCCTTCAGCATTATCAATAGCCGCCTCTTCCATGCTTTCTATTTTGTCGGTAATGTCACTAAGCACCGTATTATGTAATTGGTCCAATAAATATTGGTCAGCTTTAGCTTGTCTGGTTACCTCTATTCTCGCCGTATTAATCGAGGCACCAGAGATAGCATCAACTCCAGAGCGAGAACGTTGTCTGTTTTGCATCTTTCTCTTGAAAGCATCTGATTGCTTTAAGCGACTTTTAATATACTCTGAATACCTTCTCCAATTCTCAACTTTACCTTTTAAATTGACCATGTCGACATTGGCTTTTTCTGCCATATCGTAAAGCACATCAAACGGATCGTTGTCAGACTTTTTATATAAATAACGTGTGATCACTAATTTAAATAAATTCAGAGTTTTATAATCATCCGCATTGTCTTGAGACATGAATTGTTCAAAATGTTTCGCCGAAAATTTAGATAACACACCTAGTTGACTTAAATTCTGAGTAGTCGTTTGTACGTCACCTTCCACTATCGTGCTATCTAACAGCGCTTTTTCTTTTTCAATAATTTTCTTAGCATCTTCGGTGATGCCATACCAACACTGCTTACCGGTTTTAGGGTGAGCAGGCACATATAAAATATCCGCAAGATCAATTGGTGACGAACAGGTATCTTCGCCTCCTGCTAATTCAGTAGGTGCTTGAGGCAACTCCGTACGGCTACCATCCAAAGGAATACTTTCAATTGCCGGATCGGGCAGTGTTAATGTATCCCCTTCATAAATAAGGTCAGGGTTTTTAATTTGCTCGCTATTTAAGCTCATCAAGATTTCCGGCGAGGTATTAAAACGTTGCGCCAATAAGCTTAAACAGTCATCTTTTAATATTGTGTATTGAGCCATGATTTATACCCACTGCTTAAAAATCGATGAGGTTAGATGGTAAGGGCGCGTTTCGTCTGCTTTTTCTTGCATTTTCTTTTTATCGTGCACCTTATGAAACGATTGGACATTCTGAGATGAATCTACCCAATATAAGCGACTTGCAGGGCCTAATATTGTTGCCATATCTTCATGGTTAAGATCGGCCGCCACTTGCTGCCATAAAACATTGGTATAAAAACGAAATAAGAACTCAGTTTGTTCAATTTTCACGGTCAACAAGGCTTGCAAATGATCAAGTAGTTGGTATTGATCTACCTCGGCATCCATAGTGAAAATCACCGAGCTTGAATCAAATAACGACCATGTACGCCATTTTTCTAATATCGTTTCATCTGAACCTAAGTTAATCACTAATGGGCTTTGCTCGATTAAATAATCAAAATCAGAGCCAGCATACAAAGGTAAAACGGTTTCAAGTACTGCAATCATTTTAAGCTGCTTTAATGCATCAGGAATACGTACAGTATCTACCACTATCCAAAAGTTATTCATTAGATGCCTCCTTATCACAAGCACAATCTGCACGAGTACAAGAGCCATCGACTTGTCTTTGACAAAGTTTGGCTAAACTAACGTTGGCAATCGCTAATGTTTGCATTTTGGTGGCAGCAACTTGTACTGGTAACGCATTCGCTGGGGCAAGGACAGGCTCAATATCTAGCGGAAGAATAGGTAAAGCCCCCGAATAACCACTACCACTCCCTGCACTACCACCGGAATTAATATTCACACCAGCACCAACTAAATGAACCCCTGCCGCATCCACTTTTATAAAGCTTCCCCCGGCTTTTATAGTCAATTCACTCGCTGCTTCTAATACTATTTTTTGCCCAGCATCCAGATGAATTTCTGTTGCTGCATCTTTGATGATTGTAGTGCCAGCTTTTACTTGAATGGCCCCATCAACCTCAATGGTTTGGTCTTTGGTGATTTTGCTACGGCTTTCGCCCTCTATCGTGAGGTTGTGATTGTTTTTGATCTGAGTGAACTGGTCATTTTCAACCGTTAAATGCTGGTCGTGATTTACATCGGTGATGTGGTCGTTGAGAGTTTCGGATTTAAAGTCCTTTTGCGCGTGAACATACACTTGCTCTGAGCCAGATTGGTCTTCAAAACTGATTTCGTTAAAGCCTTCACCTTGGTGAGATTCACTGCGCCACACGGTTTTGGTTTTGTTATCGGGCAGTGTGTAAGGCGGTAAATTTTGTGCGTTAAAGGCGCGACCAGTCACGATAGGTTGGTCCGGGTCGCCATTTAAAAACGACACTATCACTTCATGACCGATTTGTGGAATGGCAATTTGTCCGTATTGACTGCCGGCCCACCCTTGTGAGACTTGGACCCAACATGAGCTATGTTCATTGCCATTGGAATATCTATCCCACGGAAAATGCAGTTTCACGCGACCATATTCATCGCAGAAGATTTCTTCACCCTCTGGGCCAACCACGTAAGCAGTCATCGGGCCATCCACTTTTGGACGGGTCATCTGTGGCATGCGCCAGGTTTTCTCCGCTGGAATGGCTTGAAACTGATTGGCGTAAGTCGTCGGTTTGCCGCCGGCGGATTCTTCGAGCGCTTGCGGTTGGTCGCCTTGATGAGTGCTGGCGATTATTAGCCAGTTTTTATTAAAGTTGTCATCACTGTGTTCGCTTAATTCAAACTTGGCGCCGCTTTGTAACTGTGGCTCATTACCTTTGCCTTTGGCGGTATGAGCATGGCGTCGCAAGCTATCTAGACGTAGTTGATTGAATTCTTTACCAACTGCGTCATCTTTAAAGCGCCCCGGCGCGTCAAAGTGCTCATAGGTATCACGCTGATAATCCATATCATTGGCGACGGCCTGCTGACTAAAGGTGTACTGCGGTTTTTTAAAGCTGTTATCACCGCTGTGTGCTTCACTGACTTCAAACTGAGTGGTTTTGCTGAATTCTTTTATATACGGCGTTGAACTAATGCCACTGGCCATCACGTTATAAGGCACTGGTGAGTCTAGAGAAGTAATGAGTTGAGAGTCATCCGTGAACAAGACATTGTGTTTACCTTTGAACTGCTCAATGTGATAAACCATGCCTTCTTCAGCGGCAAGGCGATTAATGAACTCAAGGTCAGTTTCACGGTATTGCATGCAAAACTCACGCTGCTTTGGCGTGCGAGTTAATGCAAAGACAAAGTCTTGGATGTCAATTTCTTTAAATAAGGTGGCGATGATATCCGGCGCAGAAATCGATTGAAAAATACGGCTGTTATGGCGCAAGGATAAACGCTCAATTTCAGGCACGAGAGTTAAAGCATAAAAGGTATGGTGATGGCCGGTTTCACCTTGGGTGAAGTTACGCACAATACCGTTAATACGCTGAACTATTTCGCCGTCACGATGCATGACAAGCTCGGCTTTTTTGTCCACCATGTCTAAGGCGGTGAAATCCGGTCGGCGACTAGCAAGTTGGATGTCATAACGAAAACCATGGCACCAAGTACCATCAACGTGCTGAACGGAAGAAAAGTTATCTTGCCCTTGGTAGCTTCTTACCACTAAATCTTCGTCATTGACGCCATCGACGAGAATACTAAAGTGTAGCGTAGCCATGCCCTATCCTTTTAATGTTTAACACTTTACCGATTTACTTTGTGCGCGAGCAATCCACACCCAAAGCAAACAGGTAAGTATTGAAACGAAAAATAAACAGAAAAAGCTTGGCAGAAAACTGCCAAGCTCGAGTACCTAATCTATAGCCAAAGTAATTGGAGTTGCAGTGAGGCGACAAGTGAATGAACGCCGTCAACAAAGCTGCAACTTCAAGTACGAAGGGTATATTAGGCTTCGATAGGCTTACGCCAATCATCACCACCTGAAGTACCCGCATTATTGTGGTCCCAAGTGATTTTGCGGTAAGACATCGATACCGTGATATTTTGCGTGAAGTCTTTCATTGCTGGATCTTGGCAATGTGGCATTTCACAGTTGATATCAATGATGGTTGCGCCTTCAAGCTTGGTAGTAAAGAAGTTCTCTTGTTTACCTTCGATTGACGTGCGGTACCATTTCAGTTCCACTTCATCTAGCTTTTCACCCGACGTTAATGCGTTGTACATCAGCGGAACCGCTTTGTTTAAAGCAACGGTGAATTTGAATGGTTTGTGAACACGTTGACCTGAAGGTTGACCAGATTGTGGATCGGTTGGAATAGTGACAGTGTGGTCAACATGTTGAACCAGCATCTCATCTTCATGGCCTTCTACGTAAGAATCACCAATAGAATCAGCAGTACATGCGCCAGCAGTGATGTTGCCTTGAGTCGCGCCTTTGATTGATAAATAACATGGAGTTGGCATTACTAATATCCTTTTTTGTTTTAGTTAATTGATGAGGCAAAAACCTCAACCTAAAATCACGCCAACAAAAAGCAAATACCATGCCATTTTTTATTTCCAATAAATTCAATAACTTTTCATTTTAATAACAACATTAAGTAGGCAAGATCTTGCTTGATAGCGGCAAGTTTTTGCCTATATCTAATTAACCGATGGCTACCTCCTTAATACCCAACTTAAGCTCATCAAAAAACACCGTAATCTCCTCTTCAGTATTGTAATGCATCAAGCCGACTCGCAATAACCCACCATTTTCCGAACAATTTAATTGCTCTAATAGGCCAATCGCATAAAAATGCCCACTCCAAACACAAATGTTCTTTTTCGCCAAAAACTTTGCCATCTCACCAGAATCTACCCCATTGATTTTTAATGCGAAGGTAGGTGTTCGTTGTGAAATACGGTCTAGATTGATATGCCCATAACATGTCACTTCAGGCATCTTGTTTAAATGTTGTAGAAATACTTCCGATAATTGTTGTTCATGAGCACTATAGGCACTAAAACTTTGCTCTAGTCTCTCTCTTAATGATAGTCCCGTATCACCTAACGCAGCTAAATGCTCAATACACTCAACCATGCCAGATAAAGCTTCAAAACTTTGGGTTCCCGTTTCATAACGTCCTGGGCCAATATTGGTTGCAGGTTCAACTTTGTATGGATCTAATCTATGTAGCCATTCAGGATGAATGTACATCATACCCACATGAGGCCCGAAAAACTTATAAGCGGAACACACCAAAAAATCACAGTGTAACTTTTGGATATCAATTAAATGATGAGGAGCATAATGAACCGCATCCACAAACACCTTAGCGCCAACTTTATGGGCGATATCGATCACTCGCTTAATATCAACAATCGTACCTGTGGTGTTAGATGCATAAGTAACCGCGACAAGTTTGGTTTTCTCATTAATCACCGATTCAAGTTGTTGATAGTTAAGATCACAAGTTTCAGGTTCGACATCTATCTGGTGAACAATACAACCTTTATCTTGCGCTGCTTGTTGCCAAGAAGACACATTAGCGTAGTGATCGAGCCTTGTAACAACCACTTCATCTCCCACCTTCCATTCTTTGGCAATCGCTCTGCTTAGTGAAAAGGTTAAACTCGTCATATTAGCGCCAAATACCATATTTTCTGGATGTTCGGCATTGATGAGTGTCGCCGCATAATAGCGAGCTTTACTCATTAGATCTGTGGTTATCTGACTAGAAAAAAAGGCCCCACCAAGGTTTGAATTATATTGGCCTAGGTAATCTTGCATCGCCTGTAATGTGGCATTGGCAACTTGCGCACCTCCAGGGCCATCCATAAATATCACTGACTTACCTTGATGCTTCTGTTGCAAGGCTGGAAAGTCTTTACGTAATACTTCTATATTTAAATGTTTAATTTGTGGCATTACGTCCTTCCTTAGCAGTTAACACCATCACATCCATATACCCATCTTGTTTAGGATCGATTACACGTATTGGTTGAGCGTTATGCCATAATCGATGGTCATCCAGCATTGCCATTTCCCCATCATCCAACACTTTTCGGAAAAATGGGGCTTCATGATCGTGGTTATAAAGCATAATCTCCCCTCCAACTACGTTATGCCTCGCGATGCCAATAATAGCGATATGATCAAAACCATCTTGATGCACACCTTCTGGCGCAACTGGAGTTTCCTCCATTAGCGCCGCTACTCTCATTTGATGAATCTCAATCTCTTGCCCATTCGGTAAGTGATTCGATTGCGTAAAATGACTGCACATTGTTTTTAATGTTGTACTCGCCAACATATCAGCTTCAATTGGTTCAAATCGTCGCACGATATCACCTTGGAAATGGTTAATATCACTAGTCTGAACAAAATCATGCTTATCGCTCGGCTTTACTTCACCATCAAGAAAATAGATTACGGAATAACGACGTAAACGATATTGCCCATCAGCATGATTCGTATGGGGAAGCGCAGAAAAGGTTTCTAGTATAGGCATTAAGGCCTCACGACCTAGTTGAACGAGTTGCAGTTCATTCTTCGGGCGATTTATTACTACTTCATTAGTCATACCAACCTCTCAATATAGCTATACCCGTCGTACTTGAAGCTACAGCTTTGTTGCCGGCGTTCATTCGTCCCCTATCTCTTTATTAAAGAAAGTCATAGACGAGCTATGCTCATGGGGCCTCATTCACTTGTCGCCTCACTGCAACTTCAATTACTTTGGGTATATATTTCATTGGTATAAGTCTTAGCCATTAATCTAATCAAATCAAATTAAGCAGTTAAATATAAAACTTAATTCTATGTAGGCAGCCAATAACAATCACTTAGACATAACTATTTAGCATATAACTCTGAAAACAAAATCCCGTTTAGCGGTGCAATTGCGTTCCTCTTCCATTTCCTTTGCAGAATGTAAATCTATTACTTTCTTTAATGCGACATTTTCCATACAATTCAGACACAATATCGCATTCAAATTGGAGTCTTCATGAGCAACGTTAAGCATTGTAATTTACTCATCCTTGGTTCAGGTCCTGCAGGTTATACTGCGGCGGTTTATGCTGCGCGTGCCAATTTGAAACCGGTGCTAGTTACAGGCATGCAACAAGGTGGCCAATTAACCACGACAACTGAAGTTGAAAACTGGCCGGGCGATCCAGAGGGACTAACGGGCCCAGGATTAATGGAACGCATGAAAGAACATGCAGAACGTTTTGAAACAGAGATTGTATTTGACCATGTCAATGAAGTAGATTTTAGCCAACGCCCTTTCCGTCTAAAAGGTGATTCAAGCGAATATACTTGCGATGCATTAATTATCTCAACAGGTGCATCGGCAAAGTATTTAGGTTTAGAATCTGAAGAAGCCTTCAAAGGCCGTGGGGTTTCTGCTTGTGCAACTTGTGATGGGTTCTTCTACCGCAATCAAAAAGTCGCAGTAGTAGGTGGTGGTAATACCGCAGTAGAAGAAGCGCTTTACCTGTCAAATATTGCTTCTGAAGTACACTTAATTCACCGTCGTGATAGCTTTCGCGCAGAAAAAATCTTGATTAATCGTTTAATGGATAAAGTCGAGAACGGCAATATCATTCTTCATACTGACCGCACTCTTGAAGAAGTCGTGGGTGATGAAATGGGCGTAACTGGCGTTAAAATTAAAGATACTCAATCTAATAACGTTGAAACCATTGATGTGATGGGCGCTTTCATTGCGATTGGTCATCAGCCGAACACCGACATTTTCCAAGGCCAACTTGAAATGAAAGATGGTTATATCATTGTAAAATCCGGTTTAGAAGGTAACGCAACTCAAACGAGTATTGAGGGTGTTTTTGCTGCGGGTGATGTTATGGATCATAATTACCGCCAAGCGATCACATCTGCAGGTACTGGCTGTATGGCGGCACTCGATGCAGAACGCTACCTAGATGCGCTAAACACGGTGAAATAATACTCATCCAAGAGGACTTCGGTCCTCTTTTTCTTAGCGAAAACATATTCTTGAGTAAAACATTGAATCAATCACTGATAGAATATGCCTGCCTCATTATTAAGGCGAAAGTAACACAAGCCAATGTTTTATATCACTGTCGTGCCAACGCAGCATACTCTCGAATTTCAGTGTTTATAACAATGGCCTTTTTAACCTCAACTGTGGTTATTTAGATGCAATCCTGCCCCTTTTCACCCCTGATGGGAATGAGTCTTACATGGATAAACAGCAAAGACGTCATTTAACTAAATGGCTCAAACAACAAGGTAAACTTGCAAAAAAATGGTTACTGATAACAATAGGATTAGGTGTTCTTTCTACCTTGTTTCTACTCGGTCAAGCCGCACTCTTAGCCTCTATTCTGCATAACATCATTATAGAGAATGTCGACAAACATCAACTCGTCAGTTCTTTCATCGGTTTAGCGGTGATGATCGTAGGTCGTGCATTATGTACTTGGGGCCGTGAAATTGCAGGTTACCGGTGTGGTGAAGCAGTACGCCTTTATATTCGTCAACAAATTTTAGACAAATTACGTGACCTAGGTCCGGCTTATATTAAAGGAAAACCAGCCGGTACTTGGGCTGCATTGCTACTAGAACAAGTTGAAGAGATGCAAGAATTCTTCTCTCGTTACCTACCGCAAATGTCACTCGCCGTTTTTATTCCATTTTTGATCTTAGTTGTCGTATTCCCAACCAACTGGGCGGCAGGTTTGATTTTCCTCATCACCGCCCCGTTGGTTCCATTGTTCATGGCATTAGTTGGTATGAAAGCGGCTGATGCCAATAAAAAGAACTTCAAAGCATTGCAGCGTTTATCCGGTCATTTTTATGATCGTTTGCAATCCATGACAACAATTCGTCTATTCCATCGAGCTGAAGCTGAAACTGAGTTATTACGTGGCGCTTCAGAAGTTTTACGTAAAAGCACTATGGATGTGTTGCGTATTGCTTTCTTATCCTCAGCAGTACTTGAATTCTTCACTTCTATTTCCATTGCGATTACCGCAGTGTATTTTGGATTTAGCTACATTGGTGAACTTAACTTTGGCTACTACGGCGCAGGTCTTACCTTATTTACTGGCTTGTTTGTTCTTGTATTAGCTCCCGAATTTTACCAACCATTACGAGACCTAGGCACCTTCTACCACGCTAAAGCTCAAGCATTAGGCGCGGCAGAAAGTATTGTTGAATTTTTAGATGCTGATGTTGAAGCGGCAAAATCAGGCACGACACCTTTATCTACGCCAGATAACATCGTGATTACCGCCCATGAGTTAGAAGTATTTAGCCCTGAGAAAACTAAGCTAGTTGGCCCCATTTCTTTTACTTTAGATGCCAACCAAACAACAGCGTTAGTTGGCCCAAGTGGCGCAGGTAAAACCAGTTTAATCAATGCAATTCTAGGCTTTCTACCTTATTCTGGCTCTTTGCAGATCAATGGTGTTGAAGTAAAAGAACTCGATTTAAGACAATGGCGTAGCAATATCAGTTGGGTTGGTCAAAACCCTCTACTGGTTAACGGCAGCATCTATGACAACATTGTTCTAGGGCAACAGAATATTTCTCAACAAGATGTCGCCAAAGCACTACAAGATGCCTTTGCAGCTGACTTTGTTGAAAGCCATGGGTTGGATTATCACATTAGCGACCGTTCGGGTGGCCTATCTGTTGGGCAAGCACAGCGTTTAGCACTCGCTCGCGCTATGTTGCAAAATGGTCAGTTCTGGTTATTAGATGAACCAACCGCCAGCTTAGATGCACATAGTGAAAAATTAGTGGCTAAGGCATTAGCGGATAATACCATTGGTAAAACCACATTAATGGTGACTCACCAATTAGAACACTTAAAACAAGTAGAAAATATCTTGGTAATGAATGCTGGTCAGATTGTTCAATCCGGCCAATATGATGCTATTAAAGATTCAGGTTTATTTGCTCAAATGTTGTCTTCAAAAATTGAAATCGACAACGAGAATAAGGGGAATTTAGATGCGTGAGTTAGCACCTTATCTCAAACTTTACAAAAAGCACTGGTTTAGCCTATCACTGGGTATGTTTTTAGCCTTTGCCACTTTAGTTACCTCAATTGGTTTACTTACTCTTTCAGGTTGGTTCTTATCGGCTGCGGCAGTAGCGGGGCTCACGATTGCAAGAGAAACCTTCAACTACATGTTACCTGGTGGTGGTGTTCGAGGTTTTGCTATGGCAAGAACCGCTGGCCGTTGGGGTGAGCGAGTTGTTAGCCATGATGCAACTTTCAAATTATTAGCCGATCTACGTATCTTCTTCTTTAAAAAGCTCACACCGCTTATCCCGGGCCGCTTATCAAAGCTACGTGATGCCGATCTACTCAACCGCCTTGTAGCAGACGTAGATGCTATGGATCACGTGTATTTACGCTTAGTCAGCCCAATTATTGTCGGCATTTTTGGTATCGCGTCATTAACCGTGTTCATTGCCTGGTTTGATTTAACCATAGGCTTAACTCTTGGAGCGATTCTACTCACTTTACTACTGCTATGGCCAATTATTTTCTACAAATTAGGCAAGTACAATGGTGAAATGCTAACCCAAAATAAAGCGAAATTACGTATTGCAACCCTAGATTGGGTACAAGGCCACAGTGAATTAGTATTATTTGGCGCAGAACCCAAATACCGCAAAGCTATAAGTACACACCAAAGCTCGTTGATTCAAAATCAATTTAAAAATGCTCACTACACTGGTCTAGCAAGTGCCCTACTATTATTAGCAAATGGTTGGAGCCTAGTGTTAATCATTTGGATGGCCGCGGATGGAGTTAACGGTCAACCTCCGGGCCCAATGGTCGCGATGATGGCTTTTGCAACCATGGCAAGTTTTGAGCTATTAATGCCAATCGCTGGTGCATTCCAATACTTAGGGCAAACCTTAGAATCGGCGCGTAGATTAAATGAAGTGCTTTCAGCCACACCAGATGTTGTATTTGCTGAATCTGGCACCGAAGCCAGCCAAAGTTACGATATTCAACTAAGCAATGTGAATTATCGTTACCATGATAGTAATAATGATGCGCTGAAGTCTGTATCGGTGAATTTGAATGCGGGTCAGAAACTGGCGATTGTAGGCCAAACTGGTTCAGGGAAATCCACCCTACTACAATTGTTAACTCGCCAATTTGATGTCACTTCTGGTGAATTACTCCTTGGTGGTAGTTCTATAAAACAATGGACTGAGAAAGGTTTACGCCAAAGTATCTCAGTTGTTAGTCAACGTGTTGATATTCTTAACGGCACATTAAAAGACAACCTACAGCTAGCTAAGCCTGATGCTTCCGATGAAGAAATGAAACATATATTGGAAGAAGTTGGGCTTTCTCACCTTAATGAGAGCATAGGTTTAGATGCTTGGTTAGGTGATGGCGGTCGTCAACTATCTGGTGGTGAAAAACGTCGCATTGGTATTGCGCGCGCGGTATTACATAACGCTCCAATTATGCTATTAGATGAACCAACGGAAGGCTTAGACAAACAAACCGAAAGCCAGATCATGCAACTACTAAATAAGCATACTATTGATAAAACCGTGGTATTCGTTACTCACCGCTTAGTTGGTCTAGAAAAGATGGATATGATTTGTCTGATGGAACAAGGTGAGATTGTAGAGCAAGGCAATCATAACGAATTACTGGCACAAAATGGCTTGTACCACCGTTTGCACCAACGTCTATAAGTGCTCTAAACAAGAAATGTAATCCAAAAAAAAACCGCCAAATTGAAAACGATCAACTTGGCGGTTTTTATCTATTCATAAATTTGAAGTTATTTATTAGCTATTAGCCACTTCAAACTCTTTCATGAAATCAACTAAAGCTTGTACGCCTTCTAATGGTATTGCATTATAAATAGACGCTCGCATACCGCCGACTGCTCTATGTCCTTTCAAAGCTTGTAAACCACGAGCCTCTGCTTGCTCAAGAAACAATCCATCTAGCTCAGGTTTAGCTAATTGGAATGGTACATTCATCAATGAACGATTATTCGCATGTACGTTGTTACGATAAAAATCCGACTCATCAATGCATTGGTAAAGTAGTGCTGCTTTAGCACGGTTCACTTTTTCCATTTCAGTAACACCGCCATTGGCTTTCAACCATTTAAAGACTAAGCCTGATAAATACCAAGCATAAGTTGGTGGTGTATTGAACATTGATTCTTTTTCAAACAGAACCTTGTAATTTAAGATACTTGGCAATGCTGAATTGGCTAATTCAAGTAAGTCATCACGAACGATGACAATACATAAGCCAGCTGGACCAATGTTCTTTTGAGCACCAGCATAAATCACACCATATTTAGACACATCAATTTCACGCGATAAAATTGTTGAGGACATATCTGCGACAATGGGTTTATTTGTTTGTGGTAAATCATTAATTTCAATGCCATCGATTGTCTCATTCGGACAAAAGTGCACATAAGCAGCATCATCAGATAAAAGCCAATCAGAAGCTGGTTGTATTGCCGTTTTACCATCAATTTCGGTAGACGCTTTAAACACGTTCGGTTGACAATATTTTTGTGCTTCATCAACCGCACTGGCAGCCCAGTATCCTCCATCAATATAATCTGCGGTTTTAGCATCACCCAATAAGTTCATTGGAATAGCAGCGAACTGAGCACGGGCGCCACCTTGGCAGAAAAGAACTTTATAATTATCAGGAATCGAAAGTAGATCGCGTAGATCTTGCTCTGCGTCCGCAGCGACTTTCAAAAAAGGTTTACTGCGGTGACTGATTTCCATAACGGATGTGCCTAGGCCATTCCAATCTAAAAACTCTTTCTGAGCTTGTTGCATAACCGCTTTAGGAAGACTTGCTGGGCCAGCACTGAAGTTATAGATAGGTTCCATGATGAATTTTGCTCCTGCGTAGATGACAAATGAAGATAACGAATTTACCTACAGTAATACCATTTTTTACTTAATTGAGAAAAGCCATTTTTGTTCAAACATAAAAAAAGAGGCCACATTGGCCTCTTTCATCGCAAAACACTTATTTTTTCAATGAGAAATATATACCCAAGTTACTTAGGTATAGGTCGTGTATTTAATTCCGATTATAAAAACAGTGGTGCAAGTACAACAAATAGAGGTAATGTTTTTCCCCCTTTAAATACAATGTTGCCGCCTTTAATGTCACCATTAAGATGGTAGCCATCCGCTTGCTTCTCCATAATACCTTGCTGGATTAAGTTATCTAAGCCAGATTCAATAAATGGAAATTGAGTCACCATTTCATTAGAAACAAAGGCATTGGCTCCACCATTAATTGATGAAATCACTTGCATTGGATTTTTAGTCACTTTGTTATCTCCTTTAGGGAAATTCAGTAACCAATCACTGTTAAACTGGCCTTCGTCAATCGAGGCTTTCATCTCATTAAGAGAAATGCTGAACCCTTTTTCAAACAAGCCATCAATAGATGCCATTATTAGTTTAATATCATCATTATTGAGCGCATGGCCTTTATCTTGATAAACACTTAATAACTGAGAAAAGTATTCCATATCTAAAGCATTAAATGAAGCATCAACACCAAGGTTCGTCAATGTATCATCAACAAGCTCTACAGTATCTACCGCTATTTTATGGTGACTAGAAAAGGTTTTATCTTTCGCATTTTCTTCAGTATTAAATTCATAATCAAATTTATGAACATCAACCATACTTACACCTTGAGCGTCAACCATATTAGTTTCACCCACAGTAATTTGCTGACTCCCCAACCAAAAACCCTCTTTTTTCTGACCATTACCAGAGCCAGAAACAGAGTTAACTATAAACGTTTCACCATTACTAAAGTGGCCATCAAACCCTTCAAAAGCATAATCAAACTTAATATGGCCATCCCGGCTAATATCAGCATTCAATTTTGCAGGAGAAAACTCCAATTTCGAATTCACATCATTGGCAAAATTAAAAACCATTTTTTGACTAGTCATGTCCAGTACTGTTGAACCATTAATATAGGTAACAGAATGGATATCGATCGGTAAACGAGAATAGTCATTAGGCTTAGTATCAGTGGCGATACTGACCAAACCATGACTAATTGTATGATCCAACAAAAACTCTGCTGGTAAGCCATCTAATTCAAGCTGTTGCTTTAATACGGGATCAACCACTGTAACTTTCGTTTGTGCTATTGAACTCAGATAACCACGGTCATAATTTACAAGCTCAACATTAACCTCTTTTTTATCCAGCTTATTTACCGTATCTTGAATGGTCGTTTGAGCGAACTGCCCTAGCGCTAATGGCCAACACGCAACTAATAATACTGCACCACCAACTGCTGCAAACTTCTTTACATTATTCATTTTAATCCTTGGCAAATAAAAAACAGTCTATCGTAAATTCATTTTTGATGTCATGGAAAAAAAACAATTCCAATCGAAGTTTAATGTACCCAAAATAATTTAAGCCGCCGAGAGGCTATAAATGAAGCCTCATGACGCTATAGCTCGTTTGTATGACTAAAGAGAATAAACACCCTCAACAAAGTAGTAGATTTAGATACTAAGGGTATAAGTTTAATTGATATATAAAGCAGTAATATTTATCGGAATGTTTACATTAACTAGTACTTTGCCAATTTACATCAGGCGCGGCTTCTGACAAAATCAGCGACATAGAGCAAAAACAAATAAATAATTCATTTGCTATTTTTACGATTGAATAAGAAAAGGGTTTTCTTTCATGCGCAAGTCACTGATTCTTTCTGGCCTACTATTGGTATCTGGGTCTACTTTTGCCGCTAGTAATGGTTCAGCCAATATGAGCAACTTTAACTACGATTATATTGATGCACGAATTGGCCTTAGCCCGATGACTTTTGGTGCTGCAGTCAGTAAGTCTATCCATCCTAATGCACACGCCATTTTTTCATTAGATTCTGAATTTGACAGCGATTACGATCTTTCTGCTGGCCTAGGGTTTCATGCGCCAGTAAGTAACTGGACAGACATTACAGGTGAAATGTTATTCAAACTAGTTGATGACAGAGGCAAGTTCGATGATGACACAGGGATGGAAGTGAATTTAGGTGTTCGACAATGGTTAGGTCCACAGTTTGAACTTGGTGGTCAAGTTGGTTACTACAAAATCAACAACCATGATGATACCGATGAGGTTTATGGCTTAATTTCAGGTCGATTCCATGCAACAGAACTGTTCTCGATTGGACTCGAAGGTAAGTTAAATTACATCTACGGCGACCAAGTAATGGTTACAGCACGTTTTAACTACTAATCAAAGTTACCCACAAAAATTACAACGAAGCCTCGCACAAAATGCGAGGCTTTTCTTTAAGAAATGAATGTTACTTAGTGGTGTACACTGGATAAAAGTTGTTGCTTTCTAGGCTCTTGAATAAGTTTCCAATGACAACCATCTACTGCTCCGGCAAATTTCCACAGCAAGCGTATATCGACATCGCCACCATACGCTTCTTTTACTTTCATGAAGACATCTTCTGGCCCCATTTGTAAAAATGTACTCACATCTGGCACACCTGCTTTTTTCACCATTCGCTCAAGTGTAAGTTGCATATTGGGTAAATCGCGTAACCTACGACTGTCTGCGGATTTTTGAAATGCTCTTTCCTGCTTAGAATATTCGATTGATAATTGAATGATGCTATCGAGTGACTCATCACCTTCTGTATATAATTTCGTCACATCAAAATAATTTACCGTTGCCACCGTTTGTTTTTTTACGTGTTTATATCTTTTACAACCCTTCTCTTCCAAGGTCTTATCAAGACTACCACCGCCACGAATAAAAATAGTTCCATCGGAAATTAGTGCATACATTGCATCTTCACTAAATAATCCAATTCCTCCAAACATTGAACGCTTTTGAAACGAGCCAAACTTAGCTACATATTCAAAAAAAGAACGCTCCATATTGCTGCCCATGTGTAACCTCCGTACTTATGTTTAATCCCCCGATCAATACACAAGCGTCATTAAGACATATTTATTTATAACTTCCATATTTTTGCGAGCAAGCTTAAAAACATCGACTCCATTAACCATGTTTTTATGAACACGCTCTAATATTAATGATACTTTATGATAAAAATTAAGTAAGTGCACAGCTCACACCTAAATATGAAAACCTTTTGAAAAATGAGAAATTACTCGCATTATTATTTTTATCATGTCATGAAAATGTAATGACACATTCAATAACTCAATAACACCACATAAAAGCCAGGGCTTATAAAATAGGCAATAAACTTAATTCACCATAAAAAATAAATACACCTCAGCTTAAGTAGATGATTTTCATTCTCAAAATCATTAAGATGGTCGCGCAATTAGGCTCAACTCTCTCGCTTTTCATTTGAGGTGTTTATGTATTCAGGTGTATTTATGATTTTCCTGCCGTTGGTCGTGGGTTACTTCATCACCCTTCGCAGCGAAACTTGGCACCACCGAATCAATCAAGCCGTTTCTTATTTGATCTACGTTATCTTATTTTTTATGGGATTAAGTCTGTCGGCATTAGATAATCTCGGCAGTAATTTGCAGACTATTGCACTATTCACCTTTACCTTTTTTATCGCGATTGGTGCTTGTAACCTGGCTGCTCTACCACTAGTTGATAAATGGATGCCTGTCGAAGCCCAGTCGAAAGCCGCCCCATTGCCGGTTTACATGATGGCATTAGAATCTGCCAAGCTCATTTTAGTCGTTGGTGCAGGCTTATTATTGGGCCTAATCCTCCCCTTCCAAATGCCGTATATTAATGAAACGAGCGAAGGTATTTTATTACTCTTACTTTTTTTTATTGGGATTCAATTAAGAAATAGCGGCCTCACTCTTAAACAAATTATTTTAAATAAACGCGGTATGATCATCGCTTGTATTATTGTTGGAACCTCATGGATTGGTGGCATCATTGCATCGTATATATTGGATATACCTGTGACTAACGGTTTAGCGATGGCATCAGGGTTTGGTTGGTATTCACTTGCGGGGATTTTAATGGGAGATGCTTACGGCCCCGTTTATGGTGGTGCCTCTTTTATGTTGGAGTTACTACGTGAGTTGGTTGCCTTAATTGCCATACCTATGTTTATTCGTCGCTACCCTTGCACCAGTATTGGTTATGCTGGCGCGACCGCCATGGATTTTACTTTGCCTGTCATCCAAAGTACTGGCGGTGTAAAGTGTGTCCCTATTGCCATAGTCAGCGGCTTTATTCTCAGCTTACTCGTTCCGGTACTTATGCTATTTTTCGTATCATTGGGCGCGTAAATTCGAAAAAACAAACAATAAAAAAGTGATATGATGCACTGATTTAGACTGCTGCCATCATTTATAATAAATGGCTTTATTGATGCCTTACTTCAAGGAAAGAAAATGAAAAAACCTGCTATCGCCCTTTTATTGTTATCTCTCAGCAGTTCCGTGTTTGCCGCTACAGATAAAAATCCCCAATGCTTCATTGATAAATACGATGCTTATATTGATGCATCTTTGACTTGGTACCAAGACCTTGTATCGATTACCACAGAGTCGAATCCAGATTTAAAAGAGGTCGGTGATTGGTTTTTACAAGGTAGAACCCACCATTTTGAATTAAACCGTGCTGCAGTGGATTATTATCTCACCTCTGAGCCTGAAAAAATTGCTACAGATGAGCAAGTAGAATCATGGTTAAAACTTTCTCAAGCTGATGTTAAAACCTTATCACAGCGTGATGATGAACTTGGTAAAATTGCTAAGACAACATTTGATGACCGTCAATCACCACCAAATGAAAAAAACTATGATTTACGCTCTGCTTTTGCTGACTTGTTAAGCCACCCTAGTAATATTAAACCTGCATTAGACAAATACAATCAATCTGTTGCTAAAACTAACGCGATAGAATGTAAGTAACTATATAATGTAGCCTCGGGCACAGCCACACACAACCTACCTACATTTGAGCGAGACTTTATGGATTTATTACGATAAATTATTTCGCTCAAATCAACGGAAACTCTAGAAGAAAACGTGTTATGGGATCTAACGACAAAATTGTCGATGTCAATTTTGAGAGCTTGCTGCGCATTTTTACTGTGCCAGAGGCTCCCGATTCAACATTGGGCAACATAGAACAAAAACTTTCGCAGAATCTAAATGAATTCTTAAGAGAGCATATTGTCGCAGAAGAAAAGCCCTTAACAGAAATCGAGAAAGATTTTTCAGATGCAGCGATTCCCGAGTTTCCAACCTTTGTTTCAGAGCATACTCAACATCTTCTTGATACCCTAGTCTCCCACTCGGTGCATACTTCTGCACCAAGCTTCATTGGTCATATGACATCGGCATTGCCCTACTTTTTAATGCCGCTGTCTAAAATCATGATTGCTCTTAATCAAAACTTAGTAAAAATTGAGACATCCAAAGCCTTCACGCCTTTAGAGCGCCAAGTCCTTGGCATGTTACACCGTTTAATTTACGGACAATCCGAGAGTTTTTACCAAAAATGGATGCATAGTGCGGAACATTCACTCGGAGCGTTTTGTTCTGGTGGTACCATTGCTAATATCACTGCATTGTGGGTTGCTCGTAACAATGCATTAAAAGCCAATGGTAATTTTCAAGGGGTAGAAAAAGAAGGTCTGTTTAATGCCATGATGCACTATGGCTATCAGGGAATGGCGGTATTAGTATCTGAACGTGGTCATTACTCTCTAAAAAAAGCTGCCGATGTACTCGGTATTGGACGATCCAATCTTGTCCCTGTTAAAGCCGATGAAAATAACCGCATCTGCCCGACAGCACTTGAAGAAACCATCAAGCAACTCAAAGCAAAAAAAATCAAACCATTTGCGATTATTGGTGTAGCCGGTACCACTGAAACGGGAAACATTGACCCTCTAGACACCATCGCCGATATTGCACAGCGAGAAAATTGCCACTTCCACGTCGATGCCGCTTGGGGTGGCGCGACGTTAATGTCGAATAATCATCGTTCATTATTAAAAGGCATAGAACGCGCTGATTCAGTGACGATAGATGCCCACAAACAGCTATATATCCCAATGGGAGCTGGGATGGTGTTATTTAAAGATCCAGAGGCGATGAAAGCGGTTGAACACCATGCTGAATACATTCTACGTAAAGGTTCAAAAGACCTTGGTTCACACACGTTGGAAGGTTCCCGTTCAGGCATGGCGATGCTCGTGTATTCCAGTATGCATATTATTAGCCGCCCAGGTTATGAATTATTAATTGACCAAAGTATTGATAAAGCCCGCTACTTTGCCAGCTTAATCAAACAGCAAAATGACTTCGAGTTAATTTCTGAGCCAGAACTATGCTTGCTAACCTACCGCTATGTACCACAAGACACGCGAAAAGCCTTATTAGTCGCATCGACTGAAGAGCGTCAACAATTGCACCTATTACTCAATGAGCTGACACAATTCGTTCAAAAGAAACAACGTGAAAATGGCCTTTCATTTGTTTCTCGGACTCGTTTAACGCCAGTGCAATGGGATCGTATGGAAACCAGTGTATTCCGCGTAGTGCTCGCTAACCCACTCACAACTCATGACATTCTTCACTCGGTTATCGAGGAACAACGACAAATTGCTCAAACGAGCTCATTAGTTTTACCACAAATTAACCAACTCACAGCCAAAATTTTGCAGAAGCTCGATTTGCAGAAGCCTTAAAAGAAATCTAACAAACATTCTGTAAATTTCTTTCTAAAAGCAGAAACCCAATGACCAATACCATTACTATAAAGCGAAAAGCTAGGTTTATTAGTTACAAAACTGTAATTTAATTTGAAGTTTGTCATGTTATGACTATAAAAAATGCCACCAAATACATGAATATCGCTTCACCGTGGTTATACTGACAATGTACTCATGGACTGGGTATATCTGGGCAATGACTACCCTATCTTTATATTCAAGTATTACCCAACTTGGCTTTGAGTCTCAGCATTTTCGAGAGCAATATGAATACATTAGAAAAAATTCAAAAGAACCTAGATATTTTCAGTAAATCAGAAAGAAAAGTCGCAGAAGTCATCATCGAAGCCCCACAAACCGCGATTCATTCCAGTATTGCGACCTTAGCCAAAATTGCTGACGTGAGTGAACCAACCGTCAACCGTTTCTGCCGCCGCTTAGATACCAAAGGATTCCCAGACTTCAAGCTTCATTTAGCCCAAAGTCTGGCCAACGGTACTCCTTATGTAAATCGCAATGTAGAAGAATCTGACGGCCCTGACGCTTATACTCATAAAATCTTTGAATCCACCATGGCTTGTTTAGATGTGGCAAAAAATAGCCTCGACCCTTTTCAAATTAACCGTGCGGTCGATCTGCTCACTCAAGCGAAACGAATTTCATTTTTTGGTTTAGGTGCTTCTTCTGCGGTTGCAAAAGATGCGCAAAATAAGTTCATCCGTTTTAATATTCCAATCATGAATTTTGATGATGTAGTGATGCAACGAATGAGCTGCATTAACTCGACAGAAAATGATGTTGTGGTTTTAATTTCTCATACTGGGCGAACAAAAAGCCAAGTTGAAACCGCTCAAATCGCAAGAGAGAATGGAGCAACTGTGATTGCTATTACCGCGAAAGACTCTCCTTTAGAGCAAGTGTGTGATTTGGCAATAACCCTCGACATTCCAGAAGACACGGATGTTTATATGCCAATGGCAAGCCGTGTTGTTCAAATGGTGGTGATTGATGTACTGGCGACTGGCTTTACTTTACGTCGCGGATCAGGCTTTAGAGAAAACTTAAAACGAGTAAAAGAAGTACTAAGAGATTCTCGTTACAATAAAACAAGCCCATTTTAGGTGAATCCAACATACTTAATTACTTTTAACTCTTAAAATAAGCCGTTCTCAACTTTAAAAATGTATGCTCTTAAGGCATAGTGTGCCACATAACGAATTGGAAGGAGATAAACCATGTTTGTAGTTATTTTTGGCCGTCCAGCTTGCCCGTTTTGTGTACGAGCAAAAGAACTAGCGGAAAAGTTAAAAGAAGAGCGTGATGACTTCAATTACCGCTATGTTGATATTCATGCAGAAGGTATCAGCAAAGCCGATTTAGAAAAAACTGTTGGTAAACCAGTTGAAACCGTTCCTCAAATTTTTGTAGACCAAGATCACGTAGGTGGATTTACAGAGTTTGAAGCTTATGCAAAAGAAAACCTAGGCTTATACAGCGAATAAAACGTGTTCAAATCCCCCCTTTTAAAGCGGCTAGTATCACTGGCCGTTTTTTAACCCACCTCCAAATCACAACACATCATCAGCTAATATTTAACGGCGTAAAATTTAATCTAATATTTTTACTTTTTTTCTTATTAATTCCACATTTATCCGATACACTTCACAACTAAGCTATCCTACTCAAGCTTGCTGATTTCAATGGTAAGTTTTTAGGCCATGCTCCTACTCTTTGTTGTACTTTAATTTCACCTGAGAAATACCGTGAATATAGACGTTGCTGCACTCTTAAACCAAAACCCTATACTACTGTTGTTTGTCGTATTAGCGATCGGTTTATCTATTGGTAAAATCCGTTTCGGAAACTTTCAACTTGGCAATTCCATTGGAGTGTTACTAACCGCTCTATTCATGGGAAACCTCGGTTTTGAATTTAATGCTGAGGCACTAACGATTGGCTTTATGCTGTTTATCTACTGTGTCGGCATCGAAGCTGGTCCAAACTTTTTCGGTATCTTTTTCCGTGATGGTAAGCACTACTTCTTTTTAAGTTTGATTGTGCTGATTACTGCAACCACACTAACTTATGGCTTAGGACATTTCTTTGGCTTAGATTTCGGATTAACCGCTGGTATCATGGCCGGTTCAATGACTGCAACTCCAATTTTGGTAGGGGCGCAAGACGCATTAAACTCCGGATTAGGAACCATTCCCGATAGCATGCAGCTATCCACGGTTTTAGATAATTTATCGGTTGGTTATGCATTATCTTATCTGATTGGTTTAACTAGCATGATAATGTTTGCCAAGTTATTGCCTAAACTGCAAAAAGAAAACCTCAGTGATTCAGCACAGCGTATTGCCCAAGAACGTGGTCTAGGCGGTGCAGGTCAACGTAAAGTCTATTTGCCTATTATTCGTGCTTACCGTGTTGGACAAGAGCTAATCGATTGGACGGGGGGCAAAAATCTACGTGAACTAGGTATTTACCGCCAGACTGGTTGCTACATCGAGCGTATTCGCCGTAATGGTATCCTCGCGCATCCTGATGGTGATGCGATATTACAACTTGGTGATGAAATCGCATTAGTCGGCTACCCAGATAGTCACGCTCGCCTTGATCCTAGCTTCCGTAATGGTAAAGAAGTCTTCGATCGTAACTTGCTTGACCTTCGTATTGCCGAAGAAGAAATCGTGGTAAAAAGTGACAGTATTGCGGGTAAAAAGCTTTCTGATCTTAACATTGCAGAATATGGTTGTTTCTTAAACCGTGTTGTTCGTGCACAAATTGAAATGCCAATGGATCTTAATATCGTGCTGGCAAAAGGCGATATTTTACAAGTTAGTGGTGAAAAAAGTCGTGTACTTGGCTTAGCAGAACGAATTGGTTTCATCTCGATCCATAGCCAAATTGCAGACTTACTGGCCTTCTGTAGCTTCTTTATTATTGGCTTATTGTTTGGCTTAATCACCATGACATTTGGTCAGGTGACTTTTGGACTTGGTAATGCGGTAGGCTTACTTATTTCAGGCATAACCCTAGGCTATTTAAGAGCAAACCACCCCACATTCGGTTATGTACCTCAAGGTGCGCTGAATATGGTTAAAGATCTCGGATTAATGGTCTTCATGGTGGGAATCGGCTTAAGTGCTGGTGCGAACATGCTCGAATATTTAGGCCAAATGGGCCTCAAAATTGTCGGCGTTAGCTTCCTCATTAGCGTACTTCCGGTTGTGGTCGCTTACCTATTTGGCGCTCATATACTAAAGATGAACCGTGCACTACTATTTGGTGCCATCATCGGTGCAAGAACTTGTGCACCGGCAATGGATATTGTTAATGATTATGCTAAATCTACCATCCCAGCGCTTGGTTATGCAGGGACTTATGCCATTGCCAATATATTAATGACGCTCGCCGGCACCTTAATCATTATATTAAGCTAACAACAGCGTTAATCCTCAAATACAAAGCCGCTATCGTTCCGTTTCGATGGCGGCTTTGTATTTTTCCTTATGTGCTACACTCTACGCATATTTTTGACAGGCAGTCCTTCATGACCTTTACCGAACTCAAACTCAATCCCACCCTGATCAAAGCATTACCTGATTCGGTTGTCACTCCAAGCCCAATCCAACAACAAGTGATCCCCGAAGTTTTCAACCACACCGATATACTCGCTTTTGCCCAAACTGGCAGTGGAAAAACATACGCTTTTGCTCTACCACTACTCACTATGATTGCTGCAGAAACGAAAGCAAACAATAAGATTCACGCAGTCATCATTGTGCCAACTCGTGAGCTCGCACGACAAATAAACCTCAACCTTCAACCTCTTGCTAAAAGCTTACATATCAAAATGGCAAGCCTATTTGGTGGTGTAGATCTCGAACAACAATTACAGCAACTAGCCGAAAACCCTACATTAATTATTGCAACACCAGGCCGATTATTAGCACTTATTAAAGAAAATAAACTCGACTTATCCGTAATGCGGCACTTGGTGCTAGATGAAGCCGATCGTTTAATTGATATGGGATTTTGGAAGGACCTTCAAAGTATCATTAGCTTTATGCCTAAGTCACGCCAAACACTATGTTTCTCTGCCACATTAGCCCATGAATTAGAACAGAAAATGCATTCGATTATGCAAAATGCTCAAAAAATTCAGTCAAATAACCAGAATAGCGTCGTCGACCATATTGATGAAAAATTATACCTAGTGAACAAAGGTAGTAAAACCAAAGCTCTGTTGGCACTACTAAAACAACACGCGAATCAACAAGTTCTGGTTTTTATAAGCGCTAAAGACAACGCCGATGCTTTAACTAAAAAGCTGATTAAAGCTGGAGTTAAAGCCTCCGCGTTACATGGCAATAAAGACCAATCAACACGTAAACAAACTCTCACTTATTTTAAACACAAAAAAATCCAAGTACTAATTGCAACTGACTTACTTGCTCGTGGCATTCATATCGATGCTCTGCCAATGGTAATAAATTATGATCTACCGGAAAGTGCACCCGTTTATATCCATCGAGTTGGTCGTACTGCCCGAGCTGGTCACACAGGGTTTGCTATATCTTTGGTGTGTCATGCTGAAATATTAGCGCTAGAAGCAATACGCAAGCTAACCAAACGTACATTACCTCTCGATAATTTGACGAATTTTCCTGTCACTGATAAACCAAGTTCTGGCGCCGCAAAACGTCCAGTTCGTGACAAACAAGCTAATCGTCGCAGTGCACAGAAACGAAGTATCAAAGAGTTCAAACCGAAATACAGATAAATATTATAAATAATAAGGTTTAAAACTATAAGTCTCCTCTTTTGAACCTTATATCGATTAAATTGAAATGCATCGCAAACGCATACCTTAAGAATTCAAGTCATTGGTAAAGCCTCCATGTTCCTGTTATTTAAGTCAATGAGGCTATTCTACCTATATATTTCTAATCAAACGGTCGTCTAGTACTCAGTTCTTCCCTTCACACATTGATTGGTAATACGATGCATAAAGGACAACTAAAATCTTGGAGTGATGATAAAGGCTTTGGATTTATCAGATCACAAACACTCTCACAAGATACTTTCATCCATATTTCAACATTAAAATCAATGAGCCGAAAGCCTGTGATTGGCGATTGGATTTACTTTGAAATTGAAGAACAATTAAACGGGAAAACTCGTGCGGTCAATTGTAGTATTGAAGGTGTCGCCGTTTTAACTAACTCTAAACGGTCAGGTTCTAACAGAAGTTATCGCAGCAGACCAAGCCTACTAAAGCGGTTAGCACCTGTTTTAGTGATAACCTCAGGAGTTTGGGTTTGGAATCAATTTGCCACGTCAAGTACATCGTCTAACAACAATGAAGTGAATGCAGATTATGAATATTCACCACCAAATATTTCGATTCCAAGCTTTTCAGCATCAGAGGAAAACTTTACCTGTGATGGGCGTCAATACTGCAGTGAAATGACCTCACGAGCAGAAGCTAAGTTCTTTATACAAAACTGCCCCAATACCAAGATGGATGGTGACGATGATGGAGAACCTTGCGAAAATGATACAAGGTTTTAATCTGTGGTATTTGTTATCACCCTATTTTAATTAAAGAGTAATGCTAAACTTTATAACCAGCGACGTACTTTTTTGCAATAATCTGTATATTGTTTACCAAACCTTTGTTGTAGGAAACGTTCTTCAGGTTTAATTTGAAATTGAGAGATATAGCAAACAAAACCAATACATACCCCGATCGTTAGCCAGTTATTAAGCCACACTGAAATCGCCAATAAATTAAGTAGCATCCCTAAGTACATTGGGTTTCGTGAAAGTCGATAAATACCATTAGTAACAAGTTTGTTGGTGGCATGCTTTAAATCGGGATGAATAGTTGTTTCTGCTTGAATGAACGTCTTTACACCAATAACCGCAAGCATAAAACCAATAAGCACTAAGCCCAGTACAATCCCTAATCGATATTGCCCTACACCTAGTCTGTCACTGGGTAGCCAGTAGTCGAGCCCAAACATTATCATTACAGCAATCACAGAAACAATCGGTGGCTTTATTTTTAACTCTAATAACTGCATATTGACCTTATTGGTGTCCTTTACGAAACTGTTTCGAAAAAATAAAAAAGACGCCCCAAGGAGCGCCTTACATTTTATTCATTCTTACGTGTAAGACTAAATATCTTGAACGTCGAAATTAACTTCAGGGTTTACGTCAGCTTCGTAGTCAACACCGTCAACACCAAAACCAAATAGTTTCAAGAACTCTTCTTTGTACTCAACGTAGTCTGTTAACTCTTTCAAGTTTTCAGTGGTTACTTGAGGCCATAGGTTACGACAATGCTGTTGAATGTCTTCACGTAGCTCCCAATCATCTAGACGAAGGCGGTTTTTGTCATCCACTTGTGGCGCGCTGCCATCTTCTTTGTATAGACGTTGAGTAAACATGCGGTGAATCTGTTCCATACAACCTTCGTGTACGCCTTCTTCACGCATTTTCTTAAATACCATCGCGATATAAAGAGGCATGACTGGAATTGCAGAACTTGCTTGAGTGACAACACTCTTCAGTACGGCAACGTTCGCAGTACCGTTAAGGCCCGCTAGCTTTTCATTTAATGCGGTTGCTGCACGGTCTAGGTCCATTTTTGCCTGACCTAGTGCACCATCCCAGTAGATTGGCCATGTTAGCTCAGTACCGATGTAGCTATAAGCGACAGTTTTACAACCTTCTGCTAGTACACCAGCTTCAGATAATGCTGCCATCCAAAGTTCCCAATCTTCGCCGCCCATTACAGTGACAGTATCTTTGATTTCCTGCTCTGTTGCTGGCTCAACACTGGCTTCAATAATAACGTCTTTATTGGTATCAACTGCAGTTGCAGTGTACGTTTCGCCAATTGGCTTAAGCGATGAACGAATTACTTCACCGGTTTCTGGCATCTTACGTACTGGTGACGCTAATGAATAAACCACCATATCGATTTGGCCTAGATCAGCTTTGATCAGTTCAATCGTTTTTTGTTTTGCTTCATTTGAGAAAGCATCACCATTTAGGCTTTTAGAGTACAAACCTTCTTCTTTCGCTAACTTGTCAAAAGCTGCTGAGTTATACCAACCCGCTGTGCCAGTTTTTTTCTCTGTGCCAGGCTTTTCGAAAAACACACCGATTGTTGATGCGCCACCGCCAAATGCAGCTGCAATACGAGATGACAAGCCATAGCCACTTGAAGAACCAACCACTAGCACGCGCTTTGGTGCGTTAGCAATCGGGCCTTGAGCTTTAGTATAGGCAATTTGTTCTTTTACGTTTGCTTCACAACCCACAGGGTGTGTTGTTGTACAGATAAATCCACGGATTTTCGGTTTGATGATCATATTCAGCTTCCTTTAAAAAACCCCTGTAGGATAAAAGTTTATCCGAGGTTTCGCATCTTATTTCTGCATTTTTTTGCTTTATACACTTGTGGTTAGACCTGTTTAGCTATAACTCCACCAAAGCAAAAACGCCACAGTAGCTGTGGCGTTATCGTTAAGTATACTCAAGAATCATCTATTTTGTATGATATACGCGCGTTCATATCAAGCCGCGCTATCAAGCTTTTTTGACGATTTCTCCTTTTTATCTGTATCATGGGTGCGAATTTCGCTGAAATCATGGCTAAAGTGGTCAACTTGAATTGAACGGTAACGAATTTCGTCCGCTTTCATCACTTGCTCCGCTTCGTCTTGAGTTAAGATTTGTTGCTCAACCGCCGCTTGTAAGCGCTCATTTAACGAACCAGATTTTGCTAACTTACCATCTTTGACTGCTTTCATCATTTTACGCTCTAGATGCTTCACACCGTACATAGCAATAAACGCTCGTTCGATAAGCCCAACGCTATCATTTTCATCGTCACCGATATAACAAAGGTGCGTTAAACGTTCGCGATGTGCTCCCGGAGTCATTAAACTTTCTGCCACTTTAGTTTTTTGCTTATCTGACGGTGCTTTAAAGCGATTGCCTAATGGGAAAACCAACAGTTTAAGAAGATTACCTGCAATACGGCTAGGAATATTACGGTACGCCTCTTCTAAAGCATTAGCAGCCTGACTTAAACAATGATTCATTGCGTAATGAACGTAATCTAGATCGTCCTGCTGACGGCCTTCATCTTCATAGCGCTTTAACACTGCTGAACTCAAGTATAAGTAGCTCAATGCATCACCAAGACGCGCCGATAGCATCTCTTTACGTTTTAGTTCACCGCCTAGAGTTAACATAGCAAAGTCTGTCGTTACCGCTAATGCTTTACTTAAACGAGTCATGTCGCGGTAATATTGCTTCGTCGCACCAGAGGTATGAGATTTAGCAAAGCGAGAGCCCGTTAACGCCATGCTAAACGCCCCTAGGCTATTTTTAATTGCATAGCCCATGTGTTTGAATAACAATTCATCAAACGCTTTTGCACCGGCTTTTTCATCTGGATTTGCCGCCGCTTCCATTTCAGGTAGTACAAATGGATGACAACGAGTTGCACCTTGTCCGAAAATCATAAGGTTACGAGTTAAGATGTTCGCCCCTTCTACGGTGATCGCAACCGGTACACCATAGTAATGATGCGCTAAGTAGTTCATTGGGCCAGTTTGAATCGCTCGGCCAGAATGAATATCCATTGAATCATTTAAGATGGTACGCGCCATTTCCGTCATGTGATATTTGGCAATCGCGGTAACAATCCCCGGTTTTTCACCCATATCCAATGAAGTTGTGGTTAAAGTACGCGCCGCTTCTAGCATATACGTCATACCACCGATACGCGCCATGGCATCCGCCACCCCTTCAAACTTACCGATCGACATACCAAATTGCTTACGTACATAACCATAAGCACCGGTTGTACGGCTAGTAAGGTGACCAATCGCAGTACCAAGTGCCGGTAGAGAAATACCACGCCCCGCTGACAAACATTCCACCAGCATACGCCAGCCTTTACCTGCATAATCTGCACCGCCAATTAGCCAGTCCATAGGAATGAAGATATCTTCACCGCGAGTTGGACCATTCATAAAGGCTAACCCTAGCGGATCGTGACGCTCACCAATTTCAACGCCTTCATGATCGGCAGGAATCAACGCACAAGTAACACCAAGATTTTCTTTATCGCCAAGTAGGTGATCTGGATCGTCAAGTTTAAATGCTAGACCAAGGACAGTGGCCACGGGCGCAAGTGTGATATAACGTTTATTCCAGCTAAGGCGAACACCTAAAACTTCTTCCCCATTATGCATGCCTTTACACACCACACCTTTATCTGGAATGCCGCCAGCATCCGAGCCAGCTTCTGGGCCAGTTAAAGCAAAACATGGAATATCGGTACCGTCAGATAAACGTGGTAGCCAGTAGTCTTTTTGTTCTTGAGTACCATAATGCGATAACAGTTCACCCGGGCCTAAAGAGTTAGGAACCATTACGGTTACAGCGGCACTAATACTGCGAGTGGCAATTTTGGTCACAATCGTTGAGTTTGCATGAGCGGAGAAATTCAAGCCGCCATAGGCTTTATCTATGATCAGTGCAAAGAACTTCTCTTTGCGGATGTAGTCCCACACTTCTTTTGGAAGATCACGTTCTTCTTGCACAACTTTATAGTCATCAAGCATCGCAAGTAATGTTTCAACTTGATTATCAATGAAAGATTGCTCTTCTTCTGTCAAGGTTGGCTTAGGGTAGTTATGCAGAGTTTGCCAATCTGGCGTACCAGAGAAAAGCTGCCCATCCCACCAGACACTACCCGCTTCCATCGCTTCTCTTTCTGTATTAGACAACGGTGGTAATACTTGTTTAAACCATTTAAACGCTGGGTCACTGATCCATTTTTGTCTTAGCGAGCTCATAATCTATTCCTTTTATCCACGTTATTAGTTTAGTTGTTTTTGTTATGTTCGAGTCCAAACTTAAAAGTTCTTCTTCAATGTCTATTCTTGAAATCTAGGCTGAGCGGCAACCCCTGCCGCTAAAAATGGGATTAATTGTTGAATAAACACATCGGAATCGACTTTTTTTCCATAGGAGTTATAAGCAATTTCCGCAAGTGCTTTGCTTGATGACATGGTGAAAACACAAGTACCTAGAGTGAAGTGTAGTCGCCAAAATAAAGTTTCAGCATCTAACGCCGGGTTGGCTTTTTTTACCGAATCAGTAAATAAGTTAAGTACACTGCTATATTGAGTAGTAATGAACCAACGCAGGTGTCCTTGTACATCGGTATAACCGCGACCAATCAGCAACATGAAGCGACTTGCGCCATTTGGACGAAGATTATCTAGAGATAATACTGGGTGCGTTAAAGTATTAAACACATCCGTCATCGTATAATCATCACATTGATTTAGCTCTGTTAGACTTTTCTCTAACTCGGGCATAAATGCTTCTAAGTAACGGTTAAGTACCGCTCTAACCAAAGTTTTTTTATCTCCAAAATGGTAGTTTACCGATGCTAGATTGACATTAGCTTTGGTGGTGATCGTACGTAATGACGTATCATTAAAGCCGTGCTCAGCAAACAATGCTTCCGCTACATCCATGATTTTTGCTTTTGTCTTATTCTTTGCCGTCATTTCAATCACTCGTATTAAACACCTGTTTGAATATTATCAGGATAGATCAACTGAACAAGCGGCAAAGATCACAAATGCGAAACATAGTTCATTAGAAAATTTAAAATGTATACCCAAGTAGCTTCAAAGTGGAGAATTTATAGCTATCCCCCAAACCTTTAGGCACGGTAGATTTATGCAGAATGTAAACACCTTGAAGTTACTTGGGTATAATAAATTCAATGTGTTACAACTAATCTCGATTTTTTTTGAAAAAAGATTGAACCGAATGCAATTAACCCAGTCCTATATTACGTAGCAAGTGGAAATAAGCTGGAAACATGCCTTAGTTTGTTCATCCATCAGTTTTTTACACCTAACTGCAATTTTTTCATATACAACTCCTATATTGTTTTTAGCCCATTTCAAATTGATTTGGGCTTTTTTTTGCCTGCATCGAAGTCACTTCTTATTTTTGTTAAGACGTAAAAAAGGCCACTCCTTGAAGTGGCCTCTTTATCATTGACTCATTTATTTTTCCGTAACCACTTGCTCAGCAGCTTGTTTAGGAAGGAAGCAATGCAATAGCACGTAACCCAAAATGGCTGCGGTAGTTGAGCCGATTAAGATACCAAGACGTGAGTAAGTATCAAAATCTGCAGCTACATTAGTAAAGGCCAGTGACGAAATAAAGATCGACATAGTGAAACCGATACCACACAGTACTGAAACCGCAAAGATCTGCTTAAAGTTAATCCCTGCCGGTAATTGAGCTAAACCAGCTTTTACCGATATCCAGCTAAAGGTGAATACACCTAGAGGTTTACCAACTAATAGACCTAGCGCGATACCCATCGGTACAGTTGATGACAAGCCTGCTAGAGACACACCTGCTAGAGAAATACCTGCATTTGCAAAAGCAAAGAGAGGCAAAATAAGGAAGTTCACATAAGGGTGCAATGCATGCTCTAGTGATTTCAGTGGAGACTTGCCACCTTCTTCACCTTTCAACGGAATAGCAAAGCCGATCAGTACCCCTGCAAGTGTTGCGTGGACACCTGACTTCAAAACGCTCACCCACAAGATGAAACCGACAATCAAGTACCAACGTGTTTTGGTAACATTTTTCATATTCATGTAGAACAAAACAGCGGTCGCAATGAAGCCAACCAGTAAAGCAAGACTTGATAGGTCACTCGAGTAGAATAACGCGATTATCACGACTACACCTAAATCATCAATGATCGCTAAAGCTAATAAGAATACTTTTAAGCTCACAGGAACACGTGGACCTAACAACGCCATGATACCGAGTGCAAAAGCAATATCTGTTGCCGCAGGAATCGCCCATCCACTAGCTGCAACAGGGTCGCTATAGTTAAATGCAAGGTAAATTAAGGCCGGAGCTAGCATACCGCCAATAGCAGCAATCGCGGGGAACATCGCCGTTTCTTTAGAACGTAATGCCCCAACTAATAATTCGCGTTTTACTTCCAAACCAATAAGTAAGAAGAACACCGCCATTAAACCATCATTGATCCAATGAGATGCTGACATTCCCAAAATATATGTATGAAGGGTATCTTGGTATAGAGAACCGTATGATGAGTTGGCTATCAGCATTGCAATAACAGCTGCAATCACGAGAATGATGCCACTTGCTGATTCCATCTTAAAAAAATTAACTACTTTATCGCGCATAAAACCTTTTCCTTAGTCTAGCGTAAGTCATCTGACAAAACATGCATCGATAGTATATGGATAATTAAAACTATAAAAATCGATTGTTTAGATACTAATACTCGGATTTTCCGAATTAATAAAATTTCAAAAAGTCTTTCATATATACAACAAAGTCAACAATATGAATAGCTCACAGTAAATACACTAAAAATCATACAAATAATAAATGTAGATACTCCTAATAACCCGTCAATTGCATAAAGCCAACACCTTTATGGCTTCCTGTCACCTCGATAGGACCTTCCCATGATGGAATCCAAAATGGTAACCATAACTCTTTATTTAGAGACTGAGTAATTAAACTTATTTGATAGTTTGGTAGCTCAATGACCCAACGTAAAGGTAAGAGTCTTCCATTTAGTAATTGTTGCTTTTCAATTGGATAAATTCTCACTTCACTATCTTTAATCTTAATGGTCGAGCCATTCTTACTTGATAGAGAGCCTGAAATGTAGCGAATATTTTGTGGATTGTGATATTGGGTCAAGGACAAAACTCGACCATCAGACAAGTGAAGATTAAAGGTATCCCAACGTAGCGAACGGTTAGCAACAAGATGGTTACCCCACTCTTTATCTAACCAAGCAATACCTGAAACTTTTACTGCTTTACCATTCAGAATCAAACTCCCTTTCGCCTTAATAAAAGGAGCACTGAACGAATAAGACGCAGTAGACATCAGATCATGCGTCTTTTCATAACCCTTATCACCATTTAAAACAAAAGGTCCATAAGCTGCATTTTGTAGTGTGACTTGGAAATCGTCCGTTTTAACATTCAACTGGCTTGCAATAGCAAAGTTATTATTTGAAACCCAACTCCAATCATCGATCCATAGCCTAAATGGATACATCATTACACCAGCTTGCCCAATGCCTCCACGAGCAATACGCTGCTGTGACCATGAATGCTTGGAAGTCGAAACAACGACTTGCGCAGTATAGATTTGTGCATTTTCCCAACCAACGCCTTGATGATCACCATTCGCAACACGATAAACTGTCCACTGCACGCCATAGTCTAGACCATCATCACCTTTTAAGTTGGCTCTGTAGTGCCAAACCTCATTATGAAAGCCACCATGCTCTGCAAAATCTTTACCGTATTTAATGGTGTAATCTGGTAAAACAGGATCATATACTGCTTGATTACCTTCTTTGGATTCCACTTGAATATGAAGGTGGTCAATTTCTTTAGCCACTAACTCTTTGACGAAATTAGGGGCTAACAAGCCAAACAGCAGTAAGAAAGCAAGCGTCATTACAGCGACTTTAAACATCCATTGGTATCGTTTGGTCTTCATTATAATGAGTCCCTCAACAATTTCATTGGTGTCGATTTGACCATGTGCCAAACCGGCCACGCCCCGGCAATAAACAAACTCGAGAGTGACCAAATAAAAGTAGAAATATATTGTTCAGGCAGCAAGGTTATTTGCATAGTCCAACCAAAAGCATTCTTAAGAACAACATCTGCCATTAACTGCGCTACTAAGATACCAAGTGGTAAAGAAATGAAAGCTGTAAATAGTCCTATCGCAAGCAACTGCAACGCTCCTAAAATAACTAACTCCCTACCAGACACACCTAAACAACGTAGTAAAGCAACCTGCTTTTGTCTTGACACTTCTCCAGCAACGGTCGAAACAAATAAGCCAAATACCGCAATGAACAACGTAATTTTCCCTAAAGTCTCCGCAACCTTAAAAGTTTGGTCAAACGCAATCATCGCCTTAGTATGCATAGCGTTATTGTTATATATTCTTTCCGGAGACAAACTATACGTTTTTTCCATACGCTGTATTAAATCACTTGGGGCCGCTTGATCATTTAATACTACCCCTAAAGCCACATCGCCTTCACCTTGGAAGGTATCTGACCATTTACTTTCTGATATAATTACCTGGTTATATGGATTTCCGTAATCATAATAAACCCCTAAAACAGGCCAATTCCCCCCTAAGGGTTCAGGTAGACTGATAATATCGCCAGGGTGAATTTTATGTTTGAGTGACATCGACTCACTAACCATAACACCTCGATCATGATGTAAATGATGCCAAAATTGTGGTACAGCCAATTTCACGGTTAACGATTTACGCTCACCTTCCGTCTCACCTGAACTTACAACCTGAATAGTTTCCGTATTAGCTTGAAGTGATTTCTCCCATCGCCACCAAACACTTTTTACTTCGGGTTGCGTTTCAAGCCAATGGCTAATCCGCGCGGCAGAGGATATTGTCGGAGTAATATACAAGTCGGCAGATAACCTTTGGACCAACCATTTATCTGTAGTTTCCTTAAAACTATTGACCATAGTTACCACACCAATATTGGTTGCTAGCGCCAACATAAATGCCATTGCTGCAACTCCACGATAGCTCATACTGGCAGCCATATCAGCAAAGAACCAACGAACTTTGACCCACGGCATAGTGTAAGAAAAACTGGTAAATAACTTCCATAGACAATACGGCATTACCAAGCCAACACTCACTAACAGTAAAGCAATAAGAGTGAAACCTTCCTTTTGATTACTCGGTGATTGATACAAGGCCACCGCCGCCACTGTACATATACAGGCAACAAAAGCTTGTAAGCTAAACTCACGGCCAGCAAAACGCATTAATGATAAACGAGAAGCGAGCCGAATAGGTTGAGTGCGAACCAATCGAACAAGCGGCCAGAAACAAGACAATAAACAGCCAAAGATAGACATCAATAAGCTATATTGAATCCACTCCCAATCCCACTTAATTGATAGACCAACATCAGCATTATATAAATCACTCAAACTTGCTGAAACCGAAGGCATCAGTCGATTCGCCAAAGCTAATCCAAGCATAGTGCCACTCAACCAACTAATTAAAATCCAAGCCATTATTTCTAACAACAATGCTTTGGTTAACTGCCACCCAGATACACCAGTTAAGCGCAAAATACCGACTAGAGGCTGACGTTGGATAAAAGAAAGTGACATTGCTTGATAGAAAATAAACAAGCCGACAAGGAAAGACAGCATCCCCATTGCGGTCAAATTCATATGAAAAGCTTTGGTAAGAGAGCCTAATTCAACGCGAGTATTACGGTGTAAAGAAATACCATCAGGCAAATAATCACGTAATTTTTCCAACTTAGCCGGTGACATCGCGGCACAAGCAATCATATCAAAGCCTGAACTACGATTAAGCTTTCGAAGTAATGACATGTCAGCCACTAGTCTTGAGCCCGAAATCCTCCCCTGGGTATCCACTTTTATTGGCCCAATTTTTTCACCTGATTTTAAAGTAATAAAATCATTATCAACCACATCTAAGTAATTCGATAATTGAGAGCTGATCAAAATAGGATATGGAGGGCGCATCAATTCAAGCATATCGGAAGAACCGAACTTTTGATTTTGCTGAAATGACAACATTATCACCGGATCAAAACCTACAATATTGAGTTGCATGCCATCTTCAGTAACAACTCGATAAGTATCAAAAGGTGCACATTGGTGAAAACCATTGCGTCTTAGTTGAATATAAAAGCCTTGAGGGATCTTATTACCTGTCAGTTTCGGCTGGATTCGATATGGAAGAGGGTTTGAAAATAGCTTTTCACCATTAGCATAGCTCTGCTTGGCATGGTAGTTAACCGCTAAAACACCGACGAACAAAGATATGCCTAGTGTTAAACCTAGCCATACCAAAAGGATTTGAAATGGGTGGCGACGATAATGGCCAAGTAGTGCTTTAGCTACGGGCCACAACATTCAGCACGCCTCCTTGCAATCGAACACAACCATCAAGATGAGCCGCTACCCTTTCACTGTGTGTCACCAATAATAAGGTGCAATTCATCTTACTCGACAGACTCGTCAATAAACGCATCACTGCTTCGGCATTTTTCTCATCTAGACTACCTGTTGGCTCATCCGCTAATAGGATTGATGGCTCCATATACAATGCACGAGCAATCGCAGCACGCTGTTGTTGCCCACCAGATACTTCTTCAGGGTAACGGCCAAGTAATGGCATTAAATCAAGTGAGGATAATATTTGACGCCAGAGATGTGGATTTTCAGGTAAACCTTTTAATTGGCGGCAAAAGCGGATGTTATCGGCAATATTTAGCGTTGTTAGTAAGTTAAACTGCTGAAAAATAAGTCCAATATTATTACGACGAAAGGCATTTTTTTGTCTATCAGGAGCATCGTGCATCGGAAATTCAGAACAAATGACTTCTCCTGAATCACAAGAGTCTAATCCAGCAATAATATTCAATAATGTACTTTTTCCTGAGCCGCTTTCTCCCATTAAAGCAAGTTGGGCTCCACGGTCTAATGTTAACTCAGCACCTTGTAAAACGGGATTAAATACACCCCCATCAATATAGCCTTTACAAAGATTTTTAAGATAAAGCATTAAACTTGCACCTGCGACCAATAATAAGAAAGGAAATTTACACTAATTAGCTTGCTGTAGGAAGATCTTTACCCTATATGGCTTGAGTTACCACGGTACGTAACACCAACACAGCAAATATCAAACACAAACTCAATAAAGCCATAAACTCTATGTAACCAATTGAGATTAATAATAAAAACATCAATAATTCATTGAGATTTCCGCTAACTTAGGACCAATATTATATGGGTAAACAAGGTATTCACCATGATACTTCACAATTGATTTATAATCGGTTTGCTTATGCAGTAAGAAACCTTGCTCTGTTGCCTCTGTAACAAAAGCTGCGTGATTTCCTCTCACATAAAAACTCATCGGTTTAGTTAATAACTCACCTTCAAAGCAGTCATCGCATTGCTTAGCACATAAAACAAATGAGTTCGGTTGATCTGCAAAAATTTGCGTTTTTTCGGTTAACTCGAATTCATTAACCACTTCCCACCCTTTCGCTTCCATGTGGTCCATAAAAGCTTCAATATCCGAATCTTTTATCGCTTTTGGCTCAGAGTCCGCAGGTAAAAAGTGTTGGTATAATCTTTCAATACGTTCAAACGTTGCGAGAAGCTCACTACCAGCCCCTTTACTACGACTCAGTTTTTGCCAACGAATCAAATCATCTTTCACGCAGCTATCAAACTCTTGACTCTTTATGCTTTTCGTTACCCAACGAGCCAAAAAGTGGGTATTAGTAATCGGCGTATTAGCCAGTTTACCGCTTTGATGTTGCTGCTTTAATTCTAATAAAGCACTGGTCACCACTCGTTGGATCTCTTGTGAATATTGCATACTTTTCTCTAATTCAAAATTTGTATTCATTTAAGCATTTCGACTCAATAACCAATAACAACTTGCCGATAGTACCGCGCATAAGAACATTGCTATCACCATAGGCCATACATAACCACTTGGTAAGAAAGCAATCAATGCACTAATAGCAGCGCCGGTACCAAATCGTAGTGTACCGGCAAGTGAAGAAGCGGTGCCCGCCATTTGAGGATAACTGCTTAGCAGTAACCCCATCGAGTTACTACCAATAATCGAAATGGTACCAACGAACAAAATCACGCAAGGCACAATCGCCCATAAACCGAAGTCTAATAGCCAACTCACCAACAGCGCAACACCGGCAAAAGTTTGGCACCAAAGGCCAAAACGCAGCATCCAATGCGAGCCCATTTTACGAACCACACGGCCATTAAAGCTAGTCATTGCTACCATACCAACAACATTTAGCGCAAACAAATAACCAAAGTATTCTGGTGCTACGCCATAGATATCGATATAGACAAATGAGCCTGCGGTAATAAAAGCAAACATCCCAGCAAACGAAAATGCACCACAAAAAATAAGACCGAAGACCACAGGGTTTGTAATCAATTGAAAGTAATTACGCATAGTGGTTTTAAAGCGTAGAGGTTGTTTATTTTCTGGTGCTAATGTTTCAGGAATTTTAAACAGTACCGCTAATAGAACAAAGAAAGAAACCCCAGCAAGTACTGTAAAAATTGAACGCCAACCAAACCAAACCGCTAGGTGACCACCGATCATGGGAGCCAACAAAGGTGAAATGGTGATAACCAAAGTAATAAAAGACATAGCTCGAGCAAACTCTTCTTTGTCGAACATATCACGAACCACCGCTTGCACGATCACAGCAGCTGCTGCACCAGCAAAACCTTGCGCAAACCGAGTATATAATAAAGCTTCAATACTTGTCGTAGTCGCACAAATAATCGAAGCAATTGCAAAGAACACAATTCCTCCCATTAAAATTGGACGACGACCGTAACTGTCCGCTAAAGGGCCATGTAATAGCTGCCCTAAAGCAAAGCCCGCGGTATAAGCCGTTAATGTCCCCTGCACCATGCCATGATTCACCATAAGATCATTAGCAATAGTAGGCATTGCAGGCAAGTACATATCAATAGCGAATGGGGTTAATAAACCAATCGAACCTAAAATTAGGAATAAAACAAAACTGCTTTTAGGTAAAGAAGATTGCGGCATAGCATGTCCTTTGAGAGGAAAAATAAACAGACCACAAGTTGATACCCGCGGCTTGAGAAATAGGTATACCCAAAGTAATTAAAGTTGCAGTGAGGCGACAAGTGAATGAGGCCTCATGAGTTTCGCTTGTCTAAATGTTTGGGACGAATGAACGACGTCAACAAAGCTGCGGCTTCAAGTACGAAGGGTTTATACCCAAGTAACTTCAAGATGCAGAATTCACTTGAGTATAACGTGATGTTTTTAAATTGAAGCGACTTCTTCAGCTGTTAATGGACGGTATTCACCAGGTTCAAGCGACTCATCCAAAACAATCGTACCAATGGATTCACGGTGTAATTGTTCGACTTTGTTACCTAGAGCGGCAAACATACGTTTTACTTGATGATACTTGCCTTCCGAGATCGTCAACAATAATTCATTTTGAGAAAAATCCACGACTTCCATTTTTGCAGGGAGTGTTAGTCCTTTTTCATTTCTTAGTTGAATACCATCTTGCAGCTGTTGTTCGTAATCATCACCAATCGCATCTTCTAACCATACTCGATAAGTTTTCTCACACTTGTGTTTTGGCGAAGTGATGCGATGCGACCATTGACCATCATCAGTAATTAACACCAAACCTGTTGTGTCAACATCAAGGCGACCTGCAAAATGAAGCTTATCCATATTCACTTCATCTAATAAAGTAAACGCCGTCGGATTATTACTATCTTCATGTGAACAAACAAAGCCATCCGGTTTAAACAGCATAAAGTAACGAGGTCCCGGCATAGGCAAATGGCGCTCTTGCCATTCAACATGAGATTCTTCCCCCACCTTAACTGATGCAACTTTAACCGTGTTCCCATCTACCGTTACTTCACCACGACGCAATAAAATGGTCGCTTCTCGACGGGTTACCCCTAATGTTTCACATAAAAACTTATCTAAACGCATGAATACCTCTAGTCTGACTACCGCTTGTTTAACGAGTCAGCGCATAATGTTGCTATAAATACCAGGGTGGTTAGTCTTTCGTGAGGATTCTTACAGTAAAAGATTCACTATCCCCAACTCCAACGACATTATAGAGACATTTGCTCCATTAGTTGAGCTATTTCACAAAATTGATTCATTACCAAATTAAAGGAAAATATGAAATTTAAAGATCATGTGAAAATATAAAGAAGATTCTTTGAAAACCAGCCTCGATCTGCTCAAATAACAATCAACATGTATTGAGTATATTATTTCTTATCGACTTACTGCCTTACTTAAATAGTTTTGTATCATTTTGTCACAATTAACTTAATACTGCTTTTAAGGGCAATTATCCCCATAAAATAACAAAACATTATTCATGCGACAAATTAAGACCCTAGACCTTAGTCTAAAATGAAATCAAAAAGTTAACTCATAGTTAGACCTTAGTATTAGGCACCATCCCTACCATTATTCGCTTAAAAAATAAACAGCAAAGAAACTATGAAATTATCAATCAGTTACACTGGTCATACCTGATTTATCGAAAGAAATAAGATAAATTGCAAAATTATTAACCTTGTAGCATTTTTTGCAAATTTAAATACCAAATTATCACATTAAGTAATAAAACTATTAACAACACATCGGACCAAATCGATGCGACACAATAAAATAATTAATGTGTAAGGGATGACAATGAAAAAAACACAATATTCGTTATTAGCAATTTCGATTGCTCTTGCCTCTCAAGTTCATGCTGCTGGTTTCCAAGTAGTCGAACACTCTGCCTCTGGCCTAGGCCGTGCATTTTCTGGTGCTGGTGCCGTCGGTGACAACGCAAGTGAAATGTCAGCAAACGCCGCATCAATGATGTTATTTGATAAAAAACAATTTTCTGGTGCTGCGTCTTGGATAGAACCTGAAATTGATGTGAAAAATAACACTTTAGGTGACTCCGCTGATGATGTTGCTCCATCTCATTTTGTACCTGCTCTATATTATGTGAATCCTATCAATGATAAGTGGGCTTGGGGTATTGGTATGTACACCGATTACGGCGTATCAACAGATTATCCTTCTGATTTTTTAGCTGGTGCAGCATCTGGTCACACTTCCTTAACTACTTTTAAATTTAACCCGAATATTGCTTACCGTATCAATGATCAATTTAGTATTGGTGCAGGCTTTGATCTGGTCTATGCAAAAGCTGAGCTAAAGCGAACTGTTGGCGCTCTTGCCCCATCTATTCCTGGAACAACACCTTCAAGTACTTTAATTAAAATGGAAGGTGATACCTTTGGTTATGGTTGGAACGTGGGTGCCTTATATGAAATCAACGAGAACAACCGCTTCTCTGCTTCTTATAAATCAGCTGTAAAACTAAAATTTGAAGATGGTGATTTTACTGATGGGACGGGAGCATTAACAGGGCAGCCAGGGTCAACAAATGATGCAGATTTAGATATTGAGCTTCCTGATATCGTGATCCTATCAGGTTTCCACCAACTAAATAATCAATGGGCTGTTCACTATAGCTGGCAGTGGACGAACTATAGTAAATTCTCTGAATTAACAGCAACAGGTGATGCTTGCATTGTTACATCAGGGACATGTTTTAACAAAAAAGAAGATTATTCAGACAACCAACGTTGGTCAATTGGTACGACTTATCAACCAACAGATAGCTTAATTCTGCGTGCAGGTTTTGCTTATGATGAACAAGCTGGTAAAGCAACGTTAAGTATCCCAGATACTGACCGTTATTGGTACACAGCCGGTATGACTTACTTATGGACTGAAGATTTATCTCTTGATGCTGGTTTTGCTTATATTGATGGCAAGTCAGGTAATTTTTCTGAAGAATTAGTTCAGGGAAATCCAGCAACTACAAATAACTTCAATTCATCAGGCCCAGCTTACATCGGTTCTGTACAGTTAAACTACACATTCTAAGTTTGACTTAAACGCTCTATCAAAAACCCACCCATCGCGGTGGGTTTTCTATTTTCGAATCAATTACAACAAAGCCGAGCCACGAGAAACGAAGTGCCCGAAATTCGAAAAACGTAACTAGCATTTCCCACTCAAGCCGATTATTCTCTCACCTTTATTTATCATCCGTTTATTTATCATGTTCAAACTTCGCCCTTACCAAGCTGACTCTGTAAAAGCCGTTATTCATTACTTTCGTAATAATAGCGATCCTGCCGTCATTGTACTGCCGACAGGCGCAGGAAAAAGCTTAGTAATTGCTGAGCTCGCTCGTCTTGCTAAAGGACGTGTTCTGATGCTAACGCACGTCAAGGAACTCGTTGAACAGAATCATGCTAAATACGAAAGTTACTCTACAGAAGATCGCCCGCTTAAAGGTGGCATTTTCTCAGCGGGTTTAGGTAGGAAAGAATCGGACGAACAAGTCGTATTTGCTTCCGTACAATCGGTAGTACGTAACCTTGATGCTTTTGCCAACCAGTTTTCATTATTAGTCATTGATGAATGTCATCGTGTACCTGACAACCCGAAAAGTAGTTACCGCAAGGTGATTTCACACTTACAATCAATCAACCCTGGCATTAAAGTACTTGGGCTCACCGCGACCCCTTACCGCCTTGGTATGGGGTGGATCTATCAATATCAAGTTCGTGGGAAAACTGGCCAAGTTAAGTCACAAGAACCACGTTTTTTCCGCGATTGTATTTTTGAATTACCGATTCAGTATTTATTGGATGAAGGTTTCTTAACTCCAGCTAGAATGATTGATGCCCCTGTATTGAGCTACGACTTCTCTCATCTAAAACCTGCATTGGCTGGACGCTACAAAGAAGCGGATCTGGATTTAGTAATAGAACAATCTAAACGCGCGACACCACAAATCATTGAACAAATTATTGAACTGGCAAAAGACAAGCAAGGCATTATGATTTTTGCTGCGACGGTTCGGCATGCGCAAGAAATCCTCAGCTTACTACCACCAGTAGAATCAGCGTTAGTGATTGGTGATACTCATCAAAAAGAGCGTGATCGGATCATTAATCAGTTCAAAGCTAAGCAGATTAAATTTTTAGTCAACGTGTCAGTATTAACCACCGGGTTTGATGCTCCTCATGTTGACCTTATTGCAATTTTGCGCCCAACGGAATCCGTCAGCTTATACCAACAAATCATCGGTCGTGGCTTGCGTTTAGCGGAAAATAAAACCGAATGTTTAGTGTTGGACTATGCGGGCAATAATTATGATCTCTACCAACCTGAAATCGGCGAAACCAAACCCGACCCAATGAGTGACGCCGTCACAATTCCTTGCCCTGCTTGCGGCTTCAACAATAGCTTTTGGGGTAAACTCGATAACAATGGCATGTTAATCGAACATTTTGGCCGCCGTTGCCAAGGTTACTTTGAAGTCTTAGACGAAGAAGACAAACCGACAGGTGAGCGAGAACACTGTGACTATCGTTTTAAAGCCAAATTTTGCTCTGAATGTGGTGCGGATAACGACATTGCCGCACGTATATGCCATCAATGTGACGCCACCCTAGTCGACCCAGATAAAAAGTTGCGTGATGCACTAAACCTCAAAGACGCACTCGTGTTCGAATGTAAGGACATGCAGCTCAACGTCCATAAAACTCAAGATGGAAAATCGCAACTTAAAGTCACCTACTCAAGTGAAAGTAATGACGATCAACCTCACGCGTTAGTTCATGAATTCTGGTCATTGACCACCAAAAAGCAAAAGCAAAACTTTGCCGAGCAATTCGTACGTCCTCACCTTGCTGATAGGCACCGTCCATTTGAAGAAAGCTCACCAACCAAAGTGGTCAACCACCAGCATAGATTCCGTTTACCATTGTTTATTATCGCTAGGAAATCCGGTCGATTCTGGAAAGTCCGCGATAAGATATTTTCGGATGAACTGAGTTAATTCACCTTTCAATTGCATCGTTTCCTATTCATGTTCTTAGTGCCACTGATAAACATTAATGTTATTGGTCTCTCTTTTTTGTTAAATCATTCAGCAGATCGTTTTTTGTGATCCAGTTAATAGCGCAAGCCAATAGTTACCGGTAACATTTTCATTACAAGTTACCGGTAACATTATTCTTATAATCGGAACTTATATACCAATACGTAATGCCTCTACATGTGCAATCAAAAGGACGATAAAATGAAACTGACACGCACTTTGCTTACTGTCACCTTAGCTGGAATATTTTCCACCTCTGCTTTAGCCGCTGACTTTAATCTTAAAATTCAATCTTCCGATCCATCGGGCGATAAAAATTTCCAAGTCCAACAAAAATGGGCCAAAAGTGTTGAAACCATGTCAAATGGCCGCATCAAAATATCTCTACTTCCTGTTGGTAGCGTTGTAAAAAATACCGAAACTTTAGATGCTATTCGTCAAGGTATTTTAGATGGCCAATTAACGGCAACGGAATACTTCTCCGGTAAAGATCCTGCTTTTGGTCTAATAGGTAATATGGTCGGTGCTTGGTCAAACACTGGGCAATTACTACAATACATCAACTACGGCGGCGGTTATGAACTAATGACCGAGCTCTATAAGCCTTATGGGGTAAAATTCATCGGCGGTTCGACGACTGGCGTTGAGTCTCTGGTATCCAAAGTACCTCTTGATGGTGTCGCAGACTTAAAAGGGTTAAAAATTCGCGCACCGGAAGGTTTAGTTCAACAAGTTTTCGCCGCTGCGGGTGCAACACCAGTTAACTTACCTGGTTCTGAAGTTTTTACAGGCTTAAGTAAAGGCGTGATTGATGCCGCTGACTACACAGTATTTTCAACTAACCAAAAAGCCGGCATGAATGATATTGCCACCCACCCAGTTCAACCGGGCTTCCATTCTCTACCATTAATTGATGTCTCAATTAGTCAAAAGAAATGGGATAAAATGACACCGGATCTACAAGAAATCCTGACTGTATCGGTACGTGATTTTGCCAACGATATGACAACCGAACTTCGTATTGCCGACCAGGCTGCGGTAGCAAAAGCGGAACAAGATCCAAATATCACCATTCATAACTGGTCTGCCGAAGAACGTAAAAAGTTCCGCGCAATAGCCAAAACACAATGGAAAGTATTTGCAGAACGTTCTCCAAATGCTCAAAAAGTCTATGACTCTGTGACCAAATATCTAGAAGAAAACGGCTTACTGTAGTTTTCAACGGTTACTCCAGAGGGCGACACTCTTCGTCCTCATTATTCCCTTTCGTTTGCTTAAATAGGTTGTGTTATGAAGGATATCCCAACGCCTCCAGAGGCTGAAGATGCGCCTAAAAATCGTCTTGATGCTTGGATAATTAAAGTCAGCCATGCGCTTAGTCTACTTTTCATTTTGACCGTGTTTATTTCTTTCTATGAAGTATTAATGCGCTATGTGTTTGATGCCCCGACTACTTGGGTACACGAAACCGCTTCTTTTGTTGGCGGCAGCTTATTTGTGATCGGCGGTATCTATGCATTTGCAACCGATAAACACGTAAGAGTGGTATTGATCTACGACGCTGTATCAGCCCAAACGCGTCGTGTATTGAATATGGTGCACCATATTGTCGGCCTGGCTTTCTCTTTAATGATGGCATGGGCTTCCTACATCATGACAACAACCGCTTGGTATACCCCTTGGGGAGAATTTCGCCTTGAGACCTCAGGTTCTTATTTCAATCCGCCTTATCCAGCGTTATTAAAGGCACTGATTTTCGTTATTTTTTGCATTTTATCGCTGCAATTTATTCTTCATATAATTCATGAAATCAAAGCATTAAGGAGCGGTAAAGATGTTTGATTTGTCTGCTATTGGAATTGGTTACGCCAGCCTACTCATGTTGGTGATGATGATCGGTTTATTACTAACCGGTATGCAGCTGGCTTTTGTCACAGGCTTTGTTGCCTTATTCTTCACTTTAGGTTGGTTTGGTGTCGATGCGCTGCCCCTTATCTCTAGTCGTATGTTTAGCTTTGTTGATGGCTATATATTCCTCGCGGTACCTATGTTTGTTTTAATGGCAGCCCTACTTGATCGTTCTGGTATTGCGCGTGATTTATTTGATGCAATGAAATCGGTTGGACGTAATGTTCGAGGTGGTGTTGCCGTGCAAACGTTACTAGTTGCAGTGCTACTTGCTTCAATGTCTGGCGTGATTGGTGGTGAAACCGTATTACTTGGTATTCTTGCGTTACCACAAATGCTTCGCTTGGGTTATGACCGAAAACTGGCGATTGGTACGACTTGTGCAGGCGGTGCGTTAGGTACTATGTTGCCGCCAAGTATTGTGTTGATCATTTATGGCCTTACCGCCAGTGTTTCCATTGGCGATTTATTCAAAGCTTCTTTTGTTCCAGCTCTAATTCTTGCGTTGTTATACATCGCTTATGTGCTAATTCGCAGCTTTTTAAATCCAAGTCTAGCGCCGCTGCCTACCAAAGAAGAGTTGGCAGAAGATGCGTTAAATCGCCCAAGTTATTTTAAAGCACTGTTTTTCCCTATTTTATCAGTTGCTGTTGTGCTGGGGAGTATTTACACCGGCATTGCCTCAGTTACCGAAGCATCGGCTTTAGGTGTAGTCGGCATAATGGTGAGCGCGATTATTCGTCGAGAAATGAACTGGAACATGCTTAAAGAAAGCGCCATCGCAACCATGCGCACCTGCGGCATGATTATTTGGATTGGTATTGGCGCAACCGCTTTGGTGGGTGTTTACAACCTAATGGGTGGCATCGACTTTGTCGAACAAACCATTCTCGCTTTAAGTGGTGGTCACGCCATGGGAACACTACTTATCATGATGGTGATCTTACTGGTTTTAGGCATGTTCTTAGACTGGGTTGGTGTTGCCTTACTTACTATGCCAATCTTTGTGCCAATTATCATCAACCTTGGTTTTGATCCTATTTGGTTTGGTGTGGTGTTCTGTATGAATATGCAAGTTTCTTTCCTATCACCACCATTCGGACCTGCTGCATTTTACCTAAAATCGGTGGCACCAAAAGACATTAGCCTAGGTGAAATATTCTCATCATTGCTGCCTTTTATTGGCTTGCAAATTGTGGCTTTGGCATTGGTCATTATCTTCCCTCAACTCGCCCTATGGTGGCAGTAATAAATCAATCACAATTATCATGCTGGCCTTAGTGTTCTAGGGCCTAGCTAAGGCAGTATTATGAACAATAAAAAGATAGTAGTGATGGGCGTTTCCGGTTGTGGGAAAAGCCATATTGGTCACTTACTTGCACAAAGCTTAAATTACTCTTTTTTCGACGGTGATGATTTTCACCCACAAAGTAATGTCGATAAAATGCGCCAAGGGATCCCATTAACGGATGAAGATCGTGTTGATTGGTTACATACACTGAATCAACTACTCATCGATAATGAGTCGGCTGTGATTGCTTGTTCCGCATTAAAACCGGAATACAGAGATATTCTGCGTATTAACAATGAAGACCTTACCTTTATTTACTTACAAGGTGAATTTGACACGATTTGGCAACGTCATCAAAAAAGGGACAACCATTGGTTTAATGGAAAATCGATGTTAGAAAGTCAGTTCGATACTCTCGTTGAACCTATGCCTAATGAAGCGATATTCATAGATATAACCCCCCCCGTTGAAACGGTATTGCACAATATTCAACAAAAACTAAAACAAGGAATACTTATGTCCAATTCACCTTCTTCAAATCATAGTCATATCGCCATGATCGGTCTGGGTGTAATGGGAAAAAGCCTGACCTTAAACTTGCTTGATAATCAATTCAATGTCGCCGGTTTTGATATCAATGAACAACACTTATCCGCAACATCTCAAGAAGCTCAACAGCTCAATAAGGGCTCTTTTTTACCATGTAATTCATTAACTGAATTGCTAAATTCTCTTAAATCACCTCGTGTGGTAGCCCTCTCTATTCCAGCAGGTAATATCGTAGAACAAGTTATTGATGATTTACTAAAATCAGGGTTAGAACCTCAAGACATTGTTATTGATACTGGCAATAGCTTGTGGACCGACACCATTGCGCGTGAAGCAAAATATCAAGGAAAATTGCAATTTTTCAGTACCGCCGTTTCAGGTGGTGAGCAAGGTGCACGTTTAGGTCCGGCATTAATGGCAAGCGGTTCAGAAAAAGCCTGGCAATCCATTAAACCAATGTGGAATGCCATTGCAGCAAAAGTCGATTCAAATGGTCTTCCCGTACCACCACTTCATGATGGTGAGCCGTGTGCAACTTATACTGGCCCTAGTGGTTCCGGTCACTTCGTTAAAATGGTGCACAATGGGATTGAATACGCAGATATGCAACTCATCTGTGAGGTGTACCATTATTTACGTAGCGCACTTCAGCTTCCACCGAGCCAGATCGGTGATATATTCACCCAGTGGAATAAAGGGATACTGAACAGCTATTTGATTGAAATTACGGCGGATATTTTAAAACAACAGGATTTTTTAACTGAACATCCACTCGTTGATATGATCCTAGATAAAGCCGGACAAAAAGGCACGGGAACATGGACGGCGATTAATAGCTTAGAAATTGGTTGTCCTACACCCACAATTACTCAGTCGGTTTATGCTCGCTCATTAAGTAGCTTAAAATCACGACGCCTAATTGGCGCTCAATGTTTAAAAGCTAAAGTACAACCCGTCGATAAAACAAACCCATCCGCGATAATCAATGAGCTTCATGATGCATTATATTGCGCAAAACTATGTGCCTATGCCCAAGGGTTTGATTTGATGAAAGCAACGTCAGAGCAACAAAACTGGCAACTCAACTTTGTTGATATAGCTAAAGGCTGGCGAGCAGGGTGTATTATCAGAGCAACCTTTTTACAAGACATCGCCAATGCCTATCAACAAACACCAAAGTTAGACAATTTATTGTTCGCAGATCACTTTGCTCATCAAGTAGAAAATCGACAATTAAGTTGGCGAAAAACCGTGTCAAACTCCAGTTTACATGGTATTCCAATGCCAGGGATAAGCTCTGCATTAAACTATTTTGATTCGATGAACTGCGAGACGCTACCGGCCAATTTACTGCAAGCGCAACGAGACTTTTTTGGGTCGCATACCTACTCTCGAATTGATCAACCTGAATCCAATAAATACCATGTAGAATGGGGTAAATCTCCAAGAATTGAAGTAAAACGTTAAATTTTGATATCGTGTGAAAGAGCCCCCCTTTTTCACACGATATATCACTGACTAGATTTGAAGTAATCGAGAATTCTATGGCACCGAAAAATAAGAGGCCAACACTCCAAGATATTGCCAACCTTGTTGGTGTAACCAAAATGACGGTAAGCCGCTGCTTACGAGATCCTAACAACGTCTCTGATGCATTGCGTGAAAAAATAAAACTGGCGGTAGACGAACTTGGCTACATACCAAACCGCGCCCCCGATATTCTTTCTAATGCTAAGAGTCATTCAATTGGCGTTTTAGTTCCTTCACTAACTAACCAAGTATTTGCGGAAATCATTCGCGGTATCGAAAGCATCACAGAACCGGCAGGTTATCAGTTAATGTTGGCTCACTATAGCTACAGTGAACAACAAGAAGAAAAAAGTATCGAAATGCTGCTTTCTTATAATGTTGACGCCTTAATACTATCGGAGAATCATCATAGCGAACGTACTAAAAAAATGCTGAAAACTGCCGGCATACCGGTCATTGAGATCATGGATACGGTATCGCCCTCAATTGAGCAAGCTATTGGGTTCGATAATCATACAGCAGCAAAAGCAATGACCAAGGCCATGATTGAAAAAGGCCACGACCATATTGTTTATTTTGCTGCACGATTAGACGTCCGAACAAAGTTAAAATTAGCCGGTTATGAAGAAGCGATGCGTGAACATGGTTTAACACCGATAAGCCTGCAAACGACCCACGCCTCTTCTTTCACTTTAGGTGCAGACCTTCTACACAAAATGCGGCAAGAGTATCCCCAAGCAAATGGGATATTTTGCACCAATGATGATTTAGCGGTTGGGGCTATTTATGAATGCCAACGTCTTGGTATTCGTGTCCCTCAAGATATTGGTATCGCTGGGTTCCATGGACATGATCTGTCCAACATTATAGTACCTAGGTTAGCGACAGTGATTACGCCTCGAGAACAAATGGGCATCATATCTGCTGAGCAAATACTGCTTCGATTAGCGGGGCACCCGGTAACTAAGCCCATCATTGATTTGGGTTTTAATATCGAGTTACGAGATAGCGTATAAATCTACACTCATTCAACGGATTTTTATTGCTGAATATCTTGTTGAATGGTAGTATCCGCGCTCGTTTCAATGCTTAATAATTTTATCAAGCTTGAAACAACGCTTAATCACTAGGTCGCTACGTGATTAAACATCTTTTAATTTACTAATTTGAGAGTAAATACTATGAAATTTGAAGCAGTAGTACGTACTGAACTAGGTAAGGGTGCGAGCCGCCGCCTACGTCACGCTGGCCAATTCCCAGCAATCGTTTACGGTGGAGAAGCAGCACCTGTTTCTATCGCTCTAAACCACGATGAAGTTATCAACCAAATGGACAAGCCTGAGTTCTACGAAGGCATCACTCTAGTAGTTGATGGCAAAGAACTTAAAGTTAAACCGCAAGACGTTCAACGTCACGCGTTTAAGCCAAAAGTTGAGCACATGGACTTCATCCGCGTTTAAGACCTACCAGTCTTTGATTCGATGAATCCACCTTTTGCATACCATTGAATTCGAATTTACCACTCGAAAATCAATAAAAATTAGAAAGCCCGATTGCTACCAACTTTCGGGCTTTCGCCTTTTTATAACCCACCTGCGATATCAATAAAGCTTCCAGTCACAAACGATGCTTCATCAGATAACAACCAAGCAATAGATTGTGCAACTTCTTCTGCTGTACCACCACGCTGTAATGGAATTTTGCTAGCAAGACGATTTACTCGATTTGGCTCTCCACCATCTTTGTGCATCTCTGTATAAATACAACCCGGTCGGACACTATTAACCCGAATCCCTCTAGTGGCAACTTCAAGAGACAGTCCTTTAGTTAAACTGTCCATCGCTCCTTTTGAAGCGGCATAATCAACATACTCATTCGGAGCGCCTGTTCTGGATGCAGCAGAAGACACATTCACAATGGCTCCAGACTCCGGCATATTCTTAAGCGCTTCTTTACAACATAAAAAGCAGCCAATGACGTTAGTTTGTAATACTCGCTCAAAGCGCTCAACACTAATGTCAGATAATTTTGATTGAGTAAAAAGAATACCCGCGTTATTCACCAAATGAGTCACATGGCCAAAAGTATTCGCTATCAAATCAAACATCGCTGTCACCTGTTCTTCTACAGCGACATCAGCTTGAACCGCTAAAGCTTCGCCACCTTGTGCTTGAATTTCGGAAACAATCCTTTCAGCACTAATACGATCCTTACGGTAATTGACACATACCAAGTAACCTTGTTGACCTAACAATATTGAAGTTGCGGCACCAATACCTCGGCCCCCACCTGTTACTAATACAACTTTATCCATACATTCCTTGTAAATCATCTTGTCAAAATAAGTTACCTTGAGGCGGTAAATCTTCTTCATTATCGACTTGGGTAACTGGAATAACATTACGTTGGGCTAAGCGTTTACGATAGTAGCGCTGCTTGCATAATTTAATGATATGTCTTTGCTGAGCGGGAGTGAAATTAAGCCAGTTAAAACGCTCTTCACGCTTTCTCATACAGCCTTGACAATATCCTTTTTCATCGACGGTACAAACGCCAACACACGGGCTCGGCACTGAAAAAAACTCTAATTGTTCCATGTGCCCTCCTTCATATTCCTAAATACATTGGCAATTGTATGTGACGTTGCATTCTTTTTATAAATTAATCAGTTCGTCAATATACCCAAGTAATCTCAAAATACATGATTCAAAACTATCATCCAAGTCTTTAGAACAAGCAAGATTTTTAAGAAATGTAATACCTTTCAAGCAAATATAATGCTCCGCTAACAATAATTTGCTAATCTACAGAAATATAAATGCTTTAATTAACCTTATTGATGTAAAGCATAGTCTACCTATATGGAGAGAGACCAATGAAAAAGCTGATCACAGTATTAAGTGTTCCTGTATTACTGGCCGCTTGTTCTTCAACCGATAAAGCTGATTTTGTAACCCCTGCCGACCTACAGCATCATCGTTGGGTATTAACAGAAGTTGATGGCAAAGAAATACCAGAAGCCCATAATGATAGTAGGCCTGATCTTGAAATCGGTGAAGCGATGAATTCCCACGGTAATGCAGGCTGTAATGGTTTCCATGGACAAGCTGAAATCAACCCAAAAACAGGTGAATTCCGTATTGAAAAAATGGCGATGACAATGAAAATGTGTCAAGGCGAAGCGATGAATATTGAACGTGCCGTTGCAAGCACATTATCAGCGTGGAGCAAAATTGATCTGGGCAAAGAAACTATGACCCTTTCTAATGACCAGCACAAGCTGACTTACACTCTGAAAGATTGGGTATATTGATCCCATCTAAGCTTTATACCCAAGTGACTTGGGTATATTTATTTAAAATTAGTCGAACTTCATGCAGAGCCGTTGTAGCATAACTAATTAGTGGAATAGGTAGAATGGAGTTCGACTGTGTTTAAATATTGTTTGGGGATTTTATTATCATCACTGCCCTTTCTTTCTCAAGCATGCCAAATCACTCAATCAACAATTGGTAATGAATATTTAGTCTCGGAAGACTGCGACCTACAGCCATATAACTCAACTAACTTAGATAACATCACCCCTTCAACACAATATTTTGTTCAATACCTTTTTGCTTCCAGCTTCCAGTCTTACCTTAATATAAAAGGTGAAATACAAAGCAAGCTTGATTATCCCATTGCCGCCCAACCATATAATTATGGGTATCGTATGATGGTTGGTCCGGTATCACTTGAAAACGCACAGCTCGCCTTATCTGAATTAAACCGCCGCGGCTATCGCGATGCATTACTCAAGTTTTATACCAAATCACAAACTTCTGACACGATTTCTTTTTCTTCATCTGATGAGGGTAATGATGAAAAACTAGAACAAACTGAGACTATAGTCATGCCTTATATGTTGCCGGTATTTTCTATCGGCGGCTCGACGGCACTACTGCCTATTTATGATGACAACTACCAAGGCAAAACCACTCGGTATAACAAAACCTATATTGGGAGCTTTACCTTTACCCAAGCCCAAGCAGTATGCCGAGAATCTAATAGTAAGATTGCCAGTGCTCGTGATTACAATTATATGTTGTCGAATATGGAATTTATGATGAAGTATGCCGTGAAATCGCAGTTTTGGTTAGATCCAAATAGAACGGTCACACGTATTCAAAACCAAATTACTACTCGAGATCATGACCCGAGTGACTATTTCAATGTCATTTGCGTTACCCAATAAAAAACCAGCACGCGGCTGGTTTTATTCTTGTTGCAACTGATGTTTTGAAGTTACTTGACTATAACTTAAGCTTGAAAACGCTTACGTAACGTTTTCGCAGCTTCCACCATATTGTGCAATGAGGCTTCCGTTTCAGCCCAATTACGAGTCTTTAGACCACAATCCGGGTTAACCCACAAACGCTCCACTGGAATTTTCTTAGACGCAGTTTCAAGTAGTCCAATAATCCACTCTTGCGTCGGAATGTTTGGTGAGTGAATGTCATACACACCCGGTCCAATTTCATTTGGGTAATTAAACTCTTCGAATGCTTTTAATAATTCCATATTGGAGCGCGAAGTTTCAATCGTGATAACATCTGCATCGAGCGCGGCTACCGAATCAATGATCTCGTTAAATTCGCTATAACACATGTGAGTATGGATCTGAGTTTCAGGCTTCGCACTGGCTGCCGATAACTTAAACGCGTCCACCGCCCATTCTAAATACGCTTTATGGTCACGTTTTTTCAATGGTAACCCTTCACGAATAGCTGGTTCATCAATTTGAATAATATTAATGCCAGCATTTTGTAAATCATCCACTTCATCACGTAATGCAAACGCAAGCTGCTGAGCGATTTGTTTACGCGTAATGTCTTCACGTGGGAAGGTCCAACATAATATTGTCACCGGCCCAGTTAACATGCCTTTCATCTGCTTTGAAGTTAGCGATTGTGCATACACCGACCAATCTACCGTCATCGGCTTTTCACGTTCAATATCTGCCACCACAATCGCAGGTTTCACACAACGCGATCCATAACTTTGCACCCAACCAAAACGAGTTACCTGAAAGCCAGATAAGTTTTCAGCAAAATATTCCACCATGTCATTACGTTCCGCTTCACCATGTACAAGAACGTCTAAATCAAGAGCTTCCTGACGCTTCACAGCATCTTGAATATGACCTTTTAATGCTTGCTCATAATCTGCTTCACTTAGCTTACCCGTGCGGAATGCACTACGCTGTTGACGAATTTCTGCAGTTTGAGGAAATGAACCAATCGTCGTGGTCGGCAATAAAGGTAAACCTAATACTTCCGCTTGATGATGTGCTCTTTCTGAATAAACGGCACTGCGTTCAACAAGCGCTTGAGTTAATGAGTTTAGTCGCTGCTGTACTTGAGGTTTATTTACATGTTCGGCACTTAAACGGGCTTTAATTGGTTCGCTATAACTAGAACATGCTGCAACCGCATGACTATTACCATCTAGTGCTGCACCTAATAAGCTCACTTCATTGAGTTTTTGTTTCGCGAACGCAAACCAACTTTTCACTTCTTCTGATAATTCAATTTCAAGTTCTAAATCAATTGGGCTATGCAATAAAGAGCATGAACTTGCTACCCACAGCTTATCACCGCGCTGAGCTTTGACTGGCTGTAATTTTGTCAGCCAAGATTCAAGATCTGCACGCCAAACGTTGCGGCCATTAATAACCCCAACTGATAGTACCCAATCTTGTGGGATCACGTTATTAACCGCTTCAAGTTGCTCTGGTGAGGCCGATAAATCAATGTGCAAACCATCAACAGGTAGCTCAACAATTTTCGCCAAATTATCTTCCACTGAATCAAAGTAGGTAGTCAGTAATAGCTTCACTTCGCCTTGTAGGATTTGATACGCCAGTTTGAACGCACTAGACCATTTGTCTTCTAATTCTAGACTTAAAATAGGCTCATCAATTTGTACCCATTCAACGCCGAGCGCTTTTAATTTTGAAAGAATTGCTTGATAAGCAGGAAGAATTCGAGCTAATAGGTATAAACGGTTAAAGCCATTTTCAACTTCTTCTTCATTCACTTCTTTACCTAAATACAAGTAACTAAGTGGGCCTAATAAAACCGGTTTCACATTATGTCCAGCTTGAATAGCTTGGTTCACTTCATCAAATAATTGTGGCCAACTCACTTGGAAGTTATCGTCTTGACTGAATTCCGGCACAATGTAGTGATAGTTAGTATTAAACCATTTGGTCATATCGGATGCTGCTGCGCCTGCACTCTCTTCATGAGAAGACCCACAACCACAACTTGAAGCTTCGCTATTAGCCGATTGACCACGCGCCACTTTAAATAAGGTATCCAAATCTGGGAATCCACCATTTGAATGCCTTGCTGGCACGTGCCCAAGAAGAAGACTCGTTGTCAGTACATGGTCATACCAAGCAAAATCACCTGCCGCTACATAACTTAAACCGCTAGCAGTTTGGTCATTCCAATGACGTTGACGCAACTCGTTGCCTACTGCTTTTAATGTATTTTGATCAATTTCACCTTTCCAGTACTGCTCTTGAGCAAATTTCAGCTCACGTTTCTCACCAATACGTGGGTAGCCTAAAATATGAGTAATGGTTTTATTTTGTGTTGTCATACTTTCCCTGCCTTATGATTTTTTAAGCGCGTAATTCAAATTGTTGTAGTAAAGCATTATCACTACATTTATCTGTCTAGATGGCTAAATCATCAACCTTTGCAGTAACATGAGCAATGTCTATTCATTCACAATCATTATGAATTAATTTCAACTTATAACAAAAAGTAGCCATCTAGACGTTTACAATCACAAAATAAAGGAGTAGTTTTATTAGTAATTTTATACCCAAGTGACTTCAAGATGCAGAATTCAGAGCTATCATCCAAGTTCTTAGACGAGGAAGATTTATGCGGAATGTAAACACCTTTCAATTAAATCTGACACTGGCTAAGGGCTGGATGAAGCTCCCAAAGGGCAAGTTAAAACAAGCTTTATGCTGCGTTAAATTGAACAGAGATAGAATCTATGATCATATTCAATTTGCCTTGCCTAAAACTTGTTTTAATCTTGCTGAAACTCGCATCTTGAGGTTACTTGGGTATAAAGGAAAGTTTTCCATCATGAGGGTAAGTAATGATAGAAATAAAGCATTTACGGACATTGTCAGTCTTGCGTGATACTGGATCTTTAACTGCAACTGCAACTGCATTGCACTTAACTCAGTCAGCCCTCTCTCATCAGTTAAAAGATCTTGAATCTCGTATTGGTGGCAAATTATTTCTACGTAAAACTCGCCCGATTAAATTTACCTCAGAAGGCGCGATTATTTTAAAAGTGGCCGATGACGTGTTACCGAAAATTGCTCGGGCGGAAAATGATATCGCAAGCTTAAAAGAAGATGTGCATGGCCGTTTACACATGGCAATCGAGTGCCACTCTTGTTTTCAATGGCTCATGCCAGCATTAAAGGAATATCAGATCGCATGGCCGAGTGTCACGCTCGATTTTTCATCAGGCTTTGGCTTTGAACCTTTACCCGCATTGGTAGCAGGTGAGCTCGATTTAGTGATCACATCCGATATTCAACCGCGATCAGAAGTACATTATGAACCATTATTTGATTTTGAAATGCGTTTAATCACAGCCACCAATCATCCATTAGCAAATAAAAAATTCATCGAACCCGAAGATCTTGCAGCGATAACAATGCTTTCCTACCCTGTACAAAAGCAGCGCTTAGATGTCGTGAAACATTTCTTGCAACCTGCTGGGGTTGAACCAGCTAAGTGGAAACAAGCAGATAATACTTTAATGTTGGTACAAATGGTGTCGGCAGGATTAGGCGTAGCAGCTTTGCCAAACTGGGCAATCAGTGAGTTTTCACGACAGGGACTTATTACGAGTAAGCCCCTAGGTAAGGGCTTATGGCGACGCTTATTTGCTGCCACTAGGCATTCAGAAAAAGAAAAACGATATTTACAGGCGTTCTTTAGCACCGCGAAACAGCAGTGTCAAAATCATTTAGATGGGATAAAGATGGTGTAAGCGTAGCTAGGTGCTCGGGCGCTTCGCTTCTCGTGGCTCGAGGGGGTTCTTTTTCAAGTCACGAGCAACGAGATTCCGATACTCGAAAACTACCTCGCCTTAAACTGATTAGTCAATGGATCGTATTGATATCCAAGCACATCGAGCTTACCAACCAAGTCTTCTACATCCATTTCATACATAGTGACTAGCTCTTCAAAGCTGTCGCATTCTAATCTTAATTTTTCGTTCACAATGCCAAGTAAAATAATACTATCCCAGCGTTTTACATTGCTTAAGTCCATCTGAGTGCTCCTTAAGAAAAAGTCACAATCTAAGAATAGTTGTTGTTTGCAATATACCCAAGTGACTTCAATATACAGGATCCAGAACTATCGCCCAAAGGGCAAGTTAAAACAATAATCCAGCAAAGCCTACCATAGCAGCTAGACTCATTATTAAACCAATCGCAGGTTGTGTTTTAGTAATAGTTTTCTGGGTAAAAATATGCCAGGTTGAAGCGACAATTCCCAACAGAATCAAACCAAAGCAGCTCACTAAAGACCAAATGGTATTGTGCAAGTAATTCAAACTATATTGCTGGGTTTGCCATAGTACCGCTAAGCAAATCAGCATCGCGCCAACAATACCGGCAACAGGCAATAAACGGTGAAAAGCTTGCAAGCGGGTACGAGCAAAAGTTAATAGTACATGACTTAAACCTGCGCCTAGGAACAACATAGCAAAGAGCATAAACAAACCTTGTGGGCGGTCTGAACCTAGAATGAAAAACACGTTATAAGCCAGCGCAAAACCATTAGCGACTTTAAGTAACCAAAGTGGGCCTGAATCTCGAGTTTTACTAACTTTCACTTGAGAAAAGAAAGCCAAAATTAAAATACCAACCGATGCTAGTGGCCAAAATAATGGGCTAATTGCTAACCATGCGACACCAATCACGGGGAGTTGCTTATGAATGCGACCGCGCTGACCTGGACAAATCTCCCCCTTGATCAACACCATTAACAAAACACATTGAGCGCCAAATAACATCGGCGGAATAACATTTAATAAATACGAATACATCAGGCTAGATCCTAGGGTCTGTTGACCTCGATAATTAACTCGTTGCGGACTCTACCAAAACTGACGAAAAAAATCTTGCTTAATCCATCGTGATATTTTCCAGCTAAGGCTTTGGTAATTCGCTTTCAGCTAACGCCGCCTTTGGTTTGCACTATAATGCTTTAACCCCTATATAAATAAGGGCATATAATGAAAATAGTTTACTTTTATCCTAGTCGATCTTGGTCTTAATCTGTATACTTTGGCATCCCAAATTAGAGGTCATTTTATGTACAGCGACATCCAACAATCCACCAAGCCAACACCTATCGACCAGTATCCAAAGTATTGGGCGGAGTGTTTTGGTCCTGCTCCTTTCCTACCGACCAGTCGAAAAGAAATGGATGCACTTGGCTGGGATAGCTGTGACATTATCATTGTAACGGGCGATGCTTATGTTGATCACCCAAGTTTTGGGATGGCGATCATAGGTCGATTACTGGAAGCGCAAGGCTTTCGTGTCGGCATTATTGCGCAACCAAAATGGGAGAATAAAAATGATTTCATGAAGCTAGGTCAACCGAACTTATTTTTCGGCATTACCGCTGGTAACATGGATTCAATGATCAATCGTTATACCTCTGATAAAAAACTTCGTCACGATGACGCCTACACTCCACATAACGAAGGTGGCAAACGCCCTGATCGTGCAACCTTAGTGTACTCACAACGTTGTCGTGAAGCCTATAAAGAAACCCCAATTGTTCTAGGCGGTATTGAAGCAAGCTTGCGCCGTATCGCGCATTACGATTATTGGTCAGATAAAGTTCGTCGTTCAGTATTATTTGATGCAAAAGCCGACATTCTTCTCTTTGGTAACGCTGAACGCGCATTGGTTGAAGTGGCGCATCGCCTTGCCAATCAAGAATCAATTAGTGACATGACTAATATCCGTGGCACTGCGGTGAACTTACCTGCCGTACCTGAGCATTACACCATTATCGATTCATCACGTATTGAAAAGCCAAGTAAAGCGGTATTCGTACCAATCAATCCGTATGAAGTGGAAAGCAACTGTGATACTCAGTCTAAAGATCAGCAAGCGGAAGATGCTCAAAAAGCGCAAGCACAGCCGATTGAAATTCAACCACAGCCGATAAAATTGGATCGAAAGCCACGTCACGATTCAAAAAGCACTGCGGTTCGTTTACCACCATTTGAAAAATTAAATAACGACCGAATTCTATATGCGCATGCTAGCCGTATTATGCACTTAGAAACCAATCCATATTCGGGCCGAGCTTTGATTCAAAAACATGGCGATCGTGAATTATGGGTGAACCAAGCTCCAATCCCCCTTTCAACAGAAGAAATGGATTTTGTATTTGGTCTACCGTATGCACGTCGTCCACACCCAATGTATGGCAAGGCAAAAATTCCAGCCTACGACATGATTAAAACTTCGGTAAATATCATGCGTGGTTGTTTTGGCGGTTGTTCTTTTTGTTCTATTACCGAGCACGAAGGTCGTATTATTCAAAACCGCTCACAAGAGTCTATTTTGAATGAGATGGAAGACATTCGAGACAAAGTACCGGGCTTTACTGGCACAATTTCAGATCTCGGTGGCCCGACGGCGAATATGTACCGTTTAGGTTGTTCTGATCCAAAAGCAGAAGCTAACTGCCGTCGTCCATCTTGTGTGTTCCCTGGTATCTGTAACAAGCTTAATACTGATCATCAGCACACCATTGATTTATACCGCGCTGCACGTAAAGTGCCGGGCATTAAGAAAGTCATGATCGCATCAGGTGTGCGTTATGACTTAGCGATTGAATCCCCAGAATACGTAAAAGAACTGGTTACTCATCACGTTGGTGGCTACTTAAAAATTGCACCGGAACATACTGAAAACGGCCCATTAAATAAAATGATGAAGCCGGGTATGGGGACTTATGACACCTTCAAGCAAATGTTTGAAAAATACAGTGCAGAGGCTGGTAAAAAGCAATATTTGATCCCTTATTTTATTTCGGCTCACCCAGGTACCGAAGATGAAGATATGTTGAACTTAGCACTATGGCTCAAGAGCAATAACTTTGAATGTGATCAGGTACAGAACTTCTACCCATCGCCAATGTGTAATGCGACCTCAATGTATTACTCAGAAACCAACCCATTGAAACGCGTTAAATACAAACAACGTGAAGATGTGCCGGTGGCTAAAGGTGAACGTCAACGTCGCTTACATAAAGGCTTATTGCGTTATCACGATCCAGCTAACTGGCCTATGATCCGTGAAGCCTTGATTAACATGGGTAAAAAGCACTTAATTGGTGATAAGCCAAGCTGTTTAGTACCAGCCGAAGATGCAGTGGATACCTTAACGCCAGCGCAACGTCGTAAATCAGGCCGTCATGGTGCTAATCGTTTTGCGACTAAACACACGGGTTCTAAAGGACAGCCAGGTTTAGGTGGTGAGCGCCCTCAAAGCAACGGTAAATCTACAGGTAATAAAAAGCCAACAACGAATAACCGTAAGCCCGCAGGGCAAAGTAAACCAAATCAAGGTAAAAACACTGGTTTTAAAGGGAAGCCAAAAGGTAAACCTGCTGGGAGTCGCGCGAGATAGTCTTAGAGCGTAACTCGTATTTCGAGCACTACACTTCTCGTTACTTGAAAAAGCAAAGCGTCGTTCGAGTAACAAGCCACGAGAAACGAAAAACCCACTAAACTGCGTCATCCTGAAAAGCGACGAAGAAGCGCAGTTGAGGATCTCCTACGATACGTTACTCACTCAATTGAGTCTCAACGCGTTGTAAGTAGATTCCTGCTCTCGCTGAGGCTCGGCTGGAATGACATCATTTTATGCCGTTCGCGCGATTCGTTTATTGGAAGATCAAGGCACCATTCGAGTGACGAGCCACGAGAAACGAAATGCCCGAGTAACCAGCGTCATCCTGAACAAGTGAGGCACGAACGCGATTCAGGATCTCCTACAATATGTGACTCCCTCAATTGAGTCTCAAGACGCTGTAGGAGATCCCGTATCTTCGCTCGCTGTACTTGATGACAGAGGTCAAAATGAAACTAGCCAACACCCCCATCACTCAGCACACTTTCAATGGTCATTCCTTTTATCTTAAGCGGGATGACCTACTTCATCCTGAATTTTCAGGTAATAAAGCCCGCAAATTTATGGCGCTGCTTGAAGATGATTTCCCCAACGTTACCACTTTAATTGGTTATGGTTCTCCCCAAGCGAATTCATTATACAGCCTTGCCGCACTCGCAAAATTAAAAGGCTGGCAACTGGAGTTTTACGTCTCTCATATCCCGAATTGGCTAAAACAAAACCCTACTGGTAATTATCAGGCCGCATTATCACTAAACGCAAAACTCATTGAAGTAAGCGAGCTTCATCCTAATGACTACATTCAACAAATTCGTCAGCCAGATGAACGATGTTTATTTGTTGAAGAAGGCGGTAGAAGCCCAATAGCTGAGCGTGGCATCAAGCAGTTAGCTCAAGAGATTATTGATTGGAAAAATTCACAAAACATCAGTAGCTTAGCGGTTACACTACCCTCTGGCACTGGCACCACCGCGCTGTATTTAACCAAGCATCTCGCGCTGCACAATGTTGAAGTCCTCACTTGTGCCTGCGTCGGCGGCAAAGATTATTTAACCCTGCAATTTGATAGTTTAAATGAACCTTTGCACCCTGCCATTCTCACGGCAGATGAAAAATCTAAGCACCAATTTGGTAAGTTATATGCGCAAGACTACCAAATGTGGCAAGCATTAAAGCAGCAGACCAAGGTTGAGTTCGACCTACTCTACGATCCATACATGTGGCAATGTTTACAATACTGGAGAAAAGAAAACCCAAACCAGCCACTACTGTATATTCATCAAGGTGGCCTGCTAGGTAATGTGAGTATGGAAAAGCGTTATCAGCGGAAATTTACCTAACCGCCAAAATCCAAATAATAAAAAACCTATGCTCCTCCTTCCAGATTCCGTCATAGGTTTTAAAGGCATCTTTTGAGTTAAATTAATCCTAACTCTCGTAAGCGTTCCATTAGATAACTATGAGCTGTATAGCGCTCAGAGAGCACCACATCCGGTTTTGCGTGCAAGAACAATGGTAATGAAATACGAGACTTTTCTTGACGCTCTCCTGTTGGATTTATCACTCGGTGCGTTGTAGATGGAAAGTAGCCGCCCGATGCTTCTTGCAGCATATCTCCAATATTAATAATTAGATTTCCGAAATCACAAGGAACATCTAGCCACTCACCCTCTAATGTTTTCACTTGCAGTCCAGGTTCATTCGCCGCAGGTAGAATCGTTAAAAGATTAATATCCTCGTGTGCTGCAGCACGAATCGCCCCAGGTTCTTCATTACCTGTCATTGGTGGATAATGAAGAATACGTAATAAAGTCTTATCACTGTCTTTAATCATTTCTGAGAGTGCGATAGAAAACTTCTCTTGTACCTCTTGAGGCGCATACTCTTCTACCCAGCTTAATAATTCTTGAGCAAAAGCATCTGCACGTTGATAGTAATCTAAGATTTGCGCTTTTAATTGCTCAGGAATTTGCCCCCAAGGGTAAACATGAAAATATTCTTTAATATCTTTAACGCTATGGCCTTTCGCTGTTTCGGAAACTGAAGGTGGAAAATAACCGTCTTGTGTGCTGGCATTAAAGTGAAAGTCGTGCTTCTGCTCTGATAAGAAAAACTGTTGCCAATTATCGTAAATTGACTCTACTAGTTCCTTAGGAATTGGGTGATTTTTTAATACACCAAAGCCTGTGTCGCGAAGTGACTGAACAAATTGCTCAGCCGCATTGTCAGCAAGATAATCAACCGTTTTTAATTTCATAATTATGTTTTTATTGTCTAAGAAAATATGCGCGAATTGTAGATATCTGCCGACATGAAAGCAAACCTTGAACCAATATTATTGCAACAAAAAACGCACAACCATTTCAAGTTGTGCGTTTCATTCATCATCAACCAGCAACAATAAATTTAATTAAGCATTGTCGATCATGCGTTGCTGAGTCCATAAGTACAACAAATCAAGTGCAATCGTCGCGCCCGCTAACGCCGTAATATCACTTTGATCATACGCCGGCGAAACCTCAACAACATCCATTCCGATCAAGTTGATGTCTTGTAAGCTGCGCAGTATTTTCAACACTTTATCCGACGTCATACCTCCACACACAGGTGTGCCAGTTCCCGGTGCAAATGCAGGGTCTAAGCAATCAATATCAAAGGTCAAATAAACTGGTTTATTACCGACTATCGCTTTAATTTTTTCAACAATATCTGCTGCCGATAAATCGTTCGCTTCCATTGCATTTATCACATTAAAACCATGACCTTGCTGCTTATATTCGGTGCGAATGCCAATTTGCACCGAATGTTCACGTGAAATCAATCCTTCTTTTGGCGCATGATAAAACATAGTGCCATGATCATAGCGACTGCCATTACTGTAAGTATCAGTATGAGCATCGAAATGAATCAATGCCATTTCACCGTACTTCTTCGCATGCGCTCGCAATAAAGGCAGTGTTATGAAGTGATCGCCACCCAAGCTTAATAAGGTTTTTCCGCTAGCTATGATTTCTGTTGCTGCTGCTTCTAAACGCTGGGTTAAATCCTCGGCGTCACCACAATCAAAGACTAAATCACCGGCATCGACCACATTAGTTTGTTTAAATAAGTTAAAATTCCACGGAAACTTTTTGCTTTCCCATGCAAGATTCACTGAAGCACGACGAATTGCATCAGGGCCCATACGTGCGCCAGAACGACCAGAAGTTGCCATATCAAACGGCACACCTAATACCACAACATCCGCTTGCGCTTCTACAGGGTTTTGCACCATTGGTCTACGCACAAAACTCATTGAATTTGAGTACAGTGAGTAATCAGGCTTATTAAACAAATCATCAAACTTATTCATTACTAAATATCTTCCAAATAAGTGTAACCAGATAGCCCCTGCTCTAATTCTGCAAGGATCTGTTGTTGCTCACCACTTGCCACACGAGTCGCTACTAGCTCACGGTAGTTACGACGAATATCATCTACTTCAATGTGCACATAACGCAACATGTCTTCTACCGTATCACCTTCATTGATCGAAACGATTTCAGGTTCACCTTGCTCATTGACATTCACCACCACAGAATGGCTATCACCAAACAAGTTATGCATATCACCAAGAATTTCTTGATATGCACCAACGAGGAAAAAGCCCATTAAATACGGAGTATCTTTATCCCAACGAGGTACTGGCAATGTGGTTTCAATGCCTTGGCCATCAACATATTGATCAATGACACCATCTGAATCACAAGTAATGTCTAACATTACCGCGCGAGTTTGCTCTACTTGATTCAAATTAGTCAGTGGCATAACAGGAAAAACTTGGTCAATTCCCCATGCATCTGGCAGTGATTGAAACAAAGAGAAGTTCACAAAAAACTTATCCGCTAAACGCTCATTCAATTCATCCATAATTGGACGATGAAAGCGGTTGTTATTACTCAATTGATTACGTAACTCATAACAAATGCGTAAGCACACTTGCTCTGCCCAAGCACGATGCTGCAAGTTAATCACGCCTGTAGCAAATTGATTATGCGCTTCAGCTAGGTCGCTTTGAGTATCATTATATATTTCAATTAACGCTCTATCGTCAGTACCTTGAGATAAAATTTCCCAGTTACGCCACATATTATGTAATAACGTTGGCGCTTCGGTTTCTGGTTCGAAAATATCTTCTACTTTATAACTCTCCGTACCGATAACATTAGTGATCAACACAGCATGATGCGCAGTTAATGAGCGGCCAGACTCTGAAATAATCGTTGGCTCTGGTTGGTTATATAACTGACAAATATCACCAATAGTTGAAACGATATTGCGTGCATATTCTGCCAAACCGTAGTTCATTGAACTGTGTGATTGGCTACGAGTACCATCGTAATCGACTGCCAAACCACCGCCGACATCCATATAATCTAACTGAGCACCGATATCACGTAGCTCACAATAGAAACGCGCCGCTTCACTCACACCATTGCGTACATCTCGAATATTGGCCATCTGTGAACCAAGATGAAAATGTACAAGTTGTAGCGTATCTAATTGATCTTCCGCTTTTAAACGATTAATCACAGTAAGCACTTGGTTAGCAGATAAACCAAATTTCGATTTCTCACCACCGCTTGATTGCCATTTACCTGCACCTTGCGAAGCTAAGCGAATGCGTAAGCCCATACGAGGTGTTACACCTAATGATTTAGCTTCCGACAGTACCAAATCAAGTTCAGATAATTTCTCTAAAACGATAAAGACTTTATGACCTAACTTTTCACCAATTAAAGCAAGGCGAATGTACTCACGGTCTTTATAGCCATTACACACAATCACTGAACTGGCTTGTTGTGCTAAAGCAAGTACAGCTAAAAGTTCAGGCTTACTGCCTGCTTCTAAACCAAGCTGTTTTTGTTCAAGCTCTTTCTGGCTTGCCAATATCTCATCAACCACTTCTTTTTGTTGGTTAACTTTGATCGGATAAACCAACAAATAACGGTTGCTATAATTGTATTCTTCAATCGCTTGATTAAATGCATCACATACGTTGTGAACGCGTTGATGTAGAATTTGTGGAAAACGAACCAAAGCTGGCAGCGTCAAATTACGAGCTTCCATTTGCTTCACAATTGCACTCAAAGGTACTTGAATATGTTCTTGCCCAGGGCGCGGAGAAACCGTCATTTCTCCCGCATCATTAATGCCATAAAAGCCTTGGCTCCAATGACGAACGTTATAGTTGGCACGAATTTGTTCTAAGTTCAAAGAGTTTTCCACATCATTACCTCACCGGTTACATTGATTTTATTAGTTACATCATAATGTTAGCGAAAGATCTTTTATTAGAAGCTAACGCTAATTAACGCGCATTAACTTATAAAACGTAAAATGAGTCCAATGAGAAAATTTTGTCGTTATCGCAAGTAAATTGAATGATTTCAGTTAGAGATAATCATAAAAATAATGTATACCCAAGTGACTTCAAGATGCAGAATTCAGAGCTATCATCCAAGTGGTTTAGGTATAAGCATGTTGCGTTTGACTACCAGTCAGTAATAATAGCTGTAATTAACAATATAAAGATGGTTTGCCCATGCGCTATTTTATCCTAATTTTGCTTATCAGCTTTTCAATGCCATCGTTTGCTCAATCAAACGAAGATACGTTAAGTAAATCTGAAATTAGTCAGATCACATCTACCATGAAAGACTTGGCAGACAGAGCCAAAACCTTAAAAGGTGATCGCTTAGCTATCGTTCAATTAGAAATTTACAATATGAACGATAGATTACGCCAAGAACTCAGTAATGCGATGGATCGTACTGACCATGATTCAAAATTTTTAACTGAGCAAATCCAACTGCAAACCAAATACTACGATTTCTACCTAAAATATGTAGAGAAAAAATTAGACTCTCTACAAGATGATATTGAGCAATCAAGTAAAGAAGATCGCTTGTTAAAGCAAATTCCTTTAAATGAAATGCGAGTGGTACAAGCGGTATTATATTCCGAGCAATATCAAAACTATGCTTGGTTGGAAACACTTGGGGTCAATGTCGATCAAAAGCTCAAGCCATTTAAAGTTCGTTTAAATCAACTTGCTCATTATACTTCTGCTGCATTAAATTATGCGTTAACCCATCGTAAGCAGCTACAAAGTCAGCTTGATGGGCTACCAGCAGGTCAAGCTGAGCAAATCAATTTAGAACTGTCTTACTTAAGCCGAGACATTAATACCTACAGTAAAGCATTATCAAATTTAGTTGATACCGCCGACAACCTAGGGATCAACACTGTAGAATTACGACATGAATTATTTGTCGCCACTGGTGATATCACCCATGATTTATTAAGTTGGGCCGTACTCAAATCCACTTTTGTGAGTTGGGCAAACCAATTTACTGATTGGATGCTATCGAACAGCCCAAGCATTATTTTCAATGTGTTCATGTTTGTCTTAATCATGGCAATTGCCAAAATCATTGCTCAATTTATTCATCGAATTTTAAACAAAGCGGTGAAAGCTCCTCACCTCAAACTAAGTAACCTAATGCAGCAATTTATTATTTCTATGTCCGTGAAATTAATATTTTGCGTTGGTTTATTAATTGCTCTTGCGCAAATCGGCTTAGATTTAACCCCTGTGATTGCCGGCCTTGGTGTCGCCGGTATCATTATTGGTTTTGCGCTACAAGATACCCTATCAAACTTTGCCTCAGGCATGATGCTACTCATCTACCGCCCGTTTGATGAAGGTGATTGGATTAATGCGGCTGGTGTAGAAGGAACCGTTAGTAACGTAAGCTTAGTCAACACCACCATACGTACCTTTGATAATGAAGTGCTATTAGTACCAAACTCAAAAATTTGGATGGAAGTGATCATTAACCGAACTTATGAAAAAGTGCGTCGTGTTGATATGGTATTTGGTATCAGTTATAGCGACTCGATTCCACAAGCTGAAAAAATATTTGAAGAGATATTAGCCGCTGATGAACGAGTCTTAAAAACACCAGCGCCAATGATTAAACTCGATAAACTTAATGATTCTTCTGTCGATTTTATTGTTCGACCTTGGGTAAGAACCGATGATTATATGGATGTAATGCGCGATTGTACTCGTGAGGTAAAAATGCGCTTTGATGCAGAAGGAATCAACATCCCATTCCCACAACGGGATGTACACTTGCACATTAATAATCCTGAGGCACTAGCTACGGTAAAACATACGACTTCAGAGAATAACAATCGCGACGCTTAAATTATTCAGTAGAAATAAATAGCATTCCTAGAAGCCTTTGGGTCATCAGGAATGCTTTTTTATTAAGTTAAGTTTATCGATTGTGCTCAAACAAGCGATCTAACCAGGCTGAACATAAATCCCCCCAACATTGTACTTCCGGTTCAATTTTCAACCCTGTTCCATCATCGGTTAAAGCATTCGCTCGTGAGATACCGTGAGGGCCGCGTTGAAAAATATGTAACTCATATGGGATCTGATTATCATCTAACGCCGCGGCAAATTTCAAACTATCTGAAGCCGGTACAGATTGATCTTCTGTCGTATGGAAAAGGAATGTCGGTGGTGTATGAGTACCAACATTGCGGTGACAAGTCACCGTCGAAATCATCTTCGGATCATCAAATTTATCACGTAAGATATTTTTCAAATTAGCTTCGATATTTAACTTCATCCAATCGGTGGTAATTACCGGATAGGCTAAAACCAGCGCATTAGGCTTGTGCTCTTCTCCTTCTACCCCGGCCAAGCGTTGATACTCTTCACGATTCCACAAAGTACCAACACTTGCCGCTAAATGGCCACCAGCGGAAAAACCAAGCAAGGCTATTTTATCGGGATCAATATTATAATGCTGATACTGCTGACGAACATGGGTAATCGCTTTAAAGGCATCGAGCATAGGTTGAGGAAATGCAGCATATTCTTGAATGGAATAGCGTAGGATAAACACATTATAACCCTTGGCTAACCAAGAAAAAGCAACCGGCTCAGACTCTCTTTCTGACAGCATTTTATAACCACCACCGGGGAAGATAATCAACGCTGGTAATGCGGTTTGATTTGGCAGTTCATTGCATTGGGGTTGGATATAAGATGTTAAGCTAACTCGTTTATCATCTGAAAAATACACAACATCTTGCTGCATGCTTCATCCTTAAAATAGAAAAAGTTAATACCAAGTGAACTCAGTACCTTGAAACGACTTGGGTATTATACTTAAAGTTACTCGTGTTGCTGTGAGGCGACTAATGAATATGATGCCACTTAAACTTCTGTGATTAAAATTCATTGGGAACTCGAATCCAACCTTCCATCAGAATACGTGCGCTACGGCTCATACTGGCTTTTTCAATTTTCCAATCTTGCTCACCATTTTCAAGCAAAGCATAAGTCGCCTTAGCGCCAACTTTTAATGTGCCAGATGGATGACCAAACACGACAGATTCACGCTCTACGCCACCAGCGGCGCGACTAACAATAGTACCCGGTACACTTGCCGCAGAACCAATGGCCACTGCCGCTGTTCCCATCATGGCGTGATGGAGTTTTCCCATAGATAAAGCACGAACTAACACATCAATATCATTGGCGTTCACCGGTTGGCCGCTAGAGGTCACATAACTTTTCGGTGGGCTAACAAAAGCAATTTTGGGGGTATGTTGTCGCAGCTTAGCTTGATCAACATGTTCAATTAAACCCATTTTGACCGCGCCATAAGCACGAATGGTTTCGAACATCGCCAACGCTTTGTCATCATTATTAATATCGTGTTGCAACTCTGTGCCTTGATAACCGAGTGCTTGCGCATCGATAAACATGGTGGGAATGCCAGAATTAATAAAGGTAGTTTGAAAGCAGCCTACTCCCGGTACTTCAAGCTCATCTACGACATTACCAGTAGGAAACATCGAACCTTTACCATCGGCAGCTTCACCATCAGCGGGGTCAATAAAATCCACTTGAATTTCCGCCGCAGGAAAAGCGACACCATCTAGCTCAAAATCTCCTAGCTCTTGTACTCGACCATGCTTAATCGGCACGTGCGTCACTATGGTTTTATTAATGTTCACTTGACGAATTCGAACAGGTAAAAGCCCTTGATCTGGAATATTACCCTCATCAATTAACCCCATATGCAGCGCCATTGCACCGACACCAGAAGACAAATTTCCACAGTTGCCACTCCAATCAACAAAAGGACTATCGATTGACACTTGACCAAAAAGGTAATCAACATCGTGATCTGAGCTATCGCTTTTGGATAAAATCACCACTTTACTGGTACTTGAGGTTGCACCGCCCATCCCATCAATTTGTTTACCGTAGGGATCTGGGCTGCCAATCACCCGCAGTAAAAATCGGTCGCGACTTTCTCCAGCTTGTTGAACACTGGCTGGGAGATCCGCCAAATTGAAAAACACACCTTTACTCGTTCCGGCGCGCATGTAGGTTGCTGGAACTTTTATTTGTAGCGACCTAGACGCTTGTGACACTGTCACTGATTGATTCATATTTATCATCCTTTTAGTGAGCCAAAAAGTCTTGTGCGAAACGTTGTAATACACCACCGGCTTGATAAACCGATACTTCATCGGCTGTATCTAAACGACAGGTCACTTCTACTTCAACTTGTTCGCCTTTTTGATCACCATTTGTGCGACTAATCACTAATACCAAATCACAACCTGGAGTAATTTCCCCTTTTACGTCATAAAGCTCAGTACCATCAAGCGCCAAAGTATGTCGGTTAATACCCTGTTTAAATTGCAACGGTAGCACGCCCATACCAACAAGATTAGTACGATGAATACGTTCAAAACCTTCGGCTACTATCGCTTCAACACCAGCTAATCGAACGCCTTTGGCCGCCCAGTCACGTGATGAGCCTTGGCCATAATCGGCCCCCGCAATAATGATTAAAGGTTGCTTGCGCTGCATATAGATTTCAATTGCTTCCCACATGCGAGTGACTTTGCCTTCTGGCTCTATTCTCGCCAAAGAGCCTTGTTTGACGTCACCATGCTCGACAACCATTTCATTGAACAGTTTAGGGTTAGCAAAGGTGGCACGTTGGGCGGTTAAGTGGTCGCCTCGGTGAGTGGCGTAAGAATTAAAATCTTCTTCTGGCAAGCCCATTTTGGCTAGGTATTCCCCTGCTGCACTGGAGGCTAAAATAGCATTGGATGGGGATAAATGATCGGTGGTAATGTTATCGCCTAAAATAGCCAGTGGTCTCATACCTTTTAAACTGCATTCTCTAGCGAGTGCCCCTTGCCAATACGGCGGACGGCGAATATAAGTGCTCATTTCACGCCAATCATACAGCGGCTTGGTGTGATAAGTACCAGTATCTTTTTCAAACATCTTCACATAGATTTGCTGAAATTGTTCAGGCTTGACATGTTTATTCACCACTTGATCAATTTCTTCATCACTTGGCCATAAATCATTAAGGTAAATCGGATTGCCTTGCCCATCATGTCCCAACACATCTTTTTCAATATCAAACCGTATGGTGCCAGCTAAGGCATAAGCTACCACTAAAGGTGGTGAAGCTAGGAAAGCTTGCTTTGCATAAGGATGAATTCGCCCATCAAAGTTACGATTACCGGATAACACCGCCGTGGTATAGACATCACGCTCAATAATTTCTTGCTGAATGATAGGATTAAGCGCGCCACTCATGCCATTACAAGTGGTGCAAGCATAGCCGACAATGCCAAATCCAAGTTGCTCTAATTCAGATAATAGCCCTGCTTCTTCAAGATATAACTTGGCTACTTTCGAGCCCGGTGCAAATGAGGTTTTCACCCAAGGCTTACGCACTAAACCGAGTCGATTAGCTTTTTTCGCCACTAGCCCTGCGGCCACCACATTGCGAGGGTTACTTGTATTAGTACAGGAAGTAATAGCAGCAATAATTACTGCACCATCAGGCAATTCACCTTGCCTTTGTTGCCAAGCGCCGGCAATACCACGCTTGGTTAATTGATTAGTAGGTAAGCGACGATGTGGATTGGATGGGCCAGCCATATTGCGCTGCACGCTAGAAAGATCGAATTCTAGTACTCGCTCATAATCCACATTAATTAAATCATCGGCCCATAAACCGGTTTGTTTGGCGTATTGTTCCACCAATTTAACTTGCTCATCATCACGACCAGTCAGTTTTAAGTATTGAATGGTTTGCTCATCAATATAAAACATGCCCGCAGATGCGCCATATTCAGGCGTCATATTGGAAATAGTTGCGCGATCGCCAATAGTTAAATCACGTGCTCCTTCACCGAAGAATTCTAAGTAGGCTGACACGACTTTTTGATTGCGCAGAAATTCAGTTATCGCCAGAACAATATCAGTAGCGGTGATACCCGGTTGACGGTTACCGGTCAGTTTTACGCCAACAATATCCGGTAAGCGCATCATTGACGGACGTCCAAGCATTACCGTTTCCGCTTCTAGCCCTCCAACACCGATGGCTATCACCCCTAATGCATCAACATGAGGTGTATGGCTATCGGTACCGACACAAGTATCAGGAAAGGCAATTCCCTGTTTTACTTGCACTACAGGCGACATTTTCTCTAAGTTAATTTGATGCATAATGCCATTACCGGCAGGGATCACGCTGACATTTTCAAACGCAGTTTTACACCATTCAATAAAATGAAATCGGTCTTCATTACGCCTATCTTCTATGGCGCGATTTTTCTCAAACGCATCGCCTTCAAAACCAGCATGTTCCACCGCTAATGAATGATCGACAATTAACTGGGTTTCCACTACCGGATTCACTTTGGCCGGATCGCCACCTTGTTCGGCAATCGCATCACGCAAGCCGGCTAAATCAACTAACGCAGTCTGACCAAGAATGTCGTGACACACCACTCGCGCTGGATACCAAGGAAAGTCCAAGTCTCGTTTACGCTTAATAAGTTGACATAATGACGCTTGTAGATTTTCAGGTTCACAACGACGCACTAAATTTTCGGCCAACACGCGCGAGGTATAAGGCAGCCCCTGATAGGCGCCAACCTGAATATCTTCCACCGCTGCACGCGCATCAAAATACTCCAGCCCAGTGTCGGATAATACTTTTCGATATTGATTATTCATATTACGTCCTTGTGTGTTGTCAACTGGAGTGATTAAGATCGTTGTTCTATTGGTAACCACGCTTGATGCTCTGGCCCTTCATAATCGGCACTTGGACGGATAATTCGGTTATTGGCTCGCTGCTCAAACACATGCGCCGCCCAGCCAGTAAGCCGGCTCATAACAAATATTGGCGTGAAGAGTTTGGTTGGTATATCCATAAAGTGATAAGCAGACGCATGGAAAAAGTCGGCGTTACAGAATAAATCTTTTTCACGCTTCATTACCGCTTCGACACGCTCTGAAACCGCATAAAGCTGTGTGTCACCGACTGCTTCAGAAAGCTTTTTCGACCACTGTTTAATCAGTGCATTACGCGGATCGGATTCACGATAAATCGCATGCCCAAAGCCCATGATTTTGTCTTTGTTTTTGAGCATTTGTAGAATTTTGGCTTCTGCTTCATCTGGGGTTTTCCAATCTTGTATCATTTCCATCGCCGCTTCATTAGCCCCGCCATGTAAAGGGCCACGTAGGCTACCAATCGCCGCAGTAATACAAGAATAAATATCAGAAAGCGTGGAAGCACAAACTCTCGCGGTAAACGTCGAAGCATTAAATTCATGCTCGGCATATAAAATCAAAGAACAATGCATGACTTTTTTATGTAAATCACTCGGCGTTTTACCGGTCAATAATTTTAGAAAATAACCACCGATGGAATTTTCTGTTTTATCAAAGGTATCAACACGCACACCATCATGGCTAAAGCGATACCAATAGCAAATGATCGCCGGAAACAACGCTAACATCCGTTCAGTTGCTGCTTGTTGTTGTGAAAAATCAGTTTCTTGTTCTAAGTTACCGAGCACAGAACAACCAGTACGCATCACATTCATTGGGTGAGCGTCTGCTGGAATAAGTTCTAATGCTTGTTTAAGCGCATCTGGCAAGCCACGCAAATCAATTAAACGAGTTTTATATGCGTCTAATTCAGCTTGAGTAGGCAAATGTCCAACAAGTAATAAATGTGCCACTTCTTCAAATTGGGCATGATTGGCTAAGTCGGTAATATCATAACCACGGTAAGTTAACCCCGTGCCTGATTTGCCAACAGTACACAGCGAAGTTGTACCAGCACTTTGTCCACGTAAGCCGGCTCCAGCTAAAGTTTTATTTGTCATTTGAACTCCTTTTCAATTTCACTGCGTTTGCTCTTTTGGCAACAGCGTTCATGGACGCTTATTTTTTCAGTGAAACCCTTTCACGTTATTAATAATTTGTTTCGAGATCCGAGAGCGCTTCGCTTCGAGTTGCGAGTAAAAGCCTTCCTCACTATCCGTCACATTCAATCCAAAACAATTTTTCCCGCTGTTTGGATCCCGAGTGTAGCGTCCCCGACTATCGGCTCTGCTCTTCCACGCAACTCGCCACACGCAACCCGAAACAATCTTTCTCGCTTTTCAACTTCCGAGCACAGCATCGCGCCTCCCGGCTCTATTTCTGTTCCTCAGAAAATAGTCGATCCAACTTATCCTCATAATCATGATATTTAAGATGCTGATAAAGCTCCGCCCGGGTTTGCATTTGATCAAGTAACGCTTCTTGATTGCCCTCAACCAATAAATACTTATAAACATTTTCTGCAGCACGGTTCATCGCTCTAAATGCACTTAATGGGTAAAGCACCATATCCACTTTAGCTTTGGCTAATTGCTCACCACTAAATAATGGCGTTTGACCAAATTCGGTAATATTGGCCAGAATCGGCACATGACGCCCAACCGCTGACTGTAACCCCTCTGAAAACTGAACATATTGCTCCAATTGGTTCATTGCTTCAGGGAAAATCATATCCGCACCGGCTTCAACACAGGCAATCGCACGTTCAATCGCTTTATCAATGCCTTCAATCGCTAAAGCATCGGTTCGCGCCATCACCACAAAACTTTCATCGCTGCGAGCATCCACCGCCGCTTTTACTCGGTCGACCATTTCTTGCTGACTAACAATCGCTTTATTAGGTCGATGTCCACAACGCTTTTGCGCCACTTGATCTTCCATATGAACTGCCGCTGCACCTGCCTTTTCCATTGTTTTAATTGTGCGAGCAATATTAAACGCGCCACCAAAACCGGTATCGATATCCACTAACAAAGGGAGATCACACGCATTGGTAATACGCTCAACATCCACCAGCACATCATTCAAAGTAGTAATGCCTAAATCAGGTAAACCATAAGATGCATTGGCAATACCACCACCAGAAAGGTAGATCGCTTGATGTCCGATATTTTTTGCCATCATGGCGCAATAAGGGTTAACCGTACCCACTATTTGCAGCGGGTCATTTTGCTCGACTGCAAGCCTAAATTTTTGTCCTTGAGTCACTACTGACATGTTTGTTCTCCTTAACTTACATATGATGACCTGTTCTAACCTATTTGCTGTTCGATAAGCTTTCGACTGCCTGAAATATGACGACGCATCAGCATTTCCGCTAATTCCTCATCACGATTCTTAATAGCCTGAAAAATAAATAAATGTTCGTTGAGTGCATCTACTGGACGTGAATGCGAACGTGGGGATTGATAACGATACATACGCAATAGGTGGTACAACTCATCGCATAACAAAGTAATCAATTGAGTATTACGACTGGCTTTAATAATGCAGTAGTGGAAGTCAAAATCACCGTGTTGATGAAAATAAGACTGACCATCCGATTGATTGATATGTTCTGAATGTGTCGACAATACCTGTTCTAACGCATCAATTTCATCATCGGTCATACAACGGGCTGCCAAGCGAGCTGCCATGCCTTCTAAGGCTTCACGAACCGCATACAAATCGATAAGTTTTTGCTGTGAAAAGGTAGTAACGCGTGCACCAACATGGGGAATACGCTCGATTAATCCTAACGCCTCCACCCTCATGATCGCTTCACGCAACGGCCCACGGCTAACGGAAAAACGCTTAGCGAGCTCAGGTTCAGAGATTTTACTCCCCGGAAGAATTTCACCGTTTACAATCGCTTCAATCAAATATTCGGTCAAACTTTCTGATTTAGTGTGCTCTTTTACATCAGAAATATTGCTTATCACGCTGTCTGTCATATTCGCCATTCACACTCACTCCGACACCAAAGTGTCAACAATTAAGATTTAATGGTGATAAATTAAGCAATAAAACACGAATCTGTCAAATAGATTGTCGACACTTTTGAGTTTTTTGATAGAAAAGAGAGTGAGAATGTGAGCGTGGTGGGGGAAATGATTGTAGGGAGTAAGACAAGTGACAATGAAAAGATCAATGCAAGATATAAGCTAAATTTTTCAATCACTCATATTTCGCAGGTTTTTCAGCCACTAAACCCAACGGTTGGCTATATTGCAATGGCTGACTTACCGCTAATTCAAAGCTATCTTTTGCTAGCCAAAGTTTGGCGCCATTATTGTTTGCGACTTGGTAGGCCCAATTACTTACCGCGCGAGACTTATCGGCATCACAATGAAAATAGTCGCTCAACTCAGATTCAATCGTTGCTTTAAACTGGACGAGGTTTTGATCTTCCCAGTGTTCTCTATGCTTCTGCCCTGCTAAGAAATCACGTTTATTGTTATTACAAGTTCGATGGGCAGCGACAAAGTTATGCCCTAGGTCATTGGCATAACGAGCAAAAGGAATAAAGTGATCAACTTCTGTATTTCTATTTAGCGGCTTTTGGCAGTAAAAACACAGACCATGTTGTAATTCTTCGAGTATCGGCTTTGCTTTGCCTAGTGCATTGCGGTCTAAACCAAATAGAAAATCATGCAACTGACTTTGTGGGCCAATCAAACTTTGATTATGCTTAATGCTTTGAATTTTTTGTAGCCACGAGTTTTTGGCTAGGTAGACAACCAGATCGTAAAAACGTCTAAAACAAGAAGCAATACCCGGCTTTAATGTAATGTACGATTGGCCTTTACTATGGGGATAAAGAAAGCACTCTTCTTGTTTAGCCAGAATTTGTAGACGCCAGAGAGGCCCATCTTTTAAGGTGTTCATGGCAGCTTTAAAAACGCTTGGCCATTGCGAACTTTGTTTTAACGCTCGTAAACTGAGGATGTTATTTTGTTGGCATTCATAAAGCACCGAAATGACTTTAGATTGTCCACCACTATTTTGTTTCAGTAGAGCCATTTCACCAGTATGTTCTGATGAAAATGGTACAGCATGGTGCCAATACAACACGATAAGCTTTTCAGCGAGCAAATCGAGTGGAACATTTAATTCGCTATTTTCATATACCAGTGGTTGCTCAACACACACATCAGCTAACGCATGTAATAACGCAAATTTATAAGTTGCAGAAAAGTCACCTTCTACAAGCAAACGTTGAATGTAGGCAATAAAATCTAGCTGCTGTTGTTGGTGATGAATTGGCGTCATATTCACTCTAATTTTGTTGTCTCAATACAACCGTTTCCCAAATCACTGAGTTACGTTGCAATACATCATCAGAGCCAGACTGATGACATATCATCAAGCCCACTTGTCTGGCTAAATTTTCAATTTCTTTCATCGAGACATCGTAGCCTTTTCGTCCATCATCAAAGTCACCATGACGCAGTGTAACGATGATCTTACCTTGAGTATTTAATAATTTAACTAAAGCCTTTAATGAAGTCAGACGTAACCCAACCGGAATATGCATCCAAACCGCAGATAATAAGATCAAATCAAATTGTCGAGATAACGCTTCAACGTGGATTAAATTTGGGAGGTTGTCTCCAACCCATTGAATAGAGCTTGGTGAGTTTGTCTGTCCTAATTGGCGCAAATTTTCACAAGGTTCTACTGCCACAACGGAGCAACCTTGATTCACAAACCAACGTGAATCACGTCCAGAACCAGCACCTATATCCAAGATCTTATAGCCTGACTGAGGCCAATATTCTTGCCAAGATTTATGAACCGATTCAAAAGTAACGGAATCATATTGATCAACAAATTGCTCAGCTTTTTGGTTATAAACAGCAATAGTTTGAGACATAGAAAACCATAGGTAAGTCATTTGTTTATAATGATATATGACTCAATTGGATATGGCGATGGAAGATAAAGAAAATGTAGAGACCTGCATAACAAAAAAGCCCCAGAATTTCAGCTAGGGCTTAGAATGTGGCAAGAATAAAACATAATACCTTATTAAATAACATTATGATTTTATTGATAACCTCATATTTAACGAAAAATATTATTACAAGTATTGCTGAATGAATTTATTCAAGTTTAACAAATATTTTCTTCATGAACCCACACTGCCATTTCTACACGTGAACGTAAATTTAATTTTTTCAGCAAGCTTTTAACATGTACTTTTACTGTTCCTTCTGTGATATCCAGCTTGCGAGCAATCATCTTGTTTGTCATTCCAGTTGCCACTAACTTTAAGGTTTGAAGCTCACGCTTAGTTAGGCAATCAATACCGCGTGAAGTGCCTTTTTTACTACGTAAGGCTTCCATTAAAAGTGGAGCCATATCATCACTTAATACCATCTGACCGTTACAAGCTTGCTCTATCGCTTGGATCAATTCTTCTGGCTCCATATCTTTAAGTAAATAACCGTCAGCACCTAATTTGATTGCATTAGTGAGATCACCTTTATAATTGGATACCGTAAACACTACAACTCGGCTCGATAAGTGACAGTTACGTAGCTCACGTAAAATCTCTAAACCATTCATTTCCGGCATATTAAGATCTAACAAAATAAGGTCTGGATCATGTTCTTTGGCTAATGTAATGCCATCTACCCCTGTGTGAGCCACGGCAATCACTTGCATCGACCCATTCATTTCAATTAAATGTTTCACGCCACCACATAACATTGGGTGATCATCAATTAATAATATTGTCGACTTATCTGTGTGTTGTGATTCCATAGTCATACCTTTTTATTGGGGTGAAAATTCAATCTCAATTCGGGTGCCAACGCCTCGTTCAGATTCAATATTGATCGTACCTGGTAGTGAGTTTGCTCGGTCTCTCATGATCGTTAAACCATAGTGATTGGTAGGCTCACTAATGCTTTTCATACCACAGCCATTATCAATAACAGCAATAGATACCTTCTGTTCCATAGGATCAAATTTGGCATGAATTTCAACAGCAGTGGCATAAGCATGTTTATAAATATTCGATAACGCTTCTCGCACAATATGGATAATATGTACCGCTTGATGAGCAGAAATACTATTTGCTGGTGTATCAAAATTTAATTGAATTAATAAACCGAGTTTTTCATTAAACTCTTCAATGGTATTTTCTAATGCAGGAAGTAGACCGGGCTCCGTAGCTTTCAACCTAAAAGTGGTGAGCAGATGCCGAAGTTGGCTATAGGCAGCATCCACTTCTTGACGCATTTCTTTAACTAAATATTTTTGCTCATCGGAAAGCTGAGTATTTTGCATCTGCAAACAACTTAGGCGTATTTTCAGACAAGACAACGATTGTGCTATCGAATCATGTAATTCACGCGCAATGGTCGCTCTTTCATTAGCCAACAAGACTTCACTATTAAGATACTCTTGGTATTTCGACGCTAAAGAACGAGTGATCTGTTTACTCAAAGTATCAATTAATTGTAAATCATCTTCGGAAGTCACTTGCCCAGAGAAGAAATCAATTTTTAATCTACCGTAGCTACGCAGTCCATCTTCTAATTCCCATACTTTCACCGCTCCTACATCTTCTTGAGAATCAGGCATCGCGTAAAAACAAGCGTCACAGTGGTTATCTAAGCAGTTAGCTGGTCGCTGATATTGTGCCGTTGAAACTACTTGGCAATTTCCTGATTTATGATAATCGGCAATTTCTAGGGTAATATTTTGATAACCAGTGATATCTTTAAGCTCAGAAACGATCGGGGAAAATAGAGCACAATATCTTTCATTTTTATCTAGGATAAGAACGCCACTTGAGCGATATAAGAAATCAAGCAACATGTTTTTATGAGTTAGGCTCTGCGTTTTTGTTTCTACCAAAGATTCTAAGTTGGCATACATACTTTCTAGTTTATCGGCCATGCTGTTAAACATAATGCCTAGCTGATGCAATTCATCTTTCTTATTGGTCGCTGGAAAACGAGATTGTAAATGACCATTTTTTAAGTGAAAAGACATGGTTAATAGCTGACGCCAAGGATGGAATATACGACGACGTAGATGAATGATGTTGGTAAATAAAATCACAATTAACAAAATAATAAAGGTTGCTTGTAGTGATTTTAGAATCCATAAACGATGTTCGGTTTCTTGATCGATCAAATAAACCAATTGATCTAATTGAGCAACATATTGAGTAACGATGTCTCTTACGTCATCAGGATTTTTGGCTATCAGTAGATTCGGTTTTACGGCTTCTAACCAATAGGTATGGACCTTTTTATACTCGCTAGACAACCCTCTTTGATGAAGATAGTCTTCAAAAAATCGGGAATGGCTACTTTTATCAATGGCGGATAAAACTTTATCTTTCTGTGGATTGAGTGGTAATAATGAAAGCAGCTCAAAACTTTGCATTCTCATATAACCAATTCGGTTAATGGCATGAGCATTACCTTGAATGCTATTTGCAAACCAAGCAGAAACCAACATTCCAATAATCGCACACACAGTGATCACTAGCATGGATGCTGAAACTTTACTGACAAGAGAAAAAGGGTTCCAAAGGCGAGTAATCACCCCTCGTTTTAATTTCGATTTCTGATATTGAAATTGCATCATGGCTATCATTGTCAAAAGAATGAATTGATATTCTATGCTTTTGCTCATAGAACCATATAGCTATTTGTAGGTATCACTTAATATCCAAGTGCCTTCTCATTCAGTTGAAATATTTTAATATGAAAATTAAGATACTGATATTTATAATAATATTATAAAAAATAGGACTACCTACATTGTTCATCTTGTATCGTAGCACCACTCAAAAATCACTATTCAATTGATATGTGTCAAAAAGCCCTGCCAAAAATAGTTCAAAGCTAATCCAAGTTCCCACCCCCTAACTAAGGACTTGGAAATGGAATCAACCATTCATAAGAATAAAAATATCAGCAAGGTTTTAACGCATTGGGTTCCTGAGGATCCAATGTTTTGGCAACAAGAAGGACAACATATTGCACGCAAGAATTTATGGATTTCGATTCCCTGCTTGTTGTTGTCATTTTGCGTTTGGATGATGTTCAGTACTGTTTCTGTCAATCTAAATAAAGTCGGGTTTAATTTTACCACTGACCAATTATTTCTATTAACCGCACTGCCTTCTGTTTCCGGTGCGATCATGCGGATTCCGTATTCATTTATGGTGCCAATTGTGGGAGGCCGTCGCTGGACAGCCTTCACTACCGCATTTCTTGCAATACCTTGTATTTGGTTAGCTATTGCGATTCAAAACCCTAATACCTCTTATTCTATTTTTATTTTTATTTCCCTACTGTGTGGTTTTGCCGGTGGCAATTTTGCTTCTAGTATGTCCAACATCAGTTTTTTCTTTCCTAAGCATAAACAAGGTGGTGCGCTCGGCCTTAATGGTGGATTAGGCAACCTTGGTGTGAGTGTGATGCAGTTATTAGCGCCTCTTGCAGTTTCTATGGGGATCTTTAGTTTCTTTGTTTCTGGTTCTCTGCAACCTGACGGTAGTATGCTCTGGCTCGCTAATGCCCCGTTGATTTGGGTACCGTTTATCGTTATCGCCACATTAGCGGCATGGTTTGGTATGAATGATCTCGCCACGGCGAAAGCATCAATATCGGATCAGTTACCAGTATTAAAACGGCCTCATATGTGGGTACTAAGTTTTTTATATTTATCGACCTTTGGTTCATTTATTGGTTTTTCTGCTGGCTTTGCAATGTTAACCAAAACTCAATTTCCAACGGTAGATATTATCCATATCGCATTTTTAGGCCCACTATTAGGAGCATTGATGCGACCTGTAGGCGGCGCATTATCCGATAAGCTCGGTGGAATAAAAGTGACTACTGTTAACTTTATATTAATGGCTATATTTACCGCTTCAATTTTCTATTTTTTACCAGGAGAAGCATCGGTCAACGGTAATTTCCCATTGTTTTTTATTGGCTTCATGTTGTTATTTGCTACAGCGGGTTTAGGAAGTGGCTCTACCTTCCAAATGATTGCGGTTGTATTTAGGCAATTAACCGTAGAAAGAATGCTTCGTGAAAATGGCGGCAATGAAGAAAAGGCACAAGCACGAGCCATTAAAGATTCCGCAGCAGCATTAGGGTTTATTTCTGCAATAGGTGCAATTGGTGGTTTCTTTATCCCTAAAGCTTTCGGGACATCTTTGGCACTTACTGGCTCCCCTCTCGGCGCAATGAAAGTGTTTCTAGGCTTTTATATCGTATGTATCATTTTAACTTGGGCAATATATGGTCGTTATGAGAGAAAATAACCACACATATACCATTATTAAGTAAAAAAGTTGCAGCTTGGATATATTAATCAGGCTGCTTTTTTATTCTCAGTTCATTAAAAAACCCCATTGAATTCCTTATACCCCTCAATAGTTCACCTCTATCTACCACGACTTAAAACACCTCTGCAAATAAAAATAATTCATATAAAACAATAAATTATAAAAGCATCAACGATACCCAATTGGAGGTATCACACTTTTTTACCTCTCGTTAGGACGAAGTGCTTCTTGATCAAAATCAATATTCCCCCACTTTATGGACCCTATTCTGCTCGGGCTGACCAATGTCAATACAAACAAATACATATAACTACAGGTGAAAAACCTGATGAGGAGATCTCCGGATGAGCAAATTTCTTGACCGGTTTCGTTACTTTAAACAGCTCGGTGAAACCTTTTCAAATGATCATGGCCAAACATTAAAGACCAATCGCGATTGGGAGAATGGCTATCGTAGTCGCTGGCAACACGACAAGATTGTTCGATCTACTCACGGTGTTAACTGTACCGGCTCTTGCAGCTGGAAAATTTATGTAAAAAATGGCCTAGTGACTTGGGAAACACAACAAACAGACTACCCACGAACTCGTCCAGATCTTCCAAACCATGAACCCCGTGGCTGTCCTCGTGGTGCAAGCTACTCTTGGTATCTTTATAGTGCTAACCGCGTAAAGTACCCAATGATACGTAAGCGTTTGCTAAAATTATGGCAAGAGGCCAAGCAACAACATAATGATCCTGTTGACGCTTGGAAATCCATAAGCTCTGAACCTGCGAAAATGAAGCAATACAAAAAAGCTCGTGGTCGTGGTGGTTTTGTGCGAGCTAACTGGGAAGATGTGAACGAGTTAATTGCTGCAGCTAACGTTCACACAGCTAAAGAACACGGCCCAGATCGTATCGCTGGGTTTTCTCCCATTCCTGCCATGTCTATGGTGTCTTATGCATCTGGTGCTCGTTATCTATCACTTATCGGCGGAACTTGCTTAAGCTTTTACGATTGGTATTGTGACTTACCCCCTGCCTCTCCAATGACTTGGGGCGAACAAACCGATGTTCCAGAATCTGCCGATTGGTATAACTCTTCATATATCATTGCTTGGGGTTCAAATGTGCCTCAAACCCGTACCCCTGATGCACATTTCTTTACCGAAGTCCGTTACAAAGGCACCAAAACCGTTGCCGTCACCCCTGATTACGCTGAAGTAGCAAAACTGTGTGACCACTGGTTGAATCCAAAACAAGGTACTGACAGCGCAATGGCTCTTGCTATGGGCCATGTTTTACTCTCTGAATTCCATACTAAGCGTCAAGTTGAATATTTCAAAAACTACACCCAACAATACACTGATATGCCAATGTTGGTTGAGTTGGAAAAACGTGAAGATGGTACTTTTGTTCCAGGTCGCCAATTACGCGCCTCGGATCTCATTGATAATCTTGGTCAAGACAACAATCCAGAATGGAAAACCATCGCGATTGATGACCAAACAGGTGAGTTGATTGCACCACAAGGCTCAATTGGCTATCGCTGGGGTGAAGATGGTAAATGGAATCTTGAGCAAAAAGATGGCAAAACCAGCACCGAACGTAACCTACGTTTAAGCCTTGTTGATACACACGACGAAATAGTCAGTGTTGGCTTTCCATACTTTGGTGGTTTACCAAGTGAGCATTTCCAAAACGTTACACTAAATGATGTTATTCAACATAACCTGCCAGCAAAGCGTATTACCAATGCACAGGGTAACGATATTTTCGTGACCAGTGTTTATGACTTAACCATGGCAAACTACGGTGTTGATCGTGGATTAAATGATGAAAATTGTGCCTCTAGTTACGACGAAGTAAAAGCTTATTCTCCAGCATGGGCTGAGCAAGTAACTGGTGTTAAACAAGAAGAAATCATCAAAATTGCTCGTGAATTTGGTGAAAACGCAGAAAAAACTCGTGGCCGTTCTATGGTCATCGTAGGGGCTGGATTAAACCACTGGTTCCATATGGATATGTCTTACCGTGGCATCATCAACATGTTGATTTTCTGTGGTTGTGTGGGTCAAAGTGGTGGTGGTTGGTCACACTACGTAGGTCAAGAAAAACTTCGTCCTCAGACTGGTTGGCAGCCTCTTGCTTTTGGTCTTGATTGGCAAAAACCGCCTCGTCATATGAATGGTACGTCTTTCTTCTACAACCATTCAAGCCAATGGCGTTATGAAACCGTGAATTCTAACGATTTGCTCTCACCACTGGCCGATAAGTCACGCTATAGCGCAAGCTTGCTCGATATGAATGTAAAAGCTGAGCGCATGGGCTGGCTACCGTCTTCTCCACAATTCGACATTAACCCCCTACAAGTGGCGGAGAAAGCTGAAGCTGAGGGGTTAAGCTCCGAAGATTACATGGTGAAACATTTAAAAGACGGCAGCATCAAGTTTGCATCTGAGCAACCAGAAGATCACTACCCTCGAAACTTATTTATCTGGCGCTCAAACCTATTAGGTTCGTCAGGTAAAGGCCACGAATACATGCTGAAGTACTTATTAGGTACTGAAAATGGCGTTCAAGGCAAAGATCTTGGCCAACAAGGTAAGGTAAAACCAGAAGAAATCGAGTGGAAAGATACCGGCACAGAAGGCAAGCTAGATCTCGTTGTTACCCTTGATTTCCGTATGTCGAGCACCTGCTTATTTTCTGACATCGTACTTCCTACTGCCACTTGGTATGAAAAAGATGACATGAACACCTCAGACATGCACCCATTCATTCATCCACTTTCAGCGGCAGTCGATCCTGCTTGGGAAGCAAAAAGTGACTGGGAAATCTACAAGGGAATTGCCAAGAAATTCTCTGAAGTCTGTGTTGGCCATTTAGGTGTTGAAACCGACCTTGTTTCACTACCAATCCAACACGATTCAAAGGCTGAGATTGCTCAACCGTTTGATGTAAGAGATTGGAAAAAAGGCGAATGTGACCTAATCCCTGGCATCACTGCACCACATTTAAAAACCGTCGTTCGTGATTACCCAAATACCTACGAACGTTTTACCTCACTTGGTCCAATTTTAGATGAGCAAGGTAATGGTGGTAAAGGTATCAATTGGGATACTCAAGTAGAAGTCGATTTCTTAAAACAGCTCAACTACACCAAAACTGACGGTGCGGCAGAAGGACGTCCTATCATTGAAAGTGCCATTGATGCAGCGGAAGTTATCTTGTCTCTTGCACCAGAAACTAACGGTCAGGTAGCGGTGAAGGCTTGGAGAGCATTAAGTAAAAAAACCGGGATCGACCATACTCACCTTGCAACCAACAAAGAAGATGAAAAAATTCGCTTCCGTGATATTCAGGCACAGCCACGTAAGATCATCTCAAGCCCAACATGGTCTGGTTTAGAAGATGAACACGTCTCTTATAACGCATGTTATACCAATGTTCATGAACTGATCCCATGGCGTACGCTATCAGGTCGCCAACAGTTGTATCAAGATCACCAATGGATGCGTGATTTTGGCGAAAGCTTAGTGGTATATCGTCCACCGGTTGATACACGTTCAGTGCAAAGTCAAATCAATAAAAAAAGTAATGGTAACCCAGAAAAAGCACTTAACTTCATCACGCCACACCAAAAATGGGGCATTCACTCAACTTACAGTGAAAACCTATTGATGCTAACACTCTCTCGTGGTGGCCCAATTGTGTGGATGAGTGAAGATGATGCGAAACAACTTGGTATTGAAGATAACGATTGGATTGAAGCTTTTAATAGTAATGGTGCGTTAACAGCCCGTGCGGTTGTTAGCCAACGTGTACCTGAAGGCATGGTGATGATGTATCACGCACAGGAACGCTTAGTCAATATTCCAGGATCTGAAATCACTCATCAACGTGGTGGTATTCATAACTCCGTTACTCGTATTACACCAAAACCAACCCATATGATTGGTGGTTATGCTCAGCAATCTTACGGCTTTAACTACTACGGCACCGTAGGTTCTAACCGCGATGAGTTCGTTGTTGTTCGTAAGATGAAAGACGTGAAATGGTTAGACGACGAAAATAACGATTGCGATCAAGAAAAAGCAATTCCACACGCTTCAACCAAAATTGGACAGGAGAAATAAGCATGAAAATCCGTTCTCAAGTCGGCATGGTGCTTAACCTAGACAAATGTATTGGCTGTCATACCTGTTCAGTCACTTGTAAAAACGTATGGACTAGCCGCGAAGGTATGGAATATGCGTGGTTCAATAATGTAGAAAGCAAACCTGGTGTTGGCTACCCTGCAAACTGGGAAGACCAGGATCAATGGAAAGGCGGTTGGATCCGTAAAGCATCCCCTATAAGCAAAAGCGGCGGCAAGTTAGAGCCCAAGATGGGAAGCAAGATTGGCGTATTGTCAAAATTGTTCAATAACCCAGACATGCCATCGATTGATGATTACTACGAACCGTTTACCTTCGATTATGAGCACCTACAAAATGCTAAAGAAAGTAAACATCAGCCTATCGCACGCCCACGTTCGTTGATCACAGGTCAACGTATGGACAAAATTGAAAATGGTCCAAACTGGGAAGAAATCTTAGGTGGTGAGTACTCTAAGCGTTCAAAAGATTACAACTTGAATGCCTTTGGTTTCGAGCAAAAACAAAAAGAAATGGTCGGTGAATTCGAAAACACCTTCATGATGTATTTGCCTCGTCTCTGTGAGCATTGCTTAAATCCAACATGTGTTGCAACTTGCCCAAGCGGCTCGATCTACAAACGTGAAGAAGATGGCATTGTCTTGATTGACCAAGATAAATGTCGTGGCTGGCGTATGTGCTTAACTGGTTGCCCATATAAGAAAATCTACTTCAATTGGAAATCAGGGAAGTCTGAAAAATGTCTTTTCTGTTACCCACGAATTGAAGCAGGTCAACCAACAGTATGCTCCGAAACCTGTGTAGGCCGTATCCGCTATCTTGGGGTGATGCTTTATGATGCCGATAAAATTGAACAAGCAGCATCAACAGAAAACGTTACCGATCTTTATCAAGAACAATTAGATGTATTCCTCGACCCGAATGATCCAGCGGTCATTAAAGAGGCACTTGCTCAAGGTATTCCAATGAGCACAATTGAAGCAGCACAGAAGTCACCAGTGTATAAAATGGCGGTTGATTGGAAGCTTGCACTACCACTTCATCCAGAGTATCGCACTCTTCCAATGGTTTGGTATGTACCACCACTATCGCCAATACAAGCGGTAACTGATGCAGGAGTACTGGATGGTGATGGTGTTTTACCCGAAATCGAACGCTTACGTATCCCTGTGAAATATCTAGCGAACTTGTTAACTGCTGGTGATGAGAAACCTGTACTCAATGCACTTAAACGTATGCTAGCCATGCGACATTATAAACGTTCGGAGACTGTTGAAGGCTTAATTGATACTTCTGCGCTTGAAGAAGCAGGTCTAACCGAAGCTCAAGCAAAAGAAATGTATCGCTACCTTGCTATAGCGAACTACGAAGATCGCTTTGTGATCCCAGCAAGCCATCGTGAAATGACTAAAGAGTCATTCCCTGGTGCACTTGATGATACGGGTGCCTATGCACAAAAAAATAGCTGTGGATTTAGTTTTGGTGATGGCTGCCATGGTGGAGGAAGTGAGAATAAGTTTAACCTATTTGATAGTAAACGCATTGATGCTATCAATATTGATCCAAAAACTTCACCTCAGAATAGTGTTCAATTTATGGATTCTTCTGATATGAACAACAAAGGAGTGAAGTAATGGAGAACTTAAAAATCATTTCACTGTTACTTGAGTATCCAGATCGTGAAATCTGGTTACATAAAGATGAGTTGATGAAGGATATTGGAGAGATGCTTTTTCTCTCTCCAGCTCAAATGAGTCGTTTATACACTTTCATCGAAGAGTTGTGTGAAAAAGATTTACTGGATGCTCAAGCTAGTTACATTGAGCTATTCGATCGTGGCCGTTCATTATCATTATTATTGTTTGAGCACGTACATGGTGAATCAAGAGACCGTGGCCAAGCCATGATCGATTTAATGGAACAATACAAAGTAGCAGGATTAGAAATTCAAAGCATTGAGTTACCTGATTACTTACCTGTATACCTTGAATACTTGGCCACACAAACTCGTGAAGAAGCAGTTCAAGGTCTTGCTGATATTGCCCCTATTCTCGCCCTCCTTGGCGCTCGTTTAGAAAAACGCAACAGTATTTACCAACATTTATTCACTTTATTACTTGAATTATCAGGCACTAAAATTCGTCCTGATCACTTAACTGATAATGTAAACAAAGAACAACGCGACGATACACCAGAAGCTTTGGATGCAGTTTGGGAAGAAGAACAAATTAAGTTCTTAGGCGAAGAAGGTTGCGCCTCTGCTGAACAAAACATGCACCAAAAACGTTTTGCTGGCAGTGTACAACCACAATATGTCAGCTTAGATTCATTACCATCAACTTCTAATTCAGCATCTGGAGGACAACTATGAGTTTTCTAAATACATTCTTTTTTGATGTGTATCCATATATCGCCAGTGCTGTATTTTTCATTGGCAGCTGGATCCGTTACGACTATGCACAATACACGTGGCGTGCTGGTTCAAGCCAAATGCTTACCAGTCGCAATGACAAACGTTATATGCGTATCGCCTCAAACTTATTTCATGTGGGTATCTTAGGGATTTTTGCTGGTCACTTTGTGGGGATGCTAACACCACACTGGATGTACGCCCCTTTTATCACCATTGCTGCTAAACAAAAATTGGCCATGATTGCAGGTGGCGCATGTGGATTGATGACGGTAACCGGTGGCGTTATGCTACTTAAGCGTCGTATCACTAACTCGCGCGTTCGAGCCACTTCGAGCTTTTCTGATATTGCTATTCTAACTCTACTCGTGATCCAAGCGATGTTAGGTGTACTGACTATTCCGTTCTCTGCTCAGCATTTAGATGGCAGCGAAATGATGAAATTAGTAGGTTGGGCACAATCAGTCATGACATTTGGGGCAAATTCTTCAGCTCACTTAGATGATGTTGCGTTCATATTCCGGGTCCATATTGTACTGGGTATGACAATGTTTTTGTTATTCCCATTCTGCCGTTTAGTTCATATTTGGAGCGTACCAGTAGAATATCTAACACGTAAATATCAGCTTGTGCGTCAACGTCGATAACACAATAGTCTCACGTCTATCTAATGAGCAATAATTGCCAGCACTTCAATGCTGGCTTTTTTATCGATTACTTATACATCCATCATCTTAGATTTTTGGCTTTGTTTGAGCCACTGTCAATTTATACACCATACGCATCTCTCAAATAATACCGAAACCTTAGGCAAAACAATGAAAAACCAAGTATTACTTTTGGTATTACATGATAGTTAGGATTTTAAAAGACGTTAAGAGATGTGAAGTTAATGTAAGGCATCGATTTTTAATTATTTTAGATAATAAAAAAGACGTCCTAGGACGTCTTTTTCTTGAATGTGGCGAGTGAGACAGCACACTTAAAACCGTACAGAATTGATAAATAAAGAAAAGTCCAACTCTACACTTGCAGCGCATTAAACTTTTCCACCATATCTTTATCAATCTCCTTAATTAGATTAGCTGACAAGCCTAAATGTTTAGCTTCATAACTAAACGAGCGTGTTGTTTCAAATATTTCTTCAGCCATAACCATAATGGCTTTCTTCGAAGATAACCCCGATTGAGCAGCTAACTGGTCCAGCACGTTCTTTGGGGTTCGACCATACCCACCAAATGCCGTCATATGCTCTTTGTAGGGGCTTGGGCTGTAAACAATGTCGTAAAAAGGTGATAGTGACCAGTTATCAGTATCACTAGCAAGGAAGCTGAAGTTCTTACTGTGATCATCTTGGTTAACCGTTAAGTAATTAAACATGCAACGCTTAATGAGCTTCTGTGACTCAGTGACACTACACATGATACGCGTAGCTTTAACTAAATCCACATAGTCCAAAGAAGGCTCTCGAAAAGGTGCATCTAATAGCCCACACGCAGAAATCATATGGAGCCGACCGCCTTGTTCAGTGCAATCAAATCGTTCCTGCTCTAGCCAAAACCGTCCATTACCCGCATCAATTAAATCAAAGTTAGGAACTTCAATACCAACATTGCGGGCCATTTGCATGTAGCAATATTCGACTAATGATTCTGAGTGCTTCAAGTCAAACTTTTCAGATGTCAGCTTTACGATGAGCTTGGTTCCTTGTGCCTCACCTAGTGTGGAATATTGCCCATTTGATAAACGCGTTACGTTCATTTTGGGCCTTGCACCACCCGATCCCCCTGTATTCATCAAATGCTCAAGCAAAGCAGACTCGGTGCCTTCAAACTCTTCAATTGCAGCTCGACCAAGAGTAATGATATCAACCGATTCCTTGGACTCATCAACTAGATCTAATTCTGGCTCGTAAGTCAGCGCCCCCATACATCTGTCACCTAGATAAGCTAAACGCTCTAAGGCAGTGACTTCCTTGGGATTATGACCATTCTGTCTAAATACACGATCCATCAGGTAAAGGCCCCAACCATCTGGAAGACTATCGCCAAACACCCCATGAATACCGTAATGCGGTTCTTTAGGGGCAACTTGCAGGCTTGTATCCGCCTCTAAATTGAAAGGAGCCAGAGAGGTTGGGTGATCACTCAAATAAGCCTCATCAAATTGAAAAAAGCTTTGCTTACTATTTTCAACGAGCTTGCCGACAAGTACCTTTTCACCAGTGCTAAGCGTTCGTTTTACGGTCAGGGCTGATTTAAGCATGTTTGAGCACATCCTCTATTGATTTAAATTCAGGCTCAGACGGCTGTGTCAGCTCTTTGACTTTTTTCAAGTCACCTACTGTCTCATAAAGCATGAGGAATTGACGTAATGAAATATTGCCCGTTGACTCAAACTTTCGGATCGTTGCGTAAGGCACGCCAGAGAGGTCAGCCATTTTCTGAACACTGAGCTTATCTTTTTTCCGAGCGGACTTAATAAATTCTTTGAGCTCCATTTGCAGATCATAAGCGGTATAAAGAGATAACATAGATGCCTCAGAAGTTGCTACTACTGTAACGACAATAGTACAAAACTCGAAATTACTGCCACTATTGTAGCAAAAAAATGAGTGATGGTAGTCATTGATTTATTAAAACAGATGAGATAAAAATCCAAGACGGATGACAGAGATAATTGCCACTATAATAGCTAATAAATATATGAAATGGCATAAATTGTTACGATAATGACAAAAATAAAAAACAAGGCAGGTATCCTTCAATGATTGCATCCAAGCTAATCCCAACCTCTATATCGAGATCCTGATTAATTTTTACAGATGAAACATCATGAACTTATGAAAGGGCTGAACAGAAACCACATCTTGTAAAGTATGATTACGATAAATAATCCGACTCAATTTTGTTTAAGTATTAATCTGGAAATCTTGATGCATTGTAGTCCAGTGCTTAATTAATAATGCCTTGTGCTCTTCTAGCATAGGTAGATCCTTCAGCATTTCAGGCCATAACTGACGTGCTTTTTCTAAAACATCCAACAAATGAGCACGAATAGCCGGCCAAGGTACTCCAACCTTCTTGGCCCAATGTTCAAAATGACTGAAATTCATCTCTTTCCAGTTTTTAGTATTCGCCATATTTAAAGCGAGACCATCACCATTAATATAAGGCGTAGTAAAGACCACATCATACAACGGAGATAACCTTGGAACTCGAAAGTCCGCGTAAATTAAGCTCCAATTTTTTATCAGTTCTTATTAATTACACATATTGTTTTATATAAGTAACTTCAAATGCTTTACATGCACGGTATGGTTGCAATCTATTTGTTAAATTAAAAGCATCATTTACATCGTACTGTTGGTAAATATCTAAGCCTCGATCTAGTGAAATTTTCCACCCGGTATCAGTAATGATGTGCCTTGCATGCTGACTACCCGTTGTATCAAATGAATAAGCAAACTTAACACCAACAGCAAATAGCGATGCCTGAATCTTCTCAAAATATTCACGTTGTTGCTCACCTTTGAACTCATCTTCAACAGTTATCAAGCTAACAACAATCTCGTCTTCTTCTTGTTTTTGTTTAACAACCGTTTCTAACAGCTCCATCAGGTTCTTTGCTTGGTAGAACAAACGAATATATGGATCAGTGATGGTAATATGCTTAGCACCTTTCAGATAAGGACCTATCAAACCGTCATAACTCACACCTCGTTGATTCTCTGCAAACGTTAGGTGCTGCTCTTTAAGCTCTTTATCTCTAGCACCCTCTGAGCTTGGATTAGAACTTTCACTATTAGGCTGCACTGAAGCAACTTCTGGTTCGGGCATGCCAATATCATCGACGTCACCAACAGTTTTGTTGAAATAGTTAGGATATTGCAGCTCTTCCAAAGTTTGAACGGGAACTTCTTTACCGGCTTTGCCACTATAGGCGAAGTTAACATCCGCATATGTACTATCGATTCTAAATAGCTGATCTTTAACTCGCTTACGACCTTCCATCGCGAACTTCAGGATCTCTTCTATTTCAGCTTCACTCGCCCCACCTTGAGGAAACAAGATCTTCATTAATCCGCTAAACGTCTTGTGGATTGCATCTCGATCTCGAGTGGATATCTGTGACGACAACCGGAAATATTCTTGGTATTGATCTGAGTAATCTTGATTTCTCAAATGACGAAGTACTTCTGCAAGGTAATCTACTACAAAGCCATAACCATCCGAGAACATTTCTCCACGAATAATGTCCACTTCCCAGCCTGGGATGTAGAAATGTAAACGATCTAAGAACGCTGAGTCATAAAACTTCTCTGGCAGCGCATCAAACAGATCAGAGTGCTTTAGCATATAAGGCAAACTATGCTCTGTGTTTCCGACAAAAGCCATTGAGGCATCTGCGCCAAGAGTTTCAACACCTCGAGAGAACGATTTGTTCGCCATGTAGTTTTTCATGATATCGACAAGGGCTTTATCGACTCGCTTCTGCTTACCTGCGAATTCGTCAAAGGCAACGGTGTCCCAATAACCGACTAGCCCTAGCTTGCCGCTGGAATTGTTTACGAATAACTTAGGTACAGTAACTTCACCACCAGAAATCAAAATACCGTGAGGTGAAAACTCTGAGTAGATATGTGATTTACCTGTTCCTTTTGGACCTAACTCGATAAGGTTATAGTTTCTCTCACAGAATGGAATCAAACGAACTAACTGCATCAACTTGCTTCTTCGGCCAAAGAAATCTGGGTTGAACCCTATGCTTTGCACTAAAACATCAATCCACTCATCAAGATTAAACTTGTTACGAGAAGCAATGTAACCTTCATAATCGAAGTGCGACATCTGGATCGGCTTTATCGTACTTAACAACCACGGACTAGCGTCTTTGTCATCAGTATGATCGTACTCAATATCAGCAATTACCCATACACCACCAACCAGTAATTTAGGGTGTTTCTTTACCGTCCCTGAATCAATCAGAACTTTCTTAATTCCAAGATTTGAAAACTCAGTTTCATATACATCTTTCTTATCGTTTAAGGATACGCTGACCTTATCGATGATTTTATGTCGGCCTTTTTCTCGAATAGTTGAACGCACTAACCCAGCTTCATTTCGGTGAACATAGTGCTTAGCGAGGATTTCTTTAACTGTTTGAATGCCAGACTCTATGCTCGCTTCATCATTCGTTGCGCAGTACTGCCCTAGCAAATACTCCAAAACATACGATGGGACAATCGCATTGCCTTTGACCGTTTTTACTAGGTCTTTCCTAACAACGAGGCCTGCAAATTCATCACAAATTTTCTGGTTAAGCTCACTCATATACTCACCCTAGCGTTTTCTTGACCAACATCCCTGTCAGCTGGAAACTGTGTATTAATCTTTCTAAAAATCAAAATCTGACGTAAAGGAACGACGAATGGTATATCGCAGTTCTTTGTAAGACTTGAATTGATTGGTACCTACAACCGTCTCTTCTAGCCGAAGAATAACCTCTTGATTGTTAGCAGAGTCAGCCTCTTGATTCAGCAAGAAACGTAATTTCATTTCACGCTCTCGCGGATTCTCTGAAGTCAAATCTAAGTCGACAGTGTGACAGTCAGAAATAAGCGTGCCCGATTCCGTGTAGATGCCCAACCGCAGTGCTCTTGGTTGTATTTTTTCAGTTACTGCTTCTTCTTGATACAAGGTTACGGTTATCTGCCCACTAGTGATAACACTTGAGCCACTTCTAATCACGTCAACCTCAACCATTCTAATATCACTAGAACGCTTTTTATTGATACTAATGATTGGAATGATCACTTCTTGGAGAGAGGCCCCACCATGCACAAAACGACTACCAGAGCCACTCAATCGCAAGCGCTGAATACCCTTCGGCACAACAGCATGAACATCACCAACAACACCAAGGCCATCGTTACTAAAGGCTTTTAGTGATTTACCGCAAATTAAGCCCTTACCTAAAACAAAGCGTCTATCGTTGTATAAAATCTCACCTTCAACATCTTTTACAAGATAATCACTGTCTTCTAGAACGCTGTTTTGATAAATAAAGCCATGATCAGCGGTAATAATAATATTATTCGCATTAGCATTAGTGAGTTTCTTAACAAGCTTCATGAGATCGTCGAAAGTTTTCTCGGTCGCTTCAAACGCTTCCCCTTCAGACTGCATTTTGTCACCCGTATGATCTATACGGTTATGATAAATATACAGAACATCATTAGCCTTGAGCAGCTCTCGGTTGTGAGCTTGTGTGTTTTCAATAAGATCTTTAGCTTTGACCGCACTCGCTCGTTCGCCAATAATAGCTTTTAAGATTTTTTCTCTATTATCAGTACCTTGTGTAGATAAAGCCCCCATCAGCACTGTGCCCGTTTTGTTGTCAGCCAACTGTAACGGATACTCTTTCGATTGCGGCAATAGAGAAGCCATTCCCAGTTGGGTATAGCTTGGCATTGAAGATAACGCATGATCCAACTTTGCTTCAAAACGATCTTCTTGTCTTATACGACTTACCATTTCATCACCAGCTTCGAAACGGAACGCATCAGAAATAATGACGCAGACCTTTTTCTTCTTAGCTAAATACTGCCCCTCTACATACTTCTTAAAAAAGCGATTTTGCGGTTCAATATCGGTGACCTTCCATGCGGTCATAGCATCAACATGAGCCTGCCATGCATTAGTAAGTGGCTGGACATAATTATTGATATATAGGTTCTCAATCTGTTTTGTTAACGTGTCTAGCAACGAGTGTTGTGAAGAGACTTTCAGCGCATAAATATACTGTCGATACAACTGATCAAGCTTGAACCATTGCCTTGTGTATCGCTTAACCGCTTGGGAAGCGTCGGGCATATCAAATTGAACAGTATCTAGTAGTGCGAAAAACTGACTGGCGACATCTACAGCTTCATAGAGAAGCTCATATTTTTTATACCAATGCCCTTGTCTTCTTTGTCGGCACCAAAGAGTAACCTCACCTTGAGAGTATGTACGCTGAGCAACGCCATGTACGAGATCATGAATAACTTTGACGTCTATTAGTTCGAAATAGTCAAGCTCCAGAACCTCTTTCAAAGAACGTTGATTTAAATCACTTTCGATGTCTAAATCTGAAGCACATTTCTTCGATAGACTTTCAAACGTGTTTTGATGCGTACGACTGTCCTTCCAGCGCTTGAAAAATACCAGAGAGTTGTTGGTCATGTTTTGCTTCTGTGAAGCTTCAGCATCTAAGCTGACACCTTGTAAGCCTGTTGATAGCTCTGCAAGATAACTAAACTTAAACAGTTCAAAAACAAAATCCATAACTGACGGTGTGTCACTTTGGTAACCGTATTGAATGGCTACCTGTTGCCATAAGAACTCTTGGAGATTGCAGCTCACAACAAAAGAATACACGTCACCGACAGCTTGATCAGCCATCAGCAGCTCCAAAATCACATCTAAGCGAGCATCACCTTTTTGCTTCGCGCCAGCCGCTACTGCTAACATTTTTAGCCTTACCTGGCTAATGGTGTCATCAGTATCAAGCAAACTCTTCAATATACTCTTGCGCGATTCAGATAGTGAGCGAGCAGTCTCATCATCTCCTTGCGGCTCAAAAAACTTAGCGTGCTTTTCTACCAACTCGGAAAACTCACCAGGCAAATCCAGCTCACTCAGCCAGATAGCCGATTGATCAGTTTCGAACACCGCATTCGCTAGCTCTATATCGTATAACCAGTTCTTGAGCGGTTCTGGCTGCTTATCTTCTTTATACAGCAAGAAGTTAGCTTTAGGCTGTTCACGCAACAGCCTATATTTAATAGAAAACTCGTTATTCTCGATTTCAATTTTTTCAACATTTTCAATCTTTAAGATCTCAAAATCCGCACGTAGCTCTCGTTTGTCGTCGTACCAAAATACGACACGATTTTTTTCGAACAAACGTTTAAGTGCGACTGTAATTCTTGTTGTCATGAGATGCCTTACGATAACCCCGGTACTTTTTTAAGTGCTTTGCCAAACAGCGGGTAATTGTGCTTCACACCATCATCTAAGTCTATTTCAACTTTCTCGCCCGCCAGTGGGTAGAGCACATCGTGCTCATAGTCATTGATTTCATCAAGAACCTTATTTATCTTCGCAATTGTCTTGATTGCTTGTGTTTTATCTTTCTGGCTTGCTGATACGCTGATTTCAGTTTGCTCTTGGCTTTCTTTACGCGCTAACAGTTTGGTACGGAACTCTCGCAAGTAGTTGTTCAGCACAACGTCCACAGTATCTTTATTATAGCGATGCATATAGATCAGCGCATTAAACGAACCTTTAGGGCTAGAGAACATCCAGTATATTGGGCGCTTCTTGTAGCGTTTAACATGTTCGGTATAGAAATCTTTCACAAAATATTTCTTAATATCCTTACCGATAGCAGCTTCAATAAACGCTAAGTTTTCACTGAAGTGATCTTCTCCAAACGTAACTTTTAAGAACTGCTTAAAACATTCAGTAATATCGTCTTCAAACCAATCACCTTCAAAATCGATGAGTGGAACGACATTATCTTTATCAAGCATAAAAGATGGTTGTGGTACTTTATCTATATAAGTTTCTAAAGAATCGCCTTTATTAGCTAAAATCAGACCTTCTTTATCAATTGAATACCTTCCAAAAATACAGCCAACCCCATATGACACAAAGTCTTTTACCGTATCTGTTTTTAAGGTATTCTCAGCACAAGATTGATCCTGAATGGTTCCACTATAACGATAAAATGGATTGCAACTTAAAGTGATAGCTTCTGTTGGAATGCTGTTAGTGATCTCTTCAGTAAGATTATAGTTTTCAATAAAGATTCTATTGATTTCCTCCTCTATATTCTTCAAATCACATACCGATGTGTTCCACAACTTGGAAAGCTGAATGTACGCATCGCTAATTAATCCGCTTTCTCTTTCAATTAGACCATGTTTTGTAAAGTCGCGTGATAACTCATTTTGGTCCCAATCATTTTTTGCAATAGTGATTGCTTTATTGGCAAGGTCCAAAACTCTCTCACGAGATTCAATGTTGCACATAACCCTAACTTCACTGATTTGATTTGGCCCGAAATTAACAGATGGTGCTAATATTTTTAGAAATTCACTTCCTACTTTTGAGTTGAGTAAAGCCATAGACACTAATTGCTCAGACTCACTACCGAATGCACACATCCCAGCATTGGTAAACAAAGTCCCCTTACCAAACTTTCGAACACTGATTGAGCCAGTCGAGATAGCACTCCACGTTATCCCCGGCTTAAAATAATGTCCCATACCTGTTACGGTACGAGTAATCGAGTTGTACTTCTTTTTGGCAAATGATTTGATATCATATCCGTCATCTTGCCAATTAAGCACACAATCATTAAATCCAAACCACTTCCGGTACCCCCCTCCATGATTGATTGGATACCACTTGTTATCTGACGAATCCTTACTTATAGAGTATTTAGATACCTCATGCCAAAACCGAATGAATCTATCATTGTCGAGTGTTTTCATACCCTGTGCAGTATCTAAATTATCCCCTAAACGAACACCCGATTTAAATGCATTAAGTAAGCTTTTTGAAGCCCAATACGCCAACGGAGTTCCTGGTATAGCCAAGTAGTCTCCGGATTTTTTTTCAATGCGCAATTTGCTATCTGGGTTAGCTATAACTTCAAGTAATGTATTGTCTTTTGCAGCCTCTGACTTACCACTAACCAAATTAATATAGGTGGCCAGTTTATCTCTATTGGATATATTTTCGATAACGTACGCAGTAGTCGAAACTACTTCCCCTCCAATACTACCGAATGCACGTGTTCCTAGGTGGATCATAGATGAGATTGTTGTTTGGCGAAGCAAATAGTTCCTAAGTTTTTCATACGAAGCTAAAAACATCCAACTTTGCATATTTATCATAGCTGAGTAACCACGAGAAACTGTTAGTTTCAGGTTGCGTTCGATAAACATAGAAAAAAGATCTGACTTGGTCTTCGGGTAGTTGTCTGTTGCCCATTTTGACAAACGAGGATTCATTCCTCGATTCCCCATGTATGGAGGATTAGCAATAACTATCTGATATTTTTGACTCAAATAATCAGCTTGTTTGAGTGCTTTCAATACTGATTTATGCGTATCCGCTAAAAAGAGTTGTCCTGAGACATCTTTAGAGTCCAACATCGCTAAAATATCCGCTGGATTTTTCAAAGTTGGCTGAATTAAGGAACCGAAATTATCGGCCTCTTCAAACTCTTTAAGCGTCGCTCTTAAGTTTTTAGTAAACAGATCTACTCCGACAAACTCAAAATACTCATCAAGTTCAATTCCAGAGAACGAAATATTTTGAATATGACAAATATTAGGCTCAATTGGGTTTCGGAAAAAACGACGGCGATTATTGCCTTCATCTAAAGGATTACCTTTAAGCGCTTTCATGCTTAACGCAAAAGCTGCCAGCTCAGCTGCTCGCTCATCAATCTCGATACCGTATAAGTTATGGGTTAAGATTTTCTCAGGGATCTCTGACGAGTCATAACCCGCATCCAAATAAATTGCATAGAGCAAATCATAGGCGTAAGTCAGCATATGACCGGAGCCACATGCTGGGTCGCAGATCTTTAACTCTTCCGGACTAGAGACTTTTAAGTAGTCTTTCTCTTCCTCAACAGGTTTGATGTAGTAATCCATCTGCTCAACTACCTTAGAGCTAGGATTATTTAACATCCATAAGCGACCGAGAGAGTTTTCCACCAAGTACCTAACGATCCAGTGTGGGGTAAATAATTGAGTCGCTGCCGGAATATTTTCTGGCGTAATCTTTTTATTTTTCTTTAGACCTTCAAAAACTTGGTCTTTCTTCTCAGAAATATAGAACTGGTATAACCAACCAATCGATTCAACTGATTCACAGTTTTCAGGTGTCATTGCCTCACGGGTATACGCCAAAATCGAGTTACCCGATAACAAATCATCAGGCATCAGCAATTCTGTATAGTCTTCAATACGTTCAAATAGATACGGCATCAGACGGTGATAATCGTTACATACAGCAACAATCATTAATCGGTAGGCTTCTGACTGACCATCACGGCTCGGAATAGATCCATTTAATAGGCCATTGATTTCATCGCGTGCTTTTTCATTGAAAATACCGTCATCTAGGTGACCGGCTTTTGCTTCAGCTAAGATCTCAGGCTGGAACTGCCCAGCGACAGGCGAAACCACCATAATACGGTTGTACTGATTTGCATCCATAAACCGAAGTGCACAGAAACGGTTGAACCAGGTGTAAGCTACCTGCTCAAGAAGCTGTTCTTCACCTAGCTCTTGCTTTTTATTCTCTAATTCTTTAACTGCTTTCGGTGACTCACGACGAGCTAAGCTACCTTCTGCAAGAACAAGTTTTAGTTTAGTTTGTACTTGTTCAATCAGGCTTCTACGCGCAAATTGAGCGAATTTTTTTAGTCTGGATGTATCCATTACCGTTTTCTCTTATTTATTCTGGAACGACACGTCTAACTGGCCACTTAGGGAAATTTTCATTCCACGACTCAATGTTAAATACCTGTACATTGTTAACAACTTGCCTCTGCCACCGTGGTGTATCGTGATTCATCGGTGGCAGCTTGGCCGTTATTTCATCCGATAAGTTACCTAACAACTCTTCTTCTAACGTTACTAGGTTTATATAGTGGATTGGTTTATTTGTTTTATTTTCAGCCCACCTGTAGATAAAGCTATCCAAATACTTAGAAGCAAAAGTCGTACTCAGTTTGCCTTCGTTTACTTCTCTTAAAAATTTACGCTTTTGTTTCTCACGTGCATTCGGGTTGTTTGGGTCTTTAACCTCAACAAATAAAATTGCGGGCTCTAATTCAACAATAAAATCTACTCGGTGCATTGCACCTATACCATGGTAATTTGGTAGCTTCTTATCACTCATCTCATCAAAGACAATAGCGTCGATCGCATCAGTAAAATTAAACTCCAAGTCCCTTTCAATCAAAATCACTTACCTAAGTCTCCCATTTTAAGATTGACTTGCGCTTTAGTAAGGTCACTGAAAGTATCCGATATTGCATTTACTGATAATGATTTAAAATTATCCGCATGATCTAGTTGAATTTTTTTAGATTTATCTCTGTATAAGGCGTGGTATCTCACTTGATCACCTTTTTCCTTATCAGAAAGAAGATCAAACCACTTGAGAAACACGTAATCATGAGTAGCTATTACTATCTGCAAGCCGTTTCTAGATAGCTCAAGAAGAATTTTGACAAGTATTTCCATCAACTTTGGGTTTAAATTGGATTCAGGCTCGTCCCAAAATAACGTGCCAGAAACCCCAGGCTGAATTGCTCCAGTTTCTAAAAGTCTTCCCAGCATTCCTGCTTTACGGAAACCCTCTGCCACCACGTTCGCTGAATATTCATTATTCTCCGATTGAAACGTAACTTTGCCACCACCGTAAAAAACAAACTTGCCGCCAACAACTTCATTTATCTTATCGATCGCCCATTTAGCCTTCTCTTGTAAAGCACCTTCCCTAATTTCAGGTAAATCAAGAGATAGACATATATCTTGATAAGTTTGATCAAAAGAAAGGTCAAATCGCTCATAAAGACTGCTAAAACCTTTCATAAAGGACAAAACTTCTTTAGTCGGTATATAAACTGGAGCTGCTAAGGTTTCATCTAGCTGCCCTTTACCTTTTACCGTAACTGACTGAGAGTTATTAAAAAATCCTAACTCGATATCCTTATCGTTCCCAAAAACAAGCTTTACCTTGGCATTGGATTCAGCTCCATTTCTGTGCAGTTTCCCAAGCTTGTCATCAAGAGGCATATATAGATCGATGAATCTTTCTGTCATTTTGGTGCGAATAACATCATCATTACTGGCACCAATTTGTTGCCGCGTACTAGAGGCACCGTATGCAGCCTTTAGAAGCTGGGTTTTACCCGTACCATTCTCACCAATAATAATGTTTATTTTTGGGCTAAGATCGATATCTAACTGTTCAAAAAGCGTGAAATTTTCAAGAGAAATTTTATCTATCATAGCTGTATATTCTTCCCATCTTTAATGGCTTGTAATAGCGCCTTTTTGTACTCTTCAACGTATCCTTCAACATCATCGACAGTTGAAAGCCAAGGCTTAGTGTATTCAACTTTAATTTGTTTAGCTGAAACACTTTTTACTTGTTTTTTTACAGATGATTTAACGTTTACTTGCGTTTGATCGCCTGTTGTGTTGTCTCCAAAATTGATATCTGGTTTATATCCATTTTGAGACTCAGGAAGCGCTGGTTGCGACCACTCCATCAACTTTTGAACAAGCTTGCTATATGTCTGCTCTTCAAAGCGCCTGGCTTCATCACGCAACATTGCAATCAATGACTGTTGCTCAAGCTTAGCAACAACGCGCGTAAATTCTGCCTTGAGTTGCTCTTGTCTTTGTAGCTCCAACGCTTTGAACTCTTCAAAACTAGTCAGCTTTGTTTCCAAAGAACTGATAGTCTCAATAGCATTCTTTTGTTCCGCCTTTACTTGCGCCTGAATTTTACTTAGCAGTGCTTCAGTATCTGCTTTGAGCCGCTGAATCGAACTGCCCTTGTAAATGTCTGCATTTACTAGTGCATTTTGAATACTTTGATATTCATCACCCTCAACATACTCGAGATTGGCTTTTTGGTCCGTTAGCGCTTGTTTGGCAGCATCATAGATAGACTTTTGAGAGCCTTTCATGAACTTAACTACTGGATCTATGGTTCTTTCTTTGTAATCAAACCAAGTGTCTTCTTGTTTAACCAATTCCGTCATAAACCATGTATAAGGTTTAGTTTTGAAGTCATTTATCTTTTCTACAATATCTGACAATACTCGCAAGAATGGATACTGCGATGCTTGAGATAGTAGCTTATCAAGACCACTTGCCTGCTCTAGAAAAGCTTCTTGAAGCTCTTTTGCTATCGCTTTCGGTTCAGATGCATGGGCAACTTTTTCAAAATAGTCGTTGTAGAAATCTTTTACTGCTCTAAGTTGAGACGGCGTAAACTCCACCTGAGGATCAAGAATAAGGTTTCCATGAACGCTAATGTTACGGAGTGCACGTGATAGCTCCGCGTCATCGAGCAAGTTCGTTGCTTCGCGAACCTCTACCTTACTGTTGGCACAAAGGTAAGCTAAATTGCACAGCACTGCTGCATAAGACCAGCCATAAGGCTTGCTTTCAAACTTCTCAAGTAGAGACTTAACTGTCGTTCTTACACCACCACGGCTGTTACTTTGGATATGAGAGAACATTTCCTGCTGTGGCTCTGGCAATTGGGTGTCATATCCCAAAATACCTTGGCCTGCTTTCTTAATAATGTCGGGAATATCAGATTCACGATACGTAATGTCACGCAGCATTTTGAGGTTAGGATAGGTATATTTAATTAGCTCACCAAACGCTCGGATGATCTTACCTTGACCATCTTCACCAGATAGCTCTACCTCTTTACCCGCAACAAAATAAGTCGCGGAACCCACAAGTTTTGAAGTTAACGCTTTAAGTTGATTGTAACGCTCAACATTCTGCAGCCCTTTCTCTGTAAGAATACGCTTGATGTTATCTTGCTGAGTTGCTTTCGTCTCATGAGCAACATACTTCTCAGTTTGCTTGTAGAGCACTAAGTCGCTGACCAGTCTTGAACTTTCAGGCAACACGACTCTCAATTCATGATTGAATAACGTATCAGACTTATGTTTCTCAAACGCATCACGGTAATCATGGAACGATGTGATAAAGTTGATGGCTAATTCGCTTTCTCGACCAGACAATTTATCGTCTAGCTTTCTGCTGAAAGGATAGTCTTGGTTGTTCTCTTCCCAGCGAATTTTGCGATTTTTCAAAACACCATCGTAGATAAGCTTATCTAGTTGCGAAGCAATCACATCAGAATCAATTTCTGTGTCTTTAATCGCTTTCTCTATATCTTGCTCTTCATCCGTTAGGTACTCAAAAAGATCCCCATTACGCTGAATGTAGGTTTCCTTTTCAAGAAGGTTTAGAGCGCCTTCCACTTCTAGCTTGAGCGAAGGAATATTTCGCGAGAAACTATCGTGCATTAACACGCATAGATTTCTTAGCGTCGGCTTAAACTCTTTGACATACTTAACTAGGAACAGGGCTTTCAATAGACGGATAGCAAATTGATTGTCTAAGTTCAGCTCAGCTCTCAATATAGCTTGCTGGTTTGCTGTCTTCAGTGCTGTTCGAATACCTTCAAACATAAGATCAAAAGTTGCCAGTTCACCTAGCTTATGGTCTTTTATCGCAACGGCAACTTGCTGGAACACACCCAGCATCGAACGCTCACCTACCGAGCTATGCTTACCTTCAAAAGCACCATACGTCGATAGATTTTGAATTGCAGACTGGAACAAGCCAAATTGGTACGGAATAAACGGATAGCTTTGAATGAAATGATCTTTGTCTTTGAAATTTTTATAAGACTGCGACCCATCTGCAAAATCAAATAGGGTCTTAAAGCTATTTTCTTGTTCATGGTATAAATCTGACAGAGCGGGGATAAACTCGTCTTTCTTTTCCAGTAAACGTCGTTGAATGACTTCTGCTACGTCTTGACTGGTCAGCTTCATTCTGTTTTTGAAGCGAGCCTGGATCTTTGTAAAATCATTTTCGCTTTGTTGGTCAACTTCACCGATAACGGATGACATATCTTCTTGAGCTGTCACGATGACCCAAGCTTGACCATTACATTTTGTCGCCAAGCTCTCAGCAACAGTTTGCAAGTTAGTCATCAATTTAACGTTGCCAGCTACATACTGACCTACTTCATCAACAAAGAAGTTAAGTCTGAATCCATCTTCTTGCTCTGCAATATAACTCTTAACTTGGTCAGCAAAATCTTCAATCGAAAGACGATAATCTGAGCGGTACTTATCTAAAATGCCTGAAACTTGTTGGCCTGTGATTGCGTTGTAGGCTTCATCAACAGCACCTGCCATTCTTTTTGCACGTGCACGACCGTGCTCCCAGCTTTTACCGCTGATAGATTCAAATTTACTCTTGAATTGTTCTAAAAGGCCATCTTCTTTTAGCTCTCGTTCGAATTGTGCAATGTAAGCTTGCTTACCATAAAAACCGCAATGTTCATCGAACACTTTTACGAATACGGCGATTAGAGCATCCAACTCTGTTTTACTGATAACATCGGCTTTTTGGTCAATATTAAAGAGGATACTCTCAGACGGAATGTTGACGGCACGTTTGAGATCATTTGCAAAGATTCCACCTTCATTCAAAGGTCGCTTCTCCAAAAAGAGCTCTAATGGTGTAACATCCTCTATCGGATTATTCTGAAGCAATAAGGCAAGCATTTTTAAAAGGTGAGATTTACCCGAACCAAAAAAGCCAGATATCCAAACCCCATTAGCACCTTGATAATTAAGGTAAGCGTCTAAAAAAATATCTAAGCGCTTAGCTACTTCATCCGTAATAACATATTCATCCAATTCTACGTACAGAGCAACATCATCATCAGCTTTGATGACGCCTTCAATAGGGCGATCTACTTTCTTATTGAATAGTTCTTCTAATTTCATATTCATTATTAACAACTTCCTTTAGCTTGCCCTGTCTAAAATATTGAATGCACGATAGTATTTGTCATCTTCTAAGGTACCAAACAGGATTAGCGATGAACCTTTTTCAAGAGAATGCTTATATTTGCCAGGAAAAAACAGCAACATTGGTTTGTCTTTTGCTTTAATCTGCAGGTTTTCTAATAAGCTACTAGAACGGATGTATGGAAACACCTCACCAACTCCAGTAATCATTAGAATGTCAAAGACACTTTCAGCCATCTTCTGAACAATCGCGGGGATCAAAATAGTCTTAGTATCAATAATCCCTTGAAGCTCTTCCTTTAGTTCATCTTTTGACATTGTTGTTTCATTATCTAACAACCACTCCCAGTCACCTTCTTTTTTCGAGATATCAATAACAAGATCGTAGAGATTTACTTCAAGAACTTTTACTTGCGCATCCCTTAGGTAATTCTTAACTTGCTTGACCAGTACATTGATTTCACTCTGAAGTGAGGGTTCAAAAGGACAAATATGAAAAGGAATATCCCCGTTAAGCCCTTCCATTTTGATAAATGGATCGCTTGATAAAACATCGGTTAAGTGCGTATATGCATCTGAGAGATTCGCCTTAGTCAACACACTGTTAAACTTACCTGACATTTAACTGTATTCTCCTGGGTAGATTCGAAGGTAGTCAGCGTTACTTTGCTTGATTAACTCCTCGAGCTCCTTGGAGATTTGTTGGTGTATCATCACTTTATTCTCATCCACTAAACCACACTCGACTAGCATCTTGAACATAATCTGCTGAGCTTTGTATCGGGACTGTTGGGTAATCTTATCTAAGTTACTATACCACTCGGCTTTAGCATTCAAAAACGCGGCATAGTCTTCTGGATAGAGTTGAAACTGGCTTTTACTGTACCGCTCTGATAGCACTTCAATAGCAAATTGATACGTAAATGGATATTGACGACAAATCGCCAACCAAACGAGATGTTTTACATCGACGTCTGACGTTGTCATCAATGCTAGCTCATCATTAGATAGGGTTTTCAATCGCTTAGAAACCTCACCATATACGGTTTTAGATGTGCTTTCTGTTCGCGTTTGCAACAGGTTATTCGCTAACACTTCTTCACGAACCAAACTCCAATCTTTAAATTGGATGTACTGTTCAGCAATGATTATACTTTCATGAATCAATGCAGGTCTTAGGGTGAGTGACAATTTTTCATTGGTATTGCTCATTATTGCTCACCCTCTGAAGGCTCTGCCGCACTGCCGCTTCTTACCCATTCATCAACTTCGTCAGTTTTAAACTTCCAAAGTCGCCCCACCCTATGAGCAGGAAGCCCTTTTTTCTCACGCCATGCGTAGACAGTATCTTTGCTTACACCGAGGTAAGCGGCAATTTCTTCCACAGAAAGCCAGCGGTCAGTCATGATAAATCCATTCTTGAAAATTAACGATTTATTGTATCATGTTCTTGACTTTCAGATACAGACCGTAGATCCGATTAACTCTGATTTGGTCGGGTTTGATCGGAATTTGAACTATAAAATAATGCGGTTATTAAATTAGTTGAGCTAGAGCCAGATCACTTCTTGCTCAAGAGCTAATCCTTTCATTTTCATCTCTGTGACTAGCTCTTGCAAATTAGAAGAATGAGCCAACAAATTGCTACTATTCTCAATAAATGAGTTGAATTCTCTTGCCGTATCAACCCAAAGCTGGTTTTGTCCGTAACGGTTCATAAGTATCTTCCAATTCGGCATCATCCAAAACTCTGCTCTATCTTCTAACTTTTCCCACAAGCGCCGGTAGTTGTTTAGCCCGACGCCATCATAGTCAGAAAAAAAATAAACCATCGATGCTCTTTCAGGTACTGATAGCCATTCGATCAGTTTGTTGTGTAACTGCCCTCGGTACCATATAACGGTAGTGGGTTCGTTATTAGGTAACCAATCTAAGCTGTCAAACAATGCTTGGTTTTCCACCAGCCAAATAGAATGCTGAGTGGTAAGATCCCTATTTCTTTCTCCACCCACTTCAAGGGAAAAAACACCAAACTCTTCTGTCGTAACATTTAAATGTTCAGTTGCCTCTCCGGAAGACACCCATAACGGATTAGTAACAGCTTTAGCCAGCACGTAGGTAACATCGTGGCCTGCTCTGCCTAGCTTACTACTACGTGTCAAGGCTATGTTTACGGCTCTTTTCGGGACTGATGGAGACACGTTTTGATTTGGTGCCAACTGCTTTAATGTGACTTTAACGACATCTATCAATAGAATGCTGTAGACAACACCACGGCCTTTAGGGATAACTTGTACACTCTGAGTTTGTCGACTGAACTCATCAAGCTGCTTCTTTTGAGATGACGTCAATGTGCTTCCGGCAATGGGATCAGGGTAAACCTCGATTAGTCGCGCTAGTGCCTTAGCCAATATCTGGCTCATAGTGATGGCTCCACTTGTGGTTGCGACAATTCTTTGCTCTCAATTGGTTCGAAAATCTGCCAACTATTTTTGCTGATGTGGTTCTTGCCATTCGCTTGATGGATTGGCACACAATAACGCACGGTAGTTAACGGTGCTGGTGAGGCAAAAATCAATGCAAAACCGAATTGGTCAGCAATCTCTATCAAATTAGCTTGGTTCTTGGTATCCAGGGCTAACGCCTCATCCAAATAACATACCGCTTTCATTTGGTGGCGCTTGTCTTGCATTAAGTAAAGCATTGCAAGGCCAGTCACAAGCTTAGCCATCAATACGGTTCCGTTAGAAGCCGCACTATCAATATCTTCAAATGACTCTTGCTGTTGTCCTTGCTTGGCAACAACAAACTCAAGTCTAAACAAGTCTGCTACCCTCAGACCATGACGGGCATTACCCTCTTCAATCAACAGGCTCTTCGCTCGATCTAACTCTGCATCATCAAGAATACTGCCTTGATCAAACAGCTCGAAACTCTGACCGCTTTCAGTTTGCTCTGCTTGCTGGATTAGTATATTCATCGCATCAACAAGTGGACTTTCTTCAACTGGCTCAATTTTGAATACTTTGAGATCTGATAACTGCCTGTGACTGATTAATCGGTTGAACTCCCTCATCTTACTCTGCAAAGTATAAAAACCACTACGCAGCTCTCTTAAACTCGCTGCCACTGTAACAACCTTAGAACGCGCCCACTTTTCTAACGCTTGCTTTTCGTCGTCTAAACGATAACTGAATTGAATAATGCGTTTTAACTCTTCATCTTGAGTTTGCGCCATCTGGAATTTAGTGAGGCCTTTTTGACTCAACTCGTTTTTCATTTGACGCAATTCTTTGGACAACTTATCAAGGTCTTTGCAATTCTCGATATACTGTTCGAGACGAGCAGGTAGATATTCGAGAGACCATTCATCCATCACAATCCAAGGGGTATGAGGCTGTTCCGAAAGCATGCTAAACAGTGCTTGATCATCAATTCTTTGTTTTTTCAGCTTTTCAACAAGTTCATCGTCCGAAACAAGCTTATGTAGCTTATCCGTAACCTCTCCGATTTGCTGTGCAAGTTCATTGTACTTCTTGTCCGCATTATCAAGAGTAGTATTGATCGCTGCCAGCTGATTCTCAAATGTCTGTCTCTGCTCGATTCGCTGTACCTGGTCTTTTTTGAATTGTTGCAGCTGTTGATAGTCCCTCAAGTCCTGTTCACACTGTTTTACTGCTTGATTTAATTCGTTCTTTTTCCTCTCAGCAGCTTCACCTTCTCTACTTACTTCAAGCAATTGTTTTAGTTCTATTATTTGCTTATTAACATCGTCTATTTCCTCTACCAACTCCTGCTCTGTTTTTTGAACATGCTGAGGAATAAGCTCCTCAAGGGAAAGTTTTAAACCTGAAAGTGACAGTTGCTCAGAAGATTCACCATTGAGCATGTCTCTAAGCTGATTGATGTCAAACGAATACTGCGAAGGTGGCAGTTGCATTACTCGTTGGCTAAGAACTTTGTTCAGTCTTTCTAATTCATAATCATTGAGCACTTTAGAAAGATGAAGGTATAAATTGTCACCCAACGTTTGATGCTGAGACTGCAACCTGTGCAGCTGCTCTTCTTTCTCTTTCAATTGTTTACTAATCGCGGCAGAAGAAGACCGCTGTGATTGAATACACAAAGCAGCCTGAGCATCATATTTTTGCTCCGCAGTGTTCAATTGACTCTCTAAAAATGATTGACTAGGAATCAAGGCAAACCGCTCTTCCAACTCTTGTCGCTGCTTCTCGGTACGGTTTAACTCTTTCAATTTATTGGTTAAGTCTGTTCGCTCTCCTGCACGGGCAATATCTTGGCTTCGGAGCTCACATTGTGTTTGCTCCAGCTCACTTTTTTGTGTTGATAGATTCTCCGTGAGCGTTTGAACATGACCATGCCAATCCTGCAGCAGTTGATTAACCTTAGACTGGCATGCGGCGATCTTTCCTCGTAGCGACAAGGTATGCTCAAACTTTTGTTCGATCTCTTGAATCGTTTCCAAATTATTTACAGCAGCTAGGTACTGCTCACGCTCTAGATTAATGTCTTGAAATGCTTTCTCCCACTCCTGCTTAAAATCAATACTGTAGTTTAGCTGATCTCGACTGAATATCTTCAACAAGTAGTCTTTCACATCACTGGAGTTGAGCTTATCGAGCCTAAGCGTTTTAGTTAATACTTGCTGGAAAGAGCTCGCATGACTAACACTCTCCAGTTTGAATACCGTAAAGTCGATGTCGCTGGTTTTCTTACTTTTTGCGCCGCCATAAATCGAGTGTCGAAATTCTTTATCATTAAATTTATAGACTCGATGTTGCTTTGTCGCTAAGTGGTTGACTAACTTTGGTTGGGCAACGATATTGCCATCATCCATACGGAAATCATCTAAGTTTAATTCACCTTTATAAGCGAAGTATTCGTAGTCATAGCCTACCCCTTTACCGACACATCCAAACACCACGGTGCCAGTTTGCGGTAGGATAACTTCGAGCAGAATGTAAGCGCTGTTGTTCGGGAAGTAAAAGCGGCGAGCTTTCTCTAATGTATGAGAGCCGAAATCCATCCTTCTTTTATCAATGATGAGCAGAAATTGGAGCGCATTGATTAGGCTTGTTTTACCATGGTTATTTGGCGCAATTAATGACACAGAGTCGTCAAGAGGAAGTTCAGCTCGCTGGTAGCCAGCACTGCCAATTAACGCTAAACGTTGAAAACCGTAACTTAGCATGATTCATCTTCCTCATAAGCTGCCACATCGCTTTCGGCTGTTTGTTCAGTGATAGCTTCAAAATGGTCTAGGTAGCGATATACCGAAGGCAGCAAACGCCAATGATTGTTCTCTTGAGCGGCAAAGCCTTTTCGCACTGCATTATCAAGTATCTTTTCTAGTGCATCTTGGTCGAGCTCTTCTGCATCCAAAAGCTCTTGATTCTTTTCGTAGATCTCATCTAGCAAGGCATTATCAATCGTCCATTGGTAAAACTGACCAAGGGAGCGGCCGCTATCTGCTTGATAGTCAAATATCACCATCAGCAATAGTGCTAACTGACGTGACTGTTTATTGATGTTCTGATTACCATCTTCATCATGGAACCAAGCAAAACCCCGACCATCAATACGCAAATCAAAGCCTAAGTTAGCAAATAGGTGCTGGTACTGCTCTGCTTGCTGTTCTAGCTCATGCCATAGAGCAGCATCCGTCGAGCGATTTAGGTGCCGTCCAGAATTAAAAAGGCTAAATAGCTCAGTCAAATGAGCCAGCTCATTTAAATCGATTTTGCTCGTTTGCATTATCAACATCCTTTGTATTTGTTGAGCCAATCAACGTCTTTATTCTATGTGGGTGGTAGGTTACAACTATTGTATTCAGCGCTGTGGTACTTGAGCTAATCCCTAATGTGCTTTGCCATTGAGGATCACGAACAAGCTCGTGATAGAGTCGCAACAACTCTGCATCTGTCAGGTGCTGATAGTTTCCTTTGAGCCACATCATTAGATTCGAAACCGGTAGCGAGTCAGCAAGCTGATCCCTCAAAAGCTCTTCATCAACCCAGTTGATAATTGAGCTAGTTAGTGCTTCCTCTTCATCCGGGAATGGCATAGATCTAGGTTCAAAGTCCAAAAATTCTGCCATCAGCTCACGCACTGCATTACCCAATTGAACCTTACTCACCCGGCTGCTTTTCCACATAGGCAAATCTTCGGCATTCAGCCCTCGCACTAAGCCCTTTTTACGAACTTGGCTTAACTGCTTGCTGATCACGGCTGAAAGTTGATTGTGCTGCCTAGCTTCCTCTCTTAATGGCAATAAGGTATCAGCACATTGCTGAGCAATGACTCGACCTTGGAATCGAAGGTCTTTGACTTGATAAGCTATCTGCCGCATTGCCAGCCTTTGTTGATACAAAGAACCACGTATGGAAAGTATGTCAACGGCAGTATCGAGTGCTTCTTCCGCCTTTTCTAATAAGGGGTAGAAACTGCCGCCAAGGCCGCTATCCATCATTTCGTTCATGGGTTCTACGTATTGGTCATACACTTCCAAGACTTCACGGTAACGACGCTCAATTGGGACACTGGTGTCCGCAGACTTCGCCAATTCTGCTATTTCAAAGATGGCTTGTTTGTCCTGAGTTAACTGTTGGGTAATTTTTCTAATCAGTTCCGATAGCCGGTTCGCGCCAGTACGAAGTAAATCGTTGTCCTCTGCATCGAGCCCTTCTAGCACTTGGCTGGTGGCATCTTTAACCGCATCAACTCGCGCTTTAAGTACCGCTGATAGACCTAACTCATGCTCCTGGGTTAATCCTCTGACAAAGTCCACAACTAGCGTATTTAGCTGATAGTCGCTGCTACGATTGATAGACTGAAGAATGTCTGCATTAACAAGGCTGGTGAGTACAGTATTACTTTCCGAATGTTTACTTTTGTACTGATTGATCACCTGTTCAAGTGCTTTCAGATCAAATCCTGGAAACTCTCTCGAAAGCCGAGTTAACTGCTCAACCACCTCCCAATGTTGGTGTAGCTGAAAGATGAGACTTTTCGGTGCAGCCATCTATCATTTCCTTATTTGTAAAATGAAATTCCAACAAACTTTGCTCTACGTTGACTCTTAGGTACCCTCGAAATAATATGACTACAGTAACGACAGGTAAATACTGAATACATACACACGTCGCAAAACTGGACAGGAAATAATCACATGAAGAAGTGGCCAATACGCTGGGATTTATTATTTCGTTATCGTTTAATTGAGATTATTGCCTTGTGGGAAGGCAGGCTGACAACCAATCATTTGATGCAAAGCTTTGGTATTGGACGTCAGCAAGCTTCTAAAGATATCAACTCTTATTTGGCTGAAATTGCGCCTGGTAATCTCATCTATGATAAGCATCTCAAAGGTTATAAACCTAGTCGTACATTCGTACCCAAGCTCACCACAGGGCATGCTAATGAGTATCTTCATATCCTCTCTCGCAGTGAAGATATGACTTATACGTTTTCAGATCTCAATATGGGTTTTGATAACACAACTTGGGTTCGTCCTGTCGCTAGAAATATTTCACCTGAGATTTTACGCCCGTTAATTCAGGCCATTCGAGAGAAGAAACGTGTCGATATATGCTACACATCTCCGAAATATGGATTAGAAGTCGAACGGATTATTTCGCCGCACACTCTTGTTTGCACGCCTCTTCGTTGGCATGTACGCGCTTATTGTGAACATGCAAAAGATTATCGTGATTTTGTTTTAAGCCGTATTCGAGGAATTCCTGATATCAATGACAAAACACAATATAGTAAGCAGCAAGATACGCTTTGGAATAAGAAAGTAGAGATTCAATTTGTGCCAGATTTACGTTTTGATGAAAAACAAAGAGCTGTGATTGAACACGATTTCGGGATGATTGATGGCGTTTTAAGTATAAAAACGAACCCAACACTCATTCAATACATATTGGATGCGTATAACGTGAATATGTACACGCAAAATGGCAAGCCACAGGGGCAACAAATCGTCTTACAAAACGATCAAGATTTAAGGCCATATTTACCGTTTTAATTTTATCAATACAAAAAGCCCCAGCATTTCTACTGGGGCTTCGAATGTGGCGGTGAGTGAGAGATTCGAACTCTCGGTACGTTGCCGTACACACACTTTCCAGGCGTGCTCCTTCAGCCACTCGGACAACTCACCGTATTTTGTCGGTTAAGGCTTCGCTTAACGAGGCGCTAATTTAATGATTATGCTGAGTAAGGTCAAGCGCTTTGGGGTATTTTCCCATGTTTTATGGTTAAGTGGTCAATATTTAGCTTATTTGTATATTTCTACTTAAGAATACATCGGTACTCTAAACCACTTGCGACATGCATCTAAAAACACGCCATACACAATACCCATTCCACCGGCGACTACTGCGTTGCTGATCACTGCGGTTAAAATTTGATTTGAGGTTGCGCCGACAATTAATAAGATCAGTGCATAAACTGGCGATTGGAATATCACATAAGCAAGCATATCAGCTAATTTCTTCATCCAACGGCTCATTGAAATATGTTGGCTTTTTCGTAGTACCCAATCTCTGAATAAACCGTATGGAATGGCGATAATAATGTTTACTGGAATCGATAAGGTTCTTGAGGCTAAAGATTGTTGAAAAGACATGCCTGATACGAAGATCTCTATCGCCATACCAGCAATAAAACTAAACACTACCATTGCAAACATATCAGCTGCTGCTTGACGAAAGCGGGTTGAACCAGAAATCGACATTTTTGTACCTACCTATCAAGAATAAAAGCCTAATAAAAATGGTGAGTTAAGTCGCGATTTACTCCCCTTCTCACTTTAGGCAGATTATATTCCTATTACGCCAGACAATTCAAAGCATTAAAATCCATTTAATTATTACTTGGTGGATTTTACAATTATATTTTTAAAGTAAACCTAGTTAATAAATCTAGTTATTTAAAATAATACAAACGGATTCACTATCCTTTTGATTGGGCTTTTTCTCAAAGGGCTTTAAACTTTTCTAATAACGGTATGTTCTCACCTATGAGCTTGCTATCATTACCTCATCATTTGTGAATAGGTAAATACCGTGACGTTAGATGAACTACTAAGCCAACCTGAGCTTGAAAACAAATTATTAAATGCAGCACAAACACAAGGCTTTATCACTGCCATGGCGGCTGCACCACATTTGCTCAATCCTTCTGAATGGCTCCCGTTCTTATGGGGTGGTGAAGAAACGGCTCCTTTTGAAAGTGCTGAGCAGTTTGAGCAATATGCTGAGCTTGTGATTGCAGAATGGAACCGCATTCACCCTGCTTTGCTTGAAGGTACCTGGAGCTGGCCGGAAGGTTACACTCTAGATGAAGAAGAAGTGGTGACAGAATCCGTTCGTGACTTTGCTGAAGGCTTATTACAAGGCTGGCAGCTTAGCCGTGATGATTGGGAGAATTTGATGCCTGAAGACAGTGAAGATAATGCCTTACTTGGTGGTGTATTGCTTTCTGTTAGCATGCTATATGATCCAGAAACGGCTATTATGACACTATCTGATCAAGGTTTAACTGGCTTAGACGAATTTGCTGAAATCTACAATGCCATGCCTGTCATGCTGTGTGGTTTAACGCTGCGTGGTAATCAGTTGGCGCAAGATACGAATCATTAAACGAGTTTCGAGTTTCGAGTTTCGAGTTTCGAGTTTCGAGAAAGCATAAAATCGCTCGAGTAACTAGCAAGAACTAAGCTAAAAATTAAGGCCGATATATTGGGTTATATCGGCCTTATTCAATAGCTAAAAGATGTTCCGAGAACCGAGAGCGCTTTGCTTCGATCTTTTCCACGCTACTCGTAACACGCTACCCGAAACAAAATTGCTTTTCGGCTTCTAAGCATTCCCTTTAACTTTTAAGTTTAATGATTCTGCAAAATCTAGCATACGGTTTAATGGAATAAGTGACTTAACACGGGTTTCTTCATCAACAAAGATTTCATGCCCTTTACCGCCATCTGATAACGCACTTTCAATCGCTTTTAGTCCGTTCATTGCCATCCACGGACAATGTGCACAGCTACGACATGTTGCGCCATTCCCTGCGGTTGGGGCTTCTACTAGCTCTTTTTCTGGAACTAGTTGCTGCATTTTAAAGAAAATACCTTTGTCGGTCGCCACAATCATTTTTTGGTGAGGTAATTCTTTGGCCGCTTTGATCAGCTGGCTCGTCGAACCTACCGCATCAGCAAGTTCAACTACGCTAGCTGGTGATTCTGGATGAACTAATACTGCGGCTTCTGGGTATAAAGCCTTCATATCTTTTAATGCTTTGGCAGAGAACTCATCATGTACGATACATTCTCCTTGCCATAACAGCATATCGGCACCCGTTTTTTTCGCGATATAAGAACCTAAATGACGGTCAGGCCCCCAAATGATTTTCTTATCTTCTGAATCTAAGTGCTCTACAATTTCTAATGCAATACTTGAGGTGACTACCCAGTCGGCGCGGGCTTTTACCGCTGCCGAAGTATTGGCATAAACAACTACGGTGTGATCTGGGTGCGCATCACAAAACTCAGTAAATTTATCCGCAGGACACCCGAGATCTAATGAACACTCCGCCTCGAGTGTTGGCATAAGAATCCGTTTTTCTGGAGTAAGGATCTTGGCCGATTCGCCCATAAAGCGAACACCGGCAATGATAAGCGTAGATGCTGAATGACGATTACCAAATTTCGCCATTTCTAATGAATCGCCAACAAAGCCACCGGTTTCTTCTGCGAGTGCTTGAATCTCAGGATCGGTGTAATAGTGTGCGATCAGCACCGCGTCTTTTTCTATCAGAAGTGCTTTTATTTTTTGAATATAATCTGCACGTTGCTCTGCAGTCAAAGCGACTGGTTTTGGGGGAAATGGATATACGGTATCGATTGTATCGTTGATATGCGCCATTGCTCTTACTCTACGCAGTTTTAATAATTCGATTATTGTACACCTATTAAGGGGAATACTAAAACCGGACTTTGTATACCCAAGCAACTTCAAGGTTCGCGTTTCAATAAAGTAAAAATAATTAAGCCACCATTTCGATTAAGACGATGGTGGCTTAAATGATATACACATATACCCAAGTAACTTCAAGATGCGAGTTTCAGCATCTTGAAGTTACTTGGGTATAAAATGACTGATTAGATTACAGATTCTTTTGCGCTAATTTAGCAGCTGATGAGTTCGGGTATTCGCTTATCACCTGCTGATAATATTTATTCGCTGCGGTATCGTTATTATTGCGCTTGGCAATATCACCCAATTTCACCAAAGCATCGGCACGTTTTGAAGAGTCTTTATAACTCACAACTGCGGCAAAGCTTTTCGCTGAGTCTACATCTTGCTTTTTCGCAAAATACAGTTGCCCTAACCAATAATGTGCATTGGCGGCATAGCCTGAGTTTGGGTACTTTGTTTGAAAATCTTTTAACGCAACAATCGCACCATCGTAGTTGCGATCTTTTAGGATCATGTCGACGGCACCTTGGTAAGCGCTTTGCTCGTCACCGGAAGCTTTAATCACTTCAGAAGATGCTGCAACATCACCTGCGGCAGCGGTAGATGTGGTAGAGGGAGATACACCATTTTTCTTAAGCTCATTAACTTCTGAGCGAAGTTTATCAAGCTCAATAAATAATTGACGTTGGCGCTCGACCATTTGCTTCATATCGTAATTATTACGTTCAATAGTACCGCGTAGGCTACTAAGATCAGCAGCTTGGCTATCAACTTGTTGTTGAAGACGAGCCTGTACTCGGTTGCTGTTATCTAGCAAACGTTGCAGACGTTGAGCATTCGTTTCTGAAGATCCAGAAGATGAGATGTGGGAGTCATTGAGATCAGATACTGGAGCAGATGCAGCAAGCACTGGGCCTGCTGCACTTACTAGTAACGAAAGCGTAATAACTCGCTTTAAGTTACCAAACATAATTATCGCCTATTAGTAAACGACAACTGCACGACGGTTTTTAGAGTAAGCCGCTTCAGTTTGACCCATTTCTAGAGGCTTCTCTTCACCGTAGCTCACGATAGAGATTTGGCTAGCTTGAACACCTAGTGCTTGTAGGTACTTAGATACTGCTTCAGCACGACGCTCGCCAAGTGCAATGTTGTACTCTGGAGTACCACGCTCATCAGCATAACCTTCGATAGTTACGTTAACATCTGGCGTGTTGCTTAGGAATTTAGCGTGTGCTGCTAGGATATCTTCGTACTCAGAAGAGATTTCAGAAGTATCGAACTTGAAGAAAACAGTTGAGTTTTCACGAAGCTGCTGCTCCATTTGCTCTTGTTCAGATAGTGCTGCACTCTCATCTACTGGAGTCGCAACTGCTGTTTCTTGTGCTGTGGTTTGAGAATCAGATGCATTTGCTGCATCATCGCTAGAACTACAAGCTGCTACTGTTAGTAGAGGTAGAGCGATTGCTAGCCCTTTTAGAATTTTATTAAGTTGCATATTTTTCTTCCTTATATTGTCAAACTATCTTTAATTTTATAAAAATGGTGACCAAGCGGGAGCTTTCACTCGTCCATTGGTTGCCGGTAGTCTAGCTTTAAAACGACCATCAAGAGAAACCATTGATAGAACATTTTGTCTATTATACATAGAGCTATATATCACCATACTACCATTTGGTGCAATACTTGGAGACTCATCCAGCTGTGTTTTTGTTAACACCTGAACTGCCCCTGTTTCTAAATCTTGTTTTGCAATGTTAAATCCACCTTGGCCACGATTCACCATAATTAAGAATCGACCATCAGGAGTTACTTGCCCACCAAGATTTTGACTGCCTTGCCATGTTAATCGAGTAGTGGATTTATTAGACAAGTCCACCTTATAGATTTGTGGCAAGCCACCTCTATCCGATGTAAAAATAAGTGATTTACCATCTGGCATCCAGAATGGTTCGGTATTGTTAGCACGGTCGTTGGTTACTTGAGTTAACTTACGTGTTTCCAAATCTAAGATATACACCTGTAGCGTACCAGTTTTAGATAAAACCAATGCCAGTTTTTTACCATCTGGTGAAAACTCTGGTGCACCATTATGACGTGGGAAAGCAGTTAATACTTCGGTTTTCCCAGTATAGATATCCATCATATAAAGCTGTGCACGACCTGTTTGGAAGCTGACATATGCAAGTTTACGAGAATCTGGCGACCAAGCCGGAGACATCAATGGTTGCTTAGAACGAAGCACTAAACGCTCGTTATAACCATCATAGTCCGCAATTCTTAATTCGTATGGGTAGTTGCTACTGTTATTGACCACAACATAAGCGATACGAGTTAGAAATGCCCCTTTTTCTCCAGTTAGCTCTTCATAAACTAGATCTGAAATACGGTGTGCGTATTCACGCAGACGTTTAGCCGGCACCACTGCGCGCTTGCTAAATAATAGGTAATCTTTCGATAAGACTAACTGGCCTTTATCATTTAGCGCTTTATTTTGTCCATTAGTTAATTGGCCGCGCACAATATCAGACAGTTGGTATTCAATCACATATTGACCATCTTCTGCTGGCGTAATACTACCTGTCACTAATGAGTCAACACCTAGGTTATTCCACGCTGAGAAATCAATATCAGAATCATTGTATGGCGTTTGTGGCATTTTAGAGGTTGCCACCGGATTAAACTTACCACTGCGTTGTAGATCCGATGCGATAACCGCCGACACATCTTGTGGTAGTTGACCCGAGCCTTCCCACTTAAATGGCACGACGCCAATAGGACGAGCGGAGTTGGTCCCTTCGGTGATCACCAGCTCCAATGCTGCATTGGCCGTTTGGCTCACGGCCATGGTGATACAAAATAACCCTAATAAAAATCGTTTAATCACTGAATATTCCTTATTTACAGATCAACAACCAAATTGATGTTCTTCAATTGATTGGCGACATCTTGTTCTTTCGGCATTGGGAAATTGCCCACTTGTGCTATTGCCCGTTTTGCCGCTGAACATACAGCCGACTCACCATCAATAGGTGTCACTTTACTGACAATAGCATCGCTACCTGTTTGTACTAAACGGATGTTAATTTTACATGACTTACCTCTAAAAGAGTCTTCCGTCAGTAATTTTTCCTGAATCATTTGCTTGTAGATCGCGCCATAGCGATCCAACTCTGAAGCAACATATTTTTGTCGCGCCGATGATATTTGTGCACTTTCTGCTTCTAAGCCAGAGAAAATATCATTGAGTGCGGCTTCTTGCGCTTCTTTCTCTCTTGCTAAGCGAGCTTTTTCTGCCGCTTCTTGTTGTGCTTTTTCTTTCGCGCGCTTTTCTGCTTCCGCTTTAGCTTTTGCATCAGCTTTAGCCTTAGCTTCCGCAGCGGCTTTTGCTTCTGCTGCAGCTTTCGCTTGTTCAGCCGCTTTTTTCTCTGCTGCTGCTTTGGCTACTGCCGCTGCCTTTGCTTTACGTTCTGCTTCTGCTTTTTCCGCTCGTTGTTTCTCTATTCGAGCTTTTTCCTGTTCTTCTTTCTTTTGTTTTTCCGCTAGCTGTTTCTGCTTTTCAGCTTCCCGAGCTTGCTTTTCTTGCTGTACTTTTTGTTCTTGAAGCCTACGCAGCCTTTCTTCTTCTTTCTTACGATTTTGTTCTAGTAATTCTGCTTGCTGGCGAAGCTTTTCAACCCGTTGTTGTTCCGCTTTCTTAGCTGCATCACGTTGGTCTCGAATACTTTTCGCTTGCTTTTCAATTGCTTTAGGATCAATAACGACGGCTTCAACCATTTGATGCTTTGGCTTTTTATCGTCATCAGAAAACCATGATCCCCCTAAGAGCAGTACAAACAAAATAATATGCAGTACAACCGAGATCAATATAGCCGATTTGTATTCTTTATTAAGCATTAACAAATTAGCGATTCTCTTTAATATCTGTTAGTAAACCTACTTTTCCGATGCCCGCTTTATTTAATTGATCAAGTACCAGTACCACATCAGCATAAGCGGTTTGTTGATCCCCCCCAACGGCAACCGGTGAGTCAGGAGAAAGCGAACGTTCAGCTTTAACTCGGGTGATCACTTCATTCATCGATAAACCACGTTCCATGTCTTCATCATTCACACTGACACCCAAGTTGCCTTGTTTATCAATTTCAACAATGATGAAGCTTGCATCTGAGTCTCCTGCTATATCAGACGCTGGTTTTGCTGTTTCTGTCTTAGGTAACTCCACTTCTACCCCTTGGGTAACAAAAGGTGAAGTCACCATAAAAATAATCAGCAATACCAGCATAACGTCGATATAAGGAACAACGTTAATCTCAGCTTTTAATTGGCGTTTTTTACGAACATAACCCGCCATAATTTAGTCCTTATGCTCCGCCATTACTTGGCGATGCAAAATGCTGTGAAATTCTTCGGCAAACGTTGCGTAATTATGCTCTAGCTTAGTAACTTGGTTACTTAGACGGTTAAATGCCATTACCGCTGGAATAGCAGCAAATAAGCCCATTGCGGTCGCCACTAACGCTTCAGCAATACCTGGTGCAACCATTGCCAATGTCGCCTGTTTAACTTCACCTAGTGCAATAAAAGCTGTCATGATGCCCCATACTGTACCGAACAAGCCGATGTACGGGCTGATTGAGCCAACAGTTGCAAGAAATGGTAACTGGTTTTCAAGCTCATCCATTTCTTTAGAAAGCGTCACACGCATAGAACGGCCAGCCCCTTCCATTACGTATTCAGCAGATGCGCCATTAGTACGTCGCAAACGGGCAAACTCAGTAAAGCCAGCATAGAAGATTTGTTCAGAACCAAGAAGGTTATTCTTTCGTGCTTTCACTTCGTGGTATAGCTGCGATAAATCGACACCTGACCAAAACTTCTCTTCAAATGACGCTGCATTTTTAGCCGCTTTATTAAGGATTTTACTTCTTTTTATAATGACAGCCCAAGATAATACTGACATTCCAAGTAAAATTAGCATCACAATCTTAACCAGTAGGCTGGCTTGTAAAAAAAGGTCAAAAATTGAAATATCAGCTGACACGGGCAAACTCCGACATAATAGTGCTTGGGATGGCTTGAGGTTTCATCTGTTTAATGTTGACACAGGCTACCTTAACCGTTGCTTTACACAAGATTCTGCCTTCAAGATTGACTAACTCCTGACAGAATGAGATAGAAGCTCTTTTTAAATTGACAATTGATGTTAAGACCTCAAGATGCTCATCAAGTTTCCCACCTTGGATATAATCAATGTCCATATGTTTCACAACAAAACCAATTTCTTGTTCAAGTAATGTATTTTGTGAAATACCTTGAGCGCGCAGTAATTCAGTACGAGCACGTTCAAAAAATTTCAAATAATTTGAATGGTATACCACACCACCCGCATCAGTATCTTCATAGTAAATGGTGATAGGCCATTTGAATGTCATTTTTGTTTGTTCTGTCACGTTGTTACCTATTTAAGGCTGGTTTTATCCAAAACGGTTGCTTTGATTAAAAAAGTACTCAAATCACTATACAGCAACTTAATGCGTTGAATAATAACCTTCTAACTTTTTTTTGTTTAAATATGTATTAATTGGTGTTTTCTCATACTCTACCTATTTAAATGTGCCTATTTTTTAAACACAAAAAAGCCACCATAACTAAAGTGAATAATGGTGACTTAAAATATTAATTTCAATTGTTCTCTTTGTTAAATCGCTATTTTTAACAAAGGTTAACCATGTGAAAATAAGGGTAACTTTATAGAAAATAAAGCGCCGTAAAGTAGACAAGAATTGAACCTGAAAAATACGGACTAAACAGTATTTGCCACACCCATAAAATCGGTTTGAAACCGACGCAATAGATTAACGAACTACATAAAGACCAAATAAACAAAACTGTTAACAAAGAGTGAAAACCACCGATTTGTTCAGCATAGGCTCTTGGTTCCCACATGAACATACTGATATGAAACACAGTCACGATAAAAAACAGGGCTCTTAAAAGAGCCCTATCCATTGGTGCGTGTATATCAGTCATTTTTTGACTAATATTATTCACGATCCTCATCCATCATTTCTGAATGCTCTAACCAAAGAGCATTGATAATACCGAATGCACAGGCAAGTAATACGCCTAGAATCCAAGCAAAGTACCACATAATGATTGCTCCTTAGTAAAGTGAGTTTTTATTATCTTCAATGTACTTATCATCAAGACGACCAAACATCTTGTAGTAAGTCCATGCCGTATAACTAAGAATCACAGGAACCATAACAAAAGCAACACCTGTCATAATTTCTAGGGTTAACAAGCTCGATGTTGAATCCCATAATGTGAAACTTACGTTTGGATCTAAGCTAGATGGCATTACGAATGGGAACATTGCAAAGCCAGAAGTTAAGATCACACCAGCACAAGTTAAGCTTGAAGCAAGGAATGCTAAAGCGCCCTTTTGTGCTTTGGTTGCCACCACTGCAAGTAATGCCATGACAACACCAAGTACTGGAGCAATCCACATTAGCGGGTAAGTCGCAAAGTTAGTCATCCACGCACCTGGTTCACGCGCAACTTCTTTTAGAAGTGGGTTTGAAGGTCCGTTATGGTCTATCACACTTTTCAGAACATAACCGTCAATGTTTTGAACCCAGAAACCAGCTACAACAAATAACACTGCAACTAATAAACCTGTAATAGTCGAAACAGTACGTGCACGGTTGTAAACATCACCAGATGTTTTCATTTGTAGCCATGTTGAACCTTGAAGAACAAACATAGATACACTAACTAGACCACATAAAAGTCCAAACGGGTTTAGTAGACCAAAGAAGTTACCGTGATACTGAGACATCATGAACTCATTCAGTTCAAATGGCACACCTTGCAATAAGTTACCAAATGCTACACCAAAGATAAGCGGTGGAACGAAACCACTGATTGAGATACAGATGTCCCAATTGTTACGCCATTTTGTTGTTTCAATTTTTGAACGGTAATCTAGAGCTACAGGACGTAACCAAAGTGCTGCCAATGTTACGATCATCGCTAGGTAAAAACCTGAGAATGATGTTGCGTAAACCATAGGCCATGCCGCAAATAATGCGCCACCCGCAGTGATCAACCAAACTTGGTTACCATCCCAGTGTGGTGCGATGGAGTTAATCATCACACGACGCTGAGTGTCAGTTTTGCCGATGATAGGTACTAATGCACCGACACCCATATCAAAACCATCGGCGATAGCGAAACCGACGAATAATACGCCGATCAGTACCCACCAAATAAATCGTAATGCTTCGTAATCAAACATGAATTATCCCCTGCTTATGCTTCAACTTCACGAGAAACTTTACCTTCTAAAGAGGTATCGTTTTGCTCAAAGTGATAACGTCCTGTCTTTAAGCTACTAGGACCTTTACGTGCAAATTTAACCATCAAGTATACTTCTGCGATTAACAGACAAGTATAGAACGCAATGATTGCAAAAATTGAGGTTAATATTTCGCCGCGCGATAATGCAGATGCTGCAACATTTGTTGGTAGAATTTCACCAACTGCCCATGGCTGACGACCATATTCCGCAACAAACCAACCAGCTTCAATCGCAATCCATGGTAGTGGAATGCTGAACAGCGCAGCTTTAAGTAAGAAACGATTTTTCTCGATACGTTGACGACATGTTTGGATAAAGGCAAAAGCAAACACACCTAACATAATGACACCAGCGGCAACCATGATACGGAATGACCAGAATAGTGGCCAAACTTGCGGAATTGAATCTTTTACCGCTTTTTGGATTTGCTCTTCTGATGCTTGAGAGACATCATCGGTGTAACGCTTAAGCAATAAGCCGTAACCCAAATCGCCTTTCACTTCATCAAATGCTGCAACGTTTGCATCTGATTTATCACCAGCGCGCAATTTCTCAAGTAAATCATAAGCAATCATACCATTACGGATACGAGCTTCATGTTCTACTTCAAGGTCAGAAATACCCTTCACTTCTTTATCTAAAGAACGAGTTGCGATAATACCCAATGCGTATGGGATTTGAATCGCATAGTCATTCTTCATCTCATCTTGGTTTGGTAGAGCAAATGCAGTAAATGCTGCAGGAGCTGGCTCTGTGTGCCACTCTGCTTCAATTGCTGCTAATTTTGCTTGTTGTACGTCACCAAGCTCGTAACCAGAGTCATCACCTAGTACGAGTGTTGATAAAATCGCAGCCATACCAAAAGAAGCGGCGATAGCAAAAGAACGACGAGCAAATGCAATATCACGACCTTTAAGTAAGTAGTATGCACTAATACCCAAGATGAACATCGCACCACAAGTGTAACCAGACGAAACGGTATGAACGAACTTAACTTGCGCAACAGGGTTAAAGATCACTTCAGAGAAGCTCACCATTTCCATACGCATTGTTTCGTAGTTGAACTCTGAACCAACTGGGTTTTGCATCCAGCCATTAGCAATCAAGATCCAAAGTGCAGAGAAGTTAGAGCCAATCGCCACTAGCCATGTTACTGCTAAGTGTTGGCGTTTTGATAAACGATCCCAACCGAAGAAGAACAAGCCAACCATTGTTGATTCTAAAAAGAATGCAATCAATGCTTCGATAGCTAAAGGCGCACCAAAAATATCACCTACATAATGTGAATAGTATGACCAGTTAGTACCGAACTGAAACTCCATGGTTAAGCCTGTGGCAACACCTAGAGCAAAGTTAATACCGAAAAGCTTACCCCAGAACTTAGTCATGTCCTTGTAGATTTGCTTTCCTGTCATTACATAAACTGACTCCATGATGGCAAGTAAAAATGCCATACCAAGAGTCAAAGGAACAAATAGGAAGTGATACATCGCTGTCATTGCAAATTGCAATCGCGATAGATCAACAACATCAATCATGGTAACTCCTTTTTATGTCGCTATCCGAGCCTGAAACAAGCTTCATACAACGATTAGGATGGTTAAAGTAAACACACTCAACAAAACCACTTTGGTTTGTTACAAAAATGTGCCTAAATGGTTATTATTTTGTTAAGCACTATCTAATATAGTTGTCGCTAATATTACGCATTAAGCACAGATGTTTCAAAAGGTTTCTAAACTATTTTTGAACAAAATACAGAATATACCCAAGTGAATTCTGGAACTTGCAAATCACTTGGGTATATTATGTGTTTTCTATGTCTTTTTAATGTAGGAATTCTTGTAACACGTTAATCTCGTGGATTTTAGAGCAGTCAGCTTGGCATGCAAGTATTAAAAAAGGGTAACAAACACCTCGTTACCCTTTTGTACGTTATTCAGTCAAATTGTTCTTAAGCCGGTCTATCTAAGCCAAAATGCAGATAGGCTCTATCACTAGCAATCCGCCCTCTTGGCGTTCTTTGTAAATAACCCTGCTGAATCAGATAAGGTTCTATCACATCTTCAATAGTATCTTTCTCTTCACCGATTGCGGCAGCTAGGTTATCTAAACCAACAGGGCCACCGGAGAACTTTTCCATAATGGCCAATAAAAGCTTTCTATCCATGTAATCAAATCCCTGATTATCGACATCTAGCATATTCAACGCTTTGTCTGCCGTATCAAGGCAAATATGACCATTACCTTTTACTTCGGCATAATCTCGTACGCGACGTAATAATCGATTTGCAATACGAGGTGTGCCACGAGAACGCTTGGCCACTTCTAACGCGCCTTCTTCTTCCATCGATAAACCTAGACAATCAGCACTGCGTTTTACAATATGTTGTAAGTCTTTCACTTTGTAATACTCTAAACGCTGTACAATACCGAAGCGATCACGCAGAGGTGACGTTAACGAACCGGCACGCGTTGTCGCACCAATTAAAGTAAAGGGCGGTAGATCGATTTTAATTGAGCGAGCAGCAGGGCCTTCACCGATCATAATGTCCAGTTGATAATCTTCCATTGCTGGATATAAGATTTCTTCAACCACTGGGCTTAAACGGTGGATCTCATCAATAAATAAGATATCGTTTTCTTCTAGGTTGGTCAGCAATGCCGCAAGGTCGCCAGCTTTTTCTAAGACAGGTCCAGAGGTAGTACGAATATTCACTTCCATTTCATTGGCAACTATATTTGCTAGCGTCGTTTTACCTAGACCTGGAGGACCAAAAACCAATAGATGGTCAAGTGGCTCATGACGTAATTGAGCCGCTTTAATAAAGATTTCCATTTGGTCGCGGACGTGATCTTGCCCTTGATAATCTTCTAAGCGTTTTGGTCGAATCGCGCGGTCGATGATATCTTCATCTTTGAAAACCGGGCTATCTGCTGCAATTAAGCGATCCGCTTCTATCATTAAATTAACCTCAGGCTAGCAGCCTATACCATTGATTTTAAAGCTTCGCGAATGATCATTTCGCTCGTCATATCAGCTCCAGCCACTTGAGAAACCACTTTTGAAGCCATTGGTGGTTTATAGCCAAGTGAAATTAGTGCGCTAACCGCTTCATCTTGTGCATTGTGAGTGGTACGTGAATCTGCAATTGAATCCATTGCCGCGGCATCGGTAGCAGGAGTAAATAAATCGTGCGTCACCCAGCCTTTCAGGCGATCTTTCATTTCCACCACAAGGCGTTCTGCGGTTTTTTTACCGACTCCCGGTAATTTCACTAAAGTACTGACATCTTCATGTTCAACACAAGTGACAAACTGCGACGCTGTCATACCAGATAGAATAGCGAGACCTAGTTTAGGGCCAACACCATTCGCTTTAATAACTTCACGGAATAGCGCACGCTCTTTAACGGTATTAAACCCATAGAGCAATTGAGCGTCTTCACGAACGACAAAGTGAGTATAGATAATCGCTTCTTCGTTTACATTCGGTAATTCATAAAAACAACTCATTGGCATTTGCACTTCATAGCCGATCCCAGAGACTTCAATTAAAACTTCTGGTGGTTGTTTTTCAATTAGTATTCCACGTAAGCGACCAATCACTTTATGTTCCTTATTTTTGTTTCATTAAGCTCAACGAGTAAAGGCAAGCTTATCAAGATTTTTATTCAATTTAGATATCATAATAATTAACTGGATAAACATCCAGTATTATATCTTTATTAACGATAACGGCCGCGTTTCGCACCACTCGCTTTACCTGCTAATGCAATAAGCGTTTTATTAGTATTAGCATGACAAATTGCCACACCCAGTGCATCCGCTGCATCCGCTTGAGGTTTTGCTGGCAATTTAAGCATACTTTTTACCATATGCTGAACCTGGGATTTATCTGCGCCACCCGTTCCTGTCACTGCTTGTTTGATCAACCTTGCTGCATACTCATAAACTGGTAAATCAGCGTTCACTGCAGCCACGATTGCACTGCCACGCGCTTGGCCTAACTTCAACGCAGAGTCAGCATTTTTTGCCATGAAGACTTGCTCTATCGCGAAGACATCTGGTTGAAATTGGGTAATAATTTCTGATACCCCAGCATATATTTGCTTCAAACGCTTAGGTAAAGCCTCTTCTGACATGCGGATACAACCACTGCCTAAATAGTGCAAATGCCGCCCTTCTTGGCGAATAACGCCATAGCCTGTAATACGTGAACCGGGATCAATTCCAAGTATGATGGACATACTGTCTCTTTATTTATATTCGTAAGTATTGAAAGTATAACCAGCGATAAAAACAAAAACACCCACATCAGCAAGTGTGGGTGCTTTATTCGCGTTATTGATCGCTCAATATGACTTATTCGATTATTCTTTTTCTTTCGCTGCCGTCACCGCAATCGATAATTCTTCGAGTGCTGCTGGATTTGCTAAACTCGGAGCGTTAGTTAAAGGACAAGCCGCTGCCGTAGTTTTAGGGAAAGCAATCACATCACGAATATTATCAGTACCACAAAGTAGCATAACGAGACGGTCAAGACCGAACGCTAAACCTGCATGAGGTGGTGTACCGTATTTTAGAGCATCCAGTAAGAAACCAAACTTCAAACGTTGTTCGGTTTCATCAATGCCTAAAATATCAAATACTGTTGATTGCATTTCCGCATTGTGAATACGAACTGAACCGCCGCCCACTTCATAACCATTTAATACCATATCGTAAGCGTTCGAGTTCGCGGCTGCTGGATTCGCTGTTAGTTCTTCTGCTGTTACGCCTAATGGAGAAGTGAATGGGTGATGCATAGCATGCAGGTTACCTTCATCATCTTCTTCAAACATTGGGAAATCAACGACCCAAAGTGGTTTCCATGCTTGCAGATCAGTAAGCTCAAGATCTAGACCAAGCTTGATACGTAGAGCACCCATTGCTTCAGATACCACGTTGGCTTTATCTGCACCGAATAAAATGATATCACCCGTTTGAGCACCAGTGCGCTCAAGAATACCGTTGATCACTTCTTCATTTAAGAACTTAGCAACTGGAGATTGAATACCTTCAACACCGGCTTCAAGATCATTCACTTTCATCCAAGCAAGACCTTTCGCGCCATAGATGCCTACGAAACTACCGTACTCATCAATTTGCTTACGAGATAATGCTGCGCCACCAGGAACACGAATGACTGAAACACGTCCTTTTTCGTCATTTGCAGGACCAGAGAACACTTTGAATTCCACATCTTTTACTAAGTCAGCCACATCCACTAGCTCAAGTGGGTTACGAAGATCTGGCTTATCAGAACCAAAACGACGTATAGCTTCAGAAAATGGCATTACTGGGAAATCACCCAAGTCAACATTAAGTAGCTCTTGCCACATATCACGAACCATAGCCTCAGTTACGCCACGAACTTGGTCAGCGGTCATAAACGAGGTTTCGATATCAATTTGAGTAAATTCAGGCTGACGGTCAGCACGTAAATCTTCATCACGGAAACATTTTACGATTTGGTAGTAACGGTCAAAACCCGACATCATTAACAATTGTTTAAACAACTGAGGTGATTGTGGAAGTGCGTAGAAACTCCCTTTATGGACACGGCTTGGTACTAGGTAGTCACGTGCACCTTCTGGCGTTGCTTTCGTCAGTACAGGGGTTTCAATATCTAAGAAACCGTTATCATCCAAGAAGCGACGAACAAAACTTGAAGCTTTAGCACGTAGTTTAATACGATCGCTCATTTCAGGACGACGTAGGTCAATATAACGATATTTTAAACGTTGCTCTTCCGAGTTCGTTTGGTTGAAATCTAAAGGTAGTGCTTCAGAACGGTTGATGATTTCAAGGCCAGTTGCATACACTTCAACTTCACCTGTTGCCATATCTTTATTAATTTGGCTATCAGGACGAGCACGTACTTCACCGGTTAATTTGATACAGAATTCATTACGCAGTTGGTTTGCTTCTGCAAAAATTTCAGTCATATCTGGGTCGATAACAACTTGAACAATTCCTTCACGGTCACGCATATCAATAAAAATTAGACCGCCTAGATCACGGCGACGATTAACCCATCCGCAAAGTTCTACAGTTTGTCCTGCTAGGGACTTGTTCAGGTGACCACAATACTGGGTGCGCATAATGAATTTCCCAATCTCTTATTTAAATAATGAATGATTTTCGGTGGAGCAGAGCGCTCAAAAACACCGTATAAAAAACTTTTCCTATTTATACTTGGAAAACAGATAAAAATCGACCACCGGAAGCACAATTTATTGGCTTTTCGCGAGTAAAGGAGTGAAAGGTGTGTTAACCGCTCATAAGTTATCCAACTCAATGACCAAGCCAACTAAAAGAAAAATTATTAAATCACTAGCCTACGCACAATAAAAAAGCCGAATGCGGTTAAAAATCGCTCGGTTACGTCAGTAAACTGAAATAAAATCAAATAACCTGCAAACTCAATAGCGATATATGCCAACTTCCCTTAAAATAAGAACATATCTTCACCTAGCCAATTAGCAATGTTCGGCTAGTAAACTAATTTCAAGTGAGTTGTCATGAGCCAACGTGATGTGATTTTTTCAGCCCCAATAGACAAAATGGGCGACTTTACATTTGATGAAAGAGTGGCAGAAGTTTTTCCAGATATGATCCAGCGATCGGTTCCGGGTTACAGCAATATTATCTCAGCGATTGGCATGCTAGCAGAGCGCTTTGCCAAACCAAGTTCGAATGTGTATGACCTAGGCTGTTCTTTAGGTGCGGCGACGTTATCAATGCGTCGCCATATTGAGCAAGAAAACTGCCAAATCATTGCAGTAGATAATTCTCCAGCCATGATTGAACGCTGTAAACTACACATCAATGCTTATCGTTCAGACACCCCGGTCAATGTCGTTGAAGCGGATATACGAGACATTAAAATTGAAAATGCCTCTGTCGTCGTTCTGAACTTTACGTTGCAATTTTTATCGCCAGAAGACCGCTATTCTTTACTCGAAAAGATCTATGCTGGGCTGCGTCCGGGCGGCATTTTAATTTTATCTGAAAAGTACATTTTCGAAAACCAAGCTGCACACGAATTATTGATCGATTTACATCATGACTTTAAACGTGCCAATGGTTACAGTGAATTAGAAATTAGCCAAAAACGTAGTGCGATAGAGAATGTGATGCGACCAGACTCGATTGAAAGCCACAAGCAACGATTTGAAAAAATTGGCTTTAGCAGCTACGAAGTATGGTTTCAATGCTTTAATTTTGGTTCAATGTTTGCCATTAAATAACTGGTTTTTACCCTTAAGATTCAGCTATACCCGATATCCGTATTTAAAATAGAAAGAGTGTTATGTTTAATTTTGCCAATTTTTATCAACTGATTGCTCAAGATGTCCGTCTGCAACCTTGGTTGAATACCCTACCTCAACAACTGACTGATTGGCAGAATGCTGAGCATGGCGACTTTGAACGCTGGATAAAAGCACTCAACAAAATAACAGATATCAAACCAGATAATATCGATATTACTTCTCAAGTTAGTATTACCAACAACCAACCTTTTGCATTAGGTGAACAAAAAAAACTTGAGAGCTTATTACGCACCTTCCACCCTTGGCGAAAAGGGCCTTATCATGTTCATGGTTTGGATATTGAAACCGAATGGCGGTCAGATTGGAAATGGGATCGAGTTCTACCTCACATCTCCGATTTAAGGCATCGTTCAGTTCTAGATGTTGGTTGTGGAAATGGTTACCACATGTGGCGCATGCTTGGTGCCGGTGCTCGCTTATGTGTCGGTATCGATCCATCTCATTTATTCTTAATTCAATTTGAAGCGATCCGTAAGTTAATGGGCGGCGATCAACGCGCACACTTACTCCCCCTCGGAATAGAACAGCTACCTGAACTAAAAGCCTTTGATACTGTCTTTAGCATGGGTGTGCTTTATCACCGTCGCTCACCGCTTGATCATCTACTTCAACTAAAAAACCAATTAGTGTCTGGTGGTGAGCTAGTGCTTGAAACTTTAGTGATTGAAGGCGATGAGAATGCAGTATTAGTACCAGCAGATCGCTACGCGCAAATGCGTAATGTTTACTTTTTCCCTTCAGCCAAGGCATTGAAGGTATGGTTAGAAAAATGCGGTTTTATTGATGTGAAAATTGTCGATGAAAACATCACGTCTACCGAAGAACAAAGAAGTACCAATTGGATGACTCACAATTCATTACCGGATTATCTTGATCAAAATGATCCAAGTAAAACGGTTGAAGGCTACCCAGCCCCTCGCCGTGCTATTTTGATCGCCAAAAATCCGTAATGAAAAGCTAGCTCATCACAAAAAGTAAAGATGGTTCATTAAATAAGCAAAGTATCTTCTTACATGAGATGAAAGCGCTTCACGGTCGGATCGAGATACGCTAAACTTTGCACAACAAATACTTAACATGGATGATAACGGTTTAATATGCTCAAAAAATCATTAGGTCTTGCAGTTTTTGCCCTAGGTTCACTTTCAGGTTGTGCATACATGACCGGAGAACATTATTCTGAGCAAACCATTGCAGCCATTAATCAAAGCGAAGAAAAGCTTTCCAATAGAATTGAAGAGCTCGACTCAAACCTTGATAGACAGACTGACTATATTGCGAGCTTAGAGTCAGAAGTCATTAATTTGAATAATGAAGTTGAAGTTTTAAAACACAATCAACAACGCTTTATTACCACAGCACGTAAAGCCCAAACCACGACATCTTCACCATCGGCAACTTCAAATATTGTCGTGACCAACCTTGAACCACAAACTCGTCCTGGCATGGTGACCTTGGGGTCATTAGAAAGTATTGATATAGATATCGTTAAAAGTGCTTTTATCGCGAGAGTCGATACCGGAGCCACAACGTCTTCAATTAATGCCGTTGATTTACAAGAATTTGAGCGTAATGGAAAAAAATGGGTTAAATTCCATGTATCCGATGAAACTGCGCCTGAAGATCGTAAATGGGTAGAAGCACCCATCGTTCGCCATGTTAAAATTCGACAATCGAGTACTAATTCTTTAGAACGAAGACCTGTTGTTGAACTTTGGATAAAAATTGGCAGCGTACATGAAAAAGCTCAGTTCACTTTAGCTGATCGCTCTCAAATGGATTATCCTATTTTATTGGGCCGTGAATTTATTCAAGATGTTGCTTATGTCGATGTAAGCCGAGAGTTTATTGAATCTAAAGCACCAACACAAATATCTAAGTGACCTCAAGATTTAGGTTGCTTGGGTATACAAAAATAATTTTAATAACAATTAATTTAGACTGGTTAAGGAAAAGTTATGACGTCTAGAGTGCCATTTTATTTTCTCATTGCCATACTTGTTATCACCGGGCTCACTTTGAGCGTCATGCGTCATCAAGACTATGGTGTTCCTTGGGGACCAGGTGAATCTCGACAAATATGGGATATTGAAGCTCGCGTAGAATTTACCGCCTCAGGAGGCCCTGCTAAAGTTTCTTTAGCTGCGCCACATACTCAAGATGGGTTTACCTTAATTGATGAAAGTGCTTCATCACCTGGCTATGGTTTATCTTATATTAATACTGATACTGGCCGTCGAGCTGAATGGTCGGTACGTGATGCAAAAGGTCCACAAACCATTTATTACAAAACTCAGTTCTTAGTGGATCCTCAATCACAAGCAGAAATTTTACCACCAGTAGAAACTGACTTAGTGGCACCTACTTTTACTGGTCCACAACAAGCAGCGGTTGATGCAATTACGACCCAAGCTTCTGAACGTTCTGCAGATAACACAACATTTGCTCGTGAGTTAATCAAACAATTCAACGATCCTGACAACCAAAATGCTTCCCTACTTCTAGATGACTTCAGTAAAGTTGAAGCAATTGGTCAAATCTTATCTTCATCTGAAATCTACAGTAAAACTGTTGGTGTTATTGAATTAGAAGATGGTCGTCGTCGCCAATCTATCATTCCTATGATTGAAGTGTGGGATGGTGAAGTATGGCAACTGTTTAATCCTGAAAGCACTGAACAGGGTAAACAAGGTAACATGCTAATTTGGGATGAATCGAACGTTTCATTACTAGATGTTATCGGTGGTAAAAACAGTAAAGTATTCTTCTCAATGCTGGCTCAAGACGTTTCACCAAGTAGTGCAACTAAGCAGAAAGTGGTTGCTGATAACTTGCTGAACTTCTCAATTCATAGCCTACCGCTAGAAGAACAAGCGATGTTTAAAACCATCATGTTGATCCCTATCGGTGCGTTAATCGTTGTATTCTTACGTGTTCTTATCGGTTTAAAAACATCTGGTACTTTCATGCCAGTACTGATTGCGGTTGCCTTTGTTCAGACTCAGCTACTACCAGGTATCATCGGTTTCTTACTGATTGTAGGTACAGGCTTAATCATCAGGGGTTATTTATCCAAACTTAACTTACTGCTGGTGTCGCGAATATCGGCGGTAATTATTACCGTAATCTTAATTATTTCTATCTTCACCATCGTGTCGTTTAATATTGGATTAACACAAGGCTTAACCATTACGTTCTTCCCAATGATCATTCTATCTTGGACAATTGAACGTATGTCTATTCTATGGGAAGAAGAAGGCGCAAAAGAAGTATTTATGCAAGGTGGTGGCTCACTACTCACCGCTGTGCTTATCTACTTAGCGATGACTAACCCATATGTTCAACATATTACTTTCAACTTCATCGGTACTCAGTTCATCGTATTAGCGTGCATCTTATCGCTAGGTAACTACACTGGATATCGCCTACTAGAACTGAAAAGATTTAAACCATTAGCGGAGGACTAAACGATGTTTTCAATGTTTACGTCTCCTCAAAAGCTACACGCTAAAGGCATTATGGGTATGAACAAACGTAATGGCGCCTATATTGGGCGCTATAACGACCGTTCTAAATACCCACTAGTGGATGACAAACTAAAAACTAAAATCATTGCTCAAGAGCACGGTGCAACAGTACCTAAGTTGATTGGTGTTATTGGTCAGCAAGCTGAAGTAAAGCGTATCCACGCCATGGTAAAAGACTGGCCGGGTTTTGTTATTAAACCGGCTCGTGGCTCTGGTGGTAAAGGCATTTTGGTTATTATTTCGCATAAAGATGGGGTTTACATTAAACCATCAGGTCAAGCGATTAACGAACAAGATGTTGAGCGCCATATTAGTAATGCATTAGCAGGCCTGTTCTCGCTCGGTGGCAAAAATGATGTTGCGGTAGTTGAGAATCTAATTAAATTCGATGATGTTTCGTTTGATGGCTACAGCTATGAAGGTGTGCCAGATATCCGTGTTATCGTGTTTAAAGGTTACCCTGTTATGGCAATGATGCGGTGTTCTACTGCCGCATCGGATGGCAAAGCGAACTTGCACCAAGGTGCGGTTGGCGTGGGCTTAGATATTGCAACCGGCCGGGCAGTACGTGCTGTTCAGTTTGACCGCCCTATCACCCATCACCCAGATACTGATAAACCACTTAGTGGCTTAGTCGTACCCAATTGGGAAAAACTCTTGGTATTAGCATCCAGTGCTTGGGAAATGACCGGGTTAGGTTATATGGGTACCGATATGGTATTGGATAAAGAAGAAGGCCCAATGGTACTAGAGCTCAATGCTCGCCCTGGGCTTGCGATCCAAATTGCTAATGGCGCTGGTTTACTGCCTCGTTTACAACATATCGAAAACCTAGGCACGCCATTGGATTACCCTAAGCCGGAAGAGCGTGTTGCTTATGCTGCAAAACAATTTGCCTCAAAACCACAGTTCTAAGCTGTAGTTTTCAGAAGCTAGGTTTACAGAAAATAGTTTTACAGTGAAAAGATAACAAAAGGGCCTATAACTCAGCGCGAGTCATAGGCCCTAATTTTACGCTTTATAAAGTAATCCCCTAGCGTCGGCGATCACTTGACCTCAATTGAGGTGATTTAACCTCAGCTTCGGATAAGAGTGTCACAATAATGGAGCTAACCACTGATATGCAAATGATAAAAACATCTGTCAGGCATCTGGGATTAATGACTTTTTATCAATGCTGCCATTTGGGATGGATAACAAGGCAAAATCACAAGTCAATAGCTGGTCTATTGCGTTGATTTTAACGAAGTTAGACGCCTAAAGTTCTGTATTGAGTGACTTCTAGTTATCCGCAGCTGAGGTTATTTACCTAATGCTTCTTTATAATGAAGACGACATACTGACTCATAGCGGTCATTACCACCAATCGCTACTTGGTCACCTTCTGCAATCGCTCTACCTTGCTCATCCATGCGAATGACCATGTTAGCTTTACGTCCACAATGGCAAATGGTTTTTAGCTCAACCAGTTTATCAGCCCAAGCAAGTAAATATTGGCTACCTTCAAATAACTCACCTAAGAAATCACTACGCAAGCCATAACATAATACAGGTATGTGTAATTTATCGACCACTTCGGTTAATTGATACACTTGTTCTTTATTTAAGAACTGGCATTCATCAATCATGATGCAGTGAATTTTTTCCTTTTCACATAAAGCTTTAACCGCATTAAACATATCTGTAGTGTCATTGTATAAATGTGCATCTGACTGCAAACCAATACGAGAACTCACTTTACCAACACCATCACGGTTATCAATTTCAGCTGTGAATATAACTGGGTTCATACCACGTTCACAGTAGTTAAAAGAAGATTGAAGCAGTGTTGTTGATTTACCCGCGTTCATCGCTGAGTAATAAAAATACATCTGTGCCAAAAGAAAAAGCCTTTCTAGTTATCAGTTTCGAATTTCGAGAAAAAGGCTTGCAGTATGTCAGTCATACCACAAGCCCTATTTATTATTCAGATTTACGACGCCTTACTTACGACGCCAAGTAGTACCATCAGGGCCATCTTCCAGCTCAATACCCAGCTCGTTTAACTTATCACGAGCAAGATCAGCGTTTGCCCAATCTTTTGCCGCACGAGAATCATTACGTAGCTTAATTAACCCTTCAATTTCAACTACTTCATCATCACTACCCGCTTCACCTTGCAAGAACGCTTCTGGTGATTGGTGTAAAATACCGATCACATCAGCTAATTCACGCATTAAAGCCCCAAGTGCCGATGCCTTATCCATATCAAGAGTTTTCAATCGGTTTACTTCACGAGCCATATCAAATAGCACAGAGTAAGCTTCTGGCGTATTGAAGTCATCATTCATTGCTGCGCTAAAACGAGCGACGAACTCTTCACCACCAGCAGGCGCAACAGATAAATCCAAACCACGTAAAGAAGTGTATAAACGTTCCAGTGAAGCACGAGCTTGGTTTAAGTTTTCTTCACTATAATTTAACTGGCTACGATAGTGGCCAGACATCAAGAAATAACGAACGGTTTCAGAATCGTAGTGCTTTAACACATCACGAATCGTAAAGAAGTTGCCTAGAGATTTAGACATTTTTTCACGATCAACCATCACCATACCACTATGCATCCAAGTGTTTACGTATGACGTATCGTGAGCACAGCAAGATTGTGCAATTTCATTTTCATGATGCGGGAATTGCAAGTCTGAACCACCACCATGAATGTCAAAGTGGTGACCTAAGATAGAAGAGTTCATTGCCGAGCATTCAATATGCCAACCTGGGCGACCCGGCCCCCAAGGTGATTCCCATGTAGGCTCACCTGGCTTCGACATTTTCCAAACCACGAAATCCATAGGACTACGTTTTGCGCTTTCAACATCAACACGAGCACCAGCTTGTAATTGCTCTAGATCCTGACCAGATAGCTTGCCGTATTGTTCGAATTTTTTCACTTCAAACATCACATCACCATTATCAGCAACGTAGGCAAATCCTCGCTCAATTAAACGCTCAACTAATTCAATGATTTCTTTAATATAATGAGTAGCACGAGGCTCTACATCCGGGCGCTTAATATTGAGCGCATCGAAGTCTGCGTACATTTCTTCAATTAAACGTTCCGTTAATGATTCACAGCTTTCATTATTTTCTGCCGCACGTTTAATGATCTTATCGTCAATATCCGTAATGTTTCGTACAAAAGTTAGATCATAACCAACAAAGCGTAGGTAGCGAGACACCACATCAAACGACACAAAAGTACGCCCATGGCCAATATGGCAGAGATCGTAGATGGTCACACCACAAACATACATGCCAATTTTTCCAGCATGAATGGGTTTAAATTCCTCTTTTTGGCGGGTCAAGGTGTTATATATTTTTAACATGATCTCTTTCTGCGTCTGGTGAAAATTATAATTTTTCGATTATACCGAATCAGCTAATTAAGTCGACATTAAGCCTAACTTTAATGGGCTATCATTGGGTATAATAACGTTTAAAGTTGCTTTAGAGATAAGTTGCTATAAAATCTACCTCTCAAGTAGCAATACCAATTAAATCCAATGATAAAGGACCTAACCATGATCATCCTTCACACCAACTTCGGCGATATTAAAATTCAACTTAACGAAGAAAAAGCACCTGAAACAGCGGCTAACTTCCTACAGTATTGCCAAGATGGCTTCTACGACAACACTCTTTTCCACCGTGTTATCGATGGGTTTATGATTCAAGGCGGCGGTATGACTTCTGGTCTTAAAGAGAAAGCAACTCGCGCAACAATTAAGAACGAAGCAAATAATGGCCTAAGTAACAAAGTAGGTACATTAGCAATGGCCCGTACGATGGAACCGCATTCAGCAAGTTCTCAGTTCTTCATCAACGTTAATGACAATACTTTCCTAGATTTTAAATCTGAAACAATGAATGGTTGGGGTTACTGTGTGTTTGCGGAAGTTGTTGAAGGCATGGACGTAGTAGAAAAAATCAAAACAGTAAGCACTGGCTCTTACGGTATGCACCAAGACGTACCATTAGAAGATGTTGTAATTACCGGTACAACAATCGAAGCATAATATACTCAAAGTAATTGGAGTTGCAGTGAGGCGACAAGTAAGTAACACCCCATGAGCTTAGCTTGCCTAAGTAATTGGGGCGAGTGAACGCCGTCAACAAAACTGCAGCTTCAAGTACGAAAAGTATAAAAGCATCGAATTTGTAGGGGCCCTGTCCCCTTTTATTTTTCTCATACAATTTGATAATTCATGACCACCTTATTTATTGCTGATCTTCATTTATCCCCCCTACGTCCAGATATCACTGCTTGTTTTCTTCGTTTTATGCAAGAAGAAGCACCGATGGCTAAAAAACTGTATGTACTCGGAGATTTATTTGAATTTTGGATCGGTGATGATGATAACTCACCTTTTAATGTCACTATTAAAGACGCCTTTAAGGCACTAACGGCAAGTGGTGTTGCCTGTTATTTCATACAAGGCAATCGTGATTTTTTACTGGGTCAGCGTTTTTGTAAAGAAACTGGAATGCAATTACTGCCAGAAACTGCAGTTATAGATCTTTATGGTACACCGACTGTTATTTTGCACGGTGACACCCTTTGTACCAAAGATGAGAAATATCAAGAATTTCGTAGAACCGTTCATCAGAAGTGGTTACAACGCCTATTTCACTGTATCCCATTGTTTATAAGAAAAAAGATCGTTTCCAACGTACAAAATAAAATCAAACAGCAAAAGCACTTTAAGCAAATGGAAATCATGGATGTGACTCCTGAAGAGGTCGTCAATGTACTTGAATCTCACCATGTCACTCATATGATCCATGGTCATACACACCGCCCTAACACTCATAAACATCAAACAAATCAAGGTTCTGCCACTAGAATCGTACTTGGTGATTGGTACACTCAAGGTTCTATCTTAGTCTGTAATGAAAATGGTTGTGAATTACAGCAACGCTCTCTTGGATAAAAACCTTGGCATCTGGAAAACCTTGAGAAATTCAAGCCATTCACAGACTTTTCACCTATCCTTATACTAGGGGCTGTTGATCTTTCGTGGTTAAATTTTGTTCGAGATAAAAGCGTTTTAGGCAAGGCAAGTCGATTGTAGCCTAGTTATTCTAAGTAAGTGAGACTTAACGAAAGATCAACAGGCCCTAGCAACGCAAAGATGGTGACTCTGGTAACAAGTCTCTTAGAGAGCGTATGTTTTTTGTTGTGAATTTATGAGTCAACTAACAAACTTGTGACTTTGTAGCAGGAAGCCTAGAAAGCTTTTCTATTTTTCTATATTGTTTAATAAGTTAATTAATAATAAACCCGAGATTCTAATAATAAGAAATCACTCTGGTTAACTAAGCAAAGAGATTCAAGGATGTATTCTTTTATTGCACGCCAACCTATTGTAAATATCGATAAGCAAATTGTTGCTTATGAGTTATTATTCCGTGAAGGCTTTAAAAATAAATTCCCTTCAGTGGACCCACAGTTGGCTACCAGTCGATTATTAATTGAACATTTTTTTCTTACTAACGCTCAAGGGCATGAGAATACTTTATACTTCGTCAATTTTCCCTATCAAAGTTTAATAGAAAAAATTCCAACACTTTTTCCTGCAGACTTATTGATGATCGAAATACTTGAAGACTGCCAACCTAATGACGAATTATTCTCAGCAATACGTGACATGCATCAACAAGGTTATAAAATAGCACTTGATGACTTTATCCCCTCTCCTAGCTGGGAGCGTTTCCTACCTTATATCCACACGATAAAATTCGATATAAAACAAGTCAGCACATCAGATATTGTCAAATTCATTAAAGCTCATAAAACTGATGAACTTTATTATTTAGCTGAAAAAATTGAAAACCGACAAGAACTAGAAGAAGCTGAAAAGGTTGGGTTCGACTTTTTCCAAGGCTATGCATTGCATGAACCTGAAATAATCAAACATCGAAGAATTGAATCATCTTCGTTCACGGTTGATCAACTAAAAATTGCCATCAATCAGACTCCAATTGATTACCAGTTAATCGAAAGATTAATTCGCTATGATATTACGATGTCCTATAAGCTGATGCGGTTTATCAATGCCTATTCATCCAAAACCTTTACCTCATTTGAAGATGCTTTCAATATTCTCGGCCTTGATAAAATCAAATTCTTTATTGAATTATCGCTTACCGCAGCCCATGAGTGGACACCATCGGATTATTATCTCAGTTCAATGCATCGAGCCCACTTCTGTGAACAAGTCGCGGCATTGGATCAATTCAAAATAAATGCCGAACACGCTTATTTTGTTGGCATGTTTTCACAACTTGATAAACTCCTTCAACAACCACTTTGTCACCTAGTTGAAACCTTACCACTGAACAAAGCTGCAATTAATGCGCTATCGCAACAGACCGGTATTCTCGGTGATATTTTAGGCTTGGCAATTGCCTATGAGAAAAAAGATAATTCAAGTATTCAGTGGTTTACTGATAAACTTCACATTTCCCCTGAGCTAACTCGTCAGTTCTATGATAATGCACTCAATTGGGTTACCCCTGAATATCATCACCTTCGCTTAGAAGGCAAGCTTCTTAATCAACCGTAAAGAGAACACTATGCTTTGCCCATGCTGTAGCCAGCAACCTTATGACCAATGCTGTCAACCTATTCACCAAAATCCCCTTAATGCTCAATTGCCGGAACAACTGATGCGTGCCCGTTACTGCGCTCATGTGCTCGATAATGTAGAGTTTGTCATTCAAACCTATCATTCATCTTGCCAAGCAGAGCAAGAAGCCGAAGCCATTGCTCAATCGATTAAAAGTGAATGGGTACGACTAGAAGTACTTGATACACCCGCCCCTTCTGACAACGAAGGTTTCGTAGAGTTTAAAGCTTACTTCTCAGAAGACGGCAAACAATATTGCCTACATGAGCGATCACGATTTGTTAAAGAAGATGGCCATTGGTGCTATATCGATGGTGTGATGCCAGAAGATAAAATTGATCCTCGCCTCACGCAAACTATTGCCAATACTAAAATAGGCAGAAATGATCCTTGTCTATGCGGCAGTGGTAAAAAGTTTAAGAAGTGTTGCGGGTAAGTAAGTTAATAAAAAAGCAGTCTGAATATGTTCGCTACACATATTCGGACCTTTTTTTATCTAAGGTTGTTTAATCTAACGGCTCTTCTTAAACAAAAAAATCATCGGTAGCATAATCAAACACACAAACATCATTAAGCGGTAATCTTGTAAGTAGCCTAATATTGCAGCTTGTCGATTAACCTCAGCATCAATCGCATATAAACCAGCTTGAGTTGTAATGTCATACATGCCTTTTTCTGCTGCCATGTGTAATGAATGGCTGAATGGTGTGATGTATTGAGCAAACACTTCATGGTTATATTGAACTCGATGCGCCAAATAAGTAGTTACTGCTGAAATCCCAATGCTACTACCTATATTACGGATCAAACTATATAGTGCCGTTCCTTCTGTGCGGTACTTAGGCTGTAAGCTCGAGAAGGTCATTGTTGATAAAGGTACGAACACTAAACCTAACCCAAGCCCTTGTACGACACCCGTACGTATAATATCCCAAGAGCTCACTTCAGCATTAAATAACGTCATTTCCCATAATGAAAAAATCATTAAAGATGTACCGGTAACCATCAAATAACGAAGGTCCACTTTTCGGGCGAGACGACCAACAATCAACATTCCTGCCATAGTACCAAAACCACGCGGTGTCAGTAGGAGTCCAACGTCAAGTACCGGGTAGCCCATCAGACTCTGCATAAATGGCGGCAATAGTGCCATAGTGGCCAGTAACACCACGCCCATCATAAAGCCGATAGTAATACCGACTACGAAATTTCTATCGGCAAACATTTCAGGATCGAGGAACGGCTTTTTCGCAGTAAACATGTGGACGATAAACATATAAAATGCCAATGCAGCAACTGCAGATTCGACCACAATCTCCATACTGGAATACCAGTTTTGCGACTCACCTCGGTCAAGAAATAACTGCAATGATCCAATAGCAAAAGCAATAAGCGTGAAACCAAACAGATCAAACTTTCTATCGGCTTCAATTGCCGTTTCTTTTACATAAGCCGCAATACCAAACCAAGCTAGGGCACCAAACGGGATGTTAATATAAAATACCCAACGCCAGTTATAATACTCGGTTAACCAACCACCGAGTGACGGTCCAAGGATCGGACCAACCATTACGCCAACACCCCATAAAGCCATCGCAGAACCATGTTGTTCTTTAGGGTAAGAATCTAACAGGACTGACTGTGACAGTGGGACTAAACTTGCACCAAAAATTCCTTGTAATAAACGGAATAAGATAATTTGATCAAGCGATTGTGCCGCACCACATAAAGCCGACGCGATAGTAAAGCCAATTACCGAATAGATGAATAAACGCTTACGGCCAATACGAGCGGCCACGAAACCGGTTAAAGGCATAGCAATGGCAGAAGCAACAATATAAGAGGTTAAGACCCACGAGATCTGATCTTGAGTTGCGCCCATTGAGCCTTGCATGTGTGGCAATGCCACGTTCGCAATCGTAGTATCCAAGGCTTGCATAATAGTTGCTAACATTACCGAAAAAGTGATCAGGAGCCTTTTCGCACCCTCTTCTTTTTCGTTAGCTTGTAATGTAACTTCGCTCATAACCTAGCCTTAAAATGACAAATTACGGGTATGCTTAGTATCAACGGTCACAATGGCACTTAAACCGGCACGTAATGTTGGCATATTTTCTTTTTCTTCAATTGAAATACGAATCGGCAAGCGTTGCGTCACTTTAACCCAGTTACCCGTTGCATTTTGTGCTGGAATCACTGAGTACTCAGAACCTGTTGCAGGGCTAATACTTGTTACATGTCCTTTCCATTGATGGTCAGGAGCATAATCAATCTCGATATCCACTTCTTGACCGACTTTGATATTAGTCATTTCTTTTTCAGTAAAGTTAGCTTCGATCCACAAGTTCTTATCCGCCACTAACAACATCGTAGTGCTATTCGACGTAATATATTGTCCATCTTCTAATACTTTAGAAACTACACCATCATTTGGTGCATAAACATTAACGTGCTCTAAATCGTTTTTTGCCTGATCAAGTTCAGCTAATGCCAATTGATATTTAGGATGCAATTCAGTTGGTGCTTCTGGATCACCACCAAGGCTTTCAGCGACTTGTTTTAGTGATTTTTGTAAAGCGTTTATTTGTAGTTCAAATAATAAGGTTTTCTGTCTCGCTGAATCATAATCTGCTTCAGAAGAATAATTTTTTTGACGCAAGTTATATTGACGCTTTTCTTCAATGCGCGCGTAATCTAGTTGGCTTTGCGCCACATCAATATTCGCTAATTTGCTTTGATACTCTGCTTTTAAGGTTTCCAATTCGGTTCGTACATCAGCAAGGTTGGCTTTAGCTCGATCAACTGCATATTCATAAGGGGTAGGATCGATCTGTACTAGTAAGTCGCCTTTTTTAACATGCTGATTTTCTTCAACTGGAACGTTAATTACACGGCCAGCCACTTCAGCATTAATTGGTGTTTTATCGGCTTTTACATAAGCATTTTCCGTTTCTACATAGCGACCGCCATGCAGGTAAAGTACGATACTGCCAGCAATTAAGATCAGTGGAACAACAAATAAAAGTAAAAAGCGCTTAGACTTAAACTTTGATTTTTTAGGCGATGGTTGAGGTAATTCCTCTTCCATAGATTGAGTTGGTGCGTTAGCCATATTATTACCTAAAGTAAATTTTTAATTGTCTGATAAGTTTCGGTGGATGTGCTCAAGTGTGGCAATAAATTGATCACGTTGCTGCTCGGTTAGACCTGCTAATCCTGACTCCCATACTTTATTACCCACACTACTCACAATATTGAGACGTGATTTAGCTTCCGGTAATAAGTAAATCAAATGAGCTCGTCGATCAGAAGGACTAGCACAGCGTTTAACTAGCCCTTCTGCAACGAGTTGATCAATCACTCTTGCTACTGTCATTGGTTTTATTTCTAATAATTCTGCTAACTCAACCTGTTTAATGCCTTCGTTGCGAGCAATGATGTTTAATGCTTTTGCTTGCGCCAAAGTAATACAACCTATCTCAGGATCATTCTGAAATTTTTTGCGAACCAGACGTGATACATCAGACAGTAGGTAACCAACAGGTGTTTTAGTCATGAAAAACCTTCAATAAGAGCCTTATGAAAACAGCTAGAGAGAGTCACTTTGGTTTTAAATAAAAAATACAAAGTGTGAACACCTAAATATAGTAAGCATTACTTACTACTTTGACAAGAAAATACTACACAATTGTATAGTAAATATTATATTTGATTGATATATACCCAAGTGACTTCAAGATGCAGAATTCAGAGCTATCATCCAAACCTTTAAGCAAGGAAGATTGACGAAGGAATGTAGGCACCTTTCAAATCAATCTGACACGGCATAAAGGTTTGAATGAAGCTCCCGAAGGGCAAGTTAAAACAAGCTTTATGCGGCGTTAAATTAAATAGAGATAGAATAACTATGATCATATTCAATTTGCCTTGCCTAAAGCTTGTTTTATTCTTGCTGAAACTCGCATCTTGAAGTTACTTGGGTATATAAAGTAATTAATTTAAAAGTCACCAAACACAAAAAAGGCTAGGTAAAAATACCTAGCCTTTCATTTCAAGTCTCTTAATGAGAATTACTTATGACGTTCTTTCAACTTATTAATGACATCATCAAACGATAGACCTTGGTCTTGCAGCAGTACAAACAAGTGGTAGATCAAATCTGCTGACTCACAAATCAATTCCGCTTTGTCACCCGACGTTGCCGCAAGCGCGACTTCAACGCCCTCTTCGCCCACTTTCTGCGATATGCGTTTCGTGCCACGAGCATAGAGACTTGCAGTGTAGGAAGACTCTGGGTCGGCACTCTTGCGGGCAGCCAGTAGTTGCTCAAGTTGATGAAGCCACACCAACTGGGATTCTTCTTGTTGATCACCATCAAAACAGGTGGTGGTACCGGTATGGCAAGTAGGACCAATGGGATTCACCTTAGCAAGTAAAGTATCGTTGTCACAATCTAGCGCAAGATTTACTAAACCTAGGCTGTTTCCTGATTCTTCACCTTTGGTCCAAAGACGTTGTTTGGTACGAGAATAGAAGGTCACTAAACCAGTATCGGCGGTTTTTTGCAATGCATCGCTATTCATGTAGCCCATCATTAGTACTTGGCTTGATCGGTAATCTTGAATAATGACAGGTACTAAACCATCGACTTTTTCCCAATCAATACGCGCTGAAATAGCTTGTATCTCTGACGCGTTAAACGTGGTTTGTTCTGTTAATGCTTCACTCATAAACGTATCTCCACGCCTTGTTGTTTTAAGTATTGTTTTAGTTCACCAATGTTGATCACTTGTTTGTGAAAAACTGATGCAGCTAACGCACCATCAACATTCGTTTTTTGATAAGCTTCAGCAAAGTGCTCCATGGCGCCCGCACCACCAGAAGCAATCAAAGGCACCTGACACACTTCACGTACCATGTTCAATTGATCGATATCGTAACCATTACGCACACCATCTTGGTTCATCATATTTAATACAATTTCACCCGCACCACGCTTTTGCACTTCTTGCACCCAATCACGGGTTTCCCACTTAGTGGCTTTCGTGCGTTCTTCATCACCTGTAAATTGGTAAACTTGGTATTTTCCTGTTTCTTTGTCGTAGTATGAATCAATACCTACCACAATACATTGCACACCAAATTTATCTGCCAATTCAGTGATCAATTCAGGATTCGCTAAGGCTGGAGAGTTGATAGACACTTTATCCGCACCAAACTCGAGAATCCGCGCGGCATCTTCCGCAGATTTAATCCCACCAGCAACACAGAACGGAATATCAATCACCTCAGCTACGCGAGCAACCCAACTTTTGTCGACCACACGACCATCACTAGAAGCAGTAATATCATAAAACACCAGCTCATCAGCGCCTTCTTCCGCATAACGCTGAGCTAACGGTACGATGTCACCGATAATTTCATGGTTACGGAATTGCACGCCTTTAACGACTTGGCCATCTCTAACATCAAGACACGGAATTATTCGCTTTGCCAACATGAGAATGCCTCCTCTGCGGTAAACTTACCATCCAGGAGTGCTCGACCGACGATAACACCCGCAACCCCTGTCCCTTTAAGTGCAGCGATATCCTCTAGGCTACCAATGCCACCAGAAGATTGAAATTGCACTTGTGGGTACTGTTTACATAAATCGATATACAGCTCAACGTTAGATCCCGCTAAAGTGCCATCACGGGAGATGTCGGTACATAACACGTGTTTTAAGCCAACGGTTAGATAATCATCAATGAGGGCTTCAATCGTCACACCTGAGTCTTCTTGCCAACCAGAAATCGCCACACGACGTACGCCTTGCTCATCAATATTGATATCTAATGCCAAAACAATTTTTTCAGCACCGTATTTTTCCATCCAACCTTTCACAAGTTCTGGTTGTTTAACCGCAGTTGAACCGACCACCACACGCTGTGCACCTGCTTCAAGTAGATCAATCACATCTTGTTCAGTTCGTACACCACCGCCAATTTGGATATTAGCGGGTGTGCCTGCAAGCAATTTAGCAATCAAGTCTAGTTGACGCGCTGAAGTATCTTTTGCACCCGTTAAATCCACCAAGTGTAACCAATCGGCACCAGCTTGATGATAAAGGTTAAATTGTTCAACAGGATCCACTTTGTATTCGGTTTTTTGCCCATAGTCGCCTTGAAATAAACGTACGACTTGTCCATCAATTAAATCTAATGCAGGAATTATCATCCTATCTTTTCCTTTTATACGTTTCGTGCTTACACGTTTAGCTCAAGAAAGTTTTGAATCAACTTTGCGCCCGCTTTCGAAGAACGTTCTGGGTGAAATTGCACACCATAATAGTTGCCACTTTGTACTGCGGCAGTAAATGGATTGCCATATTCACAACTTGCAATGGTATATTCACCGACTGGCATGGCATAACTGTGTACAAAGTAGAAATAACTGTCTGCTGGAATATCTTTAAACAAAGGGTGGCCTTCTTGTGGTTGCACTGTGTTCCAGCCCATATGAGGCAATGGTAAATCACCAGTATCCATTAATCGTACTTCACCACTACATAAACCTAGGCAATTGACTTCTGATTTACCTTGTTGACCTTTTTCTTCAGACAGTTTGCCCAGCAATTGCATGCCAAGACAAATTCCAAGCAATGGCTTTTCGACCTTCTTAACTAATGTAATTAAGTCACGCTCTTCTAGGTTTTTCATGGCCTCAGAAGCCGTGCCAACGCCCGGTAGAAAGAGTTTATCAGCGGCTAACACCACTTCTGGATCTTTTGAAATTGTGACAGCATAACCCAAGCGCTCAATGGCAAATCGGACTGATGAAACATTGGCGCACCCGGTATCAATAATCACCACTTTTTGAGCATCATTTGTGATAGATGTTGATCCCATTACAGCACTCCTTTACTACTTGGCAATTCATTACCTTCCACTTTTATCGCTTGGCGAAAAGTGCGTCCAAAGGCTTTAAACAAGCTTTCGATAATGTGGTGATCGTTATCACCCGTTGAAGATAAGTGAAGCGTACAAGCCAGGGTATCCGTCAATGAACGGAAGAAGTGCACCACCATTTCAGTGGATAAATCGCCTACTTGTTCACGGCTGAACTTAGCGTCAAACTTTAGGTAAGGACGGCCAGACAAATCCAAACCACATTGCGCTAAACATTCATCCATTGGCAAGCTAAAACCAAAACGACCGATACCACGCTTATCACCTAGTGCTTCTTTTAACGCTTGGCCAAGTGCTAAAGCGGTATCTTCAATGGTGTGGTGATCATCAATGTGTAAATCACCTTTAACGTCCACTTTCATTTGAAAACCGCCATGAGTAGCGATTTGATCTAACATGTGATCAAAAAAGCCCATACCGGTTGAGATTTGGTTGCCACCTTGTTCATCTAAATTAACTGAAATACGAATATCGGTTTCTTTGGTAGTACGAACAACGGTGGCAGTACGAGCATTGACTGTTAGGTCTTTTAAGATATCAAGCCAGTTCATAGTTTCAGGGTTGTACTGAATACCACGGATCGCCATGTTCTCTGCGAGTTGTAAATCGGTTGCACGATCGCCAATGACTGCTGACGTTTTAAAGTCGACTCTACCTTGCTGTAGATAGTCTTTGACTAGACCTAATTTCGGTTTACGACAAGTACAGTTATCAGCATCAAAGTGTGGGCAAATCAATACATCATCAAACTTAACGCCTTGTGATGAAAAGATATCCATCATCATATTATGTGGGGCATCGAAATCAGCTTGAGGGTAGCTATCGGTACCTAGACCATCTTGGTTGGTTACCATCACTAAACGATAACCTGCATCTTGCAGTTTTAATAATACCGGAATGACATTAGGTTCGAATTTCAGCTTGTCTAAACGGTCAACTTGAAAATCTTCCGGCGGCTCAACAATTAAGGTCCCATCACGGTCGATAAAAAGAATTTTATTAGCTTGGCTCACATTGACTTCCTTTCTTAGAGCAGCCACCAATTAAGTTTGATGGCTCAAATTTTTTATATGCTGTTATTTATACCCAGTTACTTGGGTATATAAGTTAATAAGCTACGCAATGGCACTAATCTGATTACGGATAAAGCTTAAGGTTTTTTCGCATTCATCACGATTACCGATACTGATTCGAACGCAATCTTTAATTAGCGAGTTACGTAAAATAATGCCGTTATCCCACGCAGCTTTAAACATTGCATCACCTTCTGGGAATTGAATAAGCAGATAGTTACCCCAACCGTCATAAACTGTCACGCCTTGCAGCATTGATAAACCCGCTTGTAAATAAGCACGGTTAGCCGAAAGATCAAGTACTTGATATTTCATGCGCGCAAGCCCTGCTTCAGATAATGCCTGACAAGCAATTTCAGCCACTGGAATCGGTACAGGATACGGAGCAATCACTTTCAATAATACATTGATTAACTCTTCGTTAGCTAAGGTAAAACCACAACGTAATCCAGCAAGAGCAAAGGCTTTCGACATGGTTCGTAAAATGGCTAGGTTAGGATATTGTTCAAGTAAATCGACTGTTGAGGCTTCAGGGCAAAAATCAATATAGGCTTCATCCATCACCACAATGGCTTTGTCTTGTGTCATTTCCAACAACGCAACGATATCTTCTCGCTTGATCAGATTACCTGTTGGGTTATTTGGACTGCAGACAAATACCAACTTAACATTATCTAACTGCGCTTGAATAGCCGTTAAATCAAGCTGCCATTCTTGCGTTAAAGGTACGATTTTACGTTCAACACCTATCGTTTCTGCACTAATTGCATACATGCCATAAGTCGGTGGGCAATAAAGGATCGCATCTTGGTTCGGTTCGCAAAAAGCACGTATAAGTAACTCGATACCTTCATCAGCACCGCGAGAAGTTAAGACCTGCTCAGCTGACACTCCTGCATAGCTTGCGTAAGCTTCAATCAAGTCTTTAGGCTGGCACTCACTATAGCGATTTAAGCGAGTAAAATTGGTTTTGTATTCATTATCAAACGGTGACTCATTAGCATTTAACCAAACATCACCACTACCACCAATACGGCGAGCCGACAGGTATGGTGTTAAAGCTTGAACTTGTTTACGGGCTAACTTTTCCATGTTCTACCTGCCTATTGCTGATTCAACTGTTCGTTACAAATACTGTCGATACGGATCGTCACAGCACGTTTATGTGCATCTAGCCCTTCCGCTTCTGCCATAGTGACGACAGTTTGAGCTAAGCCTTTCAAACCCTCTTTGGATAACTCTTGCACTGTCATACGTTTTGAGAAGTCAGCTAAACCTAGGCTTGAATAGGTTCGAGTGTAACCATAAGTCGGTAATACGTGGTTAGTACCAGAGGCATAGTCCCCTACTGATTCAGGTGACCATTTACCAAGGAAAATTGAGCCTGCATTATCAAGTAAGGGCAATAATTCACGAGGGTTCTTCGTCTGAACAATCAAGTGCTCTGGGCCATAGAAGTTTGAAATCGACACGCATTGAGTCAAAGATTCAGTAATCACAATCAAACTTGAACCTAAAGCTTTCTTTGCAATATCGCTGCGAGATAAAGACTTAAGCTGTTGCTGTACAGCTTCTGCTACTTGATCAGCAATCATAGGTGATGGCGTTAATAGCACGACTTGTGAATCTGGGCCGTGTTCGGCTTGTGATAATAAATCCGCAGCCACAAAATCAGCATCAGCAGTTTCATCGGCAATCACTAATACTTCAGAAGGACCTGCTGGCATATCTATAGCAGCACCACGGAAATCATTGCTTACTTGACGTTTTGCTTCGGTCACAAAAGCATTACCTGGGCCAAAGATTTTATCTACTTTAGAAACTGTCTCAGTACCATAAGCCATTGCTGCAACCGCTTGAGCACCACCAACATTGTAGACTTCATCAATATTACACAATTTCGCTACATACAGAATTTCATCAGCAATCGGCGGTGGTGAACATAGCACCACCTTCCTACAGCCAGCAATTTGTGCAGGAACACCTAGCATCAATACCGTAGAAGGTAATGGCGCACTGCCACCCGGAATATATAAACCAACTTTGTTGATAGAACGAGTCACGAGTTCACACACTACGCCTGGTTGCGTTTCGACACTCAATGGCTGTGCTTTTTGCGCTTTGTGAAATACCGAAATGTTCTTGTGCGCTTGTTCTAGCGCTTGTTTCATTTCATCAGATAAGCGTGCTGCCGCTTGATCAATTTCTTGTTCCGATACACGAATAGAATCAGGCGTCGCTCTATCGAACTTAGCCGTTAACTCTTTGATTGCAGTATCGCCATCTTGTTTTACTTGATTTAATACATCAGAAACAATTGAGGTGATATTGGCACCATCGCTAATTGCTGGGCGCTCAAGTACTGCATTTTGTTGCTCTTCGCTTAATGATTGCCAAACGACGGTTTTCATATTACTTACTCCATCATTTTTTCAATTGGTAACACTAAGATCGAACTTGCACCAAGTTCTTTCAAGCCTTCCATGGTTTCCCAGAATAAGTTTTCTGTACTAACAAGGTGTACTGCAACACGATTTTTTTCTTGAGATAACGGCAGAACTGTAGGGTCTTCAGCACCCGGCAATAATTGTTTAATTTGCTCAAGCTTATCGGAAGGAGCATGTAGCATAATGTATTTTGATTCTTTCGCTTGAATCACACCCTGCATACGAGTGAGTAGTTTTTCAATCAAATTATCTTGCTCAGCTGAAAACTCACCGACACGTTGAATTAACGTCGCTTTCGAGCGGAAAATCACTTCAGCTTCTTTTAATCCATTGGCTTCTAAAGTCGCTCCGGTTGAAACCAAGTCTGCAATTGCATCTGCAAGTCCTGCACGAGGTGCAACTTCAACCGACCCGGTTAGCATACAAGTGCTGAAGTTAATGCCTTGCTCATCCATATAGCTTTTTAATAAGTGTGGATAAGTTGTCGCGATACGCTTACCCGCTAAATCTTGTGGGCCGTTGTAAGTTTCATCTTTATTAATGGCGATAGATAAACGGCAACCACCGAAATCTAGACGGCGTAGAGCTTTAAATTCACATGGTGAACCTTCAGCTTTACGATCTAGGCGTACTTCTTCTAATTCATTCTCACCGATAAAGCCAAGGTCAACCACCCCATCCATGATCAAGCCAGGAATGTCATCATCACGAACTAACAGCAAATCAATTGGCATATTTTCACTGTGTACTACTAGTCTTTCACCAGCAATATTAAATTTAACACCACACTTTTTAAGTAGAACTTGGCATTCTTTACTCAAGCGGCCTTTCTTTTGAATCGCAATTCTTAATCGTGAATTTGTCATATTTCTATCCCTGTGTTTTTGGTTTGTTATTTTTAACGTCCCTAAATGAAAAAACCCCCGGAGAGAAAACTCTTCCGAGGGTTTGAATCTTTTTACTGATTCACGTCCGGAAGAGGTATCTTCCGGATGCACACACTCACCCGCAAGATATAACAGGATGATGGTGATGATGAATGTTAATATTCAATGTGCGCATGTGTCTGTTTACTCAATCAGTTTCAATAACTTCACACTACCCAAGCTCGAATATTTTTTCAAGCCTTTATTTGAATTATTTTTCTCTACGTAAATTCTGCTTCTGAAGACATACCAATCACATTAATTAGATGGTCAGGAATTGCGTAGGAAAAGGCTTGATAGCGGAAATTTTCAATATCTTGAAGTTACTTGGGTATATACAAAAAGGCTGAGTTATTCTTTAACTCAGCCTTTGATATCTTAAATAAAATCAGAACTTAAATAATGGCTTTCTTCATTTTTGATTTAGAAATAACCGACATCACTGCACAGCAAACCACAAACGTCACACTTGCGGCAGCAAAGCCCATCAAAGAAGAATCTGTCATGCCTAAAACGATAAAACCTACAGATGAGACTATCGCGGTTGCCAATGCATAAGGTAACTGAGTAGATACATGATCAATATGGTTACAACAAGCACCTGTCGATGACAAAATTGTAGTATCTGAAATTGGAGAACAGTGGTCACCAAATACAGAACCAGCAAGTACTGCGCTCAACATAGGTAACATAAGCGCTAAATCTGTCGCACCCGCAAGATCGCCTGCAATTGGTAGCATGATGCCAAATGTGCCCCAAGACGTTCCGGTTGAAAATGCCATCAAACCAGAAAGTAAAAACAATAGTACCGGTAGCCAATGTACGTCAATATTACCTTCCACTAGTGTCGATAAATAAGCCCCAGTCCCCATATCTTTAATTACCGCACCGATAGCCCATGCAAAGGCTAAAATCAAAATCGCACCGAACATTGATTTAGCGCCAATCCATAAAGTAACTAACACATCTTTTGCTGGCATTTTTTGTTTTAATACTGTTCCTACAGCACAAATCAAACCAACTAACGCACCATAGAATAAAGACTGGCCAACATTAGTATTTTCAAACGCTTTCAATAAGCTAAATGCTTGGCCATCAGCGCTTAACGCATCTGCACCTGAACTAATCATGAAGTACACGGTCGCGACAATTAAAGCAACAATTGGAAGAATGAGGTTAGAAACCGTCCCTTCTTTACTTTCTTTAATTTCTGACTCTTCTGTTAAATCTGGTGCATTCTCGTCACGATCATCCGTTTTACCTTGACCTGCAGCAATCTCATGCCTACGCATAGGGCCAACATTAAGATCAAACCAGATCATGGCAAATACCATTAATAAAGCAAAAATCGCATAGTAGTTCATCGGGACTAAACGCATATATGCGCCTAAAGCCGAATATTCTGTAATACCATGTGAAATTAAAATACCGCTGACTACTGTCATGATATAAGCACCCCAGCTAGACGCTGGCATAATCACACACATAGGTGCAGCAGTAGAATCGAGAATGTAAGCTAGCTTCGAACGAGAAACTTGAAAGCGATCAGTCACAGGGCGAGAAATTGCGCCAACCGCTAAGCTATTGAAGTAATCATCAATGAAGATAAATACCCCTAACCAAGCAGCAAGAAATTGTGCCCCTCTTTTGCTTTTAATGCGCTTTTGTGCCCATTCAGCAAAAGCATAAGTACCACCTGAAAGCGTTAACAAGGCTGTCATCATGCCAAGAAGAACCAGGAAAAGTAGGATAAAAAGGCTATCCCAGTTCAATCCACCATCACTCACAAATACACCAACTACGGTAGAGCTGGTATAGCTTAATGCACCTGATAACGAAAAATCAGCTAACAAAAATGCACCAAGCAAAATACCAAAACCAAGTGATAAAAGAACACGTCGGGTCAGAATGGCCATCGTTAAGGCAATTGCCGGAGGCAGCAACGATGCGGCGGAAGAAGTAAAATCGATTAAGTTCATGATCAAAAAAACCAAAATAGGTTAGAGATCTACTGCAGAAAGGATATTGTTGAAGAGTATAGTCGTAAAACAATAAATCATCTTGTTGATAAACGTTGAAAGTCAAATCACTTTCATGTGTCTACAGTAGCGCTCCATAGTAACAAAACACAGCATGCAATCTTTAAGATTAGCACTCTGCAAACTATGGCAGTGTTACACTTATTAAATGCAACCCCAGCAAGTGGCTCTGATACGCCTAACTAATCAAAACGCACTGATTAGCTCTTACTTCGGCAATATTTCCTTTCATACGCTCTCAAAGGCATCACCCTAAAACGTATTACTAATAAATATTGCGCCTCTACATCAGACTAAAACATTCACCTTACAAATGACCATTTTTCAGGACATTTACAAAGGGTTCTAGCAAGATTCGGCTCATTGTAATGATCAAAAATCAAATGGCAAGACAAAAGTCGAACATTTCCATGTCGACCAAAAAACAACCAGTAAACTTAATTGTAGCGATTAAATGAAATATTAAATCAAAAGCTAAATTAACAATATTATTTGTAATAGTATATATCTCAGTTATTTGAGTATAAATATTAAATGGGCTTCAAATTTCTTTGTTTAGACAAATATATTTTTTGACTAAAAAAGATAAGCTATATAAAATTAGTTTAACTTTATCTAGAAAGGATATTTATTTTAGATAAAACTTAATTCAGCAATTCTACTGTATAGGATCCAAACATGTCAGAAATCAAAAAATCAGCGTTACTAAATATTCGTAGTCTTCGTGCTTTCACTCGTGACGAATTTACCCTAGCGGAAGTAGAAGAATTACTAGAAAAACTGACTACTGTTGTAGCAGAAAGAAAAGAAGCTGAAGAAAAAGAATTAGCTGAACAAGCAGAACGTGAAGCTAAATTAGCCGAGTACGCGGCAATGATTGCAAAAGACGGCATTGATTTAGAAGATCTTATCTCAGCAATGAGCGGCAGTGAATCAAAATCTAAATCACGTAAAAAACGTCAGCCACGCCCTGCAAAATATGAATATACTTTAAATGGTGAGCGTAAGACTTGGACAGGCCAAGGTCGTACGCCTTCTGCAATTCAAGAAGCTCTTGATGCAGGTAAATCAATTGATGATTTCCTAATCAAATAATAATTTAATTATTAACAACAAAGGGAGCATTTAGCTCCCTTTTTTATTCGCCTCTTTCTATACCCAATTTCTGGTCATCTAATTCATTGATACCCAAGTGACTTCAAGATGCAGAATTCAGAGCTGTCATCCAAGTCTTTAAACAAGAAAGATTCGTACAGGAATGTAATTACCTTTCGAACGAATATGACGCAGCCTTTCTATTATAAAAAAGAAGAGGCTTGGATGAAGCTCCCGAAGGGCAAGCTAAAACAAGCTTTATGCTGCGTTAAATTAAATAGAGATAGAATAGCTATGATCATATTCAATTTGCCTTGCCTAAAACTTGTTTTAATCTTGCTGAAACTCGCATCTTGAAGTTACTTGGGTATAGTTGGTATTATCTTTCCCAGTATGCTTCTTCCAAGCTATCTTCTTTCTCTGGTAAGCCTCGAGATAAACGTGGCGAATGTTGTGCTAATACTTCATAACTTACGCGATTAGCATACTTGCATACTTGGGAAAAAGATGAATAAGTCAAAAATGGATATTCATGTTTACTTGAATTAGGGATATTTTCTTTATGATATTTATTAGCCGCCATATCATGCAATATCGCAGATAATGCCGCATCACCGGCTCCATTAGTATTCTTAATTTTCTCAGGACCGCCCATATAAGGTGCAATATGAGAGTACACTTTAATTGGATATTTACATTGAGAACGAATCGTTGGGCGACTAAATTCATACTGATTAAATTCAGCAATCGAGCCAGGTAATAAAGGCAAACTTGTTGATCGCTTTGCTTCTTCTTCGGTATAGCCAGCCATATATAATCCAACAGGGCCTGCAGTACATAATACTAAATCAACCCAATCTAGCGCTTTATTTGAGGCTAATAAAGGGTCATGTTCTCCAGTTAAAGCTTCAGCTTCTTCTTCATTCATTGCTAAAACAGAAACATTCTGCTCAACAAAATTACGCCAGTATTCAGGATCATCTTGAATCACATATTTAGTTCCTAGAGTAAGAACCACTGGAACATCATATTTTTTTGCGTATTCAATCGCTTTCATTGTTGCATCAGGCATAGGATCACCCGCTTTACAACGTACCAAATAGGCAGTTAATACTAAGGCTGAAGCATTTTCAAAAATATGCTCAGGGATACTGGTTGGTAATAACTGGTTCATTTTTCCTTCATTAATTGCAAAGGTTCGCTCACCGTTCTCACTAATTAATGCAAAACAACGACCAATTGGGCCTTCTACGCCTTGTAGATAATTTAAATCCATACGGCTAGAAGTATTACAAAGGTAGCGATATCCATAACTGCCAATTTTAATACTATTACTCATCACACCTAATAAGGTTGATTTATCATCAGCTAGTACGGAGTAATTATGTAATGTATTCCCTATTGTTCCACCTGCAAATTCATCAGTAACGAGATCATATTCCTTTAATTCGTTATATAATGCTTCTGCTTTTTCATCATCAATAACTAAGGAGTGCCCTTTGCTCAATTGATATTTTTCGATGAACTCATCACTTACTTTCGCCTCTATATCAACCAAAGTTTGATCAATACCGATAATATGAGTACGAGACATTCGCTTACTTTCTTGAGCTTGACTGACAAGCGGATCACGAGCATCAACAGGGAAATAGTGTTTAGATTTACGTTGGCCGGGGAATTTCATAGAGATTATGTAGGTTATGAACAGGAATTTGAATTGTAGCCATCAAATTAGATTGCAGCAATATGACACCGAATAGCAACCGTTTGCCCATAAAATAAAGTACTACACAGAGCTTTCAATGAAAAAAAGCGACACACTGACCGCTTCTTTCATCATCTATTTTGGTTATTATTTTTGGTCAATTAACCAAATTTGAAAATCTTTTCGTTCTTGCTCATTTGCTTTCAAGTACCAAGCTTTCAATTGAGAGATATTTTCACTATCGGGCTTAGTTTGAGTATTCATTGGTAAACTCTTTGCTACCACAGATCCTGTAGTTATCGCTGCAACACCACCTCGCATGTTGTAATCCATCACATCTTCAATAAAGTTGCGGCCAAGCTGAACGCCTGTCGTTGATAACGGCTCTTTTTTAACATCAATAGCGTTATCCTGAGTATCGACTAAAGACCATTCAAAATCATTAATTTCATTACGAGCTTGGTTCAAATCTCGATACTCTGGCAATACAAATGTCAATTCATCATCTTGAGCCGTAAACTTCGCAACGATAACATCACTGTATACTCGACGTAAGGTATCATTTTCCATTACACCGGGTTGAAACTTAAATACAATTTGGTTTTCACCATCAGGCAAAATTAAAGTATCAGTTCCAAACAAGCCGCCCTTTTCAACTTTAGGTTTGAGAGAATTAACGACCAGTAGGTTAACACTATCTGGAATTGGGATTTGAACTTCAGCATGGACCAATTGACTCGCTAATAATGCAATGCAGCCTACTGCAGAGAAAAACTTCTTACTCATATACATCCCTTATTTAAAAAATAAAAAAGCCCGGTAAAAACCGAGCTTTGATATTAGCATAACTTTAATCTTTGATTACCAGTAAACGCGAGCACCAAGGCCGAAGTTTGTTTCGCTATCTGCTGTTGTAGGCCCAACAAGGTTATCATTTTCATCAACAAAACCTAATGTCGCACCGTCAGCATAACCAACTTCCGCAAATACACGAGCCCAGCTAGCAAACTTGTATTCAACACCAACAAAGGCATTGTTACCATCTTCATCACCGTAGTCACCAGCATCTTGTTTCACATATTCATAGCCTGCGTACAAAGAGGTCTTTTCAACAAATGTCCAGTAACCACCAACAGAAATTGCATTTTGGTCAACATCAAAGTCAGTATTTTCAACATCGATTTGCGAACCGTAATATGTAGCACTTAATTGTAAAGCATCAGTAACGTCAAATACACCTGTTGCTTCATAATAAGTACTGCTTACATCAATACTTCTTGTTGCACTAGCACCATACTCATGATTACGGTTGTAACCACCACCCGCATGGAAGCTAAACGCACCAAAAGATGCACCCACAAAACCTTCAGCTAAATCTTGATTAGTTGAGTCATCATTTAAACCATAAGTTGCTTTAACCCACCAGTTATCAAGATCAAGAGAGTATTTAATTTGGGACTCTGCAAGCGCGCCATTTAACTGACCGTATAAGTTACCTGTACCACCGAAGAAGTAAGAATAATCTGTACCACCTAGATCATCCGAAGTAGTCCAATCACGGCCGAATTGTACAGTACCAAAATCTGTAGCAAAACCGATTAAGTGGCGGCGTACTGTAACATCATTACCATCATCATTTGAAGGAACACCAACTTCGACTAAACCTAAAACGCCAAAACTATCTGTTACATTATATTTAGCATCTACACCTACACGCGAAGAGCCTGTAGAAAGATCTGCACTATAATCATCTTTATCTAAAAAACGCATTTCGGTACGTAATTGACCATAAAAATCAACTGACGCTTCATCTGTTTTTAGAATTTCAGCCGCACTTGCTGCGCCTGTGAATGCTGCTGCTGATACAGCAAGAGCTAAAAGCGATTTTTTCATAATAATCCACTGCCTTTTATTAATTTGAAATTCCCTTTGGGATTCCTTTCTTTTTTTATTTTATCGCTCGTTAACATCGAGCCAACAAGCGCTACACCTGATTCGCACCTAAAGATTGCAATAAGTTCCCTGAAAGTGTCAAATTTAATAAAAAAAAGTAAATTACCAGTCAAAAAACATAAAAACAAATAATAAACAACAACTTAAACAACCCCGCCTAATAAAAAACCAAAGAAAGGAACAAGAAAAGCAGCCATCTAAAGTGTAATAAAAAGCACAAATACAGAGGTAAAAACTAAAAAAACATAAAAACCTCGCATCAAAAAACCAAAATACACTGAAAAAACAGAATTTAAACCCAAAATAGACACAAGCCATACAAACGCTCGTGAATAGTAAATCTCATGCATCAATATGTGATTCCGATCTTATTTTTTGTGACAATACAGTGACTAAACGGTGAAATTTCGACCTATACGACATTGAATGCGTTTATCATTTTCGGTGACAGTAATGGCTTATTAAATAAATCTAAGTCACATTCCTTTCATATCACCTTATACCCAAGTGACTTCAATATGCAGAATTCAGAGCTATCATCCAAACCTTTAGGCAAGAAAGATTGGCGAAGGAATGTAAGCACCTTTCAAACCAATCTGACCCGGCATAAAGGTTTGGATGAAGCTCCCGAAGGGCAAGTTAAAACAAGCTTTATGCCGCGTTAAATTGAGTAGAGATAGAATCACTATGATCATATTCAATTTGCCTTGCCTAAAGCTTGTTTTATTCTTGCTGAAACTCGCATCTTGAAGTTACTTGGGTATATATTTAAGTCGTCATATTCGGCAGGTTACTTCATTAGACCACTGTGATAATATCCAGTTGTTCAATTAAGGAATTCAAGCATGCTATCTGCCAATATTCAAAAAGCCATCAAACACAGCTATCAAAATCTCTCTCACCAATTAGATGGCTTTATTCCTCGCCGAGCTCAAAACTACCTAGTTGCAGAGATCGCCAAAACACTGGCAGGTAACTATCATAAATCCAATCGAATTATTGTGGCTGAAGCAGGTACCGGAATTGGCAAATCATTGGCTTACTTAATGGCATCTGTACCTTTCGCCCAATTTGGTGAAAAGAAAATCATTATTTCTACCGCAACAGTCGCTTTACAAGAACAATTAATCAATAAAGACATGCCCCTTTATCGGCGCTTGGTTGAAACCCCTTTTACTTTTTTATTAGCGAAAGGACGTCAGCGTTACTGCTGCGCTGAAAAATTGATGCTAGCCTCCGGTGGACAACAAGATGACCAACAGATGGCTATGTTTGAGAACAAACCTAAGCAGCAAGATATAAAACAACTACAAGATTTATATGAAGCCTTTTCGACTCAAAAATGGGATGGTGACAGAGATAGTTGGCCAGAAACCATTAGCGACGATATTTGGAAAACCATCGTCAGTGATAAGCACAGTTGCAATAACTCCATGCCTTCGCATCGTGACTGCCCTTTTCAGAAAGCGAGAGCAGATCTTGATAAAGCCGATATTATTATTGCCAACCACAGCTTAGTGATGGCCGATGCCGATCTTGGTGGAGGTGTGATCTTGCCTGAGCCAGAAGAAAGTATTTATATTTTTGATGAAGCGCATCACCTACCGAATGTAGCTCGTGAACATGCTTCTGCTGCCGCCAGTTTGAAAGGCGCGGCTAGCTGGTTAGAAAACCTCAATAAAGCCGTAGCAAAAATTGTAAATTTGACTGATGCCAAACGTAGCTCTCGATTTAGAAATGAATTACAAGATGCCATCCAACAGCTGATCCCAACCCTCACTCAATTAAGCACTCGATTTAATGCCAACGAATTTAAAGAGCGTATTTATCGCTTTGAGCATGGAGAATTGCCTGCTTGGTTAGAAGAAGAGTCTAAGTGCTTAAAAGTATTGAGTAAGAAAGCGCATCAGGCCATGAATAAAATCGCCGATTTGATTTCAGAACGAGTTAAAGATGGTGAGTTATCTTCACGCCTTGCTGAACCAGCTCTCGCTGAATCAGGCTTTTATCTACAACGCTTAGAAAATCTGGCTAAAGTATGGCATTTAATGGCTGAACCGAATCATGATAAAGGCGCGCCACTTGCTCGTTGGATAGAAATTAGTCCTGAACGGGAAGATGACTTTATTATTAGTGTATCGCCGCTAGAAGTTGGCTGGCAACTTGATCGCCAATTGTGGAGTCGCTGTGCTGGTGCGGTACTAGTATCGGCAACCATGAGGGCATTAAACTCATTTCAGTACTTTGCAATTCAGGCTGGCGTTAGCCAGAAAACCGAAGACGCTACCCAGTTTCTGGCATTAGCATCACCTTTTGATTACCAAAATAATGCTGAACTACTGATCCCTAATGTAAAATATGAACCACAGCACCCCGATTTCACTAAATATCTGTGTGAAATTCTGCCTAACTATATTGAAGAAAAGAAAGCGAATTTAATTTTATTTTCTTCTTACTGGCAAATGAATCAAGTTGCAGAAAAGCTTGAATCTATCGCATTAAAAGAAAAATGGAATCTACAAATTCAAGGTAAACGCTCACGCACTGAAATACTCAATAAACACCAAGCGTATTGCCAATTTGGCCAAACCAGCGTGATTTTTGGCACCGGAAGTTTTTCGGAGGGGCTTGACTTACCGGGTAAGTTACTTGAAAACCTGATCATTACCAAAATTCCATTTGGTGTTCCGACCTCACCTGTCGAAGAAGCACACTCCGAATATATTGTGCAGAAAGGTGGAAATCCGTTTTTACAGATCTCTGTTCCCGAAGCCAGTAAAAAACTGATTCAGTCTGTTGGACGTTTACTGCGGAAAGAGCCAGATTCTGGTAGAGTCGTGATCTTAGACCGTCGCATAGTCACTAAACGCTACGGCAAATCATTACTCGATGCCCTACCGCCTTTTAAGCGGAAAATAGAATACTAACTAAGAAGATCATTTATGGAAATGTTAGACCCAACGATGCTTATCATTCTGGGCCTTGTTGCTTTTGCTGCTGGTTTTATCGATGCGGTGGCTGGCGGTGGCGGTATGCTCACTGTACCAGCACTACTTTCCATTGGTCTACCTCCCCATTTGGCGCTCGGTACCAACAAACTGTCTGCTACTTTTGCATCTTCGACTGCCGCTTTTACTTATTATAAGAAACGTCTATTCACACCTGAGTTCTGGTATCGCTCCTTTATTGCTACCTTAATTGGTGCAATTAGCGGTACGCTTGTGGTTAATGTTATCAGTACAGATTGGTTAGAAAAGTTACTGCCTTTAATTATTCTAGCCACGGCGATTTATACTATTTTTCATAAGTCGCCAAAAGGCAACAGCAACGATATGCCAAACTTTGATGTTAAAACGCATAAAAAACAAGTTATTCAAGGACTCACTCTCGGGTTTTATGATGGTGCGATTGGCCCCGGCACTGGTGCGTTTTGGACAGTCAGTAACATGGCTCTATACCGGATGAATATCTTACTTTCATCTGGCGTAGCGAAAGCCATGAACTTCACTAGTAACTTTACCTCTCTCGTTACCTTTGCCATATTAGGTCATATTAATTGGGCATTAGGTTTAACGATGGGGCTGTGTTTGATGGCCGGCGCTTACGTTGGTGCACATTCAGCAATCCGTTTTGGTGCGGCATTCATTCGCCCTGTTTTTGTTACCGTAGTGAGTGTTATGGCGATAAAGTTAGCTTATGAAGCCTGGTTTTAATTGAGGTAAATATGAGTCATTTCAGCGATATTGCAGCTAAGCTCGATACCTTAGCCAAACAAGCCGCTCAGCGAGATAGACAAAAGGGAGAGCATCATCAGCCATTATTTGATGAGCACCTTTTTAGCTGTAGAGCTCGTTTCTTAGTCCCATGTGTTTCAGAAGCACAAGCAACCTATGACAGCATCATTCGAGAACAGCAAGCAAACAGGCTGACTCAGTTACGAGCTGAACACCTTTCTCAGAAGTTAATAGCGCAATTGGAAGCCATTCAACGTGAATTAGCCACAGGTTCTATTCGCCATAACGAAATAAAGCATAGCAGTCATTATCGCAAGCCTATCAGCGAACTTTATCAAGATTTATCTCAGCACCAAGAGTGGGAAATACGTCTGAAAGATTTAGTGCTGCAAAAGACACATCAAGTTGATCACTGTAGCAGCTTTCAACGCGCAAAAGCTCAACAAGATCTCTTAGTTGCAGAACAACGACTAGAACGTTGCCAATCAGCGAAATTAAAAATAGAAAAACAAATTACATATAGAGAAAGGCATAATCCAAGTAATGACTACTAATAATCATCAACCTAACCCATTAGATTGTGCGCCGGAAGAAATAAAATTGGCGGTCGATCTTATTTATTTGCTGGAATCTAATGAAATCGATCCGAACATTGCATTAGAAGCATTGAAAATTGTTGAAGCAGATTTAATCAAAAAACTAGGAACTAGGAACTAGGAACTAGGAACTAGGAACTAGGAACTAGGAACTAGGAACTAGGAACTAGGCTCATTTTCGAGCAACGAGCAGTGAAATGCCCAAGTATCGAGCCACATATTTAAAACAATTCGCCTCTTATCGCTTTTACCCGATAAGAGGCGAGGATTGGTTTACACGATAGAGCCTTTCTTACGAATTACGTAATGCATCAATACGCTTATCAAGCGGTGGATGACTCATTAGTAACTCCATCATGGTGCGCTTACCATTAATGCCAAATGCCATCATTGAACCTTCTAGCTGTGGTTCGTGGCTCATTTTTAAACGTTCAAGAGCTGCAATCATCTTATGCTTACCGACCAAGTTTGCCGCGCCAGCGTCTGCATGGAATTCACGGTGACGGCTGTACCACATAGTAATAAAGCTCGCTAAAAAGCCAAATACCAATTCAAGCACCATAGAGATCAAAAAGTAACTCATCATATTAGTGCCACCACCTTCTTCGTTATCTCTTGAACTCACAAGATTTGCAATTGTACGAGATAAGAAGATAACAAAGGTATTCACGACCCCTTGCATTAAAGTCATCGTAACCATATCACCATTAGAAATATGACTAACTTCATGGGCCAGTACAGCCTCAGCTTCATCACGAGTCATGTTATGTAATAATCCGGTAGATACCGCAACCAAAGAGTCGTCACGCTTAGCACCTGTTGCAAAAGCATTGATATCTGGTGAATCATAAATAGCCACGGTTGGCATACCAATACCGACTTGCTGAGCTTGACGACTTACCGTCTGAACTAGCCAATGTTCTGTTTCATTCCTTGGAGTCTCAATTATCTGACCACCAACAGAACGCAATGCCATTTTTTTAGACATTAACAATGAAATGAATGAGCCACCAAAGCCAAATAAAGCTGCCATCACCAATAATCCAGAAAGACTACCTGGTTGCATGCCGGTTACCGCATAAACTATATTTAAAACAACACTTAAAACTAGCACTACTGCTAAGTTGGTTGCTAAAAATAACATCACTCGTTTCATTCTTTCTGTCTCCATTGAGAAACTATTTATTCATTAATCATCATAACCTTATGGCTACGGTGAGAAAACAATGTATACCCAAGTCACTTCGGTATATACCAACACGGTTTAAGTATAGATATAGTCATTCATTTTCAGTTCAAGGTTAAGCGCTAAATTGAAACATTTAATGTCGCTCTATCTACTCCTATAAAACTGATTAACTATCACCCCACATGCGCTCATTAAGCATACAATTTGTGACGAGGCGCTCAAATATATGCTTCGTAGGTTAATATTCAAGTAAATGAATAATAAGGCTTATTAGTCCTTTTCCTAATTAATTGTCGCTCAGTTATACTTTAGTCGTATTGCTCATAGCACTTATTCACCTTATTTTAACGCCATAACGGTTACAAATAAGGATGATAACTATGGCAGATAAGGAAAATTACCAAATGGCGATCGATTTATTATCGTGCCACTTAGGTTTATCGGAAGAAGAAGCAAAAGAGCGCTTAGGTTTAGCAGAAAAGAAATCAGAACAACCTATCACTCTGGTTCCTGAGAAGTACCAAGCTCAATAATATAAGTCTCGATAACAATCCAAAAAAACAAAAGCTGCATATTGTTCATTATGCAGCTTTTGTCTTATTTATACCTAAGTGACTCAATCACTCTAACTTGAGTAAACTTAAATCAATGTATTGTTCCGCTTTTATCATTTCCGATGCAGATAAGTAAGGGATTTCAGCTAATTTGGGCGCGGTAATATGCCTTTCTAAAAAAGAAACATTCTCGTCATAACAACCAAAATAAGGATCGACCTTATTGGCCACCCAACCGACTATCTCTAAACCGTCACTTTTAATTGACTCTAAGGTAAGTAAAGCATGATTCAAACAGCCAAGTCGTATACCGACTACGATAATAATCGGTAACTTTTGCAGCTTAACCCAAGTCGATAAAAATTCACTATCCGAAACTGGGACTTTCCAACCACCCGCGCCTTCCACCACGACTATGTCAGATTTGAGTTTATGCAGCCCTAAGCTGATATCTAACTGCTCAAAATCAATAGTGGCTGACTCACGTTTAGCAGCAATATGTGGTGATGTTGGTAACAACAAAGCAAAAGGGTTAACCTCAGCATAGCTTAACTCAACATTCGACGCTTTTTGCAATGCTAAAGCATCTTCGTTAACCAAACCTTGCTCGGTAAGTTCACAGCCCGCTGCGATAGGTTTAAATCCCGAAACACGATAATTATGCTTAGCAAAAGCCTTAATTAATGCTTGAGATACTAAAGTTTTTCCGACTTCAGTATCGGTACCTGTAATAAATACACCATGACTCATTTTGTCAGCTCTCCTAAACAAACTTGATAAGTGGCAGGGAGTTCACCATTCGATTTTTTAAACATTCGATACGCCTGATCGACTTGTAATAAGGTTCTCGGTTTAGTTAAACCTTGCGAACGCCCTGAAACATACGTCGCACCAATCCCCTTTAAATCTTTCATTAACTCAATTGCCGAAGAATAATTAAGTATTATTTGAAGGCTTTCTAACTGACATTGACTCGCCCCCGATTGAGATGCCGCCGATTTTAAGTAACCTATTTGATGAAATTGATTCACATGTCGGTATTGTTGATCTACTTGTTGCCATGCGGTATGTAATTCAATTAATGACCCTTGTAAAAGTGTTGAATAGACCAGTTTCCCTTGCGGTTTTAATATTCGGACGAGTGATATCATTAAAGCATCTACCTGATGACACCATTGCAATGCAAGACTGGAAAAAATCAGATCAAAGCTTTGTGGTTCAAATGGTAACTGCTCAGCGTCTCCCTTCAAGTAAGTAACAGGCAAGTTAGTACAGCGAGATTGACACACCGCTAGCATGTCATCGGATAAATCAAATGCCGTTACTTGCGCGCCACGTAATGCAAGTAGTTGTGTGAAATATCCCGTACCACAACCAAGATCTAACACTTTCAACCCTGATAAATCATGCGATAGTTTATCCATCAACAGTTGTCCAACTTGTCTTTGAAAAGCAGCGTGTTGATCATAGGTCTTCGCTGCTTTACTAAACGCTTGGGCAACGGCTATTTTATCTACATCTCGGCATTCAATATCTAATGCTAAGGCCATCAGTCGTGCCCTCTTGATTTTTTATTTAATTGATAATATTGAATAATTTCTTGAGTAAGCCGTGAGACCTGTTGTGGTGAATGGCAACTACTCAAGGTAATCCTTAACCTTGCAGAATTGGCGGGGACTGTCGGTGGACGAATGGCACCAACCCACATTCCTTTCTGCTTTAAATAGCTCGATAAATCGATAGCTTGTTGGCTACTACCACATATCAAAGGCTTAATAGCGGTATTAGTCACTCTGTACCCAGAAAGAGTTGAGAGTGACTCATGCAAGATTTCAGCTAATTCAATGAGTTTTTCACGCCGCCATGTTTGTTGTTGGATCATAGTAATCGCATAACTAATTGCATAAGCTTGTGCTGGAGGCATTGCGGTTGAATAAACATAATGCCGCGCAAACTGATTCAAGAATTCTCCCGTGCTTTCATCACATAAAATCGCCGCTCCTGAAAGTCCTACTGCCTTACCGAACGTCACAATTAAGATGTTGGGTTTAATGCCTAATAATTCAGTAACACCTGCACCTGATGCCCCTAGTACCCCTAGTCCATGAGCATCATCGATGGCTAGCCAAGCCTGATGCTTCTGGCATTGATGTGAAAGCTCATTCAATGGTGCGACATCCCCATCCATGCTAAACACACCTTCTGATACCACTAGCTTGGCTTGTGATAATGAAAGCGCGGCAAGTTTACAACTAAGGTCATTCATATCATTGTGTTTAAAGCGAGACATTGGCGCCGGACTAAGCATGCCAGCTTCCATCAAAGAAGCATGATTCAATTTATCTTGTATAAGATGATCGTGTTTATCCAATAAGGTAAACAGCAAGGCTTGATTGGCGCTAAAGCCAGAATTGAACAATACCGCTCTAGGGTATCCCAACCATTCACACAACTTATCTTGCAAGCTTTGATGAGCCATAGATAGCCCCGTTACGGTAGGAGAAGCACTACTACCACAACCATATAGATTGAGTCCTTGCTGCCAGGCTGAGATTAATTCAGGCTCACGGGCAAGACCTAGATAATCATTACTCGAAAAGTTGATATACGGCGTAGACTCAGCGGTTGCATTCGATGTAGAGAGTGAAATCCGATTATCAGAAAAATGTGAAAAAACTTGAGTACTTCTTTGTAACCCTTTTTCACGCCGAGTTGTTAAAGCTTTTTGGATTTTTGCATCAAACTGGATTTTTGAATCAGACATCATGACTAGTTCTGCGCTTCATAAAACAAATCATCTTTCGTTGGCCGAGTAACGACACGTTCGATGACTCGCTCGATTAAATCACTTTCTTGCACTTCATCCGGTTTTTGATGCACTTCTAAACGATTAATACCTAACTTTTTGAACAATTGCAGATCGGTATCTTCTTCTGGGTTTGGCGTCGTCAGCAACTTGCAACCATAGAAAATAGAATTAGCTCCAGCCATAAAACACAACGCTTGCATTTGTTCATTCATATTTTCACGCCCTGCCGATAGACGTACAGCAGAATATGGCATCATAATTCGTGCAATAGCAATTAAGCGGATAAAGTCGAATGGTTCAACATCATCAACATTTTCCATTGGCGTGCCTTTGACTTTAACCAGCATATTGATCGGCACGCTTTCTGGATGAGTAGGTAAATTCGCTAACTCAACGAGTAAACCGGCTCGGTCACTGACACTTTCCCCCATTCCAATAATGCCCCCTGAACATATTTTCATACCTGAATCTCTAACATGAGAGAGAGTATCGAGACGGTCTTGATAAGTTCGAGTCGTAATAATATTGCCGTAGAATTCTGGGGAGGTATCAAGATTATGGTTGTAATAATCAAGCCCTGCATTTGATAAATCTTGAGCCTGTTCGGGCGTTAACATACCAAGTGTCATACAGGTTTCTAACCCCATATCCTTAACCCCTTTGATCATTTCCATCAAATACGGCATATCACGCTCTTTAGGGTTCTTCCAAGCCGCTCCCATACAGAACCTTGTTGAACCTGAGTTTTTAGCTTTTTTAGCGGCATCTAATACTCGCTCTACTTCCATTAAACGCTCTTTCTCTACATCAGTTCGATAATGGGCACTTTGAGGGCAATACTTACAATCTTCAGGGCAAGCTCCTGTTTTAATTGAAAGTAATGTGCTGACTTGAACGTGATTCGCTTGTTGAAATTCTCGATGTACAAGCTGCGCTTCAAATAATAAATCCATAAATGGTTTATCAAGTAATTCATGCACTTGCTGTACAGTCCAGTTATGCCTTATTTCCACAATTCTTCCTTATCTAAAAAGCCTTAATGTAAAAATCTTATGTCAAAAACTTGGCTAGTCTAATCAAGCAAGATAACATGTCAACCAAATAAGTATAACAAGGTTTACAATGAACTTAATAACGAACAATCATACTAAGGTAAGCTGCGATCTAGAATTTGACCGTCAACATATTTGGCATCCCTACACTTCAACGCTTGCTCCGCTAAAGTGTTACCCGGTCAGTAGAGCTTATGGTGTACATATTGAATTAGAGAGTGGCGAAACACTGATTGATGGTATGTCTTCATGGTGGTCAGCAATTCACGGTTACAATCACCCGCAGCTCAATCAAGCAGCCCATAAGCAAATAGACGCTATGTCGCATGTAATGTTTGGAGGGTTAACCCATCACCCCGCCATTTCACTTTGCAAAAGCCTTTTGGAATTAACGCCACAAAGTCTGCAACAAGTATTTCTTGCCGACTCGGGTTCAGTATCGGTCGAGGTCGCTTTAAAAATGGCGATGCAATATTGGCACACTAAAAATGCTGAAATACCTGAATCATCTAAACGTACTAAATTTTTGACCCTTTCACATGGTTATCACGGTGATACTTTTGCGGCAATGTCAGTGACCGATCCAGATAACTCTATGCACAAAATGTATAAAGGCTTTTTACCAGAACATATCTTTGCCAAGTCACCAAGTTGCTACCAAATTAATCAAGGCCAATGGCCTACTTACGATCCGCAAGACATAACGGACTTTAAAAATAAAATCGCCAAACATCATCAAGAAATTGCGGCAGTGATCTTAGAGCCGATCGTACAAGGTGCAGGAGGGATGCGGATTTATCATCCTGAATTTTTAAAGGAGGTCCGTCAGCTATGTGACCAATATGAACTACTGTTAATTTTAGATGAAATTGCTACAGGATTTGGTCGTACTGGCAAACTGTTCGCTTTTGAACATGCAGGTATTGAGCCGGATATCTTATGTTTGGGTAAAGCGTTAACCGGTGGCTATATGACACTTTCAGCAACACTGACGAGTCAAACTATTGCCGATACTATCTGTAGCGGAGAATCTGGTTGCTTTATGCATGGGCCAACCTTTATGGGAAACCCTTTGGCTTGCGCGGTTGCTAGCGCCAGTTTGGAGATTATTAAGCAAGGGCACTGGCAACATCAAGTGGCAGCGATAGAGTCAGTTTTTGCAAGCACACTACCCGCTCTTCAAAATCACCAACGTGTCAAATCGGTTCGTTGGCTCGGTGCTATCGGCGTGGTAGAGACTTATCAGGTGGTCAATATGGAAAATATTCAGCAACTATTTATTGAAAATGGTGTTTGGATACGGCCATTTGGACGACTGATCTACATTATGCCGCCTTTTATTACTACACCTGAACAGGTCACTCACTTGGTTGATACAATTGAATTCGCCCTCAATAACGATGATTGCTTTCAATATATCCCCAAGTAAACGCTAAAAATAGCAAACTGATAACAATTGTAAGTAACCAGCAAAATGCGTACTTTGCTTATTCTGTAACATCAAGAGTTTGTGTTAACATTAACCCAGAGATTTTACCCAATAAATTTAAGGTTTACTTAATATGTTTAAATGGTTACTTATTGCTTTATTCTCTTGCTCTTTCTCAGTAGTAGCAGCCGAACAAGCACAACCTGTAAGTAAAGTGACACCACAAGAAATTAACGTTGAAACTCACACCTCAAACGGTAACTTGATCTTAGGTGAGAAAGAGTGGATATATATCAAACCACTTAATCGTAATGTACTGGCTCGTGTTGATACCGGCGCGACATCCTCTTCGATTAGTGCACTCGATATCAAAACTTATAAGAAAGATGGTAAGAGCTTTGTTGATTTCAAACTCGCCCATAAAAAATGGCAAAGTAAAACGATGACTTACCCAGTAACTCGCTGGGTAGAAGTCGTACAATCAACATCTGAAGAACCATCGCCATCACGCCCAGTAGTACAATTGGAAGTACAAGTCGGCGACTACAAAACCAAAACTGACTTTACTTTAACAGACCGTACTCACCTTCAATACCCTGTACTGCTAGGTCGTACTTTCATTGATAATACTGCCTTAGTGGATGTATCGCATAAATATGTACAACCACGCGTTAAACTAGAAAAGACAACAGCTAAAGATGATGATAAATCTGCCAAAGCAGAAAAATAATCACGAAATTGTTATCGGTAAACCTTAAATATTTAAATACCAATAGCTGCAAACTTGAATGCTATACCTAGAGGCATAGAGCATAATTCTGAATTCTACATATTGGAGCCACTTAGGAATAGATCAAAAAAACCGAAGCATAACGCTTCGGTTTTTTATTAGATGAGTTTCATAAAGTGGTAAAACATTACGTTGCTTTAAGCGAAATACTACCCACCAATATGAGTTAAACCGTTCATGTATGGGCGCAGTACTTGAGGTACTTCAATACGACCATCCGCTTGTTGGTTATTTTCTAGAATCGCCACCATAGTACGACCAACTGCAAGACCTGAACCATTCAGCGTGTGTAGTAACTCAGGTTTCTTTTCACCTTTACGGCGGAAGCGAGCTTGCATACGACGAGCTTGGAAATCACCACAGTTAGAACATGAAGAAATCTCACGATATGTTTCTTGCGCTGGTACCCACACTTCTAAATCATAAGTTTTAACTGCACCAAAGCCCATATCGCCAGTACACAACACAACTTTGCGGTAAGGAAGTTCTAGCAATTGTAGTACTTTTTCAGCATGACCCGTTAACTCTTCCAGTGCAGCCATTGAATCTTCAGGCTTAACAACCTGTACTAATTCAACTTTGTCGAACTGGTGCATACGAATCAAACCACGAGTATCACGACCATAAGAGCCCGCTTCTGAACGGAAACATGGTGTGTGCGCTGTCATTTTTACAGGAAGATCTGCTTCATCTGTAATGGTGTCACGCATTAGATTCGTTACTGGCACTTCCGCTGTTGGAATCAATGACAATGTTTTTAATGGCTCATCACTCACTTGCTCAGTTAGCGGGCGAGTGTGGAATAGATCTTCACCAAACTTAGGTAGTTGACCAGTTCCAAATAAGCTATCTGAGTTTACTAGGTATGGAACATACATTTCTGTGTAACCATGCTGCTCAGTATGTAGATCTAGCATAAATTGCGCGATAGCACGGTGCAGACGAGCAAATTGGCCTCTCATTACGATAAAGCGTGAACCGGTTACTTTTACTGCACTAGCAAAGTCCAAACCATCGCCCATCTCACCGAGATCAACGTGATCTTTTAATTCAAATTCATACGCTTTCGGCTCACCCCAACGAGCAACCTCTACGTTGTCGTTTTCATCTTTACCATTTGGTACAGAATCATCGGGTAAGTTTGGAACTGAGAATGTAATTTCATCTAGCTTATTTTGCAGTTCAGCTAAAGCCGTTTTTGCAGCATCAAGATCAGCGCCTAAGTTTCCGACTTCCGCCATAATACGTGCGGCTTCATCGTGATCACCTTTTGCTTTCGCTTGGCCTATGGATTTCGAACGGGAGTTACGCAGTGCCTGCAATTCTTCGGTCTTAATTTGTAAAGACTTACGTTGTTCTTCTAGGCTACGGATGGTTTCTACATCCAGCGTGAAGCCACGGCGGGCTAATTTGGCAGCTGTATTATCCAGCTCAGTTCGAAATAATTTAGAATCAAGCATTGCTAATCCTGTTGGTCTAAGTGTGATTAAAGCAGCCTATAAGCTACTTTTAAGAAGATTTTATAGTGTCTAACGTCATTATCTAAAATAAACTAGGCACTAGGTTAAAAAGATACCCAAAAAGCACTATTTTTGATAGCGCTTTTGTTGGCTTTTTGCATCTAATTCAGCCAAATACTCTAGCTTATCGTTAATTTTTCCTTCTAAGCCACGATTTGTCGGAAAATAATAACGAGTATCGGCCATTTCCTCAGGGAAATAATTTTCACCTGCTGCGTAAGCTCCGGGCTCATCATGCGCATAACGGTACTCTTGCCCATAACCCATGTCTTTCATTAAATTGGTGGGAGCATTACGCAGATGCAGTGGTACATCAAATTCTGGTTGATTATGAGCATCAGAAAGTGCTTGCTTCCAAGCCGTATAAACCGCATTACTTTTTGGTGCACAAGCTAAATAAACGATCGCTTGGGCAATTGCTCTTTCGCCTTCTGCTGGTCCAATTCTTGTAAAGCAATCCCAAGCAGAAATCGCAACTTGCATTGCTCTAGGATCAGCATTGCCGATATCTTCAGACGCAATAGCTAATAAGCGCCGAACAATATATAAAGGATCACAGCCCGCTGCCATCATACGTGCCGCCCAATAGAGTGCCGCATCAGGGTTAGAGCCTCGAATCGATTTGTGTACCGCAGAGATTAAGTCGTACCACATATCACCTTTATTATCGAAGCGGGCAACTTTTTCACCAGCAACTTCCGCTAATAAAGCTAAGGTAATAACTTTTTGATTTTGTGAATTTTCATCGGCTAAATCATACAATAGCTCAAGATAATTGAGTGACATACGAGCATCGCCATTCACAAGATCGACTAAACGCTCAAGTACTTCATCTTCAAATACTGCCGCAACTTTACCTAAACCACGTTCAGGATCTTGGATCGCTTGTTTAAGCACCGCCATAATATCGGCATGATCAAGTGAAGTTAGTTTATACACCCGAGCACGAGATAAAAGTGCATTATTCAATTCAAAAGAAGGGTTTTCAGTAGTTGCGCCGATAAATGTTACAGTGCCATCTTCAATATGTGGTAGAAACGCATCTTGTTGACTTTTATTGAAGCGATGTACCTCATCAACAAACAAAACTGTTTTACGACCAGATAGTTTATGCTCTCGAGCTTTTTCAATCGCCAGACGAATATCTTTTACTCCAGAAGTAACAGCAGAAATTCGCTCTACTTCAGCATTGGCATAATTGGCCGCCACTTCTGCAAGTGTCGTTTTACCTGTGCCCGGAGGCCCCCACAAGATCATTGAATGCAAATGACCCGCTTCTAACGCCCTACGTAATGGTTTGTTAGGTCCTAGAATATGCTGCTGACCACAATAGTGCTCTATCGACACTGGCCGCATTCGAGCGGCCAGTGGGCGAAAGTCTTCATCAGCTGAAAAATCTAAACTAAAATTATTCATTGTATACCCAAGTCACTTCGGTATAGCCTACCTGATTATTGACGTTGGTCATCAACCTCAACACCTTTAGGAACACTAAAACTAAAGATTGCAGCATCAGGTTTCTTCATAGAAAAATGACTAAACTCAAACTGGCTTTTCTGGCCATCTTGTTCAATCACATTAAACTGTTGAACCACACCTTTAGCATTAATTTTAATTTGGAATGTACCTACCGATGTATCTGCTGCGGTTGGCTTCAAAGTAAAAGTATCATTCGATTGGGTAACATCATAATTCGCCCAATCACTGGCGCGGTTACGAGTTAGCAATACAAACGGTGTTTGAGCGGTGGCTTGCTCTTGACTTAAAATCGTCACTTGCTCGACAAATGGACTGTAATACCAAACATTTTTACCATCAGAAACGAGCAGAGTTTCATCTGGCGCAGATGTTTTCCAACGGAATAAGCTTGGTCGTGATATATCTGCACTTCCTTTACCATCAAGTAACACTTCACCTTCAGGGCTCGTCACTTTTTGAGTGAAATCCGCACTAAAGCCATCATTCTGACTCAATCGAGCATTCAACTCATCTTTCGGTGCTGCCAAAACACTGGTACTTGCCAACAACAACACTAGTAGCCAATTTCTCATATCCATCCTCGACATTATAAAAACCTGATTTTGCAATTGTTGCACTTTCAATCAATGGTTTATTGAACCGTTAATTAATCAAATTGCTTAATCGGTGGTGGAGCAATTACTTCACGGTTTCCGTTATGCCCCGGTGCACTTACGACACCTTGAGCTTCAAGTTGTTCCACAATTCTTGCAGCACGGTTATAACCAATTTTAAAGCGGCGCTGAACACCAGACACTGAACCTCGACGAGACTCTGTTACAAATTCAACCACCTGATCGTAAAGTGGATCAGCATCTTCTTCACTTTCTAATTGTTCACCTGGTAATAAACTTTCTGCAGTTGGCTCACCATGAACAATTTCATCAATATAAACGGGCTTACCACGTGCTTTCCAATCATTCACTACCGCATGCACATCATCATCGGAGGCAAACGCACCATGAACACGAATGGTGTGGTTTGAGCCTGGCGGTAGATACAGCATATCACCCATACCAAGTAGTGATTCAGCACCACCTTGGTCCAAAATAGTACGTGAATCCGTTTTCGTTGATACGGTAAACGCGACACGAGTTGGAATGTTGGCTTTAATCAGACCGGTAATAACATCTACCGATGGACGTTGAGTTGCCAGCACTAAGTGAATACCTGCCGCACGTGCTTTTTGAGCCAAGCGTGCGATCAACTCTTCTACTTTCTTACCAACGACCATGATCAGATCAGCGAATTCATCTACGATCACTACGATATATGGCAATTTTTCTAAACGAGGTGGCATTTCATCCATGCTATCACCCGGTTGCCATAATGGATCATGAATTGGATGACCTGCATCAGCAGCCATTTTCAGCTTTTCGTTATAACCTTTCAGGTTACGAACGCCTAATGCTGACATTAATTTATAACGACGTTCCATCTCCCCAACACACCAACGTAGAGCGTTTGAGGCATCTTTCATATCAGTCACAACTTCCGACAACAAATGAGGAATACCTTCGTAGATCGATAGTTCCAACATTTTCGGATCGATCATAATAAAGCGTACATCTTCTGGGGTCGCTTTATACAAAATACTTAAGATCATCACGTTTACGCCAACCGACTTACCAGAACCGGTGGTACCCGCAACTAATACGTGAGGCATTTTAGCCAGATCCGCAATCACCGCTTCACCAGCAATATCTTGCCCTAGGACGACAGCAGTTGGCGACTTATTCTTTTGGAATTGTTCGCTACTAATTACATCCGATAAATAAACCGTTTCTCGGCTCATATTTGGTAGCTCTAAACCAACATAAGGTTTGCCTGGAATCACTTCTACTACGCGTACCGCCATAGCAGATAGTGAACGAGCAAGGTCCATAGAAAGACCAGAAATACGGCTAACTTTAACACCTGGAGCTAAATCTAATTCAAAACGAGTGATCACCGGACCGGGGAAAATATCCACTACGCGAGCTTCAATTTTATAATCGGCAAGCTTAGATTCAACCAAGCGAGCAATCTCTTCCAAAGCATCGCGGTCAATATGACTTTCACGTTTTTCTGGGTGATATAACAGTTCCAATGTTGGCATTGGTGATGTTGGTACCGGTAAATTTGCATCTTGTTGAACCAAGAACGGGTTTTGTGATGCCAAAGCATTTGCTTGTGCTGTCGCAACCATATTTCGGAATGCATCTGCATCTTGATCGGTTGCTTGATTTTGCTCAGGTTGAGCAACCTCTTCCGATTGAATGACTGGCTGTTGAGCATTTTCGGCTTGAGTATTGAACTCTGAATGAGTTTGAGTAGATTCTGTTTGTTCAGTTGCAGAATGCGCTGACGATGAAGAATCATTCAAGGCCGCTTCGGCTAGATGTTGATTATTTATCGTATTAGCAACAAGAGTTGACTCAGCAGGCGAGTGAGTTTGCGGTGACTGTTCTACTACTGGCTGCTCACTAGCCTGTTGTGCCGCAATATTTTGTTCAGCCGTAGTATCTACAGAAAATGCCGTTTGAGATGGCTCAGATTCATCGTCGAGAACAGAATCAAGGTTTCCTATTGAAGGAGTATTTTCATCTAAAGCAATATCATCGATGGCAGTTTCTGGCTTACTTGTACTTTGCTCTTCAGCAACTGCTGATGATACATGTTGAGGCGTTTGATTAGGAGCTTGCATCGGTGCTTGTACTGGAGCAGGAGTATTAACTTCTTGCTCAACAAAGTCATTTTCAGAAACCGCTTGCTGATCCAATTCTGCAATCGTTGCATTTGGATTTTGGTAACGATTTGATGATTGTGTCGCAGCACTATTGGTAATATCTGAAGATGCTGAACTCATTGTCTGCTGAGTTCTCACCTTTTGCTCCGGGTCCATTTCTGCCGTTTGAGTAGATTGCACTGGCACAGCTTTTGCGGATGCTGAAGGTGCTGAGAATAACGGATCATCCAGATCGTCTTCGCTAAGATCTAGGTTTGGCTCACCATGTGTGCTCGGTTCAATTTGAGCTTTCTTCACTGATTTACGTGGGAAATGAATATTAAAACGTGGCTTTTTCTTCTGCTCAGCTTCAACATTTTGCACATCATCAACTACATCAAATTCATCATCTTGTTGTAGATCAACTGCTTTTAAAGAAAGAGCATCATCATCAATACCTTCAATATGCATTTGACTTAGTTCAGCTTGTTGGTAATGGTTCGCTGATAAGGTAGTCGGTTCTGAGTGACGCGCGCGATTAAATAAACGCTGGGTAAAACGTAAAGTCGCTTGCCCTAAATGTTCAACAATGCTCAACCAAGAAATGCCGGTTAATAACGTAAAACCAGCACCCCATAAAAACATAAAGACTAGAGTTGACCCTAAAATATTCAATGCCGGGGTGGCAACCGAGGTTAAAACATCCCCTACGACACCGCCCGATGAGAAGTACCAAATATCATCAAAGTTAATATCTGCTAGACCACAGCTAGTTAACAGCATGATAGTTAGACCAAGTAGACGTGTGCCCCATAGAAGAAAATCAATCCCCTCCCCTTCATCTCGTGAACGGAAAAATGCCCAGCTTGCGCCTAGAATGATAAAAGGTAATGGGTAGGCAAATACGCCAAAGGTGAAGAATAAAGTATCTGCAAGCCAAGATCCGATATAACCACCAGCATTATGGACTGTACCACCCCATGCAGTTTGTGACCAAGATGGATCCGCTGGATTAAATGAGAAAAGGGCCACCATCATTAAAATGGCAATCAATAAGCCTAAGATCAAACCACACTCTTTCAAACGTTGCGAACCATTAAGACGAGGTCTCGACTTAGATTCTTTCGCTTTGATGATGGTGACGGTTTTTGATTTGCCTTGCTTGAAAATATTTTTACTATACGTAAACAAAACGTTCCCCTATTCCGAGTGGTTAATGGGCGCTTATTCTTATTTTAGACATGACGTCAAACCTTATTGCATTATTGAAAATAGCAAGTTAGGTATGAAAATAAGGATAATTCACTCGGTGGTCCAAAATACGACGAGCGGCCTAAGCCGCTCGGTAGACAACACTCGATAACAATAACCGAAATAGGTGGAAAAACCTATACCCAAACAGCGTCAAAAGGAAGATTTGAACGCATCTTGACACCATTTGAACATATTCTAGGGTCTGTTGATCTTTGATGCTTAGATTTTGTTCGAGATAAAAGCGTTTTAGGCGAGGCAAGTCGATTGTAACCTAGCTATTCTAAGTCAATGAGACTTAACGAAGCATAATACGCTTTTAGCCTAACCCTTCGGGCAGCGTTTGTTGGTCATTTCAACTGCGTTATCGGCTTCTCGTGTAGGCTAGCTACACCGCGGAGCCTCTGCCTTGTATAAATACCCAACAACTCGCTGCAAAAATAATCACAAAAGGTCAACAAACCCTAGTTATCGAGTTTGAATCACTAACTGATTTGATTGTTTTACTTCTTCCATCACCACGTAGGTACGCGTGTCATTTACACCAGGAAGGCGCAGTAAAGTGTCACCTAATAGCTTACGGTAAGCACTCATATCTGATACACGAGTTTTCAATAAGTAATCGAAATCGCCAGAAACTAAATGACATTCTTGGATATCATCTAATTTTTGTACTGCGGTATTGAATTGTTCAAACACATCAGGTGCACCACGGTTTAATGTAATCTCAACAAACACTAAAAGTGATGCATCAAGATACTGTGGATTAAGTAGTGCGGTATAACCGGTAATATAGCCTTGGCGTTCTAGGCGTCTTACACGCTCTAAACAAGGTGTTGGAGATAAACCAACACGTTTTGAAAGCTCTACATTCGAAATTCGACCATCTTTCTGTAATTCATTTAGAATATTACGGTCAATCCTGTCTAAATCCTTTGATGGCTTTTTATAATTATCTGTCATTGATATTCACCTTAATTACTTCCCTGCAAAAATATATTCTACATTCTCTTTATATTCAGAATCAAATATTACTAAATCATAACTACACTTTACATTAGCCCAGCTACTAAGCCTTTAGACAGACATAACAACCACTAATAAAAGAGGGTTCAGAATGAAAATTGGCGTACCAAAAGAAATCAAAAACCACGAATATCGTGTAGGCATGATCCCTGCTAGCGTAAGAGAACTATACTCTCACGGGCATCAAGTGTTTATCGAAAGTCATGCTGGAGCCGGTATCGGCTTTAGTGACAACGATTACATCGCCGCAGGCGCTTCCATTCTTCCCACTGCAAAAGAGATCTATTCTATTGCAGATATGATTGTTAAGGTCAAAGAACCTCAATCCACTGAGCGAGCTTTACTCAAACCAGGACAAATATTGTTCACTTATTTGCACCTCGCACCAGATTTTCCACAAACGGAAGACCTAATAAAGAGCAAAGCCATCTGTATCGCCTATGAGACTGTAACAGATAATATGGGTCGTCTGCCACTATTAGCGCCAATGTCTGAAGTTGCAGGTCGAATGTCTATCCAAGCAGGTGCTCAAACATTAGAAAAATCCCACGGAGGCAGTGGCTTACTTCTTTCAGGTGTACCAGGGGTTATGCCGGCAAAAGTGCTTATTCTTGGTGGTGGCGTAGTCGGCTCTAACGCCGCAAGAATGGCAGTAGGATTACGTGCTGATGTGACGATTTTAGATAAAAATATCGACACACTTCGCAAACTAGATGAGGAGTTTCAAGGCTCTGCAAAAGTGGCCTACTCAACTCGAGAACTTCTTGATCAGTTAGTTACCGAAGCTGATCTCATTATTGGTGCGGTATTAGTTCCGGGAGCAGCTGCGCCAAAACTTATCAATAAGCAACATTTAACAACCATGAAGCCTGGTTCAGCTCTCGTCGATGTTGCCATTGATCAAGGTGGCTGTTTTGAAAGCTCTCATGCTACGACTCATGCAGATCCAACTTACATAGTCGATAATATCGTCCATTACTGTGTAGCGAATATGCCCGGTGCCGTTGCTAGAACTTCGACCTTCGCACTTAACAATGCGACATTGCCTTATATTCTAAAACTTGCGAACAAAGGCTATCGACAGGCTTTATTAGAAAATGCGGGCTTTTTAAAAGGATTAAATGTTATCGATGGTAAGTTAACCATTAAAGAAGTCGCTGAAGAATTTGGTCTACCCTACATAGATGCAAGACAAGCGTTAGAGTAATCACTTCTCAATCGCTTGAATAAGGATATTGCGAGGTGTGATGTCTCGTTGGCAGAAAGTGCTAAGTGAAACATCATATCCCGCTTGTTCTAAACGTAAGGCTTTATCACACACTAACCACATTTCAAGCGGCCTTCGAAAGGCTTGCTGAACTAAACTCAAACGCTCCATTTGAATAAAGCGTTCTTGTCCTCTTTGCTGCCAATAATCCAATTCCTTAAGCTCAACATCTAAATTTCGTTGTTCTTTCGCCCATTGACAAAAGTTAGCAAACCCTTGACTTAGTTGTGATTTTTTAATACTTGGAATAGGCGTATAACTTTGTTGATTGCTAACATCTTGCAGCAAACAATCTAGACCCAAACGATAAGTCATCTCAAGTTCACGATGACGCTTCACTCTCTCTCCACCAGTCACCGTTTCTTGTAGTGGTATCCTGAGATCTGTTTTTGAAAGATGAAGTTGTGAATGTTTACCTAGTGTTGAAAGCGCTTGATAAGCGTCATCTTGAATTAAATGGTAACAACAAGGGGAAAGCGTCAGGCCAGATAAATTTTGCTGACATACATGCTCAATCAAATGGGCATGTAAATCACCACATGCATGTAATGCCACCGCGTGTTGATTGGACTTAAAAACCTTACGGCAATCATCAGATAGAGCATCTCCTTGAACAAAGGTCACCGGAAGTTGATGTTTATCCGCCAAAGCCTGACCGGCTACACATAAGCTTTCTTGCCATTCAAAACTTACCACAGGAAGTTGTGATTGCTGCGCTAACCATTGCCCTAAGTAGCCCTTTCCTGCACACCATTCCAACCAATTTTGATCAGAACGGTTAACTTGTAGTGCTACTTTTCCCATTGCGGTGATTTGTTGCCATTTTCTCCCCGGGATCCCAACACTTAAATGATGCGTATCATACTCATCAGTTAGCGGTAAGCTCTCTAATTCACATTGAGCCCATAAACAGGTTAAAGTAGGAATAAAAGGGGTTAAACACTCAACTAGCTTTGAAGTATCTCCTTTTAGCTGCTCAATCTCTTCAACTTCTAAGTTGATCAGAAATTCACAGAGATCTAGGTCAGCTTGCCAAGGTAAGCTTTCATTTATGCTTAAATGGAACGGCTCGGTTCGCCAAAATTCTTGAGTAGAAATCAGCGCTTTATCTAGTACAGAAAAGCGCTGAGAGAGGGATTCACACATTAACGAACGGGTAACTCAATATCTTTAAACATGGTTTCTATTTCTTGGTTATTCTTCAAACCAATCGCTTTTTCGACAACCGGACGGGTTAAATGAGGAGCAAAGCGTTCCATAAAATCAAACATATAACTTCTTAAGAAAGTACCGCGTTTAAATCCAATACTCGTGGTGCTTGCGCCAAAGATATGGCTGGCATCAATGGCCACCAAATCATCATCTTGCTCTTTATCGATCGCCATACTAGCAAAAACACCAACCCCAATCCCCAAACGAACATAAGTTTTAATCACATCAGCATCTGTAGCAGTAAAGACAATTTTAGGTTGTAAGCCTGCTAAATTAAATGCCGTATCTAACTCAGAGCGACCAGTAAAACCAAAGACATAAGTGACCAAAGAGTACTTAGCCAACTCTTCAATCGTTACCTTTCCTAATTGTGCCAGAGGGTGATCTTTTCGAACGACAATAGAACGATTCCAATGATAGCAAGGCAGCATGATGGCATCTTGATATAAATGCAGCGCTTCTGTCGCAATTGCAAAATTAGCCGTACCTTTAGAAACTGCCTCTGACATTTGGCTCGGAGTACCTTGGTGCATATGCAAAGACACTTTTGGATAACGCGCGGTAAAACCTTTAATCACATCAGGTAAGGCATAGCGTGCTTGAGTGTGAGTAGTCGAAATGTTGAGAGTGCCACTTTCAGGGTTAGTATGCTCACCTGCCACCGCTTTAATACTTTCTACTCGGGATAAGATTTGCTGAGAAATACGTACAATTTCTTGACCCGCTGGAGTCACCGTCGTTAAGTGCTTGCCACTACGTTCAAAAATTTGAATACCTAATTCATCTTCCAGCAAACGAACTTGCTTACTAATACCCGGCTGTGAAGTATATAAATTTTCCGCCGTAGCAGAGACATTAAGGTTGTTATTCACAACTTCAACAATATATCTCAGCTGTTGTAACTTCATATGGGCTTCCCTCTCCATTTACACGATACAGTTCTTATAAAGATTAGTTATAACGCTTATCGTGTCATTTTCATAGTTCTACATTCAGATTGAATAACGAAAATGGGCCATTATGTGATAAAATCCCCTGCCATCACCACTAACGTTAATTGACCATGTACCAAGAATTACTCACTCCCATACACCAGTTTCTGCATTGCTCAACACCAGACTCTTGGATAGAAAAAGCCAAACAACCAAAACATTTAAACGCCTTGCTGATTGATCACTGCAATTGTGAGCAGAAGGCATAGGTGTGCGTATTGCTTAGAATCATCTCCAAACCATTAGGTTAAGTTTTGTCAAAAGAAAAGTAAGGCTACACATCAACTAATCAAAAAATGCACTTCCTGAAAAGTTAAGTTGTGATAATTCTAAGTGTTTATTCTGTGGGAAAATCACGTTTGAGACATCCTCTTAATGAAAAACCACCTTCCGGTGGCTTTATCGTGTCATCACTCTAAATTCAATTTTTTAAATAAGATTAAGTTTCGTTTCTTCGCATCACGCAAAAGTTTATCAAACGATATAACTTCAATCACAGTGTTAAGATTATCATTGTAGAAGATATAACCCTGATTATCTAAAAGTGGTTTGTAATTTCTAACGTCAAGAATGTCACGGATTGAAGAAGTTAAATCACAAATAACATAGCAATAGATTGGTATACGTTTATCTAGATGTATCTCTCTACCTCGAGCATCTCTAATCTGATCAGGCTTTCTTAGTTTTTGAACATACCTAGTGACCTGATCGACAGGATTATCTGAATCGTTATAGTCATCACGCATTGGCCGTTTAAACTCGACAATGATAGCTGTAGATGTTTCTCGCTTATCATCACCGTATACAACTGGGTTGTTAAAAACTAATAAGTCAGGTCGTTTTGTAGAGTCAATATCCGTTACGGATTTGAATGATTTATCTGAAACAAGACATTTATGATAAGCCATACGTTCGTCAATCAACCACAAGTTATGTTCTTGAACATCATCACTTGTAGAGCGTATTGCCATGATAATGTCATGAACTGTATCTTCGAGCGCATATTTATCATTATCTTGAAACTCTAAGCTGAACTCCAAAGCATCGATTACAGATTTTCTATGCACGATATACTTAGCAAGATTTGATTTGCCAACCTCATTTAGATCTTCTGTATATTTTTGCAAAGATTGTTTATAAGCAGGGTAATTTTTAATTTTACTATGCTTTAGTTCGTCTTTCAGACGCTGAGCTTCTTGCTTTAATTCAATCTCGTAATTTCGATTAAGCTTGTGTAGTTCAAGGTCAAGCTTATCATCAGGCAAATCAAACGGTATTTTCTTTAACCACTGTGGGCGATTTTTGATGATATGACGATACTCATAACCTGCGTGGTTAACATATCGTTCAATCGTCTCTCTGTGTTTTGCGTACATAGGTTCGAGAAACGGTTCGAATACAGTTCTTCCATAAACCATCAACTCTATAATAATCGTGTTGATTGCAGGGGTATCATCATATTCATCACATAGATCAACTTTGTCAGCGATTCTAAATCCTGTTCGCTCTTGGTTAACATACTGATCAAGATAAGAAGAAGTAACATAAATAGAATAATTAAATTTAACACCACCAATATCTTCAAAAATAGGCGGTATATTTTCTTCATATTCTTTTAGTGTGCAACCTCTTACAGAACGAGAATCGGCACAGAGAAAGACTTTATGATTTTTCTGTTTGCTAGTTTTAACGTTTTTAAAGAAATGAGCTGTAAATCGGTTAGAACCAATTGAAAACTCTCTTTTTGCTATTTCATTTGAATAGCTCGTTTCAAAAAGGACTAGTAGGTCAATACTTTCACCGCAATCACCTAGTAATTGAAATGATTTAATTTTGCCTTCTAGAAAGTAGATAAGGCAATGTTCGATGATCTCTGATGCTATATTATCAAGGTCTTTCGGCAATCGGTTTCTGTAAGGTTCTTGGATTTCTTTAAGGGAAACCTTAGTCATCACCTTATCTGTTTGTTCCATATTGATTAACTTTTCACTTTCAAAATCAACATCATCAACGGAGAAACCAAAAGTTAGTTTTTTCTTTTCTTCATTATCGAGATAGACACTTTCTACCTCTACAGTTTCAAAAGCTTTAAGCCATGTGAAGCGACCAACACCTTTACAACCTAAACTAGATTTGTGAGTTGATTCAGCTGTTTTGAAAGACTGATAGTTGTCATAGTTAAATCCTTCGCCATAATCAACAATTTCAAAAGACTCTATCTGCTGAAATTTACGGTCATCTGCATTCAATACTTCTTGAGTCGTTTGACGAAAAGCAGTAACAACCAGTTCCGCTTTACCATCTTTTTTAGTTGCTTGAATTGAGTTAACAATAGCCTCGAACACTGGAACAAGACGATCACTAGGCGATAATGTGAGATTTTGAACCTTACCCTTAACATCGATTTGCACAACTACTCCTTAGCTTAAGAAAATGTCCTGTAACTAACAGAGCATCAAATTACTACCATATATTGCTTGATCAAACCATCAATCAAATAAGCATCAAACTGAATGTTAAAATCAATCTTAACTTCTTTTCTGAACTGATCAAAATAAAGTTGAGTATGCGTAAGATTTTTCCTATCGGTTACGAATGATTATAAACATTTCCAATGTTATCTTATACTACACATACAAATTCAGAAGCATATGAATAATCAACCATTATTTATTGCTATAAATTCTAAACCTTATTAGAACTTCAATTTTTAATATAAAGTATAATCTTATTATTTATTTGAAAGAATCCTTATGACAACGGACCTACTAAAACCTATCAACAACTTCCTCAAATGCTCCACTCCTGACGCTTGGATTGAAGAAGCACGCAAACCTGAAAATCTATCCGTGATTTTACGGGATCATTTACTGTGTGAGTTAAAAGCTTCTCAAAGTGCGGTGTTTTTACTTAAACGATATGTATTGACGGATGAAGGCAAAGAACAAATTACCCAACTCGTCGAACCTTATGAGCTTTTTGCATATAAAGGAATGGGTAGCCTTGAAACACTCAAAGGCAAAAGCAACATTTCTAAATCAATTAAACCCAAAGATGGCTGTGCTTACGGTCAAGATATGATTGATAAGATGGTTTTGCTGATCAGAGAAGAATTGCACCACTTCTATCAAGTGTTAGAAATCATTGAAAGTCAGGGATTAGAATACCGCCCTATTACTGCCTCTCGATATGCCAAGGGAATGATTAAACACGTCCGAACTTATGAGCCAGAAGCTTTGATTGATAAGTTAATCATTGGCGCATTTATTGAAGCTCGCTCGTGTGAGCGTTTCGCTAAACTCGCCCCTCATTTAGATAAAGAAATCGGTAAGTTTTACATTTCCCTTCTTCGATCAGAAGCAAGGCATTACCAAGATTATTTAGAGCTTGCCGAGCAAATAGCAGGAAAAGACATTTCAGATCGCATTGAACATTTCGCTAATGTTGAAGCAGAATTAATCACTTCTGATGATACGGAATTTCGCTTCCATTCTGGTTCGCCTAACTTACTCAACAAATAAATAAAATAAGAATAGTAATAATCAATATGCACATCGTCGCCTCTAAAGTATTGCGAGTGCATATTGCTTTAAAAACAATGCTTTACTTTTAAAATTAAATATAAAAACAAAAGCTTAGTATAAAAACATTGTCTTTTATATCTTTGAAAACCCTCGATTTTCTCTTCATTTTTTAGTTAGAAATTTAACTACAGTCTTTTGTGAATTAAAAGCCGCTCAAACGGCCATGTTTATGGTGCGAAAATATGCGGTCGATGAGCAAAGTAATCAAACGCTGATGCAATGGGCTAAACCTTATGAAGATTATGTCTACAAGTGTATTCGTAATGTTGAGTTTCCAGAAAAAAGCATTATGCAATCTAGTAGCCTAACCGTAAAAGATGGCTTTGAGCATGGTCAAGATTTGGTTGATAAGATGGTGCGGTTAATCAAAGAAGAATTCCATCATTTTGAGCAAGTATTAGAAATTATGGAAAGCCGAAACATCCCTTATCAAAACCTTACCGCAGGAACTTACGCCAAAGGTTTAATGAAAACGGTCAGAACCTACGAGCCCGCAGCCCTAATTGATAAGTTGATTATCGGTGCTTATATTGAAGCGCGCTCTTGTGAACGCTTTGCCAAACTGGCACCGTTTTTAGATGACGAGCTAAATAAGTTTTATGTTTCGTTATTACGCTCAGAAGCACGTCATTATCAAGATTACCTAGCATTAGCTGAAGCCATTGCTGGGGAAGATATTTCTGAACGAATACGATTAATAGGTGAACGAGAAGCACAACTCATTCAGAGAGAAGAAGCTGAATTTCGTTTTCATAGCGGCGTTCCTGTCGAAGCAGTCGCCTTAGCGTAGCAAACCAGGAACCAGGAACCAGGAACCAGGAACCAGGAACCAATTTATACAAAAAGAGCTTAATGCCAACACATTAAGCTCTTTTTTATTACTCAAACCCGAAAATTACTTTTTCGCTTTTTTACGCTTGTCTGTAATTTCCCACTTACCGTCGATATACAGCGCAGTCCAACCAGATGGCTTACCATCCACTTCAGAACGCACGTAATGTTCTTTCGACTTACGGCTAAAGCGAACCACTGTTGGGATCCCATCAGGATCGGCAACTGGTGCAGAGGCTAAGTAGTGGAACTTTTCAGAAATACGATCTTTGTATTCTGCCATTTCAGCAACTAATGGTGCGCGAGTTTCACGAGATTTCGGGAAGTTACTGGCTGCCATAAACAAACCAGAAGCACCATCACGTAGTACGAAATAAGCATCAGAATTAGAACAAGGTAATTCCGGGAAATGCACCGGATCTTCTTTTGGTGGCGCAACTTCACCATTACGTAAGATCTTACGAGTGTTTTTACATTCCTCGTTAGTACAACCCATGTACTTACCAAAACGGCCATTTTTCAGCACCATATCTGAGCCGCACTTGTCACACTCAACTAATGGGCCATCGTAACCTTTTGGTTTGAACTCACCGAACTCAACCACATAACCATCACAGTTAGGGTTATTACCACAAACATGCATCTTACGCTTGTCATCGATTAGATAAGCGTCCATTGCAGTTTCACAAATTGGACAACGCTTTTTAGCACGAAGAGCGGCTGTTTCAACGTCTTCTTCTAAAACGTTAACAACACCTTCTTCGTCACCTAAGTTAATGGTGGTTTTGCAACGCTCCTTTGGTGGCAGTGCATAGCCAGAACAACCTAAGAACACCCCCGTTGAAGCAGTACGAATGCCCATTGGACGCGAACAAGTCGGACATTCAATGCTAGTTTCAACGATCTTATTTGGCATCATGCCACCTTCAGATTCGTCTAACTCTGCTTTATCTAAATCTGCAGTGAACGCATCAAAAAACTCATCGAGAACTTGAGTCCAAGTTAAATTACCTTCCGCAATTTTATCGAGTTTCTCTTCCATACGAGCCGTGAAATCATAATCCATCAGATCATTAAAACTACCATCTAGGCGGTCAGTAACAATCTCACCCATCTTTTCTGCATAGAAACGACGCTGGTCGACTTTTACATAACCACGATCTTGAATAGTTGAAATAATCGATGCGTAAGTCGACGGGCGACCAATACCACGCTTTTCAAGCTCTTTAACTAATGCCGCTTCGGTATAACGTGCTGGCGGTTTAGTAAAGTGCTGTTTAGGATCTAGCTGTTTCAACGATAAAGTATCGCCAACTTTCACTTCTGGTAAAATTTGATCTTCATTTTTGCCCATTGGACGCTGAACACGAGTCCAACCGTCAAACTTCAAGATGCGACCTTTGGCTTTTAACGTAAAGTCGTCAGCTTTAACACTCACTGTGGTTGAATCGTATTTTGCTGGTGTCATTTGACAAGCAACAAATTGATTCCAAATTAGTGCGTAAAGTTTGTGAGCATCTGCTTCCATGCCATTCAAGTCTTCAGCTTTTACCTCAACGTTAGATGGGCGAATCGCTTCGTGAGCCTCTTGAGCACCTTGTTTACTACCATAAGCTAAAGGACTTGCGGGTAAATAAGCATCACCAAATTCAGATTGAATAAACTCACGACAAGCCTCTACAGCCTCTTTACTCAAGTTAGTTGAGTCTGTACGCATATAAGTGATGTAACCCGCCTCATAGAGTCGCTGAGCAAGCATCATGGTCTTTTTCACCCCATAGCCTAAGCGAGTACTTGCCGCTTGTTGTAGGGTTGAAGTGATATATGGAGCAGAAGGCTTACTTGAAGTTGGACGATCTTCACGCTTACAAACTTCGTAAGTGGCTTTTTCAAGTACCGATAATGCTGCTTTGGTTTCCGCTTCATTAACTGGCTTGAAAGCTGAGCCACCTTGCTGGGCGACTAATAAACGAAAATCAGTATTATTTAACGTCGTAGTATCGGCATGAATATCCCAAAACTCTTCAGGAATAAACGCATTAATTTCGCGTTCACGTTCAACCAATAGTTTTACTGCCACCGATTGAACACGGCCAGCAGATAAACCACGCGCCACTTTTTTCCAAAGCAGAGGTGATGCCATAAAGCCTACCACTCGGTCTAAAAAGCGTCGAGTCTGTTGAGCATTCACACCATCTAAGTTCAATTCACCTGGCGTTTCAAACGCTTGTTGAATAGCATTTTTGGTAATTTCGTTAAAAACCACTCGCTTATATCGCGCATCATCACCACCGATGATCTCACGAAGGTGCCACGCAATAGCTTCCCCTTCGCGGTCCAAATCGGTTGCGAGATAAACGCAATCTGCGTCTTTAGCTAATTTCTGTAGTTCAGCAACAACCTTTTCTTTACCAGGAAGGATTTGATAATTCGCCTCCCAGCCTTGGTAGGGGTTGATACCCATCTTTTTAATGAGGGCGGCTTTATCTTTTTCTTTTTTGATACGAGCTTTTTCTTCAGGGCTCATACCTTTAGTTGAAATCGCGGCCGCTTTTTTTCCACTACTTTGGCCGGCAGTAGGTAAGTCACGTACGTGGCCAACGCTCGACTTCACAACAAAATCTTTTCCAAGATATTTATTGATAGTCTTCGCTTTAGCTGGTGACTCTACAATAACAAGAGATTTGCCCATAACTAATTTTAAACATCCTCATCAGGTCGCGTTTATTGATTACGCACGCTGCTTTAATTAATTGCTTCTTTTTTTACTATCGAGTGAGTTTTAAATAAGATCAACCTGTTTTTTCACTTTTCATTCTGAATGAACGACATATCGCCAACTAAGATGCCAAAAGACGACTGCTCATCTGCTACGATTTTTGAAAAACAATATTCAGATTTTTTTACTGCCATTCGCTATACCAAGCAACGAGTTAGGTATAAACTTTGGAATCAAATTGAGGCGGACAATAGCGCCTTATTTAATGATATTCAACCAAACCTTAACTTTCATTCTAAGTAGGCCACTATGAGTAGTAAAAAAGCCATCTCCGAATTTGAACTCCTTCTGATTGCAAACCAAGTCATTCAGGAACATGCAAATTATATGGAAGGAATGCGCGCCACATCCGTCACGGAAAAAGATGATGTGTTGATCTTCAAAGGTGAATATTTCTTAGATGAACAAGGATTACCAACTGAAAAAACCACTGCGGTATTTAATATGTTCAAATATCTAGCACATCATTTATCTAAAGAGTTCACCTTAGAAAATACGGTACACTGATTCAGAAATTACACTTTATACCCAAGTGACTTCAAGGTGCAGAATTCAGAGCTATCATCCAAGCCTTTAGGCAAGGAAGATTGGCGAAGGAAAAGCACCTTTCAAACCAATCTGACGATGCATAAAGGTTTGGATGAAGCTCCCGAAGGGCAAGTTACTTGGGTATATACACAAGTGACTTCAAGATGCAGGATTCAGAGCTACCATTCAACCCTTTAGGCAAGGAAGATTGGCGAAGGAATGTAAACACCTTTCAAACCAATCTGACGCGGCATAAAGGTTTGAATGAAGCTCCCGAAGGGCAAGTTACTTGGGTATAGATAAAAAGATACCCTAGTCTCAGCTAGGGCATCTTTCTACTTGACGTTACTTGGGTATATTTTATTTTACGGTTATTTACGTAGGTAAATTGACCAGAACCACAAACCAACAAACACACTACCACCGATAATATTACCGATAGTCACTGGTATAAGGTTATTCATTACAAAATCTGCCATATTTAGATCAGCGAATTGACTTGCTGTCGTGTTTGTCATTTCCCAAAATTCAGCAGGTGCAAAATTTTTGATACCAATTGCAAATGGAATTTGGAACATGTTTGCGATGCTATGTTCAAAGCCTGATGATACAAACATGGCAACAGGTAGGATCAAAATTAACGCTTTATCGGTTAATGTACGGCCTGCATAAGACATCCAGACCGCGATGCATACCAATAAATTAGCCATAGTGCCAAGTGCAACAGCTGATGCGAATGAGTGATGCATTTTATGCTGCGCAATATGCATGGCATTCAAACCGATACCACCCGCATCGCTCATATATTGTTGAGCAACGAGCATAATACCAACCAGCAAAATACAACCGACAAAGTTGCCAAAATAAACTTGTGCCCAATTCTTGATTAATTGTCCCCAAGTCACAAGACCACTTGCCTTCGCTACGACGACTAACGTTGAGCTAGTAAATAATTCACTACCAGTAACCACGACAAGAATTAAACCTAAACTAAATGCTAAACCACCAACAAAATGTGAAAAACCTGGCGCAACGTCAGCAGTACCACTAGTAACCGTAGTGTAAAAAATAAATGCAATACCAATTTGCATACCAGCGGTCACTGCCAGCATAAATGTTTTAAAGAAGGATTTATTCACTTTATAGACGCCAGCTTCAGCGGCCTTTTTGGCCATATCCGCGGGCATTAACGATTCAAATTGATTATTTTCCATTTTTTCTCTCGTAACGATTAGATACAAAGTAAGGATGATGGCTGAATATTGCGTTTTAATGTGATCAAATTCAAGCTTTCTAATCATAGTTCAAAGTGAGAAAAAGTTAATTTCACAACAAAAGACTATTAATGAAAAACCACCAAAAAGCTGCGAAAATCGGCTAAAACCACGATAAAAGATTGAAAATAAAAAATCATCAATCTAAAAAAAAAGCCCACATGATGTGAGCTTAATTCAATAAAGATTGATATAAATCAGTTCTTCATGCACCTACCTCATTAGAGGTATCCATTATACGATTGGACGCTGACCTCTAGATATCAATTTCAGTAATATACTATCAACCGTTTTCGCGGCACTGCCAGAAATTTTATCCGACAATTTTTTCTTGCGAACATAATGTAATGCGAGCACTGATTTTTCTTTAGTCGCAGCGACAATCAAATCATCTGAAGTTTTAATTTCATCCACCAGCCCTAACGCTAATGCTTGAGTACCGAACCAATGCTCACCGGTTGCGACTTTTTCTAGATCAAGATTTGCACGATGCTCACGAATAAAGTCTTTAAATAGTACATGAGTTTCTTCTAACTCATGTTTGAACTTATCGCGCGCTTTATCAGTATTTTCACCAAACATGGTTAAGGTGCGCTTATATTCACCCGCTGTCATTTGCTCAAACTCAATATCATTCTTTTTCAGCAATTTATTGAAGTTCGGAATTTGCGCGATAACACCAATAGAACCAACAATCGCAAATGGCGCAGAAACAATTTTATCTGCAACACATGCCATCATATAACCACCACTTGCCGCCACTTTATCGACAGCTATAGTTAATGGAATCTTGGCATTTTTAAGTCGATCGAGTTGAGAAGAAGCAAGCCCATAGCCATGAACCATACCACCGCCAGACTCTAAACGAAGTAATACTTCATCTCCTTCTTTAGCCACAGAAAGAATCGCGGTAACTTCTTCACGTAAAGAAGAGACCTCTTTGGCATCAATGCTACCGTTAAAATCTAAAACAAATAAATGAGGCTTACGAGTATCAACCAGCTCACCAGATTTCGCGGCCTTTTTCGCTTCTTTCGCCTCTTTTTTGTTCTTTTCTTTTTGTTCTTTCTCTTGAGCTTTATGACGAGCTTTTAAATATGCTTCATCGTGTAAGTGCTCTTCTAGTTGTGAGACCGTTTCAGTATGCTTTTCTGACAAGTCAGTAATCTGCAATTCACCTTTCGCATGACCGCCCTTGCCACCGATTACTTTAATGCCAACAAACAATGCAATTACCGCAACGACGAACGTCACGACTTTGGCTAGAAACAGCCCATAATCCAACAAAAATTCCAATATCATTCCCTCAAAACTTGCGGTTTAGTGTATGGTAAGCGAGTTTACGTTGATGCTAACCACTTATTCTTTGAAATAGCGGTACATTATTGCATATACCCAAGTGACTTCAAGGTATAGCTATCGTTATATTTTGAAGTTACTTGGGTATATACATGACATACAGTTAGATTAAGGATTACATACGGTGAATTATTCAGTTTCCCCTTCAGCTCTTACTGGAAAAACCATTTTAGTCACTGGTGCTGGTGATGGTATAGGTAAAGAAGCAGCCTTACATTACGCTCAACATGGCGCAACCGTTATTCTACTAGGGCGCACCGTGTCCAAACTAGAAGCGACATACGATGAGATCGAGTCGAAAGGTTATCCACAAGCGGCGATTATCCCTCTTGATATGAAAGGGGCAACCAAACAGAACTACCTTGATATGGCAGATACGATTGCAGATCAATTTGGTAAACTCGATGGCATCTTACATAATGCGGGACTACTAGGTTCGATCACGCCATTTGAACAAATTGAAGAAAAGGCTTTTGATGAAGTGATGCAAGTCAATGTCAAAGCGCAACTACTAATGACTCAAGCATTACTGCCTCTGGTTAAGAAATCAGAAAACGGCCGCATTGTTTTCACCTCTTCAACGGTTGGTCATATTGGTAAAGCTTACTGGGCAAGTTATTCCATTTCTAAATTTGCAACCGAAGGCATGATGCAAATTCTGGCAGATGAGCTCAGTGACACCCCTATTCGCGTTAATGCGATTAACCCAGGCGCAACTCGTACCAAAATGCGAGCCTCAGCTTATCCTGCGGAAGACACTAATCTGCTAAAAACGGCCGAAGATATCATGCCGCTGTACGTTTACCTGATGGCAGCAGAAAGCCAAGAGGTTCACGGTCAATGCATTGATGCTCAACCAGAAAGAAATAAACTATTTAAATCATAAACCTTTAATGAGTTCATAATAGTCAACAAAGCCAGCAATTACGCTGGCTTTATTTTTATTCACTTGATTAATATCACTCTCTATCGAAATTAGCCTTCAACCACCTTCAAGAGTAACGAACCATCATAAAGTGCCTGCTTAATCAATGCCGCACCTGGCATAGTCGTTTGAGTAAAAAACTTACTTTCCACTAAAGGCACATCTTTATGAAAGATCGGTAAACTATACTGTTGCAAAGCTTGTTCAATGGCTGGAAATAAAATCGATTTTGCTTTGGTTAATGCACCACCTAATAAAATTTTCTCAGGGCTAAAGATATTTACCATAATAGCGATGCCTTTACCTAGATCTCTCCCTAGCTTCTCAATAGCTTGTTTGGCTAATTCATCACCTTCTAAAGCCGCTGAGCAAATTGTTTCCATCGTAATATTAGTGCTCGATAATATTGTTGGCTCGCCTTGCGCGACTTTTTCTGTCACAACACGGCACACAGCTTGAGAAGACGCAACCGTATCTAAACAACCACGTTTGCCACACTCACATACAGTACCATCAGGATCAATTTGAATATGCCCTAACTCACCGATGTTGCCATTACGACTGTAAGCCAAACGTCCATTTAAAATCACTCCAGCCGCAACGCCTTGGTGATTACTAATTAATAATGAATTATCAACTTCTTGTGAATGGCCAAATAGCATTTCTGCCAAAGCCCAAGCACAGGTATCATTGGCAATAAAAACTGGCACGCCTGTTTGAGCATAAATCGCAGGGCCTAGAGCTAAATCTTTAATATTAAAATGTGGCATCTGAATAACCACGCCTTCAGAAAAATTAACCAAAGCAGGGAGTGTTACTGCAATACTGGTCATCCGCTCAACTAAGTGGGCATTCTGAACAAAAAAGCTTTCAATTTCATCTAAGATTTGTTGTTGTAATCGAATTTGATCAGAGGCTTCTATCTCGACCTTATAATCGGTGACAACCTCCCCTCCAAGTTCGTGTAAAGCAATAATTAGGTAGCCTTTACCCAATCGAATAGACAAAAACTGCCATCCAGTATTATCGGTTTGCAGCCCCACAGCTGGACGACCCCGACTTAATGACTCTTGTACTACCGTTTCATGAATTAAGTGCCCTTCCATTAATTCACGCGAAATTTTAGTGATACTAGCTGGCGCCAACCCACTTAATTTTGATAGATCGATACGAGAGACTGGGCCAAATTGATCGATAAGTTTATATACACGACCTGTATTGACTTGCTTAATTTGATCAATGTGACCAGGTTGAGCCATGTACATAAAGTACTCCTTAAAAAAAACCAACTCAATTTTTTTACACTGCGAACTAATTGTGAAGCCCCATACAACCATTGCGTGACAAATATCACGGTTAAATTTCAATTAGTAAGACATTTGTATGATAAAACACCTTTTCGCAAGTACGCTCTATAATAGAGTGGATACATTTATTCACAGTATTTACTAAAATCACCGTTCAATTAGTGATAACGTAAAAGAAATTTTAAAATATAGATGGAGTTATGCATGTCTCAACGTTTAAGACGTACCAAAATTGTCACGACCCTTGGCCCTGCCACAGACAAAGATAATGTACTAGAAGATATCATCAAAGCTGGTGCTAATGTTGTCCGAATGAACTTCTCACATGGTTCGGCTGAGGACCATATTATTCGAGCAGAAAAAGTCCGCACTATTGCAGCAAAACTAGGCATTCATGTGGCGATTTTAGGTGACTTACAAGGCCCTAAAATTCGTGTATCAACCTTCAAAGATGGCAAAATTCAATTAAATATTGGTGATAAATTTACACTTGATAGTGATCTTGAAAAAGGCCAAGGTGATCAACATGCTGTTGGTTTAGATTATAAAGAACTACCAAAAGATGTTGGTCCTGGTGATATTCTTTTACTTGATGATGGTCGAGTTCAACTAAAAGTAACCAGTGTCGATGGCAATAAAGTACATACCGAAGTCACCGTTGCTGGCCCTCTTTCCAACAATAAAGGCATCAACAAAAAAGGTGGTGGTTTATCCGCTGATGCTTTAACTGAAAAAGACAAGCAAGATATTATCACGGCTGCAAAAATCAAAGTGGACTATCTTGCTATCTCCTTCCCACGTAATGGCGAAGATATGCATTATGCACGTCGATTAGCGCGTGACGCTGGTCTTGAAGCTAAATTAGTCGCCAAAGTTGAGCGCGCAGAAACGGTTATCAGCGAAGAGAGCATGGATGATATTATCTTAGCCTCTGATGTGGTGATGGTAGCACGTGGCGATCTAGGGGTAGAAATTGGTGATGCAGAGCTCGTTGGTGTACAAAAGCAACTGATTCGACGCGCACGCAGCCTAGACCGAAATGTAATTACTGCCACACAAATGATGGAATCAATGATCACAAGTCCGATGCCAACACGTGCAGAAGTGATGGATGTAGCGAACGCCGTTCTTGATGGTACCGATGCGGTAATGCTTTCTGCGGAAACCGCAGCAGGTAGTTTCCCAGTAGAAACCGTCAAATCAATGGCAGAAGTTTGTGTTGGTGCTGAAAAAATGCCATCAGTTAATGTGTCAAATTATCGCCTAGATCGTAAGTTCCAATCAGCAGAAGAAACCATTGCAATGGCAACCATGTACTCAGCCAACCATATGGAAGGCATCACTGCTGTTGTTTCAATGACTGAATCAGGACGCACCCCATTAATGATGTCTCGCTTAAGTTCTGGCCTGCCAATTTTTGCGCTATCTCGTAATGAAAGTACTCTTAACCGAGCAGCACTATACCGTGGTGTGACACCAGTATTTTTTGAGCATGACGCTGGTTCTGGCCTACCTTGCGCATTAGCGGCTATTGCCACATTAAAAGAAAATCGACTACTTGAGAAAGGCGATAAAGTCATCATCACGCAAGGCGATGTGATGGACTTAGTGGGTTCAACGAACTGCATGCGCATCATTGAAGTAGAGTAAACGATACCCTAGTAACTGGGTATATAAAACAAGGCCTCTATATCCAAGTTACTTGGGCATAGAGGCCAATTTAATGTAAGAGGCTTTTAAATTAAGCTCATTTCCATTCAAGGATGTTTACGTTGTAACGTATCGTATGACTGCTCTAACACTTCCCAAAACTGCTTTTCAAAACCTTTTTGTCTTCCCGACGTCAACTCGGAAAAATACGACTGATACATTTTCCAAGCCCAAGCATCTTTATCAACATTATCTGGTGCATTTTTACGATAAGTTTCAAAACGCTTTAACAAGGTTTCAGGTGAAAATTCATTAAGTAAATATTTTAAGGCTAATTCTGTTGCTTGATGCATTCGCTCGCTGTGTGATTCTATGGATTTAAAACTACTTTCAATCGCTTGAGTAGGCTCTAGATGAAATAGGCTACGTTCTTCACCAAACATCAGGTCTTTAGTTTCTTCTGGCGTTAATCCCATTTGTAGTGGGTTATCTTGAATCGGCTGGAAACTGCGATTTAATAAATGAAAAGAATTATCTTGTCGGCTATGGATGGCTAACAGCCCTGCAATACTCGCTGCTAATGGTTCATTAATTTCATTGGTACTGATAGTGATTGAAGGTGACATCCTTAGTTCCTTTTCCTGGTCATCTTGTTTTATGGACGGTTCAACCTCGGTTTTCGATGCTTGAACCTCTCGCACCACTGGCAAATCAATATCGAGTTGAGGAATATATGAGGGCGTTGTCTCTTGTACACTAGAAGTTTCTTGCACACTAGAAGCTGCAGTTTCTGCCACACGATAACGTTGCTCCGTTTCCACTTCTACGACTTTCAAATGTGATCTAATTTGATAAGAACCGATACGGAAAACATCACCATCTTTAACTTTTATATGTCGTTGTTGTTCAAATTGAGGCGATTCATCATTAATACCGATTCCACCTTGAATATCTATAAGGTGATATTCGCCATTTTCAAACTTGATCTGGCAATAAGGGGTAATAAGTGCATTATTCGGATCAGGCAGTATCCAGTGGCAACTGTCATCATTACCGATATAACCACCTTCTTGTTTAAATTGATGCGATGCAGCACCACCTGTTTTTAAAAGACGAGTATTCATCACAACAAACGTGAGAAAAGTTTTCTCTTCCATGACCACTCCATTTACACAGCAAAATAACGTTTCAATAACTGCTAAGGTTTGTTTACCTTGAAGCTCTAAAAAAGAAATTTTGGCGTAAAATATTCAAGTGGGTATAAGAGGAAGGAAGAATTGCGATCGAGTTAACTTTCATTTCGATCGCTTATCGAATCAGATCACTAAAATACGACTCAAATTAAGAATAAGCGCTTTTGTGAATAACCGCAGGTTTTGATACAAGAGTAGAAAATTGTTCAATATAACGTCGCCCAGCCTGAAGGCCAAGCTGGTAATCAAATTCTAGATCTTCAGGCTTACTAAGTAATGGTGAAGATCTTAATGGCTGATCGGGAGCAATTTGCAAAATAAAACAATCATCTGGCGGCTTAAGCATAAAGTTATGAGTAAGCGTAAAGGTTTGATGATGTACCAACATCATATCCATAATACCAGCATCAAACTGGTCACCGAGTAGATGGCACAAGCGATAAACATCGCTACTACCGAATAACCAACGTCCACCATTTAACAATGGCTTCGCTTGTTCTGTCTCTATAAGTTTGGAGCGCTCAATACGTTGTTTTAAAAAACTATCAAAATCCAAACGCCAACTCGCCGTTCTCTCTGCAATACGAGTTTGTAGAGATTCTAAGTGTTGGTCTAACCCTACTCTATTTAGAAATGAATTAAGTACGGTAGCGCTTTGTTCTTGTCTGATTTCTTCAGTTAAATCTATTGGCTCAGTACGGATAACCGTAATTAAGCGCGCACCTTTACGCCAAGCTTCTTGCGCGGGAATGGCAGCTGAAACGCCACCATCAACGTAATATTTACCATCGATTTCGACTTCATGACGATATAAGGCTGGGATTGCACAAGTCGCTTTTAACGTATCAGCCCAATTATTAGTCGTAATAGGCAAATATTCATCGTGAAGATCGGTCATATTAGTCACTGCGGCATAGGCTTCTCGATCACCTAAAGCAAAACGGCCTACATCAATATCAAGTAGATAAGGAGGAGCAATTAATTGATCAAAAGCCCAATCAAGATCGAGGCGTTGTTTACGACGAATGTGTTTAAATAAACGGAAAAATTCTGGGCGAGTAGTTAACTCAGTAATGAAAGCTTTACCTAATCCTCGTTGACGACAGATATACGAGGTTAAGTTTAAAGCGCCGGCAGATGTGCCATAAAAAACATCGAAAGGATCAAGCGCAGCGTCAAGAAAACTATCAAGAACACCCGCAGTAAAAATACCTTTCTGACCTCCTCCTTGGGCAACTAAAGCATGCCGTCCGTTGGCATACTTGTTGAGTGTAGTGAGGTCAATAGACATACCCGCATCGGTAATAACGCCACTATTTTTCACACTCACTCCTTAACTTTATTTGTAGCAATATGTTCTTAGATCACGCGATTAATGCGTAACAACAATAGCTGCGTACGCACTAAGAAAAGCGATAATAGAACAAATGATAACTGCAGAAATTTTCAAATCACGACTCATAATAAAACCTCAGATAATTAAGATGAAATGATATTAACATGACTCTGTTCACCAAGCCTATGAAAGTGTCGTAAAACTCTCAATATATTAGCAAAAATCTTTCTCTAAATTTAGTAGCATGCCTTATCTAGATCAGTAAACAACCTACAAAAAATCAACTGCACTTAGCATCAGATTTAGAACAAAATATTGTACTGGCTCAAAAAATCGAGCATTAAAACAACACTTAGACTATAAAAAACTAAAACATAAATATCGACAAAGGCCACCAATTACCAGCGAATAACACCAATAATATTAATTACAGCAGTTTAATCTAGTATATTGATAATTTTATCAAGTTTTATCCAATACTTAACCTAACCTTTACATTCTAGCCTCTCTATTGCGTTCTTTATATTGAATATGTAATCTCAGAGCATGCACAGGTGAATGTTTCACCTACTGCAAACACACATTGAAAATATCAGAATAATAATCTGGAACGTAACAAGTGATACAGAATTTTAAACCTAAATATTAAATCTGTTTCTAATTGTTAAGTATCCATTTACGCAGTTACAGAGGATTTGTACATGAAAAGAGAACAGTGGGGCTCCCGCGCGGGGTTTGTTCTAGCGGCCGTAGGATCGGCAATAGGATTAGGCAACATTTGGCGTTTTCCATACATGGCGTATGAAAATGGTGGTGGCGCATTCTTTATTCCATACCTTTTTGCCATGCTCACCGCGGGTATTCCTTTTATGATCATGGAATTCACCATGGGACATAAATTCCGTGGTTCAGCGCCAAGAACATTAGCAAAAATCAATTCAAAATTTGAGTGGCTTGGTTGGTTCCAAGTAATGATTGCTGCAGTGATCGGTGTGTATTACATCGCGATCATCGGTTGGGCAATCTCTTATGTTGGCCTAGCTTTCACTCAAGGCTGGGGCAGCGATCCAAATGCTTACTTCTTTGGTGAATACTTACAGCTTGGTGGTGATAACTCTCCTAGTCAACTAGGTAGCATTCAATGGCACATTGCGATTCCAATGATTGTCGGATGGCTTGTGACCTATGCCGCTCTATTCGGCGGTGTTAAAGGTGGTATTGAACGTGCTGGTAAAATCATGATGCCTATTTTATTCATCATGGTACTTGCCTTGATTGGCCGTATGATTTTCTTACCTGGTGCGGTTGATGGGTTAAACTACATGTTCCAGCCAGACTTTAGTCGCCTAACCGATCCTTCTGTTTGGTCAGCAGCATACGGACAAATGTTCTTCACGCTATCTGTTGGTTTTGCCATCATGTTGGCTTACTCAAGTTACTTACCAGAAAAATCAGACATTAGTAACAATGCAGTAATGACTGTATTAATTAACTGTGGTTTCTCTATCCTAGCGGGTGTCTTAATCTTCTCTGTATTAGGTTATATGGCACAAGAACAAGGCAAACCACTAACAGAAGTTGTTTCTGCGGGTGTTGGCCTAGCCTTTGTTACTATCCCTGCGGCGATTAACTTACTACCAGCACCATACATTCTAGGTCCACTATTCTTCCTAGCATTGGTGGTTGCAGGTTTCAGTTCGCACATTTCTATCATGGAAGCGGTAACATCTGCTTTTATCGACAAACTAAAATGGTCTCGTCGTAAAGCGGCAAGTATTGTATGTGGTACAGGTCTTCTAGTATCACTAGCGTTTGCAACCAATGGTGGTTTGTTACTACTCGATTTAGTCGATTACTTTATCAACAATATTGCCCTATTAGGTAGTTGTCTAATCGAATTAATTCTTGTCGGTTGGTTATTTAAAGTCGCTGATATCCGTAAACACGCTAACGCAGTATCAGAGCTTACTATCGGTGTATGGTTCGACTTATGTATCCGTTTCTTAAGCCCAATCATGATTGCAATCATCCTAGCAAATAAGATTATTGCGACCTTAACAGATGGCTATGGCGGCTACAGCATGTCGGATCTATTAACACTAGGTTGGGGTTTATTGGCGCTAATGCTAGTTATCTCTATCGTTGTTAACTTAAAGAAATCAAAAGAGGCTTAATATGACGACTGGTGCAATTATTATGATGATTATTGGCCTTGGCATTACATGGGGTGGTGCTGCATTGTGCATTCGCCGTGCGATGAAAAGTGATTAAAGACAATAGTTAACATCAAAAATAACAAAGCCCGTAACTAATGCGGGCTTTTTTAATTTTGTATATCAATAGGTTAGATTTAATTCTTTCTACCCAACTCAATATTCATTACATAAAGTTATAAAGAGTAGCGAATCCCTATCGCGGCTTGAAAATCCACATCGAAGTCATCAGGTATATTGATCACAGGCGCTAGTTGAACGTAAGTGTCCCAGCGACTAGCAAAGTTCCAATCCAGTCCGAATGGTACACGAACCCCATAATCATTAAAATAATGGTCGGAATCATGATGAGAATGCCAATGTCCATTATTGTCATAATAACCTCCACAACCGTTATGACAGCTTTTATCCCAGTCATAAAAACCACCGACGGATGCATACCAAGTAAACGGCAGTTTTTGATTAAACTTACCGGTTAGAAAAATATAGTCCGCCGCTATACCATCATCGCCAAGTGACAAATTCACTTTATTATAAAGTTGCCCAACAACACTAAAGCCTCGGTCAAATCCAAAGCCCACTTTATAATCTGAATTATTTATATACGACGGAACAGAGGTGTTTGTTCTCACACCTTCATCTGCAAATAGAGGTGCATTAAAACCTACTAAGATACATCCAACTACCAAACTGCCTGTTCTAGTAATACGCAATTTCATCGGCCCTCCAAGGCACTTAATCTACAATTTATTGTCCAAACAAGATTGAACCATAAATAACTTGTACGATGATGGGTGTACCGTCAGGCATATGCCAATTTTTTGCAAATAAAAAGCCAGTTGAGAAACCCCAACTGGCTTTAAGTTTACTATTTAAATAGTTTAGATATCGTGGATATTTAAACTATTTTTTTGTTGCTGCTTTTTCTTCTTCAGTACGGTAGTCCATAAAGAAAATAAGAAGCATTGGAACAATAAACGCTACTGCAATCGCAACCGCATATACCCACATTGGGTTAAATACAGGGATAGTTAACAATGAAGTAAATGCAAATGCTGTTGTTTTAACGCCTTGGTATTGAGAACCAAGGATTGCAATTACAAGACCACCTGCAAAACAACCTGGAAGCATGCGAGAGTAAACACGTTTGAAACGTAAGTGGATACCATATAGAGATGGTTCAGAGATACCACCAAATAGACCCGCAGCTAAAGCACCAGAAGCAGTCTGACGCATAGTCTTATCTTTTTCACGAAGTGAAATTAATAGAACACCAGCTGTTGCACCGAAACATGCGAAGTTCCATACACCCATTGGACCTTGAATGAAATCATAACCCAGAGTTTGAATGTTCATTAGCATCAAGGCATTTAAAGGCCAGTGTAGACCTAGTGGAACTAGGAACGGATAAAGCATAGGAATCAATAATGCAAACACGAATGGCGCATTATTGTTCAACCAAGCAAGACCATTACCTAAGTCGATACCAATCCAAACACCTAGTGGACCGATTAAAAATGCGGTTAATGGGATCATAATCGCTAGAGAGAAGAACGGTACGAATACCATGTGAACATTCTCAGGGAAGATCTTTTGCAAGAAACGATAAACAAGCGCTAATACTGCGACCATAATTAATGGTACGAATACTTGTCCTGAGTAGTCATTCCACTGCATTGCAAAGCCAAAAATATCAGCAACTTTTGTTGTGATACCCAACTCTGGATCCACAGTCGAAGTTGTTGAAGCCATAGTGGCTAACTTCTGGAATTCAGGTGTCATTAATGCACCCATAATTGCAGCACCTAACCAAGGGTCTACGTTTAACTTTTTCGATGCATTATAAGCAATCATAATTGGCAAGAAGTAGAACACGGTATGCCACATTGTATCGACAAACACCCAACCTGCTGATTTTTCACCCCTGAAATCAACAAGGTGTAGAGCATCAAGAACAGCCGCTAATGCGATAATTAATGATGCACCAAGTAAAACACCTAGGATTGGACGGAACGAATCTGAAAGATATTCAAAGAAAGCATCAATCCACTGAACCTTGCCACGCACACCAGAAGAACGTAAAGATGATTTTAATTCGTCATTTGATGCTGACGCATTATCCTCTGCAGCAGATTCTGCACCATCACTCATAGAAGGTAATGCTTTAATAGCGTTATAAATATTACCAACGGCTCCGCCAATAACGATTTGATAACGATCACCACTTTGAGGAACACAACCCATAACTTCTGGAATTGCGTCTAATGCTTCTTTATTTACGATAGAACCATCATTTAATTCAAAGCGTAAACGTGTTGCACAGAATGTCATGAATTTGACATTGCTTGCACCACCAATCCCTTCAAGGATTTTTTCTGCTGCTGCTTTATTTGACATAATTTTTAACCTTTATGCTTAGAAAAATACAAGCGTGAAGTGTAACTCCCCCGTCCCACTTGCATAAAAATGTAACATTTTAAAACCGGCGTAGGATGTTCTATCTATGCGGTAAAATCAACTTTTTTAATTTAGCAAAGTGATCTATGCACGCTATTTTATCGATATAGATCTCAATAAAAAGAAGAACAACCACAGTATAACTGCTTAAGTTAACAATTTTAAAATATCTTGATTGACTCAAGATTCATTACCGAACAAAAAAATCGTAACAATGACCTTTAATTCAAGTAATGATATGAAACAAGTTTTTTTGGATTGATTAACTTGAGCATCAAAAATGAGATCATGATCTCACTTTTAATTAGTGGTTACTTCCAAAGCCCTAATGACGTAAAAATAACTTGTTGAAATTAGACGTTGTGATTTTAGATACTGTTTCGACATCACATTGCTGCAGCTCAGCTAAAGATGCCGCCACTTCTGATACATAAGCTGGCTGATTTTCTTTACCACGATGTGGAACTGGTGCTAAATAAGGTGAATCGGTCTCGACAAGCAATCTATCTAGAGGAAGCTGTTTTACGACATCTTGTAATTCTATTGCTTGCTTAAAGGTAATAATCCCCGATAAAGAAATATAGAATCCAAGATCGATGGCAGCCTTCGCAAAAGCCAGATCTTCAGTAAAACAATGGATCACACCACCACAGCGCTCAGCATGACCATTTTTTAATACATCTAAGGTTTCTACACGAGCATTTCTCGTATGAATTATCAGTGGCTTATCTAATTCATTAGCGACTGTTACATGCTGCTCAAACAGCTCAATTTGTCGCTGCGCGGTTTCAGGTTGGTAGAAAAAATCCAAACCAGTTTCACCAATCGCGACCACTTTTGAGTGGCTGGCATATTGTTTAAACGTATTAAGATCAAACTCACTTTCGCAATCTAACGGGTGAACGCCACACGAGGCATGAATATTATTAAATGGTTCGATCATTGCCAGCATTGAAGGAAATGCTTCAAGTGTCACACCAACACTAAGCATTTGTTCAACACCCGCTTGCTTTGCTTTGGCTACCACATCTGCAACATCTACATGTAGATCATTGTAATTTAATTTATCGAGGTGGCAGTGTGAATCAACTAACATAGTCTAGTTCCTAATTTCATTTATCGCAAATAAGGTATTGATTTAACTTTAAGTTTTTCTTTGCGTCTAAGGTTTTATTAAAGTGAGATACCAATCTACGATCAGTAATTCAGCGTTCAAACCACTCGAAGTCGTTAATGAATGACGCATTTGTTGCAGATGTTGATAATGAGAATAGGCACTAGTATAGGAAATACAACTCGCAAGTTGCTCAAATACTGCAGGTTGAGGGGTGTCTGCCACACCAAAGTGGGCTTTTTGTAGATCATTAAATAAATACAGCAGCCAAGACACTTTCTCTAGTGGCTCATTCTTAAAAAAACTTTGCACTTCATATAAAGAAAATGAACGCTTTTGTACTCCAACTAAAAGTAGAGTAAGTAGCTGCTCCCACTCTTTCTGTTTATCTTGCTTGATAAAAGACAAGGCATCCAGTGGTGATTGTGCATACATTTTCAAGCTAAACCAGCCTGGCATTTGTTCACGAGATAATTGAGATCCTAACCAATCAAGTAACACCGGCTTCGTGACTTTAGGCAGTTGCCAATGCTGACAACGGCTAATAATGGTAGGCAATAATTTATGTTTATCTTGAGTCAACAAGACAAATACACATTGTTCTGGCGGAGTTTCTAATGTTTTCAATAAAGCATTGGATGCCGATTCATTCATAGATTCCGCAGGCTGAATAATGATTATTCGTTTGCCACCTAGTTGCGATGATTCAATCGCATAACGGTTAGCCTCGCGAATTTGCTCAACGTTAATACCTTTCCCCTCTTTCTCTGGTATTACCCAGTGAATATCAGGATGATGACCACCTTGGCTTAATTCGCAACTATGACAAAATCCACATGCTTCTTCATCTGAATTCTTACACACAATGGCAGCAGCAAGGCAATTAACTAGGTCTTCTATTCCAGTACCAACATTAGCACTACACAGAATAGCGTGTGGCGTGGCTTGCTGAGAAAGCATTACCTGCCATTGTTTCCATAGTGGCTCTAACCAAGGATATAAAGCCATTATGCTACTGCTTGCCCATTATCAAACCATACTTGCAGAGCGCGATGTAAATCACCAGCCACTTGCTCAATCGTTTGGTTGGCATTAATAGTAATAATACTCGGATCTTGTTGAGCAGCTTCTAAATAGCGAGCACGTACTCGTTCAAAAAAGCTAATATCCATTTTTTCAATTCGGTCTAACTCGCCTCTACCACGCGCCCTTTCCAAGCCGATTTTAGGATCAATATCTAGATACAAAGTAAGATCTGGCTTGAAATCACCTAGCGCTGTTCGTTTTAGATTGGTCATAATTTCAGGACTAATTTGACGTCCACCACCTTGATACGCTTGAGAAGATAAATCATGGCGATCACCAAGGACCCACTGACCATTATTAAGCGCTGGCTTAATCACGTTTTCAACTAGTTGAACGCGAGCCGCGTACATCATAAGTAACTCACTGATATCGTGTAGCTCTTCGCCATCGTGTTCTTCTTTGACTAATGCACGTAATTTTTCCGCTAATCTCGTACCACCCGGTTCACGCGTTTGTACGACATCTAGGATTGAATGCTGCTTTAAAGTTTCCAGCACGGCATTAATCGCGGTGCTTTTTCCTGCGCCTTCTAAGCCCTCAACTACAATAAATTTCGCGTTTTTCATTAGTTACTCTTATTTGCTCGTAATTTTCTCAAATAATCACGCACTGCACGATTATGCTCAGCTAATGATTTAGTAAACACGTGTCCACCATCACCGCTTGCTACAAAGTATAAATAGTTACTTTTCTCTGGATTTAACGCAGCACGTACAGAGTTAACTCCTGGCATAGCAATCGGTGTCGGTGGTAAGCCATTAATCACATAGGTGTTATAGGGAGTTGGCGTCGACAAATCTTTCTTACGGATATTACCGTCATATTTATCTCCCATACCGTAAATCACCGTTGGGTCGGTTTGTAATCGCATCCCTTTATTCAATCGATTTACAAAAACTGATGCGACACGTTCACGTTCTGATTCGATCGCCGTTTCTTTTTCAATAATTGACGCCAAAATTAATGCTTGATATGGCGTGTCCAGCGGTAAGTTTTTTTGCCTTGTTTCCCACGCAGCGTCTAACTCACGAGTAAGTGATTGATGAGCCCTTTTCAGAATATCGAGGTCCGACATACCTTCGGTGTAGTGGTACGTTTCCGCTAATAGTAGACCTTCTAATTTTTGGTGACTTTCACCAAGTGCTTTAGCAATGTCAGCCTCGCTTAGACCTTTCGTTTTATGTACTAAACCTTTAGCCATACCTAACTGGCTACGCCATTCGCTGAAACGACTTCCTTCAATAAAGGTAATGGTAAATTGAAATTCTTCACCCTTCACCATTGTCATTAAAGCCTGTTGTAATGTTTCACCGGGATGAACTTGATAAGTTCCCGCACGGATATGAATAACTTCAGGGTATAAGCGTGGTAACAAACGAGCAAAGGTATTGCCAGTAATCCAACCTTGTTGCTCCATCATCCATAATGCACTTTTTAACGTCTTACCGTGCTCGATAGTAATCAGCTGCTCAGATTCAATATTTAATGGCTGCTGCACATAACGAGTGACTTCTGACTTAGCATAAAACATCGCAACTAGCGACGCCGCTACGATTAAAAGCAATACAATGGCTAATTTTTTAATCACGGGTTAATTTTCTCCTGAATAGCGCATGTGATTGCACCAATATTAAATTCTTTATTACTTATTTGAATAATTGGAACGACACCATGTAGCGCATTAGTAATGAACACTTCATCAGCATTAGTCACATCGTCTAATGTGTAGTCGCCAATATTCACGATCATGTTGTTCTGCTCTGCATATTCACATACTTGTTTTCTCTTTATACCCAGCACCCCACTATTCAGTAACTCGGGTGTATAAAGCTGATTATTGAATATCCAAAACAAATTAGCAGCACTCATCTCCACAACGTTCCCATTAATATCAAGCACGATATTGTCATCATGGCCACTATTATCAATTTCTTTCTTAATTAACACTTGTTCTAAACGATTATTATGTTTAAGCCCAGCAAGCTGAGGGTTTACCCCTAAACGAGTGGCACTCACACCAACTTTTATCCCCTCTGCTTGCCAGGTTGAATAATGTTCGGGGTAAGCGAATGTCTGTACTACAACCTGTGTGGAATTCACGCCACTAGGGCTATAACCTCTTCCACCACAGCCTCGACTAATATGTAACTTTACCCCGCTTAATTGCTGCATTTTATGCCCAGAACGTTCAATGGCCATATCAATCCATTCTGTGACAAGTTCCCAGTTAGGTAGGGTAATAAAAAGTCGCTGACAGGTTAACGCAATTCGCTGCTTATGCTCTGCTAACATAACGGGCTGACCATCTTTGACCAAGATAGTGGTAAAGCACCCATCACCATATTGGAACGAACGGTCGTTGACTGGTACGTTTTGTTGTTGATTTCCATTGACAAAAAACATCGTCATACCTGCTTACTTAGCATTGATCGTATCGTAATAAATAAAGTAAAAAAAAGCGGCTTAATGCTATAACATTAAACCGCTTTATAAAATGGCTTATTCAGCTATTTTAATCTATACCAATCAAATACGCTTAAAGATTAACGAACCATTGGTGCCACCGAAGCCAAATGAGTTACATAGAGCGTATTCCATGTTCTCAACTTTGCGAGCTTTATGTGGTACATAATCCAGATCACAACCTTCATCAGGGTTATCTAAGTTAATAGTTGGCGGAACAATTTGATCGACCAAAGTTAAAGCTGTAATGATCGATTCAACTGAACCTGCCGCACCCAATAAGTGACCTGTCATTGATTTTGTTGATGACACGAGTACTTTCTTCGCTGCTTCTTCGCCTAAAGCTCGCTTGATACCTAAAGTTTCAGCTACATCACCAGCTGGTGTTGATGTACCGTGAGCATTGACATAACCAATTTGGTCACCAGTAATGCCAGCATCACGAATAGCCGCTTCCATTGCCAATGCGCCGCCTGAGCCGTCGGCACTAGGAGACGTCATGTGATAAGCATCGCCACTCATACCAAAACCAACAATTTCACAGTAGATTTTTGCACCACGCGCTTTCGCATGTTCGTACTCTTCTACCATCATCATGCCTGCACCATCCCCTAGTACAAAACCGTCACGGTCTTTATCCCATGGACGAGAAGCTAGATGTGGTTCATCATTTCGACTTGATAATGCTTTTGCAGCAGCAAAGCCACTCATCGCAAGCGGAGTCGATGCTTTTTCAGCACCACCAGCAAGCATCACATCAGCATCACCGTAAGCAATCATACGAGCCGCATGGCCGATATTATGTAAACCTGTAGTACATGCTGTTGAAATAGCGATATTTGGTCCACGTAAGCCTTTCATGATAGACAAGTGACCTGCAATCATATTGACAATGGTTGAAGGCACAAAAAATGGACTCATACGACGTGGTCCACGATCTCTGAGCGTATGTGCCGCTTCTTCGATCAGACCAATACCACCAATACCAGAACCAATAGCGACACCAATACGTGTGGCATTTTCTTCGGTCACTTCAATGCCAGAGTCATTAAAAGCTTGAATACCCGCAGCAATACCATACTGGATAAATAAATCCATTTTGCGAGCTTCTTTCTTGGGCATGTACTCTTCGCAGTCAAAGTCTTTGACTAATCCTGCAAAACGAGTGGGAAAATTGGTTGTATCAAAGTGCTCGATATTGACGATACCACTTTGACCTTCTAAAAGGGCTTTCCAAGAGGATTCAACTGTGTTGCCTACCGGTGACAACATCCCCATGCCTGTAACAACTACACGACGCTTGGACACGATTTTTTCTCCGGAGATTAATACTGAGAGTATGTAAGGATAGATGATATAAGATAAAACTCAGGCGGTCTGGGAGACCGCCTGGGGATGTTATTACTGTGCGCTGTTTACGTAGTCGATTGCAGCTTGAACAGTAGTAATTTTTTCAGCTTCTTCGTCAGGGATTTCAGTATCGAATTCCTCTTCCAAAGCCATTACTAGCTCTACTGTATCTAGAGAGTCAGCACCTAGATCATCAACGAAAGAAGCTTCGTTTTTCACTTCTGCTTCATCTACACCTAGTTGTTCAACAATGATTTTTTTTACGCGTTCTTCGATGTTGCTCATTTTTCTTTTCCTATTACAGAGAGTTCGCTTAAATGCGATGTTAGCCGTAGTTTATTCAAACTTTGAAAAGTTGCAAGGGTGACCTTGCTGGTCAAACCACAAATTTCATGTTTTTCACTGAAATTTGGTACATTTTTGACCTAAATCATGCATATGGGTGAATAAAAAACACCCAAACAGATTTAGACCATGTACATACCACCATTCACATGCAGTGTTTCGCCAGTAATATAGGCGGCATCGTCAGAAGCTAAAAAGGCGACTGCTGATGCAATTTCACGCGGATCACCTAATCGACCTGCTGGCACTTGTGATAGTGTAGCAGTACGTTGGTCATCATTCAGTGCTTTTGTCATATCTGTTTCGATAAAACCTGGAGCAACAGTATTTACCGTTACGCCGCGAGAAGCAACTTCACGAGCCATTGATTTTGTGAAACCAATTACGCCAGCTTTCGCTGCTGCGTAGTTTGCTTGTCCAGCATTGCCCATGGTGCCCACTACAGAGCCCACGTTAACAATACGACCATGACGTTTCTTCATCATGCCTCGAAGAACCGCTTTAGACAAACGGAAAATCGATGTTAGGTTAGTATCCATGATATCTTGCCATTCGTCATCTTTCATACGCATCAACAGGTTATCACGAGTAATACCAGCATTATTCACTAAAATGTCAATTCCACCGAATTCTTCATTAATGGTTTTGATCGTCGCCGCAACAGAGTCTGCATCCGTTACATTCAAGGCTAAACCTTTACCATTATTTCCAAGGTAGTCACTAATCGCCTGTGCGCCAGATTCGCTTGTTGCAGTACCTACAACGGTCGCACCACGCTCAACTAATAGTTCAGCAATCGAACGACCAATACCACGACTGGCACCAGTTACTAGTGCAATTTTACCTTCAAGATTCATTATAAATCCTCTTTATGACTGAAAATGTGATACCTAGGCATAGCTCAATACCATGCCATCAGTATTAACCGCGAGCGGCATCAAGAGAAGCTGGATCATTCACAGCTTGTGCGCTCAAGGCTTTTACAATTCGTTTCGTCAAACCAGTTAATACTTTACCTGGTCCAAACTCTAGTAGATTCTCTACACCTTGTTCATGCATCGCAACCACACCTTCAGTCCAACGAACTGGACTATACAGTTGACGAACAAGTGCTTCTTTAATCTTTGTAGGATCGGTTTCAGCAATCACATCTACGTTATTAATCACAGGTAAGTTCGGTGCGTTAAACTCAATATCCGTTAATGCTTCAGCAAGTTTATCTGCTGCAGGCTTCATTAATGCACAATGTGAAGGTACAGAAACCGGTAAAGGCAGTGCTCGTTTAGCACCTGCAGCCTTACAAAGTTCGCCAGCACGCTCTACCGCGGCTTTATTTCCAGCAATCACAACTTGGCCTGGAGAGTTAAAGTTTACCGGTGACACCACTTCGCCTTGCGCCGCTTCTTCACATGCTTTAGCTATCGCTGCATCATCTAAACCAATAATTGCGAACATTGCACCAACACCAGCTGGAACTGCCTGTTGCATAAGCTCACCACGTAGCGCAACTAACTTAATAGCTTGCTTAAAATCGATAACGCCTGCGCACACCAATGCTGAATATTCACCTAGACTATGGCCTGCCACCATTTGAGGTTGCTCACCACCGATTTCTTGCCATACGCGCCAAATCGCAACAGATGCAGCTAATAATGCTGGCTGAGTACGGTGTGTTTCATTTAAATCTTCTACAGGACCATCTTGAATCAAGGCCCATAAATCATAACCAAGTGCTTCTGATGCTTCGGCAAACGTCGCTTTTACAACTTCATATTGCTCGCCTAGTTCCGCTAGCATACCAACAGTTTGAGAGCCCTGCCCTGGAAATACAACAGCAAACTTACTCATAGAAAATTTCCTTAAAATTAAAATCTAATTTACCTAACGTGTAGCTAAACTTAACAATTAGAATCGAACGAGCGCAGAGCCCCATGTGAAACCACCACCAAACGCTTCTAATAACAGCATGTGTCCACGTTGAATTCGACCATCGCGAACCGCTTCATCTAATGCAGTTGGAACCGTCGCTGCTGAGGTATTACCATGGCGGTCTAACGTTACAACCACTTGATCAAGTGACATAGCAAGCTTCTTGGCAGTAGCTGAAATGATACGTAAATTCGCTTGATGTGGTACAAGCCAATCAAGCTCGGTCTTCGCCATATCATTCGCCGCTAGTGTATCTTTCACTAACTTAGATAGTTGGGTCACCGCAACTTTAAAGACTTCATTACCTGCCATATGCAACCAAGCGTCGATATACTCACCACGCTTTGCTTCTTCAAGGCTAAGTAACTCACCAAAGCGACCATCTGCATGCAGATGAGTTGAAATAATGCCAGGTTCTTCACTTGCACCAAGCACGACTGCACCGGCTGCATCACCAAATAAAATAATCGTTGAACGATCTGTTGGATCACAGGTTTTAGATAAGGCATCGGCACCAATCACCAACACATTTTTCGCCATACCTGTTTTGATATGCTGATCAGCAATCGATAAAGCATACACAAACCCTGAACAAGCTGCTGCCACATCAAATGCAGGACAACCTTTAATGCCCAGTGCAGCTTGAACCTGACAAGCTGATGATGGGAATTTGTGACTGCCACTAGTGGTCGCAACAATGATTAGATCAATATCGTGCTTATTAATACCAGCCATTTCAATCGCATTGACTGACGCATGATAGGCCATATCAGCAACTGATTCATCGGGAGCAGAAATACGGCGCTCGCGAATACCAGTACGAGTTACAATCCACTCATCACTCGTATCAACCATTTTTTCTAAATCGGCGTTGGTACGCACTTGAGTCGGTAGATAACTACCTGTTCCTAAAATTTTGCTATTCATGAAGACTAATAATGCCTCTCGAGTAAAACCGCTTCTAAGCGATCGCTTATACGGCTTGGGACTTGCTGTTTAACTTCATACACTGCTTCACCAATTGCATTGATCATAGCAGATGTATCAGCTTGCCCATGGCTTTTGATAACAATGCCGCGCAATCCTAGCAAACTTGCACCATTATACTGGTCGGGGTTCAGTGTTTTTAACTCATTAAATAAATTAGAGAACAATTTTCGAGCAATCCAGCCCTTAATTGTTGAAGAAGTAAAATAACTTTTTAACTTTTGATGGAATAAGTGCGCTACCCCTTCACAGGTTTTTAGGCACACATTTCCGACAAATCCATCACAAACTATCACATCTGCGACATCATAAAAAAGCTGATTTCCTTCAATATAACCAGAATAGTTGATTTCTTTTGTTTGGCTGAGTAATTCTGAGCAACGCTTAACCAAGTCATTGCCTTTTATTTCTTCTTCACCAACATTCAAAATTGCTACTCGAGGCTGATGTGGAATATGTACTTCAGCCAACGCACTGCCCATCACGGCAAACTGGAATAAAGTATCCGCATCAACCGATACATTCGCACCTAGATCAAGCATCCAAGTTTTTTTACCAGATACCGTTGGTAACGCACTAACAAGGGCTGGACGCTCTATTCCGGGTAATAATTTAAGGCGAAATTTTGACAAAGCCATTAAAGCACCAGTATTCCCACCACTGACGCAAGCATCTGCCATGCCGTCTGCCACGTGATCGAGTGCAATACGCATAGACGTTCCAGAACTATTGCGTAATGCTAAAGATGGCTTTTCATCATTAGAAATATCTCTCTCACTATGTTTAATGATGAGACGAGGGGTCGGAGTAAATCCGAGATGTGTCAGTTCTTTCGTGATTTGTTCACGATCACCGACCAAGATAACTTTCAGCTCTGGGAAATGTGACAATGCCTGCACGGCGGCAGGCACTGTTACGCGAGGACCAAAATCCCCGCCCATTGCATCAAGTGCAACGGTAATAGTTTGCAAAGGTCAACCTTACTTGTTGATAACCTTTTTGCCACGGTAGTAACCGTCAGCAGTCACGTTGTGACGTAGGTGAGTTTCACCTGAAGTTGCGTCTACAGATAATGCACTAGTAGTTAGCGCATCGTGTGAACGACGCATGCCACGCATTGAACGTGATTTTTTGCTCTTTTGTACGGCCATGACCCTACTCCTTCGTTTTTAAACTCTAATGCTTTAAGCACTAGCGCTTTAAATTTTTTAAAACGTCAAATGGATTCGGTTTTTCTTCCAAAACTTCTTTTGGGAGATCGCCAAACACCATATTGTTTGATTTTACGCTACATTCAGATTCGTCATGCATCGCAATTTGAGGTAATTCTAGAATGAACTCGTCTTCCACTAATTTAATCAGATCCAACTCACCGTACTCGTTCAGATCTACCAAATCGTACTCTTCCGGTGCGTCTTGTTCACTTTTCTCACTGTAAACAGGGGTGCAAGTGAATTCAACTTCGCACAAATGCGCGAATATCTCATTACAGCGTTGACATTCTAAATCGACTTCGACGTTAGCTTTACCAGAGATAACGACTAATCGTTGTTCATCCAACTCAAAGGACAATGATACTTCTGCGTTGCGTTTGACGCCTTCAGTCAACTCGGCAAGACGCTTCATTAAACTAACCTGGATTATACCTTGATAATCTAAGCGTTTTTGAGCTGATTTTGCTGGGTCAACTGTACGCGGTATTTTTACCTTTTGCATAGGGCGCGAATATTATCCTCCAAAATGAATTTAGTCAAAGGAAAAGGCAAAAAACTTACACTTTCCTTTTTCCAGTTCTATGCACTGTTAAACATGACGCATAGGGTTATTTGGTTTAAGGTATATGAAATTATTGATTGAGCTTTAAGAGCCCTAATTTATGTCATCAAAACTAATTTTAGCTTCCACGTCCCCTTACCGAAAACAATTGCTCGATAAACTTGCTATCGAGTTTGAAACTCGTGAACCAAACTGTGATGAAACGCCTTTGCCTGATGAAAGTGCAACCCAATTGGTACTACGCTTAGCCCAAATGAAAGCCCAATCATGCGCATTAGAAGTCCAAGAAAAACAAATCATTATTGGTTCTGATCAAGTTTGTGTGATCAATGGCAACATTGTTGGCAAACCGCTCACGAGAGAAAATGCTATTGAGCAATTAATTCAAGCAAGTGGACAAGTCATCACTTTTTATACCGGCCTTGCGCTATTTAACAGTGAAACTGGCTGCTGCGATGTCACGCTAGATAAATTCAAAGTACACTTCAGAACGCTCTCTCAAGCGCAGATTGAATACTATGTCGACACTGAACAACCTTTATATTGCGCTGGTAGCTTCAAAAGCGAAGGACTCGGTATTGCGCTATTCAAACGTTTAGAAGGTAAGGACCCTAATTCTCTTATAGGCTTACCGCTTATTACCTTAATTGATATGCTTGAAAAGCAAGGCATTCATATTTTATCTTAGGCTCATTTAGTTCTTAACCCGGTTAAGGCTTTTTCTAATTTAGCCTCCATCGGTGCAGAAATATCCATTGCTTCTTCAGTCGCAGGGTGAATAAACTTGATATTCGCTGCATGAAGAAATAAACGATTCAGCCCGACTTGCCCGGTATAAGCATCAAAACGACGATCACCATAACGGTCATCCCAAGCAATCGGATGCCCGACATACTGACAATGAACACGAATTTGATGCGTTCTCCCTGTAATCGGGCTAGCTTGAACTAAAGTCGCCTGATTAAACTTCTCTAAAATCTTATAACGAGTTTCTGACGGCTTACCATTTGGGTTAACCCTAACAATACTATTCACTTCATTTTTGAGCAGTGGAGCCTTGACAACTTTACAGCTCGACTTCCACTCCCCCATTACTAAAGCAAAATAATACTTCTGAACAGTCTTCTCACGAAACTGTGTTTGTAAGTGACGTAATGCAGAACGTTTTTTGGCAACCAATAAGATGCCAGAAGTATCACGGTCGATGCGATGAACCAATTCAAGAAAGCGAGCTTGTGGGCGCAGTGCTCGTAATGCTTCTATAGCGCCAAATTTCAAACCGCTGCCACCATGAACCGCAGTCCCTGATGGTTTATTTAAAATCAGCATACTGTCATCTTCGAAAATGATGCAATGTTCTAATTCAGATACTTTATCTAATTTAGTGCTCACGGGAGCAGCATCCTCTTCTGCCGAAATGCGCACCGGAGGAATACGAACCATATCACCGGCTTGTAATTTATATTCCGCCTTCACACGTTTTTTATTTACGCGCACCTCTCCCTTACGCAAGATTCGATAAACCATGCTTTTAGGGATTTGCTTTAATTGATTACGCAAAAAGTTGTCGATTCGTTGACCTGCCATATCAGCGTCAATATCAACAAACTTTACTTCTGTTTTAATATCATTCATCTGACTATTCTAACACTCAAACATCGCCTGTAGGCATAAGATTCTGAAAATTATTATCTCTATTTTATCCCCCACGATCACTTTTCGCTTACAAGCGTACAAAATTAAAACAAAAATCAATCTAAACTGATGTTATAAAAGAATTTAATATTATTAATAATACTGATGTAATATCACTCACCTCCAAGTTAACCACAGGTTTTCCTATTTATTTGCGCACTTTGACGTAAAGCTGATTGCTGATATTTCTTGGCGCTGCTATAGTTCACAGCTGCAATGGTTGTATTGAACATTTTCTATGCAAATTTAATGTCATCCATTGCAATTAATGAGTAGAAGCTTCGAACGTATGTGCTGCATTAGGCGTAAGACACAACTGACGAAGACCAACTTATCGCCTACTCACGTTATCAATGCAGAAGTAATACCGACTTGAATTCGGACCAAGCATTCGCGTTCTACCCAAAGTAATTGAAGTTCTAGCACAATATTTTGTGACATAACTTTAAATAAGAAAGGTATGAATGTTTGGTGGCTATTGTGCCCTAGAGCATCCCCTATACAGCCGTGAGGTTGAAGCCAAAGTCATGGGATCTGGCACCTTTGATACGACATAAAGCGATAAGCAATTATCACGAAGAAAAACAACGAGAATTTTAAAAATGAAAAGAATGTTGATCAACGCAACTCAAAAAGAAGAGTTGCGCGTCGCATTAGTTGATGGTCAGAAACTATTTGATTTAGATATTGAAAGTCCTGGTCATGAATCTAAAAAAGCTAATATTTATAAAGGCCGTATTACTCGAGTAGAACCAAGTTTAGAAGCTGCATTTGTAGACTATGGTGCTGACCGACATGGCTTCCTCCCTCTTAAAGAAATTGCCCGCGATTACTTCCCTGCTGGTTACACCTACCAAGGTCGTCCGAACATTAAAGAAGTTCTCAAAGAAGGCCAAGAAGTTATTGTTCAAGTAGAAAAAGAAGAACGCGGTCAAAAGGGCGCAGCGTTAACAACTTTTATTTCTCTTGCGGGTAGTTACTTAGTATTAATGCCAAATAACCCTCGTGCTGGCGGTATTTCTCGTCGCATTGAAGGTGATGAGCGTACTCAACTGAAAGCAGCATTAAGTACCCTTGAACTACCACAAGGTATGGGATTAATTGTTCGTACTGCAGGTGTAGGCAAAAGTGCAGAAGAGCTTGAGTGGGATTTAAATATTCTACTGAAACATTGGGCTGCTATTAAAGAAGCCTCTGACGGCGAAGCGGCACCTTTCTTAATTCACCAAGAAAGTAATGTTATCGTTCGTGCTATTCGTGACTATTTACGCCGTGATATCGGTGAAATCCTCATTGATAGTAATACCATCTACGAGCGTGCTAAAGCCCATATCCAATTGGTGCGTCCTGATTTCGTTTCACGCGTTAAAAAATACGATGGCGATGTTCCTCTATTTAGCCACTACCAAATTGAAAGCCAGATTGAATCAGCGTTTCAACGCGAAGTTCGTCTACCTTCTGGTGGTTCAATTGTTATCGATCCAACTGAAGCGTTAACGTCTATTGATATCAACTCTGCTCGTGCAACGAAAGGGGGGGATATTGAAGAAACCGCATTAAATACTAACCTAGAAGCAGCAGATGAAATTGCACGTCAATTACGTTTACGTGACCTAGGTGGCTTAGTCGTTATCGACTTCATTGATATGACGCCAGTTCGTCACCAACGTGAAGTCGAAACTCGCATGCGCGAAGCGGTAAGAATGGATCGCGCTCGCGTACAAATTGGTCGTATTTCACGCTTTGGTCTATTAGAAATGTCACGCCAGCGTTTGAGCCCATCACTAGCGGAAGCAAGCCACCACATTTGTCCTCGTTGTACTGGTACTGGTGTAGTTCGTGACAATGAATCATTAGCACTATCTGTACTTCGCTTGATTGAAGAAGAAGCCCTAAAAGACAATAGTTCACAAGTACTTGCAGTTGTGCCTGTGCCTATCGCTTCTTACTTACTTAATGAAAAACGTAAATCAATACAACACATCGAGAAGCATCAAGAAGTAAACATCATTGTTGTACCAAACGCTGACATGGAAACCCCTCACTTTGAAGTGGTTCGCCTACGCGATGGTGAAGAACATCAAATTTTATCGTACTTGATGCCTAAACGAATTGAAGCATTTAAAGAAGCAGAAGCAAAAGAACCTGCTTTAGCCGATATGAAGCCTCGTCGTATTGAAGAGCCAGTATTGAAAGGTTTTGCACCATCAAGCGCTCCGGCACCGACTCCGACAGCTGCTCCAACGCCTGCGCTCAAAGCGAAACCTGAGACCCAAGCGAAAACCAAGTCTGGTGGTTTAGGTGGATTGTTTAAAGCTATTGGTAATTTCTTCTTTGGTGGCGAAGAGCCAAAAGAAGAGAAAGCGGCTGAAGAGGCAAAACCAACTCAGCAAAACCGTCAACGTAACGATCAACGTGATAATAACCGTCGTCGTAATAACCGAGATCGTAATGAACGTAATAACGATCAACGTAACAAGCGCCGTAAACCACGTACTAACGATACTGCAGATAAAGTAGCAGAATCGGCAGCGCCTCAAAATGACGCTCGTAATGATAAAAAACGCAAGCCAAAGCAAGATAAAAAGCCAACTAAAAATGCAACCAAAGTTGTAGAACAAGGCCAACAAATTGCCGCTGAAGCTCAAGCAAAATCAACCTCAACTGAAGAGAAAACGACTCAAGTTAAACAACGTCGTCAACGTCGTCAGATGAAGAAGAAAGTACGTGTTAACGAGCAAGTTGCAGAAGAAGCGAACGTTCAAGATCTAGCAAAAGTAGAGCAAGCAGAAATTGCAACTAAGCCTGAGTCAACAGAAAAAGAAGAAGGACAACAACGTCGTAACCGTCGTTCACCACGCCATCTTCGTGCTAGTGGTCAACGTCGTCGTCGCACTCGTGACCGCCGTCCTAACCCATACCGCCTACGTGCAGGTGGTGTTGCATCTCCAGAGATGGCAATGGGTAAAGTATGGCCACAATACGTAGCAGAAAAGCCGAAACAAAAAGAAAAGCAAGTACAACCTACAGTAGAAGCATCGATCCCGACTGGCGGTTACGCTTTTCCTGAAATGTCTATGGGTAAAATAGTTATCCTAAGCAAAGCGTTAACAGAAAACGTTGCGACAACTGAAGCACCGACCATGCAGCAACCTGTGAAAACAGAAGCAGCACCAGTGGTAGAAGCAACCCCAGTAACGGAAACACCAAGTGAAGCACTTGCAGTTGAAACCGCTACTGAAGTTAAAACGGAGCAACAAGATAACCTTGTTATTGAGAGCACGCCAAAAGCACAACAAGCTAAGACGCCAAAATCGGTCAAAGTAAAAGCTGCTAAAGCAAAATCTCATGTCAGCGCACCAATGGCAAAAGCTTCTGGTACTGGCGAGTTAAACGACATCACCATTGTTGCTGCATCTTTCCGTGAATCCACATTCACAGGTAAAGCGGCGGGCAGCCAATCAGCAACTGGCCATGCGAGTTCTGGAATGTCAAAAACACTTAACGACTGAGCTAAATAGTCTTAATCGTTAAATTATTAAGCAAGATCACTAGAGGTAGTGGTCTTGCTTTTTTTATCTCAACGATTGATACCTTTCGGTCTCGATAACATGTTGCAGAAAATTCCACCATTCTGTAACATTCGCCAACAAATTATTTTCACTCTCAATCATGAATACCTTTCACTTGTACCTTTTGTTTCCCCTTAGTGCGACATTGGTATCATTTTCCATTCATGGCTAGAGTCCTTTATTTTATAACTTTTAACTGAGTAAATATGTTTCCCCAAATATCTAGTCAATCTCTAAAAAATGATGTGTTATCAGGCTTAACTGTAGCACTAGCATTAGTACCCGAGGCTGTTGCCTTTGCCTTTGTCGCAGGTGTCGATCCCATGGTTGGTTTATATGCCGCCTTTATTATGGGTCTAATGACTTCTATCTTCGGAGGGCGCCCTGGAATGATTTCTGGTGCTACTGGCGCTACCGCTGTTGTGATGGTGAGCTTAGTTGCCGTTCATGGTGTTCAATACTTATTTGCAGCCGTTTTATTAGTCGGTCTATTACAAATTACTGCAGGTTTATTAAAATTAGGTAAATTTATTCGCATCGTCCCACATCCTGTAATGATTGGTTTTGTGAATGGCTTGGCGATCGTTATCTTCATGGCCCAGCTTGGTCAATTTAAAGCGCCAGATATCAACGGTATAATGACTTGGTTACCGCAAGGGCAGATGATGATCATGTTAGGCTTAGTCGCTTTAACCATGGCTATTATTTATTTCTTACCTAAGTTAACTAAAGCTGTCCCTTCTTCACTTGTCGCTATTGTAGTCGTCACAGCATTAACTCAAGTGTTAAACTTAGATACCCGTACTGTGGTTGATTTCTTGCGCACCATGTCTGGTGATATGAATGCAACACTCGCTGGTGAACTACCAACATTTGCACTACCAGCAGTACCGTTTAACTTCGAAACACTACAAATTGTTTTCCCATATGCCTTGATCATCGCGGCCATTGGCTTAATTGAATCGCTACTCACTTTAACGGTAGTCGATGAAATGACTAACACTCGCGGTAAAGGTAACCGTGAATGTATTGGCCAAGGTCTTGGTAACTTAACTTGTTCAGTATTTGGTGCGATGGGTGGTTGTGCCATGATTGGTCAATCGATGATTAACATTAATTCAGGTGGCCGTAGCCGTTTATCAGGTATTACTGCCGCGATTGCCCTACTCTGCTTCATCTTATTCACTGCAACGTGGATTGAAATGATCCCACTAGCAGCACTAGTTGGTGTGATGTTTATGGTCGTAATCGGAACATTTGAATGGGCTACTTTCAAACTGGCTCGCCGAGTGCCAAAACAAGATTTCTTTGTGATTATTCTTGTGACTATCGTAACTGTCCTGACAGACTTAGCGGTTGCGGTTGGCGTTGGTGTTGTGGTTTCTGCATTAATGTTTGCTTGGCAACATGCAAAGCATATCAATGCAGTTACAAGCATCAATGAAGAAGGCTCTAAAGTTTACCAAATTAACGGCCCTATCTTCTTTGGTTCTGCAGCTAACTTTACTGAGCTTTTCAATGCTTATGATGATCCTCAAGATGTAATCATCGATTTTGGCCAATCTCGCGTCGTTGACCACTCAGCTATTGAAGCTATTGAAACTGTGGCAGAACGTTACACTCGTTTAGGTAAAACACTTCATCTACGCCACTTAAGCCAAGACTGTAAAACTCTACTGGATAAAGCTGGCAGCCTAATTGAAATCAATGTCAAAGAAGATCCAACCTATAAAGTTATTGATGACCTACTCGCAGACTAATCCGCAGTATAATCTTCAATAAACCATTAGCCCAATCATCGTGTTGGGCTTTTTTAATTCTAATATAGCCTTCTAAAACTTTGGTTTTTTCTACCTGATAAATTCGTTACTATCCACTCATCCCTACCTTCATGGAACGATATAAAATGTCTGAGCATAAACAAGATAAGCACCAGCAACGCCAGCAAAAAATCAAACAACAAGTAGACCAACGTATTGAAGCCGCTCAACAAGAGAAAGGCTTAGTCGTTGTTATCACTGGCAATGGTAAAGGTAAAACCACATCGGGTTTTGGTACTGTAGCGAGGGCCGTCGGACATGGTCAAAAATGCGCTGTCGCTCAGTTTATTAAAGGCACATGGGATAATGGTGAAAAGAATCTATTAGAAAAACTAGGCGTCTCTTTTCATGTGATGGCAACTGGATTTACTTGGGAAACTCAAGATAAAAAGAAAGATACTCAAGCAGCTCAACAAGTATGGCAAGAATGCAAAAAAATACTGCAAGATGAGAGCATGGATGTCGTATTGCTAGATGAGGTCACCTATATGGTCACCTATGGTTATATCGATTTAGATGAGCTTATTCAAGCCATCGAAAATAGACCTAAAGAGCAATCGGTTATTCTCACTGGCCGTGCTGCTCACCGTAGCTTAATAGAGCTCGCTGACACAGTATCGGAAGTACGAAATGTTAAGCATGCTTTTGAAGCAGGTGTTAAAGCACGTAAAGGTATTGATTGGTAACTTTTATCTATCAATTTTCAAAATGACGCCTAAAATTAGATACATAAAAAATGCCACTTCAATTGAAATGGCATTTAAATTTATAGAGAAAAGTAAACTCTACTTAAATAAGCCATTTAATAAATCACCAGCGGCCTTTTTAACATCATCTTTTTGTTTAGAATCGTCATCACCCAGTAATTTATTTAGACCTCGATCAACTTCTTTTTGAGCCTTCTCTTTTGCTCGGTCAATCTCAGCTTGAGCTTTCTGCTTGGTTTGTTCATCTAATGCAGCATTTAAATCTGGACGAATTTTAGGTTCCGCCCACGTGCCTTTAATTGTGATAGGAAGAGTAATATCTTTTAACTCGTCAGTATCTTTACCACCTTGGCCTTTCAAAGTGCCTACCACCGATGTACTAACCAGAAAATCAACCGTCTCATTAACGTAGTTCGCCTGACCACTACCTAAGATCCTTAATAGTGGCGATTGGGCAGTTAAATTATTGGTTTTCATAACACCTTTTGACAGGTTCATCGTTGCCGTTACAGCACTAAAGTCAGTTTTCTTAACCTGAACTTCTTCTGCTTTCTTGCCTTTGAATAAAGCTTGAACAGAACGAATTTCATGAGCAACATTGACGCCATAAAAGGAACCATCTGCAAAATTAATCTTCACTACACCGGCTAAGTTTTGTTTCATTTTATCAACAACTAAACTTTTACCCTTTATATCTGCAGTGATATTGCCAGTACCAGAAACAAAATCCATCTGTGCAATATCTTTCAACAACGGCTGAACCTGAACACCTTTAATTTCTTTATGCACAGTATAAGTAGCAACATCTTTACGAGCATCAATTTTAGCATTAGCACTTACCGAACCTTGGTACAGGTTAGCGGCAAACTTCTGCAAATCAATCTCGCCACGATTCACTTTAAACTGCGTTTGTACATTCTGCATTTTGGCATTACTTGCCGTAAGTTTATCAATGCTCACTTTACCCGTGACATCTAATGTACGTGTTGCACTAAGATCCGGTTCCGCTTGAGATGCAGTAGTATTAGTACCGTTTGACTGTTTAGGTGTGGCGGCTTTTGCTGTTGTCTCTGATTTTTCAGGTGCAGCTTGCTCCATTTGCTTGAGCAATGCATCAACATTAATTTCAGGACTATGAATATCGAACACTATTTTAGGAATACTTGGTGCTAAACTCACCTGTGTAGAGCCATCAAAGTTAAGCTCATTCACTGATAACTTTTTCAATGTAACGTCTAAATATTGCTTCGCTAAGTCAAAGCGAATATCAGAATTCATATCCATCGAAATCGGGCTAAGTGGCAACGATTTACCATCAACTTTCCCTATAACATTCATATTCTGAATTTTAAGCTCTGTCATCGCCTGATCGAGCATAATGGATGCAGACTGATTAATATCGATATTCATACCAGATGCCGTTCCATTAACACTCAGTGCCATTTTACTGACAGAGTTAAATTGAAACGAATCAAGCGTGAAACGAGCTTGCTTAATATCGGTAGAAGGATCTTTAAATTGTGCTTCTATATCTGTGCCACGTAATTGGTAATCCGATAAGTCCTGCGAAACTTTAAACTCTGTCTTTCCTTTTACAGCAAAAGTTTGTTGGTTTTGTTTACCCGTAATATCAAACTCAGCATTACTCCACTCACCGAAACTAAACTGTGATAATGCAAAATTCACATCAGACAGTGTCAGGTCTGAACTATTCATTGCATCTAGCATCACTAGTTTTGCATTATTAACCGTAATACCTTCTAAACTAATTTCCCATGGACTTTCACTGGCAGGATTTACACTTTCAGCGGGTTCATTAGTAGCATCACTACTTGAGGCTGTTTGATTGACTTTGTCTTCAGCGGATTGTTTAACAACATCAAGATTTGAACGACCATCTTTCAACTTCTGAATAAAGATATCAGCACCGTTTAGTGTGACGTTGCCAATATTAAGTCGCTTTTCAAGCAATGGGAGTACTGATACATCCAAAGCGGCCTCATCAAATTTAACCACTTGCGCCTGCTTAAAGCCTTCTGCTGGATTTAATACTTGGGTCTTACCTATTGAGAAACCTAGGGATGGAAAGAAATTCCAAGAAATATCACCGTCGATCACTAAGTCAAAGCCCGTTTGAGCCTTAGCTTGTTCAATAATAAGCGGCTTAAATTGATTAGGATTAACAAAAATGACCAGTGCCAAAATGGCAATTAAAACCGCGGCAATTGGTATAGAAAGGAATAGAAGTATTTTTTTCATGGAGATCCTTTTCAAAACAAACATACATATTTTTAATAGCTAGTATAACAAACTATCATTCGTTTAGATAAAGTAAAATCAGTAAGAAGATACTGACAATCCATAAAAAAAGGGCTTTCTATTAGCCCTTTTATATCTATAGATTTACTTGAAAGGTATTTATATTCCTCATAAATCTTCCTTGTCTAAAGACTTGGATTATAGCTCTGAATTCAGCATCTTAAAGTCACTGAGTCTATTTAATCTTCATTGATACGACTCGCGACCGCACCTTGTTGATTTTTATATTTGGCATTATCACGTTTGTTATAAGGCTTTTCTGCATCACCAGATAATACTTCAAAGCTCAATGCACCAATTGGCATCATTGGCTTTAGAGCAAGTGGTAAACGCCCTGAGTTATAGAACTCCAGAACAATTCGACCAGACCAACCAGGATCGATACGATGTGCGGTAACATGTACCATTAAACCTAAACGCGCTAATGAAGAACGCCCATCTAGCCAGCCAACGATATTGGCCGGTAAATCAACCGACTCATAGGTTACCGCTAAAGCAAGTTGTCCAGGATGTAAGTAAAACTCTTCATCATCAGAAATTTCAATTTCATCACTCATTACTTTTTCAAGTTGAGCTGTAACTTCAGATTTTTTACCAGACAAATCGATATATGGTGCGCTGTGATCATTAAATACACGAAACTGATGTCCCAAGCGGACATCAACCGTCAAACCACTAATACTTTCTTCTGATGGTGCTGGAGACATGGCTATCTTGCCTTCAGCTAAATACTTCTTTATATCCCTATCACACAATCTCACCGGCGTTTCTCCTCAGACCACCTTAGTCATTCCAAAGTGGTGATTTCATATCAATACTTAAATTGTCTATTCTTGTGTCTTACGATTTCAACAGTTTAGCAATGTGTGCTTTTAGAACATCAATCGCGATACGGTTTTTACCACCACGAGGTACGATAATATCAGCATGTTGCTTTGATGGTTCAATAAACTGCATAAACATAGGGCGAACGGTTTTTTGATATTGCTTTAATACCGACTCCATTGTACGACCACGCTCTTCAACATCACGTTTAACTCGACGTAATAAGCAGATATCTAATGGTGTATCCATGAAGACGGATGCATGCATTAAATTACGTAAACGGGGCTCTGTTAATAACAAGATGCCTTCTAAAATGATCACCTTTTTCGGTGTCATCAAGGTAGTTTCCTTAGTACGAGTATGCTCTGAGTAACTATATTCAGGGATCTCAACCGATTCACCTTGAACCAGTTTCTCTAGTTGTTCGCATAATAAATCATGATCTAAAGCGTTTGGATGGTCATAGTTGGTTTTAACTCGATCTTCCATGCTCAAATGACTCTGGTCACGGTAGTAACAATCTTCTGTAATAACGCCAATTTGGTGATCACCAACTTTTGCACGTAATTCTTTATAAATGGTGCTTGCAATTAAGCTCTTCCCTGAAGCCGATGCGCCGGCGATTCCTACAATGACGCATTTGTTTTTTTCAGGCATGTTTTGTTGTTCTGACATGTAAAGCACCCAGCTTAATAGTGACAAGGAATTCCAAATATAACCAAGCTTCATGAAAGCATGATGACTTGGGGAAATTGAATATTTAAACCGCTAGATTATATACCCAAACGCTTGCAAGGTGCGAGTTTCAAGATGAAATTATTAACCAATAATATGGATGAAGATTGAAAAATAAGCAGGTTGAGATCAAGTGCTTATTTCTCAACCAGTTCTTCATCAACTAACATCAACAAACATAATATTTTCTGCTCGCGGCTTACCTTGCCAGAATAAATTAGCGGCCACATGAGAGGCCAGCTGAAGATAAATTTGACTATGTTCACTATCCGGTCTTGCTGCGACGGTTGGGCAACCATTATCAATATCACTTCTTAGATCGATATGCAGCGGAATTTGGGAAAGTAATGTTAAGCTGGCATCTTGTGCCATTTTTTGTGCCCCACCCTGACCAAATATGGCTTCATGATGTCCACATTGAGAGCAGATGTGGTAACTCATATTTTCAATAATACCAAGTACTGGCACTTCAACCTGCTCGAACATAGTGACACCTTTACGAGCATCAGCTAGAGCTAGATCTTGTGGCGTAGTGACCACCAACGCAGCAGTAACAGGAACTTGCTGAGATAAAGTTAACTGAATATCACCCGTGCCCGGTGGCATGTCGATCACTAAATAGTCGAGATCCGGCCACAAGGTTTCATTCAATATTTGGGCTAATGCCTTTGAAGCCATCGGACCTCGCCAGATTGCAGCATCTTGATCGGCAATTAAATAACCAATCGAATTGGTATATAAACCATGTGCTTCAACAGGAATCATCCATTTATTATCACGTACGCCGGGCTTCTCACCTTGAGTGCCCAACATTAAAGGCACCGACGGACCATAAATATCAGCATCGAGTAATCCAACTTTGGCACCTAAAGCCTGCAATGCAAGAGCTAAATTGACTGCTGTTGTCGATTTACCCACCCCACCTTTTGCTGATGTCACCGCGATAATGTTCTTCACCCCTTTCACCGCTTGTCCATGAGGAGCTTGCAATGGTTTCACTCGTACCGAGACTTGTGTTTTAGGAAAACGGGCATCTTGTTGAGTTTGTAAATCACACCAATTCTGTAAATCCGATTTTAGATCTTGATAATAAAAAGGCAAAACAAGATTCACATACTCATCACTAAACTGAACCAAACTTGGTATCTCTGCCCAGTTTTCAATCAAAGCTTCATGCTCAAACTGATTTAAACGATGTATATACTCATCTTTTGCTAACAATGAATGGGATGAAAAATCAGACATGGAACCTCTCTTATCATGTGGAGTTAATTGAATCCTAGCAGTTATACCCCCCAACAAACAGTATCAACAGTTAAGGGTTTTCTCATCAATATAAAAAATAAAGCCTTAGCAAGCTTATGTGTTCTTGAAGTTAGTTGGGTATCGGGTAGAATCAAAGGCAAAGTTTTATGATGATAATGCACCATTTACTCCCCTACTTTATCTCAAGCTAAAAAGTATGAATAACTGTGCTTTGTCTTTCTCCAAGAATAAGAAGCGAAAATATTATATGGCAACTGATCCAAGAAAAATTTTAGTAACCTGTGCACTTCCATACGCTAATGGTTCTATTCACCTCGGCCACATGCTTGAACACATTCAAGCGGATGTTTGGGTCCGTTACCAACGCTTACGTGGTAATACCGTAAACTTTATCTGTGCAGATGATGCTCATGGTACGCCGATCATGCTGAAAGCTCAGCAACTTGGTATTAAGCCAGAAGATATGATTGCAGAAGTTCAAAAAGAACATGAACAAGATTTTGCAGGTTTTAGCATCAGCTTTGATAATTACCATAGCACTCATAGTGATGAAAATCGCGAATTAGCGTCAATGATTTATCTTCGTTTGAAAGAAAATGGATTTATTACTAGCCGTACAATTTCTCAGTTATTTGACCCAGAAAAAGAAATGTTCTTACCGGACCGTTTCGTAAAAGGCACGTGTCCTAAATGTAAAGCTGAAGATCAATACGGTGATAACTGTGATGCTTGTGGTGAGACTTATAGTCCAACCGATCTTATCAATCCAAAGTCTGCTGTTTCTGGTGCGACTCCTGTAATGAAAGATTCTGAGCATTTTTTCTTCGACTTACCACAGTTCCAAAGTATGTTAAAAGAATGGACTCGTTCTGGCTCTTTGCAATCAGAAACGGCTAACAAAATGCAAGAATGGTTTGAATCCGGTCTACAACAGTGGGATATCTCACGTGATGCACCGTATTTTGGTTTTGAAATACCAGGTGAGAAAAACAAATTCTTCTACGTATGGCTTGATGCTCCTATTGGTTACATGGGTTCATTCAAAAACCTCTGTGATAAGCGCAATGATTTAGACTTTGATGAATATTGGAAACAAGATAGCACCGCAGAACTGTATCACTTCATCGGTAAAGATATTGTGTATTTCCATAGCCTATTCTGGCCAGCGATGCTTGATGGCGCAGGTTTCCGCAAACCAAACAACGTATTTGTACACGGTTATGTCACGGTTAACGGCGCAAAAATGTCAAAATCTAAAGGCACATTTGTTAAGGCTAGCACGTACCTTAAACACCTAGACCCTGAATGTTTACGTTATTACTACGCTGCCAAGCTAAACAGCCGCATTGATGATTTAGATTTAAATTTAGAAGACTTTACTCAACGCGTAAACTCCGATGTAGTGAACAAGATTGTGAACCTAGCCTCTCGTAACGCAGGTTTCATCACTAAGCGCTTTGAAGGTAAGCTTTCTAACAACTTTACCGAAATGGCTCTGTATCAAGAGTTTGTCGATGCAGCAGATCGCATTGCTGAGCTTTATGAAACTCGTGAGTTTGGGCGCGCTATTCGTGAAGTTACTTCACTTGCGGATAAAGCCAACCAGTACGTTGATGAAAAAGCCCCTTGGGTCATCGCAAAGCAAGAAGGTAAAGACCAAGATCTACAAGACATTTGTACAGTTGGTATTAACCTATTCCGCGTATTGATGACGTACTTGAAGCCTGTTATGCCTGAACTTGCAGCACGTAGTGAGGCCTTCTTAAACGATACATTGACGTGGGACAGCATGGCTTCACCATTAGTCAATCACGAAATCACTAAATTTAAGGCGTTATTTAACCGTATTGATCCGAAGCATGTTGAAGCGATGATTGAAGCATCAAAAGAAGATGCGGCAGTAGAAATGGCAGCTAAAGAGCAAGCAGAAGCCTCTGCACAATCAGAGCTAGATAAAGAGCCGATTGAAGCAGAAATTGAATTTGATGACTTTGCTAAAATTGATATGCGTATCGCTAAAATCATTTCTTGTGAAGAAGTACCAAAAGCCAATAAATTGCTTAAATTCCAATTAGATATTGGTGGTGAAGTACGCCAGGTATTCTCGGGAATCAAATCGGCTTATACACCACAAGAACTGGAAGGTAAGTTAACCGTAATGGTTGCGAACTTGAAACCACGCAAAATGAAATTTGGTATGTCTGAAGGTATGATTTTAGCTGCCGGCCCAGGTGGTAAAGATCTATGGATTTTAGAGCCTCACGACGGTGCTCAACCTGGTATGCGTGTGATGTAATCACTTCATAGTAAGGATTTCCATTCCAAATCAAATAACCCCCAAATGCCGGACGATCAGCATTGGGGGTTATTTCTATGTCGTCTTTGATACCTAAAGTTCTCGTTTTACTCATTGCACCAATAAGTCGCAATGCTGCTCCAATTTATATCAACCAGAATAAGCAAGGAGTCTAATCCTATCCAAACTTGGGGTTAAATAAATGCCTCTGAACTTGGTTCAAATCTTGCAAGGTATTCCAATATAATATGAATCCAAAGGAGGTCGTTCATGTTTATCGGAATCAGTATATTACTGCTCATTGGTATTCTTGCCAGTATGTTCTACTTCAACATTACGCGAGAAAAAAGCCACCAATACCGCTATCGTCTGATTAATCAGTTACGCCAGCTAATTTATCTGACTCGCCAACATCGAGCCCTCACTCACGCGCATTTAGCTGCCGCGGTCTACTCTGTACAGACACTAAAGCAAACCAACCTTTCTATTATCGAAATATTACAAAATCTAAAGCTCAGCGCAGGGGCGGATACTGGACCAGAAATTCGCGTGTTATACGACAAAACTCAATCTGTATTACTAAATTGGACAGAATTCAATGTCGCCAAAAATCAACTAGAACATGGTAGGTTAATTCGTCAAATGATGTTTTTAACTGATGAGATCATGATTGAATGGCTAATTGATACACACCATGATGATATTGCAGAAGAATATCACCATAGGTGGCAAAAAATTCTCGATACTTTAGAAAGCTTAACTCGCTTTAGAATCAGTATTCAGGACATCGACACACCGATTGGGCAACAACGGTTTCGCCACCATGCGGTCATGTTAAGCCGAAGAATGAATCAACTTTCATTAATTTGCCCATTAACAATGACTGATAATGATCAGAATGGTGTGATTCAGACATTAAAATATTGGGAACAACAAGAAAGTGTTATAGAGACACCAGAGCAACTCTACCAACTGTCATTAGAAGCCTCATACTTAATTTTTAATGTTTATGACCAAATACTTTCTGAAACTTGTGAAGAAATTTACTTACCTTTAGAGGCTATAATTATTGGTGAAAAAAAACCTGCTATTTAGTAGCAGGTTTAGATCCAAGCAAGACTTAGAAGTGAGTTAAATTAACTATCATCTTCCGTGAAATTAGTCGGTAGGTTTTGCTTCATTTTCATCCAGATGTGACCACTTTCAATGCCGTAACGACGAATCAAATTAGGTAACTCTTGGCGATCGCCCTTTTCACACAACACTAATAATTCTTTATAAAACTGAAGTGCCAACTTTCTCGCTTCTGGATTCGAAAAGTAAAAGCTACCCACGCGATCGTATAATTTCTTAATTCCATTAAATATCAATCCATAGATTTGATTTCCTGAATGGAACGCCAGACGTTGGAATAACATGTAATCATAAAAATTAAACGTCTTCGCGATTAAAATTTCATCTCGCTTTTCTTCATCTTTCTCATTATCTTCTTTTACTGACTGTTTGATTTTTTCAGCATAAGGTGACTCTTCAATAAAAGATTCCCATGAATGATGAGATAAAAGCGTTTCACATGAGTCAATCACTCGATTTAAGGTTTTAATACAAGCTTCAGGGTTAGACTTAAAGGCATATCCCATGAAAATTGGGCTAATGCTAGTACGAGCAGCCAATAGATCTTCAACAATACTTGTCGCATTATCGGTATCAAGCGTCATGAGTGTATCGAGAATGTGTAAACTCGATGTTTCCATGAAATTATTAACTTTAGTTGGCTTACCATGTTGAATGGTCAACCATCCATCACGGGCCAATCGTTGCAATACTTCACGCAACGTCGTTCGAGTAACGCCGATCAGTTCAGATAACTCTCTTTCTGCCGGCAAAATAGAGCCAGGTGGAAAACGTCCGTTCCAGATACTTTCGATAATATATTTTTCTGCAAATCCTGCAGGGCTCTTTGCCTTAATAACCATGTATTCACTTTACCTAGTTTTAGGAATGAAAATTACACTCATCATACCACTACTTCCAACTTCCTGAAAACCATCATTCCATATTGTATAGAAGACCTATCTCTCATAAATGTCTCAAAATGAGAGATCTCTCCGAAGCTTTATTCAATTTTTATGGCAAAAATATAACCCACTTCCACTTATTTTATTTTTGTCATTTTACTCTTTCTGCTTTGCCTGTATTCTCATCGCCACAAAAAGCAAACAAAACAACAACACTAGTAACAAAAACATAAACTTAATAGCAACTTTCCACCATAACGACGAAATAGTTTTATATTGACACGTGAAATATTGATCCGCTTCACATATTGATATACTAATCTCGTCATACTGTGCATAAGTTCAAATTTTTGGAGTGAAAAGAGTAAGTTCATGAGTATGTCTTTAGGAAACGCCTTCATTAAAAACTTCCTGGGCAAGGCCCCAGATTGGTATAAAGTTACCATTGTGGCCTTTTTAATCATTAATCCCATCGTATTCTTTTTTATTGATCCTTTTACTGCCGGTTGGTTACTAGTCGCTGAATTTATATTCACTTTAGCTATGGCTCTAAAATGCTACCCATTACAACCTGGTGGTCTATTAGCCATTGAAGCAGTAGCGATGGGAATGACAACAGCAGAACAAATCAAACATGAACTCGCAGCTAATATCGAAGTATTGCTGCTATTAATATTCATGGTAGCTGGCATCTACTTTATGAAGCAATTGCTACTATTTTTGTTCACTAAAATTTTGCTTGGTGTACGTTCTAAAATTTTGCTTTCTGTTTCTTTTTGCGTTACCGCCGCTTTCTTATCCGCATTTTTAGATGCATTAACAGTTATCGCCGTTATCATCAGTGTGGCTATTGGATTTTACGCTATTTATCATAAAGTGGTTTCTAACCCTGATTCCGGAGCACATCATGATCACACCACCGATGAGCTTATCCCTGAAATTACTCGTAACGATTTAGAAGATTACCGTGCTTTTTTACGTTCTTTGTTAATGCACGCGGGTGTAGGTACTGCACTTGGTGGCGTAATGACGATGGTAGGTGAACCACAAAACTTAATTATTGCTGACCAAGCAAGTTGGGAGTTTGGTGAGTTTATCTTGCGTATGGCCCCGGTTACTGTCCCTGTTTTTGTGTGTGGGATTTTAACGTGTATTGCCGTCGAAAAATTCAAAGTTTTTGGTTATGGCGCAGAGCTACCTGATAATGTCCGAAAAATATTATTAGAATTTGATTATCAACAGCAACAAAAACGTACTAAACAAGATATTGCGAAACTTTATGTACAAGCTATTATTGCCGTCTGGCTTATTGTAGGCTTGGCCTTCCACCTAGCTGCCGTGGGTCTTATTGGCCTATCCGTAATTATCTTGGCAACTTCATTTACTGGTATTACCGAAGAGCACTCATTAGGTAAAGCCTTTGAAGAAGCACTACCATTTACGGCTTTATTAGCTGTTTTCTTCGCAGTTGTTGCCGTTATTATCGATCAACATCTGTTTAAACCTATCATTGAAGCCGTGTTAGAACTTGAAGGTAATCAACAAATCACCATGTTCTATATCGCAAATGGCTTATTATCCATGGTGTCTGATAACGTTTTTGTCGGCACAGTTTATATCAACGAAGTGAAAACAGCTCTCTTAGATGGTGCAATTACTCGAGATCAATTTGATTTACTAGCAGTCGCAATCAATACCGGTACTAACTTGCCGTCAGTTGCAACACCAAATGGTCAAGCTGCTTTCCTATTCTTATTAACTTCGGCACTTGCCCCATTAATTCGCTTATCTTATGGTCGCATGGTCGTTATGGCATTACCGTATACATTAGTGCTAGCTATTGTAGGTTACTTTGGTATTCAGTTCCTTTTAGAACCTATGACAGCCTATTTTAACTCTATGGGATGGATTACCTCATCTACGATTGAGATCGCGACACAAGCTAGCCCTATTATTGGTCACTAATAGTCCATTGATTAAAATTAAGTGGGAATTGTTGTTTACAGGCAGCATTTCCCACTTCATAATTTTGAACTATTGATCAATTTAACACTCTGATGTTACAAGTTTTATTTCTTTCACTATATCTATCGCATCAGAAATAAGGAAGTCGTTGTGGCGTGGTTATCTTCTATTAATACATTTTCGCAAAAAAGACTCTCATGGATACTATTACTGTTAAGTGTTGCCTTTTTTGAGTTATCCGCTTTGTACTTCCAACATGTGATGATGTTGGCACCTTGTGTTATGTGTGTTTATGAGCGTGTTGCTTTTATCGGTATCGGAGCATCTGCCATTATCGGACTCTTAAACCCGATGAATAAGTGGGTTCGATGGGCTGGATTAGCGACATGGGGATATAGCAGCTTTCGTGGTTTACAACTATCGTTAGAGCATGTTGGTTATCAGTTTAACCCTTCACCTTTTGCTACCTGCGATATTTTCCCTCAATTCCCGACTTGGGCACCACTTAACCAATGGGCCCCTTGGATGTTTGAACCAACCGGTGATTGTTCTAAAATTGTTTGGCAGTTTTTAGACCTTTCAATGCCACAATGGCTCACGATCATATTCAGCATCAATTTAGTGGTACTTGCTGTCATCGTGCTATCTCAGTTCGTAAAAAACAAATAAAAAATAGGGCAACTTTCGTTGCCCTATCCTCTATAGCTCTATAACCAGAAATTACTCATTCTTGCCACAGCAATGTTTAAACTTCTTGTCACTACCACATATACACACATCATTACGGCCAATCTCTTTATATGGGTTGATGCTTTGTGCTTTTGCCCCTTGCAGCGCTTCATCGGCAGCTTTTGCCACTTCGTTAATCATGATATTAAGTTGAGGTAATAATGCAGATAAAGTCGGTGGCACTTTAATTCCCGCCTCAATCATTTGTTGCTGTGTAGCCTCTTCATCAATAGCAAGCATCAAAGTTGTTAATAAACCTTGCAGCATTCGTACCGTACCATCAGGAATTTCAGCCACTTCATTCCATCCAGCTTCAATCACAGGCCACACTGTCATAAAGCCTTCGGCAAACTCAGCTAAATCTTGATAATCATTTGAATCAACGCTTAATAGTCTTAGCACATCATATTCACAAGCCATTAAATAAGAGTATTGTAATTCAAAATGACGAGTTAAATTCGCTTCTGCTTGTTGCTTATCTAGCTCAACCAAAGGCGCAATCCAAACATCAGGTTGCAAGACTTTTGGTGTCATATTAGCAGCTAAAATAGCCCCTTCTATAAAGGCTGGCGTGTATTCGGTATTATCTAAATTGATATGTTCAATGAGCGGCATTTAGGTTTCTCATACTTTATGTTTCCGCTTAGTGTAACGAGTCATCCCAAAAGTACCAAATAAGTTTGTTTATACCCAAGTGACTTCAAGCATAAAAAATATATAGCCAGTGACAATACAAACCGAACCCTCTACAATCTGCAACCTATTTTTATACTGTTCTGGAGAAAAGCCATGCGAGTCGTACTAGGCCCGATGGAAGGTGTACTTGACCATTTAATGCGCGAATTACTGACTGACATTAATGATTATGATCTCTGTGTGACTGAGTTTGTTCGCGTGGTCGATCAATTATTACCAGAACATGTTTTTACTCGTTTATGCCCAGAGCTATTCCAAGGTTCAAAAACTCGCTCAGGAACGCCTGTTAGGCTACAACTGCTTGGGCAAAATCCTAACTGGATGGCAGAAAATGCCGTGCGCGCTGTTGAACTGGGCTCACAGGGCATCGACCTTAACTTTGGTTGTCCTGCTAAAATGGTCAATAAAAGTAAAGGTGGAGCCGCACTACTCCAACACCCTGAATTAATCTATCAAATTGTTGACGCTTGTCGTAAAGCCGTACCGAATAATATTGTGGTCTCAGCCAAAATTCGCTTAGGTTGGGAAGACCCACAAGATTGTTTTGAAATTGCCGATGCTATACAGCAAGCCGGTGCCGATGAATTAACAGTACATGGTCGTACCAAGATGGGAGGCTATAAAGCCAGTGAAATTAAATGGGAATATATTGAGCAGATAAAACAGCGTTGTCAGATACCTGTTATTGCCAACGGCGAGATTTGGAATTACCAGGATGGGCAAGCTTGCCTTGAAAAAACGAAAGCAGACGCTTTAATGGTCTGCCGAGGAGCTTTCAATCTACCCAATTTGGGAAATGTAGTAAAATATAACGAAAACGCGATGCCTTGGAAGCAAGTCGTTGATCTCATGCTCAACTACTCTGAGTTTGAAATCGAAGGGGACAAGGGTCTGTACTACCCTAACAGAATCAAGCAATGGCTTTCTTATTTACGTCATGAATACGCACAAGCTGATGATTTATTCCGCAATATCCGACGCTATAACAAAGCGCAACCTATCGTAGACTATATAAAATCCATTCATTGATAATTAGTCTACTTAATATTAATCAATGACGACTTGGTTTTTACCCATTTTTTTCGCAGTATAAAGCTTATCATCCGCCTCTTTAAGGAGCTGTTCTAAGCCAGTGTTTTGACTCGTTAGCTTAATCGCAAAACCAGCTGAAATAGTATAGCCTTGCTCAATAACCTTAGTAGACGTTGAGCCAATTTCCGATTGAATACGTTGAATCGCTTCAATCATTTTATCTGCATCAGTGCCTTGCATATATAAAACAAACTCTTCACCGCCAAAGCGTGCGACCACATCGCTCGATCTTGAGTTTCGATTTAAGCAATTAGCAACACCACAAATCACATCATCACCGACATCATGCCCAAAAGCATCATTAATCTTTTTGAAGTCATCAATATCAAAAACCGCTAGCCCTTCATATTTTTGGTTATCAAAGCTTTTATAAGCAACTTCAAAACCTCGGCGATTTAACAAAGAAGTCAAAGGATCACGTTGTGATAAATCTTTAAAATGCTTTCTTTCATTAGTAATTTTTATGTATATCAAACTAATGACTAGAACGGCATATAGAGCAAGCAACATAAAAAGAGAAGGGGCGCTATTAACTAAGAAACTATGAATTTCATGTGACCACTGCCAATTAAAGTACATCATCTGATTGGTCTTAACACCATCAATCCATAAGGTGCGTGGCATCCATGCATTACTAGGTAGAACCGCATCATTAAGGTTTATAAACTGAATTCGTTCCCCAATCGAAGAGCCTTCTGTATAGAGTTTAGAAACCAAAACATCGAGCGCCACTACACCATGGAATTCATTTTCATCAAATAATCCAGCTGAAATAATTAAGATTTTATTATCGGTAGCAATGTCCTTTACTGGCCCATTAATACGAATAGAACTTATGCCACTTTTAGCTTCCTGCCAATATTCACGCTGTTGAACAATACTGACAGTATTTTGGTGCATATGATCGACCATATGAGCTGGTGAAGCAATTAGGTAACCTTTAGGCGAAAGGTAATATAAACCTAAAATATAGTCTTCAATGCCATTCACAAATGAAAAATTAGGCGCTAATACCAACTTGCTTTCAATATCTTTATATAAGTCAGATCCGGGCTCACACCCTTCAGCGAACGCTTTAGCGGCATAATCAAGCTTTAAAACTTCACGAGCATCTGCACGATAGGCTGATTGAATTTTACGACTCTTTGGCAACCACAAACATAAACCATCAGCTCCCATTTCTTGCGTATGTAAATCATGTTTACTAATTTGATGAAGATGCTCATCTTGATCATTAAAATACAATGCAAAACTATAGTTCATGCCACTAAGCAACTTAACCGAGTGCTCAATATTACGGCTAATACTGTTATATTCTACGTTCAAATCTTTATTTATATCTTTGGCGTAGCCTGTAACAATAAAAGCTAATATTGTCATAGCTAGAATCAGAGGGACTAAAAAAACAACTTTGAATGTTAGGCGAGAACGATAAACCATTTGAAAAATAAAAACCTAGGTGAATGACATCCAAAAAATAGAACGTCATTCTACACTATCAGGTTAAGGTCAGTAAAAAGAAATTACTCCCCATATCAATAATAAATAAACATCGATAAGAGGAGTAAATTAAATTGTAGATCTAAATTTAACCTAGTAACAAGCTATCGTCCGAGAGTTCTTCTCCCCTCACTTTACTAAACATCTCGAGTAAATCTGATACTTGCATACCTTGTCGTTTGTCACTTTCGACATCAAGTACAATTTCACCTTGGTGCAGCATGATAGTTCTATCACCACAATCTAAAGCATCTTTCATCGAATGGGTCACCATCATGGCAGTGAGATCAAACTCTTTAATTACCGTTTTGGTTAAATCAATCACAAAAGCAGCCATTCGCGGATCTAACGCAGCGGTATGCTCATCAAGAAGCAGCAATTTACTATCAGATAGCGTTGCCATAATCAGACTGACTGCTTGACGTTGGCCACCAGAAAGCAAGCCAATATTGTCACCTAAGCGATCTTCAAGTCCCAAACCTAAGATACTGATTCGCTCTTGAAATAACTTACGGCGTTTATTCGTGAGCGCCATAGTCCAACCTCGACGCTTACCACGCATATAAGCAATTGCCATATTTTCTTCGATAGTCAGATCGCCACAAGTTCCAGCCAGTGGATCTTGAAAGACTCTTGCACACATATTGGCTCTTTGATCAACTGAACGTTTTGTCACATCAACATTATCAATAATGACATTACCGCCAATCATTGGCGTTTCACCCGTCACGGCACCCAGTAAAGTCGATTTACCTGCACCATTGGAGCCTATCACTGTCAAAAATTGATGCTGAGGAACGTTCAGTGATACTTTTCTTAACGCTTTATTTTCAAGAACCGTACCCGGGTTAAATGTCACTTCAATATTCTTGAGCTCAATCATAAAGCCCCCTTGGCTGCACGCTTGGCTTTCATATTGCTTTTAATTTTCGGCGCAACCAAAGCTGCCGCAACCAAAATAGCCGTCACTAAATTTAAATCTGATGCTTGCATACCAAACATACCAGTATTAAGCGCAAACTGGATTGCAATACGGTACAAAACAGAACCGACTATAACAGCAACAACTGCTACCCATATCTTACGACTAGGAATCAATGTCTGACCAAGAATAACAGCCGCCAAACCAACGACTATTGTCCCCACCCCAGAAGTCACATCTGCAAAGCCATTGGTTTGAGCTAAAACTGCGCCTGCAAAACCAACCAGCCCATTTGAAAGAGCTAAGCCAAAATACGTATAAAAACCAGTACTTGCACCTTGTGCTGCAACCATTCGAGCATTAACACCTGTCGCTCTTAAAGCAAGGCCAAAATCACTATTAAGTAAACGAATAATAATTAATGCCGAAATGATAACGATAATTGCCACTGCTAAAGGACGAACAAACAAAGTGCCAGCGAAAGCATCTAATGGCGTAAATATCGTTTCTTCACCTAGCAGGGATAAGTTGGGTCTTCCCATGATACGTATGTTAATCGAGAAAGCCGCTAACATAGTCAAAATAGAGGCAAGTAAATGCAAAATTCCACAACGTACCGCGAGAAAAGCCGTAACTAACCCACTCATCCCACCAACAACAAATGCCATTGCTGTCGCGATCCACGGGTTAACACCAGACACCAATGCTGCCGCAGCAACCGCGGCCCCCATAGGAAAACTACCATCCACCGTTAGATCAGGAAAATCTAAAACTCGAAAAGTAAGGTAAACACCTAGTGCAACTAAACCATAAACTAGGCCTAGTTCTAAAGCGCCATAAAAGGCAAAAGCAGACATAAATACTCCCTCGCTGCTTACTATTACCAGCATTTTACTGCCAGTAACAAAATCCCCAATTCAATTTGGAGAATACAATCCAATATTAAAGGCGGCTAAACTAAACTTAGCCGCTCTATCAATAACCTTACTTTTTATATACTTCAGCACGATCCAAGATCGATTGAGGAATCTCAATCCCAAGTTTATCCGCTGATTGCTGATTGATAATTAAATCGGAAGCTTTGGCTACGGTGACTGGCAGGTCTGTAGGTTTTTTACCTTCAAGAATCGCTGCAACATAATCAGCCGTTTGAACACCAACTTGATAGTAATCTGCACCAAGACCAATCACTGCACCACTTTCAATATAAGTAGTTGAAGCTGCAAAAACTGGTTTCTTCGCTTGATTAGCAGCAGCAACCATACCATCAATAGCACTCGCAACTGTGTTATCGATCATCGCGTAAATCACATCGGATTTTGCCACAATAGCTTGAGTCGCCGATTGAACATCCGCACTCTTCAATGCTGTACTTTCAATAATTTGAACATTACGAGTTTTTGCTTCCGCTTTAAGCAAATTAATCAAAGCAACCGCATTCGCTTCACCTGGGTTATACACCACACCAATAGTTTTCAAATTGGGAAGCAGCTCTTTCATTAAGTCAATATGTTGACCTACCGGAGAGAGGTCAGAAAGGCCTGTTACGTTGCCAGAAGGGTTATCAAGGCTTTTAACTAACTTAGCCTCTACAGGGTCAGTCACTGCTGTAAATACAATAGGAATATTCTTGGTGGTTGCTGCTAATGCTTGAGCAGAGGGGGTAGCAATACCAACGAGTACATCAGCACCTTCACCAACAAATTGACGGGCAATCTGAGAAGCAATGGCAGGGTTACCTTGAGCAGTACGATATTCAAACTCTAAGTTTTTACCTTCTTCATATCCTTTCGCTTTTAAACCATCAATTAATCCATTACGCGATGCATCAAGCGCCGGATGTTCAACGATTTGTGAAACTGATACTTTGTAAGTTTCAGCCATAGCACCTGTGGTAGTAAGTAACGCCGCACCTGCAAAAATTGCACTTGCGAAAAGTTGTTTTGCTTTCATCTTGACTCCTTGATTCAGCAATAAATGTTGTGTTTATACCCTAGTTATCTGGGTAATTTTATTATTAATATCCCGACAGAGCTCCCTGTCATATACCCAAAGTACAAAGTAATTAGGTACAGTGAGATGACAAGTGAATAAGATCCCATGAGCATAGCTCGCCCATGACTTTCTTTATAAAAAGACAGGGGGTGAATAAACGCTGTCAACAAAACTGCACCTTCAAGTACGAAGGGGGATAGACATATTCTTACCAGTTAATCTATATAAAAGGAAGTAACAGATAGCAAAATATCAACAAAGCCCTAATAACTAATTACTAGGGCTTTGTTTTGTTCATTATGAGAAGTGATTTAAAAAGCTAAAACCAACGTTCCAGTGCGGTTTCATCAAGTTGACGAAACGCTCTCTTAAGCATAGAAGCTAGCTCTTTATAACGAGGATTAGATTTTATTGGCTCTTGCGCTGCGCCAGATTCCGCCACTTTTTGATATAACTCTCTATACCAATTAGCAAGGCTTGGCGGCAATACAGTATTAGAGCGAGTACCAAGCCACCAAATTCCTTGCAAAGGTAGGCTAATCGCAAATAAAGCGATTACAATGGCTTGCGGCATTGCATTGTAATTTTGCAAGCTCATTTGCAGTAATACACTTATTGCTGCAACGGCAGGCATAGCTTTAATACCAAACTTAGTTGCTTTTATTATACGTTGCTCAGGAAACATAGGAGCAAGTTCTTTACGAACCGGCCAAAGATCCATGTATTGCTGGCCATCTTTAAAACGGTGAATAAACCCTGTTTGACTCATAAGCCCTCCCGCCAACTAAAATAAAACAACAAAAAATCAACAAAAACTGTAATAAAATTGACTAAAGTTAATATTCATTAAAAATTTTTTGTTATCTTAGGATATAATCGTTATCCTTTGCGCACTTTTATAATCTCAGTTGCTTGATTACAAAGCAAACCGAGAATTGTGTCGCATTAAATCAATTTTATCGCCTTTGCTTCTTATGCAAAAAGCACCAAAAGCAAGGCATATTTAAAGAATAATACGTTGATCCCCGATTGTCGTCTATTCTTGAAATTGTTTTATTTCATTACAGTCATTTTTTGAACGAATACAGGTATTCACTCATGTCAAAGCTAGTCCTAGTTTTAAACTGCGGTAGTTCTTCACTAAAATTTGCAATCGTTGATGCGGAATCTGGCGATGAGCTTCTAACCGGCCTTTCTGAATGTTTAGGTCTTCCAGAAGCACGTATTAAATGGAAACTAGATGGAAAGCATGAAGCTCAACTTGGTAACGGTGCAGCACACGCTGAAGCGTTAAAATTCATCGTGGACACTATTCTGGCTTCTAAACCAGAACTAGGTGAAGGTCTTGGTGCTATCGGTCACCGTGTTGTGCATGGCGGCGAACAATTCACATCTTCTGTATTAATCGATGATGGCGTAATGAAAGGTATCGAAGATTGCATTACCCTTGCACCACTTCATAACCCTGCAGCAATTGCTGGTATCGAAGCGGCTAAAATCGCTTTCCCTGGTTTGAAAAACGTGGCTGTATTTGATACTGCATTCCACCAAACAATGCCAGAAGAGGCATACCTATATGCGCTTCCTTACAACCTATACAAAGAAAATGGCATCCGTCGCTACGGTATGCACGGTACTTCTCACCTATTCATTACTCGTGAAGTAGCGAACCTACTGGATAAACCAGAAAACGAAGTAAATATCATTAACTGTCACCTAGGTAACGGCGCATCAGTTTGTGCAGTTAAGAATGGTCAATCAGTTGATACTTCAATGGGTCTAACTCCACTTGAAGGTCTAGTAATGGGTACGCGTTGTGGCGATATCGACCCTGCAATCATCTTCCACATGCATGATGCTCTTGGCTACTCTGTTGAACAAATCAATACAATCCTAACCAAAGAGTCTGGTTTACAAGGTCTAACTCAAGTGACTTCTGATTGTCGTTTCGTTGAAGACAACTACCAAGACAAACCAGAAGCTGCTCGTGCAATGAACGTATTCTGTCACCGTCTTGCTAAATACATTGCAGGCTACACAGCGACTCTTGATGGCCGTTTAGATGCCATCGTATTTACTGGTGGCATCGGTGAAAACTCTGGCCCTATCCGTCAACTCGTTCTTGAGCGTCTTGCTCTTTTAGGTGTTGAAGTTGATAGCGAGAAAAACCTTGCCGCTCGCTTCGGTGGTGAAGGTGTGATCACTTCAGACAACAGCCGTGTGCCAGCGATGGTTATTTCAACCAATGAAGAATTGGTTATCGCTGAAGATACAGCTCGTCTAGCGGGTCTTTAATACTTAACAGGCTAACTTTACGTTAGCCTGTTTTCTTTTATGACTGTGTATTTTCTACCCAGTCACTTTCAATAGTTAGAGGAAATAATTCTATGTCTCGTACTATTATGCTTGTTCCTATTAGCGCTGGTGTTGGTCTTACTAGCGTGAGCTTAGGCGTCTTACGTGCTATGGAGCGTAAGGGTGTAAATGTTTCGTTTTTCAAACCTATCGCTCAACCTCGTAGTGGCGATGATATCCCAGATCTTACATCATCAATTATCTCGGCAAGCAGCGATATCAAAATTGCTGAGCCTACTATGATGTCAGAAGCTGAGTCCATGATCAGTAATGAAAAAATGGATGTGCTACTTGAGCAAATCGTTGAGCGTTATAACGCAATCAGCAACAGCTCTGAAGTAGTTCTTATTGAAGGCCTAGTACCGACTCGTAAGCATCCTTTTGCTAACCAAGTAAACGCAGAAATTGCGAAAACACTCGGTGCGGAAATCGTATTTGTCGCAACACCTGGTACCAACAACCCTGCGCAATTAAAAGAACGCATTGATGTTGCTTGTTCAAACTTTGGTGGCACCAAAAATAAATCAATTTCAGGCGTTATCATCAATAAGCTAAATGCACCAGTTGATGAAGCAGGCCGTACTCGTCCAGACCTTTCTGAGATTTTTGACGAGGCCAATAATACAGCTCAAGCTAATATCGAAGTAATGCAAATCTTCAACTCTAGTCCAATCCGCGTGCTAGGTTGTGTGCCTTGGAAAGTTGAGTTAATTGCCACTCGTGCTATCGATATGGCGAAACACTTAAATGCGGACATCATTAATGCGGGTGAAATTAATTCTCGTCGCATTAAGAGCATCACTTTCTGTGCGCGCTCTCTACCAAATATGATTGAACACTTTAAGCCAGGCTCATTACTTGTAACATCAGCTGACCGTCCAGACGTTATCGTTGCGGCTGCTCTTGCTTCAATGAATGGCGTAGAAATTGGTGCAATCTTGCTAACTGGTGGTTACGACATCCCAACATCTATTGCTAATTTATGTAAGCCTGCATTTGATGCCGGTCTGCCAATCTTCAAAGCACAAGGTAACACTTGGCAGACTTCGCTTAACCTACAAAGCTTTAACTTAGAAGTCCCAGCAGACGATAAAGAACGTATTGAATTTATCAACGATCACGTGGCAAGCCACATTGATGGCCCTTGGATTGATTCTCTATCCGAAGGTACTCAAGGTATCCGTCGCCTAAGCCCACCAGCATTCCGTTACCAATTAACTGAATTTGCTCGTCGTGCAGGTAAACGTATCGTACTTCCTGAAGGCGATGAACCACGTACGGTTAAAGCTGCTGCGATTTGTGCTGAGCGTGGCATTGCTGAATGTGTGCTGTTAGGTAACCCTGATGAGATCAAACGCGTTGCGGCCCAACAAGGTGTTGAACTAGGCGCTGGTGTAACCATCATCAACTCTGAAGAAGTTCGTGAAAACTACGTAGCTCGCTTAGTTGAACTACGTGGCGCGAAAGGCATGACTGAGGTGGTCGCTCGTGAGAAGCTGGAAGATTCAGTATTCCTAGGCACTATGATGTTAGAAGCGGGTGAAGTAGACGGCCTTGTATCAGGTGCTGTTCACACTACAGCGAATACTATCGTTCCTCCGTTCCAAATCATCAAAACGGCTCCTGGTGCGTCTATCGTATCGTCTGTGTTCTTTATGCTGCTACCAGACCAAGTATTGGTATACGGTGACTGTGCGATCAACCCAGATCCAAACGCAGAGCAACTAGCAGAAATCGCAATTCAATCGGCAGATTCTGCAAAAGCATTTGGTATTGATCCACGCGTTGCAATGATCTCTTACTCTACGGGTACTTCTGGTAAAGGTGCAGACGTAGATAAAGTACGTGAAGCAACCAAGATCGCTCAAGAGAAGCGTCCTGACCTAGTCATTGACGGTCCTCTTCAGTACGATGCTGCTATCATGGAAAACGTTGCTGCTTCTAAAGCCCCTAACTCTCCTGTAGCAGGTAAAGCCACTGTATTTGTATTCCCAGACCTAAATACTGGTAACACAACGTACAAAGCGGTGCAACGTTCTGCAGACCTAGTATCTATCGGTCCAATGCTACAAGGTATGCGTAAGCCTGTGAATGACTTGTCTCGTGGTGCATTGGTTGACGATATCGTCTACACCGTAGCACTAACAGCGATTCAAGCGGCTCAAGCTGAATAAGTTTTAAAGCTGTATTCAAAAATAAAATCAATCCCCAGTAGCATTTTGTTACTGGGGATTTTTTATGTCTTACACTTAGCTATCCCCAAGTACCATCTATACTCTGTAGTATCTATATTCAGTAACATTTATACCCAAGTGACTCAGAGAAAAGAAGTCGTACACATGGAAATCATCAAACTTGAAAAACCCATTTTTAAATGCCAAATGGATGAAGACATTTTCTTTCAACGATTAGCTGAGCTAGCCGATGTTGATAATATTACTGAGTCTGACAACCTAATCTTTATCTCTATCTCAAGAAAAACAAAACCAAGCGCTGTGTTAAAAGAGCTGACCGACATCGCCAACATGTGGAATAGTCATTTGATTGACTAGTGTATAGACAATAAAAAAGCCAGCAGATTGCTCCACTGGCTCAGTCATGTTTGTGATTAAGAGCTAACTTTACGAGTTAGTTTGAATACCAACGATTAACCACGGCGCATTATTCGCGGTTAAATCACGCTCAAGGTGCCAAACTTCATCGATATCTTCTTCTATGCCTTCTACAGCATCACGGTAGCGACCTGTAAATTGAATACTCAATTGTGCTTTTGAAGCATCGTACTCACCACGAACAATTTCGGCATCAACGTACATGACATCGGTGTGTTGATCACCTTGAAGTTGTGCACGTTCAGCTTTTAGTTCTTCGAACAGGCTTGGAGTGACGTATTCTTCAATCTTATCTAATTGATTAAAGTTCCAAGCACCTTGCAATGTGCGGTAATGCTCACGAGAACCTTCAACAAATGCTACACGATCAAAACCTGGAGGGAAGTTGTGAGGAACATCAGACTGCCCTGTTGCACCAAAACCACCTGAAGATTGAGGTTGCTCAAAGTTTTGCACATTAGGCTGCTCAAATTGCTGGCGATTCATCGCACCAGAATATGCAGCTTGAGGCCCTCGATTCATCGAACCTTGTTTTGCCCCCATCATGCCGCGTAAAAATTTGAATGCAACAAAAGCAATCAAACCAAGAATTAAGATATCAAAAAATTGGATACCCTCAAAACCACCGCCCATGAATAAAGAAGCAAGTAGACCACCAGCCAACAAACCACCTAACATACCGCCCATCATGCCACCACGACGAGTATTGGTTGCATCTGGCTTTTTATTTAACGTATTAGTATTTTGCACATTCTGTTTTGGTGCTGGTGCGGTTTTAAAACTTTTACCGAAAGACTTACCACCACCAAAGCGTTTTGCTTCAGCGATTGGTGCTGTAACCATTGATACCATAATCAAGGCCACCATGACAAAAAGTCGATTCATACGATCCCTTTTATATTAATAAGTAAAACTGAATTCATCATAGCGGTAATATGCAAGGTGTACACTACAGCTATGTTTCAGAATATTGCAATTGGTCAGAAGCTACACAATAGATGACTTCAATTGCGGATAACTAAGAGTTACTCAATCCTGCACTTTGTATGCCTCATTGAGTTAAAATCTAGTTGTAACCATACTGCGAATAAAGCATATTGGTGAGACTAACAAGGCAAACTGAGCCCCAAACTGGCTAGAGTATTACGCACTGTTTCAAGGATAACAATGAATAATCAACCAGCACCCATCTTTCTTTCAAGGCGTTTTTTTCCCTATTTTGTCACCCAATTTTTAGGCGCTTTTAACGATAATATTTATAAAAACGCTCTGTTACTTTTTGTTGCTTTTGCCAGTGTCGATGACCTACCAATGTCTAGCACTTTATTTATTAATTTGGCAGCGGGTTTGTTCATCTTGCCGTTTTTTCTTTTTTCGGCAAGTGCCGGTGTACTAACCGACCAATGTGAGAAATCAACATTAATCCGTATGGTTAAACTGGCTGAAGTAGTGATTATGCTACTTGGTGCGATTAGCTTTCTAACTCAAAGCTACATCGCATTATTATTTTTATTGTTTCTTATGGGTGCACAATCGGCATTTTTTGGTCCGGTAAAATATGCATTGTTACCTCAACATTTAAAGCCTCAAGAACTACTCAAAGGGAATGCTTGGGTCGAAACCGGAACCTTTTTGGCAATTTTATTCGGAACAATAGGGGCAGGCTTTATTGTGGCTGCGCCTTCGGCTTACTCTATTACGGCAATAGCAGTGGTCTCGTTTGCCCTATTAGGTTTTATCTCTAGCCTATTTATCCCCAAGGCCAAAGCTAAAATTTCAGCGGTCAAATTTGAATGGAAACCCGTACAGCATACTAAACAAACATTACTACTGGTGAAACAACACAAAACCATTTATGCCGCCATCATCGCGATTAGCTGGTTTTGGTTTTTAGGCGCAAGTTATCTAACTCAATTTCCCAATTTCACTAAACACTATTTGAATGGCGACTCCACCAGTGTGTCTTTTTTATTAGCATTATTTTCGGTTGGTATTGCGGTGGGATCATTACTATGTGCCAAACTATCCCATCAAAAAATCAATTTTAAATTAATGTTGCTAGGTGGGTTTGGAATTACCGTTTGTAGTTTAGTATTAGGGTTGGCAACACCTAAATATACTGACACCCTAATTACCATCTCAACACTATTCACTTCTAGTCATTTATATCCGGTATTTATTGCTTTATTAGTACTTGGAATTTGTGGAGGGCTATTCATTGTACCTTTGTATACTTTGGTACAAACCTTAGCTTGTGACCAAACTCGCGCTCAGGTAATCGCAGCTAACAATATTTTCAATGCGCTATTCATGGTTGGTAGTGCCATTATAGGTATTATCTGTTTGAGTATCATTAACATGACAATCCCTGATTTCTTTATACTATTAGGACTACTCAACCTGGCTATGATTAGCTATCTGACCAAGTATTTTAAAAATTTAACTAATCTCGAAGCAAACTAGTTAATACATAACCTACTTTAAATCGTTAATAAATACTAAACGATATGTTTAAAAGATTAAGACTTAATTAACCACTACTTTCAGGTATTCTTACACCTTATTTTTTACACGTTTTAGGTTTGTTATGCGTTCTTATATTCGCAATTATGGTTTATTCACCCTTGCTGCCTTAGCTTGTTTTACACCTTGGGTAAGTTCTCCTGTTGCACTGACTCTTGGCTTCTTATTAACGAGCTTTGGTTTTGTTCCTCACACTATTCCTGTTACCAAGATCACTAAAAAGCTATTGGCATACTCCATTGTCGGTTTAGGTTTTGGGATCAATATAGATCAAGCGATTCACGCAACTGAGCAAGGCTTTGGCATTATTGTCACAAGTATTTTCTGTACGCTATTTATCGGTACGTTACTTGCGAAAAAGATGAAGTTAGAAAGAGAAACTGGTCATTTAATTGCAGCAGGAACTGCTATCTGTGGGGGGAGTGCGATTGCAGCGGTTGCTCCAGCAATCAATGCAAAAGACCAACCTGTTGGTATGGCCCTAGCTGTAGTGTTTGTGCTTAACTCAGTGGCGTTATTCTTATTCCCAGTAGTCGGTCATGTACTAGACATGAGTCAAGTGCAATTTGGTACTTGGGCTGCTATTGCGATTCATGACACATCATCAGTAGTCGGTGCCGCACAAGCATATGGTGAGCAATCTTTACAAATTGCGACAACGTTAAAACTAGCTCGTGCATTATGGATTGTGCCTGTCGCTTTCCTTAGTGCAATGATGTTTAAAAGCGAAAGTAAAAAAATTACGATCCCTTTCTTTATTCTCTTTTATTGTGCGGCCATTATTTTCTGTGATCAAGTACCACAATTCTCTGCGGCTTATCACACCATTTACAGTGTAGCCAAACAGACGCTCGTACTATGCTTATTCTTAATTGGTTGCGGCATTTCAATCGGAAAACTTAAAGAAGCCGGCCCTAAGCCGATGATCTTTGGTGTAGCACTATGGGCAATTATCTCTATAAGCTCACTAATTTATATTATGACTCATATCCAGTAGACCACATCTAAGTGATTTAGTTATACATGAGGCTCAATACGGGCCTCTTTTCTTTTTACTGCTTGCTTACTTTTTAAAACCCAAGCGATCACCACCACAAAAGCCCCTAACTCAGCTAAAGCTGATATCAACCCACTCGAAATAATCGACACCCAAACTAAAGCCATCACTGCTGCAACGACAAGTAACTTCATCATATTCATCCTTAAATAGGCTTACGATGAAATAAGTATGCCGGGTTTTCGTTCAATAAATAAATTCTGTTTAGTGCTATAAAATAACTATTGTCACTATACCCAAAGTGCTGAATTCAGAGCTATCACTCAAACCTGAGGCTATATACGTAAGCACTTATGAGGTGATAACTTGTTGATAGTACTTTTTAAGATCTGCGCGAGAAATTTTAATTCCAGAGTTCATTAAGTGTGCAGGGAGTAAATAATACGCATCTGGGCACTTAAATTTATCTAAATAAGGTAACAAGTACTCTTGGTAAACGTTAAAATCTTGCAGAGTTTCCGTATCAATAAACGCGACCGGTCTATAACCATATAGCTCATTTTCAATAGGAAGAACCAAGGCTTGCTTTATATCGGGGTGGCGAACTAATACTGCTTCAATTTCTTCACAATGAATATTCTCGCCACCAGAAATAAACTGGTTATCGGCCCGACCTAGAATAATGTATTCATCGACTTTGCCCGCTTGTTGATAGCATTGCCCAAGATCTTTGGTATCAAACCAAGGCTGCTCATCAGTGACGAGCGGCGTAAGTTGCCCTTGGAATAAATAGCCTGCGGCTAAGGTTTCCCCTGCTACATAAATACGTCCATCTTGCAGTTTAATTTTTCGGAAAGGTAATAATGCACCAGCGGTTGGACTAGCATCCACTTGCTTGGCAATCACTGTAGAAGCGGCTTCAGTCATACCATAACCTAACCAGCATTCTATCCCCTGCTTACTTGCTCTTTCGGTAAGCGATAGCGGAATATGAGAGCCACCGAGTAAAACTCGTTTTAGTTGAATAGTCTGGCCTGAATCTAGTAAACGCTGTAATTGAATGGGAACAAGTGAAGCATGAGTCACTTGCTGAATGTCAACCTGTAGGTTACCACTGCCTATGACTAACTTAGCCCCTTTAGCCAACCAACGCCAAATAATAGACAACCCTGACACGTGGTAAATAGGTAGGCTTAATAACCAAGAATCATGTTCTTTAAATAAAAACTGTTGGGTAATACCATTCGCACTAGCGATATGATGCTTAACCGCATGTACGACTGCTTTCGGAATACCTGTCGAGCCCGAAGTGAAAACGATGCTGGCAAATTGTTCCGAGCTAAAGCAATAAGGTAAATCGATATCTATTGAGGCGTTATCTGATGCTAGAGATTGGCCTAAAATCAATGACAAGCAGGGAAGATCAAACTCAGTATCATGAAGTGAATCAATCGATTCAGATAACCAGACAAAATTAGCTTGAATGATATTGAGCTTTTGTTTTATCCCAATCATCGGTTGAGGTGGCATTAAGGCACATAAAGCCCCAAGCCTTAACAGCGCTAAATATAAAAAAACCACTTTAGGTTCATTTTTACTGATCACCGCAATAATATGACCACTCTTCACCCCTTGAGATTTTAACTGCAAGCTCAACTGAGTGATTTCTTCATCTAATTGCTGCCAAGTATACGAGCCTGTTGGGGTGACTAACGCCGTCTTTTCAGCATGTTCTACACACCATTGCTGTATCAAATCCACATTACTACCTTTCGGTTATACCCGCCGTACTTGAAGTAGCTGCTTTGTTGTCGGCGTTCATTCGCCCCAATTACTTTGGGGTATGTGACTAATCGACAAACTGCTTAATCAGTGTCTGTTCAGCTAACATTGAAACTGGCAGTTTGCTATCTGGCCAAGTGATTTCTAATTGAGCTTGAAAAAGTTGCAAGGTATCGAGACCAGGTATCTGTTGTGGCGTTTTCCAAGCCGACAATCTTGCCAATTGAGTTAAACCGATTGTCGATTCAATACTCGAACTAATCACCGCCTGTAATCCATTTTTCTGAGCAAAATCAATCAAAGATAAACAATGCTCGATAGAACCAATTAAGGTAGGTTTAATCACCACAGCTTCAACATAATTGCCAAGCAAAGAAGATAACTCAAAACCATTAAAATCCATTTGTTGAACCGTTTCATCCCAAGCAATATTAATCGTGGTTTGTTGAGCAAAGTCACGGCTTAATTCTGGGGTTTTACACGGTTCTTCAAGGAAAGTGATACGTTCACGATATTCAGGTGAAACATACTGAGCAAACTTAAGTGCTTTATCTAAAGTCCAGCTACGGTTAGCATCGAGACGCAGTTGTAAGTCAGGAATTGATTCTAAAAATAGATTCACTAACATACCGTCACGAATTGGTTCATATAAACCAACCTTTACTTTAGCGACTTTTTGCCGACCATCTTTCGACATGGTTTCAAAAATCGGAATCAGCTCATCAGGGTCACCACTACATAAAGGTGCTGCGCGGTACTCTCCTTGTTGAGGAAGTAAACCATCAAGCTCACATTGTGCCATCGAGAGCGCAAAAGCAACGCTTGGACTCATAACATTCCAATCACGCCATTCACCATTGTGCTGCCAACCTTGCAGAGCTTCTATCAGTTCAGACTCCACTTGATCTAAACTTTCTTGGCTAAAACCCGGCAAAGGCGCGCATTCACCATAAGCCATGTTATCGCCTTGCGTAAGCTCTACAATATAACCTTCTCTTTGTAATAAGCGTTGATCGCGAACGATCACACCACTGTCCATAGGTAAATTATAGCGATACAGTTTCGCAGTGCGAGTTTGAGGATTAACTATAGACATAGAGGATTACTTTAACTGGTTAATAAAATCAGAGATTAATGCGGCAAATTCCGCCGGCTTTTCATGATGAACATTGTGCCCCGCTTTTGAGACCAATTTAAATTTCAAGCCGCTTTGCTCAGCCAATGCTTTAAATTTTTGGTCTTGCTCACCGCAAATATAAAGCAGCGGGATCGTTAATTGTTTTAAGGAGTCTAAAAGATAAGGCTGTTTTGATAGTGACGTAGCACGTAGCATACAACCTAATTGAGAACCTAGATTATCACTACGCAGCTCGACTAACTCTTCGCGTTGGTCTGGGCTCAAAGAGGCAAATACACCTTGGTGATACCAATCAAACAACACATAATCAATCGCTTCTGTCGCAAAACGTTTTGACCAATGCTTATCATTTTCCCAGCGTAGTACTTTTTCTTCTTCAGTTTGCAAACCAAAGTTACCACCTTCAAGAATGGCACCTTGAATATTAAGTCCTTCAAAGCACTTTTCTGCAAGACCGTACATGGTAATCCGCGCGCCTAATGAGTAACCAACAAAAATCAAAGGCATTGAGGCATCCATATTTTCTTTTTTAAGCTTTGCAAGAACCGTTAGTTGGACTTGGTGACAGGCTTGTTGGAAATCTTCTACTTCACAATATTTACTCAGGCCATGGCATGGTAAATCGACACGAATCGCATGTGAAACATTCAGGTGCGAGAAACAACTATCCCAATCTTGGCTAGACCCTAAAAAACCATGCAAAAAAACAGGAATCGCTTGCTTTTTTTCAATCCCGCTTCCTTCTTGGTTGTCGACAATATGACTATAAAGCATGAGATTTTCCCGCCTATTCGGTAGTGTTATGTAATTCGGTTATTTTAGCCAATATGGATTTTATCTGTTGTGATGCTTGTTCGGCTGGCGTTACCACTTCAACTAATAATGCTGAGCGGGTCTCACCTTGTTCAAAATTGGCTAGATATTGCTGCACCAGTTCCAACAAGTTAAACCATGAATCAGGCGCAGCATAATTAAGCTTAAACTGATGCGCAGCATGTTCAAATTGGTAGCCGTGCGGCATTTGGTATAAATATTGTTTTTGCTCGGTTGGTACCGGCAAAAGATCAAAAATCGCCCCGCCATCATTATTAGTCACAAGCACAACATGAGGTTGCAACACTGTCGTCAACAATGCTAATGAATTTAAATCGTAGAGCAGTGATGTATCGCCTAGCAGAGTGAATAGTGGAATATTTTTCGAACGCTGAATACCGGTCGCCGTCGCCACCAAACCATCAATACCTGATGCGCCTCGGTTGGTATAAACCTGCGTAGATTCAATAGTCGATAACATATCCGCTAAACGTACGATTAAACTGTTACCGATAAAAAGCTCCGCATTAGGCAATAGTGAAATCAATTGGGATAAATTCAGCGCAAGTTGGCATTCGGTTAACTGGTGACTCTGTTGAATATCAGAAGCGGCCTGCTCAACCAATACTTTCGGTTGTTGTAGTTTATCAGCCCAGCTAACTACGTGATTAATCGATGATGGTGAGGCATTTTCAAGCATCGTAATGCAATCACCTATCGCCGCCACCGTTCTTTGTTGAGGTAATCGATCTGGGTTAAACACGCTAATGTTCGGCTCAAACACCCAGTAATAGCAGTTATGATTCAAGACTGCTTGCTTTATAAATTGCCCAATACGTTTAGATACAAAACGCGCACCAAACTGTAAAACACAATCTGCTTGTGATAATTGTTCAAAATAAGCCGGTTGTTGTAGCCATAAATCATAATGCGCCCATTCACTGCTGACACCAGATTGAGGATCGGCAAAAATTGGCCAACCTAATGTTTTCGCCCACTGTGAAACTTTTTGAGCGTCATCCAACGGCATTTTTCCAATCAAGATAACCCCTTTTAAATGAGGTAGCTGATTGATAATGTCTTGCTGAGAGCTATTGGTTAGTTCAGGGACGTTGTAACTTGGATACAATTTGGTCAATTCTAAATAATGACGTTGTGAGTCCATCGCTTGTACTAAATCTGGCTGATATTGCTGTTTTTCTTGTTCACTTTGAATATACAAAGGCTCTGGATATGGGCAGTTAATATGTAGCGAACCTGATACAGTATATTGATAAGCTAAAGCATGATTAATATCGCTCAGCGCTTGAATTAATTCTTGAGGTGTAGGCTGGTTTGGCTCTCGGCTCGGACTAGCAAGTTCGACACTTTTTCTCACATGAGAAGAAAAGATCCCTTTTTGCACAATCGCTTGATTCGCACCGACACCAATCAAACTCTGTGGGCGATCAGAGGTTAACAAAATAAGTTTTTCGCCAGTTAAACCAGACTCCGCCACACTTGGTAATAAGTTTGCGACAGCCGTACCCGAGGTAACAATCACTGCCACTGGATCTTGAGTTGCCTTAGCAATCCCTAGTGCTAAGAAGCCTAAACCACGCTCATCAAAATGGGTATGCACAGTAAGTTCTGAACGTTGTGCAAGTTCTAATGCTTCAAGGCTTAAAGGTGTTGAACGAGAGCCCGGAGCAATGCATATATGTTTCACACCGGATTGAGCAAGCGTCTCTAAAATAGCTTGAGCCCAAATTCGATTTAATCCAGCTTGGCTCATACGGTTTCACCACGTTCATTTTCAATTGGATAGTCGGTAATCAAGTTTAATAATGTGGCCGTTTTACGGTTCAATTCTTGCCATTCAAACTCTGCTTCAGATCCTGGAACAATGCCAGCACCTGCGTAAAGTTTAACTGTGTTATCGACTAATGAAGCACTACGGATGGAAACGCAAAATTCCGCTTGGTGATGACCAAAATAGCCTAACGAGCCGCTATACCAGCCACGAGTAAAAGGCTCATTCATACGAATAAAATTAAGGGATGCTTCACGTGGTAGGCCAGCAATAGCTGCGGTAGGCTGTAAAGCGGATAACAACTGTATTCCTTTCACCTCTGAAGATAAGCGTCCATTAATATGACGCTTCAAATGCTGAACTCTACGCAATTGAATTAATTGCACTTCAGGATGCACTGCAATATTTTCGGTATACGGGCCCAAACGGTCAATAATGTCATTCACTACAATTTGATTTTCACGCTGATTTTTATCATCGTTCATCAACCAATCAGACAGTTTTTTATCTTCAACAAGATCATCACTGCGACCAATCGTCCCAGCTAATGCTTCGGTTTCTACCTGATCTCCCGAACGGCGATATAAACGCTCAGGTGTCGAGCCAACAAAACTCCGATTAGGAGCCAGTGACACTAAAAAGTGAAAGCTATTATGATTTTGTTCACGGCTCGACTTTAGTAACTGAGCAGCACTAATTGGCTTAGATAATTCAACCAAAGTTTTTCTGGCTAACACCACTTTTTCGAACTCTTGAGCTTCAATCGCAGTTAATGCCTTACTTAAAATATGTTTCCACTCATCAAATTGAGGTGAAAAGTAAATTTGGCTTGATTGAGGAACCAACGTTTCTATCGGTTGGTAGTCCGCCTTTAGTTGCAGTAAAGCATCAATCGTCAATTCAACATCTGGATCAATATTAGCATTGACTGTCCATTGATTATCTTGACGAATGAATTCTATTTTTGGTAAGAAAAAGTAGCTGGTAAGCTCTGGCGTATTAGAGTGCTCACTATCGAAAGCTTTGCCGCCCCACACTCTTTGTTGCTCAGCAAGAATGGAGTAAGCATCTAGTGGGTTGGTAAAACTATTCACTTGTTCTAAAGCAATGACTTCTTCACGCTCATCACGTGACTGCCAGTAAAAGCGAGGATATAGCGATTGCCCTTCTAGCCAGTCAATAGCACTAAAATCTTCGGGTAAATTGACTACCTCAGAGATACGGTTTTCACTCGAAACTTGCCCACGTCTAATTCGTTCAATTATTAGCTCAATCACTTGGGGTAATTCAGACAAGTCGACCTCTCATTTTGATTTCTACAGCCTTCACGCTTAAGTATAGCTTTATGGCTGATTAATATCTTATATTTTGCCGCATACTCTATGGCTTCAAGTGATGCAGATCAAGCAGTAAGCTACTTTATCTCTAGGTTTGTTGTGAAATAATCACTCATATACCCAAGTGACTTCCAACTGCAGAATTCAGAGCTATCATCCAAGTCTTTAAACAAGGAAGATTCGCGTAGGAACTGTAAAAATTTTCCATTCTTAAAAACCAAACAGACACTTTTTATTCAATAACCATCAAACTCGCACAAATATACTGTTTACAGCTGCTCTGGATATGGTTTGCCCATAAAAAATAGTGTAACTTGATAGGTCACAAACATATTAATAAACGGGTATAAGGCTATGAACAACATCGAGATGTCATCAAAACTCGATAATGTCTGTTACGACATTCGAGGGCCAATCTTAAAACATGCCAAACGCATGGAAGAAGAAGGGCAAAAGATTTTAAAACTGAATATTGGCAACCCAGCCCCATTTGGTTTTGACGCCCCTGATGAGATTCTTGTTGATGTGATCCGTAACCTACCAACGTCACAGGGCTATTGTGATTCAAAAGGGATTTATTCTGCACGTAAAGCAGTGGTACAGCACTATCAAAAACTAGGCTTACGTGAGTTAGAAGTTGAAGACGTTTATATCGGTAACGGTGCATCTGAGCTTATCGTAATGTCGATGCAGGCTTTGCTGAATAATGGCGATGAAATCTTAATTCCAGCCCCTGACTACCCACTTTGGACAGCAGCAGCATCATTAGCTGGCGGTAATCCTGTTCACTATATTTGTGATGAATCGTCGGATTGGTATCCTGATCTTGATGACATCAAAAGCAAGATCACGCCGCAAACTCGCGGTATCGTGCTGATTAATCCAAACAATCCAACCGGTGCTGTGTATAGCCGAGATTTCCTATTGGAAGTCGTTGAAATTGCCCGCCAGAATAACCTGATTATTTTTGCTGACGAGATTTACGATAAAGTACTCTACGATGGTGCAATCCATACTTCAATTGCCACGCTTGCCGATGACGTCTTAATGGCAACCTTTAATGGTTTATCGAAAGCCTATCGCGTATGTGGTTTCCGTGGCGGTTGGATGTTCTTAACCGGTCCAAAGCATCTTGCGAAAGGCTATATCGATGGCTTAGATATGCTGGCCTCAATGCGTTTATGTGCCAACGTACCAATGCAACATGCGATTCAAACGGCACTTGGCGGCTATCAAAGTATCAATGAACTTATTTTGCCTGGTGGACGTTTATTAGAGCAGCGTAATCGAGCTTATGAGTTACTCACTCAAATCCCAGGAATCACTTGCGTAAAGCCGAAGGGTGCAATGTATCTTTTCCCGAAAATTGATGTGAAGAAATTCAATATTAAAGATGATGCTAAATTTGTTCTCGACTTTTTAGTACAAGAAAAAGTGTTGTTAGTACAAGGAACCGGATTTAACTGGAAGCAACCAGATCACTTCCGAATTGTTACTTTGCCTCACGTAGAAGATCTCGAAATGGCAATTGGCCGACTTGAACGCTTCTTAACGACTTATTCTCAATAATTAACACGCAGGCTTCTCATCATGGGAAGCCTGTTTTACATTTAATCATTATTCTCGGAGGTATCTCATGACCACACCTCAACCTAGCCATTTTTTCGCTCACCTTGCCCGTATGAAACTGATTCAACGTTGGCCTTTAATGCGCTCCATTTCAGCAGAAAATATTTCAGAGCATAGCCTTCAAGTGGCGTTCGTTGGCCATGCCTTAGCCATCATTAAAAATAAAAAGTTTGGGGGCAACGTAAACCCTGAGCGAATTGCATTGCTCGGTATGTATCACGATACCAGTGAGGTACTCACCGGAGACCTGCCAACTCCGGTCAAATACTACAACCCGGCGATTGCTAACGAATACAAAAAAATTGAGCTCGCTGCAGAGAAAAAACTGGTCTCTATGTTACCGGAAGAGTTTCAACAAGATTTTGCCCCATTCTTAATGAGTGAAGAAATTGATGAAAGCGATAAAGCTATGGTAAAACAAGCTGATAGCTTATGTGCTTATTTAAAATGTTTGGAAGAACTGTCGGCAGGCAACCATGAATATGAGCTTGCCAAAAGCCGTTTAGAAACCACATTAAAAGAGCGTGAAACTCCAGAGATGCGTTACTTCTTGGATGTGTTTGCTCCGAGTTTTCAACTTACGCTCGATGAAATCAGTTAAATAAGGTTAACATCATGGATGATAATTCAAAAAAAGCGACCAATGGTATTGCTCCTATTAGTCAGGATGAATGGCAAGCTCGCAACAATAATGAACAAAAATTAAGACGTAATGATCACCGTGATGTTTACCAGCGAGATCGTGCTCGAGTATTACACTCGGCAGCATTTCGTCGCCTACAGGCAAAAACTCAAGTCCATGGTACTGGCTTAAATGATTTTTACCGCACTCGCTTAACTCACTCACTTGAAGTATCACAAATTGGCAGTGGTATTCTCGAACAGGTTAAACAAAAGCAGCCTGAATATAATGACTTACTACCTCCGGCAAGCTTAATTGAAACCTTATGTTTGGCGCATGATATCGGCCATCCACCTTTTGGTCATGGTGGCGAAGTAGCACTCAATTATATGCTGCGTAATCACGGTGGTTTTGAAGGTAATGCACAAACCTTCCGTATTATGACTCAATTAGAGCCATACACTGAACATCACGGTATGAACTTAGCTAGGCGAACGCTACTCGGGTTATTGAAGTACCCTGCGCTGATAAGCCAAGTACAAAGCAATCACCGACCAAAAGATGTGGCAACCCCAAGGCAACTTAAAGCTCAAGATTGGTTACCTGCAAAAGGCATCTATGATATCGATAGCCCATTTTTAGATTGGGTGCTCAAGCCATTATCTGAACATGACAAAGTGTTATTAAGCACCAAGCGTAGCCAACCTGAGTCTAGTCCATATAGCCATTACAAAACGCGTTTTAAATCATTAGATTGCTCTATTATGGAGTTAGCCGATGACATCGCGTATGGCGTCCATGATCTAGAGGATGCCATCGTTCTGAACATGGTTAATCGTAAACAGTGGCAAGAAGGTGCAGCGAGTAAGCTCGCAGAGTGCGATGATGAATGGTTTGAAAAAAACATCAACGCCCTCAGTGATAAACTATTTTCAGGCAAACATCATGAACGTAAAGATGCAATTGGTGGCATTGTTAATGCACTGCTTACGAGTATCTCGCTAAAACCGGTTTATTCAGAAACCGCTTTTGATGAGCCATTATTGAATATTAATGCCTATTTAGACGCGCCGATGGCTTACGCTTTAGACGTGTTTAAAAGCTTTGTAAACCAATATGTAATTCATGTTCCAGAAGTCCAGCAATTTGAATATAAAGGTCAACAAATCATCATGGATATATTCGAAGCTCTCAATGCCGACCCTATGCGTTTATTGCCAGAAGCAACCAAACAAAAATGGCAAGAAGCGGAACAAGATCATCAAGGTGGAACCCGAATTTTAGCCGATTATATTTCAGCCATGACCGATGGCTATGCACAAAAAGTTCATCAACAGTTATTCTCTGCTCATGTGTCCTTTTAATTGATGTCACTAAAAGTTATGGGCTAAGTGTTGTAATTACGCTCAAAGATCCCTTCTGGCATTTGGGATATCTGAAAGTCGACCATATTGGTAAATGCGGTAAGTAATGGTGAGAAATCGACTTGAGGCTCAATCGTTGATAATGCATGAAAACCAGCCTCAACAGTAGAAAGGTGCTGTTCTGTGGGGGCCTTTCTGATACGGTAATTACCTTGCAAGTGACTCGGTAACGCCACACACGACAATGAATGTAAGTTACTCGACATTTGCCACATCTTATAAGCTTTTTTCCAAGTGCCATCCAGTAAGATCAAACATAAGTGTTTATTCTCGGTCGCGAGCTGATCGTATTTCAGAGCTACACTGCTCAGTGGTTGACTATTTTCACTTGGGTATAAAATAAGCGACTCCGTTTGATCATCTTGTAGTAAGGCACTTAACTCTGGATGTTGAGAAAAATCTTCACCAACCCAGATATCACACCGACTCAAACTTAATTGCAGTATTTTTGCTGTACCCATTGGCCTCTTAGATTCACTGGGATGCTGCAAGATTACCACTCGTACCGAGCAATCTATTGGTTTAATCCAATCACAAATACAGGCATTATTAGCCTTTCCGCATTGTAAACAATATCGAGACATGGGAATGAGAGCGATCCTTTTACTTTTCAGCATTAGCGCACTAATGGGTCTATCCCAAATACCTAGTCTACAAGAGTGGATGCAATGGAATCATAACGCCATTATGACGGGTCAATGGTGGCGGATCGTAACAGGAAACTTAACCCATACCAATCTCTATCATCTCGCGATGAATGTCGCTGGCTTATGGGTTATCAGCTTCATTTTTCGTGCTAACCTCGAAGCACGACAATTTTTATTGGTATTTACCGGGTTGTGCCTTAGCGTAGGCAGCCTACTTCTGTTTACCTCAATGCAAATATACGTTGGTTTATCTGGTGTATTGCACGGCTTATTTGCATTTTATGCACTTGTCGAATATCGGTTAGGTCGTAAAAGCAACGCGCTGCTGTTAACGGGTTTAACTGCAAAAATCCTCTGGGAGCAATGGTTCGGCTCAGCAACGGGTAGTGAAGCATTAATTGGTGCTAAAGTTGCCATTGATGCACACCTATTTGGCGCAATATCCGGGGCGGTGCTTGCTATTATCGTCAAACCGACGCAAGTAGGCACTAATAGATAAAAGAGCCTCACAGCGCAGCGAAAGGCTCTTGATCTCACAATTCCAAATAGTAGTAATCTAATTAGACGGCACTTTTAAAGCCGTAAGAATACTAGAGTAAGATTCGTTGTTTATTCTTCTCTAAAATGGTCTCTCCGATCCCTTTTACTTGTGTTAACTCATCAAGTGATTTGAAATCGCCATTGGCTTTACGGTATTCCACAATATCTTGTGCCTTTTTCTCGCCAATTCCATTTAGCATAGTAGCAATTTCTTCTGCACTAGCGGTATTGATATTGACAGTGATCTCAATGCCATCATGAGACACTTCCGTATTCGCAAAAGCTATATTGGATAAACCACCAACCGACAGCAACATAACAAGACATAAACGTAATAACATCATTTGTTCTCTCCTTTTCGAGCACTAAAAAGAAAAGATTAAATGAAAATAGTATGTCGATTTGTCTTAAAAATGGACATGAGAGCCATCACTAAGTTGCTGGCTACTCATAAACATATTAGTTACACATTTCAGTGAACCATAAACTTCAATAATCAATAAAAAGGCTACCCTAAGGTAACCTTTACATGTATTACACGATTATTAATCAATATCGATTATTATCCTTCAAGACCGTGGTATTCCACCGATGTTGATTGACGCAATGAATTTAAGATCACTTCTAGATCTTGTTGGTTATTCATACGCAGTAACTGAGAGCTAATTTGTTGCTCAAATTGAGCATCGCCACCTGTTGTGACTTTATTCAGCTTAACAATAACGATATTACCTTGCTCATCTTTAGTTTGACCGTATGTCGCTGAGCCATCTTTAGGGTGCGGCAGAGCAAATACGTTTTGTGCTAACGGAGAACGACGGTCGATATTCTGCTCATCAGCAAAGCTTAGTTGGTTATCCACTAACACGCTATCATCACCTTTTTGTAGTGATGCCACCACTTTAGAGGCTAAATCAAGAGCATTTTGTTCGCCTTTAGTGGCAAGTAAGTGCGCGTTCACTTGATCTTTTACTTCTTCAAGAGGCAATAATGTTTCACCACGTACTTCATTAACACGCACTACAATGACATGCTCAGGAGCAATCTCTAACACTTCAGAATTCATGCCTTCTTGCTTAACATCAGCACTTTCTAATGCTTGAGCAACTGCAGGTACTTTTAAAACTTCAGGCGCATCTGCTTGAGAAATAAAATCCGTCGTCTGGATCTTCTGACCCACAACCTTCGCTGACTCGTCTAATGAATCTGGAGACTCAAAGGCAACCGATTCTAGCTCGGTTTGAAGCTTGTAAAATTGGTCAACGGCTTTTTCATCAAGCAGCTCTGATTTTATTTCAGCAGCAACTTCTGAATACGGTTTAGCATCTGGTGCATTTTCATCTTCTAATTGAATAATGTGGTAACCAAAATCTGACTTCACAACGTTTGAAATATCACCTTTTGTTGTTAAGGCAAAAGCGGCTTCTTCAAATGCTGGATCCATCACACCTTTTTCAATCCATCCTAAATCGCCACCTTGCTTGGCACTACCAACATCTTCAGAGCTTTCTTTCGCAACGGTTGCAAAATCTTCACCCGCTTTCAATTTAGCTAAGATTTCGTCAGCCTTTGCTTCATCATCTTTAATCAAGATGTGGCGCACTTTGCGTTGCTCTTTGGTTGAATACTTATCTAAGTGTTCTTGGTAGTAAGCTTGAGCGTCTTCATCAGTCACTTGAATTGATTTTTTCAACTGCTCTGCAGAAAGCTCAACATAAGCTACTTTCATCTGCTCAGGACGCTCGAAATTCTCTGAATGCGTTTTATAGTACGATTGCAGTTCTTCATCGGTCACTTGTGCTTTATTAGAAAAATCACTGACATTAAGAGTAATAGTTTGAACATCACGTGTTTGAGTGAGTAGTTGTGACTGCTGTTCAACTTCATTGTCCAATGTAAATTCACTGTTTTGAACGGCTGATATCACTTGGTTTTTCAATAAGTCTTTACGTAAATATTCAGCAAAGCTATCGGCACTAAAACCTGCGCGACGCAACGTAGCAGCATAGATATCTTGGTCAAATTTACCATTGGTTTGAAATTGAGGCATGGTAAGAATCAATTGGCTAACTTGATCATCACTGACACGTAAGCCTAAAGACTCCGCATATTGCTCAAGCAGTACATCGTTGATCATACGATCAAGCACACTTTTGCGGAAAGTTTGTACGTATTGCTGATCACCCATCAAAGTAGAGAAATAATCTCCCATTTGTGATTGCATGCGATTGCGTTCATTTTGATACGCTTGCTCAAATGCACCACGGTCGATAGTAGTGTTGCCAACCTTTGCAGCAGTAGTGCTACCACCACCAACTAAGTAGCTGCCCACACCAGCAAATACAAAAGAAAGGATAATTAAAACAAGTATAATTTTAACTGCTATACCATTTACGCCTTCGCGTAGTCGATCCATCATAATCTGACTGCTCTCTAAATACTGTCGGTTACCAATTACAGCGTCTTACGACTCTATGCTTGATAGAATAAAAATATGTGTCGATGATATCAGAAAAAGAAAAGCGCACCAGTAAGATGCGCTTTTTGATAAACAAAGATTGAGGTTAGACGTAAAAACCTCAAGAATTTTCGCCAAAAAGGGAAAATACTTATTGGGAAAAATTAGTTACACGCGTCTTTTAGTGCTTTGCCTGCTTTGAATGCTGGTACTTTTGCTTCAGCAATTTGGATTACATCACCAGTTTTAGGGTTACGACCTGTGCGAGCTGCACGAGTACGAACGCTAAAAGTACCAAAGCCAACTAGGGCAACTTGGTCTTCTGATTTTAATGTTTCAGTTACTGTTTCGATAAATGCATCTAGTGCACGGCCTGCTGCTGCTTTAGAGATATCTGCGTCGCCTGCAATTTTTTCTACTAGTTGAGTTTTATTCACTTGTTGTTCCCCTTTTAGCTACTAATAACATAAGCATTAATAGCAATCGTTCCAATAAAAATTGTCGTTGTAGTAAAGATAAAAAATTAGACTGGCCTTTATTTAATCAGCTTTTAAAAGGCTTACGCCCTAATAACCCTTGGCTCAGGTCTATCGAAACTTAACTTAGCCTTGAAAAAAAACGCTGACAAGTATTTTCTGCCTCGTCAGCGTCAATCTTTTAACTAAATTTGTTGAATATCACTAGTTTGTGACTTCAATCACACAACCTGTAGGGTCATTCTCTAGTGCTAATGGTAATACTTCATCTAACCACTGTACTGGTCGAACATTTAAGTCACCAATAACATTGGCTGGAATATCTTCCAAATCACGTTCATTTTCTTTTGGAATAATGATCGTTTTGATCCCACCACGGTGTGCCGCTAACAGTTTTTCTTTCAACCCACCGATCGGAAGTACTTCACCACGTAGAGTAATTTCGCCTGTCATCGCGACATCAGCACGTACCGGATTACCAGTTAAACTCGAGACTAAAGCAGTGCACATTGCGATACCGGCACTTGGACCATCTTTTGGAGTCGCACCTTCTGGTACATGGACATGAATATCACGTTTTTCGTAAAAATCAGGGTTAATACCTAACTTTTCTGCACGAGAGCGAACTACCGTCATGGCGGCCTGAATAGACTCTTGCATCACATCCCCCAGTGAACCGGTATAAGTTAATTTACCTTTACCTATCATGGATTGTGTTTCAATTGTCAGTAAATCACCGCCTACTTCAGTCCAAGCAAGGCCTGTTACTTGGCCAATACGGTTACTTTCTTCGGCTTTACCATAATCACAACGTTGCACACCTAGATACTCTTTCAAGTTATCCATAGTAACTGTCACGGATTTCAGTTCGCTGTCCAATAAGATATTTTTAACCGCTTTACGGCATATCTTCGAGATTTCACGCTCAAGGCTGCGTACGCCAGCTTCACGCGTGTAATAGCGAATAATACCGATGATCGCTGAGTCTTCGATCACAATCTCGTGAGGCTTCAAACCATTACGTTCAATTTGCTTATCCACTAAGTGGCGTTTAGCAATATTAAGCTTTTCATCTTCGGTGTAGCCCGACAAACGAATCACTTCCATTCGATCCAATAATGGACCAGGAATGTTCATGGAGTTCGACGTCGCAACAAACATCACATCAGACAAATCGAAATCTACTTCTAAATAATGATCATTAAATGAGTTGTTCTGCTCAGGATCAAGTACTTCTAACAATGCTGATGATGGATCACCACGCATATCTGACGCCATTTTATCGATCTCATCCAATAGAAATAGTGGGTTTTTCACTCCCACTTTCGACATTTTTTGGATTAATTTCCCTGGCATCGAGCCGATATACGTACGACGGTGACCGCGAATTTCCGCTTCATCACGCACGCCACCAAGCGCCATACGAGTATATTTACGACCCGTTGCGGCAGCAATTGAGCGACCAAGGGAGGTTTTACCTACACCTGGAGGCCCAACGAGGCACAGAATCGGCCCTTTAAGCTTGTTAATACGGTTTTGCACCGCTAAGTACTCAAGAATGCGTTCTTTCACACGCTCTAAACCATAGTGGTCTTCATTAAGGACTTCTTCAGCTTTCGCTAAATTCTTTTTCACTTTAGAGCGTTTAGCCCAAGGTACGCCAACCATCCAATCGATATAGCCCCGAACCACGGTTGCTTCTGCCGACATTGGCGACATCATCTTCAGCTTTTGTAACTCTTGCTCGGTTTTCTCACGAGCTTCTTTTGGCATTTTCGCGTCTTCGATTTTCTTTTGCAGAGCTTCGAATTCATCTGGAGCATCATCCATGTCGCCAAGTTCTTTTTGAATCGCTTTCATTTGCTCATTCAAATAGTACTCGCGTTGAGATTTTTCCATCTGCTTTTTAACACGGCCACGGATACGTTTTTCAACTTGTAATAAGTCAATTTCCGACTCCATCATGCCCATTAAAAACTCTAGGCGTTCAACAACATCGATGATTTCAAGCACACGTTGCTTATCATTGAGTTTTAATGGCATATGAGCGGCGATGGTGTCTGCAAGGCGCGCAGCTTCATCAATACCATTAAGCGAAGTCAGTACTTCTGGTGGAATCTTTTTATTTAGCTTGATAAAGCCTTCAAACTGATTAATCGCACTACGAACAATAACTTCTTGTTCACGCTCATCAATTTCAGGGGTTGCTAAATACTCAGCATCGGCAGTGAAGAATTCTTCATTAGAAAAAGCATGCACTTTGGCACGCTGCTGCCCTTCAACCAATACTTTTACCGTACCATCTGGCAGTTTTAACAACTGCAAAATAGTGGCAACTGTCCCTGTAGAAAATAAGTCATCGATGTTGGGTTCATCGGTTTCCGCATCTTTTTGAGCCACCAATAAAACTTGTTTATTAGTATCCATTGCGGTTTCTAAACATTGAATCGACTTTTCACGGCCAACAAAAAGTGGAATGACCATGTGTGGGTAAACCACAACATCACGTAGGGGTAATACGGGAATCTCGATACGCTCGGAACGCTCCAAGTTCATATTATTCTCTCTATTCCGTTTGCACATTCATTGAAAAGTATATGGGGGCTATCTTGCTAGTTTCAATAACAAAATACAAAAAGGAGGCATAAAGCCTCCTTTAAATTCATATTTTGATGATAACTCGAATTATTCAGAGCTAGCGAGCTGATTTTCAGCATTTTGATAAATCAATAACGGCTCAGATTCGCCTTTGATTACAGATTCATCAATCACCACTTTCGTCACCTCTTTATTGGAAGGTAACTCATACATGGTTTCAAGCAGAACAGACTCAAGAATTGAACGCAGACCACGAGCACCTGTTTTACGCTCCATTGCTTTTTTAGCAATCGCTTGAAGCGCATCTTCACGGAACTCAAGCTCAGCACCTTCTAAATCGAACAAAGCACCATATTGTTTAGTCAGTGCATTTTTCGGTTCACAAAGGATCTGAATCAAAGCTTCTTCATCAAGCTCTGTCAAGGTAGTAGTTACTGGTAGACGACCAATAAACTCAGGGATCAAACCATATTTCACCAAATCTTCTGGTTCAACTTGTTTGAATAGCTCACCTGCACTTTTTGCTTCATCTTTACTGCGTACTTCCGCACCGAAACCAATACCAGTTCCAACAGCAACACGCTGCTCAATCACTTTATCTAGGCCAGCAAATGCGCCACCACAGATAAATAAGATCTTAGACGTATCAACTTGTAAAAACTCTTGTTGAGGATGCTTGCGGCCACCTTGTGGTGGAACCGATGCAACCGTACCTTCAACCAGTTTTAGTAATGCTTGCTGCACACCTTCGCCCGATACATCACGAGTGATCGACGGGTTTTCCGCTTTACGAGAAATTTTATCAATCTCATCGATATACACGATACCACGTTCCGCTTTCGCAACATCGTAATCACATTTTTGCAGCAGTTTTTGAATGATGTTTTCTACATCTTCACCCACGTAACCTGCTTCGGTTAACGTAGTAGCATCTGCCATAGTGAACGGTACATCAAGAAAACGCGCTAAAGTCTCAGCTAACAAAGTTTTACCACTACCGGTTGGACCGATAAGCAAAATATTACTTTTACCTAGCTCAACACCGTCTTTGGTTTTATCACCATTACGCAAACGCTTATAGTGGTTGTAAACCGCAACAGACAGCACTTTCTTGGCATAATCTTGACCGATAACATAGTCATCTAAGTGTGCACGAATTTCTTTAGGTGTCGGAAGCGCTTCCGACTCTTTCTTTGGAACTACGTCTTTCACTTCTTCACGTATGATGTCGTTACATAAATCGACACATTCATCACATACGTAAACGGAAGGACCTGCGATCAGCTTGCGAACCTCGTGCTGGCTTTTACCGCAGAAAGAGCAATACAGCAGTTTAGTACTACCACCCTCTTTGCTTTTATCTGTCATTCGCTAACCTCTTAGCCTTTAATTCTTCTGTTCAGTCTACAACAATTTGACTCACAATGCCCTATTGATAAAAGACAATGTACTAGGTTGAGACCAATAAACCTCACTCTATTTAGTGAACAAGACCGTATTTATTGCTGCGTTCTTTCATTCAATAAAGTGAGGATTGTTCATTTATGCTGGACGTTTTTCCAATACAGCATCAACCAAGCCGTAATCTACTGATTGCTGAGCCGACATGAAATTATCACGGTCAGTATCACGCTCAATGATGTCTAACGGTTGGCCTGTATGTTCTGCTAATAGATTATTCAAACGTTGTTTAATCGTTAGAATTTCTTGCGCATGAATTTGAATATCAGAAGCCTGACCTTGGAAACCACCTAATGGTTGGTGAATCATCACACGAGAATTCGGCAGGCAGAAACGCTTACCTTTTTCGCCACCAGCAAGTAAGAACGCCCCCATAGAGCAAGCTTGCCCCATACATACCGTACTTACATTTGGCTTAATAAATTGCATCGTATCGTAAATCGACATCCCTGCAGTCACAGAACCACCTGGAGAGTTGATGTATAAGAAAATATCTTTATCTGGGCTTTCAGATTCTAAAAATAATAATTGAGCAACCACAAGGTTTGCCATGTGATCTTCAACTTGCCCTGTTAAAAATATAATACGTTCTTTTAGTAGGCGAGAATAGATATCGTAAGAACGCTCACCACGAGAAGTTTGCTCTACCACCATTGGCACAAGCGCATCAACAATTGGAGACATTGTATTATTTTCTTGGTAGCTCATTTTCGCTTTCCCTGTAGTAGATAGGTTTACCAATATGATTGATTACTAATAGATAATAAACAAAACTGAGTTAATCATAAACCTAGATGCTTACCAATACCATTTAGATAGTTTGAAAACCTCAATAAATGGTCTGTAAGACAAAATAAATAATCGGTAGACCAAAATAAATAGCCTAATAAGCTAAAAAATAAAATGGCCCGAATGAACCTCTCTAAACTTTAGAGTGCCATATCGAGCCATTGTTAGCAGAAGAGCCGAAAAGCTGTCAACTCTTCTACTCAGCGAAACCTGATTTCACTTAATAAATTGAGTGATTACGCAGGTTGTTGCTGGTTCATTAACTCATTGAAGCTCACTTCTTTATCAGAAACTTTTGCTTTAGCAATGATTGCATCAATAGCTTGATCTTCTAGTGCTACGTTGCGGATGTTGTTCATCATCTGCTCGTTTTGCTCGTAGTATGCGATCACTTCTGATGGATCTTCATAAGCTGTCGCCATTTCTTCGATTAGCGCTTTAACGCGATCGTCGTCAGCTTTTAGCTCTTCAGACTTGATTACTTCACCTAGAAGTAGACCAACTTTTACGCGACGAGCTGCTTGCTCTTCAAATAGTTCACGTGGAAGCTGAGCGGCTGCTTCAGGGTTGCCACCGAAACGTTGAGCAGCTTGTTGACGTAGAACTTCGATTTCTTGGTCGATAAGTGCAGAAGGTACATCCATCTCGTTTTGTTCAACAAGACCATTGATCGCTTGCTCTTTAATACGGCCTTTAACCGCTTGCTTAAGCTCACGTTCCATGTTTTTACGTACTTCAGTTTTCAGTGCTTCAACACCACCTTCGTTTACGCCAAACTTAGCAACGAACTCATCAGTTAGCTCAGGAAGCTCACGAGTTTCAACTTTGCTTAGTTTGATGTCGAACTTAGCTGCTTTACCTTTTAGGTTTTCAGCGTGGTAATCTTCAGGGAAGTTTACATCGATAGAGAACTCTTCACCCGCTTTCTTACCTAGGATTCCGTCTTCAAAGCCAGGGATCATGCGACCTTGGCCCATTTCTAGAGGGAATGCTTCTGCTTTACCGCCTTCGAATTCTTCACCGTCGATGAAACCTACAAAATCGATTGTTGCACGGCTATCAGCGCTTACAGCTTCTTCAACTTCAGCCCAAGTAGACTGTTGCTTGCGAAGTGTTTCAAGCATTTCAGCGACATCTTCATCTTTTACTTCTACTGCTGGTTTCTCAACAGTGATGTTTTCAAGACCTTTCAATTCAACTTCTGGGTAAACTTCAAAAGTTGCGTTGAAAACAAGATCTTTGCCTTCTTCAGTTTCAACTGGAGCGAATGTTGGTGCGCCCGCTGGGTTGATTTTTTCTTTAACGATTGTTTCGATGAAATGACGCTGCATCACTTCACCCATCACGTCTTGACGTACTGCTTTGCCGTACATTTGTGCAACCATCTTCATCGGTACTTTACCTTTACGGAAACCATCGAAACGACGGTTTTTCGCGATATTGCGCAATTCAGCTGTTACTGCATCTTCGATGTTAGCAGCAGGAACAGTAATAGTAAGACGGCGTTCTAGGCCTTCTAGAGTTTCAACAGTAGCTTGCATTATTTATAAACCTCAAAACTGGCTCAGTAATTATGAGCATATGAGCTAGACCTACCCTTTGGATAAGTGTTCGCCTCATTCCTTGTGTTGTGCCCAATTTGGACACATAAAAATGGTGAGCATCAACCAACGTAACTATGTAAATACGATTAAAGTAAACACAATTAAACCGATGATTGAACTAATGAGTGAAACCTTCTTCATTTTTATTAAAGATAGTATCGATAATGAAAAACAAAGAAAAAGGCCTCTCCTATTAGTCTCAGGATAAAATTCAGACGCGCCATTCTAGCGGCATGAACAGAGCCTGTCGAGTCAAGTCCTAAATTCTCACGTGCTCATTCTATGATTTTTTATTCATAGCAGAGAATGATCACGTTTCAGAGATGGGGTCATTCAATTCTTTTTCAAGGGAGTTGCGATTATTTTTGAATTAACTGGTCAAAAACATCGCAACGATTGACACGTTAAAGCGATAAGTTACCGCTATGATGGTTTGGAGGATTAATCAAATTCGCATCTCTGTTCGTACATCAAAAAAGACCGCACTTGATAAATCAAAATACAGCGGCACTGTTTCACCTACTTTGGCATCAAACTCTGCCGATAGACGACAAGCGACATGCTCTTGATTGATTTCAATAATCGCGATGGTATCCGGACCTGTAGGTTCTAATACATCAATTTGCATCGGGATTTCGGTAAAGGTGCGCTCTTCTTCACTCGGTTGTTCTGTGATGTATTCAGGTCGCAGACCGATAATCACTGTCTCTCCATCAAACTTACGTAAACGATCCGGTAGATTGATTTTATGGGCTTTACCATCTGCAGTCCAAATCTCACCTTGTGGTTTATCATCCGAGTCTAAATCCACTCGAGCTTTAATAAAATTCATTGATGGCGAGCCCATAAAGCCAGCCACAAACATATTATTGGGTTGATTATAAATTTCTTTCGGCGTACCTAATTGCTGTAATTCGCCATCTTTCATTACCGCGATACGATCGGCTAATGTCATTGCCTCAATTTGATCATGGGTAACGTACACGATGGTGGTATTTAACTGTTGGTGTAAACGTTTAATTTGTGTGCGCATTTCTACTCGTAATTTCGCATCTAAGTTAGAAAGTGGCTCATCAAATAAATACAACTTAGGTTGGCGTGCCAATGCGCGACCCATCGCAACACGCTGACGCTGACCACCAGAAAGTTGCGCTGGTTTTCTATCAAGTAAATGATCGATTTGCAGCATTTCCGCTACTCGATTGACTTCCGCATCGATTTTGATTTGTGGCATCTTACGGATCTTCAAACCAAATGCGATATTGCCGCGCACCGTCATATTTGGGTACAAAGCATAAGATTGAAACACCATCGCAATATCACGATCTTTTGGTTCGACATTCGAGACATCCACACCATCGATCACAATCTCACCAGAACTTATTGATTCCAGTCCAGCGATAGTATTCATTAAGGTTGACTTACCACAACCCGAAGGACCAACCAAGATCAGAAACTCACCAGATTCAATTTGAATGTTAATCCCTTTCAGCGTTTCATTGTCCGCATTGCGGTAGGTTTTACGAATTTGATTTAGTTCTAAAGCAGCCATTATTCTTTTCCTTTTAAGCTAAATTGGCGTTGTTTGAGGCTTTGTGTTTCCGCTATCCTTTAACGGAGCCAGCAGTCAACCCTCTCACGAAATACTTCCCTGCCACGACATAGACCAACAAGGTTGGCAATGCAGCTATAATGGCGGCAGCCATATCGACGTTATATTCTTTAACGCCGGTGCTGGTATTGACTAAGTTATTAAGCGCCACGGTAATCGGCTGAGTTTCCGAACCGGAATACACCACACCAAACAAGAAGTCATTCCAAATTGAAGTAAATTGCCAGATCACGGTCACCATGATGATAGGAGTAGAAAGTGGCAACATGATACGGAAGAAGATAGTAAAGAACCCAGCACCATCTAACTTAGCGGCTTTAACCAATTCATCAGGGACTCCAATATAAAAGTTTCGGAAAAATAGCGTGGTAAATGCCAGCCCATAAATAACATGCACGATCACTAATCCCGTTGTGGTATTCGCTAATCCAAAGTACCCCAAGGTCGCCGCCATCGGCAGTAACACTACTTGGAAAGGAATAAAGCAACCAAAGAGTAATAAGCTAAACAGTAGGTTAGAACCTCTGAACTGCCATTTGCTGATCACATAACCATTAAAGGCCCCCATCAGTGTTGAAATTGCTACTGCTGGAATCACCATTTGAAAGGAGTTCCAGAAATAACTTTTGATCCCTTCACATTTCACGCCAGTACAAGATGTCGACCAAGCTTTATGCCAAGCATCCAATACCCATTCTGTCGGCAAAGACATTAAGTTACCGGTACGGATATCACCCAAGCTTTTAAATGAGGTAATCACCATGACAAACAATGGCATCAAATACAGCACACAGAAAAAAATCAGCAAACTGTATATCGCAATACGCCCGACTCGCTTGGAATTAAAATAATTTGCTTTATTAGGCTGAGGCTTTCGCTTTTGAAGTTTCAGATTTTGGGCCATCATGATTTTTTCTCCCTTAACTCTGAATACAAGTACGGCACTAAAATCGCTAATATCCCAGCTAACATCATCATGGCACTCGCCGAACCTAATGCGGTTTGACCACGGGTAAACGAATAGGCATACATAAATAACGCAGGTAAATCAGAAGAATAACCAGGCCCACCTGCGGTCAGCGCAGTCACCAAATCGAAGCTTTTTATCGCAATATGTGAAGTAATGATCACCGCACTAAAAAATACCGGGCGTAAGCATGGCATCACTATGCTCCAGTAAATACGAGGCAGACTCGCACCATCAATTTGCGCAGCTTTAATAATTGAAGAGTCAATACCACGAAGCCCTGCTAGGAACATCGCCATCACAAATCCTGACGATTGCCAAACGGCAGCAATAACTAAGGTGTAAACCACCATATCCGAATCCACAATCCAATCGAATTTGAAGTCCGTAAAGCCCCAATCTCGTACCATTTTTTCAATACCAAGCCCGGGATTTAATATCCATTTCCAAGCCGTACCAGTGACAATAAATGACAGCGCCATTGGATAGAGATAAATACTGCGGATCACCCCTTCATTACGGATATTTTGATCCAGAAAAATCGCCAACCCTACCCCTAGTACAATCACAATCGCCAGAAATAACAGCCCGAAAATGCCTAGATTAGTGATCGAGGTAATCCAGCGGTCGTTTTCCATCAACTTGGCATATTGACCAAAGCCAGTGAAATTAAAACTCGGCAAAAAGCGAGAATTAGTGAGTGATAAAGCTCCGGTCCAAATTATGTAGCCATAAATGCACACTACGGTGATGACTAAGGTAGGAGCTAATACAATTTTAGGCAGCCAATGTTGCAGCCTATCGACTAGTTTAAGTTTTGGTGCCGTTCGCCGAGTTGGCATGGCTGAGCCAGATTGAGCACCATCCCTTTCGTGAGGCTGATGCTTAGTGGAATCGAAAGCGTTGTCCATAACCGATCCTTTGTTTACATCTATACCTGAAACTTAATTGAATAAATTTTAGGTAAAGGTTATCTAGGCTACGTGAGTACACACGCAGCCTAAGTTCAGTGAGATTTAAATTAAGAAAAGTTATTGGGCAGCTTTAACCGCTTTAGCCAATTTCTCTGCTGCCGTTTTTGGATCGGCATCGTTATCATTAAAGAAGTTGGTGATCACATCAAACATCGCACCCTGTACATAACTGGTTGTTGACATACCATGTGCCATACTTGGAACTAAACCACCGGTATCTGCAGTTGCTTTAAATGCCTCCATCGAATCCAAGGCACATTGATCAAACTTTGACATATCCATATCTAGGCGAACGGGAATCGAACCCTTGTTCAAGTTAAAGACTTCTTGGAAAGGTTTAGACAAGATGGTTTTCGCCAAATCTTGTTGTGCTTTTTGATTCTCCTTATCTTTGATTTGGAAGAAAGCAAAGCTATCAACGTTAAAGGTGAATGAATTAGAAGTTCCAGGAGTCGGTGAACAAGTATAATCAGTACCCGGCTGTTTATTAGCTGCGCTGAATTCGCCTTTCGCCCAGTCGCCCATGACTTGCATTGCTGCTTGACCATTGATCACCATTGAAGTCGCAACGTTCCAATCTCGTCCCGGAGAGTTACTATCGATATAGTCACGAACCTTTTTAAAAGTCGTAAAGGCCTCAACCATTTTATCGCCAGATAATACATCTTGGTCTAACTCTACAAATGCTTTGTTGTAATCTTCGTTACCTAATTTCTCAAGTGCGATCGCTTCAAATAGTGTCGCATCTTGCCAAGGCTGACCACCGTGGGCTAAAGGAATAATACCGTCAGCTTTTAACTTATCGCCTACTTTGAAAAATTCATCCCATGACGAAGGTACTTTCAATCCTTCTTTATCAAAGATCGCTTTATTCGCCCATAACCAGTTTACACGGTGCACATTGACTGGCACTGCCACATAGTGACCTTCATATTTCGCAGTATCGGCGACGACTTTCGGTAAAATACCATCCCAGTTACCTTGCTTAGCTACATCATCAAGATTGGTTAAAAAACCTAAATCTGCCCATTCTTGAATATTATGACCTTTCATTTGCGCGGCAGCCGGTGGGTTACCCGATACGGCACGAGTTTTTAGCACTGTCATGGCACTTTCGCCACCGCCACCTGCTACTGCGAAATCTTTCCAAGAGTGACCATCTTTTTCCATCATCTCTTTAAGTACCGAGACAGATTTCGCTTCACCACCAGAAGTCCACCAGTGAAGTACTTCAACCTCCCCCGCTTGAGATAGTTGTGATGTAGAAAACAGCGCAAGGGTAAGAAGACTTTTTTTCATTATATTCATTGTCATCGTCCATGTTTGGTTATTGATTATTGGATTAGAGCCGAAACACCGTAAATCATCCTACTTGGCCTAGCAGTGGTTTGGCTTAGCATCACTATATGTAAAGAATGGTAGAAGCATCGGCACGAAAGGTAACACCACTGTAACAAATATGTTACATGTGAGCTTTATCACTTAAAGAAGTAAAGTTATTAAGAAGGTTATTGAGGGACTTGAGTATTAAACGGCAAGATCACTTGAACATGTAAACCGGCATTAGGGGCATTTCGGATATGAATGGTACCGCCATGAGCATGTAAAATATTGCGGCAAATACCAAGACCGAGTCCATGCCCGTCTTTATCTTTGGCCAACCGAACATAGGGCTCAAATACCGATTCTAATTGCGCTTCTGGGATTCCTGAACCTTGATCGACAAAATTGAGCTCCACATGATCTTGAGTTTGCCTACAGGTAATATTCAGACTATTGCCATATTTGACGCCATTATCCACTAGATTGGTCATCACCCGCTTTAAGGCTAACGGCTTGCCTAATACTGGCGCAATACTCTCGTTTGGTAAGGTGACTTTTGTCTGATGGACATTGTATGTCTCGGCCGCCGCAAACAATAATTCATTCAGGTAGACTAGGTTAGAGTTTTCATGCAATTCCGTGTCATGCACACACTGCAGTGCTCCCTTGACCATCATTTCAAGTTCATCTAGATCTTGATTAAACTTGTCCCGTTTTACGTCATTTTCTAATAATTCGGCTCTTAAACGTAAGCGAGTAATCGGGGTTTTAAGATCATGAGAAATGGCTGAAAATAACTGCTCTCGATCCATCACATAATGACGAATACGTTGCTGCATACGATTAAACGCCAGTGTTGCTGTTACTACCTCATTGGCACCTTCTTCTGGTAACGGCGACTGTTCACCATCAATACTCATTTGATTAGCCGCTCTAGCCAAATTACGTAAAGGTCGCACCTGACGACGGATCATAAAGTAGCTAAAAAGCAGTAATAAGGCAGTAGAAAGGAACAAATACAACCATTGAGACGACGGTAAAATAGTGTCTTCTAACGTGTTGTAAGGCGGAGGTAATAACGCGGCAATATAGATCCATTCATCCGACTCAAGCTCAATTTGCACGACCATAATCGGCGGATCTAATGGTTCTAATGTCAGGGTATAGTGCGCCCAAGATTTAGGTAAATCACTTAAATAAATATCGTTTTTTAAAATCTTTAGCTGTTCGGGCTTAGAGAATTCGACATGAATTGAACGGACGTTATTCAACTTATCACCAAGAGCGCTTGCCATTGAATCTATCGCGACTTGTTTTAAGCGACTATCAGCAATAGGTTGAATATCAAGATACTCATGATTAAAGGACACAAAAAATCGCGTACCCCCCATTTTGCGTAACTGCTCCATGATCACATGACGATAGTTCACTGGTAACGCTTGAAAATAAGAAACGGTAGAGGCAAATAATGACGCCATACTCACCGTGGTAGTTTTAATTCCCGCTTCTTCTTGTTGGCGAGAGTTGGTATACCAAATAGCGGTCGAAATACCTTGAGCAATAACCACGGTTAATAGCGTTAACATGAGTGTACGAGCAACTAAGGATTGAGACTTCCAAAAATAGCGCATACGACTAAGCCACCCTAGGCTGAAAATACATGATTGAATCACTGACCATAGTGAACTGACGCGGTAAAAATATAGCCATTACCTCGCATGGTTTTGATGTATTTGTGCTGCTTACCAGTATCACCTAAACGTTGGCGTAATCGGCTTAGTTGCACATCAATTCCACGCTCAAGTGGTAAGGCTTCACGACCTTTGATTTCATAGGAAATAGTATCGCGATCGAGTACTTCATTGGGGCGAGATAGAAATAACATCAAAAGAGAAAAATCACTGCCTGATAATTCAATTTTTTCTTGTGTTTCAGTGTGATAAGCGGTGTGTGAAAGCGTATCTAGTTTCCAATCTCCAAATGAGATCACACTAGGGTTGGCTTGTTCATCAATATGAGTACGACGTAAAAGCGCTTTAATTCTTGCCATAAGCTGCCTAGGGCTAAACGGCTTGGCGATATAATCATCTGCCCCAATTTCCAGACCGACAATTTGATCGGCTTCATCCGACACTGCGGTCAACATAATAATAGGCACATTAGAATGCTTACGAACATACTGACATAAGCTAAAACCATCTTCGCCAGGTAGCATGACATCAAGTAGCAGTAGATCAGGATAGCCATGCTGCGCAATATAAGCACGCATTTCATCACCATCATTCACTGTCGAGACAACAAACCCCATCTTACTCAAATATTCATCAAGTAATTCTCGGATCTCCTCATCATCATCCACAACTAAAATATGCTTATATTTTTGTGTCATTTCCCTACAACCTATTTCTCTACAGCTAACTGTATTTAGACTCTGCTGATTCCATTAACAGAGACATTTAGTGATTGCTAACACAATAGTAACAATCGATTCTCAAGGCGAGGAATTCCTCAAGATAGGTTGTAATAACTTGACCTGAGTCTAGGGCCTTGCGCCACCTAACCTTCCACCACCTACTCTTCCTCCTAAATTACCACTTCTAATATTAGGGCGAATGGCTGGTCGAGTAGTTGGCCTTGTCGCAGGTCGAGTAACAGGCTTATTTGGCGCACGTTCTAAAGTGGGCCGCTCTTTACTCTGCCAACGGGTTTTTATTTGTTGCTTTTGCTCTGGCGTTAAGTTTTGCTCGGCAGAAATCACATCTTCTTTAGTGATATCGGAAGGGTTAATATTGGCTGGCAACACTTCAGCGTTCGAATCACTCATTTGCTGACGAATTGATTCTCGTTTTTCGGTAATTTGCTGCTGTTTTTCAGGTGTTAAGGAATCAAACTTGGCTTGAAAGTCTTTCTTTAACGCAGGAATATCAGGCCCTGAGCCATCTTTCCAGCCATCAATTTTATCTTTAATTTGATCTTGTTTCTCAGGATCGAGGGTATGCCACCAATTCTCGACAACTTGTTTAAATTCACCATCAGTCCGACAACAATCAGGATAAACATGATCTTGATAAAACCAGAAATCATCATGCCACCAGCTATCGGTATAAACATAAGTAGTACTCGTTGAAGGCGTTGTTGAACAGGCTACTAATCCAAACGTAACAAATAAAGCAAGACACCACTTTTGCCAGATTGATTTGATCAATTTCAGCATAAAAACTCCTAATGCTTTTCACAATAATTGGTCATTAACCAACTTCTATTCTATCTCGTCCATTGTCTTTAGCTTGATACAAAAGCCCATCAACACGCTTCAAAATTTCACCCATTGAATCTCCTTGGCAATCTGTCAAACCAACACTAAACGTCAGTCGCAACTCTTTCCCTTGAACACTCATTGGTCTATCGTATATCTCTTTCTTAAGTCTTTGTAAGATGGGTAGCACATCCGCTGCTGATTTGTCAGGGAAAATTGCCAAAAACTCTTCGCCCCCCCAGCGACCGTAGTGGTCATCATCTCGACAATGTTGTTTCACACTCTGGGCAAATAACTGAAGCACTTCATCACCAATATGATGTCCATAATTATCATTAATCGATTTAAAGTAATCAAAATCAAAAATAGCACACGCCAACTTTCTTTTAGAAGCAGCTCCTTTTGACATATTCAAATATTGAGCCATCACTCGCTCAGTACAGCCTCGGTTAGGTAGCCCCGTTAATGCATCGGTATTCGCTAAAGTTCTCATCTGCTGATGAGCATTTTCAAGCTCAAGTAAGTCATTATTTCGAGCAATTTCATGCCCAATCCACTCAGCAAACAAGCGGATCAACTCAAAATCCTGGCGTATAAACGGTCTCGTGGGTTCTTGACTGGAAAAGTTAAGTGTACCGTAGCGTTCACCATCCACAAAAATAGGCGTACCTAAGTAAGCTTCTAATTTGAAGCTTTCATAGCAGGGGTGAGAAAAAATTGCACTTTGCGATACGTGATGAAAACCTTGCACATCATTAGATTGATAGACATGCCAGCAATAAGTGATTCCAAGATCAAACTTCATGCCCGAATCTAAAGCATCCTCAGGGTGGACAGCTTGCTGAACAACATACTCATCACCAACAATTTGGCTAAAAATGCCAATGGGCAAACCAAAATGCTCTGTACCCAGTTTTAAAATTTCATATACGCGCTGACTAAAACTCAATTGCCTTGATGAGGTAATAATATGAAGTTTGTTTAAAGTCTCTTCGGCAGAAAGACGAGAAGAGTCATCTTTAACCATCACCACAAAAAATAAAGTATTGCCCAAATTATCTTTTATCGCTCCAGCAGTAGTTTGACCTCTAAACACTTTGCCAGCTTTATTGCGATAAGTTGTGACGTAAGAATCATCAACTAGCCCAGCTTGTGAATTAAAGCGATACTTACCTTGTTGCTTATAATCCTCTTCTCTTGCATATAAAATTTGAGAGTTGCAATGAATTAACTCCTCTCGTTTATACCCAAACAAATCCTCTGCAGCAGTATTCATAGCAACAATTTCACGCGAAAGGTTACCAATAAGAACCGCGGTATCAATATGTTCAAAAACGAGGGAAAGCGTCTTTTCATCTAAGATATTTTCTGTTCTAGAGATCATCATATCTATTTCCCCTAACTTTATCATCTTGACTAAGTATTGATGTATTAAAAGATAAATCAAAGATTTAGAACTAAAATTTGAGACACTAAACTCTTCGTTGCTTAATAATTATTGAGATACTTTCGACTTCAAACCACTTCCCGCATCTTTTAATAAGTCTATTGGAGATAAAATCACCCCTTTAACTGCCCCTTGTGCCGCCTGTTTGGATAAATCTTCACTTTTATCCATCAACTCATCAACTTTGGCTAACATAGGCGGTACATCTTGACGAAGTTGGGCCGATTCTTCTAAAACGCTAGGAAGCGCCTGTGTCCGAATTGCTTTCACTTCAGCTAATACACTTGGAATATTAGTATTAATCGCTGAAGCCGTTTTATTGACCTCGCCTACCGTAGTGTTCACCTCGCCAATAGTCTTATTGATATCTTGCGCGGTTTTCACGGCGTCTGGCGTAATGGTGGCAAACTTATCCGCAACTTCAAGCCACTGATCGATTTTTAATGTCTGCGCAGTATTTGAAATATCCGTCAACATCTCTGGGTACTTATCAACCACCGTATTCACCGTAGAAGTGAAGCTATAAATGGTATACCCCAAATAAAAAATCGACGCTGCTAATACCGCCTGAATCACCATTCCAATACGAGCCATTGTTTATTCCTTAATAACAAAATTACATTCAAAGTATATACTCAAGTGACGTCAAGATGCAGATTTCAAAGCTATCATCCAAATCTCTTTTCTCGATAAAATAAAACCCCCAGCACTTTCATGCTGAGGGTTAACATTATTTCTATAAACCAGACTCAATTAGCCTTCAAATATCAACCTTTAAATACCGGCAAAATATCAAGCATGGTCAAGAAGTGGAATACCGCAGTCGCAACACCAAAGAGTAAAACTGCATATGGAATCAATTTACCACCTGCAACCACAAAACCCTGCTCTGCCCCTTTACGTTGACGAGCTTTCAACACAAGTAATGCTGGAATAATACAAGTCCATACCGTTGCCGCCGCACCTGCATAACCAATAGCTAAAATAAACCCAAATGGGAACAATAATGATAGCACTAACGGTGGCATGAAAGTGGCCGCCCAGGTTTTAGTACGACCTGATTTACTACGATTATCAAAATGGAAAAGGTCAGCAATGTAATCGAATACCCCTAAACCTACCCCAATAAATGACGATAAAATTGCAGAAACCGAGAAAATATTAATCGCTTGAGAGACTTTATCTGATGCAACCACGGTACCTAACACACCCAGTAACACATCAACATTACCACCTTGCTCGATCACAGGGCCAAATGAATCACGTGATAAATGACCAAAAATACTCACCAACCAAATCACATACAAGAATAAAGCAATCGAAGTACCACCTAGAATCGCATATTTAGCTTTACGTTCTTCGCCATAATAAGCACGCATTGAAGCAACAGAGTGATGATAACCAAATGAGGTTAAAGCTATCGGCAGCAACGCCATGGCATATTTAGCGTATTCCCCTTGTTGGTTTGCCACATCCATTAATAAAGAGAAATCAACATGAACGGTTAAGCCAAACACACCAAAAACAAAGCTTAGCAGCATGGTACAAATTAGTACCACTGAAATACGATCCACCGCACGTGTTGAATGCCAAACCACGCTAGAAGCAATAAACACAAACAAGACCGATGCAGTTTTACTTTCAAGCCCTAGTGAGCCTTGCAAAATTAACCCAAACGATGTGGTGTAGGCATAAAGTAAAATTCCACCTACAAAATACACAGTTAAGTTATTAAAGGCATTCACCTTCTCACCCAATAGATCAGATGTCACCGTGTTAAACGAAACATTCAAATCATAAAGCTTAAATGCTTCTAGCAATAACCAACCCGAAACCGTCATCACCGCCATGGTTAAAGCAATGGCCAGTACAGACCAAACCGTCCATGCGCCAGCTCCAGCACTCGGCAACCCAAGCATACCTGCACCAACACAGACACTTGCAATAATACAAGCGCCACCCACCAATGAAGGCTGCTTTGTTGTTGTCGCTGTTGTAACGGTAGTCATAATAAATTCTCTTTACGCTAAATTAAGCCAGTACACCTTGTACCTCTTAAAAACAAACAAGCATCAAGCAAAGAAAATAGGAAGTTAGCCGAAAACGGTATTCAAAAAGAAAGGCAACCAAGTTCTGTCCTGATGTATGCGCTCATAATAGCGACAACAACCAGACTAGTAAACTAGTTAGCTGATACAATATTGAACTTTTGTGATTTGACAGAAGATTTGCTCTATTTTTAAACAAGGGCATTAACTCCCCCTATTCAAGTTGATCTAAATCAACAAACACTAAGTTGCATTTAAAATACCACTTAAAGCCAATGCCCATACTTAATCGAAACGTTATGATGAGAACAGCACTGATTAATGGAGCATATTATGAGCTTACAATGTGGAAAAACAAACCTAACTCAAGATCAATTAAACCAACTAGAATCGATGCCGGCAGATCAACTTGCTGATTTGATTGAATCGACTCATCATCAATATATTCGAGAAACCGGGCCACAATTAATTGAAATGGCGGATAAACTGCTACGAGTACATGCTGAAGAGTCTGAGACCATTCAGAAACTAACACCATTAATTCATGCTTTAGTAAATGAACTCACACCACATTTATACAAAGAAGAGCAAATTTTATTCCCAGCGATTAAAGGCCTTGCCACACAAACACCGCAACAAACCTGCTTTGGTCACATAAGCAACCCAATCCGCGTAATGACCCATGAGCATAATGAAGCCGATCAAATTGTAGTGGCATTGCAGCAAGTGACTCAGAATTTTCAAGCTCCAGAAGAAGCCTGCCAAACCTGGCAACGTTGCTATAAAGTCTGTGAAGAATTTTGCCAAGATTTAATCAATCATATACACGTAGAAGATACGATTCTCTTTCCGACTGCGATAGAGTTGGCTGATTAAGCTGCAAAAAGATTGTAGATAGAATGCAAAAAACCCCAGATAACTGATTAAGTTATCTGGGGTTTCTTTATATATGGCACGCCCTACAGGATTCGAACCTGTGACCACCTGCTTAGAAGGCAGGTGCTCTATCCAGCTGAGCTAAGGGCGCTTTGAGTGGAGGATTATACGAGATGAATACGTTAGGTCAATGGCTTTATGGTGGATTATAGTTTAAGTGCTGAAAAAAAAGGCATTGCTGATTTCAGGCAATTATTCAGTCAGGTTTCCATTCTTTGGTAAAGATGAAAATAAACCTCATTAGCAAACGTTTGCGTTATGGATATTGATCACATAATTTGCGACAATACGCCGCGTTGTCTACTACTGCTAGTCTAATGAGGATCGTAAGGAAAACCATGACTGCTCAAATTATTGATGGAAAGTTAATATCTCAAACCGTTCGTTCGGAAGTAAAAGCTCGTGTTCAGGCTCGTGTTGACGCTGGTTTACGTGCACCAGGCCTTGCTGTTGTACTAGTAGGCAGCGATCCTGCATCTCAAGTTTATGTTGGAAGTAAGCGCCGTGCTTGTGAAGAAGTTGGCTTTGTTTCTAAGTCTTATGATTTACCGACAACCACCACAGAAGCAGAATTGCTTGAAATGGTTGAGCAACTTAACAATGACCCTGAAATTGATGGCATCTTAGTTCAACTCCCTCTTCCTGCTGGCATTGATAGCACAAAAGTTTTAGAAACGATTCACCCAGAAAAAGACGTGGATGGTTTCCACCCATACAACGTGGGCCGTTTATCTCAACGTATTCCTAAGCTACGTTCTTGTACCCCAAAAGGTATTATCACTCTGCTAGAGCGTTACAATATTGATACTCGCGGAAAACATGCTGTCGTTGTTGGTGCATCGAATATTGTTGGCCGTCCAATGACACTAGAGTTATTGCTGGCGGGTTGCACAACGACTACCTGTCATCGCTTTACTAAAGATCTTGAAAGCCATGTACGACAAGCAGACCTACTGGTTGTCGCTGTCGGTAAACCAAACTTTATTCCGGGTGCTTGGATTAAAAAAGGCGCGATTGTGATCGATGTGGGTATCAACCGCATGGAAAATGGCAAACTAATTGGTGATGTGGAATACGATGTCGCGAAAGACAATGCTAGCCACATTACTCCCGTACCTGGTGGCGTTGGCCCAATGACGGTAGCAAGCCTCATTGAAAACACCATGTACGCGTGTGAGAACTTTTCGAAGTAATTATTCTGAACAACAATAAAACATCCCTTATTGATATACATCTTTAATTGACTTTCTTATCCAGAGTTCAGGTTAATTAAAACTCACTCGCTTATAGCGATATATAAAGACAAAAAAGGCAGTGTGTTTAATACTCACTGCCTTTTATATTTCTATTTTATTCGTTGCTTTTCAGACTAATCTTTCGACTCAATCGCCGCTTGTGGCTCTGAAGAGGTTTGTGATTCAGGTTTAGTTTCCTTCCTTTTTACACCAAACAACTTCATTACGCCGACATAAAATAGCGGTACAAAGAAGATAGCCAAGAAGGTTGCAGTCAACATCCCACCAATTACCGAAGTACCAATTGCATGACGAGAGTTTGCCCCTGCACCGGTACTGGTTGCTAACGGTAGTACACCTAAAATAAAGGCGAATGAAGTCATCAAAATAGGACGCAAACGCATACGACATGCTTCTAATGTGGCTTCCACTAATCCCATACCTTTCTCATACAAGTCTTTTGCAAACTCAACGATCAAGATGGCATTTTTGGCCGATAAACCAATAGTTGTTAATAAACCTACCTGTAAGTACACATCGTTTTCTAATCCGCGCATCATTGTAGCTGCAAGTGCCCCAAGTATCCCCAGTGGTACGACTAGAATAACCGCCATCGGGATTGTCCAGCTTTCATATAAAGCCGCGAGACTTAAAAATACAATCAACATAGACAACGCATATAAAATGGGCGCTTGGTCACCAGACTGACGCTCTTGGTACGACATCCCCGTCCAGCTCACTGCAACGCCATCTGGCAAGGTTTTAGCAATATCTTCTATCGCAGCCATCGCATCGCCGGTACTGTAACCCGGTGCGGCTTCACCTAAGATCTCCACTGCTGAGTTACCATTGTAACGCTGTAAGTTTGGAGAACCCATACCCCAACGCGTATGGCTAAAGGCATTAAATGGCACCATTTTGTCTTCATTATTACGCACATACCAATGATTTAAGTCATCTGGCGTCATTCGATATGGTGCATCGGCTTGAATATAAACACGTTTAATTCGGCCTTGATCGATAAAGTCATTCACATAAGATGAGCCCCATGCCATCGACAAGGTTTGGTTAATGTCACTGATGCTCACGCCTAACGCTTTGGCTTTTTCGTAATCAAGATCAATAAAGAATTGTGCTTGATCATCAAGGCCATTTGGACGCACTTTTTGCAATGCTGGATTTTGATTCGCGGCTTGTAATAATGTATTACGTGCAGCCATCAGTTTATCGTGACCAATGCCGGTACGATCTTCTAAATACATATCAAAACCGGTTGCTTGGCCTAACTCACGAATCGCAGGCGGGTTGATGGCAAAAATCACACCTTCATTATTTTGACTAAAATGCTGCATAGCTCGACCAATGATCGAATTTACATCCTGACCCGGCTCTGTACGCTCTGACCAATCTTTTAACTCTAAGAAGCCCATACCGGCATTTTGGCTTTGACCAACAAAACTAAAACCAGAAACTTGGAAGAATGATTGCACAGTATCTTTTTCATTTTCTTCAAAGTATTCACGAACATCTTTCATGACGTTTTCGGTACGCTCTAATGTTGCCCCTGTTGGTAATTGCACCATCACCATAAAGTTACCTTGGTCTTCTTCTGGTAAGAAACTTGCCGGAATAGAGGTGAACATCCAACCAATTAAAGGCAACATGACCGCGTAGACAACAAATAGACGCTTTGGACGACTGAGCGCTTTTTTCACACCATTGGTGTACTTTTCACTTGAGCGATTGAATTGACGGTTAAACCAACCGAAGAAACCCGTCGTTTTTTCACCATGATGTGGCTTCAACATAGTGGCACATAATGCCGGTGTGAAGATCATCGCCACAATCACCGATAGCACCATTGACGATACGATAGTCAGGGAGAACTGTCGGTAAATCGCTCCTGTCGAACCACTCATAAAGGCCATTGGAACAAATACTGCAGATAGCACCATTGCAACACCTATCAAGGCACCGGTGATCTCACCCATGGCTTTACGAGTAGCTTCCAATGGTGGCAAATTATCTTCCGCCATCACACGCTCAACGTTTTCGACCACTACGATGGCATCATCCACCAGCAAGCCGATGGCAAGTACCATACCAAACATCGTCAAGGTATTAACACTAAAGCCCATAATAGACATCACACCAAAAGTACCCAATAACACGACAGGTACAGCAATGGTTGGAATTAAAGTCGCACGCAAGTTCTGTAAGAACAGCAACATAACCAAAAATACCAACACAACAGCTTCAATAAGTGTGTGGACTACTTCTTCAATCGAGATTTTAACAAAAGGAACCGTATCCATGGCTTTCACCACTTTGAGCCCTTCTGGCATCGATTGAGCTAGATCTGCGATTTTGTCATCGACCAATTTTTGAGTATCAATCGCATTTGCACCGGTCGCGAGTTTAATCGCAATACCTGATGCACCATTACCATTAAACTGTGCGAGCACACTTAAATCTTCACCATTAAGCTCAACTCGTGCGACATCTTTCACTCGTACTTGAGAGCCATCAGAACGAACTTTTAATAAGATGTTTTTAAATTGATCGACACTTTCTAGGCGATTTTGCGCCGTAATGGTGGCGTTAATTTGTTGTCCTGAAACCGATGGTGCACCACCGATTTGACCTACTGTGACTTCGGTATTTTGTGCTTCAATGGCTTGATAAACATCAATCGGGGTTAATTGATAGCTGGTTAACTTAGCTGGGTCGAGCCACAAACGCATAGCATATTGAGAACCAAAAACTTGTACATCACCTACCCCATTTAAACGGCTCAGTGGATCGGCAATATGAGAGCTTACGTAATCTTGAATATCACTTTGTGTCATGCTGCCATCAGTCGAGATGAACGCCATTACCGACATAAATGATGCCGATGATTTACGAACACTCAAACCTTGTTTTTGCACTTCACTAGGTAGTTGACTCGTCGCTTGTTGTAATTGGTTTTGTACCTGTACTTGAGCGATATCAGGATCGGTTCCTAGCGCAAAGGTTAGCGTCACTGAAACTGAGCCTGAAGAACTGCTCGACGACGACATATACAGCAAATTATCTAAACCCGTCATGTTTTGTTCGATAACTTGCGTAACAGAATCTTCAGCTGTCTTGGCCGATGCCCCTGGATACATTGCGTTGATTGTAACGGCCGGTGGCGCAATCGTTGGATACTGCTGCACCGGCAAACTGATCACTGACAGAGCACCTGCCAGCATGATCAATATTGCGATTACCCAAGAAAATATTGGGCGATCGATAAAAAATCTCACCATGAGTCTACTTCCTATTTGTGGGTGCTTTTCGCATCGTTATCATCAGACACGATAGAAACAGGGGCATCAGGACGAAGTTTCATTAAATTACTTGAGATGACTTGATCACCATCTTTAAGCCCAGACTCAATCACCCACTTATTCCCATTAACCGTCGAACCTGTTTTGACCGGACGAATGGTGGCTTTACCGTCTTCAACCACAAATACCGTTGCTTGACCACCTTGGCCAAAATTCACTAATGCTTGCGATAAGGTGTACATCGGTTTTTGATCAGCAATCACGATTTCAGCACGCACAAACATGCCTGGTAATAGAATCGAATCAGGGTTAGGTACTTTGGCGCGCAAGGTTACACTACCTGTCGAGCTATCGACTTTAGTACCAGAGAAAGTCAGCGTGCCCATTTGATCGTACTCAGTACCATCTTCCAGCTTCACACCTACTTTAGGATTGTCATTGGAACCTAAGGTTTTCTTAATCTTCGCCATAGACAAAGAAGATTGCGTCATATTGATATAGATAGGGTCAAGCGGCTGAATAGTCGTTAGCGCGACTTCTTGATTGGCAGTTACTAACGCCCCTTCAGTCACATTCGAAATATCAATGCGGCCTGAAATCGGTGCTGTCACTTTAGTGTATGACAGAGAAATTTTTGCATTATCGAGTGCCGCTTGTGCAACCGCAGATTGAGCTTTGGCTTGCTGCCAATTACCATCTGCCGTGTCATATTCATCTTGGCTAATCAATTTACGTTGCACGAGATCTTTATAGCGCAGTGCCGTTTTTTTCAGAACCGCTTCATCCGCTTTGGCTTTGACATGTGCCGCTTGAGCACTATTGACATCGGCTTGATAAGGCGCAGGATCAATTTGATACAACACATCACCTTGCTCAACCAGTTGTCCTTCTTCAAACAAACGTTTTTGCAAAATTCCCGTGACCTGTGGACGCACTTCTGACACTCTTGTCGCCACCACTCGAGCTGGAAGTTCGCTGTACATGGTCGTTGGCTTTTTCGTCATAGTAATGACTTCGACAGGTGTGGCTTGCGGTGCCTTAGACTGTTGCTGTGATTCAGAAGATTGAGAGTCACACCCTGCAATTCCTATAGCCAAAACAGTCGATAATAATCCCACATTAAAACGGTTTACTCGCATATTGAGGTCTCGATATTAATTTTGAAAACAAAAAGGCTGCCACAAAGAAGCGTGACAGCCTTCAAAAATACCGAGTTTTAAGCAAAAAAGATATGAAGTAATAGTGAATTTACATTACTTTACTTTTTATTATCCATTTGTGTAGCAAAATTAGTTTTTATCAACAATTTCATCCGCTAAGGTACTCACCGCTAGAGCGAAATAATAAGAACGATTCCAATGCATTAATACATTGTAATTGTTGTATACCAAGTAGCTTCGGCCTGCTTCATCATCCGGCATGATCAGCCATGCTTTGATGTCTTCATTTAACTTAGGTAACGACGATCCATCTAGGTTAGTAATTCCTAATTTTTGCCATTCTTGCAAGTATTTACCTTTCTCAGCATCACGGCCCTGTAACTCAGGGTCGATACCATGTGGTACTTGAATTTGACGTCCCCAAGTGTATTTATCGTCCCAACCTTCGGTTTTTAGATAATTGGCAGTAGAGGCAAACACATCAGCAGTGGTGGTCCAAATATCTTTCTTACCGTCGTTATTACCATCTTGTGCATACGCTAAAAATGAAGTGGGCATAAATTGACACTGGCCCATCGCCCCTGCCCATGAGCCTTTCATATCTTCCGCACTAATATGGCCTTCATCGATAATTTGTAGAGCCGCTATCGTTTGCTTACGGAATAAGGCTTCACGACGACCATCAAAGGCTAAAGTAGATAAAGCACCGACCACATTATGATTACCGGTATAACGACCAAAATTACTTTCTACCCCCCATAACGCGACAATAAAGCGAGGTTGCACACCGTAGGTCTCACCAATGCGTTTCAGGTCATCGAAATGTTCATGGTACAAGCGTTTTGCTTGCTTTATTTTCCATGCAGGTACTGCACGAGGAATATATTCATCGAGTGTTAATTTCTTCTCTGGCTGATTATTATCCGCTTTCACTGAGTGTGGCTTAAAAACCACATCTTTAAACGCAGCTTGAATGGTCGCGTCGGTAATGCCTTTTTCTTTTGCTTCTTGTTTTAATGTCTCAAGATAAGCATTAAATTTTGTTTCTTGTGTGGCAGTATCATCTACCGTAACTGCTACTTCAGTTGTAGCAATCGTTGAAAAGCTCACTAAACCGGATAACAGTATTGTGGAAATGCTGAGTGGCTTAATATTCATACTTATCCTTTTATTTTACTGCTCTGATTTTCGAGCTTTATATTCATCCAATAGATTCACTGGCGGTGGTGGCAATTGTAGAAAGTAACCATCGTCTTTTAGTGACAGCTTTACTTTTTCAATATCCACTAAAGCAAGCTTACGGCCTTCCATTTTCATTACCATCACGAACGTTGGCTTTCCAAACATCTCAAGTAGAGTACTTGGCACATCTGAAAAATCATCTTTTTTCGGAATGTAGAGGTACATGCCTTCTTTCTTGCTGCTTTTATAAACAGAGCACAACATAATCGATCCTTTTTAATGTTTATTTATCTATATCCAAGTAACCTAAAGTACGGGTTTGAGCATATACTAGCCAAACACAGGTATCACAACGACTTTCACTTGGATTTAGCCTCATTTTTTATCATTATGACAGGCAATTAACTTAATGATGCTTTAAATAGACTATAACATTGTGAGTCTTGATATTGTTACTGTTTCCAATGTTCATTCCAGCATTTTCAGTAATGACTATTTTTTCGTGCATTCAACATTCAGAGTAATCATCTCTATGGCTACCAAACCCGATTTAAAAGGCAGTAGTTTTGCTTTATCCGTGCTTCATCTTACTGAAGATAATGTCGAAGATTGCCTGCAATTTTTACACAACAAAGTCGAACAAGCGCCAGCATTTTTCACTCATGCTCCACTGGTTGTCGACATTGAGAAAGCACCACAAATTGACATAGATTTCGCGAGCTTACGTCAGGGCATTGTGAAAGCTGGCATGATTCCGGTTGGCGTGACTGGTTGCCAAACGCCATTGATTAAAAAACAGGTAACTGATGCTGGTTTTGCTGTGATGTCGACCAGTAAATCCGGCTATCAAGCGCCTGCTGAAATCGTACCAACTAAAGTCGTTCGTACACCAATTCGATCAGGTCAACAAGTCTACGCAAAAGGCGGTGATCTTGTGATTCTGAATCATGTCAGTGCGGGCGCAGAAGTCATTGCAGATGGTAGTGTTCAAATACACGGAACCTGCCGCGGTCGTGTTATAGCCGGCGCTAGTGGTCAAAAAGGTGCGATGATTTTATGCGATGTCCTACAAGCAGAATTGGTATCCATTGCTGGGCATTATCATTTAAGTGATCAAATTGCTTCCGAACACTGGCAGCAAAAAATGCTCGTCACACTGCAAGATGAACAATTAAATTTCGACAAAATCAAATAAAAATAATTGTTTATAGCTAAAGTAATTGAAGCTGCAGCTTCAAATACGAAGGGTATATAAAAATTAAGCATTTGATGTGACAATAGCATCAAACATTCAGTCTAAGATTCAACATAAAGGGAAATGAAATGGCACGTACTATCGTCGTGACGTCTGGTAAAGGGGGTGTAGGTAAAACTACATCTAGCGCAGCGATTGCCTCAGGTCTTGCATTAAGAGGAAAGAAAACCGCTGTCATCGATTTTGATATTGGTTTACGTAACCTCGACCTTATTATGGGATGTGAGCGTCGTGTGGTTTACGATTTTGTCAACGTTATCAATGGCGAAGCGACTCTTAACCAAGCGTTAATCAAAGACAAACGTTGTGACAATCTATATATTCTTCCAGCTTCGCAAACTCGCGATAAAGATGCTTTGACTCACATCGGTGTAAAACGTGTATTGACTGAATTACACGATATGGGCTTTGACTTCATTATCTGTGATTCTCCAGCGGGCATTGAGCAAGGTGCGTTAATGTCTTTGTATTTTGCTGATGAAGCCGTGATCACAACCAACCCTGAAGTCTCTTCTGTTCGTGACTCCGACCGTATCTTAGGGCTATTGGATTCTAAATCACTCCGTGCCGAACAGGGTTTAGAGCCGGTTAAGCAACACCTTCTATTAACTCGTTACAATCCAGGACGTGTTAATGCCGGTGAAATGCTCAGTGTGACTGACGTAGAAGACATTTTGCACATCCCTTTACTTGGCGTGATTCCTGAAAGCCAAGCCGTGTTGAATGCTTCAAACAAGGGTGTACCTGTTATTCACGATAATGAATCTGATGCGGGCCTTGCTTATAGCGACGCAGTTGACCGCCTACTCGGTGAAGAGAAAGAGTTTCGCTTCCTAACCGAAGAGAAGAAAGGCATCTTTAAACGTTTATTTGGGGGTTAATATGTCATTACTGCAATTCTTCCGACCGAAGAAAAAAGATACTGCTAACCTTGCCAAAGAACGTTTACAGATCATTGTTGCTGAGCGTCGTAACCAAGGAAGCGCCAATCCTTCTTATCTTCCTCAGTTAAAAGAAGATATCCTACAAGTATTGAGCAAATACGTTTCCGTTGATCCATCAATGGTTAACGTTAGCTTAGAACAAGGTGATGATGATCTTTCGGTGTTAGAGTTAAATATTCAGTTGCCGGAAAAAGAAGAATAAGTTCCTAGTTACGAGTCCCTAGTTCCTAGGCTTTGAACGCTTCCAAAACATAAAAAAGCTGAACCACTTAAAAATGGTTCAGCTTTTTGATTTCTTTTCCTGTTTCTTTCTTTTTCTAGGGACTAGGAACTAGCAGCCTAGAAACCTCTATTAACTCATCTTTTTATTCAACGCCTCGCCAACAATCTCCTTGCGCCACCCTTGCATGACATCCGGTAATTGCTCTGGGTTACGGTCTTTATTCCATACCCAAGAAATAAATTGATTAAGCTGCTTTTTCGACGCTAAGAACTCGGTAGCTAGACCTGATGACTCTGAAGCTAATTTCACTTCATCTTTAAGTAATTTGAATAATTGCTTATAGGCTGGATTATCCATTAAACGAGTGATCTTAGCTGGCCATTCACTCTCAGCTATTGCTTGGCCTTGTTTCACCATTTCAATTAACGTATTGCCATGACGACGAATTTCACGATGATCGAAGCCTGCTTCATTCATCTCTTTTAGGCTGGTCATTTCATTGCGGCACACTTCGACCATATTGGCTTCTTTAACGATGAAATTTAACGCTAAATCTCGCTTTTGTGCCTCCAATAAGCGCCACTGAGCAATGATTTTTAAGATCGCTAATTGTTGCGGTTTTAATATCCACGCACCTTTAACCGATAAATACGCCTGCTCTGGTTTAACTTGTTTCAATCGCTTTTCAACAAGTAGTTGTGACTCTTGCTCAACGGCTTCGAGCCAACCTTTAACTTCCACTTGCTCTAACAATTGTTGATACAATGGCAGCAAATAAAAAACATCCGCAGCGGCGTAATCAAGCTGCTTATCGGTTAATGGACGTGCTAACCAATCGGCGCGAGATTCACTCTTATCGAGCTCAACGCTTAGGTAATCGTTAACCAACGCGGCAAACCCCGTTGATAAGCCGTAACCTAAGAAAGCGGCCATCAATTGAGTGTCAATCATTGGCGTCGGCGTGCAACCAAACGCATGTTGAAAGACTTCTAAGTCTTCACCGCAAGCATGCAAAACTTTTGTTACTGATGTGTCACTCAGCAACTCAGAAAAAGCTTGCATATCATCAATCTCAAGCGGATCAATCAATACCAATTGTTCGCCGTCATACAGCTGAATAAGCCCTAACTGTGGGTGATAAGTACGCGTTCGTACAAATTCGGTATCAAGCATCACAACATCGGCTAAACGTGCTTTTTGGCACACCTCAGTAAGTTGCTGGCTGTCTTTGATGATGATGTAATTCACGTCAATCCTTAAATGAAATGCCAGAACTTAATGTCTGGCATTTGAGGGTATATTTTAAAAGCAAAAGAAATTACGCCGTTGTTTCTGGCGAGGCCTTACTTTTCGATAAATTAGCAATATTTTCTTCTCTTAGCTCACGTCGCAAGATTTTACCAACATTACTCTTAGGAAGTTCTTCACGAAACTCAACGATTTTCGGAATTTTATAACCGGTTAAGTGTTCACGACAATGGGCAATAAGCTCTTCTTTAGTTAAGCTACTGTCATTCTTCACTACATAAATTTTGACGACTTCACCTGAAGTATCATGCGGCTGACCAATCGCTGCCACTTCTAATACTTTACCGTGAAGAGCAACCACATCTTCAATTTCATTCGGGTAGACGTTGAAGCCTGATACTAAAATCATGTCTTTCTTACGATCAACGATATACATGAAGCCTTCGTCATCAAAACGCACGATATCACCGGTTGATAACCAACCATCTTGCGTGATCACTTCTTTGGTCGCTTCAGCACGGTTCCAGTAACCTTCCATTACCTGAGGGCCACGCACTTGCAACTCACCAGTTTGGTCGAAACCAAGCACATTACCTTCATCATCGATAATACGAACTTCGGTCGATGGCATAGCTAAGCCAATCGAACCATTGTATTCAGTAAGATCATAAGGATAAGCCGCAACTAAAGGAGAACACTCGGTTAGACCATAGCCTTCCAATAAGTAGCACTTAGTAATGTTAATCCACTTATCTGCCACCGCACGCTGAACCGCCATACCGCCACCAACAGATAAACGCAAGTGACTAAAGTTCAACTCTTTAAAATCTTCATTATTCACAAGTGCATTAAATAATGTGTTTACCCCAGTAATGGCAGTAAATGGCACTTTTTGTAGCTCTTTAACAAAGGTTGGAATGTCTCGTGGGTTGGTAATTAGTAAGTTAGCACCACCAATTTCCATAAATAATAAACAGTTAATCGTTAAGGCAAACACATGGTAAAGCGGCAATGCGGTAACAACCGTTTCACGACCATCACGTAATAACGATCCATAAGCACCTTTGGCTTGTAAAACGTTCGCAACCATATTGCGATGGGTTAAAATCGCCCCTTTTGCGACACCAGTTGTACCACCGGTATATTGCAAGAACGCGATATCATCTCCTTCAAGGAAGGGCTTCACGTATTGTAGACGACGGCCTTTATACAAGGCTTTACGGAAGGAAATAGCACCTGGCAAGTGGTACTTAGGCACTAAACCTTTTACATATTTAACGATGAAATCAACCGCTGTACCTTTTACTTTCGGCAGCATTTGACCAAGGCTGGTTAAGATAACGTGCTTAATTGGTGTATTTTCTACCGCTTTTTCTAAAGTATGAGCAAAGTTAGATACAATCACAATCGCTTTGGCATCGGCATCATTTAACTGATGCTCTAGCTCACGTGGTGTATAAAGTGGATTAACGTTAACCGCAATCATACCAGCGCGTAAAATACCAAATAAGGCAATTGGGTATTGCAATACGTTTGGCATCATTAAGGCAACACGATCGCCCTTTTTCAATTTTAAATCATTTTGTAAGTAGGCGGCAAAAGCACGGCTACGCTCTTCCAACTTACGGAAAGTCATTACTGAGCCCATATTCATGAAAGCAGGCTGATCGGCAAACTTTTGTACCGATTGCTCAAACATATCAATCAAAGAGCTGTATTGATCTGGGTTAATAGTTTCTGGCACATTCTCTGGGTAACGCTTTAACCACGGTTTTTCCACGGTACTTTCCTTTATACTGTATTACATGCAGTTTCAATGCTTACATTATGAATAAACTACTATGCACTTTTATTATAAATTTGATTTCACAAAGTAATGCTTATACCCAAGTGACTTCAAGGTGCAAGTTACTTGGGTATATAGTAACGGCTATCACTTTTCAGGTTAATTATTTAAATCACATTTTCTGCTGTTTTTGTCTACAAAAGTGGCGATCAGGTCACTAACTTGCGTAGAAGATTCAATATGGCAATGATGTCCACCTGACACGGTCACTTCATGACAATGTTTTAATGCCGCCTTTCTCATCACCGCATTGGTAAGTTGTGGGAAACCACGATCGCCCAAAATCAATAAATTAGGGAATTCGATTGCTTGTAAATAAGCCAAGCTTTGCTCTTCCGTCATACGATAAATTGACTGACATTTTAGCTTTGCATCATAACGCCAATGCCAATGTCCATCGTCAAGATAAGTGCCTCTTTCTATTAAAGGCATTAACTGTTTAGCCGTTAGTTGGTTGGCATGCATTCGATGTAAACAAGCATCATATTGCGATTTGTAACGTCGAGTTGGTTTGGCTTGAATACGTTGTCGGCTCAAAACACCTTTGCGTAAGCGTTCAACGCTACTGTCAGCAGATTCACTCAGTGGTCCCAAGCCCTCAATTTGAATAAGCCCCTGCACTTTGTCAGGAAAGGCGGCACTATAACAACTTGCAATTAAAGCACCAAGTGAATGCCCGATTAAAATGCATTTATTTGGAGCGATATTCGTTAATAGCTCGTGAATATCGGCGATATAGTCGTGAAATGGATAAAAATTGTCCGCACTTCGATGTTGAGATAAGCCATGTCCAGCCAAATCAATAGACAATAAGTGCCAATTTTTTTGCTGTGCGGTTAGTTCTAAGGTTTCTAATATCGGCGTAAAACTGGCTGCGTTATCCAACCAACCGTGCAAAAATAAAAGAGTCACATTGGCGTGACTCTCTTGTCCAAATTCAAGGCCGGATAATCGTAAATGAGATAACTGAATCTCTCTTTCTCGCAACATGATTTTGTTATGCCCTATTTCACTTCTTGGATCACTCTAGCCCTAGTTGGCCCATAATTATGGCAAAAAGCGGAACCTCGTAAGCAACTGCCTATCCACCAATCATCATTTTCAATATACGTTGATTTTTCGATAGTCCATAAACGTTGCCCATTGGCTTTCAATGTAGGGAAAGTATAAGAGTATTCACCGACTTTTCCTTGTTCTGGCTCTACACTTTGTCCGACCACAGTGATCAAACGTCCCGATTTATAAGTAACCGGCTCCAAGAAACCATCAACATAGGCGACAAAACGCCCTTTCGGCTCACTATCTAAACTCGGCTTACCATCAGAAGAAATCGGCAAGTTTACAATTTCAATCCTGGTTTGATCTGGAAGATTGGTGACTTTCGTTATGATGCCGCCCAAACGAACTTCAACCGGTTTATTTGGGTCGGAATTAATCCATTGTTGATAGTCAGTAATTGGCTGTGCTGAGGCCGCTTCTAGCTCAGGAGGCAGAGAAGAGCATGCTGATAGCCCAATAAGCATTAAAAACAACAAACCATACTTTTTCATGCTTTCATTCCTTATTGACTATCGGCATGTGTGATTACGAATATTTTCTATGACTGTAATAAACCCGTTCAAGTTCCATAAATAAAATATGAGAATTTATTCACGACCTGGCAGTTTTTTCCAAGTCACTTTATCGCGTAAATAAGTTGGGCTCGCTTGTTCAGCGTCAACTGTATTACCTTTTTGCCACTCAAATTGCGCTAACACGGCAATATCTTGGGCTTCAGGGTACAAAACGTCACCTTTTGTCATCGACAACGGCAGGCTATCTAATGATTCCGTATACGCATCCCAGCCAGTACCGGCTTGAGTCCAAACGCCTTCTTTCGAGGTTAAATACTCAGCCAGTTCTTGTGGTGGGATCACGCATTCTTGTTGTCCATCCGATACCGCAATGGCTTGCCATTCACCATTGGTTTGACGTTGATATTGACCCCAATAGATTTCACTCATACGTGCATCAATTGCTGCCACGACCTTCTCAGATTGCTGAGTACGGTAGGTTGCTTGCGCCATCGCAGTTAGTGTGGAAATACCAATCATTGGCAACTCAGCACCAAAAGCTAAACCTTGCGCAATACCAATACCAATACGCACACCAGTAAAACTACCCGGACCACGGCCAAAGGCTAATGCATCGAGATCTTGTAGTGTGATACCACCTTCTTTCAATACCTCATCGACCATTGGCAGAATTTTTTTAGTGTGATCACGAGGTGCCACTTCACTGCGTGCGATGGTGCGACCATCAATCATTAAAGCAACAGAACAGTTTTCTGTTGATGTATCTAAGGCTAGAATTTTTGCGCTCATTAAGGCCTCAAGCTAGTTGTTGTCTATCATGACTCTAGGGTTTATTTACTATAGAGCATGATTTAGATAAGAATTCCGATACTTTATTTAAATCCCGAGTTCGTGGGATTGGCGGTAGGCTCTGTAAGAAGATCCCACCATAATCACGTGTTACTAAACGATTATCACAAATGATTAGCACACCTTTATCTTTTTGATCTCGAATCAAACGACCTACCCCTTGCTTTAAGGTAATCACCGCATCAGGCAATTGCACTTCCGAAAATGCATCACCTTGTTTGAGTCGGCAATCTTCAATTCGCGCTTTAAGCAATGGATCATCTGGGGCAGTAAAAGGTAGTTTGTCGATGATAACACAGCTTAACGCGTCGCCTCTAACATCTATCCCTTCCCAAAAAGCACCGGTAGCGACTAAAACTGCATTACCATGTTCGATAAATTCATTAAGCAATTTTTGCTTGCTAGTTTCACCTTGCACCAGTACTGGCAAATCAAGTTGCTCACGGAATAAATCCGCCAAACGACGCATCATTTGGTGTGAGGTACATAAAAAGAAACAGCGACCATTATTGGCTTCAATCACTGGGCTTAACATCTGTGCCAGTTTTTCTGCCATGCCGACACTATTGGGTTCTGGTAAATATCGAGGGACACATAAAAGTGCTTGGGATTGATAATCAAACGGACTCGGTAAGGTAAACTGCTGCACAGGCTCAATACCTAAACGCTCAGTAAAATGTTTAAAGTCATTGCGTACCGCTAATGTTGCCGAAGTGAAAATCCAGCTGCCCTGCTTGGTTGCAATTTGTTCTTTAAATTTATCCGACACCGAGAGCGGCGTAATGTGCAACACAAAGTGACGTGGACTACATTCAAACCAATAAGAATAACCTGTAATTGAGGTGTCACACACCCGAGTGAGGCGGCTTTTAATCATGTGGGTACGTTCATAGGCCGCATCTAATAACTCACTACGCCCTAGTGCAATTTTTAAGACTTCTAATGCGAGATCTAACGCTTCGTGTAACCGTTCAATTTCACGCATTACCACTTGAGATTTAATCGCTTCTCGCCAATTACCACGAATACTCTTACCAGATAAATTGGATCCTTGATAATTCATATCACCAAGAATGATTCGTAGGTCCATAAAGGTTTGCACTAACTTAGTGGCAATTTTTTGCAACTGACGCATATCTTTCGCTTCAGTGCGATAACCAATTTCAATATCTTTGGCAAGTTCTTGAATTTGACGACTTGAAATCGACTGTCCGAAATATTGGCTGGCAATATCAGGTAATTGGTGGGCTTCATCAAAAATAAATACATCGGCATCAGGTATAAGTTCACCAAAGCCAGTTTCTTTAATCGCTAAATCAGCCAAAAACAAATGATGGTTTACGACAACAAGATCTGAATCCATAGCCTTTTTACGCGCTTTCAGCACAAAGCAATCTTGATAACTTGAGCATTCTTTACCAAGGCAATTGTCATTGGTGGATGTGATATTGCTGATAATCGGTGAGTCTTCGGCTATCGCTTCGCAATCTCCCAGATCGCCGGTTTTACTTTCCGATGACCAAGAGCGAACTTTGACCAATTGCGATAACAATTCTGGATCTGCTTCATTAGTGTGGCTTTCAATTAATTGGCGACTTAGTCGGTCTAGACACAGGTAATTTGAGCGCCCTTTTAATAAAGAAACATGTCCAGTAAACCCGAGTGCATTGACCATTAATGGCAGATCTCGGTGAAATAATTGCTCTTGTAGATTTTTTGAACCTGTACTGATAATGACTTTTTTGCCACTCAATAACGCAGGAACTAGGTAGGCAAAGGTTTTACCGGTTCCAGTTCCCGCCTCAACCACCAGCTGCTGATCGTTCTTAATTGCTTGATGAACCGCTTCGGCCATATCTATCTGAGGCTGACGCGGCTGAAATCCAGGAATGGCTTTACCTAGAGCACCAGAAGAAGAGAATGTTTTACTGATCATAAAGCCAAAGATACCGATACAAAAAGAGCTTGTGATTATGGCAGTTTTCGCATTTAAGTGGAACTAACTTACCTGACTTAACCTCAGGTTTTGATAAGAGAATATACCAATTGAGTTTATTGATATTGATAATTTTGACTCTTCAAATGATTTATTATTCACTCAATACTGAGATTTTTAACGCAGTTAGGCACTAAAAGATCGGTGTTGAGTGGCTCTATATCCAAGTAACTTCAAGATGCAGAATTCAGAGTTATCATCCGAATCTAATTATAAGGAGTAAAATTTAACCGCTAATGACCCGCAATGGTTAATCATTCTTGCTTGTTTAATATCATCTTGTAATATGCTGATTATTCAAACTTGTCATTGCTTAACTCATAAGCAAAAATGGAAAACCACAATTATGAGCTGTACTGAACGTAAAACCCTTCTCACCCATTGCAGTGATGAACGAGGGTTAATTGCAAAAATCACTAATATTTGTTTTAAACATCAATTAAATATCATTCATAACAATGAATTTGTAGATAATGTTAGCGGTCACTTTTTCATGAGAACCGAGCTTGAAGGGACGTTTAATGATGAAGCGTTACTTGCGGATTTAGATCTAGCACTACCAACAAGCAGCAAACGCTCACTAATCAGCTCATCACGCAAAAAAATCGTCATCATGGTAACCAAAGAAGCCCATTGTCTTGGTGATATTTTAATGAAAGCTTACGATGGTAGCTTAGATGTTGAAATTGCAGCGGTCGTAGGTAACTACGATAAGTTGCAAACCTTAACCGAGCGTTTTGATATACCATACCACCACATTTCTCATGAAGGTTTAAGTCGTGAAGAGCATGAAGAAAAAATGCTTGAGGTGATCAACAGCTATAACCCACGTTATGTCGTATTGGCCAAATATATGCGTGTCTTAACGCCTAATTTTGTGGCGCAATTTCCACATAAAATCATCAACATTCACCATAGCTTCTTACCCGCTTTCATTGGGGCAAAACCTTATCAACAAGCCTTTGACCGCGGCGTAAAAATCATTGGTGCAACCGCACACTTTGTGACTAACGATTTAGATGAAGGCCCAATCATTAAACAAGATGTGATTCCAGTGGATCACAACTTCAGTGCAGCGGATATGGCTCAAGCAGGTCGTGATGTTGAGAAGAATGTATTAAGTAAAGCGTTAAATAAAGTAGTTAATGATCATGTATTTGTCTACGGCAATAAGACTGTGATTCTATAGCAAGGCTATTTATACCCAAGTAACTTCAAGATGCGAGTTTCAGCAAGAATAAAACAAGTTTTAGGCAAGGCAAATTGGACATGAGCATAGTCATTCTATCTCTGTTCAATTTAACGCAGCATAAAGCTTGTTTTAACTTGCCCTTCGGGAGCGTCATCCAAACCTTTATACTGCGTCAGATTGTTTTGAAAGGTGCTTATATTCCTTCGTCAATCTTCCTTGCCTAAAGGTTTGGATGATAGCTCTGAATTCTGCACCTTGAAGTCACTTGGGTATATATCAAAAACAGGGGCGCGCAGTTTTTAGCTGAGCGCCCCTATTAATATTAGAAAGATAGACTCGTTACGCTTGCTCGCTCGCTATCACTTCTTTTAGCGTATGCGGATGTAACTTAATACACACGCCATTTTTCTTGAAAGCAACGGTAGGATTAGCCAAGCGCTCCCCCTCTCCTTGCGGACATGATAATTTTACTTTGATCCCTTTCTCATCCAAGCTCTCCCAATTACTCGATAATTGCGGAAATGCGGCTTTTACCTCTTCGACAAACTCCTGTGTTGTTTGCGCAAAGCTCGGTACAACAAACTCCACATGCTCCCAACCTTCATTCGGATAAGTTTTATCACTTGGATAAGGCAACTCTAAGCATTCAATACTATGATTTTTAACCTGTAATGGCTGAGAAAATTCAATCACAACAATTGGACGTCCGTTAATCATCGCATTGGATATTTGTGTACCTTGCGTTAACCACTCTTGGTGCACGCTTTTTGCCACATTAAAATCATTGATTCGCATCGCTATATGGTCAGCCACAAGAAGCTGAGTATCGATTCCTAACTCATTTGCCAAGCTTAAAATGTCTCCCCAGAAACGAGGTAGATCAACTAGCAATGCTTTGGGAAATAATAATGAATTCGTTGATAAAGAAGTTGATGCTAAAGCAGTCATAGTCGTGGACACCCAAAATATGAAGTTATATCGGGAGTGTATCTGAAATATTTCAGCAACCAAAGCAATAGAAATTGCCAAGCGACTTAAGTGGCGGAGAGATATATCCCGTTGACTTAAAGATGCAGAATTCAGAGTTATCATCTAAACCTTTAGGCAAGAAAGATTGACGAAAGAATGTAAGCACCTTTTAAACCAATCTGACGCGGCATAACGCTTATTTTATTCTTGCTAAAACTCGCACCTTGAAGTGACTTGGGGCTAAATCCAATAAAATCACTTTAAATTGCAGATTAGGTTTTTCATGTACGGGTAAATATTGGTATCATAGATCACATTTTCTAATTAAAAATTTTGACTGGTTGTTGACCGAAAGTACGACCACTCTTACAGCTACTACATAGGAAGCACACGTGAATATTGCAGCCCTTATTAATGACAAAGTATCGAAAGCTCTCGAAGCCGCTGGCGCACCTGCAGGAAGCCCAGCAGCAGTTCGACAATCAGCCAAAGCACAATTTGGTGATTACCAAGCAAACGGCGTTATGGGTGTAGCAAAAAAATTGGGTATGAACCCACGTGAATTTGCGCAAAAAGTGATTGATGTTTTAGACCTAGACGGTATCGCGAGTAAAGCTGAAATTGCTGGCCCAGGCTTCATTAACATCTTCCTAGATCCTGATTTCTTAGCTAAACAAGCCTCTGCAGCATTAGCCGATGAGCGATTAGGCATTGCCACTCAAGAGCAACAAACCATTGTTGCTGATTACTCTGCGCCAAATGTTGCCAAAGAAATGCACGTTGGGCACTTACGCTCTACCATCATCGGAGATGCAGTGGTTCGTACTCTTGAGTTTTTAGGGCACAAGGTAATTCGTGCCAACCACATTGGTGACTGGGGCACTCAATTTGGTATGTTGATTGCCAACCTTGAACGTGTCGAGAAAGAACAAGGTGAAGTTTCAATGGAGCTTGCCGATCTTGAAGGTTTCTACCGCGAATCGAAAAAATTATACGATGAAGATGAAGCTTTTGCGGAACGTGCTCGTGGCTACGTAGTAAAACTACAAGGTGGTGATGAACATTGTGCCAAGATGTGGAAAAAATTGGTCGATGTCACCATGATCCAAAACCAACGTAATTATGACCGTCTAAACGTTTCTCTATCTCGTGATAACGTGATGGGTGAAAGCATGTACAACGATATGCTACCAACCATCGTAGCTGACCTAAAAGCACAAGGTTTAGCGGTAGAAGATGATGGCGCACAAGTCGTCTTCCTAGATGAATACAAAAATAAAGATGGCGAACCTATGGGCGTTATCGTGCAAAAACGTGATGGTGGTTACCTATACACCACTACCGATATTGCTTGTGCAAAATACCGTTATGAAACACTAGGCGCGGATCGCGTGCTGTACTTCATCGATTCACGTCAACATCAGCACCTAATGCAAGCCTGGACTATCGTGCGTAAAGCCGGTTATGTGCCTGAATCTGTTTCTCTTGAGCACCACGCTTTCGGTATGATGCTAGGTAAAGATGGTCGTCCATTTAAAACTCGTGCTGGCGGTACGGTTCGTTTAGCCGATCTTCTTGATGAAGCGACTGAACGTGCGCAAAAACTGATTGAAGAGAAAAACCCTGAGCTTGCGGCGGAAGAAAAAGCCAACATCGCGAACACAGTGGCAATGGCTGCAGTAAAATACTCAGATCTTTCTAAGCACCGTACTACCGATTACATCTTCGATTGGGACAACATGCTTGCATTCGAAGGCAACACGGCTCCTTACATGCAATATGCCTACACTCGTGTAGCGTCTATCTTTGCTAAAGCAGGCATCGATATGAACAGCCTATCTGGCGATATCATGGTTGGTGATGACAAAGAAAAAGCACTGATTTCGAAACTTCTTCAGTTTGATGAAGCCGTGGCATCCGTTGCTCGCGAAGGTCAACCTCACCTAATGTGTAGCTACCTATTTGAGCTAGCGGGTCAATTCTCTAGTTTCTATGAAGCTTGCCCAATCTTGAGCGCAGAAGATGAAGCCGTGAAGCAAAGTCGCTTGAAACTGGCAGCTCTTACGGCCAAAACCATTAAGCAGGGTCTTAACCTACTAGGGATTGAAACCTTAGAACGCATGTAATCAATACGTGTTAGTTATCTATGAACTATCCCCTTGAGCAATCGAGGGGATTTTTTTATCCATTTGGTGATATGCTTTTCTAATACCAAATACAACAACGATATGAAGGTTAATCATGAGCTTTACACTGCATCCTCAATTGCAAAAAGACACTGATGTGATTGGTGAGTTCCCTCTTTGCTTAGCGTTATTACATAAAGAAAATATTGGCCCTTGGGTGATCTTGGTTCCTAAAATTGATGGTCTTCAAGAGTTGCACCATTTACCGATGGAACAGCAGCAGCAATTTCTAGTTGAGTCTCAAACGGTATTTGAAAACCTAGAAAAGTTATTTAATCCTAAGAAGCTCAATTTAGGTGCACTTGGAAACATGGTGCCGCAATTGCATATTCATCATATTGCGCGTTTTGAAACGGATGTAGCTTGGCCTGGTCCAGTTTGGGGAAATACTGAAGGGAAACAACGTTCACCGCAAGAAACTAAAACCTTAATTCAAACTCTTTCAGATGCATTTAAGAGTCAATACTCGCAATTTAGCCGTTAGATTGATACCAATCCTCATAAAATAATAAAAAAGGCTCAGAACTTTCACATTCTGAGCCTTTCTGCTATTCATTATTCGCCAGTCACTTAGTTGACCTCAGCTGCGGTTAGTTAATATTAACCACATCAATTCGAAGTGCTTGCTCTTTTTGCCCAACCTGCTTTAAACGAATATAAACAATCACAAAAGCGATTAGCATCAAACCAATCCATAAGCTACTCGATAATGGATGGGCAACAAAGCTGGTCGCTTGATAATAAATCACCGCTGAAGCATAAGCTAAGAACATCGTCCATAGACCAATGAAGCTAGCGAACTTAGACCCAAATTCACGTACATAAGCCCCCATCGCCGCCACACATGGTGTGTATAACAATATAAATAATAAGTAAGCAAATGCTGCTCCACCGGTAACAAAGTAGGCTTGTAAGTTACCAAAGATACCAGAACTTACGCCTTGCTCTTCTGCTGCGGCAGTTGAATCACCTAAATCGCCAACTTCAATGCCTAAAGGATCACTAAAGCTCAAACCTGCAAGGTTATCAGGGATAGTTTGCAGCGCTTCTTTAAGGCTATCAACTAAGTTAAATTCTGCATCTTCTTCTTGTGGATCTGAATATAGATTATTCAATGTCCCTACTACCGCTTCTTTAGCAAAAATACCGGTAATAATACCAACCGTTGCTGGCCAGTTATCCTGATCAACGCCCATAGGGGCAAATACAGGAGTCACTACTTGTGCCGCTTTAGATAACACTGAGTTTTGACTATCTTCGTTACCAAACGAACCATCTGTTCCTAGTGAATTAAAGAAGCTTAATACCGCGACCACAATAACAATTGTCTTACCAGCACCAAGTACGAAACGTTTTAATTTCTGCCATGTTTTAATAATCACATTACGTATCGTTGGGATTTCATAATCTGGAATCTCCATAATGAAGCTACTACTCTTACCCGGATAAAGCGTTTTCTTGAGTAACATGCCGGTAAATACCGCGGCTAAAATCCCAAGCAAGTAAAGAGCAAACACAACATTTTGGCCGCTGTGTGGAAAGAATGCGGCCGCAAATAGCGTATAGACTGGCAATCGAGCCCCACAAGACATAAATGGCGCCATAGCAGCAGATAGCTTACGTTCGCGCTCTTGGTCCATGGTACGAGTTGCCATAATCGCTGGCACGTTACAGCCAAACCCCAAAATCAATGGAACAAATGCTTTGCCCGGCAAACCAATTTTTTGCATCACTTTATCTAATACAAAAGCAGCGCGAGCCATATAACCAGAGCTTTCTAGTAACGATAAAAATAAATACAAACAAGCAATCACGGGGATAAAAGTAGCAACCGTCTGAATACCGCCACCAATACCATCCGCGAGTACGGTAACTAACCAAACCGGCAAGTGTCCATCGAGTAAGTAATGCCCACCATCAACTAATATTGCCCCAACACCGATATCGAAAAAATCAATAAAGGCACTACCAATATTGATAGAAAACATAAACATTAAATACATAATGCAAAAGAAAACGGGGATACCTAACCACTTATTCAAAATCACTTGGTCAAGTTTCTGTGTGAAGCTCTTACTTAAGGTCGAATCAAGAATACGAACTTGCTTACACACCTCATGCAAGTAGTTATATTTAGCATTTGTGATCGCTAAATCTATGTCAAAATCAGCACCTAGCCTTTCTGACAATGCTTTATGCAGCTCTAAATCATTAGCTGAAAGGTGAGATAGCATTAAGCCATCTTGCTCTAAGGCACGAATCGACATTGCACGAGGAGAAATAATACGCTCAGCAGGCCATAGAGGGTTTAATTCGGCAATAGCTGATTCGATTTGAGATCCGTAATCAAGATGTAGACTTTCAAGTTCAACAGGAGTGTGTGATATTTGATAAAGATCATCTTTAAATTTAGCAACTTGCTGTTTATTGATGGCAGAAAGAATATAAACAGGGCAACCTAATTCTTTCGATAACGCATCAACATCGATCTCTTGGCGCTCTCGATGTAATGCATCAAGTTTATTAAGCACCACGATCATTGGGCGACCTAATTCACGCAATTGCAAAGTCATATATAAACTGCGTTCAAGGCTAGTGGCATCCACCACATTAATAATAAGATCAGCTTGCATGGCCGAAACAGCTGAAGAAGCAATCGACTCATCAATACTATTGGCATCATTAGCACTATCTAATGAATAAATGCCCGGTAAGTCTGTAAGGTTAAATTGCGTTTGCTTATGACTAAAAGAACCGGTTTTTTTCTCAACCGTCACACCAGCCCAGTTACCAACATGTTGCTTAGCACCTGTTAAGCCATTAAATAATGTTGTTTTACCACTATTTGGGTTACCAACAGTTAAAATATTAAAGCTCATTGGTCACCTCAATTTCAATTTCTTCGGCTACTTTGCCTCTTATTGCTAAAGACACTCCACGCACTTCAACTTGTAATGGATCACCTAAAGGGGCTTTACGAATTAAAGTTACAGAAGTATTTGGTAACATACCCATGACCATTAGTTTTTTCCGTATGTCATTTGGTAGTGCATTTAAGTGCACAATATCGGCACTTTGACCCATTTTTAATTCGCTTAATTTCATACTGTAATAAGACCTTTAATGAGAACCATTAGCATTTGCATGCATAATACACTTTATTACATTTTATTTCTTGCGCTAGGTCAATTTATCATTGCATCGAAATCGCAAATTACTGCTTTAATTCTCTGCTATTGGGAAATAAGGCATCTGGTATTTAATGTCAAAATCGTCAGTTCTGTTTTTCGATTTACGTCAAAAACGTCAATTTAAAATATTACTCAAGAAAAAACACCCTCAAACAAAACCAACTAAACCATTGAAATTAAATTAATATTTTAATTTATGAACAAATTGTCGCTAATTTCATATATCTATGTCGTTATTTTTATACGAAAAATAAGTCCTATCCAGTATAAATACATCTATCGATAGCACGTAGTTATCTAACCTTTTTATTCCTGATGTGTATTGTTTATCAATACACTCCGGCAGCAAGCGAAGGTGTCATTACACCCGTGACATGATCCCCCCGGTTATGTCACGTTTTTTTTATTCATAAATATACCCAAGTAACCTCAAGGTGCGAGTTTCAGCAAGATTAAAACAAGCTTTATGCTGCATCTTGAAGTCACTTGAGTATAAAGGCGTGTTGTTTTAAGCAACACGCCCTTATTTGATCTGAGCTTTATGATGAGCCAATCTCTGAGCGATTAGGCTCCCAAAATCACTCTATTGAATTTTCAATAAACTTAGATGGTGATAAGCCAAAGTAATGCTTAAACCTTTGGCTGAAGTATGACGGGTCATTAAATCCGGTTTCAAAAGCAGTATCTGATATTTTCTCACCTGAAATTAATAACTCGCAGGCCTTCTCTAAACGAACTTTTGTCACATAATCCATAAATGCCCCACCAGATAAAGATTTAAACTTTCTTTGTAAGCTTCTCTCTGATACAAACAGCATCTTTGCGGCATGACAGGTACTAAAGTCAGGATCGGAATAATGCTCTTCAACTAATTGATAAACTTTATCAAGCCAGTCATTTTGAACTTTGTTATTCGATTGTTTATTTACATTATGAGTCCCCTGTTGGGACGTTGCTGTTTCAGCAATGCAAGACTCTTCACCAATATTAGTCGGGGGAATACACGCCTCAACAGGCCATGAGATGGATAAGCGAGTTCGGTGTATAAGTTGATTATAATGAAAATTGAAATCCCCCCCACTATGCTCAGCCATTTGAGCAATAGCAGATAAAGAAGTATCTGATAACGTAAATTTAGGCTCAATTCCCACTCTACCAAACTCTTGAGCTTCAAAAGCCTGTATTTCCTCTTCAGCGATTCCTTCTCCCGTATCTTCGATGGAAATAAGGAGTCGACCATCAGCGAGTTTAGCGGAAAGGTGAATAATTTGATTGGCATCTGAACGAATCAAAGCACTCGCCATCAAAGTATTTAAGATCATATCAAGATTAAAATGTTTAACTTTAACCAAACAGCCTTGACTACTATCTTCAACAAGCAAAGTGATCCCTACTTTATCCGCTTCTTGTTGCCAACCTTTCACTACGGCTTTAACAACAAAAGAGACCACTTGCCCATCAAATACCGTGCACTCTGGTGCCTTATTGTCATATAAAGCTAGAATTTGTTCTAAAGGCTCTAGCGCTTGCTCTGCATGGCCTAACGCTGGTGTATTTTTGAGATTACTCTTGTGTAGGTAGTCTTTCAGATCATCAAGGCTTGATTTAGCTTTGGTCACTCGTTCTCCAACCAGTATACGCCGGGTCTGAGCTTGCTTCCTTAACTGCATATTACTGCTAACCAATAATTGACTTTGATGCCTTAATTGCTGAGTTTTCAGGTTAATCAGACGCCTTAACCTTAAGTTGGTTTTCACCATAATTTTAGAACGCCATGCAATCAGCAGTACAATGCTACCAATCAGTAATAAAGCAAAAATAGCCACACTACTCGGAAGTAAATACCAAGGTTTACTCACAATAAAGCTATACCTAGTCCCAGGATGACTCGTTCCAATCTGAGATATTGTCTTTAATTCTAAGGTGTAACGACCTGGTTCTAAATGTTCAAAAGTTAACTGTGAACCTTGAAAGTCGACCCAGTTTTCTTTTTCACTACCGAGTAAACGATATTGCACTTGTGGTACTTCAAAATTCGGCAAAATACCAAATAGTACACTGACAGAACGACCATAATTAACGTGAATATCTTTATTAGTTTGCGGTGCGACCATTAACACTGAGTGCTCGACCTGAAACTCACCGACCAAAACATCATTAGTGGGTAACTCTGCTTGAATGAGTCTCTCTGTTGAAGCAAACACAAGGCCAAGACGAGTAGTGAGTACTAAGGTTTTTCCATCGGGTGATACACTACAGCCATTGGGAAGAAACTCGTTGGCCACGATACCAAATGGCGTCGGGAAATAATGAGAAAGCGCTGCAGTTTGATCATAATAATGGATACCTTTAGTCGTGGTAACCCAAGTACCTAGTTTCGAATCAATAACGCAAAGAGGGGTACTATTTGAGTGAGGTAGGCGAACCTTAATTGCATTGAGATCGTTCTCTTGCATGAGCAATAAGCCGTAGCCACTCGCGCTCCAAACCTGATGATTAACCGACTCAGTGAGAGAGATCACATCACCGTAATCCGCACTTCTAGCGTCAAAGGTTACCGCTTGGTTATTATATTTATAGACCCCATGATCCGTACCAATCCAGAATTTTCCACTATTCCCCGGATAAAGACTAGTAATCGTAGATGGTCCATATTGATCCACCATCCATTCAAGCCCTAGTTCATCGGTCATCTTCTGCTTCGGTGAATAACGATACAGCCCAAGTTCATTTGCGATCCAGATATCACCCTGATGATCAGCAATTAGATGAGAAATACGCCTTCCTGCCCATTTATTTTGTTTGCGGATCACATTTGTGGCACCAGAATCAGTATCATAGCGTATAAGTTTATCACCTTGGCTTAACCATAAAATGCGCCCAAACTGACTAATATGAGAGACATTGTAATCTAACAACTTTTCGACTTTATTTTCTTTATCGTCAACCTGGCTTGCCGTTACTTTAAATAAACCTAAGTTACTTGCCAGCCATGCTGTTCGGTCATTAATTGCGATTACATCATTAATATGCAAGTAAGGTAGATTGTATTTTTCTCGCCCAAAGCGGACTCGTTTAAATAAGCCGCTAGCCTGGGAGTAGTAATTGATACCTTTAGCCGTAGCAATCCAAACACCACCTTTATCATCAGCACTTAGCCCCATGATATTGTTACTAGATAAAGCCAAATCATCTTGATAACTGCCATAAATATGTTTCGTCAATTGAGTGTCTAATTGATGAACAAACAAACCTTTTTTAGTACCGACCCAATAATCATTAGGGGTAATTAAGATAGTTTGAACCTGGCCTGAAGCAATCATCTCAACATCAGGTTTGATGGTTGCCATATTAAGGCGAAAAGCTCCACTTTGTGTTCCAACCAATAAGTGTAGATTTTTTTTATCAAAAGCTAATTGATTTATATTGGAAAATTGCTTAGATAGCACTCGTCGAATGCCTGTTTTATCTAAATAGAAAAGCGATTGATTGGTCGCCACTACCCACTTTCCAGCAACTAAAGTGGCACTGACAATACCACTATTGTCTCTGGTTGAACCTTGGGTAATTTGTGATACAGGAATGGTACGGTGCTCACCAGTGTGAGTATCAAAGGTATGAAAGTGGTGACTACCATATAGCCACACTATTTGTTCAGATTGCCCTATCGCTTGAAATAATTCTTTCTTTGAATTTTCAAACACCACTTCCTTATGACCAATATTATCAACTTTAAGTAAACGCTCACTATCAATATACCAAAAGTATCCTGATGCGTAGGTTACATGGTTAGTATCATGATTAAATGCACGCCCTGGAAGCAGTGAAAAATGTTGGCCATCAAAGTAGTAAATTTGATTTTGAGTATCTTGAACCCAAACGCCCCCTTTTTCGTTCGGAAACAATTTTTTTGCCGTTAAAAAATGCCCTTGCGCTTGGCTTGGTAGAGAATAAAAAATGGAATCTGTTTCTATTGCATTGACGGAAAAAGAAACGACTAGCAACACTAAAAACCGAAAAATACGCAAAGTCACAAACTGCCTTTAAAGATTACCAAGCGGGACACAACAAAATTATGGCACATTAATCATCAATTTAAACAGATATTTTGCGACAATTAATATGTTGGTGATCCAGTGCATGTTAATAGTGAGTTACGTTGAATAAAACGAGATCTGGTCATAGCAATATACTCAGTAACTTGGGTATAGAAACTATCAACCGAGTTTAAAATTGTTCATGCAATAGTGACATCCGAGCTTTCACTTGTTCATCAAATTCAGGAGTCAGCTCAAGTGATATACTTGTTTGCTTAGGTAGAGGCGCAAGCATCGCATCAAGTGGTTGGCCATTTTGACGTAGCTCATAATGTAAATGCGGCCCAGTAGAGCGTCCTGAATTACCCGTTAGTGCAATTTTTTGCCCTCTCTTGATCCGATCGCCTACCTTTACAAGCGATTGGCTCAAGTGGAAAAAGTGCGTACTGTAAATGCGGCCATTACTGAGCACGATATATTTACCGGCTAACGGATGATCACCGACTTTTTTTACAACGCCATCTCCTGTTGCATATACTGGAGTACCAACTGGGGTGGCCAAATCGGTGCCATAGTGAGGGGCATATTGATGGGTAACAGGATTTAAACGATGAGGATTAAACTCTGAACTCACCGGATAAAAACGCTTCAAAGGTAATCTATCCAGTGTTTTCTCAACACTCACACCATCGGAATGATAAAAACGTCCATCACTAAAACGCACGACTTGAATATCTTTCCCTCTATGTTGATACCAAATTGCCATCACCTTACTGGCTCCAACACTTTGCCCACCAATAACGCTCTGTTCTAATTCAACGAAAAACTTATCTCCTATCGTCACAGGTGAAGTCACATCAATTTGCCAGTACAAGGCCGTCGCGATAGTTTGAATTTGTTCTTGAGTTAAACCAATAGCCTGTGCACTTTGATAGAAATTACGCCCAACGACCCCAATTTTAACCAGAGATTGAGTTTCGGAAGAAGCAACTAGAGGAGTAAATAAAAACTGGTCATTTACTTTGGTGTATAAACTGCTTAAGCGAGCATTTCGGTAGATTTGCAATGAAAGTAAAGCCCCGGAGTCATCTTGGACCCAATCAACAACTTGCCCTTCAACTACCGCTATTGCTTGTGGACGAGCTTTAATCATCAACAGTAAATCATTGTGATCTAACCCATAAAGCTTAAAAATATCAGAGAGTGTTTCACCTGCTTGGACTTTGTGACTATGATTAAGTTGTTCTTGTTGCTGATCAATAGCATCTTTATCTAAGGTTAAATTAGGATCATCACGCTCCAAAATTGCTTCAGAAAATACGTTTTGTGATGAACTTAAAGAAGCATCAGTATGTAATGAGAATATAGAGCGGTGGAAGAAGAGGTGAAAAAAGAGAGTAATAACCAGTACCAATAACAAAAGCAGCCACATCCATAGACGAAGCTGCTTTTTATAACCTACCTTTTGGTACTTCTTGTGCAAAAATATTCCTTAACGAGTAAGGCACTGACTAAAACTGGTTCCGAGATCTTGTAAGTATTGGAAATAAGCGCCAGGCTTTACTTCATAATCAGTCGCGAGTGGATCTAATATACCATGATTTACACTAGTGCCACGGGTTACAGAATCAATCACGGCAGGCGTAAATTGCGGTTCAGCAAAAACACAATACACTTGATTTGTCTGAAGTGCGTTTCTAATAGCAATTAAGCTTTTTGCTCCAGGTCGGCGATCAGGAGAAACCGTAAATGCGCCCAAATGATTGAGGCCAAAGTAATCTTCATAGTAACTGTAAGCATCATGAAAAACATAATAACCATTGTTTTTTACTGGTGCGATTTCTTGCTTCACTTGTGCGATGGTCGTATTCAAATGTTGAATGAACTCCGCGTAATTTTGAGCATACTGTTCACTATGCTCAGGATCAATTACACTCAGTTTATCCGAAATCACTTTAGCCATTTGCTGAGCTTGAACTGGGCCTAACCACAAATGCGGGTTATAGTTACCATGATGGTGGTGTCCATCATCATGTGCTTCGTGCTCATGGTCGTGATCTTCATGACCGTGTTCATCATGCTGATCATAAACGATTTTATCTATTTTCTCAGACAGATCCAATTGCAGAGTATTATTATTCCCCTCTAGCACGCCTTCCAAAAATGATTCTAGCCCAGGACCAACCCAAATAAATAAATCGACAGATTTCAATTTACGCACATCAGAAGGTTTTAATGCATAGTCGTGAGGAGAGGTATTATTAGCAAGTAATACCTGGGTATCTGCGACACCTTTCGTTAACTCTTGAGTGATCAATTGCAATGGCTTAATGGATGTCAGTACTGATATTGGCTGTTCTTCACTTTTTGACCAAGCAGCATGTGAGACAAAACCAAATATCATTACAACCGCGATCCATGCTTGTGATAAAATGCGTTGCATTCGTTTCTCCAAATAGAATGTTTTCATCAATTGCTATAGTTATGACGATTCATAACGAGAACAATTGATAGTTATGGTAATCATTTTACATAATGTTACTATATAACATTACACATCATCAAGCTGGTTAACAATGTCTGAATTAATTCGTCTCGACAACATCACTGTTAAGTTCAACGATAAGTCGGTGCTCGATAATATTAGCCTGGCCATAAATAAAGGTGAGATCACCACAATTATTGGTCCTAATGGTGCAGGAAAGTCTACACTCGTTAAAATTATGCTCGGCTTAATTAAATCGACTTCCGGTACTATTACTAGAAAAAATAAATTACGTATTGGCTATGTACCACAAAAGTTGCGCTTAAATGACAGCCTCCCTTTGACCGTCGACCGCTTTCTAAAGCTTGCAGGACGCTATAGTGTGAATGAACGTATGGAAGCTTTACGTTTAGTCGGTGCTGAAAGTTTATATAAAAATGATATGCATAAGCTATCTGGTGGGGAAAACCAACGCGTACTACTTGCTCGCGCATTACTCCAGCGTCCAGATTTATTGGTTCTTGATGAGCCTGCTCAAGGTGTGGATGTGCAAGGACAAATTGATTTATACACTTTAATTAACTCATTAAGACAACGCTTTCGTTGTGCCGTTCTGATGGTATCCCATGACCTACATCTCGTTATGGCTCAAACCGACGAAGTTATTTGTTTACACCACCATATTTGCTGCTCTGGTGCGCCAGAAGCAATTACCAAGCACCCTTCTTATATCGCTATGTTTGGTCAAACCGCCAAAGATACATTAGCGTTTTATCATCATAATCATCGACATCATCACGATCTATCTGGTGACGCTATCGAAGGTGAACCAGAAGCTTGCTCACATACTCACTGTGCTCATACTTCAACTCACCAGCAAAAACGTGGACACTAACCCATGCTTGATATTTTATTACCTTCTATTTTAGCCGGACTAGGTATCGCAATTATTTCCGGGCCACTTGGCTCGCTAGTGGTATGGCGAAAAATGGCTTACTTTGGTGACACTTTAGCTCACGCTTCACTGCTAGGCTTAGCGCTCGGCTTTTTATTAGATATCAATTTATATTTAGCTTTAGTGGTATGTTGCCTTGGGCTAGCAGTTTTACTTGCCGCATTACAAGAACAAAAAGTGATCGCCACAGATACTTTACTCGGGATTTTAGCTCATAGTGCTCTGTCTCTCGGGTTAGTAGCTGTGAGCTTCTTAGATAATGTGCGTGTCGATTTAATGAGTTATTTATTTGGTGATTTATTAGCCATAAGCCCATCTGATCTCACCTTTGTCTACCTTGGTGGTGCAGTCATCATGGCTTTGCTCGTCATCTTTTGGCGCGCGTTACTATCCACTTCGATAAGTGAAGAGCTCGCAAGTGTAGAAGGCATTAATGTTCCGTTTATGCGAGTAGTCTTAATGTTACTCGTCGGGCTTGTGATTGCCGTAGGAATGAAGTTTGTTGGTGCATTAATTATTACTTCGTTATTAATTATTCCTGCAGCTACAGCAAGACGCTTTGCACATACACCGGAGCAAATGGCAATTGGTGCTTCTTGTATTGGGATGATAGCGGTTCTATGTGGGCTATCACTTTCTTGGTTCTATGATACACCTGCGGGCCCTTCTGTGGTTATTTCGGCAACCGCGATGTTTATGCTGAGCCAGTTAAAACCTCATAATAACTAGGTCGCTTAAGGTTAAGTGACTTAACACAGCTTAAAACACTGAATCAAGCCGGATGTTACCTAACTCCGGCTTCAATGTATTTCTATTAAGCTAAGCGGTGTGTTCCACAAAGTTTATTCCCCGCCGGATCCCGTAAGTAAGCCAGATACAAACGACCGGCTACTCCATTTCGCTCACCCGGAGGCTCTTCACAGGTAATTCCACCATTTGCTACACCAGCATCATGCCATGTATGTACAAGTTCAGGCGTTGCAATAGCAAATCCGAAAGTCGAACCATTACCATGGCTAGCAGCCTCACCATTCAATGGTTTCTTAATAATAAAGATTCCAGTTGGTGTAGCATAAACACAACTATCGCCTTTAATAATACCTGGCTCGTATCCCAGTGTACCTAAAATTGCATCGTAGAATTTTTTAGAAGCTTCAAGATCAGTAGCACCAAGCATGATATGACTAAACATAGTTATTCCTTTCAATAAGTGAATATGTATTGTATATCCAAGTGACTTCAAGGTGCAGAATTAAGAGCTATCATCTTGAAGTTACTTGGGTATATCTACTCCACTGTATCTATTTATATATAAAAAAACCAATAAAAAAGGCCATCCGAAGATGACCTTTCATACTAAAAAATATACGGCATTAAAATTACCAGCCAGTCACTTCTTTTAGTGCATCACCAATTTCTGCTAATGACTTAGTTGTTTTTACACCGGCGGCTTCAAGTGCTGCAAACTTATCTTCAGCAGTACCTTTACCACCAGAGATAATCGCACCAGCATGGCCCATACGTTTGCCTGGAGGAGCAGTTACACCCGCAATGTAAGAGACTACAGGCTTAGTAACATTCGCTTTAATATAAGCAGCCGCTTCTTCTTCTGCAGTACCACCAATTTCACCAATCATTACGATTGCTTCAGTCGCGGGATCGTTTTGGAACATTTCCAATACATCGATGAAGTTAGTGCCTGGAATTGGATCACCACCAATACCAACACAAGTCGATTGACCAAAACCTGCATCGGTTGTTTGTTTTACTGCTTCGTAAGTTAGAGTACCGGAACGTGAAACAATACCTACGCGACCTGGCTTATGAATATGACCAGGCATGATACCAATCTTACATTCACCCGGAGTAATCACACCTGGGCAGTTAGGACCAATCATACGAACGCCGGTTTCTTCTAGCTTCACTTTTACATCAAGCATATCAAGCGTTGGGATGCCTTCGGTGATCGTTACAATCAGTTCAATACCCGCATCAATCGCTTCTAAAATAGCGTCTTTACAAAAAGCAGCTGGTACATAGATAACCGTTGCCGTTGCGCCGGTCGCTTCTACCGCTTCACGAACCGTATTGAATACTGGAAGACCTAGATGTTCAGTACCGCCTTTACCTGGAGATACACCACCTACCATTTGTGTTCCATAAGCAATAGCTTGTTCTGAGTGAAACGTACCTTGACCGCCAGTAAAACCTTGGCAAATAACTTTGGTATCTTTATTAATTAGTACTGACATTATTTGCCCTCCGCCGCTTTAACTACTTGAACTGCTGCATCTTTAAGAGATGTTGCTGCAATGATATCTAAACCAGATTTAGCCAATACTTCACGACCAAGTTCTGCGTTAGTCCCTTCAAGACGAACCACTACTGGCACTTCAACACCGACTTCTTTCACAGCACCGATAATACCTTCTGCAATCATGTCACAACGAACGATACCACCAAAGATATTTACTAGAACCGCTTTAACATTAGTATCAGATAAGATGATCTTGAATGCTTCAGCAACACGTTCTTTGGTTGCGCCGCCGCCTACATCAAGGAAGTTTGCTGGCTTACCACCGTGTAGGTTTACGATATCCATCGTACCCATTGCAAGACCAGCACCGTTAACCATACAACCTACATTGCCATCTAAAGCAACATAGTTCAGTTCGTATTGTGCCGCATGTGCTTCACGTTCATCTTCTTGAGATGGATCGTGCATTTCACGCAATTTTGGTTGACGGTACATTGCATTTGAATCAATGTTAATTTTACCGTCTAGACACAATAGATCGCCTGAACCGGTAATAACCAATGGGTTAATTTCAAGTAGCGCTAAATCGTACTGTGCAAACATCGTACCTAGACCCATGAAGATCTGAGTAAATTGTTTGATTTGGTTGCCTTTAAGGCCAAGTTTGAATGCAAGTTCACGTCCTTGGTATGCCTGAGGGCCAACCAATGGATCAATCGCGGCTTTATGAATAAGTTCTGGCGTTTCTTCTGCCACTTTTTCAATTTCAACACCACCTTCCGTTGATGCCATGAACACGATACGACGTGTACCACGGTCAACGACTGCACCTAGGTACAATTCATTCGCGATGTCTGATGCTTCTTCCACCAAAATTTTTGTTACTGGTTGGCCGTTAGCATCTGTTTGATAAGTTACTAAGTTTTTACCTAGCCACTTTTGCGCAAATTCTTTTACACCATCTTTGGTGTCGTGCAGTTCTACACCGCCAGCTTTACCTCGTCCACCAGCATGTACCTGACATTTAACCACTTTTTTAGCGGTATTAATGCGACCTGCTGCTTCATAAGCTTCAAGAGGAGTATTGCAAGCGTAACCTTCCGGTACTGGCAATCCGAATTCAGCGAACAGCTGTTTAGCTTGATATTCATGCAAATTCATTGTGCTATTTCCATTTCGTTATCCGTGAGGATTTATTATTTCCATTGGCATTTAATTTAAGTAAGGGAATGCCATTATTTGTGTAGGTGTACTGATATAAAAAGGGGTAGATAGTTCACTTCTACCCCATCAATTGCTTAATTTAGACGTCCAACAGTAAACGAGCAGGATCTTCCAGTAACTCTTTAATGGTTACTAGGAATCCAACTGATTCACGACCATCAATCAAGCGGTGATCGTAAGACAGAGCGAGGTACATCATTGGTAAAATTTCCACTTTACCGTTTACCGCCATTGGACGATCTTGGATTTTATGCATACCCAAAATTGCCGCTTGTGGTGGGTTAATGATTGGTGTCGACATTAATGAGCCAAATACACCACCATTTGTGATAGTGAAGTTACCGCCCATTAAATCTTCAACTTGCAATTTACCATCACGTCCTTTGATCGCGAGATCTTTAATGCCTTTCTCAATATCAGCAAAGCCTAGCGTGTCGCAGTCTTTCAATACCGGAGTAACAAGGCCACGTGGTGTAGAAACCGCCATGCTGATATCAAAATAATTATGATAAACGATATCATCACCATCAATTGAAGCATTCACTTCAGGGTAACGCTTCAACGCTTCTGTTACCGCTTTAACATAGAAAGACATAAAGCCTAAGCGTGTATCATGACGCTTCTCAAACTGCTCTTTATATTGAGCACGAAGATCCATAATTGGCTTCATGTTCACTTCGTTAAAGGTTGTCAGCATTGCTGTTGAATTTTTCGCTTCAAGCAGACGATTTGCTACCGTTTTACGTAAGCGAGTCATTGGTACGCGCTTTTCAGTACGAGCAGCGGTAGGAGCTTCAACTTGAGTTTCTTTCTCTTCTTTCGCTGGCGTTGCTGATTTATTAGCAAGGTGCGCGTCAACATCTTCACGAGTAATACGACCACCAACACCTGTACCTTTCACATCTGATGCTTCAAGGCTGTGTTCCGCTAATAAACGACGAACGGCTGGACTTAGCGCGTCATTAGATTCTTCATTTAAAGCGGCTTTATGGCGTTTATCCGGCGATGCTTCACTTGATTCTGCTTTATCTTTTGTTGGCTCTCCAGCGACTGCACCAGCTTTTAATTTAGCGATCAGTTGCTTTGAAAGAACCGTTGCACCTTCTTCTTCCACAATGGCTTCTAACACACCATCATCAGGGGCTGGTACTTCTAACACTACTTTGTCAGTTTCAATTTCAACCAACACTTCATCACGTTGTACCGAATCACCCGGTTGTTTGTGCCATGTAGCAATAGTGGCATCTGCTACGGATTCAGGTAAATCTGGAACCAGAATTTCAATTGTCATATCTGTAAAGTCCTTATCTCTAGTTCATTCAACTAGGAGTAATAATCCACTGCACTAAAAGTCTAAATTCAAAGCATCATCCACTAATGCTTTCTGTTGCTTCAAGTGTACCGACATATAACCAACCGCTGGAGAAGCAGAAGCTGGTCGACCTGCATATTTTAATGTTGCACCATTTGGCAATGCGAAACGCATATTGTGTTGACTGCTATACCATGCGCCTTGGTTCTGCGGCTCTTCTTGACACCATACAAAATCTTCAACATTGGTATATTGCTCAATCGCTTTGCTCACATCATCGTATGGGAATGGATAAAGCTGCTCCACACGAATAATTGCGACATCGTCTTGTTCATTTTTACGACGCTGCTCAAGTAAGTCGTAATAAACTTTACCTGAACACATCACAACACGTTTCACTTTACTTGCTTCTAGCTCATCCGTTTCTGGAATTGCAGCTTGGAACGTGCCTTGTGCTAACTCTTCTAGTGTTGAAGTACACAAAGGATGACGTAATAAAGATTTTGGCGACATCACAATCAATGGGCGACGCATCGGGCGCACAACCTGGCGGCGAATCATGTGATAAACCTGAGCTGGCGTTGAAGGAACAACAACCTGCATATTTTGCTCAGCACACAATTGGAGGTAGCGCTCTAAGCGAGCAGATGAGTGTTCTGGACCTTGCCCTTCATAACCATGAGGCAGCAACATAGTTAGACCACATAAACGGCCCCACTTTTGCTCACCTGATGAAATAAATTGGTCAATCACAACTTGAGCACCATTGGCAAAGTCACCAAATTGAGCTTCCCAAATCGTTAAACCACTAGGTTCAGCCGTTGCATAACCGTATTCAAACGCTAATACTGCTTCTTCAGACAATACAGAGTCAAACACTTGGAATGGACCTTGGCTATCGTGAATATGTGCCAGTGGCATATAAGTACTAGCGGTTTCTTGATCATGCAATACTGCATGGCGGTGGAAGAAAGTACCACGACCGGAATCTTGCCCAGTAATACGAATACGCTTTCCATCATCGACAAGAGTGGCATAAGCTAAGGTTTCAGCCATCCCCCAGTCAATCATCTTCTCTCCATTCACCATAGAGCGACGATCGTTATACAATTTCGCAACTCGGCTTTGTAACTTATGACTTTCAGGGAACTGACAAGTCTTACTACCTAGCTCTGACAAACGAGTGAAATCAACTTGGTTATCCCAATCTTCATTCCATTCATGACCTAGGTAAGGAGTCCAGTCAACAGAGTGTAGTGCCATTGGGCGCCACTCTTTAACCACTACCTCACCACGATCAAGTGCATCACGGTATTCGTTAACCATTTGAGTTGCATCTTCTAACTCAATATCTTTACGGTCAACGAGTACATCAGCGTACAATTTACGTGGTGTCGGGTGCTTTTTGATCTTTTGATACATCAAAGGCTGAGTTGCATTTGGCTCATCGGCTTCGTTATGACCGTGGCGGCGATAACATACCAAATCAATGACAACATCACGTTTAAAAGTATTACGGTAATCTAAAGCAATGCGAGTAATAAAGGCTACCGCTTCTGGATCATCGGCATTCACATGGAAAATCGGTGCCTGTACCATCTTAGCGATATCAGTACAGTACATGGTTGATCGCATATCGCGTGGGTTTGATGTGGTAAAACCGATTTGGTTATTCACCACGATACGAACCGTACCACCAACTTGATAACCGCGAGCTTGAGACATGTTAAAGGTTTCAGCAACTACACCTTGCCCCGCTATCGCAGAGTCACCATGAATGGTGATCGGTAATACTTTGCTACCATCTTTGTCATTTAAGCGATCTTGACGAGCACGTACCGAACCAATAACCACTGGGTTTACAATCTCTAAGTGAGATGGGTTAAATGCTAAGGCTAAATGTACATCTCCACCTGGCGTAGAGAAATCAGCAGAGAAACCTTGGTGATATTTTACATCCCCAGTACCCCATGTTTCATCATGTTTACCGGCAAACTCATCAAATAAATCTTGTGGTTTTTTACCCAATACGTTGACTAACATATTTAAGCGACCACGGTGCGCCATACCAATAACCACTTCGCGCATGCCATTTGAGCCAGCATGACGAATTAATTCTTTTGTCATTGGTATTAATGCATCACCACCTTCTAATGAAAAGCGTTTAGCACCAGGGAATTTTGCGCCTAAATAACGCTCAAGGCCTTCCGCTGCCGTCAGTTCATGTAGAAAAGTGGATTTTTCTTCTGCGGTAAAAGTACCTTCACCTACCACTGATTCTAAGCGGTCTTGGATCCAACGCTTTTCTTCAGTGTTAGTGATGTGCATATATTCTGCACCAATTGAACCACAGTAGATTTTATTTAAGGCTTCATAGATATCTTTCAACGGCATAGTATCTTTGCCTACCGCAAAAGAACCGACGTTAAATGACTCTTGGAAGTCTTCAGGAGAGAGATTATGAAACGCAGGATCAAGTTCAGCAACTGATTCACGTTTCCAAATGTTGAGGGGGTCTAGATTCGCAGCTTGATGCCCACGGAAGCGGTAAGCATTGATTAACTGCAAGACTTTTACTTGTTTAGCATCGACATCAGGATCACTAACTTGGACATTGTAATGCTTTGTCTCTTTCGCTAATCGTCTGAAGTAGTCACGAACACGGGAGTGTGGTTGTTCACCTGCGACAGAAGCTTCTGCTGGTAGGCTATCAAACACCTCTTTCCATTCGTCACCGACTAAATCGGGGTCACTAAGATACAGTTCGTAGAGATCTTCTACGTAAGTTGCATTGGCGCCAGCCAAGTGTGAAGACTCGAGCCATGCCTTCATCACGCCGTTGTGCATATTTTCCCTTAACCTTTTTTGGTTTCAAATTATGCTTCGACACTTACTCAGCTATAAATGGTTACGGTAAGTAAATGCCTAATTGTAAGTCGGCCTAGTGTAAGGCTAGGCCGACCTTCCTTGCCCTTAGAGCAATTTTTATACTGAACGATTGATAAGCATTGTCTTAATATGACCAATCGCTTTGGTTGGGTTTAATCCCTTAGGACAAACACTGACACAGTTCATTATCTCATGACAACGAAAAACGCTAAATGCATCGTCAAGATTTGACAAACGTTCATCTGTCGCGGTATCTCGGCTATCAATTAACCAACGATAGGCGGCTAATAAACCTGCTGGGCCAATAAATTTATCCGGGTTCCACCAGAATGACGGGCAAGATGTCGTACAACATGCACACATAATGCAATCATACAAACCATCTAGGTGAGCACGGTCTTCTGGTGATTGTAAGTTTTCACGCGATGGTGGTAATTCACTATCATTGATCAAATAAGGTTTAACTTTGGCATAATTATCATAAAACTGAGCCATATCAACAATAAGGTCACGCACTACAGGTAAACCTGGCAGTGGACGAATGACCACCTTGCTTTTACCTAATAATGCCGACAAAGGCGTAATACACGCAAGGCCATTTTTGCCATTCATGTTTAAACCATCTGAACCACATACACCTTCACGACATGAGCGACGGAAAGAAATGGTCGGATCTTGTTCTTTCAATAGGATAAGCGCATCAAGCACCATCATATCGGAACCTTCTTCCACTTCTAACTCGTAATCCTTCATGTAAGGCTTTTTGTCAGCATCCGGATTATAACGATACAAAGAGAAATTGACTTTCATTTGCTTAATCTCCCTTAGTAGACACGAGCTTTAGGTGGAAAGGCTTCACGCAGTACAGGCTGCATATTCACATCACGTTTAGACATATCTTCCGTTTCAGGATTATAAATCGAGTGACATAACCAATTCGCATCATCACGATCCGGGTAGTCAAAGCGGGCATGTGCACCACGGCTTTCAGTACGATAATTCGCTGCAACCGCAGTTGCAAAAGCCGTTTCCATTAAGTTGTCTAATTCTAAACATTCGATACGTTGAGTATTAAACTCAGTAGACTTATCCGATAAATAAGCATTTTTCAAACGCTCACGAATCGCTTTTAGCTCTTCTAAACCTTTTGCCATCGCATCACCTTCACGGAATACCGAGAAGTTATTTTGCATGCAGCTTTGTAAGTCTTTACGAATTTGTACCGGATCTTCACCGCCAGTACTGTTTTCCCAACGATTATAACGAGCCAATGATGCTTCAATATCGGCTTCAGTTGCTTCAGGTGTTTCAGCTTGAAGTGCCAACGTTTCACCCAAATGCAGACCCGTTGCACGGCCAAATACCACTAAATCAAGTAGTGAGTTACCGCCTAGACGGTTTGCACCATGTACCGATACAGAAGCAATTTCACCACAGGCAAATAGACCTTGAACCTCTTGGTCTTGACCATTCGCATCTTGTTTAATCGCTTGACCTGAAACCTGAGTTGGCACCCCACCCATCATATAGTGACAAGTTGGAATAACTGGAATCGGTTCTTTAACGGGATCAACGTGAGCAAAGGTACGAGATAATTCAAGAATACCCGGCAAGCGAGCATCTAAAACTTCTTTACCTAAGTGATCCAGTTTCAATTTAATATGTGGCCCCCAAGGACCGTCACAGCCACGACCTTCACGAATTTCAATCATCATTGAACGTGCGACTACGTCACGACCGGCTAAATCTTTCGCATTCGGTGCATAACGTTCCATGAAACGTTCGCCATCTTTATTAAGAAGATAACCACCTTCACCACGGCAACCTTCAGTAACCAGTACACCAGCGCCAGCAATACCCGTTGGGTGGAACTGCCACATTTCAATATCTTGCATTGGAACGCCAGCACGCAGAGCCATACCAACACCATCACCAGTATTAATATGCGCATTAGTAGTCGATTGATAAATACGACCTGCACCACCGGTTGCCAATACCGTTGCTTTGGCTTTGAAGTAGCAAATCTCACCCGTTTCCATGCAAAGAGCCGTGGTACCTAATACCGCACCTTCTTCATTTTTCACTAAATCAAGCGCGTACCACTCAGAGAAAATGGTGGTTTTATGTTTGATGTTTTGCTGATAAAGCGTATGAAGCAATGCATGTCCAGTACGGTCAGCCGCGGCAGCCGTTCGAGCCGCTTGCTCACCACCAAAATCTTTTGATTGACCACCAAATGGACGCTGATAAATAGAACCATCTTCAAAACGAGAAAACGGCAAACCCATTTTTTCTAATTCAATGACAGATTCTGGGCCATTTTTACACATATATTCGATAGCGTTTTGGTCACCAATGTAATCTGAACCTTTTACGGTATCGTACATGTGCCACTGCCAGTCATCTTTATGTGAATTCCCTAATGCTACTGTAATCCCACCTTGAGCAGAAACAGTATGAGAACGAGTTGGAAATACTTTTGAAAGCAACGCACAAGATAGGCCTTGCTCTGAAATTTGTAATGCAGCGCGCATACCTGCGCCACCAGCGCCGATCACAACGGCGTCAAATTCACGAACGGGAATACTCACTTACACACCCCACAAAATAAATAGACCAGAGAAGAAGTACGCAATTAATGTCACTATGATCAGCAATTGTAATGCTACGCGTACTCCGGTTGGTTTAATATAATCAGTCAATACCTGCCACATACCAATCCAGGCATGAATTAATACACATAGAAGCGCCACCATAGTGAACACTTTAGTGAACGTTCCACTAAAAAAGGATTGCCATGACAGGTAATTAATATCAGGGCCACAGGCTAAAAATCCCACCATGTACACGGTATAAAGTGTCATGATGATGCCTGTTGCACGGATCAGGAGGTAATCATGAACTCCATTGCGTCCGAATGAAGAAATGTGCTTTACCATACAAGAACTCCTGCTAATACCGATAATACAGCGGTGACCACGAAAACAGCTTTAGCGCTTAACGCACCGCTTTCTTTCTCTTCAAAATATTTCATATCCATCAGTAAATGACGTACCCCACCACAGATGTGGTAAGCAAGTGCAGTCAAAATACCCCACAAAATGAATTTCACAGCAAAGCTATCAATAATGCTCGATGCCTGAGAAAAACCTACTGGAGATGATAAAGAGGTGGCAAGTAGCCATAGTAAGATACCAACAGAAACAAACATAATGACACCAGAAACACGGTGCACAATGGATGCAATGGCAGAAATTGGGAAGTGTATTGTTTGTAAATCTAAGTTTACTGGTCTGGACTTTCTTTTATTCACGGGTGTGCTCACTCAGCTCCATCTAGAGCATTTATAGTTATTGACATAAATTGATTAAACACCCTGTAACTATTTAATTAACATTTCCATTCCAAAACACCCAGTCAATCTATGGATTTTTTGTTAATTAAACATCTACCTCATCGAGAGAAGCTTCCGAAACCCCTGATAAAATAAGGCGTTAACCAAAATTTTCATTAGCACTATACGACTGCAAACAAACAAATTCAATTCATGTAACAAAATATGCTACATAGAACATATTTTTAACTTTTTCCAACTAAAAAATAATAAGCAGCACACAGTTCGAAGTAGAATAATTGACTTTAAGTAGGAATCTAAGTACAAAAAGCACACACAAAATATCCTGGATGGATAAATAATTTACAAAGGAGAATGTCATGGCGGATAAGAAAGCGACCCTTCATATTGAAGGTCAAGCACCTATTGAGCTCCCTATTTTAAGCGGCACAGATGGCCCAGATGTAGTGGATGTCCGCAAATTAGGTGCAAGCGGTTATTTTACTTTTGACCCAGGTTTTCTTGCTACTGCATCTTGCGAATCCCAAATCACTTACATTGATGGTGGTAAAGGTATTTTACTTCACCGTGGTTTCCCAATCGACCAACTTGCCAACAATGCTGACTATTTAGAAGTGTGCTATATCTTGCTTTATGGCGAAGCGCCAACACGCACTGAGTATGAGAAATTCAAAAAGATCGTGTCTAATCACACTATGGTTCATGAGCAAATCGCAAGCTTCTTCCACGGTTTCCGCCGTGATGCTCACCCAATGGCTGTAATGTGTGGCGTTGTTGGTGCATTAGCCGCGTTTTATCATGACTCGTTAGATATTAATAATTCAACGCACCGTGAAATTACCGCATTCCGCTTACTGTCTAAAATGCCAACATTAGCGGCAATGTGTTATAAGTACTCAATCGGGCAACCATTCATCTATCCTCGTAATGACTTAGATTATGCAAGCAACTTCTTGCATATGATGTTTGCTAACCCTTGCGAAGAATACAACGTCAACCCAGTGGTTGCGCGTGCAATGGATAAAATTTTCACCCTTCACGCAGATCACGAACAAAATGCTTCAACGTCAACAGTTCGCCTTGCGGGTTCTTCTGGCGCTAACCCATTTGCTTGTATTGCAGCGGGTATCGCTTCACTGTGGGGCCCGGCTCACGGTGGTGCTAACGAAGCATGTTTAAAAATGTTAGAAGAGATTGGCAGTGTTGAAAATATCCCTGAATATATTGAACGCGCTAAAGATAAAGATGATCCATTCCGCCTAATGGGCTTTGGTCACCGAGTCTACAAAAACCACGACCCACGTGCCAAAGTAATGCGTGATTCATGCCATGAAGTACTATCGGAGCTTAACATTGAAGATCCGCTGCTTGATGTAGCGATGGAGCTAGAGCGTATCGCACTTTCTGACCCATACTTTGTTGAGAAGAAACTGTACCCTAACGTTGATTTCTATTCAGGTATTATCCTAAAAGCGATTGGTATCCCTGTATCTATGTTTACGGTAATTTTTGCACTTTCTCGTACCATAGGTTGGATTGCCCATTGGAATGAAATGCATGATGACCCACACAATCGTATCGGTCGTCCTCGCCAACTTTACACAGGTAAATTAAGCCGAGATTTCAAACCTCTACAAGATCGTGAATAGCATAATTTGAAACAACAAGCGTAATAAAAAAGCGAGCTTTCAAGGCTCGCTTTCTCTTTTATTAGCAAATACTTATACCGGATTATCAATATCAATAAACGTGACATCAAATCCGTGCTGCTTTGCTAACCATTCACCTAGTGCTTTTACACCATATCTCTCAGTCGCATGGTGACCTGCCGCAAAATAATGTATACCTAATTCACGTGCAATATAGGTAGTACGCTCAGAAATTTCACCTGAAATAAACGCATCAAGACCTGATTGTGCCGCTAATTCTAAATAGTCTTGCCCACCCCCTGTACACCAACCGATGGTTTTAATTTCTTTATCTTGTTCATATGGGGCAATATGTAATGGTTTACGGTTCAGTACTGTCTCAATTTTTTGACTTAACTCTTGTCCTGACATAGGTGTTTTAAACGTACCGTACATAGCAACAGATTGTGGGTGCCCTTCAAGGCCCCCCTGAGTTTCAATATCCAACAGCTGAGCCAGTTGCGCGTTATTACCTAATTGAGGGTGAATATCGAGCGGTAAATGATAAGCATATAAATTAATATCATTTTGAATCAATGAGCGAATACGCTTACCTTTCATTCCAGTAATCGATTGAGATTCACCTTTCCAAAAATAACCGTGATGGACTAAAATCGCATCAGCTTTAGCTTCAACTGCCGCCTCAATTAAAGCTTGCGACGCGGTCACTCCAGTCACAATTTTTTTAACTATTGTTTTTCCTTCAACCTGTAGGCCATTAGGACAATAGTCTTTTACTAAATGAGGTGATAAAGTTTGATTGAGCAATGTCTCTAATTGTAGGTTATTCATAGTCGAAACCTTTTGATGATGTTCATATTCGAATGCCAGCGTTTGTATTATGTTATAACAGTCAATTGCCAGTGACTTCAAGCCCAACACAAAAAGTCGTAATAAAGCATAAGGACAGATTTTAAGTGTCGATGAAATATGCCATTTCCCCGCAGGAGCAACAGAATCTATTTATAAAAATCAGTGATTGGATGTCTCATCACTCACCGTTATTGCAAGCTAATCAAGCAGAGTTAGCAGAGAATCCATTCAGTAAAAATTTATCGCTTCAGTCACTTCCCTACTCAGGCAATTCTCGCCTTGGTTTTTGGTATCAACACTTGTGCCACCAATATTTTGCTTCTCATCCTAACTATCAAATTGTGGCCGAAGAAATTCAGCTCAACCATCAAGGAAAAACCATCGGCGCTTTAGATTTTGTTCTCAAAAATACCGTAACCAATACAACAGAACACTGGGAAGTGGCGATTAAGTTTTATCTTTTGTTTGATGGCTTATGGTATGGCCCGAATAGTCGCGATCGATTGGATTTAAAACTCTCACATATGCTCAACCACCAGCTTGCTATGTCTCAACATTCATGCTTTAAAAAACAATACCCGAACCTAGGTGAGATTAAACCTAAGTTACTGATGCAAGGCCGGTTATACATTAATCCTTTTCGTGGTGAAGCGATACCAACAAGTTGCCTAGGCTATACAATTGACCAATCTCAAAGCTACGGTTATTGGTGCTACGCTGATGACTTCAATAACATCAACGAACCATTGTATATACTGAAAAAAGGCCAGTGGTTAACAGGAAAAGAAGCGAATTCGCCAATATTAAAAGAAGTTGGAAAAGAGTTTGTACATTGCCAAAGTCAATCAGGTGATTTTTGGTTTGTCCTACCTAACGAGTGGCCGCATGCTTAATTGAAAGACATAAAAAAGCGAGACCATTAGAATCTCGCTATTTCTTCGTTACTTGCTTTGTTTATATGCCTAAGGTAATTGAAGTTTCAATCAGGCAAAGAAACGCTGTCAACAAAATTGCAGCTTCAAATACGAAGGCTATACTCATCACACAGCTAGGTGCGATTGCTACTATAAACCTGCGTTAGCAAATACTTGATTCACAATTTCTTGGGCTTCTTGTTCGATAAGCTTTAAATGATCTTTACCTTTAAAGCTTTCGCAATAGATTTTATAGATATCTTCAGTACCTGATGGACGAGCCGCAAACCAGCCATTTTCAGTCGTCACTTTAAGGCCACCAATTGCTGCACCATTACCTTGAGCGTGGGTTAATCGTGCCGTGATCTTCTCGCCGGCTAACTCATCAGCACTCACCATTTCAGCAGACATACTTTTAAGAACATTTTTTTGTTCTGTATTAGCCACAGCCTGAATACGATTGTATTCTGATGCGCCATGTTTTGCGGCTAATTTGTCGTAATATTGCTGTGGATTCATACCTGTTACTGCGGTAATTTCGGCCGCAAGCAAACACAAAATAATGCCATCTTTATCAGTCGACCAAGGCGTTCCATCTTTACGTAAGAATGAAGCTCCGGCACTTTCTTCACCACCAAAACCAAAGTGACCTTCGTATAAGCCATCAACAAACCACTTAAAGCCAACAGGCACTTCACATAGTTCACGACCTAAATCGGCCACCACACGATCAATTATCGCACTTGATACCAGTGTTTTTCCCACTTGAACATCACTTCCCCACTCACTACGGTGGCGGAATAAGTAATCAATACAAACCGCTAAATAATGATTCGGATCCATTAAGCCTTGTGGGGTAACAATCCCATGGCGGTCATAGTCTGGATCATTACCAAAAGCTAAATCATAATCATCTTTTAACGATAGCAAGCTCGCCATCGCATAAGGTGATGAGCAATCCATACGAATCGCACCATCTTTATCGAGTGTCATAAACTGAAAAGATGGATCAACGATTTCATTCACTAACGTCATATCAAGCTGATAAGTTTTCGCTATACGTCGCCAGTACTCGATCCCTGCACCACCTAATGGATCAATACCAATCTTAATATTCGCTTTTTGAATCGCCTCAATATCAATCACGTTAACTAAGTCATCTACATAAGGTTGTACTAAATCAAGTGCTTTCACTTTATCTAAAGAATTGGTACAACGTTTAACGCCTTGCAACCTTGCTGCAATATATTGATTTGCTTTATCTTCAATGCGTTGGGTGATTTCTGCTTCAGCTGGGCCACCGTGGCTTGGGTTATATTTAATACCACCATCTTGCGGTGGGTTATGTGATGGCGTGATCACGATGCCATCCGATTTATCCTGATGGGCAAGATTGTAATTCAAAATTGCATGAGAAATGCTTGGCGTAGGAGTAAAGCCGTTATCTTGCTGAACAATCACTTCAATACCATTAGCAACCAAAACTTCGACTACCGAACGACAAGCAGGCTCAGAGAGCGCATGGGTATCTTTCCCGACAAACATAGGTCCAGTTAATCCAGCAGCCACACGTTCATCCGCTACCGCTTGAGCAATAGCTAAGATATGCGTTTGGTTAAACGTAGCTTTACTTGAACAACCACGGTGACCCGAAGTTCCAAATAATACTTTATGGCTTGTATTGGTCACATCAGGTTCAATAAAGAAGTAATCGCTCACTAGAGCGGGAATATTAATTAAGTCTTCAGGTAAGGTTTTAGTACCAGCTCTAGAGTGAAGAGACATTCAATAATCCTTTTTAGTGCTATTAAATTGAAAAATAATTATAAAATCGAAAAAGCCTCATAATACGTGATGATTCAAATATTATGAGGCTCTTATATATACCCAAGTGACTTCAAGATGCGAGTTTCAGCAAGAATAAAACAAGCTTTAGGCAAGGCAAATTGAAGATGATAATAGTCATTCTATCTCTGTTCAATTTAACGCCGCCTAAAGCTTATTTTAACTTGCCCTTCGGGAGCTTCATTCAAACCTTTAAGCCGCGTCAGATTGGTTTGAAAGGTGCCTACATTCCTTCGCCAATCTTCCTTGCCTAAAGGTTTGGATGATAGCTCTGAATTCTGCATCTTGAAGTCACTTGGGTAAAATAGTTCTAATTAACGTTAGATGGCGTTACATACTTTATCAATCAAGTCTGCTTGAAAACCCATTTGCGTCATTAGCTGCTGAACCATTTGGCGCTTGCGGTTGGTATTATTATTGGTAATTACCCAAAATGGCGTATTTGGAATCGAGCGTGGTTTGGTTGTTTTACCGCTAGCTAATAAGGTGTCTTCATTATCAGCAAAGTAAACACGTGTGCGACCTTTCACTTTTGCTGCTTCTGCAAAACTAGATGCTTCAATGTGATAAAGAGAAGATAAAATCATCATAAAGCGGTCAATCGCTTTATCTTTCTCTGCAAATTCATCAGAAATGAGCAAAGATCGCATCACTTTAACGCCATCTGGCTTTTCTTGTTTAGCGGGCTTAGTTGATTCAACTGTATCAACGGCAACAGGCTTAGTCACTGTTGCATTTGCTTGTGATCCTTGCTGCTCACCGATTAAAAGTCGACGTAAAATATCCGAGGCACTCTCACCAATATGTTGGGTTTGACTCGCAATATAACGATAAAGTTCTTCATCTACTTCAATGGTTTTCATTGGCTTTTCACAATCTCAATCTGTTTAAACTCTAAAATGATTATACCTATAACTGACCGGATACTCTATGCTAATTAACGAGTGTTAGTCAGAAAAATCTCTTTTATTATTAAGAGTGTTAACTCTCTCTCTCATAAATAGCCTTTCTATCTCATATCGAAACCAATGATTCGATTGATCGTTACTTCTCGATGGATGCCAATAAAGGCAAACACCGTATTCCGTGTTTTCAAATGGAAGTTGAACCGACTTAATCGAAAACGTATCACTAAAAATATCAACATTGGTAGCATCAGAGAGGCATACAAAATCAGTTCTTCCTACCAAACATAAAGACTCAATTGTACCAACCGTTGTTGCAGACACTTTCCTAGCGTCTATTCCTTGGACATGTTCATTCGTCAATACATAACCTTGGGATTTCCAATCATTCACCGTAACATGTTGTTCTTTTAAGTACTCTTGCATAGTAACCCTACCCGTTTTTATTCGCGGATGATCTTTTCGGCAACATAAGACTAGTTGATCTTCGAAAATGGTCTTCTTATTCAAGTTCTGGATATTGCCTATATCCATATCAATCACAAAATCACATTCTTTTGCCCTCAATTGGGAAAGTATATCTCCCACACCTAATAAATGAATATTGATACTAATTAATGGGTATAAATTTGCAAAGGATTCAACGACCTTAGGAATGAAAGAATAATTAACAAGTGAAGTGCATGCGATAGAAAATCGATAAGGTCTAGCATGTGGATTAAACGCTACATTAGATGAAAAAGTCGCATCTAACTCACTTAAACTTTTCAAGATAATAGGGTAAATGCGTTGTGCGAATGGTGTAGGCTCTACACCTGTTGCAGTTCTGGTCACAAGAGGGTCTTGGTATTGTTCTCGTAATTTACTCAAGGCCCGACTAATTGCTGGCTGGGAAATACCTAACCGATGAGCCGCTTTTCCCATATGCTTTTCTTCTATTATTGCAACTAGAGTCGGTAATAATTGATACGAGTAATCCACCTTATCTCCTTAAAAATCACACTATACAGTTACACCTTATAGCATTATTCGATAAATGGAAAATGGTTATACCTTGTTCAAATTTCAATCAAGCATAAGAATAACTAAACATCTTATCGAATAAGGAATTACCCTATGAACTTCCCTTTAAAAAAAGTGGCTTGTTTATCATCGTTAACCATTTTTCTTGCTCCTAACATTTGGGCAAACCAATTAGATTATCAGTTTTCTTCTGAAGCTAAAGCTGCCACCTCATACACAAAAAAATCAAATGAACACGTTTACAAAGAGCTTAACTTTAAGGATAAAACAGCCTTTAAGAATGCCAACCATGGTTTTATCGCACCATTAACTGATGGTGGTTTTATTGACGGCTTTGCTGATGTCCCAGCTATGCAATTTATGCAAGGTAAAAAAGCTCCAGACACTGTCAATCCAAGTTTATGGCGCCATGCTCAGTTAGTGAATAGAGGTGGCTTATATGAAGTGTTACCAAACAAAATTTATCAGGTTAGAGGGAATGACATTGCGAGTTTAACCATTATAGAAACCAATAATGGGATCATTCTGTATGATCTTGAGTATTCTCCTGAAACACTAAAAGCTGCTTATAAATTATATGAAGAACATAGAGGGAAGCGCCCACTTAAAGCAGTGATTATTTCTCACTCACATACCGATCACTATGGTGGGATACAAGGATTGGTCAGTGCAGGTATTGCAACTGAAGAAGAATTAAACTCAGGTGAGATTCCTGTCTACGTTCCAGAAGGTTTTGTCGAGCACTCCGTTAGTGAAATGGTACTTTACGGCAACATCATGAGCCGTCGAGCAATTTATCAATATGGATATGCTCTTCCAAAAAATGAAAAAGGCTTTGTCACAGCGGCACTTGGACCTCTAGTCGCAAATGGAGCTAACGGGCTCCCAACAACGGTTAAAGAAGTCACTAAAGATGGAGAAACCATCAATATCGATGGCGTCAATTTTGAATTCTATCTAGTCCCTGGTAGCGAAGCACCATCTGAAATGGTCTTTATGATCCCAGAATGGGGTGCGATTTCCATGGCTGAAGATATAAATCACTTACAACATAACGTGTACTCTATGCGTGGAGCAAAAACGCGAGATGCTGGTTTGTGGGGCAAATACATCAACGAAGCTATTGTTCGCTGGCAAGGTGATGCAAAAGTTTTATTTGGACCACATACTTGGCCAACGTGGGGACAAGATAATGTAGTTAATTACCTAAAATCACAGCGCGATTTATATAAAGGTATTAATGACCAAACTGCTCGCCTAGCTAACTATGGTTACCGTCCTGATGACATTGCAAAGAAAATCAAATTACCTGATTCAATTATGAAAAATTGGGATAACCGCGATTACTATGGCAATTTCGAAAACAATGTCATCGCGACTTATATTCACAATTTAGGCTGGTTTGATGCTAACCCAGTGAATATTGCCAAACACACTAGTTCAGAAACAGGCAAACGCTATGTTGAGTCTTTCGGTGGTGAAGGTGTCGTTGTACAAAAAGCTCTTGAATACTATAAAAAAGGCGACTACTCATTTACTGTTCAGCTATTAAACAATATCCAAGCCTATAATAAAGATAATAAAAAAGCGAATTACCTTATGGCAGATGCTTTTGAACAGTTAGGCTATCAAGAAGAAACCTCATTAATTCGTAACTGGTATTTGACTGCAGCACAAGAGCTACGTTCTGATGAGATATTAGCCCAAGGTGTGAATAGTGCTGGCCCTGATGTACTTAAAGCGATACCTTCCGATTTAATGATGGATGTTTTTGCTACGCGATTAATGCCAGAAAAATCCGTAGAAATCGGTCGTCTTGCTTTTGTATTTGAATTGAACGGTGAAAGTTTTGGTGTAGAAGTAGAACAAGGTGTTCTAAATGCAGCTAAAAACTACCAACCAAAAGATTCAATGGCGACGATTAAAACCGATAACTTAACCTTATTCTCCATTATGGGTAACCAAACCTCATTAAAGGATGCCGAGAAATCTGGAAAACTAAAAATTTCAGGCAAAGGTGAAGTGTTCAGCCAATTCCTTGCAATGATGGACGATAAAATCCCTAATGCATTTAACCTAATTCAACCTAGAATGAATGAGTAATAAGTTTACTCATACAGTACGAGTATTGAAAAACACCCCTTATAAATAAGGGGTGTTTTTTATAGTACGTCCACTAAATATCAAGCACGTCATCTCTGCAAAGAAAACTAATAAGCTTTGCTTCCGAGTATATGTTTATCGAGCGTTGATGGGGTGCCGTAAAGTGAATCTTTGGCATGAAACTCTTTGGCCGTTTCAGCCACCGACTTACTAAAGCGAGGATCTTGTGGACGCTCATGGCTATTGATGAAAACAGACACATCCCACGCTTGTTGATCCGTTAAGCTGTTGCTCTTACTTAATGGCATATTAGCTTTAATAAAGTTAGCCGCAGAACTGATTTGATGCATACCCGCCCCCCAGTTATAGCTATCTTTACCCCATAGCGGTGGGAATACGTAACGGTTATCCACTTTACGTCCTTCACCATTATCACCATGACAAAGTGCACATTGTGTCGTATAGACCTCTTGCCCACGAGTGAAATCAGGAGTGAGCTCTGGCTGTTCTAATTTAGGGAACCCACGGCCAGGAATGCTTGCATTCACCTTAGCATCCGTTGCCAGCCAATAAGAATAAGCCGTGAGATCTAAAATAGTTTGACTGACCGCTTCTGGTGGTTGACCATTCATTGAGTAAGCGAAACACCCTTGCAATCGATCTTCGTAGGTATTCACTTTCTTATTCTTACCACGATAAGCAGGATAAGAAACATAAGCGCCCCACATTGGAGCTGCATTGGCTAAACGTCCACCAGATAAATGGCAGTTGGTACAATTTAAACCATTACCAACTTCACCAGATTGTTTCAGTTGCTGACTATTCATAAAGATTGAATAACCACGTTTCACTGCTTCAGCAAAATGCTCTTCTGGCACATTTCCCCAATCTGGTACTTGGTGATAAGACTCACCTTGTGCAAGCGGCTTACCCGGCTCAACACTACCTAAATCTTTATGTCCGTCATTGGCAAAAACTATTCCACTTAATAGCGATAGGCTTAATAGTAAGTATTTCATTTTTTCACCTCCGCAGTTTTCTGCGCAACCGGTGCCCCTAATGAAGCAAAATAGTCCGAAACCGCTTTGATTTCTTCATCACTTAGAGATTTAGCAATTGGTCCCATGATCGCCATTGCACCCGCAGGTCTTGTACCCTCTTTCCACGATTTCATTTGGTTAACTAAATAGGCAGAATTTTGTCCAGCCAAACGAGGTATACCTGGTTTAACACCCACGCCACTCGGGCCATGACAAGCGACACAAGACGGCACATTGGCTTCCAGTTTTCCGCTATATGCAATTTTTTCGCCTAATTGCATATCCCCAGGCCACTTATCACCACGCCATTGCAGCTTAAATGTCATCGCATCAGGCACACTAGAATAATGTTTTACAATAGTATCCATTTGTTCATCAGTAATTTGATAAATAAATGCATCCATGAAAGTAGTGTGACGCTTTTTACTACGAAAATTCTCAACTTGTTCACGGAGATATTGGTCAGACTGCCCCCATAAATTAGGGATATGATCAAGAGTAGAGACACCATTAACCCCATGACATGTAGAGCAAAACTCAACAACCCCTTCTTTATGTTGAGGTAATGTGTCTGCTACACCAATGATGGGGCATAACATTAAAGCGCCCATTATTAGTCGTTTTTGCATATTGCTTCCTATTATTATGATTTTCTAACCTATTACCTAGTATAGCTATTTTACTTAGTGCTGCATTTCAGCGTACATAGGAACAAATAAGTTAAATAAAAAGATACACTTTTATTGCTACATCGAAGTGACATTTTGCCAGGTTAAGTGATTACTTTCGCATTATGACTGTATTATGATGCCAATTCGTACTTTCTGCTACAGGATTATTATGCATTCCCCACAACTTAACCATACAATTCAAGGCCAAGGCCCAGCAATCCTTCTTATTCATGGCCTTTTTGGTAGCTTAAGCAATTTAGGTTTATTAGCGAGAGATTTGGTTCAAGACCATACTGTGATTAGCGTTGATTTACGCAATCATGGGCATTCTTTTCACAGTAACTCCATGAACTACTCTGTCATGGCGGATGATCTCAATCAGTTGTTGGTTGATTTAAATATTTCATCCGCCATGGTTATTGGCCACTCTATGGGTGGGAAAGCAGCCATGGCACTTTGCGATATTGCAGCTGACAAAGTTAGTAAACTCATCGTATTAGATATGGCACCTGTAGCCTATCAAGAAAGGCGTCATGATAATGTGTTTGCTGGTTTAAAAGCGGTTATCGATGAAAAGCCTCAAAGCCGAAAACAAGCCCTAGACTGTTTAGCACAACATATTGAAATAGATGGCGTTCGCCAATTTCTCGCTAAATCGCTATATTCTAAGGATGGATACTTACAGTGGTTGTTTAATGTTGAGGGGATCATTAATAGCTATCAACACATTCAAGACTGGGCTGAAATCTCCCCTTTCCAGGGCGGAACTTTATTTTTAAAAGGCGCTGATTCTGACTACTTAATGCCGGAACACCAGGCGGCTATTCAAAAACAGTTCCCAAATAGTAAAGCCCATATTATTGCTAATACCGGTCACTGGCTGCATGCAGAAAAACCACTAGAGGTCGTTCGTTCTATCCGTCGATTTATTAATAAATAATTCGCATTTCACTTATTCAGCGAACGACTTCGCATTAACTTTCAATTGTATTAATGCTATAGTTCGGGGATAAAAAACAACGGTGATCAAACGCATGCTTTATGAACATATCAATACCATAGAATCTCTAGGCTTAGATCTGTTTTTTGCATCGTTATTTTTATTGATTGGTTTAGCCATCAAAGATGTTTTAAAACAAGGTAATGTCCCGGTGTTTGGCCGTCGTATAGTATGGCTTGTTCTATTTTTAGGTTGTGCGGGCTTTATCGCCAAAGGGTTAATCCAAATGAGCTGGGAAGGCACTGGCTTAGGCTAACCACCGTACAACCGTAACGTATTCTTTTTAATTAGATAGATACCGGCGTTTCCGGTAATAGATAAGTAGGTAATATTTCTATGGCAAGTGTAGGACTCTTCTTTGGTAGCGACACAGGTAATACTGAAGCGGTTGCTAAAATGATACAAAAAGAACTTGGAAAACAACTTGTTCACGTACAAGATATTGCAAAGAGCAGCAAAGAAGATATTGATAATTTTGATCTATTACTGCTTGGCATTCCAACTTGGTACTACGGTGAATCTCAATGCGACTGGGATGACTTTTTCCCTGAACTTGAAGCAATAGATTTCTCAACTAAGCTCGTTGCTATTTTTGGCTGTGGTGACCAAGAAGATTATGCTGAGTATTTCTGTGATGCGATGGGAACGATTCGCGATATCGTTGAAGCGAAAGGTGGCACTATCATTGGTTATTGGCCAACTGAAGGTTATGAGTTTGAAGCCTCAAAAGCATTAGTCGACGATGACAACTTTATCGGCTTATGTATTGATGAAGACCGTCAACCAGAATTAACAGATGAACGCGTTAAAACTTGGTCAAAGCAGATTTATGATGAAATGTGTCTAGCAGAATTAGCTGATTAATCAAAATTTTGTGACATACCAAGATACCTCCTCTGTGAGGTATTTTGTTATCCTCACTCTAATGCTATAGTCATTTTAGATACATTTTTACAACATATAATGAAACGCAGTGAACTTGGTCGGTTAGTTCGAGTCATATTTACTGATGTCATTCATGCCTTCTGTTTTAATGCAGAATCTCACAGGAAAGTACAATGCCAGATAACAACCAAGCTCTAAAGGAAGCAGGTCTTAAAGTCACCTTACCTCGATTAAAAATTCTAGAGGTACTGCAACAACCAGACTGCCAACATATCAGTGCCGAGGATTTATATAAGAAACTGATCGATCTTGGTGAAGAAATTGGCCTTGCAACCGTTTACCGTGTTTTAAACCAATTTGATGACGCAGGTATCGTAACCCGTCACCATTTTGAAGGTGGTAAATCTGTATTTGAATTATCAACTCAGCATCACCATGATCACCTTGTTTGTCTCGATTGCGGTGAAGTTATTGAATTTACAGATGATCTTATTGAAGAACGACAAAAAGAAATTGCTGCTAAATATAACGTAGTGCTAACGAACCACAGTTTATATCTTTACGGTCGTTGCGCTGACGGTAATTGTAAAACGGATACTAATGCACACAAAACTAAGTAATTTTTCTGATTAACTTTCTACTTATTTAGTTTGGCACAAATAAAAAAGCACCTCATCTGATATGAGGTGCTTTTTATCTATGGAATCAAAACTAGTAAGGCGAGAAATACCCACCCTACATAGATATATCGATTATTGTGCGTCGATCTTAGCCCAAGTATCACGCAAGCCAACAGTGCGGTTGAATACTAAAGCTTCTGGAGAAGAATCTTTTGCATCAACACAGAAGTAGCCAGTACGCTCAAACTGAAAACCGACACCTGCTTCAGCATCGGCTAAGCTTGGTTCAACATAGGCTTTCTTGACAACCAAAGACTCAGGGTTAATAGTCGCCGCAAAATCATCCGCCGCTGCAGGGTTTGGCACAGTAAAAAGACGGTCATATAAACGAACGTCAGCCTCTAAACCTTTATCAGCAGAAACCCAGTGGATAACACCTTTTACTTTACGGCCATCACTTGGATTTTTACCCAAGGTTTCTGGATCGTAAGTACAGTAAATCGTCTTCACGTTGCCCTGATCATCTTTTTCAATACGGTTAGCTTGAATCACGTAAGCACCACGTAGACGAACTTCTTTACCAAGAACTAAACGTTTGTATTTCTTGTTTGCTTCTTCACGAAAATCATCCGCTTCAATCCACACTTCACGTGTAAAGGGAACCTCGCGACTGCCCATTTCAGGTTTATTTGGGTGATTAGCGATCGTCAATACTTCTTCACCTTCAAAGTTTTCAATCACGACTTTGACAGGATCGAGTACCGCCATCGCACGCGGTGCATTTTCATTTAGGTCTTCACGAATACATGCTTCAAGTGAACTAAACTCAATCATATTATCTTGCTTTGTGACACCAATACGTGAACAAAACTCGCGAATAGACCCCGGAGTAAAGCCACGACGACGTAAACCAGAAATCGTTGGCATACGAGGGTCATCCCAACCGTTCACTAATTTCTCAGTAACTAATTGATTTAGCTTACGCTTAGACATTACTGTGTATTCTAAATTTAAACGGCTAAATTCGTACTGATGAGGCTGAGTTTCAATCGTGATATTTTCTAAAACCCAGTCATATAAACGACGGTTATCTTGAAATTCCAACGTACATAGTGAGTGCGTAATACCTTCTAACGCATCGGAAATACAATGAGTAAAGTCATACATTGGATAAATGCACCACTTATCCCCTGTTTGATGGTGATTGATAAAACGCACACGATAAAGCACAGGATCACGCATTACGATAAACGAAGATGCCATATCGATCTTAGCACGTAAGCAAGCCTTACCTTCTTCGAATTCACCCTTACGCATTTTTTCAAATAAGGATAAGTTTTCTTCAACACTACGGTCGCGATATGGGCTATTTTTCCCAGGCTCTTTTAAAGTGCCACGATATTCACGAATTTCATCAGGAGTCAGCTCATCGACATAAGCTAAACCTTTTTCAATCAATTCAACAGCGTAACCATATAACGCATCAAAATAGTTAGATGAGTAGCAAATCTCGCCATCCCAATTAAAACCTAACCAGTTCACGTCTTGTTTGATTGATTCAACGTATTCAATGTCTTCTTTCGCTGGGTTAGTATCATCAAAGCGAAGGTTACACTTCCCTTGGTAATCTTGCGCCAGGCCAAAGTTTAAGCAAATAGACTTAGCATGACCAATATGCAGATAGCCATTAGGTTCTGGTGGGAAACGGGTATGGATCCCAGTGTGTTTGCCGTCCGCTAAATCCTTATCAATAATTTGACGGATAAAGTTAGATGGTCGAGCCTCAGCTTCACTCATCGATAGTACCTCAATAAATATAAGAGTCTTTTTATAATTAGGGCTAATGATCCACAATTCTAGCCCTTTACACAACTAGAAGTGATATTTTCTTTCTCAAAAAGACCAAAAGTCTTCCAAGCACCCAAAATTCACGCTTTTACTTTTGCTACAAGATAAAAAAAGACTCCACAACGGGAGCCTTTTATTAGATATGTTGATTACCGATTACGGTAGAACAACATCCGATAAATCATCAGAAGCTGGGATGTCTTTCATCTCACCTGCAACGATTTCAGCCAGTGGGCCAAGAATAACTTGTAGGTTATTTTCACCTAACTTAACAACACCTTTTGCGCCAAGCTTTTTCAATACCGCTTCATCTACGATAGAGCGATCTTTCAATGTTAGGCGTAAGCGAGTGATACAGGCATCAATCGTAGTCACGTTATCGTGGCCACCTAGAGCTTTTAGGTATTGACGTGCAACTGCACCAGAAGGTTTCTCTGACTTATCAGCAGGAGCAGACACTTCTTCGTCTTCACGACCAGGCGTTTTCATGTTGAACGCACGGATTAGGAAACTGAAGATAAAGAAGTAAGCAGCACCGAATGCTAAACCGATTAGTAGTAATGTTACTGGTTTAGTTGCTAGACCCCAGTTCAATACAAAGTCAATTAGACCTGCAGAGAAACCAAAGCCATGTAGCGTACCAAACATGTTAGCAACCACTAGAGATAAACCAGTTAATACTGCGTGTACCGCATACAAACCAGGAGCTAGGAACATAAACATGAACTCTAGAGGCTCTGTAATACCCGTTAGGAATGAACAGAAAGCAACTGAGAACAATGCACCAGCAACTTGACCACGGCGCTCAGACGGAGCTGCTAGGTACATAGCTAAAGCACCACCAGGAAGACCGAACATCATGATTGGGAAGAAGCCATTCATGAATACACCAGCAGATTTGTCACCACCGAAGTAACGGTTCAAGTCGCCCGTTTTAACAACATCTTTCACGCTATCAACAACAGCTGTGATTTCTGGAGTTACTGCATTTTTAAATGTGAATGTGTGCTCTTGACCTACCACTAATGTTTTAGCAACCGCAGGATCAACACATAATTGGTGAATATTAGAGAACGCACCAGAAGCCGTTACCATGATTTCTTGACATGAGCCCATACCAAACCAAAAGTAAGAGTTAAGTACATGATGAAGACCAACAGGAATTAACGCACGGTTCAATGTACCGTAAATAAACTGACCAATTGCGCCAGACGTTGAAATACCATGAGCTAAAACATCAAGTCCGTGTTGAACCATCGGCCAAACCACACCGAAAACAGCACCAGCTACTAAAGCAACTAAGCCCGCCATAATTGGAACTAAACGACGACCAGAGAAGAAAGCCAACCATTCAGGTAAGCGTGTAGCATGGAATGCGTTATAACAGTGCCCTGCAATGATACCTGCGAAGATACCACCGAAGAATGACATATTAACTTCAGCATTAATTTGTTGCGCTGTCGCGGTTAATACAAAGTAAGCAACGGCACCAGCTAAACCAGCCGCGCCCGCACCATCTTTAGATAAGCCAATTGCAATACCTAAACCAAATAGTAAAGGTAATTGGCTGAAAATAGCATTACCGGCTGATGCCATAAATGCGATGTCTAACAGGTCAGGTTGACCTAGACGAAGTAAAAGCGCTGCAACAGGTAATGTTGCAATAGGTAGCATCAACGCTTTACCTAGTCTTTGTGCATATCCAAGTATATTCACCGTAATTCCCCCCTATAGGATTGGTAAAATTCGTATTACTTATTTTTCTTAAAGAATTTAGTACATCGACAGTCTATTCAATTAATTTTAGTCCGCAAATTAAAACCCTGTTATTTGTGATCTTTATCAAGAGTTATTTGCTAGTTTGCGTAATTCTTGTGAAGGATTTATCTTATTTATACTAGATAGTTTCCAAAACTTATTTTATCATGCAAAATAATGAAATGAATATCCTATTCTCAACTTTAGTTTTTGTTCTATTAGAGGTGTACTGTGAGACTAATTCCACTCGATAATGCAAATGAAGTTGGCCTATGGTCAGCTCGCCATATTGTAAATAAAATCAATAAGTTCAACCCAACTGAAGACCGACCTTTTGTTCTAGGTTTACCGACTGGTGGCACACCTCTAAATACCTATAAGCAATTAATTAAACTGCATAAAGCTGGTGAGGTAAGTTTTAAGCACGTTGTGACATTTAACATGGATGAATATGTTGGATTAGCAACTGATCACCCTGAATCTTACCGTTCATTTATGTATGAAAACTTTTTCAACCATATTGATATTCAAGAAAAAAACATCAACTTGTTAAATGGTAATACTGATGACCATGAGGCTGAGTGCAAACGTTACGAGGATAAAATCAAGTCCTACGGACGTATCAACTTATTCATGGGTGGTGTAGGTAACGATGGCCACATTGCATTCAATGAACCTGCATCTTCCCTATCTTCACGTACTCGAATCAAAACACTGACCGAAGATACACGTATCGCTAATTCACGCTTCTTCAATGGTGATATTAGTCAAGTACCAAAGTATTCGCTAACTATCGGAGTTGGTACTCTATTAGATTCTGAAGAAGTTATGATTTTGATCACAGGCCACAATAAAGCTCTTGCTTTACAAGCGGCAGTAGAAGGATCAGTCAATCATCTTTGGACAGTGTCTGCCTTACAACTGCATGCAAAATCAGTCATTGTATGTGATGACCCTTCAACTCAAGAACTTAAAGTAAAAACAGTGAAATACTTTAAAGAGCTTGAAGCAGAAAATATTAAGAATTTGAAATAAGAGGATGCCTACTATGTATGCTCTGATAAATGCAAAAATCTACACAGGCCATGACGTACTTATAGATCACGCTGTGTTAGTGGATGCAGGTAAAATTCAATCTATTGTTAAAATAGATGAACTACCAAAAGAGATAGAGACTTACGATCTACAGGGCACAAATCTTAGTCCAGGTTTTATCGATCTACAGCTAAATGGCTGCGGCGGCGTAATGTTAAATGACGAAGTCACCGCCGATACTATGCACATCATGCATAAAGCGAATTTAAAATCTGGCTGTACTAGCTTTTTGCCAACATTAATTACGTCATCTGACGAAGATATGCAGCAAGCAATATCGGCAGCTCGTGAATATCAGCAACGCTACCAGAACCAATCTTTGGGGCTACACTTAGAAGGTCCTTACCTTAATGTTCTGAAAAAAGGCATCCATCGACCTGACTTTATTCGCAAATCAGATGATGAAATGATTCAAACAATCTGTGATAACCACGATGTCATTGCCAAGGTAACCTTAGCGCCTGAGCAAAATGAACCTGAGCATATCCAACGCTTAAGAGATGCTGGTATCGTTGTCTCTATCGGTCACACTAACGCAACTTACCAAGAGGCTCGTCAAGGTTTTGCTAATGGTATTACATTTGCAACTCACCTTTTCAATGCGATGACTCCAATGGTTGGACGTGAACCAGGTGTTGTTGGTGCAATCTACGACACTTCTGAAGTTTATGCTGGTATTATTGCTGACGGCTTCCATGTAGACTATGCCAACATCCGAATTGCCCATAAAATCAAAGGTGATAAGCTAGTATTAGTGACGGATGCCACAGCTCCAGCAGGAGCTGACATGGATCACTTTATTTTTGTTGGTAAGAAAGTATATTACCGAGATGGTAAGTGTGTTGATGAAAATGGCACACTTGGTGGTTCAGCTTTAACCATGATTGAAGCCGTACAAAATACGGTTGAACATGTAGGTATCGCTTTAGACGAAGCACTGAGAATGGCCACGCTTTATCCTGCCCGAGCAATCGGTGTAGAGAGACAGCTTGGTGAAATCAAACCGGGAATGGTCGCAAACCTAACTGTGTTTGATCGTGACTTCAAGGTAAAAGCGACGATTGTTAACGGACAATACGAGCAGACATAGAATGAATGGCGGACAAATTGGTAATGTAGATTTAGTTAAACAACTTAATAGCGCGGCAGTATATCGCCTAATTGACCAACAAGGTCCAATTTCGAGAATACAAGTTGCCGATGTTAGCCAATTAGCCCCCGCCAGTGTCACTAAGATCACTCGCCAACTACTTGAACGAGGATTAATTAAAGAAGTAGCGCAACAAGCCTCTACTGGGGGGAGACGCGCTATTTCTTTAACCACAGAAACCACGCCTTTCCATTCGATTGCTATTCGTTTAGGACGAGATTATATCCAGTTAAGTATCTATGACTTAAGTGGTCATGAACTTGCTAATCATCACGCCTCTTTTAAGTACGATAAACAACAAGATCTACTTGATGGTTTAGTTCTACATACCAAAGCATTCCTCAATCAGAACAAAGATATTATCGAGCAATTAATTGCTATCGGTGTCACTCTTCCTGGCTTAGTAAACCCTGAAACTGGGGTAGTTGAATACATGCCGAATACCGAAATCGATAATCTTTCTTTGGGTAAATTATTAAGCGATACATTTGAAGTTGAAACCTTTGTCGGTAACGATATTCGAGGATTAGCTCTGGCTGAACATTATTTTGGAGCAAGTCGTGACTGCCAAGATTCAATCTTAGTGAGTGTTTACCGCGGTACTGGTGCAGGTATCATAGTTAACGGCCAAGTATTCTTAGGGTCTAACCGCAACGTAGGGGAAATCGGCCACGTACAAATTGAACCACTAGGCGATCGCTGTCAATGTGGTAATTTTGGTTGCTTAGAAACCATTGCCGCCAACCCTGCTATTATTGCTCATGTACAATCACGCCTTGATCAAGGTTTTCCATCAAGCTTATCCCATGTAGATAAACTCACTATGAGTGTGATTTGTGAACATGCAAATCAAGGAGATGACTTAGCTAGCCAAGCACTTATCCGTGTTGGACACTACCTAGGTAAAGCCATCGCCATGACAGTTAACTTATTTAATCCACAAAAAATCATCATCGCAGGTGAACTGGTTAAATCGAAAGATATTATCTTTCATGCCATTCAACGAAATATTGAAAGCCACTCACTCGCTACGTTTCACAAAAACCTGCCGATAGTAGAATCTAAACTATATGAACAACCTACCATCGGGGCATTCGCCATGATCAAACGCGCAATGCTTAATGGTGTGCTACTGCAAAAATTACTGGGTGAGTAAGATAAATAGCAATATTTTTTAACAGTTATGTATATAATTCCTACGGGTATACCTATTGGTATACCCGTTTTTTATTTTAGAGAAAGGAATACATGGATATTTTGCTTATTATCGCCGCTTTTGTTTCCGGCTTCATCGCGCTCAAATGCAACCTTCCACCATTAGTCGGTTTTTTAATTGCAGGATTTTCCTTGCAATATGCAGGCTTTGTTAGCAATGAAACCATTACTACATTGTCCGATTTAGGCGTCACTCTTCTACTCTTTACCATCGGGCTAAAGCTAGATGTCAAAACCTTACTTGCTAAAGAAATTTGGGCTAGTGCTACTTTGCATAATGTACTATCAACTGCTTTCTTTACTTTAGCCCTGCTCGGTCTAAAAACTATCGGGATTAGCCTGTTTAGCGATATTGACACCACTCAAATATTGTTACTTGGCTTTGTACTATCTTTTTCCAGTACCGTATTTGCGATTAAAAGTTTAGAAGAAAAAGGCAGCATGAACTCAACCTTTGCCACCATATCAATTGGTATTTTGGTTATGCAGGATATTTTTGCTGTTCTTTTCCTCACTATCTCGACAGGTAAACTACCTGAATGGTATGCGCTAGCGCTTTTTGTTCTTCCTTTTCTTCGCCCTCTTTTTTACAAAATTCTAGACAAGTGTGGCCATGGCGAGATGCTAGTCTTATACGGATTTTTTATGGCACTCGTAATGGGAGCTGGTCTTTTTAAACTCGTTGGAATGAAGGCAGATTTAGGTGCATTAATTTTAGGCATGTTACTGGCTGGTCACTACAAAGCATCTGAACTATCTAAATCTCTCTTTAACATTAAAGAGTTATTTTTAGTCTGCTTTTTCTTAAATATAGGTTTATCTGATGCTCCTACTCTAGATGGCTTTATTCTTGCTCTACTATTGCTTTGCCTATTGCCAATTAAGGGCGCACTGTACTACGTGGTCATAAACTTGTTTAAGTTCCGAGTACGCACTTCTCTACTTGCCTCGCTGACCTTATTGAACTATAGCGAGTTTGGACTGATTGTCTCTGGCATTGCTTATAAACTCGGTTGGTTACCGGGTGAAATGATGATCGCGATTGCTATGGCCGTTTCTTTATCTTTCATTATCGCTGCCCCAATCAATAATATAAGCCATAAAATTTACCGCTATACGTCACATTGGTTAAGAGAGCAAGCGGATGAAAAGCTACACTTAAAAGATAAGCGTATTAACCCGGGTCATGCACAGGTGCTGATCTTAGGAATGGGCCGTATTGGTACTGGTGCTTACGATGAAATTCGTACCCGTTATGGCAAAATCAGCTTGGGGGTAGAAACTCGATCTGATGTGGTGCAAACACATAGAACCAGTGGTAGAAATGTCATCCAAGGCGATGCAACGGATTCAGATTTCTGGGAGCGCATTCTTGATATAGCCAATGTAAAACTGGTGCTGCTTGCTATGCCCCATCACAAAGGAAATCAATCAGCACTCGAGCAGTTAAAAGCTCGCAACTACCAAGGACAAATAGCAGCAATTGCCGAGTATCCAGATCAAGTAGCTGAAATGACACAAAGTGGCGTGGATGCTGCATTTAATATCTATAACGAAGCCGGTGCAGGTTTTGCTCGTCATGTATGCGATAAATTAAACCCGCAATTTAAAACAATGCAACCGGGCGATTGGGATACAAGTAATAATTTAACCTAGTCTCCATCTATTCGGATAAAAATCGACCGAGAATGGATTTTATTCATCAATAAATTAAATTTGGTGAATAAAATTCACATAACTTGCTTTTATGTGATTAATTTAATAATGATTGGTTGCTTTTTTTATTGATCGTGGCAAATTGGCTTTAACAGATTAAATTAGCTCTAACAAACTAATTAGCTCTAACAAACTAAAAGTTTAAAACGGATTTTAAGGAAGAGAATATGTGTTCAATATTTGGCATTTTAGATATTAAATCGGATCCAACCCCATTACGCCCATTAGCACTGGAAATGTCTAAAAAACTTCGCCACCGTGGCCCAGATTGGTCAGGTATCTACGCTTCAGATAAAGCAATTCTAGCTCATGAACGTTTATCTATTGTAGGCTTAAACAGTGGCGCACAACCTCTTTATAGCGAAGATAAAAAACACATATTGGCAGTGAATGGCGAGATTTATAACCACAAAGAAATCCGTGCTCGTTATGCTGACAAGTTCAACTTTCAAACCGATTCTGATTGTGAAGTTATCCTAGCGCTGTATCAAGAACTTGGTGAAGATTTATTAGAAGAATTAAATGGTATTTTTGCTTTCGTTTTATACGATGAAGAAAAAGATAAATACTTGGTTGGCCGTGACCACATCGGTATTATCCCTCTTTATCAAGGTTATGATGAACACGGTAACTATTACGTAGCATCTGAAATGAAAGCGCTGGTACCGGTATGTAAAACCATCAGTGAATTCCCTCCAGGCAGCTACTACGGCTCTGATGATGCTAAGCCTGTTCGCTACTACCAGCGTGATTGGATGGAATATGCAGCAGTACAAGGTAACCTAACAAGTAAAGAAGATTTAACTCAAGCACTAGAAGATGCGGTGAAGCGTCAGCTAATGACTGATGTACCATACGGCGTATTACTTTCTGGAGGTCTCGACTCTTCTATTACTTCTGCGGTTGCTAAACGTTTTGCCGCCATGCGTATCGAAGATGACAGCCAATCTCAAGCTTGGTGGCCACAACTGCACTCTTTTGCCATTGGTCTAGAAGGCGCACCTGATTTAAAAGCAGCTCGTGAGGTTGCCGATAAACTGGGTACTGTTCACCATGAAATGACCTACACCGTTCAAGAAGGTATCGATGCCATTCGTGACGTGATTTATCACATTGAAACATATGATGTGACTACGATTCGCGCTTCTACCCCAATGTTCCTACTCGCGCGTAAAATTAAAGCGATGGGTATTAAAATGGTACTTTCCGGTGAAGGGGCAGATGAAATCTTTGGTGGCTACTTGTATTTCCATAAAGCACCAAATGCCAAAGAGTTCCATGAAGAAACAGTACGTAAACTACTTGCGCTAAACATGTTTGATTGTGCCCGTGCTAACAAATCATTGGCTGCTTGGGGTGTTGAAGGCCGTGTCCCATTTTTAGACAAAGAGTTTATTGACGTTGCAATGCGTCTAAACCCTGAAGATAAAATGTGTGGCAACGGCAAAATGGAAAAACACGTTTTACGTGAATGTTTTGAACATTACTTGCCAGAGTCGATCGCATGGCGTCAAAAAGAACAGTTCTCAGATGGCGTGGGCTATAACTGGATTGATTCTTTAAAAGCACAAGCGGAAGAAAAAGTAACCGACCAACAACTAGAGACCGCAGCATTTAAATTCCCATACAACACGCCAACAACTAAAGAAGGCTATGTATACCGTGAGATTTTTGCTGAGTTGTTCCCTCTAGAGTCAGCGGCTGAATGTGTACCTGGCGGACCATCAGTAGCATGCTCATCAGCCACTGCGATTGAATGGGATGAGTCATTTAAAAACAATGCCGATCCATCTGGTCGTGCCGTGAAAGCCGTCCATAACGACGCTTATTAATCCCAACCTTTTTTATTTATAAGCATAATAAAAGCCTACCGCACATGAGTGTTGGTAGGCTTTTTACATTACAGAATTAATGATGAAAGAGTAGCAAACCTCAAACTACCCATTGAAATAATTCATATACCCAAATGACTTCAAGATGCGAGTTTCAGCAAGAATAAAACAAGCTTTAGGCAAGGCAAATTGAATATGATCATAGTTATTCTATCTCTACTCAATTTAACGCGGCATAAAGCTTGTTTTAACTTGCCCTTCGGGAGCTTCATCCAAACCTTTATACCGCGTCAGATTGGTTTGAAAGGTGCTTACATTCCTTCGCCAATCTTTCTTGCCTAAAGGTTTGGATGATAGCTCTGAATTCTGCATCTTGAAGTCATTTGGGTATATATTAATTACGCCATTCAACATCACTATTTTCGACCCTAACTTCAACTTCCTGATTAATCAGTGTGATGAGTAAAATAGAACGTTTTTCACCATCTGGCTCTTGATAAATAGCTTTCAACCCAGAAAATTGACCCGATTTTATTTGAATAGTTTCACCTTTTTTAGGTGCTTGTTCTTCTAATAATTCTTCTTGATAAATTCGACGTTGTAGGTGCTGAATTAAAGATCTCGATACTTTATGTGGCTTACCACCAAAGCGAACAAAATCCATTACACCTCTGGTTGAACGAATAGTCGTAAAGCTAAGGTGTTCTTCATCTTCCAATGCGATAAATATATAAGAAGGAAACAATGGCTCCATAACCTGTTGCCTTTTTCCTCTTAGGATTTTTTCTATTTCTATTTCAGGGTAATAGCACTCAACACCTTGGTTTTCCAAATGCATTTTGGCCCTTTTCTGTTCTCCGCGCTTGCAATACAATAAATACCAAGACTTCATACTATTCATACCCTAGAAAATTTCACCTATTCTAACATTTATCGCTATTAGTAAAAATGATGAAACCCCATCGCAACATTAACTTACACTTTACATTTCAGTCACCCTTGTAACTTGAGAGGTTATTTTGTAGGCAAATGATAAAAAATCCTAATTTGATGACAAATTGGCATTGTGATTTTGAAATTTGAACTGTATATATAATGTAATATTAGATTCTGTGATCTAAAGCATAAATAAAACTAATGCTAAATGTAAATCGATATGACAACTAAAAAATCTTATTTATCGATCACTAACGCAACATTATATGGCAAATATAACCTTCGTTATAACTGCCACTACACAAATGGAAATTCACATGACAACACAACAAGTCACTGTTTCAAAGACTAAGTCATTTATGACTGTGTCCATGATTGAGTTATGGGAACGATTTGGCTACTACGGTATGCAAGCACTGATCGTCTACTTCATGATTCAACGCCTAGGATTTGAAGATTCACGCGCAAACTTAGTATGGGGTGCTTGTGCCGCATTAATTTATGTCTCGCCAGCTATCGGTGGTTGGATTGGAGATAAAGTTCTCGGCACCAAACGTACCATGATCATCGGTACGTTTATTTTATCTTTGGGCTACGCTCTAATGACGTTGCCATCTGAAAATACTTGGGTTCTCTTTTTCGCTCTAGGCGTGGTAGTTGTTGGTAACGGTATGTTTAAACCTAATGCCGGTAACCTCGTCCGTAAAATTTATGAAGGAGATGATTCTAAAATCGATAGTGCCTTCACGATTTATTATATGGCAGTAAATGTAGGCTCAACCATTTCAATGCTATTGACTCCTTGGGTAAAAGATTACGTTAATGAGCAGTATCAAAATGAGTTTGGTTGGCACGCAGCATTTGCGGTTTGCTGCGTAGGCCTACTAGTTGGGTTAGCAAACTTCTTTGTGATGCGTCACGCACTAGAAAAATATGGTTCAGAACCCGACAAAAAACCGGTTGATGGTCGTAAACTTACTTTGGTACTAATTGGTTCAGTCATCGCAGTTGGTATATCAGCCTTAATTCTTCAATATCAAGAACTGGCGCGTATTTTTGTGTATGTTGCTGGTATTGTAGTACTTGCAATTTTCACTCACTTAATTCGCAGCAGTGAGCAACATGAACGTGCTGGATTAATTGCCGCTTTAGTCTTAATTATTCAAACCGTATTCTTCTTTATTTTCTACCAACAAATGTCGACATCACTTGCCTTGTTTGCATTACGAAATGTTGATCTGAACTTTACGGTATTTGGCTCTCACCTTCTTACCTGGTCACCAGCACAGTTCCAAGCATTAAATCCAATTTGGATCATGTTGCTAAGCCCAGTACTTGCATTCCTTTACTCAAAAGCAGGTGCTAAAAATAAAGATTTATCGATTGCGGCAAAATTCGCACTAGGGTTTGCTGTTGTTGCAATCGGCTTCTTTGTGTATGGGTTTGCAGGTAACTTTGCTATCAACGGTAAAACCTCTGCCTGGATCATGATTATCGGTTACGGAGCCTACTCTTTAGGTGAGCTACTCGTCAGTGGATTAGGTTTAGCGATGATTGCCCGTTATGCACCAGAGCGCATGGGTGGATTTATGATGGGCGCTTACTTCGTGGCTTCTGGTATTTCACAATATCTAGGTGGTGTAGTAGCAAACTTTGCCAGTATTCCAAAAGGCATGACAAACCCGCTAGAAACCTTAACGGTATATACGAGCTTATTCAATAAACTCGGTATAGCTGCCGTAGTTTGTACCTTTATCGCATTAGCCGTTTTACCTCTAATGCGTCGACTAGATAAACAACACCAAGGTATTCAGTAATTAACTACCGACTATAGTTAATAACTGAATCCTCAACGTGTAAAAAATACCGCACAATTCAACTTGAACTGAACTGTGCGGTATTTTTATGTTAGATAACCAGGTAAATTCAATACATTATTGCGTAGAACGAATCAAGTCAGCCATCATTTCAATATGCTCATCCGAGTCATTTAAACATTCAATATATCGATAACCTTGTCCACCTGCAGTCTGATAGATATCTTTACATTCAATGGCAATTTCTTCTAAGGTTTCAATGCAATCACAAGCAAAAGCGGGGGAAATAACATCTAACTTTTCAAATCTCTTGTCAGCTAAGTTTTCGAGTGTTTTATCGGTATAAGGTTGCAACCACTCTTCTTTACCAAAGCGAGATTGATAGCTCATACCTATTTGCTCTACCGATAAACCAAGTTCAAGGCGCAACAACTCTGTGGTTCTTTCACAATGTTTAGGATACATATCACCTTGATTAGCAAGACGCTGTGGAATTCCATGATATGAACACAACAAGTAGTCACCTTGTCCATGCTGTTGCCAATAATCTCGAACCTTACTTGCTAGAGCTTTTATATATAGAGGGTGTTGATGGTAATCACGGATTAAGTGGTACCCTGGTAAGGCAATCATTTTGCTCAGACTACGTGATAATGCATCAGATACCGCCGCTGTTGTAGTACTCGAATATTGTGGATATAAAGGCAATATCGTAATCGTATCGCAGCCCTGCTCAATCAACTTATTAAGGCCGCTTTCAATACTCGGATTACCGTAAGTCATTCCTAGTTCTACCGGGATTTGCAGCGCCTTGGCAAGTTTTTCGGCTTGGCGCTTTGAATACACCATTAAAGGTGACCCTTCATCCATCCAGACTTGTTGATAGACTTTGGCCACTTTAGGTGAACGCAACGGTAAAATTACACCATTCAGTAGAGGCCACCAAAATAATCGTGGGATACTAACAACACGTTTATCACTCAAAAAAGGTTTTAAAAAGTCTTTTACCCCTTGAGCTGATGGAGATTCTGGCGTTCCAAGGTTGACTAATAAAATGCCTGTTTTACTTACGATTAACTTGCCCATCCTCGACCTCTACAAAAGATATAAAAAAGCGACATTACGAATAATGTCGCTCAATATAACAAAAATCTTACTCAGTCACTTATCTATTTTGCCTATCAAATCAATCGTTAAATAGACGCCAAAATAAGCCTGAAAATTAAGATAATGCTTTTTCGATATCAGCACTCACTTCTGAAACTTGCTTAGTACCATCAAATTTCAAGTATTGAGTATTGCCCGCTTCAGCTTCTTTATTGTAATAAGCAATAAGAGGAGCTGTTTGCTCATGGTAAACACCCAAACGAGCACGTACTGTCTCTTCTTTATCATCATCACGAACCACTAGGTCTTCACCCGTTACGTCATCTTTACCTTCCACTTTAGGTGGGTTGTAAGTAACGTGGTAAGTACGACCAGATGCTAGGTGAGCACGACGACCAGCCATACGCTCAACAATCACGCTGTCAGCAACGTCGAATTCGATCACGTAGTCCACTTCAACACCTAGCTCTTTCAAGCCATCAGCCTGAGGGATAGTGCGAGGAAAACCGTCTAGTAAGAAACCTTTTTCACAATCAGCTTGTGCAATGCGCTCTTTGATAAGACCAAGAATAATATCATCAGAAACGAGTTGACCCGCATCAATAACCGCTTTCGCTTGCTTGCCCATTTCAGTGCCAGCTTTAATTGCAGCACGTAACATGTCACCGGTTGAAATTTGTGGAATACCAAACTTGTCCATGATGAATTGAGCTTGAGTGCCTTTACCTGCCCCCGGAGCACCTAAAAGAATGATGCGCATGTATATTCCTCTTATTTAAAATTTTTTATACCGAAGCTCACTGTAATGTATACAAAACAATGAAGACACTACGGTAAGTTTCGGTATAAGGATGAAGTCAGCATATCCCTGTTGTATCAAAAAATACTGACTTATTACAAAACTAGGGCCAGAATTTTACCACAACTTCCAGCCCTATTTCATTTTTACTTAGTAAGAAGTGCGTTGATTGCACCCACAAAGTGACTTGGATCTTCCATTGCACCACGTTCTGCGAGCATAGCTTGGCCAAGTAACACTTCAACCCAACGACCAAATGCTTCTTCATCTGCCTCATCTGCCATGCGCTTCACTAACGCATGATTAGGATTTAGTTCGAAGATGTACTTCACTTCAGGAACTTCTTGTCCAGCCGCCGCTAACAATTTCGCCATCTGTGTACCCATTTCATAATCATCAGTCACAACAACCGCTGGCGTACTTGCAAGCTTGAAGGTAGTGCGAACTTCTTTTACTCGGTCGCCCAAGTAATTTTGAGTACGCTCAACAACAGACTTAAACTCTTCTTCTGTTTCTTTCTGTTGTTCTTTCTCCGCTTCATCTTCAAATTTAGACAGATCAAGACCCGCTTTAGTGATTGCTTGGAATTGCTTGCCATCGAACTCGGTTAAGTAGTTCATTAACCACTCATCAATGCGATCAAACATCAGAATCACTTCCAGACCTTTCGCTTTAAATTGCTCTAGGTGTGGGCTGTTTTTTGCCGCAGCGTAGCTATCAGCCGTTAGATAATAAATTTTATCCTGACCTTCTTTCATACGCTCAACATAAGAAGCTAAAGATACGGTTTGCTCTGAATTATCAACATGAGTCGAAGCAAAGCGCATTAAACCAGCAATTTTCTCTTTATTTGAAAAGTCTTCTGCCGGGCCTTCTTTTAGAACAAGACCAAACTCTTTCCAGAAGCTTTGGTATTTTTCTTCATCACGGTTGGCCATTTTTTCCAACATACCAAGCACACGTTTAGTACACGCGCTTCGTAGCGATTGAGTGATCTTGTTATCTTGTAAAATTTCACGAGACACGTTTAATGGCAGATCGTTAGAATCAATTAAGCCTTTTACAAAACGTAAGTAAGAAGGCATAAACTGCTCAGCATCGTCCATAATAAAGACGCGTTGCACATATAACTTCAAACCTGCTTGATGATCACGGTTCATCATATCCCAAGGGGCTTTCGAAGGAATGTATAACAAGCTAGTGTAATCATTTTTACCTTCAACCTTGTTATGGCTCCAGGTTAGCGGATCAGCAAAGTCATGCGAAACATGCTTATAGAACTCAATGTACTCTTCATCATTGATCTCGCTTTTCGCGCGCGTCCATAATGCTTGAGCTTTGTTAATCTGCTCCCAAGACGCTTCTTTTTTAGTGACTTTAGTGCCGTCTTCGTTTTCTTCGCCAGTTTCAACGTCTTTTTCTGTCCAAATGGATACTGGAATGCCAATATGATCAGAGTACTTGCCAATTACATCACGCAGACGATATTCATTTAAGAATTCTTTACCTTCTTCACGCATGTGTAAAATAATGTCGGTACCACGTGTTTCTTTGATAATGTCTTCAATAGTGTAATCGCCTTCACCCGCAGAGTGCCATTGGACAGCTTTATCTGCAGGTAGACTTGCCGCGCGAGTGCGAACTGTTACCGCATCTGCCACAATGAAAGCCGAATAAAAGCCAACGCCAAATTGACCAATTAATTGAGAGTCTTTGCTTTGATCTTCGGACAATTTAGAAAAGAAATCTGCAGTACCCGATTTAGCAATGGTTCCTAGGTGCTCAATCACATCTTCACGTGACATACCAATGCCATTATCAGAAATGGTCAGTGTATTGGTTTCACTGTTAAAAGAGAGCTTAACACCTAGATCGGCATCGCCTTGGTACAAATCTGAATTCGATAATGCCTGAAAACGTAACTTATCTGCTGCATCAGAGGCATTGGAGATCAGCTCTCGTAAGAAGATTTCTTTATTGGAATACAGAGAGTGAATCATCAAGTGCAGTAGTTGTTTTACTTCTGATTGAAATCCACGTGTTTCTTTATTTGTTGTCATTGTATCGCTCATTAGAACTCCACTCTTATTTGTACAGCTGGTATAGCCAAGTTGTTTGTTAAAAACCTACTCTACAAATTTGGGCAGGTGAATATAAATTCAAGGTAAAAAATCATCAAAACCGTGTTTTTCTTATCATTTTTTATTATCATAAAGATGAAAAACATCACAAAATCTAAATTTCGCGAATTTTTAGCTGTGCGAAAGGTCGATTTCAACCAATTTTTGCTACTGAGAACACCTAAATGACCAATATAGGCACTAAATATATTCTTGCCCAAAAGTTCATATTCGATCCTTATAGCAATACGCTAAGCGATCTGAATGATGACAATAATATCGTACGTTTAGGAAGTAATGAGAGCCGTATACTTTTAATCTTGATCGAAAACTCAAATCAAGTGGTGAGCCGAGATCAATTACACGAGTATGTATGGCGAGACCAAGGATTTCAGGTCGACGATTCAAGTCTTACTCAAGCAATTTCTACACTTAGAAAAATGCTGCAAGATTCAACAAAATCTCCTCAATTTGTGAAAACAGTACCAAAACGAGGCTATCAATTAATCTCTTCAGTTGATATTGCCCCCCAATCACATGAAGTGGCAGATAAAGCTCAAGATCTGAATTCTGAAGATGACCAGTCAACAACTACTCATCATGTTGAAGAAGCAAAACAAACGGTTAACTCAAGTCAGAATATAGCTGCAAGCGCGAAAGAAACATCAACTAACGTAGACAGTAAGGTCCCTACTTGGCTTTATTTAGTCTGGGCACTGATTGTAATATTACCGTTCTTTGTATGGATGAGCGAAGTGCCGAAGAGCAATGAGCTGACTAAAATTGAAATGGAAAGCAACATTCCACTTTTTGTACCAGCGAACCAACCCAAAATAGATCAATGGTTGCCAATTATAGAAAGGTGTACCAAGGCTTATCAGAAACATGTTCCAACAACACTCTCTCGAGTGATCGCAACCGGTGGTGAAAGTGAGCATATTGCTTTAAATTATATCTACCCTCTCAAAGACACCGAACAAAATAAAACCATCGTATTGTTTGTTAACCAAACAAACTTTGAATCCCTTTGTCAATAGAGGCTAGCATGAAAAAGACAATATCAATTATCGCACTTGCTGTAGCTCTAATAGGTTCATGGAATTATTGGCAAGGTGATATCAAGTTAAAACAAGAACTGACATCAAGAGAATGGCAGTCCACGACAATTGCTTATATGAACTTCTGGGATCAAAAGATTCAACACTTAGACAAAGCGAGTATTTCATCAACCGTGAAGTACTTACCAAACCAGACATATATCAAAAACTCGACACTGATTTTCACGAGCAAGGATATTGAAAAGCCCGTAGAAATTGTCATATCAGAATCTGGAAACTGGGAGCTTAGCGATCATTATTTAATTGTTGATGCGAGCGAATTTAAAGATATTTCGACCACACCAATAACTCAGATAACACCAGCACAAGTTGAAAAACTGAAAACACTATTTAAGATTAACGCTCAACAAAGCCGAAAAATCGATGTGATCAATAATCGCACTTTATTGCTTACCAGCTTGGCGCACGGCTCAACCATTTTATTCTCTCAATAATATGGTCTCTGAATAACACAAGGGCAAGTCAACAGTTTGCCCTTTTTCTTACCTAAGAGTGTCGCATGAAAGCAAAAATTGAAATCTTTTACTGTCGTCAATGCAATTGGATGCTTCGTGCTTCGTGGCTAAGCCAAGAACTACTTCATACTTTTAGCGAAGAAATAGAAAGTGTCGCTCTACACCCAGATACTGGTGGCCGATTTGAAATTTTCTGCAATGGCCAAGTTATTTGGGAAAGAAAAACCGATCATGGATTTCCCGAAGCAAAAATTCTCAAACAACGAGTTCGTGACATTATCGCTCCAGATAGAAACCTAGGGCATTCCGACAATAAATAAGCTCAGATTAAATAGTTTATACCCAAGTAACTTCAAGGTGCGAGTTTCAGCAAGAATAAAACAAGCTTTAGGCAAGGCAAATTGAAGATGATAATAGTCATTCTATCTCTGTTCAATTTAACGCGGCCTAAAGGTTTGGATGATAGCTCTGAATTCTGCACCTTGAAGTCACTTGGGTATATTTATATTGACCGCTTAAAATCTCTTCACCACCATTTAATTTACAGACTCTAAACACGTCACCTTCATATAGGCCATAACTCGCCTCAATTTGGCCACGAGGAAATGTCGTGGAGCCTGGATTAAAGATAAAATGCTCTCCGACCCAAGCAGCTTGTGGTATATGACTGTGCCCGTGGCATAAAACATCCCCAGCATTCAGAAGAGGTAGATGTTGTTGATTATAGATATGTCCGTGAGTTAAAAATAATTTGCTCCCTGAATCTAACAGGACAACCGTATAATCACTCATAATTGGAAACTCTAAAAGCATTTGGTCAACTTCACTATCACAATTACCGCGAACAGCAATAATATGAGTTTTGTATTGATTGAGTAATTGAGCGACCTGAACCGGATCATAACTAACTGGGATAGGGTTACGAGGACCATGATTCAGCACATCTCCCAATAAAATAAGATGCTCCGCTTCCGAACGTTCAAAATGCTTCAATGCTGTTTTAGTCGCCTTAAGACAGCCATGCAAGTCGGAAATAAAAAAGAGTTTCATATCATTATCACTTTGTTGAGGTAAGTTAAAATAGCCCTCGCAGAAGTCACACCTAACGCTATAATAACAGTGACAAACAAGGAGATGTTATGCATATATTAATGACTGGAGGAACTGGATTTATCGGTTGTGAGTTAGTTAAACACCTCACAGGCCATCACATTACTGTGTTAACACGTTCACCGAAAAAAGCCAAATCAGCATTACGGCATGCTGACTTTTCAAACATTGACTATATCAACAAATTATCCAACGTCTCTGATCTTAATCATATAGATATTGTGATCAATCTTGCTGGTGAGCCTATTGCCGCAAAACGCTGGTCATCCACTCAGAAACAGAAAATATGTCATAGCCGCTGGGATACAACACAGCAACTTGTCGATCTCATTAAAAAAAGCAGCTCACCACCCAAATGTTTAATTAGTGGATCAGCCGTCGGAATTTATGGTGATAAAGACAAACAGCAAGTGTATGAAAATACTCCACTTGCTAAGGGCGGCTTCCCTTTCAAAGTTTGCCAACAATGGGAATCTATTGCACTACAGGCACAAAGTGACAAAACACGAGTATGTCTATTAAGAACAGGCATAGTATTAGGTACTGAAGGGGGAGCTTTGGCTGCCATGCTACCACCATTCAAGTTTGGTGTTGGCGGTAAAATGGGAACGGGTGAACAATATATGCCATGGATACACTTGCAAGACGCAGCAAGAGCAATTGCATACTTAGTGAATCACCATAAAGCCAATGGAATTTTCAACCTAAGTGCACCTCACCCTGTCACCAATCTCGCGTTTAGTGATGGCTTAGCAAAAACATTAAAACGCCCGGCTATGATAACAACACCTAAATGGTTGATGAAATTCATCATGGGCGAATCATCACAATTACTCTTTGATAGTGTCAGAGCCAAACCCAAACACCTAACTGAACTTGGCTTTATATTCACCTTTTCTCACTTAGAACCCGCACTAAAACAAATTCTTCATGCTAGAGAGAATTAATTTAACAATTTTACTCCCCAATAATTACATGTCATTAAACCTTAATAATCGTGTGTCATTATCCCATTATCAAGAGGCGTATTAATGGAGTTGTATGATGACCCTCAACCAACTTAACTGGCTGTGTATAGCCATCGTATGTACCATTTTTTTGATGTTCTAGTGACAGAAAAACCTGCTGAGTGCCCATTAACAAATCAAACGAATCACTTTCTCTTTTATCTTATTACCTTGAATTATCATAGTGGTGACCTCATTGTTATATAAATGATTTAGGCCTCCTAAGCCTACAACACCTAAGTGACTTCAAGGATATTGAAATGCAGCCAGAATTCATCATTGAAATTAATGAACAAAATTTCCGCCCAACGATAGAACTTTCTCAGCAACAGCCCGTTCTTATCCACTTTTGGGCACCATCTGTGGCTGAAAGCACTCCTGTTATAAATGAATTACAAGCACTGGCTAATCAATATCAAGGTGCATTCACTCTCGCCTTTCTTAACTGTGAAGCAGAGCCAGCTTTAGCCTCTCAATTTGGTGTCCAATCGCTCCCAACGATTGCTTTGTTTTCTAATGGCCAAGCAGTCGATGGCATGGCTGGCCCTCAAAGTATTGAAATCATCACAAATATGTTGGTGAAACACCTTCCAAGCCCAGAAGATTTAGCTCTAAAAGCAGCCATTGAAGCAATGGAAAACAACCAACATCAAGAAGCTTTAACCTCACTACAGGCACTACCGGAACACTACACATCACGTGGAGATATCAAACTCGCCATTGCCGATTGTTTATTAGAAACACAACAGTTTGATCTTGCTAAAGCACAATTAGCCAATATTCCTCTTGAATACCAAGATAATTATTACAAAGGGTTGGTAGCAAAATTAGAATTGCACGAGCAAGCAGCAGATAGCCCAGAAATTCAAGCATTAGAGTCGCAATTTTCAGAAGACCCAACTAACCTATCTTGCCTTTGTGATTTAGCACTGCAATATCACCAAGTTGCACGAGATGAAGAAGCTCTGCAATTATTGATAGGAGTTTTAAAGAAAGATCTCCATGCTCATGATGGGGAAGTCAAAAAAGTATGTATGGATATTTTATCTGCACTAGGGCAAGGAAACGTACTCGCCTCTAAATATCGCAGACAACTTTATTCACTACTTTACTAGGTGGGCGTGTAGCGTATATTAAAAACACTCTACTTCAGAGTATACAAGCCTACTTCTGATTGCCCTTTAAGTTATCAATTATAGGGCAATCGGGATTATTATCCCCAGGACAATCATTTATCCATTGAGTAAGTTGTTTCTCGATTTGTTGCAGTTGCGATAATTTTTCTCTTACTTCAACCAATTTCTGATTAGCCGTTGCTTTCACATCACAACTATGACGAGTAGGATCATTAGCCAATTCAACTAAGCTTTTACACTCATCCAAGCTAAAACCAACCATTCGTGATCGCGCCACTAATTTAAGTTGCTCAACAATTTCCTCTGTATAATATCGATAACCATTTTCACCACGTAATGGTAGGTTAATCACTCCTTTCGATTCATAAAAACGAATAGACTTTGCCGACAACCCCGTTAATTTTGCGACTTGGCTAATGTTCATGATTGCCCTCCAAAATAAAATCGATCATAAAAAAGTTCATGATCGATTCAAAGTATACCATGTAGAACTAACAAATTAGCATGAGAAAATTACTCGACTTTCAGTAACCAAGTGAGGATTTGGCTTCTTTGCTCTTCAGATGCCTTTTTATACCAATAGCCTAGCATTTCACTTGGTTTGCCCGTTGTTTTTAGATCTTCAGAAACTTGTTTGCGATTTTGGAAAGCCCAAGATGAGAAGGCTTCTTTCTCTGATTGTTCAGCTTCTTGATACCAGTATTCAACCATTTCTTGTGGTTTGCTGATTTTAACATCTGCTTTTGCAGCAACAGTAGTAGAAACACTCGTCGCTCCAGCTAAGACAATATTATTGGCTTCATTATAGGCTGCTAATTCTTTTTCATAATCACGGGTAAAGCCACCAAGCGCTTCTAAACGATCTTGTTGAACATTCACCACATCATTATTTGCATTTTTAACGGTAAATTTAGGTTGTTTATCAAATTGTTTAGCGTCTTCTGTCGTCGCTATTTTAGAACTTGGGGAGATAGTTAAACTTGTGTCAGCTTGCTCTAAAGTGATCACTACTGGTACAGAGTTATATTTTTCATACTCACCACGGTTTTGTACTAACTTCTCAATTTGTACAACAATTTGGTTTTGACCATTTTCTAAATTGAATTCTTTTTTTGAAGTTAAGCTGAAACCAAGTTCATCACCATTAATTACAACAGGCTGTACATCCTGATTAAGGCCTATCTTGACATCTGCAGCAGATTGGAAAGAAGTTCCTACCAAACCAACTAACAACAAAATTTTAAATGATTTCATACTTCATCCTTAATCTTAAATAAAAACGGGCACCTTCAGTGGTGCCCGATTACTATAACAAAACTAGTGTGCTAACAATGTGAGTTAGAAATAGTATTCAGCACCAACTAGAACGAAATTATTCCAATCGCCAGAGTTGTTCATTTCATAGTTACGTGAATCAATGTATAGGTAAGTACTTGGTAGTAAGTAACCTAAACGAGCAGTAACAGCTGTATCTGAAGTGTCATCACCAGTACCATCAGCCATATCAGCATCATCAGTACCTGCATAACCTACTTTAAATACCCACTTTTGATTTAGAATATACTGAGCGGTTGTTGACCAAGCATTTTGGCTGTTGGTACCTTGTGCAGAATCTTGCTCCATATATTTGTAAGCAGCTGTGAATGTGAAGTCACCTAAGAATAAGCTACCACCAGCGATTGCATAGTTATTACCGTACATTTTAACTTTGCCGCTAGGGATGTAATCAGGGTTAGCGATCAATTGGCCAGTATTTTGGTCGATGATGTATTGTGGGTTATCACCTACAGAGTCATCATAATCACCACGGTTATAATAACCAGCATGTAAGTTAAACATATCAGCAGAATAAGAAGCAGCAATACTCGATACTAGACCATCGACTGTATTTTCCATGCCGCTTACTGTTGCTTGAACAGAGAAGCCGCCCCAGTTTGCTGAATCATAACGAACTACGTTATCAGCACGATCTTGGAAACCAGCACCGATATCATTGTTCCAATCAAATACGTTACCTAGACCTGGGTTTGAGTGTGGCCAATCAACATAGTTGTATGTAGCAACTAATTGACGACCAAATTTGACTGAACCAAAACCATCAAAGTCTAGACCCAGATACGTGTCACGAGCACCGAGTTGGCCTGATTTAGAACCATTGTCTGCGTTACCGCCTTCAATTTGCCAAATAAAGTTCGGCGCAAAGTCTTCAAATTCAACCGTGCCGCGGAAACCTACGCGAGACTCAATAACAGTACCAAAATTGCTGTCATCTTGGTCATCACCATAGATCATAAAGCCAGCCGCTTGGCCGTAAAATTGAACCGCATCACCTGCAAGAGGGATTGCAGCGTTAGCTGTACCAGTAAATGCTGCTGCTGAAACTACAGCGCCAAGTAGCGTACGTTTAAAAATTTTTTCCATGGAAAAGCTCCTAAAAATGGACATAGCTGTTTTATTTCACCTTGAAACTTTAAGTGGCCGCCGAAAGCAACAAGGCATTCTTCCTATTAATTTGCTTAGTAAACTAACTAAACAAAAATTTTATGTTTTTAATGTTCGCACACAATGTGTACCCACGTGATTAAGACTAACTTCGCTGCGCAAAACATCAACAATAAGTTAATTTTTTAACAGAAAAACATGAGCGAGTGCAAAGTTCCCTAACATTGGTGATCAATATCACAAAGTGACAACAAAAAATAAACCATTTAAAATCAACAACTTACACAAAATTAAAAAGAAATAGTAATTTCGCCACCCTATGAATCATTCACAACCCTTGCTGTCCCCAAAGCACAAATAAGCAAATCAAATATAAAGAAACATTTATTAACCAGTAAATATAAAAAAGGCTCCTTGCTAGGAGCCTTTTCATAAAACAACAACTTAATTAACGATTTAAATAAAGGTTAACCATTTAATATTGTTAATAATTGTTCTTCCGTTTGGATCTCAACACCTAACTCCTGAGCCTTGGTTAGTTTAGAACCAGCTGCCTCCCCTGCAAATAAAATATCGGTTTTTTTCGATACACTTCCCGCCACTTTCGCCCCTAATGCCTGCAGTGCTGCTTTAGCATCATTACGATTTAATTGACTAAAAGATCCAGTAATAACCACGGTTTTATCTTTTAATGGTAGAGAATTAGGTTCAGCATTAACTTTGACTTCAGGCCAGTGAATTCCTTGACTTATAAGTTCATCAATGACTTTTTGATTATTTTCTTCTGAAAAGAAGTGCACAATATGCTCTGCCACAACCTGACCAACATCAGGCACTTGAACCAAATCATCTTTGGTGGCAACTCTGACTTTCTCTAAAGTGTGGAAATGTAGTGAAAGATTTTGCGCTGTCGCTTCACCGACTTCGCGGATCCCCAGCGAATAGAGAAAACGTGGTAGTGTCGTTTCTTTTGCCGAATCTAAAGCGTTAACGATATTCTGCGCCGACTTAGGTCCAAGTCGATCTAACACCGTGAGTACACCCGCAGATAACGTAAATAAGTCCGCTGGTGTTTGAACCATCTCTTTTTCAACTAGTTGTTCAATCACCTTCACTCCAAGTCCGTCCACATCCATCGCTTTGCGTGACACAAAATGCTTCAATGCTTCTATTCGTTGAGCTTGGCAAATCAAACCGCCAGTACAACGAGTGACCGCTTCACCTTCAATCCGCTCGACATCTGAATGGCAAACCGGACATTGAGTCGGATAAATAACACGAACAGCATCTTCGGAACGCCTGTCTGGCACTACACCAACAATTTTAGGGATCACATCGCCAGCTCTACGAACAATTACAGTGTCTCCAATGTGTACATCCAAACGCTCAATTTCATCAGCATTGTGTAATGTTGCATTACTAACCGTCACACCACCGACATAAACAGGCTCTAGTTTCGCCACAGGAGTTATTGCCCCAGTACGACCTACTTGGAACTCCACATCATTTAAACGTGTCATTTCTTCTTGGGCTGGAAACTTATAAGCTATTGCCCAACGGGGAGCACGTGCAACAAAACCTAGTTCTTCTTGTAAAGCAATATCATCAACCTTGATTACTACACCATCAATTTCATAAGCAAGCTCACTACGGCGCTGCAAAATATCTTGATAATAAGCTTTCACATTTTCCAGTCCTTCAACCACTTTGGTTTCAGGGCACATAGGTAACCCCCAAGATTTAAGGGTTAAAAAACGTTGATAATGGCTTTGCGGTAATGTTCCACCTTCAACAACGCCAACACTATAGGCATAAAAGCTTAATGGTCGGGTAGCCGTCACTTTAGAGTCGAGTTGGCGTAAACTACCAGCAGCTGAATTACGTGGATTGGCAAACGGCTTAGTACCACTTTTTAACGCTTTTTCATTAAAAAGATTAAAACCATCCAGGAGCATAAAAACTTCTCCGCGCACCTCAATACGTTGTGGCCAATTATCACCTTGTAGTTTGAGTGGAATTGATTTGATGGTTTTTACATTAGCGGTAATGTTTTCACCAGTAGCGCCATCACCACGAGTGGCCGCTTGAACTAAAATACCATTTTCATAAAGTAAGCTAACCGCCAATCCATCCAATTTAGGCTCACAGCAATAAGTCTCACATTGCTTGGTTTTTAAACGAGCTGCGATCTTTTTATGGAAATTATCTAACTCAGACTCTTCAAATGCGTTATCTAATGAAAGCATAGGTATTTCATGCTTTACTTGTGTGAATCCATCAAGAGGTTTCCCACCTACTCGCATCGATGGCGACGAGTCAGAAGTAAATTCCGGGTTATCTTGTTCTAATGCAATTAACTCTCGCATTAGGCGGTCATATTCTGCATCGGTAATTTCAGGATTATCTTCGACATAATAACGGACACCATGGTGATGAAGTGTCTCTCTTAATTGCTCTATTCTGCGCTCAATTTCGCTACTCATGGTCTTTACCTGATCGTGCTTAGTCGTTATTTATAAAAAAGGCCCCTATGAAGGAGCCTGAATCTTCGTTTCTAGTATTATGCATTGCCAGTGTTTTATTCAGCTTCGGAGTTGCGAGCAACATAATCACGAATTTGCTGACGATAAGCAGAAAGCCTATCTGGTGTCATTAAATTCCGCTTATCATCCAAAACATTAGCACCTAAATCATCAGCAATTTGCTGAGCTGTTCTTAGCATCAATTTAAAGTTTTGATCCGCATCGCCAAAACAAGGCAAAGTCATAAAAAACGAAATACCTTTAGTCGTAAAGGTTGCTGGATCACCGTGTGCTAATGTGCCTGGATTCATCATGTTAGCAACACTAAATAAAACTTTTCCTGTTCCTGATGTGTCAGTGTGGCAGTGGAAAATATCCATTGCGCCATAATGCAAACCATGTTGTTGCATACTGTTAAATAGTTGAGTACCAACAAACTCTGAAGTGCCAGCAGCATGAACATGAAAAACAATCACTTCCATGTTATTTTTATCAGTTTGTTTATTCTCTTGTGGTTCTTTGGGCTGAGAAACAGCTGATGTTGGAGTTGATTCGGTTTTTTCCTGCTTTACTTCAGAAGCAGTCATGTTTTGATTAGTGGCAACTTTTTCCGATTCAGAAAATGAGACTTGTGTTTTAGCCGTTTGATGTTGAACTTCCATTTTGACTGGTTCATCACTGACTACATCATCCGTTGCGGCAAAAGAAATATCCGACTCACCAAATAAAGGGTCTATGTCTTCTTCTGACTCATCAATATGAAAAGCTGGCTCTTTACGCTCTTTAACTGGGGTAGCGTGAGAAACGATGCCTTCTTGTTCATCATCAGCAAGCGGAGTATTGACCTTTGGCTCCATTTTATTCAAAGGCTTATCAGCAAATTTTGCTTTACCTTCTTTCTTACTCGTCCATATACCATGTACCAGCAAACCTGCAATCGCCAGCCCACCGACAATAATGAGTACTAGTCGCAATTCCTGCATTTATCACTCTCAACTATTAATGTAATTACCAAAACCATCACTCAACTTGTTGAATTACAAAAAGTCACCTTGGATGCTTAATTGTGTCTTATCATGCCATAGAAATGGCTAAATGAGTGGTTTGTATATAACAATAAATTACTTTACCAAAAAAATTATCCCCAAGTCACCTTAAGATGTGAGATTCAGCATATTAAGGTGACTTGGGGATACATTTCTTTGAACCAACTAAAGTCAGCATTCCGGCACCTTTCTATTTCAATCAATATTTTAATCATAAAAATAAGCATTTAGTGCAATTTCAAGCCACTTTATATCATCATGCTTTTCTTATTTATCTATAACAGTAGAATAAGCACTACGCTTGTACCTTATTTATGGAGTGTTCATGTCAACTTCCCCTAACTTGAGAGCAGATCAGCCACCGAAAACCGGATTGGGTTATTTTATCTATGGTGCTCAATTATGTTTCAAGCCGGGCATTCGACGTTTTGTCATTTTACCGTTACTGACCAACATCATTTTGTTCGGTGGTTCTTTATTCTATCTATATAGTAACTTAAGTGAATGGTTAGATAATTGGTTAGGTACATTACCGGACATGTTGTCTTGGTTATCTTATTTATTACTACCATTATTAGGTATTACCATCATTGCAACATTCAGTTACTTTTTTAGTACCGTTGCTAATTGGATTGCAGCACCATTTAATGGCCTGTTGGCTGAAAAGTTAGAAATAAAATTAACGGGTCAAGGCCCAGCAGATCAAAACCTGTTCTCATTAATTAAAGACACCCCAAGGATCTTGTATCGAGAGTGGGTAAAACTTAAATACTATCTGCCTAAAGCACTTGGTCTCTTTATTTTATTGCTCATCCCTGCACTAGGGCAAACACTAGGTCCAATTCTATGGTTCGCTTTTTCTGCTTGGATGATGGCAATACAGTATTGTGACTATCCCTTTGATAACCATAAAGTTAGCTTTCCTAAAATGAAAGATGATTTAAAGGGTGACAAATGGACTGCTTATAGCTTTGGTGGATTGGTCGCTTTATGCACCATGGTGCCGATTGTAAACCTATTCGTTATGCCTATTGCGGTTTGTGGCGCAACAGCAATGTGGGTAGATAGATACAAGTCACTTAATAGATAACACGAGGGGTGCTTTATGGTGCACCCCATATTTTGCACAGACATTTACCCATATCATATAACCAATTATTCCTTTCACCTTATTTGCTGTAGATTTATGCTTTCAATCATGTATATATACCCAAGTAACTTGGGTATATAAGTACTTATTAATTCACACCCTACCGTGTAATGAAGGAACATCAACATGACAAAAATTTACGAAGATAACTCTCAAACTATTGGTAACACTCCTCTTGTACGCTTAAATCGCGTAAGCAAAGGTAACGTTCTAGCTAAGATTGAAGCCCGTAACCCAAGTTTCAGCGTAAAATGCCGTATTGGTGCCAACATGGTGTGGGAAGCAGAAAAAGCAGGCTTATTGAAGCCAGGTGTAGAACTAGTAGAACCAACTAGTGGTAACACCGGTATCGCACTTGCATACGTTGCAGCAGCTCGTGGTTACAAATTGACACTAACAATGCCTGAATCAATGAGCCTAGAACGCCGTAAACTACTTAAAGCACTAGGTGCAAACCTTGAGCTAACAGAAGCGGCTAAAGGCATGAAAGGTGCGATTGCTAAGGCAGAAGAAATTGTAGCAAGCGATCCAAGCAAGTATCTCTTACTGCAACAATTTAACAACCCAGCAAACCCAGCGATTCATGAGCAAACAACTGGCCCAGAAATTTGGGACGCAACTGATGGAAACGTTGACGTGTTTGTATCTGGTGTTGGTACCGGCGGTACTTTAACAGGTACTAGCCGCTACTTTAAAAAGACTAAAGGTAAAGCGGTCACAACAGTTGCAGTAGAGCCGGCTGAATCACCAGTGATTGCTCAAGCCCTTGCAGGAGACGAAATTCAACCTGCTCCGCATAAAATTCAAGGTATTGGTGCAGGATTTATTCCTGGCAACCTAGATTTAGAACTTATTGATAAAGTTATTTCGGTAACATCCGATGAGGCTATTACTATGGCTCGTCGCCTAATGGAAGAGGAAGGAATTCTTGCTGGAATCTCTTCTGGTGCAGCCGTTGTCGCAGCAAATAAAGTTGCCGAACTGCCTGAATTTGAAGGAAAAACAATTGTGACCGTACTACCAAGCTCAGGTGAGCGCTACCTAAGTACCGCTCTATTTTCAGGTATCTTTACCGATAAAGAGAACGAGCAATAAAACTGGTTCAAATCAATTTTTCTATGAAAAAAGCTCCTTTATGGGGCTTTTTTGTTGATCCCTACCACTCCTTTAGTGATAATCGGGATGTTTTATTTTTAGCTTCAAAATAAAGAAGCCTGTTAATTAACCAACTAAGATTAGTTAATAGAAAATAAATAAATGATAAGTGATGACTGAAAGCAATCGATTAGGACTACTTATTTTTCTTCGCTAGCGAAGCACTAAATAAGAAGGTAAGCTAAACTACTTTTCAGTTTCCAACAAAAAGCAAATTAATCGGGGTAACACACATGTATCAGAAGCAAGTAGAAATCACTGCAGAAAACGGCCTTCACACTCGTCCTGCGGCTCAATTCGTTAAAGAAGCTAAAGCATTCGATGCTGATATTACAGTGACTTCTAATGGCAAAAGCGCAAGTGCTAAGAGCCTTTTCAAACTACAAACTCTTGGTCTAGTAAAAGGTACTGTAGTAACTATCTCTGCAGAAGGCCCTCAAGCTGAAGCGGCTGTTGATCACCTAGTTGCTCTTATGGACCAACTACACTAATCACATCTGTGATTCACGGTATTTTTACTTTTTATATTTGAACAAATTAAGGTAAGGCTATGATTTCTGGAATTCTAGCATCTCCTGGTATTGCTTTCGGTAAAGCACTACTTCTTCAAGAAGATGAAATTGTCCTAAATAAAACACCTATTTCGGACGATCAAGTTGAAGCAGAAGTAAAACGCTTCTTTGATGCTCGTAATAAATCTTCTGAGCAATTAGAAGGCATTAAACAAAAAGCACTTGAAACCTTCGGTGAAGAAAAAGAAGCTATCTTCGAAGGCCACATCATGTTGCTTGAAGATGAAGAGCTAGAAGAAGAAATTTTAGCCCTCATCAAATCAGACAAAATGTCTGCTGACCTTGCAATCCATACTGTGATTGAAGAACAAGCAACAGCACTTGAGTCTCTTGATGATGACTACCTTAAAGAACGTGCTACCGATATTCGTGATATCGGTACACGTTTTGTTAAAAATGCATTAGGCATTAACATCGTATCTTTAAGCTCTATCAACGAAGAAGTTATTCTTGTTGCTAACGACTTAACACCATCTGAAACAGCACAGATCAACCTAGAATTCGTTTTAGGCTTTGCTTGTGATATCGGTGGCCGTACATCTCACACCTCAATCATGGCTCGTTCACTTGAACTTCCTGCGATTGTGGGTACAAACGACATTACAAAACAAGTATCGAACGGCGATATTTTAGTTTTGGATGCGATTAACAACAAAATCATCGTTAACCCTTCTGATGCAGAACTAGAAGAAGCGAAATCAATTCGTGATAATTTCTTAGCTGAAAAAGAAGAGTTGGCGAAATTAAAAGATCTACCGGCTGTCACTCTAGATGACCACCATGTAGAAGTTTGCGGTAACATCGGTACAGTGAAAGACTGTGACGGTATCATCCGTAACGGTGGTGAAGGTGTAGGTCTATACCGTACTGAATTCCTATTTATGGACCGTGATGCCCTTCCAACTGAAGAAGAGCAATACAAAGCATACAAAGAAGTCGCTGAAGCAATGGGTGATCAAGCCGTTATTATCCGTACTATGGATATTGGTGGTGATAAAGATCTTCCATACATGGATCTACCGGAAGAAATGAACCCGTTCTTAGGCTGGCGTGCAGTACGTATCAGCTTAGACCGTCGTGACATCTTAAAAGATCAATTACGTGGTATCTTACGTGCATCAGCACACGGCAAGCTTCGCATCATGTTCCCAATGATTATCTCTGTTGAAGAGATTCGTGAACTTAAAGCGGCGCTTGAAGAATATAAAGCAGAGCTTCGCAACGAAGGCCTAGCATTTGACGAGAACATCGAAATTGGTGTAATGGTTGAAACACCGGCTGCTGCTGCAATTGCTCACCACCTTGCAAAAGAAGTTTCATTCTTTAGTATTGGCACAAACGACTTAACTCAATATACTCTTGCAGTTGACCGTGGTAATGAGTTAATTTCTCACTTATACAACCCGCTATCTCCTGCTGTACTAACTGTGATCAAGCAAGTAATTGATGCATCACACAAAGAAGGCAAATGGACAGGTATGTGTGGTGAGTTAGCTGGTGATGAGCGCGCTACCCTACTTCTATTAGGTATGGGCTTAGACGAATTCAGCATGAGTGGTATTTCTATCCCTCGCGTTAAGAAAATCATCCGTAACTCAAACTTCGCAGAAGTAAAAGCAATGGCTGAAGAAGCACTTGCTCTACCTACTGCGGCAGAAATCGAAGCTTGCGTTGATAAATTTATCGCAGAAAAATCGAATTAAGAATATAATCTTTTAATTAAAGATTAAAAAGTTAACTGCTTAGGAGCACGACATGGGTCTGTTTGACAAACTTAAGAAGCTAGTATCTGACGACACAGCTGATGCGGGCGCGATTGAAATTATCGCACCTCTTTCTGGTGAAATCGTAAATATCGAAGATGTGCCTGATGTGGTTTTCGCTGAGAAAATCGTTGGTGATGGTGTTGCTATCAAACCAAATGGCGACAAAATGGTTGCACCAGTAAACGGTACAATTGGTAAAATCTTCGAAACTAACCACGCTTTCTCTATCGAGTCTGACGATGGTATCGAATTATTTGTTCACTTTGGTATCGACACTGTTGAACTAAAAGGTGAAGGTTTCACACGTATCGCTGAAGAAGGTCAAACTGTGAAAGCAGGCGACACTATCATCGAATTTGATCTTGCGTACCTACAAGAGAATGCAAAATCTACGTTGACTCCTGTTGTTATCTCTAACATGGACGAAATCAAAGAGTTGAACAAACTTTCTGGTAACGTTGTTGTTGGTGAAACACCAGTTATCCGTATCACTAAGTAATTTTCTTAATGATATAAAAAACGCTGCTCAAGGGCAGCGTTTTTTTATATCTAAACTAAACCAGCGACTGAAATCTCTCCAATCGCTAAGAATCATTTATATTAAGCTAAAGCCAATTCCGCCAACATTTCTTTTGACGGTGCAAAGAAGTAAGCTCCTGTCACAGCTTGAGTAAAACGCAATAAATGATCGGTTTTACCATCTGTCTCACCAAACATACTATTCAGTAATACTTTGAAATTATGTAGACGATTACAGTAAGCGATAAATAGTAAGCCATGCTCTCCTGATACTGAGCCATAAGGCAAACTATGGCGAACCATTTTCAAGCCCTTACCTTCTTCTTTTATATCGACACGCCCCACGTGAGATTGCGCTGGTACATCATCTAATTCAACCGAATCAGGTTTAGTTCGACCAATCACTTTTTCTTGAGCTGACACATTTAAACGATTCCAAGCAGGTATGTTATGAATATAACGTTGCAGCATTACATAGCTACCACCTGCAAACTCACCTTCGGGGATCACTGCAACTTGACGACGCTCATCCCCTTCTGGGTTTTCCGTACCATCAATGAAATCTGTCATATCACGGCTATCTAAGAAGCGATAACCATAAGTTTCATCAACAACGTCAATATCATCACTGATCTCTGACATCAATTTGCGCAATATATAGAAATGCAAATCGTGTCGATTAGAGTGGCAATGCAAAAGAACATCCGATTCAGTTGCAGGAGCAACCGTTTCACCCGTTCCTAGTTCAACAAACGGCTCTAACTCTTGAGGCATACTCTGGTTCGTTTTTTGCCAAAAAGAGTGGGTAAAAGCCAGTGTAATATAAAGATTAGAATCCGGTTGCTGATCATTGAGCGACGACACTAAATCAGGTAAGGCTTTCAGTTGCTCAAGAACATGAGAGTGGTTGCGATTGATCTTAAGCATGCACTGTAAAGAAAATGGATTCGCTTCTGGGATAATTGCCGATTGTGGTAGCGACATGAATACTTCCTTATTCTATGTTTATTGTGGTTATTATACTCAAGTAACCTCAAGGTGCGAGCTTCAGCAATAATAAAATAAAATCATCACTTCTAATTAGTACAATATACCCAAAGTAATTGAAGTTGCAGTGAGGCGACAAGTAAATGAGGCCCCATGAGCATAGCTCGCCTATGACTTTCTTTAATAAAGAGATAAGGGGCGAATGAACGCCGGACAAAGCTGCAGCTTCAAGTACGACAGGTATAAAATCGCTATTACACTAAGTTTGGAGTTGTGAATGTATCCTTCACTCTCTGAGAATGAGACAAATAAATCAATAACCATACCAAGCCCAATAAAGTTAATGCATCACTCCAATTAAACTGCCACAGAGTAAGGGATAAATGATAAAGCGTAATCACGAACTGTACTGAAACGACAGCAATGGTGTAACTGCGACCAAAACTCAATATCTTATTAAGCCAAACCCGTTCAGGTGTACGCAATGATATCGCCCATGCCAAAATCACAACAGGTAATCCCACCAATAATCCCAAGTATAAACTATCGGGGACTGGGTAAATGAGTGATAACAACTTAGTACTCATTGTTCGGCTAGCGCTGGCCACGATAAAGACTATCCAAGCTTTAGCCAAAAATAGCCAACTTAGCCATAGCCATAGACTGGGCTTTAAAAAACCATTGCTATCATATTCATCGACACTGTAAGTGATCGCATATTGCACTGATATTTTCTTCCTTGTCGTTTTCATCTTTAAAGGCTGTTGATTTATACTCAGGACTGCTAACCTTATATCCAACATAATCCGTAGCTACATTTAACTTCTGCTACTTTAACAAATAATGAATAAATAAAATGAAGCCAAGCAAAAAAAACATTTCACCAGAAACTCAACAAGAAGCATTAGCGGTAGCAAAATCGACTCAAAAGCCGGGACAAACCAAAGAACAAACAAAACTCATTGCTCAAGGCATAGAAAAAGGCATTGCATTATATAAAAAACAACACAAAGAAAAACTAAGGGAAGCGGACAAGTTACGTAAAAAGCAGTCGAAAAATATCCATCAAGAGCAAACACCATCAAGTATACAGCTATCTACGAGCGACCATAAACCGTCTAAGCCATCCGTATTGCCATGGGCATTAGTGATTCTCAGTTGGGTTGGGTTTGCCATTTATTTGTTGCTACAACAATAACGGTAATATTATTTCACTAGTCCAAGACATTGGGCAATATCAGCTTGCCAATGCTTTAGAACGCGCACATCAAAAGGCCCCCAATTGTTGACCGTATAATATCCATCATTATGGCGTCGACCATCTTGTACAAAGGATAAATGAATACCAATTGCAGGTAAGGCTTTCAGGACATCTTGAATAGTTCTTCTTGGCCAACCTGTTAACTCCATTAATTTAGGTACATTTGGACGTTCTAAATCTTTAATCAGCAAGGCAATATAAAGGCGTCTTGCAAATACCGGGCTAAGCTCCACATTGATATCCTCAAACAGTGATCGATTAGATCAAAACAATTGACTCTATTATCACCGTAAATACGTAAAGCGATTTTGCGTAGGATCAATCAGACGCTATACAAATAACCCTCTCCCCCTGACACCGATGGAAACAAGTGCATTAACACGCTGAATTGTGTACGATTCGTTAAATAAAGATTAAGCAAAAAAGGATAATAAAAAATGATTACCATGTATGGCATCCCAAATTGTGACACGATTAAAAAGGCCAAAAAGTGGTTGGAAGCCGAAGGCATCGACTATCATTTCCATGACTATCGTAAATCAGGAATTGATGCTGAATTAATTACCTCATTTTTCCAAAAATTTGGCTGGGAGGCCGTGGTCAATAAACGAGGCACCACCTACCGCCAATTATCCGATGAACAAAAAAACACCTTAAATCAAAATAGTGCAATCTCGTTATTAACCGAAAACCCAGCGATGATTAAGCGCCCTATCTTAATAACTGAATCAACAGCCATTATTGGATTTAAAGCTGCTGATTATGAAGCTCAATTAAAGTAAGGAAACCACAAGGATGTTAGACAGTCCCGTACTTGCTCTTGCGCAAGATTTATTAGAACGTCAATCAGTCACCCCTGAAGATGCCGGTTGCCAAGATTTAATGATTAACCGCTTAAAAGCGCTTGGATTTGAAATTGAAGTTATGGTATTTGAAGATACCACCAACTTTTGGGCTCGCCGCGGCTCTAGCGCACCACTATTTGCTTTTGCTGGCCATACCGATGTGGTTCCTTCGGGCCCATTAGACCAATGGCATACCCCACCATTTGAACCAACGATAATTGACGGCTATTTACATGCTCGCGGCGCAGCAGATATGAAAGGCTCACTTGCCTGTATGGTAGTAGCTGTAGAACGTTTTATTGCCGAGCACCCTGACCACCATGGCTCAATTGCTTTTCTGATCACTTCCGATGAAGAAGGTCCGTTCATTAACGGTACTACCCGTGTGGTGGATACATTGATGGCACGTAATGAAATTATTGACATGTGTATTGTAGGTGAGCCATCAAGCACAACTCAAGTAGGCGATGTAATCAAAAATGGTCGCCGTGGTTCGATTACGGGTGACTTAACGGTCAAAGGGACTCAAGGGCATGTTGCCTATCCTCACCTTGCGAATAACCCAGTTCATCAAGCATTACCAGCCTTGGCTGAGTTAGCAACAACGACTTGGGACAATGGCAACGAGTATTTTCCGCCAACTAGCTTTCAAATACCAAATTTATCATCAGGTACTGGCGCATCAAATGTTATCCCAGGTGAATTTCATGTCCAGTTCAACTTCCGCTTTAGCACTGAGCTCACCGATGTTGAGATAAAACGTCGTGTCCATTCAATCTTGGATGCTCATGGCTTAAACTATGATCTAAAATGGACACTCAATGGTCATCCATTTTTAACCGATCAAGGCCCATTAATTGATGCGGTAGTCGAAGCTGTAAAAGCCGTCAATCATCAACCTGCACAGTTACTTACGACGGGTGGTACTTCCGATGGACGATTTATTGCACAAATGGGTAGTCAAGTAGTCGAGCTTGGACCGGTTAATGCCACAATTCATAAAGTAAACGAATGTGTGAAGATTTCTGATCTAGAGAAGCTTACCGATATGTATCAAAAGACATTAGAAAACTGTCTAACAGGCAAATAAGTCTTATAGGACACTTTCTAATTAAGAAGAGCAGCACATGACCCAATATTCACTTGAGCAATTGACCGGATTATCTCAAACTCATCTCACAACAATGCTTGTAGGAAAAAAAGAGTTTTCGATTCATCAAGATGTTAAAGCTCCATTGAACGAATTAATTCGTGACGCTCAAGTGAATGGGTTTGATTTTTCTATCGCCAGCAGCTTCCGTGATTACCATCGACAAGCCATGATCTGGAATGCAAAATTCCGTGGTGAAAGACCAATATTAGATAGTCACAGCCAGCCTCTCGACAGTGCAAAATTAAACGATTTAGAAAAAATTCACGCGATCATGCGCTGGTCTGCATTACCAGGTGCGAGCCGCCATCATTGGGGTTGCGAGCTAGATGTTTATGCACGTAATCTCTTGCCTCAAGACACTCAACTACAATTAGAGCCTTGGGAATACCATACTGGTCATCAAGCAGAGTTTAATCTTTGGCTAACCGAAGCTATGCCTAAATTTGGCTTCTATCGCCCCTACCAACATGACCTTGGCGGTGTTGCAATAGAACCTTGGCATATTAGCCATATTGATACTGGACGAGATATGCTAGAGCAACTATCTATAGATAAGCTACAACAAACTTGGCACAACTATCCCTTTTTGGGGGTTGAATCAATATCTCAGCATGCTGAAAGCTTATATAATCGTTACATCAGCAATATTACTGTCGCGTAAATAACCGCAACTAAGTAGGGCGTATGGATTTAGACTTACTACTCAACCCTTGGGTGATTAGTATTATCATCATTGTATTTATAATCGGTAATTTAGCATCAATGAAATATTTGGGGCAATCACATTTAGTGCGCAAAAACCCAAAAGCAAAATCAGACCTAGATAAACTGATCGAGATCTATAAAGAAAAAGATCAGCAAGAAGCACAAGACAAAAATACTCAGAAAAAGAAGACCGATCAGGATAATACCAACCCATAATTTAACGTTATATGCTCACGTAACTTCAAGCTGCAAGTTACTGGGTATAAATATAAAAAAACACCACCAATTTTGGCGGTGTTTTTTATTGCTTTAGAATCACACAGTTCAAAGACTAAGATTTATCGCTGGTATCAAACATCGCTTGAAGTACCGGAATCAAAGTTTGTAAATCTTCTTGTGGGATAGGTTTACCATCAGCATCAGTTACGTTGATAGAAGTACGGTTGTCTAAATCACCTACTAATAAGCCATATTTCTTATTACTTAATGTCAACGGCTTAACACCTAGGCTTTGCCATACTTCTTCATCTGGATCTTTATAATCCGTATCAATCGTCCCTTGAGAACGGTTTTTATCAGTAATATTAAAGCCGATTTGTGGCAGAACAGTTTCAAGCTTGCTCCAAACTAAATCATAAGGTGCGCGAGCAATAATTACCGGTAAACCACTTCTATCTTTACCCATCGTCACTGGTACTTTATTAATCAGCTCTAGTGCTCGAATTCTCGCCTCTTCCGTCACTTGTTTATCATATTGAGTAGTAATGTAGTTCACCATTACACTCGAATAACGATCTTCAATTTCAGGCGTTAACTCAATAGTACCATTATCTTCTTTCCACTCAACTAGGGCCACATGGAAACCATAACGCCCCGGAGTTTCTAAACGATCCACTTTATAGCGGCCAGCAATTGGATACGATTCATCTTCCGCACTTAAGTTGACCCAATCCGTTTCTAATGATGTTGGAGTATCAGTACGAAGCTCAATACCTTTCTCATCCACCATACGGTGAAGCATATCCCAAACTTTATTAAGTTCTTCTTGGCTAATTAGCCAAACTGTTACTTCACTGTCTTGCTTTTCAACACGAGCACCAGGGATTAACTCTAAAACCTGTTGCGGCGCACGAATATCAACGTCAGGACCAAGTTTTCCTCTGTACTCACCTTGAGGGATATTGTATTGAGGATAAAACTGAGGCTGAGCATCAGGCAGGGTTACCCACTCTTGATCCAAAGAAGTTTCTAAATACTCAAAATCATCTTTCGCTTGTCGACGTTTTTCCGGATCCCCAGCACACGCTGACAATACCAATACCGCTAGTGAACTAATCACTAACTGGTGAGAGAATTTCATTTCTATACAACTCCTGAAAATAGGCTTAAGCGATCATATACCCATTTTTATTGAATACCAGCGTCTTTGAGTGCTTGAGCCACAATCGTTTGACCAGATTCCGTTAGCTCGGTTAATGGTAAACGCAAGTACCCTTCAGAGATCAAACCAAGTTTATGAGCGGCCCATTTCACTGGAATAGGGCTAGATTCAATAAATAAATCTTTATGTAGTGGCATTAGCTTTTGATTAATTTCATCAGCCGCATCAAGTTTTCCTTCTGCAGCCAACTTAAACATTTGTGCCATTTCTGCAGCGGCGATATTATTGGTTACAGAAATTACACCATTACCACCGCGCTTAACAAAATCTAAGCCAGTCGCATCATCACCACTAAGTAAGACGAATTCATCACCACAAAGTTCACGGAATTTATCCACTCGAGACAAATCACCCGTAGCATCTTTAATTCCCACAATATTATCAAGTTGAGATAAGCGCCCCACGGTTTCAGGTAATAAATCTACTGCTGTACGGCCCGGCACATTATAAAGAATCACTGGCACTTCACTGACTTCCGCAATCGCTTTATAGTGTTGGTATAAACCTTCTTGAGTTGGCTTATTGTAGTACGGCGTCACACTCAAACAGCCTGCAACACCTGAATCATTAAGCAAACGACTAAACGTCACCGCTTCATGAGTAGCATTAGCACCAGTACCTGCAATAATAGGGATACGTCCAGCCGCAAATTCCACTGTTTTATTCACAACTTTGACATGTTCTTCAACGGTTAAAGTGGCAGACTCACCTGTCGTACCAACCGCAACAATACCGCTTGAACCTGATTTAATATGGTATTCCACTAGATTTTTAAGGCTATCATAATCGACTTCATCGAGATGATTAAAAGGCGTAACTAGTGCAACTATACTTCCTGAGAACATGTTTCTCTCCTTATGAAATTCGATATACCCAAATAACTTCAAGATGCAAAATTCAGAGCTATCATCCAAATCTTTAGGCAAAGAAGATTGACGAAGGAATATTAGTTCCTTTTCCAACCAATCTGACACTGCCTATCTCTATATAAAAAGAAGAGGTTTGGATTAAGCTCCCGAAGGGCAAGTTAAAACCAGCTTTATGCGGTGTTATATTGAACAGAGATAGAATCTGATCATGTTCAATTTGCCTTGTCTAAAGCTGGTTTGATTCTTACTGAAACTCGTATCTTGAAGTCACTTGGGTATAGCATGTTACTTTAACAAGCCCAATAAAGACAAGGGATCAACTCTTCTTTCTGGTAATTTACAACGAAATAATGACATTGGTTTACTTTCTCAATATAAAAGCTCTCTAGAAAGATCTTGCTTTCACTTACAGCGGTCAATTTTATTTATGATAAGATGTCATTATTATTTCAATTTGGACGTTGAGATCATGGTTCATCATCTAGTTATTACCGCAGTCGGTTCAGATAGACCGGGAATCTGCAATCGCTTAACCCAGGTTGTAACGCATTCTGGCGGAAACATTGTCGACAGTCGCATTGCTTTATTCGGTACAGAGTTCACTTTAATAATGCTGATCTCAGGTGAAACCAATGCCATTACTCGCATCGAAACCTTATTGCCATCAATGAGTGCAGAACACGACCTAATGGTAGTAATGAAACGTACGGCTCCTCACCAGCCTCCTCAATATACTTACAAAGTTGAATGCACCATTGAATCGGAAGACCGAGTAGGCTTAACTGAAGCATTTACTCAATTTTTTTCCAACCATCAGATCAATATCTCTGAGTTAAGCGCTCAAACTCAAAAAGCCGCCACATCTCAACAAACAGAACAGACTGACCAGTTTCATATTTTTATTTCAGGCTTAACCGAGCTTGATATGGATGCTAATCAACTGGAACAAGCATTTAAACGATTATGTCAGACGCTTTCAGTCAATGGTGATCTACAAATACAAGCAAAAATAGATTAATAATTTCACCTGATAGCTAAGTAACTTCGGATAAGAAACACCGCAAATAAAAGGAAGAATCATGCAAACATTAACCGCAGGCACTCCCGCACCTAATTTCGCTTTACTTAACCAAGACGGCAAAACCATTTCTTTAGGTGACTTTAAAGGTAAGAAAGTTTTATTTTACTTTTACCCAAAAGCAATGACGCCTGGCTGTACGGTTCAAGCTCAAGGCCTTCGCGATATTCAACAAGAACTAGCAGATAAAAATGTAGTCGTACTCGGCGTCAGTATTGATCCAGTAAAACGTCTGGGTAAGTTTATCGAGCGAGATAACTTAAACTTCACTCTATTGTCTGATGAAGATCATGCTGTAGCTGAACAGTTTGGCGTGTGGGGCGAGAAGAAATTTATGGGTAAGATCTATGATGGCTTGCACCGTATCAGCTTCTTAATTGATGAAAACGGCATGATTGAGCATGTCTTCAATAAATTTAAAACTAAAGATCATCACGAAGTCGTACTTAACTACCTAAATGATAATGCTTAGTTATTAACCCTGATATTATTGTGGTCTATTAACCTAAAGATAAATAATGATCAAACTAAAACGCCCCGATATCATCAAATATCGGGGCGTTTTTAAATAAATTAAGGCTTTGTAACTGAAGTTAATTCACTATACCGACTCTGTTGGCGGTTCATTATTTACTTCATTACTTGGTAAAGCATTCCAAACGGCCTTAACTAAGGTAGCCAATGGAATCGCAAAGAACACGCCCCAAAACCCCCATAAACCACCAAATACCAACACAGCTACTATGATTGCAACTGGATGTAAATTAACCGCTTCCGAAAACAATACGGGTACCAGCACATTACCATCGAGCATTTGTACTATGCCATAAGCGATCACTAACCAATAAAATTGAGGAACTAATCCCCACTGGAATAGTGCGACCAATACTACTGGAACGGTAACCGCTACCGCTCCTATATAAGGAATAAGTACAGAGAAACCGACTGCAACGGCGAGTAATACAGGATAACGCAACCCAAACATCAAGAACACGATGTAAGTTGCCACGCCAACGATCACAATCTCCACGACTTTACCACGGATATAATTAGAGATTTGATTGTGCATTTCATCCCACACTTTGGTGGCTAAACGACGATTTTGTGGTAATACCCCACTTAACGTTGCCATGAGCTCTGATTTGTCTTTCAGTAAAAAGAAAATCAATAACGGTACAAGTACTAGGTAAACCCCTAGTGTCGCCAAGCTCAATAATGAAGCCATTGAGCCACGCAAAATGGTGTCACCCATACCTATTATTTTATTTTGAGCGTTATGCATAATCACTTCGATCACTTGAACATCCGCTATATCTGGATAACGCTGTGGTAAGCTCGCAATATAACTTTGGAAAGTGGTATACATACTCGGCATGTCATTCAGTAAACTCGCAATTTGTCGCCAAATAGTCGGCACTAGGCCAAAGAAAGCTAACAGCATCAACCCAATGAAAGCACTCACAACCACCAAGACACTCGCAAGTCGAGGCAGTCCTAGTTTAAATAAACGGTTAACAGGCCACTCCAACAAGTACGCTAATACAATAGCGACCAATAACGGCGCAATTAAATGTCCAAAAAAATAAATAGTAATAAAACCGAATAATAAAATCGCCACTAAGCTCACGGCATGTGGATCAGAAAATCGTTTTTTATACCAACGAACTATCATTTCAAACATTCAATTTGATTCCTTTTTTGTTACTAACAAAGTACATTCATCATTATGCTGTTGTACTTTTACTGAATACGAGGTTTGCTTAAAATATCGAATCATATCGTTAATCGATGCAGTGTCATTCGATATTATGGTTAGTGATTGCTGGTTCAACAGTTCAGCACTTTTCCGTTTGGCTAACAATAGTGCCATTGGGCAGCGCTGAGATCGTAAATCAAGACACTCTACTTTCATTCTGCCAGACAACCTTTATGATAGAGTTACTAATTTTCAGCGAGTATATACCCAAGTGACTTCAAGATGCGAGTTTCAGCAAGAATAAAACAAGGCAAATAGAATATGACTATAGCGATTCTATCTCTGTCCAATTTAACGCAGTATAAAGCAGGTTTTAACTTGCCCTTCGGAAGCTTCATCCAAACCGTTATACCGTGGCAGATTGACTCAAAAGGTGTTTACATTAACTCACAAACCTTCCTAGCCTAAAAGCTTGGATGATAACTCTAAATTCTGTATCTTGACGTCATTTAGGTATAGATACTTTACATAAAAAAGAAACCAAGCTAATCGTTTAGGGTCTTATATCACAAACAAATAATACCCTTAGCTGTAAATAATAATGGATGTTGCTTAACGATATGCGCCAATTTTTTCGCACTACCGCATGCTTATGTCTTTCGGCTTTATTATGCGTACAACCTATTGCCTATGCACAGCAAGACTTACCGGATATAGGTACCGCTGCAGCAGGCACATTGACCATTGCTCAAGAATTAGAATATGGCGATGCTTACATGCGAATTTTGCGCAGCACTAGTCCAATTATCAGTGACCCTGTTATGGATGAGTACATCACCTCGTTAGGCCACCAGCTGGTTGCAAGTGCTAATGATGTCAAAACCCCTTTTCACTTCCATTTGATCCGTGATCGTAGTGTGAATGCCTTTGCCTTTTTTGGTGGGTACGTGGTGGCCAATACTGGTTTATTTCTCCACGCCAATAATGAAAGCCAACTTGCTTCAGTTTTTGCTCACGAAATATCCCATATTACCCAGCGACATCTTGCTAGACATATGGAAGATCAAGCACGTCGTACGCCATTAACCATTGCCGCTTTAGTTGGCTCCTTATTACTTGCCATTGCCTCTCCAGAAGCCGGGATAGCTGCGGTTAACGCCACTACCGCCGGCTCAATGCAAGCAAGCATTAACTACACACGATCCAATGAGCAAGAAGCAGACCGATTTGGTATTGCAACCCTAGCAAGAGCAGGATTTGATCCTGAAGGTATGCCTGATTTCTTTGGCCAGTTAGCCGATCAATATCGCTATGCAAGCACTCCACCACCCATGTTGCTAAGTCACCCCTTACCCAAGGCGCGCCTATCCGAAGCAAGAGATAGAGCAGGTCGTTACCCTAGAGTCAATCCCCCTATTTCTGTTAGTTTTCATCTTGCTAAGGCGCGAGTAATCGCCCGCTATGCTAGTATCGATTCAGCTCAATCATTGGATTGGTTTGAGCGTAGACTGCAAAAAGCTAGTCCAATGATAAAACCAACTTTAGAATACGGCCAAGCCTTGGTTTACATGGATAGTGGTAAAATATCTCAAGCGGAAAGCATCTTAACCCGACTATTAGCCAGCGATCCTTACAATAACTTTTATTTAGATGCTGTGTCTGACTTATACATACATAAAAAACAGTATGACAGCGCGATAAATTTACTTAAAAAAGGCCTTGAAAGAAAACCTGGCAATCAAGTGTTAACCATTAACTACGCCAATGTTCTTATTGAGGCAAACCGCAATAAAGAAGCGATAAACATTTTACAAAGGTATACCCATTCCCATCCAGATGAAACGGTAGGGTGGTCTCTGTTAGCTAATGCTAATCGTAAAGCCGCCAATGAACCGGAACAACTTGCAGCAGAAGGCGAAATATTTGCACTACGGGCTAATTGGAATAAAGCCATCAGTAACTATACCAGAGCAAGTCAATTAGCCGAATTAGGCAGTCTACAACAAGCAAGATATGATGCACGAATTGACCAATTGCGTATTGAACAGCAACGTTTTGCCGCTCTACAATAATTCAATTAAAACTTTATAAGGATATGTCATGTCAGTTGTTATTTATCACAACCCACGCTGCTCAAAAAGCCGCCAAACATTAGAACTATTAACCAACCAAGGTATTGAACCACAAGTAGTAAAATATCTTGATGAGACGCCAGATGTTGGCACGCTAAAAACACTGTTTAAACAACTAGGTTTAACCAAGGTTCGCGATATGATGCGTACCAAAGAAGATATTTATAAATCACTAAACTTAGCCGATGAGACTCTGAGTGACGATGATCTATTTAATGCTATGGTTGAAAATCCAAAATTGATTGAGCGCCCTATCGTGGTGGCCAATGACCAAGCTCGTCATGGCCGTCCACCAGAGCAAGTGCTTGAAATTCTATGACACGCTCTATCAATATTATCGTGTTGTACCATAGTCGACATGGTACAACACAACAGCTAGCTCGCCATATTGCTCGCGGAGTGGAGTCAGTAGAAAGCTGCCAAGCTTCATTACGTACTGTCGCAGATATTGTGCCAAATGATGACTACTCTACAACCAGCCCTGTGATCGAATTACCAGAATTAAAGCAATGCGATGGACTGGCGATTGGTAGCCCAGTTTGGTTTGGCAATATGAGTGCAGCGATGAAACACTTTTGGGACCAAACCACTTCTTTGTGGATCGCTGGCGACTTAATTGATAAACCTGCTTGCGTATTTACCTCATCATCGTCCCCTCATGGTGGACAAGAAACAACCCAACACTCAATGATGTTACCATTATTACATCATGGAATGATGGTGATGGGGATCCCTTATTCAGAACCGAGCCTCCACACTAGCTTTAAAGGCGGAACACCCTATGGAGCAAGCTCAATATCGAAACAAGGTCATAGCGGACTCGATAAACAAGTGACTGAGTTAGCATTTGCACAAGGCCAGCGTTTAGCAAAAACGGCTTTAGCCTTATCATCACTCCACACTTCATCAAATTAAGACACGGATTTTATGACACAATCATCGGCGACATCGCCACTTTTTGAGCGCTACTTAGCTTTATTCAGCTACTTTGCACTACTGCTGTGGGTGCTCGCATGGCATGGTTTTATTTCCCCTCATCCCGATCTTAATTCAACTGCCGTCACCGTAGGTTGGTGTATCCCGTTATTGCTGCCTTTTATCGGCATCATTAAAGGCAAACCTTATACCCATGCTTGGGCGAACTTCATTTTAATGTTCTACTTTTTGCATTCATTAACCATTTTATATATCGATAATGGTGAGCGAATGCTTGCAGCAATTGAACTGCTTCTAACTAGCGTTAATTTTGTGGCCAATATTCTTTATGCTCGCCACAAAGGTAAAGCGCTTGGCCTAAAACTGACACGTCTTTCTGAAGTAGAAAAGCAAGAAAAAGCCAAGTTTGAAAGCTCAAGCAAGTAGTATTACCAATGACGCCAATGTGCAGGACTCAGAGTTATCCAATTACTCAGAAAAAGCTTGAGATAAGACTTTCTGAACTTCAGTTCTAAGCCAACGGTGTGCAAGGTTATTATGTTGTCTTGCATGCCAAACCATATGATATTGATAAGTGGCAGTCTCTATTGGAGTATCCATAACGATCACCTGTAAGTGTTCCGCCATTTTTCTAGCCAAACATCCCGGCAAGGTTAGCAATAAATCACTTTGTTCAATAGCATAAGGCGCCGCGGTAAAATGTGGCATTCGCAACACCACGTTACGCTTACGACCAATTTTTGCTAAAGCTAAATCAATCGCTCCAGCCCTATCTCCTCCCATCGAAATTAACGCATGAGCGCTATTACAATAAGCATCTAAAGTTAGAGGTTGATTAGCTAATGGATGGTTTTTTCTCATCATAGTAACTAAACGATCGGGACCAAGTGCTTGCGCATAAATATCGGCTTGCGGTTTTTGTACATCACTACTAAAACTTAAGTCAGCCTCACCAAGCGATAACTTTTCCATCATATCTGGCTGGCGATTTAAACACGTCAATGAAACTCCAGGTGCCTGTTCAAATAGTGTTTTGTAAACGGGTGGCATGAAAACTTGTGAGAAAAAATCACTCATCATCAGCGTGAAATGCGTATTAGCTTGTTTAGGTTCAAAAGCCGCGGGATTCAACAGCGTTTCTGCGTGCTGTAATAAACAATCCAGTGACGTCGACATTTCAATAGTACGCTCAGTAGGTAGCAGGCCACCTTTGGTTCGTACAAATAATGGATCACCAAATTGATGACGTAAACGCTGCAAAGTACGGCTCATTGCCGATTGCGTGATATTAAGTTGCAAAGCCGCTTTGGTGACACTCTTGGTGCGTATTAAAGCTTGTAATGCGACTAGTAAATTTAAGTCGACTTGATTTAGCTTGTTCATGATATGACTTTAGCTCATTTTGGTAATTATCTTTATGCATTAGGAATATATTACCTTTCTCGCTATTCTAACAGTATAAATTTTCAGTCTACTCCACGATAGAGGTTCCAATGCATATTGAAAGTAAAGGTTACGCTTTAAAGCAACGTCCAGCTGGCATGCCAACTCAAGAGTGTTTTGAGTTACAAAACGAAACGATTACTGATATCACTGAAGGCCAATTCATCATCAAGAACCTTTGGTTATCCGTTGATCCTTATATGCGTGGCAGAATGACCGATGCAGAAAGTTATGTTCCGCCATTTCAACTTGGCGAATTAATGCAAGGTTCTGCGATTGGTGAAGTTATTGAGTCAAAACACCCAGACTTTCAAGTAGGCGATAAAGTTAACAGCATGCTCGGTTGGCGCGAATACGCAGTCTCAACCGGTGAAATGGTACAAAAACTGCCACAGACTACACTACCCGACCAAAGCTTCCTCGGTGTTGCAGGTATGCCTGGCTTAACCGCTTGGGTTGGTTTGAATATTATTGGCGAACTGAAAGAAGGCGAAACCGTATTAGTTTCTGCCGCTTCAGGTGCGGTCGGTAGCCTAGTCTGTCAATTTGCTAAATTGAAAGGCTGCCGCGTTATTGGTAGTGCTGGCAGTGCTGAAAAAGTGGAATGGTTAAAATCACTTGGTGTCGACGGCGTCATCAATTACAAAGATTATAACAATGCCGCAGAGCTTGAAGCCGCACTCGCAGAGCATTGCCCACAAGGCGTTGATGTGTGCTACGAAAATGTTGGTGGTGATCACCTAGAAGCCGCACTAAATTTACTCAACCGTTATGGACGCATGAGTGTCTGCGGCATGATTGATCTATATAACCTAGAAGACGCTAAAGCCGGCCCAAATAACCTAGCTAACATCGTCAAGAAGAGCCTACGTATTCAAGGCTTCATCGTCTCTGATCACTGGGAACATTACCCAAGCTATGTTGCGCAATTAACTCAATGGGTTGAGCAAGGAAAAATTAGCTGGAAAGAGACGACCCGTGAAGGTATCGAAGCTACCCCTGATGCATTCCTTGGACTCTTTAAAGGTGAGAACATCGGTAAGATGCTCATTAAACTGTAATAAGAAATCATCATTCTGAACACAATCTAAATTCAATAACGTCTCTTTCACGCAAAAGCGACGATTTACTCTGGAGCAACAAATGAACAATTTTAGCTATCAAAATACGACTCAAATTCATTTTGGCCAAGGTCAAATCTCAGCAATCACCAATAGCATTCCTAAAGACAAAAAAATTCTGGTGACATACGGTGGCGGTTCAATCAAAAGCAACGGTGTGTATGACCAAGTAGTTGCTGCACTTAAAGATCATACTTGGGATGAATTCTCTGGTATCGAGCCAAACCCACAATTCGACACGTTAATGAAAGCGGTTGAAAAAATCCGCGCTGAAGGCTTTGACTATCTACTAGCTGTTGGCGGTGGCTCAGTGGTTGATGGAACTAAGTTCATCGCTGCGGCCGTTGGTTTTGAAGGTGACACTTGGGATATTTTAGCTAAAGGTGCTGATGTGAACAGTGCACTACCTTTAGGTTGCATTTTAACACTGCCAGCAACTGGTTCTGAAACCAATATTGGTGCAGTAGTGACTCGTGGCAAAGAAAAATTAGCATTTATGAACCCACTAGTGCGTCCTCAATTTGCAGTATTGGATCCACAAACCACATTAAGCCTATCTGAGCGTCAAACTTCTAACGGTGTCGTTGATGCTTATGTTCACGTTATGGAGCAATACTTAACGTACCCAGTGAACGCGAAAATCCAAGACCGTTTCGCTGAAGGTATTCTGCTTACCTTAATTGAAGAAGGTCCAAAATTAATCGATAACCTGCAAGATATCGAAGCTCGTACCAACGTTATGTGGGCGGCAACTCAAGCTCTAAGCGGCTTAATTGGTGTTGGTGTTCCTCAAGATTGGGCAACACACATGATTGGTCACGAACTAACAGGTAACTTCGGTGTAGACCACGGTCGTAGTTTAACCATCGTACTTCCTGCGGTAATGAATGTCTGTCGTGAAGAGAAAAAAGCAAAATTATTACAATATGCAGAACGCATCTGGAATATTACCGAAGGTTCTGAGGATGAGCGTATTGATATTGCCATTGAGAAAACGAAACAATTCTTTAGCCAAATGAAGACGCCAGTTTCACTTGGTGAAATCGACCTTACACAAACTGATGTGGATACTGCCATCGCCAGCTTAGAAGCACACGGCATGACAAAACTAGGTGAGCACGGTTCAATTGATATTGCCCGTTCACGTAAAGTGCTAGAAGTCGCACTCTAGCCGTTGAGCTAATTAAATTAACATAACAGAAAGGGAACCAACTCGGTTCCCTTTGTTATATCTGCAAATGTTATCCCAGCCAAAGAAACTTGAAACTATACCCAAGTGACTTCAAGATGCAGAATTCAGAGCTATCATCCAAGTCTTTAGACAAGGAAGATTACAAACTAAACCACAACTGTTGCTCTACTGGTAATACTTCATCAGCCGTTTCTTCTTCTGGCTCTGAGATATCAGGATCAACCTCATTCATTTCTTGCGTGGCTGTCTGATTGACTTTTTGAGACTCATCAGCTTGTATTAGTTGTTCGGTAGCAGCTTGCTCTGCGACTTTTGCAGAGTCCACTGGCGCTTGTGTTTTCTCTATTCCTTTAAACCCTGTAACTTGTTTTTCAAAATCAGCTTTATTACTCAATAATTGAATGTTAAATGTCACATTCATACCTTGAATAGAGTGCACTTGTACCGTTGCGACACTCTCTAAATTAAGTAAAGAACGCTCTAAATTAAAGAAAGATTGAGCCGATTGAATGCCAGAGAAATGAGCCCATAGTGCATCATCTGCAACTTGTTTACTGCTTGGTTTATTTTTCTTCGCATAGTAGGCACTGATTTTAGCAATGGCTTTATCAATAGCTTGAGCCACCTCTCCGGTTTCTACGCCAGTGATGGCAGATTGAGGCGAAGAAGTAATACTATCTGGAGCCATATCATATAGTTGCCAATTTACTTCTGAAGATGGTCCATTAGCCGCCACTTTTAACACTAGTACCGAATCGGCAGGATAACGAACGCTGGCCTCTTCTAATGGCTCAGGGAAGTTCCCCCATAAATCTGGCGCAGATATTTTGGTTAAATCATCCATATCTCCCAGTGGTAATGTAATTGGAAGCCCTGATTGCTGCGCTGCCGTTTGTAAGGCTGCTACTGAATCCAATCCAGATTGCTCCCAACCCACTTGGCGCTCAACATTGTCATCTTGCACCAACCAAACTAAAACATTTTCACGCTCTTTCGGCCAAACCGAAGCATTTGCTTGAGATAACAACACTCTAATTTGCTTTGGGCTGTACTGCATATCTAAACTTTTTTGGCCATTTAGTGTGCCATATTTGAATTTTGCCAAATAATCAGAACCATCGCGCATGGCTTTTTTTACGACCTCATTGTCAGCAATATCGGCATTACCCGATGCTTTAACTAACACCTGCTCGAGACCTTCACCCCATGCGATTGAACGTGCATTTTTTTCATTACTTAACACAACTTCAGCGTGATATACATCAACCGTGGTTTTAGCAACTGTCGTTAATGGAAATAGAATCGAAGCAACAAGGGGAATAACAAGATAACGCATAACAAACCTGTTTTTTATTCAGAAATCATTTTGTGTAGTAGTACCACACGTTTATACCCTTCGAACTTGAATGAGCATATATTAAGCCGCTCATCATACATGAAACGTGTACATTTTTCTTTGTACTAATCGATACAAAAAAGCGACTCCATTTAATAGAGTCGCTTTTTCTAAATAAATTCCCTAGCTCTAAAATATTAGAGTGGGATAAGCTTATAGAGTACCGAAGATTTTATCACCAGCATCACCTAAACCTGGGACAATATAGCCTTTATCATCCAGTTTTTCGTCAATCGCAGCAGTATATAGCTCAATATCTGGGTGAGCTTTCTCTAAAGCTTCGATGCCTTCTGGAGCGGCAACTAGCACTAATACTTTAATATGGTTGCAACCTTGCTCTTTTAACAAGTCAATCGTTGCAATCATAGAACCGCCTGTTGCTAACATAGGGTCAACGACCAGAGCAATACGTTCATCAATGCTAGAGGTTAACTTGTTAAAGTATGGAATTGGCTCTAGTGTTTCTTCATCACGGTATACACCAACAACAGAAATTCTAGCACTTGGCATATGCTCAAGTACGCCATCCATCATTCCTAAACCAGCACGAAGGATCGGCACAACAGTGACTTTTTTACCTTTAATTTGGTCAATTTCAACCGGACCATTCCAGCCTTTAATTGTCACTTTCTCTGTTTCAAAATCAGAGGTCGCTTCATAAGTGAGTAAACTTCCCACTTCTGTTGCTAACTCACGAAAACGTTTTGTGCTGATATCGCCTTCGCGCATTAGACCAAGCTTATGCTTAACCAGTGGGTGTTTAACTTCTACGACTTTCATGTCCAACTCCGTGCTTAATTTTGACAAACAAGAGAATTATACCTCAAACTGACCAAAATTTATTGATAGAACTCATTAAATTTTTTGGCTAATCATTGAAGTAAAAAAACTGACGCAAACGTTTTCCTTTTCACTTCATCCCCTGTTAGAATAGCCCCGTTTTTCACATCCAATCAAATCAAAGGCGAGGATATCCCCGTGAGTGGTAACAATTCTTCTCTAAGCTATAAAGACGCTGGTGTTGATATTGATGCAGGTAATGCATTAGTCGATAAAATTAAAGGTGTGGTAAAACGCACTCGTCGCTCGGAAGTTATGGGCGGCATCGGTGGCTTTGGTGCATTATGTGAGCTACCAACCAAATACAAGCAGCCGCTTTTAGTTTCAGGCACTGATGGTGTTGGAACAAAATTGCGTCTGGCGTTGGATATGAAAAAACACGACACCATTGGAATCGATCTGGTCGCCATGTGTGTGAATGATTTAATCGTTCAAGGTGCAGAACCCCTTTTCTTCCTAGACTACTACGCAACTGGCAAACTTGATGTTGATACCGCAGCAGAAGTGGTAACTGGCATCGGTGAAGGTTGTATCCAAGCTGGCTGTTCTTTAATCGGTGGTGAAACCGCTGAAATGCCAGGTATGTACGAAGGTGAAGACTACGATGTCGCTGGCTTCTGTGTTGGCGTAGTAGAAAAAGCGGATGTTATCGATGGCACCAAAGTAGCCGCTGGTGACGCTTTAATCGCCGTCGGTTCAAGTGGCCCTCACTCAAATGGTTATTCATTAATCCGTAAGATTCTTGAAGTTTCTCAAGCTGATTTAAATGAAGACTTAAACGGTCGCACGATTGGTGAGCACCTTATTGAGCCAACTAAGATCTACATCAAGTCAGCACTTAAAATGATTGAAAAGCATGATATCCATGCAATTTCTCATATTACTGGCGGCGGTTTCTGGGAAAATATTCCACGTGTATTACCTGAAAATACGAAAGCAGTGATCAATGGTAACAGCTGGGAATGGCCAGCGATTTTCTCTTGGTTACAACAAAAAGGAAATGTTGAAACCTACGAGATGTACCGTACTTTCAACTGTGGTGTAGGTCTAATTGTGGCGCTTCCACAAGAACAAGCTCAAGCCGCGGTAGAACTACTTAATGCTGAAGGTGAAAATGCTTGGATTATCGGTCAAGTCGCGACAGCAGAAGCTGGTGAAGAGCAAGTAGAAATTAACTAAGCCGAGAGCCGAGAGCCGAGAGCCGAGAGCCGAGAGCCGAGAGCCGAGAGCCGAGAGCCGAGAGCCGAGAATATTTTGGCTTGAGGCTCTTGTTGTTATCAAGGGCTTTTAACATCAGGAACCACATGAAAAATATCGTTGTACTCGTTTCAGGTAATGGAAGTAATCTACAAGCTATCATTGATGCTTGTGAATCAGGACAAATTCAAGCTAACGTCACCGCGGTGTTTTCTAATAAACACGATGCTTATGGTTTAGAACGTGCAAGAAATCATGCTATTCCAGCGCATTCCCTTTCTGCACAAGACTTTCTACATTCAGATGGCAAGCCCGATCGTTTGGCTTTTGATACCAAACTAATGACGCAAATCGATGCCTATCAACCTGATTTAATTATTCTTGCCGGTTATATGAGAATTCTCAGCGGTAACTTTGTAGAACATTACTTAGGCAAAATGCTAAATATTCACCCTTCTCTACTTCCTAAATATTCAGGCCTTAACACTCATCAGCGTGCAATTGATGCAGGTGATTGTGAACATGGAACCAGTGTCCACTTTGTTACCGAGGAACTGGACGGCGGCCCTGTTATTTTACAAGCTAAGGTACCCGTTTTTGAAGATGACAGTGCTGATGATTTAGCCAAGCGAGTACTCATTCAGGAACATAATATTTACCCTCTAGTGAGCAAATGGTTTATTGAAGGCCGCTTAAAGATGAAACAGCAACAGGCTTATTTGGATGATCAGCCCTTAGGGGAACATGGATACGCGGAAGACTAGTGTTGCGAGTTGCGAGTTGCGAGTTGCGAGTTGCGAGTTGCGAGTTGCGAGTTGCGAGTTGCGAGTTGCGAGAAAGATTGTGCTTAGCGATTAAATAATATCAAGCACAATCTCCAATTTTATTACTGCACCTACCACGCCAAAGCCGAGCGACTAGCAGCAACGCGCCCGAACCCCGAGAAACCTTAACCTAGGAACTAGGAACCAAATATCCTCTTACGCAAACGGCTCATCAATCAGATCTAAGCTATTATCTAAAATCAGCTCACCAAAATGAAACACACCATATTCACTTGGCTTCATTTTATGCCAGCGCTCATTATCGGTTAACGGTTGAGTAGCAATCACTGAAACCACATCATTAGGTGTTGTTTCTTCTTGAAAATCAATACTAACTTCTTCATCGATCAATGTCGCTTTACCAAAAGGGGCTCGTCTTGTTATCCAGTGAAGGTTGTTAGTACAGTACATCATTACATACTCACCATCGCTCAATAGCATGTTAAACACACCTAACTTTTTCAACTCATCACAGCATTGAGCAATAAATTCAAAGATTTCCGGCATTTGACGAGAATGCGGAGGTTCTGGATAACGGTCTTCAAGCTGCTTTAAGATCCAACAAAACGACAGCTCGCTATCAGTTTCTCCAATAGGGCGATGGCGACCTGTAGTTAAATCTTGGTAACCACTTAATTGACCATTATGGGCAAAGGTCCAATTCTTCCCCCAAAGCTCACGAGTAAATGGGTGAGTATTTTCTAAATTCACTTCCCCTCGATTGGCCTGACGAATATGACTAATCACCGCACAACTTTTTATTGGGTAGCTTTGTACTAACTCAGCAATTTTAGAATGGCAGCTCGGTTTTGGATCTTTAAAATTACGGCACCCTTTACCTTCATAAAAGGTGATCCCCCAACCGTCACGATGAGGACCTGTTTTTCCACCACGTTGGATTAATCCGGTAAAACTGAAGCAAATGTCTGTTGGGACATTGGCACTCATACCGAGCAATTCACACATTCATCGTTCCTTTTAACCTATCGCTTTTTAAAATAGTCCCTTTAAAACGTCAAAATAATAAAGTTACTTTTCCATCTCTTTTTCAATCAATTGAATCACGATATGGATAATTTTAATGTGTACTTCTTGAATGCGATCAGCGTAACCAAAATGAGGAACACGAATTTCCACATCGGCAATACCCGCCATTTTACCGCCATCTTTACCCGTTAAAGCGATCGTCTTCATACCTTTTTGCTTGGCAGTTTCCATTGCTTTTAAGATATTGCCGGAGTTACCCGAGGTAGAGAGACCAAATAGCACATCGCCTTTTTGCCCTACCGCTTCAAGATAACGCGAGAAAACAAATTCATAGCCAAAATCGTTACTAACACAAGAAAGGTGGCTTGGATCTGAAATGGCAATCCCAGGGTAGCCCGGGCGATTTTCACGGTAACGTCCCGTTAATTCTTCAGCAAAGTGCATCGCATCACAATGCGAACCACCGTTACCACAAGATAGCACTTTACCACCTTGCTTAAATGAATCTGCTATCAGCTTCGCCGCTGCTTCAATATCTTGAAGGTTTTGATCATCACTAAGAAAGGTATTAAGTACTTGAGCAGCTTCTGTAAGTTCACTTCGAATCAAATCTTGGTACATGGGACATTCCCTTATTTTGAATAGTTATCAGTCTTGAGTTTACCTATAAAGAACGAGACCTGTCACCCATTGGATGAAAAATTTTCGCAAGAAGATACCATGATTTATGTCAGAAAAAATAACTCATCAATACTACTCTTAAAATGTAACGATTAAGCGTTCGATTTAAACCCAGATATAAACGGTCATTTAAAACACTCATTTTATGCTTGAGATCACTTTTCAACCACATTGGCCTTTTACATTTCCTCAACAAGATGGCTACAATGAATTCATCTGGTACGACCACCTTTATTTTCGTTATAAAAAAGCGTGGCTTTATCATTCATAATAATAAGGAAGACAAAGATGATCACCCTACTTACCCTCATCGTTACGCTTGTCGTATTCGGTTTTTGTTTATACCACCGCCGCTCTCTGTCGATAACCATTGGGACTATGGCGGTAGTGTTATTGATTTCGACCTTACTTGGTGGACTATCACCAATTTTATTTGGCGTATTTGTTATCCTTTCGGGGTTAGTTGCGATTCCACAAATCCGCCGCTCACTATTCAGTAAGCCTGCACTCAAAGTATTCCGCCAAATTTTACCGGCGATGTCGCAAACGGAAAAAGAAGCAATCGATGCGGGTACAGTATGGTGGGAAGCGGAACTATTTAAAGGAAAACCAGATTGGAAGAAATTATCCGATATTCAAGCGCCAAAATTAAGTGATGAAGAGCAAGCCTTTATTGATGGACCTGTAAATGAAGTTTGTCGTATGGCTAATGACTTTGAAATCACTCATGAATTAGCCGATTTACCGCCAGAAATTTGGCAATACCTGAAAGACCATAAATTCTTCGCCATGATCATCAAGAAAAAATATGGCGGCTTAGAGTTTTCTGCCTACGCACAATCTGTTGTACTACAAAAACTGACTGGCGTATCCGGCGTACTATCTTCAACGGTTGGCGTACCGAATTCATTAGGCCCAGGTGAATTATTGCAACACTACGGCACTAAAGAGCAGCAAGATCATTACTTACCTCGCCTAGCTGAAGGTAAAGAAATCCCATGTTTTGCTTTAACTAGCCCAGAAGCGGGTTCTGATGCCGGTGCAATCCCTGATTTTGGCATTGTGTGCAAAGGCGAATGGCAAGGCAAAGAAGTTCTTGGGATGCGTCTAACATGGAATAAACGCTATATCACGCTGGCACCTATCGCAACCGTGCTTGGCTTAGCCTTTAAACTCCGCGATCCTGATGGGTTACTCGGTGATCAAGAAGATATCGGTATTACTTGTGCTTTAATTCCAACCGATACTCAAGGCGTCAAAATTGGTCGTCGTCACTTCCCTCTAAATGTGCCATTCCAAAATGGTCCTACTCAAGGTAAAGATATTTTTGTACCGCTAGACTACATCATCGGTGGTCCAGAAATGGCAGGTCAAGGCTGGCGTATGCTAGTAGAATGTTTATCTGTTGGCCGTGGTATTACTCTACCTTCTAACTCTACCGGTGGCACTAAAACAGCAGCATTGGCAACCGGTGCTTATGCGCGTATTCGCCGCCAATTTAAACAACCAATCGGTCACATGGAAGGTATTGAAGAACCATTAGCGCGTCTTGCTGGTAATGCTTATGTCATGGATGCTGCAAGTCAATTAACCGTTGCAGGTATTGATCTAGGTGAAAAACCATCGGTTATTTCAGCAATTGTAAAATATCACTGTACTCATCGTGGACAACGAGCCTTAATTGATGCAATGGACATTGCTGGTGGTAAAGGTGTATGTATGGGGCCAGCTAACTTTTTAGCCCGTGGTTACCAAGGTGCACCCATTGCTATTACCGTAGAAGGTGCCAATATCCTAACTCGTTCTATGATTATTTACGGCCAAGGTGCAATTCGTTGCCACCCTTATGTACTAGAAGAAATGGAAGCGGCACATTCAAGAGAAAAAAATGCCCTATCACGCTTTGATAGCGCGGTATTTGGACATATCGGCTTTAGTATGAGTAATGCGGTGCGTAGTTTCTGGTTAGGGCTGACGGATGGTCGAGGGTCGGATTATGCGGTGCCAAATGATGCTAATTTTAATGGTATCATTCACGATCAAATCAAAGGTTATTACCAAAAACTTAACCGCTACAGTGCCAATATTGCTTTAATGTCAGATATTTCAATGGCGGTACTAGGCGGCTCATTAAAACGTAAAGAACGTTTATCGGCTCGCTTAGGTGATGTTTTAAGCCAACTTTATTTAAGCTCTGCAACATTAAAGCGCTTTGAGATGGAGGGCTATCAAGAAGCAGATCTACCGCTAGTCCATTGGGGGGTTCAAGATAGCTTGCGACAAGCAGAAGACGCGATTGATGACTTCTTACGTAACTTCCCATCACGAGGAGCGGCTGGTTTAATGCGTGTACTAATTTTACCACTAGGTAAGGTACGTAAAGCGCCAAGTGATACTCTCGATAACCAAGTAGCTCAAATTCTGCAAACGCCATCAGAAACTCGTTCACGTATTGGTCGTAATCAGTATTTAGAAGCGAGTGAGTTCAACCCAGCAGGTAAAATTGAACTGGCTCTACAAACGATTCTACGTGCCGAGCCTATCTTTGATGACATTGTCAAACAATCAGGCAAACGCCGAGCTTTTGTCCAACTAGATAAGGTCGCTGACATTGGATTAGAAAATGGTTGGATTAATGAAGAGCAAGCGAAGGTTTTACGTGATGCAGAATTCTATCGTTTAGAAACCATCAACGTTGATGACTTTGATCCAAGTGAACTAATTATAAAAAAGCCTCAACAAAAAATGAGTGAAGTGGCTTAATTCGAAACTCGAAATGATAATAAAACACCTCAATGGTCAATTCAAATTAACCATTGAGGTGTTTTTTATGCAATCTATGCTCAAAGCAATTAGAGTTTCAACTTAAAATACGTAGAGGGTTGAGAATTATCCTTCCGGCTCACAACGCCATAAACAAGTGCCTTTTTGGGCAAATAAATCTAAACGCTCTTCATGTTGCTGTAACTCTTCATCAGTTGCTTTTAAGACTTTCAACGCTTTACGTCCTGTCACTCGCTTAATGGTTTCACCAACGTCACCATCTTTAGACTGACCCGCATTAAACTGCATCGCGGTTTGGCCACCTGTCATTAACAAGTAGACATCCGCCAAGATCTCAGCATCGAGCAAAGCACCGTGCAAAGTACGGTGAGAGTTATCTATACCGTAACGGTCACATAAAATATCGAGGTTATTTCGCTTGCCGGGGAAAATCTTTTTGGCCATCGCCAAGGTATCGGTAATTTTACAAACCTGTGATGTTTTTACGTCTTGGTTAGCCAGCTCAAACTCATAATCCATAAAGCTAACATCAAAGGGCGCATTGTGAGCCACCAGCTCAGCACCTTTGATAAACTCTAAAAACTCTTGATGAACTTGTTTATATTCCGGCTTATCGACCAAAAACTCATCGGTAATACCATGAACTGCAATCGCTTCAGGATCGATTTCACGATCCGGCTTAATATAGACATGAAAATGTTTACCGGTCAGTTTTCGATTAACAATTTCAACCGCACCTATTTCAATGATTCGATGTCCCATATACACAGGGCCACCTTCTCGGTTCATACCCGTGGTTTCGGTATCAAGAACAATGATGCGATCATAAGAAACATTAGTGCTGGTATTCATAATAAACTCTTGTCAGACTAGCTGTATTAATGACTGGTTATTCCAATATGGACTCATAGTATCAAATCATGACGAAACACGTAGAAATTTTCACAGATGGTTCTTGTTTAGGTAATCCCGGCCCTGGTGGTTATGGCATTGTATTGCGCTATAAAGGTAAGGAAAAATACCTATCTGAAGGTTATACCCTTACCACCAATAACCGCATGGAAATGATGGCAGCCGTCATTGCCCTTAAAGCCCTAACTGAACCTTGCCAAGTAACTTTAACCACTGATAGCCAATATGTACGCCAGGGTATCACCCAATGGATACATGGATGGAAAAAGAAAAATTGGCAAACGTCTGCAAAAAAGCCTGTCAAGAATGTCGATCTATGGAAGGCGCTCGATCAAGAAACCGCTCGTCATCAAGTGGAATGGAAATGGGTAAAAGGTCATGCTGGGCATCGAGAAAATGAAATTTGTGATGAACTGGCTCGTACTGCGGCTGAATCACCAACACAAGAAGATAAAGGGTTTGAAGGTTAATTAACCTTTGTTTTCAGTACCGCTCAAGCTTTTATTGAAGCCGACACTGGCTGGTGATAAACCCCGGCGTTTTTTCACCTTCCAGTGAGGCTTAATCGGTTTTAATGGATACATACGCTTTTTAGCAACAATAAAATACACACTACCAAATGTTGAGGCGCAAGCCCCCATACCATGCTCAAGCCAAGTAGTCAGGGCTTTCCCTCTACGGACAGGAAAAAGAGCATAGGTATCACAGTGAACCACTTCATAATTAAGTAAGCCGAGCCAATCTTTAATTCGATATGGCGTAAACATTCGGCCACTCCAAGGTAAATTATTTTTACGCCAAGGCAATAAACTCGCTGCCCCCGTTAAGCTTATCGGGTTAAAGCCAGTCAGAATAATATGCCCATCATCGATAATTATTCTATCAATCTCTCGCAACAAGCGATGAGGATCGCTACAATAGTCTAACTGATGACAGACCAAAGCAGCATCGATGCTTTTTTCAACGAATGGTAAATCATAAGCATCAGCAATAACGGAATGAAGCGGATTTGTAATATCGACGTTCACTTGATGTTTAATATTGCAATTATGCGTGGTTAATTCACAACTTAAACCACCCAGTTTTAGCATGTGATAACCGAATAACTTAGGGCACCACTCATCAAGACGGGTTTGGATCGATTCAACCACCCACTCACCATTTTTTAGCTGCTGCCAAGAATGGGGTTGGACAAAAGATTTTTGAATGCGTGCTGGCTTCATAGATTAGATATCTCTTCGCAGTCCGGATTGGAGATCCACAATGTTAACTGATAAAAAAAATTCAAGTTTAACGGTCGAAAGCATACCTGCATTTAACGATAATTACATCTGGCTGATTCAAAATAATAGTCAGTCCTGCGCTTTAGTCGATCCCGGTGAAGCTGCCCCTGCTTTACTTCGCTTACAGCAAGACAATTTAGAATTAGAACTTATCATCATTACTCATCACCATGCCGATCATGTCGGTGGTGTGGCAGAATTATTACGCCACTACCCTAAAGCTCAAGTTATCGGTCCAAGTAATGACCCTGTTTTAATGCTCACTCATTCAGTACAAGGCGGTGACCGTATTGAAATCTTTGGTGAAACCTTTCTTGTGATGGACGTTCCCGGACACACTAACGGGCATATTGCTTATGTCGGTGACGGCAAACTATTTTGTGGTGACGTACTGTTTTCTGCTGGCTGTGGCCGAGTATTTGAAGGCACCTATGAACAAATGTTTGATTCACTACAAAAGTTGGCAACACTTCCTCAAGAAACTGAAGTCTATTGCGCTCATGAATACACCTCATCAAATTTGTCGTTTGCTCTAGCGGTAGAGCCGGATAATGAACTACTACATAATTATCGTGATGAAGTGAATCGATTAAGAGCACAAGAAAAACCAACGATTCCAACCACCATTCGCCAAGAAAAATGGATCAATCCGTTTTTACGCTGCCATGAACCAAGTGTAATGAAAGCCGTATCAGCACGAACCAACGAACTCACGGAGCTCTCTGTATTTTCAGCCTTACGTGAATGGAAAAATGAATTCTAAGGATTATTGACGTTTATTGGTTAAATTTTGTTACTTTTTTTAATCAGCTTAAAGGCGTTGCTAAATCAATCAAATTGCTCATAAATTTATCTAAAACCTTATAGAAACTTACACCTTTTGTAAGGTTTTATTGGGTTTTAGGATAATTCTCACTTGCCACTCCTTGATAAACACAAGTATCATTTGCAGCCGTTTTTTAGAGGTTGTTTTAATGAATTCAAAATACATTTGGGCTACGGCACTACTACTTGTAGGCTGTCAAAGCGTGCCGACATCCACCGATCAGCAGACCGATGAGCCGGAAAAAGCTAGCCAAACTGTAATGGTTGAACCCTCTACCTCAGAAAAAAAACAGCCACCCAAACAATTAACCCCACAAGAGCAACAAAACTTGTGGAAGCGCATTTCGATGCAGTTCAAGCTGCCGATTACTGATGATCCAAGTATTGAATACTACCGTAAATGGTATCTAGACCACCCCGAACACCTAAAAACAGTTTCAAAACGTGCTGAACCTTTTTTATATCTCATCACAACCAAAATTGAAGATCGTGGCCTACCACTGGAATTAGCATTACTACCAGTAGTAGAAAGCGCCTTTGATCCTTTCGCATATTCCTATGGTAGTGCAGCCGGCTTATGGCAGTTTGTGCCGGTTACTGCCGATCGATTCGGCTTAGAGCGTAACTATTGGTATGACGGGCGCCGTGATGTTAACGCTGCGACCGATGCGGCTTTAGAATACATGACTTATTTAGGGAATCGTTTCGACGGTGACTGGGAACACGCCATCGCTGCATATAATAGTGGCGGTGGTCGCGTATCTAGCGCGATTCGTAAAAACAAAAAACTGGGTAAGCCAACCGACTTTTTCTCATTAAATCTACCAAAAGAAACACGTGGTTACGTACCTAAACTACTTGCACTAGCAGATATCCTCTCCAATCAGAAAGAGTATGGTGTCGATCTTCCGGTTATTGCCAATAAACCGGTATTGGCACAAGTCGATCCAAAGGAACAACTAGACCTTGCTATTGCCGCTCAATACGCAGGTATGTCAGTCAAAGAATTACAAAGCTATAACCCAGGATATAACCAGTGGGCAACTTCACCAACTGGACCATACACTTTCTTAATTCCGCTAGAAAAAGCGGCTCGCTTTAATGAACAAGCAGAAAAAAATCGCGGTAAAGGCATCAAATTCACTCGCTACAAAGTTAAATCAGGTGATAGCTTGAGTGTGATTGCTAAAAACAATCAAACAACGACCAAAGCCATTCAAACGGCAAATAATATGAATGATGCGAATATTCGTGTCGGGCAATATTTGATGGTGCCGCATTCAACACAAAATAATAAACAATACTCGTTAAGTGCAACGAACCGTTTAGCAAAAATCCAATCGACTTCTCGTGGGCAGTTGAAATCTGAATATGCAGTAAAAAGTGGTGATAGTTTCTGGACCATTGCTAAGCAGAATAACGTTTCAGTGCAATCTCTCGCTAAATGGAACGGCATGGCTCCCAAAGATCCATTACGTGTAGGTCAAAAACTAGTTATCTGGAAAGAAAACAAAACCGGTGCCATTATCCGTACTGTGTATTATAACGTTCGTTCTGGTGACACAGTAGGCAGTATTGCACAACGATTTAAGGTAAATACTGCTCAAGTACTTGTTTGGAATGGATTAAGTGAAAAAGACTATTTAAAGCCAGGCCAGAAGCTGAAACTTTATGTCGATGTTACTAAAGTAAGCTAACTACTTTTTCCCTTTTATACACTACATAGCCAAAAGCCTCGTGAACTCGAGGCTTTTTCAGATCGGTAAATGTTATATACCCAAGTAACTGCAAAGGATAGTTATTTGGGTATATCTCTAGTTTTCAAGCAAATCAAAACTGACTAGCATCGGGTTATGATCGGAAGCGGTAGTGATTGGCGAGCTTGCAGACTTAAAATTTAACCCTCGATAAAATACGTGATCAAACGCTAAGTCGTTAACAAATAAACGACGGTTATCTGGACTGAATATGGCCTCTTGCAGATCTAGTCTATTAGCAACTTTAAGTAGTTGCTCATAGCGAGATTCACTCCAAGTATTAAAATCGCCAGCAATAATTAATGGGCCCTGATGCTTTTGTACCGCTTTTTGCAATTGCTCAATTTGCTGCTCAAATTCATCGGTTCCAACAGTAAAGTTGATGGCATGGATATTAACCACCACAAGATCTTGTCCACTAGATAGTGAATATCGTGCATATAATGCCGACTTAGGCAACTGAATCCAAGGCTCAACAGTCGTATAAGCACATGCTCGATTAGGTAATTGATAGGCTAGATTCACTACACCAGAGCTAACGCCAAAGGCTTGAAACGCGTTGACATAACTTGCCCCCCACGATTGCTGATTAACCCATAATGAAAACTCTTCCGTTAAACTAGCTTCTTGCAAAAGGATCAGCTGCTTATCATGACTAAAAGATTCAAGTGCAGCCTGCCAATTTTCATCGCTTTGTTTATGAATATTCCAAACTAAAACGTTCAGTTTGCCATTCACATCAATAGGCGGCGTGGGTTGTTCAGATTGATGACAATACCAGTCAGATTGCGAAGAATGGTGAGCAATAGAAATAAGCTGAGGCTGCTTGGGGATAGTAAAAATAGAATAAAAACCGACAATCGCAATAATTAAAAAAGTAACAGCGCCTAACGTCCAATACTTTATTTTCATCGATTTCCCAACCCGCTATACCCGCCATAAATGATAAAAAAGGAAGCCAAAGCCTCCTTTAATTATACCCAAGTGACTGGGTATTGTAATGTATTCGGTTGGTATTATACCGCTTCGTCATCTTCTTCACCGGTACGGATACGAATCACACGCTCAACTTCCGTGACAAAGATTTTTCCGTCACCGATTTTACCGGTTTGCGCGGTTTGCATGATGCAATCAATACACTCATCAACGACATCATCAGAAACCACAATCTCTAACTTCACTTTAGGTAAAAAGTCGACCATGTACTCTGCGCCACGATACAGTTCTGTATGACCTTTCTGACGACCAAAACCTTTAACTTCCGACACCGTCATGCCGGTGATGCCAACATCCGCTAGCGCCTCACGTACATCATCCAGTTTAAATGGCTTAATGATTGCTTCAATTTTTTTCATTGGTTCTTATCCCTAAAACTCTGAAATTGTTTTGAGTATACCCCTCATCTAAGACTATGAAAAGATACCGCCTCTATATGTCCCTAATTCGCTATTTTTTATGCCAAATCAATTGATAATCAGCACCACTATAGGGCTTACCGACAAACAATCCGGCTGCAACAATCAATTCACTACCATCAACCAAAAAAGGAATACGTTGCCGCTGCCAAGTGGGTATTTGGTATTCTTGCAACAACTTTTTTAAGCTACGTCCGTGTTGTCGATCTTGTGGATGAGCATGAATACCGGTCGCGCTGAATTTGACCTTAATCTGATTATAGCCAACAGGCAAAGATAGGGTTTGAATACTGCTCGCAGCAAGGCTTGTGGTATCAAAAAATTCAAGCTCATTTCTTGCCTTGAGTTCCAAACAACCAAGACCATCGGGCAAAGTAAGAGGTTGTTTGATATCCCAATCCAGAACATTTGCACTGATATCTTGCATGGAATTAAACACCCAAAGCTGTTGTTGATGGCGACCAATATGGGTATTTCCATACCGAAATACTGGTGCGGCATCGGCTTGAGCTAACGCCACATCTTGCCAGATTTGTAGTAATTGCTTTGCACTTGGCATTAGGAAACCTTGCTCTTGTAGCCAAAGCCTTAAAATTGCGCCTCTCGCTGCCTCTGACTGTTCTTGTAATAAAGAGACCGACAATGCCCCATCTTCACTGCACATTTGCTTATAACGCTCATAGAGGAGCTCATTAAGCAATGATTCTTGCTGAGCACACAAAGCTGCACTACGCGCGACGGTTTTTTCAATATTTGGCCAGCGCTGTCTTAAAATTGGCGTAACCTGATGACGGATAAAATTTCGGTCAAAACGCGTATCACGGTTACTTTCGTCTTCAATCCAATCCAACTGATGATGATTGGCATAAGCAAGCATATCAGCACGAGAAACATCAAGCACAGGACGTAATAACCGAGCAAATTCAAACTTGCCATCCATTGCCATTGCAGACAAACCTTTCGGACCACTGCCACGTTTTAATGCCAGTAAAAACGTTTCCAGTTGATCGCTTTGATGATGTGCGGTCAGCAGCAGACTAGAGGGATTGAGATGTTGAGATAGAGCTTGATAACGAGCCGTTCTTGCTGCTTGCTCTAGGCTAATACCACTTCCTAATTCTATCTGTACTTTTTCTGCTACAAATGGAATATCAGCTTGCTGTGACCAATATTGGCATTGCTGTAACCACTGGTCAGCGTTATCACTTAATCCATGATGAACATGCACAGATAAATAATCATATTGCGGATACTCACTCTTAAATCGAGCAAGTAAATGCAACAGTACTCGTGAATCTAGCCCCCCGCTTAACGCCAATACCAAACGAGTTGAGTCTTTGGTATGGCTTAATAAACGCTGAACAAAACCTTGATACAACATGTTAATTCCATTAAGAAGAAAACAAAAAGCGAGCCTAAGCCCGCTTTACCATTGATTAACCTTAACAGTCAAACGAGCTTAGCAATAACCGTAGCTCATTAGGCGTTGATAACGACGCTCTAAACGGTTTTCATTATCTAACGCTTCAAGCTCATCTAATTGTGCCAGTAATGTCGCTTTCATATTTTCAGCAGTTGCAACATAGTCACGGTGAGCGCCCCCTAGTGGTTCACTGATTACCGTATCAATTAGGCCAAGCTCTTTCAGACGAGGAGCCACCAGACCCATCGCTTCAGCCGCTTGTGGGGCTTTATCTGAATCACGCCATAAAATAGAAGCACAGCCTTCTGGTGAAATTACAGCATACGTTGAGTATTGCAGCATGTTAACGTAGTCACCAACACCAATTGCTAGTGCACCACCAGAACCACCTTCACCCACTACGTTACAAATAACCGGTACTTTCAAGCCTGACATAACTTTTAAGTTGCGAGCAATCGCTTCAGATTGGCCACGTTCTTCGGCACCAACACCAGGGTATGCACCCGCAGTATCAATGAAAGTAATCACAGGAACATTAAAACGTTCTGCCATTTCCATTAAACGTAAAGCTTTACGATAACCTTCTGGACGAGGCATACCAAAGTTACGACGTACTTTTTCTTTGGTTTCACGACCTTTTTGGTGGCCAATCACCATGACTGGACGACCTTCGATACGCGCTAAACCACCAACGATCGCTTTATCATCAGCATAAGCACGATCACCAGCAAGCTCATCAAACTCAGTAAAAACATGTTCAATATAGTCAAGCGTATATGGACGCTTTGGATGGCGAGCTAATTGAGCAACTTGCCATGCACCTAGGTCATTAAAGATTTTTTTCTTTAACTCTAAGCTCTTTTTTTCTAATTGGTTAATTTCTTTTTCTAAATCAACCGACGCATCGCCACCGTGGCGAGAAACCTCACGTAAAGCTTCAATTTTAGCTTCAAGTTCAACAATAGGTTTTTCAAATTCAAGAGAATCTAGGCTCATCAATGGATCCTTTATTTCATTTTAATTCTTTTATCACTTTAAGGCATTGAACCGTCAACGGCGATAAAAAGTATACAGAGCATCACTGAAAATATTCAAAACTAAATTGTAAACCGAAGCAACCAATTCATAATTTGAATAATAATGTACTAATAATGCCCTGTTCTTTAGTTAAATTCGAGTTCTACTTGCTTAGAACCGACCAGAAGTTTTAAATCATCCAGTAAATTATCGTCCGGTGTTACTCGCCACTCGACTCCAAGTGACAGTTTTGCTCTGGCATCTTGGCGTTGATAATAAATATTTACTGGCACCGTACCCGCTCGATACGGCTCTAAAATTCGATTAAATTGCTCAAAGAATTGACCATCTATCTGAGATTGCTCTATAGAAATAGATAATCCTTTGGCATATTTTTCACGTGCATCAGCGAGACTCATCACTTCTCGGGCCGACATCTTAAGCCCACCATTGAAGTCATCAAAGCTGACCTGTCCAGAAACCACTACTATTTTATCTTGTTCTAACAATTCCGCATATCGTTCTAACGCATCAGAGAACAACATCACTTCTACTCGACCTGAACGGTCATCGAGAGTCATTAGACCAATTCGTGTACCACGTTTAGTAGTCATTACACGTGAAGCTATCACTAAACCAGCGACCGTCAGAGACTGATCACGGCGGGTTGGTTGTAAGTCCTTTAAACGACACTGAGTATATTTAGCTAACTCTTTGAGGTAGGCATTAACTGGGTGACCAGTCAAATATAGACCTAAAGTGGCACGTTCACCTTCTAACCAAACTTTTTCAGGCCATTTTGGAACTTGTGCGTACGCTTGCTCAACTTCTTCTGGCGCTTCTGTCAATACGCCAAACATATCCGATTGACCAAATGCTTCAGCTTGGTGGAACTGTCCTGCGGCTTTAACGGCTTCATCAAGTGAGGCCATCATTGCTGCACGGTGAGGCCCTAAGCGATCAAGAGCTCCGGCTTGAATCAGTTTCTCAATCACCCGCTTATTGCATTTTTTCAAATCAACACGAGCACAGAAATCAAATAGGTCTTTAAAGTAACCACTTTGTTCACGACAAGCGATAATATTTTCGATTGGCCCTTCACCGACCCCTTTTATTGCGCCGATGCCGTAAACAATCGCACCGTCTTCATTCACATTAAAGCGATATAAACCTGAATTCACATCTGGCGGCAGCACTTTAAGATTCATACGAATACATTCATCGACCAGACCTACCACTTTTTCGGTGTTGTCCATATCAGCCGTCATTACCGCCGCCATAAATTCAGCAGGATAATGTGTTTTTAACCACAATGTTTGATAAGAAACTAGCGCATACGCGGCGGAGTGAGATTTATTAAAACCATAACCGGCAAACTTTTCTACCAAGTCAAAGATCTTCATGGCCAATTCGCCATCAACCCCAATGCTTTCAGCACCCGACTTAAAGATCGAACGTTGTTTCGCCATTTCTTCAGGTTTTTTCTTACCCATAGCACGACGCAGCATATCCGCGCCACCTAGGGTATAACCAGCTAAGATCTGTGCAATTTGCATTACCTGTTCTTGATACAAGATAATGCCATAAGTTGGCTCTAGGGTTTCTTTTAGTGACTCATGTTGCCATGTTGAATCAGGATATGAGACTTCTTCACGGCCATGCTTACGGTCGATAAAGTTATCTACCATGCCCGATTGTAATGGACCTGGACGGAACAAGGCCACTAAAGCGATAATATCTTCAAAACAGTCTGGTTGTAGACGCTTAATCAAATCTTTCATACCACGAGATTCCAACTGGAATACCGCAGTCGTTTCTGAGTTTTGCAGTAAGCGGAATGACGATGGATCATCTAAAGGAATGGCTTCGATACGAACCGAGTCTTTGCCTTCTTTTTTCAATCTAGGGTTAATTAAACCTAACGCCCAATCTATGATAGTTAAGGTTCGCAGACCTAAGAAGTCAAACTTAACTAAACCGGCCGTTTCCACATCATTTTTATCAAATTGCGTTACGGGGAAGTTACCTTCCGAATCACAATAAATAGGTGCAAAGTCAGTAATCGTAGTAGGCGAAATAACCACTCCACCTGCGTGCTTACCGGCATTTCGAGTGCAACCCTCAAGAATTCGACACATGTCGATTAATTCTTTGACGTCTTCATCGGCAGCATACAACTCGGGTAGCTGTGGCTCTGCATCAAAGGCTTTAGCAAGCGTCATCCCCGGATCGGGTGGCACTAACTTTGAAATGCGATCAACGAAACCATAAGGATGGCCTAGCACCCTACCTACATCACGAATAACCGCTTTAGCCGCCATAGTACCAAAAGTAATGATCTGAGATACTGCATCACGGCCATACATTTCAGCTACGTGATCAATCACTCGATCACGCTTATCCATACAGAAATCGATATCGAAATCGGGCATGGATACACGTTCTGGGTTCAAGAATCGTTCAAATAGTAAGTCATATTCAAGTGGATCAAGATCGGTAATTTTAAGCGCATAAGCCACCAATGAACCAGCACCCGAGCCACGGCCTGGGCCGACTGGAATATCGTTATCTTTTGACCATTGGATGAACTCCATTACGATCAAGAAATAACCGGGAAATCCCATTTGGTTAATTACATCCAGCTCGATTTGCAAGCGCTCATCATAGTCAGGACGTTTTTCCAAGCGAACTTTTTCATCAGGAAATAAAAACTCTAAACGTTCTTCTAAGCCTTCTTGAGATTTTTTGACCAAGAAGTCTTCAATCGTTAAATCACCGGTCGGGAAATTCGGTAAGAAATACTCACCTAAGCGAACCGTGACATTACAACGCTTAGCTATTTCGACACTATTTTGTAGCGCTTCTGGTATATCTTTAAACAGCTCACACATTTCTTCTTCAGTACGAAGATATTGTTGAGGACTGTAATTTTTAGGACGACGTGGATCTTCTAGCGTATAACCATCATGAATTGCCACACGAATTTCATGGGCATCAAATTCATCAGACGTTAAAAATACTACTTCATTGGTAGCAACAACTGGCAAGTCATACTGTTCTGCAATATCAAGTGCAAAATGTAAGTAACTTTCTTCATCGGCACGGCCTGTTCGAGTTAACTCAAGATAGAAATGATTAGGAAAATGTTCTTGATAGAAATCGATACAACGCTCAACCAATGGCTGATTACCTTTAAGTAACGCACGCCCCACTTCACCGACACGCCCACCCGATAGGATGATTAATCCTTCTTTGTGATTCACTAACCACTCTTTATCGATGACAGGTTGATGTTGAACATGACCACGCTGGTATGCTTCTGAAATAAGCAGAGTCAGGTTGTTGTAACCCACGTTATTTTTAGCAAGAACCGTGATTTTAGTCAGTTCATCAGCAAAGTCTGGTGATTGCACTGTAAAGTCAGCACCAATAATTGGCTTAATGCCGCAACCATGAGCCGTACTGTAAAATTTAACCAAACCACACAGGTTGGTAAAGTCCGTTAACGCCATGGCTGGCATATTAAGCTCAGCAACTTTTTTAACCAATGGTGGCACTTTCGATAGGCCATCAACCATCGAATAGTCACTGTGAACACGAAGATGTACGAACTTAGGATCAGACATAAATTATTGTACTTAGCTTTTAATAATGAAAGTGCTAATGAATGTGGAAAGTGTAAGGGTTTATGGTAAACGCAACAATGGTTTTATTGGTTGTCTAACCCCAAGTCATTGAAGTTGCAGTGAGGCGACAAGTGAATGAGACCCCATGAGCATAGCTTGTATATTCGATTGGGGCGAATGAACGCCGTCAACAACACAGCAACTCCAAGTACGAAAGGTTAGATTCCTAATACTTTCTTAACTGGCTTATAACTTTTGCGATATTGAGCCAAAAGCTCTGGCATTTGCGCGATATCATTATCGACAATCGCTTGCATGTGTACCTTAGTTGGGTAGCCATTGTGCTTAGCGAAACCAAACATTGGGTACTTAGCATCAAGCTGTTTCATTTCTTCATCGCGAGCTACTTTCGCGATAATCGAAGCTGCACTGATTTCGGCGACACGTAAATCCCCTTTCACTACCGCAGCACTTGGCATTGGCAATTCAGGAGTTCTATTACCATCAATCAATACAAATTCAGGTTTCACTTTTAACCCTGCCACCGCTCTTTGCATTGCGACCATGGTTGCTTGCAGAATATTGAGTTCATCAATCTCCCACGCTTCGCAACGCCCCAATGACCAAGCCAATGCTTTCTCTTGAATTTCAGACAACAAGGCTAAACGTTTCTTTTCGGTGAGCTTCTTTGAGTCATTTAACCCTTCAATTGGATTATTCGGGTCGAGAATAACCGCAGCGGTCACCACAGCTCCCACTAAAGGGCCGCGACCGACTTCATCGACACCGGCAAATAAACAAAAGCCTGTGGGATATTCAAACTCAGGTAATTCAACACTCATGATTTTTCTCTTGCTCTAACAGCAACTTTTCTGCGTCGATAAGGTTTAATACCGCTTTGGCTGCTTGAGTATCGGCATCTTTACGGATCCACTGATGCATTTCATGAAAATCCTGTTGCATCTGTTGGCCTTTATCACTCATTAAACGAGCCACTTCTGAAGCTAAATTTTCAGGTGTGCAGTCTTCTTGTAAAAATTCTTTCACCAACTCTTTATCTGCCAAAATATTAGGCAGTGATACGTAAGCGGTTTTTAGCATGCGACGAGCAATAAAAGCACTGACAGCATTAACTCGATAACCAACGACCATGGGACGATTGACCAGCATGCATTCTAAAGCCACCGTACCAGATGCTAACATAACGACATCGGAAGCCTCCATCACAGTACGAGCGGTACCGTCTCGCAGTTCAAAATGCAATTCAGGGGCAAATTCTTTCCATGCAGCTTCAAACTGCTCACGTCGTTTTTGATTAACCAGTGCGACGACAAAACCTAAGTTTGGATTTTGCTTTGCAAGTTGTTGGCAAGCTTTTAAGAATGGTTCACACAACATTTTCAGCTCAGCATTACGGCTTCCCGGCAACACTGCTAACCAAGTTTTATTTTGTGTTAAAGCCAATGTATCTCTTGCAGCAACTTTATCCGTTTGCAAAGGGATTGCATCGGCTAAAGTATGACCAACAAACTCACAAGGGACATTAAACTTGTCATAAAACGCTTTTTCAAACGGTAAGAATGCTAGCACTAAATTCGTTGCTTTAGCGATACCATGAATACGGTTTTGACGCCAAGCCCAAACAGACGGACTAACATAGTGAACGGTTTTAATACCCGCTTGTTTTAATGCCAGTTCGACACGTAAATTGAAATCTGGAGCATCAATACCGATAAACACATCCGGTGGGTTTTGCTTAAAATAATCCACAATCGATTTTTTGATTTTCAGGATACGGAATAAGCGACCTAGTACCTCCACTAAACCCATCACGGAAAGTTCTTCCATATCAAACAATGACTGGCAACCTTCCTCGATCATTTGCGGCCCGCCTATACCAACAAACTCCGCATCAGGGTAACGGACTTTAATTGCACGAATTAAACCTGCGCCTAAAGTATCGCCTGATAATTCTCCCGCCACTACACCAATTCTCAATCGACGCTTCATATCTATTTTCCTAATAAAAAAAGGCCTAAGTTAACTAGGCCTCTTTAATCAATCATTGATCGCTTCACTAAGTACGACTATTAACGAACAATGCCGCGCTTAGAAGAGTCAATAAATTCAATCATAGCTTGTACAGATTCAAACTGCGCTGCATCTTCTGCCATTTCTAGCTTAGCTTCCTCTACCGTATTCTTATTACGATAAAGTGATTTATAAGCACGACGAATTGCATGTATTTCTTTTTTCTCGAAACCACGACGTTTCAAACCTTCAAAGTTTACACCATAAGGTTTGGCATGGTTACCTTGAGCAATAACAAATGGGGGAACATCTTGGGCAACACCAGAAGCACCACCTACCATACTATGCTGACCAATTTGACAAAACTGGTGCACAGCAGACATACCACCGATAATAGCAAAGTCACGAACCGTTACGTGTCCAGCTAGTGTCGCATTATTTGCAAGGATACAACGGTTGCCAACAACACAATCATGCGCAACGTGAACATTGATCATAAATAGGTTATCACTGCCAACTCGTGTAATACCTTCATCTTGCGTTGTACCACGGTGCATACTAACGCTTTCACGAATAATATTACGATCGCCAATGATTAACTTGGTTGGCTCACCTTTGTATTTCAAATCTTGGCAAGCTTCACCAATAGACGCAAATTGGAAAATTTTATTATCTTTACCAATTACCGTTGGGCCTTTCACCACAACATGAGAATAAATTTCTGTACCTTCGCCGATTTCAACATCCGCACCAATATAGGTAAAAGGACCAATTTTTACATTGGCAGCAATCTTCACACCCTCTTCAATAACAGCTGATGGGTGAATCTGAGCAGTTTCATGGATCATAAGGCTACCTTTAAAATTCGCGACGAGCACATTTAAGTTCAGCAGAGCACACAACTGCGCCATCCACTTTAGCTACACCATTAAACAGTGCAATTCCACGACGATCTTTAATAAATTCAACTTCAATAATTAATTGATCACCCGGTACCACTGGTTTACGGAATTTTGCATTATCAATACTCGCAAAGTAATACAATTCATTTTCAGCTGGCGCGCCAAATGATTTAAATGCTAATAATCCGGTTGCTTGAGCCATCGCTTCAAGAATAAGAACACCAGGGAAAATAGGTAATTGTGGAAAATGACCTGTAAATTGAGGCTCGTTAACCGATACATTTTTCAAAGCAACTAGATACTTTTCTTCTTGATAATCGGTAACACGATCAATTAATAGGAAAGGGTAGCGATGAGGAAGAAGTTCGCGAATTTCCGTAATATCTAGTGTTTTCTTTTCTGTAGTCAAAATTATTATCCTATTAATAATCGTCAAAGTCGGTCTATATACTCAAGTAACTAATTATATACTGAAGTTATTGCGCTATAAATGAAAAAGACCTGTAACAGACAGGTCTTTAGCGTTCAAGTAACATCAATATGCAAAATCAGGGATTTCTCACAGAAAAGAAACCAATTGAAATCACCTAGATGTTACAAGTTAGACCGATTTGATTAATCTTCAAACTTCTTTTCAAGCGTTTTTAGACGTTTATGCATTTCGTCGATCTTAAGAGTACGTGCCGCAGTTTTACGCCACTCTTTATTACTCTGTAAGGGTATACCTGATGAGTATACGCCTTTCTCTGTAATACTGCGCATTACCATACCCATTCCGGTAATGGTTACGCCATCGGTTATTTCAATGTGACCATTCAATACCGATGCGCCGCCTATAATACAGTACTTACCGATTTTGACACTACCCGCTACGGTGGTACAACCAGCCATAGCAGTACCATAACCAACGTGAACGTTATGGGCAATTTGAATATGATTATCGATGATCACATTATCTTCAATAATAGTGTCATCAATCGCACCACGATCAATCGTAGTACAAGAACCGATTTCAACGCGGTTACCTATAATGACCGAACCAAGTTGAGGTATTTTCACCCACTCACCACGGTTGTTCGCATAACCAAAACCATCAGATCCAATCACAGTATTAGATTGAATTAAGCAAGCCGTACCAATTTCAACATTGTGGTAAATGCTCACATTCGCCCACATTTTTGAGTTGTCACCAATTTTGGCATTTTTACCGATAAAGCAACCCGCTCCGATCACAACGTTATCGCCTAGCACCACACCTGATTCAATGACTGCATTGTGACCAATACAAACACCTTCACCGATGACAGCATCAGGTGCAATCACGGCACTTGCTTCAATTCGTTCTGCCGGTTGTGGTGTAGTATCTAAAGCTTGTGCAACTAAGGCAAAAGCTAAATAAGGGTCTGCAACAACAATCGCGTTGGTTTGACAAAATTCTAATTCACTCGATTTAATCAAAATCGCTGTGGCTTGGCACTCTGCAAGGTGCTTACGGTATTTTGCGTTAGTCAAAAAAGTAATTTGACCTTCGCCCGCTTTATCCATGGCAGCAATGGAAGAAACGGTTAATTCACCGTTTCCATGTAACTCACCACCTGTAATCGTTGCTAATTCAGCAAGAGTAAGTTTTGGCATCTTTAACTTCTATTATTTAAGTTCTTTAATTACAGCGTCTGTGATATCTGAATCTGGTTTTGCATATTGAAGTGCTTGCGCATCAATAATCATGTCATAACCTTGTTTTTCAGACACTTCTTTGATTGCATCTTGAATCGTAACGAATAGCTTTTGTTTTTCAGCCGCTTCACGTTGCTGTGCGTCACGCTCTAGTGACTGACCTTGTACTTTATATTCTGCTTGTAGTGAACCAATTTCAATTTGCAGCTTACGCATATCATCTTCACTTAGAAGTTGACCATCACGGCGCACTTTATCCATTTTAGTCTGAATTTTCTTCTGCAGAGAATCTAACTGAGCTTTTTGGTCTTTAAATTCAGATTGAAGTTTTTTCGCAATAGCCTCACGTTGAGGCAACGTTTGGAAAACTTTAGCGGTATTCACATAACCAATTTTTTCTGCAGCTTGAGCAGCATTTGCCACTAAAGATGTTGTCAGTACAGCTAGGCTAAGACCTGCGACTTTAATAAATTTTTTCACAATCATTTCCTTACAAAGGGCTAAAAAGTTAGAAGGTTTGACCAATCGTAAAGGTAAAGAATTCTTCATCATCACCTTCATAAATTTCAATTGGCTTCGCCACCGAGAACACTAAAGGCCCCATAGGTGACATCCATTGCAACGCCATACCATACGAAGCACGGAACGCAAATGGGTCTGAATAATCATAGTAATAATCTTTACCGGCCATATTAGCATCAGCATCACGATACTTAAATTCGGTATCCCATACACTGGCTACATCAACAAACACACTTGTACGCACTGATTGCTGAATTTCTTCAGAAGCAAATGGAGTTGGAACAATTAACTCAACACTTGCCAGTGCTGTAGCATTACCACCAACCGATTCATCAGTTGCCACGTAGTTAGGGTTATTACCGCCATTACTCCCACCTTCATTATACACAGCTTTAGGCCCTACTGAGTTAGAACCAAAGCCACGTAATGATGAGAAACCACCCGCGTAGTAGTTTTCATAAAATGGGAATAAGTTATCATTCCCATCGGTTGAACCGTAGCCATTACCATATCCCAAACGACCACGAAGTAATAATGTGAAATCTTGTTTTTGAGTTAATGGTATATACTGCTTAGCATCATATTGCATCTTATAATATGGAACGTCAGAGCCAGGTACGGTTATTTTAAAAGTTGCACGTTGGTGGTTACCAGCGGTTGGGAAATAACCACGGTTTAAATTATTTCGAGTCCACGAAATATTAATATCAAAATCATCAACATCCAATTCACCAGATTCAGTATCATAGTTCCCAGCTGACTGCTGCGAAGCTAAGAAACCTTCATTTTGTACATACGGGTCAATATTGGAAATTTTATTGTGGGTATAACCTATCCCTAATTCGATGAAGTTTAATTCATTAATAGGAAAACCCCAGGTTAAATCTGTACCGTAGCTTTGGTTGGTATAGTCAACAATACCCGCTTCTGATGCTTCAAACTCGTTGTAGAAAATCTTACCGCCCAAACTAACACCGTCTAGTGTCCAATATGGGTCACGATATTCTAAACTGACATTTTTTTGGTAATCATTGGTCATGGCGTTAATACCAATACGATTACCGGTTCCTAAGAAGTTATCTTGCTGCAGACCAACCTGAAAACTTACACCGGACTCTGTACCATAACCAACACCAAAGTTCACACTACCCGAGTTCGCTTCCTTCACGTTATAAACGATATCAACTTGATCTTCAGTGCCTGGTACTCGCTGGGTTTGCACATCAACCGTTTCAAAGAAACCAAGACGATTCAAACGTGCTTTACCGGTTTCAATGGATTTTGAGTTTAACCAACCACTCTCCATTTGGCGCATTTCGCGACGCAATACTTCATCTTTGGTGATGTTATTACCAGTAAAACGAATATCACGTACATACATACGGTTACCCGGATCGACTTGAACTGTCAGTGTCACTTCTTTTTTATTGTCATCAAACTCAGGAATGGTTTGTACTTTAGGATAAGCGTACCCTGATTCCCCAAGCGTTTTCTTGATATTCTCTTCAAGACCCGTCACTAGCGAACCATTATAAGTATCACCAGTTTCAAACGGCACCATCTCGGTGAAGTCATCTTGTTTACCGATTAGGTCACCACGGAATTTAATTTCTTTAACCGTGTAAGGTTCACCTTCGTTTAAATTAAGCGTGATATATACACCTTTTTTATCCGGTGAAATTGAGACATTAGTCGATAGCACTTTAAACTTCAGGTACCCACGATCAAAGTAATAAGTCCGTAGTTTTTCGATATCACCAGCAAGAACTTGCTTTTGATACTTTTCATCGGCCATGAAATTCCACCACGGCACATCAGCATTCAAATCAAAACGAGAAAGGAGTTCACCATCGGTAAATACTTCGTTACCAATAAAGTTAATTTGTTGAATTTTAGCTGATACACCTTCAGTAAATACAAACTTCAAATCCGAACGGTTCCGAGGTAGTGGTGTTACCACCGCTTTTACCGTTGCGTTGTATTTACCCACGCTGTAGTAGAAATCTTCTAGTCCCTTTTCAATCGTACTCAGTTTAGTGCGGTCTAGAGCTTCCCCCACCCGAATACCAGAAGCATCCAAGTTTTGTTGTAACTGCTCATCTTTAATCGCCTTGTTACCGGAGAATGAGATCTCAGCAATGGTTGGACGCTCTTTAACTTGTACGAGTAAAACGTCACCATCTCGAAAGACTTTCACATCTTCAAAGTTACCTGAAGAATACAGAGCTTGAATAATAGCGGAGGCATCCTGCTCATCAACCGTATCACCGACACGTACTGGCATTTTGAGCAATACCGCACCGAGCGCAACTCGCTGTAAACCTTCGATCTTGATATCTGATACTTCGAAAGAGTCAGCGTGTGCAACCGTGCTGAGCATCAGCAAAGTTGAAATCCATAAACGTTTGATCGCCATAAACTTTATTATTAATCCTTTATACTACTTGGCCTTATTAAACCACTACTGGCACTACAGGCGAGCAAAATCATTGAAAATTGCAATTAACATCAGAGAGAAAATCGCCGCACTACCGATGCGATATCCCACTTCTTGTACTTTTTCTGGGACTGGGCGGCGAATCACAGCTTCGATAGCAAAAAATAACAAATGACCACCATCAAGTACAGGTAAAGGCACTAAGTTGATAATCCCTAAATTCACACTAATTAATGCTAAGAAACCTAAAAAGTAAACTAATCCATAATCAGCCGTTGCACCCGCACCTTTAGCTATCGAAATAGGGCCGCTCAAATTTTTAATACCGACATCACCTGTGATGAGTTTTTTCAACATAGTGAGTGTTAAGTCAATAATTTGTCCCGTTTTTTCCACCGCTTTAGGTATAGAGGCTAACACACCAAACTTTTGCTCAAAGCGGTAAGATTCAGGCCATTCTCCCACTGATGGTGCAACACCTGCAAACCCTATTGTGTCACCATTTTTTAAAGTTTTGCTCGCTGGAAATAAGCTCAAGGTCAGTTCTTGGCCATCTCGATTAACTTTTAAACTCACTTCTTGCTCTGGATTTGCAACAACGGTATCAACAAATTGCTGCCATGCTGTCACTGCCTCACCATTAACAGCAATTAACTTATCACCGACTTGTAAGCCGGATTTTTCAGCAGCACTACCTTCCGTAATATTCGAAATAGTAGAAATAATTTCAGGTCGATATGGTTGAAAACCTAATGTGCCCATTGCTGAGTCAACTTCTGGGTCAAACTTCCAATCTTGGGTGTTTAAGGTAACAGTACGTTCAACCCCTAACTCACCCGCTGAAGCAAGCTTCATAACTATCTGATCATCCCCAATATGAGAGATCAGAGCCATATTCACCGAATCCCAATCAGAGGTTTGGATACCAGAAATTTCTTTAAGTTCCATCCCCGATTCAATTCCTGCTTGAGAAATAATAGAATTGGGCGTGACTTCACCAATAACCGGTTTCACTGCGGGTACACCGATCATAAAGACTAGCCAGTAAGCAAAAATAGCGAAGAAGAAGTTAAAGGCAGGACCAGCAGCGACTATCGCACTACGGCGCCATAAACTTTTATGATCAAAAGCTAAATGTTTATCTTGCTCTGCCACTTCATCAACGCGAGAGTCCAACATTTTAACGAAGCCGCCGAGTGGAATCATTGAGATGGAGTATTCAACGCCATCCTTACCCTTACGACTCCATAATGATTTACCAAAGCCTATTGAAAACTTTTCGACTTTAACGCCACAACGTCTCGCTACCCAAAAATGACCAAACTCATGTACAGCAACGAGTATGCCAAGGGCTACGATAAATGAAGCTAAATTCCATAATATGCCAGTCATTAATTACGCTCTGCTAAAGTTTCTGTTGCATAAATTCGAGCTATTCTATCTAGCTCAAGTAAGCTTTCCAAACTCTCCGTTCCAAGAGTCGATAAGCCACACACTTTATTCATTACTATTTCGTTAACTCGTGCAATATCTGTAAATTTTAATTGACGATCCAAAAACGCCGCGACTGATATTTCATTGGCTGCATTAATTGCAGTAGTGGCATGTTGCCCGGTGTAGCAAGCATCAATCGCTAACTGCAAACATGGGTATCTTGACATATCAGGCGCTAAAAAGGTCAGTTCAGTTAATGCTGTAAAATCAAGAGGTTTAACACCTGAAGGGATACGATTTGGATGAGACATTGAAAGCGCGATAGGAGTGCGCATATCTGGTTCTCCCATTTGCGCCAATACCGAACCATCATTGTATTGCACCATCGAATGGATCACCGATTGCGGATGAATCAAAACTTTTAGCTGTTCTTGCTTAGCATTAAATAGCCATTTTGCTTCAATAAATTCTAAGCCTTTGTTCATCATAGTTGCAGAATCAACTGAGATCTTTGGCCCCATCGACCAATTAGGATGAGCAATTGCCATTTCAGGCGTCACTGAATCAAGACTTGCAATATCACTATAACGAAATGGACCGCCCGATCCGGTTAATAAGATGGAGTGAATACCACCTTCATCTAAATCACAGTAACCAAGTTGATTCTGTACGCTCTGAGATAAACATTGGAAAATAGCATTATGCTCACTATCGACAGGAAGAACTTGTGCACCGTATTGCTTAGCCGCATCGATAAAAAATTGGCCTGACATTACCAAAGACTCTTTATTAGCAAGTAATATGCGCTTACCGGCTTTAACCGCCGCCATCGTCGGTAATAAACCAGGAGAGCCTACGATTGCCGCCATCACCATATCCACGCCATCAGCAGAAGAAATAGCGCATAAGCCATCAACTCCAGCAACAACTTGAGTTTTACAGTTCACGTTTTTAAGACGTTTTTCTAACGCCAATGCAGCCGCTTCATCAGCCATTGCCGCCATTTTAGGCTGCCATTTTTCACATAAAGCTTGCATGCTTTCAACATTAGAATCAGCGGATAAAGCATACACTTCAAATTGTTCAGGGTTATGCTCAACTACCGATAAAGTACTTGCTCCAATTGAACCCGTTGCACCTAAAATTGTTATCTTTTGCATGATCAATCAACCATTAAGAATAAATACATCAATATTCTTCCTATATTTCGTGAGGTAGATTATTGGCAAATAAAGTACAACAAAGCAAAAACTGGAAATGCCGCGACAAGACTATCGATGCGATCAAGAATGCCACCATGCCCTGGGATAATATTACTGCTGTCTTTAATATTAGAAACGCGCTTAAACATGCTTTCGACTAAATCACCTAAAACAGAAATAACCACTGTAACGAAAGTAATAAATAGCATCACTGTCAAGCTAGCAAAGTGAATATCCAGTAAAGAAGAAGCAAACCAACCAACGATCATGGCTAAGATAATGCCACCAAATAACCCTTCCAGTGTTTTGTTAGGGCTAACATTCGGTGCCATTTTATGTTTACCAAATGTTTTTCCTGAAAAGTATGCTCCAGTATCAGCAGCCCATACTAACAAGCAAACAAACATAACTAATTTAGCACCGTGATAAGGGTTCAAAGCATAATCTTGGGCTCTAAGTAGAAAGACCGCCCATAAAAAAGGAATAAGAGATAACATGCCAAATAGATGACGCAAAGCAACGCTCTTCTCCCACAAATTCATACTTTTTGGGTAGGTTAGCGCTAAACCACTCGCTACAATCCACCAGATCGCCCCTGCCGATAATATCCATAGGTGCGTCTCAGAGACTATTGATAAGCTTAGGGTATCAAATGGAAAAACAGCAAAACTGCTAGCCAAAACCACTAAAGACGGAATAAGACTAAGTGCACGTGATTTAGGTAAAACAAATTGAGTCCACTCCCAAAAACCAATAATAGATATCGCTGTTAACGCAACAATGAAAAAAGGAATTGAAAGTTCAAACACCCCCCATAAAACCAAAGGCGCTAAAATCAATGCTGTTATTATTCTTTGTTTCAAACTTTCGTCCTTTATTATTGAATCATCAACGATTGTAGTTGCTCACTCGTGCAACCAAAGCGTCTTTCACGATTGATGAACCAAGCAATGGCGTCCAACATTGCTTGCTCATCGAATTCTGGCCAAAATAAATCAGTAAAATACAATTCTGCATACGCCATTTGCCAAAGCATAAAATTGCTAATTCGGCACTCACCGCTAGTGCGAATCATTAGATCGACATCCGGTAAATCAGCCATAGATAAGTGCTGGGATATCGTTGCTTCGGTAATGTCTTGTGGCTGAAGTTGTCCCTCCGATACCTGTTGGGCCACTTGCTTAACCGCTTCAGTAATATCCCATTTACCGCCATAATTAGCGGCGACATTAATCACAGTGCCAGTATTCGCTTCAGTTAGTGCTTCTGCTGCTGCAATTTTTTTCTGTAATGCTGGACTAAAACGGGTTTTATCACCAATAATCTGTAGGCGTAGATTATTCTTATGCAGTTTTTTGACTTCTCTGGTTAACACCGTCATGAAGAGGTCCATGAGTACATTCACTTCTTCTTCCGGGCGCTTCCAATTTTCACTGCTAAATGCGAATAAAGTAATGGCTTTTATTCCCAATCGACTTGCGGTTGAGATAGTTTCTCGCACTGATTTAACTGCCATTCTATGACCATAGATACGAGGTTTACCACGTTGCTTAGCCCAACGACCATTGCCATCCATAATAACGGCAATATGTTGTGGTAGTAGATCAGATGAGAATTGAATATCAGACATTATTTTATTCATACTTGTAGGCAGGTTTTGCATAAAAAAGGCGCTGTGCTGTACCGCACAGCGCCCTCAAGCAGATAGAAAAAGAAGATTAAACTTCCATCAACTCTTTTTCTTTCACTGCAAGCAACTCATCAATGTTTTTAACAGCTGCATCAGTGATTTTTTGAATCTCGTCTTGCGCTTTACGATCTTCATCTTCAGAGATTTCTTTATCTTTTAAAAGCGCTTTAAAATCAGCATTTGCATCACGACGAATATTACGTACAGCGACACGACCACCTTCAGCTTCGCCACGAACAATCTTTACAAGGTCTTTACGACGCTCTTCTGTTAATGGTGGAAGTGGTACACGAATTACCGTACCAGCAGACATTGGGTTAAGACCTAGATCTGATTTCATGATGGCTTTTTCTACCATTGGCGTCAGCTCTTTATCAAAAACAGTAATTGCCAATGTACGCGCATCTTCAGCAATGATGTTAGCAACTTGGTTTAAAGGCGTTGGTGCACCGTAATATTCAACAGAAATATTTTGCAGAATACTTGGGTGAGCACGGCCTGTACGGATTTTTGAAAGGTTATTTTTTAGTGCTTCAACACTTTTTGCCATGCGCTCTTGAGCGTCTTGTTTAATTTCGTTAATCACGATATCACCTTGTTATTTGTATTTTCTACAGAGCGAACACCTTCACTCTCGCGATGTTAATTGCTTTATCACGTTCTTATTCTGGCAGCTCGCCGATTAGTGTGCCTTCTTGCTCACCCATTACGACACGACGCAAAGCACCTGGCTTGTTCATGTTGAATACGCGAATTGGCATTTTATGATCACGAGCTAAAGTGAAGGCAGCTAAGTCCATCACTTTTAATTCTTTTTCCAGCACGCTGTTGTAACTCAGTTTATCACACAAAACAGCGTCTGGGTTAGCAACTGGGTCAGCAGTATAAACGCCATCCACTTTGGTTGCTTTTAGTACAATATCTGCTTCAATTTCGATCCCGCGTAGACATGCTGCTGAATCAGTTGTAAAGAATGGGTTACCCGTACCAGCAGAAAAGATCACTACACGGCCTTGACGAAGTTGACTGATCGCATCCGCCCAGTTGTAATCATCACATACACCTTTTAATTGAATCGCAGACATTACTCGCGCATTCACATAAGCACGATGAAGCGCATCACGCATTGCTAGGCCATTCATCACAGTCGCTAGCATCCCCATGTGATCACCAACTACACGATTCATGCCAGCTTCCGCTAGACCAGCACCACGGAATAGGTTACCACCACCAATAACAACGCCAACTTGTACGCCAAGTTCAACGAGTTCTTTAATTTCTTGAGCCATGCGATCCAAAATAGCCGGATCGATACCAAAACCTTCTTCACCCTGTAGAGCTTCGCCACTAAGTTTTAACAAAATACGCTGATATGCAGGCTTAGGATTCGTTGTCATGGAGTTTACCTTTCAAAGTATGGTTGATTAACGGTTATGAATAGACAGATTATGGTTCCTGGTTCCTGGTTCCTGGTTCCTGGTTCCTGGTTCCTGGTGATGCTAGATATACTGCACATTCATAACAATTAATAATTTAGTCTATTCCATCTAATAACTTAAAGCATTGCACTAGCTGTGAAGTGCTTTCCTAGGGACTAGGAACTAGATGCCTAGGGCCTTTTCCTCACAAAAAGACCGCAGCAGTGCCACGGTCCTTTAGGTTAGCTATACAAATCAGGAATTAACCTTTTTGTACCGCTGCAACTTCTTCAGCGAAGCTCATTTCAGCCGCTTTTTCGATACCTTCACCAACTTCTAGACGAACGAAGTTAGTTACTGAAGCGCCTTGCTCTTTCAAGAATTCACCAACAGTTTTCTTAGGTTCCATGATGAAAGCTTGACCAGTAAGAGAAACCTCACCAGTGAACTTCTTCATACGACCAATAACCATTTTCTCTGCGATTTCTTGTGGTTTGCCTTCGTTCATTGCGATTTCAACTTGAACCGCTTTCTCTTTAGCAACAACATCAGCAGGAACATCTTCAGGGTTTACGTATTCAGGCTTAGATGCTGCTACGTGCATAGCAACTTGCTTGATTACTTCATCGCTAGCATCACCAGCAACAACTACACCGATACGCTCACCGTGACGGTAAGAACCGACTTTAGCACCTTCAATGTATTGAACACGGCGGATGCTGATGTTCTCGCCAATTTTTGCAACTAGAGCGATACGAGTGTCTTCAAATTTAGCTTGAAGTGCTTCTACATCTAAACGCTCTGCAACTGCAGCATCAAGAACTTCGTTAGCAAATGCTAGGAAATTCGCATCTTTAGCTACGAAGTCAGTTTGGCAGTTTACTTCAAGAAGCGCGGCAAAACCGTCCGCTTCTTTTACTAAAATAGTACCTTCAGCAGCAACGTTACCCGCTTTTTTAGCAGCTTTAGCCGCACCGCTTTTACGCATGTTTTCGATTGCTAATTCAATATCAGCATTCGCTTCAACAAGCGCTTTTTTACAATCCATCATGCCTGCGCCAGTACGCTCACGCAATTCTTTAACTAGAGCAGCAGTTACTGTTGCCATGGTTTAATCCTCGGTTGATTCCAAAAATGGTAAAAAACAGGGGCCAGGCTAATATTTTATTAAAAGCATGTCCCCTATTTGTAACTATAACTCAATCTCAGCTATTCATTTATGACAGCAAGATTAAGTGGCTAGGGTCTGTTGAACCTAGGAGTTACGATATTAAGCTTCTTCTACGAAACCGTCTTTATCAGCAACTGCAGCTACGTCTTTGTTACGACCTTCAGTTACCGCTTGACCAGCAGCGTTTAGGTATAGTTGTACCGCACGGATTGCATCGTCGTTACCAGGGATAACGAAATCTACGCCATCTGGGTCAGAGTTTGTATCTACAACAGCAAATACTGGGATACCTAGGTTGTTTGCTTCTTTAATAGCAATGTGCTCGTGATCAGCATCGATTACGAATAGTGCGTCAGGTAGGCCACCCATGTTTTTGATACCACCAAGAGATTTCTCTAGCTTATCCATTTCACGGGTACGCATTAGAGCTTCTTTCTTAGTTAGTTTTTCAAAAGTGCCGTCTTGAGCTTGAGCTTCGAAATCTTTCAGACGCTTGATTGATTGACGAACAGTTTTGTAGTTAGTCAACATGCCGCCTAACCAGCGGTTGTTTACGTAGTACTGGTTGCTGTTGATAGCTGCTTCTTTTACTGCTTCAGAAGCTGCGCGCTTAGTACCAACGAAAAGAACTTTACCTTTACGCTCACCGATTTTGCCTAGCTCAGCTAGTGCATCGTTGAACATTGGAACTGTTTGTTCTAGGTTGATGATATGAACTTTGTTACGAGCGCCAAAGATGAATGGCTTCATTTTTGGGTTCCAGTAACGAGTTTGGTGACCAAAGTGAACACCAGCTTTAAGCATATCGCGCATTGATACAGTTGCCATTATATAATCCTCTATATGGGGTTAGGCCTCCACATCCCCCATGATACCGACCCTTTCGCTATAAATAAGCTTAAAAGAGCACCCCGGATCACGTGTCGGAATGTGTGTGATTTAAGAAATAAGTATATGAAACCCACACTACTTCGCCTTAAAAAGGAGAAAGTAGTTACAGATTTCGGTGCGCTTTATATCATAAAAGCCAGTTAGAACACCAGAAAAACTGACCTTTTCGAGGTGAGATTTTTTGTTGATTTATCATTTATTCTGCCAAATAAAGAGATTTATCCTAGATGCTAACGGATTTCAATTGCGATTAGAGCCCACTGTTAATACACTAGACACAAAGAGATAACGGATACTAATTATGTCGATCAAAATTAACACCGCTGAAGAAATTGAAAAAATGCGCGTTGCTTGTAAGCTCGCAGCCGAAGTTTTAGAAATGATTGAACCCCACATCAAAGAAGGGGTTACCACCGAAGAACTTGATAAAATCTGCCATAACTATGCCCTAGAAAAAGGCGCTTACTCAGCACCTCTTGACTACCATGGCTATCCAAAATCAATTTGTACTTCGATCAATCATATTGTTTGTCACGGTATTCCAGCAAGCCAAGATGAAATAGGCAGCAATGGCCAAGTTAAGCCTGCAGTTTTAAAAAATGGTGATATTGTCAACCTAGACATCACAGTGATCATTCCGAACGATCCAAATGCCGATCTTAGCGTTCGCCCTGAAGGTTACTATGGTGATACTTCTAAGATGTTCCTAGTAGGTGATGTTTCTCCTGCCGATAAACGCTTATGTATGGTGACTCAAGAAGCACTTTATGTTGGCATGCGTAAAGTAAAACCTGGTGCAACCATTGGCGATATTGGTACTGCCATTGAAAAATACATCAAAGACAACAACAAAAAGAACCCTCGCAATAAATTTTCGATTGTGAAAGATTTTTGTGGTCATGGAATCAGTGATGAGTTTCATTCAGAACCTCAAGTTGTGCATTACCGAAACTCAGACCGTCGTGTCATGAAAGAAGGTATGATCTTCACCATTGAACCTATGATCAACGCAGGTAAATTTGGCGTAACCGTTGATGCTGAAGACGATTGGACGGTTTATACAGGCGATGGCAAAAACTCAGCACAATATGAGCATACTATTCTTGTCACTAAATCGGGTTGTGAAGTAATGACATTACGCTCGGAAGAATCTATTCCTCGTTTAATGAACAATATCTAAACTCGAACTCGAACTCGAACTCGAACTCGAACTCGAAAAATGAAGCCTTTATCTCTATTCTGATAAAGGCTTTTTTATTATCTGCAATACAGGTACTATCGAATTAGATTTACTTGTTGCAAGGAATGCATTCATGACTTATCAGTCTCCAGTCTCTCTCGATGATCAACAACTGTCATCCATGGCTCTTAAACAGCAATTGGAACAGTTTTCTCAGCACCAAAAACAAGCCTTTTTAGAACAGCGACAGCCTGTCCAAGATTTGGTATATGAACGTTCTGCTTATATGGACTCCATACTTCAGCGCTTATGGGACTTTTTTGGCTTTGCACAAGTAAATTCACTTAGCTTAATTGCGGTGGGAGGCTATGGTCGTTCGGAACTTCATCCTCTGTCTGATATTGATATCCTGGTATTATCAGAAAAGAAAATCTCTGATGAAGTAAACAAAAAAATCAGTGAATTCATCACTCTACTATGGGATCTGCACTTAGAAGTTGGCCATAGTGTCCGAACCTTAAAGGAATGTATCCACGTCGGTAAAGATGATTTAACCGTTGCAACTAATTTACAAGAAGCGCGTTTTTTATGTGGATGTGAAGATACCTACAATCAACTCATTGAACAGATTTCATCGGCTAGCTTTTGGCCTAGTGATGTTTTCTATGAAGCCAAGCTTGAAGAACAACGTGAACGACACGCTCGCTATCACGACACAACATATAATTTAGAGCCAGATATTAAATCTAGTCCCGGTGGCCTGCGAGACATTCACACTTTAAGTTGGGTTGCCCGTCGTCATTTCGGCGCGACCTCACTACGTGAAATGAGTTACGCTGGTTTTTTAACTGACGCTGAATATCGCGAATTATTGGAGTGTCAAAACTTCTTATGGCGTGTTCGCTTTGCACTACATATTGAATTAAAACGTTATGACAACCGCTTAACCTTTGGCCATCAAGCTAACGTGGCAGAAAATTTAGGTTTTACCGGTGAAGGTAACCGTGCCATCGAAATGATGATGAAAGAGTTTTACCGGACATTACGTCGGGTTGCCGAACTCAATAAAATGCTGCTCAAGCTCTTTGATCAAGCCATTATGAGTAAAGGCAAGCTGCCAGATGCGGTCATCATTTCGGATGACTTTCAGCGCCGCGGATCATTAATTGAAGCGAGAAAACCAGCTCTATTCCAAGCAAGGCCTGAAACCATTTTGGACATGTTTTTACATATTGCCAATGATTCAACCATTGAAGGTGTTAGCCCACCAACCTTGCGCCAGCTACGTACTGCAAGACGTAGGCTCAACCGATTCTTACACACTATTCCTGCTGCCCGTGAAAAATTCATGGCGCTCATTAATCACCCCAATTCGTTACATAAAGCTTTCAGTTTAATGCATCGCTTGGGAGTATTAGCGGCATATTTACCCCAATGGAGCCAAATCGTTGGCCAAATGCAGTTTGACCTATTTCACGTCTATACCGTCGATGAACACAGCATGCGGGTACTCAAGCATATCCACTCGTTTAGTAATATCGACAACCATGATAAACATCCAATATGTTGCGATGTTTATCCTAGAATGCAGAAGAAAAACTTACTGATTATTGCTGCGATATTCCATGATATTGGTAAAGGCCGCGGTGGTGATCACTCTGAAATTGGTGCTGTAGAAGCCTACGATTTTTGCATTGAACACGACCTTTCAAAACCTGAAGCTAAGTTAGTTTCTTGGTTAGTTCAAAACCATTTATTAATGTCTGTCACCGCGCAAAGACGTGATATTTACGACCCTGATGTCATCACCGAGTTTGCCAAAAAAGTACGCGATGAAGAATACCTAGAAAATCTGGTGTGCTTAACCGTTGCCGATATCTGTGCGACCAATCCAGAGCTATGGAATAGTTGGAAACGGACACTACTTGCTGAGCTATTTTACTCAACCCAACGCGCCTTACGTCGGGGGTTAGAAAACCCGGTTGATCTGCGTGACCGTATTCGCCATAACCAACACATGGCGGCTGCAATGCTACGTAAAGAAAACTTCAGCCCAAGAGAAATTGAAGTGCTATGGCAACGATTTAAAGCTGACTACTTTTTACGACATACTGCGAAACAAATCGCATGGCATAGTGAGCACCTACTTACGCACCCAGCAGATAAACCACTTGTCTTAATCAGTAAAAATGCCACACGCGGTGGTACAGAAGTTTTCATTTACGCAAAAGATAAAGCGAGCTTATTTGGTATGATGGCCGCCGAACTAGATCGTCGAAATTTAAGTATTCATGATGCTCAAGTTATGACCAGCAAAGATGGTTATGCTCTAGACACCTTTATGGTTCTCGACCAAAATGGAGACCCCGTTGAAGATGTCCGCCACGAGCAAATCAAACAATATCTCACTGATGTACTAAATGGAAAAATCAGCGCCAATACTCGTTCACGCAGAGTCCCTAACAAACTCAAACACTTCCATGTTAAAACTCGTGTCGATTTCATCCCAACACGTACAGGAAAACGCAGTTTAATGGAACTTGTTGCTCTTGATACCCCAGGGCTTTTAGCAACAATTGGCCAAGTCTTTGCCAAACTAGGTGTAAACTTACATGGCGCAAAAATCACCACTATAGGAGAGCGAGCAGAAGATTTATTTATCCTCACCTCACCTAGCGGAGGTCGATTAGAGTCGGAGGTAGAAGAGGCACTAAAAATTGAATTGGTTGAGGCAATTAAAACTTTATCACCACATGAATAGTTATTGCTTATCACTATACTGAAAGTAAACAGCAACATTCGTCTTTTGTTCTAACCCTTTTGTTTTAACCAGAGGTAAATGATTTATGTATCCAAACTTAAAGAAACTTGGTATTCCAGACACATCTCTCATTGCGCGTTACAGCTTGCGCCAAGAAGCTCAAGTCGATGTATTAAAAGTTTACTTTCATAAACAAAAAGGTGAACTATTTGCCAAAAGCTTAAAATTCAAATACCCACGTCAGCGCAAAAATATTCGGGTAAATAACCAATCAGGCCAATATAAAGAAACCACAGAAGTGAGCCCAAACCTCACCCAAGTGATGACTGAGCTTAACCAGATAACTAAACCCAAAGAATTAGACAGTACTGATATCAAGCACAAAATCTTGACCGACTTACGTCACCTAGAAAAAGTAGTGGCTGGGAAAATTGCAGAGATAGAAGCAGATTTAGAGAAGCTGAAATAAGGGAATAGATAGCCACATCTCTGTAACTCAAATAACGTCATTCCGTACATGAGTCTAAGCGAAGAAGATACGGAATCTCCTACTACACATTAAGTTTCCCATCGCTGTTGGAGATCCTGAACTGCGCTCCTACGTCGCTTTTCAGGATGACGCTCTATTTCATGTATTGAGGAGCTCGCTTTTCCGAGTTACGAGAAGTAAAACTCCCGAGATTCGAGCACCGATACATTTTGTACTCGTAACACGAAACACACTACTCGAAACAGATCTTCCAATCAAACTCTTCAACGAGCGTTAACCACACCTCATCAAACTTCGCTTCAATGGCGATATTCTCATCCGTGTAAGGGTGGACAAACTCTAACTTACTGGCATGTAACATTAGGCGATTTGCGTTATAAACCTCTCTAAATAGACGGTTTTGTTTACCATCACCATGAGAAGTATCCCCTAATATTGGATGACGTAAGTGCGCCATGTGACGACGTAATTGATGTTTACGACCGGTTAGTGGTGTCATTTCTACCAAACAAAAACGACTAGTTGGAAAGCGGCCCGTTGAGTGGGGAACTTCAACTTTAGACAATGGTTGGTAGTCAGTAATAGCGGACTGAGCTTCAACCTCTTTTGATGCAAATTTATCAGCGATTTTGTCCTGCTCTTTTTTCAGCGGGTAATCAAGGCGATCTCCCTCCTCAATCCAACCACGTACAATTGCATGATAAGTTTTGGTGAATTGATGTTCAGCAAACATTGGTGCTGCTTTTGAGGCAAATTCACTCGATAATGCGAACAACAAAACACCAGACGTTGGACGATCAAGTCGATGCAAAGGGAACACATGCTGGCCAATTTGATCTCGCAAGGTCTGCATCACAAATTGCGTCTCATGACGGTCAAGCCACGAACGATGTACTAACATTCCAGCTGGCTTATTGACCGCGATAAAATACTCGTCACGATAAACCACTTCTAGCTCTATCGTTTCAACAACGGCCTCTTGTGAGTCCCTCATCAACTCAGGGTTATTTTCTACATTCATCTCACGGTTTCATCTAATTGATTTAGGATAGGTAACAAGGCATCACGATGATCTTTATCTGTCATGGCTTGCTCAAAATAAGGGCTGACTTCAAAGCCAATCGGCACTTCTGATTGTGATTCAATAAGCTCGTGCATTTTAGGTAGAAAAATCCATTGCAACCATTGGGTTGGTTGAAGTGTATCTAATGCAAATGGTTGGTCGCTACTTAACGCTTTCTGAGTCGGCGGTTCCTCTTCCCATAACGACAATTGAATCAGTTGATCTTCAAGCTGCTCAAGTACATCGGTTAATTCAATATATTCGTTCATTTTGTTCCCACCCCTTGATATTCTGGGTATATACCCAAGTGACTTCAAGATACAGAATTCAGAGCTATCATCCAAACCTTTAGGCAAGGAAGAATGGCGAAGGAATGTAAGCACCTTTCAAACCAATCTGACACGGCATAAAGGTTTGAATGAAGCTCCCGAAGGGCAAGTTAAAACAAGCTTTATACGGCGTTAAATTGAATAGAGATGGAATAACCATGATCATATTCAATTTTCCTTGTCTAAAGCTTGTTTTATTCTTGCTGAAACTCGCATCTTGAAGTGACTTGGGTATAAGATACCATTTCATAACGAATTATATACTCGAATTAAACTGGAAGCTTATATGAATGCAATACACAACCTAAGCCAACTATTAGAACAAAGTCAGTGCCAGTTTAAAATTTTTGATTTAGGGCGACGCATTCAAGCGATTGAAACCAAAGATTTCCAGCAAGTTGAAATGGGGCAAAAACCTTACCCTTACCCATTGCAGCGTCATGCCAACCTAGCCATTGCCTATTGGAATGACAGCCAGCAACCTTGGATTTGGTTCTTAAAATTCCCCCTCGATGAGCGCGGCCTACTCAATCAAACAGATATTGGTAATTTTTTAAAGTACGTGACAGAGGCTTTCTCGGTAAAAGCAAGTGGCGCACTGTTAACTCAAGACCTCACCGAAGAACAGCAACAGCATTTAGCCAATAATCCATACACCTTCAAACCGAATGACGACAAAATGGCGGTTTTTCATAGTGTCATTCGAGCAGATTTATGCTTACCCACCAGCCAATATTATGAACATGCTCAGCATTACTTTACTGGTGATTTAGGGTGGAATAATTGGCAAACTGTTGGCTTGCAAGGTATTACTGACATGTGTAGTCGATTGTCAGACCAGCAAAACGGTGTGGCGATTCGTAAGGCGCTAAGCAAACTTGCTGACGATAAAGCTAATCACCCAGCGTTATACGCTTTACTTGGCGCTTTAGAGCATGTTGAGATCACCGACAAATTAGCCCAACGCTTATTAGAACTTGCTGAACAAGAATGTGGAAAAGCTCAACCAGATTTATTCTTATTGTCCGCGTATGTTCGCGCCTTATCTGGAGCGAATTCTGATCAACTTATTGCTATCCTAGAAAAAGTGCTCGCCGATGAAAGGCTTTGTCACGCAGAAGTGTTAATTGCGATTGCCGGCCGTTGTTGGGCACAATTGAATACCGAAGCACGCGCAGTAAAATTCTTACTACGCCTAGCTCAGACCAAAAACCAAGATTTGTTTAATCAATTATTTGCCGATTTAGTCATGATCCCAGACTTGCGCTTTACCTTCTTACCACTATTAAGCCATACCCCAAGCCCTGAACTAGCGAATGCGCTTTACACGCTACAACAACAAACTAAATCAGCACAATAATTTCACGAGATAACAATATGGATAAAGGTAACCAATGATAACCGACTTACTGATGATCCTTTTAGTTGTGTTCATCGCTTTCCTCTTCTGGCAGCAGCGTAGGCAATCAGAATTAGCACACAAGGCGATTGCTCGTCATTGCGAACAGCTCGATTTACAACTACTGTCAGTGTCGCTATTACGTTATCAATTACGCTTACCTGATGGGCGTTTTCAATTTCATTCTTTATATCAGTTTGAATTTTCTGCCCGTGGTGACGACTATTACCAAGGCCGAGCGATAATGATTGGCTTTAAAGTCGCAAAATTTATGCTTCCCCCCTATCGTATAGTCGAAAATGATTAACCTCAGGTTTGAATAAGAGAGTCTACATATGCAAACACACAACATTACCGAAGAACTGCACAGAGTACTGTCTGCCATTACCGAGGAAGGAAAAGAGCCAAGCGTGGCATTGGTTAAATCCAGACTTTCTATGCCAGTACCCATGCCGGCAATTATTGCCACTTTAAAATCTTGGAAGTCATCCAACAAGGTGCCAAAAGTGGAAATTGCCAATGACAAAAACACCCTCTCAGCAGAAGAACGTATTTCACAATTAGAAAAGCAAGTTCAAGAATTGACTCAACGCTTAATCGCGCTAGAAGGGAAATAACATGAAAATTTGGGTTGATGCTGACGCGTGTCCAAAAACCATCCGAGAAACTATTTGTCGCGCCGCCGAACGCACCGGCATTACCACCACATTTATTGCCAACCACTTAGTGCCAGTTCCTAAGCGTAATAATATTCATAGCGTGCAAGTCGAAAGTGGCTTTGATATTGCGGACAATGAAATCGTACGCCGCGTGGAAGCCGGCGATCTCGTCATTACCTCCGATATCCCTCTCGCTGATGAAGTGATCACCAAAGGCGGCCAAGCATTAAGCTCGCGCGGTGAGCTTTATACCAAAGACACCATCAAAGCTCGTCTGAATATTCGTGATTTTATGGATACCATGCGTTCAAGCGGTGTTCAAAGCGGAGGGCCTCCACCTTTATCCCAAACCGATAAACGTGAATTTGCCAATCACTTGGATAGAATATTGGCGAAAGGCGGGAACTCGTAGCTCGGCCGCTGCGCTTCTCGTTGCTCGTTGCTCGTTGCTCGTTGCTCGTTGCTCGTTGCTCGTTGCTCGTTGCTCGTTGCTCGTTGAAAGATTTCAGTTCTTTGAAAAGTATAAATCGAGTAAATTTCTATTTATTACACTAAATTTATAGCACCTTCCCCGAGTTACGAGTAGCAAAGCGCCCTAGTCACGAGCAACGACTCCATCGGCCCTCATGTCTAAGCGCCTTCTAAGAATTACTTCAAATGATCCCAAGACAAATTCGACACAATGCGGCAATCGTCGCATTTGAAATAGAAAATATCATGTAAAGGTTGTTCAAGTTTCCAATCACCACCACAACGAGGACAAGGTCGATCCTGTTCGGCTTGCAAACTTTCACCACCTACTCGATATAAATAGTAATAGGTCGGGATCTTGGTGATGTACTCTAATCGACCACGTAAATCCCACCCTCGGCGGAATAAATCACTGTCTACTTGAGCAATTTCTTTCAAACCTGCATGTTCCGCCTCACAAGCACCTGCCATTTGCAATTCATCACATGCCTGCCATTCTGTCTGCCATTTTACTAACGACTTATGATCGCCATTTAATGTAGGTGGATTGTGATACAAAGGGATAGGCCTAAACGTATCACCGCAACGTAATGGGGAGCATGAGTGAACAAAAGTGGTATATAAAACCTGCCAACTTGGTATGTTCTGCTCATCAAATGACACCGTTTGCTCAGAGTTAAGATCTTGGCCAAGCACTTTCACTTTTGGTGCCAATACCTTTGCCTCAGTTAATCGTTGCAAGCATACTTTGACATAATCAGAATGGTAATCAGCATGTAAGCTATTGGCTTCAGGACAAATCAAGCGAGCTCGAAATTCGCCATCACCAATAATAATCGGAAACTCACGACCGAGAATTTGACCGTTATAACGCAAAGCATCAAATAAACCATTAATTGCTTTTTCTACCGCATCGATAGTGGTGTTATCAAAACATTCAAATCGTAATTCAACTACGTACACTTAAGACCCCAACTACACTTCTGCTTGGCATTGTAATAAAAACTGTTCGACATTGGGCGAGAGCACATCACGCTTATCGGTTCCTAATCGCTCTAAAATCACTTCACCAGAAATATTGCAGATTGAAATCACATCCAACTCGGCATCCGTTGTACCAATAAAAATGGTGGGTTTTAATTTTAAGCGGCGCTGCGTCACTAAGTGACCTAAAATATTTTCTTGCAGACGAATAAAGTCCTCATCACTCCACACTTGCAACAAAGTAAATGGCTTACCTTTCCAGGACAAAGTAAGATCTGCGCTATACTGCGATCCATAGAAAGCCTTTACGTCAGGGTGAATAATTAACTCAATACCGCGCTCTAAATCACTGAAATCTGCTAATTCATCACGTTCTTGAGGTAACCATTCAATATTTTGGCCATCAGTACGTTGCACGCAAGGTGAAGGAATGCCTTCCATCTCATTAGCGATAGGAAAGCTTTTATAAGCCTCCTGCCATTTATCCACAAATTCTGTGGTTAAAACCGCTAATGCCTGGGCAATATTGTGATTCATTTAGGACTCCTTAGGGTATGCTGCCCCTAGTGACAGTTAACTTTTAATTCAGTAATATTCAAACAAATTTCGGATAAGAGAAGTATCATGACCCACTCATCAAAGCAGACAAAATATGCTAATGCCAAAGAATTGCAAGGATTAACATTAGGTCAAGCGACACAATATAGCCATGACTACGATGCGAGCCTTTTACAGCCAGTTCCGCGTAGCTTAAACCGTGATGATTTGGGATTAAAGGACTCTGCCGAACTACCTTTTGTTGGTAGCGACATTTGGACACTCTATGAATTATCATGGCTCAATATAAAAGGATTACCTCAAGTCGCAATTGGTGATGTCATTCTCCCACCGACTAGTCCTAACTTGATTGAATCCAAATCCTTCAAACTCTACCTCAATAGTTTTAACCAAACTCGCTTTGAATCTTGGCAGCAAGTTAAACAAATTATCGCGCAAGACTTATCTCATTGCGCAGGAGAAGCGGTAGAAGTTACACTACACTCTCTAAGCCATTATACTCAGCAACCTATTACTACAATGCAAGGTCAGTGTATTGATGACCAAGATATTGAGATCAGTGATTACCAATTCGATGAAAGCTACCTTAAAGGTTCTACCTTCCCCAAAAAGGTCAGTGAGTGCTTACATAGCCATTTATTGAAATCAAATTGCTTAATCACCAATCAACCTGATTGGGGCAGTGTTGAAATCGAATACACTGGAAATAAAATCAATCAAGAAGCGCTACTACGCTACTTAGTGTCATTCCGTGAGCATAACGAATTCCATGAACAATGCGTTGAGCGTATTTTTTGTGACATAATGAAATACTGCCAGCCTGAAAAATTGAGTGTTTATGCGCGCTATACCCGCCGTGGTGGCTTGGATATCAATCCATTTCGTTCAACTCATCTATCTAAGCCAAGCCAAATGACTCGGATGGCTCGTCAGTAGCTACTAGCTACTCTGCCAAACTATGATCTAAGAAAACTAACCATCCCATAAATGTAAGCTTATTCTCACTTGCGACTCAACAAGCTGTCGCAATAATGCTAAGCTATTCAAACCCAAGCAACCTAAAAATATTCAATTGAGAGTACTTTAGATAGCTTGGGTATCATCATCCGTACCGCTTCTTAGAGATAATGTAACTATGAAAAAGATCCTTTGGATATGTTTCGCTTTTATGCTGACATTCAGCTCTGCGCTTCAGGCCAAAGTCTACCTCTCACCTATCCTCAATGAAGCACATAAGTTTCTTAGCGTCACTCCTGAGCAATCCTTAGATATTACTAAGCGCTATATTTCTACACGTAAATTAGTCTCTACCAAAAACCAAGACTACACGCTGTCGCGAGAAGGTAGTGAAAAAACCATTAGAACGCCTTCAACAACTATTGAAGCACTACAGATTATGGCTAGTGCTTACTACGCATTAGGCTCAGAAAACCTTGCATTTATTACCTTAAAAGAAGCCGAAGCCATAGCCATCAAATATCAAGTTACCCAACCACTACTAACGACTAAGCTGGAATATGCAAAATTACTTTGGCAATGGACCAAAGACCTTGAACGTGTTCAACAAAATGTAGATCAGCTAAAAGCACAGGTTAAGAAAGAAAACACGAATAAACATTGGCAACAAGAAACCTTGTACCAACTGAATATGTTAGAAGCTGAAATGAACAGCGACTTGGATCATGATGTCAAAGCAGAAGCTGCCTTTCAGCAAGCACGTAATTATTTAACGAGTGCTAGATCGGTCCCTTTGACTATCGATTACCATTTACGTTTAGGACAGCATTATTTATCAAAAAACCAATACGATCAGTCTTTAACCGAACTTCTCACCGCCTATTGGTCAGCGATAGAAGAAAGTGATAGTGGTGAATTAGCCCGTACTAACTTATTACTTGCACAGTTGTTTTATACTCGCCAAGTATTTGATAAAGCGCTTGAACATGCCATTGAAGCGGCAGACTTTTATGATGCTTACCCGCACTCCGTACCGCTCTCAAATACAGTAAAATTAATGGCGGATATTTTCTTTAAACAAGGAAAATATAATTTAGCGTTAGTGAACTATTTAAACCTACTTGATAACGAAACTAATCAAAGAGACATAAAGCAAGTCATCCAGCTACGAATTGATATATCAAATACCTATTTAAAGCTATTTGATCTCACCCATTCTGAAAACTATTTAATAGAAGCAGAAACGCTAGTTGAACAAAGTAGTAATTCAGAATTAAAAACAAAAACATTACTACTTAGAGGTGCACTATCTCTATCTAAAAAAGAGATAAAAGTCGCTATTTCAAGTAGTGAAAATGCTTTAGATATTGCTGAAAAAACGCAAGATAAACACTTACAAATGTTTGCTTATCAAGTGCTGTCTGAAGCTTATCAACAAGATAAAAATTACCAGCAAGCATTAATCATGCAACAACAATATCAACGACTATGGCAAAACCAACAAGATCAATTTAACGCCATTAATGAAGATGTATTTCGTCAACAAAAAGACATCATTGAAAAAACATTGCATTATGCAGGTCTTGAAGACGATTTAATTTATCTCGATACACAGTATGTTAAATACCAACGTGCCACGATTATCCTAGGGATCGTTGCTTTTATGCTTCTATGTTTAGTGATTCGCCGTGGTTATTTAAATCAAAAAATACGTGATGAAGTTGAAACTCAAACGATTGATTTATACACCCATCCTAGATCTGGGCTGCAAAACCTCAAGTTATTAAATGCTAAACTACCAAAATCATTAGAACGTAGTAATGCCGTATTTGAACAATGGCGACTTGGTGAGTTGATCAATGAGCCATTAAGTGACCGCTTAAACTTTGTGATGTTCGATTTCCCATTTTTACGTAATGTATATTTAAAGCAAGGCTATCAAGTAGGTCTCAATGTTGAAAAACAGTTTGGTGACTACATGAAAAAGTTGATTATCAAGCCAGCTCGCTTATACCATTTTTCTGATGGGTTATTTTTATACATAGAACCTAAAGGTGAAGCGCAAAATACACCAGATTATTTCTGTGAAAAAATTCAGAACTGGATAAATCAATTTGAACCAAATCAAAATATAGACCGCCACTTTAGAATGGGGATGGCTGAATACCCATTTTTACCGCGTGCCTATACCGCTATTAACGATAAGGAATTGGTTGATATCCTGTTTATGGCGATTTATTTAGCTCGAAAAATCAAAAAATGTTACTCCACACAAGAACCCTCTAACTGGGTACACTTAACCGCTATCGAAAATGCACCAGCCGCTAGTTTTGCCGGTAAAGATATTCGTCACGCTTGCGAGCAAGCGGTGGAGCAAGGACTCATCAAAATTCACACCTCAAGTGGACATGATGAAATAGCCAAAGCCATTTTACGTAACGATGAAAGCAACCAAAAGCGCTAGTTAATCAACAGCCCCTAGGGTCTGTTGATCTTTCGTGATGATTTTTGCAGCAAGTTGTTGGGTATTTGAACAAGGCAGAGGTTCCGTAGTGTAGCTAGCCTACACGAGGAGCCGATAACGCAGTGCAAATGACCAACAAACGCTGCCCAAAGGGTTCGGCTAAAAGCGTTCTATGCTTCGTTAAGTCTCATTTACTTAGAATAACTAGGCTACAATCGACTTGCCTTGCCTAAAACGCTTTTATCTCGAATAAAATTTAACCACGAAAGCTCAACAGGCCCTAAAGAATGTCATTGAGATCACTCACTTATCAATAAATATTATTCACTGAATATAGCGAAATAATACGAATCTGTGTAAGGTGAAAGGACCTACCGAAACAATCATAATTCATAATCGGTGAGAAGGAGCTTTCTATGATTACGCAAATTAGCCCTATGGGTAGTTTAGATTTATTATCTCAATTAGAAGTCAGCAAGTTAAAAAAAGCGGCTTCAAGCGATCTCTATCAGCTTTATCGCAGCTGTTCTCTAGCGGTATTGAATTCAGGCAGCCATACGGATGATTCTGAACAATTACTAAAATTAAACGAATCCTTTGAAATTGAAGTACTGCGTCGCGAACGTGGTATTAAACTAGAACTGACCGATCCACCTGAACATGCTTTCGTTGACGGAACGATCATTAAAGGGATTCAAGCCCACCTATTCTCTGTATTACGAGACATCGTCTTTTTACACGTACACTTAGCAGATAGCCAGCGTCTACATCTAACGGATTCAACGCAAATTACTAACCAAGTATTTGGTATTTTACGCAATGCTAAAGCACTCCAAACAGGCACCGAACCTAATCTTGTCGTTTGTTGGGGTGGCCACTCGATCAATCCTATTGAATATCAATACACTCGTGAAGTAGGAAATGAACTCGGCTTACGTGAAATGAATATTTGTACAGGTTGTGGTCCTGGTGCAATGGAAGGGCCGATGAAAGGCGCAGCAGTAGGGCATGCTAAGCAACGCTACTCAAATCAACGTTATATCGGCTTAACTGAACCATCAATTATTGCGGCAGAGCCACCTAACCCAATCGTCAATGAATTGATCATCATGCCGGATATTGAAAAGCGTTTAGAAGGCTTTGTACGCTTAGGCCACGGGATTATCATCTTCCCTGGAGGTCCAGGAACTGCCGAAGAGTTACTGTATATTCTCGGTATATTGATGCACCCAGATAATGCTGATCAACCACTGCCATTGGTTCTTACGGGGCCAAAAGAAAGTGAGGCTTACTTCCGTTCTATCGATCAATTCATCCACGATACGCTCGGCCCTGAAGCACAAAAACACTATCAAATTGTGATTGGTGATCCAGCTAAAGCCGCGCGAATCATGAAAGAGGCGATGCCGAAAGTGAAGGAGCACCGCAAGTCTCATGAAGACGCCTATAGCTTCAACTGGTCACTACACATCGCACCAGATTTCCAAGCCCCCTTTGAACCAACTCATGAATCAATGGCCGCGCTTGATCTACACCTAGAACAACCACCAGAGAAGCTAGCTGCCAACCTACGAAAAGCCTTCTCTGGTATTGTTGCGGGTAACGTAAAATCAGAAGGCATTCGCGAAATCAAGAAACACGGCCCATTCATCATAGATGGTGATCGTAACTTGATGGAAAAAATGGATACCTTATTGAATGACTTTGTTGAGCAGCAACGGATGAAATTACCAGGCTCTGAATACATTCCTTGTTATCGTGTTGCTCGTTAAGCAATAAAATTCAACTCTACAACTCGCTGAATTTGCTACAATGGCTTTGATTTTTATAGATCAAAGCCATTTTCATATTGTATTAGGAGAAGTTATGTCAATTCACTTGGTGATCATCGATGCCCTCAACTTGATCCGTCGAGTGCACTCCGCACAACCTGATGCCAATGATATTGACCGTACTATCACGACTACAAGCCGAACCATCAATAAGATTCTGGTTGAATCACAGCCAACCCATATCATTGCGGTATTTGATCATCATCTACAAGACCGAGGCTGGCGAGCGCAAGTTCTACCTAGCTATAAAGAAGATCGTAAACCTATGCCAGCCCCCCTACTCGCGGGCTTAGAAAAGATCCAATCAGCTTGGTGGGAACTAGGGATAGACTCTTTACTTTCTGATGGCGATGAAGCCGATGACTTAGTGGCAACCCTTGCATACAAAGTCGCGTCAGCAGGAGAAAAAGCCACCATAATCTCAACCGATAAAGGCTATTGCCAACTACTATCACCCAACGTTCAAATTCGCGATTATTTCCAACACCGCTGGCTAGATGCCCCATTTATCGAACAAGAATTTGGTGTCAAACCCGAGCAACTTGCCGATTACTGGGGATTAGTCGGCATTAGTTCCAGCAAGGTTCCCGGGATTCCCGGCATTGGACCGAAAGCAGCTAAAGAAATATTGCAGCAATATGGTGATATAGAAACCGCTTATGCCGCTGAAGATTTAGTACCTAAATACCGTAAAAAGTTTGATGAGCATATTGAATTAGCACGCACCTGTAAACGAATTGCAGCACTACAAACGGATATGAAATTGGGGTTTAATTTGCAGGATGTGAGATATCTAGGTTCCTAGTTTCGAGTTTCGAGTTTCGAGTTTCGAGTTTCGAGTTTCGAGTTTCGAGTTTCGAGAAAATTTTGACGATAAAAAAGCTGAGAGAATATAGTCTTTTCTCAGCTTTTGCTTTTCTCGTAGCAAAGCGAACTCGTCACCCGCAACTCGGAGCGGAGCGTCCCACTTTTAGTACGGCGAAATATTCTTCAAGATCTGCACATGCACGGTAATTTCTTCACGGTCATGGTACAAATGCTTAGCTTGCAGCTTGAAAGGCACATCGTTTTCTTTAAAGAATATCTTCAAGTTTTCAATGTCTTCCAACACTTCATCGTAACGGCCTTTCATCGGCAGTTTTAAGTTAAAAATCGCTTCTTTGGCTAAGCCGCGAATCAACCACTCACCCATTAATTGGGCTACTCGAGATGGCTTTTCGATCATATCGCACACCAACCAAGTGACATTTTTCTTAGCTGGCTCAAATTTAAAGCCATCTGCTGCATGATATTTAACCTGACCGGTATCCATTAAACTTTGTGCCATCGCGCCATTATCAACCGCGTGGACAAACATAGAACGCTTAACTAATTGATAGGTCCAACCGCCCGGACAAGCGCCTAGGTCGACCGCCCACATACCAGGAGCTAAGCGAGTATCCCAATCTTCTTTAGGAATGAAAACATGAAACGCTTCCTCTAGCTTCAAAGTAGAGCGGCTCGGTGCATCGGATGGGAATTTTAAACGTGGAATCCCCATAAAAAACTGCGAATTATTCTGCGATAATGAATAACCAACATAGCAATGACCTGGCGCCACAAAACATACATGCAATACCGGCTTTTTGGCATTATCTTTGGCAAATAAGAAACCTTTACCACGCATCGCACTACGCATTGGAACGGTAAATTTACGGCAGAATTTCAGTAATTCTTTTGCTTCGTTAGTATCAGGTGTTTCAACACGAATATCACCGCAAGTTGGAAATTTATCCTGCGCTTCAATCGCCGCTAAAATTGGCGAAATACGATCTTCTGTCGGTAAATCAGTTAATGCATCAGCAACCGCAATCATTTGACGGGCAAAGATCAACGCTTTAAAGTCAATAAGTTTGATAAGCTTATCCGCATCACCTTCTTGGTAACACTCAAAAAGCACGTAACCCGATTGTTTTTTCACACGGGGAAAACCAAAAATTTCTAAATTATTGGCTTTATCTTGGATTTCTCCTGCGCATTCTTTTTCAAAACCAGAACGGCAGTAAAGTAAAACGTGTTTCACTGTGTCACCTTATTTAATCGTAAAACGGATAGAGCAAATATGATCCAACCCAACATAAAAAACACACCGCCTAACGGGGTTATTGGTCCAAACCACTTTATTCCTGTTAAAGCCAGCGCATATAAGCTACCACTAAAACAAAGGATGCCGATGATAAAGCAAATACCAGCATATGCCACACCTTTACGCCCTTTCTCTGAGTATTCGGCTGACGGAGAAGAGGAACTCGGCGCAGTGATCATCAAAATCACCCCACAAGCTAGTAAGGCAAAAGTATGCCACGCTTGATATTGTACTCCTGTTTTAAAGACACCAATTAAATACTCTGGTAAGTGGTTTGATAAACCATGAGCTGCAAATGCACCGAGTGCTACGGTAATGACTCCAGAAAATCCGGCAAAAGCGAGAATTTTCTGTCCTCTACATTTTGAAATAGACATAACTTCTCTCTTATCTAATTTTGAATATGTTGTTCAATAAAGGCCATCATTTTGCTTACCGCCAATATTCGATTACCTTGTTCGGTAAAGCCAGACCTGACTCTCGGCTTTAAGCTATGATCACCATCGGGAATAAAATCAACACTAATCGCATCAGAAAATGCAAATGTCTGACATTCCTTTTTGGTACCAAAAGTATCACGCTCGCCTTGTAAAATTAACATCGGTTTAGTGATATTAACTAAATGCTCGCCTTTGTAGCTTTTGGGGTTAGAGTTTTCTGGTTTACCCGGTGGATGAAAAGGAAAGCCTAAACACATCACTCCACTTACTAATGGATGTTCCGATAAATGACTGGCCATTCGTCCGCCCATTGATTTACCAGCAAGAAATAAATGCTGCCCTTCACGATGAAAAGTAATAATTTTTTCTTCAAAATCCGCCAATAGTTTCGGCGCACGATCAGGTGGTCTTTTTTTACCATCTTGCGCGCGAGTCACCATATAAGGGAAATTAAATCGCACCACACGTACTCCGTGAGCCGCTAGCTTTTCAGCCATGTCAGTCATAAATTCATGGTCCATTCCGGCACCAGCACCATGCGCAAGTAATACTGTCACCACCGCTTTGTCATCACCATCAATTATGATTTTATGTTGTTGTGACTCTAGACTCATGCTTTCTCCTCAGTATCACTGACACTGCCAATTTCTTCACCGATTTCATCTAGCAATTGGTCCTGCTCACTGGCTGCTTTACTGAGCATCCAATCTCGAAAAGTTGCCACACGACCAACTTCGGCTTGCTTAGTATCACACACAACATAGAAAGCATTTTTACTGATCAGAACTTCATCAAATGGTTGCACTAAACGTCCGGAATCTAAATCTGGTTGGGCAAGAACATTATTCACCAGCGCGATTCCTTGACCATGCATTGCCGCTTGGATCACCATCGTTGAGTGGCTAAATATTGGACCATGATTAACATTAACATCTTCAACATCATGTTCTTTAGTAAACTGCTTCCAGTACTTACGAGAGCTATCATGCAGTAACGTATGGTTTTTTATGTCGGCTAAACAATTTAATGGCTTACTACCGAGTAGTAACTGTGGTGAACACACAGGGATTAAACACTCTAAATACAGTTTATCAGCACGAACACCCGGCCAATTGCCACGACCATAATAGATCGCCACATCAACATCGTCAGAAAGTAGACCTTCATCCATATCGACTGCTTTAATGCGTACATCAATATCGGGTTCTTGAGCATTAAAGTCGGCTAAACGTGGAACTAGCCATTGAATAGCAAAACTTGGCGTTAAACTAATAGTTAATGCCCCTTTTTCACTACGCTCTAACACCTTATCAGTGGCATCAGAAATTGACGTGAAAATATCTTTGATATCCAGAAAGTAGCTTTGCCCTTCCTCTGTCAGCAATAAAGATCGATTACGACGTCGGAACAGCTTGATGCCTAAAAATTCTTCTAATGCTTTTACTTGGTGACTAACCGCTGCTTGTGTAACAAAAAGTTCTTCTGCCGCACGAGTAAAACTCAAATAGCGAGCAGCTGCTTCAAACACACGTAATGAATTCAAAGGAGGTAAACGTCTAGCCATAAATCAAACCTTTATTTAGTAGTCAAAGACAGCATTGTTTTAACAATATTATTACGCATTATTTTTTCTTATGCGAAGCATTATAAATTGTCCATTGCTGAAGTGCCATGAAAACTCTATATTTCATAGCACATTAATGAGTTACAGCATTTATTCCAAACCTGTAAATCTGTGATTGACTAATGCTAATGTTGTGTTTGCATTAACTCTTTTTGAGTTTTATGACCTATGGTAATACTCCCTCATTACCATTGAGTCCTGATTATTTGATTCACTATCAAATTTACGCACAGTTAGATTTATTCTAACTGTGCTTTTTTTATGCCTGAAATCCATCAAATAAATGTGATCGGTTGTTTGCAGAGATAAAAAACGCCGACTAAAAAGCCGACGTTTTACTTTATTCTATACCCAAAGCAATTGGAGTTGCAGTGAGGCGACAAGTGAATGAAGCCTTATAAACATCGCCTGTCTATCCTTCCTTTATAAAAAGAAAGGTGAAGAACACTGGAAACAAAACTGCAGCTTCAAGCACAACGGGTATATCTACCATTAAGGGCGATATACTTTGACATTGTTATAGCCTAAATCTTTGAGATACAAAGCTTGCAAACGGCTCATCACACCACGATCACAATACAATAAATACTGTTTGCTCTGATCAAGATCGCCAAACTGAGTTGCCAACTTGTAGAAAGGTAGATGTTTAATCTCAACACCATCAATTTCTAATGGATTCATATCCTCTTCATCGGGACTACGAATATCAAGAACAACCGCTTGTTGAGCAATCTCAGCAACCAACTCTACTTCCGGCGCTTGCTCTTGGCTTTCAGTTTCAATATCACGGATATCCATCACACGAGCATTAGCCACCACTTGTTCAAGAATATCGAAATTGAAATTCAATTCTTCTTTTTCAAGTTTCGCTTTAACCGCTTTCACCGTTGGCTTTTTAGAAATCACGCCACAGTATTCCGGCATCACTTTAGCAAAATCTTCTGTGCCGATATCACGCGCCACATTAATGATATCTTCTTTATCCCAGTTAATCAGAGGACGTAGAATCAATGTATCGGTAACATTATCAATCAAACGTAGGTTCGTCAGCGTTTGGCTGGATACTTGACCTAGTGCCTCACCAGTCACTAACGCTTCAATACCGAATTTTTCAGCAACCATACCGCCTGCTCGCATAAACATACGCTTAAGCACTACGCCCATTTGGCCATCATCAACATTTTCTAGAATTTCAGCCACAACAGGCTCAAAATCTACCGCGATAAACTTAACTTTCGCTGAAGACCCGTATTTCTTCCATAAGAAATGTGCCACTTGCTTCACGCCGATTTCGTGTGCTGGGCCACCTAAGTTAAAGAAACAATAATGAGTTTTTGAACCACGTTTGATATGTAGGTAACTAGAAACACCTGAATCAAAACCACCAGAAATTAAACTCAATACATCTTCTTGAGTACCAAGAGGGAAACCGCCTAAACCTTTATGGCGGGCGATCACTTGGTTTAACTTATCATTGGCGATTTCTAAATTGACGGTCACTTCTGGCTTAGTTAATTTTACACGAGCAGATTCAACTGCTTGGTTTAAGCCTCCACCAACGTAACGTTCAACTTCAATCGAAGTAAAATCATGCTGACCGCGGCGTTTAACGCGCACTACAAAGGTTTTCCCTTCGATAAGATCACGGCTTTGCTTTAGTGCTTGCTCATAAATGTTGTGCAAGTCGGTAAACTCAGACTGCAACACTTCAAGAGAGTGGTGGATGCCTGGTGTGTGAGTAATGATCTCAAGCACTTTATCGTAATATTCATCGCTATTTGCAGCAATTTCGATGTGATCACGACGGTTTAATACCGCAACAGATTCTGTTTCACGCTGGATAATATTGCGAAGATTACGCTCCAGTGTACGAGTGAAACGTTTACGAACCGAGTCACTTTTAACAAAAATTTCTGGATGGGGTTTTACAATAAACTTCATATCATGATTCACTTTTTATCGGATTATTCGACATTATGGCTAAATTCAATTCAGATAACGCCAAAACTGAGGCGCAAAATTATACACGACAATTCATCTAGGCGGAATGTATTTCCTCTCTACCTCTCTACCCCTATACCCAAGTGACTTCAAGATGCAGAATTCAGAGCTATCATCCAAACCTTTAGGCAAGAAAAATTGGTGAAGGAATGTAAGCACCTTTCAAACCAATCTGACGCGGCATAAAGGTTTGGATGAAGCTCCCGAAGGGCAAGTTAAAACAAGCTTTATGCGGCGTTAAATTAAATAGAGATAGGATACTATGATCATATTCAATTTTCCTTGCCTAAAGCTTGTTTTATTCTTGCTGAAACTCGCATCTTGAAGTCACTTGGGTATATAAACCACAATTTCCTGCCAATTTTAGGATAAAAAGCAGATTAACCCTTGTTTCACCGCTGCTAGGTCAAATACAATTAGCCCTTTCCAGAGCATCTATATAAGCAGAATCAACATGGCGAATAAAAAACCTGAAAACATGAGCTTTGAAGAGTCACTAACCGAGCTAGATGCATTGGTTAATCAACTTGAAAATGGCGATTTAGATTTGGAAGACGCGTTAAAGAAATTTGAGCGTGGAATTGCCCTTGCTCGTTCAAGTCAAACCAAATTGACCGAAGCTGAGCAGCGCGTTGAGATTTTGCTAAAAGATGACGATGAGTCAGAATTGATCCCTTTTGACCCTGAAAGTGACATTTAATATGAGTATTTCACTGGCTGACTACCAAACAAGAAATAACCGACAATTGAACTTGTGGTTAGATAGCATTCCGCATCAAAATCAAACGCTGACCAAAGCCATGCGTTATGGTTTATTGCTTGGTGGTAAACGTGCTCGTCCGTATTTAGTTTATATAACAGGACAAATGTTTGGTTTAACTCTAGAGCAGCTAGATACACCAGCATCCGCAATTGAATGTATTCACGCTTATTCACTGATCCATGATGATTTACCAGCAATGGATGATGATGAACTGCGTCGTGGACAACCTACTTGCCATATAGAGTTTGATGAAGCAACAGCGATCTTAACGGGTGATGCATTACAAACTCTCGCATTTACTATCCTAGCCGAAGGTTCTTTAGCTACGGTAAGTGAACCTCAACGTATTCAATTAATTAAAGAGCTCGCCAATGCTTCTGGTTCATTAGGTATGTGCATGGGCCAATCTCTCGACCTTGAAGCAGAAAATCGTCTAGTCTCTATTGAAGAATTAGAAGAAATCCACAGAAACAAAACCGGTGCTCTGATTAAATGTGCAATCCGTATGGGTGCATTTTGTGCAGGAGAAAAAGGCATTGAAGTCATGCCGCACCTAGACCGCTATGCAGAAGCGGTCGGGCTTGCTTTCCAAGTTCAAGATGACATCCTAGATATTATTAGCGACACCGAAACCTTAGGAAAGCCCCAAGGTTCCGATCAAAATTTAAACAAGAGTACCTATCCTGCTCTGCTAGGATTAGAGGGAGCCACGCAAAAAGCGCAAGACTTGTTACAAGAAGCGCTTCAAGCACTACAGGCTGTACCTTACAATACTCAGTCACTCGAAGAGTTCGCTCGATACGCCGTCGAACGCAGCCATTAAAATACTCTAATTAAGCGCTAAAATTTTATGACTCTTGATATATCAAAGTATCCAACACTCGCACTTGCCAATACACCTGACGAGTTGCGCACTTTACCAAAAGAAAGCTTATCACCGCTATGTGACGAGCTGCGTACTTATTTACTCAATTCAGTAAGCCAATCAAGTGGCCATCTCGCATCTGGCCTTGGCACAGTTGAACTCACAGTTGCGCTTCACTATGTTTATAACACGCCATTTGATCAACTCGTCTGGGATGTTGGTCACCAAGCCTACCCGCATAAAATTTTAACGGGTCGCCGCGAGCACATGCCAACTATCCGTCAAAAAGATGGTTTGCATCCTTTCCCATGGCGTGGTGAAAGTGAATATGACACACTGTCCGTTGGTCACTCGTCTACCTCAATCAGTGCTGCATTAGGCATGGCAATCAGCGCACAAAAAGAAGGTAAAGATCGTAAAGTAGTGAGTGTAATCGGTGATGGTGCGATTACCGCTGGTATGGCCTTTGAAGCCATGAACCATGCCGGTGATGTGCATGCCGATATGCTAGTGATCTTAAACGATAACGAAATGTCGATTTCTGAAAACGTCGGTGCACTCAACAATCATTTAGCTCAACTACTTACTGGCAACTTCTACACTTCCATCCGTGAAGGTGGTAAGAAAGTACTCTCTAATGTGCCACCAATCAAAGAACTCGTACGCAGAACAGAAGAGCACCTCAAAGGCATGGTCGTTCCTGGTACCATGTTTGAAGAGCTTGGTTTTAACTACATTGGCCCGATTGATGGCCACGATGTTAAGGAGCTGGTCAAAACATTAAAAAACATGCGCGGATTAAAAGGTCCTCAGTTTTTACATGTGATGACTAAAAAAGGCAAAGGCTACGAGCCTGCGGAAAAAGATCCGATTGGTTACCACGGCGTTCCTAAATTTAACCCTGAAGAAAGCTCATTACCGAAAAGCAGTGGTGGTAAACCTACCTTCTCTAAAATTTTCGGTGATTTCCTATGTGATATGGCCGCGCAGGATCCTAAGTTAATGGCGATTACACCTGCAATGCGTGAAGGGTCTGGCATGGTGCGTTTTTCTAAAGAGTTCCCACAGCAATATTTTGATGTAGCGATAGCTGAACAACATGCGGTCACACTTGCTTCAGGTATGGCAATTGCTGGTCAAAACCCGATTGTCGCGATCTACTCGACCTTCCTACAACGTGGATACGATCAATTGATTCACGATGTAGCGATTATGGATTTACCTGTAATGTTTGCTATTGACCGTGCCGGCTTAGTTGGTGCAGATGGTCAGACACACCAAGGTGCCTTCGATCTCAGCTTTATGCGCTGCATTCCTAACATGGTGATCATGGCACCAAGTGATGAAAATGAATGCCGCCAAATGCTCTACACTGGCCATAAACACCAAGGCCCTAGTGCAGTGCGCTACCCTCGCGGATCTGGCTGTGGTGCTGAAGTTCAAACCGACATGACTGAACTTGAAATTGGTAAAGGTCGTATCGTACGAGAAACTAACCTTGCAAATAATTCGACGACTAAAATTGCGATTTTATCTTTCGGTACTTTCCTACCTGAAGCATTAAAAGCGGCTGAACAACTTGATGCTACCGTTGCAGACATGCGCTTTGTCAAACCACTTGATGAAGAACTCATACTTAAACTCGCAAGTGAACACGACGTGCTGGTTACACTAGAAGAAAATGTAATCGCCGGCGGTGCTGGCTCAGGTGTGATTGAGCTTCTAATGCAACGCAAGCAAATTAAACCTGTACTGCAACTAGGCTTACCGGATGAATTTGTTCATCAAGGCACACAAGATGAGCTATATGATGAATTGCACTTAAATGCTATAGGTATCGAACAAAAAATATCAATGTATATTCAATAACCATAGAAGCAATAAAATGAAATTAGATAGAACAAAAATTGAAAAGAACCTAGAGGATTTTATTCAAAAAATCATCTATAAAACTATGCATATAGAAGGCACCACTACAATAACGGCTGTCTCTTATTTAGGCGATATGCGGATTACTAGTGTCACTGTTGATACAATCCAAAACGATGAGTTTGATCTAGAAGAGAGTACGGCTATAGCATTAGAAAAATGTAAACACAAAACCTACGATGTACTGTATGAATTTGAGATTTACTATCTTTATCGAGAGTCGGGATTGATTGATTCATTACCTCATCAGCCCGAACAGTATTAATATTAGGCCTCACTGGAGACCTAATATTACTATATCAAGTCGAAATTAGTCGGCTCGTCGGTATAAACCGCAACATTCGACTTTTCGACTAGTCCGGTTTCAGCCACACACTGCTGTTGAAAGAAGTCAGCAATTTCTTGACGCTGGCAGTGCGCTTCAAACGCTTCGTTACTTGCCCAGATTTCATGAAAAGCAATAGGGTAGCTTTCACCACCAGCAAATGGACTTGTGCGGTGACGGGTCACTACATATTGCAGGCAGCCATCTTCACGTAGAGTATTTGGCTCTAGTGCTTGAAGTACCGAAAACAACTCATCTAGCTTGCCTTCTTTCGGTTGAAACTGCGCCACACAATATACTTTCTTAGACATCTTATTTTCCTTCAATCGTTATAAATACAAAACCACCAGCCATAAACTGATCGCAGCAAACACACCAGCCAACACATCATCAATCATAATGCCAAAGCCACCATGAACATGACGATCGAGCAAGCTAATCGGCCACGGCTTTACCATGTCAAAAATTCGAAATAAAACAAAGCCAATCAATAAAGTTTGCCAATCATAATGTGGTAACCCCATAAAAGGCACCACACTCATGGTGATCCAAAATCCGACGAACTCATCCCACACAATCGCACCATGATCATGCACTTGCATATCATCTGAGGTTTTCTGACAGATGACGATACCTAATAAGGCGGCCACGATCACTACAACGCCATACGCCAGCGTAGGTAATTGCACCAATAATAAATAAAACGGGATCGAGGCAAGCGTCCCCATGGTACCGGGAACGATTTTAGATAAACCGCTACCAAAACCCACTGCCAATAAGTGCCAAGGATTCGACAACTTAATGCGAGACAATGGATTGATGGATGGTTTTTGTTGTGACATGTTGTGCCTATGTTTTTATAAATATATTAATAGAAATGATCAAAACCTTGCGCTTGCAAGATAGGATCATCCGATAACAGCGGTTGCCCTTCACGTAACAAAGTAAGCTGAGATACGTTTTGTGATGATTGCGGTGACACAATTTGCCCGATATAAGTGAGCTGACAACCGGTTTGCTGCTCAACCTTAGCAAGTTTCGACTTCTTCTCATCAGCTACAGTAAAACACAATTCGTACTCTTCACCGCTTTGCAGAGCCACTTGTTGAGCGAGATTGTGTTCTCCACAAAATTCAATCACTTCTGCCGATAAAGGCAATAACGCGACATCAATTTCAGCCGCGACATTCGAGCGTTTTAAGATATGCCCAAGATCGGCCACCAGCCCATCGGAAATATCAATGCAGCTTGTGGCAATACCGCGTAGCCTTTCCGCCACACCAATGCGAGATTGCGGGTAAAAATGACGCTCAACCAACTCTTTTGCGTAGCGCTTACTATGAAGCTCCGATTGCAAAATCACGCTTAACCCCGCATGACTATCGCCTAATTGACCGGTGACATAAACCGAATCGCCGACTTTAGCACCACCACGAGTTAGCGCTTGCCCAGTTGGCACTAATCCTTGAATAGTAAATGAAATACTCAAAGGGCCTTTGGTGGTATCTCCGCCAATCAGTTGCAAACCGTGTTCATCCGCCAACTTAAACATGGCATTACAAAATGGAGTGAGCCACGCGTCATCAATCTCGGGTAGCGTCAGAGCCATAGAAAACCACGCCGGCGTTGCGCCCATCGCAGCCAGATCGCTAATATTAGACATCAAAGCTTTATGAGCCACCGCAGCAGGATCCGCTTCAATAAGAAAGTGAGTACCCAGTACTACCGTGTCGGTGCTGATGGCAATTTGATAACCAGGTGGTGGTGAAATCAACGCGCAATCATCGCCTAATGCAATATCAACATCCGCTCGATTGACTTGTTTATGGGCAAAATATTTTTCGATTAAGTTAAACTCACCAGACATGAACACACTCGCTAATTGAAAGGTCAAAGTATACAAAAAAGGCCAGCGCTTGGCTGACCTTTTCGACTATTTATTTCATCGACGATTTGTTTCATCAACTTGTGTTTCAGAGACCTGAATCACAATGCTTTGAAATTACTTTTTACGTACGTGCGGTGCCGCTTTATCAAGCACACCATTGATGAACTTATGACTATCTTCTGCGGCAAAGACTTTAGCAAGCTCAATTGCTTCGTTGATAACCACTTTGTATGGTACATCATCACGCTTAGTCATTTCATACATCGCAAGGCGAAGTAACGCTAATTCCATCATATCCAAATCTTGCATTGGACGAGAAAGGTATGGGCGTAACTTGCTGTCTAATTCCATGTTTGTGTTCACGACACCTGACAGTAAGTCTTGAAAATAAGCAACATCCGTTTCTGGTGCTTTTAAGCTAGGTTCACCAGCATGATGTTCTTCTTCATCATACTTTTCACCGGTTAGAAACTGATGTTCAATAGTTGCCACATTTTCTTTAGTGACTTGCCAAGAATAAATCGCTTGTAGTGCGAATTGACGTGCATTACGACGTGCGGCTGGTTTCACGCGAGCCCCCATTAGGAATTAGATTGCAAAAAATTAGTTAATTTCATTTAAAACGTTGATCATCTCAAGTGCGCTAAGAGCAGCTTCTTGCCCTTTGTTACCAGCCTTGGTGCCCGCGCGTTCAATCGCTTGATCGATTGTATCAACAGTCAATACGCCAAATGCTACTGGAAGACTATATTCCAAAGACACTTGAGCCAGACCTTTATTACACTCACTACATACATAATCAAAGTGCGGTGTACCACCACGGATAACCGTACCAAGTGAAACAATCGCATCGAACTTACCAGTCTTTGCCACACGTTGTGCAACAAGTGGTAATTCAACCGCACCAGGGCAACGAACAACCGTGATGTTGTCATCGCTTACTTGGCCGTGACGCTTCAATGTGTCAATTGCACCTGAAAGTAAACTTTCGTTAATAAAGCTGTTAAAACGAGAAATAACGATAGCAATTTTTGCATTCGGAGCGGCAAAAGCACCTTCGATTACTTTCATAAGTTATCCTTTAACTGTTTTCTAGAGAGTGAGAATCGGCGGATTCTACCACAAATTTGTGAGCGATATCTATTGATAATTGTCCCTGGTTCCTAGTCTATAGTTACGCTTCGCTTCTAGGAAAAGAAAAGCCGCCAACAAATCTAATTAAAATAAGACTTTTTGACAGCTCTCTTCTAGAAACTAGCACCTAGGAACCTTTTTCTATTCCGTTACATAATCTACGACATTCAAGCCGAAACCTGACAATGCATGGTAACGCTTATCTGACGACGATAATAAGCGCATATCTTTTACGCCTAAATCCGCAAGGATCTGAGAACCCACACCCACTCGGCGTGAAGTACCCTGCTTTTTGGCCATTACAGGTGCAGTGGCATTATCTTGTTGCTCGAATACTTTTACCTTATGAATGATTGATTCTACGGTTTCTTCTTTGCCTAGAATAACTAGCACGCCGCCTTCTTGGTTAATCCGCTGCATTGCCGCATCCAGAGACCAACTACGATCACTTGAACGATTCGAATGCAATAGATCAGTGAAAGTATCTTGCAAGTGAACTCGAACCAAACAGGCATTATCAGTCACATTACCTTTACGTAGTGCATAATGAATCTGGTTATCAATCGTATCGCGGTAAGTCACGAGATCAAATTCACCAAATTCGGTTGGCAATTTACACTCAGACACACGTTCAATAGTGGTTTCAGTGTTGTTACGGTATTCAATTAAATCGGCAATCGTACCCAATTTAATTCCATGCTTTTCAGCAAATACTTCTAAATCAGGACGACGCGCCATGGTGCCGTCTTCATTTAAAATTTCCACAATAACAGAAGCGGGCTCTAGACCAGCAAGACGCGCCAAATCGCAGCCAGCTTCGGTATGGCCTGCACGAGTTAATACGCCACCATCTTGCGCAGCTAGGGGGAAAATGTGACCAGGCTGTACTAGATCTGCAGCTTTAGCATTTTTAGCAACAGCCGCTTGAACGGTTACCGCGCGATCCGCAGCTGAAATGCCAGTTGTTACTCCTTCGGCTGCTTCAATTGAAACAGTAAAGTTAGTCGTGTATTGAGCATTATTGTCTTGCACCATTGGCGGCAAGCCTAAGTTATGACAACGCTCTTTAGTCAATGTGAGACAAATCAAACCACGACCGTGAGTAGCCATAAAATTAATCGCTTCAGGCGTGATATGTTCAGCGGCCATAATAAGGTCACCTTCATTTTCACGATCTTCATCGTCCATTAAGATAACCATTTTACCTAGACGAATATCATCAATAATTTCTTTTGAACTGCTAATTGGCATATTGAATTCCTAACTATTCTTATTCTGCTGAGGCTGACTTGGCTGCAAATAACTCGAAAATAGAGTTAAATTAAATAAAGTTAAGCAAAGCCATTTTTTTGCAATAGGTCCATAGTAACGCGAGAAACCGGTGTCGCTTCTTCTTCCGCCTTACCTGTAATTAATCGTTCTAAATAACGGGCAATCACATCCACTTCCAAATTAACTTTTCGTCCAACGACAAAGCTATTGACGGTTGTTTCTTGTGAAGTGTGCGGAACAATTGTGATTTTAAAAGCATTTTTACGAACATCATTAACCGTTAAACTAATACCATCAATGGTAACAGAACCTTTTTCGGCAATGTAACGAGCGAGATGACTTGGGACTTCAATCCAATACTCCATCGCACGACCAACTGGTTGACGATCGATAATTACACCAACATCATCTATATGCCCAGAAACAATATGTCCACCAAAGCGAGTCGAAGGAAGCATGGCTTTTTCTAAGTTAACTGATTCTCCCACTTGATATTGTGAAAAACCAGTGCGCTTTAAGGTTTCTAGTGATAAGTCAGCGCGATAACTACGTTGATCAAATGCCACCACTGTCAGACAAACACCATTGGTTGCGATACTATCACCTAAGTGTACATCCGACATATCTAGCTTACCGGCATCAACCTTAATGGTGACATCTTCACCTTTAGGGGTAATCGCCAAGATAGTACCGACCGCTTCAACAATTCCTGTAAACATAACGTCTCTTTCTCATTAAAATTCTATTTTTTCTTGATGGTTGCGGTTAAGCGAATATCACTATCTACCATGCGCACATCTTGAATATCTAGTTCAATCAAATCATTCATTGAGCTTAGGCCACACAGTTGAGTTAAACCACGACCATCTGTGCCCATCAACCTTGGTGCAAGATAAATAATCAGTTCATCAACACAATTTTGCTCAATGAAACTTGCGGCTAACTGAGCGCCAGCTTCAACCCATATATGATTAATATTATGCTCATCAGCAAGTTGCTTTAATACACTTGGCAGATCAAACTGTTGCTCAACGACCTTGGCTGCTCGTGATTGATGGCTAGACTTAAAGGGATCTGGTACTTCAATCGCCAAATCATGCAAGGTAAGGATCTCGCCTTGCTGTTGCCATAATTTTAAATCGGTATATTCAGGGTTTTGCAACTTAGCTTGTCGATCAAGCACAACTCGTACAGGCTGTCGTAGTGAATCTTGTTGGTAAACCGCTTGAATTGACTCAGGGAGATCTTGCCAGCGAACATTGAGTGATGCGTTATCATCGATCACCGTTTTAGCGGTAGATAGAATCGCGCCCGCTTTGGCTCGGTATGCTTGTACATCTTGACGTGCTTTCGGGCCTGTAATCCATTGACTATCACCATTCGCGAGTGCGGTTTTACCATCAAGGCTAGCGGCTAATTTAAGCTGAACAAATGGCATCCCTGTTTTCATTCGTTTAATAAAACCAGGATTGAGATTAATGGCATCTTGCTCAAGCAAACCGACATCTACTTGAATGCCAGCCTCACGCAACATTTGAATGCCTCGGCCTGCCACTTGAGGGTTGGGATCTTGCATCGCACACACTACCCGAGCAACTTGCGCTTTAATTAATGCTTCCGCGCAAGGTGGCGTACGACCATAATGAGAACAAGGCTCTAACGTTACATAAGCGGTTGCGCCTGTGGCTTGTTCAGCGGCTTGACGCAGGGCATAAACTTCCGCATGTGGTTGTCCAGCTTTAAGATGTGCTCCCTGTCCAATCACAGCCTGATCTTTGGTGATCACACAACCAACGTTAGGGTTTGGCGCAGTGGTATAAATACCTTGTTTTGCCAAAGCGATCGCTTGAGTCATCATTTGATAATCAAAAGCAGAAAACACAACTTGAGTCATGACTTTATTCCAATAGCTAAAATTGTAGATCTTAGAGATAAATAATTAATCTTCTAAACGTGCAATTTCTTCACCAAATTCACGGATATCTTCAAAGCTACGGTAAACCGAAGCAAAACGAATATAGGCAACTTTGTCGAGAGTTTTGAGTTGTTCCATCACTAAGTTGCCAATCATTTCACTTGGCACTTCACGTTCACCGGTGGCGCGCAATTTCGATTTAATAGTGCTGATCGACAGTTCAACCGCATCGGCACTGACAGGGCGTTTTTCCAGCGAGCGTTGAATACCACCAATCATTTTATCTTCATCAAAAGGCTCTCGATTACCATTGGTTTTTATCACTTTAGGCATCACTAATTCTGCGCTTTCAAAGGTAGTAAAACGTTCACTACAAGCAAGGCATTGGCGACGACGGCGTACTTGATGACCATCGGCAACTAATCGCGAATCAATGACTTTAGTGTCATTTTCAGAACAAAATGGGCAGTGCATCCTCTCTCCCTCGAATCAGAGTCGTTTTATATTCTTTATTATTGATCTAGTTTATCCGAAATAACTAGGCTTAGCGACTGCACACCTAAGCTTCATCGTCATTATCGAATAAATTTTATCTCTAAGTTGAGCAAAGTTAGCGATAAGGTTACACTTACTGTAATTTCAGTGATCGCTTAGTGCTCACCATCACTCACATTTTGGTCCGGGTATCTCTACGGATAGATATAGGAAGTAATAAATATGAAATATGTAGGATTAGCAGGATTGCTAGTATTAGCCTTATCAGGCTGTTCAAGCACCACTCAAGAAGATAATTACTTAGATGCGTCGTTCGAACTATGCAACACTGAAGTAAAAGTATTCTCTACCAGTGATGACGGTAAAGTTCGTATCGTTTGTGCTGACGGCTCGAAGTTCGCAATGGACAACGCGAAAACTTTAGACACAATGCGTGACCTAAATGCTTCTTATTGTTCTGGTGAAGGTCTAGGTCAATTTAACGAAAGCTCTCGTTACTACATGTTCAAATGTAAGTCTGGCTCAATGATTAGCATCAACAAAGACGACTAAGTTTCGAGTTTCGAGTTTCGAGTTTCGAGTTTCGAGTTTCGAGTTTCGAGTTTCGAGAAAATCTTAAAGCCTCAGTTTGAATGTGCAAACTGAGGCTTTTTTATTATTTATACCAATCACACTAATTAAATAGTCAGAAATTGCGTAGGAAAAAGGTTTGAGAACAAGGCGAAAATTTTCGATAAGTAGTATTCTACAATCAAAATTTATAACGCAGTTATCGAGCCTTTTAACAAGCAAGGATGATTAGATAATTTAGTACGATTGGTATTATCCCAAAACAAAACCCAGCCATTTCTGGCTGGGTTTTATCTCTTTCGAGAAGCGAAGCGCTCTAGATTCGAGTTACGAAATTCGTCTCTTATCTGACGCTGCTATAAACTGTTTTACAACGAGTTTAATTTCAAAATAAAAAGAGCGAGTTCAAGAAAGAGGCACGGATTTTACGCTAGTAAATGAGTACCTCTGCCGCAGAAATCGCTCCTTTTTATCCAGAAATATTATGCGTAAACTGGTTTGCGCTTACAAATCTCTAATACTTTTGCTTTAGTTGCTTCAATCACAGACTCATCACCCATGTTGTCTAGAATGTCACACATCCAGCCAGCAAGGTTTTTCGCATCTTCTTCAGTGAAGCCACGACGAGTGATTGATGGTGAACCAACACGAATACCAGAAGTTACAAATGGGCTACGTGGATCGTTTGGTACTGAGTTTTTATTTACTGTGATATTAGCTGAACCTAAAGCAGCATCGGCTTCTTTACCAGTAATATCTTTGTCGATTAGATCAACAAGGAATAAATGGTTTTCAGTTGAACCAGAAACAATGTTGTAACCGCGAGCAATAAATTCTGCGACCATCGCTTTTGCATTGGCAACAACGCGAGCTTGGTATTCTTTGAATTCTGGCTCTAGTGCTTCCTTGAAAGCTACCGCTTTTGCCGCGATAACGTGCATTAGAGGACCACCTTGACCACCAGGGAAAACCGCTGAGTTTAATTTTTTATAAAGGTCTTCACCTTCATTCGAAAGAATCAAACCACCGCGTGGGCCAGCAAGCGTTTTATGCGTTGTTGTCGTAACTACGTGCGCATGAGGCACTGGGTTCGGGTAAACACCAGCCGCGATAAGACCAGCAACGTGAGCCATATCTACGAAGAAGTAAGCACCTACTTTATCTGCGATTTCACGCATACGCGCCCAATCACAAACTTGAGAGTAAGCAGAGAAACCACCAATGATCATTTTTGGTTTGTGTTCTACCGCTAGCGCTTCCATTTCTTCGTAGTTAATTTGACCTTTCTCGTCAATGCCGTAAGGAATGATGTTGTAAAGCTTACCAGAGAAGTTTACTGGTGAACCGTGAGTTAAGTGACCGCCGTGCGCTAGGCTCATACCTAATACGGTATCACCTGCATTTAACAGCGCCATGTAAACTGCATTATTCGCCTGAGAACCAGAGTGAGGTTGTACGTTTGCATATTCAGCGCCAAATAACTCACATGCACGTTCAATCGCTAAAGTTTCTACTTTATCAACGTACTCACAACCACCGTAGTAACGCTTGCCAGGATAACCTTCTGCGTACTTATTGGTTAGCTGAGAACCTTGGGCTTCCATCACACGTGGACTGGTGTAGTTTTCCGAAGCAATAAGCTCAATGTGCTCTTCTTGACGAAGAGTTTCTTCCTGAATTGCGGTAAAAAGATCCGCATCGTAATCCGCAATGTTCATATCACGCTTAAGCATTTGTATCTCCTGGTTCAGATTATCTGAAAAGTCCTAAAAACCCGAAAGGTCCATAAAAACGGTAAGTTTCGTAAAAATACAGCCAACGACGCAAAGCAAACGTTTTCGTCACTGTTTTTGATAGGCGTTATTCTACCTAATTTGATCCATATCAGAAAGTAGCAATCTCAACTTTCTGCATGCAAAAACTTAACAATTAGGTTGAAGAAAAGTAATAGTGAACAGATTTCCACCATTCTTTGTTTATGGTGTACAAACCATATAATAAGTTTACATTTGCGTAAACATTCGAATACAACTCGTTAACCATGATTTTCTAACAAAAGTACCATAATCACACTTCATTGATTAGAATTTCGTTAATTATGGACAAGAATATTATTTCAGTGATGGAAAAACACACAAAACGAGAAGATGGAATTGCACTACTAGTTGGAAGTTTTTTAGTCGCATTAGGCGTGTTTTTTCTCTCGTCTGCGCAACTCATTACTGGTGGCACAGCGGGGTTGGCACTATTACTGAGCCAACTTTCTTCTTTATCCTTCGGTACCTTATATTTTTTTATTAATCTACCATTTTATGCTTTAGCTTGGCTACGCTTTGGGAAAGCCTTTGCGATTAATAGCCTCCTTTGTGGTGCGTTAGTCGCTATTTTTGCCGACCAATTGTACAACGTTATCGTGCTGAGTCGGATCAATGAAATTTTTAGCGCAATAGCCGGTGGGTTATTAATTGGTATTGGTATGTTGATTTTATTTCGCCACCGCTCAAGCTTAGGCGGTTTTAATGTGATGTGCTTATTAATCCAAGATAAGACAGGAGTCTCTGTTGGTAAAACTCAAATGCTGCTCGATTGTAGTATTGTTATCGCATCGCTATTTTTTGTATCAAGCTGGACTATCGCCCTTTCGGTACTCGGCGCGATTATATTAAACATCACATTAGCTATGAATCATAAGCCAAATCGCTATGCTGTTAGATACCAACAATAAATACTCTAAAACTACAGTTCTAAAAAAAGGGCTCAAAGGCCCTTTTTTATAAAACTTTACTCTTTCACTTGGAAGCAGTCGTGAAAGGTTTCGTGGTTTAAAGTGATAATAGCTTTATCTCCTTTTCCCCAAAATGTTTGCATACCATCTACCGATGCATATTTACTACCTGATGCCGATTCTACGCGAATAAGTGGATAAGAGCCTGAACGCTCAACGAGCATTGCTTGTTCCTGACCGGAATACTCAATTAAGAAAGGCTTTTCAAACTTACCTTGTGATTCACTTTCAGACTGATCAATTCGACATTTATAAGCAACGCCCACCACCTTAACGCCATCCACTGAAGTAGTGGTCGCAATATTATCGGAACTTGGTTGTTCTTCAACTGTGGTACAGCCTGACAGTAATGCGAGAGAAAGCATTGTAAATAAAAACGACTGACTACATGTCATAAATCACCATCCAATTAATTATATAAAAAACACGATACAGAATGATGTGAATTTTCATCTTCCATCAAAACAGGTTGTTGCTGACATTTTGACATGACTTGAGGACAACGTGAAGCAAAGCGACAACCTTTAGGTCTATCAATCGGCGATGGAATATCCCCTTTTAATAAAATGCGTTCACCAATTCCTTGTTCTTCCCATCGAAGTTTGGCATTTCTGTATTTAGGGTGAGTAATCGGAATCGCCGATAATAAAGATTGGGTATACGGATGTTTCGGGTGCTGATAAACCTGCTGTGCCTCGCCATATTCGACAATTTGACCAAGGTACATAACAGCAATTTTATCGGAGATATGACGAATGACCGATAAATCATGGGCAATAAAAATTAACGTCAGATCCATTTCTTTTTGTAATTCAAGTAGCAAATTTAGTATTTGCGCTTGAACCGAAACATCTAGCGCAGATACTGACTCATCACATACTATTAGCTTCGGCTTTAATGCAATAGCCCGCGCAATGCCAATCCGCTGCTTCTGCCCACCAGAAAATTCATGAGGGTAGCGTTCAGCGGCATCCGGCGTTAAACCTACTTTTACGAGTAACTCTGATACCCATTGTTTTCTTTCTGCTTCGCTACCCAATTTATGGATAACAAATGGTTCTTGCAAAATCATCCCTACAGTATGACGAGGGTTTAATGATTCCGTAGGATCTTGAAATACCATCTGCATTTCTTGTCGCAACGAGCGCATAGCCTTGTTATCAAGCTGACAAATATCCTGCCCTTTAAATAAGATTTGCCCGCTAGTCGGTTCATATAACCGCAACAAACTTCGGCCTAAGGTACTTTTACCACAACCTGATTCCCCAACGATTCCTAAAGTTTCACCTTTATTTACGACTAGAGAAACATCATCGACTGCATGAACAGTATAGCCTTTTTTTAACAAGCCTTTTCCTGAATGAAAGTACTGTTTAAGGTTTTTAATCCTAATTAGCTCACTCATAATACTGACTCCTGACGGCTGCCTTTGATAGGTAAATCTGGCCAGAAGTGACAACTAATTTGGTGCTCAGCATTTTTCATTTCTAGAACAGGAGTTCGTTGTAAGCATTTCTCTTGTTGATAAGGGCAACGTGAAGAAAACCGACATCCCACGGGCATATCGTTGAGATTAGGCACCGAGCCTTCAATCGTCGGCAACATAGCTTTGGGGATTGATTGACTATTAGGCATAGAAGCTAATAATCCTTGAGTATATGGATGACTAGGGTAGTCGAACAGCTCAAATACATCGGCTTGCTCGACAACCTTTCCAGCATACATTACCACCACTTGATCACAAATTTCAGCAACCACTCCCAAGTCGTGGGTAATGAAGATAATCGACATGCCAGTCTCTTGTTGCAGTGATTTCATTAGGTCTAAAATTTGCGCCTGTACTGTCACATCGAGCGCTGTAGTCGGTTCATCACAAATCAGCACATCTGGTTTACACGCTAATGCAATCGCAATCATTACACGCTGGCGCATACCTCCAGATAATTGATGGGGAAACTCCAACATACGTTGTTTTGGTGAAGGAATACCGACTTTTTCTAGCATTTCGAGTGACAATTGATAGCGCTGTTTTTTGCTAAACTTTGATTGATGCAATTGATACACTTCCATTAATTGCTTACCAATCGTATGCACAGGATTAAGCGCTGTCATAGGATCTTGAAATATCATCGAAATGGCATTACCACGCATTTGATACATTTTTTCAGCAGGAAGTGTAGCTAAGTCATCAACCTTGTCTTGATGAGTGTATTCAATGCTTCCCGACACCACCTGACCAAAAGGTTTTGGCAACAGCCCCATAATCGACATTGCCGTGACGCTTTTACCACAGCCAGATTCTCCGACTAGGCCAATGGTTTTTCCTTTCGGTACATGGAAGGTCACACCATCAAGCACACGAACTTGACCATTATCAGTTTCAAATTCAGTGCATAAATCGGTAATGGTTAAAACTGAAGTTTGGGGCATTATAATTCCACTTGTTAAACTCTGTTCGATTCTCGTCGCTCGGCCGCTTCGCTAATCGTTACTAGAAAAAGATAATATCCAAGCAACTTATCGATAAACGAGAAGTGAAACGCCCGAGATTCTAGTTACGAAACCACCTTCGGTTCTCTAGGGTATACAACTAGAATCCCTGCACCTCTTATCTACCTATATTTCTCATCAACAATCGTTACTGGCTCAAACGCTTTACCTGAACCCATCGCGTCTTTGGTTTCTTTTTTCGCCTCTTGATCGATCCAGAAAGTACCTAAACTACCGATAAAACCTGAAGGGTAGAATAGCGCCTCGGTTTGTTTGGTCGCCAGTTCTTTTGGTAACTTCATCCAACGCCAATACCCCTCACGTGCATAAGGAACGCTGTAACCTGGGATCACCACCTTAGCGTCATCAATTTTCTGTTGAATTTGACGAGATAACTGATGTTTTTCAGACAAATCAAATTCATTACGATAGGACTCAATTAACTTATCTAACTCAGGTGAGCTGTAGTTGGTGAAGTTATTATTTTGCGGTTTATTAGCAAATTCAGAAGAGAAATACTGCCAGTACACCGGAATACGTGAAGCTGACATGTCATGAAATGACAGTTGATGTTTTTTCTCAAGCACATACTTAAACATGCTAGAACCATCGATCAGATTAAGCGTTAAGTCCAAACCGGCCAATTTGGCCTGCTCACGTAAATATGCAATGCGCGGAGTATGCGCCGGCGTCGCATAAGTTACAGCAAAACTAAGTCTCTGACCCTTATCATTTTGGCGGATGCCATCTGGGCCAATTTGGGCAAAGCCTGCTTTTTCAAAGAAAGAAGCCGCTAGTTTAGGATCAAATTTTGGCGCAGTAATACCTGGCTGATCATACTCGCCATGTCCACTACCCATTGGGTTATTTTTACGAACATAATCATTACGCAGAATTTTATCTAGCATGCCGTCATAATCCATTGCATGCATTAACCCTTGGCGTACATTAATATCATCTAACATTGGCATCGCGGTATTCAACCAAATACCTCCAGCCCCTACTGGCGCTTGGTTAAACGCCCACGCTTTATGGATATAACCTTTGTCGTAGTTTTCCCCTACCGCTTTATCATGCCAAAGCGTAGGGCGAACTAAAGCAAATGAGTCTAACTGACCTTTTTCAAAATATTTAAACGCAATATCTGGATCTCGAATCACTTTAATACTGATTTTTTCAACATTAAAACGATGTTGATAGTACTTATTACTATAGCCCCACCAGTCTTTCACATGCTTAAAACTAACCGCTTTGCCTTTATCAATATCACTGATGTAATACGGACCTACGGTTGGCTCCGGCTTAAAGTTATACCGACGAACAAAATCATCATCAATACCATCGCCATTATCATCTTTACGAGGATTAGCATAAAAATGAGCTGGAATTGGTGACAAATTAACATAATCCATCAACTCATCGGGATTTCTTGGTTTACCTGAAACTACCGCAATGGTGTGATCATCATAGGCAATCACATCACTAACTTCTTTGGTGTAAAAGTCATTATACCAAGGCGCAACGATATCTTTAGAGCGCATCATTTTGAGTATAAAGGTGAAATCTTTTGCGGTAACTGGTTTGCCATCGTTCCATTTCGCTTTTGGATCTAGCTTAAAATACACCGTTTTATGATCATCGGAAAATGCCCAAGAAGTGGCAATCGATGGGAGCCAATTATCTGTATTAGGGTGCCTATCCAGCAATGCCATCGTGGATCGAGTCCAAGCGGCAAAGGTACCATTAGCATCTGGGCCGACGGTACGGAAGGTTTGAGGAAAGCTCGCCATGTAGGTGTGATAAATACCACCGAACTTAGCTTCTGGTGAGGCAAAAATAGGATCGTTATTATTAGTCTGCCAATCTAAGTTATCTGGCAATTGAGCAGCATGAGAGAAACCACTGGAAAACGCCACACTTAATGATATTCCACACAACCATAATGAGCGTAATTTAGTCGGTTTTATCATTGTCTTTCCTTAAACATTTATTTAATACCCAAGTAACTTGAGTATATACCCAAGTAACTTGGGTATAGTTAAACATATTTGGTAAAGCGTTTGGGATCAAAGGCTTCACGAATCGCTTCACCAATAAATGTCACCATAATTAACACAGATACAATTGCCGTCACCACAGAAATAGCAATCCATGGTGCATCGAGATTGGACTTACCTTGCTGTAGTAATTCCCCCCAACTCGGGGTCGGCGGCATCAAGCCTAACCCTAGATAATCTAGTGCGGTTAATGCGGTAATATTGGCGACAATGGTAAAAGGTGCCAAGGTAACTATCATCACCATAGTATTAGGCAAAATATGATGAAATAAAATTCTCCAATTTGACGCACCTAATGCTTTTGCTGCCAACGTATATTCACGCGCTTTTTCTTTATACGTCATGGTCCGCATGTACCAAGTCATGCCCATCCAACCAAACAATACATTGATAAAGGTAAATAGCATAAAGCTGGGTTGCATAATGGAGACTAAGATCATAATCACATACAAAAACGGTACCATTGACCAAATCTCGATAAACCGTTGAAAGAAAAGGTCAAACTTTCCACCCCAAAAGCCCATCACACAACCAACGGTTACGCCAATCGCATACGAAATCGCCATGGTTAGCAGCGCAAAGCCCATGGCAATTCTAAAACCATATAGCAGACGAGCGAGAATATCTCGTCCTATAGTATCGGTTCCTAAATAGTGTTTGCTTGCCATGCTTGGCCCTGCGGGAGGAAAGTTGCTATCAAAATCTTGTTCATAAGGATTCCAAGGCACCAGCGGCATAATCACCAAGCCTTGCGGATCTTTGTCGGTTATCACTTTTTGCAGTTGGCGATAATTAGTTTCAGCCTGATAACCAAGATCAAAGGTACTACCGGAAATTACATCCGCGTAAGTTGGGAAATACCATTGCTCTTGATACTTCACCACAATGGCCCGGCTATTAACTAGTAACTCTGCCAATAACGCGATCACAAATAAAAACGTTAAGATCATCAGTGACCAATAACCACGCTTGATCGCTTTAAAGCGTTTTATTTTCTTTTGAGTTAACGGGTTAGAAATAAAAGCTAATCTCATATTAGGCTCCAAACTTAATACGAGGATCAACTAGGGCCACGCAAATATCCGACAAAATATTTCCAATCAGCAACATCAGCGCATTAATGGCAAATAGTCCCATCACCACAGGATAGTCTCGCTCCATAATTGATTCATAGCCTAATAAACCTATGCCATTAATATTGAAAATCACTTCAATCAAAAACGATCCAGTCATAAAGAACATCAGAGAATTACCAAATGAACTGGCGACCGGAATTAAGCTATTACGTAGAGCATGGCGTCTTACCGCCAGTTTAAATGGCAACCCTTTCGCAATAGCCGTTCGAACATAATCAGCTGCTAAATTTTCCATTAAGTTATTTTTCATGGTCATGGTCAACAGGGCAAAATCACCAATCAAATAACAAAATAGCGGCAACACTGCATGCCAAAGCACATCTTTGATTTGCTCCGGCAGAGTAAAATATTCAAAGTCATCACTGACAAAACCGCCCATCGGAAACCATTCTAAATGAAAGCTAAATAAGCTCAGCAATAGTACCCCGATCACATAACCGGGCAGCGCAAAACCGACAAAAATAAAGATAGAACTAGAGGCATCTATCACACTGCCATGGCGCAGTGCTTTCATGTAACCAAGAGGAATGGAAATAAGGTAACTAATTAAAAACGTCATCCCACCATAAAATAATGACACAGGTAGACGTTCGGCAATCATATCGGTGACAGGTTCGTAATAGCGTGTAGATTCACCTAAATCAAATTGAACCAATTTTTTCAACCATAACCAATAGGCTTCTGGAATCGGCTTATCTAAACCATAAAATTCATTAAGTTCAGCAATTTGATCATCAGATAACGCATTATTACCGCCATGAGTCACACTACTAGATGTCGCGACTTCTCCTTGCTGCATCTGTAAGCTAAGCAGCATACGCTCTACCGGCCCACCGGGAACAAAACGAGTTAACGTAAAAATCAGTAAGGTAATACCAATAAAGGTAGGAATGACCAATAAGAGTCTTCTAAAAATATACGCTAGCATCCTATCCAGCCTGTCATCAATTCATCACTTAGATATATTTTCAGCTAAATACTTAGGCACATCTTTAATGCTATCGAGCACAACACTCGCTAAAGATTGCGCTTCATCGGTCACTTCTTTACCGCTACGCACTAAAATTTTAGTGGTTACCCCTGCGGCAATAGCGGCTTTCATATCATCAGATTTATCACCAATCATTACTGAGCGTGACATATCAATATCTAACTCTTCTTGTGCAGAAATAAACATACCAGGTGCAGGCTTACGGCAATCACAAACTTGCGCATATTTTTCTACTGAGCCTTCAGGATGATGCGGGCAATAGTACAAGCCATCAAACTCAACACCTTGATCAACGAAATTCCAATCCATCCATTCAGTTAGCGTTAAAAATTCTTTCTCAGAATAATAACCACGAGCAATGCCCGATTGATTGGTCACAAGAACCAGATGGTAGCCTAAATCTTTCAGTGCTTTGGTCGCCTCAAACACACCGTCAATGTACTCAAAATCATCCACTTTACTTACATAACCATGGTCGACATTAATGACACCATCACGATCAATAAAAACGGCAGGTTTAGACAAAATAACACTCTCTCTTTTTAAGGCTGATTTTGCAGATAGAAAACAAAAGTATTCAGTAAAATATGAATTAATAATTATTGCATGCTTTGCTTAGTTCTTCATTAGATTAATAAGAATAGTCTGAATTACCCTTTTGGACGTCTAGACGTAAAAATATCTATTGACTTGAGATGGCGAAAACCATAGCATCGTCTACTAAATCGCAGTCACAATGCGCGCTTTCACTAAAATTTGGATTTATTGAAAGTAGAATATATTACCAAGTCAGGTTGTTAAATGATTGAAATTAATCAAGTCAACAAAGTGTTCTATCAAGGCAGCAAGGAAATTCCTGCACTGGTAGACATTAATCTTCATATCCCTCAAGGGGAAGTCTTTGGTGTCATCGGCTCATCTGGTGCCGGTAAGAGTACCCTTATTCGCTGTGTTAATATGTTAGAAGCCCCAACGTCTGGCTCAGTTTTAGTTGATGGCTTAGACCTCACTAAACTTTCTTCTAAAGAATTAGGCCAAGCTCGCCGTAATATCGGCATGATTTTCCAACATTTTAATCTACTGTCTTCTCGCACTGTTTTCGATAATATTGCGCTACCTTTAGAGCTGGCTAAAACCCCAGCAAGCGAAATAGAGCAACGTGTCACCGAACTATTGGATTTAGTCGGTCTTGCCGATAAACGTGATACCTACCCAGCTAATTTAAGTGGTGGTCAGAAACAACGTGTTGCAATTGCCCGTGCATTAGCCTCAAAACCTAAGGTTCTACTGTGTGATGAAGCGACTAGTGCGCTAGATCCAGCAACTACTAAGTCTATTTTAGAGTTGCTCAAAACCATCAATCAGCAACTTAACCTAACGATTCTAATCATTACTCATGAAATGGATGTAGTGAAGAATATTTGTGACAAAGTCGCCATCATCGGTGGTGGCCGCTTAGTTGAGCAAGGTCTAGTAAGTGATATTTTTGCTCACCCTAAAACAGAACTGGCACAAGAGTTTATTCGCTCTACCTTAGACTTATCCATTCCTGAAGATTACAAAGCTCGCTTACAAACGACTCAAGTGGAAGGCTCAATTCCTCTAGTACGCCTTGAATTTACTGGCTCAACGATTGATGCACCAGTGATCAGTCAACTATCCCGTAAGTTTAATGTCGATGTCAGCATTTTAAACTCCGATATTGATTACGCTGGAGGCGTACGCTTTGGATTAATGGTTGCAGAGTTCTTTGGCGATAAAACTCAAGTAGAGCAATCACTTACCTTCTTAAAGGAACACAATATTAAAGTCGAGGTGCTTGGCTATGTTTTATGATCAGATCATGGATTGGTACTACGATCATCGTACTTTTCGTCTAATTTGGGGCGCAACTTGGGAAACTCTGTACATGGTAGGCGTTGCCGGGTTAATCGGCTTTATCATTGGTATTCCAATGGGCGTAATTCTACATATCACTAAAAAAGGCGGATTAATTGAAAACCGCACTGTGAACATGATACTTGGTGCCATCGTCAATATTGGTCGCTCTGTCCCCTTCTTAGTATTAATGGTTGCCATTATTCCATTTACTACCTTTTTAATTGGTAAGTTTATTGGCACAACCGCCGCCATTGTCCCACTCACTGTTGGCGCAATTCCTTTTATTGCACGTTTAGTGGAAAGTGCATTGGTTGAAGTGCCAAGCGGCCTAATTGAAGCGGCTCAATCTATGGGTGCAAGCCCAATGCAGATTATCCGCAAAGTATTGTTACCAGAAGCTTTACCTTCAATTGTTAACACCGTTACTATCACCTTAGTGACCTTAGTAAGCTATTCTGCAATGGCAGGAACCGTTGGCGGTGGTGGCCTAGGTGATGTGGCAATGCGTTATGGTTATCAACGCTATCAGCCTGACATCATGTTCATCACTGTAGTGTTATTAGTTGTCGTGGTACAAATTATTCAAATGGTCGGTGACCGAATCGCCAACCGAGTGGATCATCGTTAATTATAAGAAATAGACCCAACTCATCATATCCAAAATAATTGGAGCTGCAGTGAGGCGACAAGTGAATGAGACCCCATAAGCATAGTTTACCTATTTGATTGGGCCGAATGAACACCGTCAACAAAGCTGTAGCTTCAAGTACGAAGGATATAGTCATAAAGAATGCATTTTTATACATGGAGATTAGTATATGAAATTGAAAAGCCTATTTAGCGCAGCTGCAGTTGCAACTTCACTACTTTTAACTGGCGCAGCAAATGCAGCCGATAATACTATCAACGTAGGTGTTATTGCTGGCCCTGAAGCACAAGTTGCAGAAGTAGCAGCAAAAGTTGCCAAAGAAAAATACAACCTAGATGTGAAGCTCACAATCTTCTCTGATTACATCATTCCTAATGCCGCTTTAGATGATGGTTCAATTGATCTAAACGCATTCCAACACTTGCCATACCTTGACAAGCAAATCAAAGATCGTGGCTACAAAATTAAACCTGTTGGAAATACTTTCGTTTACCCAATTGCAGGTTACTCGAAAAAAATCAAATCACTTGATGAGCTGAAAAAAGGCGATAGCATTGCAATTCCAAATGATCCAACTAACGAAGGTCGTGCATTATTACTTCTACAAGAGAAAGGCTTAATTAAACTCACTGCTGATGCAGGCCTTGAAGCTACGCCTCTTGATATTGTAGAGAACCCAAAGAAATTGGATTTTGTTGAGCTAGAAGCTCCTCAGTTACCTAACTCATTACAAGACGTTGCAATTGCGATCATTAACAACACGTTTGCGGCACAAAACGGTTTAACGGCTGAAGAACATGGTGTATTTGTGGAAGATAAAGAATCTCCATATGTAAACCTGATCGTTGCTCGTGAAGACAATGCAGACAGCGAAAACGTGAAGAACTTTGTGAAAGCATACCAAACAGACGAAGTTTACCAAGAAGCAATGAAACTGTTTAACGGCAGTGTTGTTAAGGGTTGGTAATCCTGCATTAAACTTACTTAAGTTAAAAACTTATCAATTACAAAGGGTAGCTTCGGCTGCCCTTTTTTATACCCAAATAACTTCAAGGTAGTAGTTTCAGAAAAAGAAATGGATTGAAACAAATTATTCATGAGATCGAGATAGAATTGCTCACATACGCCACTAGACTTACACGTGTAAGCTAGATACTCTAGCGTACACTTGTAGCCTGAAACTTGGTCATCTATGAAAATACAAAATCCTCCTTTCATTTGGTTAAATGTCTTCATCTTCGCGAGTAGTATGTTACTTGCGGTAGTTGTTGCACCTATTTACTTTATTGCCAATGGTATTACTGCTGCGCATTGTCTGTGGCTATTAGTCACATTTAGTTTTTGTAATCTATGCATCACAGCAGGTTACCATCGTTTGTGGTCACATCGAACCTACCAGGCTCACTGGTCTTTGCGATTTATCTTCGCGTTAGGTGGGGCATTTGCTCTGCAAAATAGTGCACTTCATTGGTCATCTGATCATCGTGTTCATCACCGCCATGTTGATAATAACGACAAAGATCCCTACTCCGCTAAACGTGGCTTTTGGTTTTCTCATATTGGTTGGATGCTGCGCCACTATCAAAGTGCTGAGATATATTCTGATTACTCTAATTGTCGAGATCTACAAAAAGAAAAAATAGTCATGTGGCAACATAAATACTATGTTCCACTTGCCTTGTTAATGAACCTAGGTATCCCGCTTTTATTAGGTATCATTTATCAAGATATTATTGGTATGCTTTTAATGGTTGGTGCCGTACGTTTAGTGCTGAATCACCACACGACTTTCTTTATTAATTCCCTTGCGCATATCTGGGGAAGCCAGCCTTATACCAATAAAAATACCGCTCGTGATAACAGTATATTAGCGGTATTAACCTTTGGTGAAGGCTACCACAACTTCCATCATATCTTTGAAAATGACTATCGAAATGGCATTCATTGGTGGCAATACGATCCAACAAAGTGGCTAATAAAAACCTGCTCATGGTTAAAATTAACCGAAAAGTTGCGAATTACACCAGCCGATAAAATTGAAAAAGCCAAAGCATTACAATTACTCAATGACACCAAGCAAAAGATTCGCCATTTGCCGAACCAACATGATGTTATCGAGAAAATGCATAAAGAATACGACGCTCTGATCACTCAAATGACTGAGTATTATGATTTGAAGAAACAATTGATGCATAGCAAGAAACAAAAAATGATGGAGCAATATGAACATGCCGTTTTAAAGCTGCGCTATCAACAAATGAAACAACACTTTAAACACCAGCAATTACAGTGGCTGATGTTAATGAAGCAATACGCATAAGCTTTCCAATTAACACCAATCACCAAGAGCCCAAGCATAAAAAATCCCCAAACGATTCAACATCGTTTGGGGATTTTTGTTAACGCTTTAAATTACCTTATATATGTACTTTAAGGCGTATAGTATGTCGCCGCCCCTGGGCCTACAGGTAGACCAAATACGAATACCCAGATGTAGAACAAGATGCTCCAACCCACTAAGAAACATAACGTATATGGAAGCATGGTTGCGATTAGCGTACCAATACCTAGATTCTTCACATAACGCGATGCTACTGCCAAAATCAAGCCAAAGTAACTCATCATAGGTGTAATTAAGTTCGTTACCGAGTCACCAATACGGTAAGCCGCTTGAATGGTTTCTGGTGCATAACCGACTAACATCAACATTGGGATAAAGATAGGAGCTGTCACCGCCCACTGAGCTGATGCAGAGCCAATCATTAAGTTAATAAAGCCACACATAATGATGAAAGCAAAGAACAATGCAGGGCCAGTTAAGCCGATAGTTTGTAGAAAATCAGCGCCACCAACCGCAAATACTTGACCAAAATTCGTCCACTTAAAGAATGCAACAAATTGCGCAGCAAAGAACACCAACACAATGTACATACCCATTGAAGACATCGACTTTGACATCGCATTGATCACATCGCGATCATTCTTCATGCTACCCGTCACTTTACCGTAAACAAAGCCAGGAATAGCAAAGAAGACAAAGATGAAAGCAACAATACTCTTCAAGAATGGAGAGCCAGCTACTTCCCCTGTTACAGGATTACGCAACACGCCATTTTCAGGAACAATCGTCCAAGCAAGCAGAGCACTAACAACTAAAACCGCAATACCGGCAAGTTTAAGACCTTTTTTCTCTGCCGCAGTTAATGCCCCCATTTTATCTTGAGATAAATCTTCAGACGCTTCCTCAATTTTGTATTCACCTAGCTTAGGCTCAACAATTTTTTCAGTAACGAAAGCACCTACTATCGCAATAAAGAAGGTCGAAATGAACATAAAGTACCAGTTCACTTCAGGGCCAACCGTGTAAGTTGGGTCAATCATTTGCGCAGCCGATTCTGTAATACCAGAAAGCAGTGGATCAACGGTACCAATCAACAAGTTGGCAGAATAACCACCTGACACACCCGCAAACGCAGCCGCAAGACCGGCCAGTGGATGACGGCCCAGTGAATGGAACAACATCGCTGCTAGTGGAATAAGTACCACATAACCAAGTTCAGAAGCCGTATTAGAAATAATACCAGCGAAGATAACCGTGAATGTCACCATACGCTTTGATGCACCCATCACCATACCACGCATCGCAGCAGATAAAAGGCCAGAGTGTTCAGCAATGGCTACACCTAGCATAGCAACCAGTACTGTTCCTAATGGAGCAAAACCGGTGAAATTTTTCACCAAGTTAGTCACAATAAGCTGTAAGCCTTCTGCATTAAGTAAGCTCACAACATGGATAATACCATCGGCTGAACGGCCACTTGCCCCTTCAGGACGAGGATCAACAACCGATACCCCAAAATAGCCGGCGATCCCAGATGAAATCAGAATAGCGACACAAAAAATAGCAAATAAAGTGATGGGATGAGGTAATAGGTTTCCTAAGTATTCAACCGAGTCTAAAAATCGGGTAAACATTGTTTTCTTCGAGCTATACGGCTTACTCGAACTTTGAGTAGTCATCTGGACCTCCTAGTCAATGACACCAGTGTTTTTGACACTGAGTTAACAAAAGTTCGGCACAGGGTACGTGACTCGATAAAATACAGAAAAGCATAAAATGTTAATAAGTGTAACGATATTGAAATATAAAATCACATTCAAAGCAAAAGGCAAACTATAAAAATTGTATTTTCAATGAAATAGCAGAACTATATAGGTCAAAAATCACCCTAATTGAATAAAATCTAGCTATGAAATAACTTTATCAAAGTGTGACCTTGATTAGTGGTAGATTGTTTTCCATCGCCGTTTATTTATCGTTATGATTAACCTACCTATATTTACCAAACTAAAGCCATGACTTATTCCATTGATCCCATAGGGAGAATACATTCTCCTTATAAAGAAAAATTTTCAGTGCCTAGGCAGCCTAGACTAGCGCCTGCCGCCAACGCACGAGTTGAATTACTCGGTGAAGCCAACTCACCTGAAGCGGTACGTGGTTTAGAGCAATTTAGCCATGTGTGGCTATTATTCTTATTTGATCAAAACCTCGAAGCGGGTTGGAAGCCGACGGTTCGTCCTCCAAGACTCGGTGGCAATGAAAGAATTGGCGTGTTTGCTTCACGATCAACATTTCGCCCCAATGGCATAGGCATGTCGGCGGTAGAAGTAAAAGGCATTACGCAGCAAGGCAATCAGACTTGGATTGAACTAGGTAGTGTTGATTTAGTGGATGGCACACCAATTATAGATATCAAACCTTATATCCCCTACTCTGATTCTATTATCGAGGCCAGTGGAGGATTTGCAGAGAGTGAGCCCGATGTATTGCCAGTAGTATTTTCAACTTCAGCGCAATTAAACTTAAAAGCACACCCAAATGGTCAACATATACAGACGGTGATAGAACAAGTTTTAGCACAAGATCCTCGCCCAGCTTACAAGAAAAACAAAACGGATAACAAAGAATACGCTACTCATTTATTCGATCTTAACGTTAAATTCAAAGTAGAAAGCAAAGACAGCGGCCATAATCTGGAAATAAATCGCAATTTCATTCATGTAACCTCCATCGAACACTTTTGAGAAAACCTCAGTGCTGCTATTATTACGGGCTAAATTGCCTCTTTGATTTTGGCATTCAATTATTCACACTCTATAAATAAGCGGGTACAAAAATGCGCACCAGCAAATACCTTGTTTCTACACTAAAAGAAACGCCAAACGACGCAGAAGTAATCAGCCATCAGCTGATGCTACGTGCCGGTATGATCCGTAAACTGGCTTCAGGTCTTTATACTTGGCTACCAACCGGTCTACGCGTACTGCGCAAAGTTGAAACCATCATTCGTGAAGAAATTAACAATGCAGGTGCAATTGAAACTTTAATGCCGGTAGTTCAACCTTTCGAACTATGGGAAGAAACAGGCCGCTCTGAAAAAATGGGGCCTGAACTACTTCGATTTACCGATCGTCACTCTCGTCCATTCGTACTTAGCCCAACAGCTGAAGAAGTGATCACAAGTTTGGTTCGTAATGAAGTAAGCTCGTACAAACAACTTCCATTGAACCTTTATCAAATCCAAACTAAATTCCGTGATGAGCGTCGTCCACGTTTTGGTGTAATGCGTTCTCGTGAATTCTCGATGATGGATGCCTACAGCTTTGATATCGACAAAGACGGCTTACAACAATCTTACGATGCAATGCACGATGCTTACTGTAAGGCATTCGACCGCATGGGCTTAGACTACCGTCCAGTATTAGCAGACAGCGGCGCGATCGGTGGTAACGGTTCTCAAGAATTCCATGTATTAGCAGAAAGTGGCGAAGATTTGATCGTATTCTCAACCGAATCAGACTACGCGGCTAACATCGAAAAAGCAGAAGCATTAGCACCAACGACAGAACGTGCTGCGCCAAGCCAAGAAATGACTTTAGTGGATACGCCAAATGCGAAAACGATCGCTGAGCTTGTCGAACAACATGGTCTTGCGATTGAAAAAACCGTTAAAACATTATTCGTTAAAGCCTCTGATGAAGTCGATGCATCGATCATTGCCCTCATCATTCGCGGCGATCACGAACTAAACGAAATCAAAGCTGAGAACTTACCACAAGTTGCTGCGCCTCTAGAAATGGCAGGCGAAGAAGAAATTCGTCAGTTAATCGGTGCCGGTCCTGGTTCACTTGGCCCTGTTGGTCTTGAACTACCATTTATCGTTGATCGTTCAGTAGCAGTAATGAGTGATTTCGGAGCTGGCGCTAATATTGATGACAAACACTACTTCGGTATCAACTGGGGACGTGATGTTGAACTTGGTCAAGTTGAAGACTTACGTAACGTCGTTGAAGGCGACCCTAGCCCATGTGGTAAAGGTACACTACAGCTTAAGCGCGGTATCGAAGTTGGTCACATTTTCCAATTAGGCACTAACTATTCTGAAAAAATGAACTGTGGCGTGTTAGATTCGAATGGCAAAAATGTCATTCTAGAAATGGGTTGCTACGGCATTGGTGTAACGCGCGTTGTAGCCGCTGCGATTGAACAAAACCACGATGATTCAGGCATTATTTGGCCGGATGCGATTGCACCATTCCAAGTAGCTATCGTTCCAATGAACATGCACAAATCAGATCGCGTAAAAGAAGCAGCAGAAAAACTGTATTCAGAGCTAACCTCAATTGGCATTGAAGTACTATTTGATGATCGTAAAGAGCGCCCTGGCGTAATGTTCAAAGACATCGAGTTAATCGGTATTCCTCATACCGTTGTGATCGGTGATCGTAGTATGGATGAAGGTAACTTTGAATATAAAGATCGCAAAAATGGTGACAAAGTAGCAATTGCGATGGATAACATTGTTGAGCACCTAAAAGCTCAAATCAAATAATGAATGAAAAGGCGAGCTTAGGTTCGCCTTTTTAACGCTTAAATTTTATACCCAAGTAACCTCAATAATAAAGAGAATGGATGTTATGAAAATTTATGACTGCTGCGATTTAGTGCGCGAACTCTATGCTCAAATTGGTAGTGGTGATCAAGGCTATATTCCTCAGGCCATCACATGTGCAGTAAAAACCTTCAACGATATCGCCGCTGATGAAAACTTGCCGAAACAAACTCGTGAGCGCGCCGCTTTTGCTGCGGCTAATTTGTTAATTTCAGATTTTGAAGACTAGTTTCATATCAATCAAATTAATGCGTTGTTCAGAAGTCCCAAAGGGAAAGGTATAAGTGCAAGGCATAAGTTTTCGATAATTAGTGCAATTGATATTTGTTAATCTTAAGGAGAATTACCATGAATTTAGACAATTTTGAAAGCATGGATCCGGTAATGCTGATGAGTATCGTCAATATGAAACTGCGTGACGAATATGGGGATTTAGATAACCTAATCAAAGCCTTTGATATTGATAAGCAAGCACTAATCAACAAGCTTGCCAGTGCGGGTTTTGATTACCTACCTGAAGTTAAACAATTTAGATAATCACGAACCATAACTCCTATCTTTCGCTTAACTCGAACAAAAATAAAGCCGTAGTCACTTTCAAATTAGCACTGCGAAAATTAGTGCTGCGGCTTTTTTAGAGTCTAAGAAGTCTTAACGCTATTTAACCAGTCGAGCAACCGCGGGAATTCGCGATAACACAATAAAATCGAGTAATAGCATACTGATAATCGCCAATCCTGCCATAGGGAAAGCGACAGAAGTAATAATCATCACAAGCGCTCCTATTTTCCATAATCGAGTATCTTTTGGCATAGGCGGAGGCACTAACCTTCCTGCACCAGAAGGTTTGCGTAGCCACCACATCACTACACCACTCACCGAGATAAACATAAACATTAGGCAAAGCGCTGTATTTAATGCTTTATTCCACCAGCCTAGTTCGCCTTCATGCAAGCCTACACCCGCTGCCATAAATTTAGCCATCAAAGCATAATCACCCCAGTTAAAATCAATAATGGTTTGCTTGGAATATTGGTCAATATGAACCGTACGATCTTGGGTTGGATCTTGAATGTCACCGCTAATCGTATCAGCAGACAAAGTATAGACTCCAGTATCATCCGTTGGTAACATCACTCGGAAGTAACGAAAGCCTAATCGTTGCCCGGTATTTATCACAGTGTCGAGATCTTGTGCTTCGACATTGTAATGCGCTTTAGGCATAGTCATATTATGCACTGCATGTAAATCTGCTTCCTCTGGATCACTATTTAATTTCTTATCTGAAATCGGCATTGGAGCTTGCTCAAGATTCCAAGGAACTTCTTTTTCATTGCCATGATTCATACTGGCATGCGTTTTATCTGATACAGGAATACCATAATATTTTTCAGCGGGAAAAGTAGACCAGCCTTGAACTAACTGACCGCCCCATACTCCAGCCCAAGATAATCCAGTGATCAAAAAGAATAGTAAAAAAAGACTGGTTATCCCCCCTATATTGGCGTGAAGATCGCGCCAGAAAATACGTTTACCGCTTTGCAGTCTTATTTTGAAAAATCCTGCTTTGCTAGCATTGTCTCTTGGCCACCACATATACAAACCGGTGATAAGTAATACAATCGCCAAACTGGCTGCGATTTCAATTAATCTATCCCCTAAATCGCCAATTAATAATGTGCCATGAATCTCATTGGCTAAAGCATATAAATTATCACGATCAATCTCACCTACTAGTTGTCCTGTATATTGGTTAACGAGCACAAACCAACCCGTTCCATCTGGTTTTATGATGGCAAAGCGGTTTGCTTCATTGGTAGCATGAGCTGGAATAAACTCTTTCACTGTACTATCAGGGTAGGCTAACTGAACCGCTGCTAGTTGATCACTCGCCTCAACTTGAGAAGATAACGGATCAACATGAATCTTATCACCATATTGAGCCGACTCTATTTGCGGGCCATACAACATAATAAGCCCGGTGATCGCGAGCATGCACATAAACGGCACCACAAATAATCCAGCGTAAAAATGCCAACGCCAAGCTATAAAATAGAAGTTTCTTTTTTCTTGCGCAGCGTTAGCCACGCCTTTCTGAACACTGCGAGTAGCAGAATGCATGATATTTCCTTAAATCATAATTAAACAATGACTAATTTAATCTGACCAAATTCGACTGTAGCCAATAATATTGACAATAAAAGTTAGTCGATCGGATATTTCAATGTCAGACAAAATATATTAAATAGAGTAAAGTTGATTACGCATTCAAAGGCGGGGCTCTAGGTGGGCTACCAAATGGATAAAAATCACTTTCATTTGGTGGTGACGATGGCTTAAAAACCAGGATTACTATGATCCGATATTGGCTGTAAAGTTGAACATCACTAACATCAATATCTAACGCACAAGTAAAAACACAATGGCCAGAAGAAGAGGGTTGCAGGTGTTCTGGTTCGCCTTCAACTTGTACTAATTTCAATCCATTAAAAGTACAAAGTGTTTCCCATACTCCATTCACGCCGCTGTGAGCATTGACGGCTGGCATAGAAAAAATAACTAAACAATTGAGTAAACAGAGCTTAATAAACCATTTATTCTTTAATCGATATAGATTCATTGGTTTAATAACTATCATCCATTAAAAGGGTTAATATAGAGCAGTATCCCCCCACCTCTTAATGAACTACCATAGTTAAAATTCACCCCTATACCAATAGTATCAATAAAGTCCCAATCAAAAACATTTGCCCAGATCACACCAATACCAGCTTCATAATAGGAATTAGTTTGCAAAATACTGGTAGCATCGTGGCCAATATCAATACGTTTTAAACTGGAATACAACGCAGGTTTAAATTGCTCAAAATTAGCAAGATCGTACTCAATTTGAATACCATTACTGACTCGCCAACCTTCAGGAGTGCCATAAGAACCTTCATTTATTTTATCCCAGTTAACACCAGCAAAATAATGCCACTGGCTCATTACTCCCCAGCGTCCCCAACTGCTATCCACTTGATATTTAAATTCAATATAAGGTTCAATAAACGTCGACCAGACAGACATATTACTGAATGATTGGTCTAGAAAAGGTTGAAATTGTTGAGAGTCTGCACTTTTAAAGTGGTAATCATTATCGGCATACATTAAGTAAGAACCTACTCCATAGGCAATTTTCCACCTATCAGTCAGGGAATACGCTAAGGTATAAGATAAATAAGCAGAATAGACATCTTGCTTTAATCGGTCAGGTTGGACATTATCAACGAGCGCTACATCTTCATTAAATGAAAAATAACTAAATTTCAAAGTAATTTCATGCTGAAAATCAGGGTGGGCTCCAGCGATCTCAAAGTGCAATGGCAAGTTATAGATTGAGATTTTTTTACGCTCATCTAAAGCTCCCTTTCCACCTAAATTATCGTCTTCACTTTTAAAGACTTCATTAGGGTCAAAACTTTTAATCCCTAATGATATAAGATCGCTATCAGATAAAATGACCGAAGAGGCAAGAAGCTCTTCGTAGTATTGTTTACCACTATCTCTTAAACTATCAGCGATACTCGCAGGTATAAATCCTAATGATGAAAATAAAACTGTAGTAGGTAAAATCCATTTCATCCCACTTCCCACCTATTTAATCGCTTTTATTATCAAATAATGATATTGCTCGCTTAAAACACATATCGAACTCCGCTAGCTAAAATCCAACTACTTCCTTCATAAAAATCTAAATTTGATACTTTTTCAGTAAAGCCCCCCATTACCGCAACACCGACACCTGGCCAACCAAAAATATCATCATAAGTGTAAGTGCTCACTATTCCGACAATATCATTTTCTTGTTTTTCTAAAAAAATGGGGTGAGTGTCATCAAAATTAGCATATTGATACTTAAAGCTTATGGTCAAAGCTGAACGATCAAACTTTTGTACGACAGCTAACTGACCTGTATAAGTATCAGATGACATCGCATTGCCTTTGGCATTTTGTCTTAAATAAGCAAGAGAGCTACGTAAAAATAATTTTGGGGATAATGGAGTTAAATAAGACAGTTCTGAATAATAAATATCACTTTCTCTATTAAGTTCAGATTGGATGGTTGGGCTAAATTGGCTTGCACTCAATTCATCGTCAATTTTTCTCTGTCCCGCAGCAAGTTCAAACCCTAGTCCTGTATCAAAGATTTCTTGATATTGAAGCCTTATTCCTTGAATGCGTTGATCGGTTTCTTCACGATTACTCCCAACTAAAAATGGGTCTTCCCAAGTAGTACTTTTCAATAAACCAGGGACATAAGATACCTTAAAGATGCCTATTTTATTAATATATTGACCATAACCTAACTCAAAGTGCGGACGACCTAATGCAATATCAGCATTACTGGTACCTAGAAAGAGTTGATGATTTCCGCCACTAAAAGTGTAATTAACGTTACTCGCGGCTATAGGATAGATAAAGCCCTCTGTTTTGGCTTCACCTTTATCATCAAGTGAGTTCAGCTTTTTATTGCCAGAGTCAGCTAAAGAGTCCGATTGCGTAACACCGAATAATAACATTGCATTACCGGAGAAACCTTCCTTCCATTTGCCTGACATTTCATCGCTATAGGTTGTCGATGAAGAAAGTAATAATATGACACAAAGAGCGTGCTGAATTTTCATATCCATTCCTTAGATAATATTCTTTAAAATCAGGCAAATCCATTAACTGTATAAAAGTTATAACTGAGTTCTTTTAAAACTACAAACAGAATACTAAATAACCTCAGATTAGGATAACTAGAGCCACTCAACACCTGAAGTTAAATAGCTTCTTTCATCTCTCATAAAAAATGCCAACTAAGCAATATGTCATTAAATGACTAGGCTTGTTGGCATTTTATAAGTGTGTATATACCCAAGTGACTTCAAGATGCAGAATTCAGAGCTATCATCCAAACCTTTAGGCAAGGAAGATTGGCGAAGGAATGTAGACACCTTTCAAACCAATCTGACGCAGCCTATCTCTTATAAAAAAGAAGAGATTTGGATGAAGCTCCCGAAGGGCAAGTTAAAACTCACACCTCGTAGTAATTTGGTATATTAATATTTTTTAAATTACAAACACTTCATAATTTTTTAATTCAGGAATTTGCTGATGAAGTGCTTCTTCATCTTTCGCAATACCTTGTAAGTCTACACAGTAATCCGTTGCTTCTTTTTGTAGCTCTACAGATTGTGATTGTAATTTAGTTTCTACTTTGTTTTTTAAATCAATCAATTGGTTTTGTAGCTCGCTTAAATTCACACTACCATCCGCTTTCATTTTTTCAGATAGCACAGCAAACGCACTTGAGAAAAACTCACCATTGAAACGTTGCATCGCTGCAGCAGAATCGGCTTTCCAATTAGCAATAGCTTCACTTATGGCATCTTTTTTCAGTACCCACTCACCATCATTGTAGTAGCGAGACTCGACGTCAGAATAAAAATCATCCATGGCTTTTTTTAAATTATCGAATGCATCCGGATCTTTAAAAGACTCACTTACATCGTCAATGACTTCATTGGCAAGCTCTACACCTTGGTCGGCAATATCTTTAGCTTTCGGTACATATAGGCTGACCTTTTCACGATATGACTTGACCGCTTGTTGTTGCATCTGATTCAAATCGACTTTTTCACCATTAATAAACAGCTGATTATTTTGGTCAATCACCACTTTAGGCTCACCTTGCTGGTAAACCGAAACCACATTATCTTTAAGGTGTAATTCATTATTAATGTTGATATCACAACGTGGCACTTGGGCCAAAGTAGAAAACGAAGACAGTGTCAGTAGTGTCGCCAAAAATGTTTTTTTCATTTAAATAGCCTCATTAGAGATGAGTAAATACAACTGTTATAGGGTTTTATTCCATCCAAGTAACCTCAAGATGAAGCCCCCTAAAGGGCAAATTAAAACTCGAACCTTAGCATGACTTGGATATATACAGAAACAATAGCAAGATTATTGTGCTTAACGTCAGCAATAAGTGAAATATTTGTGGGGTCAATTAGAATAATGCCACCACTTCATAACCTCTTTCTTTACCTGCGATATTTAATTCAAACTCATCTCCTAGCCGCTTATTTTTCAAGACTTTTCCTAACGGTGAATCTAGGGTGATCATCCGAATAGTTTGACCTTCAAAGTCAAGCATCAATCCACCAGCAACAGGACTAACAAAGAACCATTTATTAATGTCAGTTTGCTCTTCATAAAGCTCAACTAATGCTCCTAAATATATAGGATCCTGGTGAGATAAACTTTTAATGGGCAAGGCCTTAAATGCTTGAATATCTTGCAAGCATTGATGAACTCTTTGTGCTTGACCATGGGCTAAATACGCCGCTTCCAAGCTCAAGGTATCGTATTTATGCTCCGGTATATTTTGCTTATCGGTAGCGGTACTGATCGCCGTTTGCGTTGCTTGATGTGCGACATCATGGATATCTATCAGAGCTTTAATGATCGCTTGATGTAAATTTTCTTTATTCATAGAAAAGCTCGATAACCTTTTTCATTAATCATTTTAAATAAGCTAAGATGCATCTTCATTGATAGTTTCTCCACTAATCAATATCGCATTATTTCTCAAGAGTAGATGGATTTTTATGAGCCCGATTCAACAAGCGTTAAAAGAGCACTTTGGTTTTGAACACCTTCGTGGTGGTCAACAACAAGTCATCGACACTATTTTATCAGGCCACTCTGCCGCTGCGATTTTCCCTACCGGATCAGGCAAGTCACTATGTTACCAGTTACCTGCCGTTTTATTACCACATCTGACATTAGTGATCTCCCCTCTACTCGCATTAATGAAAGATCAATTAGAGTTCTTGCATAGTAAAGGTATTGCTGCAGCATCCGTGGACTCAAGCCAAGATAGAGAAACCACCAACCGCATTATGCAGCAAGTTCGCAATGGTGAACTAAAAGTTTTGATGATATCGGTTGAACGCCTGAAAAATGAGCGTTTCCGTCAATTTATCTCACAAGTCCCTATTTCAATGTTAGTCGTCGATGAAGCACACTGCATTTCTGAGTGGGGGCATAACTTCCGCCCTGACTATCTCAAGCTGCCTTTTTATTGCCAAAGTTTAAACATCCCACAAGTTTTACTGCTTACTGCAACCGCAACACCTAGTGTTATTGAAGATATGAGCCGTAAATTTAATATTGATAAAAAGCACATCACGGTAACGGGTTTCTATCGTTCTAATCTTGATCTCAGCGTATTACCTTGTGAAGAAGATGAAAAACCTCAAGCATTGGTTGATCTGCTTTGTAACGAAGCGAACTTACCAACTATTGTTTATGTCACCTTGCAAAACACTGCAGAACAAGTCGCCAAGCATTTACAACATCACGGCCTTAATGCTCTGGCTTATCACGCAGGTTTAGACTCTGACATTAGGCAAAATATTCAACAACAATTCATGAATGGCGATGTGCCTTGTATTGTGGCAACCATTGCATTTGGTATGGGAATCGATAAATCAGACATTCGCCGAGTCGTACACTACGACCTGCCCAAATCGATAGAAAATTATTCACAAGAAATTGGCCGAGCAGGGCGAGATGGGCACCCCTCTTATTGTACAGTGCTGGCCAATAAATCAGGCATTAATGTGCTTGAGAACTTTGTCTATGGTGATACCCCAGATCCTCAATCAATTCAGTGGTTACTGGAGTCGATATTTGATGAGCAAAGTGCCTCTGGGCTATGGGAAGTAATGCTAACTCGCTTATCTCGTGATTCCAACATCCGCCAACTACCACTAAAGACTCTGCTGGTTTACCTCGAATTACAGCAAGTCATTCAAGCCAAATATAGCTACTTTGCAGATTATCGTTTCAAGCATATTGCCAGTGAAAGTGATATTTTGTTGCGCTTCCCAGAGCAAGGAAAACATGCAGAAAGGCGCCAGTTTATACAAGCTATTTTTAACTGTTCTAAAATTGCTAAGACATGGCGTAGTGTCGACTTTGACGCGTTGTGGATGGGTTATCAAGCCGAACGTTCTCGTGTGGTATCAGCCTTAGACTATTTCCATGAACAAGGGCTGATTGAGTTAGAAAGCAAGCAAATCACCGATGTCTATCAAGTTCTAAATTCTCCAGAAATAACGCATGATCACCAAGTGATTGCACAAGAGTTATCTCAGCTCTTTAAGCAAAAAGAACATGGTGATCTAAACCGAATTCAAACTCTGATTAATTTATTTGAAAGCCCGTCATGCCTAAGCTCCAAGCTAGCTAGCTACTTTTTAGATCATGATGTTCCAAATGCTTGTGGTCATTGTAGTGTTTGTCGAGGAAAGGTGGCAACCCTACCTTCTCCATATCTAGATGACGTAGAGATCGAGAAAATTAATCACTGGTTAAAACCTTACCGGCAAGCATTTAGTAAGCACGAAAAATCTCAACAATGGACTTTAAGCCTAGAAGCTCAAACTCGCTTTCTTTGTGGAATAACCACGCCATTAAGTACTCAACTGAAAGCAAGCAAAATGGATGGTTATGGAAAGCTAGAACAGTACCCATTTGCACAAGTCAGACAGTGGGTAGAAAGCTGCATTTAAATTAGATTATTAAAAACAAAAACGGCCACCGCAAAGTGACCGTTTTATTTCTTCAGCTAGCTAGCCTCAGATTTGGATAACCAAAATATTATTCTTGGTCTTTACGCTTACTTGCTGAACGACGTTTATTACGTTCCGCTTGAATCTTTTGAAATTCCACCAACTCTTTCTCTGCCCACTCAGTTGCTTCTGATTCAGTGGCAAAACCCAGTTGACGCTTAGATACAATCGTTCTGCGAGAAGTAATGTGACGAATGATTTCTGCTGCCCAACCATTACGCTTCTCGATTAATTGAAAACTGTATTTTTTACTCATAACACTCTTTTGACCTATCCTACCTCAAACAAGGAAACATTCGCTCTGACATAGGATTAAATTAGGTGCGCATTAGAGCATAAATCCATTTAAAAAGATGCAAATATTAATACTCTTACTGTGCAGATCACTCCGGCTGAAAAACAAATTGTGCCGTAACGGGAATACTCGTTGCGATTGAGTCTAGCTTGGCTACATCTTGTAATGCTTTAACCCCGTCAGAAAGCTCAAATAATGCCGTATCTATGACGATAGGTTTAAGGGTGTTCACTTGAAACGCCCCATCATTTAAAGCGGTAACTGAGACCTTAGTATCGATTTTCTGTTGGTGATCATGCAAAGAAAGATCAACGGTCAGTGGCACGGTTTTAATTTCGCCCACTTTCATACCATTGAGAACCTTTAAATCAACTTGAGCACTTAAACTTGCTTCTGGATAATTCACCACATTAAACAACATATCTTTGATACGTTCGTCGCGAATTTCAATATGTGTATTCACACTGGCTAAATCAATATCCACGACTACCATACCTTGATTATTAATCATTCCATCTATGGTACGAAAGCTATGAACTTCAGTCACAGCCGAATTTTTGACGGTAACAAAATGCAATTCCGAATGTAACGGATCTAAATGCCACGATGCTAAGGCTTGCTGAGAAAAAGCAAAACCGAAAACAATCCCTGCAACTTTGGAGAATATTTTGGTTTTTGAGAGAAACTGACTCACTGACATTTTCATACTATCTTCCCTATCGTTCAATACAACATCATATCTATTAGCTTAGTTCCTCTGATAGTGTATGTTTTTTTTGTAAAGATTAAGTGTTAACAATGTCAGAACATCATTAATTTTATGACAATATAAAAAACGGCCACCGAAGTGACCGTCTTATGCTTGCTTAGCTTTTTCAAGTAACGAGAAGCGAAGCGCTCAAGCTACGAAAATCGATTAACCAATATGCTTACGTGCGTTACGGAACATACGCATCCATGGGCTGTCTTCATTCCAGTCCTCTGGATGCCATGAGTTCGCTACACTGCGGAACACACGCTCTGGGTGAGGCATCATAATACTCACACGACCATCAGTCGTTGTTAAGCCTGTAATCGCATTAGGTGAACCATTCGGGTTATTCGGATATTGTTGAGTTGGATTACCCATATTATCCACGTAACGTAGTGTCATCGTACCAGAATCTTCAATCGCTTGTAGATGCTGGTTATCACGCACTTCAACACGACCTTCACCATGTGAAACTGCGATAGGCATACGTGAGCCCGCCATACCGTCAAAGAAGGCAGATTGCGACTTTTGTACTTCCACTAAGCTAAAGCGAGCTTCAAAACGCTCGGATTCATTGCGCACAAAACGTGGCCATAAATCAGCCCCAGGAATTAAATCGCGTAGATTCGATAGCATTTGACAACCATTACACACACCTAGAGAGATCGTATCTTGGCGCTCAAAGAAAGCAGAAAATTGCAGTTAATTAAATAGTTATATAGAAAATAACAATAGCGTATAAATACAAAAAATACTTACTCAAAAAAATAGTCATCATTGTGTGATGATTTTTCAGGTTCTTTTGAAGTATTTATATATCTAACTTCACCTTTACACTCTATAACTAAGGTCCGATAAGTTACAGAACCACCATAAATACCATATTGACTACCTGTAATTACGGCCCCGGTTTCACCTTCTTGATTTATAATATTATACCCATTTTTACCACACAAATTCCCAGCCTTCTCATAACACATCCCCCAATTAAGGGCTCCACCTGAGCAATCAATACTATGGCCAATTTTTCCTGAGGATGTATGTATTTGTTTTGACGTCGCACAAGAAGTAATTAAAAATGAGAAAATAACAATAAGGATTATATTCATATACGCCGCAGCCCTAAAAAAGCATTCATCATACAAATATACTTAACTCATCAGTATTTGATTAGACGTATATTATTTTTTGTGAAATAGATAGCATAAACGGCCACCGAAGTGACCGTCTTATGCTTGCTTAGCTTTTTCAAGTAACGAGAAGCGAAGCGCTCAAGCTACGAAAATCGATTAACCAATATGCTTACGTGCATTACGGAACATACGCATCCATGGGCTATCTTCATTCCAGTCCTCTGGATGCCATGAGTTCGCTACACTGCGGAACACACGCTCTGGGTGAGGCATCATAATACTCACACGACCATCAGTCGTTGTTAAGCCTGTAATCGCATTAGGTGAACCATTCGGGTTATTCGGATATTGTTGAGTTGGATTACCCATATTATCCACGTAACGTAGTGTCACCGTACCAGAATCTTCAATCGCTTGTAGATGCTGGTTATCACGCACTTCAACACGACCTTCACCATGTGAAACTGCGATAGGCATACGTGAGCCCGCCATACCGTCAAAGAAGGCAGATTGCGACTTTTGTACTTCCACTAAGCTAAAGCGAGCTTCAAAACGCTCGGATTCATTGCGCACAAAACGTGGCCATAAATCTGCGCCCGGAATCAGTTCGCGTAGGTTTGATAACATCTGACAACCATTACACACACCTAAAGAGATCGTATCTTGGCGCTCAAAGAAAGCAGCAAATTGCTCACGAGCATTGTCGTTGAACAAAATCGACTTCGCCCAACCTTCACCGGCACCAAGTACGTCACCGTAGGAGAAACCACCACAAGCGACTAAGCCTTGGTACTCTTCTAATGCCGCTTGGCCGGTTAAGATGTCACTCATGTGAATGTCTGTCGCGTCAAAGCCTGCACGGTCAAACGCTGCCGCCATTTCAACGTGAGAGTTAATACCTTGCTCACGCAAAATCGCCATTTTGGGTTTAGCGCCAGTCGATATATAAGGAGCAGCAATATCTTCATTAATATCAAAGCTCAGTTTAACGTTTAAGCCCGGATCGCTGTTGTCTGCTTTCGCGGCATGCTCTTGATCGGCACAAGCGGGGTTATCACGCATCGCTTGCATCTTATGGGTAGTTTCTGCCCAAATGGTGCGAAGCTCCGTACGGTTACGCTCAAGTACCACAGTATTTCCAGAAGCAATGCAAACCGTATCCGATGCATCAACTGAACCAATCACGTGTGAGCAAGATGCTAAGCCATTTTCAGCTAACACAGCTTGAACAACTTCAAGATCGTCATTGCGAACCTGAATTACCGCACCTAATTCTTCATTGAACAATGCAGCTAAAGTATCTTCACCTAAAGCATCAATATTTGCCTTCACACCACAGTGACCGGCAAACGCCATTTCAGCAAGAGTAACAAATAAACCACCATCGCCTTTATCGTGGTAAGCCAAAAGCTTATTGTCACGAACCAAAGACTGCATGCCAGTATAGAAGCCTTTTAACTGCTCAGCGTTATCTACATCGGCAGGTTTATCACCCAGTTGCTTGTAAACTTGCGCCAGCGCCGTCGCGCCCATACGATTTTTGCCATTACCTAAATCAACCAAGATCAGGCTAGTGTCGCCTTTCGTCACTTGAAGTTGAGGTGTCACTGTTTTACGTACATCTTCAACACGAGCAAATGCAGTGATCACCAATGACAACGGCGATGTCACTTCACGCTGCTCACCATCTTGCTGCCATTTAGTCTTCATCGACATTGAGTCTTTACCAACAGGAATGGTTAAACCTAATGCAGGACAAAGCTCTTCACCGACCGCTTTTACCGCTTCGTATAAACCGGCATCTTCACCCGGGTGACCGGCTGGAGACATCCAGTTAGCCGACAATTTAATGTGTTTAATATCACCAATGTCGGTGGCTGCAATGTTAGTGATGGATTCCCCCACCGCTAAACGTGCTGATGCGCCAAAATCAAGTAATGCTACTGGTGTACGCTCACCAAGTGACATCGCTTCACCGTGGTAAGAATCATAACTTGCAGCGGTTACTGCACAGTTGGCAACTGGTACCTGCCAAGGACCGACCATTTGATCACGAGCCACAAGCCCCGTCACCGTACGGTCACCAATAGTGATAAGGAAAGTTTTCTCTGCCACAGTTGGAAGACGTAGTACGCGGTCTACTGCTTCATTAAGCTCAATACCACTGCGATCAATGGCTGGATTATTGGCTTTTAACGTTTTGGCATCACGGTGCATTTTAGGCGTTTTACCTAAAAGAACATCCATAGGCATATCGATTGGTGTATTGTCAAAATGAGAATCTTCCAGTTTCAGTTCACGCTCTTCAGTTGCCACACCAACCACAGCATAAGGAGCACGTTCGCGCTTACAAATCGCATCAAATACGTCCATATTTTCTGGCGCTACTGCCATTACATAGCGTTCTTGAGATTCGTTACACCAAATTTCTAATGGACTCATGCCTGGCTCATCATTTGGCACGTCACGCAATTGGAAAATGCCGCCACGTTCGCCATCATCCACCAATTCAGGTAATGCGTTAGAAATACCGCCCGCACCCACATCATGGATAAAGGCAATTGGGTTTTCATCCCCTAACTGCCAACAACGGTCGATCACTTCTTGGCAACGACGTTCCATTTCTGGGTTTTCGCGCTGAACGGAAGCAAAATCGAGATCTTCCGCAGATTGACCTGACGCCATAGAAGACGCCGCACCACCACCAAGACCGATGTTCATTGCTGGGCCACCTAATACAATTAAGCTTGCGCCAACAGGAATTTCTTTCTTCTGAACGTGCTCATCGCGGATATTCCCCATACCACCAGCCAGCATGATTGGCTTATGGTAACCACGAATTTCTTCACCGTTATGAGAATTGACTTTCTCTTCATAAGTACGGAAGTAACCCAATAAGTTAGGACGACCGAATTCGTTGTTAAATGCCGCGCCACCTAATGGGCCTTCTAGCATGATATCTAACGCAGTGACGATACGGCTTGGTTTACCAAAATCAGTTTCCCAAGGTTGTACGAAGTTTGGAATCTTAAGGTTAGATACCGAGAAGCCGACTAAACCCGCTTTTGGCTTACCACCAATACCGGTTGCGCCTTCATCACGAATTTCACCACCAGAACCAGTAGAAGCACCTGGCCAAGGAGAAATGGCGGTTGGGTGGTTATGGGTCTCTACTTTCATCAAGATATGAGCTTGTTCTTGATGGTAACCGTATTGGCGTGTTTTGGGATCAGGGAAGAAACGGCCAACGGTAGAGCCCGTCATGACCGCTGCGTTATCTTTATAAGCAGACAACACGTGATCTGGCGTCACTTCAAAGGTGTTTTTAATCATTTTGAACAGTGATTTTTCTTGATCCACACCATCAATCGTCCAATCAGCATTAAAGATTTTGTGACGGCAGTGTTCAGAGTTCGCTTGAGCAAACATCATCAATTCAATATCAGTCGGGTTACGCTTTAACTTTTGCGTAAAGCTTTCAACCAGGTACTCAATTTCTTCTTCAGCTAACGCAAGCCCAAGTGAAACATTGGCTTCTTCAAGCGCAACTCGGCCACCAGAAAGTAAATCGACTTCGGTTAATGGTGCTGGCTCTGCCACTTGGAATAAGGATGATGCTTGTTCAAAGTCGCTAAATACTACTTCCATCATGCGATCATGTAATAAAGCTTTTAACTCAAGAAGTTGTAATTCAGATAGCTCAACCGAAGATTCAACATAATAGGCAGTGCCACGCTCAAGACGTTTAATTTGGTTTAAGCCACAATTATGAGCGATATCAGTCGCTTTAGATGACCAAGGCGAAATAGTACCCGGACGAGGTGTGGTAAGCAGAAGTAGACCTTGCGGCTCATGATCTTCAATGGTTGGACCATAAGTCAGTAACTTTTCAAGCTTAGAAAGCTCTTGAGGGTTCAGTTCAGAAGTGAGGTCTGCAAAATGCGCAAATTCCGCATAGATGCCAGACACAGGTAAGTTCAATTCACGGCACAGCTCTAAAAGCTTGTTGACACGAAATTCGGATAAAGCGGGGGAACCACGCAAAATTCTCATGTGCTTAGGTCTCTTTAGCAGTTGTTAAAAAAGAAAAGTGATATTGAAATCCGTTCAGAGTACATCGTCCATAACTGAATATATAAAGCGGATTTCAATTTCACCTAGCCTTTTGCGGCGTATTATAGAGTAATTTCCAAGTCGACGTAACACCAAAAGCAACCGTTTGCGTATTTTTTTCAATAAAAGTCATTTGCACTACATCCAAAGCAATTAAAGTTACAGTGAGGCGACAAGTGAATGACCCCCCCTTGAGAATAATTAGCCTATGTCTTATCTATAAAAGAGAGGGAAATGAGCATCATCAACAAAGCTGCAGTTTCAAGTACTAAGAATATATAATCCCTTTCAATTTTTGCTGATATGGTCACCATTTGGTATAAAGTAGCTACTAATGGCTTTGTGAGATTTCCTTTTGATAAAACTTTGTTCTCATTCCAACTTTAAGCGTTTGGTTTTCATGCTATTTATTCTTATAGGAATAACCGCATGTAAACCAAATAGCAGATCAATGACTGACTTAGAAAAGATCCAAGAACGCGGGGTTTTGCGAGTTGGCACCTTAAATAATCAACTTTCTTATTTTATTGGTCCTGATGGTCAAACCGGTTTGGAATACGAGTTGGCGAAAAAATTTGCCGATCAGCTTGGTGTAAAACTAGAAATCAAACCCGCTTACCATCTCACCGGACTACTACCTGCTTTAGAAAACCACGAGGTTGATATTGTTGCCGCGGGGCTAAGCCACACCCCCGACCGCTTAAAAAAATTCAATGCTGGCCCAGCGTACTACTACGTTAGTCAGCAAGTGATTTATAAAAAAGGCACTTGGCGACCAAGAAATTTACAACAATTGATCGATAAAAAAGCCGAACTTCACGTAGTTAAAGGCTCTCAATATGAATACACCTTGCAGCAACTTAGTAAGATTCATCCAGACTTAAAATGGACGAGCACCAATACCGAAGATAACACAGACTTATTAAAGGATGTTTCAGAAGGCAAAATTGATTTTACGGTGGTAGATTCAGTATCACTTTCGATCACTCAAAGGCTTCACCCTAACTTAGCTTTAGCATTTGAATTAACAGATGATCAACCTATTTCATGGTTTATGCGAAAAAGCAATGATGACTCTTTATATGCATTAATCTTAGAGTTCTTTGGTCAATTCAACCAATCAGGGCAATTGGCTAGCTTAGAAGAAAAATATTTTGGTCATATTCAAAGTTTTGACTATGTCGATACGCGTGCTTTTATTCGCTCATTAGATAGTAAACTGCCAAAATATAAAAAGTTATTCCAAACTTATTCTAAAGAATTTGATTGGCGTTTAATTGCCGCCTTGTCTTATCAAGAATCACATTGGAATCCTTACGCTAAGTCACCGACCGGTGTGCGAGGAATGATGATGCTAACGCAATCAACCGCCAAAATGGTTGATGTTGAAGATCGCCTTGATCCATCTCAATCTATTCGTGGTGGTGTTGAATATTTACGACGTGTCATTAAACGCATCCCAGATTCCATTCCTGAACATGAAAAAATTTGGTTTGCCCTTGCTTCTTATAACGTAGGTTATGGCCATGTAATGGATGCCAGACGTATTACTCAGCATGAAAAAGGTAACCCTGATTCTTGGACAGATGTAAAAGAAAGACTACCTAAATTGCGAATTCCGGGTTATTACAAATATACGCGTTACGGATTTGCTCGAGGTGATGAAGCAAAGAATTACGTAGAAAACATTCGTCGCTATTACCAAACGATCATTGGTTACGAAACAGAAAATCAACCGGTAAATTCTGATGATAAAGAAGATGATTTTCAGGTCATTCCACCGACGGTCAGTGAAGCTGAATCAAATACCAGCGAAATAGCAGAATCACCACCAATTAAGTAATACAGCTCAAACATATGAAAAATAGCCTCAATACTTAGTTAATGCTAATTATTGGGGCTTTTTATGATTGGTAGGTAACCAAGCTAATTAATAATTGAAAAGGACAAATTAGGTTGTTAAAAATGATTAGCTGGAAAAAATAAACTGTGCTACAACTGTCATTGTTACGTCATAAAAAAACGATATAAATGAGTTCAATAAAAAGTAATTGGAGTTGCAGTGAGACAAATGAATGTCGTCAGCAAAGCTACTGCTTCAAGTGCGAAAAATATAGATAAATATTAAGGAGGCATAACCATGTTCTCTAAGAAGAAAACAATGAATCGTCTTGTTCGTAATAAAGCTAACACCACTCGTAGAAAACGTATGCTAGCCAACAATAAGAAACAGGTACTATGGCGTCATCGCTCTTACGTTTTCTGGTCTGAAGTGGTTTAGTTATACAAACAATCTAAAACTCGCTACACCCTATATCGACAAACAGCCTATTTGTTTTTTGTTTGTCGATAAATATCACTCACCTGCATTGCCTTTTCTAGCCTGTTTAATCTCTTTTCGGCGACGCTTAAAAAAAGCTTGTAGTTGATGGCGGCACTCTTCTTCTAGTAAACCACCTTCGACTTGAGCGTAATGATAAGAAGCTTGGCTTTCAAACAGATTCAATACCGTTCCAGCCGCCCCTGCTTTTAAATCATAAGCACCAAACACAATACGACCTACTCGGCTGTGTAATAATGCGCCTGCACACATAGGGCAAGGTTCAAGAGTGACATAAAGAGTGGTGTCTAACAGGCGATAGTTTTGTAATCTTTGTCCTGCTTGGCGCAGTGTGACAATTTCTGCATGCGCAGTGGCATCATGCTCACTAATCGAAGCATTCCAACCTTCGGCAATGATTTTACTGCCTTTGACTAGTACAGCTCCCACAGGCACTTCACCATGCTCTTCTGCAATATTGGCAAGTTGCATGGCACGCTGCATAAACGCTTTATCTTGCTCACTAAAAGCAACTTGAGGCTTCCCCTCACTATCTGAACACATGTCAGTTAACTCACAGGTTACATAATATAGCCCGATTATACCTGATCACATTTAAGATAGAGAGTTTGAAGAAAAAGAGATTAAAAATCCTGCCAAGATCCTTTTACCCACTTAGGTGGTGTTAGGCCAAAAATTGAGTCAATAACATCTTCGTTATAACTGAATTTTAAAGAGTCATGGAACATAACTAATTGACCATCGACATCCAAAAACTGCCCACCGGTAAAATTAAACGATCCTCGTTGAAAGTAGGCAGCAGTATTAGCATCAGGATAATCATTCCCAAATGCCTTTTTCACTTGATTATTAAACCCTGGGTTACTTAAGTATGAATCTCCTTCCAATCCGTTCCAATCAGAACTTGTGGGTTGAAATCCATCATTAAGTTGAAATAAGACACCTTTAAAACTGCCCGAACCATGTAGTGAAAAAACACCGTTATGAACAAGTAGTAATACACCATCCGTTAATTGACTTTCTTGAGACATACTCGATAAACTAGCCCCTGTTATTTCACAAGATCCATCAATCCAAATACGTGAGTTACCCAATTCAATAAGCTCTTTTACCTTTTGTCCACAATCGCTCACTCTCGGAGATTCACTGCCTGTAACCGCTTTATCTCCAGTCAAAACAGCAAATTCATATTTAGGATTATCTCTAACTTGCTGCCAATTCCCTTTGGTGGTTTCAAACATCGCTTCAAAAGGCTTTAACTCGGTATCTTGCTTTAAGCCATCTTTCTTTTTATTACCGCCACCTTTACTATCAATGCAATCTTTACCATTACTATCAAAACCGTCATAAGGCTTGGTTGTTGTCTGTAGCCCATGATTAACAAGCGAACCACCCAACTCTATATCGCTTTTATAACGAATTGCGACACACTCCCAGCCTTCATCCGTTTCCGTACCAGGATCAGGAGGGCTAACAAGAGTCGCCGCTTGCATAAATAAATCCCCTGTCGATTGGATCGCCCCAGCTAAACGTCCATTACTAAAATCCATGACTTTCTGGACTATTGGTTGATTTCTTTCATCTAATGGTTGAAGGGAATACTTTTGACTGCCTAACGATACCACCTGTATTTCAACTAAAGATAAAGCCTGTTGACAGTCTGTTTTTAGGTAGTCTGCACCAATTAACTCAGCTCGATTGCGATCTTGTTGCGCTTTCGCAAAAGCACACTCGATCGCCCCCTCCCCAGCCCACAAGGACTGCCTAGCCGCAATTTCATTTTGAACTCGTTTGGATTGAAAATAGGTCGATTTATAAGCAGCAAGCGATAGTGTCAGAGCAGCAATTAAAACTAAACTAGCAAAAAGGAGGCTTGCAGCCCCCTTTTGATATCTCATCATTGCAATTCCTTTGCATTATTATTTTTAAGACAAAGAAATTTTAATTGATAAATTAGTTATTTAAATATATTTGAGAAAGTTGTTGATTGTTACAACCATAAATTCGAGTCAGTTATCAAATTCATTATATTTAGAGATCATAGTTTTCAAAGCAACTGACTGACGCTCATTCCAACGATTATTCCAACCTGTTTCAATCTCGATGGTTTTTAAAGCCACTCCCCCAGAAATAGGGAATGAGCCAGAAACTGTCCAAATTGTTGTAAAAGCCCCTGAAGTACTACTACCATCGTTAATGCAATCAAAAGTCATAAAGCCAACGTCATCACAAGTCTCTGTGCCACTCACTCCACTTAATGAACTATTCGCACCGCTAACCGATCGAGTCCGAAATAGCTCTAACTGAGCCTCCGCTAAATGCAACGCTTTGATACTGTTTTCAGCATAGTCGGCTTGCCTTTCCATGTAAGTTTGTAATTTTACTAGCCCTATAATGCCAACGATTAAAATCACAAAAGTAATCAGCACTTCGATTAAACTAAAGCCTTGTTGTTTAGAAATCATTCCATGATCCTTTTAGCCAACGTGGAGGAAGGACTCCAAAAATTGAGTCAAGAACATCGCTGTTATATTTAAAATCTAATCCATTGTTAAAATAAGCTATCTGACCATCCAAATCCAAGCTCTGTCCACCAGTAAAAACGAACGAACCATTTTGAACATAAGCAACATCTGCACTAGTAGGAACAGATGGAAAATAACTACTCAATTGATTTTTGACAGATTCACCATACAACCCATTCCAATCACTAGCTGTAGGGCTGAAGCTATTATTAATATGAAATAAAGAACCTTTAAATTCACCTGAACCGTGAATTGAAAAAATACCATTATGAACAAGTAATAACACACCGTCCGTATCTTGTGTTGCGGCTGCTATTTCACTAAGCCATTGCGGTTGAGTTACAACCGGATCATTATAAAGCTCACACGATCCCTCAACCCAAATTCTAGTAGAACCTGATTCAATTTTATTTTTAACCGCTTCTCCGCATTTACTAGCGGGATTTACACTAGCATTACCTACAATTAAACTACTAGTCTGAATAATATCAAAATCATATATGGGGTTATCTCTAACTTCTGTCCATAAGCTAGAACTAAGATCAAATGCTTCTTGAAATGGATCGAGCTTATCATCATATTGAAAATCACGTTTTAAGTTAGCCGAGCTAGTCGTAACATGCGAGGACAAGCACTGCTTACCATTTGGATTAAAGCTAGCTGAAGGATAATTTGTTGCCGCATAAAACTGTTTATTATCAATGGCTCCTATCATCTCAAAATTATTTTTATACCGTAATCCAACACACTCCCAACCACTTGCTAACTCATTACCAGGATCTGGTGGATTAAAAGTTCCTGTTCCTCTGATATATAAATCGGCTGTTGCTTTTATCGCTCCCGTACTTCTATTTCGAGAAAAATCGACTACTTTAGAAACCGGTGAAATAAGTATTCCTGATTGCTCAAATTCAGGCTCTATTCGATATTTTTGCCCTCCTAAAGAGTCTATATTCATTGAGCTTAGATTCATTGGTACTACGCAATCAGAATCGAAATAAATTGTTCCAGACACTAAAACAGATTGGTCTCTATCTTGATACATTTTTGTATATGCACACTCAAGCCCTCCCTCGCCAATCCAATGAGCTATGCGCGCCTCAATTTCATTTTGCGCACGCTTAGCCTGAAAGAAAACACCTTTATAACTCGCCAGAGAAAGAACCAACACACTGGCAAGTAACAGCACTGCCACTAATAATGTTGCAGCTCCTCTTTGTTTTGAAAGTAATAAGGCCAAACTAGAATGATTCAACATTACTTCCAATTCCTTTGTTTAATTTGAGTCGACATAGTTTGTTGGTGTGAACCATCAGATAAAGAAGCGGTTAAAGTAATGGTATAAAGTGCTGAACTAACCGTTGACCCTAAAGCCTGACTAACAACTTCAAAATTATTTACTTTGATTCGATTGGTATCAAGAAGTGAAAATGATGGATTCGCCGATATACCACACGGTATGAAAGTTTGTGTCGTGGATACTGATTTCTCGCACACTCTTAATGCTTCATCTTTATAAATAAATGCCACCTGTGTGTATAAGCTACTTCCTCCACTCATTTGAGCTTGGTATCCATAAGCTAAGCTGCTTGAGGTTGTTTCGATAATCGAATTTGCTCCTGACAAAATAAAACTTTGCCCGTTATTGCCATTAAAGCCTGCTCTTTGGGTATCTTCTTTAATGTAACGTAACGCTTCATTCATACTCTGCAAGACAAACAGACGTTGAGATCTTTCAGCTGCAATTTTCTGGCTCGAAAGAAAAACACCACCAACGGCGATTAAAGCAATGATTCCCATAGCAGATGCAATCATCAACTCGACAAGCGAAACACCTTTTTGATGTTTCCTTAAGGCCTTAACACTCCAGATAGCCATATACATCCCCTGTCACGCCGCAAATTCGAGTACTGCTACGATTATGAAACTTCAACATTAAAGGCTTGGTTGAATCTACCGAGAATTGGATATTGCCATTTTGTGTTGGACGGCCATTTACCCGATCAAAGATCGTCGTCGTAGATGAGGCGGAAAAATTGATAGTAATATTTTTAAAAGGCGCACCATCCAAATACGTTAACGCATTGACTTTCGCTGCATGACGATCTGCAGGTGCGGTTGGAGAAGTATTTGTCACTAATGCCCACTCCCCTGCATAGGCTGCCCCATCTTGTACAAAGTGCAAATAAAGCTCCTGATTTCTCAATACGGCCTCTGATTTAGTTTGTCCCCAAAACCCTTGCAGTTCCTCTGCTAACCTTTGCATTTTCGATCTTTCACTCATCCCACTAAACGATGGCACGGCCGCAGCCAACAAAACCGCTAGCACGACTAATGAAATCAGCATTTCTATTAGCGTAAACCCTCGAGCCATTCCCCAAAATCCTCTGCAACTAGTTACATCTTGATATTTCAACTTGCAGTGATGCTAGCACTTATCAAAAATGGCATAAGTCTCTAACAGGAAGTAATAGAAATGATTCGAATAAATCGATGCAAGAAAAGCAAAAACAAACAAAAAGGAATGACATTGATCGAATTATTGATCGTTGTGGCGATCATTGGTGTTTTGACCGCTATCGCCTACCCTAGTTATCAAGAGCATGTATTAAAAAGCCACCGAGCTTCTGCCATGTCCGATATGATGAAAATACAATTAGAAATTGAGCAGCATCGCACTCAAACTGGTAGCTATGATTATACGGTGATCGATAATACTGCTGGCACATGCGACTCTACTCTAGGCTGCCAAACCGACACTGGCCGCTATAAATTCTCTATTATTTCAGGTGCAAGTGGCATTGATCTCTATGTGATTAAAGCCGCTCCACAATCAGCTTTGGGGCAAGATAAAGACAAATGCGGGACGCTAGAGATGAATGCAGGCTCTGTAGGAAGCGCCAAGAAAGGTGGCGTTAATGTAGATGGATGTTGGAATTGATTTACGTAATTCGAGTCTCGGACGCTGCGCTGCTCGTTTTTCGAAAAAGAATAAAAGCAATTCCTGAGAAATATTTTTGTAAATAGTTGGTCTTAGTATCTTCACGTTACTAAAAATCGCTCTTTACCGAGCAACGAGCAGTGAAACGCCCGAAAACCAAGACTCATAAACCAACAAAGCCTCGACTATCACTAGCAGAGGCTTTGTTATTCATATCAAAATCGACTATTAGCTAGTCAAATCATCAAAGAATTTTTTCACGCCATTGAAGAAGCCGTCAGATTTCGGCTTATGCTTTTGGCTTGCTTCTTCGCCACCAAAAGACTCTTCAAGTTCGCGTAATAGTTCTTTTTGACGAGAGCTTAATTTCACTGGTGTTTCAACCACCAACTTACAAATTAAATCCCCCGTTGCGCCACCACGTACTGATTTCACACCTTTACCACGCATACGGAACATACGACCAGTTTGCATCTCAGCAGGTACTTTAAGCTTAAAGCGACCATCTAAAGTTGGGACTTCTACTTCACCGCCTAACGCCGCTAAAGTAAAACTTACTGGTACTTCACAATGTAAGTTATTGCCATCACGTTCAAAGATATGGTGGTCTTTTAAATGTACTTGTACATATAAGTCACCGGCAGGAGCGCCACGTTCGCCCGCTTCACCTTCACCGTTTAGACGAATGCGATCGCCAGTATCAACACCAGCAGGGATCTTAACGTTTAATACCTTACTCTTGTTCTTACGGCCTTCACCATGACAAGCACCACATGGGTCTTTAATGATTTGACCACGGCCATTACAAGTTGGACACGTTTGCTGTACGGCAAAGAAACCTTGACGCATTTGTACCTGACCATGTCCATGACAAGTGCCACAAGTTTGCGAGCTTGAACCCGCTTTAGCACCACTACCGTCACATACTTCACACTCTGTTAGAGTCGAAATATTGATTTCTTTTTCACAACCACGAACCGCCTCCTCAAGAGACAGTTCCATGTTGTAGCGTAAGTCTGCACCACGTTGGGCACGCTGTGGACCGCCACGACGTCCACCACCAAAGATATCGCCGAAGACATCGCCAAACATATCTTCAAAGCCGCCGCCTCCACCGAAGCCGCCTCCACCGCCCATCCCACCTTGTTCAAAGGCGGCATGACCATATTGATCGTAAGCTTGCTTTTTCTGAGGATCGGTTAAAACTTCATACGCTTCTTTAACTTCTTTAAATTTGTCAGATGCATCCGCTTCTTGGTTGCGGTCTGGGTGATATTTCATCGCAAGACGTTTGTACGCCTTTTTAATATCGCGCTCTGATGCATCACGGCTGACACCTAATACTTCATAAAGATCACGTTTTGACATGCTCGGTTCACCAATTTTCTTATTACCAATAAGCATTGCTCATCAGTGTGTGTTTTAAACTATGAGAAACTATATCTAGCTAGATAATCCGATATACCTAAAATCTCTATCAATGACAGCTTAAGTAGAAGTGATTATCTAGCGGGACAATGCCCAAATAAATTAACCAGTATCAGATCGAAAATTGCGGGCGTGAGAGACAAACTCTAAACGCCCGCAGTTTCGTATCATTCGCCCTCAGTTAATTAAGGGCGACAGACTTAACAATAATCAATCTCGATTATTTCTTGTCTTCGTCTTTAACTTCTTCGAACTCAGCGTCAACAACGTCATCTTCAGGTTTAGCTTGTTCGCCACCTTCAGCTTGCTGTGCTTGAGCTTTCTGCTGAGCAATTTCCATCAGTTTTTGAGCTGCTGTTGCTAACTCTTGAACTTTAGTATCGATGGCTTCTTTATCATCGCCAGACTTCACTGATTCAAGTGCTGTAATTGCTGCTTCAATTTTCTCTTTCTCATCAGCTGGAAGTGCATCACCTGCTTCTTCGATTTGCTTACGAGTACCGTGAATCATTTGGTCAGCTTGGTTACGAGTCGTCACTAACTCTTCGAACTTTTTGTCCGCTTCTTTGTTAGCTTCAGCTTCTTGTACCATTTTCTCGATTTCTTCATCTGATAAACCACCAGATGCTTGGATCGTGATTTTTTGCTCTTTACCTGTCGCTTTATCTTTCGCAGAAACGTTCAAGATACCATCCGCATCTAGGTCAAACGTTACTTCGATTTGTGGCATGCCACGTGGCGCAGGGTTAATGCCTTCTAGGTTAAATTGACCTAGAGACTTGTTGTAAGTCGCTTGCTTACGTTCACCTTGTAGTACGTGAATCGTTACTGCGCTTTGGTTGTCTTCTGCCGTTGAGAATACTTGATTCGCTTTTGTTGGAATCGTTGTGTTTTTCTCAATTAGCTTAGTCATCACGCCACCCATCGTTTCGATACCGAAAGATAGAGGAGTCACATCTAGTAGAAGAACGTCTTTTACGTCACCCGCAAGAACACCACCTTGAACCGCAGCACCAATTGCTACTGCTTCATCAGGGTTCACATCTTTACGTGCTTCTTTACCAAAGAATTCAGCGACTTTCTTCTGAACCATTGGCATACGTGTTTGACCACCGACTAAAATAACGTCAGTAATTTCGCTTACTGATAGGTCTGCATCTGCTAGAGCAACTTTTAGCGGCTCAAGTGAACGTTGAACTAGGTCTTCAACTAGAGATTCTAGTTTCGAGCGAGTTACTTTTACGTTCATGTGCTTAGGACCAGTCGCATCCGCTGTCACGTATGGAAGGTTCACGTCTGTTTGTTGTGCAGAAGATAGTTCAATCTTCGCTTTTTCAGCCGCTTCTTTCACACGTTGCATCGCAAGTGGATCATTTTTAAGATCGATGCCTTGCTCATTTTTGAACTCAGATACCAAGTAGTTGATTAAACGAGTATCAAAGTCCTCACCACCTAGGTGTGTGTCACCATTAGTTGCTAGTACTTCGAAAGTTTGCTCACCTTCGTGATCATCAATTTCGATAATAGAGATATCGAATGTACCACCACCAAGGTCATAAACTGCGATAGTGCGATCGCCGCCTTTCTTATCAAGACCGTAAGCAAGTGCAGCTGCTGTTGGTTCGTTGATAATACGCTTAACTTCAAGGCCTGCGATACGACCCGCATCTTTTGTTGCTTGACGTTGTGCATCGTTGAAGTAAGCAGGAACGGTAATAACCGCGCCAGTTACCGCTTCACCTAAGTAATCTTCAGCGGTTTTTTTCATTTTCTTCAAGATTTCAGCTGATACCTGAGGAGCTGCCATTTTTTGGCCTTTCGCTTCAACCCAAGCATCACCGTTGTCAGCCTTAACAATTTTATAAGGCATGATTTCGATATCGCGCTGAACTTCTTCGTCTTCAAAACGACGACCGATCAAACGTTTGATTGCGAACAATGTATTTTCAGGGTTAGTTACTGCTTGGCGTTTTGCAGGTTGACCTACTAATGTTTCGCCATCGGTGTAAGCTACTACTGATGCCGTTGTGCGTTCGCCTTCAGCATTTTCAATTACGCGTGGTTTGTCGCCGTCTAATACCGCAACACATGAGTTAGTTGTACCTAAATCAATACCAATGATTTTACCCATTTGACATTCTCCAAAGAATTTCAGTTATTCAGTTTTTGCTATACCCAGCTTTTGATAACAAATAGATGGGGGCTCAGAATTGGGATTCAACCCTGTAAGCTAATTTGTTTTGCATTTCGCATTACGTTTTTCTGTATGCTCAATAGATAAGGGCGACAAAATGCTTTTCAAGGGAAAAAATAAAAAAATGCCGAGTTTTTTACACTCGGCACTGCTTAGTTTTAATTATATTGCTTATGTACGGTTACTTAGCAACCATCACCATTGCAGGACGGATCACTCGTCCATTTAATTGATAGCCTTTCTGCATAACGATCATCACGGTATTCGATTCATGATCTGGGCTTTCTTGCATGCCAATCGCTTGGTGCAGCTCAGGATTAAATACTTCACCTTCTGGATTAATTGCTACTAAGCCAAACTTAGCCACCGTATCAACAAAAGATTTATGCGTCATATCAACACCTTCAAGAATCGCTTTTACCGCTTCATCTTCAGGGTTGGCAGATTGAAGTGCACGCTCTAAGTTATCAATGACAGGCAGTAACTCTTCAGCAAATTTGTTTAATGCGTATTTACGAGCTTTATCAATTTCTTGCTCGCTACGACGACGCATATTCTCCACTTCCGCTTTTGCACGTAATACAGAATCTTGTTGATCTTTAATTTGAGCTTCCGCGGCATTTAAAGCAGCTTCTAATTCTATAACACGAGAAGCTTCTTGCTCCACTTGTTCAATTTCTTCATTCCAATCAATATCGCCTTCACCACCAATGGTTTGAGCATCATCTGTATTCACATCATCTTCAACAAGTTCTTGCTCAACTTGCATATCTTCCGATTTTAGCTCTTCATCTTGCGGTTTGTTATGTTCTGTAGTCATGATATCTCCAAGAATATATTCAACACCATACGCTTGCCCTAACGGAATAGGCACAAAATACTCGCATAGTTACTCTGCTTGCCTTTATTATGGGGATGAAGATTTATGATTCAAGCGTAGAGTGCGTTTATCTTAATAAATACGCCTGATAAAATACCTTATCGCCCCTTTTCACAATAGAGTTGATACCTATGCAGAAGCCTTTTAACGTTATTGCCATCATTGGTAAGCCTCGCGACCATAAAGCTGTGCAAACGCATAAAGAGCTTTTTCATTGGCTGACAGAGCAAGATTACACAGTTTTAATTGATAATCGATTGATCGATATTTTAGATGACATCCCAAAAGATGTGTTTTCAAGCTTACTGAAGATCGGTGAACAAGCGGATTTAGCGATTGTCGTTGGTGGTGATGGCAACATGCTAGGTGCTGCTCGTATATTATCTCGCTTCGATATTTCCGTTATTGGGGTTAACCGAGGTAGTCTAGGTTTTTTAACCGATCTCAATCCTGAAGATTTTCACGATGCACTTCTCAAAGTACTTCAAGGCGAATATTTAGTTGAAGAACGCTTTTTATTAGAAGCGGAAGTACATCGTAGTGGGCATATAAAAAGTCATAATTCAGCATTAAATGAAGTCGTTTTACACCCTGGTAAAATCGCCCATATGATTGAGTTTGAAGTCTACATTGATGACCGATTTGCTTTCTCACAACGCTCCGATGGCTTAATCGTTTCAACACCAACCGGTTCAACTGCCTATTCACTTTCTGGCGGTGGCCCAATTTTATCACCTAGCTTAAATGCCATTTCATTGGTTCCAATGTTCCCACACACTTTATCTAGCCGCCCTCTTGTCGTTGATGGAAAGCGTAAAATAAAACTTGTGGTCTCTCCCGATAATCGAGGCACTCAAGAAGTCAGTTGTGACGGTCAAATATCACTGCCTGTGTCCCCTGGAGATGAAATTCAAATCTTCCAAAGCCCAAGCATTTTAAAGCTTATTCACCCTGAAGATTATAGCTACTACCATGTATTGCGTCATAAGCTAGGCTGGTCGAGTAAGTTATTTTAATCTAGATGTTGGAGTACGTTTCCTGCTTATCAAAACTCGAAACTCGAAACTCGAAACTCGAAACTCGAAACTCGAAACAAAGCATGCCTTGTTGATTTTATGATCGGCAAGGCATTTTTAATTGCGTAGAGAAAAATTCACACAAAAAACTTTACTGTATAAAAAGCCAGTATATACTGTTTTTACATACAGTGATTTATTTTCTCTTTTTTCGAGGTGGATTTATGCTCTCCCATTTAAGTATTAATAATTTTGCAATTGTTAAGTCTTTACAGCTAGAGCTTTTCAAAGGAATGACAACTATTACCGGTGAAACTGGTGCTGGTAAATCTATTGCGATTGATGCGTTAAGCCTGTGTTTAGGCGGCCGGGCTGATAGCAATATGGTACGTCCTGGTGAGGAAAAAACCGATATCACCGCCTCCTTTATTTTAGACAACAACATTAATGCCACTCGATGGTTAGAAGACAATGAATTACTGGATGGCGAAGAATGCATTATTCGTCGCATCATCACTAATGAAGGACGTTCGCGAGCCTTTATCAATGGTAACCCTGTACCGCTCTCACAATTAAAATCCTTAGGCCAAAATTTAGTCAACATTCATGGGCAGCACGCTCATCACTTATTGATGAAGCCTGAACACCAATTGACATTGCTAGACCAATACGCAGGCCACCAACAACTGATCCAAACGAGTAAAAAATATTATTCCGATTGGCGCCAACTACGAAACCAACTAAAGAACTTACGAGCCAATAGCCAAGAAAACCTTGCTCAAAAGCAATTACTTGAATATCAAGTGAAAGAGCTGGACGAATTAGCATTATCTGAAAACGAATTTGAAGAGCTCGAGCAAGAACATAAAGTCCTTTCAAGCAGTGGCCAAATTGCGGTTATTTGTCAACAAGCCATCAATGAACTGTATGAAGGCGAAGAAGTGAATGCACTTGGTCTTCTTAATTCTGTCAGTAATTCACTCGGTGAACTTGCAGAATTAGATCCATCATTGGCTCACCTACCTAATCTATTATCAGAAGCCATGATCCAACTAGAAGAAACCAATTCAGAATTAAGGCGCTATTCTGACAATATCGATGTTGATCCAGCACGAATAGCCGAGGTTGAAGAGCGTTTCAGCAAAGTGATGAGCACCGCGCGCAAACATCACGTTCGCCCGGAAGAGCTATATCAATATCATCAAGAAGTAAAAGCGCAAATTGAAGCTCTCGATTGCTCTGATGAAAAGTTTGAGCAATTAGAGAAAGATGTAGATGATAAATATCAAACCTTTTTAACTGCAGCAGAAAAACTGAGTAAAAGCCGTAGCCGCTATGCAAAAGAGCTGAATAAACTTATTTCTCAAAGTATGCATGAGCTAAGCATGGAAAAAGCACAGTTCTGTATTGATGTAATAAAAGATGAAAAACATGCTGCACCACTAGGCATCGACCAAATCAATTTCTTAGTTTCAACTAACCCTGGTCAGCCATTACAAGCGTTAGCCAAAGTCGCTTCAGGTGGTGAGCTGTCACGAATTTCATTAGCAATTCAGGTTATTACTGCACAAAAGGTTCAAACACCAAGCTTAATATTCGATGAAGTAGATGTCGGCATCAGTGGCCCAACGGCAAGTGTCGTAGGAAGAATGCTACGTAAATTAGGTGAGTCAACTCAGGTGCTATGTGTGACCCACTTACCACAAGTAGCAGGTAGTGGTCACCAGCAATTATTTGTCGCGAAGCAAGCAAAAGCAGGTAAAACAGAAACTCGTATTCATCAATTAGATGAAAATCAACGCATTGATGAACTGGCCCGTTTACTTGGCGGTAGCACGATTACAGATTCAACTAAAGCGAATGCCAAAGAATTGTTAATTGCAGCTTAAGTCTCGGGTCTCGGGTCTCGGAAGAATAACGTCTATTTATATAAACTTTGCAACTAAACTCTAACTTTTCTGTCTTAATTTGCATGTTTAACACTACGGGCTTTTACTTCTTCGCTTAGCTTGTTTATCATCGGGCAAGATTTTCGCCTTTAACTCAAAGAAACCACTATGCATTTTAAAAAGTGGATACTCATTATCCCTTTCGCTTTAACGATATTATCCGGCTGTAGCGTACTTGAACGCTTAGTTTATCGCATCGATATTGCTCAAGGTAACTATATAGAGCAACCAGATGTCGATAAACTTCGTATTGGCATGACTAAAGAACAAGTTCAATTTGTTCTAGGCTCTCCAATGTTAGTTGAAAATGGTTACCCTGATACTTGGTACTACATTTACCACTTTACTCACGGGCATGACGATTCTGTTCAGAAAAACTTTATTGTGAAATTTAGCCCTCAAACTCAAGCATTAACTGAAGCTTCAGGTGATTTTGAGTTAAGCCCAGATTTCAACACTCCGTTAAACTAATAACGAATTGCCCATATATCCGAAATGGCCTATCAACTGAATTCTGCTCATTCACTAAGTATACCCAAGTGATTTCAAGATGCAGAATTCAGAGCTATCCCCCAAACCTTTAGGCAAGACAAATGGAATATGATCATAGTGATTCTATCTCTATTCAATTTAACGCGGCATAAAGCTTGTTTTATTCTTGCTGAAACTCGCATCTTGACGTTACTTGGCTATATACCATTTATTGCTGTAAAAAATCGAATAGACTTCGCTTAAATTCAATAATTTAAGCTTTCTTCTTGGCTAGTTCTGCTTTTGCTTGCTCAGCTCTCTTACGGCGAATCTCTTTTGGATCAGCCAATAAAGGTCGGTAAATTTCGATGCGATCTTTATCGCGCACTGTCGAATCTAATTTTACATTTCGACTAAATACACCAACTTTATTCTTTGCTAAATCTATCTCTGGATAATTAGCCAAAACGCCAGACTGTTCAATAATCTCCTGAACAGTTAAGTCTTCTGATACCGCAAGTTCAAACACTTTTTGCTCATTCGGCAGCGCATATACCACTTCAACATGGATCAGTGAATTAGCACTTGTTTGCTCTGTCATTGTTTGTTACCTGTATGAAAATTTACCAATCAATTGTTGTATTTCTGCTTTGCACGTTGTGTAAAAGAGTTCACCATATTATTAGTGAGTTCATTGAAAACTTTACCAAACGCCATTTCAATCAACTTGTTAGTAAACTCAAACGACAAGCTAAACTCAATTTTACAAGCAAAGTCATCTAATGGAGTAAACCTCCAAAATCCAGTCAAGGACTTGAAAGGGCCATCCACCAACTCCAAATCAATCCTACGGCCAGGTTCCATTGTGTTGGAGGTGATAAAAGTTTTTTTAATTCCAGCTTTTGAAACATCAACCGAGGCAACCAAAGCACCATCAGTTGACTCAATCAGTTTGGACCCCGAACATCCTGGTAAAAATTCAGGATACTTTTCAATATCATTGACCAAATCATACATTTGTTGAGCACTAAACGAGACTAATGCTGAACGATTAACCTGAGGCATACTTCTTCCTAATTTGAGCCATGAAGCAAATTCTCGAAAATAAACAAAATATTACCAAGAATTAGAACAAAAGGATTCGCCAAAATAAAAGCAATCCGTATAATGAGGCCATTATGGCAAAGAAAAAATCAAAATCAAAAGCCGGTAGTAATACTATCGCTCTTAACAAGCAAGCTCGACACGAATATTTCGTCGATGATGAAATAGAAGTTGGTCTTGAGCTGCAAGGTTGGGAAGTTAAATCTTTACGTCAAGGTAAAGCCAATATCGCAGAAAGTTACGTCTTTCTTCGCGACGGTGAGGCATTTCTAAGTGGTGCATCAATCATACCACTTCAACAAGCTTCAACTCACATAGTTGCTAATCCAACTCGTGTTCGTAAATTATTACTTAACCGCCGTGAATTAGATAACCTATTTGGCCGTGTAAACCGAGAAGGCATGACATTGATAGCCCTCTCTCTTTATTGGTCAAAATCTTGGGTGAAAATGAAAATCGGAGTTGCTAAAGGTAAGAAACTTCACGATAAACGTGATGATAAAAAGAACCAAGATTGGCAGCGCGATAAAGCTCGAATTATGAAGAGCAGCTTACGCTAACATTCCGTTTTTAATTAACAAATATTAAGTGAGTTAATGTTAACCACTTAAACGCAAGTCGCTAGACTCTTAAAAGTTTTATGTTACTATGCGTTTGAAGTATCCATTATCACTAAACTTGATAAAGATACAAAGCGTGAAAGCGCTAGTTTGACATTTTGATGAGTAGTTCAAAATCAAACAACCTTGGGGCTGATTCAGGATTCGACGGGAATTTGTAAGTCTGAGGTGCATGTCGTGGGGCGGTTGGCCACGTTAAAAGCCGCAAAAAAATAGTCGCAAACGACGAAAACTACGCACTAGCAGCTTAATAACCTGCTGAGAGCCTTTCTGCCCTAGCTTCCGTTTGTAAGACGGGGAATAACAGAGAGTCAAAACCAAACAAACTCGTGTGGCGTCTCCCGCCTGAGAGACAAAGCATTAAAAATAATTCAGGATAGCCATCAACTAGCGTGTCGGTTCGCAGGTCGGTGGTGAAATTAAAGATCGACTAAGCATGTAGTACCAATGATGGATGATTTTCGGACGCGGGTTCAAATCCCGCCAGCTCCACCAATTCTATGTAAGCCGCTGTTTTTACAGCGGTTTTTCTTTTATGTGAAACAGAAAAATCACAATGGGGTACAAAACTGTTCTACAATGGACGGAGATAAGCCCTTGCACATCACTCAAAGAGAAACTGGAACGTGGTATTTCCAAAGACGCATTCCAACTGTTTCTCAGCCTTTTTATGACGGGAAGAAATTCTTCAAACGCTCATTGAAAACAAAAGAGAAGTCGCAAGCCAAACTTTTAGCTCGCCAGCTTTCTGCTGAGTTAGACATTGAGTTTAGCCGACACAAAACTCTAGCCCTTGAAGACAGCTTTAAAAAATCACCGTCCACCAGCACAGAGTTTGACTACTACGAAGCCCAAGCTCGTCAGAAGCAAATTGAAGCTATCGGTTTACAAGCCGCAGAGAATGCTATTGCCTTTCAGAAGCAGCACTTATCTCCTTTTGGTGATGAAGCTCTGAAAAGGATGCAACATGACGCATTTAACGCAAACATTGACAGCCATATCGAATTAGCTGAACAAATTATCAATGGTGGTCTATCTGCCTATCAGCTGGCTCAAAAGCGTCAATGGAAAGCGTTCGAAGCAAATATGTCGAACAGTCAATTTGAACAATTCAAGACCTATTCGCCTGAAGATCAAAGCCGTTTGTATCTTGAGTTTGTGAAAGGGCTACGCAATTACCAACCAGAAGTTAATAAATCAATTTCCAACCCATTAGACTGCATTGATTTGCCTGAACTTGACTGGGAGTCAACTGCTGGATTACCAGAGCAATCAACACAAAAAGCTCAATACGCGTCTAAGAACACTTTGTCTCATTGTATTGATAAGTATCTCGAAGCTCGTCAATTAGATGACATCAATGAGAAAACATTCAAACGCTATGAATCACGCATGAAATTACTGCTTGAAGTGATTGGTGATCGCCCTATTGACACTCTAAATCGTCAAGATGCCTTAACGTTTAAATCTACGCTTCTGGCTATGCCTGCAAATATCAACAAGAAAAAAGAATTCAAAGGCTTGTCGATTCAAGATGTCATTGCTTTACAGCCCGAACCAATGTCTAAGACAACTGCCAATGACACCTTGACTGATATTCATAGCTTTTTCGAATGGTGTGTTGTCAATGAATATGCTGCAAAAAATTCATTCAAAGACCTTAAGGTTAGAGTGAAGAAAAAAGACTCTGAAAGTCGGTCAATCTTTGAAACTGCCGACTTACAAGCATTGTTCTCTCAGGATATTTATCAAGCGGTAAAACCTAAACATGCACACTATTACTGGCTACCGCTACTAGGATTGTACACTGGCGCTCGCATGAATGAGCTATGCCAACTTTATATCGATGACATCAAGAAAGACAGTGAGAGCGGTATTTGGACAATAACCATTACCGATCAAAGAGAAGACCAAAAATTAAAAAATGTCAGCTCAAGGCGAACAATTCCAGTTCACAGTCAGCTAATCAAACTTGGCTTTATTGACTACGTGTCTGAACTTAATCATGAGCGCCTATTCCCTGAACTTAAAAACCAGCGTGATGGTTATCAACAAGCTGCATCTAAGTGGTTTGCCCGTTATCGAGACAAAATATTACCTCAAGCCAAGGCTGAGAGTAAAACATTCCACTCATTCAGGCACACGGTAGCCAACCACTTAAAGCAATGTGGTCTGAAAAAATCGCCCGTTGCTGCTATTTTAGGTCATGGTGAAACCAGTGAAACATTCGGTCGCTACGGTAAAGCCTATGTAATGGATGTTCTACAGCCTGTAATTGAGCACCTTGAGTTTGATATTAAGGTTACTACTTGGAAAAATTTGGCTGACACGATGGAGTGATACACCAAGCAAAACCTGCTTTTCAATAATTAACAACACCTGCTTTTAACGCCTCTCAGCCCTTATGTAGCAAAGGTTCTTTCCTGAGAGGTGTACAGTTAGCTATCTCACTGTCCACCCGTGTACACCCTGAGAAATATTGCCAATCCACCAGCCTATATTGAGCAACTAACTGCAAGCATAAAGACTGAATGCCTTGAGCCAAGCACCACTTCTCAATAAATAAAAACAGGAGAGCTGTCCCCAGCTAGTAACATTAAGTCACTAGCTGGAGCAATTCATCTACTTAGAATTCTTCTCCCATACAGAACATTTCAACCTCCTGAGCTTTCTTTTTGTCATACTCACGAGCAACACTGATACCTGCTGCTGATTTTAATTTTGGTGTCTTAGTCAGCACATACCTAAGCAGTTCAATATCATGCTTCCCTAGCCATGACTGAAAAGATACCAAAGCATTTTGCCTAATGCGCTTTTCATCCATATCATCTTCATTCATTTGAATATCTTCATTAAATAAATTAATAGCCCTAGCCCATTGACCAGCACTAGGAATGCCTAGCGTTTTACAAGACGTTCCACTCATTAATAACTCGCTCTTAATTGTCTCACTAAGAAAACTGATTGCTTCCTCAACCTTTCCGTCATCCATAAATTGCTGAATAACATTCTGAAACGGCAGACACCATTCAAGACACTTTTGAATTGAAGACCCGCTGGTGGGAGAAGATAAGTTAAATTCCCTTGCTAACTCACGAACTGAACCAATAGGCTTATTCTCCAAGATGTGCTGTCTTAACTGAATGTGCCTCAATGCTTCAGGTAGAACAGGTAGCCCATGTTCAACATTCATGTTTTGTGCAAAGAAGAATGCTTCACGTTGCGTTATTTCGCCAAAACACTTAGCTTGAATAAGATAGCTGGTCTTATGTTTCTTTGAGTTGAACTTCAAGGCTGTTGTGACTCGTAAATGCCCATCAAGCACAACTCGTTTCCCCTCTACAATCGCTGTAATGATCGGCTGTTCGAATTTCTTGCCTAACTTTAAGGCATCTGTCAGCCTATCCTTCATGCCTTTACGTTCAAGGTTACGGGCGCAGAGATCATGTGGTCGGCTTACAGCTTCAGCACTACGAGTTGTGTATAGGTCGTTTAAATCTAACTCGAAGACATCAACGTCAATTAAATCAAATTGCTTCATAGTTCTTCCTCTAACAAAGGCGATTCAACCTCTAATCCCTTAGCTGCATTCGTTGCTAAGCGGTCTGCATGCTCATTACCAACAATGCCACAATGCGATTTAACGTGTTTCACAGTGACGCCTTTGCGTTGAGGTTTCAGTTCATCTATTACCAACCACAAATCTAGATTTTCAGGTGTCTTTTTATCAGACTTTTTCCAACCTTGTTTTTTCCACCCGTCTAACCACTTGTTATACGAATCAACAACCATTTTGCTATCACTGAAAATAGTGTCTCCAGCCTTTGATAAATGTAAGCCAAGGGCAAATGCCATCATTTCCATCTTTACATTTGTTACCTTTTTATCACTGACAGTCTTGCCATATTCTTCTAGTACATTTTGCTGGTGGTCATAAATTACCACTCCATAGCCACCTTTTGTGCAAGAGCCTTGGTTGTTTGGTGCAGACCCGTCACAGTAAATAGAACGTGAGAGCGGTGTAGTATTAGCGATTTCAGATTGAGCGAGAGTGTTGTTTGATTTTGTATTCATTGTCATATTCTTTAATTGGTTAAAATATTTGTTTAAGTTCATGCTTGCTGTTTAATAAGCGGTAATTCCCGAGATTCACAACTACCTACAGGACTAAAGCCAAAGCTATCAGCGGTAATGTCATCATCATTTGCTGCTAGCTGTACTAGTTGAATAGCTTTAGGTTTCAAAGCTAGACCGTAAGTGATGATATTCATGCGTTTTCCTTTTTCCCGTATAGATTCATGTAAGGTATAAGCCCACGCCTCAAAGCTCACAGCGATTTGTGAGCCACACTGGATAGACGGAATATTGCAGCCCAAGTGATTTCCTTTTGCATCAAACAGAATCGGTCTGGGTAGAACTATTTCGTTATTCAATGCGAATGCTTTTTGCTTAAAGCGGATAACCACCTCTCCTTTTTCGCCTTCAGTGTAGACAGGCAGAATCTCTCCAGCTTTGCCTTGAGATTCAGCGTAGCTTTCTAGGTAGTCTTGAAGTTTGGCAATAAGCGCCTGTGTATTTGGGGAATGTGAATCTAGGATTATGTCGGTCTTGTACTCGCCATCTTTCATGTACTTCGTGTCAGGCTTGTTCAAGTATGGGTGGCGTGCAATGCCAATAGGAGTGGTAAATTTTAAACGTGTTTGTGTTTCTTTTCTTATCGTTGATTTCCTTGTGTTAGTTTCGAGATTGTCAGTAGTAAAAAATTGGTTTTATTGTGTGCCTGTTACTGTGTCATTCTTCAAGTTTTCATTTGCTTCCCTCCAGATATAGAAAAGCCCCGAATTATCGAGGCTGTGGTTTTACTGCATGATAGTTATGAGAGCGTTAATTCAGACACAATAACCACTAATGACTTTGTGATTACTCGGTAGAAAAAATGCTGAAAATAAAATGAATGATATTAGTTGTTCAAATAGGTGTACTTATTCTAATTATTTAACAGAAACATCAATTAATACAGTAAGTTACATAACGCCAATTGACATTATTAGTCTAATCTCGATTGTTTTCCTTGATGTATCTGTAGAGTGTCGCTATGCCAACACCTGCTGCTTTTGCTGCTTTCTCTTTACTCATTTTGTTGTCTTCAATATATCTCAAGGCTTCTTTGCACTTCTTGATTGTCTCAGGGGATTGCTGCTTGCCTTTATACTTGCCCTCAGCTTTAGCTCGCTCAATGCCAATACGCTGCTTGTCTAGCATTTCGTCTCGCTGCATTTCTGCGACCGCTGCAAGAGTTGTCATTACTAGCTTGCCCATTGAACTTGTTACATCAATTCCACCTAAATCATCTACGACAATGTGAACGCCTTTGTTCTTCATATCTTCAACCAAGCCAATGACACCTGAAGTAGTGCGCCCAAGACGGCTGATAGACAACACGATAATGGTATCGCCTTGCTTAACCTCAGCTAAAACTTCATTAAGCACAGGGCGGTCTGTAGATTTACCTGATAGCTGTTCTGTGTAGACCTCTGCGTCTGAATATTTAGACAGCAAATAGTCTGCTTGTTGCTTTACATTCTGGTCTGTAGTGGAAGTACGAGCATAGATGAATCGAGTAGACATTAAGTTAACCTCTATCGTTTAAGTGGTCTTATGATAAATCTATCTTTTAAGTTGCGTCAAGGCTATTTGATAGGTAATTATCATTTGATCATTGAACCATAATCTTATGATAGAGTTGTCTGATAGTTTGATAGATGGAATCCTAAGGGTGCAAAACGCCACCTTAGGAATGGTTGGCTGATAGTCGACCCCAAGTTGGGGCTGACCTAGGCACATGCAGTCAACTTACAGCCAGCTCAATGACAGACAGAACGTTACGCCTAGCAGATACCGTATAGACAAAAAAATCTTAAGGAAGACTTTTGATTCTTTCTGAGCAACCTAGAGCTGGTGGCTATGGGGGAATTGGCTGAAATAAATATATATAAATAGGGTTTCAAATTTTTTTCAGTTTTACTTTGAGGTTTTAATTTTAGTTTATCTTATTTAACTCTTTATTTATAAATTTTGGTGAAATACACAGCTAAAAACTCAAACGCTCTCTACACATGTTAATGGACCTCATGCTATCGCAATCACTATGTTAGGCGGCACTCAATTACTTAAATATTAAATTCCAGCCTTCTTTTGTGGAAATAGGGCGATCTATATGAGTTATAAATTGGACTAACTTGGATGTGACTCGCTCAATTGCATCATTATCTAATAATGAAACAATGGTAAGAATGAATTGCTTTAAATCAACAAAATTAAATGTTTTACCTTTGTAAGAGCATACACCATCGTGATAACCATTTAATGTAGCTACATCTTCTGGCAGCCTACAAATAAAGTGAACACTTTTACCCGACATATTCATAGCAGAGAGCGCCTGCAAACTATCATCTAAACGCTTATGGTCAACTTTTTTAACCGTCACTTCATATAAATTGTATGAATTATTGTCTAACTCCAGCCAAATATCTGCAGGTTTTTTCGACGTTGTGTTCGTTCCAAATACACTGTCACTACCACCAACAACTGAAACTTGACTAGTGCTGAAACATTCTTCCAACAACAAGGAGATCACCAGTTGGGGAATAGTACCACTCTCAGGGTAGCTATAAGTGAACTCAGATAGTTTATGTGAAAATTCTTGGTGAGCAATTTTTTCATTCTCGGGAGCTGCAATGACAATAGAACGTACATTATCTGCATATTGGTAAAGGCGGTAGAAAAAGAACTCAATCAATAAATCTTTAATAGCAGGGTCTTTTTCACCTACTACTCTTTCCAAAAATGCTACAGCAGCCATTGCTGCCTTTTGAGGTCTTTTCCCCGTAGCCCATGCTTTATCTAGTGAATACTGATTCTTTGCTACATTCAATGGGTCAGACTTACCGCATGGTACTCGTCCTTCAAACGCATAAAAGATGCCCTGCTCAAATATAGAACGAGGGTTACAATCATAAAATTTCTCTAGTGGATTATAAGAAGTTGGATTTAAGTGCATCCCAGTTAATGCTGTTGCAACTACACCTCGAAAACCCATGGCCTTCACATTGATTAGATCGTTTAGTGTAGATGAGAGCGTTACATAATCACTAATCCCAACAAACATTTGCTCATTATGTCTTTGAGCATTGTCTAATTTAGATGTTATGTAATTCTTTGCTCGTTCATTCCTTTCCGTTGTGCTCATGTAGCTCCAATCCAAAAAAATCGACCACGAAATGTCTCAACTTTTCGTTATGCTGAACTCGATAGACTCTTAAGAGCTGCTTTAACTCAAAAATATCAACACGTCTTTCTGACATCTCAATCTTTGAAATTTCAGACTGAGTCATCCCAAGCTTTTGTGCAACTTCAAGCTGCGATAATCCCAGCCGCTTGCGTTCCTCACATAAGCACTGTATAAATAAACAGTAATCTTGATTGTAAATGGTCTTAGTTCTACTCATAACTTTTCGATTATGCTACCATTTACATAATATTCGAAAATCAAATATTTTGGAGGCATCATGCCAACTGCTATCTCATTATTTGCAGGTGCTGGTGGAATGGATGTTGGTGTGGTCAACGCTGGATTTACTGTTATCACAGCGTCTGAACTAGACCCACATGCATCAAATACATATCGTCATAATCATCCTGACACAATTCTAATTGAGGGTGATATTGATGAGGAGATTAACTTTGAGCAAATGGTATCTCACGAGAATATCGATCTTGTTGTAGGTGGGCCTCCATGCCAAGGTTTTTCTGTCGCTGGTAAGATGGATAAAGATGACCCTCGTTCAAAACTTGTCTTTTCATACTGCTCAGTTGTTGAAAGAGTTAATCCTAAAGCTTTTATTATGGAGAATGTAAAAGCATTAGGCTCACTAGCTAAATTTGAAGATGTTCGTAAAGAAATATTCAAACGAATGAACAAAGCTGGCTATAACGTTACAATGAACATTCTGAATGCAAAGGAATTTGGAGTACCTCAATCTCGCGAGCGAGTATTTTTCATAGGTACTAAAGTAGGTCTACCTACAATAGAAAAATCAGCGTTTGATAAATATAAAGCTGAAGCGATTTCACTAAGGGAAGCCATAGGGCCTTTAGGTCGAGCGGGTTCAGAAAAGAATCCTAATGTTACAAATGCAAAGATAACACTAGCAGCGAAGCCTATACTTAGAAAATCTCCATACGCTGGAATGTTATTCAACGGTCAAGGTAGACCTTTAAACCCAGATGCTTGGTCCAGTACATTACCTGCAAGCATGGGGGGTAATCGTACACCTATTATTGATGAAGACCATCTGTACGATAATAAAGAACCTTGGGTTGAAGAGCACCATCGCAACCTAATGGAAGGCAATTTCACACCTAAGTATGAACAAGCTCCATCTCGTCTTAGGCGACTGACCGTCGACGAAGCTGCAATTTTGCAAACATTTCCAGAAACTTACGAATTCTTAGGCCCACAATCAAAAGTATTTAGCCAAATTGGTAACGCCGTACCATGTAAACTAGCTGAGATAGTCGCACGGGTAGTTCTTGATAGCATCGAGTCAAGTTGCTTAACTAAAGAACCCCCTAAACAAGAAAATTTGGAACTAGACCTTGTAATTTAAGTAGCCACAAATAATTGAAACATTAGGAGGCAGTAGCCCTAAAATTGAATGGCAGGGAAACGTAAATATTCCACACATCTCTCTACCTGCTGCCATCCTAACCAATTAATCTATCTGATAGTGCATCAAAATACACTGGTAGGAAAAATGATTTAAATCTGACTAGCAGATGGCTATGGGGAAATGAGCTGAAATAATATATATAAATAAGGTCTCAGATTTTTTTCAGTAAAAAGTTCTGCGGTTCATGAGTTTGTCGTAAAACTCACTAATCTTATAAACAGAAAACATCACAGTGCATTGCTCTCCGTTTGTTCTTCCTTCTAGGTGCATCTGAAGACCATTCCCCCTAGTTCCTCCTGTTCCTAACTTGAAACCTCGTGGGATAAAATATGTTTTAGAGTTAGCACCACACAAAGGACAAATGGAATAATGCTGCTCTAATTTATCCTTAATAGCGTATTTACTCAGGGCGATTTGCTGAACTTTATTGGTAATGGTCTTCAAATCATTATTCAAAGAAAAACCCGTATCACACACGAATTCCTCTAGCATAACTTTGAGTTCTTCATCTAAAGTGTCAGATACAATATCTCTGTGCTTAATATACAGTTCATCAAAATCAGTAATCATTATTCAGCTCCCCTAAGCATTCAGAGAATGAAGCTATCACAATCATAACCACTTGAAAATATGGTTAAATTTTTTAAGTATCTTTCAAAACCTGCACAAACCATTTGTTATATCAATTAATCCAAACTATTGATATGGGATACACAAAAAGGTAACATCACAGAAAACACAAACAACAACTCCATTTAAAAACAGTAACTTACTGGATGCTAGCTTGACTTTCAAAAGAGTCCCGCCAGCTCCACCAATCGATTGGAAAGGCCGCTAAGTTTTAAAGCTTAGCGGCCTTTTTGATTTTTGTAATTTAAAAAGTAGAATCAAATTCGCTGGCGGGATTTGAACCCGCGTCTACCTTTCTTTTATAGCAATCACATTAATTAGCTGATCATTCTTGCGATTGATATTAGTCTTGTTCCGATTCGTTCGTTCTCAATTCACGAGTTTCTGCTTCCAACCTTGCGGCATCAATTTCATCTAGAATGGATTCTACATCGGCTAATTCATCTGACTCGACAAACAATCCTGTCAATTTAGTCTCGGGAAATAATTCACCTGCTTGATACAACTGCCACATTTCTTTGGCGTATTCCGTCTGCTCTAGTTCTGGTACATATTGGCTATAGTAACTACGCATGTTATTGACATCACGGGCAAACATCCACTCCGCGTTATTGTTAGCTGAGGCATTGACTGCTTGGGGTAAATCAATGATCACAGGACCATATTCATCCACCAGCACATTAAATTCAGATAAATCTCCGTGAATGATCCCTACACATAACATACGCTTGATATACTCGATCATTTCATCATGATCTTCTGACGCTTGTTCAGAAGACATAGAAACATCATTTAAACGCGGTGCGACAAAGCCTTCTTCGTCGGTAATGAGTTCCATAAGTAACACGCCATCCACTACCCCGTAAGGTTCTGGCACTCTTACTCCGGCAGCTTTCAAGGCATATAGTGCGTCAACTTCAGCACTATGCCAAACAGCCTCTTGTTCACCACGACCAAACTTCGAGCCTTTCTCCATGGCTCGAGCACGGCGACTATTTTTAACTTTGCGCCCTTCTCTATATTGCACTGCTTGCTTAAAGCTACGTTGATTAACTTCTTTATAGACTTTGGCACAACGAATTTCATCACCACAACGCACAATATAGACTGACGCTTCTTTACCACTCATAAGTTGGCTAACTACGTCATCAATGACGCCATCTTCAACCAAAGATTGCATTTGTTTAGGTATTTTCATTACTGAGGGGGGACTACTTATAGAAAAAGAAGGTATGTGGTTAGCTTATCTCATTTATGGTTAATTAGATATTATTGCTGTCATTAAGCGATCTTCTATCACTCTCACTCGTTAATAGAATTCACCTATCAATACAATAAGAACAATCTATTTTTCAAAACACTCAAACAATGTGAATATACTTCCCGTAAGCAAGAAACGAGGCGCAATAAAGTATTGCCCATTTAGATTTCAGCAAGATTTTAAAATTTTCAATAAAAGGGAAAGACAATATTATGATTAACACTCAAATCAAACCATTCAACGCAACAGCATTCAAAAACGGCGAGTTTGTTGAGGTTTCAGAAAAAGACGTACTAGGTAAGTGGGCAGTATTTTTCTTCTACCCAGCAGACTTTACGTTTGTATGTCCAACAGAATTAGGCGACCTTGCTGATCACTACGAAGAACTACAAAAACGTGGTGTAGAAGTTTACTCAGTATCAACTGATACACACTTCACTCACAAAGCATGGCACGATAGCTCTGACACTATCGGTAAGATTAACTACTACATGCTAGGTGACCAAACAGGTAACATCACGAATAACTTCGGTGTAATGCGTGAAGGTCAAGGCCTTGCAGACCGTGCAACTTTCCTAATCGATCCTGAAGGTACAATCCAAGCGATGGAAATTACCGCAGAAGGTATCGGCCGTGATGCAGAGGACCTACTTCGTAAGGTAAAAGCCGCTCAGTACGTTGCAGCTCACCCAGGTGAAGTATGCCCAGCAAAATGGAAAGAAGGCGAAGAAACACTAGCACCTTCTTTAGACCTAGTAGGCAAAATTTAATTAGTCCTATTAATAGGTAGCAATAAACAGTCGGTAGTTCCCCGCTACTGACTGGTAATTAGAGAGCTGGTCGGCAATATTACTTCTGACGACCTATGTTGCTGACTGGCTCTCTCCCTAACTCATTTAGTTTTATCCAGAGTAACCACTCTCATTTTAAAAGAACTCTAATTTTAAGAAGTAAGGTGTCATAGCATGCTTGAACAAGCGATCAAAAAACAATTAGAACAGTATTTAGCCAATGTTAAACATGATATCCAATTAGTGGTTAGCCTAGATGAAAGCAAAGCTGCGCAGGATATTCTTTCTCTTGCTAATGAAATTGCAGAGCTAAGCTCATTTATTACCGTAGTACGCGATGATGCAGCTAGCGATCGTAAACCTGTAATGTCTGTGGTTAATCCAGAAAAAGGCACACAGTTACGTTTTGCTGGCCTACCAATGGGGCATGAATTTACTTCTTTGGTTCTTGCATTACTGCACTCTGGTGGCCACCCAATCAAGTTAGAAAACGAAACTATTGAGCAAATTAGTCACCTGGATAAAAATCTTGATGTGGAAATTTTCATTTCTTTGTCATGCCAAAATTGTCCAGATGTAGTTCAAGCATTTAATATGATGTCGGCTATTAATCCTAATATCCGCACAACTATGATCGATGGTGCGCTTTTCCAAGATGAAGTAAAAAATCGCGATATCATGGCTGTGCCTAGCGTATTTGTGAACGGCGAACTCTTTGGTCAAGGCCGTATGACTCTAAATGAAATTTTAGCCAAAGTAGATGACGGCGCCGCAGAAAAAGCTGCTGCAAGTTTAAATGAAAAAGATCCGTACGACGTATTAGTAGTTGGTGGAGGGCCTGGTGGTAGTGCAGCCGCACTTTACGCCGCTCGTAAAGGCATTCGTACTGGTGTGGTAGCTAAACGCTTTGGTGGTCAGGTCATGGATACCATGGCAATTGAAAACTTTATTTCAGTGAAACGTACTGAAGGCCCACGCTTAGCTTCTGACTTAGCAGAACACCTAAAAGAATACGATGTTGATGTGGTCACTGAACAACAAGCCGATAAAATCATGGGTAACGCTCATACTGACGATGGCTTAATTCATGTCAACCTTGAAAGTGGTGCGACACTAAAAAGTAAAAGTATCATCTTGAGCCCAGGTGCTCGCTGGCGTGAAATGAATGTTCCAGGTGAACAAGAATACCGTAACAAAGGTGTCGCTTACTGCCCACACTGTGATGGTCCATTGTTTAAAGGTAAGAGAACTGCAGTTATCGGTGGTGGTAACTCAGGGATTGAAGCGGCGATTGATCTAGCAGGTATTGTTGAGCATGTAACGGTATTGGAATTTGCTGATGTGCTACGCGCAGACCAAGTTCTTATTAACAAAGCGAACTCACTGCCTAACATCGATATTATTACCATGGCACAAACCACAGAAGTGATCGGTGATGGCAAACGTGTAACTAGCTTAAAATACAAAGACCGTAACACTGATGAAATCAAAGACATTGAACTGGCCGGTATCTTCGTACAAATTGGTTTAGTACCAAATACTGAATGGCTAAAAGATAGTGACGTGAAACTTTCAGAGCGTGGCGAAATCATTGTCAATGATCGTGGTGAAACCAGCATGCCAGGTGTGTTTGCTGCTGGGGATGCAACTACTGTCCCTTACAAGCAAATCATCATTGCAATGGGTGATGGTGCCAAAGCAAGCTTAAGTGCCTTTGATTATCTTATTCGCCAAGATGGTTAATATTAAGTAATTATCATTTCATACAAAAAACTAGCTCATCATGAGCTAGTTTTTTATTGAATATATCCAAATAACTTAATACTAATTCCAACAAGTAATTTCTCATTTGCTTATTGGAGTTGGTATAAGCATAACTAACTCTACACTTCCGCTTGAACATTTTCCCGTTCTTCAGAGAGCTTATCTTTCTTCACTTCTGGAATATATCCTTCATTCACCGCCTCTTGATAACAACCACTCATTTTTATCGCTAAGTACATATCAGCACGGATCCGAATACCATCTTCCCCTACTTTTACGCCACCTAAATCGCACCATTGCTTTAAGCGTCGTTTATGGCCAGCCAAAACTAGACGAATACCGCGTTTTTTTAAGATCGCTTGAATGTCGTTAATCATCGCCATTACAGTGAGATCCAAATGGGTAAAACTAGCCACCGCATCAATAATCACATACTTAACATCATTCGATCCCGCCTCGGCTACTTTGTGCAATAAACGACGTTTAAAATGTGCGGCATTGAAATAAGTCAGTGGAGAGTTAAAACGATAAATCACTAAACCAGGAATTGATTTTGCCTTACCTGATTTACCTAAACTTCTCACTGTACCTTTGGTATCTATACCCAACACTTGATCAGTTGGACGCATTACAATTCGCAAGAACTGGAATAAACCAAGCAATACCGCCAAGGTGATCCCTGGAATAACACCAATCACCAATACGGCAATAAAAGTAATACTAGATAAATAAAAAGCATCTTTATCACGCTTACGCAGTCCCCAAATCCCTTTCAAATCAATTAAAGAAATAGAAGCCACAATTAAGACGACACCTAATGCTGCCACTGGAATAAATTGCAAAGGTTGATAAGCAACCACCGCTACAATAGCAATAATAACAGCAGAAATAATCGAAACGAGCTGAGTCTTACCACCATTAGCATCATTCACCGCAGTTCGAGAACTGGTACCGCTGACCACAAAACCTTGAGAGAATGCCGAGGCAATGTTAATCATACCAAGCGCACGAAACTCTTTGTCGGCATCAATATCATAACCATTCTTGGCAGCAAAACTACGCGCAGTGAGCATCATACTCACAAAGCTCACCATGGCTAAGTTTAGCGCTGGCATCACAAGTTCACGACTTAAACCAATATCAAACTCAGGGGCTTGAAAAACAGGCAAACCGCCATCAACCATACCCACAACACCAACCCCAATCGATTGAAAATCACCGAGCCAAACAAAAAGACTCGCAATAATAATGGCAAGCATTGCTGCGGGCCAAGTTGGACGTAATTTTTTACAAGAGAGATAGATCCCAATAGTCAGCGCACTAACCAACAGTGTTTGCCAATGAATATTCACTAACTGTGCAGGGGCCTCCCATATCTGCTCAATGAGGTATGGTTGGTTATAGGTAATACCAAAAACTTTAAAAAACTGACCAACTATAATGGTAATCGAGACGCCATTTAATAAGCCTAATAAGATTGGACCCGAGAGAAAATCAGCAAAGACACCCAACTTAAACTTACTGGCAATTAAACACCATACGCCTGTCATAGCTGTCATTGTAATAACGAGTTGCCAATGCTTTACCGCATCACCAGCAGCAAGTGGCGTGACAACAGCTGCAATCACAGCGCAAGTTGCCGTATCAGGGCCGACAATAAGTTGACGAGAAGTTCCCATGAAGGCATAGACCAACATAGGTAATACGCAAGAATACAAACCAACTATCGCACTTACTCCAGTTAATTCGGCATAAGCAATAGCAACAGGTAAGGCAACCGCTACTACAGAAAGCGAGGCTCGAAGATCATCACCAAGCCAAGCTTTGTCATAGCTTTTAAATTGAGATAAGCCGGGAAGCCACTCTTCAATCCATGCAACTTTCAATTCTAGCTCCCCTTCTATAATTCACTTTCTAATCGTTTATCTTATACACCCAAGTAACTTCAAGATGCTAGTTTCAGCAAAATTAAAACAAGCTTCATCCAAGCCTTTACACTGCGTCAGATTAGTTTGAAGGTGATTACATTCCTATAGGATCTTTCTTGTTTAAAGACTTAGATGATAGCTCTGAATTCTGCACCTTGAAGTCACTTGGATATAATCATATTAGAAAATAACGGTATCATGGAAATATTTCTTTATAAAAATAAATCACTTAACATTAAAACAAAGCCGAAAAGCTTGAATCAACGAGGCGGGTCGACTCTATTAATGCCTGAACCATTTACTCGAAACCAGCCAGCTATTGAATAGCGGTCACGGGTAGCCGGTAAGACTTCATGGGGGAAATCTTCACTTAGAAATAGTACAATCGTACCAAAGCTTGGCGTCACTCGAACTAATTCATCTCGCGTATCATCTTGATAGATAACCAACTCGCCTTGATCTTCTTTCGTCCAATCCGGATTCAAATACACTACAAGGCTGAGGATACGGTTAGATTCACCTTTAAAGGCATCTTTGTGAGTTTTATAAAAATCACCCGGCGAATAATGCGCAAAGTGACTTTCAAAGGAAAATAAACCTAAAAATAGGTGTCGATTTAAATAGTGTTGTAATTCATCGGCCCAAGCAAGCCATGCTTTTCCTGCCAAGCTTTCGCCATTAATCCAACATACTTCATCTTTACGTACAAACTGGTTGAGCATCAGATTATCTTCACGCCCAATACCGGCCCGCTTAAAATTGCCATCAGACATACTGTGTACATGTTGATGCAATTGATTTAATAGATCAGTAGGAAGTGCATTTGGGTGAATACTGTAACCTTGGTGAGCAATATTTTCGGCAATCGCATCAAATAGTGATTCATCAACTTGAGGTAAATGAATCACATCTTCAGTCAAAACAACGTTCATTTTTATCCTAAAAAAATATACGCTGCCTCTCTTTTCTAAGGGGAATATAGAAAAAACTAAAGAGGTCAGGACGGCGGATTGTAGTGTGTGTTTTCTGTTGAAGCGAGTTATTTTTGTCTCATTCTCTTAACTTCGACCAATGAGCATATCGTCCACTGAAATGTTTTTGTGGCGGCTCACTATAAATAAACGATTTCGAGGTTTTTAAATTTAAGCAATACAGCGATTCCAAAAGCTTAACTGCTGCCACCACACCATCAATGACAGGGATAGAAAGCTCCAATTGCAATCGCTCTGCAATATCAGACATACCGGCACAACCAAGCACGATGGCTTCGCAGTGATCTTCTTCTATTGCTTTGAGACACTCTTGTTTTAAATCAATAAATAAAGAATCTGAAATCGTTTCCAGACTGAGTACCTCGACCTCAGCAGCACGGATCGAAACGCATTGGTGTGCAAAGCCATATTTTGCTAATAAGTGCTCTGCCATTGGAATAGTTCTTGATAATGTCGTCACAATTGAAAAACGATGGCTGACTAAACTGGCAAAATGAAACGCTGCTTGGGCAATACCAATAACCGGGGCTAAGGCGATTTCTTTTGCAGCATCGCACCCAGGATCGCCAAAACACGCAATAATATGACCATCAACTTGACGCGCTTCCCCTTCTGCGATGACATCCAACAACGCAGCAGATGCCAATACTTCATCTCTCATGCATTCAATGCTTTCAGGGCCATGTAAAGGTGAACAAGCCATGATCTCCGTTCCTGGGTTAGCAACCGATAAAGCACTGGTGGCAATTTTATCAGTCATCGCAAGGCATGTATTTGGGTTAATGACATTTATTTTCATACTAATCTCTCCTAAATAAGAAAACATTCAATGCAAATGTCACGCCAAAACATAAACGCCCAAAACAAAAGAAACCATTAATTGTATACAACATTGGTTGCACAAGAATAAACCAGAATACGCACCACCAAATAGCACGACCTCATAAACATCACAAAACAGCCCAGATCTAGCGCCCTTTTCGTACAACCAATCACTTTTTTTTCCCTAACAAAACCACGGTCTTAATAAGACTTTTCTTTTCTTTACGTCTAAAAAATCAAATTGGCATACAAATTGTATTCAAAAATAGAGATATAGAAATACAAATTCTGGACGATAAAATTAAAGGACTCACTATGAATGAACAAAAGTTTGCTATCAGCAATAAATTAGCAAATGAAGATCTTATCCCAACCAAAGATAAAAGCTGGGGTTGGTATAGTATCTTCGCTTTTTGGATGTCAGATATTCACTCTGTCGGTGGCTACGTGGTAGCAGCTTCACTATTTGCGCTAGGGTTAACGGCATGGCAGGTATTAATTTGTTTAACTGTCGGAATTTTAATTGTTTTATTGTTCGCGAATTTAATGGGCAAACCGGGACAAAAAGCCGGGATTCCCTTTCCTGTTGTTTGCCGAATGGCATTTGGCGTCAGTGGCGCGAATATTCCTGCGGTAATACGTGGCCTTATTGCTGTAGTTTGGTATGGCATTCAAACCTATCTCGCCTCAAGCTGTCTGATTGTAATGATCCTGTATTTCGCACCTCAATATGAACACTACACTACCGTATCTTTCTTGGGGCTATCTTACCTAGGTTGGTTTGCCTTTATCGCTATGTGGTTGATTCAAGCGGCGGTATTTATGTTTGGCATGGCAGCAATTAAAAAATTAGTCGATTGGTCTGGTCCTGCTATTTATTTAGCGATGATTTTGCTTACCGTCTGGATGGTTTATAAAGCGGGATGGGAAAACATTAATTTCAATTTAAGTGATAAGAAGCTAGCAGGCTCGGATGTGTTGATCCAAATGGCCATGGCCACCGCCATCATCGTAGGTTACTTTGCCGGCCCAACACTTAACTTTTCTGATTTTTCACGTTATTCCCCGTCCTATAAATCATTAAAACTAGGCAACCTACTTGGCCTTCCTATTAACTTCATCATCTTTTCAATTATTAGTGTGGTGATTGTAGCGGCTACCATCCCTGTTTTTGGTCAAATGATCACCGACCCAATTGAAACCGTGAAGCTTCTCGACAACGGCACTGTAATTATTTTAGGTTCATTCACCTTTATCCTTGCTACTGTTGGGATAAATATTGTTGCCAATTTTGTTGCTCCTGCATTTGATTTTTCCAATGTCTCACCACAACGCATCAGTTTTAAAGCTGGCGGGTTCATTGCGGCAATTGGCAGCGTGTTACTCACCCCTTGGAATTTATTCAGCAACCCTGAAGTGATTCACTATACCGTTGACATCCTTGCTGCGATGATAGGTCCTATCTATGGCATTGTATTGATTGATTTCTTCAAAGTTCGCAAGCAAGAAATTGATGTTGAGTCGCTCTACACCGAAGATCGTCGAGGTTCATATTGGTACTTTAACGGAATAAACCCTAAAGCAGTAAAAGCATTGATTCCCTCAACTATGCTTGCTTTAGCTTGCTCGTTTGTATTCACCGACTTAGCTAACTTCTCGTTATTTATTGGCGGTTTGACTGCGGCTGGCTGTTACTATTGGTTGATGAAAGGCCAAGCTATTGTGCCAGTGAATAGCAGCCAATACCAAGCATCGGTTATATCGAAATAATGAGTTTAAACTCGGGCTAATTGTAAATCTCTCAAAAAACAAACATAAAAAAACACCAAGCTGGGGAGGCTTGGTGTTTTTCATTTTTACTAGCTAACTTGGAGTTTAACTAGGTTTACACTGTAGATACATCGCTATTCCAATTGAAACATTCTAAAGCTTAATGCCTCAGTTCATTCCAGCGACGTTGCATTTAGTGCAAACATTTATCGTAAAGTAGATGCAAGGCAGCAAAGAAACAAAACATCTACAACACAACATCTTTTGTTACATTATGGACACATTAATGAAAAATAAAACTACCATTTTTGAAATATAAATTTACTGGAAACATCACTTTCAAAATTGGCATTTTTAGAAAAACAAACTACAAAACTGAGAGTGGTATTAACTCTAGACCTAATACTGAACTAAACGCCATCACTACAAGTAACGAAGTTTTAAATACAGATTTAGACCATTGAATGTAATTTGATTCATCCATACTTCTAAAGGTTACCTTTGACCATGCAAAACAAGATAATGCCGCCACCGCTAAATATTCATAACCGGTATGTCCGAAAGTATATAAGCCAAAAGCAACTAGAGAGAACGCAACCACGTATGCCATCATATGTTGACGAGCACGCTGAATCCCTTTCACCACAGGTAGTACTGGAATGCCAGCTTCTTCGTAGTCTTGCATTCTGAACATAGCAATTGCATACGAATGGGGCATTTGCCATAAACAAAACAAGCTAAACAACAATACTGCTTCAAAGCTGATGTAATTAGTCACGGCTAGATAGCCGACCAGAGGTGGAATCGCCCCCGATACACTGCCTACTAAAGTGCCATATACCGAGGTGCGCTTGTACCACATGGTGTAAAAGAACACGTAAAACACATAACCTAGTAACACCATCACTGCTGACAATGGGTTAGCCATTTTATAAAGTAACCCCGTACCTGCCAGTAACATTACTAAGGCGTAAAGAAAGGCGTGATCGACCTTGATTCCACCTTGCACCATGGTGCGATTTTGAGTACGTGACATTTTAAAATCGATATCGCGATCAAAAATGTTATTAATTACACAGCCAGATGCAATGACTAACGCCACACCTAACATAGTGAATAACAACAAACTCAATGTGACAGGCTCTGATTTAGCCGCTAAAAAATAGCCAGCTAAAACAGAGATTAAGTTGCCAACAATAATGCCGGGTTTGGTTATCGATAGGTATTCTTTTAACATCAGTAGACCTACATCATCATATTGTGGTTCAAGTTCCACATGATCCAGATCGAGCCTGCGATGACAATGAAGACAATCACGGCAGTAAACGCAAAAGAAAGCGCGTTAAATCGACCTTTCTCAGAGCTATCCATATGTAAGAAATACACCAGATGAACCAGCAATTGCAGCACTGCGGTAATGATCAAAATTTCAATGGTCGTCTCACGAGACAGCACCCCAGTATACGCAAAATAAAATGGAATGATGGTCAACACCAATGAAGCAATAAAGCCTATAATGTAACCTTTAGCGCCTGAATCTTGATGTTCTTTTGATACAGATGAATGAGACATTAGATCACCCCCAATAAGTACACGATAGTGAATACACAAATCCAAACGATATCTAAGAAGTGCCAGAATAGGCTTAAGCAATAAAACCGACCTTTCATTAAATCATTCAGACCTTTCGTGCTTAATTGGAAGTAACATACTGACAACCAAATTAAACCAAAAGTAACGTGTAGTCCGTGTGTACCGACTAAAGTAAAGAATGCCGATAAAAACGCACTACGCTGTGGTCCAAACCCTTCTGCAATCAAATGATGGAATTCATATACTTCCATCGCAATAAAGCCTAGACCAAGTAAAGCGGTGATTAACAACCAACGCTTTAAACCAGCAACATCTTCACGTTTCATCGCAATAATGCCAAAACCAAATGTGATACTACTTAAAAGCAGCAACATGGTTTCAACAAACACAAATGGTAATTCAAAAATATCTTTACCTGTTGGACCACCAGCCGTGGCATTAACAAGTACCGCATAAGTGGCAAATAACGAGCCAAATAAAATGCAATCACTCATTAGGTAAATCCAGAAGCCATATTGCTTCATTTCATTTGCGTCATGATGATCGTGATCATCATGATGACCATGCTCAACCGCAGTATTAGCGTGCATAATCAACCTCCATATCTTCATCATCCGCTGGTGTATTAGTTTGCTGAGCTTTTGCTTTACGAAGCTGCTCTTTATTAGCTTGTTCAATCGCTTTAATTTCTTCAACTGATACGTAGTAATCACGGTCTTCATTGAAGCTATGAACAATAGAAGTCACGATAATTCCAACGAAACCAACTGCGGCTAACCACCACATATACCAGATCATGGCAAAACCAAAGATCAGGGCAAAACCAGAAATATACATACCCGTTGCGGTATTTTTAGGCATATGAATTGGAGAATATTCTTCCTTCTCTGACAATGTAGCTTCCATGCCTGCTTCACCACGTTGCTTTTGATACCAGAAGGCATCAATTTCATCGCCTTTAGGAATTTTGGCAAAGTTATAAAATGGCGGAGGAGATGATGTCGACCACTCAAGAGTACGGGCATCCCACGGGTCACCAGTGAGATCGCGGTTTTGTTCACGGTCACGTACACTGACAATAAATTGAGTGGCTTGACACAAAACACCACAGAAAATGATGAAAGTACCAAATGCTGCCGTTGCTAGTAGTGGGAAGTATTCAGGGTCAATGTGCTGGCTCAAACGACGAGTCATACCCATAAAGCCAAGTGCATACAGTGGAATAAAGGCAAATAAGAAACCAATAATCCAACACCAAAATGCACGCTTACCCCAAGTTTCATTCAAAGTGAAACCTGTCGCTTTCGGGAACCAGTAAGTCACACCAGCAAAGCAACCAAATACCACACCGCCAATAATCACGTTATGGAAGTGAGCGATCAGGAATAAGCTGTTATGCAATACAAAATCTGCTCCCGGAACGGCCATCAATACCCCTGTCATACCACCAACGGTAAAGGTGATAAGAAAGCCAATTGTCCAAAGCATTGGAGAGGTAAACTCAACGCGGCCACGGTACATAGTAAATAACCAGTTGAAGATCTTAACTCCGGTTGGAATTGAGATAATCATGGTGGCAATACCAAAGAAGGCGTTTACATTCGCACCAGATCCCATAGTAAAGAAGTGATGCAGCCAAACTACAAAGGCCAAAATAGTGATCACGACCGTTGCCCACACCAACGAGGTATAACCAAACAATTTCTTACGAGAGAAAGTCGCCACCACTTCTGAATACACACCGAATATCGGTAGTACTAAGATGTAAACTTCTGGATGTCCCCATGCCCAAATAAGGTTGACGTACATCATCATGTTGCCACCCATATCATTAGTAAAGAAATGGGTACCGATGTAGCGATCAAGCGTTAATAACGCAATAGTCACAGTCAAAATAGGAAAAGAGATGATAATTAAAATGTTGGCGCACAATGAAGCCCAAGTGAACACAGGCATCTTCATCATAGGCATAGATGGTGTACGCATACGCATAATAGTGGTAAAGAAGTTTACCCCAGATAACGTGGTACCCACACCGGATATTTGTAGTGCCCAAATCCAGTAATCGACACCGGTTCCAGGACTCGCTTGAATGCCAGATAACGGTGGGTACGCTAACCAACCAGTACGGGCAAACTCACCTACCCCTAACGAAACGTTAGTTAATATCACACCCACAACGAACAACCAGAAACTCAAATTGTTCAAATATGGGAATGCCACATCACGAGCACCAATTTGTAGCGGCACAACAATGTTCATCAAACCAATGATAAGTGGCATAGCAACGAAGAAAATCATGATCACGCCGTGAGCACTAAAGATTTGGTCATAGTGCTCCGGTGGCAAATAGCCTGCATCTCCTGCTGAAGAAAGCAATTGCTGGCTACGCATCATTACTGCATCCGAGAAACCTCGAATCAACATAATTAATGCCACTGCAATATACATAAAACCAATTTTCTTATGATCGATAGAAGTGAACCATTCCGACCATAAATACTGCCATTTCCCGTAATAAGTAATAGCTGAAACTAACGCAAGTCCAACCAACGCGATAACGGCCAATGTCACCACAATAATGGGTTCATGGTATGGCACGCTGTCGAGGGAAAGTCTTCCAAATATACTTCCAAACATAGTATTTCCTACCCTTTAATTTTGTGCCATGTCCATATGATGCCCTTCACTCATCCCTTTTTCTGATGAGTTCAGAGAACCTTTGTACTGCTTCACCACATCGGCAAACAAATGCTCTGGAACACTGGAGTAATAAGTCACCGGCACGTTTTCACTTGGTTTTGCAAGCTGACGATAACCATCAAAGTCATTCATCACTAAAGCATTCTTATTGGCTTTAACACTCTTCACCCAGTCATTAAATTGTTCAGGTGTATCAGTAACATGAGCTGTAAATTTCATTCCAGAGAAGCCTGCACCACTGTAACTAGCCGAGATACCCTTGTAATCATTCGCTTCGTTAGCCATTAAATGAACACTGGTCATCATCCCTGGCATCGCATAAATCTGACTGCCAAGGCGAGGAATAAAGAAAGAGTTCATAATGTTGTCTGAAGTGACTTTAAACTTAACCGGAATATCTTTAGGAAAAGCCACGTAATTGACCGTTGCAATGTGCTGATCGGGATAAATAAATAACCATTTCCAGTCTAAAGAAACGACTTCAATGGTCATATGGTCAACATCACTCACTAACGGTTTAGATTGTTCTAATTCGTGAGTGGTACGCCAAGTGATCGTGCCTAAAATAGCGATAATAATAATTGGAACCGTCCATACCACTATTTCAATCTTGGTTGAATGTGCCCATTCCGGATCGTATTTTTCATCTGTATTGCTAGCGCGATACTTATATGAAAAAAAGACTGTCATTAAGATCACAGGAATAACAACAATCAGCATCAGCAATAACGCTGTAATAATCAGCTCTTTTTCTTGAATACCTATGACCCCTTTAGGATCAAGCAAAGCAGATTTGCACCCTGATAAGAGTAGAGCTGCAATAAACATCCCTCCTCTAACCAAGAGGCTTCTATATCTTGAGGCTTCCATTCTAATTCTCGATGTTTAAGGGTTGCTGTCACATTGTGGATATAAAGGAAACAACCGAGTGGTAAACAACGCAGTTTTATTAGTCAATTAACGCATTTAGCGACTTTTTAGCTAACATTTACTGCTTTTTTTTTAATTTTATTGTTTCACGTATATATTTTGCCCCCACCTTAAAGAAACAAAATGCACACATTTAAAAACAACAAATCACACCAAATAAAATCAAAATATTACATTTAAAAATATCTAGTTACATTTAGACCATTATGCTTACATAAACACAACAACTCACTACTCAAAAATGAAAACTAACTTCTCAAAAGTGATAGGTTAAATTCAGGAATAGAAGTTTTAGCCAAATAAAAAATGTGCAGAAAAACCAAGAGAAGAAAAATGAGAAAAGAAAAAACAACCACCACTTACCGAATGTTAGCGTCTATATCATGAATTTTATAGACAACATTCAATAATAAAAACTGACTTCCGATTAACAAAATAAAGAAAACAATTCGAAGTGGTGACTAAAAAATAGAGGGCAATGACGCAGTTTACTATAAGGGAGGATTAACAATCGGTATTTATAAAGAATAAAATCTATCTCAAAACCTTAAAATCATTCACCACATCAATAACAAAAACACATCAACCAATAACATAAATACTTTAAAATTGAAAGTGTTAACCACATTCAATTTATTCGACTTTGGTCTTAGTTTTCTATATAAAGAATGTTAGCTTCATGTAAACACATATATAAAATGTGGTTTTATAATGTAAATGGATTGCTGTATTTTGCTTAGGAGTTAGCTAATGAACACGCAAAAAAATTCTTTTTCACTCATAGATAAACCCACCTTCTTCGGTGCGATTATCGTTCTTTTATGTGCCGTCATCCCTTTGATTATTTTCCCTGAAGAAGGAGAAAAATGGGTTGCACTGGCCAAAACATTTATGACAGATAAGGTTGGGGCACTTTATCTAATTCTTGGCCTTGCCTCTTTCTTCTTTATGATTTACATCATTTTTTCAGACATTGGCCAAATCAAACTTGGTGACCCCGATGAAGAACCAGAGTTCAAAACTGCATCTTGGGCTGCCATGCTATTTTGTGGTGGTATCGGTGCCAGTATTTTATATTGGGGTACTATCGAGTGGGCATTTTATTATCAAAACCCACCATTTCAATTAACACCAGGAAGCGAAGAAGCGGTCCGTTGGGCGGCGACTTATGGCATTTTTCACTGGGGTCCAATCGCTTGGTCTATTTACCTAGTACCGGCTATTCCAATTGCATACTTCTTCTATGTTCGTAAACAACCAGTTTTAAAGGTTTCAGCAGCACTGATGCCTATCATTGGTGAAAAACGCGCTCAAGGAGGTTTAGGCAAAACCATTGACGTTATGTTTATCTTTGGTTTACTAGGCGGTGGTGCGACGACACTAGGCTTAGCATCACCATTGATTACCGAAGGTCTACATCACTTATTTGGTACACCGAAAACAACTGGTATACAACTAATGGTTTTATTAGTTTGTACTATGATTTTTGCTTATTCTGCTTATGCTGGAATGTCAAAAGGGATCCAATTACTCAGTAATATAAACTTCTGGGGAGCTTTAGCATTATTGATTTTCATCTTTGCGGTTGGGCCAACAACTTTCTTACTTGAAACGGGTTTGGATTCTTTAGGAAGAATGCTATCAAACTTTTTTGTCATGGCCTCTTGGGCTGAACCTTTTGGTGGTTACGGCTCGTTTGAGAATACCCACTTCCCACAAGATTGGACTATTTTCTACTGGGCGTGGTGGCTAGTATTTGCACCAAGCATGGGCTTATTCATTGCACGTATTTCTCGCGGCCGTACGATTAAACAAATGGTTGCTGGCTCAGTGTTCTTTGGCTCTTTAGGTTGCTTCTTATTCTTCATGGTTCTAGGTAACTTTGGTTTATCACTTCAGCTATCTGGCCAATTAGATGTTATCAGTGTCTTAAATGCTCAAGGTACAACTGCGGCTATCTTTGCAATATTAGATCAACTACCAATGAGCACTTTGGTTATCGTGGTCTTTACTGCGCTATGTATCATCTTTACTGCAACAACTTTTGATTCGATTTCTTATATCCTAGCTTCTGTTGTGCAAAATGATGTTACTGAAGAACCAATGCGTTGGAACCGTTTATTCTGGGCATTTACCCTATCATTCATGCCATCGGTATTGATGTTCATGGGCGGCCTAGCGACACTACAAACCGCTTCAATTGTGGCTGGTATTCCACTGATTGCCATTTCTGCAATGTTAATGATGTCTACCGTTAAAGCTGCCAACTTCGACCTAGCAAACCAAGAAGGTTACGAAGATCCAGTGATCAACATTGAAGACTTACCTGAGGTCGATCCTTGGTCTACTGAAGGTGTCGCACTGGCTAAATTTGAAGAGCTAAAAGCAACCGCTATTGAAGCTGCCGATGATGAACGTCAAGCACTGAAAGCGATTTGGAAACTGAGAAAGCAAATCCGTGAAGAAGCATTAACCTATGGTGATAATGGTCTTGAGCTTGGTGATATTCCGGCTGAACTACAGAAGCAGCTAGATACCCTAACAACTGAAGCAATGGCCGCTAAAGAAGTGAAACTTGCCGCCTCGCAAGAAGCGCAAGAGGCTCGAATTGCTTTCAATGATTTAATCAAAGAAAAACAAGAGCAAGAAGCTCAAAACGAATCTACTTCACCAACAGAAGTAGAAAAAGCAGCAAGTTAATATAGCTTAGATATAAGAAAGGGCAGATGATTCTGCCCTTTTTATTGCGCTAAATTTATGACTCAAAATTCACTTCAAATACTGAGCATGAAACTTTAAATGCTCATCAATAAAGCTAGCGATAAAAAAGTAACTATGATCATAGCCATCACGAAGGTTAATCTCGAATGGGTAATTCACATCGTTAGCCGCATTTTCCAAAAGTTGCGGTTTCAATTGCTCTTGCAAGAAATTATCAGCCAAACCTTGATCAACTTTAATCGGCGGTAGATAGGCTTCATTGCCTTTGATTTTTTTCATCAATTCTACTGCATCGTATTTGACCCATAACGCTTGGTCATCGCCTAAATAAGCAGTCAGTGCTTTATGCCCCCACGGACAATGCAGTGGGCTAACAATTGGGCTAAATGCAGAAATCGATTTAAATCTTGGGGCATTACGCAAACCAATCGTTAACGCGCCATGACCGCCCATCGAGTGCCCAGAGATAGCACGCTTATCCGTAACGGGAAAATGCGCTTCAATCAAAGTCGGTAACTCATAAGCAATGTAGTCATACATTTGATAATGTTTAGCCCAAGGCTCTTGAGTAGCATTAAGATAAAACCCCGCCCCTTTACCTAGGTCATAAGCTTCGTCATCCGCCACTTCGTCGCCACGAGGGCTAGTATCAGGCGCAACAATCGCAATCCCTAGCTCTGCTGCCATCCGTTGCGCACCAGCTTTTTGCACAAAATTTTCATCGGTGCATGTTAAGCCTGATAGCCAATACAGCACCGGCACTTTTCCCTCGCTGGCTTGCGGCGGCATAAAAATCGAAAAGCGCATAGTGCAATTAAGCACTTGTGAATCATGCTCAAATTGCTGTTGTTGTCCGCCAAAACACTGATTTGAATTCAACTGTTTCATAAATCATCCATCTGTCATTTTTACGTGTCTCGTGTCTCGTGTCTCGTGTCTCGTGTCTCGTGTCTCGTGTCTCGTGTCTCGTGTCTCGTGTCTCGATAAAGATTCTACAACTGGAACACAAATGACAAGCTTTCTAATCACGATTCAATCTTCAAAGTAATTGAGCTTACAGCTAGGCAACAAGTAAACGACGCCCCATGAGCATAGCTTGCCTATGTGATTGGGGTGAGTGCACGCAGTAAACAACGCTGTAAGTTCAAGTACGAAGAAGATTAATAATGAATAACACTACGGATGCTTTTACCTTCATGCATCAAATCAAAAGCATCATTGATATCTTCTAATCCCATAGTATGCGTAATAAAGTCATTTAACTTAAATTCACCATTCATGTAGCGCTCTACGTAATCAGGTAGCTGTGAACGTCCTTTTACGCCGCCAAATGCCGAACCTTTCCATACCCGCCCAGTAACGAGTTGAAACGGACGGGTTGAGATCTCTTGCCCAGCACCTGCTACACCAATGATGATCGATTCGCCCCAGCCTTTGTGGCAACACTCAAGCGCTGAACGCATTAGGTGTACATTGCCAACACATTCAAAGGAGTAGTCAACGCCGCCATCGGTCATTTCAACGATCACTTCTTGAATTGGCTTATCGAAATCTTTTGGATTCACCACGTCGGTCGCGCCTAGTTTTTTAGCAAGATCGAATTTTGATTCATTGATATCAATGGCAATAATTCGGCCTGCTTTTGCCATTGTCGAGCCAATGATCGCAGATAAACCAATGCCGCCAAGACCAAAAATGGCCACCGTATCCCCCGGTTGAACTTTTGCGGTATTGGTTACTGCCCCCATACCCGTAGTTACGCCACAACCAAGTAAGCAAACTTCTTTTAAGTCTGCTTGTGGATTAATTTTGGCTAATGAGACTTCCGGTAGGACCGTATATTCAGAGAACGTCGAGGTACCCATATAATGATAAATCGGCTCGCCATTAATAGAAAAACGGGTTGTACCATCTGGCATTAACCCTTTACCTTGCGTTTCACGAACTGAAGAACACAAGTTGGTTTTGCCTGAAGTACAGAATTTACATTCGCCACATTCTGCGGTGTATAACGGAATAACATGATCACCCACTTGAACCGAGGTTACTCCTTCCCCTACAGACTCAACAATACCGCCACCTTCATGGCCTAAAATGGCTGGAAATACGCCTTCTGGATCATCACCCGATAAGGTAAATGCATCGGTATGACAAACACCTGTGGCAATAATTTTCACACGTACTTCACCTGCTTGTGGAGGCATTACATCAACGGTTTCCATCTTTAAAGGCTCACCGGCTTTCCACGCTACGGCTGCGCGTGACTTAATTACTTGTACTGTCATTTCAATTCCTTATTGAGAATATTAATAATGTTTTTTTAATTGCTTTCAGTATAGTCAAGCTCACCTAAATGATAAGGATTTTATTTGCAAAACACTTTTACTAATAGGTAATAATAGATAGGATATAGTGTCGATTGATACATATAGGTGATAAATATGCAGTGGCAAGGAATATCGGAATTTGTAGCAGTGGCTGAAACCGGTAGCTTTACTTTGGCTGCCAAACACCTATCGGTATCGACCGCGCAAATTAGCCGTCAGGTGAATCAGCTAGAAAAACGCCTATCGGTAAAATTGTTTTATCGCACTACTCGTCAAGTTAAGCTCACCGACATTGGGCAGAATTACTTTGAACAATGTCAGGCTATTTTAGAGCAACTGAAAGAAGCCGAACTGTCCGTCACCAACCTTAATCATAGTCTGCAAGGTCAGCTTAAAGTTTCGGTGCCAATCGCCTACGGTGAAAGTCATATTGCGCCGTTAATTAATGACTTCTGTTTGCTGTATCCAGACTTGAATATCGAGCTTTGGTTAACCAATCAGTTAGTCGATCTGACCGAAGAAAAAGTCGATCTGGCGATCCGCTTAGGCGCGTTAGATGATTCAAGTATGATGGCGAAAAAATTACGTCCAAGGCAGCAATATCTCTGCGCCTCGCCCAAATACTTACGACAATATGGTCAACCAGAATCGCTAAACGATCTCAAGCATCATAATTGCCTAGTGGGCACCCTAGATTATTGGCGTTTTCATAATAGGAAGCTAACCGTAAATGGCTCGTTAAAGTGCAACAATGGTTATGCATTACTCGATGCGGCACTCAAAGGTATAGGTATCGTTCAGCTTCCTGATTACTACGTAGAAAGTTATGTCGAATCAGGTCAATTGGTCGCAATCTTGCCTCACCTACAAACAAAAAATGATGGTGTGTGGGCGGTCTACCCTCACAACCATCATTTATCAACTAAGGTTCGTTTACTGCTCGATTATCTAGATAAGCATTTAAATTAAATTCATTTCGGCTTATTCATCTCAGCAAGTGTCGCTTGCAATTGATCGAGTTTTTGATGCAACGCCTGCATTTCTTGCGAAGTCGCCATGGTATCTGCATCGGGGTTTTGCTCTTCACGTAGTTGCTTATGTTCTTCTGACATCACTTCCAAAATAGTACCGACCATCATATTTAAGAAAATGAACGCAGTCAGAAAGATAAAGGTTAAGTAGTAGATCCAACTCAGTGAGTAGACTTCCATGGTTTCATACATCACATCAGTCCAATCCTCAAAGGTTGCCACCCGGAACAGGGTTAGCATTGAGATCGACACATCACTCCACAAAGTTGGGTTAATGTTGGCGAACAACATGCTGCCGATTGCGGCGTAAATGTAGAAGATCACGAACATTAATAATCCAATATACCCCATCTGAGGAATCGCTTTTATCAATGCATTTACCAGTACCCGTAACTCCGGCACCATGGAAACCAAACGCAATACACGGAAGATACGTAGTAGTCTAGCGATAAGGATGGTCGAGCCAGCCGCTGGATATAAGCTACCGATAACAATAATGGTATCGAAAATATTCCAGCCCTTTTTAAAGAAAGCGCGGATGCCATCACTGGCGAGATAACGGATCACTAATTCCACTAAAAAGAATACCGTGATCGCGATATCCATGATATTGAGTGCCGACTCCATAGCCGGAGGTAAAGAATAGGTATGAGCACCAACCGTTAAAGCTGAAATAATGATCACAGCAATCACAAACCATTGAAAACTCTTACTTTGATCGATGCGTTTGAAAGCTCGCTGAAAGTGCGAAAAGGTAGACGTTTGTTCCAAGAAGTTATCCCTTAAGAATATATACTCACATCATGATAAGTGGATTCTCGGCATAACAAAGTGAATAGACGTAACAGAGTATTACCTGCACGTCTATTCAATAACAATTAACTCATTAAACCTAACAAATATTTGGCCGCCGCTTGAGGATCTTGCGCATGACTAATGGCGGAAACCAACGCCAAACCATGTACGCCTGTCGCACTTAATTGCGGAATATTAGCTTCATTAATACCACCGATAGCCACAATAGGTAATTGAGTCGTACTGAGCGCCTTTTTCAATCCCTCAATTCCCCAATGGTTTTTAGTATTGGTTTTAGTCGGTGTAGCAAAAATGGCGCTTAAACCTATGTAGTCAATTGGCAAACTATCTGCTTGGGCAAGTTGCTGCTCGTTCTCAATCGACAAACCAAGGATCTTATTCGGGCCGATTAACCGCCGAGCGATTTCAGCAGGCATATCCGACTGACCTAAGTGCACGCCATCAGCATCAATCGCCAATGCGACATCCACTCGATCATTGATAATTAAAGGCACACCACTCCCGGCTAAAATATCTTTGACCGCTTGCGCCCGTTCGATAAAAGCTCGCACATCACCATGCTTTTCACGCACTTGCACCATAGTAACCCCACCAAGTACCGCTTCACTCACTACATGTTTCAGTGTGGCTAAATCTTGTTGATCATCGGTGACTAAATACAAACGATAGTCGCTCATTACACTTCCTTATTCGACACGCTCTCGGTTTAAAGGCTCTAATTTAAGACGCTGCCTCATCGTTTGCTCATCCAACTGATATAACTCATCTAACAATGCCATTTGTAGACTACCTGGACCGCGTGCTTGTTCTGCCGCGATCTCACCTACCACACCAAGCACCGCCGCAGCCGCTAAACCGGACTCATCCCCTACAGCGGCAAACGCACCTGTCAAAGCACTAAGCGTACAGCCCATCCCTGTCACGCAGGGCATCATTGAGTGGCCATTGTTGAGTTTTACGGTTTGTGTATTACTCACTATGTAGTCGGTTTCACCGGAGATCACGACACTCGCACCATACTCATTAACCAAGAAACCGGCTGCCGTTAATGCTGTATCGCTACTATCTAAAGCATCGACGCCTTTGCTTTGAGCTTGCTCACCCGCTAATGCAATAACTTCAGAGGCATTAGCACGGATGATCAACCGATTAGCTAACTGAGCTATTTGCCGTGACGTGTTGGTACGTAGTTGGCTGGCACCACACCCCACCGGATCCAGCACCACTATTTTATTGTGAAGATTGGCTTGCTCAACTGCAAATATCATTCGCTTTGTCCAAGCACTATCGAGCGTGCCAATATTCACCACTAGAGCACCAGCAAATGACATCATCTCTGCCATTTCTTGTTTTGAATGTGCCATTATTGGAGATGCACCGATTGCCAATAGCGCATTGGCGGTATTATTCATCACAACATAGTTGGTAATATTCACCACCAATGGCTTCTGTTCACGTAATGCGGTTAATGCTTGAGTAATTTGTTCGATTAACATGTTAATTCTCCAACTAGCCCTGTTTAACGTTTAATCCTTGCTGCCAAAAAGCCACCTCCATACGGGTTGCGGTTTTAAATACTTCAATCAAGTTTCGGCCACGCTGACTATTAATATCAATTTCGGCTAACAGTTGATTAAAGTGCTCCGCTCCACTTGCCACACCAGACTGAAACTCTTCGCCGCCATATAAATTTATCCAACTTGCATAAGGATTGCCTTCCAAAACGGTATCGGCATCTTCGATCAATCTTTTACCAATCACGGCATAACCAATCGAACAAGGCGCTAAAGCGGCATAAAGATCGACGAGATCTCCCGTCATACCGGCATCAAGTACATAACGGGTATAGGCGACTGTGCCAAAATCTTCTGGCTCATTTTCCAAATCACTTTCAGTTAATCCCCATTGACCGCAATACGTCACATGGTGCGATAATTCAGAATCAAGTAGACCTTGTACCGTAGGTAGAGCGCGGCGCATATCATCTAGAGTTCGTGATTTGTAAATGGCCAACGCATAAGCTCGTGCGTATTGTTTTAAGAATAAAAAATCTTGTTTTAAGTAGTGTAAAAAGCACGGTTGAGCCAGAGTGCCTTTTGCCAATTGCTCAACAAAAGCATGTTTGGTGTATTGCTGCCAATCTTGCTGACAAGCGTCGATCAAATCTTGGTATTTCATAATATGGTTGTCTCAAATTGGTGATATCGAATTAACTGAATCTTTTAACTTAGTCTTATAACTCAGCCTCTTAACTAAAGATTCGGTACGTAATCTTTTGCTTTTGGTAGCGTCTCGATGATTTTTTTATCGAACATAAACTTGGCGTAATCATCATAACGTTTGAGATCGACCGCTGATGGACGCAGTGCAAAACGGGTTAACGTATCCTGCCAAGCTCGATGATTAAGCTCGTTATCTAGTGTATCGGGTGCGTAGGCGACAAACTCTTTCCACGAGGTTTCTGGGTGGTTAACGATATAAGTGGTGGCTTGTTGTAGCGCAGTATTGAAAGCCTGGATCTTCTCTTTATCGTAGCTTTTAGCATTGGCAACAAACACTAACTCATCATAGGCAGGCACTCCATGTTCTTCAGGGTAGAAAGATTTGGCTTTATAGCCTTCTAGTGCTAACTGATTGCTTTCAAAATTGCGTAGACCTCCCCAAATAGCATCAACCTTGCCAGAAGCTAATGAAGACGATAACGCCCAACCAACATTGATCATTTGTACATCGGAAAGTTGAACGCCCTCTTGCGCTAACATAGTGCCAACGGTTGCCCCTTCATTGCCGGAAATAGCAATGCCGATCTTCTTACCTTTAAGGTCTGCAAGCTTTTCATTCTTTCCGTTATCAAGCACCATCAAAGTATTAAGCGGTGTGGCAATAAGGGTTGCCGAGCGAATTAAAGGCAAACCAGCAGCGACATCAATGGTTAAACTCGGTTGGTATGAAATCGCCATATCAACCTTGCCTGCCGCTACCAACTTAGCCGGAGTACTCGGATCCGCAGGTTCTTGAATATTGACTTTTAATCCCTGTTGTTTGAAATAGCCCCGCTCTTTAGCAATCACAATGGGGCCATGATTTGGATTGACGAACCAATCCAACATTAAAGTCATTTCTTTGTCTGCGGCAAGCGCATTAGCCGAAATAAGCGAGGTAACTAAAGTGACAACGCTGATCAATTTGTTTATTTTCACGAATCATTCCTTATTAAATAGTCCTGTTGGTTTACGATATATTAGGGTCTGTTGCCTAGTTATTGGCTTTCCCAAGGGCCTAATCATTTGCTTTCCCAAGGAATAGCCGCTTTCAATAATTTATCGGTGAGGAAATACAAGGAGATCGACAGCATTGCCAAAATAAATAATGCGGCAAACATTTCATCGATAATCATCCGAGCGTTAGCTTGTAACATTAAATACCCTAAGCCTTCACTCGACCCTACCCACTCCCCGACTACCGCTCCAATTGGTGCGATCACTACTGCAACACGAATCCCAGAAGCTAATGTTGGCAACGCCGCTGGTAATTGAATATGACGTAACAACTGCCACTTAGAAGCGCCCATGGTTTTGGCAAGATCAAGATAACCCGTTGGGGTATTACGCAAACCGTCATAACAACAAGTGGTCACAGGAAAGAATATAATGATGGCTGCCATGACAACTTTCGATGCAATGCCATATCCGAGCCAAAGCATGAGTACTGGCGCAATGGCAAAGACTGGAATCGCTTGGCTAGCAATAAGAATCGGTAATAACCAACGTTTGAGCGGTTCAAACATCAACATTTGTAAGGCGAATAGCAATCCCATCGATAAACCAAGTGCAAGACCTAACAAAATTTCCTGTGCAGTCACCCAAGTGTGTTTAAGCAAGACATCATATCGAGTGACGAGTTTGTCCAGTACATCAACAGGCGCAGGCAAAATAAAACTCGGCATATCAAACATAACGACAATCAATTGCCACAAGCCGAGAATCACCACAACCGTAACTAACAAACGTAACGCAGGATGAGTCACCCGCTCTTTTTGACTCACTCGGCGAGAAAGTGATTGGTATTGAGTCATCTCACTCATAATCTTTCTCCAACTGCTGCAAAATCGCATGTTGTAAGGCGGCACACTCACCATCCAGCACACGAGGAATAGCTGACTCTGGCACAGCAAGGGGTTGCGCTTTGGCCGGGCTTCCTTGCAGCACATACAATTGATTGGCTAGCCGAACCGCTTCTTGCGGATCATGAGTAATCAAAACCACCGTTTTATCTTTCAATAAATCGGCTGATAAAGTCTGTAATTTGTGGCGAGTCACTGCATCTAATGCGGAGAAAGGTTCATCCATCAAAACGACGGGCTTGTCTTGCATTAAGGTGCGAGCAAGTGCGACACGTTGCCTCATCCCACCTGAAAGTTGATCCGGCTTGGCATAGCAATAATCCACCAGCCCTACTTGCTGTAATAGTTTGAGCGCACGTGGCTGATCTTTATGTAAGTCGCGTTGTGAATGATTAAAGCGCGAACTTAAACACACGTTATCCAACACATTGAGCCACGGCAGCAGCAGATCTTGCTGAGCCATATACGCGATATGTTCAGTTAAAAGTAAGTTATCGGTAGTAATCAGCTCGCCCTGCCACTCAACTTTGTCATCTAATAAACCCGCTAGGTAGCGAAGAATCGTCGTTTTACCGCAGCCACTTCGGCCCAGCAACACCGTCCATTGCCCAGCTGGAATCGTCATATTAATGCCTGAAAGCGTCGGCGCTTGGCTATCCTTATATTGCAAACAAGCGTTAATAAGCTGAATGCCGATGGTTTTAGTCGGCATTGCACTAGAAGACGTAGTTTCAAGAGACGTTGTTCTAGGAGCTGTCGCTCTAGGAGACGTAGCTTTAGTCGACATAACTAAAACCTAACGTTATCGCAATGGTATTACGCTGGATTATCGATAAGCGAGTTAAGCTGACATGATGAGCTGCTGAGATCACAGGCACACAAGGGGCTTGGAATAAAAATATTTGTATTTGTTGAGGATTACGCGGTATTGAAGAATTCGCCATTGCCACTCCTATTACCGACGTATAGGAACTGACTTTGGCCGTCATTGGGAAGGATCGAGGATCAGATTCGCAAAGGTTACCGATATGATTCGGCGAATGGCAAAGCGTTATAGTTCCCTACGTCAGTGCTAACTGAATCAGGTTCTACGGGTCTCGAATTTCGATCTCAGCCAATACTGGCCCCCCGACTATTACGCACAAATCATAACAGGACATTTACATCAGTAACATGCTTTTTTGATAATAACGCCTATTTATGAGAAGTCGCTACTTGGCTTGCAATCACTTTTCGTCAAGCGAGTAGCATGGCCGAACGCACATTATTGGATTGTCATTCCAGCCGAGCCTAAGCGAGAGCAGGAATCTAATTATCAGGTACTGAATATTGGAATAGCTTTTTCTTTAGGCACATACAACTAAGGGAGGGTTGGTGTGAGTAACTTATTTATGCCCCGAAATCACTTAATGATCCAAGTGTTAGCTCCCCTCAAACTCGTCATCCCGGAAACGAGGGACGAGTTATCCGGGATCTCTCACACCAATGAAACTTGCGTGAAAGCGAGACCCCGCATCTTCTTCGCCTAGGCTCATGTGCGGGGTGACGGAGGGGGAAACTCATTTTTGCCCCAAAGTGAGTTAGAAAGAGTACTGAGAAAATCCACAGTTCTTCACTATGAGTTGGCTTTGGTGAACTATACGGATTATTTCCGCATTTTATGCTGAGTGAATATGAGATAAATCTTACTTTATGAATAAATTTAGTTGTTTAGCTTGCTGTTACAAAAAGTGACTGGGAAGATAGACGGAAAGACTATATGGATTTTTTCCGTCTATTAAATTGTTAGTTGCGAATCAAAATTCGGAGGAATAATGGAAACATTCTTAGTTTTACTAGCACTAATTGTTGCTTGTACAACGCTTTTTGTTCAACGACAGCATAATAGGAAAGAGTTGCTACCAATTATTCATACGTATTTTTCTGCAGATGTTCGCGACGAATGGCTAACTCGAGAATTTAGGTTGATTAATGACGGCAATGGTGTTGCCATCCTCAAAAAAATCACACTGCACTTAGAAAATGAAGATATTGAAATTACCCATTTCAACGATTTTTCAAAGGTAATCGAAGAGAAATTACCTCAAAGAAAAGACGTTTCAACATCGTTACCTTTTTGCGTTAGTGCTTCATCTAGTGAAGTTATGTATAGGTACACTATTCCAGTTAAGAGCAGCGATGTACTTGATGGGGTTTCTATCACTGTTATGTGTGAGTCAGTGTATGGAGACATTGTGGAAGCAAACTCGAAGGGGTTTGTAGTTCACTCAAACAATAGAGATTTGCCTTTTGAGTACATTTTTTCAAAGTGTGCAGACCTATGTTTAGTTATTATAGAAAAAGCAACTAACAAACGCTTCAAGAGGGATTCGTGAACGCGTGCCGAACTCGCTTCGCTCAAGCATGGCACACGTTCACTCACCCCTTAAGCGGGCGTTGAGGCTGTAGAATAATTCATTATTCTAGTAATTTCATAAGAAACGCCATGTTTAACTTATTGTTTTATTTGGTTATTTATTTTTAGTAATTGCTGTATTTTCTCAAGAATGGAGTAATCCTACAGCCTCGTTATGCGCCAAAGGTTGGACTCACATCCATACTCTTATGCAAGATTCTGATGATCTGGATGTTTTGGCTACCAATTTGTTGATAAAAAATAACATGGCTTCCTTGTGGAAATTTTCGGTAGCCATCTCTGATTTCATCACAAGTTTTACCGATATCAGGATTTTCAGCAAGTAGCCAAAATGATTCATCGAATTGTTTGAGATAAATATTTCGTTGCTCACGGCCCCACCTGCGGGAGGTAAACAAGGCAATATCTTTTAAATCAGATTTTGCCTTGTTGGTTATTTGGAATGGTTTCATTTTCTCTCTTCGTTATCTAGTTCACTGATAAACGAATCGAGGTCATAATCAGCCATACCACTTTCTTCACCTTCAACGAGTAGTTGTCGTAAAGTGTTCATTTTCGTTTCTTGTGTTTCGAGTAAACGTAGAGCGGAACGAATTACTTCACTTGCTGAGCCATAGCGTCCACTTTGGATCTGGTTACTGATGAAGCCATCAAAGTGTTCGCCGAGAGTGATGCTAGTATTTTTAGCCATTGCAATCTCCTAATACCAAATAGTACCTAATTATGGTATTGGTTTAAGGTAATCGCAAGTAGCGCATAACAAACATTTAAGGTGTCAAGATACTTCAGCTAATCGAATAAAAGCGGTTTAGCTCAATAACCCTAAATCGTTTCTGTCCAAAACGAGTTTGTTTCTTTACCTAAGAAATACTTTAGACTTTGGCTATTCTAAAACCTGCCATTCCGCAAATAAGGAACGAATTATCCGAAATCTGTCACACCAATGAAACTTGCGTGAAAGCGAGATCCCGCATCTTCTTCGCTTAGGCTCATGTGCGGGAGGACAGGGCCAGAGCGATTCATTTGTGCCCAGAAACAAATTACACCCTCACCATAATAAGTTCATGGACCGCATTCGGCCCGATGAACCATTCCTTACCTGTATATTTTTGTGGCAGCAAAACGGCTAGCATCTCATTTTATTGGTAATAGCTTTTATCTTTGGAGCGCATCCAATGTTGTTCAGCTGCACCCAATAAAAATCCCAGTCAATTCTGTGAACTGACTGGGATTATAGTTAGTTGGGAAAACTTAACTCACTAATTATAGTAAGCCCTACTCCCATTCAATCGTAGCGGGTGGCTTACCTGAAATATCGTAAACCACACGTGAAATACCATCGATTTCGTTGATGATACGGTTCGAGACTTTACCTAGGAAATCGTACGGTAGGTGCGCCCAATGTGCGGTCATGAAATCAATCGTTTCAACAGCACGTAGTGACACTACCCAATCGTATTTACGGCCATCGCCCATGACGCCAACCGAGCGTACAGGCAGGAATACCGTAAAGGCTTGCGATACTTTATTGTAAAGATCCGCAGCATGAAGCTCTTCAATAAAGATGGCATCAGCGCGGCGCAGTAAGTCACAGTATTCTTTTTTCACTTCACCGAGTACACGCACACCTAAGCCTGGACCTGGGAACGGATGACGGTAAAGCATGTTATACGGCAAGCCTAGCTCTAGACCAATCTTACGCACTTCATCTTTAAACAATTCACGTAATGGTTCAACCAAGCCCATTGCCATATCATCAGGTAGACCGCCAACGTTATGGTGTGATTTAATCACGTGCGCTTTACCGGTTTTCGATGCCGCTGATTCAATCACATCCGGGTAAATTGTACCTTGCGCTAACCATTTCGCATTTTTCAGTTTCTTCGATTCTTCATCGAAGATTTCCACGAATACGCGGCCAATGATCTTACGTTTCGCTTCTGGCTCAGCTTCACCACCTAGCGCATCTAGGAAACGGTTTTCAGCATCAACATGGATGATGTTAAGACCAAAATGATCGCCAAACATTTCCATTACTTGCTCGGCTTCATTCAAACGCAATAAGCCGTTATCAACGAATACACAAGTCAGTTTAGGGCCAATCGCGCGGTGAATAAGCATCGCCACTACCGATGAATCTACCCCACCAGAAAGACCTAAGATCACTTCATCATCGCCCACTTGCTCTTTAATACGAGCAACTGCGTCTTCGATGATTGAAGATGGTGTCCATAGTTTGCTACAGCCACAGATATTCAGCACAAAGTTCTCAAGCATACGTAAGCCTTGGCGAGTGTGCGTGACTTCTGGGTGGAACTGAACACCGTAAAAACGTTTTGCTTCATTGGCCATTGCTGCGTATGGACAAGTATCGGTTTGAGCAACTTTAGTAAAATCACTTGGGATCTCGACAACTTTATCGCCGTGGCTCATCCATACATCAAGCAGTGGTTTGCCATCTTCAGCGATCGCATCTTCAATGTTTTTGAATAGTTCACACTCTTCAACCATTTTCACTTGTGCATAGCCAAATTCACGCTCATTTGAGCCCGCTACTTTACCGCCAAGTTGTTCTGACATGGTTTGCATGCCGTAACAAATACCAAATACCGGTACACCTGCATTAAACACATACTCAGGAGCGCGAGGTGAACCTGCTTCCGTCACACTTTCTGGGCCGCCCGATAAGATAATACCGTTTGGATTAAATTCACGGATATCCGCTTCGTCTACATCCCAGCTCCACAATTCACAGTACACACCGATTTCACGGATACGACGAGCAATCAATTGGGTGTATTGAGAGCCAAAATCTAAAATTAAAATGCGTTCAGCATGGATATTGGTTGTCATTAGTGTTCTCTAATAATCTAATCAAAGTGGGTGTGGTACGAGTTTCGAGTTTCGAGTTTCGAGTTTCGAGTTTCGAGTTTCGAGTTTCGAGTTTCGAGTTTCGAAAAGACTAGTTCCTCTTTATCTAAACTCAATCACTCGCACCATTAAAATATTATCAGGGTAAAGCTTCATCGAATGACTCACTTTACCCATAGATTCAAAACTTACATTCTGTTGTAGTTAGGTGCTTCTTTGGTGATCTGTACATCATGCACATGCGACTCTTGCATGCCGGCACCAGAAATACGAACAAATTCGGCTTTAGTACGCATATCTTCGATAGTTGCACTGCCAGTTAAGCCCATGCTTGAACGTAAACCACCCATTTGTTGATGAATGATTTCTTTTAGACGACCTTTATAAGCGATGCGACCTTCGATACCTTCTGGCACTAGCTTGTCTGCCGCATTATCCGATTGGAAGTAACGGTCTGATGAACCTTGAGACATCGCGCCTAGTGAGCCCATACCACGATAAGACTTGTAAGAACGGCCTTGGAAAAGAATGACTTCACCCGGTGCTTCTTCAGTACCTGCGAACATTGAGCCCACCATCACGCAAGATGCGCCAGCGGCAATCGCTTTACAGATATCACCAGAGAAACGAATACCACCATCAGCAATCACAGGAATGCCAAATTCAGCTGCTGCGCTAGCCGCTTCTGAAATCGCAGTAATTTGTGGAACACCTACGCCCGTTACGATACGAGTAGTACAAATAGAACCAGGGCCGATACCGACTTTAACCGCATCTACACCGGCATCAATGAGTGCACGAGCACCAGCAGCCGTTGCTACATTACCACCGATGATTTGCAGATCAGGATATAGAGCACGAGTTTCTTTAATGCGATCAAGAACACCTTGAGAATGACCGTGAGAAGAATCAATCAATAGTACATCAACACCCGCTTCAACTAGCGCTTTAACACGTTCTTCATTACCAGCACCCGCACCAACGGCAGCACCAACACGTAAACGGCCACGCTCATCTTTACAAGCGTTAGGTTTACGTTCTGCTTTTTGGAAATCTTTTGCGGTGATCATGCCAGAAAGTTGGAAAGCATCATTTACTACTAATACTTTCTCAACTCGATGTGCTTGCATGCATTGTTGAACTTCACTCATTGATGCGCCTTCTTTAACAGAAGCCAGGCGATCTTTTGGTGTCATCACTTGTTCAACGGTTTTCGTTAAATCGGTTACAAAACGCACGTCACGACCGGTAATAATACCAACAAGATCGTTACTTTCTGTCACAACAGGAAAACCAGCAAAACCGTGTTTCTCGGTTAATGCTTTCACATCAGCAATGGTTTCATCAGGACGGATAGTCACAGGATTGCTAACCACACCCGCTTCGTAAATTTTTACTAAGCGAACTTCTTCAGCTTGTTGCTCGATCGACATATTCTTGTGAATAAAACCGATTCCGCCTTCTTGAGCTAGAGCAATAGCCAAACGAGCTTCTGTTACCGTATCCATAGCGGCAGAGATCATTGGGACATTAAGGGTGATCTTTTTGGTCAACTGAGTGCGAAGATCAGCTGTATTTGGAAGAACAGTAGAGTGTGCTGGGACGAGCAGTACGTCATCAAACGTTAAAGCTTCTTTAGCGATTCGTAACATTGCAATATCTCACATAAGAGTTTTGGAGGAATAAATCCCGCATTGAGCTTTAGCTCTCCGCGATAAACTCATTTCATCGTTTCGCATAACAAAATGAATTTGGGATTTGATATTGCAGCGGGATTATACGCCTCACGCAATCGTTTGACTAGACGTTTTTGTTAGTTTCTTTATGATATTTTCATCAATAAATTTATCGATAAAAAATATGGTTAAAAATCGTTTGTTTATTGAGCTTATTAAATGTGTTTTTTCTCAGATAATCGACAACTTAATTAGGCTCAAAATCCAACTAACGCTATAATAAAATCGATTGCTTACCTCTTTTTGATCTAAAAATGGCGACCGATGACTCTACATTCTAATCCCAATATTTTTACCGTCTCTCGTTTAAATGCCGAAGTCAGAATGCTACTTGAAAATGAGATGGGCATTGTATGGCTTATTGGTGAACTATCGAACTTTTCAGCGCCCGTTTCTGGTCATTGGTATTTCTCTTTAAAAGATACACGAGCTCAAGTTAAGTGTGCCATGTTTAAAGGTAATAACCGACGAGTGAGCTTTAAACCGCTTAATGGTAATCAAGTTCTCGTTAAAGCCCGTTTATCTTTATATGAACCACGTGGCGACTATCAGCTTATCGTCGAAAATATGCAGCCTGAAGGCGATGGTCGCTTACAACAAATGTTCGATGAATTAAAAATGAAATTAGCGGGTGAAGGGTTATTTGCTCAGCATCTAAAAAAACCGTTACCCGCTAATCCCAAACGCATCGGCGTTATCACTTCTAAAACTGGCGCTGCTTTATATGACATATTAGATGTTTTGAAGCGTCGTGATCCTAGCCTACCAGTCATTATTTACCCTACTACGGTACAGGGCGAAGACGCCGCATTTAAAATTGCTCAAGCGATTGGTCGAGCGAACAGCCGTAATGAATGCGATATTTTAATTGTAGGACGAGGCGGTGGTTCACTAGAAGATCTATGGTGTTTTAACCATGAAATAGTGGCAAGAACCATATCCGCAAGCCAGATCCCGATTGTCAGTGCAGTTGGCCATGAAGTTGATGTCACCATTGCCGATTTTGTTGCAGATGTTCGTGCACCGACACCATCTGCTGCGGCAGAATTAGTTAGCCGAGATAATAGTCATAAAGCACAAACCATTTTAAGCAAGCAACAAGCGTTAATGAGTGCCTGGCGTCATTATAGCCATCAGAAAAAAACGCAGCTCAATCGACTACAATTTGCATTAGAAAAGCAGCATCCTCGCTACCAGTTAGAAAAACAAAGTCAAAAGTTAGATGACCTTTCTTCGCGTATGCAACAAGCTTTAACTCGGAAATTGGCACAATCAAGAAACCAATTAGATCGAGCACAACAAAAACTCAATTTTTATTCGCCCAATAAATCTATTGAGCGCAATCAATATCACTTGAAAAATAATAAAGAACGATTGATTCAAGCAATTAACCAATATTTATTGAATCAACACTATCGACTTTCTCTTCAAGCTGAAAAACTCGATACTGTTAGCCCTCTTTCCACTTTAAAGCGTGGTTATTCGATAACACGAGATAAAAATGGCAAGTTGATCACTGATGCTAAACAGCTCCGCTCTGGAGAGACAATTAACACGAAATTTATTGATGGTGATATATACTCAGTTGTTGTATGAGTATTTTTTTAATCACTATGCATTCCAATAGCGAGGCTTGATTTGAATCAGCATAAAGAAACTTGGCCATCACTATGGCAAGAAATCGTAAACTTGGTTGCAGATCTTACCGAAGTACCGGTAGCGCTTATTATGCGTAAAAATGCCAATAGTATGGAAGTCATAGCCACCAACAGCAATGAGGTTGATAACCCTTACCAGATTGGTGATAAGGAAACCTTATGTCATAACCTATATTGTCATCATGTGGTACAAACAGATTCTCCTCTGCATGTTTCCAATGCTCTAAAACTAGACAAATGGAAAAACAATCCTGATATCAAGCTTGGCATGGTGGCTTATTATGGCTTGCCGATCCATTTTCCAGATGGAAGCACCTTCGGCACTTTTTGCATTTTAGATAATAAAGAACGAGAGTTTGATGATAAGTTTCAACGCTTAGTTCAGTTACTGGCTAGCTCAATTGAAAGCTCACTGGCAATGCACATTGAAAACCTGAAATTAAATGATGAACTTCAAGAGCGAGATCATTATCACTCATTGACCAATTTACCGACTCAATCGCTATGTCGAGATAAGTATTCACATAAAGATAATCTCAATTTATCTATTCTCTTCATTCGCAATATTCAGGCATTTGATATTAGAGATAATCTAGGCTTAATTGATGCACAGAGGTTAACTCAAGAGTTTTATAAACAAGTAAAAAATTGTATTCCGGAAGATGTGGGAATCTACTACATCAGTAACTCTGAAATGATATTAGTTGTTAGCTCTCAACTACCCGATACATTAGCCGGTAAAACTGAGAACCTAGCTTGTTTACTGCACGAATTATTTTCTTCTCCACTCAATTTAAACGATAAAAAAATTACCATTCCAATCAGTATTGGTTGTGCTTTCTCTTACAATAATGCACATCCTTTTGAAGAAGTCCTTGATATGGCAACGGTTGCTTGTACTCAAGGAGCTTGTTCAGGAAAAGCATTTCATATATTTAATCCAGACCAGCAAAAATTACGCCAGCATCATTATGAAATAACTCAACAGTTTCCAAGTGCCTTTGAAAAGAATGAGTTCTATTTAAATTATCAGCCTATCATCTCAGCCGAAACAAATCAGATTGTGGGTTGTGAAGCCTTGGTTCGTTGGAACAATGAAAAATTAGGGATGATCTCCCCTGATGAATTCATCCCCTTAGCGGAAAAGTGTGGTGCGATGGTGAAACTCGGTGATTGGATCATCGATCAGGCGCTTGAAAGTTTAAAGCGCTGGCACAAGAAGAATCCCCCAGGCTTTTATATCAGTATTAATATCTCTAGTACTCAGTTTAGCCAAGATGATTTTTCCGATAAGATCAAAGCGAAATTGAAGCAATATCAAATTAACCCCGATAGCATCCTACTAGAGATAACAGAAACCGCATTACTTGATAATCAGCAACAAGTGATGAAGCACTGCCAAGAACTCTCTCAGCTAGGAGTAAAAATCGCTCTGGATGATTTTGGAACGGGATTTTCTTCTTTGAGCCACTTGCACGACTTCCCGATCGATATCGTAAAAATCGACAAAAGTTTTATCTTTAGCTTAAACAGTTCTAAAAAATCAGAACAACTGGTTAAAGGCATTGTATCACTAGGTAAAATGTTAGACTTGAAAGTGGTTGCTGAAGGGGTGGAAAGTTTAGATATCTGTCAAAATCTACAATCATTGCATTGCGACTTTATGCAAGGTTATTACTGGGATCGCCCGCTCTCTCCGGAAGATTTTGAATCCATCTACCTTGATACCAAAAGTAACGACAAAATTTAAATTCAGCGAGGAGTTCATTATGACTCGATGTTTTTGTACCTAGCTGCTATACGGCTAATAAACGTCGTAAAAAATTAGCCGCTTCCAGTTTAAAGAGCATCATTATATTCAAATTGAATACGCGTTTTAGACTTCAGTTCATTACAATGAGAACAGAAATAGCTCACCGAACCACAAGCCTGTATTTTTTCTGCCGTTTGTTGGCAGTCTGGACACTTAGCGACACGTGTATAGATACGCTGGCATGCATGACATAGATACTGCTCCCCTCTCACGCTGCCACTAACTTTGAAGGTTAACTCTTCCTGACAGGAAGGACATAAATCCTGCTTCATTATCACCTCAATAAAAATACCTGTAGATTTAACTCAATAGTATTATTATCCATCAAGACAAAAAATTTACTGACTTCAAATAAGATAAATAGATCTTTCACCGATCTTCCGCTTTCTACCTCGTGATCAGCGATCTACCCCATTAAGAATATTTATATCACCATATACCGAAAGCATAAGTTACATGTTCTGCATTTCAATTTTAAAAAGCACAATAATCTAAAATATTAATTTAAAACGCCATGATCCGATATTTTAAATATTCCACAAAACGCTATTTAGGCTATTAAACCAAAAGATCATCGTCTTACAGGAGAAGTGACTTCTAATTATAATTCATGCTTCCTACGTACTTATCTAGATAACCCAGATTTGGATAACTAGAGCGACTCAATACTACTCTTCTAGCGTCTAACTACGTTTAATACCAATCACACTAATTAGATGGTCAGAAATTGCGTAAGTAAAAGGCTTGATAACAAGGCGGAAATTTTCGATAAGTAGTCATTCTACAATAAAAATTTCTTACGAAGTGATCGAGTCTTTTAACAAACAAAAATGATCAGATAATTAACCTCAACTTCGGATAAGAGTGTCACAATAATTAACCTAACACACTGATATAAAAATGATAAAAACATCTGTCAGGCATCTAGGATTGATGACTTTCTCTCAATGCTGCAATTTGGGATGGATAACAAGGCAAAATCATAAGTCAATAGCTTGCCTATTGCGTTGATTTTAACGAAGTTAGACGCCTAAAGTGCTGTATTGAGTGACTTCTAGTTATCCGCAGCTGAGGTTAATTAGTGCGATTGGTATTAGATAAATAGACTGACATACAAAAATACCACTCAATTGAGTGGTATTTAAAGTTAGAGATTATAGTGAATGCAGTAAAAACTACTTCTTACGGCCACGCTTAATCAAACTTACCATACGCTTACGCTTCTGCTCTTCAGAATAGCCCGCTTTTTTGGTTGGCGCTTGATTCTCAAATGGGTTCTCACTATTTTGGAATTGAATACGAATTGGTGTGCCCATAATTTCTAGAGAACGACGGAAATAATTCATCAAGTAGCGTTTGTATGAATCTGGTAAATCTTTTACCTGATTTCCATGCACAACCACGATTGGCGGATTATAACCACCAGCGTGGGCATATTTCATCTTCACACGGCGGCCACGAATAAGCGGCGGCTGGTGATCATCTTGAGCCATCTTCATGATACGAGTTAGCACAGAAGTACCAACACGTGTCGTGGCAGACTTATACGCTTCTTGTACTGATTCAAATAGGTGCCCAACACCCGTACCATGTAACGCAGAGATAAAGTGAATTCGAGCAAAGTCAACGAAACCTAAACGACGATCTAGCTCTTTCTTCACGCGTTCTTTGACATCTGTATCAAGACCATCCCACTTATTAACCGCAATCACGAGCGAACGGCCGGCATTTAGCGCAAAACCTAATAAGCTAAGATCTTGATCTGAGATATTCTCACGAGCATCAATGATGACTAGGACAACGTTAGCATCTTCAATTGCTTTTAAGGTTTTAATGACCGAGAACTTTTCAACAGCTTCATTAATACGCTTACGACGGCGAACACCGGCAGTATCAATCAGCACATATTCACGCTCATCACGCTTCATTGGAATATAGATTGAGTCACGAGTGGTCCCTGGCATATCGTAAACTACGACACGCTCTTCACCTAGAATACGGTTAGTGAGCGTTGATTTACCAACATTTGGTCGACCAATGATAGCAAGTTTAATTGGTTGATCTTGTAAGCGTTTGAATTCAGCTTCAGCTTGCTCTTCAGTGTATTCAAGCTGTTCTTCTTCTACATCTACATCGCCAGTAAGATCTTCAATTCCACCATTAAGTAGTGCCTGCTCTGCTGCAAGTTCATCTGAAAATGGTTTTAATGCTTTATCAATTAAGCTCATTACACCACGCCCATGCGCAGCGGCAATTTGATAAATCTTATCCATACCTAGCTGCCAAAACTCTGCGCTTGCCGCATCAGCATCAATACCATCGACTTTATTAACAACTAGCATGCTTGGTTTTTCACGCATACGCAGGTGACGAGCGATCGCTTCATCGGCAACAGTTAGGCCAGCACGGCCATCGACCATAAATAAAACGACATCTGCTTCTTCAATCGCTGCTAATGACTGTTCTGCCATCTTGGTTTCTACGCCATCTTCAGTACCATCGATACCACCAGTATCGATTACGATGAACTCATGTTCACCCGATTTAGCTTGACCATATTTACGATCGCGAGTTAAGCCTGGAAAGTCAGCCACCAGTGCGTCACGTGTACGTGTAAGACGATTAAATAACGTGGATTTACCAACGTTTGGACGCCCAACTAGAGCCACTACAGGAATCATATTTACCTCTACAATCTTTAAAATCACATCAGTAGTTATAGGTAATGATCATCTATATTATGATGGTTACCTATAACTACTCAATCTATTCAACATTCTTAGTTAGCCACTTAAATAGCATAGCTAAGAATAACAACGGCTCCTATAATCCGAGTTGGATAGGAGCCGATTACTCATACTGATAAAATCAGGGGCGCAGATTATATCACGATCCTTCAGGGATCTGCATTTTCTTTATATCGCCATCACGACCAATGATAATAAAACCATCATCTGTTTCAATTGGTGCGGCCGCGATTCCTTCATCATCAATTAACTGTTGAGCAACAAATTTACCAGAAGTTCTATCTAGCCAATGTAGATAACCCTCTCCATCTGCCACAACTAAGTAATTACCGATCATCACAGGTGCGGTTAACTGACGATATTCTAGAGATTCATTGCTCCAAATTTCAGTACCACTACGGATATCTACCGCTGAAATATGATCTTTATCGGTGACAACAAAAATACGACTAGCATCAGTTGCAAGATCGGTTGCAGAAGAATAAGTACGTTTCCACATTGGCGCACCTGAACGTAAATCAATCGCTACCAACTGACCATTGACACCAACGGCGTATAGGTTAGCGCCGATAATTAATGGGCTAGCATCAACATCGACGAGACGATCAATTTCTGTTGAGCCTTTTGGAGTACCAATCGGTTGTTGCCACAATAACTGACCACGTTGAATCAATGCTGCAGCAAGACGGCCATTTGCCATCCCCCAAAATACCCCCCCTGAAATAGAAACAGGAGAACTATCACCACGTAAGGTTAAGTTAGGTACTTCATTGCTGATATCCCACACTTGCTCTCCGGAATCTTGCTTTAAAGCAACCAGAGAGCCTTTACTGGTATGCAACATCACTAGGCTTTCATCGGCTAATGGCTTTGCTAAGATTTCACCATCGACTTTCTGCTGCCAAACAATGGAACCATCTTCAACCGAAAGAGCAAACGCTTCGCCATTTTCAGTACCGATATATAACTTATCATAAGAAGCAGTTAAACCGCCGGATAAACGAGCTGGGCCACCTTCTGATAAATCTTGTTCCCAGAGAGTCTTGCCAGTATCAGGATCCAGTGCTTTGACTTCACCATCTCGGCTCGCAACAAATACTTTGTCATAAGCATACACTGGAGAAAGTTTTGAAAAATAATGTCCAACCCCATCACCAATAGAAGCACTCCACTCAGTTGTCGGAGTAAATTGGCTGTTTACGACTGGTAGCGGTGCCATCACAATCGTATCTTCTTCGCTAGAACAGCCGAGTAGAGCAAGTGCAATAGCTGAAATCGCTAAGCTGCGGTTGAACATTTTCTTCATGCAAGACATCCCTTACTTTGCAAGATCATCAAGTTTAATTTGTAGTGCTTGATTGGTTGAACCATCTTGTTGTGCTTGAGTATATGCTTTCATTGCGGCGTCTTTATCACCTTTTAGCAGATAAATATCACCCATAAGCTCTTGGTTTCTTGCCTTCCAAGCTTCTGATTTCACATCTGAAACTGTTTTAATCGCATTATCATAGTCACCTTGTGCCGCGAGTACGCGTGCAGTACGGTAAGCGATAATTGGCGTTAAGGTTTCATCTTTGGTATTAGCTTGAGCCCATTTTAACTGAGTAAGAGCATCATCAAGCTTATCAGCATCGATTTGTACTTTTGCTAGTTGTAATGCAGTTAAAACCGCATAAGCCGTTTTATCGTTATTATCAATAAACTCTTGCGCTGATGCAGCAGCATCAATACCTTTCGCCTCAATATTCGAAACGATGGCCGTATAACCATGCGATGCGGTTTCTTGCGCCGTCGTTTGGGTGTCTTGATAGTAACGCCACCCCAAAATGCCACCAATACCAACAACAACACCGATAATCACGGCTTTACCGTTCGCTTGCCACCAATCTTTAATTGCTTCTACTTGTTGTTCTTCATCAGCGTCGTAGATACTCACGTCCTGTCCTCTTAAATAAATCGACTCAATAAAATTAAATAATGTTAGCTAAATGAGCAGCAACATCGGCTTGCGGCATAGTTTGTTGTTCACCACCAGCGAGATTTTTAACCACAATACTTTGCTCTGCTACTTCATTTTCACCCAATACCAGTGCAATAGTTGCGCCTACTTTATCCGCACGTTTGAATTGCTTCTTAAAGTTACCGCCGCCAAAGTGAGTCATAAGACGAAGTCCCGGTACTGATTCACGTAATTGCTCAGCAAACTTCATACCATTAACTAAAGTACCTTCACCTGCCGTCACTAAATAAACATCAACCGCTTTACGAGTGTCATTAAGCTCTAAGGTTTCTAGCATTAAGACTAAACGCTCAAGCCCCATCGCAAAACCGACTGCTGGAGCCGGTTTACCACCAAGCTGTTCAACTAGACCATCATAACGACCACCACCACAAACGGTACCTTGTGAGCCTAAGCTTTCGGTAATCCACTCAAAAACCGTTTTATTGTAGTAATCTAAACCACGAACTAAACGTTGATTAACTTGGTATTCAATGCCCGCAGCATCGAGTAATTCACATAGACCAGCAAAGTGGGCTTTTGAGTCATCATCAAGATAATCAGCTAATTGAGGTGCATCGACTAAAATTGCTTGGATTTCAGGGTTTTTAGTATCCAATACACGCAGAGGGTTGGTATACATACGACGTTTGCAGTCTTCGTCCAGCACATCAATATGCTGTTCTAAAAACTCAATCAAGACATTACGGTAGTGTTGACGAGCTTCTAAAGAACCAATCGAGTTTAATTCAAGACGAACATGCTTATCGATCCCCAACTCACGCCATAAGCGCGCAGTCATCATAATCAATTCCGCATCAACATCCGGTCCTTGTAAACCAAAAACTTCAACACCGACTTGGTGGAATTGGCGATAACGACCTTTTTGTGGACGTTCATGGCGGAACATTGGACCCATGTACCACAAACGTTGCTCTTGGTTATAAATCAAACCATTTTCAATTCCAGCACGTACACAACCTGCGGTTCCTTCAGGGCGCAGAGTTAAGCTATCGCCATTACGGTCTTCAAAGGTGTACATTTCTTTTTCAACCACATCGGTGACTTCACCAATTGCACGCTTAAATAGGTTCGTCATCTCAACGATTGGCATACGGATCTCATTGTATCCATAAGAGCTAACGACACGCTTCACAGCGTCTTCAACTTTATGCCAAAGTGGAGATTGTGTCGGAAGGCAGTCGTTCATACCTCGAATTGCTTGAATTATTTTAGTCACAGTCTTTACCGTTTATATTCGTATAGGTGATTATTTATCGATGTGGCTGATATCAATACGGTTATTGCTATCTAACATGGATGCTTTGGCGCGAATCTTCGCTTCTAGTTGATCGATAACATTATCATTATCAAAGCGCTCTTTCTGACGTTTACCATCTTCATAAAACGCACTTTTCTTATTACCGCCAGCGATACCCATGTGCGAAACTTCAGCTTCACCTGGGCCATTAACGACACAACCAATAATAGAAACATCCATTGGAGTAATGATGTCTTCTAAACGTTCTTCTAGCGCATTAACTGTACCAATAACGTCAAACTCTTGACGTGAACAGGTAGGACATGCGATGAAGTTAATGCCACGAGAACGAATACGCAGCGACTTCAATATATCGAAACCAACTTTAATTTCTTCAACAGGATTAGCGGCCAGAGAAATACGTAGCGTATCGCCTATACCTTCCGCTAGCAGCATACCTAGGCCAACAGCCGATTTAACAGAGCCAGCACGAGCACCACCGGCTTCGGTGATCCCTAGGTGTAATGGTTGGTCGATCTGTTTTGCCAGTAAGCGATAGGAATCTACGGCTAAGAATACATCAGAGGCTTTCACACTGACTTTAAATTGATCAAAGTTCAGGCGATCAAGAATATCAACATGACGCATTGCTGATTCCACTAATGCTTCCGCAGTAGGTTCACCATATTTTTGTTGAATTTCTTTCTCTAAAGAGCCGCCATTAACACCAATTCGAATTGGAATATTTTTGTCGCGAGCACAATCAACAACTGCACGAATACGGTCTTCATTACCAATATTACCAGGGTTAATTCTTAAGCAATCAACACCATATTCCGCTACTTTTAACGCAATGCGATAATCAAAATGTATATCCGCGACAAGAGGAACATTCACTTGTTGTTTAATTAGCTTAAAGGCTTCTGCTGCATCCATTGTCGGTACAGATACGCGAACAATATCCGCGCCCACTTTCTCAAGTGATTTTATTTGAGCGACAGTTGCTTCAACATCAGTAGTGCGAGTGTTAGTCATTGACTGAACAGCAATAGGTGCACCATCACCAATTGGCACGTTACCAACATAAATACGGGTCGACTTACGTCGTTTAATAGGAGATTCGTGTTGCATAATAATTCTACGGTAATGTCAATCGGGCCACTTTACCTGGAGTATACTTAGAAAGATCAACAGGTTCTTCAGCTAACGAAATAGACACGCCTTCAGGAGCGCCTAAAATAATAGAGTAAGGTGCTTTACCCGTTAAGGTTAAAGATTCACCGGCTTTTTTCAGTCCAGTCGCAAGTACTGAGCCTGAGCTATCTTTTACTTGTATCCAACAATCATCTTTAAAGTTCATTGCTAGAACATTATCCGTTTGTTGTTGTGTTGAATCTTGAGCAACATCTTGGCTTTCTGCTTGGGTAGATCCTAGCGTCTCTGAGGATTCAACGGCATTGTCACCCAATGAAACTTGCTCTGTTTCTATCGCTTCTGATTGAGTGTCTACTTCAGGCTGATTATCGCCTGCCTCTGTAGAACCTAGTTCCGATGGGGTTGATAATTCAGCGATTACATCTTCTTCAGAAGCAAGCTCTTTTGGAGCACCTTCTACTTGTTCAGGCTCACTCACAGCGTTTTCTTGTTGCTGAGAAGACAGAGATGAAGGGGATAATGTGTCAAGTTGGTGATTCTGCCACCACCATACTGATGAGATCCCGATGATGACAACTAAGATCCCCCAAGTTAAACGCATGATACGATTATCATGTTGTTGTTTCTTGGTTTTTTGAGAAAAGCTATGCATAGGCTGTTCTTTATGCTGCCCTCTTCCCGACTCTTCTAGAGCTGCAAGGATATCTTTCTCTTTGATGCCAACGGCCTTAGCGTAAGATCGAAAATAGCCACGAATAAATGTGGCTACATGATGGCTATCGAAATGATTACTTTCGATATTTTCAATCACAGATACTTTTAAGCGTAAACGTTCAGAAATGTCCTTCTGAGTTAACCCTAATTCTTCTCTTCTTTGGCGTAATATTTCACCAGGAAGGATTTTGTGATTGTCTGATTTTTGCTCTAACTCGTTATTTTCAGTACTCATTCTGCCTGTACTTCTGATATTGGACAGAGTCTGGGTATTTAGTCTTAAGTATGTTGCCATATTTAGACACTAGCTCAGGATTATTGGCTTTGTTTTCTAGTTTTATTAACAAGCCTAAGCTAACTGGACGGTACCCATATCTCTTATTAAACTTTAATAGTCGAACCCTTGCATCGGAAAACTCGTCCTTTTCGATTTCCAACTCAGCCAATTGTAATAACGACTGAGACCTGCTGGGATCATGATCAAGAGCACGAGAAAAATAATTCCTTGCCTTCTCCTTATCACCACTTTTTAGGGCACATAATCCAGCATTTTCATAACTGGCTGCGACTAAGTAATAATAAGGTTGCTCTATCGCGCGGTTAAAAAATTCATCCGCTTTTTCATACTCGCCTTGTCGACATAAAAATGCACCGTAGTTATTTAAGACATCCCCATTTTTAGGAGAACTATCCAATGCATCTTCATAAGCCTCTTCAGCTAATTCGTATTCACCAACTCGTTGATAATAATACGCTACCGAATTCAAAGCTCGATAATAAGAAGGCGCATATTTAACAGCCATCTCAAGGTTTTCTCGAGCTTTCACCATATTGCCTTCTTCCAAGTACCCCAAACCTAATGAGATTCTTGCTTCCGACGCTTTTATATTATCAAATTTAGCAGTGTTTGGCTTGTCGGTCACTGTAACACAACCAACTAAGAAACTAACTACTAAAGTAAAAACTAACTTTTTTATAGAAAACATTGGATTCCACCTAATTTAGGAGTGGGAACCAATACCATCTATATTTATCAGACGGCTTTTACAGGAATAGGTTCCCCTTGCTGTTTCTGCTTTGTACGTTTTGTTCGATCGATCACATCTCCGACAAGCTGGCCACATGCCGCATCAATATCATCACCACGAGTTTTACGTACCGTCACCGTATAGTCATATTGCATTAAGGTTTTCATAAAACGGTCAATACGAGAATTACTTGGCTTTTTGTATGGTGACCCAGGATAAGGGTTAAATGGAATTAAATTAATTTTTGCCGGGGTATCTTTTAACAACTCTGCGAGCTGCCTAGCATGTTCCATATCATCATTAACGTGATCGAGTAAAACATACTCAATCGTCACTTTGCCTCGATTGGCATTTGAAGTAGCAATATAGCGACGAACTGACTCTAAGAAATCCTGAATATCCCAGCGATCGTTAATTGGCATAATCTGGCTGCGCAACTCATCGTTAGGCGCATGCAATGAGATCGCAAGTGCCACATCAATGTTTCCGGTCATTTGGTCAAGGCCAGAAACCACGCCAGAAGTAGAAACCGTCACACGGCGTTTAGATAAGCCAAAACCAAGATCATCAAGCATGATCTCCAGAGATGGCATCAAGTTTTTCATATTCAGTAATGGTTCGCCCATTCCCATCATTACCACATTGGTAATTGGGCGACGACCAGTTACTTTTTCTAAACCAATTTCACGTGATGCTCGCCAGATTTGGCCAACAATTTCGGACACTTTTAAGTTACGGTTAAAGCCTTGTTGCGCGGTCGAGCAGAACGTACAAGCGAGTGCACAACCAACTTGAGATGACACACATAGCGTCGCACGATCACCATCAGGAATGTAAACCGTCTCAACATCTTGATCGCCAACACGCATTGCCCACTTTATGGTGCCATCATTCGAATGCTGAGCTTCAGATACATAAGGGGCACGAATTTCACAACGCGCTTCTAGTTTGGCTTTAAGCGCTTTATTGATATTACTCATTTGTGAGAAATCATCACAACCAAAATGGTAGATCCATTTCATGATCTGATCGGCACGAAATGCCTTTTCATTCAGCTCTTCGGTAAAAAACTGGCGCAAACCTTTACGGTCAAAATCCAGCAGATTTACTTTTGTCATGGTCATGGTTTTCTCACTAATGGAACGATAAATAAGGGCGCGAATTGTACAGGGTTTATACACTCACAACAAGGTTTGTTCAGTATGTACTGTTCAAATAACTGTACGCCAAGCCATTAGGGTATCAGTGAAGTGACAAGTAAATTGGGGTTGAATAAACGTCGCTAACAAAACGGTGCCCTTAAATACAAAACGTCTATAAAAAAAGAGACCTTATTGGTCTCTTAAGTATAGTGGAATTCTATCTGAATAAAATTCTAATGCTTAACGTGGGCAAATTTCTGATTCAGGGAAGAAATATTCAATTTCACGTGCTGCCGATTCTGGGCTATCCGAGCCATGAACAGAATTATGACGCATGCTAAGCGCATAATCTGCACGTAAAGTACCACAAGCAGCTTCTTCTGGATTGGTTTTTCCCATTAACTCACGGTAACGAGCAATGGCATTTTCACCTTCCAATACTTGCACCATAATCGGTCCAGATGTCATAAATTCTTTTAATGGCTCAAAAAACGGTTTACCTTCATGCTCAGCATAAAAGCCACTCGCCTGCTCTGCTGTTAAATGCACCATTTTAGCAGCAACAATCGACAACCCAGCTTTTTCCATTCGTTGATAAATGTCACCAATGAGATTACGTTCAACCGCATCGGGCTTAATGATTGAGAATGTTCTTTCTAAAGCCATATAAAATCCTTTGGTCTTATTTTTATTTTAGTCAGCAAGAGGGAGAAAATGACTCCCCCTAAGCTTTATGTTGTGGTTAGTTTGCTTATTTTGTGTAGTTATTTTGCTTGATCTATCAAAATTCTAGCTAACGTTCTTACGCCCATCCCTGTTGCTCCTGCCGACCACTTATCACTTGATGATTTACGATAAGTACCTGAGCAGTCAAAGTGTAACCAACCTTTTTTATAATCTTCGACAAAATAAGACAAAAAGGCGGCGGCTGTACTTGCACCAGGGCTGTATGCCGCTGACGAGATATTCGACATATCGGCAAAGTTTGATGGCAGCATATTACGATGGAAATCGGCTAACGGTAATTGCCACAAACCTTCTGATTCTTGCTCTGCACTTTTTAGAGCTTTCTGTGCAAGCTTGTTATCGAAAGTGAGTAAAGCATGATAATCGTTACCCAACGCATTTTTGGCTGCACCAGTTAAGGTGGCACAATCAATAATCAGCTTTGGTTTTTGCTCACTAGCATACATAAGGCCATCGGCTAATACTAAGCGACCTTCTGCATCAGTATTCATGACTTCAACAGTCTTACCATTTTTATAAGTAATGATATCACCTAGTTTTAATGCGCGACCGGAGATCATATTTTCAGCGCAGCATAAGATAAGTTTCACACGCTTATTCAATCCACGAGCAATCGCTAATGCCAATCCGCCGGTAATAGTACCTGAACCGCCCATATCTGCTTTCATTGAATCCATAAAACCAGATGCTTTAATGCTATAGCCACCTGAGTCAAACGTGATCCCTTTACCTACCAAACAAGCATAAACTGGTGCGTCATCATCGCCGGTTGGGTTAAAGTCGAGTTGTAACATAGCAGAGGTACGCTCAGAGCCTCGACCTACTGCATAGATACCTTCCCAACCTTCGGTTAACAGATCTTTATCTTTTATGATCTTGTAGCTAACACTGCCTTCTGGGGCTACAGATTTAATAAATTCACCTGCCATAGTGGCTAATTGGCGAGGAGCTACTTCTTCGGCGCTTCTATTAATAATGTCACGAACCCAATCAGTTACCTTAATGCGTGCTTCCAGCTCTAATTGCGCTTCATTATCTAATTGAGGCCAAGTAACACTATTACCTTTTTTTGAAGAACGGAAACCTTGAACAAAAGCCCAGATCGTTTCCAAATCCCAGCTTTCACCGGTCAGCTCAACATGTTTAATACCTTGTGAGTCAAGTTTACGTGCTGCACGTTGTGCCAAATCAAAATCAGATGCTGATGGTAAGTGAATCATCGCACCGTCGGCAGAAAAAGAAAGTAGTGCCTTTTCGCCCCATTGCGCTGGAGCGGCTTCACGAGTAATACTCACTGATAGTTGTGTTGACATTTTTACTCCTTACCTAAATGTCTGGGGAGCCCTTAAAACCAAATAGGCTGTCATTATTTGAGAAGATACAAGCACACAGTCTGTTTTATTCCTACTGAAACTCGTATCTTGAAGTTACTTGGGTATATAAATTAGATTTATACTTAAGTACGAAAGGTATAAAGCTAAGCTATATCATAATGCTAATCATCACAAGTATCATAATAGCCGTGATAACTTGTGACTTTGACCTTTATTTACAACTGATCTGGGTATTTTTACTCTAAAAAATCTTCAGACAAAATAAAAGCCTCCGAAGAGGCTTTATATAAATGAAAATCGAGAGTGTTATACCTACGGTTAAATTTCATCTAACCAACAAAGTAAAATAGCTTCTAAGATTTTTTCATTGGAACGATTGGGTTCATCATCAAAATCCTCAAGCTCCGTGATCCATTGGTGCATATCCGTAAAACGTACGGTCTGAGGATCAAGGTCTGGAAATTTATCCGCGAGTTCAATGGCAATATCTTGTGAATCCGTCCATTTTAATCCCATGTGCTACTCCTTGCTCTACCAGATATTATTAGTGATTTTCCGATGCTAAGTTGATGGTGTAGCGAGGAATTTCAACCACCAAATCTTGATCTGCGACTTTCGCTTGGCAACCTAAACGAGATTCAGGCTCTAACCCCCAAGCTTTATCTAACATATCATCTTCTAATTCTTCACTTTCCTCTAATGAATCAAATCCTTCACGAATCACAATATGGCAAGTGGTACATGCACATGATTTTTCGCAAGCATGCTCAATGCCAATGCCATTTTTCAATGCCACATCTAATACTGATTCCCCTGTTTGTGCTTCTAATACTGCACCTTCTGGGCATAAATCTTCGTGAGGTAATACAACAATCTTAGGCATAATTCATCCTACTTCAATAGAGTTATTATAAGTTTTATTTACTTATAATATATTGTCTATGCAACTGGTTAAGTATTCTTAACCAATATCCATTAATTAAATATTATCGACTGACTGTCCAGCTAATGCCGCTCGAATTGATACATCCATTCGACGCGATGCAAATTCTTGGCTGGCTTTATCAGTGTTTTTAATTCCTTGCTCAATCGCATCAGCATCTTGACCATTACGTAGTTGGATCAAAGTTCTTACCGAGTCTTCTAGTGCTAAGTATTCTTCTTTACTTAGTAGCTGTTCACCATTTTCTTGTAGAGCAACTAATAAGCCTTCAATCACTCGGTCTGCTTCAACTTTTTGCTCAGCTAACGCACGAGCTTGCATGTCTTCTTTAGCATGAGTCATTGAGGATCTCAGCATATCGGCGATTTCAGTATCACTTAAACCGTAAGAAGGTTTCACCTGAATATCGGCTTGTACGCCAGTACTCTTCTCCATTGCCGTCACTGAAAGCAATCCGTCAGCATCAACTTGATAAGTCACACGGATATGCGCTGCCCCCGCTTTCATTGGCGGAATACCATTTAGAGTAAAACGAGCTAGTGAACGACAATCATCAACCATTTCACGCTCACCTTGTGCGACGTGAACTAACATAGCGGTTTGACCATCTTTGAATGTGGTGAACTCTTGCGCTTTAGCAACAGGAATAGTGGTATTGCGTGGAATGATTTTCTCAACCAAGCCGCCCATGGTTTCGATACCAAGGGAAAGCGGGATCACATCCAATAACAGCATGTCTGAATCGGGTTTATTACCGATTAGGATATCCGCTTGAATTCCGGCACCAATTGCCACAACTTCATCTGGGTTAATGCTAGTCAAAGGTGTACGGCCGAAAAAGTCACCAACCATAGTACGTACAAGTGGAGTACGAGTTGAACCGCCTACCATCACAACTTCGCTGACCTCTTCTGCAGTCACATCGGCATCTTTTAATGCACGACGACATGATAGTAAGGTTTTTTTAACCAGAGGCTGAATAATGTCATTAAATTGTTCTCGGGTTAACGTAATAGTTTGACCCAGTACTTCAACACTAACTTGTTGATTATCTGACAAACCGATTTTGGCTTGAGTTGCCGCATCCAATAAGACTCGGTGCTGCTCGGCACTTAATTTATCAAGCTGACCAACTTGCTGCTTAAAATAACCTAATAAAAGATCATCAAAATCATCACCACCTAGTGCAGAATCGCCGCCCGTAGCCAGCACTTCAAATACACCTTTTGATAGACGTAATAGTGAAATATCAAAGGTACCGCCACCTAGATCATAAACAGCAATCACACCTTCTTGGCCTGAATCTAACCCATAAGCTATCGCAGCGGCAGTTGGTTCGTTCAATAAACGAAGCACTTTCAATCCAGCTAACTCAGCAGCATCTTTAGTGCCTGCACGCTGAGCATCATCAAAATAAGCTGGAACAGTAATCACAACGCCCTCTATCTCATGGGCCAGAGTACTTTCCGCTCGCTCAACTAAGCTTTTTAAAATTTCACTTGAAACCTGAATAGGATTGACTAAACCAGTAGGAACTTGAATAAGTGGTAGACCATTATCACTCGCTTGAAATTGATAAGGTAGGTCGGTATAGCGCGATTGAACGTCGTCAAGTGAACGACCAATAAGCCGCTTCACTGAACTAATAGTATTTTTTGGATCTTGTTGCGCTTTTTGTTTTGCCTGTGCACCAACTGACACGCCATCTTGAGAATAATGAACCACTGAAGGCAAAATTGCGGTTTGGTTTTCATCAACCAAAGGAGTGCATGAGCCACTTCTTACTGCGGCAACAAGAGAGTTGGTAGTACCTAAATCAATCCCTACGGCGAACTTATGCTCATGTGGTGCGGCACTTTGACCAGGTTCTGCAATTTGAAGTAGCATATTCGGAACTATCCTTTCTATATTGGCTAATAGAGATTAAACAAGCATTAACTCTAAAGCTTTAACCAAGCAACTTATCTTCAAGTTGCTCGATTTCATATCTTAATTTATTAACAAACTTAAGCTTTCGAACACCATCCGCAGCGCTATCCCACTGCTCGCTTTCAAGCTGTTTTTTTAATTGTGCGAGTTGCTGTTGATACATTGTTTGAATTTTACTATCGAAATCAAATAAAGCACTTTCTGGCTCATTAGATTGAGCGATAATTTCAATTTCTTCTCGCAATTCCATCTGTTCCATTAAGAACATAGGATCACTCATTGTTTGCTGTTCAGCACGAATATCAATACCTTGTAGAGCAAGGATATATTCTGCTCGAGAAATGGGTGATTTTAAAGTCTGGTAAGCATCGTTGATTTCTGCAGCTTTCTGCACTGCCATTAAACGATCACGCTCGGAAGCGGAGGCAAATTTATCAGGATGAAAACGACGTTGGAGATCACGGAACGTTTCAGACAAAGTATTATTATCTAACTCAAACTGGTTAGGTAAGCCAAATAATTCAAAATGGTTCATAGCAATAATTCGTGCCTACTACTTGGCCAATAACATAACCGTAATGATTCGTCACCGACGCTTAAAATGGCAATGGCACCCTATTTAGAGTGCCATCGTTCCTAATATTAAGGATTATACGTTGAAGCTTTCACCACAACCACATTCACCTTTCACATTAGGGTTATTAAATTGAAAGCCTTCATTTAACCCTTCTTTGACAAAATCAAGCTCGGTGCCATCAAGGTAAACTAAACTTTTAGGATCAATTATAATCTTTACTCCATCATGTTCAAAAGTTTGATCTTCTTCGTTAAGTTGATCGACAAACTCTAAAACATAGGCCATACCAGAACACCCTGTTGTTCTTACACCTAAACGAAGACCAATGCCCTTGCCTCGGTTTTCCAGGAATGTTCTTACGCGATTTGCTGCCGCGTCTGTCATGGTGATGGCCATACTGCAACCTTGTGTATATCAATAAATAGGATGAAAATTTAAAAGATGCCTAAGTCAAATAGGGAAAGGAGAGTCCTTCCCCTAATTTAACATTATTGCTGATGTTTCTTTTTATAATCCGACACTGCCGCTTTAATTGCATCTTCTGCAAGAATTGAACAGTGAACTTTTACTGGTGGTAATGCCAGCTCTTCTGCGATTTCAGCGTTTTTAATTGAAGCCGCTTCATCTAGGCTTTTGCCTTTAACCCACTCAGTTACTAACGAGCTTGATGCAATAGCAGAGCCGCAACCATAGGTTTTAAATTTCGCATCTTCGATAATACCTTCTGGTGATACTTTAATTTGTAGTTTCATAACGTCACCACAAGCTGGAGCACCTACCATACCGCTACCGATAGAAGGATCTTCTTTATCAAAAGAACCGACGTTACGTGGGTTCTCATAATGTTCAATTACTTTTTCGCTATACGCCATAATGTTTACCTCGAATTCTCGACTTCCTTGAGATTAATGATGAGCCCACTCAACGGTGTTCAAATCAATCCCTTCTTTGTACATGTCCCATAATGGTGACATGTCACGGAGTTTGTCTACTGCTACACGAATTTGTTTAACGGCATAGTCAATTTCTTCTTCTGTCGTAAAACGACCAAAAGAGAAACGAACTGAGCTGTGTGCTAATTCATCATCTAGCCCTAGCGCACGTAATACATATGAAGGCTCAAGGCTGGCAGATGTACATGCAGAACCCGAAGATACTGCAAGATCTTTTAGCGCCATCAATAATGATTCACCTTCAACAAAAGCAAAGCTTACATTTAAGTTGTTTGGTAGGCGCTGCTCAAGATCGCCATTAATTGTCACCGCTTCCATATCTTTGATGCCGTCTAACAAGCGATTACGCAGTGCTAACGCATGGTCATAATCTTTTTGCATATCTTGTTTAGCGACGGCAAAAGCTTCACCCATACCAACGATTTGATGAGTTGCTAAAGTACCAGAACGGAAACCTCGCTCATGGCCACCACCGTGCATTTGTGCTTCTAAACGGATGCGCGGTTTACGACGAACATAAAGTGCACCAATACCTTTAGGGCCATAAATTTTATGTGCAGATAAAGAAATCAAATCAACTTTTAATTCTTTAGTATCAATAGGTAATTTACCTGCTGATTGTGCTGCATCGACATGAAAAATTGTTTTATTTGCGCGACATAATTCACCAATTGCTTCGATATCTTGAATAACACCGATTTCATTGTTGACGTGCATAATAGAAACTAGAACAGTATCTTCACGTAATGCTGCTTTAAATTTCTCGATATCAATTAAGCCATTACTTTCAGGCTCAAGGTATGTTACTTCATAACCTTCACGCTCTAGCTGACGACATGGGTCTAACACAGCTTTATGCTCAGTTTTACAAGTGATGATATGCTTACCTTGCTTACCATAAAAGTGCGCAGCACCTTTAATCGCAAGGTTATCTGATTCTGTAGCACCAGAAGTAAATACAATTTCACGTGGGTCTGCATTTAAGATGTCTGCAATTTGCTCACGAGCATGATCAACTGCTTCTTCTGCCTGCCAACCAAATCGGTGAGAACGCGATGCTGGGTTACCAAAGGTGCCATCCATCGTCATAAATTGAACCATTTTTTCCGCCACACGCTGGTCAACCGGACATGTCGCTGAATAGTCAAAATAAATAGGCAGTTTCATTCTTTACTCCAATGTGAAAACTTTTCGCTCACGTTAAAGGCGAGCATTCATACCAACAGTGTCCGCTTTGTCATTCTTTTCTGAAGCGTAATTGTTATTACCAAAGCTGTTATTCACTATTAGCTCAATATTCTGGCGCTCAGAGATATCAAGAACTTCATTGTTCATCATAAGTTCCCCAAGCGTAATACCATCTAAGAACTCACTAATGCGAGCACTCAAATCATGCCACAAGGTATGAGTTAAGCAGCGTACGCCACCTTGGCAATCGCCTTTACCTTGACATTTTGTTGCGTCAACCGATTCATCAACGGCTGAAATCACAGTACCGACTGCGATCTGATCCGCTTCGATACCAAGGCGGTAACCACCACCTGGACCACGTACACTCGCCACTAAACCGGCTTTACGTAATCGTGAAAAAAGTTGCTCCAAGTAAGATAATGAAATCCCTTGGCGTTCTGAGATATCCGCTAATGGCACAGGTCCTTGGTTTGAATGTAAAGCCACATCCAACATTGCTGTTACCGCGTATCTTCCTTTTGATGTAAGTCTCATATGCACCGTACCCACAGTAAGTATGTGGGGACTATGATTCCATACCATACTAAAATGGTCAAGTATTCATTTGACTATTTTAGTCAGGTATTCGTAAGTAACTATTTTTTATCAGAAATAGACTTTTCAATCGAAGTTAAAATGCCTCGTAGCATATTTAATTCTTGAACTTCAGGACGAGCCCGGCTAAACAAGCGACGTAATTTATTCATCACCAGGTTTGGTTTATCTTTAGAGATAAACTGGGTCTTCAAGATGGTGTTTTCAAGGTGCTGATAAAATAATTCTAATTCTTTATGTCTCGGGTACTCTTCAGTGACTGGTTCCGGGTATTGTCCAGCTTGCTTGTTAAGCCAAGCCATACGGATCTCATAACTTAAAGTCTGTACCGCCATCGCTAGATTAAGCGAGCTATATTCAGGGTTTGCAGGAATACAAACATGATAATGGCACTTTTGCAGCTCTTCATTGGTTAGGCCGGTTCTTTCTCGGCCAAAGACTAAAGCAACTTTGCCTTTTTCAGCTTCTTGAATAAATTTTTCACCACACTCGCGAGGCTCAAGCATTGGCCATTCAAGTGTACGAGAGCGAGCACTTGACCCAACGACTAATTCGCAGTCTGACACCGCTTCATCTAAGGTTTCTACAATGCGTGCATTTTCCGCCACATCACCGGCACCAGATGCCAAAGATAGTGTCTGTTCATCGACTTGACACTGTGGTGAAACCAAGACTAATTCAGTTAACCCCATCACCTTCATTGCTCTTGCTGCAGAACCGATATTCCCTGAATGTGAGGTGCCGACTAAAATTACTTTTACATTGTCTAACATAGCAGTCTTCGCCATAGTGAAAATTAACCGCATAATATCATACTCCAAACCAAATAAATGCTACCTTAACCTAGACAATTTACGAGTGAGCAAAAAATAGACGCTTTCTATTTAGATAAACTCTGGTATACTGCACGCCGCTTTTTCGTTCTTTAACATCCGTTGGGAAAATTATATGCATCCTATGCTAAATATCGCTATTCGTGCTGCACGAATGGCTGGCAACCATATTGCAAAATCATTAGAAAACACTGACAAGATTGAATCTGCTCAAAAAGGTCAGAACGACTTTGTCACAAACGTCGACAAAGAAGCAGAACAACTGATTATCGATACCATCAAAAAGTCTTACCCTGATCATTGCATCGTAGGTGAAGAAGGCGGTTCAATTGAAGGTAAAGATACTGATGTTCAATGGATCATTGACCCACTGGATGGCACTAATAACTTTGTAAAAGGCTTCCCTCACTTCTCAGTTTCAATTGCTGTGCGCATGCGCGGTAAAACTGAAGTTGCTTGTGTTTACGATCCAATTCGTAATGAGCTATTTACTGCTCAACGTGGTTCTGGTGCTCAATTAAACAACGCTCGTCTACGTATAAACCCAATTAAAGATTTGAATGGCGCTATTCTTGCAACTGGCTTTCCATTTAAACAAAAACAACATGCAGAAAGCTTTGTAAAAATCGTTGGTGGCCTGTTTACAGAATGCTCAGATTTCCGTCGTACTGGTTCTGCAGCTCTTGATTTATGTTATTTAGCGTCTGGCCGTGTTGATGGTTATTTTGAACTAGGTTTGAAACCTTGGGATATCGCAGCAGGTGAGCTTATTGCTCGTGAAGCCGGTGCTATTTTGACTGATTTCGCTGGCGGTACTAACTACCTTACTTCTGGTAACTTAGTCGCTTCAAGCGCACGTGGTGTGAAACACATCCTTAAACACGTTCGTGAGCACTCTAACGAAGGTATGATGAAGTAACTCATTCTTATCATAGGATAAACGCCCGCTGATACTCTCAGCGGGCGTTTTTATTTGTCCGCTTTCTGGTTTCTCGATATAAAAAAGGCTTTGAAATGAAATTCAAAGCCTTGATCAGTTAAACGATTACAAGATTAAGGTATCATTGACTCTTGGTCTGCACCTTCTTTCTCAACTTGTGTTGGCATCAAGTGCTCACGTGTTAAGCCTAGTTTTAACGCTAGTGCAGAGGCCACGTAAATGGATGAATAAGTACCTACGGTAATACCAAGTAATAATGCCAGTGCAAAACCGTGAATATTCGCACCACCTTGAGTGAACAATGCAATAACTACAAACAAAGTTGTACCAGAAGTAATCAAAGTACGGCTTAACGTTTGTGTAATTGAGTTGTTCATGATGTCACCTGGTAGACCATTACGCATCTTACGGAAGTTCTCACGAATGCGGTCAAATACTACGATGGTATCGTTGAGTGAGTACCCCACTACCGTCAACAATGCTGCCACGATGGTCAGGTCTATCTCAATTTGTAGCAATGAAAAGATACCTAGTGTAATAGTCACATCGTGCGCTAATGCTAATACTGCCCCAGCAGACAAACGCCACTCAAAACGCATAGATACATACATTAAGATACAAAGCAGTGAAATCAGAATAGCTAAACCACCCGCTTCCGCTAATTCATCGCCAACATTAGGTCCAACAAATTCAATACGCTTAAGTGTAACTTGATCACCAGTACCTTGTTTTAATGACTCAAGTACTTGGTTACCTATCACTTCACCTTTTGCATCTTCACGTGGGCGCATACGCACCATCACATCATGTGCAGAACCAAAGTTTTGAACTGTGGCATCGGCAAAGCCATCTTTAGCTAGTGCTTCACGTAGTACTGGTAGATTGGCAGGGTGTTCAAATGACACCTCAATCAAAGTACCACCAGTAAAGTCTAACCCCCAATTAAACCATTTAGTTGAAATGGTAAACAAAGATGCAGCGATCATTAGGCCAGAGAACACAAAGGCAAACTTAGACCAACGCATGAAGTCGATCGCTTTGGTAGTTTTCAATATTTGAAACATGACTCTTCCTTAGATCGACAATTTCTTGATATTACGCTTGCCGCCATACATCAGGTTAACCACACAACGTGTGCCGATAATAGCCGTAAACATAGACGTTAAAATACCGATAGACAGAGTAACCGCAAAGCCTTTAATCGCACCTGTACCCACTGCAAATAAAATTATTGCGGTGATAAGCGTGGTAATATTTGCATCTGCAATGGTACTAAAGGCATTGGCATAACCTTGGTGAATCGCTTGCTGAGGACTACGTCCCTCTTTCAGTTCTTCACGAATACGCTCAAAGATAAGCACGTTCGCATCAACAGCCATACCAACGGTTAACACGATACCGGCAATACCAGGTAAGGTCATTGTTGCCCCTGGAATCAAAGACATCACACCAATAATTAACACTAAGTTAGCCATTAATGCCATGTTGGCAATAAAGCCAAATCGACGGTAGTAGATCAGAGTGAAGAGCATTACTGCCACCATACCCCAGATACAAGCTTGAATACCTTTATCAATGTTTTGTTGCCCCATTGATGGACCAATAGTTCGTTCTTCTACGATTGAAATTGGCGCAATCAAGGCACCAGCACGTAATAAGAGTGCTAAGTTGTGCGCTTCTGCCGCTGAATCAATACCAGTAATACGGAAGCTACGACCTAAAGCAGATTGAATAGTCGCTTGGTTAATCACCTCTTCGTGCTTAGCTAGTATCACTTTACCTTCTGGTGTGCGTTTACCACTGTCTTTATATTCGGTAAAGACTGTCGCCATTAACTTGCCAATATTTTTCTTTGAGAAGTCAGCCATTTTATTGCCGCCTTCACTATCAAGAGAAATATTTACTTGAGGGCGACCATACTCATCGGTACTAGAACTTGCATCCGTGATACTTGAGCCACCAAGAATTACACGCTTTTTCAATACTGCCGGACGACCATCTTTATCAAATTTAACTTCACTACCTGGTGGTACACGACCAGCCGCTGCAGCTGCCAAATCAGCTTTATCATCAACCTGACGGAATTCAAGTGTTGCTGTAGCACCCAAAATTTCTTTAGCGCGAGCAGTATCTTGAACACCTGGTAATTCAACTACGATACGGCTTGCACCTTGACGCTGGACAAGAGGTTCAGCAACACCTAGCTCATTAACACGGTTACGTAAAATTGTAATATTTTGCTCAACAGCGTAGTTACGAATTTCAAGTAAACGAGCTTCATTAAACTTAGCAATCAATGCGTTGTTTTTGCCTTCAGTAAACACCATATCGCGATGCTTATCAGCAAGGATGCTCTTCGCTTGTTCAAGTTGTTCTTCATTACGTAAAACAACTTCAACAGCGTCCTTACCGGAAGGTCGAATAGCACGGTAACGAATACGTTCATCACGAAGATCGCTACGGAAAGATTCTTCTTGTTGGCCAACGAGTTTTTCCATCGCAGCATCCATATCCACTTCCATTAAGAAGTGAACACCACCACGTAAATCAAGGCCAAGCTTCATTGGGGTTGCACCGATTGAATCAAGCCAATTCGGTGTCGCAGGGGCAAGGTTTAAAGCAACAATATAATCTTTTCCCATTGATTGGTTGATTACATCGCGAGCAGTAATTTGAGAATCAGTATCTTTAAAACGAATAAGAACAGAACCGTCTTCTAATGCAACAGATTGGGTTTCAAGATCGTTTTCTTTTAATACGGTATTAATAGAATCCAGTGTAGACATGTCAACTGAGGCGCCACGCGCCCCAGTGACTTGTACCGCAGGATCTTCACCGTAAATATTTGGAAGGGCGTAGAGCGCACTGATTAAGATGACAGCAGCCACCATCAGATACTTCCATAACGGGTAACGGTTTAGCACAGCGGGTATCCTTTAGCTTTTATAGCTAGCTAACTATAATTAAAGAGACTTAAGTGTACCCTTCGGTAGCACAGCAGTAACGAAATCTTTCTTGATTGTTACTTCATTATTTTCATTTAAAGCTAATAGGATGTAGTCATTATCGTCTGAAATCTTAACGATTTTACCTACAAGACCACCACCAGTTAGCACTTCATCACCTTTTGACATTGATGCCATAAGGTTTTTATGCTCTTTTACACGTTTCGCTTGTGGGCGATAAATCATGAAGTAAAAGATAAGCGCAAACATACCAAGCATGATGAACATTTCCATACCACCGCCAGCTGGGCCTGCACTTGCAGCGTGTGCTTCTGAAATAAATAAGCTCATTAAAACATTTCCTTTTTCTGATTTTGATAATTTGTTTTTAGATTGGGGTGCTCTTTACTTTTTTCAAGGCAAAGAGCAGCTTAACCCACTTAAAATACGATGTTATTGTGATGAATCACTCATTCGTAGTTCTTTTTGTAATGGTGGTACTTCTCGATCACGACGAGCATAGAACTCTTGTACAAATTCCTCAAAACGATCCTCATCAATTGCAAGGCGGATGCTTGCCATTAAACGTTGATAATAACGAAGATTATGAATGGTGTTTAAACGCGCACCTAAAATTTCGTTACAACGGTCAAGATGATGTAAGTAGGATTTCGAGTAATTCTTACAAGTGTAACAATCACAATGTGGATCAAGCGGTGATGTATCCGTTTTATGTGACGCATTACGAATCTTAACCACGCCACCTGTTACAAACAAATGCCCGTTACGCGCATTTCGAGTTGGCATCACACAGTCGAACATATCAATACCACGGCGTACACCTTCAACTAAATCTTCCGGTTTGCCAACTCCCATTAAGTAACGAGGTTTGTCTTCCGGTAATTGTGGGCATGTATGTTCTAGCATGTGGTGCATATCTTCTTTAGGTTCACCAACCGCAAGACCACCTACTGCGTAGCCATCAAAACCAATTTCGGTTAACCCTTTTACTGATACATCACGAAGATCACCGTATACACCGCCTTGAACAATACCGAACAAGGCATTTGGGTTTTCCAATTTGTCGAAATGATCACGACTACGTTGCGCCCAGCGTAATGACATTTCCATCGACTTACGCGCTTCTTCATGGGTCGCAGGGTATGGAGTACATTCATCGAAAATCATCACGATGTCAGATCCAAGATCTTTTTGAATTTCCATCGACTTTTCAGCGTCCATGAAAATGCGATCGCCATTCACAGGGTTACGGAAGTGCACACCTTCTTCGGTGATTTTGCGCATTTTACCTAAGCTAAATACTTGGAAGCCGCCTGAATCGGTCAAGATAGGACCTTGCCAGTTCATGAAGTCATGCAAGTCACCATGTAATTTCATGACCTCTTGACCAGGACGAAGCCATAAGTGGAAAGTATTACCTAGCAAGATCTCTGCACCAGTATCTTTCACTTCTTCTGGCGTCATGCCTTTTACTGTCCCGTAAGTACCCACAGGCATAAATGCAGGGGTTTCAACAGAGCCGCGCTTAAAGGTTAAGCGTCCACGACGAGCAACGCCGTCTTTTTTAATTAGTTCGTATTTCACGAAGCCTCCAAAATGTCGGATAAACAGTCCAACGATATAAAAGCGCTTAGGTTTCTAGGCCCTAGTGACTAGTCCCTAGAAAGTTATGCGCTAACAATTTATTACTTAACTCAATATATCGATGTGATAACGACAAACAGCGAGCTTTTCGTCTTTTCCTAGAAACTAGGAACTAGATACCCATTACTGCTTTTTCGTTACAAACATCGCATCGCCATAGCTAAAGAAGCGATATTGTTGTTGTACAGCATGCTGATAGGCATTCATCACATGCTCATAACCGGCAAAAGCGCTCACTAACATAATTAGCGTCGACTCTGGCAGGTGGAAGTTGGTGATCAAGACATCCACCAGCTGGTATTCATAACCTGGGTAGATGAAAATTTCGGTATCACCAAAAAAAGGAGCCAATTCTGTGCCCTTTTGCTTAGCATCTTGCGCCGCACTTTCTAATGAACGCACCGAAGTCGTCCCCACTGCAACAACTCGACCACCACGAGCTTTAGTGTCAGCAATCGCATCAACCACTTCTTGTGGTACTTCCACATATTCAGAATGCATGTGGTGATCATTAATATCATCAACACGAACTGGTTGAAAAGTACCTGCGCCAACATGCAGAGTCACATACGCAAACTCGACACCTTTGGCTTTAATTTCATCTAAAAGTTCATTATCAAAATGCAGCCCAGCGGTTGGTGCAGCAACCGCTCCTGGTTTTTGATTATAGACGGTTTGATAACGCTCTTTATCAGTATCTTCATCAGGACGATCAATATAAGGTGGCAATGGCATGTGACCAATTTCATTTAAAATGTCGAACACACCTTTTTCATGCTCAAAATGAATTTCAAATAATGCCTCATGACGTGCAACCATAGTGGCTTGATATTCATCATTTTCACCTAAAAATAGCACATTACCTGGTTTGGGAGATTTTGACGCACGTACATGAGCAAGAATCGAATGTTCATCCAATACTCGCTCGACCAAGATTTCAATTTTACCGCCTGACTCTTTACGACCAAATACTCGCGCTGGAATTACGCGAGTATTATTGAATACCACTAAATCCCCTGGCTGAACGAGATCCAACACATCTGTGAACTTACCATCTGTTAGTTCACCACTATTACCATCTAACTGTAATAGTCGGCTTGCAGTACGCTGCGGTTGAGGGTAACGAGCGATGAGCTCATCGGGCAAATCGAAGTCAAAATCAGATACTTGCATGAGGGGTCACTTTTTTAAGGCTAAACAATTATTCAATTTGGATATTAGCGGTGTAAAAATCTGGCGCTAGTATAGAGTTTGATGGACTTTGAATCAAAGTAAACCTTCTACCACATTGGCTAATGTTTCAAAGGTCATCGTGCGATTCGAGCTTGGTCGCCAAATCAAACCAATTTGACGGTGAGCACTTTTTCCCGGTGGCTCAATCACAACAATGTTTTGGTTATCCACTAAACCGTGGTCAATCGCCATTTGAGGAATAAAGGTAGTGCCTAATCCATTAGCAACCATTTGCACTAATGTATGTAAACTAGTAGCAGAAAATGGGTTGATTTTTTCTTTCTTAGTTAACTTACATGCCGACACCGCATGCTCGGTTAAACAATGCTCGTTTTCAAGCAAGAACACCGATTCATCTGGCAGATCATCATAACGCAAAGGAATGCGGATAGAGCCGGCTTGCTCTCGACTGATGATCATACGAAATGGATCCTGGCCAACAATTCGACATTCCATACCATCAATATCCACTGGCATCGCCAAGATCAACACATCCAAGTCGCCGTTACGCAGCGCTTTTAATAAATTGCTCGTGGTATCTTCACGTAGTAATAACGTCAGTTGTGGAAAGCGTTGATTCACTTCTTGTACCAAGTCACCAAGTAAAAACGGAGCAATAGTAGGAATGCAGCCAACTCGTAATTGGCCTTGCATATTGTTGCCCTGGCATAACGAGCCTAATTCAAGTAAATCTTGGCTTTTAGCTAATAATTCTCGTCCTTGTTTCACCACTTGCTTGCCCGCTAAAGTAAAAACTAAAGGACTCTTTTTGTCTTTTTTTTCGTAAAGTGGACAACCAATCAAGGATTCTAAATTTTGAATACCTTTACTTAAGGTTGATTGGCTAACAAAACAACGTTCTGCAGCCTCGCTAAAGTGACGCGTTTCATAAAGCGTCACTAGGTAATGTAATTGTTTTAAACTAGGCCATTTAGTCATATTAAATTTCGATGAAGTTGTAGTGAAACCATGGTGTGATCACAAATTAGAGATAATCGCTTTTTTCGATTAAGTTAATCGGTTTATTTCGCTTTTTTTCATACTACAACTTGTACTATAGTTTGTCTCGTTGAAACCAAGCTCAGACACAGAAGTTTGAGTGTTGATTTTTATATCAAAGCAAAATTTAGGAGCAATAAAATGGTACTAGTAGGTCGTCAAGCCCCAGATTTCACAGCAGCAGCAGTTCTAGGTAACGGTGAAATTGTTGATTCATTCAACTTTGCAGAATTCACTAAAGGCAAGAAAGCCGTTGTTTTCTTCTACCCTCTAGACTTCACATTCGTTTGCCCATCAGAGCTAATCGCTTTCGATAAGCGTTTCGAAGATTTCCAAGCTAAAGGCGTTGAAGTAATCGGTGTTTCTATCGATTCACAATTCTCACACAATGCATGGCGTAACACGGCTATCGCTGACGGCGGTATCGGCCAAGTTAAATACCCTCTAGTTGCTGACGTTAAACACGAAATCGTTAAAGCATACGATGTTGAGCACCCAGAAGCAGGCGTTGCTTTCCGTGGTTCTTTCCTAATCGACGAAGATGGTCTTGTACGTCACCAAGTAGTTAACGACCTTCCTCTAGGTCGTAATATCGATGAAATGCTACGCATGGTTGACGCACTAAACTTCCACCAAAAACACGGTGAAGTTTGCCCTGCACAATGGGAAGAAGGTAAAGCAGGTATGGATGCATCTCCAAAAGGTGTTGCTTCATTCCTATCTGAGCACTCAGATGACCTAGGCAAAAAATAATCTCGCCTAAATGATTTATTGAGCCCTGCCATTGTGCAGGGCTTTTTTTATTCTACAATATACCCAAATGACTTCGAGATGCAGAATTCACAACATCTTGAAATTACTGGATATACACCATCAATTTATTAGCTTAGAGCAGCCTATCATGACCATCGAATTAGAAGTCTGTATTGATAATTTAGAATCCCTACACCTTGCGATTGAGGGGGGGGCGACACGTATTGAACTATGCTCATCACTTGCGTTAGGAGGCTTAACCCCTAGCTATGGTTTTATGAAAAAAGCCGCGCAATACTCGAGCATTCCTATTTACGCGATGATTCGCCCTAGACAAGGTGACTTTTTGTATAGTGAGCAAGATGTTGAGTCGATGCTAGAAGACGTACTTTGCGCCAAACAAGCTGGCTTGCAAGGTATTGTGATTGGTGCACTTACCGCTGAAGGTGATGTTGATAAAATGATTTGTCAGCGACTTATCGAAGCAGCATCCGGCATGGGGGTGACCTTTCACCGAGCCATCGATCAATGTCGCGATCCTAAACAAGCATTAGAAGATATCGCTGAACTAGGTTGTGAGCGTATATTAACATCCGGGTTGGCAAGTACAGCAAAACAAGGTATTAACGTTATCGCTGAAATGGTAGAACAAGCCCAAGGCCGATTTTCAATTATGGCTGGCGCAGGTGTCAACATTGATAACGCAGCACAAATAATTAAGCAGACTGGCATTCACGAGATTCACCTTTCTGGAAAGACAACCCGCCCTAGCCATATGAAACTTCACATTGATAGCGCTAAAATGGGGTCAGATTCAGTCGATGACTTTGCAATTCCGGTAACCAATAAACAAACGATTCAATCGGTGAAACAGACTATCAATAACATTTAAAAAAACGGTCATTTCAGACTAACATTCCAACCGAATCAATATGGCGATCTCGATTGATCGTCATTTTCACAGTGAAAAGGTCAACACTCACCTTAAATTAAAGATTCTAAATACTCTTTATCGTGACGAACGTCTTTACCTTGTACAAAGTAAATAATATATTCACAGATGTTTTGACAGCGGTCGCCAACTCTTTCAATCGATTGAGCACAGGCAACAATCTGCATGACTTTGGGCACTGAACTAGGGTCTTGCATCATAAAATTGATCATCTGCTGTTGAACTTTTTTATGCTCCGCATCCAGTTTATCATCCATACGATATACCGTTGCGGCGGCTTGTACATCCATACGAGCAAAAGCATCTAACACCTGATGTAACATATTGACGGCCATGCGCCCAAACGCTTCGACTGAAACAATCAGCGTTTCTTGTTTCGGAGCAAATGTTTCTTGTGCGACATGACTCAATTTGGTCGCGACATCACCAATTCGTTCAAGATCTGAAATAGTTTTAATGATCGCCATTACCAAACGTAAATCTTTTGCGGTTGGCTGCCTTTTAGCAATAATGCGTGTGCAAGCTTCATCAATCGCCACTTCCATTTGATTCACTTTGTCATCATTACGCTTAACCTTAGTCGCTAATTGAGAATCATGTTTATACAATGCGTGTAATGCCAATGAAAGCTGCTCTTCAACTAAGCCTCCCATCGCTAATACGTGAGTACGAATAGACTCAAGTTCGACATTAAACTGCCCCGAAATATGACGACCAAGTTGCATGTTATTTAAAATCCTTATTTAACCGTATCGGCCAGTAATATAATCTTCGGTTTTCTTCATTTTTGGCGATGTGAAGATCGAATCAGTATCACTATATTCCACTAGTTGTCCCATATGCACAAAAGCAGTGTGATCACTGACTCGCGCAGCTTGTTGCATGTTATGTGTAACAATCACCACTGTGTACTTTGTTTTTAATTCTGAAATCAACTCTTCAATCGTCAAAGTCGAAATAGGGTCCAAAGCGGATGTCGGCTCATCAAGTAATAAGACTTCAGGCTCAATGGCGATAGCCCGAGCAATCACTAAACGTTGCTGTTGACCACCTGACAATCCAAAAGCATTTTCATGTAAACGATCTTTTACTTCAGTCCATAAGGCTGCCGCTCGTAATGAACGTTCAACCGCATCATCTAAAGAACGAGAATCTTTTATCCCTTGCAAACGTAATCCATACACCACATTTTCATAAATCGATTTAGGGAAAGGATTAGGACGTTGGAATACCATCCCCACTCGTCGACGCAAACTCGCGACATCGACATTAGGGTGATAAATATTATTACCATTTAAAAGAACCTCTCCTTCTACTCGGCAACCATCCACTAAATCATTCATACGGTTAATACAGCGCAATAAAGTTGATTTACCACAACCAGAAGGCCCGATAAAAGCCGTCACCTTACCTTTAGGAATACGCATACTAATATCTTTCAAAGCTTGAGCTTTATGGTAAAACAAGTTCAAAGCATCAATAGAAATTGCCGTTTGTTTTTCGGTTAGCTTATGAACATCTAAAGGTTCTGGATATCCAAGTGCCGAATGAATCGAAAGCATATTAATCGTTTCCTAATATCTTAAACTTTTCACGTAAATTATTACGGATCATAATCGCAGTGATATTGAGACCTACCACTACAGTGATCAATAAAAATGACGTCGCAAACACCAACGGTCTTGCCGCCTCAATATTCGGCGTTTGAAAACCAACATCATAAACGTGAAAGCCAAGATGCATAAATTTTCTTTCTAAATGTAAGTATGGGAAATTACCATCAACCGGTAAATTAGAAGCAAGTTTCACTACCCCCACCAGCATCAAAGGTGCGACTTCCCCAGCTGCCCTCGCAACTGCGAGAATTAATCCCGTCATGATCGCTGGACTAACCATAGGCAGCACGGTCCTCCATAGCGTTTCAAACTTGGTTGCCCCTAGAGCATAAGAACCATGCCGAACAGAGTTAGGGACACGAGCAAGCCCTTCTTCTGTGGCAACGATCACCACAGGTAAGGTTAATATTGCTAACGTCATAGCAGACCATAGCAAACCAGGAGTACCAAACGTCGGTGTCGGTAATGTATCAGAGTAGAACAGCTCATCAATCGAACTGCCTATGGTATACACAAAAAAACCTAGACCAAATACACCATAGACAATCGATGGGACACCGGCAAGATTAACCACCGAGATCCGAATCAGTCGTGTTAGCATCGTATTTCTAGCGTACTCATGCAGATAAATAGCAGCAATCACACCAAGAGGCATCACCACCACCGACATGATAATAACTAATAATACTGTACCGAAAATGGCAGGAAATACCCCTCCTTCTGAATTCGATTCTCTTGGGTTATCGAGTAAAAATTTTCCAACTTGCTTAGCCCAATGATGAGCTTTTTCAACCCAACTCATTGCATTGGGATACCAAACATCCAATATTGACTCTAAAGGTAAGGAAATAATCTCACCTTTCATATCTTTCACTAACACTCGTGCTGATGATAATTGTTCTTGTAATGCTAAGATCTTATTTTCAGCCAGAGTAAACTTAGCCTCTAATTCATCTTGGCGTTGATATAAGGTTTTGAGATAAGCGGCTGTCGCTTGACCTTCTTGCTGCTTTAATCGCTTCTCAACTCGTAACTTATTCAGTTGTTGAGTTACTCCTTGCAACTCATTTTGCAAAACATCATCAATTTGATCCCGAACCGCATCAGCACTTTGTAGAGCAAGCCCAATGTGCTTAGGTAGTGAGTTTTTATAAACATGCCCTTCACTTTCAAGTGACACGGGTTGACCAAAAAAGTCCCCAGAACGTGTACGTTCAAAAACAGCAAGATCTTGAGGTGTATCTTGGTGATGCAAATCTATTTCTAATACCGAAATAAAATCTCGTGGATAAATATCGCGATTAGCCACTTTGATCGATAATCTCTGCGCTTGCCCTGATTGCAATACCGAGTCTGGCCACTGCCTATCTTGATTTGATAACTGATCAAGAGAAACATAATTTTGCTGATAAATCTGACCTATCAAGTGCTGACCATGCTCGTCTTGCCATTGATATAAAGGCGTAGGCCAAAAGTACACCAGCCCCTTCCAACCAATTAATAACAACAGACCTAATACTGAGATAAGGCTAATACTCACAGCACCAGCTGTCAGCCATACCCAAGGATTGCCAGATTTAATCCAAGTAAATTGATAACCGCTTAACATTGCAGCCCCCTGACTCCAAATATCAAGCAACCTTTTGTCGTTGAGCTATAAAGCACTGTACTTATCCCTTAAACGTTGACGGATTAGCTCTGCTATCGAGTTGACGACAAAGGTAAAAATAAACAATAAAAAAGCCGATAAAAACAACAACCTGAAATGAGAACTTCCAACTTCCGATTCCGGCATCTCAATCGCAATATTAGCGGACAGCGTACGCATACCTTCAAAAATATTCCAATCCATCACAGGGGTATTACCAGTTGCCATCAAGACAATCATAGTTTCACCAACCGCACGCCCTAATCCCATCATTACCGCTGAGAATATCCCTGGGGATGCCGTTACTAAAACCACAGTAGTTAAACATTGCCACGGGGTCGCACCAAGTGCACTAGCACCATCAGATAAGTGTTTTGGTACCGAAAATATAGCATCTTCAGCAATCGTAAAAATGGTTGGGATCACCGCAAACCCCATTGCAAAACCGACAATTAATGCATTTCTTTGATCAAAATCGACGCCCATATTGGCCATAAATAGCCGAACATCTCCACCAAATAGCCAAGATTCAAAGTAATGACCATAACTGAATATTAACCATGCAAACCCCATCATTACAGGCACTAAAAATAAAGCTATCCAACCTTGATATTCACCGAGCCCAGTAAATTTTCGAACCGCTTGCCACAATAGTGCTGTAAGTAGAATAACCATAGGCAACAACACTATAAACAGTACGGTATTTAATAAATTTAACTCAACGATTGGGGCTAACCATAGGCCAGCAAGAAAACCAATAATCACCGTCGGCAGGGCTTCCATTAACTCGATTGTCGGTTTTACATAACGGCGCATCCCTGGCGTCATAAAATACGCAGTATAAACCGCGCCACAAACTGAAATTGGCACGGCAAAAATCATAGCAAATAATGCTGATTTTAAAGTACCAAAAGCGATAGGAACCAGGCTAAATTTCGCTTCAAAATCATTACTAGCAGCAGTAGATTGCCAAATAAATTCAGGCTCAGGATACCCCTCATACCAGACTTTTTGCCACAAAGAGGTAAAGGTAATATCTGGATGAGGATTATCTATCTTAAATAGCGATAATTTGTCTTGAAATGCGGTCATTAAAAACTGCTCATTAGGTGACGTTGCAGCTGTAATAGGAGGCGTTTGAGCAATTTTTTTCGAAAACACTTTATTATCAGATGTGGTATAAAAATTATTTACTCGGCCAGTGTCATCAAATAGAAAAAAACCTTTTCGGTAAAACTCCGGTAAAACAAAAGCCGGTGTTGCTTTACTTCCTGAATCAAAATCACGAATTTGAGTAAACTGACGCTTACCATCTTTCAACACATCAAACCATTGGGAAACCTTACCATCGGATTGAGTGATCAAAACGGAGTAAGCTCCTGGAAGTAGATCTAAATTAACACCTTGTACCGATGATGACTTTTCTTTTTGAGTATCATGCTTAGTAGAAGCATTCTCTAAAGCGACAGTTTCTCGTAGTTGAAAACCCACATCATTACGCTTTAAAACACTAATCGAATCAGGATATAACACATATAGTGTTTTTCCATCTGGTGTGAGAACAAAATCAGTCACCTTTGAGGATATCGTGGGCAGGTTAAGTGGAGTACTTTGCCAATGTGACTCAACATCCCCAAATTGTGAAGAATTTTGATAACCGAGAGCACGCCATTCCCCATTTTGGTTAATACCAATAAAGGTCGCCTGATCTGTCTGTATAGAAAAATCAAACTGACGAATCGCTACCCCATCACTATCGAGGGAAACCGGGGTATCAGCAAAAGAACTAAAGCTTGGGGAAGATTGACGCCCACCCGCGGTAAACACAGTCGAAAACTTAGGTCGCACCGCGTAGATCCCTCCTTGGTTATCAGTATAAGCATACCAACGAGAGCTGGTTTCAGCCTCCTTGAAGGCTACTGGGTGGTCAACAATTTGGTTTACCAATAACGGAGTGTTATTTTGATTTGTCTCAATAGGAGAATTCAAGGATTGGTTTAGTACAAAGAAAATCAATTGTCCATCTTCAGTAAAACGAAAAGCCGTTCTACCATCATCATCTATACCAACAGCAACGGTTTTATTTATGGTGTGATTATCCGTAAGTAAATATTCACTTTTTAACTTTATGGTTGCAGGAGAAAATATTGGTGCAATCACCATAATCAAATAGAAAATCAGTAATACTAAAGCGATAAGAACACTGATACCTCCCAGTTTAATCACCGAGCTTGCAAAGCGATCTGTCAGCCAGCGCCTTTTATCTCGTTGTTGAAAGAAAGTATCGACTTGAGCCATGTTCCACATTACCTTTTTTGATTGATGACATAATATGTCGATTGTGTGACAGTTTTATTACTATACTTTGATTTGTGCTTGATTTTACTGCTATTGCTTCTTTATATAAGCCTCATTGAAATAAAAATGTCACAAAAAACCACTAACTTACTCTTAGATATGGTAAAGGATTCCATTCTCTCTCCTCTTCTCCACTAATACATGCTGGATGGTACAATGAGCTCCGAGAAACTCTACATAGAAAAAGAACTAAGTTGGCTATCTTTTAATGAACGCGTTTTACAAGAAGCGGCCGACAAAACAGTTCCGCTGATTGAACGTGTGCGTTTTTTAGGGATCTTTTCTAGTAATTTAGATGAGTTTTATAAAGTTCGCTTTGCTGATGTAAAACGCCGCATTTTAATCAGCCAAGAAAGTAGTAGCAACGACAGCCCTAAACACCTTTTAACCAAGATGCAGTCGAAAGTATTAAAGCTTAACCAAAAATTTGACGAATTGTATAACGAATTAATACTCGAAATGGCCCGACGCCGCATATTTTTAGTCAATGAATCACAGTTACAAGAATCTCAACAAAAATGGATCAAAAAATACTTCCAACGAGAAGTGCTTCCTCACATCACCCCATTTTTAATGAATAAAGATACCGATGTACTGAGTTTTTTAAAGGATGAACATTCCTATCTTACTGTTGAAATTATTCATCAAGATCAAAAGAATTATGCCTTAATTGATATTCCAACCGATCATCTTCCACGCTTCATTATGGTACCGGAGCAAAAAGGGAAGAGACGTAAAACCATAATATTACTTGATAATATTATTCGCTTTTGTCTTGATGATATTTTCAAAGGCTTCTTTGAATACGATGAACTCAATAGCTACACCATGACTATGACTCGTGACGCTGAATATGATTTACGGCATGAGGTTGAACACAGTCTATTAGAGCAGATGTCTGAAGGGGTCAATCAACGTCTTACCGCTATGCCTGTACGACTAGTCTATCAAAGAGATATGCCGGAAGATCTTCTGAAATATTTATGTGAAAAGCTCAATATGAGTAGCTATGACAGCTTAATTCCTGGTGGTCGTTATCATAACTTCAAAGATTTCACTGGTTTTCCTAATGTGGGAAGAGATTACTTAGAAAACAAACCATTAGTTCCTCTTAAATGTGCTGACTTTGATGGATATCCAAATAACTTTGAAGCCATCAGCGCGCAAGATATTTTATTGTATTACCCGTACCATAGTTTTGACCATATTACCGAGTTAGTTCGGCAAGCATCCTTTGACCCTAAAGTGATCAGTATCAAAATCAATATTTATCGTGTTGCGAAGAACTCAAAATTGATGAATTCATTGATGGATGCTGTACATAACAAAAAGAAAGTCACCGTTGTGGTTGAGCTACAAGCTCGCTTTGATGAAGAAGCCAATATTGAATGGGCTAAATTACTAACGGATGCTGGTGTTCATGTTATTTTCGGTGCCCCAGGATTAAAAATACACTCAAAGTTATTACTCATTACTCGTAGAGAAGATGATGAATTAAAGCGCTACGCTCATATTGGTACGGGTAATTTTCACGAAAAAACTGCTCGAATTTATACCGACTTCGCTTTATTAACCGCAGATCCACAATTAACCGCTGAAGTACGTAATGTCTTTGGTTATATTGAAAATCCATATCGTCCAGTGCGTTTTACTCAGCTTATGGTGTCACCGCGTAATGCTCGGCAACAAATTTATAAGTTGATAGACAGTGAAATAGCGATTGCGAAAGAAGGTCGTCCTGCAGGTATCACCTTAAAAGTAAACAACTTAGTCGATAAAGGACTCGTCAATAAGCTGTATGGAGCGAGCAATGCTGGTGTTAAAATTCGCATGATCATTCGCGGAATGTGCTCACTCGTTCCAGGAATCCCAGGAGTTAGTGAGAATATTTCGGTCATCAGCATCATCGATCGCTTTTTAGAACACCCTAGGGTAATTGTGACTGAAAATGATGGCGATCCAAAAGTTTATATTTCTTCAGCCGACTGGATGACACGTAACTTAGATTATCGAATTGAAGTCGCAACCCCTATCCATTCTCAAAGATTAAAGCAACGGATCATCGATATTCTCAATATTCATTTTATTGATACCGTCAAAGCCAGACGTATTGATAAAGAAATGAGTAACAGCTATGTACCACGTGGTAATCGAAAAAAAGTCCGTTCACAAATTGCTATTTATGATTATTTAAAGCAAATTGAAAGAAAGTCTCGTTTAAAAACAGAATAAATAGGTATTTATGAATCTACCAACTGAACCAAGTATTAGGCATATTGCCGCTATAGATTTAGGCTCAAACAGTTTTCACATGGTAGTGGCTAAAGTCACCGGGCATGATTTGCAAATTGTTAGTCGCCATAAACAACGTGTTCGGTTAGCTGATGGTTTGGATTCACATATGAACTTAGACAATACTTCGATACAACGAGGCTTAGATTGTCTGGCCATGTTTGCTGAACGTATACAAGGCTTCGATGCCGATAACGTTAGAATCGCGGCAACCCACACACTGCGTCAGGCAAATAACGCTCATATATTTCTTTCTCGTACTCGTCATGTACTGCCCTTTCCAATTGAAGTGATTGCTGGTGTTGAAGAAGCACGCTTAATTTATCTAGGTGTTGCTCATACTCAACCAGAATGGGAAAAAAAGTTTGTTATTGATATCGGTGGTGGCAGTACTGAAATGATCATTGGTACTGGCTTTGAGCCACAACTACTCAATAGCAAACAATTAGGTTGCGTCAGTTATACCAATAAGTTTTTTCACAATGGGAAGTTATCCAAAAAGAACTTCTCAAAAGCTACCTTAGCCGCTCAACAAAAGTTAGAAGCCTTATGTAAGCCATACAAAAAATTAGGCTGGGATGCAGCAATAGGATCTTCGGGGACGATAAAAGCAATCAGAGAAGTTCTCATTGGAATGGGGCATGAAGATGGCATCATAACCTTAGAACGACTCAATCAATTGGTTGAAGAGTTGTGCAAACTAGACCAAATTGATGATATTAAGCTCGAAGGTTTAACCGATGAACGAAAACCTGTATTTGCTGCTGGTGTCGCGATTTTATTAGCTATATTTGAGTCTTTTTGCATCAAACAACTACATTTTTCCGATGGTGCATTACGTGAAGGTTTAATGTATGAAATGGAAGAGCGATTCCAACGTTCTGATATTCGCATGCGCACTGCAGAAAACCTTGCCGATAAACATCAAGTTGATGTTAACCATGCCCAAAATGTACGTAATCAAGCAGAGCGCTTTTTAAAGCAAGTAGGATCAGAACTCGATATAAAACCTAAAAGTGAGCTTTGCAGCTTACTATCTTGGGGAGCCTTGCTACATGAAGTAGGACTTAGTATTAGCTATAAAGGCTTTCACCGTCATTCTGCTTATATCCTTCAACACACCAATATGCCGGGGTTTAACCAAGAACAGCAACAAGTCCTTGCTGCATTAGTTCGCTTTCAACGTAAAGCCCTTAAACTGCAAGAAATGCCAGAATTAACTATTTATAAGAAAAAACAAATACTGCCTTTAATTGCCATATTGCGTTTAGCGATCGTCGTTAATGGACAAAGAAAAGAAGAAAACGAACTGCCAAAATTAACCCTTTCAATAGAAACGGTAAATGACGAGAAAAATGAAGAAGGTGGCGATCAACTCTGGAAGCTGACTTGTGAGGATAAAGATTGGTTAGATAACAATCGCTTATTACATGCCGATCTACAAACAGAACAACAATATTGGATTAATGCTGGCTGGAATCTAAGCTTTTAAAGCAACATACCCTTTATTGCCATGGTAACTTTTTTGATCGTTAAAACAGCCTTTTTCAAGGCTGTTTTTATTTCTAGAGATTAAAGCAAGCTGCTTAGAAAACGTTTATCATTTTTAGAATGACTTCTCTAATAAATTAACGCAAGCCGACTTTCTGCAGTTGAGCATTGGCCAGTTCACGCGATAACGGAACATAACCATCCTTCTCCACCCCTCTTTGTCCTTGTTTAGAGTATATAAACTTTAAAAATTCAGCCTGTGGTCGAGGCAGAGGTTTTAATGGATTTTTATTTACATAAACATATAAATAACGAGCGAGTGGATAACGACCATCTAAAATATTATCTCGAGTTGGATAAATATAATCTTGCCCTTCAAGAGCAATAGGGATCAATTTCGCTTTTGATACTTGATAACCCACACCAGAATAGCCAATGCTGTTAATTGAAGAAGCGACAGATTGCACAACAGAAGCTGAGCCGGGTTGTTCATTCACTTGCCTTTTAAAGTCACCTTTACACAATGCATGTTGCTTAAAATAACCATAAGTGCCTGATACCGAATTACGACCAAAAAGTTGAAAGCCTAGTTTAGCCCAGTCGGTATCTACACCTAGTTGTTGCCACTTATTTAATGGCTCAGTCGCCCCACATTTCAATGTTGATGAAAAAATGGCATCAACTTGTGAGAAATTCAAACCTTTAATTGGATTATCTTTATGAACAAAAATACCAATTGCATCAATGGCAATTTTTAATTGAACAGGTGGGTATCCATAATGCCGCTCAAAAGCCTCCAATTCTTTGGCTTTCATAGGACGACTCATTGGGCCGAGTTGTGATGTTCCCTCGGTCAAAGCTGTTGGCGCAGTTGATGATCCAGAAGATTGAAGTTGCATGTTAATATTAGGATAAATACGTTGGAAATCTTCTGCCCACACAGAGGTTAATGTCGCAAGGGTATCCGAACCTACAGAAGATATCGTTCCTGACATTCCTGATACTTTATGATAAGTATCAAGCTCATCTCTAACCATTTCATTTGCGAAACAAGGCATTGAAAGTATGGCGATCAAACAAACGAGTACTGCGTTACGCATATTATTCCTTGACACGTTATGACGTTGAACGAGCTACAAGCTTCTTAGGTAATACGAACGAAAAGCAGCTACCTTTATCAACTTCACTGGTGATTTCTAAATAAGACTCATGGTGGCTTAATGCATGTTTAGCAATAGCCAAGCCAAGCCCACTGCCACCAGTTTCCCGAGAGCGAGCTTTATCGACTCGATAGAAGCGTTCAGTTAATCGGTTAATATGTTGAGGCTCAATTCCATCTCCAGAGTCTTCAACCGACAAACATGCGCCATCAACCGTTTCATACCATTTAACATGTACATCTGCTCCCGCTGGAGTGTACTTAACGGCGTTATACACTAAATTGGAAATAGCACTGCGTAATTGTTCTTCATCACCATATACCGTCATTTGTTTATCGATATCAAACACGATTTTATGTTTATTATCGCCACTTAACGCTATGGCTTCTTTTTCTAAAATGTCTAACATCGCGGGTACATTAACGATTTCATCAAGCTCATGAATTGGTGCTGCTTCAATCTTTGAGAGTGTCAGCAATTGTTCGACTAAAGCATTCATGCGAGACAATTGTTCCGTCATCACACCATGAGCTTTTGACCACATTGGCCCTGCTAATATTTCAGGGTCTTCTGTCATCTCTAGATAACCTTGTAAAACAGTCATCGGTGTTCTTAATTCATGTGACACATTAGCAAAGAAGTTTCTACGCATCCCTTCCAGTTGTTTTAATTGCGTCACATCACGCACCACCATCAGGTGCTCACCATCGGTATAAGGCACTATACGCAATTCTAAAATACGCTCAGGTGTAAGTGGAGATAGCATTTCAAGCGGTTCAGTAAAGTCTTGCTTAGAAAGATATTTTATGAAATCAGGCGTACGAATTAAGTTGGCAATCGGTTGACCTGAATCATCCGGCCAACGAAAACCAAGTAATGATTGAGCCAGTTTATTGCACCATACAATATTACCTTCACTACGAAATACCACCACAGCATCGGGTAAAGATTCAGCACCATTTCGAAAACGACGAATTAAATTAGCGAGCTCTTTTCGACGACGGCGTTGCTTTTGTTGTAAGCGATAAATACCGTTAAATACAGGTTCCCAATGCCCCGTTCCTGAAGGTGGGCTCAGACGTTTTTCATCCCACAACCATTCCGATAAGCGTATTTGGTTATGCAATTGCCATAATAATTGTAATACGGTAGCGGCAAACAATAACCACCCCATATAACCAAAAAACCAGCCAATTATTAACCACGGAAGGTAAAAAAAAGCCAGCGACCAAGCTAGCTTTTTTCTGGTTAACCTTTCAACCATTCAGTTCAGTACTCCGTCATTCGGATAAAGTATAAATTAAGCTCGCGTTGAGAAACGGTAACCTGCACCACGTACGGTTTGAACAAGTTTATCGTGACCTTCTTGTTCTAATGCTTTTCTTAGACGGCGAATATGCACATCAACAGTACGATCTTCAACGTAAACATTAGTGCCCCAAACGTTATTCAATAACTGTTCACGACTATAGACACGCTCTTGATGTGTCATGAAAAAATGTAACATTTTAAACTCTGTTGGTCCCATGTCGAGTGGAGAATCATTCGCAGTCACACGGTGAGAAACAGGATCGAGTTTTAACCCTTGCACATCAATAACATCTTCTATTGCTGTTGGTGTGACTCGACGAATAACCGCTTTTAAGCGAGCAACTAATTCTTTAGGTGAAAAAGGTTTCGTAATGTAATCATCCGCACCTACTTCTAAACCGCGAACTTTATCTTCTTCTTCACCACGTGCTGTAAGCATTACAACAGGAATATTTCGAGTTAACTCTTCACGCTTGAGGTGTTTGATAAAATTAATACCGGAACCACCTGGTAACATCCAATCTAATAGAATCAAATCAGGATAAGGTTCGCACAATTTATTAATGGCGGTATCGTAATCTTCAGCTTCAACTGGTTGGTAACCTTTTTGCTCTAAAACAAAGCATAACATTTCCCTGATAGGAGCTTCATCTTCAACAACCAAAATTCTTCTCGACATACCCAAAAATCCTTTCGCGTCTACTTTACTAATTTAAATTAGCCAAAATTAATCTGCTACTTATTATGTGTCTTAAGTATGACAGTTTTGTGACTCCTGCAAAGTAATTTTCATATAACTGTCAACCAATCATGGTTATTTTGTCACAGCAACCATTGCTTTAAGTCAGCACTATTCTCGAATATTCCCCTTAGCTTTGACTAAGCGAATAAATCTTCTATGATAGGCGTCCAATTTCCAGACTGAGTATGAGAGTTATGTGGTTTAAGAATTGTTTAGTGTACCGTTTCAATCGTGAAATTAACTTTGATGTTGATAAACTAGAATCTCAACTTGCTGAATTTAAGTTCACGCCTTGTGGTAGCCAAGATAAGCAAAAGTTTGGCTGGACGAGCGTACTAAATAAGCACTCAGATGTATTAACTCATATTGCTGGTGATCACATTCTGATCAAAGCTAAAAAAGAAGAGAAACTTCTACCAGCATCCGTTATTAAAGACTCTCTGCAAGATAAAATTGATCTGCTTGAACAACAAGAAGGTCGATCTCTTAAGAAAAAAGAAAAAGACGATCTTAAAGATGAAATCTTAATCGACTTATTACCACGAGCGTTTAGTCGTCATAACTTTACATCTATTTTAATCATGCCAAAACTTGGTTTTATTGTGGTAGATTCTAGCAGCAGTAAAAAAGCGGAAGATGCATTAGCTTTACTACGCAAAACCTTAGGTAGTCTTCCTGTTGTGCCTGCTATCCCCGAAGTTTCAATTGAAACCAGCCTAACGGAATGGGTCAAAACCGGTAACTTACCGCAAGGCTTCCAACTTTTAGATGAAGCTGAATTTCATTCACTGCAGGAAGAAGGCGGTATCATTCGTTGTAAGAAACAAGAATTGAGCGCGGAAGAAATTCAAAATCACATTGCAGCCGATAAAGTGGTCACCAAGTTAGCACTCGATTGGCAAGAACACATTGAATTTGTCTTGTCTTCTGACGTAAGCATCAAACGCTTAAAATTCAGCGATGAACTTAAAGACACCAATCAGGACATTCCACGCGAAGATCAGGCACAGCGCTTTGATGCAGATTTCACTTTAATGTGTGGTGAATTTGATGCCTTTTTACCGCAACTGTTTGATGCACTAGGTGGGTTACCGAAGAACGATTAATAATGTGCTCCCAACGATGTAGGGCTTTGTGACATAACCAAGCCCTGCTGTTTTTTATTCCCTACTTATCCTGTGCTTTTCTCGCTTTTCTTCTTAACTTGGCGTAAAATTCGCTCCCCTAATTTATACCGCTTGGTGGTATAAATCTGACCTGAAATCAGACCTAGAGATATATATTATGTTTAAACCAGAACTACTGTCTCCTGCTGGCAGCCTAAAAAACATGCGCTATGCATTCGCTTATGGCGCCGATGCTGTCTACGCAGGACAACCTCGTTATAGCCTTCGTGTACGTAACAATGAATTCAATCATGAAAACCTCAAAATCGGTATCGATGAAGCTCATTCTTTAGGTAAAAAACTGTATGTGGTATGTAATATCCAACCACATAATTCAAAACTTAAAACTTTCATTCGTGATTTGAAACCCGTCGTTGATATGGGCCCGGATGCGTTGATCATGTCGGATCCTGGTTTAATTATGATGGTGCGAGAAGCCTTCCCTGAAATGCCAATCCATTTATCAGTTCAAGCCAATGCAGTTAACTGGGCAACGGTGAAGTTCTGGTCTACTCAAGGTGTTGAGCGAGTGATTTTATCACGTGAACTTTCCTTAGAAGAAATAGAGGAAATTCGTGAACATTGCCCTGAAACTGAGTTGGAAATCTTTGTGCACGGCGCATTATGCATGGCTTATTCTGGTCGTTGTTTATTGTCTGGTTACATGAACAAACGCGATCCAAACCAAGGCACTTGTACCAATGCTTGTCGTTGGGAATATAAAGTCGAAAAAGGCACTGAAAACGACGCCGGTCAAATCGTACCAGCCAATCAAGCGGTTGAGCAATTTGATCCTAGCCAAGTACAAGCGATCGAGGTTAAAGAAGAGCGTCCAGACAACACCCTTGGCCTAGGTAAACCTACCGATGAAGTTGTGCTACTTTCTGAATCGCATCGCCCAGAAGAACAAATGGCGGCGTTTGAAGATGAACACGGCACTTACATTATGAATTCAAAAGATCTACGTGCGATTCAACATGTAGAGCGTTTGACTAAAATGGGCGTCCATTCATTAAAAATCGAAGGTCGTACTAAATCTTTCTACTACTGTGCTCGTACTGCGCAAGTATACCGTAAAGCGATTGATGATGCGGTTGCCGGTAAACCATTTGATGAAAGCCTAATGGGTACGTTAGAAAGCCTGGCTCACCGTGGTTATACCGAAGGTTTCCTACGTCGTCATACCCATGATTCGTATCAAAACTACGATTACGGCTACTCGGTTTCCGATTCTCAACAATTTGTTGGCGAGTTTACAGGTAAACGTCGTGGCTACTTAGCAGAAGTCGAAGTGAAAAACAAATTCCTATTAGGTGATAGCTTAGAGCTTATGACACCAAACGGTAATATCAACTTCACTTTAGAAGAGATGGAAAACCGTAAATCAGAAAAAGTGGATGACGCAAAAGGCAATGGTCACTTTGTGTTTATTCCTGTTCCTGAAGATTTGGATTTAAGTTATGGACTTCTTATGCGTAACTTATCGAACGGTCAAAACACGCGTAACCCCGTAAATGATGCAGTAGATGCGAAGTAATATGGCCTTATTAATTACAGATAAGTGTATCAACTGTGATATGTGCGACCCAGAATGCCCTAATGGTGCAATCAGCATGGGTGACAGCATTTATGAAATTGATCATAACTTATGCACTGAATGTAAAGGACATTACGATAAGCCAACATGCCAATCGGTATGCCCAATTAATAATTGCATCATTACCGACCCTGAGCATGTTGAAACGGAAGAAGAGTTGCTAGAAAAATTTGTAGTGATTCAGGGTTTGGCATAACCATTCCACTACGCAAAATGTCAAAAGGCCTGACTTTATCGTCAGGCCTTTTTCTATGGCTACAAGCGAGGTTTATTTAGTCGCTAGTCCTTTAGAGTTCAAGTAGTCACGAATATATGGGCGTGACTCTTTACTTAAACGACCATGGATATGATCTGACCATGAACCGGTTTTCTGATTACTGCCACGTGTCTGATAGTAATGACTAGTTTCAGCATCATATTCCGCAATATCTTGTTCAGATAACGGCTGATAAGAATCTTGGTGAACCATGACTTTCTGTGGTAAACGCGGCTTAATTTGCGGATCTTGATCGGGATGACCTAAACACATGCCAAACATCACAGCGCAATATTTAGGCAGCCCTAATAATTCATCAACTTCTTTAGGTGCATTACGTAAACCACCGATATACACACCACCTAATCCTAACGATTCCGCAGCCAATAAGGTATTTTGCGCCATGATCCCGGCATCAATTGCCCCAATCAATGTGAGCTCAGTAAATTCAGGTTTTACTTCAGGAGAAAGTTGGAAGTGACGCTGATAATCAATACAGAAAACCAAAAATTCAGCCGCCGTTTCAACGTATTGTTGTCCGCCAGCAAATTCAGCTAGCGCTTTACGCTTTTGTGGATCAGTAACTCGAATAATCGATGTGGTTTGTAGAAAGCTGGATGATGAAGCAGAAATACCTGCAGACAAAATAGTATCTAGCTGCTCAAATGAAATTGCCTGTTGAGTAAACTTACGGATAGAGCGATGGCTCAGCATGGTTTCAATAACAGTGTTCATAGTGCTCCCTCTTGTTGATACATCACTCTACCATAAGATATTAAGTAAACTTAGTGCCTTGAATGAAATTTGAATATAACTGGTATTCATAATTTCCAGCAAAACCATCAAAACAAAAAGGCTCCAGGATTTCTGCTAGAGCCTTAATATAGCAAGGGTGGCGAGATTCGCTCTTCCAGCACGCACTATTTTGGTATTAGGTGAATCCGCTGCTTTGACACCGTCTCTTAAGCCTACAAAGTAAAAAGGCCTCAGCATTTCTGCTAAGGCCTTAATATGGCAGGGGTGGAGAGATTCGAATTTTCAACACGCGCTATTTTGGTATTAGGGGAATCCGCTGCTTTGACACCGTCTCTTAAGCCTACAAAGTAAAAAGGCCTCAGCATTTCTGCTAAGGCCTTAATATGGCAGGGGTGGAGAGATTCGAACTCCCAACACGCGGATTTGGAATCCGCTGCTCTGCCAATTGGAGCTACACCCCTAAAACTTTGTTTATATTACTTTTCTTGGCTCAAAAAGTAAATTGTATTTTTCTTAATTTAAGAAAAAGTGGCGGAGTGGACGGGACTCGAACCCGCGACCCCCGGCGTGACAGGCCGGTATTCTAACCAACTGAACTACCACTCCGCAGTGTCTATTCAGCATTTTGCAATTCAAAGCCTGGCGATGTCCTAATCTCACATGGGGAAACCCCACACTACCATCGGCGCTACTTCGTTTCACTTCTGAGTTCGGCATGGAATCAGGTGGGTCCAAAGCGCTATGGTCGCCAAGCAAATTCTTTTGTTAAAACATCATTTATGATGCTTTAACTTAATTCGGAAAGCTGTCTGTTATCTTTAACTCGTTCTCACACTCATTCAAGTATGTCTCATATCTATTCAGTCCAACCAAAACCCTTTAGGTGTTGTATGGTTAAGCCTCACGGGCAATTAGTATTGGTTAGCTCAACGCCTCGCAGCGCTTACACACCCAACCTATCAACGTCGTAGTCTCCGACAACCCTTTAGGACGCTTAAAGCGCCAGGGAAGACTCATCTCAGGGCTCGCTTCGTGCTTAGATGCTTTCAGCACTTATCGATTCCGAACTTAGCTACCGGGCAATGCCATTGGCATGACAACCCGAACACCAGAGGTTCGTCCACTCCGGTCCTCTCGTACTAGGAGCAGCCCCCTTCAATCTTCCAACGCCCACGGCAGATAGGGACCGAACTGTCTCACGACGTTCTAAACCCAGCTCGCGTACCACTTTAAATGGCGAACAGCCATACCCTTGGGACCGACTTCAGCCCCAGGATGTGATGAGCCGACATCGAGGTGCCAAACACCGCCGTCGATATGAACTCTTGGGCGGTATCAGCCTGTTATCCCCGGAGTACCTTTTATCCGTTGAGCGATGGCCCTTCCATTCAGAACCACCGGATCACTATGACCTGCTTTCGCACCTGCTCGAATTGTCATTCTCGCAGTCAAGCGGGCTTATGCCATTGCACTAACCACACGATGTCCAACCGTGTTTAGCCCACCTTCGTGCTCCTCCGTTACTCTTTGGGAGGAGACCGCCCCAGTCAAACTACCCACCAGGCACTGTCCTCACCCCAGATAATGGGGCTAAGTTAGAACATCAACACTACAAGGGTGGTATTTCAAGGTTGACTCCACATCCACTGGCGTGAATGCTTCAAAGTCTCCCACCTATCCTACACATGTAGGGTCAATGTTCAGTGCCAAGCTGTAGTAAAGGTTCACGGGGTCTTTCCGTCTAGCCGCGGGTACACTGCATCTTCACAGCGATTTCAATTTCACTGAGTCTCGGGTGGAGACAGCGTGGCCATCATTACGCCATTCGTGCAGGTCGGAACTTACCCGACAAGGAATTTCGCTACCTTAGGACCGTTATAGTTACGGCCGCCGTTTACCGGGGCTTCGATCAAGAGCTTCTCCGAAGATAACCCCATCAATTAACCTTCCGGCACCGGGCAGGCGTCACACCGTATACGTCATCTTACGATTTTGCACAGTGCTGTGTTTTTAATAAACAGTTGCAGCCACCTGGTATCTGCGACTCCCGGCAGCTTAGAGAGCAAGTCTCATCACCGCTAGGAGCGTACCTTCTCCCGAAGTTACGGTACCATTTTGCCTAGTTCCTTCACCCGAGTTCTCTCAAGCGCCTTGGTATTCTCTACCCGACCACCTGTGTCGGTTTGGGGTACGATTTCTTACAAACTGAAGCTTAGAGGCTTTTCCTGGAAGCATGGCATCAATGACTTCACTACCGTAGTAGCTCGACGTCGTGTCTCGGCCTTAAGATTTCCCGGATTTACCTAAGAAATCAGCCTACGCACTTGAACCTGGACAACCATCGCCAGGCCCACCTAGCCTTCTCCGTCCCCCCATCGCATTTGTAAGAAGTACGGGAATATTAACCCGTTTCCCATCGACTACGCTTTTCAGCCTCGCCTTAGGGGTCGACTTACCCTGCCCCGATTAACGTTGGACAGGAACCCTTGGTCTTCCGGCGAGGGAGTTTTTCACTCCCTTTATCGTTACTCATGTCAGCATTCGCACTTCTGATACCTCCAGCAAACTTCTCAGTTCACCTTCAACGGCTTACAGAACGCTCCCCTACCCATCCTAGTAAACTAGGATGCCGCAGCTTCGGTGTATAGCTTAGCCCCGTTACATCTTCCGCGCAGGCCGACTCGACCAGTGAGCTATTACGCTTTCTTTAAATGATGGCTGCTTCTAAGCCAACATCCTGGCTGTCTGAGCCTTCCCACATCGTTTCCCACTTAGCTATACTTTGGGACCTTAGCTGGCGGTCTGGGTTGTTTCCCTCTCCACGACGGACGTTAGCACCCGCCGTGTGTCTCCCGGATAGTACTTACTGGTATTCGGAGTTTGCAAAGGGTTGGTAAGTCGGGATGACCCCCTAGCCTTAACAGTGCTCTACCCCCAGTAGTATTCGTCCGAGGCGCTACCTAAATAGCTTTCGGGGAGAACCAGCTATCTCCAGGTTTGATTGGCCTTTCACCCCTAGCCACAAGTCATCCGCTAATTTTTCAACATTAGTCGGTTCGGTCCTCCAATTGATGTTACTCAATCTTCAACCTGCCCATGGCTAGATCACCTGGTTTCGGGTCTATACCTAGCAACTCGACGCCCAGTTAAGACTCGGTTTCCCTACGGCTCCCCTATACGGTTAACCTTGCTACTAAATATAAGTCGCTGACCCATTATACAAAAGGTACGCAGTCACACCACGAAGGTGCTCCTACTGCTTGTACGTACACGGTTTCAGGTTCTATTTCACTCCCCTCACAGGGGTTCTTTTCGCCTTTCCCTCACGGTACTGGTTCACTATCGGTCAGTCAGGAGTATTTAGCCTTGGAGGATGGTCCCCCCATATTCAGACAGGATATCACGTGTCCCGCCTTACTCGTTTTCACTTAGTATGATGTGTCGGTTACGGGGCTATCACCCTGTATCGCGGCACTTTCCAGAGCCTTCACCTGCATCATATAAAGCTTAAGGGCTAATCCAATTTCGCTCGCCGCTACTTTCGGAATCTCGGTTGATTTCTCTTCCTCCGGGTACTTAGATGTTTCAGTTCCCCGGGTTCGCCTTATTAACCTATGTATTCAGTTAATAATACGTGCTTATGCACGTGGGTTTCCCCATTCGGAAATCGTAGACTCAAGTGGCTTTTACTGCCTAATCTACGCTTATCGCAAGTTAATACGTCCTTCATCGCCTCTGACTGCCTAGGCATCCACCGTGTACGCTTATTCACTTAACCATACAACCCAAAAGGGTCTTAATGTATGTTCAACTAAATAAGGTTTTAGTTTTGTTCACAAGGAGGGTAATCCTTGATGAACGTTTGCCGGACTCAATAGAATCAATTGCAAGCAATTGATTTGAATACAAGACACTTGAATGTGTGTTGTGTGTTTATCGATTAAGATAAACATTGAGAACTTTTATTTGATAACAACAATTGAATTATTGTTATCAGTCAGCTTTCCAAATTGTTAAAGAGCAAGAGTTTATTTTTTCAAACAAACCACTTTTTAAAGACTTTCAGCGACAAAGCATCCCATCCAAAGTAATTATTGGATGCGAGGCATCGTAAAAGTATTTAAAGAGTGGTGGGCGATACCGGGCTCGAACCAGTGACCCCCTGCTTGTAAGGCAGGTGCTCTCCCAACTGAGCTAATCGCCCATAATATTTTAATTCCTTATGGAAGGAATGGTGGAGCTATGCGGGATCGAACCGCAGACCTCCTGCGTGCAAGGCAGGCGCTCTCCCAGCTGAGCTATAGCCCCATAATATCTCTTATCTAAAATAAGAATTCCTATGGAAGGAATGGTGGGTCGTGCAGGATTCGAACCTGCGACCAATTGATTAAAAGTCAACTGCTCTACCAACTGAGCTAACGACCCATGGTATCCCGTAGGGGAGTCGAACCCCTGTTACCGCCGTGAAAGGGCGGTGTCCTAGGCCTCTAGACGAACGGGACACGGACTATGAAAGCATTGGGATGCTTTCAAAACTCTTTTCTATATAAACCTAATCAATCTGTGTGGGTACTCATCAAAAATAATCTTCGTATAAGGAGGTGATCCAGCCCCAGGTTCCCCTAGGGCTACCTTGTTACGACTTCACCCCAGTCATGAACCACAAAGTGGTAAGCGTCCTCCCGAAGGTTAAACTACCTACTTCTTTTGCAGCCCACTCCCATGGTGTGACGGGCGGTGTGTACAAGGCCCGGGAACGTATTCACCGTGGCATTCTGATCCACGATTACTAGCGATTCCGACTTCATGGAGTCGAGTTGCAGACTCCAATCCGGACTACGACGCACTTTTTGGGATTCGCTTACTTTCGCAAGTTCGCTGCCCTCTGTATGCGCCATTGTAGCACGTGTGTAGCCCTACTCGTAAGGGCCATGATGACTTGACGTCGTCCCCACCTTCCTCCGGTTTATCACCGGCAGTCTCCCTGGAGTTCCCGACATTACTCGCTGGCAAACAAGGATAAGGGTTGCGCTCGTTGCGGGACTTAACCCAACATTTCACAACACGAGCTGACGACAGCCATGCAGCACCTGTCTCAGAGTTCCCGAAGGCACCAATCCATCTCTGGAAAGTTCTCTGGATGTCAAGAGTAGGTAAGGTTCTTCGCGTTGCATCGAATTAAACCACATGCTCCACCGCTTGTGCGGGCCCCCGTCAATTCATTTGAGTTTTAATCTTGCGACCGTACTCCCCAGGCGGTCTACTTAACGCGTTAGCTCCGAAAGCCACGGCTCAAGGCCACAACCTCCAAGTAGACATCGTTTACGGCGTGGACTACCAGGGTATCTAATCCTGTTTGCTCCCCACGCTTTCGCATCTGAGTGTCAGTATCTGTCCAGGGGGCCGCCTTCGCCACTGGTATTCCTTCAGATCTCTACGCATTTCACCGCTACACCTGAAATTCTACCCCCCTCTACAGTACTCTAGTTTGCCAGTTTCAAATGACCTTCCGAGGTTGAGCCCCGGGCTTTCACATCTGACTTAACAAACCACCTGCATGCGCTTTACGCCCAGTAATTCCGATTAACGCTCGCACCCTCCGTATTACCGCGGCTGCTGGCACGGAGTTAGCCGGTGCTTCTTCTGTTGCTAACGTCAAGCAACGCAGTTATTAACTACGAAACCTTCCTCACAACTGAAAGTACTTTACAACCCGAAGGCCTTCTTCATACACGCGGCATGGCTGCATCAGGCTTTCGCCCATTGTGCAATATTCCCCACTGCTGCCTCCCGTAGGAGTCTGGGCCGTGTCTCAGTCCCAGTGTGGCTGATCATCCTCTCAGACCAGCTAGGGATCGTCGCCTTGGTGAGCCTTTACCTCACCAACTAGCTAATCCCACATAGGCGTATCCAGTAGCGCGAGGCCCGAAGGTCCCCCGCTTTGCTCCGAAGAGGTTATGCGGTATTAGCCATCGTTTCCAATGGTTATCCCCCTCTACTGGGCAACTTCCTATGCATTACTCACCCGTCCGCCGCTCGACGCCGAATAGCAAGCTATTCTCGTTTCCGCTCGACTTGCATGTGTTAGGCCTGCCGCCAGCGTTCAATCTGAGCCATGATCAAACTCTTCAATTAAAGTTTTTGTGGTCTTTCGACCGGCTCAACGAATACTGACTTCAAAACTATTCTTCTTAAAAGAAGAAGTAACTTTAAAGCTATTATCTATCCAACAGATAGATAATGAATTGACTGTGCCAATTATTAGTAAACTAATAACTGATTGGTCACTCAGTTCATTGATAAATATTTTTGATTATCATCAACGAGTGCCCACACAGATTGATAGGTTTAAATTGTTAAAGAGCGTTGTTCTTATTGAAAGCGCTTAGCGCGTCTCGTTGAACAGGGCGGCCATTTTAGCGATTTAAAAGTTAGTGTCAAACACTTTTTTAAAACTTTTTTCGCAAACCTTTTTGAGAAAGTTTTGACCTCTAACTCGTTGCTGCCGTTAGGCTGTGTGCTCCGGGTCAGTGAGGTCGCATTATAGAGAACCGTTTCATCTTGGCAAGCACTTTTCATCAAAAACATTTAAAATAAGCGCCAAATGCTCACTTTGCATTCAAACACTTATTTATACATATTTACACCAATCAAACACACAGGTTTTCCACAGAAGAGTGAGTAATAAGGTAATTTCACCTATTCACTCTAACGAGTAAATCACGAAATGCAGACTGTGCATTAGCCATGAGTCTTTCGCTATCAATTAAACAGCTTTCATTTTGGTAAACTATATTGCCATTTATCATACTGAGTTTTATATAAGCAGGTTCACCACATAAGATTGGCGCATATAAAGTTGAGTGAATCCCTTGGTAACGGACTTGGTTTAAATCATAAAGTACCATGTCAGCAGCAAAGCCTACTTCTATCTTACCTACTTTGTTTAAACCTAATAAAGAAGCTCCATTTTGAGTTCCCCACTTAACAACATTTTCTAGACTCGTACTTGTTGCACCATGAGTCGATCTATGTAATAGCCAAGCTAGATTCAATTCCTGAAGCATAGACCCCGATTCCGAAGAAGCCGAACCATCAACTCCAATGCTGATATTCATACCAGCTTGTTCCATTTCAATAATAGATGCGATTCCACTACCCAACCGGCAATTAGACGTTGGACAGTGTGAAATACCAGTTTTCGTTTCAGACAGTATGTTTATGTCTTGCTCGTTAGCTTGGACTAAATGTGCAAACCAAACGTCACTACCGAGCCATTCGCATTCTGCAGCATAATCAACGGCACTTTTCCCATACTTAGCTAATGACTGTTGCTGATCAAATTCCACCTCTAATAAATGAGAGTGTAGTCTTAAGTTACGTTGGCGGGCAAAAGACGATAGCTGTTTTAAATCTTCAGTTGGAGAAGAGTGGATTAAACTCGTCGGAGCCACGACTAACTGCCGCATAGGAATATCGGTATTTTGATGATATAGGCTATAACTATCATCCAGGCGTCGTAACATTAGCTCAATAGATTCAGGGATAATTCCTGCTTTGGCGAGCCCTTTATGTGTTCCTTTTGTTGTCGCTCCACCTCGGCAAAGTACCAAACGTATCCCCATATCTTCCGCAGCTTGCCACACCGCCGCTTCTAATTCAGGTGAACTATTCGTGTGATACAGATAATGATGGTCCGCACAAGTTGTCACACCAGAACGAATCAAATCATAAAATCCAAGGCATGCTGCGCTATACATTATTTCCGGTGTAATCTTAGGCCAATATTGATAAGGCACACTAGCAAGCCAATCACCCAGTGGTTGGTTTAGTCCAGCAGGAACGCCTTTTAATATAGATTGAGCTAAATGGTGATGAGTATTGACGAAACCAGGATAGATTACACATTGGCTTGCATCAATCAACTGCTCACCTTTTTGTAACAGAAGGTCAGAACCAATTTCAGTTATTATTCCCTCCTCTATCCTTATATCCGTTGCCGATTGTTCCGTTACTATCCCTTTTGCATTTTTAATTAAATATTTCATGGTCACTCCATCACTATCTTTCGACATGATATGAGCAATGTCCCAGCACCAAGGCACCTAACCGCTTCTACTCATCTAACATAATATTAATACTTAGTTAGCAATTAATAAGCCAAAAATATCGCCCTCTTTATATAGCTTTATATTGGCCACTTCAGAATTTCTGCACCAAATAAATGCACAGTTAACTTTATGCACTTTTTTAACACAACCTACTGCACCCAAGTTACCTCTAAAAAAGGAAATAGAACAAAAAGTCATGTGTTAAATAAATGTTATTTCTAATAATAAATCAATTTTCTATGTTTTATATGAAACTGGCATACCGTTTGCTCTATTTACTCTGCGTGACAACCACAGCAGTGAGTAGAAGCGGTTAGATGAAAAACATCGGGACATTGCTCACCATTACCAAAAATTGCCAAAGTGCTGCATGAATCATCATAAGGCCAATATGGAATTATATTGAGTAAAGGAGACCCCAAATGAAACTTTCTATTAAGCAACGCATCCATTTAACACTCGCCACTGCTGCACTATCCACCAGCATCAATGTCTTAGCCGCAGACAAAGTCAACTTCCAACTCGACTGGTTACCAGGAGGAGATAAAGCGCCGGTTTATGTTGCAGTCCAACAAGGCTTTTTTGCCGAACAAGATCTTGATGTCACGATTCGACAAGGTAAAGGCTCAACCGACGCTATCACCAAAGTTGCCACTGGCACTGCTGACATAGGTTCTTCTGATTTAGTATCGTTACTAGTCGCTAAGGCCAATGATGATGTGCCAGTGAAAGCGGTATATTCTGTCTTCAGCAAAGCTCCTTATGCTTTTTATGTATTAGAAGACTCTGGCATTAACTCTGTCAAAGATGTTGAAAATAGAAATATAGCCACCTCGCCCTTCACCTCCGCTAACGTATTCTTACCCTTGCTACTGCGTAAAAACCATGTTGATGAAAGCACGGTGAAAGTTACTAAAGCTGATCCCGGTGCATTGAACCCAATGCTGATCACTGGCAAATCTGATGTAATGATTTCTTGGGTCACCGATACCGTTAAAAACCAAAGCCAAGCTGAAGCAGTAGGAAAAAAGTTGAAGATCCTACCTTGGCATGATGCAGGATTAGATTTTTATTCTTCTTCGCTTATTGCTAGTGATCGTTTCCTAGCGGAAAAACCTGATGTTGCGAAACGCTTTATCAAAGCCTATGCCAAAGCCGTTGCCTATACATGGAAGTATCCGCAACAAAGCGCACAAGATGTTCATAAAATGGTGCCAGAAGTTGATACCCAGCAAGCTGCCGATACCATTATGTCGATTAAAGACTTAGTGATTAATGAAGTCAGCAATAAAGATGGGATCGGTGCATTTACTCCTGATCGCCTAGCTGAAACGTGGAAGTGGACAGCCGAAGCTCAACAACTAGACATTAATACATTTGATCCTGAAAACGCCATTTCTCGTGACTTTATGCCGGGAGGTAAATCATGAACCCTTTTGTTTCTTTCAAACAGGTTGGCCACACCTACCACAGTGAAAATGGCTCGATAAAAGTATTAAGCAACGTCAATTTTGATGTTGATAAGAACCAATTTATTTCGATCGTTGGTCCTTCTGGTTGTGGTAAATCCACCTTGCTGAGATTACTTTCAGGATTAATGCAATCCACCGAAGGCCAAGTCGAAATCTTTGGTCGCCAAGTCTCTGAACCTCGAGAAGACATCGGAATTGTTTTTCAAAAGCCGACCTTATTACCCTGGAAGAATGTACTCGACAACGTGTTATTTCCACTCAAACATAAGTTCAGTCATATCACAAAAAAAGAGCGTGATTTTGCTAAGCAGTTGATCAATAAAGTGGGATTAAAAGACTTTCATAACAGCATGCCAGATCAGCTTTCAGGTGGTATGCAGCAACGAGTAGGCATTGCACGAGCGTTGTTACTTGATCCTGATATTTTAATTATGGATGAACCATTTTCTGCGCTGGATGCACTGACCCGAGAAGAAATGGGGTTTGAATTACTACGCCTGTGGAATGAGAAACCTAAAACGGTGTTATTTATCACTCACTCGATATCTGAAGCGGTATTACTATCAGATAAAGTACTAGTAATGGGCCCTCGTCCAAGTACGGTTGTCGAAGAAATAAATATCGACTTACCGAGACCCAGAACACTCGAGACCATCCAACATCGCTTATTTGCTGAATACACAGGAAAAATAAGAGCGCATTTTTATGCCCCTCCTTCAACTCAGCAAAAAAACGAAAACAATATATCTCAAATAAGGACTGTCGCTTAACTTAAACCCAACTAGCGATACCCTTTGTTCATACGACGTCACTATAAGGAAATAGTATGTCTATTAAAAAGCTTTATAAAAATAGTCTACCATTACTGGCGATGCTAGCTATTCTGCCGATATGGGAAATCCTCTGCCGCACACTTGAGATCCCTAACTTTATTCTGCCAGCACCATCAGCAATCACTGAAGCCTTTATGCAAGTATCAGCCGAACGCTGGTTCGATAATCTATGGGCAACATTAAGAATTGCATTATTAGGCTTTGGCTTATCACTGTTAGTTAGTATTCCTTTAGCAATAATAATGGTCAGCTCTAAGTTTTTAACTAAAGCAATTTTTCCATTACTGGTAATCGTACAATCAACGCCAGTGGTTGCCATTGCACCATTACTCATTGTGATTCTCGGTACAGGAGATGCACCACGTTTAGCCATCACCTGCCTAATTACCTTTTTCCCATTAGTAGTTTCTGCGACTACCGGTATGCTATCTACCCCATCGGAATTAATAGAGTTATCTAAATCACTTAACGTGTCGCGGGCAAAAACCATTTGGCAAATCCGCCTGCCGTATGCCATTCCCCATATTTTTAGTGGTGTCAAAGTAGCAATTACACTGTCAGTAATTGGCGCAGTTATTTCAGAATTTGTCGCCGCGGAAAAAGGCCTAGGCTACTTTGTTCAATTCTCAACATCATACTTCAAGATCCCGCAAGCTTTTGCTGCCCTAGTCTTTCTATCAGCGGTAAGTATGCTGCTATTTAAATCCGCTCATTGGATCCAAAAAGGTTTCTTCGCTTGGAGTTTACCTCAAGATAAAAGCCATTAAGGAGTAATCACATGACACCAGAACAAGACAAAAAATACTTACAGCAAAGTCTCAATTTAGCGGAAAAAGCCAAACAACAAGGCATTCATCCTTTTGCGGCCATTTTAGTCAACTCTCAAGGCGAAGTGCTGCTTGAACAAATCAATGGCTACTTACCTAATAAAGATATGACAGGCCATGCTGAGCGATTAATCATGACAGAAGCAAGCCAAAAGTATCGCCCTAATTATTTGAAAGACTGCACCTTATATATTTCAGCAGAGCCTTGCGCCATGTGTGCCGGGGCGATTTATTGGGCTGGAGTGGGGCGAGTCGTCTATGGATTGAGTGAACATCGGCTAAAACAAATCACCGGTAATCACCCTGAAAATCCGACATTAGATTTACCTTGTCGCACGGTTTTTTCAGCGGGCCAACGACCGATGGAAATCATTGGCCCACTGATGGAAGATCAAGCAGCGCAAATACATGACGGTGTTTGGTAAACGATAAAAAATAGAAATAGGAGTAGAAGCGGTCTGTAATGGGTAACCATTGCTGGGCATTGCTCCAATCACTAAGCCTACGCTTAACTATTGGAGAAATAATATGATAACTACAGATTACGCACTGGATGAACTGCAATTTGAAACGACTATCGGTGGCAAAGGTATTGATGCAGTACACAGCAATATTCCTGTCATTGATATGAGCCAATTTGAATCTCGTCGAGCAGAGATCACCGAAGCATTATGGCAAGCAGCCACTCAAGTAGGCTTTTTTCAAATTAAAAATCACTCGATTGCTTTAAATGATATTGAACACTCTTTCCAACTTACCGAACACTTGTTCTCTCTTCCTCAAGAACAAAAACAGTTATTAAGCCTAAAATCTGGGAAAAATGCAGGTTGGGAGTTCAAACAACAGGTTCGCCCCTCAACAGGTACTGCCGATCAGAAAGAATCCTATCAAATCACACGTCCTCACATGGAGGGAATATGGCCAAATCAAGCACCTCTCGTCGATTTCCAGCAAGATATGCTTAATTTTGAATCGCAAGCCTGGCAACTCGGTATGAATATTTTATCTTGCTTTGCCGATAAACTTGGATTTGAACGCGACTTTTTCACTCAAGCCCACCAACCCAGTACAGAGCAGTACCAAAGTACATTAAGGTTGCTTCACTACCTACCAATGGCGCAACTACCACAAGGCGAAGAACATTGGCGCGCAGGTGCTCATACCGATTTTGATTGTTTAACCATGGTATTCCAACAACCTAATCAAGGCGGATTACAAGTTGCCGCTGGAAAAGATTCTCAGCATCAACAAGTCTGGAGCAATGTAGAACCACAAGCTGGCGTGATCACTTGTAATATTGGCGATATGTTAATGCGTTGGAGTGATGACAAATTGAAATCGACATTACATCGCGTTCGTATGCCCTACCCTGAAGAAAACCAAGACTCACGTTATAGTATGGCATTTTTCTGTCAGGCAAATAAAGACATAGTAATTCAAGGGCTTGAGAAAAAATATCAGGCAATGACTGCTGAGGAATACTTAAACATGAGAATTAATGCCAACTTTGCGAAATAAACGGAATCATAAGAAATAAAAAAGGGAGCAGATAATTGCTCCCTTTGATTCATTGACGATTTAATTAAGACTGATGAGCGACGATCTCATCATTTTTAACCGTTAGATGTACTTTCTTCCCTGGAATTAATTCCCCTGACAAAATGGAGCGAGCCAATGGGTTTTCAACCATTTGTTGAATTGCTCTTTTCAGTGGGCGAGCACCATAAACCGGATCAAAGCCGACAGCAGCTACCAAGGACAACAAGTCTTCATTCACCTCCAATTCATATTCTTTTTCAGCCATGCGTTGACGTAGGCGATCAAGTTGAATCGAAGCAATTGACTTAATTTGCTCTTGTCCTAATGGATGGAAAACCACACTTTCATCCACTCGGTTTAAGAATTCAGGTCTAAAGTGTTGGCTCACGATCTCCATCACTTCGGCTTTCATCGATTCATAATCTGACGTTGCCGCCTTTTCTTGAATACGATCAGAGCCTAGGTTAGATGTCATGATCACCACAGTATTTTTAAAATCAACCGTCCGGCCTTGTCCATCGGTCAAACGTCCATCATCTAACACTTGCAGTAAAATATTAAATACATCTGGATGTGCTTTTTCTACCTCATCAAGTAAAATCACCGAGTAAGGTTTACGGCGAACCGCTTCTGTTAAGTAGCCACCTTCTTCGTAACCAACATAGCCTGGAGGGGCGCCGACTAAACGAGACACCGAGTGCTTCTCCATAAACTCCGACATATCAATCCGAACCATGGCATCTTCACTATCAAACATAAAGTTCGCTAAGGTTTTGCATAGCTCGGTTTTACCTACACCAGTTGGCCCTAAAAATAAGAAAGAACCTATCGGTTTATTCGGATCAGATAACCCAGCACGACTACGGCGAATCGCATTCGACACTACATCAACCGCCTCTTTCTGGCCTATGACACGTTCGTGTAACACTGTTTCCATAGAAAGTAGTTTGGCTTTCTCAGCTTCAAGCATTTTCGATACTGGAATACCTGTTTGACGCGATAACACTTCAGCTATCTCAGCATCGGTCACTCGATTTTTAAGCAATGTCAGCTCAATATTCTCGGCTTGTGAAGCATTATCCAATTGCTTTTCTAGCTCTGGAATCTTGCCATATTGCAACTCAGACATTCGTTGTAAGTCACCAGCACGGCGAGCAACATCCATATCTAGTCGAGCCTGTTCTAGCTCACCTTTAATATGCTGAGTACCAGAAAGTGAGGCTTTTTCGGTTTTCCACACTTCTTCTAGTTCTGAGTATTCACGTTCTTTTTCTTCCAATTCTTGATTCAGAATCGCAAGACGCTTAGTACTTGCCGCATCACTTTCATTTAACAGAGCTTGCTGCTCGATTTTTAATTGAATAATACGGCGATCTAAACGATCCATAGATTCCGGTTTAGAGTCCATTTGGATACGAATGCTCGATGCCGCTTCGTCAATCAAATCGATCGCTTTATCTGGTAATTGACGATCCGATACATAACGGTTAGATAAACTTGCTGCCGCTACAATCGCTGGATCGGTAATCTCAACATGGTGATGCAATTCATAACGCTCTTTCAAACCACGTAAAATCGCAATGGTATCTTCAACCGTTGGTTCATCCACTAACACTTTTTGGAACCGGCGCTCTAGAGCGGGATCTTTTTCGACATATTGGCGATATTCATCCAAGGTAGTCGCACCAACACAGTGAAGCTCACCACGAGCCAAAGCAGGCTTCAGCATATTACCGGCATCCATTGAGCCTTCGCCTTTACCTGCTCCAACCATGGTGTGCAATTCATCGATGAACAAAATTACGTTGCCATCTTCTTGAGCCAGTTCATTCAATACCGCTTTTAGGCGTTCTTCAAATTCACCACGATATTTCGCACCAGCAATCAATGCGCCCATATCCAATGAAAGTACGCGACGATTACGTAAGCCTTCCGGTACTTCGTTATTCACAATACGCAGTGCCAAGCCTTCCACGATCGCAGTTTTACCCACCCCCGGTTGGCCAATTAACACTGGGTTATTTTTGGTTCGACGTTGCAAGACCTGAATGGTGCGACGAATTTCATCATCACGGCCAATCACAGGATCGAGTTTACCTTGCTCTGCACGCTCTGTAAGATCAATGGTGTACTTTTCCAATGCTTGACGTTTTTCTTCCGCATTAGGATCGTCCACGCTTTGACCACCACGAATTTCATCAATCGCTTTGGTCACATTGGCTTTGGTCAGGCCAAGCTCTTTAAACAATTTGCCAAGCGGACCATTGTCTTCTACTGCGGCAAGCAAAAATAATTCAGATGAAATATAAGCATCTTTACGTTGCTGCGCGATTTTGTCACAAATATTCAGTAAGTTACCTAGGCTTTTCGATGCTTGAACATCGCCACCAATGCCAGTGACTTTCGGTAATTTATCTAGTTCTTGTGCCACTTTTGAACGCAATTGAGTGGTATCAACCCCTAGCATGGTAAAAATTGGGCGAATGGTGCTGCCATCTTGATTTAGCAATGCTTGCATCAGATGCACAGGCTCGATGAATTGATGATCACGGCCTAGCGCAAGAGATTGCGCATCAGAAATGGCAAGCTGAAATTTACTGGTAAATTTATCGAAACGCATAATAAGCCTCCACTCTAATTAAAGAGATACATTAGTTCTGGCTTATAAATGGATGCGAGGGGGGATCTTTTCAAGTAGCAAATATGAATTACTCAATCCAAATAAAGGTCGCTTGTCTGCCTGTCACGCCATCACGGCGATAAGAATAGAAGTTTTCTGGCTCAGAGAAAGTGCAACGTTGGCTGGCAAATACTTGCTCTACTCCGGCTTGGTTTAATCGCTGAGTTGCCAAAGTCGACATATCAGCCAACCACTTGTTGGAATGAGATGGATGCTGAATGAAAGCATCTTGGGCATGGCTATCGTGCAAGGTGAAAGTTTGATATACATCTTCCCCAACTTCAAATGCACTAGGTCCAATTGCCGGACCTAACCAAGCCATCACTTGGCTCGGCTTAGTAAACTGCTGCACGGCATTTTCTAAAATACCATCAGCAAGCCCACGCCAACCTGCATGAACTGCTGCAACTTGAGTGCCATCAGTATTGGTTAATAGAACAGGTAAGCAATCAGCCGTCATCACAGCACACACAATTTTATTGTGACTAGTGATTGAACCATCCGCATCTAACACTTGTTGTGTTGGCTTTAATAGTTCAACCACTTTGGTCGAATGTGTTTGATTTAACCAAACCGGTGAGGTCGGCATATTATGCAACTGCACGATTTCATCACGATTGGCTTGAACAATATTGTTATCATCATTGACGTGCATACCAAGATTTAACCCTTGATAAACACCAGTTGATGCTCCTCCCAAACGAGTAGAGCCAAACGCTTTTACGTTTTTAGGCGCAGGCCAATTTGGTAGAACAATATTATTCATCTCACCTTATTCCTCTTCGAAGTTTTCTTTCGCATCTTGGCGCAATGCTTCAGTCATCACCACCATGTCATGTGGAATCGGCGCATGAAACTTCATTTCTTCGCCCGTTGCAGGGTGAACAAACTTCAGCATGACCGCATGTAGCGCTTGACGATCAAAGCTACGAATCATATCAGTCAGCTCTTTCGAAGCCCCTTTAGGTATACGTGCTCGACCACCATAAGCTACATCACCTAATAATGGGTGTTGAATATAAGACATGTGCACACGAATTTGGTGAGTACGACCAGTTTCAAGACGTAAACGAATACGCGTATGAACACGGAAATGCTCTGCCACACGATAATGAGTCACCGCAGGCTTACCTAATTCATTTACCGCCATTAAGGTACGCTTGGTTGAGTGGCGACCAATAGGTTTTTCAACCATGCCACCAGCAGTCATATTGCCAAGTATAATCGCTTCATATTCACGAGTGATCCTACGTTTTTGCAAAGCACGAACTAAACGAGTTTGTGTTTGAACCGTTTTCGCTACCACCATCAAACCAGTAGTATCTTTATCCAAACGGTGCACAATACCAGCGCGAGGTACTTCGGCAATCGCAGGATAATGATGTAAAAGCGCATTAAGCACGGTGCCATCTGGCGTACCGGCACCAGGATGAACAACAAAATCTCTTGGCTTATTAATCACTAATAAATGATCGTCTTCATAAACGATATCGAGAGGAATATCTTGTGCTTCCCAACGTTCTTCATCTTCAAGTTCGGCTAACAAAGTAATCGCTTCCCCACCCATCACACGGATACGAGGTTTAGTGATGACTTCACCATTCACTTGAACCTTGCCTTCAAGCAACCATTCTTTTAAACGTGAACGTGAGAATTCTGAAAATAATTCGGCAATCGCTTGATCTAAACGTTGGCCTAATTGAGAATCTTTAACTGTATCGGTGCGTGTTATCTGCTGAGCCATATCGAACTTTTTAAAAAACCATGAGACTAATATCCATTAATATGGATAAAATAGGGCTATTCACCGTTATTGGTAAAATAGTGTTATTCACCATTGTATCTGTTAAGTTGTAAGAAGTAACGGACGCGATAAATTTAATTCAAGGAATTTTCTCCTCACGATGAAACACCAATACCTTTTGGGACTTATTTCCCTACTCTTTCTTGCTGGCTGTGCTGACAACAAAGACGCAGTACCAGACATTCCGCCATCGGATCTTTACACCCAAGCTCAGCAAGAACTTCAAGCTGGCAGTTGGGCTGAATCAATTAAAAAGTTAGAAGCATTAGATTCTCGCTACCCATTTGGTCCGTATTCAGATCAAGTACAGTTGGATTTAATTTTCGCCTACTACAAAAACGGTGACTACCCGTTAACTTTAGCTACGATTGAGCGATTTACCCGTTTAAACCCGACTCATGAACGCTCTGACTGGGTATTATATATGCGTGGCCTAACCCACATGGCGCAAGATTCAAACTTTATGCACTCGCTATTTAACATGGATCGTCACGATAGAGATCCTGAGCCAGTAAAAGCGGCCTTTATTGACTTCAAACGTTTATTAGAGCGTTACCCTGATAGCCTATACGCAGCAGATTCACGTGCTCGTTTAAATTCATTAAAAAACCGTTTAGCGGAATATGATCTATCCTCTGCCGATTTTTATTTACGCCGCGAAGCTTGGGTTGCAGCGATCAACCGCTGTCAAGAAATCCAAAAAACCTACCCGGATACCATCGCAGCACGAGATTCATTAAAGATCCAACTAGAAGCATATAAAGAACTTGGATTAGATGATGCGGTTAAACGCACCGAACAACTTATCGAGCTTAACAAAAAGAAGTAGTCGAATACTGAAAGCGTAATCAAATAGAGAAACGACGAAAAAAGCAGCTTCGGTTGCTTTTTTTGTTTTTAAAAAAGTGAGAAATGAGAGTTTATACAGCAGCAATACGGAAAAGATTTGTAGATAAAATAAGCGCCCTAATTTCAGGCTCAAACAACGTCCCTAAAAACGTGAATCTCTAGTAGCCATTCCATTCAATCTACTTAAATCCAGACAAATAACAAGCCTTTTTAACCTCTAATATCACCAGCTTTTGTCTACGATCACATTTACTTCATCAAGTCATAAATCCATTATAAAACCTGATCTTGATCACATTTATTTCAGCACAAAACAGTAATCTGAAGTTAACGAATCAAGGACAAGAGGATAAATAGCCTATGAAACTAAACATTACTGGTAAGAATATTGAAGTGACCTCTTCCATCCGTGAGCATATTGAGGCTAAGTTTAAAAAACTAGAAAAATGGCAAATTGATCTGATTGGTTGCCACGCCACCATCAGTACAGAGCCTGGTAAACAACAGAAAATTGAAGCCACAATTAGTGTGCCAAAAGGACAACTGGTTGCGTCCGCATCCAATGAAGATTTATACAAAGCGATTAATGAGGTAGAGCAAAAACTCGAACGACAACTTAATAAGCTCAGCCATAAACCTGAAGCCAAACGCGCTCAGGCCGAAAAACCAGAATTAGAAGAAGAGCTCGAAGAAATTTAAAATAAAAACGATGCAAATATTATGGCGCTCAATTGAGCGCCATTTTTTTGCTTGACGCTTTCCTTGTGCTTGCTTATGGTACTGTTTCACCCAAGGAAATTAATACTATGCATTCATCTACTCTGTTCTTTTTTGGCTTCTTTTTTCCATCCTAATAGATGGGGCTAGATGTCGTTTTAAAAATAAGCCAAAAACGGACAGAAAGCCTCCCACTCTGGGGGGCTTTTTTATAGGAAATACACATGACCAAGCAGCACAATTCTTCTTCACTGAGTACCAGTAATTCTCAACTTAACCGACCTTTAGAGACGATTCGACTTCGCTTAAATGAACTTGATGATCAACTGCTAAAGATCTTATCAGAGCGCCGAGCATTAAGCCTAGATGTTGCCAAAAGCAAAGTTGAAACTGCTAAGCCTGTTCGTGACGCGCAACGTGAACAAGAATTATTAGTCAAACTTATCAATAATGGTAAAGACAAATATCAACTCGATGCGCCTTATATCACTAAGATTTTTCACACCATTATTGAAGATTCCGTGCTACTGCAGCAAGCCTACTTGCAAAACCTAGTTAATCCACAAGAAAGCCGTAAACCGTTAGCTCGCGTGGCCTTCTTAGGTTCTAAAGGATCTTACTCACACCTTGCTAGTCTTGAGTATTTCAGCCGTAAAAACACCGAACTAATTGAGCTTAATTGTAAACACTTTAAAGAAGTGACTTCAACGGTTGAGTCTGGACATGCAGATTTCGGTGTTCTGCCAATTGAAAACACCAGCTCAGGTTCCATCAATGAAGTGTATGATCTGTTACAACACACAACCTTATACATTGTTGGTGAGATGACTTTGCCAATTGAACATTGTTTATTAGCGCCACAAGAGATCCGTCTCGAAGATATCAAAACGCTTTATTCTCACCCTCAGCCACACCAACAATGCAGTGAGTTTTTAAGTCGCTTAGATGATGTTTCATTAGAATCGTGTGTTAGTACCGCTGATGCGATGCAAAAAGTTAAAGAACTTAACCGCACAGATGTCGCAGCAATTGGTAACTCAACGACAGGTAAACTTTATGGCTTACAAGTAGTAAAAGAAAACATTGCCAATCAAACCGAAAATCATACACGCTTTATTATCGTGGCTCGCAAACCAGTTGAGGTATCGACTCAAATCCCAGCGAAAACCACATTGATCATGTCAACCTCCCAAGAAGCTGGCTCGTTAGTACAAACCTTATTGGTACTGCAGCGTTACGGCATCAATATGACCAAACTAGAGTCACGCCCAATTATGGGGAACCCTTGGGAAGAAATGTTTTATGTCGACTTAGAGGCACATTTAGATTCAGTCGAAATGCAACAATCGATCAGTGAATTAACTAAAATCACTCGCCACCTAAAAGTACTAGGTTGTTATCCAATCGAAAACATCAAGCCTACTCAAGTTAAGTTGGAAGGATAATGAAAAGTAGTAAAAAGGTGGTGGTTGCCTCGTTAAATCCAGCTAAGATAAAAGCAGTAGAAAGTGCTTTTACTGCCAGTTTTCCTGAGACTAGATTTCTATTTGAAGGGGTGTCGGTAGCCAGTGAAGTGCCAGATCAACCAATGAATGATGTGGAAACTAAACAAGGTGCGCTAAACCGAGTGCACAATGCTCAAACAGCAATCTCTGATGGCGATTTTTATGTTGGGTTAGAAGCTGGCATTGCAGAATCCTTTACTTACGCTTGGATGATTATCGAGAGTAACCCTAGAGTAGGAAAGGTACAACGCGGTGAATCACGCTCGGCTTGCTTAATGCTACCACCAATTGTGCTTGAGAAAGTCAAACAAGGTAAAGAGCTTGGTCATGTCATGGATGAAGTTTTTATGACCGACAACATCAAACAAAAAGGTGGTGCGATAGGCTTGCTAACACACCACCAATTGACTAGAAGTTCGGTTTATCATCAAGCGTTAGTGTTGGCATTAATTCCATTTTTAAATGCCGAACACTTCCCTCTTTAAACTATCTCGATAATTAAGCCTTATCCGCAGCAGCTTGCAACATCGCTTGCAGTTGCTGCTTTTGTTCTGGCTGCAGCTTTTTCAGCTCAGAGGAACCACGAGTAATTGTCGCCACACCAACCCCTAACATTTGACTAATTTGACGCTGAGAATGCTCACCTTTAATTAACTCATGCAAGATATTCATACGAGCCAATAAAGCTTCTCGCTCATCATAGGTCAATAACATCGACAGTAAAAAATCCAACTGCTCTTGCTGACATGAATGCCCAAATAGCGTCAATACATCTTGCCAATTAGTAAATTCAGGTTCCACTTCATCATTATGGATTTGCTGCTTTGATTTATCCATCAGATTAATATTTTTCCTTTACTTCTTGAGGAGTTAAAAATGCTCCATCCTGACCAAGCAAGTTTCGATAATAGGTTTCAAACATTAGAATATTTTGCACATAACCACGTGTTTCATCAAAAGGAATCGCTTCAATAAATGAGTAAGCATCAATATTTTGATTAGTACGTGCACGCCACTGCTTCACGCGGTGCGGCCCTGCATTATAAGCTGCAAAAGCAAAAATTCTATTGTGATTAAAGTCATCCAGTAACCCACCAAGATAAGAACTGCCTATCTCAATGTTCTTTTGAATATCATACAGTTCATCAGCACCACTATATTCTAAGTCATACACATCGGCAGTATGCTGAGCGGTTGTCGGCATAATTTGCATAATCCCTCTCGCTCCAACTGGAGAACGAGCTTCAACATCCAAGGCACTTTCCTGACGCGCTAAAGACATCAAAGTAATGAGTGGCACATTATTTTGTTTTGAATAGAAGTTAAACCACCAGCGATGAGCAATTGGAAATCGCAGGCTCGTGTAGTCCCACATCTTCGCTTCAATTGTCGCTACGACCGTAAAATTATGCCAACGCTTATTAGCAGCATATTTCACTAATGCTTTCTTTTCACTTTGGGTACTGTGCCATAACAGCCAACGCCATTCACTTTTCGCAGCATAAATTTTATCAACTGCGATCATTTCAGCAATGCGATCAAGCGCTGCCTGATTTTTCGAAATATCAGGCAATTTTTCATTCAAGATTTTACTTTGATAACGGATCGGTTCACCCAATAACTCCGCTGCCGCTGCACTATAAAAGTTACGCTGACCTAACATTTTCTTTAAACGCTCGGTCGCTTGTTTATCTTTACCTTGAGCAAACTCTACCCGCGCTAACCAATACTGCCAACGCAAGCTTTCTTGGTTTTCTTTCGGCAGTTTACTGACCCAGTGAGATAAATCATTCCAGTCACCATTTTGGATAGCAATACGAGCACGTCGTTCAATCCGATTGGTTAGCCCTTGCTTAGTCAACATTTGATCACGCCATTTGGCTAAATTACTTGAAGAGGTATTCATGAGCCAAGCACTGGCGTAGTTCGATAATTCAACTTGTACAGATTGAGGGAGTTTTTGCCCTTTTATTACCTGATCGTAATCTTCCGCCGCTTTAGCCGTATTTTTACGAATTAACTGTCTAAAGGCATATTCGGTTAACTGTTGATTAAATGGCGTAATTTTCGAATTTTTACTGAATTCTAATACCTTACTAGGATCAGCATATAACGCTTGTAGTTGTTTTGATTGACGTTTAGCTTGATCGCTAGTCAGCATATTATCTAGATATTTGAATAAGCGTGAATTACTAGATTGAAAGCCGAGTAACATACGCTGCAAAATAATCTCATCATCACGCAATCCAGCTTTCGTCCATTCGTCAAACAATGGATCACAAGCCGAAGATACACTACTTCCGGTTAACCATAACTCTTGCGCACCTTTGTAAGCCTGTTCTTTTTCACCCTGAGTCCACTTAGCAAAATAATAGTGGCAACGATATCTTTGGTCTCTAGGCTCTTCGGTTTGATATTCCGTCAGTAATTTCCATTGATTGGTTTTAGCTAACGCATCAAGATAATTCGCTCTTACACGAGCTGAAAAAGGAAAAGATTGGTACTTTTCAGTAAAGCCATTTACTTCTTTAGGCGTTCGATGCTCGATATCGGTTAGAAAAACTCGGTAATCCACATAAGGTGTTAAGGGGTAATTAGCAATTTGAGGGCGAAGCTCTTGATACGCCTGCACATCGTCTTTATCTAGTAGGTCTTGAGCTTGCTCATAAATCTGTCTTTGAAGCTCAAGTGGTGATAATTTTTTCTCTGTTGAATCAGTAATTTTAGACTCTTTCACGTGAGTAGCACTAATAGACTGAGCAGTAGAGTAAGCGGCTGATAACGTAGCACTCACCGATACCACACAGAGAAATAAAGTCTTTTTACAATTCAGCATGAATTTGAAACTTCCCTGATGATGAATTCACAAATAGCGTGAAGTGATAAATATTGATAAATTTTAATAAGTTGTGCTCATTGTTATATTTAACAAAAGCAAACCTACTCGATAAGCATAATACCCTTGTTTACACTCATCTAGTGTGAATCTTATGTGAGAAAGAGTAAACTAAGGTTTTCAATTTATTCTAAAGAATAGGATCCGAGCAGCTATGGCTGAATACGTCTATACCATGTCTCGTGTGAGCAAAATTGTGCCACCGAAACGTCAAATATTGAAAGATATCTCACTAAGCTTTTTTCCTGGTGCCAAAATTGGTGTTCTCGGCCTAAACGGTGCAGGTAAATCAACCCTACTACGCATCATGGCTGGTATTGATACCGATATTGATGGTGAAGCACGTCCTCAACCTGGTCTTAATGTTGGCTACCTTCCTCAAGAACCAGTACTGGATGAATCAAAAACCGTACGTGAAATTGTAGAAGAAGCGGTCGCCGATGTCGCGGATGCATTAAAACGAATTGATGCAGTTTATGCCGCTTATGCCGAACCTGATGCTGATTTTGATGCGTTGGCCAAAGAACAAGGCGAGCTTGAAGCATTAATTCAAGCTAAAGATGGCCATAATCTAGAGAATGCCCTAGAACGTGCGGCAGATGCGCTTCGCCTTCCTGAGTGGGATGCCAAAATTGAACACCTTTCTGGTGGTGAACGTCGCCGTGTCGCCATTTGCCGTCTACTACTTGAAAAGCCAGACATGTTGCTACTTGATGAGCCAACCAACCACTTAGATGCGGAATCTGTGGCTTGGCTTGAGCACTTCCTAGTTGATTACAGCGGTACTGTTGTGGCAATTACCCACGACCGTTACTTCTTAGATAATGCAGCTGGCTGGATCCTGGAACTTGACCGTGGTGAAGGTATTCCATGGGAAGGGAACTACACCTCATGGCTAGAGCAAAAAGATGAGCGTTTGGCGCAAGAAGCTTCATCTGAAAATGCTCGCAAGAAAACAATTGAGAAAGAGCTAGAGTGGGTTCGTCAAAACCCGAAAGGCCGTCAAGCGAAATCAAAAGCTCGTATGGCGCGCTTTGAAGAACTGAACAAATCTGATCACCAAAAACGTAACGAAACCAATGAGCTGTTTATTCCGCCAGGTGAGCGTTTAGGCGACAAGGTTCTTGAAGTTAACAACCTAACCAAGTCATTTGGCGATCGTGTTTTGATTGATAACCTATCTTTCAGCATGCCTAAAGGGGCTATCGTCGGTATCGTCGGTGCCAACGGCGCAGGTAAATCAACCCTATTCAAAATGCTAAGTGGTACTGAGCAACCAGATTCAGGCACTATTGAACTGGGCGAAACCGTAAAACTGGCCTCAGTGGATCAGTTCCGTGACAGCATGAATGATAGCAACACGGTTTTCCAAGAAATCTCGGAAGGTGCGGATATCATCAAGATCAACAACTTCGAAATTCCAGCTCGAGCTTACTGTTCTCGCTTTAACTTCCGTGGTGTTGATCAGCAAAAACGCATTGGCGAACTTTCTGGTGGTGAACGTAACCGTGTTCACCTAGCGAAATTACTTAAAGCGGGCGGTAACGTATTACTACTCGATGAACCGACCAATGACTTGGACGTTGAAACGCTTCGTGCACTTGAAGAAGCGTTACTTGAGTTCCCAGGTTGTGCCATGGTTATCTCGCATGACCGTTGGTTCCTCGACCGTATTGCCACGCACATTCTTGATTACCGCGATGAAGGGCAAGTAAACTTCTACGAAGGTAACTACACAGAATACAGCGAGTGGTTGAAACAAACTTTAGGTGCAGCGGCTGCTGAACCTCACCGCATCAAGTATAAGCGCGTAACTAAGTAGTTATGATTTAGGTAGTCATCTATTGTCCTACCTAGACTGATACCCAACCACCAAAGCCATTGCCCTATGTGATGGCTTTATTTTTTCTGCTGATTTTTCTGTTTATATCAATCAAAATCCGTAGAAAGGTTTCCTTGCCTCAAAATGAGAACAGCGCTGTAAATTTTATCGCTTAATTTAGCTCAACCTTTTCCCTCCTTATAAATTGCTGTAGACCATAAGCTATCCAGATTTTTAACCTTGTGTGCTTTATGCCTGATTTAGACTCCACACTACCTAACACCCTACATTCTCAAATTACCGCAAAGAGTAAACAGAGTATTTGGCCTATGATGATCTTTAAGCACATGGTAGGCCAAAAGCTATTTAAAGTACTCTCCATTACTTGTATTCTTTTTTTAGTTTCAACAATATGGTTAGCTATCGCCCAGTGGCAAACTAGCCGAGATCAACTCGATATTCTCAATCACCAATTACAATTCTATAAAGAGCAGTACCAACTACAACTTGCCACCAATCAAAACCTGCAAGACGCTTTGCAGGAACAAGACCATGATCAAATTGATAACCTAGACGATGACTCAATCGTGCTCCCTGCAATAAATTTCGAGCAAGCTCTTGCCACAATAGACAACTCAGAGCAAATCACCTTCCCTCTTCCGCCAGCGATTGAAGCCAGCTTGTTTCGCATGATCCCTAATGATATCCCTGTCGAGTACCGACGAATCTCCTCACCTTACGGAGAGCGATTACACCCAATTAGTGGTAAATGGAAACGACATCTAGGGACGGATTTAACCTGCCCACTTGGCACACCTATTTTTGCAACTGCCGATGGTGTCATTGAAATGACTCGCGCCAGCAACCAAGGTTACGGCAACTTATTGAAGATTCGTCATGGCTTGGGCTTTGCAACTCTCTACGCTCATCTAAACCAATTTGCAGTCAAGCCAGGGCAGTTTGTCGAGAAAGGTGACCGAATCGGATTTTGTGGCAATAGTGGTAATTCAACAGGCTCACATTTGCACTACGAAGTTCGTTTTATTGGCAAAACGTTAGATCCACAAGACTTTATGCAATGGCAGCCCGAAAATATTGAACAGCTATTTAACAAGCAATCATACGTACCTTGGCCAAACTTAGTTAAGCAGCTTAATCGAACAGTGAACTTACAACTATTATTAGCAATGAGTAGCAAACAGCCAATAAATGATATAGTGAACCAATCAAGAAAACTCACCCAACAAAATAAAATAAAGAAAAAAGAAAGTTTACAAGATTTTGGTATAGAAGAAGGTGGATGGGTGACAGTAGAAGAATAATGAGCCTTTTCTATCAATAAAAAAGGCTCAGTAGTATTTGTAAAAATGCCCCTTAAAGTAACTGAAATTGCTGCAAAGTGACAAATAATGCAGCTTCAAATACGACAGGGATAATTATTTGCCGCGATGCATTGCATCATTAGCTTGCTTTAACAAGTTTTGGCTTTCACGCATAAATTGCTGAGAGTAGTCTCCATACCATTCTGATACCGAATTAAACTGCCTCACAAATTCTGCTTTGTTGCGATGTTCTAAAATTTCAATTGCTTCGCCAAAACGTTGATGGAAGCGTTTTATCATATCGATATTACGTTGTGACGACATAATAATATCACCGTACAAATCAGGATCCTGCGCAAACAGACGCCCCACCATCGCCAACTCTAAGCGATAAATCGGAGAGCTTAACTGCACTAAAGTATCGAGATTTGGGTTCTCTTTAGATAAATGCGAGCCATAAGCAAATGAAGTAAAGTGACGCAGCGCTTGAATCAAAGTCATGCCGTTATCATGCTCTTCTGCACCAATGTCACAAATACTCGCGCCCCAAATTTCAAATTGCTTGAGTAACCATTGGTAAGCTTCAGGTTGGCGACCCTCACTACAAATAATGACCTGTTTTGCCATGCTTGGAATATCCGGGCCAAACATTGGGTGTAAACCAACAACAGGACCAGCATGCGCTTCGAGCATAGCTGCGAGTGGTTCCGCTTTAATCGAGGTTAAGTCACATAAAATGCAATCATTAGGTAATGCTGGCAGCTTTTTAATCACAGAATCGGTTAAGTGAATCGGCACGCTGACCACAACCATTCCTGCATCCTTAACGATTTCTTGTGCGTTAGCCCAGTCTTGACTACCTAAGATTTTCACCTGATAGCCTGAAAGTTCAAACATACGCTTAAATAAACCACCGAGTTGACCATTACCTCCCACAATAACAATGGAACGTAACTCTGGATTTAAGCACTTAAAGCCGGAATCTTTTTCACTGGCATAAGATTCACGCATAGTACGACGTAGAATGTCTTCAATAAGTTGCGGTGGAACACCTCGTTTTTCAGCTTCTGCACGACGAGATGCCAACATCGCCGCTTCACGATCCGGTGCGTAAATAGGTAAACCATGTTTGCTTTTTACTTCGCCTACCTTTTCAACCAAAGACAAACGTTGAGCTAGAAGCTCAACGATTTGTTTGTCCACGGCGTCGATTTGATCTCTTAATTCATTTAATTCAACAGCCATTTTATTTCCTACTAAAACGCAATCGTCTTACTCTACCCTTTTAAACGGTTTTGTAAAAATGGAACTAACTCTTTATGTGCATGACGTAGCAAGGTTTCAGTTGTATCCCAGCTAATACAAGCATCGGTAATCGATACTCCATACTGCATTTCAGAGAGTGGGATATCTGAACCTTGATTACCTTCATTAATATGGCTCTCAATCATTAGGCCAATAATCGACTTATTTCCCTCGCGAATTTGGTGAATCACATCTTCTGCAACTAATGGCTGACGACGGTAATCTTTACGTGAGTTGGCATGACTACAATCGACCATCAACGCGGCGTCTAATCCATGTTTCGCCATCTCTTGTTCACACTCATTAACCGATACTGAATCGTAATTAGTTTGTTTTCCGCCACGTAAAATTACATGACCATTCCCATTACCTTGGGTAGTTAGTAGTGCAACTTGTCCATCACTATCAATCCCCATAAAACGGTGGCTAGAAGAAGCGGCTTGCATCGCATTAATAGCTGTACCTAAACTGCCATCGGTACCATTTTTAAAGCCAACTGGAACCGATAAGCCACTAGCCATTTCACGGTGAGTTTGAGATTCTGTAGTTCGTGCACCAATTGCTGCCCAACTAAAAGTATCACCAAGGTATTGTGGACTAATTGGATCCAATGCTTCAGTTGCCAATGGGATTTCCATTTCAGCTAAATCGACTAATAACTGACGAGCAATATGCAAGCCTTGTTCAATATCGAAGGAGTTATCCAAATGCGGATCGTTAATCAACCCTTTCCAACCTACTGTAGTTCGTGGCTTTTCAAAGTAAACGCGCATCACTAGGTAGATTTGATCATCCAATTGAGCCGATAATTCTTTAAGGCGTTTTGCGTACTCTTTTGCAGCATCGATGTCATGAATCGAACATGGACCACAAACAACCAGCAAACGGTGATCTTTCTTATGTATAATGTCAGAAATGGTTTGGCGTGACGATTGGATAAACTGACGAGCTTGGTCACTTAATGGAATTTTCTTTTTCAATTCATTCGGCGTGATGATGACTTGTTCATCGCTGATGTTGATATTGCTTAATTCGCTTTTGTACATAACATTACCTGTAAATTTTTTAATACACCTGATATCTGAGTCAACTCTCAGCGCTTGATGAATCCAAATTAACAGTATTAATAAAGTTTGCAAGCACCACCAACCTGAAAGTGATAACACTCAACAGTGTAAATTAAAATAAACACATGTACCTTAAAGTGTACAAATAGCGATATCATCAACTTTAAACAATGAACTAGGTACTATGGATTTAATACTTTCTCTGCTTCAACAAATGTGTGTCTACCTAGTACTGGCTTACATGCTCAGTAAAACGCCTATTTTTTTACCTCTGCTGAATATTTCTTCTCGCTTATCCCATAAGTTCAGCTGTTATGTTCTCTTTTCATTGTTTTGTATTATGGGGACCTACTTTGGTTTACACATCAATGATGCGATAGCAAACACCCGAGCCATTGGTGCGGTAATGGGCGGACTCTTCGGTGGCCCGATTGTTGGCTTTGCGGTCGGCTTTACAGGTGGAATGCATAGATACAGTCTAGGCGGATTCACCGATGTGGCTTGTGCTATTTCAACCACCGCAGAAGGGTTAATTGGTGGGCTATTACACCTCTATTTAGTGAAAAAAGATAAAACTGAGCAATTATTTAACCCTATCATCGTATTAGCGGTAACTTTTGTTGCCGAAACCGCTCAAATGCTGATCATCATTTCCGTCGCCAAACCGTTTGATCAAGCTTATGCTCTTGTTTCCAATATTGCCGCACCAATGATCATTGCTAATTGCGTCGGTGCAGCATTGTTTGTCAGTATTTTGCAGGATCGAAAAACCATCTATGAAAAGTATTCCGCAACCTTTTCTCGCCGAGCATTAACCATTGCAGAGCGTAGTGTCGGGATTTGGAATTCAGGCTTTAACTCAACAAATGCTGAAAAAATTGTTCGTATTATTTATGAAGAAACCAATGTAGGTGCGGTGGCAATTACTGATAAAGATAAAATCTTAGCCTTTATTGGCCTCGGTGATGATCACCACAAACCGAATACACAGATCTCTTCCGAGTGCACCATACAAGCGATGGAACAAAACCGCGTGATGTATCTCGATGGGCGTGAAACTCCTTACCAATGCTCGCTATCACCAAGCTGTAAACTAGGCTCTGTTTTAGTTATTCCACTAAGAGCGGGTAAAGAAGTGATCGGAACAATTAAGCTTTATGAGCCGAAACGTAAACTGCTCTCTAATATTAACCGTTCAATGGGTGAAGGGATTGCTCAACTACTATCAAGCCAAATTCTGTATAACGATTTTCAGCGTCAACAAGCCTTACTGAGCCAGGCTGAAATAAAGTTATTACAAGCTCAAGTAAACCCGCACTTTTTATTTAATGCACTAAATACCATCAGTGCGATTATTCGTCGTGACCCTAATAAAGCTCGCGAACTGATTCAACATCTTTCGCATTTCTTTAGAAGTAATTTAAAACAGAATATAGAAACCGTTACCTTTAAAGAAGAACTGGCCCATGTGAATGCTTACCTCACCATAGAAAAAGCCCGCTTTACCGATAGGTTAGAGGTAGAAGTTAATATTGATGATGGATTACTCGAAAAATCACTTCCAAGTTTCACTTTACAACCTTTAGTTGAAAATGCGATTAAACACGGTATTTCGAATAAACTAGAAGGTGGTAAGATCCGCATTATTAGCCAACGAAACTCGCTCGGTTATCAGATCGTAGTAGAAGATAATGCAGGTAACTTCATCCCCCCTCAACCCGGTCATGAAGGTTTAGGAATGGAAATTGTTGATAAGCGTTTGACCAACCATTTTGGCCCGACTGCCGCACTGCAAACCCATTGCCATAAAGATCACTTTACTCGCATGAGTTTTTTGATCCCTTACGAAAAAATTGGTCAATAAAGGATAACCAATGCTAACTGCAATCGTCATTGATGATGAACTATTCGCGCGTGAAGAACTCACCGAATTATTACAAGAAACCGGTCAAGTAGAAGTGATCGCTCAAGCCAGTAATGCGATTGAAGGCTTAAAGCAAATCAATAGTTTAAAACCTGAAGCCGTCTTCGTTGATATTCAAATGCCGCAAATTAGTGGCATTGAATTGCTCAGTATGCTTGATCCCGATACCATGCCGAACGTTATTTTTGTCACCGCATTTGACCAATACGCCATTCAAGCGTTTGAAGACAATGCCTTTGACTACCTACTAAAACCCGTCGACCCTAAGCGACTGAATAAAACGATTCAACGTTTGCTCAAAGCCGGACAAAATAAAGAAGCACTGCACACTCAAGCGCAAATCGAAGCCCTAACACCAAAACGCTTACAACAAGTGCCGTGTATGGGACACAACCGGATCATGATCATTCCACTGCAAGACATTGAATCAGCATTTAGTGATCTTTCAGGTGTTCATATCCAAACTGCTCAGCAAACGGCTACCAGCCAATTAACACTCAAAACATTAGAAGAGAAAACTGAATTACTACGCTGTCATCGACAGTATTTGATCAATACGAAAAAGATCAAAGAAATAAAACTTCTCGATAATGGTTTAGGGGAAGTGATCACCCAAAGTGGACAGGTGGTTCCAATTAGCCGACGCTATTTGAAACCACTGAAAGAAGAGTTGGGGATAGTGTAAATACAGGTTCCTAGTCACAAGTTCCTAGATTCGCTTCGCTGCTAGAAAGAGCAAAACTCACCGCCGCTCTTTCTAGGGACTATAAACTAGGGACTAGGAACCTTATCTTTTAGAACCCTCTCAACTGAATTCGGCGCAAGAATTCCGTCATAATACGATCGTATAGAAGATCGCCTAACCACAGATCTTCGACTTTATTATCGATACTAGGGTTGTCGTTCACTTCAATCACATACACGTGACCATCAATTTCTTTTAGATCGACGCCATATAAGCCCGACCCAATTAAGTTCGCGGCTTTCACTGCAGTATCCACCACATTCTTCGGTACTTGTTTCAAGTCTAAAGTATCAAAGCCACCGGAGGTTGTACGCCCACTGTTGTGATGCTGATAAATCTGCCAGTGACCACGACTCATGTGATAACGGCAAGCATAAATCGCTTGTCGGTTCATCACTCCAATTCGCCAATCAAAATCAGTAGGCATAAAGGCTTGTGCTAAAATCAACGCACTCTTATCAAACAATTCCGCCGCTTTAGCTTCTAACGTTGATTCATCGGTCACTTTGACCACACCCACTGAGAATGCCCCATCTGGAATTTTCAGCACTAAAGGTAAAGACATGTGCTCTAGCAAACTCTGCTTCCAATTAGGATCAAAGCTACGCAAAATCATCGACTTCGGCGCTGGCACATTGTGCCTATCGAGTAACTCGGTGAGGAAAACTTTATTGGTACACTTCATGATCGATTCTGGATCATCCATCACCACTAACCCGAGCTTTTCCGCTCGCTTAGCAAAACGATAAGTAAAGTTACTAATATTAGTCGTAGCGCGAATAAATAAACCATCAAACTCACTCAAACGCGAAAAGTCATCTGCGGTAATGGTTTGTAAACTCATACCTAATCGGTTGGCGGCTTTCTTAAAGCGATTAAGCGCTACTGAATCCGACGGTGGCATTTTTTCTTCTGGATCCACCAGCATCGCAATGTCATAGCGATATTGTTTACTTGGTTTTGGTGAACTGCGCCAAACTTTATTAGAGAACAGCTCTAAAGACTGAGCAAACACATCTTGCTCTTCATTGTTTAAATCTTGAAATGGAAAAGGCTCAACCTTAGCCAGTTGCCACTGCTTACCATGTTTTTTCAGTTCGATATCTAAAACTGGGATCATAAAATGCTCAAATAAACGACGAGCGACTTTTTCTAATCCTTTGATATTAGTACGGCCAAAATACACTTTGCCGGCTACTTGCTCAGCATCAGCAAAATGTTTATTTAAGTCTTGTTCAGGAAGTGAAATCACAAATGGCTGATTAACATCATTAATTGCCATTACTCTCGGTATAACCCGATGCCCACGCGCTTCTGCCAATAATGAACAATAATAGCCATTGCTCATATAGCCATAATCACGGCATAAATTAAGCACTTGTACACTTTTATGCTTTTCTGATTTGTCCGATAAAAAGCTAGGTTGAAGATATTGATCGACTGTTACAACTTGGTCAGAAGGGAAGTACTGACGCCAGTCGCTGTCTTTATCTGTCACAATAACAAAATTTGCCATAAATCCATTTTCCTCTAGCAAAAAAACACTTTGTCGTATCTAATTATTATGTCTCTGTTGTACTCACATAGCAGTGACACAAAGACCTTTATCGGCATTTTATGGTGGATATTAAGATGGAACTTCGCCGAGCAACTCCACAAGATTTACCCGCATTAATTGAGTTAGAAAACAGCGCATTTAGCAGCGATATGATTACTGCGAGACAAATGAAACGCTTTTTAAACTCCCCGTATAGCCAAATATGGATAGTACAGTCTGAACAGCAGATCGCAGGGTATGCATTGCTTCTTTTCCATCAAGGAACACAATTGTCTCGTCTGTATTCAATTGCAGTTAACCCACTGTTTCGTGGACAAAAAATTGCGCAACAACTGATGGATAAATGTGAACAAGCAGCACTAGAACACGGTTCTACCACATTACGCCTAGAAGTCAGAAATGACAATATTGCAGCTAAGAATTTGTATCAAAAATTAGGCTATAAACCATTAAAAGTTCTGATCCACTATTACGACGATTTGGCTGATGGTTTACGGATGCAAAAACGCTTAACCGCTAGCCAACCTAAAACTTTATTGTCGATGCCTCTGTATATTCAAACCACACCTTTCACTTGTGGCGCAGCTTGTTTATTGATGGCCTTTTCAACCTTAGATAAGCAATTTGAACTCGGACGAAAAGAAGAGCTACAACTGTGGCGTGAGGCCACCACCATTTTTATGGCAGGAGGTCACGGAGGTTGCAGTGGGCACGGTTTAGCTCTTGCGGCTAAAAAACGTGGTTTTGATGTCGAACTTTGGACACAATCACAATCGACGCCCTTTATTGATAGCGTGCGCGATAGCAACAAAAAAGAAGTGATTGAAATTGTGCATCAAGATTTCTGCCAACAAGCGGAAGCTCTCGGTATAGTGCCCATCAGTGCACCACCGAATACAGAGCAAATTGAACAATGGATTGAGCAAGGCAAATGCGTATTACTGCTGATCAGCACTTATCGCTTTAATGGCTACAAAGAACCACACTGGATTATTTTGTCTGGCATGAATGAGCAGTTTTTCTTTATTCATGATCCACACAGCGACCGAGAGAATGATGTCGCCTCTTCAGCGTCGATTCCCGTCAGCAAAGCAAGCCTAGGGCAGATTATTGGGTTTGGTAAACAAAAACACACCGCGTGTGTAGTAGTAAGTTCCTAGTCACGAGTTCCTAGTTTCGCTTCGCTACTAGAAAGAGCAAAGTTCACCGATGCTCTTTCTAGAAACTAGGGACTAGAAACCCGCTCTCATCTATTCCTTAATCAAACTCACCACTGTCCAACCCGCTTCAGTCGTATGGGTACTATCGTTAGAAAGAATATGTATATTGCCTTTAGGATCGACAGTAAACAGTGATAGGCGATGGCCATCGACATATTTCATCACATAATCTTGCCAGTTAAATTCAGCGGTTAATTTGGTGTGTTTAACCTCAGCACCTTGGTTAATGAGGCTTGCTAATTTCTTATAACTCACGTCATCACCTAGCAAAGTTCGCCCATGTTTTTCTTCTGCTAACCGATGCTTTTCATGTTGGTTTTCTTTACTTTTTCCATTTAAGAAAAATACTCGACGTTCGCTAAATTCCGCCATAAAGTATTTAGCAGCAACCACATTAAAGTGCTTATCTGGCGTCACCGCGATCAAGTTACCAATGCCTATTAAATCCAAATATTCTTCGGCATGACTTGAAATCGGGTTGCCGTAATAGGTTTCAAAACCTTGCATGCGTGCTTTACGGATGTATTCCCAGTTAGAGTCTGTGATGACGATTCGATAACCATATTTTTGTAAAGCCGTTGCGAAGGTTCGACCAACATCGTTTGCCCCCACTATCAAGAAACCTCTTGGCGAAGGTTCAGATAAGCTCAACGCATTGGCTAATGGTCGCGCAGTAATACTTTGAAGTACCACAGTTCCCACAATCACCATAAAGGTTAATGGCACCAGTAAGCTCGCACCTTCTACGCCTGCATCAACTAACTTAATCGCAAATAATGAAGAAATAGACGCCGCCACAATGCCTCGCGGAGCCACCCAAGCGATAAAGAATTTCTCTTTAAAGTTAAGGCTGCTGCCGATAGTGGCAATAAAGATCGCAATTGGACGTGACAACAACTGTATTGCGGCAAACAGTACCGCCGAGGCAACACCTAACGTAGCAAAATCCGCTAATTCCATTCGAGCGGAAAGCATTAAAAACAAGCCAGAAATCAATAGGATGGTCAGGTTTTCTTTAAAGTGCAGAATATTCTGGATATTGACGCCTTTGGCATTAGCAAGCCACATGCCCATCACGGTGACCGCCAATAAGCCCGATTCTGATTCCAAAGCATTAGAAACTGCAAACACGCCGAGTACTAAGGTTAACACTGCAAATGGTTGCAAATACTCAGGTAATAAACGGCGTCTTAATATCTGCGCCAACAACATACCCGCTAAACCACCCAGTACGATGCCGATCAATAAGATCAAACCAAATACATGCAAACTGTGCATCTTGCTACTAGAAACAATAAACTCATACACAATCACAATAAATAACGCGCCAATTGGATCGATTAGAATCCCCTCCCAGCGCAATATATTGGCAAGTTTGGATTTTGGTCTTACCGTACGTAATAGTGGCACGACTACCGTTGGGCCTGTCACCACCGTTAAACTACCGAATAACAGCGCCAACGGCCAACTAAAGTCGAGTAAATAAAAGGTGAAGACACTGGTAATCGCCCAAGTAATTAATGCCCCAATAGTGACAATGTTGATCACGGTTCGGTTTACTTCGCGGATCTCTTTTAAATTCAGCGTCAAGCTACCTTCAAATAAGATCACCGCAACGGCTAGGGAAATAAGGGGGAAAAGCAGATCGCCGAACATTTCATTCGGCTGAAAGATATGCGTAATCGGACCAATAATAAAACCAGCAATTAATAGAAATAAAATCGCAGGCAACTTCATTCGCCATGCAAGCCATTGGCAGCCTAATCCAACTAATCCAACTGCGGCAAGCATTAAACCTAGATCTTCAGTGAGCATCGAACATGATACCTATTGGTGAATACATTATAAATTGAGGAATAGATTATTGAGACTATCATTTTTACTAATCAGCATTCTTTGCTAACGAGCATAACCAACAGCCTCAATGAATGACTTATCTAGCTTGTTAGTTATTCAACTGACTATCGTTCCAACCGCGTTGCCATTCCATACGAAATTTTTGCGAATCAGGAGTCCCTTCACACACACCTTCATAATAGTTGCCACTTAACCCAATTTGATAAGCATGATTAGGGTTGCAGTATTCATTAATACCTTTTAAGTAACCATCGGCATAATCATTAATATTTACTTTGCTAAAGTCTTTAAAATCTCCTGCAGTACGACTCTGCTTACCTTTAATGCCATCAGAATAACCAACCGCATTCCAATCACCAGATTTAGCGTAATCTTCTGCTGTGCTCGTGCACGCAGTGACTAAAATCAGCCCTGAAACTACACCGATATTTCTAACCCACTTTTTCACTTGAGCTTGATTCATTGATATTCCCTTATTGTTCATCACATTGATATACCCAAGCAACTTCAAGATGCGAGTTTCAGCAAGAATAAAACAAGCTTTAGGCAAGACAAATTGAATATGATCATAGTTATTCTATCTCTGTTCAATTTAACGCAGCATAAAGCTTGTTTTAACTTGCCCTTCGGGAGCTTCATTCAAACCTCTTCTTTTTTATAAGAGAAAGGCCGCGTCAGATTGGTTTGAAAGGTAGCTAAATTCCTTCACCAATCATCCTTGCCTAAAGGTCTGGATGATAGCTCTGAATTCTGCATCTTGAAGTCACTTGGGTATATTTATCACAACTATTACACAGGTCACATTTAAAACAAATCAGAAAAGCACCGCTAAGTTAACAATAAAACCACTTACTAGGATTAATGACCGTTCAATTCTATATGCGACCACTCATCAAAAGGTTAAATGATTGTGACAAAATCTGGGATTATTATAGCTACCAAAGTGATTTCAAGATGCAAAACCCTCTTGAGTATAACCGCACTCCTCAACCCTTTTGAACAGGACAATAATTATGATGATGTTCCTTTTTTGTGTAGCCGCATTGATTGCCGGTTACTTTATCTACGGAGCTTTCGTTGAAAAAGTTTTTGGTATTAAAGAAAATCGCACCACGCCGGCTTACTCAAAGCAAGATGGTGTGGACTACGTACCAATGTCAAATAAGAAAGTGTACTTAGTTCAACTATTAAATATTGCTGGTGTCGGCCCAATTTTCGGCCCAATCATGGGTGCCCTTTACGGCCCAGCTGCAATGCTTTGGATTGTTTTAGGCTGTATTTTTGCAGGTGCGGTTCACGATTACTTCTCTGGTATGCTTTCTATTCGTAACGGTGGCGCTTCAGTTCCATCCATTACTGGCCGCTACCTAGGTAAAGGCGCGAAACACTTCATGAACGTCTTTGCGATTGTGTTATTAATGCTAGTAGGCGTAGTATTTGTTTCCGCACCAGCAGGCATGATCAGCAACCTAGTAAACGAACAAACCAGTGCGACCATTTCGATGGGGACTATGGTTGCGATTATCTTTGGCTACTATATTGTAGCGACCATCGTTCCAATCGATAAAATTATTGGTCGTTTTTACCCATTATTCGGCTTCTTACTCATTTTCATGTCTGTTGGCCTAATCAGCGCAATCGCATTCTCAAGCGACCAAGCGATTCTTGCTGGTTATAAATTTAGCGACATGTTCACCAACATGAACCCACATGATCTACCTCTATGGCCTGCACTATTTATTACGATTGCTTGTGGTGCGATTTCAGGCTTCCACGCTACACAGTCACCTCTAATGGCTCGCTGCTTAGAAAATGAAAAGAACGGTCGTTTCGTATTCTTTGGTGCGATGATTGGTGAAGGTGTGATTGCACTTATTTGGTGTGCGATTGCATTGTCATTCTTTGGTTCGATGGATGCACTAGGCGAAGCAGTGAAACACGGTGGTCCTGGTAATGTAGTTTACTCATCATCATTTGGTTTACTTGGTGTATTCGGTGGTGTGATTGCCTTCCTAGGTGTGGTGATTCTACCTATCACTTCAGGCGATACCGCATTCCGTTCTAGTCGTTTGATTCTTGCTGAATACTTCAACATGGAACAAAAGACACTAAAAAGCCGCTTACTAATGGCACTTCCATTATTCGTTATCGGTGGCATTTTGACTCAAGTCGATTTCGGCATCATCTGGCGCTACTTCGGTTTTGCTAACCAAACGACTGCAGTGATGATGCTTTGGACTGCATCGGCTTACCTACTGCGCTTTAACAAATTCCATTGGATCACCACAGTTCCTGCCATGTTTATGACGACGGTATGTATTACCTTTATCTTAAATAACAGCACATTAGGCTTTGGGCTACCAATGCAACTATCAACTATCATTGGTGTTGTTGCGATGCTTATCATCACAGGTTACGTGATTAAAATCTCTAAAGGTAAAGGCGACCCTGCTTTAGATGAAGCGGAAGAAGAGAAATTAAACGCGAAGCCAGAGACGGTGTAAGGCAGCGTTACTCGGAAGCTTGTGACTAGGGCGCGTTGCTTCTCGAAAAAGATAGAAACCGATAGTGAGAGACTATCGGTTTTTTTGTGTATAAAGGACGGGGTAAAGCTGTTGGGATTAATGGTTTTTGGTTGATTGGGTTTAATGACGTAATTCATTTTTGAGCATAGACGACTTAGGATTATTGAACTAAACCATTTCTATCAGACTAGGTGGAGTAACTTGACGCCTTAAATATTTGTTAGCCATGTTTTCGCCAATCATTCATTATTTGAAATAAAGCATATTGCTTAGCTAGTTTAAAGGAAGCTTCACTTGAATTAGGAGCAAAGAAAGAAATAGGCTCTCTTATTGAAACAACGAAGCACAAAAACTCAATTGAACCTTTAGCTTTGTAAAAATTAATAGGTGCACCATAGTCAGAATCAGAAAATGCTCCGTGTAATATGCCATGGCGATTAGTTTTATCACGATGAGAATATCGCGCTGAATTAACGTAAAGATTATTATTAGTAAAGTGAACAAATGAATCTAACATTGCTACGATTTCATCCACTGCACCAAGTTGGTTTGCAATTACGTTTTCTTTAGAGTATTCAGCTAATGAAACAAAAACATTTTTAACATACTTTTCTGATATGCCTTTAGATTCTAGTATTTTCCGACCCACTCCTTCAATTACGGGAATAAGACCAGATACAGCAACATGGTGTAACCCTACAATTGCTTCAGCGATGATGAGCTTATAATCAGAGATATAGGGAACAATAGGATACCGATGCTTTACCATTGCAGCCAAATGGTCGTGGGTATAAATAAGGCTAAGTCGTGATTCTAAATTGGAATCATTATTTTGGGAAATATCCCCTGCAATTTCAACTAAATACTCCATGTGAACATAAGGTGGAACAAACCACCCTGCTTTATTAAATAGTTCTTTATAGTAATCCATTCAATTCAATTAACTCAATTTAATGGCTAACGCCTTGCTCACCGGAAAATTAGGAGCGCAGCGGGGAATTTTTCCGAATACAGCAACTTGTTAGGCTACACAGGCTTGACCTTATCACCAACATTAGGATCATCAAAAGGCATAGCTTCTTTCTCCGGCTCCTCAACAACCTCGCTACTCAATGAGGCTAGAATCCCTGTTTGACGACGAATTACACGGCCTCTTGAAACTACGCGATTAGATTTTATTGTGGTCATTTTGGGCTGAACATGGGTTGCTGTTCCTGTACCTCTAATTATTTCCAAATTACCCAAACTTTCTCCTGTTTCAGGATCAGTCAATTCATCTGGGTCAACATAATAAACTAAAAAGTGATCGCCTTTTGTCACGCCATGCTCTGAGCCACGATTAATTACAAGGGTGTATTCATCATTTACCTTTGCAACTAGCGCTGGGTAATTTGATTTTTGTATGTTATCTGCCATTTGAAATATCCTCTAAGATAAAGCTCGGCACAGATGCTTTAACAATTAATTTTTTCAACTCATCTTTAGAGTTAGCCATGATTTGGCTGAGCTTTTCACCAAAGTCATAATTATCCGTAATGACTATTTGGACTTTTTTATCATTCTGTACGTTTATTACTTTACCTACCCCTACAAGCCTTTCTAAATCATCTTCCAAGTAGTAAACAGAAATAATGGCATCATGTGATAAAAGTGGCGTAGGTTCCACTAAAAACAAAGCACAAGCTCCTGAGTAAGCTCTCGGCGCATCCTTAACATACATTACACGAGGGATTTTCGAACCTGATTCTTGGCATGCAGTCCATGCAGCTCTCAACGCAACAACCACTGCAAAAAAAACCACAATTATTGCGGGCAAAATATACTTCAATTCAATACTGCTGGTCTCAGGCACCAAGTAAAAGACTAGAAGGGCACCAATAAAGCTTAGAAAGGTTAATATCGCTCCCCAGCTTTTTATAGTGCTCTCCCATAGGAGACTACCAAAGGACAATTGTTTCATTTATAAATGAATCTCCTAAACATGATTTGTAGCCTAACAATTTAATAGACGGAAAAAATCCGTATAGTCTTCCCTCTATCTTCCCAGTCACTTTTTGTGACAGCAAGCTAAATAACTAAATTTATTCCTAAAGTAGAACTTATCTCATATTCACTCAGCATAAAATGCGGAAATAATCCGTATAGTTCACCAAAGCAAACTCATGATAAAGAGGATAGCTATAGAACAGAATTTAACAAACATGAATAACTCCGACCCAGTCATCCCGCACATGAGCCTAAGCGAAGAAGATGCGGGATCTCACTTTCACGTAAGTTTCATTGGTGTGAGAGATTCCGGATAATTCGTCCCTCATTTCCGGAATGACAGGTTTTAGCATACTCAAAGCCTAGAGTATGACTTGGCTAAAAAACAAAAAGGCCGCTAGATTTTCACCTAGCGACCTTGTTTAAATTTGTCTCAAGCCATCTTTTCCGAGCCACGAGTAACGTCTTTACCGAGCCCCGCTACTCCACATTCTTAATTTGCAGCTCTTTTGGCACTTCAAAAAACATATTTTCTTCACGGCCTAGTACTTCTTCTACATCACGTCCGCCTAGCTCTTTAATACGCTCAATGATTTGATTGACCAGCTCTTCAGGAGCCGATGCGCCTGCTGTAACACCAACTTTAGTTTTACCATCAAACCAAGCAGGATTAATATCTTCAGAACAATCGGTCAAATAGCCTGGAGTGCCTAGTTTTTCTGATAGCTCTTTTAGTCGTGTTGAGTTTGATGAGTTTTTCGAGCCAACTACGACCATCACATCAACGCTACCAGCCAAAATACGTACCGCATCTTGACGGTTCTGAGTCGCATAACAAATGTCATCTTTGCGCGGCCCTTGAATTTCAGGGAAAGTTTTACGTAAGGCATCAATCACATCAGAGGTTTCATCAACCGATAAGGTAGTTTGGCTAACATAATGTAAGTGAGTAGGATCTTTTACCACTAGTTTTTCAACATCTTCTGGACGCTCAACCAGATACATACCACCGGTTTCGCTAGCGTATTGCCCCATAGTACCTTCGACTTCTGGGTGCCCTGCATGACCTATCAGAACCACTTCCATATTGCGGCGACTCGCACGAGCAACTTCCATATGAACTTTGGTTACGAGAGGACAAGTGGCATCAAAAACCGTTAACTGACGTTCTTTGGCTTCTTGACGAACCGCTTGAGAGACACCGTGTGCTGAGAAGATAACAATATTGTCATCTGGCACTTCTGAGAGTTCTTCAACAAACACCGCGCCACGCTGCTTTAAGCCTTCAACCACAAAACGATTGTGTACCACTTCATGACGAACATAAATTGGTGGCTGATACATTTCTAATGCACGTTCAACAATACTGATCGCACGGTCTACACCAGCGCAGAAGCCACGTGGGTTGGCTAACAAAATTTTCATGTCTTGGGTCATATCTCTGATCACTTAAGCGGCAATGAATGGCGCTATTCTACCGATAACGTTTTTACAGGCAACCATTATCCCTAAATGCCAGCTATTCTACTGCTAAGATTTCCACATCAAAAACGACGTCTTGACCAACAAGAGGATGATTAAAGTCAACCTTTACCGACTCACCGGTAACCTCAGAAATAATACCCGGAATCTCCATACCATCTCGGCCATTAAAAGCCATGATGGTGCCGACCTCTAACTCTTGACCATTAAAACGGTTTTTATCCATATATTGAATAAAATCTGGGTTAGGTTCTCCAAAAGCATCTTTAGCTTCAAGCTCTATCGCTTTGCTTTCTCCGGTAGTTAAACCAATAAGGCAGGTTTCAAAGTTAGGGCTTAAACTGCCATCCCCCATGGTGAATTTAGCCGCTTTTCCCATATTGTGGGTACTATCAGCCACCGAGCCATCTTTTAGCTTAATGGTGAAATGCAAAGTGACCGTACTCTTTTCTGTAATTATCGACACGAAAAATCCTTATTCTTTAAAATCAGCTTTACACGAGAAACGTTAACGGATTATATAAAAAAGCGCCGCTGGAAAAACCGACGGCGCTTGTAAATTGAAGCTAAATACCAAAATTAATTCTCTGGTTGCTCTTTTTTAGAGCGAAAACCGTCAAGCACAATCATAACGGCACCAATACAAATGGCTGAATCTGCTAAGTTAAAGGCTGGCCAGTGATAATTGCCCCAAAAGAAATCGAGATAATCCACCACAAAACCATGCACAATTCGGTCAAATACATTGCCGAGTGCGCCACCAATCACTAAAGCATAAGCAACATTGTTCCAACGTTCTGTAGCAGGTAACTTACGCATCCACCACATCAACACGCCAGTCACAGCAAATGCAATGCCTGAGAATAACCAACGTTGCCAGCCTTCTTGATCACTTAAGAAGCTAAATGCTGCCCCTAAATTATGAACATAAAGTAGGTTAAAAAATGGCAACACTTCAATACGGTTTGCCCAACCATATCCCATGTTATCCATGACAATTAACTTAATGCCAATGTCTAAGCAAAATACCAGAGCCGCTAGCCATAGCCAGCGAAGCCCTGTTTGTTTAATGAGATTACTCATATTAAGCGAACTCATAGTTATGCGAATTTACGAACTTCGCCGTCACCATCAACGTTAGTCACACAACGACCACATACGGTTTCATGACCAGCAATAGTGCCAACATCGGCCACATGGTGCCAACAACGATCACACTTCTCAGCTTCTGAAGCCGCAACTTCTACAAATAAACCTTCAACGTCGGTTTCTTTGGCTGAGTCCGTTTTCTCGCTAAGTGGTTTCACTTGTGCTTTAGAAGTTAATAGTACGAAGCGCAATTCATCTTCAAGTTTATTGATGGTTGCGGCTAACGCATCCTCTGCGAACAGAGTCACTTCCGCTTGTAGTGAACCACCAATCGTTTTGTCGTTACGAGCCGCTTCTAACAATTTGTTAATTGAAGCACGAACCGTTTGGATTTGAGTCCAGAATTCGTTGTTTAGTTCTTCACCTTCTACTAGACCAAACAGACCATCGAACCATTCACCAGTAAACACGAACTTATCACGAGCCTCACCGTTTGGCAGTTTAGCTGGCATTTCATTCCAGATTTCATCGGCAGTAAATGACATGATAGGAGCCATCCAACGAACCAATGCTTCTACGATGTAGTAAAGCGCAGTTTGACAGCTACGTTGTGCATGACCACCACGTTTTGCTGTGTACTGACGGTCTTTAATTACATCAAGGTAAAATGAGCCCATTTCAATTGAACAGAACTGCATTAAGCGCTGAGTAACGCCGTGGGTGTTGTATTCTTCATACGCTTTAACGATTTCGGTTTGCGCTGCTTGTGCACGAGCTACCGCCCAACGATCTAGTGCCACCATATCTTCCGGTGCCACCATATCGGTTGCTGGGTTGAAACCATTTAAGTTTGCTAGGAAGAAACGTGCCGTGTTACGAATTCGTCGGTACGCATCTGCGCTGCGCTTTAGGATTTCATCAGAAACCGCAACTTCACCAGTGTAATCGGTTGAAGCCACCCATAGGCGCAGGATGTCAGCGCCAAGCTTGTTAGTAACATCTTTTGGCGCAACCACATTACCGATAGATTTCGACATCTTACGGCCATTACCATCCACCACGAAACCGTGAGTTAATACTTGTTTGTATGGTGCTTTATCTTTGATCGCAACAGAGGTAATCAACGATGATTGGAACCAACCGCGGTGTTGATCCGAACCTTCTAGGTAAAGATCAGCGCTGTTGCCATTGAATTCCTCACGGCTATCTACCACCGCAAAGTGAGTAGCGCCAGAGTCGAACCATACGTCTAGAGTATCAAGAACTTTTTCGTAATTCGCCGCATCCGCTTCGCCCATAAGGTCGGCGATTTCAACATCCCACCAAGCTTGAATGCCTTTTTTTTCCACTAATTTGGCAACTTTTTCAATCAATTCAGGCGTATTAGGGTGCAGTTCAGCGGTTTCTTTATGTACAAATAAAGCAATTGGCACGCCCCAAGTACGTTGACGAGAGATACACCATTCAGGGCGACCTTCGATCATGCCTTCAATACGACTTTGACCCCATTCAGGCATCCACTGAACATTTTTAATTTCGCTTAACGCTTTCGCACGTAGACCCGCTTGATCCATCGATACAAACCATTGTGGGGTTGCACGGAAGATGATCGGAGTCTTGTGACGCCAGCAGTGTGGGTAGCTGTGCTCATAAGCGTGATGATGCAGTAAAGCGCCTTTTTCTTTCAATACTTCAAGTACAGAATCGTTGGCTTTAAATACATGTTGACCTGCAAATAGCTCAGTATCTGGTAAGTAAACACCGTTTGAACCGACTGGGTTAGCGACTTCTAGATCGTAGTGTTTACCAACCACGAAGTCTTCTTGACCGTGGCCAGGAGCCGTGTGAACCACACCCGTACCTGAATCAGTTGTCACGTGATCGCCTAAAATAGCAGGCACGTCAAAATCGTAGAATGGGTGATTAAAACGAGCCAGCTCTAAATCTTTACCGGTTGCAAAACCTAGGTTGTGGAAGTGCTCAATTCCAGCACGATCCATCACTGATTTCGCCAGTTCAGAAGCAACAATGATACGCTCAGCAGGTTGGTCGCCATGAGCTTCAACTTGAATCAATACGTACTCAAGATCGTCACGTAAACAAACTGCGCGGTTCGCCGGTAGAGTCCAAGGAGTCGTTGTCCAAATAACGATAGACACATCACCTTGGCCTTGATGACCGTCTTTGCAATCAAACTTAGCCACGACTGCCGCTTCATCTGCAGCTTTAAAGCGTACGTCAATTGAAGGGGACACTTTATCTTTGTATTCCACTTCCGCTTCTGCCAACGCTGAACCACAATCAGTACACCAGTGAACCGGTTTAAAACCTTTTAATAAGTGACCTTGATCGGCAATCTTACCGAGTGCACGGATAATGTTCGCTTCAGTATCAAAATCCATAGTGCGGTAAGGTTTATCCCACTCGCCCATGATACCTAAACGCTTAAAGCTTTCTTTTTGGCCTTCAACTTGACCAGCCGCGTATTTACGACATTCTTCACGGAATTCAGCCGCAGAGATTTTTTGACCAGGTTTGCCTTTTTTCTTCTCTACCATCAATTCAATCGGTAGACCGTGGCAGTCCCAACCTGGAACGTACGGCGCATCAAAGCCAGATAAGGTCTTTGACTTAATAATAATATCTTTAAGAATCTTGTTTAGAGCGTGACCAATATGAATATCACCGTTGGCATAAGGAGGGCCATCGTGTAATACGAAGGATTTTTTACCTTTCTTTGCAGCACGGATTGCGCTGTAAAGATCTTCTTTGTACCAACGCTTAAGCATTTCTGGCTCACGATTGGCCAGATTTCCGCGCATTGGAAACCCTGTTTCAGGTAGATTCAGAGTATCTTTATAGTCAGTCATCGATTCTTAATTCCGTTACATTTGGGCGACATTAATTAAAAAATTCGCAGTGATACTCAATTAATCGAGCGTCTCTGAAAACATATTGTGTTCAAGTAACCACACCCTTGCTACTTGCGCATCTAATTCTATTTGCTGTTTTAGCAATTCGAATGAATCAAATTTTTGTTCATCTCGAATTTTATGTAGCAACACAACTTCTAATTGCTTGCCATATAAATTCTGTTTGAAGTCGAATAAATGTACTTCAAGTTGTTGGCGTATACCATTGACCGTCGGCCTGTTACCGACATTAGCAACGCCACCAAGCACAGCATTGCCATCGGCACCGACCACTTTCACCACAAAAACACCAGAAACTGGCGACACATTACGTTTTAATGGAATATTCGCGGTTGGAAAGCCAATGGTTCGACCTAACTTACGGCCATGCGATACGCGGCCATTAATACTGTAATCACGGCCTAGCATAGTCTTAGCAGACGCCAAATCATCACTCGCTAATGCTTGGCGAATCGCGGTACTACTCACTCGAACTGCAGAGTCAGTTTGTTGGGCAATTCGTGCTGGCATGCAAAAGCTTTGTGTATTGACGACTTGAAAGCCATATTTATCCGCTGCTTTTTGTAAGTCAGAAAAACTACCCTGGCGATTTTTCCCAAAACAAAAGTCATCACCAACCACTAAAAACTTAACCCCAAGTTTCTTAATTAGCAATTCACTAATAAAATCTTCAGGGCTTAAATTGGCAAACTTTTGATTAAAATTAACACATAATAAGCGGTCAATTTTACATTTAGATAGTTGGGCAAACTTATCACGTAGTCGAGTTAGCCTTGCAGGCGCAGCTTGCTTAGCAAAAAACTCCATTGGCTGAGGCTCAAACGTCATCACAACCGAAGGCAACCCTAGAGTCTCAGCTTGTTCACAAAGTTGCTTTAATACTTTTTGATGTCCTAAATGGACCCCATCAAAATTACCAATGCTGAGAACACACCCTGAATGATGTGCCTTAATATTGTGAATGCCTCGAATCAATTCCATACGGTTTCTATTTACCAAATTTTTGCTTCGCGTTAAACCGGCGAATTATATACGTAATGCCCTTAATATGCGAGCGTCACGCACCCTTGTTATTGCCAATTAATCGGCTTTCAGATGTTTCAAGCGGACACCAAATAACGTGGCAGAAACCAGATAAACCGCCGCACCTAAACCAATCAAACCTCCTAACCACATGGTTCGTTGAGAAATCGACCAAGTTAACCAAGTAGCAAAGTCAGCCATTTGCCAATTAATCACTGCAACCATCAAGCCCCCTGCCAGAGAAATTTTCACTGCAAAAACAATGGTTTCTTTTGATAATCGATATACGTTGGCAATATGTAAACCACGATATAGTAGCCCCATATTAACTAAAGCAGAAAGAGAAGTTGCTAGCGCCAAGCCTACATAACCAAAGAAGTAAGCAAAAATGGCATTGAATACAATATTCGTTAACATGGCAATTATGCCGTAACGAACCGGGGTTTTTGTATCTTGTCTTGAGTAGTAACCTGGTGCTAATACTTTAATTAACATGAAGTTCAGTAAGCCCGTGGCATAAGCAAACAAAGACAAAGAAGCATTCTGAACATCTGTTGATGAAAATTCGCCGCGCATAAACAGCACCATTAACATGGGCTTAGCCAGCACGATCAAACCACACATTGCAGGCACACCAAGTAATAACACCATGCGAACCCCCCAATCCATTGTCTTGGAGAACCCATCGCTTTCTGCATCAACATGCTTACGTGACAATGCAGGTAAAATCACTGTTGCAATGGCTATCCCAAACAAACCTAACGGGAATTCTAATAAACGGTCCGAATAATAAAGATAACTGATTGAACCGGTTGCAAGAAAACTGGCAACCGCAGAATCAAACAATAAATTAATCTGGCTAACAGAGACCCCAAATAGTGCAGGGATCATCAATGTACGAATCTTTTTTACACCCGGGTCATTCCATCCCCACTGCGGACGAACGATCACTTTTTGCTTTAATAAAAATGGAATTTGAAACAAGAACTGAGCTAAGCCACCCAGAAATACCCCAATAGCAAGCCCCACTTCTGGCTGCTCTAGATTCGGCGAAATATATAAGGCGGCTAAAATCATCATGATGTTTAAAAACACCGGGGTAAACGATGAAACAGCAAATTTACCTAAGGTATTTAAAATCGCCCCAGATAAAGCAACAAACGTCACAAACCACAGGTAAGGAAAAGTTATCTTCAACAAGAAACTTGCCAAAACAAACTTCTCAGCTTTCGGGCCATCATGCAACCAATCCATAAACCAACCGGCACCAAAAATGGCAGTAACCACACCAGAACCCAGCACCCCAAGTAAAGTAACTATGGTGACTAAAACGCCAAGAGTTCCTGAAACTTTAGCGATTAACTGACGAGTCTTATCCATATCGCCAGAGGCATGATATTCCGTTAATACAGGAACAAAGGCTTGAGAGAATGCACCTTCAGCAAATAAACGACGTAGGAAGTTAGGAATTCGATTGGCAAAAAAGAATACATCGGCAGCCGCACCTGCCCCCATTAAATTTGCCACTACAACATCACGTACCAGCCCCAATACCCTAGAAACAAATGTCATGGCGCTAACGATTAGCCCTGATCGTAATAGTTTTCGACTCACGTGTGCCTCGATAAAAAAATAGTCATAAACGACAATAAGCCCTCAGCGGCCAATTTATCTCTAGTTGAGCATAAATTTGCCATCAATGAGTGACTTTGTAATGAGATAATATATACCCAAGCGACTCCAAGATGCAGAATTCAGAGCTATCATCCAGACCTTTAGGCAAGGAAGATTGGCGAAGGAATGTAGGTATCTTTCAAATCAATCTGACGCAGCATAAAGATTTGGATGAAGCTCCCGAAGGGCAAGTTAAAACAAGCTTTATGTTGCGTTAAATTGAACAGAGATAGAATCACTATGATCATATTCAATTTGTCTTACCTAAAGCTTGTTTTATTCTTGCTGAAACTTACACCCTGAAGTTACTTGGGTATAGCATTGGTATTCAAATGCTGATAGAATCCACGCCATCTTAACCGCGATAGCCATACTTCACCAAAATTTTGTTTGGTAAAGATTGGTTCTTGCACAAATCTGTTGACATTTTTTTTGGAAAAAGGCATAGTCCTCGCCCTTAAATTGTCACCGAACTAAAGTTTTTTGGGAGTTAGACCCTTGGCAAACAGTAAATCTGCTAAGAAGCGCGCTATCCAAGCTGAGAAACGTCGCCAGCACAACGCTAGCCGTCGTTCTATGATGCGCACTTACATGAAAAAAACTATCGCTGCTATTGAAGCTGGCGATAAAGAAGCTGCAACTGCTGCACTAGTTGAAGTTACACCATTACTAGACCGCATGGCGACTAAGGGCCTTATTCATAAGAATAAAGCTGCTCGTCACAAGTCTCGTTTTGCTGCAGCGATCAAAGCACTTTAATTTTAAAGTTGTTTAATTGCTAAAAACCGACCTTAGGGTCGGTTTTTTTATATCTAAATTTTATTTTTCGAAGAAATTACTTATCGCAATACAAATGATGCAACTGGTTAATCAAGGCTTTTACTTCATCACTTTGCAACGAGTAATACACCGTTTGTGACTCTTTACGAGTAATGACAAGTCCATCTCGGCGTAACCACGCCAAATGCTGAGATAATGCTGATTGGCTTAAAGGTAACTTTTCACACAACTGCCCAACTGATAATTCATTTTGATGCAAAATACATAATATCTGTAATCGATTTTCATTGGCCATGGCTTTCAGAAGAACCACAGCTTGAGAAAGATTGCTTTCCATATCTTTCAAATCCATCTAACTGCCTCACTATTGATAAGGGGAATGCTCACAAAGGTTGAAATAACCCACTAAAATCCGCATCACATACATTCTTTACAGAGGGGTGCTGGATCATCCTTTCTGCAAAAATAACATAATATTCTTCTTTCAAATCTTCGACCTCTGCAATCAAATGCAAAGGAAATTCATCTTCGACTTCTGACAAGTATAAGTTAGGCGCAAGAAAAATGGCATCAGTATGATAACGAGCAAAGGCTTTCATTAATGCAGAATCATCAAACTCCCCTAAGATATTAGGCGTAATCCCCAATCTTTCAAACCAATGCATGACATTACGCCCCATTGATGTTCTTCTTCCAGGAATCAGCAATTTTCTTTGAGACAATGCTGCTGGAAAATCATGTTCCTCAATCGGCAGAGAAGAATAAAAGCTCATTTTGCATTCCCCTAGCTTCTTACTATACAACCCTGGACTTTGACTCGAATCGACCGGACAGTCTGATAGAATCATATCTAACTTATGTTGAGAAAGTTGCTCTAATAGCAATTCATGAGTGGACTCAAAACAGCGTAAGTGAATGCTGTCATCTTCAGGTACTGTATTTAACAGAATTTTGCTGACAAGCCTTTTTGATAACGCATCCGCTACCCCAACATCAAACAATACATTTTCTTGCTGAGAGTAATTAACGATATCCAGCATTTCATAGCTAAGGCCAAACATTTTATCGGCATACTTAAATACCAATTGACCAAGCTCGGTAGGCTCAACACTGCGGCCACTGCGCTTCATCAACTTGCCATTCATACGCTCTTCAAACGCTTTAATTTGTCCGGTCACCGTTTGAGGCGTTAAGAACAAAGCTTCTGCGGCTTTTGCCACCGACCCTTGTTTACATACCATCCAAAAGTAATACAGATGGTTATAATTCAAATGTGACATTTATTGCCTCGAAAAAACCATAAATTAGACTTTTATAATATGTTTTTTCCGAGCTATTAAAAAGCCCTTATTTAGTCATACAATACTAAATAAGGGCTTAAATTTATGATTAATGTATTTAACGCGATTTAAACGGAGAAAGGATATTTAATCGCATCATGACATTGATAATCTGTCACTTCAAAATCATCCAACGTTACCCAAGTTTCCAAATCTTCTAACGTTTTAATCTTAGGATTGATATGGAATTTAGGCGCTTCAAATGGCGTGCGCTTCAATTGGATATCACGCATTGGTGCGAGTTGGTCTTCATAAATATGACCATTAACGATCTTATGATAAGCAACGCCAGCTTTTTTTCCGGTAATTTGCGCCATAATAGCTAAGAACACATACACTTGAACCATATTAAAATTAAGGCCTAGCGGCACATCACATGAACGCTGAGTGCTGTTTAAATATAGCGTATCACCAAGTAGAGAAAAATGATGGCTGTACATGCATGGACGCAAACACCCCATATGAAACTCACCTGGGTTATAAAAATTTAAAATTTCACCACGATCATCAACACCACGGGTTAAATCATCGACAATTTTACGTAATTGGTCGATATGTCCGCCATCCGGTTTTGCCCAGCTTCTTCCTTGAACGCCATAAACTCGCCCCATATCATCTTCACCTTTACGGTAAGGATTATCGAGCCAAGCCTGATTTAAGTTGGCATTAGCATCCCATGTTTTGGTGCCCAACTTACGGAAATCTTCTGCATTATCATAGCCACGAATATAACCTAACAACTCAGCAACGGCAGACTTCCAAAAGCTCTTACGTGTGGTCACTAAAGGGAATTGATTGTTGCCAACATCATAGGTTAGATCGGCATTAATAATCGTCAGGCAGCGTTTACCGGTACGTTCATTTTCAACCCATTGGCCTTCATCAATAATACGCTGGCAAAGTTCTAAATACTGTTTCACAACTTACTTCCCTTTGGCTGGTTTAGTGGCTTTTTCATTTGGATAGGTAGTTGGCTGCTGAGTTTTATAAGACCAAACCATAATCAAAGCTCCGATAATAATCATAGGGGCCGATAAAATTTGTCCCATAGAGATAAAGTTATCAAATAAGCCAAGTTGTGCATCAGGCTGACGAACAAACTCCACCGAAAAGCGGAAGACTCCATATCCCATCAAGAATAGCCCCGATACAGCACCAGCAGGTCTAGGCTTACGGATAAACCAATTAAGAATAAAGAAGAGCACGACACCTTCAAGTAAGAACTCATACAGTTGGGATGGATGGCGTGGATATGGGCCACCGGTTGGGAAAATCATCGCCCATGGCACGTCAGTCACCCGGCCCCATAATTCCCCATTAATAAAGTTACCAATACGGCCAGCACCTAAACCAAACGGAACTAGCGGAGCAATGAAGTCTGCCACACCAAAGAAAGTTCGTTGGTTTTTACGTGCATACCATAGCATGGCAGTAATCACACCTAGTAGACCACCGTGGAATGACATCCCCCCCGTCCAGACTTTAAAGAGATATAATGGATCTTCCATCCAGTAGTCAAAACCATAAAACAGCACATAGCCAATACGACCACCAAGTACTACCCCAAGAAAACCAGCAAATAGTAGATCAGAAACTTGCTCACGCGTCCAACCACTTCCTGGCTTATCAGCTCGCTTGTTAGCAACATACATTGCAAAAGCGAACCCTAGTAAATACATCAATCCATACCAACGCACCCCAATTGGTCCGATAGAGAAAATGATTGGATCAATCTGTGGGAAGACTAAAAATCCCTGACTCATAAAAGTCTCTCTGCTTTAAAGTTAAAAAATAATAGAAGGTAGATACTATCTGACCAAGGTTAACGTCTTTAGTGCCATCAACCATAAAAAGATAATTTATTGACGAGTATAATAAAGTAATCGCTTAACAGATGCAGTACTACCAACCAAATTAATTAGCTGGTTAGAAATTGTGTAAAAAACTATTATTTCTTACCTGCACGTATGAACCCAGCTAAACCTTTCTGCTCTAGGTATTGAAACACCAGGTTATAGATATCAGTACCATAGGCTTGTAGCATCGCAGTATTAACTAATTGCTGTAATTCTATAGAGTCAGATTTACGTAGAATATATTTAATTCGAGCAACATTGGAGGTATTCATACTCAACGAACGATACCCCATACCAATAAGCAACAAGGCTCCAACTGGATCCCCTGCTAACTCACCACAAATACACACCGGAAGTTTATATTGTTGGCACATATCATAAATATGTTTGAGCGCCATCACGACCGAAGGATGGACGTGTTCGTATACATCCGATACCCGAGAATTATTTCGATCAACCGCCAGTAAATATTGAGTTAAATCATTGGTACCAACTGATACAAAGTCCACTTTATGCGCCACTAACGGTAATAAATACAACATAGAAGGCACTTCGAGCATAATACCGATTTGTGGTCGCTGAATATTAGGATCCAACTGCGACACTTCTTGATAAGCACGTTCTATCAAGACCAGCGATTCATCTATCTCTTGGCATCCCGAAATCATAGGCAGCATAATATTTAAATTACCTAGTCCTGTACTTGCTTTTAACATAGAGCGTAATTGAATTAAAAAGATGTCAGGATGATCTAAGGTAAAGCGGATGCCACGCCACCCAAGGAAAGGGTTGTCTTCTTCAATTGGAAAGTAAGGTAGCGCTTTATCACCACCGATATCTAAGGTTCGCATTACCACACGTTTATCGGGATAAGTAGCTAAAATAGTGCGGTATTGTTGGGTTTGTTCTTCTTCGGAAGGAAAGCGATTATGCAATAAAAAAGAAATTTCAGTACGGTACAGCCCAACCCCATCAACGCCTTGGTTAACCGCAATATTGGTATCGGCACTAAGACCTGCATTGAGCATAAGCTCAACTCGCTTGCCATCTTGGGTAGCTGCTGGTTGCGATAATTCCTGAGCAACAAGATCAGACAGTTCTTCTTCTTCATTGGCTAACGATTGATATTCAGCAAGCAGTTGGGCAGCAGGTTCAACAAAGATGTCGCCACTGTAACCATCTACAATACCGAACTTACCCGATACCGATTCTGGTTTAAGTTGCGCCCCCATGATGGCCGGAATACCAAGCGCACGAGATAAAATCGCCGCATGTGAATTGGCGGCACCTTCCAATGAGATAACAGCAAGCAGCTTATCCTTAGGAATAGCGGCTAATATTGAGGCAGTCAGCTCTCTAACGACTAAAATGACCGGGTTTTTAAAACTAGGAGCACGAACTTCACTATTGTGTAAGAAATACAATAACCGCTGTCCAAGCTCTTTAATATCGTTGGCTCGCTCTCGCAAATAAGAGTCACTCATGCTGGCAAAGCGCTCAGCATAAAGCTCAACAACTTGCCTTAAAGCCCAATCCGCTCGATCGCCTTGCTCAATTTGTTTATTCAGATCAGCACGCAGCATAGGATCATGCAATAAGTGAACAAATAGCTCAAAAATCGCTAAAGTATCTTTATTTAATTCACTATCAAAACGCTTACGCATCCGGCGAAAATCTGCAATCGCACTTTCAATCGCAAGTGCCAACCATTCTTGCTCTTGGCTAATATCTAAACAAGAAGCCGGTGCGATTTGGGAAAGATCTGGATGAGTGTCATCCCACCAAATTTGACCAATCGCAATGCCCGACGAAGCCGCGATACCTTTATAAGAGTGAACTTGATTTTCATTGAGTTGCCACTGACCTTGGGCTTGAGAATGAGCAAGAATCACCGCCAACTGAGCAGCTAGTGTCACAAGGAAGGATTCTTCTACTTCACTGAATGATCTTGGCGATCGTTGCTGAATGACCAATACGCCCAGAATCTGGCGGCGATGAATAATCGGGGTGCCTAAAAAAGATTGGTAAACATTTTCCCCAAGCTCAGGGAAGTATTTAAAATTGGGATGTTTTTGTGCATAAGCAAGGTTAAGAGGTTCGGCACTACGACGAACCAACCCGACTAAACCTTCTTCAAAAGGAATGTGAATAGTTTGACCAGAAAACTTCAGCCCTTGAGTGGCCATTAGCTCCAAACGATTTTGCTCGTTATTGGCTAAATAAACGGTGCAACATTCTGTTTGCATCGCTTTACAAGTATCCTTTACCAAAATATCTAATGCGTGACGAAGATCGTCTGCTTTAGATACTTGTTCAACGATGTCCCTTAGTTGAATAAGCATTCACATCCACCTTTATGATCCCTTACCTAGCGACTAACCGGATAAGGATTATCGACGCACTTTTCTCTTACCTTTAATTTTAGGCTCTCGAAAAGGCATCGCAATCGAAGCAAACTCTTTCATTGCTCGTCGATATACATCCCTTTTAAAAGAAACCACTTGTCTGACTGGGTACCAAAAACTCACCCAACGCCAACCATCAAATTCAGGGGTTCGTCCACGATTCATATTGATGTTTGATTCATCACACTCTAACCGCAGTAAAAACCATTTCTGTTTTTGGCCAATACACACAGGCTTGGAATCCCATCTCACCAGACGTTTTGGTAATTTATATTTTAACCAATGACGACTGACCCCAATGATCTTCACATCTTTCTTTGTTAGCCCAACTTCTTCATACAATTCACGAAATAGTGCTTGTTCCGGCGTCTCACCGTCATCAATCCCACCTTGTGGAAATTGCCAAGAATGCTGCCCGTATCGTTTTGCCCAGAATACCTGACCATGGTTGTTACATATTACAATTCCCACATTTAAGCGGTAACCATCGCCATCTATCACGGCTAACCTCTAATATAAATCTCTGTTACCAGTGATTTTTTCACATATCCACAAAAGGGGCAAATTTCAAGTGCACAATATCGTGTTTTTTATTACTTAACACCCACTTTTTAATAAACAGAACCCAAATCATAAGTTATCAACACAATACTTGAGTTACTGTGACATTTATTCACTATTTCTGTGAATAAATGTGTGAAGAAAACGATAAAACAATTAAATGGCTTGTTTAACACTCAAATACAAGTGTTGATCTTTTATACCAAAAACAAATAAAACAATTTAAAAACAATATGATAAAAACAGTAAAAGCAATTAAGGACAACTAAAGGATCTTTAGGATCTTTTATAAACACAGATCGGTCAAAGATCCACCATGATTTATACTATCCACATCAGATCATACAAAAGCGCTTAAAAAGGACTCAGACATGTTCTTTTATTGCTACTTATGTGAATAAAGTGATCACCATCACCTTTATTTTTACCATTCAGAACAAAAGCTGTGGATAAGTTTACTTAACAATATAATAAGAACGATACAAATAAGATCCTCATAAAAAATCATGTACTATAGAGATCTTGTTTTTTAATCAGATCATTTGCCATGCCCTTACCACCTAAGACAGAACAAGAATTGATGCAGCGAGCCGAAAAGATCGTCGCTTGTTCTTTTGCTTCTTTAGCGCATAAAGCAGGCATTACCGTTCCTGAAAACCTCAAACGAGAAAAAGGTTGGGTAGGACAACTACTTGAATGGCATTTAGGTGCTGAATCTGGCAGCAAAGCTCAACCAGATTTTGAGCATTTAGGCATTGAATTAAAAACGATTCCGATTGGCTTTAATGGCCAACCTTTGGAAACCACATTTGTGTCTGTTGCGCCTTTAACCGGAGTAAATGGACTAACCTGGCAAAATAGCCATGTTAAGCACAAACTCGCAAAAGTATTGTGGATCCCAGTTGAAGGGGAACGAGAGATCCCTCTTGCTGAACGCCGAGTTGGACGTCCGATCTTATGGTCGCCAAACGAAGAAGAAGAGTATCAACTCAAACAAGATTGGGAAGAGTTGATGGAATTTATCGTGCTAGGAAAAATAGAACAAATTACAGCTAAGCATGGAGAAGTCATGCAATTACGCCCTAAAGCTGCAAATAGCAAAGTGGTTACAGAGGCCTATAGTGCCAATGGACAACCTATCAAGACCTTACCAAGAGGCTTTTATTTACGTAAACAATTCACAGCAAATATTCTGTTAAATCACTTACAAAGATCGTCATAAGCATCTTTCATACTTATCAATTAAGAAGCAAGGTGTAATTCAATATCCTGAAAAAGATCAAGCCCCTCTGCGCCAAACTCATCATAAGCATTGTGCAATCTCAAGTAAGCACTAGATAAACCTAATTTTTTAAGCTCATCTTTTACCGACTCTAAAGAGTTAAAGTAGGCTAGCTGATCTTTATCCATTATCGGCTCAAGTCGATGTTTATATTCAACAGCAAGTGAATAATGAGAAAGATCAGCGCAACTCACCACAAATACTTTAGGAGGTTCACACTCCTCTTTTTTACTTGCTTGCAACCAATGATCCAATTGCTGTTTTCTCATCTTTACCTCCAACCACACACTCACACAATCAATGATGTACGTTCAAATCCCCTAGTGGCTTCAAAGTATAAATTACTTGGCTACATTTTTAGTCTAGGACAAAAAATGAACCTTAGCTAACTGACTTACTACTCAAGCTTTTTTGCTATATATTGAGTAAACCTTTTATATGATTTTTCAACGATCAGCCAAGGATGTGCAATGAAATATCACAAAATCCCGCACTCTAATTTAGAAGTCAGTAAAATTGCTTTAGGTACAATGACCTATGGTGAACAAAACTCTCAAAAAGAAGCTTACGAACAATTAGATTATTCGATCGAACGAGGAATAAACCTCATCGATACCGCAGAGATGTACCCTGTTCCCCCCAAACCTAATACCCAAGGATCCACTGAGGAGTATATTGGTAATTGGTTAGAAAAATCAGGTAAACGCGAAAAAGTCATTTTGGCGACCAAAGTAGCTGGTCCTGGCCGTATGTCTCATATTCGTGAAAATATGAGTCTCGATCGTCGTAATATTCACCTTGCAATGGATAGTAGCTTACAACGCCTCAAAACCGACTATGTTGACTTGTACCAAATACATTGGCCTCAACGTAATAACAACCGCTTTGGACAACTCAACTACCCTCATTTAGATGAACAGCAAGAAGTCACTCTTATCGAAACATTAGAGGCATTAGCTGAATTGGTGAAAGCGGGTAAAACTCGTTATATCGGTGTATCCAATGAAACCCCATGGGGAGTAATGACGCTACTACGTTTAGCAGAAAAACATGATTTACCAAGGATTATATCGATTCAAAATCCATACAACCTACTCAACCGTAGCTTTGAAATTGGTCTATCAGAAATTAGCCATCATGAAGGTGTAGAATTATTGGCTTATTCGCCATTAGCATTTGGGGTATTAAGCGGGAAATATCTCAATGGCTCTCGACCAGATGGAGCTCGTTGTAGTTTATTTGAACGCTTTGTTCGTTACTTTACGCCACAAGGTGAGGCCGCAACACAAGCCTACATTGATATTGCTAAAAAGCACGGTATTGACCCTGTACAAATGGCATTAGCATTTGTTAATCAACGTCCATTTGTTGCGTCGAATATTATCGGAGCAACCACAATGGAACAGCTAAAAGCTAACATTGATAGTATCGATACCCAGTTATCTGAAGAGCTACTGCAAGATCTTTATTCAATAGGTGTGCAATACCCTAATCCTTGTCCATAACTCATACTTTCAAAATATATACCCAAGTAACTTCAAGATGTGAGTTTCAGCAAGAATAAAACAAGCTTTAGGCAAGGATGATAGCTCTGAATTCTGCATCTTGAAGTCACTTGGGTATAATGGGAAGTGAGTGATCACTTCCCTTTTCTGTACGCTGGCGATCTATAACCACCAGCATTCGGTTATGTACTCAGTCGAGTCCTAAATATTCGCCGTATTAAAATAACACGGCGCTCAGCTCTATTAACCACAACTGGTAATGATTCACCAAGAGGTCGACCTGTAGTATCTAAGCCTATATCTCGTAGTAAGTGATCACTATGCAGAGGTAGTTGGTATTGAGAGCGACGAATTTTACGAACCCAAGCATTTTGTTCACGTTTTAAATCCGCTTTAATTAGCAATGTTGCAAGTTGAATATAAATAGAATGACGCATAATTTTCTCCAAATAATGAATGGGGAAAACAGCAGCGCAGAAGGGAATAAGCAAAATGATCCTAATGGCTGCTTACTTTCCGCAGCCAAAAGGTTACGGAATAATTAGTTAATTCGTTTATCAGATAACATGCTTGAACCCATCGACATTACTCGAAGGGAATGAAAAGCATAAGCTAAATGAGTCGCGTTTAGTCGGGCACATACAAAAATGTCAGAATATAAATGTTTCATCATGTGCCTCCTAAATAACTAATTAATCCATTTGATATATAAAGTGAAATTCAATTCACGATTAAATTTTAACCAGCTAAGAAATTTGTTCAACCCTTATTTGCGCAACAAAATAAAAACAACCAATTAACCTAGACACAACCTAAAAATCAGTTAATTATCGCTCAAAAATCAATCAGCGCTAATCTATTACCATATTATTGATGGTTCCAATGCATCCTTGACCGTTCTCATTTCACACTTCTGAAACCAGTTTATGTTTACCAAGCAATCGATACATGGTTGCTCGCGATATCTTCAGCTCTTTCGCTGCGAGCGATACTTGCCCATCATGAGCCTCTAATACTTTCACTAGTGCCTCTTTTTCAGAATCTTCTCTTATCATTTTTAAGGTGCGTGTTTTTTGGCTTTGAGATGGTAAATCAAAATGCTCTAATTCAATCACGATTCCATCAGAAACCAATACGGCTCGTTTAACTTGATTAAGCAACTCTCTAACATTGCCTGGCCAATGATATTGCGTCAAAACTTTGAGTGCTTGAGAAGAAAGGCTGCGCGCTTGAGTGTTATATTCTCGGCTAAATTGCTGAATATAATAATTCACAATACTCGCAATATCACCACATCGTTCTTTCAGGGGGGTAACATGCACTTTGAGAATTTTTAATAGATAAAAGAGCTCATCAGAAAACTCCGATTCTTGTACTTTTTGCTCAAAATCATTATAGGTTGAAACCATAATTCGAATATCTAACGTTTTTTCACCGTTATCAGTCGAAATCACTGGATGATTAATAAAGTGTAATAAATGATTTTGTTGGCTTTTCGGTAATGCAGTAATGTCTTTTAGCAGCAAGGTCCCTTGGTCTGCCTCTTCAAGTTTCGTTTGAAAGCCTGGTGGTTGGCTTGCTCTTTCAAACCCAAACACTTCTCTTTCAAAACGTTTTTCCGATAAAGCACTACAATTCACAACAACAAAAGGAGCTTTACTACGTGATGATGCATCATGGATTGATTTTGCCACTAGCCGTTTCCCAACCCCTCTTTCGCCCGCAATAATAATATTGGCATCAGTATTGGCAATACGTTTGATCTGCTCACGTAAACGTTTGGTCGGTAAAGAGTCACCAACTAAGAGATCTTGGTTATCCAGAATATTTTCTGGCCATACCTTCTTCTCTATTTTCAGCATTCCTAGCTGATGGCCAATACTGCTCAGTAATAGTTTTTCTGGCATAGGTGAAGTGAAGAAATCGATACAGAAGTTAACAATGAACTGGCAAATAGGATCTTGATTAAGTTGATGCTCTTTGATGTAAGCCATCCAACGAACATGTTTATTATTAGTGACTAGGTAGGCTATCGCACTTAAACTGAAATCGTCATTGGTCAGATCAATCAGCCCAATACACGGACCAATTTGATCGATCATACTTTGACCAAGTCTTAAATCCCCACAACGTTCCACTTTCCAACCTGCGAGTGCTACCTTTTCATACCAAGTATCGAGTCGCCCTCCAATCACCAAAAGTGAACCAGGTACCGAATCCATTCGGAAATACTTTTCCATATCGTATCCTTTCGATTATTTATTAACCAGTTAAGGCATCATACACAGGACAATATTATTAAAGCTATGAAAGGGTTTCTTATTTTTGAGACGAACAGTTTATTTAATAAAAATAGACGCTTGGGATGTATTTTGCGAATTTCAGGTAAAAAAAACCCACCAATAAAATGGTGGGTTTTAATGCAATTAAGAATGCCTATTATTGCTGTGGACGCATCGCTGGGAATAAAATCACGTCACGAATCGTATGAGTATTGGTAAATAACATAGCTAAACGGTCAATACCGATACCTTGACCCGCTGTTGGTGGTAGGCCATGTTCCAGTGCCGTAATGTAGTCAGCATCGTAGAACATCGCTTCATCATCACCCGCGTCTTTAGCATCAACCTGTGCTTTAAAGCGTGCATCTTGGTCTTCTGCATCATTTAGCTCAGAGAAACCATTCGCCACTTCACGGCCACCGATAAAGAATTCAAAACGATCGGTAAAGAACGGATTTGAATCACTGCGACGTGCCAGTGGTGAAATATCTGCTGGGTAGCCAGTGATAAAAGTAGGTTGAATTAGTTGAGGTTCAGCGGTTTCACCAAAAATCTCTTCAAGCAGTTGACCACAAGTCCAGAAGCTTTCCACTTCAACGTGTACTGATTTCGCAATCTTAACCATAAAGTCACGATCTTTTACCGTTTCTTCGTTTAGGTTAGCAATATCGGCATGATCTGGATTGTATTGCTTAATCGCATCGATCATGCTCATACGTGCATATTTTCCGCCAAATTCTACACGCTCTTCACCATAAGGCATTGACGTATCACCAAGAACTTCAACTGCAACGGTACTTAGCATCTCTTCTGTAAGATCCATTAGATCGTTGTAATCAGCATACGCCATGTAGAATTCCATCATAGTAAATTCTGGATTATGACGAGGTGATAGGCCTTCGTTACGGAAGTTACGGTTCACTTCGAATACACGATCAAAACCACCGACAACCAAACGCTTCAAATAAAGCTCAGGAGCAACACGTAGATACATATCAATATCTAATGCATTGTGGTGAGTAATAAATGGACGCGCTGTCGCACCACCAGGGATCACATGCATCATTGGCGTTTCAACTTCTAGGAAGCCTTTTTTCGCCATGAAGTTACGGATCGCCATGACAAGCTTAGAGCGAATAATGAAAGCGGTACGTGAATCTTCGTTTACAATCAGATCAACGTAACGCTGACGGTAACGCATTTCTTGATCGGTTAGACCGTGGAATTTTTCTGGAAGCGGACGTAGTGCTTTGGTTAGTAACTCGTATGATTCCATATTCACGTAAAGATCGCCTTTACCTGATTTATGCAATGCACCTTTAACACCGACAATGTCGCCAATATCCAAACCTTGGTATTTTTCTTTTAATTCTTTTTGCACATCTTTCGCAGCGTACGCTTGAATACGGCCTGAAGTTTCTTGAATCACTAAGAATGGACCACGTTTTGCCATGACACGACCTGCAATCGCCACCACATGATTTAACTCTTCTAACTCTTCTTTTGATTTTTCACCAAACTCAGCTTGAAGATCGGCGGCTAAATGCTCACGACGGAAATCATTTGGGTGACCGTTCGCTTTACAGGTTTGACGGATGTGATCCAGTTTAGAACGACGCTCAGCGATCAGTTTATTTTCTTCTGCTACATCGATTTGGTTTTGGCTGTTTGATTCAGTCATCATGTGCCCTTATAAATAAATTAGTTGTCTTCTTAAAGAAGAGGAATCCTGTGTGCATAGTTGATAGCTGTGCTTATAAGCCAGACTTCAAGCTTGCTTCAATAAACTTATCGAGATCGCCATCTAATACTGCTTGAGTATTGCGGTTTTCTACACCAGTACGTAGATCTTTAATACGCGAATCATCTAATACGTAAGAGCGAATTTGACTGCCCCAACCGATGTCGGATTTAGAATCTTCATTGGCTTGTTTTTCAGCATTTTGCTTTTGCAATTCAAACTCAAACAATTTTGCACGAAGTTGCTTCATCGCTTGATCTTTGTTTTTATGCTGAGAACGATCGTTTTGACATTGAACCACAATATTAGTTGGTACGTGAGTAATACGTACCGCAGATTCGGTGGTGTTTACGTGCTGACCACCTGCACCAGAAGCACGATATACATCGATACGTAAATCTGATGGGTTAATATCAATTTCGATGTTGTCATCAATCTCAGGATAGATAAATGCCGATGCAAATGAAGTATGACGGCGACCACCTGAATCAAATGGCGATTTACGAACTAAGCGATGTACACCCGTTTCGGTACGTAGCCAGCCATAAGCATATTCACCAGAAATGCGAACTGTCGCGCCTTTAAGACCCGCAACATCCCCTTCTGATACTTCAATCACTTCCGTTTTGAATCCTTTAGCTTCCGCCCAACGTAAATACATACGTAGCATCATCGAAGTCCAGTCTTGCGCTTCAGTACCGCCAGAGCCTGACTGTAAATCAATATAACAATCAGATGCGTCATGGTCACCAGAGAACATACGGCGGAACTCAAGCTTTTCTAATTTCGCTTCAAGCTCGGCAAGTTCAGGCTCGATCTCATCAAAGGTTTCTTGATCTTGCTCTTCAACCGCAAGCTCTAATAGCCCTTCAACGTCATCACAACCTTGATCCAGTTGATCAATAGTTTCAACTACTGCTTCTAATGCTGAACGTTCTTTACCTAACGCTTGTGCGCGCTCAGGTTCATTCCAGACATCAGGTTGTTCAAGTTCGGCATTAACTTCTTCTAGACGCTCTTTCTTAGCATCGTAGTCAAAGATACCCCCTCAGAACATTCGTGCGCTCGGCAACGTCCTGAAGGCGGTTTTTAATCGGATTGATTTCAAACATGTTGGCTTATCACTTAGTTGAGAAATAAATTCACTTTCTATGCTATTTTCAAAGCATAGATAGGCGCAGAATTCTACCTAAATTGCTAATGAATATACAGGGATTTTACTCGTTTCATTTTGCTTCTAGATGGTCAACCATCAATTGCAATGATTGATTACCGCGAAATTCATTAATATCGAGCTTATAAGCTAAATGAACCGTTTTCACCGACGCATCTGGCCAACGACGTAAATCTACGTTAAAAGCAATTGCATCAATCATGATGCCTGTTGGGTGACCTTTAAACAGAGGTTCTAACATCATTTTTAAATGCTTTTCACCTACTAGTTTTTGATGCAGCAATTTGAATTCGCCATCAAAAATAGGTTCAGGAAAAGCTTGTCCCCAAGGACCACCAGCACGTAACTCTTCTGCTGTATGCATCGAGAACTCTTCTGGTTTTAATTCTCCATCAGATAAAATTATCCCCTCTAACGCTGATTCATCTAGCTCTTCACGTACAGCTAAATCAAACAAGCGAGAGAATTGTTCGAATCTATTTTGGTAGATCGTTAAACCCGCGGCCATCGCATGACCACCAAATTTCACAATAATCCCAGGGTGTTGGGTGTCGATCTTATCTAAAACATCTCGCATATGAAGACCAGGAATCGAGCGACATGAACCTTTTAAAGAAGACTCTCCATTCGGCAACTCACCACCATCAGCAAATGCGATCACTGGACGATGAAATTCATCTTTAATCCGTGATGCTAAAATCCCTATTACCCCTTGATGCCAATCCGCTTGAAACAAGGTTAAGCCATACGGCAGACTAGACTTATCCTCTAGGCCACCTTTTGCGTTCAGTAGGCGCTCACAAAATGCCATGGCTTCTTGTTTCATGCCTTGTTCAATTTCACGACGCATATGATTTAAGCCATCAAGTTCACTGGCCATACGACGAGCAGCATGAATATTATTACTAAGTAATAACTCAACCCCAAACGACATATCTTCAAGACGTCCAGCCGCATTAATCCTCGGCCCTAAAGCAAAACCAAAATCAGCTGCCACAAGACGTTTAGCATCGCGTTTTGACACTTCGATTAACGCCTGAATGCCCGGGCGTGCTTTACCTGCTCGGATCCGTTGCAATCCTTGATGAACTAAAATTCGGTTATTTTCATCTAGTGGTACCACATCAGCTACCGTTCCTAATGCCACAATATCTAATAATTCAGCTAAGTTTGGCTCGGGGATATTTTGTTGAACAAACCACTGTTGAGTTCGCATTTCAGCACGTAGAGCCAACATGAGGTAAAACGCCACGCCTACTCCTGCTAATGCTTTTGAAGGAAAAGAACATTGTTGCAGGTTAGGGTTAACCATCGCATCGGCATTCGGCAATTCGTGGCCAGGTAAGTGATGGTCGGTTACGATCACAATTAAACCTTGCGCTTTGGCATAACGCACGCCTTCAATAGAAGATACGCCATTATCCACCGTCATGATCACTTGCGCACCACGCTCAATCGCTTGATCAACGACTTCAGGGCTCAAACCATAACCATCTTCAAAACGGTTGGGCACTAGGTAATCGACATTACTACTGCCTAGCATACGAATAGCCAGTACAGACAAAGCCGAACTCGTCGCCCCATCAGCATCAAAATCCCCCACCACGATAATACGTTGTTGTTGTTTAATCGCTTGAAACAATAATGACACTGCAAGCTCAATACCATGCAAAGCTTGATAAGAGTGAAGCCCTTTAGCACCCTTTTCTAATTGACTAACATTCTGGATCTGACGATTAATATAAATGCGACGTAATAAGGGAGAAATCGACTCAGGTAGGATAGAAAGATCAACATCAGGTCGGCGAGAAATAGTCGTCATAATACTCTTAATAGGTTAAGGATGGTTTAAACATTTGAAGAATAAATCTGATAATCAATCACAAATAATTGTTCTAAACCGGGGTAAATCTCTTGAATAACGCTTTTCAGTTGCGGCAAGCTCATATTCTCTTGCTCGGCATGAAACTCATTAAGTTGTGATAAATGCACTGGCGTGACGGATAATATTTTCAGTTGGCAGAATACTCTCCCTTGCTCTAAGGTCGAAACTGTCACTATGCTACCAGGAACATAATGACTTTCTGCTTCATCACGAATCGTAATGGTCTTTTTGCCCGCTAGAATATCATCTTCAAAGCGAGCAAAAAATGTCATTTCAGTTGGAGTGTTTAATATAGCCACTATAAACCTTCGGCTTCTAATGCTTCGAGTAAATCGTTAGCTGGTAAGTACCCTCCCACTATTCGACCATTAGAAAGTAAAATGGCAGGCGTACCACTAATGCCTAATTGTGCGCCAAAAGCATATTGATCAGTGATCATTTGTTGGCACTTAGGTAAGTTTTTACTATCAAAATCAAATCGGCGATTGATCTTCACATCATCTAAAGCTTGCTTACGATCGTCCGCACACCATACTTTAGCCATCGTCTGAGCGACATCTCCGGTCGGTCCTTGGCGAGGATAAGCCATATAGCGTACCGTAATACCTAGATCGTTATATTTTTGCATTTCTTTATGCAGTTTTACACAGTAACCACAAGTAATATCGGTAAATACCGTCACCACATATTTTTGCTCTTTAGCTTTGTATACGATCATGTCATCAGCAAACTTTTCAACTTGCTTAGCGTATTTTTTCGCCATCAAATCACTGAAGTTACCTTGTTTATCTAGGCTATACATCTTGCCTTGAATAAAAAAGTCACCTGTCGCACTCGAGAAGAAAATGCCTTGATTCGTTGTCACTTCATATAAACCATCGATCGGTGATGGCACAACCTCAGTCACTTTAATACCAAGATTAACAAACCGCGCACTGATTTCAGCTTGATTGCCTTCTGTACTAGCGTAACTGGGTAAACTCAATACTGAAAAAATCAATGCGGAAAAAGCCAATGCTCCTTTAGCACAAACAGACTTAACGTTAATTGAATCAAATAAAGAAGCAAAATGCATAGAACACCTAAAATGTGGATAAAAGTTATCAAACAACGACCCCTTACGCTCTCGGGTGATGTTGTTGGTGAATTTGTTTTAATCTCTCCGTTGCCACATGAGTATAAATTTGTGTGGTCGATAAGTCACTATGTCCAAGCAGCATTTGCACTACTCTCAAATCGGCGCCATGATTCAACAAATGCGTCGCAAAAGCATGGCGTAATACGTGTGGAGAGAGTGCTTCAGAATCAATTCCTGCATGTTGAGCATAGAATTTAATACGATGCCAAAAAGTTTGACGTGTCATTTGGCGGGCCCGCTTACTGGGAAACACCACATCAGAGCTTTTCTCACCAAGTAATGCCGGACGACCTTGCTCTAAGTAAGTTTCAATCCATTCAATGGCATTTTCTCCCATAGGCACTAGACGCTCTTTACCACCTTTACCCATCACCCGTACGACTCCTTGACGAAGACTCATATTTTCCATGGTCAAACTCACCAGTTCCGTTACACGTAAGCCTGTCGCATAAAGTAGCTCTAGCATAGCTTTATCACGTAACTCTAAAGGATCTTCAACGATTGGCGCATCAAGTAAGGCTTCAATTTGTTGTTCTGACAAATCTTTCGGTAAGCGTTTTGGCAACTTAGGGGCAATTAATAACGCACTAGGATCATCGCTGCGCAGCTTTTCACGAGTAAAGTATTGGAATAGTCGACGTATAGCAGACAACATACGTGCTCGAGAGGTTTGTTTGTAATTTTGTTCCAATAACCAAGCTTGGTAGGCTTGTAAGTCATAAGTTGTCACGGTTAACAAGCTCATTGATTGTTTACTTAGCCATCCCACCAACTTATCAAGATCATGTCGATAAGACTGCAAGGTATTTTCTGACAAGCCTTTCTCTAACCAGATTGAATCAAGAAAACGTTCTACCAGAGATAACTCAGACTGCATCACCTATACTCACTTTATACCTAATACCCATACTGAGACTACGGTAGCTCACTCATAATTGCCACTAATTTTACTGAAAGCATGTAAAGCTCTGCTTATTACCGTTAGAATTAACCACAAATTCATCAAACGTTTAAAAATACTTATGAAGATTGGATTATTCTACGGTTCAAGCACCTGTTATACCGAAATGGCATCGGAAAAAATCCGCGCGATTATTGGCGAAGATCTGGTCGATATCTACAATATTAAAGATACTCCAGTCGCAACACTTCAAGATTATGACTTTCTTATTTTAGGCATTTCCACTTGGGATTTTGGTGAGATACAAGAAGATTGGAGCGCGGTATGGCAGCAACTCGATGGGCTATCTCTAAACGGCAAGTACGTGGCATTATTCGGTCTCGGCGATCAAGAAGGCTATGGCGAATGGTTTCTCGATGCGATGGGGATGCTGCACGACGAGCTGATAGTAACCGGAGTTAAATTTTTAGGCTATTGGCCTAACCAAGGCTATGAGTTTGAACAATCTAAAGCGCTTACTGAAGATAAAACACATTTTGTTGGTTTAGCGCTTGATGAAGACTCTCAGTATGAACTCAGTGATGAGCGTATCGAGCAGTGGTGCGAGCAAATCCTTGTTGAGTATCACGACAGTTTATAGAGCATATTTATACCAATCGTACTAATTATCTTTTGTCTCAAACAAAATTTAATCTTGAACGTTAAACACGCCCTAACATCAACTATCGAAAACCTCCAAATACAAAAAAGGCTTAGTGTACTCAACTCACTAAGCCTTTTCTTATTCGCTTATTAAAGAATTAAGCCATATCTTCGCTTAACTCAGCCATTTCATTTGCTTGTTGCTCGCATTTTGGGACAAACATCATCACCACAACCGCGGCCAATGTTGGTAGCATCCACGCCATACCGTAATCAAACAGCGGTAGGAAGTTTAATGCTGACATATCAATCCCCACAGCTTTTGCTGCATCAATCAAAGCAAACAATAAAGATAAACAAACTACAAAACGATATGCCAAAGCACGATTTGGCAAACGAGAACGAACGAGCGTTAAGAACACAATCGCAATCGCCACTGGATACAAGGCAAATAATACCGGCACAGATAACGCAATTAATTGAGTCAAACCAACATTTGCTACCAATGCACATACTGAACCAACAACAATAACCCATGCTTTATAGCTAATTGGTGTTAATGAACTAAAGTAATCAGCACAAGCTGAAATCAAACCTATTGAAGTAGTTAGACAAGCCAGTAATACGATTGTTGTGAGAACAAACTGACCTTCAGTACCAAATAGAGCCTGTACATAAACACTTAGAATTGCACCGCCATTATCAAGGCCGGCGGCAATACTGTTACTGGTCGCACCAAGATAGAACAATGAAATGTAAACCAGTGCTAAACCGCCAGCTGCAATAAACGCTGCATAAGTAACGTAACGAGTCACCGCGCGTTTATCGGTAATCTTTTTGCTACGTAAAGCTTCAATGATCAAAGTACCAAACATCAGCGAAGCAAAGGTATCCATAGTGTTATAACCATCAAGGAAACCCGTACTAAATGCATGTGTTGCATAGCGACCTTGCGCAGCCACAATATCGCCTTGAGGATTAATAAATACCATCACTGAAAGAATGATTAATCCTAAAAAAAGAACGGGAGTAAGCACTTTTCCAATTACATCTAATAGCTTACCTTGTGACCAAGCAAAACCCATCGCAATAGCAAAAAAGACGATAGAAAAAATAGTGAGATGTATTTGCGATGGCTCAGAGATAAATGGCTTCAACCCCATTTCATATGCCACAAGACCAGTACGAGGTGCAGCAAAAGCTGGACCGATGATAATGAAGAAAAGTACAGCAACAATTGTCGCCGCTTTTTTAGGTAAGTCTTGGGTCAATTTATCCCAACCGCCACCAACTAGCGCAATGGCAATAATTCCAAGTAAAGGCAAGCCTACCGCAGTGCTAAGAAAACCTAGCATAGTAGAAAACACTGATTCGCCAGCTAATTGACCAGCAAGTGGTGGAAAAATGATATTGCCAGCCCCTAAAAAGAACGCAAACAACATGAAGCCTAGGGCCCAAATATCGGTTATTTTTAACTTTTGGTTCAAAATAAACCCTTAATATAGTTGTAATGAATTGCATTTCAGGTGAACAACAAATAAAACTCCACCCGAATGTAAGGAGCAAGATAATGAAGAAATTAGAGCCAATGCGCAAGCAAGTAGCAATAGAACACCACAAAATAACAACATAAAAACACAAAAGCAGTGTTTATATCTACTCACAAGTATAATTTAAAGAATTTATCACTTAACAATATTAAAACAAAAAAGCCATAAGTAAGCATAAAAAACCATATCAAGACCATTAATTAGTCACTTAAGCCAAAAGTATTGATATTATGAATAAAACTAAAGACTTTCATTTAAAGCAATTCTCAATTTACGGTGGTCATGCGGGCATGGCGGTCAGTACCGATGGCATATTACTCGGTGCCTGGGCCAAAATATCCAACCACAGTTCAATATTAGACATTGGTACTGGTACTGGACTACTAGCATTAATGTGCGCCCAAAGAAGCCAAGAAAGTAAGATTATCGCAATTGATATTGATGATAATGCAATAAAAGCGGCGCAATATAATGTCGATAATAGCCCTTGGAGCAAAAGAGTTCAGGTTATCAAAACCGCTGCCCAGCAATTAAAATCAAACCAGTTATTTGATCATATTGTTTGTAACCCGCCTTATTTCAGTTCGGGCGCCACATCCGATTGGCAAGCCAGAGCAGCCGCACGCCACACTCATTCTTTACCGCATGGTGAATTACTTAACGCTTGTACTAAGTTATTAAAAACAACTGGTAGTGCGAGTTTTATTTTACCTAAAGCAGAAGGCGAAGCGTTTATTCAATTAGCTTTAGAGCAAGGCTGGTTTATAGAGCGACTCTGCCAAGTCAATACCACAAACCATAAACCCGGCTATCGACTATTATTTACCTTAACTCGCGAACAAACCGAATGTCACAATAGCCAATTAACGATTCGCCAAGCTGATGGCTATAGCAAATCATTTATTCAACTAACTCGCGATTTTTATCTCAAGATGTAGTAACGGTAATATACCCAAGTAACTCGCATCTTGCAGTCACTTGGGTATATAATGCGCGACCGTTTTCATAACCCCTGAACCTAAAGCCACACGGCTTGTTGGAGAAATGACGTGATCAGAACTTTTGCTGAACTCGATTTAGACCAAAACCTTATTGAAGCCATTGAAGAAATGGGCTTTGAGCGCCCGACTCAAATTCAGGCGGATGCCATTCCACAAGCGCTTGATGGCAAGGATGTCTTAGCGTCAGCTCCTACAGGTACTGGTAAAACTGCTGCATTTGCACTTCCTGCACTACAATTTTTACAAGATTTCCCACGCAAGAAAGCTGGCCCAGCTCGCGTATTAATCTTAACGCCAACTCGTGAGCTAGCAATGCAAGTGGCAGATCAAACTCGCGCACTGGCAAAAAATACAAATTTAAACATCTTTACCATTACTGGTGGCGTAATGTACCAAGAGCACGCTGATATTCTGGGTACTACTCAAGATATCGTTGTTGCAACGCCAGGCCGCTTAATGGAGTACATTGAAGCTGAACGTTTTGATTGTCGTGCGATTGAATGGCTGATCTTAGATGAAGCGGATCGCATGCTAGATATGGGGTTTGGTCCGGTTGTTGACCGTCTATCTGCAGAATGTCGCTGGCGTAAACAAACCCTGCTTTTCTCTGCAACCTTAGAAGGTCGTGGGGTTGAAGGCTTTACTAAAGATCTACTAAACAACCCCGTAAAAGTGGAAGCGGATCCTTCAAGACGCGAACGTAAGAAAATCACTCAATGGTATCATCGTGCTGACCACGCTGAACATAAACTAGCACTACTAAAAAACATTCTTACTGAGCAAGCTGAGCGCAGTATCATCTTTGTCAAAACTCGTGAACGCCTTGCTGAATTACGTGGCCAACTAGAAAGCGCACAAATCGTGTGTTCATGGATCCAAGGCGAAATGCCGCAAGACCGCCGAAACAACGCAATTCAACGTTTTCGTGATGGTGAAGTGAATGTATTAATTGCTACTGATGTAGCAGCACGCGGTATCGATTTACCCGATGTAAGTCATGTCATTAACTACGATATGCCAAGAACTGCCGACGTATACCTACACCGTATTGGTCGTACCGCTCGTGCCGGCAAAAAAGGCAATGCAATTTCTTTAATTGAAGCTCATGACCAGCCGATGATCGATCGCGTAATGCGCTACACCCAAGATGAAATCAAAGAGCGATACATTAAAGATCTTCGTCCACAGAGCAAAAAAGCAACCTTTAAGAAGAAGAAAAAGAAAGCACCTGCTGCTAAAAAGAAAGCAACAGTGAAAAAGAAGAAAAAGTAAGGGCTAGCAAAAAGGAGCGAATATTCGCTCCTTTTACGTTTTAATCAATAACAGCAACCTACTATGACTGCTCTTCTCGCTTAAACACCAGTTCCGTTTCCGTTGATTCTGCAGCAACAAAGTAATATCCAGCCGTATCAAATGCTTTTAGCGCATCCAAATCTTCTATTTTATTTTCAATGATGTAACGCGCCATCATACCGCGGGCTTTTTTCGCGTAGAAACTGATCACCTTGTAGGTGCCATTTTTGCAGTCTTTAAATACAGGGGTAATAATTTTACCTTTCACACCTTTAGGCTTCACCGCTTTAAAGTACTCATTCGACGCTAGGTTAATTAACCATTCATCGCCTTGTGCTTGTAACGCATCATTGACTTTATCAGTAATGATATCACCCCAGAACTGATACAGATTACTACCACGTGGATTTGCTAGCCTTGTCCCCATCTCTAAACGGTATGGCTGCATTAAATCAAGCGGTTTTAATAGCCCATACAAACCAGATAGCATTCTTAAATGAGACTGAGCATAGTCGATATCTGTTTCAGACAGACTATTCGCATCTAGTCCTGTATAAACATCACCTTTAAAAGCAAATAATGCCTGACGAGCATTCTCAAAACTAAATTCAGGACTCCATTGAGCAAAGCGAGCCACATTTAGCCCTGCAATCTTATCACTGACTTTCATTAAGCTAGACACATCCGCAGGCGTTAGCTGACGGCATACTTCAATTAACTCAGCAGAGTGCTTGGTTAAATCAGGTTGAGTGTGCTTTTGGGTAGGAAGGGAAGATTCGTAATCGAGTGTTTTTGCCGGAGAAACCAATATCAGCATATTCAATCCATGTGTTCTGAAATAATACTGGCCATTATAACAAAAAAGCCACGCATCGCTGCATGGCTTTTTCTATTAGTTGTATCGGTCAAAGCTATTTATCGAGCAATCTTATTACTTCGACTCTTTCCCCCATACGCCTTCTTCAATTTGAGAATGTAATTCAGGGAAATCTTTCGCATCAAATGTCGGTAACTTACCTTCATCTAATTGCTTGTTGTAGTCTTTCGCCAGTTTAATAACGATACCAGACAACAATAAGATAGCCACCAAGTTAACAATCGCCATCAAACCCATTGATGCATCAGCAAGAGACCATACCGTCGGTAGTGTCGCTAATGAACCAAACATCACCATACCAAGTACAATCACGCGGAAAATATTTTTAGCGTGACGAGACTTCTTAAAGATAAACACAATATTGCTTTCTGCATAAGAGTAGTTAGCAATAATTGATGTAAATGCAAAGAAGAAAATCGCGATAGCAACGAAAGTTTTGCCCCACTCACCAACTTGAGAGCTCAATGCGTTTTGCGTCAAGATGATACCAGTCACTTCACCATGTGGTACATATTCACCAGATAACAAAATGATCGATACTGTTGCAGTACAGATAACAATCGTATCAACAAACACACCTAGCATTTGCACATAACCTTGTGATGCTGGGTGTGGCGGATACGGCGTTGCCGCTGCCGCAGCATTTGGCGCAGAGCCCATACCTGCTTCGTTCGAGAACAAACCACGAGCAACACCAGTCTTAATCGCATTCATAATGGCGTAACCCACACCACCAGCTGCTGCTTCTTGTAAACCGAAAGCACTTTTGAAAATAAGCGCTAAAGCTCCAGGAACTTTATCTAGGTTCATCACAATAACAATCACAGCTAACACTAGGTAGAAGATAGCCATAATTGGCACTAGAATTTCGGCTGTACGGGCGATCTTACGGATACCACCAAAGATAACAAAACCAGAAAGCACAACCAGTACTCCACCTACCATTGCTTTATTCCAAGCAAAAGCGGTGTGCATCGCATCCGCAATCGAGTTTGATTGAACCGCGTTAAATACCAAGCCAAAAGCAATGATAAGGAAGATTGAGAATAAGATGCCCATCCAGCGCATACCTAGACCTTTCTCCATGTAGTAAGCCGGACCACCAATATAGTTACCGTCAGAACCTTTGGTTTTGTATAACTGAGCTAAAGTACTTTCTGCAAATGCGGTTGCCATACCAACCATAGCAATAATCCACATCCAGAAAATAGCACCTGGGCCACCAACGGTTAAAGCCACCGCCACACCCGCCATGTTACCAGTACCAACACGCGCAGCTAAGCTGGTACAAAATGCTTGAAAAGATGAAATACCAGATGCATCTGCTTTACGGCTGTTTTTCAGCACTGAAAACATGTGCGTAAAGTGGCGAAATTGAATAAGGCCAAGACGTACAGTGAAATACACACCAACGCCAACCAATAAGTAGACCAGAATAGATCCCCAAAGAAGATCGTTTAATAAAGCTATTAGATCCGTCACGCAAACCTCACCTAAATTAATGATTAATTTACCCTCACCATAAGAGTGAGCTCCCTCAACACTCAGGTCATTTGAGTGTCCACCTTGTCTCTTTATATATTCATTACTTTTATTATCTTTAAAGAAAAAGGCATATCAAAATACAATTTTAGTACTTAAAGTAAGGACCAAATTGATAATGACCGGCAGGATAATGCAGGGCTGCGCACTAAAAATCAATATCAAATTTTATTCATAGTTATGCATTATTACACTAGTTGATAGTAAGTTTTCAGTATATTTAAGCTGTTTTTTCACATTAAAGACAAACTTTTGACTATGTAATTTAAGAAATAAAAATCCAATTATTCACATTTGTTAAAAGCAGGTAAATAGTGTGAAGCCAAGAGTTAGTAAGGTCTCAACTCGAACACTTAAGCAATTATCGTTTGATTATTCAATTTAGATATCTAACCTTCAAGTCAAACAAACATATCGTTAACATCATTAACCTTAATGCAACCCGATACAGCTTAAACCTCCACTTTTTCCTGCAGAAATTATTTACTAAAAGGCGATTTTTTACTCAAAAATAAATCATGAATCAAGCAGCAGAATGACACAAAAGTTTCATCTTTTAGAAACAAATGAGAAATACATCAAGGTTAATCTCTTAAAAAGTGTGGTATCAATAAAGTCCTGAATAGGATTCAGTATCAACAAAGAGGGATTATAGATGGAAAGCTTCCAATTAGAAGACATCATGGCAATGGAACCAAACCCTTATCGCGCTCACAAGACCAAGCCAACTAAGAGAAAGTGGCGCGAGATTGAAGCGATTCAAGATAGACGCCAACTACAGAAGGAACTGAAAGAGCTGGATTACTTTGGCGAGTATAATTTAGAAGACCTTGATATTTAAAAGCCTATCATATTTAAACTTTGGATATTTAACTTCAACTGCGGGTAAGAGTGTTACAATAATAACCCTAACTCAATGATATAAAAATGATAAAAATATCGTTCAGGTATCTAGAGTTGATTATGTTCTCTCAATGCTGCAATTTAGGTATAAAGCAGACACGGCCTGAATGTGTCTGCTTTATTTTATACCCAAGTAACTGCAAGATGCAGAATTCACTTGGGTATACCACTAGCCATCCGACTTCATGTATTCAGACAGACGCTGGTATTCTTTATCAATACTTTGTCCAAATAGAGGGTCACTATCTTCACTACCCCACAACTTTTCAACCGCCAACCAATCCTGCTCAGTAAAATGACGCTTTAAGGTAGGTAAGATTTCGCGCTCTTCAAAATCTAAATGTTTTTTTTGCTGATGAATAAAATGCTCTAAGTGTTCGCGAAATACATCATTAGGAACCACGGTATCTTGCAGAACCATCTCCAGTAAATCAGCAAACCTTTTAGTCGTCTCCGATAAGTTTTTATGCTCCTCCAACAAATTGGCAATATTATTATTATCGCCATAATGCTCTAAGAAGTAATGATAGATAAGATCTTCCTTCGGATGATGTGTCATTTCCGAGTGCCGCTGAAGATAAGAAACAATATCATTAATAATCAAATAATTAATTGATTTTTCTTGTTTTAATAAATTTAACTTCTGGTCAAGAATAATCAGCAATCGCACCATATAACTGTGCTCACGACTTATAATATTTCCTAGCATGGCTCCCTCCTACCCAGTCAACTACCACCACTATAGGCGATACTTTTCCGGCGCTATTGTCCATGGTCAAATATTGTTCAATCAGTATAGCTCATGCTCATTTTCTGTGACTAAACTCAAATCAATTCAAATTGTTCATTTTGTTGCAAACTCACCGAAGCCCAATTTATTGGGGACTTTCCTTGCTGTAATAAAAGTATATTGGCTTGAGAAAAATGCCGACAACCAAAAAAACCACGATGGACAGAAAGAGGAGATGGGTGTGGAGCAGTCAAAATGTGGTGCTTAGATGCATCGATTGATACGCCTTTTTTCTGTGCATGAGCTCCCCATAATAAAAAAACCAACCCATTATGCTTTTTATTTAACTCTGCAATCACTTTATCTGTGAATTTTTCCCAGCCAGACTTAGCATGCGAATGAGCCTTACCTTGTTCAACCGTCAATACCGTATTCAACAACAACACACCTTGTTCAGCCCAAGACACCAAATTACCGTGATTGGGAAGAGTAAAACCTTCGATATCTTGTACCAACTCTTTATACATATTAAGTAAAGAAGGAGGCGTTTTAATTCCAGGTTGTACCGAGAAAGCTAATCCATGCGCTTGATTAGGCCCATGGTAAGGATCTTGTCCTAGTATCACCACTTTCACTTGATCAAATGGTGTATGGTCAAACGCTGAAAAAACCAGACTATCATCAGGGTATATGTTTTTACCTTGAGAACGCTCAGTCGCAACAAAGCTTTCAAGAAGCTTAAAGTAATTTTGTTTTTTTTCATTTTCGATCACATCAGCCCACGTTGACATCATTCACCTTCTACTATTTCTTTGAGTTTATTTTGTCATTGTATCGCGAGGAGAGTACAAGGGCGAACGAACGACAGCGACCCGTGATTTCGTAGTAAATTAACCACACACCTAAAGTTAAATTATTTTTTATAATTTAAAATAATATTGTAAACCATTATTTTTTTTAGTTTTCTTGATTTACAGCAAAAAAACACACCAATAATGAAATCTAAATTTGGCATTTAATTGATTTAAATCAATATTAATTTTGTGGTTATTAAGTATATAATGGCGTCATCAATTAGTTCGAAAATAACATCATATTTAATTCCACTTAGGTGGCAAAGGAGATGGGCATGATCCAAGGTATCCAAATTACTAAAGCTGCAAACGACGACTTACTAAACTCTATCTGGCTACTAGATAGCGAAAAAAATGAAGCACGTTGTGTTGCTGCTGAAACAGGCTTTGAAGCAGATCAAGTTGTTGCTGCAGATTCTCTAGGCGACATAGAATACCGTGAAGTAAAAATTGAAACTGCACCACGTATCGAAGGTGGCCAACACCTAAACGTAAACGTTCTTTCTCGCGAGACACTAGAAGATGCCGTTGCTAACCCAGAAAACTACCCACAGTTAACTATCCGTGTTTCTGGCTACGCAGTACGTTTTAACTCATTAACTGCTGAGCAACAACGCGACGTTATTGCCCGTACATTTACTGAGTCTATGTAATAACGATTTTCGGGTTTACGTTTCTCGTAGCTCGGAATTCATATAAATAAAAAAGCTCAAAAGAATTTAACCTCTTTTGAGCTTTTCTTTTTCGAGTGACTAGTAACGAGCTTTCGAGCTACGGTTAACCCTGCACTCTTCTCAACACTTCTTTTAGCAAATCAAAATCTGCCGCAAGGTCTTCAGAAAGCAATTCCATCGCACCGTGTTTTGCTAGTGGCCCTGGAACGTCAATATCTGTATCAAGTATCTCATCAACCACTTCTTTAAATTTAGCCGGATGCGCAGTGCATAGGAATAAACCAGTTTCTCCCTCTTGGAGCTGTTGAGTCAAAACTCGATAAGCAATCGCACCATGCGGCTCACATAAATAACCAAGATTATTCAGCTCAACCACTGATTCAGCACTTTCTGTATCAGTCACCATGCCTTTGCCTAGTGTATCTAACCCCCAACCTTTAATACGGCAAAGTTCTTCAATACGCGGCCAGTTATTCGGTTGACTAACATCCATCGCGTTAGAAGTCGTCGCGACGGTTGGTTTAGGTTCCCACTTACCCGTTTCAAGGTAACGAGGTACCGTATCATTGGCATTGGTTGCCGCAATAAAACGCTTGATCGGTAGCCCTAAAGCTTTAGCAAGTAGACCTGCGGTTAAGTTACCAAAGTTACCACTAGGTACTGAAATGACTAAATTATCGCGCTCAGCTTTAGTCATTTGAGCAGCGGCTTCAAAGTAGTAGCAAATTTGTGCCATTAAACGGCTGATGTTGATTGAGTTAGCGGAGTTAAGGCCAATTTCTTCACGCAACGCTTGATCATCAAAAGCTTGTTTCACCAATGATTGGCATGCATCAAAGTCACCATCAATCGCCACAGTGTGAATATTGCCACCTAGGGTACAAAATAATTTTTCTTGTAATGGGCTGATCTTTCCTTTTGGATACAAGATCACCACATTAATATTTTCCATACCATAAAAAGCATGGGCAACGGCAGCACCAGTATCACCGGAAGTCGCTGTTAATATTGTGATTTTTTGTCCCTTGTCAGCAGTGACAGCCGCCAAAGATTGCGCCATGAAACGGCCGCCAAAATCTTTAAAAGCCAACGTCGGACCATGGAAAAGCTCTAGAGCGTAAACGCCATCTTTGACTGATTTAATCGGGGCTGGAAATTGAAAAGCTGCCGACACCAGTTGATTCACCTGCTCAGCAGTTAGTTCATCGCCAATTAATGCCGATAAAATCTTACTACTACGGCTAATAAAATCTTCCGCTAATAGTGATTCGATATCATCAAACTTAGGTAATTCTGATGGGAAAAATAACCCTTGATTACGACCTAGACCTTGACGTACTGCTTGGCCAAAAGAGACCTGCTCATCATTTTCTTTTATATTGTACAACTTCATAATTCACTTCCTGTTACTCTCGAACCTTCCTTGTCTAAACGACAAATATGCACGAAACCTTCATCATTTTGTATGTAATTTTCATTTAACCAATGTGCGACTCGTTCTGCCACATCTTTCTTACTACAAATAGTAAATAGTGTTGGACCCGAACCGGAAATACCGCAGGCTAATGCGCCCGCTGACATCGCGTATTGACGAGCATCTGCAAAACCTGGCAACAACTTAGCGCGATAAGGTTCTGCAATCACATCTTTAATCAGTTTGGCTGCGAGCTCTGGTTGCCCTGAATGACACGCATGAATAAATCCACCAAGGTGACGACCATGAGCAATAATATCTTGGCGACGATATTGAGAAGGTAAAATAGAGCGAGCTTCGGCTGTAGACACTTTAATTCCCGGATAAGCCATTACCCAATACCAATCATCAAAACAAGGCACTTCTTGACTGATAATACCAAGCTCTTCCAGCATGAGCTGCAAGCCACCTAGGTAGCAAGGCGCAACATTATCATAGTGAATACCACCAGAAATTTGCCCTTCCATCTCACCCATTAATGCCAGCAATTCCATTTCATTTAATGGTTGCTGATGAAAACGGTTTAACGCATCTAATGCCGCCACAATAGAACAAGCACTAGAGCCTAAACCTGAGCCAATCGGCATGTTTTTTTCTAGTGTCATTTCCAGTGGTAATAAAGGAATGTTTTTCTTTTCCAATTCACGGGCAAACACTTGCCAACAATGGTAGACAATATTCTCTTTCGGGTCAGTTGGAAGCTTCGCGACAAAGCTTCCTGCGGTTTTTAAATCAAATGATGCATCCGATGGTTTAACTAAAACTCGGTCACCAAGTAAAGTACCATCAATCGGTGATACTGCAGCGCCAAGAACATCAAAGCCAACACTGACATTACCGATTGAGGCAGGTGCATACACTGCGACACTTTGAGGTTGAGACATTGACATAATTAAACTCCTAATTTCCAACCTAAAGTACGCATCACATCAGAGAACACACCAGCTGCCGTCACTTGAGTCCCTGCGCCATAACCGCGCAACACCAATGGAATTGGTTGATAATAACGACTATAAAAAGCCAGCGCATTCTCGCCATCTTTAATTTTGTACATAGGATCGTTTTCATCCACCGCTATCATTTTCACTTTACATTGGCCGTCTTCAATCGTACCGACATAACGTAATACTTTACCTTCTTGAGCGGCTTTTTCTGAAAGGTCTGCAAAGTACGCATCCGCTTGTGGCAATCGCTCCATAAACTCAGCAATACTACCCGAGTCATCAAAACCAGGTGGTAATGCTTGTTCGACAATGACATCATCCAACTCAAGTTCCATACCAGCTTCACGAGCAAGGATCAGCAATTTACGCGCAACATCCATGCCAGAAAGATCATCACGAGGATCCGGTTCAGTAAAGCCATTTTCATTCGCGATATTCGTCGCTTGGCTTAGTGTCATACCTTCATCTAACTTGCCAAAAATATAAGATAAGGATCCTGATAAAATACCATTAAATTTCTCTAATTCATCACCAGCTGAGATCAAGTTTTGCAAGTTCTCAATAACTGGTAAGCCCGCGCCTACTGTTGTTTCATACATCAATTTACGTCGAGTGCTTCTAGCCGTTTCTCGTAGTTGATGGTAGTAACTCATGCTCGCAGTATTGGCTTTCTTATTAGGAGTCACCACATGGAAACCCGCAGCTAAGAAATCAGTGTATTGATTGGCGATAGATTCACTAGAGGTACAATCGACTAATACCGGGTTAATGATGTGATTACGCTGTACCAAAGCGATCATGCGCGCTAGGCTGAACTCTTCACTTGCATGTGCCATTCGCTCACGCCAATTTTCTAGCGGTAAACCATCGCTATCTAGCAATAAGCCTTTCGAATTTGCCAAGCCACACACTCGAATTACAATGCCTTTTTCCGCCAATTTGGCCTGTTGACGCTCGAACTGATCCACCAGCTCACCACCAACGCCACCAATACCGACCACGAATACATCGAGAAAATGCTTAGAATTGAATAGATTTTCATGACACGCTTTGATAGCAACTGAAATTTTATCTTCTGGAATTACCGCTGAAATCGCTCGCTCAGAAGAGCCTTGAGCAATGGCCACGACATTAACATTCACTTCTGCCAATGAAGCAAAGAACTGCGAAGCTACACCACGAGCAGTACGCATTTTGTCGCCAACTAAGGTTACAATCGCAACATCATCTGTAAACTCAATAGGATCAAGCAATCCATCTTTTAGCTCCAGTTCAAACCCCTCTTGTAAGGCCTGCTCTGCTTTATCTTTATCTTGCGCTTCAATACAAAAGCTAATGCTGTATTCCGATGATGATTGAGTGATCAGAACAATAGAAACACCAGAAGTCGACATTGCGCCAAATACGCGGCTCGCCATGCCAACCATCCCTTTCATCCCTGGGCCTGAAACATTGACCATTGTCAGTTGGCTTAAGGTGGTAATTCCCTTAATCGCAAGGTTATCTTCTCCAGTGTCTTGACCGATTAAGGTGCCTGCGCCTTGAGGATTAAAGCTATTTTTGATTAAACAAGGGATTTGAAATTGTGCTATAGGAGCGATGGTTTTAGGATGAAGTACTGAAGCGCCGAAATAAGATAACTCCATTGCCTCTTGATAGCTTAGCGATTTCAATAACCGTGCATCTTCAACTAATCTAGGATCACAGTTATAAACGCCGTCTACATCTGTCCAGATTTCACAACAATCGGCACGTAGACAAGCTGCCAGTACCGCAGCAGAGTAGTCAGAACCATTACGGCCAAGAGTGACCAATTCGCCCTTAGCATTACCAGCAGTAAAGCCTGGCATGATATTGATATGACCCGCGGGTAGCGGTTTACGTTGGAAATTTCCTGTAGAAATATCCACATCCACCATAGCTTCTAAATGATCACCTTTAGCAAATAAATACTCAACTGGATCAATTAAGCTCGCTAACTTACCTTTCGCCTCGATGACCGCTTTCATTAATTGAATAGAAATACGCTCACCTTTACTGATGATTCGAGCATTGACATGATCTGGGCACATTCCCAATAGCGCCATACCGTGCACATATTGGCGAAGTTGTTTCATTGAGGTCTTAACTTGAGTATCAAACGCTAAGTATTCTAACCCTGAAACTTGCTGTTTGATTTGCTCAAAAAGATCATAAAATGATTGTTCTAAATCGTTAATTAATAACTCGGCTTCACCATTTTTCAGTGTGTTTTCAATCACTGCAACCAATTTATTGGTCGTTTTACCTGGCGCAGAAAGCACCACAGCTAAATCTTCTTGTTGAGCATTATTAATAATAATATCTGCTGCCCTTAAAAATCGGTCAGCATCGGCCAGTGAAGACCCTCCAAATTTTAGTACTCGCATCCCTTCCTCCAAAATTTCACATCTAAATTTGCATAAAAAAAGGCCTGTATCTGGTGGGATACAGGCCTTTTTTTGAAAACTTTCGCTTACCAGCCTGCCCCAACATTAATGGTGTCGGTAATAATTGAGGTCATAATAATGGTGCTGGTTAAAAACGTCATCGTCTATGTCTTATTTGCTATCAACTATCTCTACATTTACCGATTTAAAGGCAAAGAGTCAATGAAAAGTTACTTTTATTCTCATTTTGCTCAAAAATACAGACCAAAGACACAAAATAGTTATCTCTCATTTAGAGCATCCTATCTTACCTCTGAATAAAATCGTCATTTATAGAATAACGATCACTGAGATTTAACATTCTTCTTTCAAACTGATTGATGCAAATCAACAAACCGAGAATTAGGCTATATTCACTTATTGTTAGCAAGCTGTTAAGACTGTAGACTCAAATACATAATCAACAACTCAGCTGCTATTTCTATTTTTATCTATATTGAAGCAGTGTTTGTAGACTGTTTAACTGCTAATGACTATCGTGATGTAAATAAAGTTGCTAGCAAAATGTTATTTTTATCTAGAATTAATATACTCAAAGTAATTGGAATTGCATTGAGACGACAAGTGAATGAGACCCATACGCATAGCTAGCCTATGACTTTCTTTGATAAAGAGATAGAGGGTGAATAAACACTGTCAACAAAAATGCGACTTCAAGTACGAAGAGTATAAACCATTTAAAGTCATGATTTAGGTACTCCTATGCATACCCCACAAATTCTTATCGTTGAAGATGAACAAGTCACACGCAATACGCTAAAGACTATTTTTGAAGCAGAAGGATATACTGTTTTTGAGGCCATTGATGGCGATAACATGCACCAGATTTTGTCCGAAAATTCAATTAACTTGGTGATTATGGATATCAACCTACCAGGTAAAAATGGCCTACTCCTGGCTCGTGAACTAAGAGAACAAGCGAATGTTGCGCTTATGTTCTTAACCGGTCGCGATAACGAAGTTGATAAAATCTTAGGTTTAGAAATTGGTGCAGATGACTATATTACAAAACCATTTAATCCTCGTGAATTAACGATTCGTGCTCGCAACCTACTACAACGCTCTATGCACAGTGGTGGTACTCAAGAAGAGAAGCGTACAGTTGAAAAATATGAGTTCAACGGCTGGGTACTTGATATAAATAGTCGCTCATTAATTAATCCTATGGGTGAAAGCTACAAGCTACCACGTTCTGAATTCCGTGCATTACTGCACTTCTGCGAGAATCCAGGCAAAATTCAAACTCGAGCCGATTTATTGAAGAAAATGACAGGCCGTGAATTGAAACCACACGACCGTACTGTTGATGTGACGATTCGTCGTATTCGTAAGCACTTTGAATCCATCGCGGATACCCCTGAAATCATCGCGACTATTCACGGTGAAGGCTATCGTTTCTGCGGTGAACTCAGCGAATAATCTCGTCGAAGTTAAGAACCAATCTAAAGGCCTCGCAGCCTCTTTAATAAAAAGAGACTGCGAGGCCTTTTATTTTATGAGTACTGCTCTATCCATGCCTTTAAGGTATGGATATCTTGTTGGTAATATTGATTCATTTTATCAACCCAGCCAGCGACATTTTTTCGCCATTCCTCTGCATCTGGTGTTTGAGCTAGTTGAGCAAGTTGCTGAATTCGTTGTAAACCAACCGAGCCCGCTGCACCTTTTATTTTATGGGCTTCAGAAACTAAGTTCTCATCATCGCCCAGCTTTAGGTACTGATTAAGTTGCTGCATATAATCAGGAATAGTTTGCTCAAACATCAGTAGGCTATCTAAAACAGGCTGCTTGCCAACAATATCAAGATAAGAGATCAACATTTCAGTATCAATCACCGACAGTTGATTTTCCTCTTGTTGACTCATCACTTCAGTATTTGGCGAGTTTACTGCTATTTTAGGGATAGATTTATTTCCTGAAGCTTTATCTTCATCCACTCTACCTCCAAAAAAATTGCCAATGACCCGATTAATATCTTTAATCGATAATGGCTTACTAATTGCGTCATCCATGCCTTTTTCAAGGTATTCTTGCTTATTTTTCATAACATTGGCAGTCAATGCGACTAATGGTGGCAGTTGCGAATAAGTACGTCGAAGCTGCTGAGCAATATCAAAGCCGGTCATATCGGGCAGTTGAATATCTAAAAATATCAAATCATAATCTTCTGGATTAAAGCATCTAAGCGCCTCTTCTCCAGACATCGCCACTTCAAGACTATGCCCTAGGTTTTCTAATACTGAGCGGGCTACAGTGACATTAAGCTCAATATCTTCCACCATAAAAATACGTAAACTCGGTTGATATTCCACATGACCAATAGCTTCTTCTATTTGCGTGATTGGCACACAAATTGATACGACAAAGGTACTACCAAACCCTAATTCACTTGAGACACTAATTTCGCCTCCCATACGATGAGCAAACTCTTGAGAAACCGCTAGTCCAATACCGGTACCTACTGCATGTAAGTTATCTTTACCTGACTTCACTTGATAGTACATCCCAAAGATATTATCAATTTCATGTTCAGGAATACCGATACCTGTATCTTCAATTTCAAACTCTATATTGGCAACATCCCCGTCCACATCAGCACTAACATTTATGGTCACACCACCTTGCTTGGTGAACTTCATCGCATTGTTAACTAAATTCCACAACACTTGGCGTAATCGAGTTGCATCCACCATAATCGCTGGCGGAATATCGGTTAGGCGATCGAGCTCAAACGTTAGTCCTTTTTGTTCAGCCATTAAACAAGAAATTGTTTCAATGTCAGTTATAAAGCTATGGAAGTCGGTTGCAGTAGGAAGAAGCTCTAGTTCTTTACGATCAAACTTATCAAGATCAATTACATCATTAAATATATGCCCTAAGGTTATGGCACTGATATTAATTGTCTGCATGTACTGTCGCTGCTCTTGATCTAACTTCGTATCTAGTAATATGCGACTTAACCCGACAATACCGTTTAAAGGCGTTCTTAGTTCGTGGCTGATAGTTGAAATAAACTTGGTTTTATCTTGGCTAGCTTTAAGTAGTGCATCTTGATAAGCCTTACGATCGGTAATATCTCGCCCAAAGCCCACCAAGCCAAGTAATTGGTTTGACTTGTTATAAAACGGTAATTTACGGAATGCAAAGTACGCTTTTTTACCATCAGGGTACTCAAGCCACAGATCGTAGGCCAACTCTCGGTTCTCTAGAAAAACCGTTTTATCCGTTTCTTCTACTTGCTGATGGGTCGAATTATCTTTATATACATCGTATATCGATAACCCCACTAATTCAGATTCTGTTAATCCAACTAATTCTTCAAAAGCACGGTTACAACCAGAAAACAAACCATCTGTATTACGGTAATAAATAAGATCAGGTGAAGCATCCAAAAAAGAGCGTAATAAAGCAGTACGTTCAGCCAACTCTACTTGTGCTCTTTCTCGTTGATAAACCTCATTTTCAAGATCTTGCATAACCTCTAAACGAGCTTCTTCTGCTTTCTTTCTTTCATTAATCTCTTGATTCAACTTATATATATTATTTTGCAGCTCTATATTTAATTGTTGATCGCGTTGACGCATATCTTTCAACTTATCGACCATTTTAGTTAAACGCTGGCGAGACTCTTCAAGCTGATCGACCACAACCGTTAAGAAATACACCGCCCAAGGAGTAATTAATAAACCAAAAAATACCGAGCGGATAATTACGATATTCTCTATGTGTCCAATCAACACTAGACTGACGACCGCTTGCAGCAAAACAGAAAAGCACACTAACGCCAAGGCCAATAACATAGAGAATTTAACCATTCCCAATTTAACCAATAAATCTACATAGTATTGGGCAAGGTTTTTTAACACATTCATAATGAAGTCTGATCTCCTGAACTAGCTTGTAGAGAAGAATGTAAGGTTTTAAGCTGAGTTTGATTTTTCCCGCTCAACTTAGCAGCATCAAGCGCTTGACGAGCTGCTTCAACAATAGACAATGCACTTAAATCCTTTCGAGGAATTCCACTGGCGACACCAACATTTATCGAGAAGCATTCCGATACAGAGGAAGTCCCATGCTCAATATTAAGTTGAGCAATAGTTTGATGGATCTTATCTGCCAGCAATAAACAGGCAGGTGCTTGAGTTTCGGGTAAAAGAAGCAAAAATTCACCTTCAAAATCACCAACTGCAAGCAAGTCGGCACCTCTTTGAATCACTTCTTTTAATGTTTTAGCAATAACCACCAATAACTCAGGGCTAGTTTGCTCTCTATCATGTGCTTGTTCACAATGATTAATATTCACATAGCAAATCATAACGGTTAAAGGCGATTTTTGACGTAACTGCAGTTGCCAAACTGCCTGTAGTTGGCTGTAAAAATATCGAGTATTGGGGATTTTTAACTTTTGATCAAAGTGGCTTAGTTCTTGTAGTTCTTCATTTGCTTTAGCTAATTTTTGCTTAACTAAAAAGTGCTCGGTAACATCTCTAGCAATTAATAAACAGCCTGTATTTTCAGTAAAGGGCTCTGTATAAGGCGATTTTAATACATCATACCAGGTAGGCTCACCATCAATATTTGTTACCTTATCAATAAAGTGAAGCGTCTGTTTTTCTTCTAGAACTTTAGCGTCTGTCGCAGCAAATCGTTTGGCGATCTGTGATGGCAAAACTTCATCGAGGCTATGGCCTATAATATCTTCGGTTTTTGCTATGCCTAAGGAGTCTGCGTATGCCTGATTACAGGCTTCATGAATGCGATTTTGATTAAACACCGCAATCGGATCGGGTGAGGCGCGTAGGATAGACTGTAGTAAGGTCTCACTCCTAGCGAGATCAAGTTCCATAACACGTCGTTTATCCATTTCGTCTGAATAAGATTGTTGAGTATAATACCAATCGGAAACATCATGACTAATTCCAATCACCGCCTTCACACTATCATCTTCAGATATTATTGGTATAAGGTGAGTTTCAAGTAAGCAACTATCCCCATTAGGATCTGTCGTCCACCGCGGATATGAACCTGCTCCATTGGTGATATTAATATCTTCAGCGGCAACCCCTTCGTTTTTTCTATTCAACCAAAATCTATCATAGGCTCGATTGGTAAATAGCATTTCACCATCTACAGATTTAATGAAGATATGCTCTGACAGGCAATTTAACGCTTCTAAAATTAATGGAAGGTTGCTATCACGCTCGACATATTGAGATTTAGTGGCATGGACAACCAACGTTTTACGTCCCCGATAGTGAGCAGAGTGCTGAGTAAAGTGAATTGAGGGTTTATTGGTATCCGATATTTCCCAATCTTGATGCGGATTAATTCGTGCAGCATCAAGTATAGATAGTAACTGTTGAGAAGAAATTCGAGCGGGAAGTAAAAAGCGTAGCCCTACTTGGCGTATTGATAACTGCTGCATTGCCTTACGGTTTGCATCAACTACCACACCAGTATGAGCTTCCACCAAAAATATCGCAGTAGGCGCATCTTTAATAGAAAAGACTAACTCTACTCGGCGAGTATGATGAACATAATAAAGCACCACTAAAAATAATAGGATAAGCAGAGCATCTAGTGCAAAGCTACGCTCCAGCAACGAAAACCACTCCATGTTCCACCATATCGCTTCAGAATTAACTCACATATATTACAAGCAAATAGGTTGCTTGTGGTGGATAGTTTCACATTTCAACCGTAAAACTGTCTTTAATTAAAAATACTTATGTCTATAGTTCTTTATACTGTAGTAATGATTCAACTCCCTTCAAGTCAACGAGCAAACAAAATAAATAAAAATTCAAAAAAACAGCATATTTTCTACATGATAGTCAACCTATAGTCTTTTAATATGCAAATTTCGAAAAAAAATTAATCATTTTTGTGTAACTTTCGTTGGAATTACATAGTACAAAAATGTAGGATGGGGGCACGATGCTGTGTTTTTCGTGATAGATGTCACGTCAATATTTAGGAATAAATCGCTAGCATTCCCTTGAAAGGAAGAATAAAAAACCACTAGTGTTTCGTATTACTTCCCAAAGGAACTAAGAAATAACTTTTTCGCAAATAGTTTTCTGCGAATAATTGAAAGGAATCGCACTTACTAGACCGAGCAATGTCAGTAAGGAAGATTATAAGTACATAAAAGGACAAAGTAGCCATGTCGATAAGCATAGACGCTGATTCGCTAAGCTGCCATTTAACTTGGAAGGATGTATCTATGGTAAGTAGAGAGCAAAGTACACAAGGATTGTACACTCCTGAGCTGGAGCATGATGCCTGTGGGATCGGTTTTGTTGCTCACTTAAAAAACCGTAAATCTCACGCTGTGGTAACACAGGCGCTGGATATGCTAGCCCGCATGGAACACCGAGGTGGTCAAGGTTGTGACCCTTGTAGTGGCGATGGTGCAGGTATCTTACTGCAAAAGCCTCATGAATTTCTTTTAGAAGAAGCCGTCAAACTCGGTATCAAACTCCCATCATTTGAAAAATATGGTGTTGGTGTTGTTCTATTCCCTAAAGATGAACATAAACGCCAACAATGCCGCGATATTCTAGAGCGTAACGCTAAGCGCCTTGATCTTGAAATTTTAGGCTACCGTGTTTTACCTGTTGATAATTCAATGATCGGCGAAGATCCGCTCAGCACCGAACCTCAGTTCGAGCACGTTTTCATTTCTGGTGGCCCGAGCATGGATCCAGCAGAGCTTGAGCGTAAACTTTATGTACTACGTAACTACACGGTTCGAGTATGTCTTGAGTCCGTGTCTAACATTGGCGATGATTTCTATATAAACTCATTGTCCTACAAGACTTTGGTGTATAAAGGCCAGCTCACTACAGATCAAGTTCCTCAATACTTCTTAGATCTACAAAACCCAACTATGGTGACGGCGTTAGCACTTGTGCACTCTCGCTTTTCAACCAACACATTCCCGAGATGGCGTCTTGCGCAACCATTCCGTTATATTGCTCACAATGGTGAAATTAACACTGTGCGCGGCAACTTAAACTGGATGAAGGCACGTGAAGCCATTCTAGAATCAAACCTATTCTCAAAAGCCGAAATCGACATGCTACTGCCGATTTGTTCAGAGAATGGTTCAGATTCATCTAACTTTGATATGGCATTAGAGCTGCTAGTTCTTTCTGGCCGTAGCTTGCCACACGCTTTAATGATGCTGATTCCTGAAGCATGGCAAGAAAATAAAAACATGGATCCAGCCCGTCGTGCATTCTACCAATACCATGCCAACATCATGGAACCTTGGGATGGCCCGGCTTCTGTTTGTTTCACCGATGGTGTTCAAGTAGGTGCAACCCTAGACCGTAACGGTTTACGTCCTTCTCGCTATACCGTAACCAAAGATGATTTCTTAGTGATGGCATCAGAGTCTGGCGCAGTTGAAATCGCACCAGAGAACATTGAATACCGTGGCCGCTTACAACCAGGTCGTATCTTTGTTGCCGATCTCGAACAAGGTCGTATTATTTCTGATGAAGAAGTAAAAGAGAGTATTGCTACCGCTAAGCCTTATGAGCAATGGGTTCAAGACAACCTACTCACTCTAAAAACTCTGCCTGATGCCGATAACATGCATCACCAACCTTCTCCTGCTCGCTTACTACAACATCAACAAGCGTTTGGTATTACTAGCGAAGAAGTAAACGACATCATTCATGTGCTCGCAGAAACGGGTTATGAACCACTGATGTCAATGGGTGCAGACTGGCCATTAGCAATATTGTCACACCAATCTCAGCACTTATCACACTACTTCAAGCAGCTATTTGCTCAGGTAACTAACCCACCAATCGATCCGATTCGTGAGCGCATGGTTATGTCACTTAACACCTACCTAGGTCGTGACCATAACCTGCTAACTGAAACGCCTGAACACTGTCGAAAAGTAGAGTTAGAGTCACCTGTTTTATCTAATGCAGAGCTTGAGAAACTACGTGCGATCGATAATGAGCACTTGCAAGCTAAAACATTAGACATCGTTTTCCGTGCCACCGAAGAGCCAGGTAAACTAGAGCGCGCCCTAAAACGTATTTGCCAATATGCAGAAGATGCAGTGGTAGATGGTTACTCGATTATTCTCTTAACCGATCGTGCAACTAACTCTAACCACGCGGCAATTCCAGCCATGTTGGCAGTTGGTGCGGTGCATCACCACCTAATCCGTAAAGGTTTACGTGCTAAATGTGACATCGTGATCGAAACAGGTGATGCTCGTGAGACACATCACTTTGCAACTCTAGTCGGTTACGGTGCCAATGCGGTTAACCCGTACTTAGTGACTGAAACGATCGTTGATCTTCAGAAGAAGAAAAAACTCGATCCTGAGATCCCAACTGAAGACTACTTCAATAACTACCGTAAAGGCATCAATGCTGGCTTATTGAAGATTTTCTCTAAAATGGGTATTTCCACACTGCAGTCGTACCATGGTGCGCAAATTTTTGAAGCGCTTGGTATCAGTAAGTCTGTGGTTGATAAATACTTCACAGGTACTGTGTCTCGTATTCAAGGTTTAACCATTGACGATATCGCACGAGAAGTGTTGATCCGTCACCGCGTGGGCTACCCAACGCGTGAAATACCAATTCAAATGTTAGATGTGGGTGGGGTTTACCAGTGGAAACAACGTGGTGAAAAACACCTGTTCAACCCTGAAACTATTTCATTGTTGCAACAATCGACTCGTAATAAAGATTACGCGCAATTTAAGCAATACGCTAAAACTGTTGATGATCAAGGTGATAACGCAGCAACACTACGTAGTCAGCTAGATTTCATCAAAAACCCAGCAGGCTCAGTACCACTTGAAGAAGTTGAGCCAATTGAGAATATTCTGAAACGCTTTGCCACAGGTGCAATGAGTTTTGGTTCTATTTCTTACGAAGCTCACTCAACCCTAGCGGTTGCGATGAACCGTATTGGAGCTAAGTCAAACTCTGGTGAAGGTGGTGAAGATCCAATTCGCTTTGAGAAAAAGGACAATGGTGACTGGGAACGTTCGGCAATCAAACAGGTTGCTTCAGGTCGTTTCGGCGTAACCTCTTACTACCTAACTAACGCTGATGAGCTGCAAATCAAAATGGCTCAAGGTGCGAAACCTGGTGAAGGTGGTCAGCTACCAGGTGATAAAGTGGATGATTGGATCGGTGCGACTCGTCACTCGACTCCAGGAGTCGGTTTAATTTCACCACCACCGCATCATGATATTTACTCTATCGAAGACTTAGCTCAGCTTATCTACGATCTGAAAAATGCTAACCGTGACGGCCGTGTTAACGTCAAGCTAGTATCAGAAGCTGGTGTGGGTACCATTGCATCAGGTGTTGCCAAAGCAAAAGCGGATGTGGTTCTAATCGCAGGCTTTGATGGTGGTACGGGTGCATCACCTATGTCTTCAATCCGTCACACTGGTTTACCGTGGGAACTTGGCCTAGCTGAAACGCACCAAACCCTACTGAAAAACGGCCTACGTAACCGTATCGTTGTTCAGTCTGATGGTCAGATGAAAACACCTCGTGACCTTGCTGTCGCTACACTACTTGGTGCAGAAGAATGGGGCGTAGCAACCGCAGCACTAGTGGTTGAAGGCTGTATCATGATGCGTAAGTGTCACAAAAACACTTGCCCAGTTGGTATTGCAACACAAAACAAAACCTTGCGTGAGCGCTTTGATGGCCGCGTAGAAGATGTCGTGACTTTCTTCCAATACATGGCAGAAGGTTTACGTGAAGTAATGGCAGAACTTGGTTTCCGTACTATCGATGAAATGGTTGGTCAATCTCACAAACTCAAAGTACGTGATGATATCCAACACTGGAAATATAAGAACCTCGATCTTAGCCCTGTATTACATATTCAACCGCCTCGTGCTGAAGATGGTATCTACAATCAGAAACCTCAAAATCACGGATTAGAAGCGGTATTGGATCGTAAGTTAATTGAAGCGGCTCAACCTGCTTTAACTAAAGGTGAAGCGGTAGAGGCTCTCTTCCCTATTATCAATACCGACCGTAGTACGGGTACTATGCTGTCGAATGAAATTTCGAAAGTATATAAAGACCAAGGTCTACCAAAACCAATGAACGTTAAGTTCACCGGTTCTGCTGGTCAGTCATTCGGTGCTTTCCTTGCTAAAGGCGTTAAGTTTGAAGTGGAAGGCGATGCCAATGACTATTGGGGTAAAGGTCTATCAGGCGGTACATTAGTACTCTACCCTGATCGCCGTTCGACAGTAGTTGCTGAAGATAACATCGTAGTTGGTAACGTATGTTTCTACGGTGCAACGTCAGGTCAATCCTTTATCCGTGGTATGGCTGGTGAACGTTTCTGCGTTCGTAACTCTGGCGCACACGTAGTCGTTGAAGGCGTTGGTGACCATGGTTGTGAGTACATGACTGGTGGTTCAGCGATTATCCTTGGCTCAACAGGTCGTAACTTTGCTGCTGGTATGAGTGGCGGTGTGGCTTATGTTTGGGATAAAGATGGTGACTTCGATAAGAAGCTCAACCCAGAGTTAGTGGATGTCGATCCAATTGAAGCTGAAGATAAAGCGTTCATTAAAGATATGCTGACCAAGCATGTTGAGTACACTGGAAGTACAGTGGCGCAAAACTTCTTAGCTGATTTTGAAAACAACCTAGCAAGCTTGGCAAAAGTTATGCCTCGTGATTACAAAGCTGTATTGCAAAAGCGCAAACAAGCCGCAAACAAGGAAGAGTTGGAGGCCGTCAATGGGTAAGCCTACTGGATTTTTAGAGCACGGACGTGAACTACCGAAAAAAGTCGATCCGAGTGTTCGTATACAAGACAATAAAGAGTTCGTACTCGATGAGGAGTTTGGTGAAAAAATCAATACTCAAGCTTCTCGCTGTATGGATTGTGGAGTGCCGTTTTGTCATAGCGGCTGCCCAATTGGGAACATCATTCCTGAATTTAACGATGCGGTATACCGTGATAGCTGGGAAGAGGCTTGGAATATTCTAAGCAGCACCAATAACTTCCCAGAATTTACTGGTCGCGTGTGTCCTGCACCATGTGAAACTGCTTGTGTACTGGGTATTAACCAAGACCCTATTACGATTTGTAATATCGAGAAAAACATTGCTGAGCGCGCCTATAAAGAAGGCTTTGCTAAAGCACGTAAACCTCGTAAACGCACAGGAAAAACCATTGCGATTGTCGGTTCTGGCCCTGCTGGTTTATCAGCTGCAGAACAGCTCAATGCCGCGGGCCACTCAGTGACCGTATTTGAGCGTGATGAAAAAGTCGGTGGTTTGCTACGCTTTGGCATCCCTGACTTTAAACTCAGCATGGACGTCATCGACCGTAAAATTGACTTGATGGCAGAAGCTGGCGTTAAATTTGAAGTTAATGCTCATATTGGCGTTAACATCAATGCTCAGCAATTGCGTCAAGAATTTGATGTAATACTGCTTACCGGTGGTTCTACGGTTCCTCGTGATTTACCAATTCCGGGCCGCGACTTAAAAGGCGTCCATTTTGCGATGGAATTCCTAGGTCAAAACAACCGCCGCGCTAACAACATGGATCTAAAAGGTGAAGAAATTCATGCTAAAGATGACCATGTTGTGGTTATCGGTGGTGGTGATACCGGCTCTGACTGTGTAGGTACTTCTAACCGTCATGGTGCAGCAAGCATTACTCAAGTAGAAATCATGCCGATTCCACCGGAGCAACGCCCAGCTAACCAACCTTGGCCTCAATATCCAATGATCATGAAAACCACCACTTCTCACGAAGAAGGTTGTGAGCGTCATTGGAACATTTTGACTAAAGAGTTTATCGGCGATGAAAACGGTAATGTAAAAGAATTACGCATTGCAGACATTGTATGGGATGACGCCAAACCAGGTGAACGCCCAGGATTTAAAGAAGTGGAAGGCTCTGAGCGAGTCATTCCATGTACCAAAGCTTTCTTAGCTATGGGCTTCTTACATCCAGAGCCAAGCGGCGTACTTGCCCAATTGGACATCAAACTTGATGATCGAGGCAATGTCGCAGCCGAAGGTTACGCCACCAATCAAAAAGGTGTGTTTGCTGCAGGTGATATGCGTACCGGTCAATCACTGGTTGTTCGCTGTATCAATGAAGGTCGTGAATGTGCTCGTGCTGTGGATGCTTACCTAATGGGTAACTCACACCTCGAAGCAAGAGCCGATTCTTTGATGAAATCAGCGTAAGCAACTCAATAATATGATACCAAAGCCCCGTTAATTCGGGGCTTTTTCGTATCCTGACAATGATTAGCTCAAGGTATTAAAATTAAAAAGGTAATTAAAGATGCGAAAACTCAGCACCTTAGCTATGGTTATATTACTTACTGGTTGTACTCAGAGTTATGCTATGAAAGATAATAATCCCGATTTACTATGCAGCTCGAAACCTAACTGTGTTTCCACTCAAGAGCTAAGAAGTGATTATCAAGTTGCCCCATTTGAACTCATTTCAGAAGCGACAACTATCGATGAAATAGAACAAGTGGCACTGACCTTAAAAAGAACCAAAACGGTCAAAAAAACCGATGATCGCTTACATTTAGAATCCACCAGCCTAGTTTTCCGCTTTGTTGATGACCTTCACATTGTCAAACAAGGTTCACAACTTCAGGTTCGCTCAAAATCTCGCGTTGGTTACTCTGATTTTGGTGTAAATAAAAGCCGTGTAGAAGCATTACGTCAAAAGTTAATTGAAGCTAATTTACTCAAACCAAGCACCTAAAATTAAATCTGTTATGCTACAATCCCGCCATCTTTGACCCATATAGAGTAGATAGATTATGAAAGTTGGCATTATTGGCGCAATGGAACAAGAAGTTGCGATACTAAAAGAATCACTAGTTGGCTGTGAAACAACAACTAAAGGTGGTTGCACTTTTTATACTGGCAGCATTAATAATGTGACAATTATCCTTCTGCAATCTGGTATTGGTAAAGTCTCAGCCAGTATCGGTACCACTCTATTAATTGAATGCTTCCAACCTGACGTCATTATTAACACAGGTTCTGCTGGCGGATTTGATCCAAGTTTAAATTTAGGTGATGTGGTGATCTCAACAGAAGTTCGTCACCATGATGCCGATGTCACTGCATTTGGTTATGAAATTGGTCAAATGGCCGGTCAACCAGCGGCTTTTGCGGCGGATCCAACCTTAATTGAGATCGTAGAAAAAGCGCTTCAAGGTATGAAAGATACTCATGCGGTACGCGGTTTAATTTGTACCGGTGATACTTTTGTTTGTACGCCAGAAAAACAAGCGTTTATTCGTCAGCATTTCCCTAATGTGATTGCAGTAGAAATGGAAGCCTCAGCCATTGCACAAACTTGTCATCAGTTCCGTACACCGTTCGTGGTTGTGCGTGCCATTTCTGATGTGGCTGATAAAGAATCACCAATGAGCTTTGATGAGTTTCTACCACTTGCCGCCAAACGTTCATCAGAAATGGTGATCAATATGCTTGCTCAAATGCAATAAATAACAGATTGATACCCAAGTGATTTATTTTCAAATAGCTTGGGTATCAATATAGCCATGAAACCTCTCATGGTTATATTAAATCAAGGATGAGGAAACCATAGAATATGTACACTCGTGCAATTACGCCTCTGACTTTATTGGCGCTATTTTTATCCTCACAAATATTCGCTACCCCACTTTCTCCCCATGTTGCACAGCGCGTGATAACCCTGTCACCACATGCTACTGAACTCGCTTTTTCTGCAGGGCTTGGCGATAAACTGGTTGGAGTAAGCCAAGCAAGTGATTACCCACCAGAAGCCAAAGATATCGAGCAAGTAGCTAATTACCAAGGCATCAAATTAGAACGTATTTTAGTGCTACAACCCGATCTCGTGATCGCATGGAAAAAAAATGCAAACTCTCGTGAACTCGATCAATTAGAAAAATTTGGCATTCCTATCTACTACTCATCAATTGAAAGCTTGGATGATATTCCAAGTAACTTAAGGCAACTGAGTCTGTGGGCTGAAGACTCATCGGTGGGGAAAAATAATGCCACCAAGTTTGAATCTATATTGACTCAACTACGCTCTCAATATCAAAATCAAGCCAAAATTCGCTATTTTTATCAACTCAGCCAAAAGCCGATGATGTCAGTCACTGACCCTAATTGGCCGACTGATATTTTTCAGATTTGTGGTGGAGAAAATGTCTTAACAAATACCAAAGTTGCTTATCCACAAGTTGGCATAGAGCAAGTTATCGCCTTACAGCCTGAGGTGATTTTTAATTCTCATCTGGCTACCAATAATGACGCAACATGGCAAAATTGGCCGCAGATACCAGCAGTTAAACATAATTTCATCTGGTCGGTTAACCCTGATTGGCTATCACGCCCAACCATGCGTAGCTTAAAAGCCATAAAACAAGTATGTGGCTATTTTGATAAAGCTCGCAAAAAATAACCATTTGGCGTGAACCGTTTTTACCAGTAGAATCTGCGCCAACTTTAACCTCCTCAACCCTGAATGAAGACCATACCCCATGGATACCAGCCTACTGTATTTGTTTGATTTATTCGGCACTGCCATCTTTGCCATTTCAGGAGTACTACTTGCGGCTCGATTGAAAATGGATCCTTTTGGCATGGTAGTCCTCGCCAGTGTCACAGCCATCGGCGGCGGCTCGATTCGCGATATGATGTTAGGCGCAACGCCAGTATTTTGGATCATCGATAATAATTATTTATGGGTGATTTTTATTACCTGCCTAGCCACACTATTGCTCGTCAGACAACCCAAACAACTGCCTTGGTATATTCTGCCGGTTTGTGATGCCATTGGCTTAGCCGTGTTTGTTGGAATTGGCGTTGAAAAAACCTTATTACTACAAGACTCAATGATGATCGCAGTGATCATGGGAGTATTAACAGGCTGTGGCGGAGGTATTATTCGCGATATTCTTGCTCGTGAAATACCAATGGTGCTGAGAAGTGAGATCTATGCCACTGCATGTATCGCTGGTGGGATCACCCATACGCTCGCTTTATATTTTGGTCTCCCCTCTCAACCGGCATTTTTACTAGGGGTAGTCACAACATTAACCATTCGCTTAGCAGCTATACGTTGGCATCTATCTCTACCAACCTTATCAGTGAAAAGCTAATTCGCTTGATATAGGCACAAAAAAGGAGCTCATTAGCTCCCCCTTTGATTGATATAACCAAGTGATATTACTTGATAGTAATGCGCGCAAATTTGCGTTTACCGACTTGGTATATTGCAGTACCTGATTCTGGTACTAACTTAGTATCTTCAATTTTCGCGCCATCGATTTTTGCTGCGCCTTGACGAATCATACGCATTGCATCTGATGTTGAGCCGACTAAGCCCGCTTCTTTTAATACGTTCCCAATTGCCATACCTGATTCAAATTCAAACTCTGGCATTTCATCTGGCATCGCACCTTTTTGGAAACGATTAATAAACTCTTGCTCCGCCGCATCCGCATCGGCTTCACTATGGAAACGTGCAATGATTTCTTTAGCTAACAAGATCTTCACGTCACGTGGGTTTTTACCAGCTTCCACATCTGCTTTAAATTGCGCGATTTCTTCCAATGGACGGAAAGAAAGAAGCTCGTAGTAGCTCCACATTAACACATCAGAAATAGACATGATCTTACCGAACATTTCAGTCGGAGATTCACTAACACCAATGTAGTTGTGAGCAGATTTAGACATTTTCTTCTCACCATCTAGACCAACCAACAAAGGCATCATTAATACTACCTGAGGCTTCTGGCCACTAGATTTTTGCAGCTCACGTCCCATCAACAAGTTAAACTTCTGGTCAGTACCTCCAAGCTCAACATCGGTTTCCATCGCCACAGAATCGTAACCTTGTAATAAAGGATACATAAATTCATGAATCGCAATAGGCTGATTATTTGAATAGCGTTTTTTAAAGTCGTCACGTTCAAGCATACGTGCAACAGTTTGATTTGCCGCTAAACGAATCATGCCTTCTGCACCCAATTCCGATAACCACTCAGAGTTAAACTGAATTTTGGTTTTCGCAGGATCTAAAATCTTAAAGACTTGTTGCTTATAAGTTTCAGCATTGGCTAGAACATCTTCACGCGTCAATGGTGGACGAGTGGTATTTTTACCCGTTGGGTCGCCAACCATACCCGTGAAATCACCGATCAAAAATGTCACTTCGTGCCCTAGTTCTTGGAAGGCACGTAACTTATTTAAAATAACGGTATGACCTAAATGAATATCTGGCGCAGTAGGATCGGCACCCAATTTAATTCTTAATGGGCGGCCTTCTTTTAATTTAGCAATCAGTTCTTCTTCAGGAATCAGTTCTTCTACACCACGCTTAATTTCAGCCAGTGCCGCTTCAATGCTCGACATTTAGATTTACTCCAACAATTCTGTAAAAATACGTATCAGAACATAATACGCAATAGCGCTGTTTTTGGAAACCAGTTAGACTGGCTCATCTTATTTTTCCGAGCAATTAATTGCCTTAATAACAGAATTTTTTTTAATAATGCGCGCATTCATCAGCCAATTACCTATTTTTCATAAAGTACTGATCGGATTTATCAGTGCTTTAACCATTCTCGTGGCGTTTTCTTTACCTGATATGGAAGAGTTAACTCAGCATGAACCTCGTTTAAAAGTCGGAAAACACTACCCACTCGTTATTCCTGAAGACATTTTTATCCAGCAAAGTCCACCAAAAGTATTTACAGACTGGGAAACTTATACCGTTAAATCAGGTGAAAGCACCGCATTGCTTTTTAATCGAATTGGTTTATCGGCTCAATTACTCTATCAACTTGTGTCTTCTAATGAAGAAATTGAGAATCAACTGTCACGTCTACGCCCTGGCGATAAACTCATTTTTGGTTTTAATGAAAACCATGAGTTTACCCAATTAATCCGACCAATATCGGCTTACCAATCTTTTCGCATATCAAAAACCAAAGATGGCTTTCGATCGCATATTGAGAAGAAAGAGATCAATAAACATTTCAACCATGCCGAAGCGACCATTACATCTAATTTTTGGAATGCTGCAGTGACATCCGGCTTAACACCAAACCAAATAATGTCTTTGGCTGGTATTTTTGGCTGGGATATTGATTTTGCGCTGGATATTCGCTCCGGTGATAATTTTAAAGTGTTGTTTGAAGAGCAATTTGTTGAAGGTAAAAACATTGGTGGAGGAAATATTCTAGCAGCGGTATTTACCAACCAAGGCACAACATTTAAAGCCGTTCTTAATCCAGAAGATGGCAACTATTACGCCCCCGATGGTCGGGCAATGAAAAAAGCCTTTCTGCGTTCACCGATTGATTTTCGTCGAGTCACCTCTAATTTTAACCCAACTCGTCGACACCCAGTGACAGGTAAAGTAGTCGCACACCGAGGCACCGACTATGCAGCTCCAGTAGGCACAGCAATTTGGGCGGCTGGTGATGGTATTGTCGAAAAAGCAGGTTATAACCAATTTAACGGCAATTACGTATTTTTGCGTCACAGCAACACCTATATCACTAAATACTTACACATGAAAAAACGCTTAGTGAAAACTGGGCAGCGAGTGAAACAAGGGGATACTATAGGAACACTGGGTGGAACCGGACGAGTAACCGGCCCTCACTTACACTATGAATTTTTGGTCAATGGCATACATAAAAACCCACGAACTGTGGATTTACCTCAATCGAGGTCGCTAACGGGAGATAAAAAAACCCGTTTTGTTAAACTTGCTAAGCAACAGCTTGATAAGTTAAACCAGTATGATCATCGTTTAATTGCTCAAGATAAATAATTAAAGTTGATATACCCTTAAATAAAAAATGCCCAGTTGATAATTAAATCAACTGGGCATTTTACTTGGAATTATTTATAAATTTTTTAATTTAGGTTTTCTGTTAAACACTAAATGATGCGCCACAACCACAGGTAGTAGTCGCATTCGGGTTGTTCACAAAGAAGCGAGAGCCTTCAAGGCCTTCGGTATAGTCAACCACACCACCAATTAGGTACTGTAAGCTCATAGGGTCCACCACCAGTGTCACACCTTGCTTAACAATAGTCGTATCACCGTCATTAACCTTCTCATCAAAGGTAAAACCGTATTGGAAACCACTACAACCGCCACCAGTAATATATACACGCAATTTTAGATCTGGGTTTTCTTCTTCAGAAATCAGCACTTTAACGCGAGACGCAGCAGTGTCAGAAAAAGATAATGGTAATTGCTCATCGCTCATGACGACCTCTCTCATTAGCGTTGTTACCAAGTTATCTACTTGGCACGACGATTGGGTAGAACACACTTCATCATTGAAATGAATTTCAGATAACTGGATTATCTAATACCTGACCTTATCGTTCAAGTATTCATCGTGAGTTAATCCAAATTAAGCGATCAGATGTATGAATACCGAATCAAACTAAATACGATTTTTTCTATTGTAAATTAGATCTTTTCTCCGAAAATCCCAACTATAGCCAAAAACCTCGGTGAAAAAAGTGCAAAACTCGTCAGCTTAGATACAATGCGACTGAAATTATCTCATCTGCTCGAGCTCTGACTTTTCAGCCGATAGAGCAGCAAAGAAATAGCATTATTTAAGGATAGAGCATGAGTAAGTCTGCTGAACTATACCAAAAAGCCCAACAAACCATTCCAGGTGGCGTTAATTCTCCAGTGAGAGCCTTTAACGGTGTGGGTGGTGATCCCCTCTTTATTGAACGTGCTGATGGTGCACTAATTTTTGATGCCGATGGCAAAGCTTACATTGATTATGTAGGATCTTGGGGTCCAATGATCCTTGGCCATAACAATTCAGCGATTCGCAACGCCGTCATCAAAGCAGCAGAACGCGGCTTAAGCTTCGGCGCTCCGACTAAAACTGAAATAAAAATGGCTGAGTTAGTTTCAGAGATGGTGCCATCAATGGAACAACTTCGCATGGTAAGCTCTGGTACCGAAGCGACTATGAGCGCGATTCGTTTAGCTCGTGGATTTACTGGCCGAGATAAAATCCTAAAATTTGAAGGTTGTTATCACGGTCATGCAGATAGCTTATTAGTAAAAGCAGGGTCAGGAGCATTAACTCTAGGCCAACCTAGCTCTCCTGGCGTTCCTGCTGATTTTGCAAAGCACACCTTAACCGCAACTTTTAATGATTTAGATTCGGTACGTGCTTTATTTGAAGCAAATCCAGAGCAAATCGCATGTATCATTGTGGAGCCTGTTGCCGGTAATATGAACTGCATTCCACCAGTTGAAGGCTTTCTTGAAGGTCTACGTGAGATTTGTGACGAACACAAAGCACTACTGATTTTTGATGAAGTCATGACGGGCTTCCGTGTTGCTCAAGGTGGTGCACAGGATTACTACGATATTAAGCCAGACTTAACTACCCTTGGAAAAGTCATTGGTGGCGGTATGCCTGTCGGTGCTTTCGGTGGTCGTAAAGATGTCATGCAATATATCGCACCAACCGGCCCTGTTTATCAAGCGGGGACTTTATCAGGTAACCCAATCGCAATGGCGGCAGGCCTAGCTTGTTTGAAAGAGTTACGAGGCGAAGAGAATGAAGCACGTCTCGCTAAGCGAACTAAACAGCTAACGAAAGGCTTAAAGAAAGCCGCTGATAAGTATGGCATTCCGTTTACCGTTAACCGTGTTGGTGGCATGTTTGGTTTCTTCTTTACTGAGCAAAAAACCATTACCTGCTACGAAGATGTGACCAAATGTGATACTGAACGCTTTAAACGTTTCTTCCACCTGATGTTGGAGCACGGTATTTACCTTGCACCTTCAGCATTTGAAGCTAGCTTTATGTCACTAGCTCACTCATCACGTGAAATTGAAGCAACCATTGAAGCCGCTGAACGTTGTTTTGCTGTTATGGCTGAAGACAAATAGTCCTACTTCCCCATAAAGAATAAAGGAAAAGCGTTAGAGTTGCTCTAGCGCTTTTTGTTTGCTAATTAACCACTGATTAATTCCAATTAAGCACCACTAAAATAACTAATACTGAAATTAATAACGTAAACCATGGTATCGACTTTTTTGATTGGCTCTTACAACCATTTTTATTATCACAACAGCCCATAACTCTACCTCCCATATACCGTTATTTCAAAATCTTAGATTGATCACTCTACCAATTATCGCCATTATAATAGTGACAATGTTATCGCTTACGCTTTGGTAACAACATACTCCTGATGACCACTATTACGCAAGGAAGATCCATGCCCAATAAATTTAGAATGACAGCCACACATTGGGTGCTGATCATTGCCCTACTTGGCGCTGCTTATGCCTGCTACTTATTGATCACGCCTTACCTCAACTCGATCATCATGGCATTTATTATTTCTTTATTAGTGTTCCCGCTACACAATAAATTAAATTTACGCTGGCCAAATCACCGTAATAGCACCGCTTTTCTTTCCTGCCTATTATTAACCTTTGTGATCGTGCTTCCTTTGCTCGCCATTTTTGCATCCATCGTTCAGCAAGGAGCAAGCTTATCGCAAACCATCTACTCTTGGGCAACCCACGGAGGCATTCAAGATGCATTAGCCCAACCTTATGTTGTGAAAGGTCTAAGTATCATTAATCATTACTTGCCTTTTGATAATATCGATCCTCAACAATTAGCTCAGCGCGCCGCAAAATTTATTTCTCAATTTGGAAGTACTTTAGTCTCTATAAGTGCAGGTATTTTAGGTGATGCTACAAACTTTATTATGAACTTCTTTTTAATGTTGTTTGTATTATTCTTTTTACTACGCGATCAAGAAAGATTGGTCGATAACATGCGCCATATTCTGCCATTATCACGCAGCCAAGAAGATCGCCTATTAAGTGAAATTGAACAAGTCTCAAAATCGGCCGTTCTTGGCTCTTTCTTAACCGCGATTGCACAAGGGGTAGTTGGTGGATTGGCATTTTGGATTGTTGGACTACCCGGATTATTTTTAGGCACTATGATTGGGGCTGCCTCTTTTATTCCTGTAGTAGGAACGGCTCTGGTTTGGGTACCTGCTGCTGCTTATCTATTCCTCACCGGAGAGGTTACCTGGGCAATTTTCATTGTCGTATGGGGAATAGCAGTGATTGGCTCCATCGATAACCTATTGCGCCCATTATTAATGCAAGGTAGTGCAGGTATGGATACTTTGATGATCTTCTTTGCTTTACTAGGCGGTATTCAGTTATTTGGTTTGATCGGTTTGATCTATGGTCCGCTCATTTTTGCGATAACCATGGTGCTATTTAAAATGTATGAAGAAGAGTTTAAACACTTTCTCAATATGCAAGATAATAGCTAACATCATAGAAACAGACTGCTATTGTTTCGATTGGTATCCAGGCCTGATTATGAGAAAATCAGGCCTGTTTTATTACTAGGTAGAATATCCATGTCCACATACACAGCGCCAAGCCAGATCGCCCAACGTCAACTAGAGTACTTTCAAGGTAAGCATGTTTTAATTGCCGGTGAAGCGGAAGATTTATTCTGTCTTGAATTGATGAAGCACTGTGAATCGGTATCCATCTTTACTACTCATTATGGTTACCATAAGCAATTTGAAAACACGTCCAATATTCAATCCTATTTTGGCGCACAATTAGAGGCTGAAACTAAAGCTGATATGCTACTGTTATATTGGCCAAAAGCAAAAGCTGAGGCTGAATATTTACTCGCAATGCTGATGGACAAACTTGGCGTCGACACCGAAATCTGTGTGGTAGGAGAAAACCGCTCTGGTGTGAAAAGTATCGAAAAGATGTTTGCTCAATATGGCATCATTAAAAAGTACGACTCAGCCAGACGCTGTTCATTTTACTGGGGGCAGTGTCAGACTCCAGCGAAGCCTTTCACCCTATCAGAATGGTACAAGAGTTACCCAATTACCATAGGTAAAGATACCTTAACGATTAAAAGTCTACCTGGAGTGTTTAGTCATGGTGAGTTTGATAAAGGCAGTGAACTACTGCTAGCAACCTTACCGAATTTAAAAGGAAGAGTGCTCGATTTTGGTTGTGGTGCGGGCGTAATCGGCAGTGTTATGGCCACTCGTAATCCACACATCTCACTAGAAATGTGTGACATCAGTGCGCTTGCGATTGAATCAAGCAAAGCAACCTTACAAGCCAACGGTCTAAAAGGAAAAGTTTTTGCTTCAGATATCTATTCTGATATCACAGGAAAATATGACTACTTAATTAGTAACCCACCTTTCCACTCAGGATTGGATACTAATTATTCTGCGGCAGAAAGCTTACTTTCCCAAGCCCCGAACCACTTATCCCACGCAGGTAAAATGATTATCGTGGCCAATAACTTTCTAAAATACCCTCCAATTATTCAAAAAGCTTTTGGCGAATGTGAAACACTAGATAAAAATACCAAGTTTTCCATTTACTTCGCTCAAAAATAGCAGCACTGTTCAACCGGCTCTGATAGCGTGATATTTGAATTTTCAGTATCACGCTTTTTATTATCCGTACCTACCCCACAATTTTGACATTTTATTGATATTCATAGCGGTCGATCACCTTTTTTGCTGCCGAAAATCAAGCTTACTTAACTATTCGTGTATAAAATAGTAAAAAGACATATCACCGACAATGTGTCTTCTTTATTAGACCTAAGTTAAACTAAACCTAACCCACTTAAATCAGCTTTTTTAGGTTATTCACCAATAACAGGCAAGCAGTATTATCATGTTCAAGCCCAATAAGACTCATAAATTTCAAAGACTTCAACACACTTTAATGGTGGCCTTTCTGGTTTTAAGTCTTACTCCTCTTACTATTATTGGTTTGTTTTTTCTTCATTCTCACACCCAAGACCTACAAGAGCAAAGTACCTCATATTTGACCTCAGTTCGCGACACGAAAAAACAACAAATTAACGATTATTTAAAATCTAAAGAGTCCGAAGTAATGGGAATGGTGCGCTCAGAGCTAGCCTATGCCAGCGGTGGTCGGTTTTATGGCTTAATAAGTGCTTTTAACAAATTAGGCGACACACCAGAGCAAGCACGCATAAATGCGCAACAACGCTATATACTAGGCTCTGGCGATCAAATAAAAACATCCGTTCTGCCAGAATCTCCTAATTATGCCAGCACCGAGCGATATCGATTGTTGCATAAACGTTATCATTGGGCTTATGTTGATGTTCTAAAACGCTCAGATTTCAGCGATATTTTGTTAGTTGATCTAGAAGGCGATGTTGCCTATTCAGTTAACAAGAACGATGAGTTTGGCACCAATTTGATTTCGGGTAAGTATAAAGATTCACCTCTAGGTCATACTTTTCAACAGCTAATCGCGACCGTTAAAGAATCACGTAAAAATAACGAAGACTATACCCCTATCATTTTGTCTGATTTTTCCAGTCAAAATGGCGAACAGATTCTATGGATTGGCGCCCCGATTATTCAACAAGGTTACCTACACAGCTATGCGATGTTTAAATTACCAAGCACCGCATTAACCAACACTGTGGCAGACAATAATAAGGATGTAACTAAGTTACTGGTAGGTACCGACCAACAAGCCAAGATTCAAGGGATCACCTCAGATCAAATTAATGCCAGTAATGAGGTAGTTACAAAAGCGTTAGCCGGAAAAACAGCGGTTGAATCTTTTACTAATAGTCTCCATGAAAAAGTTATCGCCGCTTACACTCCAATCAATACTCAAGGTAAAACTTGGGCTTTAGTGATTGAATTACCAGAAAAGGATGCCTATTCACGGGTTCAACAATTAAAGCATATTTTTTACATTGTCATGTTGATAGGCATCCTCGTTGTGTTTATCTGCTCTCATTACCTGTCGAACTTTATCACCCGACCTTTGCTTAAATTAACTTGGGTCGCCGAAAGGGTCTCTGCTGGCGATTTATCACAAGACATTATCAATATAGATCGTAAAGATGAGATTGGCCGACTCGCCACCAGCTTTGCTCGTATGCAACGTTCAATTAAAGATAAGATAGAATTAATTGGCGATCAAAATGCGAAGTTAGAAGACAATATCAAAATCATCCGTCAACAAAATGACGAGTTACATCTAGCCAATAAATTAAAAGATGAGTTTTTGGCTACCACCTCACATGAGTTGAGAACCCCTCTACATGGCATGGTCGGGATTGCTGAAGCGTTAAACTCAGGAGCCAATGGCCCTATTCCCGCGAATCAAAAGCACCAACTTTCCATTATCATTAATAGTGGCCAACGCTTAGCTACTCTGGTTGATGATTTGTTGGATTATCATAAAATGCGTTATGGTAATCTCGATATTCAAACCACTACCGTTGATTTAGCAGCAACGACTAAACTGGTACTAGAGTTATCTAAGCATCTGCTGGGTAGCAAACCAATTCGCATTATTAATCAAACGCCACAAGAGCTTCCTTTAGTATTAGCAGATGCTCAACGCTTAGAGCAAGTACTATATAATCTCGTCGGTAATGCCATCAAATATACCTCTGAAGGTAAGATCATCATCTCGGCCACCGTACTAGAACAAAAAGTTCGTATCCAAGTCGTCGATACCGGGCAAGGAATTCCTGCCGATCAGCTCGAACATATTTTTGAGCCACTCATTCAAGCTGGGCAAGATGCGAGCCGTTACCGCCAAGGGGCTGGACTTGGGTTATCAATTAGCCGCCAATTGATAGAACTTATGGGTGGCACTTTATATGTCAGTAGCCAACCAATGGTGGGAACAACCTTTAGTTTCTCTCTACCTATCGCAAGCCAACGACAAATTGACCATTATCAGCAAGGTGAGTTACAAAATCACTTTCAAGCGCCAGATACGCATAATTTTGTCAATATTGATGATTCATCATTACCGCAGAATCCAAATGGACCACTATTAATCGTCGCGGATGATGAACCGGTCAATCTGCAGATTCTAGATAGCTTTTTGCGTTTAGAGGGCTATCGAGTCCGTACAGCAAGTGATGGGGTAAGTGCCATACAATTGATTGAAGAAGAAAAACCTGAATTAGTGCTTCTCGATATTATGATGCCAGGCATGAGTGGTTATGAAGCCTGCCAAGAAATTCGTAAACAATACGATCATGGCCAACTCCCCGTCATCTTATTAACAGCATTAAGCCAAACCAATGACAGAATTAAAGGCTTTGATTGTGGGGCAAATGACTATTTAACCAAACCTTTTAATAAGCAAGAATTAGCGGCTCGTATTCGCGCCCATTTAACGGCAAGCAAAGCGGAAATTCGCCGACTTGAAAATGCCCAGTTACAACAAGAATTACGAATACGTGAACAAGTAGAAGCCAGCTTACTGGAAACTCAAGGTCGCCTATTAGAACAACTAGAATCAGCACCGGAAGCTATCATTTGCGTTCGAGATGATGGTAGAGTCCGCTTTGCCAATGATTCAGCAGCCAAGCTATTTAAGAGAACGCCAGAACAGCTTAAGCGCTCTCAAGCCGATGAAATTATCGCACCTAAATATCTCAAGACTACTCAAGAACATTTCTGTGGTGAAATCGATATTTTTATTGAGGATAAACGAGAACATATCAAGACCGATATTTTAACTTTACCTGAAGGTTCAGGCTTGAAATACATCTACATATTCAACGTAGGTAGTGGGATAAATGCCCAACGTATTGATAACCTAGAAACAGCAATTGAAGCCCTTTCGAGCTACGCATTTGAAGGGGACAAAAACAAACTCCAGCAATTAAAAGAATTAGGCGGAGAATTCACACGTCTAGCTGATAAGGTGTCAAACAAAAGCGAAGACAAACAACAGATAATGCGTGAAATACTAGTCGAAATGATGAACTGCGCACTGGATTATTGGGAATCAGACAGCGGCCAAACTAAATTTAATTTAGCCGAACAAAGCGGACTATGGCGCGTATATCTTGACCGTAGTACTTTGCAAACTCGAACTTTGGATAAGTACTTAAGAATCGAAACGTTACCGAAAACGCCTCGCTGGCGTACTGTTCTTAATACGATTGACTATATCTTACAACATACGTCATCTGAAACGCCTCAGCGACAACATTTGTTAAACTGCCGAGAAAAACTACAAACCCTCATCACCACTTAACCAAAGAACTGAAACGCTTGTCGCACTTAAAGCCAGCATCATCATGCTGGCTTTAATTTTACGATAGATAGAAAGCCTTATAATAGCGGATCATACAATCTCTCCCCCCTTTTTATTCCTCTCTACACCTAAATTAGTCAACGTTGCAGTGAGGCAACGAGTGAATATGCCTTATGAGAATAGATTGTCTATATGATTAAGAAGAATGAACACTGTCAACAAAGCTATAGCCAACCCAGTTAAACAGAAGCTATTTAGAGTACTTATCTGGAGTCTAGTTCTTATCAAGATATTTAACCACTAGCAAACTATTAACACTCAATAATATCGAGCTTAAACTTATTTTTCATTTAAAATAAACAGCATTGCAAGACTCTATTCCTGCTGTTTATTTCAACTAAATATCGATTTAAAAACTATCATATCTATTTTATTACAGGTAATGCGAAGCCAATCACAACAAATCGGCAATATTATTTTTTCAACGAAAACAAAGAGAGGGTTCTAATAGTGATCATTATCAACAAATAATAAGATTAAATAAAATCACAAACAAAAAGGCCACAAAAAAGATAGTGAGCACTTACATTAAAGAAGTTCAAACAAATAGAAAGTGATATTAATCACACTAAAAATAAGTTCAAATATTGACCATTAAGTATAAATTTTTACGATTTTAACGAGAAACACTGCTCTTTTAACGTTTTTAACGGGAATAGAAATTGACGATTTCAACGCTAGGGTGTTTTCTTGTATTGCCAAAGGCCTACAGGCCACTCTGAAATGCCACATAGGGTGTAACAGAACATCACACCCATATAGAAAGTGACAGTCATGAGGTAGGTCTTAAGCGAGTGTTTATCAATTGATGACATTCCTTTTAATTAAGCTAATACAAAAGCAAAAGTAAGGAACAGCTATGCTTACCAATATCAAGAAAACAGCAATCGCAGCAGCAGTACTTTCTGTCGCAGCAACAGGCTTTACTTCAGTTGCCACAGCTGCAGAACGCAGTGAGTTAACTATTGTGCCTGATTTCTACCCTACAATGGTTCGAAACTTCAACCCATACCTTGGTGCAACTAACTTAAAAACAACGACTGACTTCATTTATGAGCCTCTCGTTATCTTTAATGAAATGCACGGCAATACACCAGTAATGCGTCTTGCTAAAGATTACAAAATGTCTGATGACCTAATGACTGTCACATTTGATATTCGCGAAGGCGTAAAATGGTCTGATGGAAAAGCCTTTTCTGCCAATGATGTTGTTTATTCTTATGACCTATTGAAAAAATACCCAGCGCTAGATCAGTCTGGTATTAACAAATGGGTGAAAAGTGTAGAGAAGAAAGGTGATTATCAAGTTATCTTCCACCTAACTGAAGCAAATTCAAACGTACCTTATGAGATTTCTAAAGTGCCTGTTGTTGCTGAGCACGTATGGAAAGACGTAAAAGATCCAACAAGCTTTACCAACGAAAACCCTGTAGGTACTGGTCCATTTACTGAAATTGATACCTTTACTCCACAACTTTACATTCAGTGTGCTAACCCAAATTACTGGGATGCAGATAACCTAGATATCGATTGTCTACGTGTTCCACAAATCGCGAATAATGATCAGTTACTTGGCAAAATTGTTAATTCAGAACTAGATTGGACATCGTCATTCGTACCAGATATTGATAAAACTTACGCATCTGTAAGCCCTAATCACCATTACTGGTACCCACCAGCAGGTACACAAGCGTTCATGGTTAACTTTGCAGAGAAAGATCCTGCGAAGAAAGAAGCGCTAACTAACGTTGATTTCCGTCGCGCATTCTCGATGGCACTTGATCGTCAAACTATCATCGATATCGCTTTCTACGGTGCAGGTACACCAAACGATTTCGCTTCAGGTATGGGTTACACATTTGAAGCTTGGTCTGATGAGAAAGTTCACAACGAATATAAGAAATACAACACTTATAACGTTGAAGGTGCAAAAGCATTATTGAAGAAAGCTGGCTTTGTCGATAAAGACGGTGATGGATTTGTCGATACTCCATCAGGCAAATCTTTTGAACTACTAATTCAATCACCAAATGGTTGGACTGACTTTAACAACACAGTACAACTTGCGGTTGAGCAACTACAAGATGCTGGTATTAAAGCCAAAGCTCGTACACCTGAATTTGCGGTTTATAACCAAGCAATGCTAGAAGGTAACTACGATGTGGCTTACACCAACTACTTCCACGGTGCGGATCCATACACTTACTGGAACTCAGCATATAACTCAGCACTACAAAGTGGTGAAGGTATGCCTCGTTTTGCAATGCACTTCTTTAAAAACGCTGATTTAGATAGCTTGTTAAATAGCTTCTACAAAACAGCAGATAAAGATGAGCAGCTCAACATCGCTCATAAGATTCAGAAGATCATTGCTGAAAACCAAGTAACTATCCCAGTGTTATCTGGTGCTGCTATGTACCAATACAACACCAAGAAATTTACTGGTTGGTGGAATGAGAAAAACCCGAAAGGTCGTCCACAAATTTGGGCTGGTATTCCAGAGCGTCTACTTCACGTACTGGATCTAAAACCTGTTAAGTAACATGCAACCCCGCGGTGCGCTCATTTGCTAGCAGCGCACCGCCTTTAAACTTCCCCTCTTGATACGAAAATGTATGGCGCTCGGCGTCAGGGGATTTCTTTGTCTGAAATAGACTGCCTGAAACCAGAGTCAGGCCAAAAAATCTGGGAAAGTTAAGGTGTAAGTTATGGGATTTTTCTTAAAACGTTTAGGATTTTATTTTATCGCGCTGATCGTGGCTGCCACGATTAATTTTGCGATTCCACGCGCCATGCCAGGCGACCCTGTGACCATGATGTTTGCAAATGCCACGGTTCAAGTCACTCCAGAACGTATCGCAGCAATGAAAGAGCTTTTAGGCTTTGTTGATGGCGGTATTATCGCGCAATATTTTGCGTACATAAAAAACATTTTAAGCTGGAATTTGGGTACTTCTATCCAGTTTTATCCTCTGTCAGTTGAAAAGCTACTTGGTGGTGCATTTGGTTGGTCACTATTTCTAGCGGGTACTGCGGTTATCTTCTCATTCTCTATCGGTTCGATTCTGGGTATTTTTGCTGCATGGAAACGTGGTAGTAAATACGATGCCTTTATTTCTCCAGGTATGCTGGTCATTCAAGCGGTGCCTCAAGTGGTTATCGCCATGCTCGCGATGTTTACTTTTGCTGTCGGTCTACGTTGGTTCCCAACTGGTTATGCTTATACCGCAGGTAATATTCCCGATTGGACAAGTTGGGTATTTATTAAAGACGTACTTTGGCATGCCGTTCTACCTCTATTCTGTGCCTCGATAGTACAGATTGGCGGCTTCCTGATTAACATGCGTAACAACATGATTAACCTTCTTAATGAAGATTACATCACCATGGCAAAAGGCAAAGGTCTGAGCGAAAACCGTGTTGTCTTTAACTATGCTGCTCGTAACGCCATGCTACCAAGTGTCACCGCGCTTTCCATGTCACTTGGTATGGCAATTGGTGGTCAACTTATCGTAGAAATCATCTTTAACTACCCAGGGCTTGGTTCTGTACTATTTAACGCGATCAATGCGCGTGATTATCAAGTTCTTCAAGGGCAACTTCTTATCATGACCCTATTCATGCTGTTCTTTAACTTACTCGCAGACATGCTGTATGTCGTACTTGATCCTCGCCTACGCAAGGGAGGTAAATAATCATGAAAGCTCTTATTAAATTACTTTCAGGTAACTCAAAAGCCATGTTTGGTGTGGTGATCCTAACGGTTTTCATCTTAATGGCTCTATTTGCTCCATTAATTACCAAACATGAACCAGACCGTCGTACCGGTAATCCACACGAATACCCAAGTTTAGTCACTCATATGGCCAAACAAAGCCCTGATGGGTGGGTGGCACAAAACCTAGCTAATGATCGCCGCACTATGATCATGTCGAAAAAAGAAGACCATGTTCTGGGAACAACTCGCATGGGCCGTGATGTTTGGTCACAACTTGCTTACGGAGCACGAGTATCTTTAGGGGTTGGTTTTGGTGCAGGATTAGTGGTGTGTTTCCTTGCAACCATTATTGGGGTTTCAGCAGGTTATTTTGGAGGGAAAATTGATGACATCTTAACCGCTGCCATGAATATCATGCTAGTTATTCCACAATATCCATTACTGTTCGTTCTGGCTGCCTTTATCGGTGAAGCGGGTCCACTAACGATAGCATTGATAATTGGGTGTACTTCCTGGGCTTGGGGCGCAAGGGTTATTCGTTCTCAAACCTTAGCTCTACGTGAAAAAGAGTTTGTAAAAGCGGCGGAAGTATTGGGTGAATCTTCATTCCGAATCATTTTTGTAGAAATTCTACCAAACCTAATTTCAATAGTAGGTGCAAGCTTCATCGGTTCTGTAATGTACGCCATCATGATGGAAGCCACTATTTCATTCCTAGGTCTTGGCGATCCAAGCACTATTAGCTGGGGCATCATGCTCTATAACGTACAAACTTCTTCAGCCATTCTAGTCGGCGCTTGGTGGGAATTAATTGCCCCATGTTTAGCTTTGACTACCTTAGCGGTTGGTTTAGCGATGCTTAACTTCGCCGTTGATGAAGTCGCTAACCCACAACTTCGTTCACATAAAGGAATGAAGCGTTGGAAGAAGATTGCAGAGCAAGACCAAAAAGCACGTGAGCCTGAGTTGCCACCACAAAATGCAGTTTGGAGCGGAGATAAATAATATGACGACTACTAATAAACAAGAACCGCTGATTTCGATTCGCAATTTATGTGTTGACTACATAACTGATGCAGGCGATGTCCGTGCCGTAAATAACGTGAGCTTTGATATTGCTCCAGGTGAAGTCTTTGGTTTAGCCGGAGAATCAGGATGTGGTAAGTCCACCGTTGCTTTCTCACTAATGCGCCTACACAAGCCGCCAGCATTTATTACTGGTGGTGAAGTCATCTTCAATGGTGAAAACATCCTCAAATACAGCGAACAACGTATTCAGAGCTTCCGCTGGAGTGAAATGTCGATGGTATTCCAAAGTGCCATGAATGCATTAAACCCTGTATTACCAATGGAAGAACAATTTTGTGATGTGATTATGCGTCATACCAATATGACTCGTGATCAAGCTCGTAAGCGTGCTGCTGGCCTACTCGAAATTGTTGATATTCATCCAGATCGTCTAGGTGACTACCCTCACCAGTTTTCTGGTGGTATGCGTCAACGTTTGGTGATTGCGATTGCATTAGCACTTAATCCTAAAATGATCATCATGGACGAGCCGACAACCGCTCTTGATGTTGTGGTTCAGCGTGAAATCTTACAAAAAATCTATGCATTGAAAGAAGAGTTTGGTTTCTCCATCTTGTTCATTACCCATGACTTATCGCTGATGGTTGAGTTCTCAGATCGCATTGGAATTATGTACTCGGGTGAATTAATTGAAGTGGCGCCTTCTAAAGAAATTTTAGAATCGCCGTATCACCCTTACACCAAAGGGTTGGGATCATCTTTCCCACCATTAACTGGTCCTAAAACCAAGTTAACAGGGATCCCGGGTAATCCTCTTAACCTATTAGAGATTCCAGAAGGTTGCCGTTTCCAAGCACGTTGTGAACGTGTTCATGATACTTGTCGTCATGTTCCTACTCAGTTACGTCAAATAGAACCGGGTCGATTATCAAACTGCCACTTATACGGTGAGCCGATTGTTCAGGCGAAAGTTTAATTAAACGAGATAGAAATCAACACATCGTTTAGTCGTCACTAACGGCCAGTAAAACAAGAATTAGCGAAAAGCTGGAGACAATTATGAGCTCATCAGATAAATACGGAAAATTACTCATTGAAGGGAAGAACTTAGTTAAAGACTTCCCAATCACGAGTAATTCATTAAAGCAACCTATGATGCGTGCCATTAATGACGTGTCATTCAAAATGTACAAAAGCCGTGGTTTAGCGGTGGTTGGCGAGTCAGGTTCAGGAAAATCCACTACCGCCAAAATGATAGCCAAAATGTACGCACCGACTGCCGGAACGATTGAATATAAAGGGCGCAATATTCTCGATATCACTAAGCGGCAAGATCTCATGCATTATCGTGAAGGTGTGCAAATGGTATGGCAAGACCCGTTTGGCTCATTAAACCCAACTCACAATATCTTTCACCATATTGCACGTCCGCTGATCATTCACAATAAAGTGAAAAGCAGCAATAAAAAAGAATTGCAGGAAAGAGTCTATGAACTGCTAGAACAAGTAGGTCTTAATCCGCCAAAAGAAACGGCGGCAAAATTCCCTCACCAGCTTTCAGGTGGTCAACGTCAACGAGTTAACTTAGCGCGTAATATCGCGGTTGGTGCCGAAGTGGTATTAGCTGATGAACCAACGTCTATGCTCGATGTTTCTATCCGTGCAGGGGTACTTAACCTGATGGAAGAAATGAAGTTTGATAAGCAAATGTCACTTTTGTATATCACTCACGATATCGCTACCGCTCGTTATATTGCCGAAGATCTATCAGTGATGTATGTCGGCCACATGGTGGAATGGGGAGATACCGATGAAATTATTCACGATCCTCAACACCCTTATACTCAATTGCTGGTTTCTGCAGTTCCGGATCCTAAAAAATCGATCCATGAAAAACTGAAAGGTAACAAAGGGGAAATTCCTCTTTGGACACCAGATTCCCTTGGCTGTCCATTTGCTGGACGTTGTCTACACGCGACCGACAAATGTCGCGAGAAAATGCCAGGAGTCACTCAGTTAGCAGAAAACCACTTTGTTCGCTGCTACCTATTTGAGGATTAATCCTTTATCTATCCGCATACCAATCTGAAGCCTTCACTCAGATTGGTATGCCAACAAACTATTTGAACGTTGTCTATGCCTTTAAAATATTGGGCTATAGGCAGGAGGCTTGAAGCAGATATGCAAATTCTCACCAACCATATAGGTTACTCATGCTTTAGCAGCAAAAATGCGGTAGTACTTGCCTCAAATATTGATCATAAACTCACTACCCCGCCAGAGATGCAACAACCGCTCACCGCTCAATTGATCAATGTACAAACCCAACAGATCGAAGAGCAATTTCCAGTCACCTTTATTGGTAGTGTTGATCGTTGGCATCATGGTCACTTTTATCAAATCGATTTTTCTCGCTTTTCTAAAACTGGTAGCTACTTATTAGCTATCGATTCAGTGCAATCCCATTGCTTTGAGATCCAGAACAATATTTTAATCAACAGAACCTTCTCTGATGTACTGCATTACTTTAAATCTCAGCGTTGCGGTGGAAGGTTTGATAAACAAGATCGTAATGTACCAATATTAAGCTCAGATAAATCAACACAGCAAACCGTCGATGTTCATGGCGGTTGGTATGACGCCTCTGGCGATGTCAGTAAATACTTAAGCCATCTTTCTTATGCTAATTATTTAAATCCACAACAAATTCCAATGGTGGTGTGGAATATGTTGAAAGGGCTAAATCTTGCTAAAAATCATGATGACTTTGCGTTATTTTCCCAAGTTCGTTTAATCGAAGAAGCATTATTTGGCGCAGACTTTTTAGTTCGTATGCAAAGCCCACAAGGCTTCTTCTATATGACTGTTTTTGATAAGTGGAGTAAAGACACCGCTCAACGTGAAATTTGCGCTTATGAAACGCAAGATGGTCATAAAGGGCAAGATTACCAAGCTGGATTTCGTCAAGGTGGCGGCATCGCGATTGCAGCATTAGCAGCGGCTTCTCAACTAGCCGAAAGCGGTGAATACAGCCAAAAAACTTATCTCGATTGTGCAATCAAAGGCTATCAACATTTAATCGAACACAACACTCAATATCTCAACGATGGTGTTGAAAACATTATTGATGAATATTGCGCCCTATTAGCCTGTGTCGAACTATATCGCAGTACTCAAGATGAATTCTATTTATCAGAAGCACGTCGTTGGTCACAAGCATTAATGTTACGCCAGACTTCTGATGAGAACTTTGAATACTTTTGGTCAGCTAACCAAGATGGTTCAAGACCTTACTTTCATTCAGCAGAAGCCGGATTGCCAACGATTGCTCTCACTGAATATTTAGCGATTGAAACTGATGAATCATTATGTCAAACCACTTTATCAGTGATTGAAAATGCCGTGCGATTTGAGCTCACTATTAGTCAAAAAGTGGCCAATCCATTTGGTTACCCTAGGCAATATGTGAAAGCGGTTGATAGCGATAAACGTGACGCCTTTTTTATCGCTCATAACAATGAATCTGGTTATTGGTGGCAAGGTGAAAATGCACGGCTTGGCTCCCTTTCGGCTATGGCTAATTTAGTGCAGCCTTACCTACAAGATCCAACATTGAAAAACCAATTACAAAGCTACGCTCAATCTGCGCTCGATTGGATTTTAGGCTTGAATCCATACGACATGTGTATGCTTGATGGCCATGGTCACCATAACCCTGACTACCTACCAGAGCTTGGCTTCTTTAATGCTAAAGGCGGTGTATGCAATGGCATCACTGGTGGTTTTAATGATGAAGCAGATATTGCGTTCAATCCTGCTCCACAAAAAGATGACATGCTACAAAACTGGCGTTGGGGTGAGCAATGGATCCCACATGGCGCTTGGTATTTATTGGCGATCATCTCACAACAAACCGTCCAACAATATGCGGTGACAGAACCAGCAGTGGAGACCAACCATGAGTGATTTATTGGTCGGTATCGATGGTGGCGGCACGTCATGTCGCGCACGAATTCGTGATAGCCATGGAGTATTACTCGGTGAAGGGAAAAGCGGTAGTGCCAATATCTTATTAGGTGTTGAAGTTGCCATGGCTTCCATCACTGAAGCGATCAACCAGGCCACGCAACAAGCCGGTTTATCCCAACAAGACTTTTCTCGCATGCACCTAGGACTAGCACTAGCAGCGGCTGAACAAGAAAGCGCTTGGCAACAATTTATGTCGCTATCACATCCTTATGCCAGTGTTGTACTCAATACCGATGCTTATGGTGCTTGCTTAGGGGCGCATCAAGGACAAGATGGCGCAATCATGATTGCCGGCACAGGATCTTGCGGCATTTTATTAACTCAAGATAAGCAACATGTTGTCGGTGGCCGTGAGTTTCCTATCTCTGATTTAGGCGGCGGTGCAATTATGGGACTTAGACTAATTCAACACAGCCTACTGGTTCAAGATGGCATCTACCCTGCTAGCCCAATCACAGAGGTTGTTATGAGTCATTTTGATTATGATATTGATAACATCGTCACTTGGTCTAAAACCGCTCGTCCATGTGATTACGGCCAGTTTTCACCGCAAATTTTTGCTTGTGCGAATCAAGGGGATGAATTTGCAGAAAGCTTACTCACTCAAACTGCGCAAGATATTGAAATGTACCTCCACGCACTAGTAAGCAAGGGCGCAAGGCAGATTGCCTTAATGGGAGGCATCGCTGAACGTATACAACCTTGGCTTTCGCCAGCAATAACAGAGTACTTAGTGCCAGCCAAAAGCGATGCAATGGAAGGTGCTCTAATGATGGCAAACCAAGCGCAACATAACCTATTTCAATTTACTGAAAAATAATATAGCTACACGACGTAGCCTCAAAGGTGGACTCATGGATTATCGTATTGACCTCTCAGTTCTTGAACAACAAGAAAACTACACTCGCCTCGCCCTGACTTTACACAATTTAAGCGATGTGGATCTGCATGATTGGAAGCTCAGCGTTAGCTTCCGCCGCTTTATTCAACCGGCAAGCCTAAGCCAAGGCAGCATTGAGCAAATAGGTGGACTGTGCACTTTCTTACCGCAAGATAATCAAACACTTGCGGCAAATGCGCATTATTATGTCGAATTTGGCTGCCACACTGCACCATTCCAACTACTGGATGATGGTTTCGATGATGCCGTCATTCACACTCATACCCAAGGTGAAAATCAATTACTGGCAGTCGCCTTAACCCCTGTTGCCCTAAAATCGGCCAGTAAGCACAAAACATCAGTGCCACAAGTTGCAGCCAATACACTCGGGATCATTCCAAACCCACAGAGTTTGAAGCTAATCGAAGGTGAGTTTGACCTTAACCAAACTATCGTTTTTCAATCGCACTCTAATCAAGCTAAAAGCGCACTGACTTGGCTTGCTCAGGAATTAAGTCAAATACTCGATAGCACCATCAAGATGAGTACTCAAGGTAACCTCTGTTTAGTGACTTCACCGAACCTGACAGAAGGAGCTTATAAACTAGAAGTACAGCCTCATCAAATCATACTCGAGGCCAATTCCACCAGTGGCTTTATGCATGGTTGCGCGTCATTATGGCAATGGGTCAGCCATCAAGTTCACAATGGTAAGCAGACGCTACCATGCGTGCTAATTGAAGATAAGCCTCGCTTTAAACATCGCGGTATGATGCTTGATTGTGCGCGTCATTTTCATTCTGTAGAAACGGTTAAACGCCTGATCAACCAGCTTGCTCAGCTCAAATTTAATGTCTTTCATTGGCACTTAACCGATGACGAAGGATGGCGTATTGAAATTAAAGCCTTCCCACAATTAACAGAAATTGGCGCATGGCGTGGATTTGAAACTCCGATTGAACCGCAATATTCCCACTTAGCGAATAAGTACGGAGGCTTTTACACCCAAGAGCAGATCCGCGAAGTGATCCAATATGCCGCTGAACGCAATATCACCGTGATCCCTGAAATTGATATTCCGGGTCATTGTCGCGCAGCCATCAAATCATTACCCGAGTTATTGGTCGATCCTGAGGATCGTTCACAATATCGCAGCATTCAGTATTACAACGATAACGTGCTCTCACCGGCATTAGAAGGAACTTACACATTCCTGGACCAAGTTCTTACTGAAGTTGCCCAGCTTTTCCCTTCTCCTTTTATTCATATTGGTGCCGATGAAGTGCCACATGGCGTATGGGTTGATAGCCCAAAATGTCAGGCATTAATGCAACAGCACGGCTATTCAGATGCCAAAGAGTTACAAGGGCATTTATTACGCAGAATTGAAACCAAAGTAAATGAATTAGGCAAGCGAATGATCGGCTGGGAAGAAGTTCGCCACGGTAACAAAGTGAGCAAAGACACTATCGTATGTTCATGGATCACAGAGAAAGCAGCCGTTGAATGTGCATCCCAAAATATTGATGTGATTCTGCAACCGGCTCAATACACCTATTTAGATATAGTTCAAGATTACAACAGTGAAGAAATGGGTGTTAATTGGGCTGGAATTAATCCTTTAGATAAAGCTTATGGCTATGAACCTTTATCAGAATTAGCTGAGGACGATCCTCGCCGTCAACATATCTTTGGAATTCAATGCGGTCTTTGGTGCGAAATTATCAATAACCAAGATCGCATTGATCACATGCTTTTCCCTCGTTTGCTTGCACTTTCTGAAGTTTACTGGACCGATAAAGATCAGCGTGATTGGCAAGATTTTTTAGCGCGTCTTAATGGACATCAATCCACTTTAACTTACCAAGGCATTCAATTTCACCCTTGGCATAAAGCACTTTAATTTGCCCATGGAGCGCTGTAATCAGCGCCACCACGGTTTTTATTTTTTAGTAAGGAATACATTATGAAATACGGTTTTTTCGATAATGATAATCGTGAATACGTCATCACTCGTCCAGACGTGCCTGCACCATGGACCAACTATTTAGGCACAGAAAAATTTTGTACTGTGATTTCTCACAATGCCGGCGGCTACTCTTTCTACAACTCACCTGAGTACAACCGTGTTACTAAATTCCGTCCAAATGCGACATTCGATCGCCCAGGGCATTACGTGTATTTACGTGATGATGAGAGCGGCGATTACTGGTCGATTTCATGGCAACCGGTAGCAAAAAGCTTAGACGAAGCCAATTATGAAGTACGCCATGGTTTGTCTTACTCTAAGTTTAAATGTGAATACAACGGCATCACGGCCACTAAAACGCTATTTGTTCCTAAAGGTGAAGATGCTGAAGTGTGGGATGTAACCATCAAAAACACCTCAGACAAACCACGTACCATTAGTGCGTTTTCCTTTGTTGAATTCTCCTTTAGCCATATTCAATCGGATAACCAAAACCATCAGATGTCGCTCTACTCAGCTGGAACAGCTTACCGTGATGGCGTAATCGAGTACGACCTTTATTACAACACCAATGATTTCGAAGGCTTTTACTACTTAGCGTCAACCTTTGATCCTGATTCCTACGATGGCCAACGTGACAGCTTCCTCGGTTTATACCGTGATGAAGCCAATCCTATCGCAGTAGAGCAGGGAAAATGTTCAAATTCCGCGCAAACCTGTTACAACCATTGTGGCTCGTTGCATAAGCAATTTGTCATCCAACCAGGTGAAGAAGTGCGTTTTGCCTTCATTCTTGGGATTGGTAAAGGCAATGGCGACAAGTTACGCACTAAATATCAAGATCTTGCCAATGTCGATGCCGCCTTTGCCGGGATTAAAGCACACTGGGATGAGCGTTGTAACAAGTTCCAAGTTAAATCGCCAAATGAAGGCTTGGATACCATGATCAACGCATGGACACTCTACCAAGCGGAAACCTGTGTCGTATGGTCACGCTTTGCTTCTTTCATTGAGGTAGGTGGCCGTACTGGTCTTGGTTATCGTGATACTGCCCAAGATGCGATTTCAGTACCCCACTCTAACCCAGCCATGACTCGTAAGCGTCTAGTGGATCTACTGCGTGGCCAAGTTAAAGCCGGTTACGGTCTGCACCTATTTGATCCTGACTGGTTTGATCCTGAAAAAGCTGACGTCAAACCATCTAAATCTCCCACTGTGGTTCCAACCCCAAGTGATGAAGATAAGATCCACGGCATTGAAGATACCTGCTCGGATGATCACCTATGGCTAGTTCCAACCATTTGTAAATACGTAATGGAAACGGGCGAAGAGTCGTTCTTTGACGAGCAAATCCCTTACGCCGATGGTGGTAATGCTAGCGTGTATGATCACATGAAAGCGGCGTTAGATTTCTCCGCTGAATACGTGGGTAATACCGGTATTTGTAAAGGCTTACGCGCTGACTGGAACGACTGCTTGAACTTAGGTGGCGGTGAGTCATCTATGGTGTCTTTCCTGCACTACTGGGCGCTACAAGAATTTATCGATTTAGCCAAATACCTTGGCAAAAATGAAGATGTCGATAAATACACCACCATGGCTGAAGGCGTACGTCAGGCATGTGAAACTCACCTATGGGATGAAGAAGGCGGCTGGTATATCCGCGGCCTAACCAAAGATGGTGACAAGATCGGAACTGCACAACAAACCGAAGGTAAGATCCATCTAGAATCCAATACCTTAGCGGTACTTTCTGGTGCGGTATCACAAGAACGTGGCGAAATTGCCATGAACTCAGTAGATGAGCATCTGTACTCGCCATACGGTTTACATTTGAATTCACCTTCTTTCGCGACCCCAAATGATGACATTGGTTTTGTTACCCGTGTTTATCAAGGCGTGAAAGAAAACGGCGCTATTTTCTCTCACCCTAACCCTTGGGCATGGGTAGCCGAAGCCAAACTAGGCCGTGGTGATAAAGCGATGAAATTCTACGATGCATTAAACCCATACAATCAAAATGACATGATTGAAAAACGCATCGCTGAACCTTACTCCTACGTACAGTTCATCATGGGACGTGATCACCAAGATCACGGTCGTGCTAACCACCCTTGGTTAACCGGCACCTCAGGTTGGGCTTACTTTGCGGTCACCAACTTCATTCTTGGTGTGCGTCTGGGCTTTGATGGTTTGAATGTTGATCCTTGTATTCCAACCAACTGGCCTGGCTTTGAAGTAACCCGTCAATGGCGTGATGCCACCTTTAATATCAAGGTTGAAAACCCAGCAGGCGTAAGCAAAGGCGTGCAATCTATCCGCCTTAATGGTCAAGTGATTGAAGGAGCCATTCCTGCTCAAGCGGCTGGTAGCGTCAACGAAGTTGTGGTGGTGATGGGATAGCCCTTACTGCGCTCGACTTTAACCCACCATACCTAGGGTTAGAGTCGAGCATATTTCGTAACGCTAGGGAATACCTAAGAATTTCAATCTAGGGATCCCTATTTTTCACGCCATTTCTATCGAGTCGCAAAATCTGGCTCTTATGCATTTAAGGATAGCAATATGATTAAGTTTGGTACCGGCGGCTGGCGCGCCTTTATTGGTGAAGAGTTTACTCAAGCCAATGTTCGTCTCGTTGCCCAAGCGGTCGCAAATATCATGCAAAAGGAAAACGTGGTTCATAACGGATTTGTGATCGGTTATGACCGCCGCTTTTTATCTGATAAAGCAGCCCTTTGGTTTGCAGAGGTGTTAGCTGCTAATGGCATTACAGTTAGCTTTATCAACCGCTTTGTACCCACGCCAATTGTAATGTTTCAAAGTAACAAAATGGGGTGTACCTATTCAGCTTGTATTACCGCCTCACATAACCCAGCCGACTACAATGGTATCAAGGTATTTATCGAAGGTGGCCGTGACGCGGATGAAGTGATCACACAAAAGATCGAAGCACAAATTGCCGTACTCAATAATAACGATGTTAAACGTATCGACTTTGAAGACGCGCTTGCATCTGGCCTAATTACCATCATTAATCCAATGAACGACTTCGTCGATTCTGTAATCAATTTTATTGATATTGAAGCGATTAAAAAAGCTAACCTACGCGTGCTGATCGACCCTATGTTTGGCGTAGCAAAAAATGCCCTACAAACCGTTCTTATCAATGGTCGCTGTGATGTCGATGTTATCAACGATGGTGAAAATCCATCCTTTGGTGGTCTAATGCCTTCTCCAAGTGCTGCCACCTTATATCGCCTAAAACACCTAGTGGCAGCAGAAGGTTATGATATTGGTATTGGTACTGATGGAGATGCAGATCGTCTCGGTATTATTGATGAAAAAGGTAACTTCATTCATCCAAATGAGGTGCTGATGTTGCTGTACTACTACTTACTTGAATACAAAGGTTGGAAAGGATCGGTAGTACGTAACATTGCCACCACTCACCTACTCGATAAAATCGCTGCCGACCACGGTGAAAAAAGCTTTGAAGTACCTGTAGGCTTTAAACACATTAGTAGTCAAATGGAAGCCGATGACTCACTGATTGGTGGTGAAAGCTCGGGTGGTTTAACTATTCGTGGCCACATCAAAGGTAAAGATGGGGTATTTGCCTCAAGCCTATTGGTGGAGCTTATCAGTGTCACTGGCAAAAAATTGTCGGAAATGCTGGATGAAATCTATGCCCGTTATGGTTATGCCTACACCGCCGAAGGTGACTGCACCTTTAAACCCTCGCAAAAAGAAGCGCTGTACAACAAAATCTACGTTGAAAAGTTACTGCCAGAGTTTGAATACGACATTGAAAAAGTCAGCTATGACGATGGCGCAAAAGTCTACTTTAAAAATGGCGGTTGGGTGATTGCTCGCTTCTCTGGTACTGAGCCTTTATTGCGAATTTTCTCGGAAATGGAAGATAAAGAAACAGCAGAAAGTGTCGTCGCTCAAATGAAAGCGTTTTTAGCGTTATAGGGGGTTAGGTTACTAGTTCCTAGTTTCTAGGTTTGGAAGGGATCGTGGTGAAAGCTGCGATCTCTTTTTTTCGTTTCTCGGTTCTCGGACGCTACGCTGCTCGTTGCTAGAAAAAGATGAAAACCCCAAAGCACTCATGAGAGATAAGTAAGCGAAGCGACCAAGCAGCGAAGCGACCAAGCAGCGAAGCGACCAAGCAGCGAAGCGACCAAGCAGCGAAGCGACCAAGCAGCGAAGCGACCAAGCAGCGAAGCGACCAAGCAGCGAAGCGACCAAGCAGCGAAGCGACCAAGCAGCGAAGCGACCAAGCAGCGAAGCGACCAAGCAGCGAAGCGACCAAGCAGCGAAGCGACCAAGCAGCGAAGCGACCAAGCAGCGAAGCGACCAAGCAGCGAAGCGACCAAGCAGCGAAGCGACCTAATCTCGATTACCATTAAAAAAACTAATCCATCACATTGATTTTCTTCTTGTGAATATACTCACACTTCTATTGCTGAATAAAGCGTTTGGCTCTAATATCCACGCCAATTTCAGGGTCACTTTCCCCCTTTCCTTACTTATCTTTATTCTTGTGGAGAAGATGAATGTCTGCGCCTTTTAGTTTAATCAAACTAACCTTCTTAATCGCTATTTTGGCGGCAGTCGGCCAAATGACGCAAACCATGTATGTGCCATCAATGGGTTACATGGCCTCTGAATTTCATGTATCCGCAGCCTCAATGCAAGCGGTTATGGCATGCTATTTAATCCCTTATGGGTTATCGCAATTTATTTATGGTCCACTATCTGATCGTTTAGGTCGTCGACCTATCATTTTAGTCGGTTTAATCATCTACGTTGCCGGATCTATTTTGGCGCTATTTTCTCATAACTTTAATTTATTCTTAATCGCAAGTTTTATCCAAGGTATGGGCATTGGTTGTGGTGGCGCGATGGCAAGAACATTAAGCCGTGACTGCTTTTCCGGACAAGACTTACACAAGGTGAATAGTTTGATTAGTATGTGCCTGATGTTTTCTCCATTAATGGCTCCACTATTAGGTGGCTATTTAACCGAAGCGTTTAATTGGCGAAGCAGCTACTTATTTTTAGCACTGTTTAGCATTGGGGTAACCATTATTATGTTCACCCATATGACGGAAACATTGCCTAAGGAATCACGCCGCTATGATTCAGTGGCCACCAGCTACCGTTATGTAATGAGTAATCGTCAATTTCAAGGCTACTTATTATGCTTAGTCGCCACCTTTGCTGGAGTAGCATTATTTGAAGCAGCAGCGGGTGTATTACTTGGCGGCAAGCTAAAACTGGCAGCGACCACGGTAAGTTTACTATTCATAGTGCCAATTCCAGGCTACTTACTCGGAGCGGCAATGTCGAGTTGGATTGCTTCTCGCCATTCAGAAAAACGAGCACTAAACTTCGGCTTAGTCGCGATTGCTATTGGCTCATTAGTGATATTTATTCCTGGAGTATTTGGGTTCACCAACGCGGTAAGTTTAGTCGGTGGTGCAACGATTTATTTCTTAGGGGCTGGAGTATTATTTCCAGCAGCCACGACAGGTGCTATTTCACCATTTCCTCAACATGCAGGAACGGCAGGAGCGTTATTAGGTGGAATCCAAAACTTCGGCGCGGGAATGGCAACACTATTGGCTGCTATGATGCCAGCACAAAATCAGCTACCACTAGGTGCGTTAATGCTTGCGATGTCATTACTGGCAGTTATCGGCCTACATAGAGTTAACAAAACACCAATGCCGCCAGATGTATTGGGTAGTACATTGTAATCACTAACCATAAAAAGCCGCGCAAGAAATCATTCTCACGCGGCTTACTCTAATTTATTAACCGTTCGAATTAATTTAGCGCAGGTGAGGAAAACTTAATGCCATCCCAACCATGCTCAATAAAATTGCGAATATTTTGATGATCATCGTTTTCTGGGTACTGCAATACATCTTCACGATAGAATTTACCAAAACAAGCAAGAGTTTGCGCTTGAGTTAAATTATGCATTTGAGCGAAGGCAAAAATCTTACAAGAACCATTATTTTGTCCTGCTTCATTCTCAATCTCACCATTGGTAAATACGCTCGGGGTAAAGGTGTAATTGGCATCAATAGTGGCGATGGTCTGTTCAAATTCTACCGATAATGGCTCAGTAGTCACTTGATGCAAAAATTCCGTTAACTCCATAGTCATCTTCTCCTATCCAAATAATTTCAAACTAGAATACCAGAGCACCATCACAATCGACACTCACGGAAACATTTTGCCCTACTTCGAGTAAATGATGTGATTGACCGAGTAATTGCACACCTTGTACATCCACGACATAACGACAATGATCGCCCATAAATTGTTGCTCCAGTACTCGATTATCACTGCTCTCATCTAATTGTAATAAGACTTGCTGTGGCCTTAATAAAATTTCACAACCTTGGTCTACCGCTATCGAATCAGCACTGACTACGTGCAATTCACCCAATACTGTATCAAATCGGCTAGGTGCTAGTTTTTGCGCTGGTAGATAACAACCACCTCCTAAAAAGTTTGCCACAAACTTACTAGAAGGCTGGTAATAAAGTTGGGCGGCACTACCAAACTGCTCGATAACACCATTATTCATTACCGCCATTTTATCTGAAAAGGCAAAAGCTTCTTCACGTGAGTGAGTAACAAAAATCGCCGTCACTCCTTGTTGCTTAAAGATACGGCGAATATCGCGAATTAACTCATGACGCACTTGAGTATCAATATTAGAAAACGGTTCATCTAATAATAAAAGGTCTGGTTGATAAGCCAATGAACGTGCAATCGCGACTCGTTGTTGTTGACCACCAGAAAGTTGATGAGGGTAACGATCACCGAGTCCTGATAAATGAACCAAGTCCAACATACTTTCAACGACAACATTACGTTGTGATTTTGAATGGTTTTGAAGGCCAAAAGCTACATTTTCAGAAACTGTCAGATGTGGAAATAATGCATAGTCTTGGAAGATTAAGCCGATATTACGTTGTTCTGGTGCGATCCAATGGTCGCCATCATCAATCAGGTTATCATTTAATTTCATTTGCCCAGATGATAATGGTAAAAGTCCGGCTATCGCTTTAAGTAAGGTAGTTTTTCCACAACCACTGGCACCCAGCAAACAAACTATTTCACCTTGCTGTACCGATAAATTCAGGTTCTCTAAAACTGGTGTCGATATTTTAGGTTTAGTATTCGAGGGATAATGACAAGTCAAACCTTCAATTTTTAATGCGAAAGACTCTGCTTTTACAGCTTTATATTGAGAGGTCATTTAATGCACCTTTTCTAAAGAACGATTAACAATAATTAAAGGCAGTAAACCTACCAAAATTAACAAGATTGCAGGTAGTGCTGCCAATTCTAATTGCTGGTCTGAAACATAGTTATAAACATAAGTCGCCAAGGTTTCGAAATTAAAGGGGCGTAATAATATTGAGGCATTAAGCTCTTTCATTGATTCGATAAACACTAATAAGCCCGCGATCAATGTTCCTCTCATAACTAAGGGGATATGAACTCTACGTAACATCTGGCTGGAATTACACCCCATAGTACGAGCCGCCATATCTAAACTTGGTGAAACTTTCGCTAAACCACTCTCAACGCTCCCAATAGCAACAGCAGAAAAACGCACACTCAATGCAAACACTAACGCAAACATAGTGCCTGAGAAAATAAGCCCGGGTCTTCCCCAGTCCATAAATTTAGCCACATCATTAACACTATGGTCCAACGTTAATACTGCTACCATGATGCCAATAGCTAACACAGTTCCCGGTACTGCATAACCTAATGAAGACAATCTCATTGGTATTAATGCTGATTTCGAGACATACCCATCTTGTCCTGATAATCGATGATAAAAGTTCACAATAAGTGCAATCACCACACAAACTAGCGCTACACTGAATGAGACTTTTAAACTATTCAAAGAGTAAACTTTAAACTCGGTTGTCCAACTATCCGAAAAGTAATGTAGGCTGTAATAAGCGAGCTGAAGGATCGGCAATAAAAAACCCCCTAACACTAACCCCCAACACCACAATACTGCTAGCCATTTTTTCCAACCGAACAATTGATAGCGATGATCTTCATGGCTAGTAAATTGAGCTTGGAAATGTTTTTGCTTACGCCGACTGTAACGTTCAGCACTAAGTAGTAACACGACAACCAATAACATAATGGAAGAAATTTTTGCGGCTGCCGTAAGGTTTGAATAACCTAACCAAGTGTCATAAACCGCGGTGGTTAATGTGCTCACAGCAAAATAATTAACGGTTCCAAAGTCTCCTAACGTTTCCATTGCTACAAGAGAAAGCCCCACAGCAATTGCAGGTCTAGCCAAAGGTAATGAAACACGAAAAAAACTTTGTGTAGGAGTACATTTTAATAATCGAGCAGATTGCAGTAATGAACCGCTTTGCTCCATAAAAGCTGAACGTGACAATAAATAAACATAAGGGTAAAGAACGAGCGCTAAAATCGTCATCGCTCCCGGTAAAGTGCGAAGATCGGGAAACCAATATTGTTGCGGAGTAAGCTCAAAGGTATTTCTTAACCAAATCTGAATAGGACCGGCAAAATCAAACCAATCAGTATAGACATAGCCAACAATATATCCCGGCATTGCTAAGGGTAAAACGAGCGCCCATTGCAATGTTTTCTCCCCTGGAATTTTGCACATCGCCATGAGCCAAGCACTAGGGATACCAAACACCAAAGCAAGCAACATAGTACCAGCAACTAATAAAAAGGTATTTAAAGTATAGGTAGGTAAAACAGTGGAAAATAAATGAGAAAAAAGCTCATCACTTTCACCAATGGCAGTATAAAAAATCGCGAGAATAGGCAAGATAAGTAACCCCATCACCACCCAACTCCCTAGCTTCCAATTAAAATACTTTTCCTTCATCGCGACCACTTAACGCTTATAAAAACCACAAAAGGGAAGCCTAAGCTCCCCCTTTCATTTTTGATTTAACTTTGACTAAAATTACAAATCAAATTTTACTTCATCCAATAATTTCACTGCAGCTTCATGGTGGGCAGCAATTTCATCTAGCGATAAATCATCCGCTTTATAGTCTCCCCAAGATGCAACCAATTCAGAAGCTTCAACACCCGGTTTAACTGGAGATTCAAAGTTATCTTTAGCATACATTTTCTGTGCAGTATCACCAGATAAGAACTCCATAAGTTTGAGCGCATTCTCTTTATTCGGCGCATACTTTGCCATCGCCATACCACTAATGTTTACGTGTGTACCAAAGTCTTCTTGTCCTGGGAAGTTAATGTATACCGCTTCAGCCCATACTTTTTGCTTATCATCTTCAAGCATTTTACCTAGGTAGTAGCTATTACCAATAGAGTAATCACATAAGCCTTCTTTAATTGCTTGAACCTGTCCACGGTCATTGCCTTGAGGTTTACGTGCTAAATTCGCTTTTACGCCTTCTAGCCACTCTTTTGTTTCCGCTTCACCATAGTGGCCAATCATCGCAGAGACCAAAGAAACATTGTATGGATGCTTACCTGGACGAGTACAAATCTTACCTTTATATTCAGGTTTCGCTAAATCCATATAATCGAATGAAGCTGGTAGCTTGCCGACACGATCTTTTGATGAGTAAACCGCACGAGCACGTGTTGTCACGCCGAACCACTCGCCTTCTTTATCACGATATTGAGATGGAATATTGCCATTAATAACATCACTATTGACTGCTTGAACAACGTCTTTATCACTTAATTCAGCTAAACGACTAATATCAACAGTAAGTACTACGTCTGCGGGGCTATATTCCCCTTCTTGAACCAATTTTTCTGCCAATCCATCTTTAGCAAACTTCACATTTACTTTAATGCCAGTTTCTTCCGTAAACTCTTTTAACATTGGCTCAACAAGAAATGGTTGACGGTAAGAATAGACATTCACTTCTTCAGCAGACATCGCCATAGGGGCAAAAGTCGTGGCAGTAATCGCGGAGGCAAGTAACAGTTTTTTCATTAAACTCATCCTTAAACTAAATGTAAGTGATAACAATTATCAATGCGGTTTATTATATGGAGTATCTGAGGTAACTCAAGCTCTGTTGTCTCACAAAAAATAAAAAACCCCACTCAAATGAGCAGGGCTTTGTAACAGAGTATAACGATGTAACTTAATCGAGCGATAAATTACTTAGTTGAAGTAAACTCTGGGTAAGCTGCGACACCACAATCGTGCATATCAACACCATCCATTTCTTCTTCTTCACTCACTCGGATGCCCATGGTTGCTTTTAAGATACTCCAAACCACTAAGCTAGCACCAAATACCCATGCAAAGATAACTACTGCACCATAGATTTGTGCGCCAAAAGTTGCATCAGAGTTACTAAATGGAACCATTAGTAGACCGAAGACACCACACACACCATGTACTGAGATTGCACCAACTGGATCATCAATTTTCACTTTATCTAAGAATAAGATACTAAAGATAACCAATACACCGGCAATTGCGCCAATCACAAGTGACATTACTGGTGATGGTGACGCAGGGTCTGCAGTAATCGCAACTAAACCTGCCAATGCACCATTAAGGATCATAGTAAGATCAGCTTTGCCCCAAATCAGTTTCACTGTAATTAAAGCAGCAACCGCACCAGCCGCCGCAGCCGCATTGGTATTTAAGTAAACTTGACCAATTGCGGTAGCATCCGCAGCCGAAGATAACGCTAGCTGAGAACCCCCATTAAAACCAAACCAACCAAACCAAAGGATAAACGTACCTAATGTTGCTAATGGCATATTTGAACCTTGAATTGGGTGAACTTCACCATTCTTGCCGTATTTACCTTTACGTGCACCAAGTAGTAGAACACCTGCCAACGCTGCTGCTGCACCAGCTAAGTGAACAATACCTGAACCAGCGAAATCACTGAAACCAGCTGCAGATAGGAAACCACCACCCCAAGTCCAGTAACCTTCAATTGGGTAGATAAAGCCAGTTAATACCACACTAAAGATCAAGAAAGTAGACAGTTTCATACGTTCAGCGACAGCACCAGATACCACTGACATTGCCGTTGCAACAAACACTACCTGGAAGAAAAAGTCTGATTCTAAAGAGTGTGAAGCACCTTCACCTTGAGAGCCAATCAGGCCGCCAAACGATGGGAAAACTCCACCTTCTGCGTTACCAACGTACATGATGTTATAGCCAACCAATAAGAACATGGTGCAAGCAATACCAAACAGTACAAAGTTTTTAGTTAAAATTTCTGTGGTATTTTTCGAACGAACTAAACCAGCTTCTAACATGGCAAAACCCGCTGCCATCCACATCACTAGCGCACCAGATATCAGTAAGAAAAACGTATCTAACGCGTATTTGATTTCTACAATTTCCATATATTAATTCTCCGTCCCTAATCCTTTAAAGTGCTTCGTCATCCATTTCGCCAGTACGAATACGAACTGCTTGCTGCAGATCAAAGACGAAAATTTTACCATCACCGATTTTACCGGTTTGTGCGGCTTTCATGATCGCCTCAATCACACGGTCCACATTGTCACTTTGAGTGGCAATTTCTACTTTCACTTTCGGTAAGAAATCCACTTGATATTCCGCGCCACGATACAACTCTGTATGGCCTTTTTGACGTCCAAAGCCTTTCACTTCAGAAACAGTCATACCTTCAATGCCTACATCAGCTAACGCTTCACGGACATCGTCTAATTTAAACGGTTTGATTATTGCACTAATTAATTTCATTGCATTCCCTCGTCATGATGCATTCCTTTAACATTTACAATACTATCAAGTTGCATGCCAACTTTTTAAGTTGTTGATTTAAAAGAATTAACAAATAAAAGAGAATTTAAGGTGGAAATCAGGCGCACCATAATAGTGCGCTAAATTCACAAAAAAATAGCAAGGAGGGAGAAAAAGAAAGGTTAGGCAACAAATGCACGCCAAGAATGCAAAACTTGTTCAAAGTCTTCAATACCGCACCATGATTCACTTTCTTCATTATAAGCCGAAAGATCATCATCTCTTTCTTCTTTATAAATGGAGGCTTCATCTTCAAGGCTTAATAAATGGTTAGAGGTAATATGTACTTCATTTTGCTCAAGAAATAGACTCCAATCTTGGCCCAATAAACGCCATTCTTGGTTAATATTTCTCTGCGCACCAATTTGTTGCAAGACACTATCGAGCTTAGCTGTATTAGTATTGATTTCTTCAATTAACCAATGACCAATGGCTTCATGTCCAGATGAGAACACCACACGATAGCTACCATCTAAGGTATTTTTCTTAAATTCAAAGTCCATAACGGAGCACTTTTTCTTTTTAGGGGATATTGAGAGTTTACTTGGTAATGATGGGAAATGCGACCAAGCGAGTTGCGAGTTGCGAGTTGCGAGTTGCGAGTTGCGAGTTGCGAGTTGCGAGTAAATGCTTTCAATATAGACAAATCAATCGATAGCTCTTTTATCTCTAAACAAAAAAACCGCTGATTAATTATCAGCGGTTTTATCAGACTTACTATCAATCAACAGCCGTTATGCTGGCTCTTGGAAAATCACTGTATCAGCTTTATCTGTGTAATGCTTCATCTTATGGAAGTTCAGATAGCGGTATGTATCTGCTGCGGTAGCATTAATTTGCTCAGCATAGCTTAAGTACTCTTCTTTAGTCGGGATACGGCCAAGAATTGCACCTACTGCTGATAACTCAGCAGACGCTAAGAATACATTAGCACCATTACCTAAACGGTTCGGGAAGTTACGAGTTGAAGTCGACATTACTGTTGACTTCTCGGCAACACGTGCTTGGTTACCCATACATAATGAACAGCCCGGAGTTTCAATACGTACCCCAGCACGGCCAAAGATACCGTAGTAACCTTCTTCCGTTAGTTGATCTCTATCCATCTTAGTTGGTGGTGCAACCCATAGGCGAGTATCAAGTTCACCTTTGTGTTTTTCGAGCAACTTACCAGCAGCACGGAAGTGACCAATATTCGTCATACAAGAGCCGATGAACACTTCATCAATTTCAGTCCCTTGAACATCAGAAAGTAAACGTGCATCATCCGGATCATTTGGCGCACAAAGGATCGGTTGATCAATCTCAGCCAGATCAATTTCAACCACATGAGCATATTCAGCGTCTTTGTCAGCACTCATTAACTCAGGCTTAGCTAACCACTCTTCCATTGCTTTGATACGGCGTTCAATCGTACGAACATCACCATAACCTTCAGAGAGCATCCACTTCAGCATCACGATGTTTGAATTGAGATATTCAGCAATCGACTCTTCTGAAAGTTTAACCGTACAACCTGCAGCAGAACGTTCCGCTGAAGCATCAGAAAGCTCAAATGCTTGCTCAACCGTTAAGTGCTCAAGACCTTCAATTTCTAGTACACGGCCAGAGAATTCATTGATCTTACCTGCTTTCTCAACCGTTAGTAGGCCTTGTTTAATACCGTAATAAGGAATCGCATGCACTAGATCACGCAGTGTAATACCTGGCTTCATTTCGCCTTTAAAACGAACTAAAACAGATTCAGGCATATCCAGTGGCATCACACCAGTTGCAGCGGCGAAAGCAACGAGGCCAGAACCCGCAGGGAATGAAATACCAAGAGGGAAACGAGTATGTGAATCACCACCGGTACCAACCGTATCAGGTAAAAGCATACGGTTTAACCATGAGTGAATGATACCGTCACCAGGGCGAAGCGACACGCCACCACGGTTCATAATGAAGTCCGGTAACGTATGGTGAGTATTTACATCCACTGGTTTTGGATAAGCAGAAGTATGACAGAAAGACTGCATCACAAGATCAGCCGAGAAGCCAAGACACGCAAGGTCTTTAAGCTCATCACGCGTCATTGGTCCAGTGGTATCTTGCGAGCCTACTGTCGTCATTTTAGGCTCACAGTATGTACCAGGGCGAACCCCTTCAACACCACACGCTTTACCGACCATTTTTTGACCAAGCGTAAAGCCTTTATCTGAGTCGGCAACTGGTACTGGACGACGGAAGACTTCTGAAGGTTCAAGACCAAGTGACGTACGGGCACGATCCGTTAAACCACGACCAATAATCAATGGAATACGACCACCAGCACGAACCTCATCATAAAGTACGTCTGTTTTTAGCTTGAAGGTTGAAATCACTTCATCAGTGCCGTGTTTACATACTTTTCCTTCATGAGGATAAATATCAATCACGTCACCCATATTCATTTTAGAAACGTCAAGCTCGATTGGTAGTGCACCAGCATCTTCCATGGTGTTAAAGAAAATTGGCGCAATCTTACCACCTAGGCAAAAACCACCAGCGCGTTTATTTGGCACGTATGGGATATCATGCCCCATAAACCAAAGTACTGAGTTAGTAGCCGATTTACGAGAAGAACCCGTACCAACAACATCACCGACATAAACCAGTGGGTGACCTTTTTCTTCTAGCTCTTTAATTTGCTTAATTGGACCCACATTGCCTGGATCGTCAGGGTTAATGCCTTCACGCTCATTTTTTAACATTGCTAATGCATGAAGTGGAATATCAGGACGAGACCATGCATCCGGTGCTGGAGATAGATCATCGGTATTGGTTTCACCCGTTACCTTAAAGACAGTTAATGTTACTTTATCTTCAAGTTTAGGTTTATTTAGGAACCACTCTGCATCAGCCCATGATTGCATCACTTCTTTAGCAGACTCATTACCTGCTTTGGCTTTTTCTTCCACATCATGGAAAGCATCAAACATAAGTAATGTTTGCTTAAGTGCTGTTACCGCGATTGGTGCTAGTAGCTCATCATCTAAAAAGCTCACTAACGGCTCGATGTTATAACCACCCTGCATAGTACCTAGCAATTCAGCAGCTTTTTCACGAGAAATTAATGGGGATTCAGCTTCGCCTTTCGCAACGGCAGTTAAAAAGCCAGCTTTAACATAAGCAGCTTCATCAACACCAGGTGGGATACGGTTAACAAACAGATCAAGAATAAAGTCTTCTTCATCTTGAGGTGGATTTTTCAGTAGTTCTACCAAAGCAGCGACCTGCTCTGCATCTAAAGGTTTTGGGACAATTCCTTCAGCGGCACGCTCTTCGACGTGTTTACGGTAGGCTTCAAGCACGACTCATTCCTCTCATTGCGGTCGACCCTTCTATTTGTGATAAAGGGTAAACATCCTTGGAAATTTGGCTTCCTGCCCATGTTTTATTATGAATTAGTATTATGGCTGATTCTTAATAATCGAATACGGTCGGAGCCAAAGTGTTGATGGGATAATAACAAATTTAACGAAAAATTAAAATCTTGCGAGTTTGACCAAGCTAGCAAACTGGAACTAAAGTTGCTGAAAAACTTAATCAAACCTCACCTTTTCACTCTAAAGTTAAAAAGTAGAGCCTATTATCAAGTAGGCTGAGTTAAAACCTTGCTCAGTTTGGCCATAGGCTAAAATGATCGGACCAATAGGTGAATCAACTCCGGTAAAAGCCGATCCTGCGACATACATAGAATCACTGTTCCAGTTGGAATCAGAATTAGTCCATACCCCGCCATATTCTAATGACGCTCCTAAATATACTGGAGATTGGAATAAGCCAAAATCATTCTCAAACCACTTATAACGATAGACTAAACTGGTATAAGCTTTATTTCGTCCTAATAAACTGTCTCTTGGAATACCCGATAAATGCAGAAAGCCACCAAGTTCCATAGGATCTATTGGTACACCTTCGCTTTCAGTATCCACTACACTGTATTCAAATCGACCAACTAGTGAATGCTTTTGATAGCTTTTGGCAATCATAAAATTAGTGCTAATTTCAGATGCGATCTCACTCGATTCACCATCATATTTATCGCTAGAGTAGAGATATTCTATATCGGCATAATAACCTTTACTCGGAAAACTAAAGTCATCCAACGTATCTAGGCGATATCGAACATAAGCACCCTGCCGAGTGTAATCACTATTACCAAATGACGGTAGACCTGTGAGACTAGTATTGCCATTGGTATAGCGAATACCTAAACGAACTTCTTGCCATAAAGTGGGTTGATATCCAATAGAGAGATCACCGATCCACTTTTTATAATCAATCGGTAATGAATTTTCCGTATCCGTTAACTGGGTACTTCCCTCTGAGTCCTGGGTGGGGTTATTCGCATCCGGAATAAAGAAGTTAGATTTTTCATCACTATAAGTAGATACCGCTGAAATGAAGTAATTTTGGTTATAGGTAAAAGGAACATACAACTCAAGTCCAAAAAGCTTATCGGTTCCTATTTCAACATTGCTACGTAATTCCGCTCCAAGACTTCCTATATCAGTAAAATTACTCGTTAACCCAATCGAATACTTACTAGAACTTTTAAAGTTATCTTCCATAAAGAAACGAAAATCGACATAGTTTGGCCCCCACTCTTTTTCGTTAACTTGAATATTAAGATCTGTCGTTCCATCTTTATTGTCTTTATAACTATAAGAAACACGTTCGAAACGATCGAGAGCATATAAATCACGAATTTTCAGTTCTATTTCTTCACTGGTATATTGTTTTCCAGGCTCAATACCTAAACGGCTTAACAATACATTTTCGTGGTAATGACTATTATTTTCGACATGTACTTGCTTGATTTCTAATTCAGATCCTCGTTTAAATTGCTTTCTCTTAGCAACCTTATCTAACTGGTAAGATTTATAATTATCAGATGAAATAGAGTATTTCTGTAATTGAGGTTTTTGTTCTACTGCCGCTTGGTAACCTTTATCATAGGCTTCAGGCATTTGGGAAAAGTCCGTCGTACTCATTTTACCAACAGCAGGGTGCAGCAATACATCATTTGGTGTTAATAGATCACTTTGTGCTTGAGTACTGCGCCGAACGAGATAATTGGAAAGTTGATTACCGACATTTAAAAACGTTTTTAACTGATCTTCTGTCTGATAATCAGTACTGATATCCACGGCAATAATGACATCTGCCCCCATCGAGCGAGCTAGCTCCACTGGCATATTATCGGTCACTCCACCATCCACCAATAACATACCTTTATATTGATATGGAGGAAGCGCACCAGGTACTGACATGCTTGCCATCATGGCATCAACAATTTCCCCATCGCCCATCACAACAGGTTTTAAATTAACAATATCAGTGGCAACTGCACGGTAATGAACGGGTAACTCATCAAAGGAATCAAAAGGTGGGAGGTTGCCAGTACTCTGACGTAAGATTTGTAGCATATTTTGGCCTTGAACCACGCCTTTAGGCATTTTAACTTCAAGCCAACGTAAACCTAGATCGGTATGTAATTGATAACGGTCATCATATTCTTTATCACGAACTCGGCGTTCACTACGCCCGACTCGGTCATGATAGCCAGAGTTCCAATCGATATTCTGTACGGTTTCTTCTATTTCTTCAGCACTCATCCCTAGTGCATATAAACCACCAACATAAGATCCCATGCTGGTTCCCGTAACAATATCGACTGGAATATGCATTTCTTCTAGCGCTTGTAACACCCCAATATGTGCTGCGCCTTTAGCCCCACCGCCTGCCAACACCACGGCAATAGTTGGGCGGGTCGAGCCATCTGGCATCACTTGTTGAGCATTAACCGACCAACACACTAATGGGAACGTGACAATCCCAAATAACAAACGCATGATTTTCAACAAACTATCCTTATTAATATTGAATATACCCAAGTAACCTCAAGATGCGAGTTTCAGCAAGAATAAAACAAGCTTTATGCTGCATCTTGAGGTCACTTGAGTATAACTCTTTCCACTATATTACCCACAACGCATTGAAAATGCTGTGATTAAAAATCAAATAACGATTTTAGCCAACGGCTTGGGTTATTTTTACATTTATCTTTTAAATCACCATTAATGTCCCACTGTGGTAATTCAATATCACCGCCACAATCTGTTTGATAACTACCAGCCTGAGTTTGCTCAAAATGAGTCGTGACAATTTTACTTGGCCACGGCAAAGTTAAACGTTCCGGCGCACGCTGAGCGAGATAATTCGCGTAAGTTCTTAATGAGCCATTGGCTCCTGTTAACTTAGTTGGTTTATTGTCATCACGTCCCGTCCAAATCGTCACAACTTCACGACCATCTACTCCGACAAACCAACTGTCACGGCTATCATTACTAGTACCCGTTTTTGCTGCTAGGGTTGCCCAACCATATTGCCCTTGCAAAGAGCGACTTGTTCCTTCACTGACCACTTTTTTCATAATATAAGTCGTCAGCCACGCCGCTTGTTGCGGAACTTGTTGCGATGCTCTAGGTATACTCTCGTATAGCACATTACCATCAACATCCATTACGGTTCTTAATGCGGTCAATGGCGCTCGCTTGCCTGAATTGGTAATTGTCTGAAACATTTGTGACACTTGATATGGAGTCAATGTAAATGAGCCTAGAAACATAGAAGGTACAGGACGAATTTCTTGCTTATCAATACCTAGCTTAGTCAATGTTTCCATCACCGCAGGAATGCCTAATTGCATACCAAGATTCACGGTAGGAACGTTAAGAGAACGTGACATTGCTTGATACAACGGTACTTCACCACGGAATTTACGGTCATAGTTTTTCGGAGACCAAGTCTTCCCCTGCTTATTCGTTAAGGTGATCGGTTTATCATCAATCGTAGTCCCTAAATTGTATTTCTCAGGTTGCTCTAATGCAGTTAAATACACAGAAGGTTTGGCAAGTGAGCCTATCTGGCGACTAGCACTTAAAGCGCGGTTAAAGCCATCAAAGCCACTATTGCGACCGCCTATCATGGCGCGAATTTCACCGGTTTGGCGATCAACAGCAACCACCGCTGTTTGTAGTCCTTTACCAGAGCGTTGCTCTAATTGTGGCAAAGTTTTAGTCACCGCTTGTTCAAGATAGGTTTGTGAAACTGGATCTAAAGTAGTGAATAAACGTAGACCAGTATCTGCTTTAAACTTATCACCAACCTTATCCTTTAACTCACGTTGTAATTGCTCAAAGTAAGCTGGTTGACGCTTACCTAGGTGTGGATTATTTTGCAAATCGAGATCACGACTAACCGCTTGGCTGTACTGTGATGCAGTTAAGATATTTTGCGTCATCATCAGTTCAAGTACCAAGTTGCGACGTTCTTGAGTACGTTCAGGATGGCGAATTGGATTGTAATAAGACGGACCTTTCACCATACCAACCAGCATTGCCAATTGATCAATACGTAACTCTTGTAACGGCTGGCCAAAATAATAATGTGAGGCTAAGGCAAAACCGTGGATCGCTTCCCCGCCATTTTGACCTAAATACACTTCATTTAAGTAAGCTTCTAAAATTTTATCTTTGCTGAAACGATAATCTAAAATCACCGCGATATAAGCTTCTTTAAACTTACGCCACAACGTCTTCTCACTGCTTAAAAATAAATTTTTCGCCAATTGTTGAGTTAAGGTACTACCACCTTGCACCGCTCGCCCTGCTTTTAAATTGACCACAAAGGCGCGAGCAATCGCTAATGGTGAAACCCCACCATGCTGGTAAAAATCACGATCCTCAGTGGAAAGTAACGCCGCCACCATGGCTTCAGGAAATTGCTCACGTTTTAAGAATAAGCGAGTTTCTTCTTTCTTAGCTTCTAGCATACCGAGCATTTTCGGCTCAATACGTAAGAAGCCTAGATCCGCTTTCGATTCTAATGATTGGATACGTTTCAATCCGCTATTATCAAAATACAACATCACATGACGAGCAGGCTCTGGACCATTTTCAAAAGTAAACGGGCGACGGAATAACTCAATTTTAGTCGATGAAGCAGAGTATTCCCCTTCACGTATCGGATTAGCAACTTTACGGTAATTCAGTACATCAAGCTCCTGACGTACTTTGGTGATCGTCTGGTTACTCCCAGGCTCTAGTGTCATCACTCTGGCGTACACGACTGTTGGCAACTCAAATAATTGCCCAGCAAAACGTTGCGTCACCACACCATTTAAATAGAACCCTGCGGCCACCATCAAGGTGATAAAAACTAAACCTAATTTCCAACCGATACTCCATAACTTTTGCAGCCATGTTTTTTTCTTCGGTGGTGTTTTTCGCCCCCTAGCTGGCCCTGCTTTACGAGTTGATTTTGTTGCAGGTTTACGGCGCGTAGTGCTGGTTTTCTTTGGTGTGTTCAATGTATTGCCTTTTAATTTACGACATTAAGACGGCCTAACCATCTTAATTTATGAAAAATGTCGCTTAGTTTTGGTCGTGGCGACATGATTAGCTGGGTCATCTGGCCAAACATGTTTGGGATAGCGCCCTTTCATTTCTTTTTGTACTTCTTTATATGCCCCTTGCCAAAATCCAGCTAAATCTTGAGTGATCTGTAAAGGGCGCTGAGCCGGAGAAAGCAATTCTAGCACGAGCTTTTTACGTCCTTGAGCAATTAATGGCGAATCTGACTCACCAAACACTTCTTGCATTCGAACTGAAAGTACCGGCTCAGCTCCAGATTGGTAACGAATGACTCTATTGCTACCTGTAGGCAAACGGTAATGCGTGGGTAACCACTTATCAATTTCTTGATTTAACGGCCAACCTAAGTACGACAACAATGCTTGCGATAACGGTATTTGCTTTATTTTGGCAACGCTATCTATTCCTACCATGTAAGGTTCAAGCCATTGTTCGAGTTTTGCTAAAAGAATGTCATCACTCATCGCTGGCCAATCATGCTCTGGCATCCATTCAATACCATTTCTAATTCGATTCAATAAGTTAGTACTGGATTGTTCCCAAGGTAGTACCGACAAACCTTTGCGACGAATATAATCGAGTATGGCGGCTTGCTTAAGTAACGGGGAGATATCGGTAATGACCTGTTTTTCTAAAACTAACGCTCCTAATCGACGTTGCTTTTCAGCGCTTACACACCCTCTTACTTCTACCCATTGAACATGATCTAAACTTTCTATTTGCCCAATAAAGATCCTTTCAATATCTTGCTTTTTAACTCTCACCGCACGAAAGATCTGACTGGCCATTGAATGAGAAGAACGCATTAAATCGATCGCTACAATTAAGTCACTCTCAAGATGAGGCTTATTAGATAAAAAATAATTCGCCAGTCCATGTCGCTCATCCATGATCGCGCCATGACCATTCGCCAATAAAAAACGACCTTGCCCATTCGCTCGACTCTGAGCAATCCGATCAGGAAAAGCGAGCGCAACACAACAACCAATTAGTTGACTATCCACTCGATTACTATCAAATGGAACACCACAAGCCTTGCCAACTTGCTGACTACGACGTGCTAAAAAAGAAGCCTTATTATGTACACCTTGGCTCCAACGATGCCAATCCTGACTGATATCTTGGCTGCTCTTTTCCGGCTCCTCTAACATCGCCAGTGTCGCCAGCGCGGTATGGTAATAATCATCACCCAAGTCTTTAGCTATGAGCAACATCGCAGCGAAACGAGGTTCAACTCCTAACTTTTGACTGTGTTGGCCATAAACCGTCAATTGCCCTTGAGGGCTCAATAAGCCCAACTGTTTCAATAAGCTTTTTGCTTGTTGTAGATTTGATTGTGGAGGAAGATCAAGCCAAGACAGCTCATCGACAGCATTCGCTCCCCAAAACAGCAACTCCATTTGTAGGCTCGTTAAATCGCTGTGCAGAATTTCAGCTTGTGGCACAACCGGTTGCAGCTTAAGGGCTTCTTGGCTATATAATCGAATACAAACGCCCGGTTCAAGTCGTCCTGCTCGCCCAGCCCTTTGCTGCGCAGAAGATTGTGCGATCATTACTTGTTCAAGCCTTGTAATACCCGTTTTAGGATCAAACTTTGCTACTCGCTCGAACCCCGAGTCCATCACCATACGAATGCCTTCAATGGTTAAACTGGTCTCAGCAATATTGGTTGCCAACACCACTTTTCGTCGTCCTGATTCACTAGCCGCGATAGCCGATTGCTGCGTCTTGGCATCAAGTTGCCCATACAAAGGACAAATATCAATCCCCTGCTCTGATAGACCTGATTCTGATAAATCGAGCTCTTCAAGATTGTCAACCAATTGACGGATTTCCCTAGCTCCGGGCAAAAATACCAGCATCGATCCTGACTCTCTCGCTAGCCATAAAGGAATAAGTTGTGTGAGTCGCGGCACTAGGTATTGGTTCGCGGTTAAAGGGGCATAATGATAATCAATCGGAAAACCTCGCCCTTCAGATTCGATATAACTCGCTTGAGGCATCAAGGTTTTTAGTGCTTGCTGATCTAGAGTTGCCGACATTAGCAAAATTTTTAAATCATCACGTAACACTTGTTGGGCTTCCAAACAAAAAGCAAGTGCAGTATCAGCATGAATACTACGTTCGTGAAACTCATCAAAAATCACCAAACCAACCCCACTAAGTTCGGGATCATTTTGGATCATCCTAGTCATTACGCCTTCCGTAACAATTTCTAAACGTGTATTAGTGCTAACTTTCGCTTCACCTTTAACTCGAAAACCAACCGTTTGACCGACCGTTTCACCTAATTGCTTTGCTAAATAATGAGCAATATTACGAGCAGCTAAACGACGCGGCTCCATCATGATGATCTTGCCTTTTAACCCAATATCATCCGCTCCTGACTGCAGTAGCACTTTGGGAAGATAAGTCGATTTACCCGCTCCAGGCGCAGCTTTCAGAATCACCTGCGAATGATCACGCAACGCCACTAGCAAAGAGGCAATAACTGAAACGATGGGAAGTTGTGACAAGGGTAAATCCTTATGTCATGATGAATTGGCGCTGATTCTACCCAATAAGCTTATACCCAAGTAACTTCAAGATGAGAGTTTCAGCAAGAATAAAACAAGTTTTAGGCAAGGAAAATTGGACATGATCATAGTTATTCTATCTCTGTTCAATTTGACGCAGCATAAAGCTTGTTTTAACTTGCCCTTCGGGAGCTTCATCCAAACCTTTATACTGCGTCAGATTGGTTTGAAAGGTGCTTACATTCCTTCGCCAATCTTCCTTGCCTAAAGGTTTGGATGATAGCTCTGAATTCTGCATTTTGAAGCCACTTGGGTATAATACCATCAAAATAAAGGCCACCAAAAACCATCATGATTTTTTCTCCACCTTTGCAATCTGCCACTTTAATCAAACGTTATAAACGCTTTCTTGCCGATGTTACTTTACCAAATGGTGAAATCATAACCATGCATTGTGCTAATACTGGAGCCATGACTGGTTGTGCCGAACCTGGCAATCAAGTGTGGTATTCAACATCCGACAATCCCAAACGAAAATACCCCAATAGTTGGGAGTTATCGGTCACACCGCAAGGCGACACTATTTGTATCAATACCGCCAAAGCCAATGCTTTAGTAGTAGAAGCGATTGAACAGCAACAAATCCCCGAACTGGCTGGTTATTCAAACCTTCGCACGGAAGTGAAATACGGTAGTGAAAACAGTCGCGTTGATATTTTACTAGAGCCTCATTCAAATACCGACCTTCAATCGCGACATACCAGTAAAGCTTGCTATATCGAAGTCAAAAGCGTGACTTTATTGCAAGATGAATTTGGCGCGGGACGTGGATTCTTTCCTGATGCGGTGACGACCCGTGGACAAAAACATTTACGAGAATTGATGGAAATGGTGCAATCTGGGCACAGAGCGGTACTTTTTTTCGCTGTTTTGCATTCTGGGATTGAAAAAGTCTCCAGTGCCCACCATATAGACTCAAATTATTCACAACTTTTAAAACAAGCAAAAGAAGTTGGTGTTGAGGTGATCTGCTATAAAGCACGACTATCACCCGAGCGAATAGAATTAGCATCACCCATTGAATTTATTGACTAGACTTTGTTAAAAACACAATCTTGTTATTCAAATTCACATTCAACAATCTATTTGTTTGCCAAGCAAGATTCTTTCTGCTATATGTACCGCCCTTGTTAACCAGCGATTGGTTAAAAGAGCAAGTAGGAGCGCTGTATGCCAGAACTAAACAAGAAAAAAACGCTAGGCATTCTAGCCATTGCGGGTGTTGGGCCATATCAAGAGAAAGCCGGTGAAGAGTACATGTCACCTGAGCAAATGGACCACTTTACAAAAATTTTAAAAGCATGGCGTGACCAACTTCATGAAGAAGTTAGCCGCACTATGAGTCACATGAAAGACGAAGCAGCCAACTTCCCTGATCCGGTTGACCGTGCATCACAAGAAGAAGAGTTCAGCTTAGAGCTACGTAACCGTGACCGCGAACGTCGTCTTATCAAGAAAATTGAAAAAACACTGATCAAAATCGAAGACGATGACTTTGGTTTCTGTGAATCTTGCGGCATTGAAATCGGCATTCGTCGTTTAGAAGCAAGACCAACAGCAGATCTTTGTATCGACTGTAAGACCCTCGCAGAGCTTAAAGAAAAGCAAATGCAAGGTTAATAACACCATCAAAATCGCCTCTAGTGTTATCTAGGGGCGATTTTTGTTTGTTTTAGTTAACCTCAGGTTTGGATAAGAGAGTCTACATGTCCACCTATATCGGTCGTTTTGCCCCATCCCCTTCAGGGCCTTTACACTTTGGCTCACTGGTTGCCGCACTTGGCAGCTATTTTCAAGCGAAATCTCAAAATGGCCAATGGCTAGTTCGAATGGAAGATCTCGATCCTCCAAGAGAAATGCCGGGTGCAGCAAACTTAATTTTATCCACTTTAGAAAGCTATGGTTTGCATTGGGATCAATCCGTGGTTTATCAAAGTCAACGCCACCAACGCTACCAAGAACAAATCGCAACTTGGTTACAAACAGGCCATGCCTATTACTGCCAATGTACGCGTAAGCAAATTAAGCAGTCTGGTGGTTTTTACCTAGGTACTTGCCGAGAAAAAGCGATTAAAAGCTCAGAAAATTGCTCGATTCGCCTTAAAGTCAACGAAGCAATCTCGCAATTTTACGATAACAAACACGGCACCATTCAAATCCCGCAGCAGTTAGCGCAAGAAGATTTTATTATTAAACGCCGAGATGGATTATTTGCCTATAACCTAGCTGTCGTACTCGATGATATTGACCAAGGGGTGACTCAAGTTGTCAGAGGGGCGGATTTAATCGAACCAACTGGCCGGCAAATTAACCTATATCGCACCTTACAACAGCCCGAAGTTAGCTATATTCATCTACCTCTAGCGGTAGATACTCAAGGCAATAAATTATCAAAACAAAATCATGCGCCAGCAGTGGATATCAAACATCCTAAGCACACGTTAATTCAAGTGATGCGCTTTCTTGGTTTTATTATCCCTAATGATTTTGAGTCCGCGAGCATAGACCAAATACTGCAATGGGGATGTCAAAATTGGACGCTTGCTCAACTACCCAATTCGCTAAAGGTCGATTCACCATTCTAAAATGAGGCTAGCTAGGCTATCATTGGCGAAATTTTTAGCTTTGCTTTGAATATTTGTTCTCGCTGTAGAATTTCATTACCAACACAACTGAGGTGGGTTATTTTCACTCAAGCTGTTAATTTGTGCCGTAAACTATTTACCAACACAAAATCTGACCAATCGAGCTCAGCGCAGAACCGCTCAAATGGAGACGTTATCCTGAACATTATCACTCGCCAAGAGCATACGATTTCACGCGCTCACATCAGTGACAACGCGCTGAAAGTGCTCTATCGATTACACAATCATGGCTACGATGCTTTTCTTGTTGGTGGCGGTGTACGCGACCTACTACTAGACAAAGAGCCAAAAGATTTTGATATTGCCACCAATGCGACCCCTGAGCAGATCAAGCAACTGTTTCGCAATTGTCGCTTAATCGGTCGTCGCTTCCGCTTAGCCCATATCATGTTTGGTCGAGAAATTATCGAAGTTGCCACTTTTCGTGGTCACCATCAAGAGCCTGAAAAAAATCAATCAGCTCAATCAAAAGAAGGCATGCTATTACGTGATAATGTCTACGGCACGGTAGAAGAAGATGCCGAACGTCGTGATTTCACTATCAATGCCATGTACTACAATATTGCCGATTACAGTATCCATGATTACGCCAATGGCGTGAAAGATCTAAAAGCCGGTGTGATCCGCATGATTGGCGACCCAGAAACGCGCTACCGTGAAGACCCGGTACGGATGATCCGTGCGATTCGCTTTGCCGCTAAACTGGATATGATCATTGAACCTAAAACGGCAGCTCCAATCAAAGAACTTGCTCATTTAATGACAGGCGTACCTGCTGCTCGTTTATTTGAAGAGTCACTGAAACTATTGCAATCTGGCCAAGGTTGGGCAACCTACCAGCTACTTCGTGAATTTGATCTATTTTCCAGCCTATTCCCTACCGTGGCGCAATACTTCACACCAGACCAAGATTCTGATGTCGAACAAATGGTCGAAATCGCCCTAAAGTCGACAGATAAACGCATCAATGAAGGTAAGCGTATTAATCCTGCCTTTATGTTTGCCGCATTCTTATGGTATCCGTTACAAAGACATGCTAAAGAATTAGCCGAAGTACGTAAGCTTAGTCATTACGATGCGATCATGATGGCTAGCAATCATATTCTCGATGAACAGGTGCGTCACTTAGCGATACCACGTCGTCATAGTGCGACCATTCGTGATATCTGGCAACTACAACTGCGTCTAACCCGTCGTACTGGTAAACGCGCCTTCCAGATGCTGGAGCTGAATAAGTTTCGCGCAGGATTTGATATGCTCGAAATGCGCGGCAAAGTAGAACAAGGCCAAACAGAAGAATTAGCTGTGTGGTGGCAAGAATTTCAAGACGCTCCATCCATTCATCGGCAAAATATGGTACAAGCCTTAGGCGCACCAAAACCAACAGGTCGTCGCCGTAAACGCCCACACGCTAAGAAAAAAAGCGCTAAACCAAAGGCTCAAGAATGATTACCGCCTATATTGCCATCGGCAGTAATTTAGCCGAACCAGTACAACAAGCGAAACGAGCTATTGAAGCTTTACGTGATCACCCCCATATAAAGCTTATTACTTGCTCATCGTTGTATTCCAGTACTCCAATGGGCCCACAAGATCAGCCTGACTACATTAATGCTGTCGCTGAAATACAAACAGAATTATCACCTCTTGAATTACTCGATAACACTCAAGCTATCGAGCAACAACAAGGGCGTGTTCGCAAAGCAGAACGTTGGGGGCCAAGAAGCTTAGATCTCGACATTCTGCTTTATGGAAAACAAGTAATTAATAACGAACGTTTAACCGTGCCTCATTACGGCATAAAAGTACGTGAGTTTGTTATCTACCCACTGTTTGAAATTGCCCCTAATTTATCTCTCCCGGATGGGACAGAGCTCAAGTCACTACTCAACAGTATCGACCGTAATGGGCTCTCTATTTGGCAAGCTTAGACCTTATAAGGACCAAATAATGAAAAAAGTATCCATTAACACTTTACTCAAGTGGAAACAGGATGGTCGTAAGTTTGCGACATCAACCGCTTATGACGCTAGCTTTGCTCAGTTGTTTGAACAACAAGAAATGCCATTATTATTAGTTGGTGATTCACTCGGTATGGTTCTGCAAGGTGAAGAAAGCACTTTACCTGTCACTATTGATGATATCGCCTACCACACTCGCTGTGTACGTGCCGGTAGCCCAAATTGCTTGTTATTATCAGACATGCCATTTATGAGCTATGCCACTCCAGAGCAAGCTTGTGAAAACGCTGCCATTCTAATGCGTGCTGGCGCAAACATGGTAAAACTTGAAGGCGGAAGCTGGTTAGTTGAAACGATCAAACAACTGACAGAACGCTCAGTGCCAGTGTGCGCTCACCTTGGCTTAACGCCGCAATCGGTTAATATTTTTGGCGGTTTCCGCATCCAAGGTCGTGAGAAAGAAAAAGCTCAACAGATTATTGATGATGCAATCGCACTACAAAATGCCGGTGCCCAACTTCTAGTATTGGAATGCGTGCCAAGTCAATTGGCGAAGCAGATTACCCAAGAACTACACATTCCAGTGATCGGCATTGGCGCAGGTAAAGATACCGATGGCCAGATTCTAGTGATGCATGACATGTTTGGTATTTCAGCCAACTACATGCCTAAATTTTCAAAAAACTTTTTAATCGAAACCGGCAGCATGCAAGCCGCTGTTCAGCAATATATTCAAGATGTTGAAGCGGGGATATTCCCTGGTTCAGAACATAGCTTTGAATAGTTTTGTGCTGATATAAGTAAGGAATAAGTATGCAAACTTTTGCCGATACTCTCTCTCTAAAAGACCCGCTAAAAAGTGCCCGTCGCGATGGCCGTCGTATCGCTTTTGTCCCAACAATGGGCAACTTACACGAAGGTCATCTCACACTGGTTCGAAAAGCCCGTGAACATGCCGATATTGTTGTCGTCAGTATTTTTGTTAATCCAATGCAATTTGAGCGTTCTGATGACTTAAACAACTACCCAAGAACGCTTGATGATGATCTAAGCAAACTGAATGCTGAAGGTGTCGATTTTGTGTTCACGCCAACGCCTGAGATCATCTACCCAGAAGGCTTAGACAAACAAACTTTCATCGAGGTTCCTGGCTTATCACACATACTAGAAGGAGCATCTCGCCCTGGGCATTTCCGTGGTGTAAGCACTATCGTGACCAAGCTCTTTAATATTGTGCAGCCGGATATCGCTTGCTTTGGCGAAAAAGACTTCCAGCAGCTAGCTGTTATTAAAAAAATGGTCACTGACCTTGCTTTAGATATTGAAGTTATCGGTGTACCAACCGTTCGTGAAATGGATGGTCTCGCCATGAGTTCACGTAATGGGTTATTAAGCTTAAGCGAGCGCCAAAGAGCGCCTGTACTGGCAAGAACCATGCGCTGGATTGGTAGTCAAATACGTGGTGGACGTGAAGATTATGTCTCGCTACTAGAGGATGCTAACGATCAATTACGTGCAGCAGACTTAGAGCCAGATGAAATTTTTATTCGTGATGCCGAAAACCTGCAATTGCCAAACGAACACACTACTCAAGTTGTGATTTTGATGTCGGCATTCCTAGGTAAAGCGCGTTTAATTGATAACTTAGTAGTTGAGCTTAACCCACAGAATAGCCAAGAAAGTGGTGGTGAAGAAGAATAAGTTCCTCGATTCCTCGGGCACGTTGCTGCTCGTAACTCGACAAGAAAAAAGCCTGAACATCCCACAAAATGTTCAGGCTTTTGAGTATTTAACCTCAGCTTCGGATAAGAGCGTCACAATAATGAACCTAACTCACTGATATAAAAGTGATAAAAACATCTGTCAGGTATCTAGGATTGATGACTTTCTCTCAATGCTGCAATTTGGGATGGATAACAAGGCAAAATCATAAGTCAATAGCTGGCCTATTGCGTTGATTTTAAAGAAGTTAGACGCCTAAAGTGCTGTATTGAGTGACTTCTAGTTATCCGCAGCTGAGGTTATTTACTGAAAACAAACTAGCTTCGCAAGCCAATACCACGCGACACTAAATAATACGCCACACTATACAGTGCCACGATAAACACCATCAATACGCCAAACGAGGTGTAGATACCTACATCGGAAACCCCTAAGAAGCCATAACGAAAAGCATTGACCATATAAACGATTGGGTTGATTTTCGACACACCTTGCCAAAATTCCGGTAGCAAGCTAATCGAATAAAACACTCCACCGAGATACGTTAGTGGTGTTAACACAAAGGTCGGAATGATCGAGATATCATCAAAAGTATCGGCAAATACCGCATTAATCAGTCCACCAAGTGCAAACACTACCGAGGTAAAAAAGACCGTCGAAATAATGATAAACCAATGATGAATTTGAAGATCAACAAAAAATAGCGAGACACCCGTTACCATAGCGCCAACCATTAAGCCACGAGTCACCCCGCCCATCACATAGCCACAAATAATAATATGATGAGGCACCGGCGCCACCAGCAACTCTTCAATGTTCTTCTGAAATTTTGCACTAAAGAAGGACGAAGCCACATTGGAATAAGAGTTGGTGATCACCGACATCATAATCAGGCCTGGAACAATATATTCCATATAACTGAAACCATTCATTTCACCAATGCGTGAACCGATTAAGTTACCAAAAATAATAAAGTACAGCGTCATAGTGATCGCTGGCGGTACGATAGTTTGCACCCAGATTCGCATAAAGCGACGAATCTCTTTAGTCACTAAGCTTTTAAATGCAGTCCAATATAACTCTGCCATTACAGGGTTGCTCCTTGTGCTTGTTTTTTCTCAACGTTTGTCTTTTCACCATTGCGTACGATAGTGACAAATAATTCTTCTAATCGGTTGGCTTTATTACGCATCGACAATACCTGTACGCCTTGAGCCGTCAATTGTTCAAACACTCGGTTTAAGCCCTGAGTCTTATCAATTTCCACTTCTAGGCTATTCGGAGAAAAATGCGTGATGTTAGCATCTTCAAGTACTGGCGCTTGCTCACAATCTTGTAGATCAAAAATAAAGGTTTCGACATGTAGTTTATTCAACAAGGCTTTCATCGAAGTATTTTCGATCACTTCACCACGGTTGATAATACCGATATTACGACACAGCATTTCTGCTTCTTCTAAATAGTGAGTCGTCAGAATAATCGTTACGCCCTCTTGGTTGATCATTTTCAAGAACTCCCACATTGAACGACGTAGCTCAATATCAACCCCAGCGGTTGGTTCATCTAAAATCAGCAATTTAGGCTCATGCATCAATGCGCGAGCAATCATCAAGCGACGCTTCATACCACCAGATAAATTACGCGCACGCTCATTACGCTTTTCCCATAGGTCGAGCTGAGAGAGATATTTATGAGCACGTTCCTTAGCTAAAGAGACTGACACGCCATAGTAACCCGCTTGTTGCATAACAATTTGCTCAACCGTTTCAAATGGATTGAAGTTAAACTCTTGTGGCACTAAGCCTAGTTGTTGCTTGGCTTTTACTAAATCGGTATCAATATCGTAGCCGAACACCTTAACTCGACCTGAAGTCTTGTTGACTAGCGAGCTGATCACCCCAATGGTAGTCGATTTACCTGCACCATTCGGTCCAAGCAATGCGTAAAAATCGCCCTGTTCAACATTGAGAGACACCCCTTTCAGCGCTTCGACACCACCCGTATAGACTTTACGTAACGCTTGAATTTCTAATGCATACATAATATTTTTACCCTGAATTGATGATTTGATCACAAATCGGATTTGATTTTTTTCAGTCTTGTGTATAGTTAGGCAGATCAATGAGGAAGATAACATGCCAGACATTAAACAGTTATTTCAAAATAACTCGACTTGGGCTCAGTCGATAAAATCAGAACGCCCTGAGTTTTTCGCTAAATTAGAAGAATCACAACACCCAGAATACCTATGGATTGGTTGTTCGGATAGTCGAGTTCCCGCTGAACGCCTTACCGGTTTATATTCCGGGGAATTGTTTGTTCACCGCAATGTGGCAAACCAAGTTATTCATACTGACCTCAACTGCTTATCTGTCGTTCAATATGCAGTCGATGTACTAAAAGTTAAGCACATCATCATTTGTGGCCACTACGGTTGTGGCGGTGTACAGGCATCCATCGATAATCCAAATCTTGGCCTTATCAATAACTGGTTGTTGCACATTCGTGATTTATACCTAAAACATCGTAACTGGCTTGGCCAATTCCCTAAAGAAGAGTGGGCCAATAAACTTTGTGAAATCAACGTTGCTGAACAAGTTTATAACCTAGGTAACTCTACCGTGCTTCAACAAGCTTGGGAACGCGGTCAGAAAATTGAAATTCACGGTTGGGTATATGGTATTGGTGATGGTGTTCTTAATGACCTAGGCGTTCGCTGCCACAGTCGTGAATCACTTGAAATCTCTCACCAAGCTTCTCTGGCTAAAATCTTAAATGAAGATAACCCAGAAAACCTAAACATATAACTCCATCAAACGAGTGAATAGTCATTAAAAGAGCGACCGATTTGGTCGCTCTTTTTTGTTGATACTGCAAGAATACTGACTTTTATTTCACTCTACCAATGATCTTGATTCATATTTAACATCACTGGTAAGAATAGTCTGCTTATTCTTACTATACTCAAAGTCATTGTGCAGTGAGAAGACAACTAAATGAACGCCATCACCAATACGCAGCTTCAAGTACAAATAATATATTACTCTTGCGGTACTACCTTACCGATATAAGGCAAGTGGCGGTAGTTTTGCGCATAATCAATACCAACACCGACAACAAACTCATCTGGGATTTCAAAACCAATCCATTTTGCATCAACGTGTACTTCACGGCGTGATGGTTTATCTAAAAGAGTACAAATCTCAATTGAGTTTGGTTCGCGGATTTCTAAAATTTCGCACACTTTACTTAAAGTATTACCAGTATCGATAATGTCTTCAACTAAAAGGACATCTTTGCCTTTAATATCGTCATCAAGATCTTTTAAGATTCGTACATCACGATTACTTGTCATACCGTTTCCGTAACTAGAGGCAGTCATAAAGTCGATTTGATGATTAACTTCGATAGAACGAGACAAATCTGCCATAAATACATACGAACCACGTAGTAGGCCAATAATCACCAAATTTTCGGATCCTTGATAATGCTCAGTAATTGATTTACCTAGCGCTTTCACTCGATCTTGCACTTCCTGTTCAGAGATCATTACTTCTACAGTGTGTTTCATACTTTTCTCAATATTTAGATTTTGCAGCAAAATAAGTTTTACCCAATTAGCAAAACTTTGACGTCAAGCTATCTATTCTAGCACTGCAAGCCCTTAACGTTAACTTTTACCCGCGACAATCTTCTTATTGATGATGTTTTAATCAGATTGACACATGAAACAACCAAGGTAGACTCATTCACATAATAAATATAAAAAACGTTACTATAATTATTTCTAGAGCTATCTCTCGCTTAGTTGATACCGAAATCAACTAAGCGAGACGAAATTTAAATAGGCTCATTTTTAGGACTTTAATATGGATATGATTACGAAACGCCCAAGGACTCGATTAACCCCAGAAAAAAGAAAATTACAATTATTAGAAATTGGTATAGAAGTATTCGCACGGCGTGGTATTGGCCGCGGTGGTCATGCGGATATTGCTGAAATAGCCCAAGTTTCGGTGGCCACCGTTTTTAATTACTTCCCCACTCGTGAAGATCTTGTTGAAGCAGTATTAAGCGACGTAGAACAACATTTTACCGATTTTTTAAATCAAAATATCAATCACTCGCTTCCAGTAAGGCAAAATCTAGATAACCTTTGCCATCAATTAATCGATACCGTATTAGATGATACACAATGGATAAAGATTTGGTTTGAATGGAGTACTTCAACTCGAGATGATGTATGGCCATTATTTGTAGCAACACACGGTAAACATCAACAGTATTTCCGTGATCTTTTCTCTAGTGCAATTAAAAATGGCGAATTAGAAGAGAAACATAACCCAGGTAATATTGCTAAGCTTTTCCATGGCTTATGCTATTCCCTCTTTATTCAAGCTAACCGCACGCCAGATAAGCAGTACTTAACTAAGCTGATCACTAGCTTCTTAGATATGTTGTGTATTTATAAGCGCTAGGAGTATTGGTTAATAAGACTACCTGACTATTATTTGGTTTAGGTTATTCGTTTATCGAGGCCCAAGGCTAATTAACCTCAGCTGCGGATAACTAGGAGTCACTCAATACAGCACTTTAGGCGTCTAACTTCGTTAAAATCAACGCAATAGGCCAGCTATTGACTTATGATTTTGCCTTGTTATCCATCCCAAATTGCAGCATTGAGAGAAAGTCATCAATCCTAGATACCTGACAGATGTTTTTATCACTTTTATATCAGTGAGTTAGGTTCATTATTGTGACACTCTTATCCGAAGCTGAGGTTAAGTAATAAAAAGCCAACAAAAACAAAAGAGCCGCACAGTTCAAAGCTGTGCGGCTCTTCTTTATCTCAGCTCGACTTAATATCGAGCTAGGATATATTACTTCTTACGTTTTACTGCTTTAGCATTTGGAAGGTCAGTGATTGTACCTTCAAATACTTCAGCCGCTAAACCAACAGATTCGTGTAGTGTTGGGTGAGCATGGATAGTTAATGCGATATCTTCCGCATCACAACCCATCTCGATCGCAAGACCGATTTCACCTAGCAATTCACCACCATTAGTACCAACGATAGCACCACCGATTACGCGGTGAGTTTCTTTATCGAAGATAAGCTTAGTCATACCTTCAGCACAATCAGACGCAATTGCACGACCTGATGCAGCCCAAGGGAAGGTAGCCGTTTCGTATTTAATACCTTCTGCTTTCGCTTCTTTTTCTGTCTTACCAACCCACGCGACTTCTGGCTCTGTGTAAGCAATTGATGGAATCACTTTCGGGTCGAAGTAATGCTTCTTACCAGAAATAACTTCAGCAGCTACGTGGCCTTCATGCACACCTTTGTGAGCAAGCATTGGCTGACCAACGATGTCACCGATCGCGTGAATGTGAGGAACGTTAGTGCGCATTTGCTTATCAACATTGATGAAACCACGCTCATCAACTTCGATACCTGCTTTTTCAGCGTCCATTAGCTTACCGTTTGGAACACGGCCAATCGCCACAAGAACGGCATCGTAACGCTCAGCTTCTGCTGGCGCTTTTTTGCCTTCCATTGAAACGTAGATACCATCTTCTTTCGCTTCAACCGCAGTTACTTTAGTTTCAAGCATTAGGTTGAACTTGTCTTTGATTTGCTTAGTGAACACTTTAACAACGTCTTTATCCGCCGCAGGAATCACTTGATCAAACATTTCAACTACATCGATTTGAGAACCTAGCGAGTGGTACACAGTACCCATTTCTAGACCGATGATACCGCCGCCCATGACAAGAAGTTTCTTAGGTACTTCTTTTAATTCTAGCGCGTCAGTTGAATCCCAAATACGTGGATCATCATGTGGAATAAATGGCAGTTTAATTGGGCGAGAGCCCGCTGCAATGATTGCGTTATCAAAAGTAAGCGTTGTTTTCTCTTCGCCTTCCACTTCTAGCGTGTTAGGACCTGTGAATTTACCAAAGCCATTCACAACGGTTACTTTACGTTGTTTCGCCATACCAGCAAGACCGCCAGTTAGCTGAGTAATTACTTTATCTTTCCATACACGGATTTTATCGATGTCAGTTTGAGGCTCACCGAATACTACGCCGTGTTCCGCCATTGCTTTGGCTTCTTCAATCACTTTAGAAACGTGAAGTAATGCTTTTGATGGGATACAACCCACGTTTAGACATACACCACCTAGAGTGCTGTAACGTTCAACAAGAACCGTTTCTAAACCTAAATCTGCACAACGGAATGCTGCTGAGTAACCAGCAGGACCTGCACCAAGTACCACGACTTGTGCTTTAATTTCTTTGCTCATTTTGACCTCGTTATAGTCATTTAATCCCTGACAAGCTGACGGTTCCCATTTGTACGATGATGAATAAACGGGAGTGAATTATCTATTTCAGAATTACAGCCAGTTTATCGACTTGTTAACGGTCTGAAAAGTGATTCACGTTAGCCTGTGAGCTAGACAACATTCTTTTTTACTTGAGTCATATTACGTGAAAAATCAATACAGTTTATTCGCGTAACAGTAAAATCTTGTTCAAAAAATAAGGTGGCCGCTGAGCCACCCTATTTTATTTCATTACAGTACCAAACGGCGGATGTCTGATAGACAACCATTTAGGTAAGTAATGAAGCGCGCACCTTCTGCACCATCGATCACGCGGTGATCGTAAGATAGAGAAAGTGGAAGCTGTAGGCGTGGTTCAAATTCTTTACCATTCCATACTGGCTTCATTTCAGATTTAGATACCCCAAGGATACCTACTTCTGGTGCGTTAACGATTGGAGTAAACGCTGTACCACCGATACCGCCAAGGCTTGAAATTGTGAAACAACCGCCTTGCATATCAGAAGCAGTCAGTTTACCTGAACGTGCTTTCTTAGAAATCACAGCCAGCTCTTCAGATAGCTCGTAAATGCCTTTCTTGTTCACGTCTTTAAATACAGGAACAACAAGACCGTTTGGCGTATCAACTGCGATACCAACGTTTACGTATTTCTTAAGAATGATGCTTTCGCCATCTTCAGAAAGTGAAGAGTTAAACGCTGGGAATGCTTCTAGCGCTTTAGCGACTGCTTTCATGATGAACACAAGTGGTGTGATCTTCATGCCAGTGTCTTTCTTCGCTTCGATTGCGTTTTGCTCTTTACGGAACGCTTCTAGTGCTGTGATATCTGCATTGTCCCACTGTGTAACGTGCGGGATCATTACCCAGTTACGGTGCAGGTTAGCGCCAGAGATTTTCTTAATCTTAGACAGTTTCTGAACTTCAGTTTCACCAAACTTGCTGAAGTCCACTTTTGGCCAAGGAAGAAGACCTAGTGCACTGCCGTCGCCATTGCCAGATGCTGCTGCACCAGACTCTAGACGTTTTAGTGCATCTTTTACGAAGTTTTGTACGTCTTCTTTCAAGATACGGCTCTTACGACCAGTACCTTTCACTTTCGCTAGGTTTACACCGAACTCACGTGCTAAACGACGAACCACTGGAGAAGCATGAGCGTACTCATTGTTCTCTTGGAAATCACCGGTTGATGCAGGCGCTTGAGCCGCTGCCGCTGCTGGAGCTGGAGTTGAAGCCGATGCAGGTGCCGCAGCTTGAGCTGGAGCAGCCGCTTGTGGTGCAGGTGCTGCGCCAGCGACTTCAAATACCATGATCAATGAACCCGTTGATACTTTATCACCGGCATTGATTTTGATTTCTTTTACTACGCCAGCAAATGGAGCTGGAACTTCCATAGAAGCTTTGTCGCCTTCAACCGTGATCAAAGATTGCTCTTCTTCAACAGTATCGCCAACGGCAACCATCACTTCAGTCACTTCAACTTCATCGCCACCGATATCAGGAACGTTCACTTCTTTCGCAGCTGATGCCGCAGGTGCTGCTGTTTCTTGTGGAGCGGCTTCTGCTACCGGTGCTGCTGGAGCGCCTGAGCCTGCCACTTCAAATACCATGATAAGTGAGCCAGTCGTCACTTTATCGCCAGTATTCACTTTAAGTTCTTTAAGAACACCCGCAAAAGGAGCAGGTACTTCCATTGAAGCTTTATCGCCTTCAACCGTCAGTAGAGATTGCTCTTCTTCAATGCTGTCACCGATAGCAACCATGATTTCAGTTACTTCAACTTCATCACCGCCGATGTCAGGAACGTGTACTTCTTTCAATTCAGAAGCTGCAGGTGCTGCCGCTGGAGCCGCTTCTGCTTTTGGAGCTTCTACCGCTGGAGCCGCTGCTACGCCTTCTGCTTCAAAGACCATAATAAATGAACCAGTTGAAACTGAATCACCTACATTAATTTTAATTTCTTTTACTACGCCAGCTTGTGGTGCTGGAACTTCCATTGAAGCTTTATCGCCTTCAACAGTAATAAGAGACTGCTCTTCTTCAACCTTGTCACCAACGTTTACTAGAATCTCAGTAACTTCAACCTCATCGGCACCAATGTCAGGTACATTAATTTCGATTGTCATTATTCTTTCCTTTTTTGATTGAAGTGCGCAGCATGAGTTTTGTCATGCTACGCACCTTCATTCTTATGCGTTTAGTGAATTAAGCGTGAAGTGGGTTGATTTTGTCTGCATCGATATTAAATTTAGCAATCGCTTCAGCAACCACTGATTTTTCAATATCGCCACGCTTAACTAGCTCAGTTAGAGCCGCAACCACAACATAACCCGCGTTCACTTCGAAGTGACGACGTAGGTTTTCACGGCTATCAGAACGACCGAAGCCATCAGTACCCAATACTTTGTAAGACTCAGCAGGTACGAATGCACGTACTTGGTCTGCATAGTTCTTCATGTAGTCCGTCGCAGCAATAGCAGGTTCTGAACCTAGTACTGTTGAGATGTAAGGTACTTTTTGCTCCGCTTCTGGGTGAAGCATGTTGTAACGTTCAACTTCTTGACCATCACGAGTCAATTCGTTGAAAGAAGTGACTGAGTAAACATCAGACGCTACGCCGTAGTCATCGCTTAGGATCTGCGCTGCTTTACGAACTTCGTTCATGATAGTGCCCGAGCTCATTAGCTGAACTTTAGACTTGCTACCTGCGTAAGTTTCTAGCTTGTAGATACCACGACGGATGCCTTCTTCAGCGCCTTCTGGCATTGCTGGCATGTGGTAGTTCTCGTTCATTACGGTTAGATAGTAGTAAACGTTCTCTTGCTCACCGTACATGCGACGAATACCGTCTTGCATGATAACTGCCACTTCATAAGCGAAAGTAGGATCGTAAGAAATACAGTTAGGAACCGTGTTCGCCATGATGTGCGAGTGGCCATCTTCGTGCTGTAGACCTTCACCGTTAAGCGTTGTACGACCTGCTGTAGCACCTAGTAGGAAGCCACGAGCTTGTTGGTCACCTGCCATCCACGCCATGTCGCCCACACGTTGGAAGCCGAACATTGAGTAGTAGATGTAGAATGGAATCATTGGCAAGTTGTTAGTGCTGTATGATGTTGCCGCAGCAACCCATGAAGACATAGCACCTAGCTCATTGATACCTTCTTGTAGAACTTGACCTGAAGTTGCTTCTTTGTAGTAAGACACTACGCCGCGATCTTCTGGAGTATAAGTTTGGCCATTCGGATTGTAGATACCGATTTGACGGAACAAGCCTTCCATACCGAAAGTACGTGCTTCATCAGCAATGATTGGTACTACATTTTTACCAATACCTTTATCTTTCAATAAGATATTTAATGAACGAACAAACGCCATTGTGGTTGAAATGTCACGTTTTTGCTCAGTAAGCAATGCGTCAAATTCACCCAGCTCAGGAATTTTCAACTCTTCTGTAAAGCTAGGTAGACGCTGAGGCGTATAACCATGTAGTGCTTTACGACGAGCGTGTAGGTATTCGTACTCTTTAGAACCTTCTTCTAGCGTTAAGTAAGGAAGCTCTTTCACTTTCTCATCAGTTAGAAGTTCTTGTAGGCCTAAACGATCACGTAGGTGAAGAACATGTGTCATGTCCATTTTCTTCACTTGGTGTGCAATGTTCTTACCTTCAGCTGCTTCACCCATGCCGTAACCTTTAACAGTTTTAGCTAGGATCACCGTTGGACGGCCTTTAGTGTCTTGTGCGTTTTTGTAAGCTGCGTATAGCTTAGAAGACTCGTGACCACCACGCTTAAGTGCGAAGATTTCATCATCCGTCATATCGGCAACAAGTGCTGCAGTTTCAGGGTATTTACCGAAGAAGTGTTCACGTACGTAAGCACCATCTTTCGATTTGAATGTTTGGTAATCGCCATCGATGGTTTCGTTCATCAATTGCAGCAATTTACCTGAAGTATCTTTCGCTAGTAGTGAATCCCAGTTGTTACCCCAGATCACTTTAACTACATTCCAACCTGCGCCTTTAAATAGACCTTCAAGTTCTTGAATGATGCTACCGTTACCCATAACAGGGCCATCTAGGCGCTGTAGGTTACAGTTGATTAGGAAACATAGGTTGTCCAGTTTTTCACGAGCCGCGAAAGAAATCGCACCGCGTGATTCTGGCTCATCCATCTCACCATCACCTAAGAACGCGTAAACACGTTGCTCAGAAGTATCTTTCATGCCACGACCTTCAAGGTACTTCAAGAAGCGCGCTTGATAGATAGCAGAAATTGGGCCTAGACCCATAGATACTGTAGGGAACTGCCAGAATTCAGGCATTAATTTAGGGTGTGGGTATGAAGGGATACCTTTACCATCAACTTCTTGACGGAAGTTATCAAGTTGCTCTGCCGTTAAACGGCCTTCAAGGAACGCACGAGCATAGATCCCTGGAGAGATATGACCTTGATAATAAACTAAATCGCCACCGTCTTTTTCATTTGGCGCACGGAAAAAGTGGTTAAAACACACTTCATAGAACGCAGCTGAAGACTGGTAAGAAGCCATGTGGCCACCTAGCTCTAAGTCTTTCTTTGATGCACGCAATACAATCATTACCGCATTCCAACGGATGATCGCACGAATGCGACGCTCTAACGTAGTATCACCAGGATATGCCGGCTCTTGTGCTGCCGGAATGGTGTTTACATAGTTAGTGTTGATGCCAGTTGGCATGTCTACACCGTCTAAACGGGCTTTATCTAACACTTGCTCTAATAGATATTGAGCGCGCTCGACACCTTCTTCACGTACCACTGATTCAAGGGCTTGTAACCAATCTTGAGTTTCCAGTGCATCAACGTCATTATTCATGACTTCAGACATGGCGATCTATCCTTTTGTTGGTTTGACAGATTAACTAGCTTTTAGCCAATCTTATGATTCGTTAGCTTGTTGAATTCGGCGCAGTGAACGCTCACGACGACTCTCTTCTCGAGTCAAATCCAACAAGGTCTCTTCGATATAAGCCAAATGGGCATGCGACGCTTTACGTGCTTTTTCTGGTTCACGTTCTAAAATCGCTTGCACAATATTGGCGCGGTGATGACTCACCTTTTCTACCACCTCATCACGACGATGAAGTAATTCTAAATTCTGTAATACGTTTTGCTGCAATAAAGGGGCAAGGCTACGAACAATGTGCAATAGCACCACATTATGAGCGGCTTCAGAAATCGCAATTAACACTGCCATTACTGCGCTTGATTCTTGCGCCACATCTTTATTTTCAATCGCTTTTTCAACTTCTTTTTGGCATTGAGAAATTCGTTCAAAATCTTCTTCGGTGCCACGTAAGGCTGCGAAGTAAGCTGAAATACCTTCCATTGCATGACGAGATTCAAGTAAGTCGAGTTGTGTTTCTGAATGCGTCGACAATAACTCTAGCAAAGGATCGGAAAAAGAAGTCCATAAGGTATCCGTTACAAATGTACCGCCACCTTGTTTACGAGTTAATAAACGTTTTGCTTCTAAACGTTGAATCGCTTCACGAATCGAAGGTCGAGACACATCAAATTGTTTTGCTAATTCTCGCTCTGGTGGCAATTGTTGCCCGGGAGAAAGTGTGCCTTCTAAAATCAGCCGTTCGATTTCCTGTTCAATCACATCGGAAAGCTTTGGCTGACGAATCCTTTGATAAGCCATGATTAATTCGTTTTCTCACTCGTGAATGTAAATTGGTAAGACCAATTACCATGTACAACAAAAATTTTACCGAATGCAAACACAAGTGTCCAGACAAAATTGACCCACATCAAATAAGCAAGCTACGTTAACTGCCACGTAACATAATCACACTAAAACACTAATAAGATTGGTAAGACCATTTAAATAGTCGACATTCAAAATGTCATTTCATTAAGTAAGATGGGTATATTTTGTTAAAAGTGTGATTTTGATCTCTATTAAAATACCCCGTAAGGAGTACAAGCAGGCCGATATTACTGAGTGCGTTTGTAACGAAAATTTGTTACTAAAAAATGACAAAATCTGAATCTAAGCCTCCCGACAGAAAGAGAGACTTTTTTGTTGTACTGATAATTTTATAAAAATGTGAGATCAATCAGAGGTAGGAAAGTGGCTAGTAGCTAAATTGCTAGTGGTTAAATCGTTAGTAGTCTAATCGTTAATCGTCTAATGGCGAGTAATCAATTATTTAATAAACTACGAAAGTAACGCCAGTCAAACCCTAAGCCCGGATCAGATTTTCTTAGCGGCGCTATATATTGATGTCCAGTAATCCTCGGTAAAGTGATCTCTGGGTATTGCTGCATGAGTAGCTTAGTAACCGCCACTAAAGATTGATATTGGGCTTGGCTGTAACTATCTAAATCCGTACCTTCCAGTTCAATACCAATCGAATAATCATTACAACGTTCTACCCCAGCAAAACTGGATTTTCCGGCATGCCACGCTCTAGCATTAAATGGCACAAACTGAATGATCTCGCCATCACGACGAATAAAGCAATGTGCCGACACTCCCATTTTGTGAATCACTTTAAAAAATGGATGCTCACTAGAATCTAATTTACCGGTAAAGAATTGCTCCACATAAGGTCCACCATATTGCCCTGGCGGCAAGCTAATATTATGTACCACCAGCAAAGAGATCGGCATTTGTTCAGGGCGAGCATCACAAAATGGTGATGGCACATGTTTAGTATCAGACAGCCATGAGTCAGAGGTGATGTGCATAGTCGGCAACCTTATTTATTCGATGGCGTTATTCTGTAGTAATCAAGGTTTAAGTCAAGCAAGGGAGCTCGTAACTCGGGCGCTACGCTTCTCGTGGCTAGGTAAAGATAAAAGCGGGGTTCTGCCTATAAGTAAGATCTCATTAAACAATTCGAGCAACAAGAAGTGAAATGATCTAGAAACGTAATTCGTTGCTCGGGCGCTGCGCTGCTCGTTACTCGAAAAGGCCAAAAGATCGAAATACGAGAAGTGGAATGACCTAGAGCGAAGCGCTCGAAAATCGTTTCACCTTGCAGTATCATACCCCCTCTAACAACCTCAACGGATCTTGCCTCATGAAAAGCACTCACGATTCTCAATCTCGTCTTGAATATTTAAAGCAACAATTACCAACTGAAATCACTCGTATGGTCAGTGATGCTTTAAAAGAAGATTTGGGTGGCACGCTCGATCCTAATGCGGATATTACCGCTAGTTTAATTCCGGCTGAAGCAACCAACACGGCAACCATTATCACTCGTGAACATGGAGTATTTTGTGGCAAAGCGTGGGCGGATGAAGTATTCAAACAACTTGGCGGCCAAGTGCAAATCGACTGGCATGTAGCGGATGGTGATACGGTAGAACCCAACCAAACGCTTTGCACGCTAACTGGCCCATCTCGCGCGCTATTAACGGGCGAGCGCAATGCGATGAACTTCATTCAAACCCTGTCTGGTTGCGCTAGTTTAACGGCAGAATATGTTAAAGAGTTGGCTGGAACCGATTGTCGCTTACTGGATACCCGAAAAACCATTCCGGGACTGCGCAGCGCATTAAAATATGCGGTAACTTGTGGCGGCGGCTTTAACCACCGTATCGGCGTGTTTGATGCCTACCTAATTAAAGAAAACCACATCATCGCTTGTGGCGGCATCGAAAAAGCCATCGCAACCGCTAAACAGTTAAACCCAGGCAAACCCGTTGAAGTAGAAACCGAATCTTTAGAAGAATTAGAGCGTGCCATTCGCGCTGGTGCCGACATTGTTATGTTAGATAACTTCACTAAAGAAATGATGTTTACTGCCGTAGAAATCAACCAACAAATCGGTAAAGAAAACGGCTTAACCACCGGTCAAGCCGCGCTAGAAAACTCAGGCAACATTACCCTTGAAACCTTAAATGAATATGCCAAAACTGGCGTAGATTATATTTCAGTTGGCGCGCTGACTAAGCATGTTAGGGCGATGGATTTGTCGATGAGGGTGATTGGCTAACCTTTAATTTTCTAAGCTTTAATTGTCATTCCGTACATGAGCCTAAGCGAAGAAGATACGGAATCTCCTACAACACATTGAGTCTCAAAGTACTGTAGGAGATCCTGAACTGCGCTCCTACGTCGCTTTTCAGGATGACGATATCAATAATAGTCATGTCAAAAGAAATGCGATTCTCGATCCGCTATCCCTAGAAACTAGGAACCAGCAACTAGGAACCTATACCCCGTGACCTCCCTCCCATTTTCCTTTCCAATTTCATACTAAATTCGTACTTAGCTTACGTCAGCGTATGGTCAAAAAATCATCTCACATCACCTAATAGTTTAATATTGGTCGCAATAAATTGTTTTTCCAATGCAATCAGTGACTCAGTTTTCAAACTGGCTCGAATAGGCTACTCAGGATAATTTTCTTTTTTACCGCTCACTCTACTCTTTCCGTGGTAATACCACTCAATTATTCACGGAGATGAAAATGAAACAATTACAACAAGGTAAGAAGAAGCTACAGAAAGGTTTTACGCTAATTGAATTGATGATCGTAGTTGCGGTTATCGGTGTGCTGGCGGCAATTGCGATCCCTCAATATCAAAACTATGTGAAAAAAGCTGCATTGGGTTCTGCTTTAGCTACAGCAACTGCACTAAAAACAAATGTTGAAGATGAAATTGCTACAAGTACTACAGGTTTCCCGAGCTCGACATCGGCAGCATTTTCCATTGGTGCTATAAATTTTGCTAATACAGGAACAACAAGTGGAACTATAACAGCATCTGTTAATGAAGGTCCTGCTAATGGTGCAAACGTAGTATTAACTAGGGATACTGCTGGAATTTGGGAGTGTACACTTACTAAAGGAGCTTCTGCTGCATCAGATCTATTAGATGGAATAACTGTCAATGGTTGTACAAAACCATAATATTTAAAATGAGAATCAATAAAGGCTTCACTTTAATTGAACTCATGATCACCGTGGCGATCATTGGCGTGCTGGCGGCAGTTGCGATACCTCTGTATCAGCAATATGTGCAAAAAGCCGCTCTCGCCACGGCGGTCGGTTCGGCCAATAACTACCAAACCATTGTTGAAGAATACGTTGATTCTCATTTTATCTTTCCTGAGATTTCTGCGGCTTTTCCTTTAGGTAAAGTCAGTGCAGTTTCAGGTTCAATTGGAAGCAATGATTTATTCGCCCATATTGAAAAAGGGATAGCCAAAGGCACAACAGTGAGAATGCAACGTGATACTCAAGGACGTTGGAAATGTCATCACAACAAGACCAATATCCAAATAAAAGGTTGTGATTATGATGCTAGCTTATAACGTTTAGCTTTGTTTATACCTTTATGTTTACTCCGTTAAGGACACTATGAACACCAACCTCGCCTCCATTTTACGCCAAGCGGAGCTCTTGAGTCACGAGCAAGAGCAAATGGTGGTGAGTACCGTTTTAAACGATAATAAAAGCGTCCCCGTGGCTTGCGTGGACGCTGGTTTTATTTCTAGTGAGCAACTACTCGTCAAACTTTGCCACCTATTTGCCCTACCTCAAGCGAATCTTGAACATTACAGCTACGCTCAAGTGTGTGAGCAATTGGGGATGCGCGATTTAATTACTAACCATCAAGTACTACCATTGCAAGTGGATCCGCATAGCGTATTAATTGCGGTTGCCGATCCAACGAATAGCAATGTTGAAGACGATTTTCGTTTCGCTACCGGCAAACAAATTGAATTTATTCTGGCCGATTGTAAAGAGCTCGAAGGGGCGATTCGCCGTCTGTATGGACGAGTAGTCAATTCAGATACCAGCCAAGGTAAAGATATTACCCAAGATGAACTAGCCAATTTAGTTGAGGTTGGCAGTGATGAAATCCAAGAAACAGAAGATCTCAGCCAAGATGAAGCGCCGGTCAGCCGCTTCATTAACCAAATTTTACTCGATGCAGTACGAAAAGGTGCATCGGATATTCACTTTGAACCGTATGAAGATATCTACCGAGTTCGTCTACGCTGTGATGGAATTTTGGTGGAAACCAACCGTCCTGCTCCTCATTTAGGTCGACGCCTTGCAGCAAGGATTAAGATCTTATCTAAACTCGATATCGCAGAACGTCGCCTACCTCAAGATGGACGAATTAAAATTCGCCTGAACGCGGATACCGCGATCGATATGCGAGTGTCTACCCTGCCGACCTTATGGGGGGAGAAAATCGTACTGCGCTTGCTTGATAGCAGTGCCGCCAATCTAAATATCGATAAACTCGGTTATAGCGAAGTACAAAAGCAATTGTATCTAGATGCGCTGCAACAACCACAAGGCATGATCTTAATGACCGGCCCAACTGGTAGCGGTAAAACCGTTTCTTTGTATACCGGCTTACGGATTTTAAATACGCCTGATAAAAATATTTCGACCGCCGAAGATCCAGTTGAAATTAACTTAACCGGTATCAATCAAGTACAAGTCAAACCTAAGATTGGCTTTACTTTTGCAGCGGCTTTACGCGCTTTCTTACGTCAAGATCCCGATGTGGTGATGGTCGGCGAGATCCGCGACCTAGAAACCGCCGAAATTGCGGTAAAAGCGGCGCAGACTGGCCACTTAGTTTTGTCAACTCTACACACTAATTCGTCAGCTGAAACTGTGGTGCGTTTATCGAATATGGGAATTGAGGCGTTTAACTTAGCTTCCTCGCTGAGCTTGATCATTGCTCAACGCCTAGCACGTCGTTTATGCAACCATTGTAAAAAGCCCGATGATTTTCCTGATGCTCTGCGTGAAAAATTTCATATCTCATCCGATGCGGTTATTTATAAATCTTCCAAACAAGGTTGCCCTGAATGCACTGGCGGTTACTCAGGTCGCGTGGGGATTTATGAGGTGATGCCATTTAGTACAGAATTAGCTAATGCAGTGATAAAGAAAGCCTCCGCCAATGACATTGAAATGATCGCAGTAAAACAAGGTATGGCCACACTACGCCAATCAGGAATTGAGAACTTAAAGCAAGGCGTCACTAGCTTTGCTGAATTACAGCGCGTGCTGTACTTCTAAACCTTTATACAAAGAAACTCGACCAATAAACCTTTTAATAAATAAAGCTTTCGACAAATTTGGAATGCCAAACAAGGACAGAATCTCATGGCACAAGCATCGACTCTCAAAGCGCCAGCTTTAAAAAACTTTCAATGGCGTGGGGTAAATAGCTCTGGCAAAAAAGTATCAGGGCAAATGTTGGCGATAAACGAAGTTGAGGTGCGCGCCAAACTCAAAGAACAACGCGTCCAGATCAAGAAGCTCAAACGTCGTAGTGTGTCGATCTTCGCCAAAATGAGTCACAAGGTAAAACGTAAAGATATTACGGTACTTACCAGACAGTTAGCCACCATGCTCGGCACCGGCGTTCCGATCGTTCAGGCGATCAAATTGATCTCAGATAGTCAACGTAAAGCCGAAATGAAATCGGTTCTCTCACAGATTTGTACTCAGGTAGAAGCGGGTACTCCAATCTCCAAAGCCATGCTGGCTAGTAGCCCTTTCTTTGATGAATTCTACTGCGATCTTGTGGCTACTGGTGAACAAACGGGTAACCTAGCCGATGTATTTGATCGCCTCGCAACTTATCGTGAAAAGAGTGAAGAATTACGCTCAAAGGTAATCAAAGCAATGATCTATCCTGCGATGGTTATTTTGGTTGCCACCAGCGTGTCGATTCTAATGTTAACCATGGTGATCCCTGAATTTGAAGCTATGTTTAAGGGTTTTGGCGCAGAGCTTCCTTGGTTTACTCAACAAGTAATCCATTTATCTCACTTTATTCAAAGCTATTTATTTATCATGATCCTCGCCTTGTTTGGCTTTATCTTTGCGATGAAAGAAGCCCGAAAAAGATCCTTTACTTTTAGGCTTAAAACCAGTCGTTTAGCGCTCAATATGCCGGTACTTGGTGGGGTATTCTCTAAGGCAGCAATTGCCAAATTTAGCCGAACATTAGCCACCAGCTTTAGCGCGGGTATTCCAATTTTAACTAGCCTACTGACAACGGCCAAAACTTCCGGCAATTTGCACTATCAAGTTGCTATTGAACAAGTGCATAAAGATACCGCCGCAGGTATGCCAATGTACATTGCGATGCGTAACGCTGATGCCTTCCCTGAAATGGTTTTGCAAATGGTCATGATAGGAGAAGAATCTGGTAACCTCGATGATATGCTGAACAAGGTGGCGGCAATTTATGAATTTGAAGTCGATAATACCGTCGATAACCTAGGAAAGATTATTGAGCCTGTGATTATTGTTTTTCTTGGCGTTGTTGTGGGTGGCTTAGTTGTGTCACTTTATCTGCCAATCTTTAAGCTAGTTAGTGTATTCTAAAACCCATATTATTTATTTGATTATTGGACATTGTCGTATCTCATGGTGATCTTTGATTATTACCCAGCTCTATTTCCAATTGCGGCTGGTATCTTTGGCTTATTAATTGGCAGTTTTTTAAATGTAGTGATCCATCGTTTACCCATTATGATGGAGCGAGAGTGGAAGCAAGAATGCATCGAGTTTTTCCCGCAACTAAAAAAAGATCCAAAGATCAAACAAGAACTGAGCGAACTTAAGAAGCCATTTAATCTCAATGTACCGCGTTCACGTTGCCCAAAATGCGATACACAAATTCGTGCGCTAGATAATATCCCAGTGATTAGCTGGTTAATGCTCAAAGGCAAGTGCTACAAATGTTCTAACCCGATCAGTTTTCGTTATCCCGCTATCGAACTACTTACCGCTATTTTATGCGTGGTAATTGGCGTTAATTTTTCCGCCGATTGGTATGGTCTTGCATTACTGTTTTTCACTTTTACTCTAGTGTCAGCCACCTTTATCGATCTTGATACTATGTTGCTGCCCGATCAGCTGACACTACCTTTAATGTGGGCTGGTTTGGCTTTGTCTTTGTTTGAGATTAGCCCGATATCACTGAAAGATGCCGTTATTGGCGCAATGACTGGTTACCTATGTTTATGGTCTATCTTCTGGGCATTTAAGTTACTCACTGGCAAAGAAGGCATGGGTTATGGCGATTTTAAATTATTAGCGGCTCTCGGTGCTTGGCTTGGTTGGCAGCAACTACCTTTAATCATATTGCTATCTTCAGTCGTCGGATTAATTTTTGGCATTATTCAACTACGTTTACAAAAGAAAGGTATAGAGAAAGCTTTCCCATTTGGCCCTTACCTTGCGATTGCGGGTTGGTTTTGCTTAATCTGGGGTAATGACTTAACGTCTTGGTATCTCACTAATATGCTAGGAATGTAAACGATGACGATGATAGTTGGCTTAACGGGGGGCATTGGCAGCGGTAAAACCACTATCGCTAACCTATTCCACGATCAATTTGGAATTAATATTGTCGATGCTGATATTGTGGCAAGAGAAGTCGTCGAACCGAAAAGCGCAGGATTAAAAGCGATTACTGAACATTTTGGTCAAGAGATATTAACGCTTGATGGGCAGCTTAACCGATCGGCCTTAAGAGAACGTATTTTCAATCATCCCAGTGAGAAAGAGTGGCTCAATAATTTACTCCACCCACTGATCCGTCAACGAATTAAACAACTACTAACTAAAGTGACTTCGGACTATGCTTTACTGGTGGTACCGTTACTAGTAGAAAATAATTGGCAAACCATGATTAATCGTTTGCTGGTAGTGGATGTTAAGCCTGAAACGCAAATTACTCGCACTTGCCAACGTGATGGCGTGCCAGAGGCGCAAGTTCATTCAATCTTAGCCTCTCAAGCATCACGAGAGCAACGTCTATCAGCAGCCGATGATGTGATTAACAATGATGCCCCGTTAACGGAGCAGGCCAAACAAGAACTTTTATCTCAAGTCACAGTTTTACACAAAAAGTACCTAGTATTATCGGGTAGTTTTCTGTAAAAATAGAACAAGTATCTCCATCACCTGAAGGCATTATGCTTAAATTCGAACATCCATTAACCGAAAAAGTACGAATTTACCTTAGAGTTGAAACTCTAATGGCCCAGTTGCATAAATCCGCTAAGTTTGCATCTCCGCTGGATGATCAGATTTTGTTCCGTTCGCTGTTTGATTTAATGGATCTGTTTGAGCAAATCCATGTTAAATCTGAAATCACTAAAGAGCTTGAAAAACAGAAAATCACCGTCAAGGCATGGGCTAATGTACCCGGTGTCGATCAAGTTCTATTAGATAATATCCTAACGCAACTCGACTCTTGCTTCCGTGAAGTTATGACCTCAGAACGCTTTGGCCAATCACTAAAAGAAGATCGATTTTTAAGTGCCATTCGACAGCGTTTTAATTTGCCCGGTGGCCACTGTTGCTTCGATTTACCTTCGCTGCACTATTGGCAAAACTTACCGTTAGATAAACGTTTATTGGATGTCGATAAATGGATTTCTACCTTAACGCCACTACATCACGCACTTGAATTACTGCTAAAGCTACTACGTGGCAACGGTCATTTCAAATCTCAGATTGCACGTAATGGATTTTTTCAAAGTGATGCCAATGATGCCAATATTCTACGCTTAGAAATCCCATCAGAACTGGGGATCTACCCTATGATATCCGGCCATAAGAACCGCTTTGTAGTTAAATTTATAAGTTTTGAAACCGCAAAGGCGTATAGTCAAGATGTCGAGTTTAAGCTGGCAGTCTGCTAAAATTCGCTTAATACATAAATTCCAATCTCAGGTTATCCCTCAATATGACACAAACACAATCCAAAAAAGTTACCGTAGTTAAATGTCCAACTTGCCAAACTGAAGTTGTGTGGGGAGAAATGAGTCCTTATCGTCCTTTTTGTAGCAAGCAATGCCAAATGATTGATTTTGGTGAATGGGCAGATGAAGAAAAAGCCATTCCTGGGGCACCTGATATGTCAGATTCTGATGGGTGGTCGGAAAGTTAAGAGGGTTTTCGTTACTAGGACGCTTTGCTGCTCGTTTCTCGGGAAAGACAGCTCCTAGTTTCAAATCCCTAGTTGCTAGGAAAGCAGAGTTGAATTTTGTTTCTCGAACACAAATAACGTCATTCGGTACATGAGCCTAGGCGAAGAAGATACGGAATCTCCTACCGAATGTTGAGACTCAAATTGTGGTAGGAGATCCTGAACTGCGCTCCTACGTCGCTTTTCAGGATGACGTTTAAGTTAATGTATTCTCCCGAAACTAGGTACTCGCTTTCTTTTCCTAGCCACAAGAAGTGAAACAGCGGATTACGAACAATAATCCGCTTTTCGGCTCTCGAGTAGAGCGTCCCCGCACCTCTGCTCTGCTTTTTTAGAAACGAGCAGCGTAGCGCCCAAGCAACGAAACTCGAATCGGCTTTTACAAGAAACGCGTAATAACCTTCTCTAACACCGGTACATTTGCTTCTGGGAAGGCATAGTCGTTCAAATCTCCGACCGCGACCCACTTTCCTTGTTGGCCTTCTTTACCGTATGGCTTACCTTCAAAAGCCGACACCACAAAGAAATCAAAAGTCAGACTTTTTTCGGAATAATCAAAATCGAAATGTTCAAACAACGACATCTCGGTGGCAGTAATATCAATTTCTTCTTGTAACTCTCGAATCAAGCCCTGCTCAGCGGACTCTCCTAACTCGACCTTCCCCCCGGGAAACTCCCAATATCCACCTTTATGTAGCTTTTCAGGACGTTTAGTAATAAATATTTGATCTTGCTGCTCATTTAAAATAATTGCGGCAACAATATGAACTCGTTTCATTTTTCTTCCTTTGGCTTTCACCAATAAAAAGGCCGCAATCGCTGCGGCCTTATTTCATTACTCAATATAATGGTTAGATCTTACCACAACATTGTTTATACTTTTTACCAGATCCACATGGGCAAGGCTCATTACGACCAACTTTACGTTCTTCGCGAACACTTGGTTGATTTGGTGCATCAGCGCCTTCTTCTTCCATGCCTTCAGCCGATTCATGTTGGAACTGCTGATTACGTGCAGCTTCTTCTGCTTGAATACGACGTTGTTCTTCCATACGGTCAACTTCTTCACGCTGTTGAACACGAACACGGCTCAGAGTAGAAATCACATCAAACTTCAAGCTATCTAGCAACTCACCAAATAGTTCAAACGATTCACGCTTAAACTCTTGTTTTGGATCTTTTTGGGCATAACCGCGTAAATGGATACCTTGACGTAAATGATCCATCGCTGCTAAGTGCTCTTTCCATAAGTTATCGAGTGTTTGCAGCATTACTTGGCGTTCAAAGTTACGTAGTACTTCCACACCGACAGCTTCTTCTTTTTGCTTATAGATAGCATTAGCTTCGCTGATCACACGTTCAAGCAATACTTCTTCATATAACTTGTCATCTTCATCTAACCAAGTTTGGATAGGTAATGATAAGTCGAAATCAGCTTGCAAACGCTCTTCTAAGCCTTTTACATCCCACATTTCATCAAGAGATTGAGGTGGAATGTATTGCTCAAATACCGAGCTTAAAACATCAGTACGGTTCTGCTCAAGCATTTCACTGATGTCTTCAGATGCCATTAACTCATCACGAAGTTCATACACCACTTTACGTTGATCATTCGCTACATCATCGTAATCTAGTAGCTGTTTACGTACATCAAAGTTACGACCTTCTACTTTACGTTGTGCTTTTTCAATCGAGCGAGATAGCATGCGGCTTTCAATCGCTTCACCTTCTTCCATACCGCTCTGAATCAAGCCAGCCATGCGCTCAGAAGTGAAGATACGTAATAGTGAATCTTCCATTGATAAATAGAAGCGAGAAGAACCAGCATCACCTTGACGACCAGAACGACCACGTAGCTGGTTATCAATACGGCGAGATTCATGGCGCTCCGTACCAATGATATGCAAACCACCAGATTCTAGAACTGCATCATGCACTTTTTGCCATTCAGCTTTAACTTGTGCGATTTGCTCTTCAGTTGCAGGAGTACCTTGAGATTCTTCTAGTTTTTCAACTTGATTTTCCCAGCTACCGCCTAGTTTGATATCGGTACCACGACCAGCCATGTTAGTTGCAATGGTAACCGCGCCAGGAGTACCCGCTTGAGCAACGATTTCAGCTTCTTGTTCGTGGAACTTAGCATTCAAAACGTTATGCTTAATTTTGGCTGCTTTTAGCGCATTAGAAAGTAGTTCAGACTTTTCAATCGAAACCGTACCTACCAAGATCGGCTGACCATTAGCAACACGCTCTTTGATGTCTTCAATGATCGCATCAAATTTTTCTTTTTCGGTGCGATACACGACGTCTGGCATATCATTACGAATCATTGGACGGTTAGTTGGAATAACCACGGTATCAAGGCCGTAAATAGATTGGAATTCGAACGCTTCAGTATCCGCTGTACCTGTCATACCAGAAAGTTTCTCATATAAACGGAAGTAGTTCTGGAAGGTAATCGACGCTAAAGTTTGGTTTTCATTTTGAATCTTAACGCCTTCTTTCGCTTCTACAGCTTGATGAAGACCTTCAGACCAACGACGTCCCGGCATAGTACGGCCAGTATGCTCATCAACGATGATAATTTCATCATCTTTAACGATGTAATCAACGTCTTTTTCAAACAACACGTGAGCGCGAAGTGCCGCATTAACGTGGTGTAATAAGCTAATGTTAGCAGGAGAATATAGTGTATCACCTTCTTCCATTAAGCCATTTTTAATCAGTAGCTCTTCAACGTACTCTTGACCAGTTTCAGTCATGTGTACTTGTTTAGCTTTCTCATCAATAGTGTAGTGCTTATCACCACGATACTCTTCCGTATCTTCTTCGTCTTGACGCTCTAGATATGGAATTAAAGTATTTATGCGAGTGTACAGTTCTGAGCTGTCTTCTGCTGGACCTGAAATAATCAGTGGTGTACGTGCTTCATCGATCAGGATTGAGTCGACTTCATCGATTACTGCAAAGAAACGCTCACGCTGTACACGGTCTTCTGGACGAAACGCCATGTTATCTCGCAGGTAGTCAAAACCGAATTCGTTATTCGTTCCGTATAAAATATCACATTGATAAGCGGCTTTTTTCTGAGATGGGATCATGTTTGGTACATTAATACCAACCGTCATCCCTAAGAATTCAAATAACTCGCGGTTAGTCTCAGCGTCACGTTTTGCTAAGTAGTCATTCACGGTAATAACATGAACGCCTTTACCTGAGATACCATTGAGGTAAGCCGCTAAAGTCGCGGTTAAAGTCTTACCTTCACCAGTACGCATCTCGGCGATTTTACCCGCGTTAAGGACCATACCACCAATAAGCTGAACGTCGAAATGACGCATGCCATAAATACGCTTTGACGCTTCACGTACCGTTGCAAAAGCTTCTGGTAATAGTTTGTCTAACGATTCACCATTGGTGTAACGCTCACGAAACTCAATGGTCTTATGTTGAAGTTGGTCGTCAGTTAATGCTTCATATTCTGGTTCAAAGCTATTAATTTGATTCACGATTTTTCTCAGCTGGCGTAACGTTCGATCATTACGGCTGCCGATGACACTAGTCAGTAACTTAGTTAACATTATTTACGAATCTCTCTTCCTGATCTTTCGGATCTCTGCTTTCAGCTTCTCACAGTTTAATTCTAAGAATACTGAGATAAAATTTGGTCTACTTGTCATATGGTGCCAATCAAGCCCATTTTCAAGACTAAAAGACAAGTGACTATATAGTATGGGATTATGCGCCTATCTTCTATCTACAAACACCGTTGTTTGCGTTCATCCTCATTATTTTTGATCAAAAATAGTATTTTTTGACATTAATAATTTTTCATAACGCATAATATTACGATTAAGCTTTAATATGATGAGATATTTTATGCGAGACCACCGCCCAAAACTAACACAAGACCTGATTGGTGATAGCCAGTTAAAGGCCTTTTCTCAGCATGTTTCTGAAATTTTATCGATCAACCAAGCACTAAAAAGTATCTTGCCGAAGAATTTATTAGCTCATTGTCGAGCGGCCAATGTTCGACAAAACCAACTACTGATCGAAGTGGCGAATGCTTCTTTCCAAATGAAACTCAACTATGAGCGAATCAGGATTTTATCTGAGCTAAGAGCAGCAGGATTTTCTCGTTTGGCTGGAATCGAATTTAAAGTAAACCCTGAGCTATATCGCAGTGAATCACTCCAAGAAAAAGAAGTGACTTATAAGCAACACGCTTTAAGTGAGGAAGCGGCTCAATCTATTCTAATGGCCGCCTCTTTAGCGCCACCGAAGCTGAAGCAGCGAATGGAAAGCCTAGCGAAACTTGCCCAATCAAAAAGCAAATAACTTTCTCTTGTTTTGATAAATTTTAGGTAATAAAAAAGCCAGACTTTTCAGCCTGGCTTTTTCAATGCTTAATTCAATCTTAAGCTAATACTGTATTCGGCATAACTTCACCAAATGCAACAGGTGAACCGGCTGTTTCTTCAAACGTTGCCCATTCCCAAGCTTCTTGGTCAGCTAGAACAGCACGCAGTAACTGGTTGTTCAAAGCATGGCCTGTTTTATAAGCACGAAGCTCACCAACAATGCTATGACCACACATGTATAAATCACCAATGGCATCTAATACTTTGTGCGTAACAAATTCATTACTAAAACGTAAGCCTTCTTCATTCAAGATGCGGTATTCATCAAGAACGATCGCACAGTCAAAGCTCCCACCTAAACATAGGTTCTGTGACTGTAAATATTCGATATCGCGCATAAAACCAAAAGTACGAGCACGAGAAATATCTTTAATAAACGCCTGTGAAGAGAAATCAAACAACATGTGTTGTTGTTCAGAATCGATAGCAGGGTGATCAAATTCAATTTCAAAATCCATACGGAAACCATCATAAGGAACAAGCTCTGCCCACTTATCACCGTCTTCGATACGAATTGGTTTTTTAATACGAATAAAACGTTTTGGTGCGTTTAGAGTCTCGACGCCTGCTGATTGCAGCAAATATACAAACGGGCTAGCACTGCCATCCATAATTGGAATTTCAGGTGCATCTACCTCGATGATAATGTTATCGATCCCCATCCCCGCTAGAGCAGCATTTAAATGCTCAACGGTAGAAATTCTAATGCCTTCATCGTTCACTAACGCAGTACACAACATTGTGTCGCGTACTGAGTTTGGATCAGAAGGAAAATCCACAGGTGGATTCATATCTGTACGACGATAAATTATACCGGTATTAGCTGGTGCAGGACGTAGCGTAAGCGTGACTTTACGTCCAGAGTGGAGACCCACACCAGTCGTTTTCACCATTTCTTTCAATGTACGTTGTCTGATCATCTAATTTGCCTCTAATTTACGCTACATATCGCAGCCAATACCTGACTGGTCAGATATCTTATCACATTTTAGACACATTTCAACTAATTGTGCAAAACTCAATCAGCTTGGTGTCTTAAAAATGCAGGGATATCAAGGTAACCACTGTCATTTTCATCCGGCTTTTTCACCGTATTTGAATTTTCATTTGAAGCGCTTGATGAAGAACTTGTCGCTGGTGCTTTGTTAGTACGAAGCATTGGCTGTGGAGCTTCATCTTCAGGCTTAGCTGTTTGTTGAACTGGCGCCTGTACTGCAGGTTGAGGCGTTGAAACTGGTTTTGCTGAACCACCTTTAACTAAAGTGATGTCAGGCTGATGTGAGTTACCAATGCCCGTTGCAACCACGGTTACACGAATTTCATCACTCATATCAGGGTCAAGAGAAGTACCAATAACAACCGTTGCATTATCTGAAGCAAATGCTTTAACTGTGTTACCTACAGTTTCAAATTCTTCTAAACGCATATCTAGGCCAGCAGTGATGTTAACTAATACGCCACGTGCACCTGCAAGATCGATGTCTTCTAGTAATGGACTTGAAATAGCAATTTCAGCAGCCTCTTCCGCACGGTCTTCACCAGTAGCGACACCGCTCCCCATCATGGCATGTCCCATTTCAGACATCACCGTACGTACGTCGGCGAAGTCAACATTCATCATACCTGGACGAGTAATCAGCTCAGCAATACCTTGTACAGCATTACGAAGTACATCATTCGCTTTTGCAAATGCTTCAAGCAATGTAATACCACGGCCAAGTACTTTCAGTAACTTTTCATTTGGTATGGTGATCAAAGAGTCAACATGCTTTGAAAGCTCTTCAATACCTTGCTCAGCAAAAGCCATACGCTTTTTACCTTCAAAACTAAACGGCTTAGTCACAACCGCTACAGTTAAGATACCAAGCTCTTTAGCCACTTCTGCAATAACAGGTGCTGCACCAGTACCAGTACCACCGCCCATACCAGCTGCAATGAACACCATATCTGCGCCAGCTAAAACAGCTTTAATCGCTTCACGGTCTTCTAATGCTGAGTCACGACCTACTTGAGGGTTTGCTCCGGCACCTAGACCTTTAGTGATATCGCCACCAATTTGAATAACATTGCTGACACTTACTTTACGTAGCGCTTGGGCATCCGTATTAACACTGATGAATTCCACCCCTTCGATGGACTCTCGCACCATGTGTTCTACAGCGTTACCGCCACCGCCACCAACTCCAACGACTTTAATTACAGCATCGTCAGACATTTCCATCATCGGTTCAAACATGTGTTTTCTCCGTTTCTTCCTGTTCGCCTCAGGTTAAAACTCTTTTTGTATCCAATTACGTAGCTTTTGAATGATATCAGTAAACGAGCTACCAGAGCGCTGCTTTGGTGCTGTGTGTTGATATTCACCCTCATCATAAAACTGGCTGTCTTTGGCGTAATGTAATAATCCAACCGCCGTTGAATGATATGGCTCTTTAACATAGTCAGTTAACCCTCTGACTTCTAGGGGTTTACCAATTCTTACTTGGTTGCGGAATACCCGTTCTGCACATTCCACTAACCCTTCAATTTGTGATGCTCCACCAGTTAGTACAATACCTGCCGCTAAATGATGTTTAATTCCATCTTCACGTAACTTTGCTTGCACAGAATCAATACTTTGATTAACCATACCCATAAGCTCAGTATATCGGGGTTCTATCACTTCTGCCAAAGTTTGACGTTGTAAACTTCGAGAAGGACGACCACCAACACTTGGTACGTTAACAGTATCGTCTTTGCTTACTAACTCACTCAGCGCACAACCATACTTAACTTTTATCTCTTCAGCATCGCTGACAGGAGTACCAAATGCAAAGGCAATGTCACTTGTTACTGCATTACCGGCATAAGAAAATACTTTTGTGTGACGTAGCGCACCACCAGTCCAGATGGATAACTCCATCGTACCCGCACCGATATCGATCACACAGACACCGAGTTCACGCTCATCATCAGTAATAACCGCATTACTTGATGCTAAGCCTGAGTATATCAGCTGTTCCACTTTTAAATTACAGCGTTCTACCGCTTTGATGATATTTCTTGCCATATCGTTATGACAAGAAATCAAATGAACACTCGCTTCCATACGAACACCAGATAAACCAAGAGGGTTTTTAATCCCTTCTTGATAATCAATAGTGAACTCTTGAGGAATGACGTGCAAAATACGCTGCTCTTCACCGATTTTAATCGACTTAGCAGTATGAATAACACGATCCATATCCTCTTGAGAGACTTCTTCTTCTGAAATTGCTCCCATACCTTTTTCTATACGGCTAGCAATATGCTTACCTGAAAGAGAAAGATAGACACTTGTGATCTGGCATTCTGCCATTAATTCGGCTTGGTCGATAGCGCGCTGAACAGATTTTACAACCGATTCAAGGTCGTTAACACCACCTTTGTCCATACCATGAGATGGGCTAGTTCCTGCTCCAATGATGTTAATTTGTCCATCAGGAAGAACTTCACCTACTAACGCTGATACAGTAGCTGTGCCAATATCAAGACCAACGACTATGTTACCTTCTGCGGTCTTCGTCATTTATTTCTCTCTTGTGCTGAATCATCATCTGGAATCCAACCAACGGCGGCCCCAGTATCATATCGAAGATCGATGTAGCTAATTTGCTCTACTTTATCGCCTAAACGGCTATAAAGTTTAATAAAACGATTCAAACGATCTTCACGAGCATCTTTACCAAGCTCTAAGCGAATACCATTATCTAATATTAATTGCCATGCGCGCCTATCATTTAATACAACAGATGTAATAGTACGACCTAACGGCTTTAACTTTTGTGTGCTTTTTTGCCAAACTGACAAGACTTGTTCACTTGAGCCCTCGGGGCCGTATAGGTTCACCGTACTTTCAGGCGCATCTTCCGGGTGACCGTTAAAAATATGACCTTCAGAGCTCAGTAATGAGTTACCATTCCAAATCGCAATCGCTTTATATTCAACAATATAGACTTTAATGAGGTCAGGCCATTGTTTTCTGATCGAAATTTGAGCAACCCAAGGTAAAGTTTGTAACACTTGCTGTAGCTGATCCACATCTTGGGTCATAAATGTTCCCATACGAGGTAGCTCAGCTAAGGCTCCTTGTACCTGCTTAGGACTTACATGGTGTAAATCCCCTTCAACCATTAAACGCGAAAGAGGCAGACGCTGATCATCGATCATCCAGCTAAAAGTTGAATAAATTAAAGTACCGATACCAATCACGACTAATAGTAAAAAAACACCACCGACCCAATGTTGTTTCGATGATGATTGAATATCGTCTTCAACCAAATCTTCCGCGATTATATTCATAATGAGCAGTTAGACTCTAAAATATTCATTAAATGCCCATAATCTGAGGTTAACTAATGGTACATCCCTGAAAATAGCTACAATTAACAGGGATTATACTGACCCAAGGCTTGAGTGCCAAGATAACTTGCAGCTATTTTACTCACTAATGACTTTCATCTTGTCAATATTCAGCTGAAAATCAGCTAGGCTCTTTGCTACACGACCAACATCACCAGCCCCTTGAGTTAAAACCAAATCATTATCTTCTAATAAACTCGCCAAGGTTGACGGTAGCTTATTTGATGAATCAACAAATATTGGATCAACTTTGCCACGGCTGCGAATCGTACGGCATAAAGAACGGCTATCTGCTCCTGCAATCGGTTTCTCACCTGCAGAATAGACATCAAGCATAATCAACACATCGACTTTTTCGAGAACATTCGCGAAATCATCATATAAGTCGCGTGTACGGCTATAGCGATGTGGTTGGAAAATCATTACTAAACGCTTATCAGGCCAACCTGAGCGTGCAGCTTGAATCGTAACGTCGACCTCACTCGGATGGTGACCATAATCATCCACCAACATTGCTTGCCCATTGCCAGTATCAAACTCACCTAGATGGTCAAAACGACGGCCAGTACCTTGAGTGCTCACTAAAGCGCGTACTATCGCATCGTCGGCAATATCATCTTCAGTAGCCACAGCAATAGCAGCTGAAGCATTTAACGCATTGTGTTTACCTGGAATATTTAACGTAATGTCTAAATCGGCATGCCCTTGACGTACTACGGTAAATTTCCCTTGCTGCCCTTTCTGGTGATAGTTAACAATCCGTACATCAGCATCCTCAGAGAAACCATAAGTAATAACTTGGCGACTAACACGTGGGATCAACTCTCTGACTACTGGATCATCAATACACATGATCGCTTGACCATAAAATGGCAAATTATGCAGAAAATCAATGAAAGTCTGCTTCAATGTCTCAAAATCACCACCATACGTGTCCATATGATCGGCTTCGATATTGGTAACTATACTCACCATAGGTTGCAAATGCAGAAAAGATGCATCACTTTCATCGGCTTCAGCAATTAAGTAACGGCTAGAACCTAAGCGCGCATTAGTACCCGCACTTTTCACTAATCCACCATTAACAAAGGTAGGATCAAGACCAGCTTCAAAGTAAATTTGCGTCACAAGCGCTGTAGTCGTGGTTTTACCGTGAGTACCAGCTACAGCAATACCATGACGAAAACGCATCAGTTCAGCGAGCATTTCGGCACGGCGCACTACAGGAATACGTAACTCTTTGGCTGCAACTAACTCAGGATTTTCAGTTGAAATAGCGGTTGAGACAACCACAACACTGGCTTTTTCAATGTTAGAGGCTTGGTGACCAATGTATATTGTCGCCCCTTTGGACTTTAAACGCTCAGTAACCGTATTTTCATTTAAGTCAGAGCCACTAATATCATAACCTTCGTTGAGTAAAACTTCAGCGATACCATTCATGCCAGCGCCGCCAATACCCACAAAGTGAATGCACTTTACACGGCGCATTTCAGGGACGATAGAACGAAGTTCAGATAGGTTAGGGTTTTGTTTTGTTAGCATCAATTTTTTCTCAATCTTGGCTTACAGCGATAATCGCTTCAGCTACTCGTGTGTCGGCATCGGTAATGGCAGCAGCGCGTGCTTTTTTTGCCATTGTTAATAACTGAGTCCGATCCAGTTGTTGTATTTGTTCGATTAAAACTTGTTCAGTCAAATCAGGCTGCTCAATCATTAAGGCTGCACCACATTGAACAAGATGATCAGCATTCAGTGCTTGCTGGCGATCTTTATGCATAAATGGAATAAAAATAGCCCCAACCCCAGCAGCAGAAACTTCAGAAACCGTCAAAGCACCAGAACGACATACTAATAAATCAGCCCACTCATAAGCTTGTGCTACATCCTCAATAAACTCTGTTACTTGAATATTAGTCACTTGGTTTTCTTGATACAGGCCTTCTACTATTTGTAACTGACCTTTGCCTGCTTGATGACGGATTTCATAATCATCACCTAAGGCTTTCATCACTGGTGGTAAAGTCGTGTTAAGTACTCGGGCACCTTGGCTACCTCCCATTACCAAAATACGGATAGGTCCTTCACGTCGGCCTAGACGTTGCTTTGGCTCCGCAATGTCAACGACATCTTGCCGCACAGGATTTCCGACTACTTCAGCATTGGGAAATGCACCTGGGAATGCTTGCATCACTCGTTTGGCTATTTTAGATAACCACTGATTAGTTAAACCGGCAACAGCATTTTGTTCGTGCAGCACTACCGGGATACCAGACATCCAAGCAGCAACACCACCAGGGCCACTAACATAACCGCCCATACCAAGAACCACATCTGGCTGCCAGGCTTTAATATGCTTTTTCGCTTGAATAATGGCATTAACAATTTGAAAAGGAGCCTTAATTAGCTTAGCAATACCTTGACCACGCAAACCTTTTACATGAATAAAATCAATTTCAATACCATGTTTTGGCACTAAATCTGCTTCCATACGATCAGGAGTACCTAACCAACGAATTTCCCAACCTTGTTGTTGCAACTTTTTTGCCACAGCTAAACCAGGAAAGACATGTCCACCGGTACCACCAGCCATTACTAATAAACGTTTATTCTTTTTCATTATCACTTAATTCTTGTTGAGGTTGCTTTAGTTGAGATTTCTTTTCACTTATTATTTTTTGGGTTCTACCTGATACCCCTGCTAAGCGACACTCATAATCAATACGTAATAGCAACGCTACTGCTGTCATCATAATAATAAGACTAGAACCACCATAACTAATCAAAGGTAGTGTTAAACCTTTAGTTGGTACAATCGCTGCTGCAGCACCGACGTTAACTAAGGTTTGAAACGCGAACCAAATACTAATACTAGTGGCTAAAAAACCACCAAATAAATGACCAGACTCAAGCGACTTTTTACCAATCGACAATGCTTTATATACCAAAGCAAAAATCATCAATAACACTAATGTCACACCAATAAAGCCAAGCTCCTCACCCACCACTGCAAACACAAAGTCAGTATGCGCCTCAGGCAAGTATTCCAGCTTTTGAATCGAGTTCCCTAACCCCTGACCAAATAAACCACCACGGCCAAATGCCATTAAAGATTGAGTTAATTGATAACCACTACCAAAAGGATCTTCAAATGGATTCATGAACGAGGTTACGCGACGCATACGGTAAGGTTCAGCGACAATCAGCAAGGCTACGGCACCGATGCCAACTAATAACAAAGCAATAAACTGTTTTAGTTTTGCTCCCGCAATAAATAGCATACCGAATAGCGTCACTAACATTACCACCACGGTACCTAAATCAGGCTGAGCAAGCAGTAATACTGCTAAGCAACCAAATACGATAATTGGTTTGATAAAACCGCCAAAAAATGAGCTTTTCACTTCATCATGCTTACGTACTAAGTAGCTAGACATAAAAATAAATAATGATAGTTTGGCCACTTCCGCAGGCTGTAAATTAAATAAGCCTAATGGGATCCAACGAGACGCACCATTAACAGAATGCCCAACCAGCAATACCACTAACAACAAAAACATAGAGAGCAAAAGTAAGTGCATACTATGCTTCATCCACCGTTCTAACGGAATTTGCACCACAACAGCCGCAGCACATAAAGCGAGAAATAGAAATATGCCATGTCGCAGCATAAAGTGAAACGGTTCGCCAGTTAAACGGGTACTGATAGGGAAAGATGCTGACGTTACCATCACTAGGCCAATTAACATTAAGCCAAATGCTAACCAAACCAATTGGCGATCGTAAAGTACATCAGGAGAAGGTTGATTCACCCATCCTTGAAATCCTTTACCCATATTTTGCACTTTTGCTTTAACCACGGTCAGCCTTCAATCCGATAAATGAGCAATTAAGAAGAGTTATTAAGATGAAAATTTCGTATAATGTTGCGCCAGACGAGTAAATTCATCTCCTCTGTCCATAAAGTTTTTAAATTGATCAAAACTGGCACAAGCTGGAGATAGCATAACTAAATCGCCCGCTTTTAATTTATGGTGAAACGACTTAATCGCTTGCTCCATCGTCTCCCAACGTAATGCCGAAGAGTGTAGCGGGACAAACAAGTCGCCATCTTGACCAAAGCAATGCAATTGAACATTTAAGCTTTGCAGCACAGGTGCAAGTTCAGAGAAATCCGCACCTTTTCCAACCCCGCCAACCAGCAAATGTAGGCAGCCCGTTAATTGCAAACCAGATAATGCAGCTAACGTACTTGCCACATTGGTTGCTTTAGAATCATTGATCCATTTGATACCATCATTATCTACAACTAACTGGCATCGATGTGTTAGCCCTGAGTAAGTTTTCAACGCAGGAATCACACTCGCTAACTCAACATCAACACTATCCAATAAGGCTAAAGCGACTAAACTATTGGCGATATTATGTCGGCCAACTAATTTTAAATCCTCAACGGCAACAATTGGCTGCCCTTGCTTAGAAAGATATTCTTGCGCCTCTAACCATACCAAGCCAAAGTCTTGCTCATCAAAGCCAAAACTGACGACTGGGATATCATTTTTCGGAAAGGTCTCTGGTTCAGCACGATTAACAATCGCTTTATCAGCATGTAAGAAAATACGTTGTTTGGCCTCAGCATAGTCTTCCATGCCTTGGTAGCGATCCATATGGTCTTCAGAAAGATTTAAATAAGCAGCAGCAGCTAATTTCAGTGATGACGTGGTTTCCAGTTGAAAACTAGAAAGTTCCAACACATACAAATCGACATCATCTGCGAGTAGTTCCAAAGCCGGCACGCCAATATTGCCACCGACTCCAACCGTTAATCCTGCAGATTTAGCCAAAACGCCAGTTAAATCAGTGACCGTACTTTTGCCATTTGAACCCGTGATTGCAACCACAGGTGCATTGGCTGCCCATGCGAATAATTCAATATCACCGATTACCGGAATATTGTTTGCCAGAGCTTGTTGGGTCTCAGGGGTAGCCAAGGCAATACCCGGATTGGTAACAATTAAGTCAGATTCCAACAACCAATCAAGCTGCCAACTACCAGTATGAACTTCAATGCTAGCATCAAGCGACTCTACACCAGGAGGCTTTGCACGAGTATCAATCACCTTTATTGACAACTCACACGGTAGCTTTTGTAAGTATCGAACAACGGATAATCCGGTCACACCCAAGCCAACCACAACGACACGTTGTATCCCTTGCCATTTTGCTAATAATGAGTGTGACATAAAGTAATATCCTATAAAAAATTAACGTATTTTCAGTGTTGCTAAGCCAATTAATACCAGAACAATAGAGATAATCCAAAAGCGCACGATAACACGAGGCTCAGGCCAACCTTTTAATTCGTAATGATGGTGAATCGGTGCCATACGAAAAATACGCTGACCACGTAATTTATAAGATCCAACTTGCAAGATAACCGACAAGGTCTCCATAACGAATACACCACCCATGATCACCAATACAAATTCTTGGCGTACCAAAACAGCAATCGTACCTAAAGCACCACCTAAAGCTAATGAGCCGACATCGCCCATAAATACTTGCGCTGGGTAGGTGTTAAACCATAAAAACCCTAAACCAGCTCCGACAATCGCGGTACAAACAATCACAAGCTCACTGGTATATGGAATATAAGGTATGTGTAAATATTCAGAGAAATTGACATTACCTGTCGCCCAAGCGATAACGCCAAAGCCAGATGCAACCAATACCGTTGGCATAATTGCTAAACCATCTAGGCCATCGGTTAAGTTAACCGCATTGCTGGTTCCAACAATCACAAAATAAGTCAACACGATATACATCAGACCAAGCTGTGGCATAACATCTTTAAAGAAAGGAACCACTAATTGAGTGGCAGAAGTATCTTTGCCCATCGCATATAAAGCAAACGCCACGCCTAGAGCTATCACTGACTGCCAAAAGTACTTCCAACGAGCAATCAAGCCATCGGTATTTTTACGTACAACTTTACGGTAATCATCCACAAAACCGATGACACCATAACCAAGCAGTACTGCCATCACCGCCCAAACATAAGGGTTAGATAAATCGGCCCATAAGAGAACTGTTGCAGTGATTGCTGCCAATATCATCACTCCGCCCATGGTCGGTGTACCACGTTTACTAAAATGAGATTCAGGGCCGTCATTACGTACGACTTGGCCAATTTGTAAAAGCTGTAAACGTTGAATAAGTTTAGGTCCTATCCAAAGTGATAATCCCAAAGCAGTCAAAATGCTCAAAATCGCTCGAAAAGAGAGGTATTCAAACAGTCGGAAAAAGGATAAATATGGCTGTAACAGTTCTGCGAGCCAAATAATCATGCGTAATTCTCCTTCAAAGCAGCAACAACCTGACTCATTTTAGAGCTGTTTGCCCCTTTGATCAGTAAAGTATGTTTTTGGTCTGCTTGCATTTCTAGTTTTGGGTTAGGTAAGTGCTGCTTAATAAAATCTATCATCGAACTATGAGTTGTAAAATGTTTAGCATAAGTTGGTAAATCATCATTTCGTTGGCACAGCTGACTAATAATCGCGGTATCCTCTCCAAAAGTGAGAACATAGTCAAAATTATATTGCGCAACATGCTCGCCAACTTCTCGGTGTAATGCTTGGCTTTCATCACCAAGTTCCGCCATATAACCGAGAATCAACCAACGCGTACCTTGATAATTTGCCAATAAATCGGCAGCAGCTTTCATCGCTGGTACACTAGCATTATAGCTATCGTCAATCACACGTACTTGTTCGGTTAAATCAATCGCTTCAACTCGTCCTTTAACATGACTTGGTATCTGTAAACCACTAACCACTTCATCTAAAGTTGCTCCAGCTTGAATCGCCATTGCAGCAGCAGCTAAAGCATTGCTAATATTATGCTTGCCGATCATAGGTAAGCTCACAAGCTTTTTGCCTATAGGGCTCACTAAAACAAATGAAGCTTCACCACGCTGGTTGACTTCAATTTGTTGTGAATAAAAATCCGCATCTGAATTATTGACAGAAAAAGTGATGACATTTTTATCGGCCAAGATAGATTGCCAATGAGATAGACCATTGCTGTCAAGATTGACGACTGCATCGCCATCCATAGAAAGACCTTGGTAAATTTCACCTTTCGCCTTTGCAACACCATCAAGTGAGCCAAAGCCCTCCAAATGCGCAGCCGCAACATTATTCACTAACGCGATATCAGGTTGAACCAAGCTGGTAGTATAAGCAATTTCACCTAAATGATTAGCACCTAATTCAATCACCGCATAATTGTCATCAGCTTGAGTACGTAGCAGTGTTAAGGGAACACCAATTTCATTATTAAAGTTACCGGCTGTAGCAAGAACTTGACCTTTTTGATTTAAAATAGCGGCCAACATTTCTTTAACTGTGGTTTTTCCGCAGCTTCCTGTCAGTGCTAAGGTTTTCGCATTTGATTGTTGGTGCATCCATTGCCCAAGTTGACCAAGTGCTTTTTGAGTATCATCAACAACGACTTGTGGAATATTGAGATCAAGTTTCTTAGAAACTAACAAAGCATTAGCACCTGAATCTGCCGCTTGTTGACAAAAATCATGAGCATCGAATCGCTCACCAATTAAGGCTACAAATAAAGCACCGGATTCAACGCTACGAGTATCTGTTGTCACAGAGGTAATGTCGCTATTGTCACCGATAAGATTACCCGAGGTTATCAGTGCAAGTTGCTGTAAAGAAAATGGGATCATAAAGGTAATCCTAATAATACTTGTGCGGTTTCACGGTCAGAATAATGCACAGTTTGACCGTTAATAATTTGATAATCTTCATGCCCTTTGCCCGCTAATAAAATAATATCGTTTTCACTAGCCTGTTGTAGAGCATATTGACATGCTTGATAACGAGAGTGAATCACATGAATGTGTTTTGGGGTTACCGCCCCTTGCAACATGTCGGCGACAATTTTAGCCGGATTTTCTGAGCGTGGATTATCATCAGTAATGATCGACTCATCAGCAAGACGTTCAGATATTTCCGTCATCATTGGACGTTTTCCTGCATCACGGTCACCGCCACAACCAAAGATTGACCATAGTTTTCCTTTGCAATGAACACGAAGTGCCATCAATGCTTTTTCTAGCGCATCGGGTGTGTGTGCGTAGTCTACAACAATTTTTGCTTGGGCTCTGGACGCTTGGAAAAGCTCCATACGGCCAATCACGGGAGTTAATTTAGGAGCCACTTGAACTAATTGATCCAATTCAAAACCTAGACTCAACAAAGTGGCTAACGCCACCAGCAAATTACTGGCATTGAAAGCCCCAATTAACGGGGCTTGCAGATCCGCTTCTCCCCAATGACCATCAATTGATAGGCTGATCCCCGCATCTGAATAATGAACCTCATTGGCCCATAAAGAGCGACGCATCGAAGATGGATGGGCCGACATAGATTGTGGTTTAGTCAAAGAAACAGCGACTGCATCAGGTAAATGCTTAAGCCATTGCTGACCAACCTCATCATCTGCATTAATAATTTTATGTTGGCAATCATGTTGAGAAAACAAACTGAATTTTGCTTCTGCGTATTCTTTCATGCTGCCATGATAATCAAGGTGATCACGGCTTAAGTTGGTAAATGCAGCGGCAGCGAAAGGTAACGCTTTCACACGCCCTTGCACTAAACCATGAGAGGAAACCTCTAACGCCGTATATTGAGCTCCTTGTTGTTGCAATTGACTTAATGTTTGCTGAATTTCAATTGCATTACCCGTTGTGTTAACCGCAGGTTTTAGGTCATGTAAAAATCCATTACCAGTGGTCCCCATCACGGCGGCTTTTTTACCAAGCAACTCTATCCACTGGGCAATCAACTGTGAAATGGTGGTTTTTCCGTTGGTGCCCGTAATACCGATTAATTGCATCGGGGCAAACTGATAGAAAGACGTTGCAAAGTATGAAAGTTGCGATCCAATCTCTGATAAATAAATAACCGGAACGTCAGCACGCCACTCAACATGTTGATGCGGCTTTTCCTCACTGGCATCGGCAATAACGGCAACGGCACCAGAAGAAATCGCCTTATCAATAAAGACGCGGCCATCAACCGCATGACCTTGAATAGCAACAAATACATCACCAACGGATACTTTACGACTATCAAGCTGTAGGTTCGCGACATCGATGGAGAATTCAGAATCTAATTCAATCCAAGGTTTTAACAGTTCAGAAAGTAATCGAGCCATATCCTTTATTCTCCAGCCTCAGATTCAGGTGTCGCATCTGGCGTGACATTCATAATTTGCAGAGCCCCTTTCATAATTTCTGCAAAAACAGGTCCTGCAACAGAGCCACCATAAAATTGATCGCCTTGTGGCTCATTAACCACCACGACTAATGCAAAGCGAGGATCACTAATTGGCGCAAGACCAGCCGTTAATGCTACATATTGATCACTGTATCCACCTGCTTTTGCTTTACGTGATGTACCTGTTTTAGCACCAACACGATAACCCGGAACTTTGGCCGAACGCGCCGTACCGCCTTTATGGGTAACTTGCTCAAGCATGTCTACCACTTTACGAGCAGCATCCGCATCAGCAGCTCTAAAAGTACGACCTGATGTGCTTCCTTTTAAAATATGCAGTGGTTTATTCACGCCCATATTACCTAAAGTAGCGTAAGCATGAGCAAGCTGAAGTGGTGTTACTGAGATGCCGTAACCAAATGCTAAGGTCGCCTGCTCAAATGGAGACCAACGACGGCGATCTGGGAATATCCCTGTCACTTCACCTGGTAATCGTAACCCCGAGACATTTCCAAAACCTACCCCGCTGTACATGCCAAGAATTTCACGTACATCCATTTTTAAGGCAATAGTTGCCACACCTACGTTACTTGATTTCTTTAGGATCGTCGTTAAATCGGCTTTACCTGCGCGCTCAGAATCACGAACTCGACTACCACCAATTCGCATAATGCCATTACCTGTATCGATAATCGTTTTATCATCAATAATTCCTTTATCTAAACCAGCCAAAATCACAAATGGCTTCATGGTTGAGCCGGGTTCAATGGAATCAGTAAGCGCTCGGTTACGCATACGAAAACTTTGCAATTGTTCTCGGTTGTTAGGATTATAAGAAGGCGCATTCACCATCGCGAGTACATTACCGGTTTTCACATCAACCAGAACGGCAGTTCCTGATGTCGCTCGAAAATCGGCTACCGCTTGTTTAATCGCACGATACGCAATCGCCTGCAAGCGTTGATCGATTGTTAGTTGTAAAGGTTTTCCTGGCTCTTGTGTTTTTAGTGAAATATTTTCAACAACCCGTCCAAAGCGATCTTTTCGAATAGTTCGTTTACCGGCTTCTCCCGTTAACCAATCATCAAAGCTACGCTCCATACCTTCAAGGCCATGGCCATCAATACCTGTCACACCGACCACATGAGCACTGACTTCCCCTGCTGGATAAAAACGACGAGACTCATCTTTAAGGCCAATACCTGGCAACTTCAACTCTCGAACATATTTAGACATTGCTGGGCTAACTTGACGCTGTAAGTAAATAAAGCGCTTACGTTTATTCTGGCGAATTTTATCTACTAGGCCTTGTTGATCGAGCCCAAGTACGTTAGCAAGTGCATACCAACGCTCAAGTTCATCAAGCCCATTCTCTTTAATTATGGTGGCAGGATCTGCCCAAACTGCTTGTACAGGAACACTCACTGCCAGTTGCTCACCATTTCGGTCAGAAATAATGCCACGAGCTGTTGCAATAGCTTTTACGCGTACTGAGCGCATATCAGCTTGTTGAATAAGTTGATCAGGTTCGATCACTTGGATATACGCTGTTCGCGCCACCAGTACAAATAAAGCTAATACGATAAAGCCTATTACTAGGTTATACCGCCAAGGGATCAGAATATCCGAGGACTGAGATGATTTCTTTTTATTAACGGTTTTCTTGTTCTTTACCGTTTTTTTATTTGTCGGCTTATTCATTTAAGGTTCACAACCACTTCTTTATCCGAATCTGGACGTTTCATCTCAAGATCTTTGATTGCGACCTTCTGAACTCGAGTATGCTCAGCAAGAGCGTTTTCTTCTAATATCAAGTTACGCCACTCACTATCAAGTTGTTCTCGACTTTCTAATAACTCATCACGCAAAGTAATTTGATGACGAGTATTATAAGTGGTTAATACTACTGCAATTGAGCTTACAAAAATAAGCAGCAATAATACCAATGGAACCCGACCTACCGAAATAAGATCGGTCCAGATACTACGAATTAAAGTGGGTGGTTGTTTATCAGTCATAGTATTTTAGTGATCATAGTTTTTCAGCAATACGTAATACTGAGCTGCGTGAACGAGTATTCATTTCAACTTCTGATTTAGACGGTTTAATCGCTTTACCTACCGTTTTCATATTGGCAGAACCTAAGGCTTTAATTTGATCTTCAGTCATAGGGATCCCATGGGGAACTTGAGGACCTTGGCTCTCACGACGCATGAATCGCTTCACCATACGGTCTTCTAAAGAGTGAAAACTGATCACAGAAAGACGACCTTCTGGTGCTAAAATATTCATAGCCCCTTTTAAAGCAAAGTCGATTTCTTCTAATTCACTATTAATGTAAATTCGAATCGCTTGGAAGCTTCTCGTTGCAGGGTGCTTCTTTTCTTTAAAGTTCTTTGGGGCAACATCTGAAATAAGCTTAGCCAATTGACTTGTTCTCATCAGTGGTTCACTTTCAGGGGTTTCACGATATTCAACTAAACCACGAGCAATACGACGGGCGTGTTTTTCTTCGCCAAACTCTCGTAATACCCAGGTAATATCATCTAGCTCTGCTTCTGCTAGCCACTCTGCGGCCGATTGCCCAGTTGTCGGATCCATTCGCATATCTAGCGGACCATCTTTCATAAAGCTGAAGCCACGATCAGCATCATCAAGTTGCGGGGATGACACACCAAGATCAAATAATACGCCATCAACCTTACCAACTAATTGATATTGTTCAGCATAAGATTGGATACCAGAAAAAGGACCATGAATAATAGTAAAACGAGGATCATCTATTTTTTTTGCTTCTTCAATCGCTTGAGGATCTCGATCGATACTATATAAGCGCCCTTCAGGACCGAGTTGAGATAAGACTGTACGGCTATGACCTCCTCGACCAAATGTGCCGTCAATATAAATACCATTTGGCTTTATATTCAATCCTTCAATAGATTCATTAAGGAGTACAGAAACGTGTTGGAAGGTGTCGGTCATAGGGTTCAATAGCTCAATTAAAGATGAATGGCTTAGGATATTCATGTCAGGCGCGCAACGCAAGAAAACAGCAGATATTTGCGCTTATTTGGCTTAGTTTATGCTAATTCTAACGAGAATCGTTAATAGCACGTCAAAAGGGCGACAACGAATGAAGAAATTCATAAAAAAACCCACCGCAGAAAACTACGATGGGTTCGTTTAAATAGGTGGAGTTGACATCATAAGCCGGGTTCTGTTTCCGCTTGCGCGGCGATAGCCATTCGTCTAGGCCAGCAATCGCTCACTGGCTCGAGCAACCTACCCGCCCCCTTACGCGAGCAACGCAATGTGAGGGCCTATTTGGTCTTGCTTCGGGTGGAGTTTACCCTGCTACGAACTGTTGCCAGACGCACGGTGCGCTCTTACCGCACCCTTTCACCCTTACCTGTTCGCTTCTTACTTCCGAAGAAATGAAGAATAGCGTCATCGGCGGTCTTCTCTCTGCTGCACTTGTCGTGAGCTCACGCTCCCCAGGCGTTACCTGGCACCCTGCTCTTTGAAGCCCGGACTTTCCTCCCCTTCGACAGTCTCCCACTGATTTCTACCGAGGCAAAAAACAAGTAAGGACATCAACGAAGCAGCGACTATCTAGTCAACTCCGACGCGGATTATACGCACATCACTTTAGAAGACAAGCGATTCAAACGAATCACCATATATAGTGAATATATTAACTTAAGTTATCCAGTCCCCATTTATATAGGGCATTCTTTTTCAAATTGTGAATTTCTGCCACTAATGCTGCTGCTTTTTTCAGTGGCAATTCTTGAGTTAAAATTTTTAACGTTCTTAAAGCGTCATCAGGAAGAGCATCGACTGACTTATCTTCTCGATGCCCATGTATAAGAATGACCATTTCTCCGCGCTTACGATTATCATCTTCATTGATCCAGTTGATCAATTCACCTAACGGAGCACCATGAATCGTTTCAAATGTTTTGGTCAATTCACGGGCCAGCACAACTTCACGCTCAGGACCTAGTACTGTCAACATATCGCCTAAACTATCTGTAATTCGATGAGGCGATTCATAAAATATACAAGTGCGCTCAGCTTTGCTAATTTCTAATAGCTTATCTTTGCGACCTTTACTTTTCGCAGGTAAGAAACCTTCAAAGCTAAAACGATCCGATGGTAACCCTGAAGCACTTAAAGCGGTGATCACGGCGCAAGCACCAGGCAATGGCACAACTTTAACACCCGCTTGACGACATTTAGTCACGAGGTGATACCCTGGATCGCTGATAAGAGGTGTTCCCGCATCGGAAACTAATGCAATAGACTCTCCCGCTAACACTTTTTCAACTAATACTTGTGCTTTTTGTTGCTCATTATGATCATGTAATGCATAAGTTTTGGTTGATATGCCAAAATGAGAGAGTAAACGACCACTATGTCTTGTATCTTCAGCTGCAATCAGGTCAACTTGATTTAAAATATCTAACGATCGTTGAGTGATATCTCCTAAATTACCAATAGGGGTTGGAACAATATACAGGGCTGGAGACTCTAAAAGAGCAGTTTTGTTATCTATCATTTGTTTACCGTCACTTGAGCGATTAATATAGAGTCAATCTTTCACATAAAGAATAAAACGCATGCAAATTATGAATCATAAGATCTTCAGTGTACCACGCTTATTTACTTCTATCGCCTTGATGTTATTAGTATCAGCGTGTTCATCACTCACGTCTGAATCAGATAAAGTTGATATTACAGCCCCACCGGTGCAAACCTCACTAGCCTATACGACTGAGGCGAATGACACTCAACCATCTAACGAACAGACTGATTTGTTTATTATGGCGCTAAAAGCATCTGTGGTTGAAAAAGATTACGACCAAGGACAAAGCCTACTAAAACGCATCGTTCAATTTCCTTTAAATGATATGCAGCAAGCGGAATGGCAATTAGCAAAAGCGCAAATTACTGCTGCTACTGTTGACTCAGAGACAGCATTGAAAGGATTAAACTTCCAACAGCAGTGGCAATTAGCTGACGCACAATGGCGAAACTATCATCAACAACGCGCTAAACTGTTTGAAGATATTCGAGATTTTTTCAATGCCGACCGAGAATGGATTGCTTACAAAGAATTTCAACCTGTCAATAAGCAAGAATCAACCGATATGCGAATTTGGGAGAACTTAGAACAATATTCTAAAGATGAAATTATTCAACTCAAAGCCCAACCAAGTGAAACTGAGCTGCAAGGTTGGCTATATGTTTCCACTCAAATGAAGACACAACTAAACAATCCAAGTGGTTTGAAAACCGAACTTCAGCAGTGGTTTGGAATAAATATTAGTCACCCAATCGTGACGCACACACCTGAAGATGTGCAACGCATTTTAGATCTAGATATTTCAACGCCGCAAAATGTCGCGGTACTACTGCCTCTTTCTGGTAAATATGAAATGCCAGCAAAGTTAATCCGAGATGGCTTTATTCATGCAATGACAGATGATGCTGATAAAGATCCGGCTCTAAAAATGACGGTTTATGATACATCAACACAAAGCCTGCAAGATATTTATGCTCAGCTAAAAGCCAATAATACTGATTTTATTATAGGTCCATTGATCAAAGATAATGTTGAGCGACTACAAGACATCAATAGCGACAATATCCCTATGTTGGCTCTAAACTTCCCAGATGAATTAGATAAAGGTACCCAAGTTTGTTACTTAACGCTATCACCAGAGCAAGAAGGGGCGCAAGCAGCTAAGCATATTTTCGAAACGGGCTTTAAATATCCACTAGTTCTGGCACCTAAAGGGAAACTTGGTGAGCGTATTACTGAGGCATTTACAGAAAAATGGAATGAGTTAAGTAATACGCCAGTAGCATCGACTCCATTCGGTAACCGTGCTGAATTACAAAAAAATGTTAAAGATGCGTTTGGTCTAACCGATAGCCAAGCACGTATCAATCAAATCAGACAAATTAGTAATATAGAAATGGAAACCGAAGCTCGCAGCCGTAGAGATATTGATTCCGTCTACATTATTGCAAACCGCTCAGAGTTAACATTGCTAAAGCCATTCATTGAAGTGGCTATCAATCCAGATGCTAAGCCACCTAAACTGTTCTCTAACTCTAGCAGTAATAATGGTAAGGCACGTGCTTATCAAGATGTCAGTGGTATTGTATTTAGCGATATTCCAATGCTATTAGATAAAGATAACGTTGAATTAGCTGAATACGATAACCTGTGGCCCAAAAGCAGTAATACAGAAAAACGTCTACATGCGTTAGGTATGGATTCATATAGCTTGCTTGCCCAACTTCCAACAATGAAAGTTGTACAAAGTTATCAATACCAAGGTCAAACAGGCACTCTAAGTATCGATGACCAATGTGTGGTACAAAGAGATCTAAGCTGGGCTGAGCATGAAGCTTTTCAGTCAGAAGATAAAAAATAAGCGAGAAATTGGCTCTCATTATGAAACCTTGGCCTATCAATACTTGATTGGCCAAGGACTCCAACTATTAGATAGAAATATGAACTGCCGCTTTGGCGAAATTGATTTAATAATGAAAGATGGACAAACTTTTGTGTTTGTCGAAGTGAAATATCGAACTTCATCATCATTTGGCCATGCAGCAGAAATGGTAACCTATCAAAAGTCTCAAAAGCTGATAAAAACCGCCATGGTGTGGCTTAAGAAACAATCACTATCAATCGAGCAAACCTCCTTTCGCTTTGATGTCATTGCTATTCATAAAAATGGTCAAGATATCAACTGGATAAAAAATGCAATTACGCAAGGATAAAACATGCTAGAAAGCATTAATGATAGCTTTAAAGAAAGCATTCAGATTCAAATTGCTGCCGCAGAATCTCTTCCCGATGCTATAACTCATGCAGCACAAGCGATGGTGAGTAGCTTATTGAATGGCAATAAAATCCTTTGTTGTGGTAATGGTGGCTCTGCAGCAAACGCACAACAATTTGTATCTTGCTTACTCAATCGATTCGAGACAGAACGACCAAGCCTTCCAGCAATGGCTTTGACAGCAGATACATCTACACTAACGGCTATAGCAAATGACTATCACTATCAAGAGATCTTTTCTAAACAAGTCAGAGCTTTCGGGCAAGCAGGAGATGTATTGATTGCTATTTCTACCAGTGGCAACAGCAGCAACATAATCAAAGCCGTTGAAGCCGCTGTCACTCGTGATATGACCATCATTGCATTTACCGGTAAAGATGGTGGTGAGCTTGCAGGGTTACTTGGTGAATCAGATGTAGAAATACGTATTCCATCACATAGAACTGCAAGAATTCACGAAGTCCATATGCTAACACTTCACTGTTTATGTGACTTAATTGATCAAGTGATCTTTCCCTCTCACGACGGATGAGTAATATGAAAAAAAACGCTATTATTTTATGCTTATCTAGTATATTTCTAATTACTGGTTGTACCTCAATAGGAAATACTTCCACTCCTGCTCAGCAGCAGTGGCAAGAAAAGAACATTCAATCTAATATCAATGCATTAAATCAAGCTCCCCAATATAGAGGGAAAGTTCGAGTAACCTCCGAAATTACGAGCGCTGGACACGTCTTACTTTTAGGTCAATCCGTTGATGAAGATAATAAACAGTATATCGAAGGCTACGTAAAAAACTTACCAAATGTAGATACAGTCTATAACCAAATTCGCATATCAAAACCTCTATCATTCCAACAAATTAGCCATGATATTTGGTTAACAACTAAAGTAAAAAGCGCTCTTTTATCAGATGACCGATTAGATCAATACAACATTAAAGTAACAACTGAGAATAGAGAAGTATTTTTAATTGGTAACATATCAGAAGAAGCTGCTCAAATTGCTGCAGACGTTGCCAGTAGAATAGAAGATGTATCAAAAGTAATCAAAGCATTCAATTACGTAAATACTCCAACTATCCAATCTAAACCAGCTCCGAGTTCAAATAGCAATGAAACAAATAGTGCACTAGAAAAGGATAAGAGCATCTCACCAAAAGTAGAACAGTTAAACAATAATAGTGCTACACCAATAATTGAAGAGATTGACACTCCTATCGATGAAACTGATGTATTCACCACTCAGTAATGATCATGTAAACAAACCTATTCAACTAACTTAATAAAAGCAGGGTATTAATTACTCTGCTTTTTTAGCTTTAAAGGAATGAAAATAACAATATCAGCATTGTGAGTAATAATAACTGTGATAATTTTTATTAAGAGATTGTACTAGAATAAGCACTAGATGATGTTAGTTATAAGGTAGTGGTAGAAGTACTATTATCATCTAATGACTTAGGATACCTAAGGTAACAGCTTACTCGCTGTTCGCTAGAAGAAACTAACAGAGCACCCACTTATCAATACCTATTGTTCTAAATTTCATTTTCTACAAACGAAAAAAAACCTGACTCTTTCGAATCAGGTTTCTTACTCTTTATTCAAGATATGTAAGTGGCGGAGTGGACGGGACTCGAACCCGCGACCCCCGGCGTGACAGGCCGGTATTCTAACCAACTGAACTACCACTCCGCAGTGTCTATTCAGCATTTTGCAATTCAAAGCCTGGCGATGTCCTACTCTCACATGGGGAAACCCCACACTACCATCGGCGCTACTTCGTTTCACTTCTGAGTTCGGCATGGAATCAGGTGGGTCCAAAGCGCTATGGTCGCCAAGCAAATTCTTTTGTTAAAACATCATTTATGATGCTTTAACTTAATTCGGAAAGCTGTCTTGTTATCTCTAACTCGTTCTCACACTCATTCAAGTATGTCTCATATCTATTCAGTCCAACCAAAACCCTTTAGGTGTTGTATGGTTAAGCCTCACGGGCAATTAGTATTGGTTAGCTCAACGCCTCGCAGCGCTTACACACCCAACCTATCAACGTCGTAGTCTCCGACAACCCTTTAGGACGCTTAAAGCGCCAGGGAAGACTCATCTCAGGGCTCGCTTCGTGCTTAGATGCTTTCAGCACTTATCGATTCCGAACTTAGCTACCGGGCAATGCCATTGGCATGACAACCCGAACACCAGAGGTTCGTCCACTCCGGTCCTCTCGTACTAGGAGCAGCCCCCTTCAATCTTCCAACGCCCACGGCAGATAGGGACCGAACTGTCTCACGACGTTCTAAACCCAGCTCGCGTACCACTTTAAATGGCGAACAGCCATACCCTTGGGACCGACTTCAGCCCCAGGATGTGATGAGCCGACATCGAGGTGCCAAACACCGCCGTCGATATGAACTCTTGGGCGGTATCAGCCTGTTATCCCCGGAGTACCTTTTATCCGTTGAGCGATGGCCCTTCCATTCAGAACCACCGGATCACTATGACCTGCTTTCGCACCTGCTCGAATTGTCATTCTCGCAGTCAAGCGGGCTTATGCCATTGCACTAACCACACGATGTCCAACCGTGTTTAGCCCACCTTCGTGCTCCTCCGTTACTCTTTGGGAGGAGACCGCCCCAGTCAAACTACCCACCAGGCACTGTCCTCACCCCAGATAATGGGGCTAAGTTAGAACATCAACACTACAAGGGTGGTATTTCAAGGTTGACTCCACATCCACTGGCGTGAATGCTTCAAAGTCTCCCACCTATCCTACACATGTAGGGTCAATGTTCAGTGCCAAGCTGTAGTAAAGGTTCACGGGGTCTTTCCGTCTAGCCGCGGGTACACTGCATCTTCACAGCGATTTCAATTTCACTGAGTCTCGGGTGGAGACAGCGTGGCCATCATTACGCCATTCGTGCAGGTCGGAACTTACCCGACAAGGAATTTCGCTACCTTAGGACCGTTATAGTTACGGCCGCCGTTTACCGGGGCTTCGATCAAGAGCTTCTCCGAAGATAACCCCATCAATTAACCTTCCGGCACCGGGCAGGCGTCACACCGTATACGTCATCTTACGATTTTGCACAGTGCTGTGTTTTTAATAAACAGTTGCAGCCACCTGGTATCTGCGACTCCCGGCAGCTTAGAGAGCAAGTCTCATCACCGCTAGGAGCGTACCTTCTCCCGAAGTTACGGTACCATTTTGCCTAGTTCCTTCACCCGAGTTCTCTCAAGCGCCTTGGTATTCTCTACCCGACCACCTGTGTCGGTTTGGGGTACGATTTCTTACAAACTGAAGCTTAGAGGCTTTTCCTGGAAGCATGGCATCAATGACTTCACTACCGTAGTAGCTCGACGTCGTGTCTCGGCCTTAAGATTTCCCGGATTTACCTAAGAAATCAGCCTACGCACTTGAACCTGGACAACCATCGCCAGGCCCACCTAGCCTTCTCCGTCCCCCCATCGCATTTGTAAGAAGTACGGGAATATTAACCCGTTTCCCATCGACTACGCTTTTCAGCCTCGCCTTAGGGGTCGACTTACCCTGCCCCGATTAACGTTGGACAGGAACCCTTGGTCTTCCGGCGAGGGAGTTTTTCACTCCCTTTATCGTTACTCATGTCAGCATTCGCACTTCTGATACCTCCAGCAAACTTCTCAGTTCACCTTCAACGGCTTACAGAACGCTCCCCTACCCATCCTAGTAAACTAGGATGCCGCAGCTTCGGTGTATAGCTTAGCCCCGTTACATCTTCCGCGCAGGCCGACTCGACCAGTGAGCTATTACGCTTTCTTTAAATGATGGCTGCTTCTAAGCCAACATCCTGGCTGTCTGAGCCTTCCCACATCGTTTCCCACTTAGCTATACTTTGGGACCTTAGCTGGCGGTCTGGGTTGTTTCCCTCTCCACGACGGACGTTAGCACCCGCCGTGTGTCTCCCGGATAGTACTTACTGGTATTCGGAGTTTGCAAAGGGTTGGTAAGTCGGGATGACCCCCTAGCCTTAACAGTGCTCTACCCCCAGTAGTATTCGTCCGAGGCGCTACCTAAATAGCTTTCGGGGAGAACCAGCTATCTCCAGGTTTGATTGGCCTTTCACCCCTAGCCACAAGTCATCCGCTAATTTTTCAACATTAGTCGGTTCGGTCCTCCAATTGATGTTACTCAATCTTCAACCTGCCCATGGCTAGATCACCTGGTTTCGGGTCTATACCTAGCAACTCGACGCCCAGTTAAGACTCGGTTTCCCTACGGCTCCCCTATACGGTTAACCTTGCTACTAAATATAAGTCGCTGACCCATTATACAAAAGGTACGCAGTCACACCACGAAGGTGCTCCTACTGCTTGTACGTACACGGTTTCAGGTTCTATTTCACTCCCCTCACAGGGGTTCTTTTCGCCTTTCCCTCACGGTACTGGTTCACTATCGGTCAGTCAGGAGTATTTAGCCTTGGAGGATGGTCCCCCCATATTCAGACAGGATATCACGTGTCCCGCCTTACTCGTTTTCACTTAGTATGATGTGTCGGTTACGGGGCTATCACCCTGTATCGCGGCACTTTCCAGAGCCTTCACCTGCATCATATAAAGCTTAAGGGCTAATCCAATTTCGCTCGCCGCTACTTTCGGAATCTCGGTTGATTTCTCTTCCTCCGGGTACTTAGATGTTTCAGTTCCCCGGGTTCGCCTTATTAACCTATGTATTCAGTTAATAATACGTGCTTATGCACGTGGGTTTCCCCATTCGGAAATCGTAGACTCAAGTGGCTTTTACTGCCTAATCTACGCTTATCGCAAGTTAATACGTCCTTCATCGCCTCTGACTGCCTAGGCATCCACCGTGTACGCTTATTCACTTAACCATACAACCCAAAAGGGTCTTAATGTATGTTCAACTAAATAAGGTTTTAGTTTTGTTCACAAGGAGGGTAATCCTTGATGAACGTTTGCCGGACTCAATAGAATCAATTGCAAGCAATTGATTTGAATACAAGACACTTGAATGTGTGTTGTTGTGTTTATCGATTAAGATAAACATTGAGAACTTTTATTTGATAACAACAATTGAATTATTGTTATCAGTCAGCTTTCCAAATTGTTAAAGAGCAAGAGTTTATTTTTTCAAACAAACCACTTTTTAAAGACTTTCAGCGACAAAGCATCCCATCCAAAGTAATTATTGGATGCGAAGCATCGTAAAAGTATTTAAAGAGTGGTGGGCGATACCGGGCTCGAACCAGTGACCCCCTGCTTGTAAGGCAGGTGCTCTCCCAACTGAGCTAATCGCCCACATTGTTTTCTTACTTAAAGTAAGCATTTCCGTGGGAGGAAATGGTGGGTCGTGCAGGATTCGAACCTGCGACCAATTGATTAAAAGTCAACTGCTCTACCAACTGAGCTAACGACCCATGGTATCCCGTAGGGGAGTCGAACCCCTGTTACCGCCGTGAAAGGGCGGTGTCCTAGGCCTCTAGACGAACGGGACACGGACTATGAAAGCATTGGGATGCTTTCAAAACTCTTTTCTATATAAACCTAATCAATCTGTGTGGGTACTCATCAAAAATAATCTTCGTATAAGGAGGTGATCCAGCCCCAGGTTCCCCTAGGGCTACCTTGTTACGACTTCACCCCAGTCATGAACCACAAAGTGGTAAGCGTCCTCCCGAAGGTTAAACTACCTACTTCTTTTGCAGCCCACTCCCATGGTGTGACGGGCGGTGTGTACAAGGCCCGGGAACGTATTCACCGTGGCATTCTGATCCACGATTACTAGCGATTCCGACTTCATGGAGTCGAGTTGCAGACTCCAATCCGGACTACGACGCACTTTTTGGGATTCGCTTACTTTCGCAAGTTCGCTGCCCTCTGTATGCGCCATTGTAGCACGTGTGTAGCCCTACTCGTAAGGGCCATGATGACTTGACGTCGTCCCCACCTTCCTCCGGTTTATCACCGGCAGTCTCCCTGGAGTTCCCGACATTACTCGCTGGCAAACAAGGATAAGGGTTGCGCTCGTTGCGGGACTTAACCCAACATTTCACAACACGAGCTGACGACAGCCATGCAGCACCTGTCTCAGAGTTCCCGAAGGCACCAATCCATCTCTGGAAAGTTCTCTGGATGTCAAGAGTAGGTAAGGTTCTTCGCGTTGCATCGAATTAAACCACATGCTCCACCGCTTGTGCGGGCCCCCGTCAATTCATTTGAGTTTTAATCTTGCGACCGTACTCCCCAGGCGGTCTACTTAACGCGTTAGCTCCGAAAGCCACGGCTCAAGGCCACAACCTCCAAGTAGACATCGTTTACGGCGTGGACTACCAGGGTATCTAATCCTGTTTGCTCCCCACGCTTTCGCATCTGAGTGTCAGTATCTGTCCAGGGGGCCGCCTTCGCCACTGGTATTCCTTCAGATCTCTACGCATTTCACCGCTACACCTGAAATTCTACCCCCCTCTACAGTACTCTAGTTTGCCAGTTTCAAATGACCTTCCGAGGTTGAGCCCCGGGCTTTCACATCTGACTTAACAAACCACCTGCATGCGCTTTACGCCCAGTAATTCCGATTAACGCTCGCACCCTCCGTATTACCGCGGCTGCTGGCACGGAGTTAGCCGGTGCTTCTTCTGTTGCTAACGTCAAGCAACGCAGTTATTAACTACGAAACCTTCCTCACAACTGAAAGTACTTTACAACCCGAAGGCCTTCTTCATACACGCGGCATGGCTGCATCAGGCTTTCGCCCATTGTGCAATATTCCCCACTGCTGCCTCCCGTAGGAGTCTGGGCCGTGTCTCAGTCCCAGTGTGGCTGATCATCCTCTCAGACCAGCTAGGGATCGTCGCCTTGGTGAGCCTTTACCTCACCAACTAGCTAATCCCACATAGGCGTATCCAGTAGCGCGAGGCCCGAAGGTCCCCCGCTTTGCTCCGAAGAGGTTATGCGGTATTAGCCATCGTTTCCAATGGTTATCCCCCTCTACTGGGCAACTTCCTATGCATTACTCACCCGTCCGCCGCTCGACGCCGAATAGCAAGCTATTCTCGTTTCCGCTCGACTTGCATGTGTTAGGCCTGCCGCCAGCGTTCAATCTGAGCCATGATCAAACTCTTCAATTAAAGTTTTTGTGGTCTTTCGACCGGCTCAACGAATACTGACTTCAAAACTATTCTTCTTAAAAGAAGAAGTAACTTTAAAGCTATTATCTATCCAACAGACAGATAATGAATTGACTGTGCCAATTATTAGTAAACTAATAACTGATTGGTCACTCAGTTCATTGATAAATCTTTTTGATTATCATCAACGAGTGCCCACACAGATTGATAGGTTTAAATTGTTAAAGAGCGAAGCGAACTATACGCTTTTGACTTTACAAGTCAACATAATATTCTAATAGTATCAAAACATTATGTTGACCAAGCTAAAAATAAGCTTAGTCATAAATATAAGCCTGGCGATGTCCTACTCTCACATGGGGAAACCCCACACTACCATCGGCGCTACTTCGTTTCACTTCTGAGTTCGGCATGGAATCAGGTGGGTCCAAAGCGCTATGGTCGCCAAGCAAATTCTTTTGTTAAAACATCATTTATGATGCTTTAACTTAATTCGGAAAGCTGTCTTGTTATCTCTAACTCGTTCTCACACTCATTCAAGTATGTCTCATATCTATTCAGTCCAACCAAAACCCTTTAGGTGTTGTATGGTTAAGCCTCACGGGCAATTAGTATTGGTTAGCTCAACGCCTCGCAGCGCTTACACACCCAACCTATCAACGTCGTAGTCTCCGACAACCCTTTAGGACGCTTAAAGCGCCAGGGAAGACTCATCTCAGGGCTCGCTTCGTGCTTAGATGCTTTCAGCACTTATCGATTCCGAACTTAGCTACCGGGCAATGCCATTGGCATGACAACCCGAACACCAGAGGTTCGTCCACTCCGGTCCTCTCGTACTAGGAGCAGCCCCCTTCAATCTTCCAACGCCCACGGCAGATAGGGACCGAACTGTCTCACGACGTTCTAAACCCAGCTCGCGTACCACTTTAAATGGCGAACAGCCATACCCTTGGGACCGACTTCAGCCCCAGGATGTGATGAGCCGACATCGAGGTGCCAAACACCGCCGTCGATATGAACTCTTGGGCGGTATCAGCCTGTTATCCCCGGAGTACCTTTTATCCGTTGAGCGATGGCCCTTCCATTCAGAACCACCGGATCACTATGACCTGCTTTCGCACCTGCTCGAATTGTCATTCTCGCAGTCAAGCGGGCTTATGCCATTGCACTAACCACACGATGTCCAACCGTGTTTAGCCCACCTTCGTGCTCCTCCGTTACTCTTTGGGAGGAGACCGCCCCAGTCAAACTACCCACCAGGCACTGTCCTCACCCCAGATAATGGGGCTAAGTTAGAACATCAACACTACAAGGGTGGTATTTCAAGGTTGACTCCACATCCACTGGCGTGAATGCTTCAAAGTCTCCCACCTATCCTACACATGTAGGGTCAATGTTCAGTGCCAAGCTGTAGTAAAGGTTCACGGGGTCTTTCCGTCTAGCCGCGGGTACACTGCATCTTCACAGCGATTTCAATTTCACTGAGTCTCGGGTGGAGACAGCGTGGCCATCATTACGCCATTCGTGCAGGTCGGAACTTACCCGACAAGGAATTTCGCTACCTTAGGACCGTTATAGTTACGGCCGCCGTTTACCGGGGCTTCGATCAAGAGCTTCTCCGAAGATAACCCCATCAATTAACCTTCCGGCACCGGGCAGGCGTCACACCGTATACGTCATCTTACGATTTTGCACAGTGCTGTGTTTTTAATAAACAGTTGCAGCCACCTGGTATCTGCGACTCCCGGCAGCTTAGAGAGCAAGTCTCATCACCGCTAGGAGCGTACCTTCTCCCGAAGTTACGGTACCATTTTGCCTAGTTCCTTCACCCGAGTTCTCTCAAGCGCCTTGGTATTCTCTACCCGACCACCTGTGTCGGTTTGGGGTACGATTTCTTACAAACTGAAGCTTAGAGGCTTTTCCTGGAAGCATGGCATCAATGACTTCACTACCGTAGTAGCTCGACGTCGTGTCTCGGCCTTAAGATTTCCCGGATTTACCTAAGAAATCAGCCTACGCACTTGAACCTGGACAACCATCGCCAGGCCCACCTAGCCTTCTCCGTCCCCCCATCGCATTTGTAAGAAGTACGGGAATATTAACCCGTTTCCCATCGACTACGCTTTTCAGCCTCGCCTTAGGGGTCGACTTACCCTGCCCCGATTAACGTTGGACAGGAACCCTTGGTCTTCCGGCGAGGGAGTTTTTCACTCCCTTTATCGTTACTCATGTCAGCATTCGCACTTCTGATACCTCCAGCAAACTTCTCAGTTCACCTTCAACGGCTTACAGAACGCTCCCCTACCCATCCTAGTAAACTAGGATGCCGCAGCTTCGGTGTATAGCTTAGCCCCGTTACATCTTCCGCGCAGGCCGACTCGACCAGTGAGCTATTACGCTTTCTTTAAATGATGGCTGCTTCTAAGCCAACATCCTGGCTGTCTGAGCCTTCCCACATCGTTTCCCACTTAGCTATACTTTGGGACCTTAGCTGGCGGTCTGGGTTGTTTCCCTCTCCACGACGGACGTTAGCACCCGCCGTGTGTCTCCCGGATAGTACTTACTGGTATTCGGAGTTTGCAAAGGGTTGGTAAGTCGGGATGACCCCCTAGCCTTAACAGTGCTCTACCCCCAGTAGTATTCGTCCGAGGCGCTACCTAAATAGCTTTCGGGGAGAACCAGCTATCTCCAGGTTTGATTGGCCTTTCACCCCTAGCCACAAGTCATCCGCTAATTTTTCAACATTAGTCGGTTCGGTCCTCCAATTGATGTTACTCAATCTTCAACCTGCCCATGGCTAGATCACCTGGTTTCGGGTCTATACCTAGCAACTCGACGCCCAGTTAAGACTCGGTTTCCCTACGGCTCCCCTATACGGTTAACCTTGCTACTAAATATAAGTCGCTGACCCATTATACAAAAGGTACGCAGTCACACCACGAAGGTGCTCCTACTGCTTGTACGTACACGGTTTCAGGTTCTATTTCACTCCCCTCACAGGGGTTCTTTTCGCCTTTCCCTCACGGTACTGGTTCACTATCGGTCAGTCAGGAGTATTTAGCCTTGGAGGATGGTCCCCCCATATTCAGACAGGATATCACGTGTCCCGCCTTACTCGTTTTCACTTAGTATGATGTGTCGGTTACGGGGCTATCACCCTGTATCGCGGCACTTTCCAGAGCCTTCACCTGCATCATATAAAGCTTAAGGGCTAATCCAATTTCGCTCGCCGCTACTTTCGGAATCTCGGTTGATTTCTCTTCCTCCGGGTACTTAGATGTTTCAGTTCCCCGGGTTCGCCTTATTAACCTATGTATTCAGTTAATAATACGTGCTTATGCACGTGGGTTTCCCCATTCGGAAATCGTAGACTCAAGTGGCTTTTACTGCCTAATCTACGCTTATCGCAAGTTAATACGTCCTTCATCGCCTCTGACTGCCTAGGCATCCACCGTGTACGCTTATTCACTTAACCATACAACCCAAAAGGGTCTTAATGTATGTTCAACTAAATAAGGTTTTAGTTTTGTTCACAAGGAGGGTAATCCTTGATGAACGTTTGCCGGACTCAATAGAATCAATTGCAAGCAATTGATTTGAATACAAGACACTTGAATGTGTGTTGTTGTGTTTATCGATTAAGATAAACATTGAGAACTTTTATTTGATAACAACAATTGAATTATTGTTATCAGTCAGCTTTCCAAATTGTTAAAGAGCAAGAGTTTCTTACGAAACCATTTTTAAATATTTTCAGTGAAAACACTTAAAGATGGTGGAGCTATGCGGGATCGAACCGCAGACCTCCTGCGTGCAAGGCAGGCGCTCTCCCAGCTGAGCTATAGCCCCATCGAAATCATGTTGACCAATCTTTTAGGAAAGATTGGTGGGTCTGAGTGGACTTGAACCACCGACCTCCCGCTTATCAGGCGAGCGCTCTAACCAGCTGAGCTACAGACCCAACATGAAACTCTTTTCTATATAAACCTAATCAATCTGTGTGGGTACTCATCAAAAATAATCTTCGTATAAGGAGGTGATCCAGCCCCAGGTTCCCCTAGGGCTACCTTGTTACGACTTCACCCCAGTCATGAACCACAAAGTGGTAAGCGTCCTCCCGAAGGTTAAACTACCTACTTCTTTTGCAGCCCACTCCCATGGTGTGACGGGCGGTGTGTACAAGGCCCGGGAACGTATTCACCGTGGCATTCTGATCCACGATTACTAGCGATTCCGACTTCATGGAGTCGAGTTGCAGACTCCAATCCGGACTACGACGCACTTTTTGGGATTCGCTTACTTTCGCAAGTTCGCTGCCCTCTGTATGCGCCATTGTAGCACGTGTGTAGCCCTACTCGTAAGGGCCATGATGACTTGACGTCGTCCCCACCTTCCTCCGGTTTATCACCGGCAGTCTCCCTGGAGTTCCCGACATTACTCGCTGGCAAACAAGGATAAGGGTTGCGCTCGTTGCGGGACTTAACCCAACATTTCACAACACGAGCTGACGACAGCCATGCAGCACCTGTCTCAGAGTTCCCGAAGGCACCAATCCATCTCTGGAAAGTTCTCTGGATGTCAAGAGTAGGTAAGGTTCTTCGCGTTGCATCGAATTAAACCACATGCTCCACCGCTTGTGCGGGCCCCCGTCAATTCATTTGAGTTTTAATCTTGCGACCGTACTCCCCAGGCGGTCTACTTAACGCGTTAGCTCCGAAAGCCACGGCTCAAGGCCACAACCTCCAAGTAGACATCGTTTACGGCGTGGACTACCAGGGTATCTAATCCTGTTTGCTCCCCACGCTTTCGCATCTGAGTGTCAGTATCTGTCCAGGGGGCCGCCTTCGCCACTGGTATTCCTTCAGATCTCTACGCATTTCACCGCTACACCTGAAATTCTACCCCCCTCTACAGTACTCTAGTTTGCCAGTTTCAAATGACCTTCCGAGGTTGAGCCCCGGGCTTTCACATCTGACTTAACAAACCACCTGCATGCGCTTTACGCCCAGTAATTCCGATTAACGCTCGCACCCTCCGTATTACCGCGGCTGCTGGCACGGAGTTAGCCGGTGCTTCTTCTGTTGCTAACGTCAAGCAACGCAGTTATTAACTACGAAACCTTCCTCACAACTGAAAGTACTTTACAACCCGAAGGCCTTCTTCATACACGCGGCATGGCTGCATCAGGCTTTCGCCCATTGTGCAATATTCCCCACTGCTGCCTCCCGTAGGAGTCTGGGCCGTGTCTCAGTCCCAGTGTGGCTGATCATCCTCTCAGACCAGCTAGGGATCGTCGCCTTGGTGAGCCTTTACCTCACCAACTAGCTAATCCCACATAGGCGTATCCAGTAGCGCGAGGCCCGAAGGTCCCCCGCTTTGCTCCGAAGAGGTTATGCGGTATTAGCCATCGTTTCCAATGGTTATCCCCCTCTACTGGGCAACTTCCTATGCATTACTCACCCGTCCGCCGCTCGACGCCGAATAGCAAGCTATTCTCGTTTCCGCTCGACTTGCATGTGTTAGGCCTGCCGCCAGCGTTCAATCTGAGCCATGATCAAACTCTTCAATTAAAGTTTTTGTGGTCTTTCGACCGGCTCAACGAATACTGACTTCAAAACTATTCTTCTTAAAAGAAGAAGTAACTTTAAAGCTATTATCTATCCAACAGATAGATAATGAATTGACTGTGCCAATTATTAGTAAACTAATAACTGATTGGTCACTCAGTTCATTGATAAATATTTTTGATTATCATCAACGAGTGCCCACACAGATTGATAGGTTTAAATTGTTAAAGAGCGTTGTTCTTATTGAAAGCGCTTAGCGCGTCTCGTTGAACAGGGCGGCCATTTTAGCGATTTAAAAGTTCGTGTCAAACACTTTTTTAAAACTTTTTTCGCAAACCTTTTGAGAAGGTTTTGACCTCTAACTCGTTGCTGCCGTTAGGCTGTGTGCTCCGTGTCAGTGAGGTCGCATTATAGAGATCCAAATCACATTGGCAACCCTTTTCTTTCAAAAACTTTAAAAATATAGCTTAGATGGTCACTTTCCATCCAAAGACTTATTTATACAACTTTACTCTAACCTTAATAACAAGTTATCCACAAAATAAGTAAAATTCAGCTACCATTCTAAATATAAAAGAGGCTATCACCGCAGTGTATAGCCTCGTCTTTATATATAAATAACATTATAAAGGTTAGATTTTATATTCCGGAGCCATCTTGTTGTTGCTCAGGATCATCTTCATGGAGACCACACTCTCGTTTCAGACCAAAGAATCGAGTTTCTTCTTCTGTCATTCCCGGTTCCCATTTACGAGTTGTGTGGGTATCTCCAACAGAAAGATAACCTTCCTCCCATAGTGGGTGATAAGACAAGCCATGCTTTTCTAAATATTGATGTATTTCTTTATTACTCCAATCTATGATCGGTAAAAATTTAAAAACACCATTTTGTACAGCAAGAATAGGTAGTCCATTACGTGTATTAGATTGTTCACGTCTCAATCCAGAAAACCAAGTAGAAACATTGAGCTCTTTTAATGCACGTCGCATTGGCTCTACTTTATTTATCTTATTGTACTTTTCGATGCCCTCGACACCCTGCTCCCAAAGCTTACCATAAGAAGCTTCCTGCCAATTGGGACTCTGTTCTGCTCGAAAAACTTGTAAATTAAGATTTAGCTTCTCTTTTAACTCATCTATGAATCGATACGTCTCTGGAAATAGATATCCTGTATCTGTCAATATGACGGGAATATCTGATTTCGCTTCCGTTGCCAAATGCAACATGACTGCCGCTTGAATACCAAAACTTGAAGATACAGCAAACTCACCTTGCAAGTTTTCTAAAGCCCACAGAATTCTTTGTTGAGCCGTCATATCTTCAAGTTGAGCATTAATCTCTGCAAGTATTAAACTTTGCTCTACTTTATTAAGGTTAACGAGTTCTTCTATATATAAACTCTTTTCTTGTGTACTAAGCATGGAAGTCCCTCTTAGAGATCACGACCTCTTCTATAATACCAACACGAATCACGAAATCACCGAACGCTTCTTTTTCTTTACGTTCTTTAGACCAGCGAGACACCAACTCATCTATATCTTGTAGAATTTGTTTATCCGTAATGTTCTCTTTATACATCTTAGGAACACGAGTACCACTACGGTTACCACCTAAATGTAGGTTGTAGCGACCAGGCGCTTTACCGACTAAACCAATCTCAGCCAACATTGCTCGCCCACACCCATTAGGGCAACCTGTTACACGTAAAATAATGTTTTCTTCTTTCGGTAGCTGATGCTTTGCTAGAATGCCTTCCACTTCCGTAACAAAAGAAGGAAGAAAACGTTCTGCCTCAGCCATCGCTAATGGACAAGTTGGAAATGCCACACACGCCATTGAGTTTTTACGCTGCTCACTCGTAGAAGCATCCATTAGACCATGCGCTACAGCAATACTTTCTATCAGCTCTTTTTGATCTGCAGCTACGCCTGCCACAATTAAGTTTTGATTTGCTGTAATACGGAAGTCGCCTTTATGAACTTTAGCCAGTTCAGCCATACCTGTCTTAAGTGTTTTTCCTGGATAATCTAAAATACGACCATTCTCTATAAATAGAGACAAGTAGTGTTTACCGTCAATACCTTCAGACCAACCAATGCGATCACCACGCTCAGTAAATTCATAAGGACGACTTGGTTCAAATTTACTCCCAGCGCGTTTTTCAACTTCCGCTTTAAATACATCAACACCAACACGGTCTAGCGTATATTTTGTTTTAGCATTTTTACGGTTAGAACGGTTACCCCAATCACGTTGCGTCGTTACTACTGCTTCCGCAAACGCTAAAGTCTGACCGACTGGAATAAAACCAAAGTCATCAGCACGACGAGGATAGGTAGAAGTATCCCCATGAGTCATAGCAAGACCACCACCTACCAGAACGTTAAAGCCAATTAACTTACCGTTTTCTTCAATTGCCACAAAGTTCAAATCATTAGCATGAACATCAACATCGTTCAGTGGTGGAATCGCAATAGTAGTTTTAAATTTACGTGGCAAGTAGGTGCGACCTAAAATAGGCTCTTCTTCTTGAACGGTACTATCGATTTTTTCTGCATCCAACCAAACTTCCGCATAGCCTCGAGCATGTGGCAAAAAGTGTTCACTAATCCTCTTTGACCACTCATACGCTTCTTGGTGTACTTCGGATTGATATGGATTCGCCGTACATAGTACATTTCGATTCATATCTGCAGCGGTACCAATCGAATCAATACCAATAGAGTTAAGTGCTTTATGAACCTTTTTAATATTAGGCTTTAAAATGCCATGATATTGAAAGGTTTGACGCGTCGTTAAACGAATACTGCCATATAAAGTATGCTCATCTGCCCACTTATCAACACCAAGCCATTGGGTTGGAGTGATCACACCAGCCGGTAGACGCGCACGAACCATCAAAGTATGTAGCGGCTCAAGTTTTTGCTTGGCTCGCTCAGCGCGAATGTCACGATCATCTTGTAAGTACATACCGTGAAAACGAATCAATGTGAAATTATCGCCTGTCACTGCACCAGTAATTGGGTTTTGTAGATCTTCTTCAATCGTCCCACGTAAAAAATTACTTTCAGCTTTTAAACGCTCACCATCAGAAAGTGGACCTAATACTTCGCCTAATACAACTTGTTCTTTCATGCTCATTAGTACACATCCCTTTGATAACGTTTTGCTTTGCGTAGGTCATTAACAAAAGCTTCTGCTTGTTCTCGACCTAATTTTCCTTGATCTTCAGCAACTGAAATTAATGCTTCATGAACATCTTTAGCCATGCGATTCGCATCACCACATACATAGAGATACGCACCTTGCTGTAACCATTGCCATACTTCAGCAGCATTTTCTAAAATTCGATCTTGCACATATACTTTCTCAGCCTGATCTCGACTAAAGGCCACATCTAATTTTGTTAACACACCTGATTTCAAATACTTTTGCCATTCAACTTGATATAAGAAATCTTGAGTAAAGGTACGGTCACCAAAAAATAACCAATTTTTACCTTCAGCATCTCGTGCTTCTCTTTCCTGAATAAAGCTCCGGAATGGTGCTATACCCGTCCCTGGACCGATCATGATCACAGGAGTATTATCGTCTTGTGGTAACTTAAAGTTATTATTGTGTTCAACGAATACTTTAACATTATCCCCTTCCTCCAAACGATGAGTCAGATAATGAGAAGCCCCACCATAACGAGTTTCTTCACCTTGTTGATATTCAACCAGACCTACTGTTAAGTGCACTTCATCTTCAACCTCTGCTTGGCTAGAAGCGATAGAATACAGTCGTGGGGTTAACTTTCGGAATAGACTAGCGAGTTCTTCCGCAGTCAGTTTGGTCTTCTTTTCTTTTAAAACATCAATAATCTGGGTATTACCTGCATATTCACGCAGTTTATCTTTATCTTCCACCAGCCTTTGTAGCTTCTTACTACCTGATAGTTCTGCGTACTTTGTAACAAGTTGTGGGTTAGATGCGGTAATTTCAAACTTATTAACTAATGCGCTATGAATAGAAATACTTTCACCATCCAGTTCAATGCTTTCTATTCCAGATAAACCAACTTGCTCTAAAATCGCTGAAACGAGATTTGAGCTATTTTCATACCATACACCTAGAGCATCACCAGGTTGATAAGTGATACCTGAGCCTTCAAGATCAATTTCAATATGTCGAACGTCTTTACCTGAATCACGCCCTGTAATTTTTTGGCTAGTTAGTAAACTAGCAGTGTAAGGGGTTTGCTTATTCCAAGGGCTTTCAACATGTGCACTTTGCCCTACAGGTAATTGCACAACTTGTGCATCGCTAGCAGATAGTGTTTCTTTTACTTTTTCTAATGCTTGTTTACGCCACTCACTAGCTGGCGCTTCATAATCAACATCACAGTCTAGGCGATCAAGGAAAGCCGTTGCACCAAGCTTGCTTAAATAACTATCGAAATCTTTACCCGTTTGGCAGAAAAACTCATAGCTAGAATCACCTAATGCAATAACAGCATATTTTAGGTTATCTAATTTAGGTGCTTTTTTCGATTGCAGAAATTCATGCAACTCAATCGCATTATCTGGAGCTTCCCCTTCACCATTGGTTGAGGCAACAATAATGAGATGGGTTTCTTTAGCAAGATTCTTACCTTTGTAATCACTAGCATCAAATAAATCTACAGCAATACCATTCGCATCCGCTTCATTTTTTAACGCTTCAGCCACACCTTTTGCATTACCGGTTTGTGAGGCATAAATGATAGTGAGTTTTCCAGCTGGCTCTGCTGCCACGGATAATTGGGATGAAGGAGCATCATTTGATGATGACCCTGTTTGGCTTAACCCCCAGAAATAACCACTTACCCAGGCAAGCTGTTGTGGTGATAGCTCCGACATAGCCTGCTGCAGTTGACCAATTTGCTGATCATTAAGCGGACTTGCCAAAGCAGAAAGATCCTTAAGTAACATGTCACGACATCCTATCTTTTTTATAATCTCAAATGTTCTCGGTTTAAAGGGAACATCTAGGGATACAATATGATTGCTTCATGACAATAGATTAACGATTATGATGAATGTCGAGAAAGAATTGATAAGTATGTTTTATAACTTTTTGGACATAAGAATTGAGAAGAAAAATAAGAGATAGGGAAAAGCAGCCATTAGCCTACTGTTTTTAAATTACTATTTATTCGCTATACGTACCTGTTTAAAGCCAACATCTAAAGCCGAACGGGAAGCTTCATCAACATCTTGATAATGACACTCTTTGCCATGTTCATCGGTCAATAAAACTAAACCACCACGATTATGGCGAAACTCAACAATCCAACTCTCCTCTTCTGTTGAGGATTCAATAATCGCTTCAATCAACTGCTTATCTTGATATAAGCGGCGAAGTTCTGTCACGGTCATGATGTGCCCTTCCATGTCACTCACAATGCTCACTATTAATCATGGCGCAAATTTCAGAACTTGCTAGTTTGACAGCTAAATTACCCTCCTCCTGTCAAAAAATTAATAAGAGCTTGGCTTATTGTAGTGTTTATAAATATACAAACCTATCAACGCGACAATGATCCAAGGCAGTAGTTTTATCACCGCCCCTACCATACTTACGATAAAGGCAAACACGAGTGCAGCCGCTAAAGCGATAAAGAAAGTCACCATGGTTACACCCGTGAACATCAACATGCCGATAAAAACGAGAATACAAAGCAGTTCAAACATAAATGGTCCTATTTAATCAAAATCAGATATTGCACCTAACTATGCAGATTACGCGCCAAGTTTAATCAAACATAAAGACTTAAGATTCAGCAACTTAAAGAAGGAGGGAAAAGACAAGATAATAAAAAAGCGGATTTAACCAATAAAAGGCCAAATCCGCCACTTTGGAAATGAGATTAAACGTCTAATTCTGCAGGAATTTTGGCTAGTGCAGCTTCAACGACTTCAATACCAGCACCCGACTTATGCGCATTTTCACTAATATAACGTCGCCATTGACGGGCGCCAGGCATTGCTTGGAATAAACCTAGCATGTGACGAGTGATATGACCTAGGCTAGCACCGGCCGCCATTTCTTGTTCAATATAAGGCAACATTTCTTGTACTACCTGACGACGTTTCTTAATTGGCCTATCACTGCCAAATATTTTCTGATCGACTTCGGCTAACAAATAAGGATTTTGATAAGCTTCACGCCCAACCATCACACCGTCAAGATGCTCTAAATGAGTTAATGAATCCTCAATGGTTTTCACGCCACCATTAATCGCAATAGTTAAATCAGGAAAATCTTGCTTAAGTTGGTAGGTGCGAGGGTAGTCCAACTCTGGAATTTCACGGTTCTCTTTGGGACTTAATCCACTTAACCACGCTTTACGAGCATGGATGGTAAATTGATCAACGCCGCCCTTTTCACTCACCATAGCAATAAAGCGGGTTAAAAATTCATAGGAATCTTGATCATCAATACCAATACGCGTTTTTACCGTAACAGGAATATTCACCACTTCTCGCATCGCTGCCATGCAGTCAGCCACCAGCTCAGGTTCTGCCATTAAGCAAGCACCAAACTTTCCATTTTGAACTCGGTCAGATGGGCAACCTACATTTAAGTTTACCTCATCATAACCACGCTCCTCTGCAAGCTTCGCGCAATGAGCTAAATCAACAGGGTTTGAACCACCAAGTTGCAAGGCCACCGGATGCTCTTGCTGGCTAAATTGCAGAAAATCCCCTTTTCCATGAATAATCGCACCGGTCGTAACCATTTCGGTGTATAACAATGTATGCTCAGATAATAAGCGATGGAAGTAACGACAGTGGCGATCAGTCCAATCGAGCATCGGGGCAATAGAAAAGCGTTGCATTGGGTAATTATTCATAATGGTATATGGGATAAATATCTCTGACTTATTTGGCCAAATATTTTACCATAGGCAGTAAAGGCGTACACCAATGAAAATTAAGGTTAACAGATTTTGAATAAACGTTTGATCCAACAAGTAACGGACCTTTGCCAACAACGAGGAGTTCGCCTCACCTCACAACGCCAACAAGTGCTTGAATTGATTTGGCAACAAAAAGGCTCTTCAACTGCGTATGAGTTACTCGATAAACTCAAACAAACTGAACCTCAAGCAAAACCGCCGACTGTCTACCGAGCATTAGAGTTCTTGCTTGATCAGGGATTTATTCATCGAGTGGAATCAACCAATAGCTTCGTATCATGCTGTTTTTTTGATGAACAGGATTGCCATGGCAATAATAAACACTTTTCGCATTTATTGATTTGTGATCAATGTGGTGATGTTAGTGAACTTCAAGATAAAGCCTTAGTTGAATTGCTGACCAAAAATATAGCTCAGCATGGATTTAAACTCACTAACCATGTCATCGAAACACATGGAGTTTGCCAAAACTGTCAATCTAGCTAGCACCCTCATTATCCTTCATGGCAAAATTTGCACATAAAAAAAGAGAAGCCCAATTTGAGCTTCTCTTTTTTCATATTAGTATGTAAATCACTTACGTTTTAGTTAATCGCTTAAGCTTTAAATGCTTTGAAGGCATTAATCAAACCGTTAGTTGAACTATCATGCGAATCTACTGCATTACTGTCCGCTAATTCAGGTAATATTTGGTTAGCAAGTTGCTTACCAAGCTCCACACCCCATTGGTCGAAACTGAAGATATTCCAAATCACGCCTTGAACAAAAATCTTATGCTCATACATCGCAATTAAGCTACCTAGTGTTTTAGGCGTAATTTGCTTAACAAGGATAGAGTTGGTTGGGCGATTACCTTCAAACACTTTAAAGTTCACCAAATCTTTCACTTCTTCAGCAGATTTACCTGCTGCTGCAAATTCCGCTTCAACTTGTGTTTTTGATTTACCAAATGCTAAAGCCTCGGTTTGAGCAAAGAAATTAGACATCAATTTCTGATGATGATCGCTTACTTGATTATGGCTGATTGCAGGCGCAATGAAGTCACATGGGATCAACTTAGTGCCTTGGTGGATCAACTGATAGAACGCATGCTGACCATTCGTACCTGGCTCACCCCAAATGATTGGGCCTGTTTGGTAATCTACAGCATCACCATTACGGTCAACATATTTACCGTTTGATTCCATGTTACCTTGTTGGAAGTAAGCAGCAAAACGGTGTAGGTACTGATCGTAAGGCAGAATGGCTTCTGATTCTGCGCCATGGAAGTTGTTGTACCAAATACCAATCAACGCCAAGATCACAGGAATGTTGCTTTCAAATTCAGTATTAGCAAAATGCTTATCCATCTCATGGGCACCTTCCAATAACTCAATAAAGTTATCAAAGCCAACCGCTAAACAAATAGAAAGACCGATTGCAGACCATAAAGAATAACGACCACCAACCCAATCCCAGAATTCAAACATGTTGTCAGTATCAATACCGAACTCTTCTACTGATTTTGCATTAGTAGAAAGCGCCGCGAAGTGTTTAGCAACATGCGCAGAATCTTGTGCGGTCGCTAAGAACCAGTCACGCGCACTGTGTGCATTAGTCATGGTTTCTTGCGTCGTAAAGGTTTTTGATGCCACTAGGAACAAGGTCGTTTCTGGGTTTAAGCTCTTTAGAGTTTCAGCAATATGAGTGCCATCAACGTTAGAAACAAAGTGCATGTTCAAACGCGTTTTATAAGCGGCCAATGCTTCTGACACCATGTAAGGGCCAAGATCAGAACCACCAATACCGATATTCACTACATCAGTAATTTGTTTGCCGGTATACCCTTTCCACTCACCCGATACAATACGGTTAGTAAAGCTTTCCATTTTCGCAAGCACAGCGTTTACGCCAGGCATCACATCTTCACCATCTACCATAACAGGCGTATTGCTACGATTACGTAAAGCCGTATGTAAAACGGCGCGACCTTCAGTTTGGTTGATCTTATCGCCAGCAAACATGGCTTGAATCGCTGCTTTAAGTTCAGTTTGCTCTGCAAGGGCAAATAAATGAGTGAAGGTTTCTTTATCCAACAAGTTTTTAGAGTAGTCGACTAAAATGTCGGAGCCAAATGTTGCAGAAAATTGATTAAAACGATCAGCATCTTGAGCGAATAAAGCAGCCAGTTCCATATCTTGTGCTGATTCAAAATGCTCAGTTAGCGCTTTCCACGCTACCGTTGTGGTTGGATTGATATTTTTCAACATTACTCATTCCCGATAAGTCTATTGGATTTATTCAGAACAAAAAACGGTCGTGTTTATTAAAAACGTGATCGTTAATTGCCTACCCCGATACAAAACAAGCTTAGCCGAATTAATAGGCTCAACTTAAAATTTCTTACACTGCTATTGAAGTCACTTAGGTATAATTATCGCAGCGATTTATGTGATCTATATTGCGTTATGTCAGTTTAAATAAAAGTGATGACTAAAGAAATCAACAAATAACAATTTCAATGAAATAACCATTCTAAAACGGCTGATTGACCATTACACGGAACATACTTTCTTCATCGCCCCATGCCATTTCAGCACGAACCACCACACCTTCGACTTGAAAACGTACCGCCCCACCGTAACTCACTTGCATATTTTCATGGAGCTCTGATACATCATACTCATCGGCCACTCGACCAACATCAGTAAACAGTACCCACTGCCACCACGGCACTTTGTACCAATCAAATACAGGCCAGTTTTGTAATGGCTGCCAATCCGGCATCACTCGATACTCTAAACTATAGTTAATTGCCGCGCGGCCGGTGAATCGACCAGAAGAAAAACCACGTTGACGGTATAGGCCACCTAAGCGCACTCCGGCATATTCAGGTGGTCGATGTTCACCATCAGAACCTTGCTCCCAAGTTGGAGTGCCCGCAGTGTAAAAGTCAAAAGCGATGACTTGTTTGTTAAATAAGTTACCAAGAGCCCCGATATCAAAGTACTGACTATTTTGAAATTCCCAAGTGCTCCATGATTCGTCATTACCTAAATCAGGCGCATAGGTGTAATTAAATACAGTACGAGAACCTTGAGTAGTATTACGAGTACTGTCTCTGTTATCCCAATCAAGACTAAAAATCGCCCCCCACGTAGAGTCGGCTTCATCATAGTCAATATCATCTAGCTTGCGGGTTTTATAAAAAGGCGAAACACCAAGAGTAGTAACACCACTATCCCACGGTGTCATTCCTGTGAGTTTGCGGTAAGGCAAATAACTGGCTTTTGCTGCATCTTTTTTGCCCTGCCCTAAAGGCAAAACATAACGAAACTTAGCTTGAATTCGAGACTCCTGACCATCCGTTTCAATATAGTCATTAAACTCCGAATCATTATTAGTCGCATCCCCTAGGTAATAATTATAGTCTTTAAACTGAGCAATATAGGCATCAGAATCCACCAACCAACGATCACTTAATTGATAGTTATAACCACCTAAATAAGTAACATAACTGCCTTTATCTGAAACAAACGCCACCCCTAGCAATGCAGCTTGAGGTTGGCCTACGCCTTTAAGTAACCCGGCAGCCCCAATAGAGTTACCAATTGAGTCGGAAATAAAACCAAATGGCACGACTTTAAAATCGGAATACCAAGAGTCATCCTTGCCCTCACTAGTATCAGATGTAGATTTAGAGGTTTCAGATTGTTCAACGTCAGCGTTTTGCTCTGCTGGTTGAGACAATTGAATATTCGGTTCAGCATGACTATTAACGGAATATAACGTCAATAATCCATAACAAAACAGACTACTCAATAACTGTCGCGCATTTCCCTGCATAAATGGCATTCTCTTTTTCATCGTTCGATTATATACCCAAGTGACTTCAAAATGCAGAATTCAGAGCTGTCATCCAAGTCTTTAAACAAGAAAGATTCGTGCAGGAATGTAATCACCTTTTAAATGAATCTGACGCAGCCTTTCTATTATAAAAAAGAAGAGGCTTGGATGAAGCTCCCGAAGGGCAAGTTAAAACAAGCTTTATGCGGCGTTAAATTAAATAGAGATAGAATCACTATGATCATATTCAATTTACCTTGCCTAAAACTTGTTTTAATCTTGCTGAAACTCGCATCTTGAAGTTACTTGGGTATAGTTATTCAGAATAAAGTATCGCTACACGTCCAGTTAATTTGGTCACTAGCTCATAAGCAATCGTACCAACATGATGAGCCACTTCTTCTGCTGGCAATCCATTCCCCCACAAAATCGCTTCATCGCCCACTTGATCTTGGGTGTCGTTGCCAAGATCAACGGTCAACATGTCCATAGAGACTCGTCCAACCAACGATACTCGACGTCCATTAATCAATACAGGTGTACCATTGGGCGCGGTGCGTGGATAGCCATCACCATAGCCCATCGCAATCACACCTACTTTAGTATCTTGTTGAGCAGTCCAAGTCGCGCCATATCCAACACTCTCTCCAGCTTTGACATCTCGCACAGCAATTAATTGAGAGGTTAAGGTCATGGCAGGTTTAAAGCCTAAAGACTCAGCGGTTTGATTTTCAAAAGGCGAAACACCATACAAAATAATCCCTGGTCTGACCCATTCTAAATGGCTATCTGGCCACGCTAAAATACCCGATGAAGCAGCAATGGAACGCTCGCATTCCAGTTCAGCTAATTGGGTAAATAAGGTGATTTGTTGCATAGTAGCCGGATTATCAAGCTCATCAGCACAACCAAAATGGCTGATAAAACGCAGTGGTTTCACAACATTCGGGCAAGCATGAAGACGCTCAATAAAGGAATTAAGATCTTCAGGCCGCACACCTAGTCGATGCATTCCAGTATCAATTTTCAGCCATACGTGAATAGGAGAAGCTAATGTTGCCTGTTCTAATGCAACTAATTGCTCTTCACAATGTAGCGCAGTATGAAAGTTATTAGCTTCTAAGATAGGCAGATCGGAATCGGCATAAAAGCCTTCCAGCAATAAAATCGACTTATTTATCCCTGCTTGCCTTAACTCTAAAGCCTCTTCAATTCTCGCTACACCAAAATTATTAGACAATGACTCTAACGTTAATGCGACAGTAACCGCACCATGGCCATACCCATTGGCTTTGACAATTGAAGTGATTTGACTATTCGGTACCTTGAGCTTAATTTGCTCCAAGTTGTAGCGCAATGCCGCTAAATCTATCTTGGCAGTCGCGGCCAAAGTTGGCTTCATTTCAGTGTGTCCTTGAGATGCAAGAAGGGGGGGGATTGGAAATAAAAAATCAAGCTGACTAATAAAAGCCAGCTGACTCAGTTATTTATTCATCGTCAAAAGCCGGGCCAGCGTAATTATCAAAACGAGAAAATTGGCCTTGGAAAGTAAGTCGTACTGAGCCGATTGGGCCGTTACGCTGTTTACCAATAATAATTTCAGCGATACCTTTTAATGCGCTATCTGGATGGTAAACCTCATCACGATAGATAAACATAATCAAGTCGGCATCTTGCTCAATCGCCCCAGATTCACGTAAGTCCGAGTTAATTGGGCGTTTATCAGCACGTTGCTCCAAAGAACGGTTAAGCTGAGATAGAGCAACGACTGGAACATTTAATTCTTTAGCCAGCGCTTTAAGAGAACGAGAAATCTCTGAAATTTCCAAAGTACGGTTATCTTGCAGACCCGGTACACGCATCAACTGAAGGTAATCGACCATGATCATCGATAAACCGCCCGTTTCACGAGCAATTCGGCGTGCACGAGAACGTAAATCGGTTGGCGTTAAGCCCGAACTATCATCGATATACATATTCTTCTTCTGCATCAGAATACCCATGGTCGATGAGATACGTGCCCAATCTTCATCATCCAATTGACCGGTACGGATCTTAGTTTGGTCAACTCGTGACAATGAAGCTAGCATACGCATCATTAACTGTTCGGCGGGCATCTCTAGTGAAAAAATCAGAACCGGCTTTTCTTGATCCATCGCCGCATTTTCACAAAGGTTCATCGCAAAAGTGGTTTTACCCATCGAAGGACGTGCCGCGACAATGATTAAATCCGAGCCTTGCAAGCCTGCCGTTTTCTTATTGAGATCAGTAAAGCCCGTTGATACCCCGGTCACCCCATCTTGTGGTGATTTGTATAATTCTTCAATTCGCTCAAGGGTTTTTTCTAGGATATTATCGACCCCTTGAGGGCCTTCACTTTCTGTGGTGCGCTCTTCAGCAATGGCAAACACTTTACTTTCTGCCATATCAAGTAGGTCAGCCGAACTACGCCCTTGAGGATCATAACCAGCATCGGCAATTTCATTCGCAATGCCGATAAGATTACGAACTAAGGCACGCTCACACACAATATCTGCATAAGCATTAATATTGGCAGCACTAGGCGTATTTTTAGCGAGATCGGCCAAATAAGCGAAACCGCCTACAGATTCCAGTTCTTCTCGCTGTTCGAGGTGCTCAGATAAAGTGATAAGATCGAGTGGTTGGCTGTTTTCTAAAATTGCTTTGATTGCAGCAAAAATAAGGCGATGTGGTCGACTATAAAAATCTTTTTCTACCACCTTGCCAGCAATGGCATCCCAGCGTTCATTATCAAGCAAAAGACCACCGAGTACAGACTGTTCAGCCTCAAGTGAATGAGGAGGAACTTTAAGAGCATCGACTTGAGCGTCTACGATTTTGCGAGGTTTATTTTCTGCCATGGGACCACTTACTTGCGAAATGAAGTCGACTATTATAACTGAGTGTGTCGATTTGTAATCACACTATCGAATAAAAAAAATTTTAACGTTATGATGACGGCAAAATGCCGATATCCTTTATTATCATCGGCTATTATTTTATTGAGGTATCGCGCTTAGTGCAAAATCGATTATTACCACTATTGTGTTTAATTATAAGCAGCCAAGTTTATTGTGAGGACACATTACCAAGTCAATCATCAGAAAATGATGTGACAGGTAGTAATAACGTGGTAACAAACAATTCCGAAATTGACCCCAAGGATGATACTCAAACCATAACGCCCTCCTCTGAGACTACTCAGCAGGTGAACTCAACTACATCTGAAACAAATCAAAATGTAGATTCAGTTGAAGATATAAAAGTTGTTGATGGCGAATCAGAAAAAATCACATTCGAACCAACAACCGATACCGCAGATAATGCTCCTACTAGTCCGTCAACACAATCAAGCGAGCAAGTAACAGACTCAGAAGATGATGGCATAGATGAAGATCTTATTGCTGAACTTCTTGATGAAGGGAAAGGAAAAGAAAAAGTAGAAAAACCAAGCACGGGTACGGATAAAAAAGCCGTCAGTGAAACACTAAATACAACGAAAAAATCCTCCTCCACAGAATCCAGTTCTGTTGGTAGTTCAACCTGGTTACCTGAAATAGAGTTTGGTTACCGCTCAGAACAAGGCAATGAAGATGAGCGAGCTTTAAATGCACGCCTATCATTGTCACATATCAGTGGCCGCTTACGTAATAGTGGTGAAATAAAAATCTATCTAAAAAATGAAGATGGTGAAGAAGATGAGCGTGAACAAACCTATCAATTACAAAGTGACTATAAAATCAGCCCTAAATTCTATATCTATGGCAACTTTAAAGGTATAGATTCAAAATACAGTTCATACTTTCATGATTATACCGTTTCAACTGGTTTGGGTTATCAAGTCACCAACACCGAAACGCTAAAAGTAGAGACAGAACTTGGCCCAGGTTATCGTTATCAAGAGCCCAATACCGATGAAATCGATGATGACGATCCAATATTTCCTGACAATGTTAACGAGCCGATTGTTCGTGCAAGCTTAATCCTTAACTGGAAGCCGCTCGATAGAACCTCATTTAATTTTGATGGCACGATGGTCAGTGGTTCAAGCAATACTCGCTTTGATACTGAAATTAGTATTATTAACGATATAACCGAAGATATTGCTTTGAAAATATCACAAAGCATAGAACACCTAAGCCGAGTACCTAATAACCTAGAGAAAACAGATACCATATTAACCATCAATATATTGTACTCACCAAAGTAATGTCACTAGTGAGTCTCTAGCCAACTAAATAAGCTCTACTCATACCAATTTTAAATATCATAAAATTTAGACATAAAAAAACCGACACTAGGCCGGTTTCTTTATTACGCTTTGATACTGATTATTAGTCAGCAGCAACAACTTGAAGTTTAACTTCAGCAAATACTTCAGAGTGAAGTTGGATGCTAATTTCAAACTCGCCAGTTGTACGTAGTGCGCCTTCAGGAAGACGAACTTCGCTCTTAACGATCTCAACGCCAGCTGCAGTAACTGCATCAGCGATATCACGAGTACCGATAGAACCAAATAGTTTACCTTCGTCACCCGCTTTAGAAGCAACAACAACAGCTTCTAGTGCGTTAACTTTCTCAGCGCGAGCTTGAGCAGCAGCTAGTTGCTCAGCAACTTTAGCTTCTAGTTCAGCGCGACGTGCTTCGAAAACTTCAACGTTAGCTTTAGTAGCCATAACTGCTTTACCCTGTGGGATAAGGAAGTTACGAGCGTAACCAGATTTAACGTTAACTTGGTCGCCAAGGTTGCCTAGGTTACCGATTTTATCAAGTAGAATAACTTGCATTATCTTAGTCCTCTTAAACTTAATTAAACTGCTGCCAATTACTGATGCTTGTCAGTGTATGGAAGAAGTGCTAGGTAGCGAGAACGCTTGATAGCGCGAGCTAGTTGACGCTGATATTTAGCACTTGTGCCAGTGATGCGGCTAGGTACAATTTTACCAGCTTCAGTGATGTAGTTTTTAAGAGTTGCTACGTCTTTGTAATCAATCTCTTGTACGCCTTCTGCAGTGAAACGGCAGAATTTACGACGACGGAAGAAACGAGCCATGGGCTATCTCCTGATCTTAAATTTGAGTAATGTTGTCGGCATGTAACACCAATTTCCCCAAACCATTTCGGCCGGTGTGATAAGCGACAAAACCACTTACCTTGATGTGACTACCTAAAACTAAATGTTGAGTTAATTCTTGTGACCTTTGCCCACTCACGACTACTTGCATACGACAATAAACTTGTCTCGGTAAATTCGCTTCTTGGACTGTCGAACGGTGCTCAATACTAAAGTGGCAATGAGCGATGCCGGCAGGACTTAGGCTTCTAACCGGAGCTTTAACGACAGTGCCGCTTAACTCCAATCGATTGGTCATCAATGATTACTCAGCTGCTGCTTCTTCTGACTTAGCTTCAGAACGCTCTTCACGACGAGGAGCGCGTTCTTCACGTGCTTTCATCATGATTGATTGTTCAGTTACTGCAGATTTAGTGCGCATGATCATGTTACGTAGAACTGCATCGTTAAAACGGAAAGCAGTTTCTAGCTCGTCAATCACTTCTTGGCCAGCTTCTACGTTCATAAGAACATAGTGAGCTTTGTGAAGTTTATTGATTGGGTAAGCCATTTGACGACGACCCCAATCTTCTAGACGGTGGATAGTACCGCCAGCTTCAGTGATAGAACCAGTGTAACGCTCGATCATGCCAGCAACTTGCTCGCTTTGATCAGGGTGCACCATGAATACGATTTCGTAATGACGCATAGGTTGCTCCTTACGGATTATTAGTTTCCACATTGGCTCGGTCATCCGGAGGAAACAAGGAACGAAAAATATAAAAGACCGAGATTTCAGGACGGCGAATTGTATAAGACGTCGATAAAATAGGCAAGGAAAAAGATTGTTGCGAGATGCAAGTGCGCTTCGCTTCGAGTTGCGGGGAAGAGCAAGAGCAAAAGATTGCTGCCGGATGCGAGTGCGCTTCGCTTTAATCTTTTACACGCAACTCGCAACATGAAACTCGAGACCGCTTTTCGGCTCTCGCTTCTGGCTTTAGCCTAAACGCTGACGTACAGCTTCAAACAAGCATACCCCAGTAGCCACTGAGACATTTAAACTTGAAACACTGCCTGCCATTGGGATCTTAATTAAATCATCACACGTTTCACGAGTTAAACGGCGCATACCGTCACCCTCTGCGCCCATGACAATTGCCAGCGGGCCAGTCAGTTTTGCTTGGTAGATATCATGAGTCGCTTCACCAGCAGTTCCGACAAACCAGATGCCTTTTTCTTGGAGAGCTCTCATGGTGCGGGCAAGATTGGTCACTCGAACAAATGGAACCGTCTCTGCTGCACCACAAGCCACTTTACTCACTGTCCCCGTCAAAGGTGCGGATTTATCTTTTGGTACAATTACCGCGGCAACACCTGCTGCATCAGCATTACGTAGACAAGCGCCTAGATTATGCGGGTCAGTAACGCCATCTAAAACTAACAGTAAAGGTTGTTCACCTTTGGCTTGGCACGCCGTGATAATATCATCGAGATGATGTTCATTTAATTGCTTAGCTGGTTTTACTTTGGCAATAATACCTTGGTGATTAGCCCCTTGCGCTTTGTCATCAAGCGCTTTACGCCCCATTTGTTGTACTGATACACCAAACTTCTGTAGTTGGTTAATGACCGGCATCAAACGGTCATCTTCACGACCTTTAAGAACAAAGGCTTCCACTAGGCGAGCTGGGTCTTTATCTAATACAGCGTTAATGGCGTGAATGCCAAAAATAAATTCGTTACTCATTGTTTACCTTGAGGGTGTTACCACCCGTAGTTATTAATGCGGCTCTTTGTTATTCAAAGAACCATTAAACTTAAGAATTTTGTTGTTTCATTTTAGCGCGCTTAGATGCCGATGGCTTACTACGCTTAGGCTTCGTTCCTGGTTTTCCGGCAGCTGCTCCTTTCGGCTTACGAGCTTTTTTCTTTTTCGGTTTATCTAAACTTCCATCTGGTCGCTTAGTTGGCTCCACTAAAGGCTTCGCTTTCTGACCAGATTTATTCGCCTTTACGGCTTGTTTCTTTTGAGATGATGCCTTTTTATCCGCATTGGCAGCACGCTTCTTAGCTGTCTTACCTTTACCGCGAGGCTGGCGCTCAGTGCCGACCACTTCAAAATCGATTTGACGATCATCAAGATTCACAGCGAGTACCTTCACCTTAACAGAATCACCTAATCGGTATATCACACCTGAACTTTCACCAATTAGGCGCTGACCTAATGGATCAAATTGATAATAATCGTTGGCTAGTGATGAGATATGTACCAACCCATCAATATGTAGATCGCTCAATCGAACAAAGAAACCAAAACCAGTCACATTGGCAATCACCCCATCTAGCTCTTCACCGACATGGTCTTGCATGTATTCACATTTCAACCAATCAGATACATCACGCGTTGCATCATCCGCACGACGCTCGGTCATTGAGCATTGCTCACCGTAAAAATCCATATCATCAAAACTGTAATGATAGCCACCTGTTGGTGTCCAGCGGTCAGTATTCACACCTTCATTCTTTGCAATTAAATATTTAATCGCACGATGAAGTAGTAAATCAGGATAACGACGAATAGGTGAAGTAAAGTGAGCATAACGCTGTAATGCTAAGCCAAAGTGGCCACCATTTTCCGCATTATAAACTGCTTGCTTCATTGAGCGTAACAACATGGTTTGAATAAGCTCTTTATCTGGGCGCTCACCAATCGCTTTTATCAATTGCGCATAGTCAGTTGGAGTCGGCTCTAGTCCACCGGTTAAGTTCAAACCTAGCTCGCCCAAGAAGTCTCTAAAGCCCGTTAATCGCTCTTCACCTGGAGTGTCGTGTACACGGTATAATGCAGGCTCTTTGGCTTTTTCAACAAAAGAGGCCGATGCAATATTGGCTAAAATCATACATTCTTCAATGATCTTATGCGCATCATTACGTACTACAGGCTCAATACGGTCAATTTTGCGCAATTCATTAAAGATAAATTTGGTTTCGGTGGTTTCAAATTCAATCGCCCCACGATTTTCACGCGCCACTTTTAGCACATTATACATTTTGTGCAATTCTTCTAAGTCCGGAACCAGAGCATGATAACGAGTACGAAGTTCTTCATTACCATCCAATATATCCGATACTTTATTATAGGTTAGACGAGCATGTGAATTCATCACCGCTTCATAATGTTTATAGCCTGAAAGCTTACCCGAAGCCGAAATGGTCATTTCACATACCATACATAAACGGTCAACTTGTGGGTTTAGCGAACATAAACCATTCGACAACACTTCAGGTAGCATAGGTACTACTTGCGAAGGGAAGTATACTGAGTTACCTCGATTAATTGCTTCTTTGTCTAGCGCAGTATTAGGACGAACATAATAACTCACATCGGCAATGGCTACCCATAAGCGCCAACCACCGCCTTTTTTCGCCTGGCAGTACACTGCATCATCAAAGTCACGAGCATCTTCACCATCAATAGTAACAAGTGGTAAGTCACGCAAATCCACTCGACCTTCTTTGGCTTCTTCTGGCACTTCTTCACCAAGGTGCTCAACTTGCTTTTCAACGGCAACTGGCCACTGATCGGGAATTTGGTGTGTATGGATCGCAATTTGAATTTCCATACCCGGTGCCATGTTTTCACCGAGTACTTCAACAATCTTACCCATCATGCCGCGAGAACGTGTTGCTCGTGCAGTCAATTCAACGACCACTACATTTCCCATACGAGCCCCTTCACGAAACTCATCAGGAATCAAAATATCTTGGCTAATACGCGAATCATCTGGCACCACAAAAGCATGACCATCTTCTAAAAAGAAACGACCGACAAGATTGGTTTTACGTGCTTCAAGAATTCGAACTAAGCGTCCCTCTTTGCGACCACGTTTATCTTCACCATTAGGCTGAACAAGAACATAATCGCCATGGATCACAGTACGCATTTGGTGATGAGGGAGCAGAACATCATTATCTTTACCTACGCTACCTTCTGGGCGAACCCAACCAAAACCGTCACGATGCCCAATTACTGTGCCTTTAATTAAATCGATTTTTTCTGGTAAGGCATAGCATTGACGACGAGTAAATATTAACTCACCATCTCGCTCCATCGCTCTCAAGCGACGACGTAAACCTTCATATTCATCCTCACCTTTTAAGTTAAGAGCTTCAAATAAATCATTACGATTCATTGGCATATTTGCTTGCTTTAAGAAATCAAGAATGAACTCTCGACTCGGGATTGGATTTTCGTATTTTTCGGATTCACGATCTGCGAAAGGATCAATATGGGTACGTTCGGACATGACAAACCTGCTTATGTGCGCAAAGTGTAATGATTAGTATATCTGAGTGAGGCGTTAACCTACAGGAATCGTTTAAATATCTTCTTATAATTAAAGCAGATAACAATGACAAGCATGTGTCACACAGGAGTAAGGAGCAATACGAGATCATCATTGTTATCAAGTAGATCTGCAAGAGTACACTGATCAAGTTGATACAAAAATGCTTCTTTTGCTTTAGCGAGTTGAGCTTTCAAACGACAAGCCGATGTAATGTGACAAGCACTTTCAGAGCAATCAATTAATTGTAAAGGCTCTAAATCTCTTACCACTTGACCAACTACAATCTGTTCAGCAGGCTTACCTAAAATAATACCACCATACTTACCTCTTGTTGCTTGAATATAACCAAGCTGTGCAAGTTTATTTATGATTTTAATTAGGTGATTTTTGGGAATAGAAAATCGCTCACTCACCGATTGTATATTAGAACGTTCCCCCTCAGGCAACGCCGCTAAATAAAGTAATGACCTCAAACCATAATCAGTAAAAGATGTTAATTGCATATCTACTCCCAACTTCGAATTACAACATTATATACCCAAATGACTTCAAGATGCAGAATTCAGAGCTATCATCCAAACCTTTAGGCAAGAAAGATTGGCGAAGGAATGTAAGCACCTTTCAAACCAATCTAACGCGGCATAAAGGTTTGGATGAAGCTCCCGAAGGGCAAGTTAAAACAAGCTTTATGCCGCGTTAAATTGAGTAGAGATAGAATAACTATGATCATATTCAATTTGCCTTGCCTAAAGCTTGTTTTATTCTTGCTGAAACACGCATCTTGAAGTCACTTGGGTATATACCCAAGTGACTTCAAGATGCAGAATTCAGAACTATCAGCCATGCTTTTTTTCGAAGAAGAGTGAATACCTTAAAGTTATTTGATAAGTATTAGATTGACTGAATGATACGTTTAGATAACAATAAAGATGCATTTAAAATACAACTTTAAAAAGGTACGGATATGTTAAGTCAATCAACCATCGATATCGTCAAGTCTACCGCTCCACTTATCGCGGAAGCGGGCCCTTCAATGACCGCTCACTTTTATGATCGTATGTTCAAGCATCATCCTGAACTAAAAGATGTATTTAATCTTACCCATCAAGATACAGGCCGTCAGCGTGAGGCTCTATTTAATGCAGTTTATGGCTACGCTGCCAATATCGATAATATTGAAGTCTTGCTACCTGTAGTTGAAAAGATCGCACAAAAACATACAAGCTTTAACATTACAGCAGCACAATACGACATTGTTGGTACACACCTACTAGCAACAATTGATGAATTAATGAGCCCAGGACAAGCCGTCCTCGATGCTTGGGCTGAAGCCTATGGTTTACTCGCAACCATATTCATCAACCGAGAAGAAGAGATTTACCAACAAAACGAACAAGAAACTGGAGGCTGGCGTGGAACCCGTGAGTTTAAAGTCATTGAAAAAACACCTGAAAGCAATGTGATCACCAGCTTTGTTTTTGAACCAACTGATGGACAAGGTGTGATTGGTTACAAACCTGGACAATACATTGGCATTTATCTCAACTCAGACAAACTAGCAAACCAAGAAATCCGTCAATATAGCTTATCAGATGCACCAAATGGTAAGACTTACCGTATATCGGTAAAAAGAGAGGACCAAGGCGTAGCATCTAATCACATTCACAATGAAATCCAAGTCGGCGATACCGTTCAGCTTGCCGCCCCTGCCGGTGACTTCTTCTTTACTAGTGAAAGTGATAAACCTATAACCTTAATTTCAGCCGGTGTAGGATTAACGCCAATGCTAGCAATCTTAGAGAGCATTAAAGATACACATAATGCCAATATTCATTGGTTACACGCGACAGAAAACACAGAACGACATGCTTTTGCTAAAACTGTTTCTGATTATGCCGAACAACAAGAAAATTTAACTCAGCAGATTTGGTACAAAGATCAACAGGGTCTTATGGATTTAAATGAAGTGAATTCAATTGATTGGCAAGCGACTGATTTCTATTTATGTGGCCCAGTTGAGTTCATGCAATTCATAGCTAAACAATTAATCGAAAAACAAGTACCTGAAGCCAACATTCACTACGAATGCTTTGGCCCTCATAAAGTACTGTAATACTAATATACCCAAGTAACACGCAACAAAAAGCCGACGGTGAAGTCGGCTTTTTTATAGCTCAATTTAATTCACAATTAAGAATTAAATGGGTGAACCTTAATAATAGTCTCATTACGATCTGGACCGGTTGAAATAATATCAACTGGTACACCCGTTAGATCTTCAATTCGCTTGATGTAATCAAGAGCCGCTTGAGGAAGCTCATCAATAGATTTAGCACCGAAAGTATTTTCAGACCAACCTGGCATTGTTTCGTAAACTGGTGTCGCTCTTTCGAAATCATCAGCTGACATTGGAGACACTTCTACAATAGAGCCGTCATCCATTTTGTAGCTAGTACAGATTTTAATTTCTTCTAAGCCATCAAGTACATCAAGCTTAGTTAGGCAGAAACCAGATAATGAGTTAATTTGAATAGCACGACGCATAGCAACTGCATCAAACCAACCTGTACGACGTAAGCGACCAGTGGTTGCACCAAATTCATTACCAACAGTACCTAAGTGCTTACCAACAGGATCTTGCTTCTCTAAGCCATCGTATAACTCAGTTGGAAATGGACCTGAACCCACACGAGTACAATAAGCTTTAGCAATACCTAAGATGTAACCTAAGTGGCGAGGACCAAAGCCAGAACCTGCCGCAACACCACCAGCAGTCGTATTTGAAGAGGTTACATAAGGATAAGTACCGTGGTCGATATCAAGCAATGTACCTTGTGCGCCTTCAAACATGATTTTATCACCACGTTTACGAGCAGAATCAAGCTCATCGGTCACATCAATCACAAGTGAAGTCAGTAATTCAGCATAACCTTTTACTTGCTCCAGCACTTCTTCATAGTTCACTTCATCTACTTTGTAGTAGTTCACTAATTGGAAGTTATGATATTCCATCACTTCTTTTAGCTTTTGCGCGAAAGATTCCATGTCGAACAGATCGCCGACACGTAAACCGCGACGAGAAACTTTATCTTCATAAGCTGGACCGATACCACGACCAGTTGTACCAATTGCTTTTTTGCCACGAGCTAATTCACGAGCTTGATCTAAAGCAATATGATAAGGAAGAATTAGAGGACAAGCTTCAGAAATGTATAAGCGTTCGCGAACTGGAATGCCACGCTCTTCAAGCGGTTTCATTTCTTTTAATAAAGCGTCAGGTGAAAGTACTACGCCATTACCGATAATGCATTTTACATTTTCGCGTAGAATACCTGATGGAATTAAGTGAAGAACGGTTTTTTCACCGTCAATGACTAGAGTGTGACCTGCATTGTGACCACCTTGATAGCGAACCACATATTTTGCATCTTCAGTTAAAAGGTCAACTATTTTACCTTTACCTTCGTCACCCCATTGGGTGCCCAGAACGACTACGTTATTTCCCATCTTTCTAAGTCTGCTTGCTAGTTAAAAAAGGATTCTAGCATAGCCTAATAGCATCTTGCAGTCATTTTTTAGATGATTTTTTATGCAAGTTGATTTTGCGACAAATATTGCATGCTAAGTTTTACAAAATTGAAGTGTAGAGCTTAGCTCACCACCAATAATACAATAGCAGCACCAACCAGAATCAAACTGGTGCCAATACGCTTTAATTGCTGATCTGGTTGCTGAGCCATTTGACTCACCATATCACGCCACATTTTTGGAAATAATGCAGGCCCCATCCCTTCAAAAATCAACAATAGACCAATTGCGATCATTAGTGCGGTCATCTTCAACCTCTATTCTTTGTATCCAAAAACAAGAAAGACCCACGAAGGGCCTTTCAAATCTTACAACCGAATAAGTTCAATCAACTTATTTTCGGCCATTGCTGTCATTCATGTACTTAAAGAAATCACTTTTAGGATCAAGTACTAACAAATCACTCTTATTGCTAAATGACTTCTCATACGCCTTCAATGAACGTAAGAAGCTATAAAACTCAGGTGACTGTGTATAAGCTTTTGAGTAAATATTCGCAGCAGTTGCATCAGCGTCACCTCGTGTTACACGAGCGGTTTTATCAGCTTCTGCAAGAATAGTCGCCACTTCTAACTCAGCTTGAGCTCGAATGATCTCTGCTTTTTCACGACCTTGAGAGCGGTGTTTACGAGCAACAGACTCACGCTCTGCACGCATACGGCGGTAAATAGACTCACTGATTTCATCAGGTAAGTTGATTTTCTTCATACGGAAATCAACTACTTCAACGCCCAGATCTTTCATCGCACTACCACGAGTATCTTCCAATACATCTTGCATGATTTGATCACGTTCGCCATCGATTTCAAGTGCTTCTTTCGCTGATTCAGGCAGTACTTCATTATCATCGATAGAATCTACCGCAACAACATCACTACTTGGTCCAGAAACAATTTGCTTAATTTCACGCGAACCAATTTCAGAACGAAGTACATCTGTCACTTTACGCTCTAATAGAGTTTCAGCAGTAAGAGTGTTACCACCACCCGTTGCTAGGTAGTACTGACCAAAGTCACTGATTTTCCACTTCACATAGGTATCAATAATAACGTCTTTTTTCTCTGAAGTTACGAAACGGTCAGAGCGGCCATCCATGGTTTGGATTCGCGCATCTAACGTTCTTACACTATCAAAGAAAGGCATTTTAATGTGTAACCCTGGTGGGTAAATCTTAGAGATTTCATTAGTATCTTTAAGTACACGACCAAAACGGATCACGATACCACGCTCGCCTTCCGGGATCACGAACACCGACATTAACGAAACGACAATTAAAATCGCAACTAAAGGGATAATTAACTTACGCATGCTTAGAATCTCCCTTGACGTGTAGATGTTGAGTTAGTGCCTGAATCTTGAGATTCACTGCTGTTTTGTGGATCCAACTGAATACCATCATAGGTTGGTTGCGTTTTATCTTTAGCACGAGTTGAACTGTTGTTTTGCTTAGATTCTGAAATCAACTTATCAATTGGCAGATATAACATGTTGCCTGATGAGTCAGAGTCAATCAGCACTTTCGAGCTATGAGAATAAATCTTCTCCATTGAATCTAAGTACAAACGATCACGAGTGACACCTGGTGCTGCATTATATTCAGGAAGTAATTTCTCAAACTGAGCAACTTGACCTAATGCTTCATTTACCGTGCGTTCAGTATAACCTTGCGCTTCTTTCTTCAAACGTTCAGCTCGACCGGTTGCTTTCGGTAAAATTTCATTTTTATAAGCTTCTGCTTCACGGATGAAACGCTCTTCATCTTCTCGAGCGGCAATCGCATCATCAAACGCATCTTTTACTTGCTCAGGAGGACGAGATGATTGGAAGTTCACATCAATAACCGTTAAGCCCATATCGTACTTATCGATAATTTGATTCAAGGTTTTTTCTGTTTCTTGACGAATCGCCTGACGACCACTAGTCAAAATACTATCCATTAATGAATCACCAATCACAGCACGTAATGCAGAATCGGTTGCTTGACGTAAGCTATCGTCAGCATTCGTCACACGGTACAGGTATTTATATGGGTCTGATACGCGATATTGAACACCCATTTCAACGGTAACCACATTTTCATCTTTAGTCAGCATCAAACCGGATGCTCGTAAAGAACGAATAGCTTGTACGTTTACTGCAGACACTTCATCAATAAATCGAGGACGCCAGTTTAGACCAGGGTCAACCATACGCTCATATTTACCTAAGCGTAAAACTACGCCTCTTTCTGCTTCACCGATAGTGTAGAAACCAGAGAACACCCAAATTAAAATGGCAATAATTGCAATGGCACCAAAGCCCATTACACCGCCACCACCAAAAGAAGGCCCTTTACCGCCCCCTTTCTTACCAAATTTTCCGCCTAACTTTTGGCTGAGTTTATTAAACACCTCATCCAAATCAGGTGGACCTTGTTCACGACCGCCACGATTATTGTTCTTACCCCAAGGGTCATTATCGCGGCCGTTATTGTCGTTATTATTTCCAGGCTCATTCCACGCCATTAGAAAGCTCCATCGTATAGATATGACGTTATATCAATCTGTCTCGTAATAATTGATATCATACTGTAGCAGTGATGTCTGTGACGATAAAGTCACTCATTACTGCCCCTTCTCTTTTCACTAATCTTAACCAATCAACTTGTTGCATTCTAATATCAATCAATAAATTGCCTTTTTCATCATACTCTTCGGTTTGAATTGCATTCAATTGGAAAAATAGGCTACGAATTCTCCCTTGATTCATAGGAGGAATACACAACTGATATTGAACAATTTGAGTTGCTAAACGTTCTGTCAGTGCAGCAAATAGCAAATCAATGCCTTGCCCTTCCATCGCTGACACCCACACTGTGCGAGGTCTACCTTCATCATCACGGTCGATTCTTGGTTTCTGACCGTCCATGCTATCAATCTTGTTCATCACCAATAGCGATGGAACCTCATGGGCATCGATCTCTTCAAGAACTTCGTTTACCGCATGAATATTCTCACGAAAACGGTCATCACTTGCATCAACAACATGTAACAAAATGTCAGCTTCTTGCGTTTCTTGCAAGGTCGCTTTAAATGCAGCGACTAAGTCGTGTGGAAGGTGACGAATAAAACCAACGGTATCCGCTAAAATTGCCCCACCAACATCCTCTAACTCAATCTTACGCAAAGTCGGATCTAGCGTCGCAAACAGTTGATCTGCTGCGTAAACCCCTGCCTCGGTAATACGGTTAAACAATGTAGATTTCCCCGCATTGGTATAACCCACTAATGAGATAGTTGGTATTTCTGCACGTTGACGAGCCTTACGCCCTTGCTCACGCTGTTTAGCCACTTTCGCTAAACGACGTAAAATGGCTTTAATACGTTCACGCAATAATCGTCTATCGGTTTCAAGCTGAGTTTCCCCCGGCCCTCTTAAACCAATACCACCTTTTTGACGCTCCAAGTGCGTCCAACCACGAATCAATCGAGTAGAAAGATGGCGTAATTGCGCCAGCTCTACTTGCAATTTACCTTCATGGGTTCGAGCTCGTTGGGCGAAGATATCGAGAATTAACCCAGTACGGTCCAACACGCGACATTGACACAAATACTCTAAGTTCCGCTCTTGAGCAGGGCTTAAAGCATGATTGAAAATGACAATTTCAGCCCCGAGAGCTTTAACTGTATCTGCGATTTCTTGAGCTTTACCGGTTCCGACATAGTATTTTGTGTGCGGAGATTGGCGGCTACCTGTTACAACTTGTAGCGATGTGACGCCAGCGGAAGATACCAGCATTTCAAACTCGCTGAGATCTTCCCACTCACCTTCTTGTGTGAAGTTGATATGAACAAGTACAGCCTGCTCACCGGCTTCATAACGGTCAAACAAGCAGCTCGCTCCTTAGTGATTGATAGTTCAAAATTAGATAGATATTAATCTTCAGAATTCTCTTGTTGAGGACGCTCCGTACGCTCACCTTGTGGGCGTTCAGCCGTATGATGGCTAACCGCACGAGCAGGAACGACGGTAGAAATTGCATGCTTATAAACCATTTGGTTTACTGTGTTTTTCAATAAGATCACAAATTGATCAAATGATTCAATTTGGCCTTGTAGCTTAATGCCATTCACGAGATAGATTGATACTGGGATACGCTCGCGACGTAACGCATTTAAGAACGGGTCTTGTAAAGATTGCCCCTTAGCCATTTTATATTCCTTATATTTGTTGTTTATTTTATTTTTAGCTAACTTTCTCTTTTTACTACCTTCCAAATTGGACATAGAGTAGAAATCAAAAGTACTTACTTACACAAAAAGCAGTGCCAATTCTTATCCATAGTGCTTGTTTCTAAGACTAAGAAATAAGTCATGCATTAACGGGTGAATTCACCCGACTGCTAAAGTTTCTTTTATACCAATCAATATAAGTAAATGATCTAAATTAGCGTAGGAAAAAAGCTTGATAACAAGGCATAAAATTTCTGTTAGTAGTGGTTCTACATACAAATTTTATAACGTAGTTAGCGAGTTTTTTAACAAGCTAAGATGATCAGTTACTTATTGCGATTGGTACTATATAGCGATTTCAACCTTGAAGTCGCTTTAACATACGCAAAGTACTTGAGTACAAAGAGTATGAGCAATTACAGTATATACTCAAACTTATTCAAGATGCTTGCATCAATCAGAATTTACTTACAATTTGATTGAGAAACCCAAGTCACTGAGTATAAAGCTATCAATGTGAATAATGTTCAATTTCAGCCGAAATAATCTTAACCCCCGAATCGATATCTTCACTATCTAACCAAGTTAAGTTACTCCAACTGCGTAACCAAGTGATTTGTCGCTTGGCCAATTGACGTGTGGCACAAACCCCACGGAAGATGGCCTCATCCAATGTACCATTGCCATCTAAATATTCCCACACTTGTCGATAGCCTACACAACGAATAGAAGGAAGATCAAGATGTAGATCACCTCTAGCATGCAAAGCTTTCACTTCATCTTCAAATCCGGCGGCTATCATTTTTTCAAATCGCAGTTCAATCCGGCGGTGTAGCTCTGTACGCTCTTTTGGCATAATTGCGAATTGTTTCACTTGGTAAGGTAAGGCCTCACCCTTTTGTTCTGTCAACTCAGTTAGGCTTTTTCCTGAAATACGAAACACTTCTAATGCACGAGACAAACGTTGTGGATCGTTAGGGTGAATACGCTTAGCGGAAACAGGATCAATTTCACTTAACTGTTGATGCATTACATCCCAGCCTTTCTCGTTGGCTTCTTGTTCTATCTGCTGGCGAATATCCGGATCGGCTGCTGGCAATGGTGATAACCCTTCCAGTAAAGCTTTGTAGTACAGCATCGTCCCGCCAACCAACAATGGGATTTTACCTTGAGAGACGATTTCATCCATCTGCTGCAACGCATCACGACGAAAATCCGCAGCCGAATAAGCTTCACTAGGATCAAGAATATCAATCAATCGATGTGGTGCGAGTGATAATTCCTGTGCGTCAGGTTTAGCTGTACCAATATCCATGCCTTTATAAATTAACGCAGAATCAACACTGATGATCTCAACCGGATATTTTTGCCTTAAACGAATCGCTAGCTCAGTTTTACCTGATGCGGTTGGGCCCATTAAAAATAATGCGAGAGGTAATGGTTTTTTCATGATTGTAGCGCCGCTATTGATTCTGAGAAATTCACAGGTTGAATCCAGTTATATTGATGGTAAGGCAAATAAGCACCCCAGATTTGTTCAAGTTCTGCGACCAACTGAATCGCTTCAGAAAGACTATATTTGGGTTTTGCTACCACAATCTTGCTTGTGAGCCATTGAGTTATCAAGGGTAGTTCAATATTTTGTTCTTTTTGTAATTCAGCCAATAGGTCTGGTATTAACTGCTGTAAATTTTGCTGACGTAATGGTTGCGGTACCCCCATCACCATCACACTACTTTTCCCTTTCGCTTTTAATTCAATTCCTAGGGTAAGTAATCGTTTCTGATAAGTTGTTAAAGTTTCAATATCTCCAGCCGACATTGGTATATTTAAAGGGATCAATAAAGGCTGTGCTTTCAGCATATCCCCATTTATAAGGTTAAATTGGCCTTGAACACGTAGCGCCTCTGCTTTATTTAAATCAACCAAATGACAACCTTGTTCATTTTGCATCAACAAATAAACATCTTGAATCACCGTTAATGCTTTACCTAGGTTGGTGATACTAGTCTCTGAACTCTCATGCGTGCTGTCATATAAACCTGAAGCGGGTGCAATAGCTGTATCAGCTTCTTGATGAGAGGCATCTAGCTCAAGCTCCTCATTCGACTTATCAACAACACTCGCCAAGGGTTCAAATAAAGCACGATAAGCATCGGTTTGCTTTTTCTGTACCACGGAAGATGGACGCGAGCTTGGATAAGAGGTAGGAGAAGACGATCGCGAATGTCCCGATGAGACACGAGATGAATCCCACGCTTGAGTGCTAGCACTAGAGTTAGATCTTGTATGCTGAGGTTGATGGACTGGCGCTGACTCTCGAATCGAGTAGTCATCACTTCCAACGGGCTCAGTTGCGTACGCCGATTTAGATATTGATGGTTTAACGATCTCAATACTTTGCGCCAGTGCATCACTTAACGCTTGATAAATAAAGTCGTGAACTAAACGGGCATGATGAAAACGTACTTCATGCTTGGCGGGGTGAACATTAACATCGACTTGATGTGGATCGACTTCAATAAACAACACATAAGTGGCAAATTGCTCGGGACGCAGTGCATTTTCATAACTTTGACGGATCGCATGATTAATTAACTTATCACGCATCATTCTCCCATTCACATAACAATATTGGAGATCACTTTGGCTACGTGCGCCATCCGGTGTGGTGATCCAACCTTTAAGCTTTAAATCATCATGTTTAAGTTCAATTGAAACCGCATGCTCCATAAAGTTATTACCGCACACCGCTGCCACTCGCTTTTCAATTTGTAATTCTGTCTTGGCTGAGCGATATTGGCGTATGACTTTTCCGTTATGGCGTAAAGTAATTGAAACAGAAAAACAGCTCAACGCAATACGTTTAAGCAGTTCATCAATATGAGAAAACTCGGTCTTTTCAGTACGTAGAAATTTACGCCGAGCAGGAGTATTAAAGAAGAGATCGACTACTTCAACAGTAGTTCCAATCGGGTGAGCAGCAGGCGTTAATTGTACCGCCATATCTCGACCTTCAGCATACGCTGCCCATGCTTCAGCTTGAGTTGCAGTACGAGAGGTCAAGGTTAAACGAGAAACCGAACTGATACTGGCCAGCGCTTCACCACGAAAACCAAGGCTAAGAATGGCTTCAAGATCATCAAGAGAATGAATTTTCGAGGTAGCATGACGACTTAGCGCCAAGCCTAACTCATCTTTTTCAATACCCGAGCCGTTATCACGTACTCGAATAAGTTTGCTGCCCCCTTTTTCAATATCAACATCAATACGCGTGGCACCTGAATCGATACTATTTTCAACCAGCTCTTTCACCACCGATGCAGGGCGCTCAACTACTTCACCTGCCGCAATTTGGTTGGCTAATCGAGCGGGTAAAATTTTTATCGCCATAACGCTACTACACCATTTAATCGATTGAAATTAAGAGTGAACTTAAGATTGAGGTATGGTCAACTTTTGCCCAACTGCTAGGCTATCGGATCTCAAATTATTAGCTTTACGAATATCAGAAATACTGACGCCATATTGGTCAGCGATCTTACCTAAAAAGTCACCGCTTTTTACTTGATAGACCGTGGTTTTTACCGGAACACTTATTTGTAATTTCTGGCCAACTTTTAACGTATTGGAACGCAAGTTATTCTGCTGCTTGATACTGCTAACCGATACTGAATATTGCTCGGCAATTTTGCCTAGGTAGTCACCACTTTTAACCACATGAGTCACGACCGTATTACTGGTACTACCGGAAGTCGTTGAACCACTATGACTAGATGTGGCGCTCGGTGAGGCAACTTTCAACTCTTGGCCAATAAATACCGTCGAACTTTTTAAGTTATTCCACTTCATCAAATTTGCAGTGGTGGTGCCATAATTATGAGCAATCACCGAAAGAGACTCGCCACTTTTCACTTTATGCGTCGAACCTGACGATTGATTCACGACAATCATACCTTCTGGTGGATTGGCTCTAAAGTACTCAACTACCGCATTTGAAATTGCATCTGCCAATTTATTTTGATGGTAGTTCTGAAATAATAGCTTCTCTTCTTGTGGGTTAGAAATAAAGCCCGTTTCGACTAATATTGATGGAATATCTGGAGACTTCAATACCGCAAGGCTGGCATAAACTGGCTTAGAGGTGTGCATACGAGTCACTTGTTTTAACTCTTGGATCACCTTCAGCGCGAGTTTATTCCCTTCTGTCTGCGAGTGACTAAATTGCAAATCTAATACCGTTTGGCTAACGTTTTTATCATTGCTATTTTTCGATAACAGAACACCGCCACCACCTAGAAGTTCAGATTGCTCTTCTTTTTTGACCACCCAACGACCAATTTCGGTATTGGCACGACGAGTACTTAATACGAAAACTGAAGCACCGCGAGGCCCTGACGTCGTATAACTATCCGCGTGAATCGAAATCAATAATAAAGATTTATTTTTACGGGCAATTTCCGAACGTTTATTCAAGTTAACGTAGTAATCACCAGTACGAGTTAAGACCGCATGAATATTGGATGTTGAATTCAGCTTAGCCGCTACTTTTTTAGCAATAGTTAATGTGGCGTGCTTTTCATATTTACGCGTTGGTCCAATAGAACCAGGGTCTTCTCCCCCATGACCGGGATCAATCGCCACTACAATTTTAGAGGGTGGAATCGCGCGTGTTGTAACCGCTGGAGCGGATGCTTTTTGAGGAGCACTTTTCGCAGCAGTAGCATTTTTAGCAGCGATAGCATTTGATAATGTCGAGGTCGTTTCTTCATGTTTAAAATCAACCACTAACCTATGCCCATATTGACCATCTGCGGTTGGCGCTAGTGTGAATATTTCTGGTTTTTGTGCTGATTTCAATTCAAATACTAAGCGATAACTTGATGATTCAGCTGGTGTGCTATGACGAATTTTAGTCAATACCGGGCTATCTTTGATAACAATAGGTAACTTGGTTTTAAGTTGAGTTTGCTTTAAATCAAGCACCAAGCGATCTGGCCCACTTAAAGTGAAATAACTAAATTTAGCCTCGCTTGCCATATCCATCACCACGCGCGTGTCATGAGGGGAAGGCCAGACTCGAATACTATTTAAAGAGTTGGCATTAGCACTAGAAAGAGCACCAAGCCATAACATCATGAGCAAACACAGCGCTCGAAAATAAGAATGTTTCAACACAGCTCCAACTTACTTACCAAAGATTGCCCATATTCATTATTCGCCGAGATCACAACCTGACGTTGCACATCGACATAACGTAATTCTATATCCAAATCCGCTCGAGGAAGCAAACCTTGACCTTTTTCTGGCCATTCCACCAAACAAATTGCATCAGGGGTAAAATAATCTCGGATCCCCATAAATTCGAGCTCTTCAGGATCCGCAAGACGGTACAAATCAAAGTGATAAACTTGCCAGTTATCTAACTGATACGGTTCAACCAAAGTATACGTTGGGCTCTTTACATTTCCTTCATGGCCTAAAGCACGAATGAAACCTCGGCTAAAGGTCGTTTTCCCCGCACCAAGATCTCCATGTAAGTAAATAGTAGTTTGTTGAGAGCATAACTTAGCAAGTTGTGTTCCAAGCGCGATGGTCGCTGATTCATCACTTAACATAGCTTGCTTTATCATCTGCTTGGTCGTCATAAAGTTTCGTCATCCGTAAAATAAATGGCCTATCGGCAGTTTATCATTTCATAGAAAAAAATAGTAAACAGACTGAGTCAAAAGCCGCAAGACTCAGTTGTCTATTATTCTATATATTGACGATAAATTCTAAACAAAGTGTCAAAAAGAAATAGAAACTTAGTCAAAATTACGTTATTAGCTGAATAGAGATCATAGTTACTACTGAATAGCACTCCTAACTCATGCTAGAATTCTACTATAAATCTTACCGAAATAGCCCGTCTAACATGAACTATCAAGAACTTGCTAATAAAATCAAACTATGGGGTAAAGAGCTCGGCTTTCAGCAAGTTGGGATCACCGATGTTGACCTCTCGGAACATGAAGCCCAATTACAGCGCTGGCTTGATGCCGGTTTCCATGGTTCTATGGATTGGATGGCGCGACACGGCATGATGCGAGCACGCCCCCAAGAACTCCACCCTGGTACAATCCGTGTGATCAGTGTTCGTATGGACTACCTGCCTCCAAAGGCACAGTTTGCTTCAAACCTATCCGATCCCACTCAAGCTTATATTAGTCGTTATTCACTAGGGCGTGACTACCATAAACTCATCCGTAATCAATTAAAAAAACTCGGGCAACGGATTGAAGAAGAAGTAGGTAAATTAGGTTATCGACCTTTTGTTGATTCCGCGCCTATTTTAGAGCGCCCCTTAGCACAAAAAGCAGGATTAGGTTGGGCAGGAAAGCATTCCCTCATTCTTGATAAGCAGGCAGGATCTTGGTTTTTTCTCGGCGAACTATTGGTTGATATTCCCCTTCCTATTGATGAACCGCAAACCGATCAATGTGGCCAATGTAGAGCTTGCATGACATCTTGCCCAACAGGAGCGATTGTCGAAGAAGGAGTTGTTGATGCTCGTCTATGCATTTCCTACCTCACCATTGAGCTTAATGGCGTTATCCCCGAAGAACTACGTTCAAAAATAGGCAATCGAATTTATGGTTGCGATGATTGCCAGTTGGTATGTCCATGGAACCGAGCGGCAGAAGTCACTAATGAAGCAAGTTTCCATCGACGTGACATATTCAATGATGCTGACCTCATCCATTTATTTCAGTGGAACGAACTTCAATTTTTAAAAAATATGGAAGGCTCTGCTATTCGTCGTATTGGTCATATTCAGTGGTTACGTAATATTTCAGTTGCCTTAGGTAATGCACCCTATGAATCAGCGATCTTAGAGGTATTAACTGCCCGCCTGGGATTAGATGATAATTTAGATATTCATATTCAGTGGGCGATAGAGCAGCAAAATAAAAAGAAGAATGCTATTGAAACTAATACAGCACGAAATACTAAATTAGAAAGGCTAGTTAGAATTATAGGAAAAGGCTTACCAAGAGACGCTTAGTGATACTTATCCCAAAAAATATTAGAAATGTGGAAAAAGTGACAAAAGTGGGAGCGTGACAGGGCGTAACAAAAAGTTAAGCACATTCAAAAGAAATGATAAAGATCAAGTAAAAATCAAATAAAGATCCTTACGTGGTACTGTTCTTCCATACAGTAAAACCACAAAGACAAACAAAAACAACAAGTTACAGATTTGTCATTTAATTTGTGATTTTAATCAACTTTAGATGATCCATTTAAAATGGATTTTATTACAACTAAAAAACAACTTACACACCAAGTTATCCACAAAAAAAACATGTGGATAAGTTTGTAGATAATTATAGATTTTAGTTAGATCGAGCCTGTAAGAACACCAGAAAAGCTTCGATGTTAAGCCGCCGAACTGAGTTGGGAAATATAAACTGTAGCAATCAAAGAGCAGAAATCCAGTAAAACTAGATTTATTGTTGAATCGTGACGCCAATAATATCCATCACTGAATTACAAAGAATAAAAAACGATCTCCAAAGAGATCGTTTTTTATATATTTGAAGGAAGTTAGAATTTTAATTCCTAACCTCTAGGGTTCCAATTATCGACACCTAGAAACTAGGGGTCATAAACTAGAAACCTTCTTTATTTGGAGCGACACACGAGGTTCGAACTCGTGACCTCAACCTTGGCAAGGTTGCGCTCTACCAGCTGAGCTAGTGTCGCATTGAGGAAGCTAGGATTCGAGTTCCTAGTCCCTAGGTTTTTAGTTTTCCCTAGTAACTAGGGACCATAAACCAGAAACCTTTTTAATTTGGTTGCGGGAGCAGGATTTGAACCTACGACCTTCGGGTTATGAGCCCGACGAGCTACCAAGCTGCTCCATCCCGCGTCCGTGTTTTAGGTTGCTAGGATTTTAGTTCCTAGTCCCTAGGGTTCCAATTTTCGACACCTAGAAACTAGGGACTATTAACTAGAAACCTTTATAATTTGGAGCGACACACGAGGTTCGAACTCGTGACCTCAACCTTGGCAAGGTTGCGCTCTACCAGCTGAGCTAGTGTCGCATTGAGGAAGCTAGGATTCGAGTTCCTAGTCCCTAGGTTTTTAGTTTTCCCTAGTAACTAGGGACCATAAACCAGAAACCTTTTTAATTTGGTTGCGGGAGCAGGATTTGAACCTACGACCTTCGGGTTATGAGCCCGACGAGCTACCAAGCTGCTCCATCCCGCGTCCGTGTTTTAGGTTGCTAGGATTTTAGTTCCTAGTCCCTAGGGTTCCAATTTTCGACACCTAGAAACTAGGGACTATTAACTAGAAACCTTTATAATTTGGAGCGACACACGAGGTTCGAACTCGTGACCTCAACCTTGGCAAGGTTGCGCTCTACCAGCTGAGCTAGTGTCGCATTGAGGAAGCTAGGATTCGAGTTCCTAGTCCCTAGGTTTTTAGTTTTCCCTAGTAACTAGGGACCATAAACCAGAAACCTTTTTAATTTGGTTGCGGGAGCAGGATTTGAACCTACGACCTTCGGGTTATGAGCCCGACGAGCTACCAAGCTGCTCCATCCCGCGTCCGTGTTTTAGGTTGCTAGGATTTTAGTTCCTAGTCCCTAGGGTTCCAATTTTCGACACCTAGAAACTAGGGACTATTAACTAGAAACCTTTATAATTTGGAGCGACACACGAGGTTCGAACTCGTGACCTCAACCTTGGCAAGGTTGCGCTCTACCAGCTGAGCTAGTGTCGCATTGAGGAAGCTAGGATTCGAGTTCCTAGTCCCTAGGTTTTTAGTTTTCCCTAGTAACTAGGGACCATAAACCAGAAACCTTTTTAATTTGGTTGCGGGAGCAGGATTTGAACCTACGACCTTCGGGTTATGAGCCCGACGAGCTACCAAGCTGCTCCATCCCGCGTCCGTGTTTTAGGTTGCTAGGATTTTACTTCCTAGTCCCTAGGATTCCAATTTTCGACACCTAGAAACTAGGGACTTTAAACTAGAAACCTTTAAAATTTGGAGCGACACACGAGGTTCGAACTCGTGACCTCAACCTTGGCAAGGTTGCGCTCTACCAGCTGAGCTAGTGTCGCTTTGCGTTTCTCGTGGTCATAAACTTCACACTTCGAGAATCGTCAGCCTGAACGTCTTTCGTTGTTCAGGGCTGCGAATTATAAGAGCATTTTTTTTTGATGCAAGTACTACTTTCAAAAAAGTGCAAATATCCATTCAATCGTCGAAAAATAAATCAACCTGCGGTTTATAACCGCACTTTTTATAGCAACCAACTGAGAATTATTAGATTTTAAATACGCTTGAACGATAATACTGCAATTCTGCAATCGACTCACGAATGTCATCAAGTGCTAAATGACTACCTGATTTAGAAAAACCATCAAGTACTTCTGGCTGCCAGCGACGAGTTAATTCTTTAATTGTGCTGACATCAACGTAGCGATAATGGAAATACTCTTCAAGTAATGGCATATGCTTATATAAAAAACGACGGTCTTGACCAATACTATTGCCACAAATTGGCGACTTACCCTTTGGTACCCATTGCTCTAAAAATGCAATAGTTTGAGCAACCGCATCATCTTCTGAAACCGTACTCTCTTGAACACGTTTAACTAAACCACTATTAGTATGTGTATTGGTGCACCAGTCATCCATCTTAGCCAATTCAGATCCTGACTGATGAATAGCAAGCACAGGTCCTTCAGCTAAAATATTCAATTCACTGTCAGTCACAATGGAAGCGATTTCAATGATTTTATGTGTTTCAGGATCAAGTCCTGTCATTTCTAAGTCGACCCAAATTAAGTTTTGGTCACTGAAAGACGCATTTGACATAGATCTTTGCCTTTTTTATCTAGAAAAGAGGTATCATACTCTGCTTATATACCCAAGCAACTCCAAGATACAGAATTCAGAGCTATCATCCAAAGGGCAAGTTACTTGGGTAAATAGAAAAAACATACGTAGAGTATCCAATAGGGAATAAGTATAACCTGTGGCAAAAAAGAAAAAACTCACTAAAGGCCAAGTTCGCCGAGTTCGAACCAATCAAAAAAAACGTCTGACTCAAGAAGATTCCATCCAATGGGATGAAAATATGTTGGGTGGTATGCAAAAAGGCTTAGTGATCTCTCGCTTTGGGCAACATGCCGATATTGAAGATCTTGAAACTGGCGGCATTCAACGCTGTAATTTACGTCGAGGCATTGAAAGTCTAGTCTCTGGCGATCGCGTTATTTGGCGTCCGGGCCTTGAATCTATGGCTGGCATTTCAGGTGTGGTTGAAGCAGTTGAACCCCGTAGTTCTGTACTTGTTCGTCCCGATTACTACGATGGTGTAAAGCCGGTTGCTTCCAACGTTAACCAAATGGTGATCGTATCATCTGTATTGCCAGAGTTATCACTTAACATTATTGACCGTTATTTGATTGCAGCTGAAACACTCAAGATTGCCCCACTCATCGTATTAAATAAAACAGATTTAATTCCTAAGGGCGAAGAACAACAATATCGCCACGCGCTTAGCCACTACAAAAAAATTGGCTATGACGTTTTATTTGTCAGTCGTGAAACCGAAGATGGCCTAGTAAAATTGCAAGAAGCGCTCAAAGATCGTTTAAGTATCTTCGTTGGTCAATCCGGTGTAGGTAAATCAAGCTTAGTCAATGCCTTAATGCCGGAACTGAAAGTACTCGAAGGTGATGTATCGGAAAACTCAGGCTTAGGTCAACACACCACCACCACGGCTCGTTTATACCACTTCCCGAAAGGAGGCGATCTTATCGACTCTCCAGGAGTTCGTGAGTTTGGCTTATGGCATTTAGAACCAGAAGAAGTGACGCAAGCTTTTGTGGAGTTTCGCTCTTATCTTGGCGGCTGTAAATTTCGTGACTGCAAGCATAATGACGACCCAGGTTGCTTATTGCGAGAAGCGGTAGAAAATGGTGAGATCACTCAAGTACGCTTTGAGAATTATCATCGCATCATTGAAAGCATGACAGAAAACAAAGCCAACCGACAATTCTCTAAGAATAAGAAAGACTTATAAAACTAAGCCAACACTCTATTTCAAAAGCTGACAACGAGTTCGCTTTTAAGTAAAATCGGCTACCTTTTTCGTAACTCAGACGAAATGTTCAACCAAAACGGATATTCACGTGATAGATAAAATTAAAGTGACTCTGCAATATTGGCTCCCACAGCACGGCTTAACTCGCCTGATGGGCAAGTTGGCCTCCGCCAAAATGGGTAGCCTCACTACCGCCGTTATTCGCTGGTTCATTAAGCAATATAACGTCAACATGGATGATGCTGTACATTCCGATCCGGCTTACTTCAATAGCTTTAACGAATTTTTTGTTCGTGAATTAAAAGAAGATATTCGCCCGATTGCCGAAGGTGAAAACGTATTAGTTCATCCTGCTGATGCACGCACCAGCCAATTTGGCCCGATAGCTAATGGCCGTTTAATTCAAGCAAAAGGCCATGATTTTTCAGCCAAAGAATTACTTGGCGGTGATGAGACATTAGCACAAGAATTTACTGATGGTGAGTTTGCGACTTTATACCTATCACCAAGTGATTATCACCGTGTTCACATGCCTTGTGATGGCACGCTACGTCAGATGATTTATGTTCCTGGCGATCTATTTTCAGTTAACCCACTAACAGCAGCGAACGTACCTAATCTATTTGCTCGTAACGAACGTGTGGTATGTATTTTTGATACTGAATTCGGCCCAATGGCACAAGTACTTGTTGGTGCAACTATTGTGGGTAGTATCGAAGTTATTTGGGGCGGCACCATTACGCCACCAACAGGCTCATCGGTACACCGCTGGAACTACGAAACCACTGGTGATAAAGCGATTCATATCAAAAAAGGTGAGGAAATGGGTCGTTTTAAACTTGGTTCAACTGTGATTAACCTATTTGCCAAAGATCAGATTCGTTTCGATTCAACCATGGCTGAAGGTGAAAAAACAGTTCTCGGTACCGCTTATGCGCATCGCTTAAATGCCGATAATCAACAAGAGTCACACTCTGTGGAAACAGAATAAGAGTAGATACTCACCCTATCCCCCTCAGGGCAGTGAGATTTCTTACTGCCCTTTTGTATGTCTAAAATTTACTGGCTATCCGAATAGTCGCTGATTACTATAGCAATTCATCCATCCAAAGGGCCATGTCTATGCTTATCATCGCACACCGAGGTGCTCGCTCCACTCACCCAGAAAATACCTTATCAGCCATTCAAGCGGCTATAGATTTGGGTTGCAAAGCGATTGAAATAGATGTGCATGAACATGATGGCCAATTTTGGGTCATTCATGATAAATGGCTTAACCGTACTACGGATCATATAGGCAAGTTGCATTGGATGAGTGCCGATAAACTCAAACGTGTGAGAGTCGAGAAAACCGAACCCTTACCCACTTTATTAGATGTCTTGAAGTTGATGAAAGGTCAATGTGCATTAAATATCGAGCTCAAAGGAATTCAACATTTTGATTTTCTCTATCACCACCTGCAATTTGCCATTGAATCGTGTCAGTTTGAACATAAGCAGCTAATTATCTCTTCGTTCAATCACGATTGGTTACACACCATCAAGCAAGAGCAACCTCAATGGCTCATTGGTGCATTAACTGCCTCGAAAGGCATTGAAAAATCGATGTTTGCGAAAAACCTTGCCGCCACCAGCTTAAATTTAGATATTGATGTCGTAGATGAAGATTATGTACAACATGCCAAATCGCTAGGGCTAGCGGTGTATGTGTATACGGTTAATCGCCCAGAAGATTGGCAATGGCTTAATGATATCGGTGTAGACGGTGTATTTTGTGATAGTCCAGCTGAGGCTATTGCACTCTACCCGCAAGCTGAAACCTTTCATTGGTAACCTAACTTTTACTCTCAAAACGGAACGATATGAGTAATACATTATGAGCTACGAATGGTTTGCGCTTGCCGCTGCTGCATTATGGGCAATATCCAGCCTGATTTCAGTCACTCCAGCTCGTCACTTAGGCGCATTTGCTTACAGTCGATGGCGTATGGGTTGCACAGCACTAATGCTCAGCAGCATGGCGTGGGCGGTAGGTGGCTGGCAAACCGTCGATACATCACATGTTTTGCCAATGGCGCTATCGGGTTTTATTGGTATTTTTATCGGTGACACGGCTTTATTTGCCTGTATGAATCGGATGGGGCCTCGTATGGCTGGTCTACTTTTTTCCTGCCACGCGGTTTTTTCCGCCCTACTCGGCTATTGGTTGTTCCATGAAAGCTTAAAAGGCTTTGAATTAATTGGCGCTATTTTGGTTTTTTCAGGTGTGGTAATCGCTATTTTCTTTGGCCGAAAACAAGCCAATCAACATACTTGGGAAGTGGTACAAGGCAAACTTTCTATCGCCATCGGATTAGGTTTATTGGCGGCATTTTGCCAAGCGATGGGTGGGATCATTGCCAAACCTGTCATGCAAACGGCGGTCGACCCTATCGCAGCCTCTGCCATTCGGATGATCACTGCATTTTGCGCCCATTCATTACTACGTCTCAGTGGTGCACACATCGCGAAACCAGTACAGATCATCAACCTAAAAATATTAGGCATCACTGCTTTAAACGGTTTTCTTGCCATGGCAGTGGGGATGACTTTCATTCTTTATGCACTGCAAAAAGGTCATGTCGGAATGGTGGCACTTCTTTCCTCTACCACGCCAATTATGATTTTACCTTTATTGTGGCTCTACACGAAACAACGCCCTTCCCCTTTTGCTTGGTTAGGCGCATTATTAGCAGTGATTGGCACCGGAATTGTCGTGAGTGTGTAAGACCATCATGCCCTTGGAAAGGGAAATGCCGTCACCTGATCAATATGATCTGCACCGATCGCCAACATCACTAAGCGATCAATCCCTAATGCAACCCCTGCACATGGAGGCAATCCTACTTCTAACGCAGCAATCAAATGATGATCAATCGGTTGTGGTTGTAATCCCATTTCTACCCGCTGCTGATTATCTTGCTCAAAGCGTGCCAGCTGCTCTTTAGCATCATCTAACTCATGAAAACCATTGGCCAGTTCAATACCTTGAAAATACACCTCAAAGCGATCAGCGACTCGTGGATCTTGTTGACTAATCTTGGCTAAGGCAGCTTGCGATGCAGGAAAGTCATAAACCATCACTGGTACTTGTTGGCCAATATGCGGTTCAATCCCAACACTGAATAACAATTGTAGTAAAGTGTCACGATTCTCTTCTGATTCAGCAATATCGGATAAACCTAACGTCGTTGCCACTTCTTTTAATTGCCTCATTGTCGACTCTAACGGACAAATATCGAGTACTCGCAGAAAAGCTTGTTGGTAAGTGATTTTTTCGCAAGCTTCACAGCCAAGCACCATTTGTAAAAGTGCATCCATTTCAGACATTAAATCATGGTGATCAAAACCAACACGGTACCACTCCAACATGGTGAATTCTGGATTGTGATAGCGACCATTTTCTTCATTACGAAATGCTTTGTTGATTTGATAAATCGAACCACTTCCTGCCGCTAATAAGCGTTTCATGTGAAATTCAGGGCTCGTCATCAAAAATACGCTTTTTCCAAATGCGTATTCTGGACCAATAAACTCTGTTTTAAATGTATGTAAATGCACATCAGTCACAGTGGCGTGACTCATTGCTGGGGTATCCACTTCTAACACATTACGTTGAGCAAAAAATTGACGAATTGACGCCATAATCACAGCACGCTGCGCTAATTGTTCAATGGAAGCAGAAGGTTGCCAAAGATCCATATTGTTCTCGATTTCAACCAAAGAGATAAATAACAGTGTGCTCAGTTTAATCAAACCCAAATGAATAACCAACTTTTTAAGATGGATTATTCCTTGTCTCACGAACTGAATGAAAATCATTCTTAAAAAGGCACTTCTTATTTAAAAACAGGGGAATAGTTCAACTCACATTCTACTACTTTAGAGGGATAAAGTTGGGGTTTACCCTTGTTAGATCAATTTATTATTCAGCATTATTTCCTACACTAAATGTGCACAAATTAATAATTACTATTTTTCCAATCGTGCTCGTGAAACAAAGCTCTTATGAGCACACCTACTCTGGAGGATAACTGTGAAAGTCATAACCACAGATATCGCAGTCATCGGCGCTGGCGGCGCTGGTTTACGTACTGCAATTGCGGCAGCAGAAGCAAACCCTGAACTTGAAATTGCATTGATTTCAAAAGTGTACCCTATGCGTTCACACACGGTTGCTGCCGAAGGCGGTTCAGCGGCAGTTATCAAGGAAGAAGACAGCTTAGATAATCACTTCAACGATACCGTTGGTGGTGGTGACTGGCTATGTGAACAGGATGTTGTTGAATACTTCGTAGCAAACTCAACCCGTGAAATGATCCAAATGGAGCAATGGGGTTGTCCATGGAGCCGTAAAGAAAATGGCGACGTCAACGTTCGTCGCTTTGGTGGCATGAAAATCGAACGTACTTGGTTTGCGGCCGATAAAACGGGCTTCCATATGCTACACACCCTTTTCCAAACCTCTATTAAATATTCAAACATCAAACGCTTTGATGAGTACTTCGTGGTTGACCTATTAGTTGACGGTGAAGGCGATACGAAAGAGGCGCAAGGTATCGTGGCAATCCACATGTCTGAAGGTGAGTTAGTGGCGATCAAAGCGAAATCAGTGGTACTTGCCACCGGTGGTGCAGGTCGTGTTTACAACACTAACACTAACGGAGGTATCGTAACCGGCGATGGTATGGCAATGGCTTACCGTCACGGCGTGCCACTACGTGATATGGAATTTGTTCAATATCACCCAACCGGACTACCTGGTACCGGCATTCTCATGACTGAAGGTTGTCGTGGTGAAGGCGGTATTATCGTCAACAAAAATGGCTACCGTTACTTGCAAGACTACGGGATGGGTCCTGAAACACCTGTTGGCGAGCCTAAAAACAAGTACATGGAACTCGGTCCACGTGACAAAGTGTCTCAAGCGTTCTGGCACGAGCAACAAAAAGGCAACACCATCAAGCACCCACTTGGTGATGTGGTGCATTTAGATCTTCGTCACTTAGGTGAAGAATACCTACAAGAGCGCTTACCGTTTATCTGTGAACTAGCAAAAGCTTACGTAAACGTTGACCCAGCGAAAGAGCCAATCCCAATTCGTCCAACGGTCCACTACACCATGGGTGGTATTGAAACGGATGGTCAATGTGAAACTCGCATTAAAGGTCTATTCGCTGTGGGTGAATGTGCGTCAGTTGGCCTGCATGGTGCGAACCGCCTAGGTTCAAACTCATTAGCTGAATTTGTGGTATTTGGTCGCGTCGCTGGTGAAAACGCCGCTGAACGTGCTAAAGCATTCAAAGGCTGGAATGAAGACAACATCAAACGTCAAATCAGCGATGTAGAAGCTCGGATTCAAGCACTATTAGACAACGATGGTACTGAAAGCTGGTCTGATATTCGTACAGAAATGGGTCACACCATGGAAGCAGGTTGTGGTATCTACCGCAAAGAAAACTTAATGCAAACGACGATCGATAAGCTCACTGAACTTAAAGCACGCTACAAAAAAGTGGGTATTAAAGATAAAGGCAAAGTGTTCAACACTGACCTACTTTACGCTATCGAAGTGGGCTATGGGTTAGAAGTTGCAGAAGCGATGGCACAATCAGCCATTCGTCGTAAAGAATCGCGCGGTGCACACCAACGTTTAGACGAAGGCTGCACAACACGTGATGATGAGAACTTCTTGAAGCATACACTATCTTTCTACCAAGAAGATGCCGCTCCTGTGATCGATTACAGCTCAGTTAAGATCACTAAGTCTCAACCAAAAGCTCGCTTGTACGGTGCAGCGGCTGATGAAGCTGCCGCCAAAGAAGCAGCCGAACAACAAGCGCAGGAGAAATAATCATGTCTGCGACTGCAATTAATTCACCAAGAGAAGCTCGTATCCAAAAAGTCAGCATTCTGCGTTACAACCCAGAGACTGACAAAGAACCTTATTTACAAACGTTCGACGTACCTTGTGATGACACTACATCCATCCTAGATGCGATTGGTTATATCAAAGATCACCTAGACAAAAATCTGTCTTACCGTTGGTCTTGTCGTATGGCAATATGTGGTTCATGCGGCATCATGGTTGACAACGTACCAACGTTGGCTTGTAAGAGCTTTATGCGTGACTACCCAAATGGCGTGACCATCGAGCCTCTTGCTAACTTCCCTATCGAGAAAGATCTTATCGTTGATATGACACCTTTCATCGAGCGTTTGGAAGCAATCAAGCCATACATCATTGGTAACGACCGCAAACCAGAAGACGGCACTAACAAGCAAACCCCAGCGCAAATGGCGAAATACAAACAATTCGCTGGCTGCATCAACTGTGGTCTTTGCTACGCAGCTTGTCCTCAATTCGGTTTAAACCCCGAGTTTATCGGCCCTGCTGCATTAACGCTTGCACACCGTTACAACTTAGATACTCGTGATAATGGTAAAGCTGAACGTATGAAGCTTATCAACAGTGATAATGGTGCTTGGGGTTGTACTTTTGTCGGTTACTGCTCAAAAGTGTGTCCTAAGCACGTTGATCCAGCAGCAGCGGTAAACCAAGGGAAAGTGGAGTCTTCAATGGATTTCGTGATCTCTATGTTCAAATCACAGGAGATCTAGAATGAGCAATCGTAAACCTTACGTTCGTCCTATGAATCGTACTTGGTGGAGCAAGCATCCGTTCTACCGTTTTTACATGCTTCGTGAAGCAACGGTATTGCCGTTAATTCTGTTTACCTTATTCATGCTTTGTGGTCTAGCAAGCTTAGTAAAAGGACCTGTAGCTTGGCTAGAATGGCAACACTTTATGCAAAACCCACTAGTCATCGCGATTAACATCGTGGCACTAGCGGGTAGCTTATTCCATGCGGCCACTTTCTTTAGCATGATGCCACAAGTGATGCCAATTAAAGTCGCTGGAAAAAAAGTCGAGCCGAAAATGATTATTACCGCACAATGGGGCGCAGTTGCTGTGATCTCACTGATTGTATTGGTATTGGTGTAGGAGAAAAGAGATGATTAATCCAAACCCTAGACGTTCTGATGAGCCAATTTGGTGGTCACTATTTGGTGCTGGCGGTACTTGGTTTGCCATGATCACCCCTGTCACTGTTTTAGTGCTGGGTATCTTAATGCCGTTAGGTGTATTTGATGCCGATACTTTTAACTTTGTACGCGTTCATGCCTTTGCAAGTAGCATTATTGGTGGGCTATTTATTATCGCCTCAATTGCACTACCAATGTGGCATGCAATGCACCGTGTTCACCACGGCATGCACGACCTAAAATTCCACACTGGAATCGTCGGTAAAATTGCTTGTTACGCAATTGCCGCAATCATTTCGGTATTAGCTATCGCTTATATTTTCCTTCTGTAATAGGAATTTATAACTTATTGAAAAGCCAGCAGTCCTTGCTGGCTTTTTTGTTTTAGGGGGAAGAATTTTCGGATGGCGTGGCTCGACCGCTGCACTGCTCGTGGCTAGGAAAAGATACAAGAGCAGAAGCTGAGCCGGGGTTCAGGGATGCTACACTCGAGAGCCAAAAGGCATTATCGTTTATCGGTATTCGGCCGCGTTGCTACTCGTGATTCGAAAAGGACTTAATCTCCTAGCTTTTAACTGAACCGTCATCCTGAAAAGCGACGTAGGAGCGCAGTTCAGGATCTCCTAAAACGTATTGATATTTAATGGTTTTAAAGAAGTCACGAGCTGTTGGAGATCCTGAACTACGTTCGTGCCTCACTATTCAGGATGACGATCCATTTTTTATTCTGGCTCTAATCTTTTACTTTTATTCTTCTCGACTCTCGCAACATCTTTTCTACCAAATAAAAAAACGGGCCGCTGAATGATCAGCGGCCCATTTATTATTCTTCGAGTGTTACCTTTCGAGCTACGAGCAGCGAAGCGGCCCGAGCGACGAGAAACGTAACTTATTTTACTCGACCTACATACTCACCAGTACGAGTATCGACTTTCACTACTTCACCAATTGCAATAAATAGTGGAACGCGAACAACTGCACCTGTGCTCAATGTTGCAGGTTTGCCGCCTGTTCCTTGAGTATCACCTTTAAGGCCTGGGTCGGTTTCTGTTACTTCAAGCTCAACAAAGTTTGGCGGAGTCACAGAGATAGGGTTATCATTCCACAACGTTAGAGTACAAACGTCATTTTCAACTAACCATTTAGCCATATCGCCGACGGCTTTAACGTCTGCGGCAATTTGCTCAAAAGTTTCGTTGTTCATGAAATGGTAGAATTCACCATCGCTATATAGATAACCTAGTTCTACATCAACTACGTCAGCCAGTTCAAAGCTTTCACCTGACTTGAACGTTTTCTCTAACGTTTTTCCAGACAAAAGTTTGCGAAGCTTAACGCGGTTAAACGCTTGCCCTTTACCAGGCTTAACGTATTCATTTTCGATGATTGAGCAAGGCTCATTATCCAACATGAATTTTAAACCACCTTTGAATTCATTGGTGCTAACTGTCGCCATGATTTCCTCTATTATTCTTCGAGTTCAATTTAATGCCCGATATGATAACCCGAAAAGTCATTTCTGTTGAGCAAAAGTGGCGTAAAACCTCGCCAAATACCCGACAAAATGATCCAACTCGACAAAATTCTTGGTTAACCGAATTAGCACAGGCGATTTCAGATCCCATGCAATTGCTTGAATTATTGGAAATTGACCCTACGCCGTGGTTATCAGGGTTGAAAGCACGTCAGCTATTTTCCCAACGTGTCCCTAGAAGTTTTGTCGATAGAATGGAAAAAGGCAATCCACACGATCCTTTATTGCGCCAAGTATTACCTTTAAATGAAGAATTTAAAGTGCATAACGGATACTCAACTGATCCCCTAGATGAGCAAGACAATGTACTGCCCGGTTTATTACATAAGTACACTAGTCGAGTACTGATGATCGTAAAAGGCGGTTGTGCGATAAATTGTCGCTATTGTTTCCGTCGCCATTTTCCTTATCAGGACAATAAGGGCAATAAAACCACTTGGCAGCAAAGCCTTAACTACATTCTCGAGCATCCTGAATTAGATGAAGTGATTTTATCTGGTGGCGATCCGTTAATGGCCAAAGACAGTGAACTGCAGTGGCTTATCGAAAATATCGCTCAAATAAAACATATCAAAACGCTACGAATTCATAGTCGTTTACCGGTAGTGATCCCATCGAGAATTACTGATGACTTATGCAAAATCCTCCAGCGTACTCACTTAAATGTTGTACTAGTGACGCATATTAATCACGCGAATGAAATTGATGATGAACTAAATATTAACTTAAGCAAGCTGCGCCAAGTTGGTGTGCACTTACTTAATCAAAGCGTATTATTAAAAGGGATTAATGATTCGGTAGAGGCTCAAGCAGCATTAAGTCACGCTTTATTTAATGCTGGTGTCCTACCTTATTACTTACACTTATTGGATAAAGTACAAGGTGCTGCTCACTTTTATGTGTCAGATGAGAAAGCAAGACAGATCATGTCTGAATTACTCAAGCAAGTATCAGGGTACCTAGTCCCTAAACTGGCACGAGAAATTGGTGGTGAGGAGAGTAAAACACCAATCGATCTCCATCTATCTTAATAAGGCATCATTATGGAATTGGAAGATATTTATCGCCGTGATCTTAACTTACTTATTGCCTTACGTGTATTAATTGAAGAAGGCTCTGTAAGCAAAGCAGCTCAGCGTCTTAACCTTAGTCAATCAGCTATGAGCCGAGTTCTAGGTCGCTTACGAGTGTTACTCGACGATCCTTTATTTACTCGCCAAGGGCAACATCTCATTCCCACTCAGAAAGCCTTAGATTTTGATCAATCTCTTACTCAACCACTTGAGAATATCCGCGATATCTTATCCCCTCAAGAATTTGAACCCAAAGCGTGCCGCCAAAAATTCACTATTGCCACCACTGACTATGCGATGCAAACCATTCTACCGTTTGCTTTGCCGCGTATTTATCAAGAAGCACCAAACCTGCAACTTGAGCTAGTGCCATTGCAACATAATAACCTCGCCCACCAGCTGACGACGCAAGGTGCCGACATAGCAATCTGCCGTCCCACTTATTCGGTGGCCCCGTTGCATAGTGATATCCTCGGCAAAGTCAGTGTCTTTTGCTTATTGTCGAGTAATCATCCATTAGCCAATGTTGAACTGACATTGGATGATTACTTAAATAGTCGTCATGCCATGATTGCGATCAGTGATGGCGTTAAAGCGCTGATTGATGAGGCGCTTTCTGACTACCCTAGCCCTAATTTAGTTCTGCGTTCTTATCATCTAGAAGCGGCATTAGCGGTAATGGATACTCTACCTTTGATTGTCACTGTACCCGCCGATCTTGCCTACTTAGTCGCAAAGCGCTACAACCTAGTGATTAAGCAACTACCTTTTAACTTAACCCCATTCGATTACTCGCTAATTTGGCACTCTCGTTGTGATCATTCCGCCTCACAACAATGGCTTAGAGGAGTATTAAAACAAGAATGCGGTAAATTAATTTCGGAGCGAATTAAAGTGATGGGAATAGAGTAAGGAATTAAAAGTTTCTGGGAAAAGAATATAGTGGCTCGGGCGCTTCGCTGATCGTGACTCGAAAAAATAAAAATCCCTAAGCTGAGATCGCTATTACTTTCACATATCACTAACAGCAAAACCTCGTTCAAATAGCATAATTTTTAATCTATGATACACTTTGTGTGAATAGTTAACACAAGGTAAATCCCATGGGACGAACAACAAGTGTCACAATCGGCGAATCACTCAATAGCTTTATTGAACGTATGGTACAAAGTGGCCGTTACGGCTCAACCAGTGAAGTAATGAGAAGTGCCTTACGTTTATTGGAGCAACAAGAAAACCAGCAAAATATGCTACGCAATGCGATTGAGGAAGGTGAACAAAGTGGTGAAAGCAACTTATCTTTAAAGCAGATTGCTGTGCAGCGCAAGGCTAAATTGAGTGTATAAATTATCCAAAAAAGCCGAAGAAGATTTTGGGGCAATATATGACTACACTTGGCTAAATTTTGGTGAAGATCAGGCGGATGACTACACCGATGATATGGAACGCTGCTTACTTATTCTATCTGAAGCGCCTTTGCTTGGCCGCGATTACAGTCAGCTCAAACAGGGAATAAGAAGACATGATTATAAAAAACACACTATTTTCTATCGAATAAGAGAACAGGATATTTTCATTCTGCGCATTTTACATCAACAAATGAGCCCTATGCTTCACCTATAAAAAAAGCCAAGCAGCGACTCATGTCAAAGCACTGCAAGGCTTTAGTTTTTTTTCTAGGTACTAGGAACTAGCCCGCTAGCTCCCTTATTTCTTTTAAATCTTAACGACTACTCGGCCAGTTACTTGACCATTAGTAATGTCTTCAGCGTATTGTGGTACTTCTTCTAACGTAATTTCTGAACAGGCTTGTTCAAAGTAACTTGCTGGAAGAATCTCAACTAATTTATTCCATGCGGCAATACGCTTCTCTGCTGGGCAATTGACTGAATCAATACCTTGTAGACGCACATTGCGTAAGATGAAAGGCATCACTGTTGTCGGTAAGTCAAAGCCAGCAGCTAGACCACATGCAGCAACGGTAGAATCGTAATCCATCTGGGCCAACACTTTAGCTAAAACTTTACTACCAGCGGTATCAATCGCACCAACCCACACTTGTTTTTCAAGCGGACGAGCGGGTTCTTCAAATTCTGAACGGTCAATAATACGAGATGCACCACGAGCTTCAAGCCAAGGGCCGTTTGTTTCTACACGCCCTGTAACGGCAGCCACTTTATAACCAAGTTGGCTTAATAAAGTAACAGAAACCGAACCAACACCACCACTTGCGCCAGTCACTAAGATCTCACCATCTTCAGGTTTTACACCCGAATCTAAAATGGCTTGTACACATAACATGGCAGTGAAACCTGCGGTACCAATCATCATCGCTTGTTTTGGATCAAAGCCTTGTGGTAATGGTACTAGCCAATCGGCTTTTAGGCGTGCTTTTTCAGCCATACCGCCCCAGTGATTTTCACCAACCCCCCAACCGGTTAGAACGACTTTATCGCCTTCAGAATAACGGTCATCTTGAGATTCTAAAACCGTACCGGCGAAGTCAATGCCAGGAACCATTGGAAAGTTACGAATAATTTTGCCTTTACCTGTTACAGCGAGGCCATCTTTGTAGTTAATTGAAGAGTAATCAACCGCAACCAGTACTTCACCTTCCGGCAATTGGTTTTCATCTAAAGTTTCGATATTTGCAATCGTACGTTTGTCTTCTTGGTTTAACACTAAAGCTTTAAACATAACATCTCCAACGTGTGGGTGAGCCATTCGACTTAATATGTTGGCAGTATAGGTAATAAACCTTAATAAAAACAGTGATAACAACGCATACATATTATGTATAAAACGCATACTTAAATTAAGTAACAATGTGTTTAAGTCATTACAAATAAACTAACGATGATAAAAACTATTTACCTTAGAGATAAAAAAATATCATCAAAAATCAACTAGATCTCTTATTCAAAAATCATCATATTCCAACTTCTTACCACACCTCTTTTGTTATCAATTTCATTAACGAATTAATAAGGACGAAACACTCCAATGTACCCTGAATGGCTTAATATCGACCCCTTTGATTGGTGGTCTCTCGCGGCCTGTGCGATTAATGGCACTTTAATTGGTTTAGAGCGTCAGCTTCGTGGCAAACCTGTCGGTATTCGCACCGCGATATTAATTATTTCCGGTACTTACTTATTTATGGCGATGGCCGTGTCTCTGTCTCCGAATACGCTCGATCAAGCTCGGGTATTAGGGCAAATTATTACCGGTGTCGGCTTTTTAGGTGCCGGTGTAATGATGACTATGGATGGCAAAATTCATGGCGTGACTTCTGCAGCCGTGATTTGGGTTCTAGCAGCACTAGGATTAATGATTGGCCTTGGCCATGAAACTCAATCCATCATATTTACCGCTTTAGCACTCACCGTGTTATTGGGGGTAGATAAAGTCGAAAAAAGCTTTCAAAGCCTACGTCGCGGAGTTCATCAAACCATGCAAAAACGCCGTCGACCTAAGACGATTAATATGAATAGAGTAATAGCTAAAGAAGAACAAAGTAGCGAAGATTAAATGAATGGCAAAGATTAGCTTATAAAATAAAAATGAGCGTCGTAACGTAAACTTGCTTCTATAACATTGCCCCAAGTAACCCGCAAATTCTGTATGCAGGGTTACTTGGGGATATATCAAAGCGTCTTTATTTCAACTTGGTATCCCATATCTGAACTACCAACAAAATCCACATAGTTACGGATCGCCGGCAGTGCATCATCGCTATGATGAGAGACATACAAAAGTTGGCTCAAGTTTTCTTGCGCTATCATATTAAGCGTATTCATCACCAGTTTACGGTTAATAAAATCTAACCCTTGATATGGTTCATCGAGAATCAATAACACCGGTTGTTTAATCAACGCGCGCCCAATTAACAACAAACGCTGCTGACCATAGTCGAGTTGTTTAAAACTGGTTTTCTCAAATTGGCTCATATGCAAAATCGCCAGCCAATCTTTCGCTAAATCCATCTGTTTTTTACTTGGTTTTTGGTAGAGTCCTATCGAATCGAAGAAACCGGAAAGCAAAACTTCCATAGCGCTACAATTAACTCGATATTGCAAATGTAAGGCGGATGACACAATGCCGATTTGCTCTTTTACTTGCCAAATGGTTTCACCACTACCACGAGGCTTACCAAACAAGGTAATGTCATTACTATAACACTGTGGGTGATCGCCGAGAATCAAACCGAGCAAGGTACTCTTACCACAACCATTCGGGCCACGCACTTGCCAATGCTCACCATTATTGATTCGCCAATTTACCTCTTTGAAAATTAAACCATCGGTGTATTCAACTTTGCCATTTTTAAGCTCCATTAAAGGATCCGAATATTTAGCTTTATAGCGCTGCTGTTTAATTAATTCGAGTACTTGTTGGCTACGTTGCTGCGAGAGCGCATTGAGCTGAGCCATGACGGGATGATCATTCCATTCACTGATAGTCATAGGCTCACTTAGGCGATGGATGATATTACTATCGTTATCTGTCTTAGTATTAAGCACGCCTGTCTTAGTAACTTCTACGTTAAACATCGCCACATGAGTAATACAGTCCGGTAATTCATCTTCACGGGAAGTAATAATCAACAATTGAATGGACTTCGACAGTGTTTGCAGTAATTGCGATAATTGCTGTTGATGAGCAATATCAAGCCCAGCGTAGGGTTCATCGAGTACCAGCAATTCTGGTTCAATTGCGAGCGCCCGAGCTAACATTACCCGACGGGTTTCTCCTGTTGAAAGCTGACGAAAACCACGCTGACGTAAATGAACGAGATCAGTTAAAGCTAACAGACTCTCTAATTGCTCAGGATCTGTGCACATTTCAGACACCAGAGATTCGACACTCGAACCATAATCAAAACGGTCCATGAAATCAGTATCATCATCCGCCAGCTCTTTTTCGAGCAACTGCTGTTGAAGGTACAAAGAGACCCAACCTACTTTGTTGGGTCTACCTTCAATTAATGCCTGTTCTAGTTTGAGATCACCGGCTAATAAACGACCCAGCAAAGATCCGGCATGACTATAGGTTGAAAATATCCCCCAATGTTGGCCTACTTCCATCGTCCAATCGTCAATTCGCAATCCATAACAATTATCAATAAGGTTTTTTATTCGCATCGCCAAAATAATTTCATCCCTATAAAAACAAACACCAACGCAGCACGCACAAACAAAAAATTAACACAAAAAACACATCATTGAACTATCTTTTATTCATCGCTAAATCAAGACAATAAATGACATTAACTTTACATGCCTCCTTAATTTTGGAGTAAGTTACCCCTCATTATCTACTCAAATATACAGGTATTTATCATGTTAAAACGCACTCTTGTACTATCACTCGCTATTGCCTCTACTTTTGCTTCTGCGGCAACACTTACAGACAAGCAACAGAAAAACATTGATGATATCAACGCCCAACTACAACAAGTTGAAGCGACAGCGGCTTCAAATATCGAATCTTTAACTAAAGATCTTGATGTTGCAACTGAGAAAAAAGACCAAATGAAGCTCAATGCTCAAATTAAACTAAATGAACAAGCAAAAGCGAACGCTGAAAGACAATAAAAGCAAATGGAAGAGTTTACAGCTAAAATTGAAAACTTAACGGATGACCAAGTAAAAGACATCCAAAACAAAATGGACGAAATGAAAGAAAAAGCAGACAAAATCGCAGAAGATCTAAAATGATTCGCGATTTAAGATAAAAAACTTATAACAGACATCCTCTTACGCTGATAAAAGCATAAGGGGATTTTTTTGCTTGTGAATCGGCAGATAACCTCAGATTTAGATAACTAGAGCGACTCAATACCGTAACTAAACTTAATAAAAAAAGGCTCACAACCTTAGCTGTGAGCCTCAATACTTTGAGCTATGAATCTAGATAGCTAGTGATCGGTTGATCACATCATGCCACCCATACCGCCCATTCCACCCATGCCGCCCATATCAGGCATTGGCGCTGCATCTTGTGGCTTATCTGTCACCATCGCTTCAGTTGTGATCATAAGACCGGCAACAGATGCTGCAAATTGTAGTGCAGAACGAGTTACTTTAGTTGGATCCAAAATACCCATTGCGATCATGTCACCGTATTCGCCTGTTGCCGCGTTGTAACCGTAGTTACCTTCGCCAGCGCGTACATTGTTAGCAACCACTGATTCTTCATCACCTGCGTTCTTAGTGATTTGACGAATTGGAGATTCCATTGCACGAAGCGCGACGCGGATACCTACGTTTTGCTCTTCGTTGTCACCTTCAAGGCCTACCACTTTAGAAGCGGCGCGAATCAATGCAACACCACCACCGGCAACGATACCTTCTTCAACCGCTGCGCGAGTTGCATGAAGTGCATCTTCAACACGGTCTTTCTTCTCTTTCATTTCAACTTCAGTCGCTGCGCCAACTTTGATGACTGCAACACCACCAGCTAGTTTCGCTACGCGTTCTTGAAGTTTTTCTTTGTCGTAATCTGATGTTGCATCTTCGATTTGTTGACGAATTTGCGCCACACGACCTTGAATCATGTCTTCTTCGCCAGAGCCATCAATGATAGTTGTCGCTTCTTTGGTAATAGTCACGCGTTTCGCTTGGCCAAGATCTTCTAGTGTTGCTTTTTCTAGCTCAAGACCGATTTCTTCAGAAATCACAGTACCAGCCGTTAGAACCGCGATGTCTTGTAGCATTGCTTTACGACGGTCACCGAAACCAGGTGCTTTCACTGCAGCTACTTTCACGATACCGCGCATGTTGTTCACAACAAGAGTAGCTAGCGCTTCACCTTCAAGATCTTCTGCAATGATCAATAGAGGGCGAGATGCTTTTGCAACTGCTTCTAATGTAGGAAGCAATTCACGGATATTTGATACTTTCTTATCAACCAAAAGGATGAATGGGTTATCAAGATCGACACTACCCGCTTCTTGGTTGTTGATGAAATAAGGAGATAGGTAACCGCGGTCAAACTGCATACCTTCTACTACGTCTAACTCATCTTGTAGAGCTTGACCTTCTTCAACAGTAATAACGCCATCACGACCTACTTTTTCCATCGCCTCAGCAATGATTTTACCAACAGAGCTGTCAGAGTTTGCAGAGATAGTCGCGACTTGCTCAATCTCAGTACTGCTTGAACAATCTTTAGACAAACCTTTTAACTCTTCAACTGCCGCTGTTACTGCTTTATCAATACCGCGCTTAAGGTCCATTGGGTTCATACCTGCAGCAACCGCTTTAAGACCTTCAGTAATAATTGATTGTGCAAGAACGGTTGCGGTAGTGGTACCGTCACCCGCTACATCGTTCGCTTGAGAAGCGACTTGCTTAACCATTTGTGCGCCCATGTTTTGGAATTTGTCTTCCAATTCAATTTCACGAGCAACAGACACACCATCTTTAGTGATAGTCGGTGCGCCGTAAGATTTGTCTAGTACTACGTTACGACCTTTAGGGCCTAATGTTACTTTTACTGCGTCTGCTAAGATGTTTACACCTTCAAGCATTTTTACGCGAGCGTCATTACCAAATTTTACGTCTTTTGCTGCCATGTTCTTATTCCTTATAAAATCTATTGAATGCGTTTGGTTTTGAATTCAGAAGTGAATAAGTCGGTGCTTACTCAATAATTGCTAAAATGTCATTCTCAGACAAGATTAGAACTTCTTTACCATCGATTTTTTCAGACTTAGTGCCATAGCCTTCAGCAAAGATCACAGTATCACCTACTTTTACGTCAAGTGGTTGTACTGTGCCATTTTCTAAAATACGACCTTTGCCGACAGCTAGAACTTTGCCGCGAGTAGATTTTTCCGCAGCTGAACCAGTTAATACGATGCCACCAGCAGACTTTGATTCTACTTCTTGGCGCTCAACGATAACTCGGTCATGTAAAGGACGAATGTTCATCTGTGCATCTCTCCTGATTAGATGTTCATGGAAATATTTAAAGATACCGAGTAATTCTCTCGGTCTGTTTGGATATGTGGGGTGAAGATGATCAAAACCCAAGGGGGAACGTGAAAAAAATGTGATAAAGATCAGAATAAAGGAAGTTGCGAGAGCCGAGTACGCTTCGCTCCGTGTTGCGAGTAAAAGCAAATGCGGAGCTCGAGTCTCGGTCGCTACGAGAAACGAGAAACGAAATCAACTCCTAGTCACCAGTAACAAAAAGGCTTATCCTAACCACTTCATCATCAGCGAATCATTTCCATGCAAGACAAACACGGCTTATTGACTGGCCCCATACCCAAAGTATTGCAAACTATGACCTTACCTATGGTGGTTGGGTTATTGGCGATCTTAACCTTCAACTTAGTCGATACCTTTTTTATCTCACTACTTGGTACTCATGCACTGGCCGCTATCAGCTTTACTTTCCCTGTCACTTTTGGTGTTAGCTGTATTACATTAGGTATCGGTATGGGCTTATCCGCCAATGTTGGTCGCTTGCTTGGTCAAGGTGATACTCGTAATGCCGCGCGATTTTCCACTCATGGGCTTATTCTCGCTATTTTATTAGTCACGTTCGCCTCGACGCTTGGATTGCTGACTATCGAACCGCTATTTCTCATGCTAGGTGCGACAGACGATTTACTTCCGCTAATCAAACAATACATGCAAATCTGGTACTTCACTATTCCATTATTAGTCATTCCGATGGCTGGTAATAGTGTAATTCGCTCAACTGGCGATACCAAAACCCCTGCGAAAATCATGATGACTGCCGGTTTCATTAATGGTGTGCTCGATCCTTTACTAATTTTTGGTTACGGCCCATTTCCAGAATTAGGGATTCAAGGTGCGGCAATTGCCAGTGCGGTCAGTTGGTTCGGTGCTTTATGTGCAGCGTTATTTATCTTAATCAAACGAGAGAAACTAGTCGCGCCTCCACAAATAAAACGAATTTGGCAAGACTGGACTCAGATATTAAAAATTGGCACACCGGCGGCTTTTTCAAGTGCCATGAACCCACTTTCAGGAGCAGTATTAATGATCATGCTCGCCAATTTCGGTAATGAAGCAGTGGCAGCTTATGGTGCAGCCCAGCGAGTAGAGTCGATTATGATTATTGTATTAATGTCATTGGGCTCAGTCCTCACTCCATTCATTGCCCAAAATATCGGAGCCAACAATCAAGAGCGTAGCTTTAGTGCTTTATTTCTTGCGATGCGGTTTGCGGTCATTTTTCAATTTGGGTTATTTATCTTGATGGTGCCATTAAGCATGCCAATTGCCTCCGTCTTTAGCCAGGAGCAAAGCGTGCAAGACTTCTTATGGCACTTCTTGATTGTGGTCCCAATAAGCTATGGTTTTCAAGGGATAGTCATGATGTTGGTCAGTTGCTTAAATGCGATGCATCTACCCGTTAAAGCTTTCTTATGGAACTTCTCTCGCTTGTTTATTTTTACCCTACCTTGCGCTTGGGTAGGTAGCCTGATGAGTGGCGTTGAAGGTTTGTTTATTGGTATTGCACTTGGCAATGTGATTGGTGGGATATTGGCATATGGGTATGCGGTGAGGATGAGGAAAGACAGTTACGAGAATCGAGAGCGCTTCGCTTCGAGTTGCGAGAAAAATCAAAGTAGATACTAAGCCCAAAGAGCGTCATCCTGAATAGTGAGGTACGAACGTAGTTCAGGATCTCCTATCACACGTTACTTCCCAACAATACCCTTTCAACCTCAACACGCCTTGGGAGATCCTGAACTGCGCTCCTACGTCGCTTTTCAGGATGACTGTTACCATTTAGCGCTCGCTGTTACAAGCAACTCACAAACACGAAACCCACAACTAGCTACAATCTTCCCGAGTCACGAACAGCGAAGCGCCCTAGACTCGAGAAACAAATCTATCTTAAATCCCCGCTCCATCAATAAGTTTATGACCATTACCGTTAAACGCTTGGTCCATATCTTCCGATGGTTTGTCACTTTGTGGACGACCGACAATTTTAGCTGGAACACCAGCAACCGTCGTGTGAGGAGGAACAGCTTGAAGTACCACAGAACACGAACCTATCTTCGCCCCTTCGCCCACTTCAATATTACCGAGAATTTTCGCGCCTGCGCCAATCATCACCCCTTCACGGATCTTAGGATGACGGTCACCACATTCTTTACCAGTACCACCTAACGTCACATCTTGTAGGATAGACACATCATTTTCGACTACGGCAGTTTCACCAATCACGATTCCGGTTGCATGGTCGAGCATGATACCTTGACCAATACGTGCCGCAGGATGGATATCAACCTGACAGGCTACCGAGATCTGATTTTGTAGATAAGTCGCTAAAGCGAAACGACCTTGTTTCCATAACCAGTTAGCGACACGATAGCCTTGTAATGCATGATAACCTTTTAAGTACAAAAGTGGTGTCGAATACATTGAAACAGCTGGATCGCGGTTTACGATCGCACAAATATCACAAGCTGCACTGTCAGTGATAGAAGGATCATCTTTAAAGGCCTCTTCTACGACTTCACGTACCGTCATTGGTGGCATGGTCGCAGTTCTCAGCTTATTGGCTAAGATATAACTCAGTGATGCCCCAAGACTATCGTGATTAATGATCGTCGAGTGATAAAAGCTCGCCAGCATAGGCTCTTGTTCAGCCTGACGTCTTGCTTCATCTACAATCGTATTCCAGACTTTTTGTTTTTCGCAGTGTTTCATATATGTTCCTAGATACTGGTCCCTAGTAGAGAATTCATCCTTGAGCGTCTCGCTTAATAAATTGTTGCGGGTTGCGTGAACGCTTCACTCCGAGTTGCGAGTAAAAGATACAAGTGAGTACGAGAAAAATAAACTCCGTCATCCTGAATAGTGAGGCACGAACATAGTTCAGGATCTCCTACTGCACGTTACTCACCAAAGGAATGATTCAATCTCAACACGAGTTGGGAGATCCTGAACTGCGCTCCTACGTCGCTTTTCAGGATGACAGCTAACTTTTAGTGTGTGCCTTTACTCGCCACACGCAACTCGCAGCAATCTTTCTTTAACGATTTTCGGTTCTCGAACGTAGCGTCCCCGTATCTCAGATCTGCTTTTGCTTCTGATCTTACACGCAACTCGAAACACGTAACTCGCTACCGTCTTTTCGGTTCTCGAGCGAAACGCCCAAGAACCGAGGATAGCTATTTACCCTTCCGCTTTCTTTTGTCGTGCTAACAAATCTTGCGCCGCGAGACGAGCATCTTTTCCTTGATACAACACTTGATAGATTTGTTCAACAATCGGCATTTCAACACCCATTCTGTTGGCTAATAGCCAAACTTCTTTGGTATTTCGGTAGCCTTCCACTACTTGGCCAATTTCAAGCTGAGCAGTATCGACATCTTTACCTTTACCTAATGCTAAACCAAAGCGACGATTTCGTGATTGGTTATCGGTACAAGTCAACACTAAGTCACCTAGACCAGCCATTCCCATAAAGGTTTCAGGCTGGGCGCCTAATGCTGCGCCTAAACGACACATTTCTGCAAGGCCGCGAGTAATTAATGCGGTACGAGCATTAGCACCGAAACCAATACCATCAGACATTCCGGCACCAATTGCGATGACATTCTTAACTGCACCGCCAAGTTGCATACCAATAAAGTCATTGTTGGCATACACACGAAGAGATTTACTGCAGTGAATGGTTTCTTGAAGATCTTTTACAAACTCAGCATCAGGTGATGCGACCGCAATCGCTGTTGGCATACCTGCGGCCAATTCTTTGGCAAACGTTGGACCTGACAACACTGCAAGAGGCACTTGTTCACCGATCACATCATGTGCGACATCTTTTAATAAGCGGCCAGTTTCAGGCTCTAAGCCTTTGGTTGCCCAACAAATACGAGTATCACTACGCAAATGAGGCTTTAAGTTGTTTAATACAATACCAAATACATGACTCGGTACCACCACCAGCAAGTCGCGGCTCGCAGTAACCGCTTTCGACAAATCCGATTCAATAATCAATGACTCGGGAAAATCAATACCAGGTAGGAATTCTTCATTAGAGCGGTCTTGTTCTAAAGCCGCCATATGCGAAGGATCATGCCCCCACAAAATGACTTTAGAGCCATTACGAGCTAAAGCAATCGCTAACGAAGTACCATATGAACCAGCACCGATCACTGTCATTACGACATCATTATTGGCAGTTGAATTTGTCATGGTTAGGACCTTTAAATAGTTAATAGCGTTGCTCGGGCGCTTCGCTGTTCGTTGCTCGTATTTAGAAAAAGACAAGAGCGATAACTTTGCTATTACACGCAACTCGTCATACGAAACAAGCTGCTTTTGCTGCATGTTACGAGAACGCTTCATATGCGAGGAAAGAGCATTCGAATCACGCAAGGAGCTCCTGAACTACGCTCCTACGTCGCTATTCAGGATGACAAGTAACGTCTAACGATTGCTGTTACACACAACCCGCTTCCGTCTTTTCGGCTCTCTCTTCCGCTTTTTCGAGTTACGAGAAGCGCAGCGCCCTAGTAACAAGAAACGAATAACGAGTAACGAACCTTTAATCACAAAGAGCGAGACACTGCTGTCTTCGCTCTTTAGTTTAATCTGAGATTAAAAGCAATATTATGCTTCTTGTGGTGCTTGTTCAGCTTGTTGCTGTAGGTAGTTCATGAACAAAGCATCAAAGTTAACTGGAGCTAGGTTCAATTGTGGGAACGTACCTTTCACTACTAAACTAGAAACCGTTTCACGAGCGTATGGGAATAGGATGTTCGGGCAGAATGCACCTAGGCAATGTGCTAGTTGACCTTGTTCCATATTCTCAGCAGTGAAGATACCACCTTGCTGAATTTCACATAAGAAAGCCACTTCTTCAGCGTTTTTAACCGTAACGGTTAAGCGAAGAACCACTTCATAAACATTCTCACCTAACTCACGGCTTTGAGTGTCTAAGTCTAACTTCACATCAGGTTCCCATTCTTTTTGGAACATTTGTGGCGCTGTTGGTGCTTCAAAAGAAAGATCTTTCAGGAAGATACGTTGAATTGTGAAGTTCTGTTGTTCTTGAGGTGCTGCTTCAGCCATGATGGGTTTATCCTTATTAATTAAAATTGGTTTCTAGTTACTAGTTCCTGGTCCCTAGACAATGCGAAGCCATAAATAATGGTCACACGAGATAAGAGAGCACTTCGCTTCGAGTCACGGGAAAGCTTTTCCACGTAACCCAAAGCAATGTTTAAACTTTTCGCTTTTTGTCTTTTCCTAGAAACTAGGGACTAGCAACCTAGGGTCTAAATTACTTCTTACCTTTCTTACTTGCTGGCTTATCAGAAACCAAAGGTAAGTTATTTTCATTCCAAGCCGTCATACCGTTTTTCAGCATGTTCACTTTTTCAAAGCCGGCTTTCGCTAACAGGTTAGCACTTTCGTGTGATGTTTGACCTGTCTTGCATACCACAATGATTGGGGCTGCTTTGTATTTTTCAATGCTAGTAATGGCACCCGATTTAATTTCAGATGGCAAAATGTGAACTGAGCCCGCAATATGGCCACGTTTAAACTCATCGTTAGTGCGAATATCAATCACAACACCATCTTCACGGTTGATAAGATGCGTTAATTCACTGGCACCAATTGTTTTATATTTAGCGGTTGATGACTTAAAAATAGTCGCGATCAGAGCCGCTAACACCGCCACCCAAACTAAAGACAAAATCATGTTCTGTTGAAAAAAATCGATATATTCTTGCATGCCCTACACTCATAAATGCACTAGCTGGGAACATCCACAGCCAAATATTAGAAAGGCCAGAGTATAACGGGCAAAGCAGCGAGTGGCGAGAGTAAAGGTAGAAAAGACGATTTGGATAACAAAAAACTGAGAAGAAGTTCCTAGTCCCTAGTTTATTAGTTCCTAGAAAGAGCGATTCCGCGATCGCTTGCCATTACACGCTACTCGCTACCTTTTGTTGCGGGTTGCGCGAACGCTTCGCTTCGAGTTGCGAGGAACAGATAAAAGCGAAAGCGGTACGAAACAAACCATCATTCCAGACGAGCCTTAGCGAGAGCGGGAATATCATGCCGGGCGCTGTAAACTATTATGAACTTAACGATTCAGCGCGCTTTGAATAAATCCCCTATCTTCTTCGATTAGGCTCATGTAGGGGATGACGGTATTTTTGATTCTTCCTATCACTTTACTCGCCACACGCAACTCGAAACCATCTTTCACGCTTTCGGCTCCCAAGCGCGGCGTCCCCGCACCTCGGCTCTTTTCTGCTTTTCTGCTTTTCTGCTTTTCGCTTTTTGCTCTTCCACGCTACACGCAACTCGAAACTCGCCCCGCTCTACCACCTATTAATCTCATAGCTCAATTCGATTTTCATCTAGACTAATTATTAGGCATAATGCGCTCATAGCTTGAAAATTAGCACCAGATAAATGTGACACCAAAGGGATGAGACCAGTTAAATTGATCTTACCCTACAGTTTAGAGCGAAAATTGTAGTAAAATTACGCTCAGTTTAGATTCTAAATTAGAAGAATTTTTTAAATTAAACGAGGTTTGAACATGTCAAATAAAAAGCCAATGGCTCTAGTGATTCTTGATGGTTGGGGTTACCGCGAAGACAACAGCGACAACGCTATCGCAAATGCAAACACACCAGTACTTGATGGTCTATTTGCTAACCAACCAAATACCCTAATCTCTGCATCAGGTTTCGATGTTGGTTTACCTGACGGTCAAATGGGTAACTCTGAAGTGGGTCACACAAACATCGGTGCAGGCCGCGTGGTTTACCAAGACTTAACTCGTATTACGAAATCTATTGCTGACGGTGAGTTCAAAGACACTCCAGCGCTAGCAAATGCGATTGATAAAGCCGTAGCAGCAGACAAAGCAGTTCACATCATGGGGCTTATGTCTCCAGGTGGCGTACACAGCCATGAAGACCACATCTATGCGGCAGTACAAATGGCAGCCGAGCGTGGCGCTAAAAAAGTTTATGTTCACGCTTTTCTTGATGGTCGTGACACGCCGCCACGTAGCGCAAACCATTCACTACAACGCTTCCAAGATTTATTTGCTGAGTTAAACCTAGAAGAAGGCCGCATTGCGTCTTTAATTGGTCGTTACTTTGCAATGGACCGTGATAACAACTGGGATCGTGTACAGAAATCTTACGATCTATTAACTCAAGCGAAAGCGGAGTTCACTTTTGACTCTGCAACAGCAGGTCTTGAAGCAGCTTATGCTCGTGAAGAAAACGATGAGTTCGTTCAAGCGACTGAAATCCGTGCTGAAGGCCAAGCTAGTGCCGCTATTGTTGATGGTGATGCAGTTATCTTCATGAACTACCGGGCTGACCGTGCGCGTGAAATCACTCGTACTTTCGTACCTGATTTTAGCGACTTTGAGCGCGAAATTTTCCCAAGCATCGACTTTGTAATGCTGACTCAATACTCAGCAGACATTCCGCTACTTTGCGCATTCCCACCAGCATCACTAGAAAACACTTACGGTGAGTGGTTATCTAAATGCGGCAAAACTCAGCTACGTATTTCTGAAACGGAAAAATACGCACACGTTACTTTCTTCTTCAATGGCGGTAAAGAAAACGAATTTGAAGGCGAAGAGCGTCAATTAGTAGCTTCTCCAAAAGTCGCCACTTACGACATGCAACCTGAAATGAGTGCACCAGAGCTAACCGACAAGCTAGTCGCTGCTATCAAATCAGGTAAGTTTGATACTATCATCTGTAACTACCCGAATGGCGACATGGTTGGCCACACTGGTGTTTATGATGCAGCAGTAAAAGCTTGTGAAGCGGTAGATGAGTGCATCGGTCGTGTGGTTGAAGCGATTAAAGAAGTCGATGGTCAGCTATTAATCACTGCCGATCACGGTAATGCTGAAATGATGATCGATCCTGAAACAGGTGGCGTTCACACCGCTCACACCAATCTTCCTGTTCCACTAGTTTACGTGGGCAATAAAGATCTTGAGTTCAAACAAGGTGGTAAGCTATCAGATCTAGCACCAACTATGCTTGAATTAACCGGTATGGAAATCCCTGCAGAAATGACAGGTCAGGTTATTGTTAATCTAAAATAATCCCTATCAATTGTATGTTTGTCTGATATATCATTACCCTTCATCAGGCTTTCTATACAATTTGTACCCAAAGAATTGCCTTAACTTAGCTCTTCTTTTAGGTATAGAACAAGGCTCATCAACACGGTGAGCCTCATTCTTGGGAAATGTTTCATTTATGACAATAACTTCGTCAGTATCTCATTCAAGCGCCAGCTTACGGGTTTCGTTTTCTGGCGCTTTTCTCTGCGCTCTAGTTAGCTGTTTTTCTCTTTTCACCACTTTTGCATACTCAGCCTCTAAAGAAGAGTTAAAAGGTGTATCCGATGAAATATCTCGCCAAACCTCATCGCTAAGCTCTCAGCAAAAAAAACTAAACCAATTACAAAGCGAACTTAAAAAACACGAAGTTGCCATCTCAAAGCTAGGCCAAGAAATCCGCAGTAACGAACGAGAACTATCACAAGTTCAAGCCAACTTAACCGAATTAACCTCTCAAAAACGTCAGCTAGAACAAACTAAACAACAGCAAACTGATACGCTCGAACAACTCATCAAAACTTACTATCTCACCAGCCGTAGCAATAACCTGCCACAAATTATACAAGGTGGGGATGCTGAAAAGATGGACCGCATTAGTCAGTACTTTCAACACTTGGCTCAAGCACGAACTGAAGCAATTGAAGCTCTAGCAAAAACACAGAGTGAATTAACTGAAAAAGAGCAGCAACTTTCAGAAGAAGAAAACCGCCAATCTACCCTGCTTGCCAACAAAAAAGCCAAACGCGATGATTTGGTCAAAGCACAAAGCCAGCGTAAAGGTACTGTTAATAAAATTCAGGGCAACATTCGTAGCAACCAAAGTAAACTTGCCGAATTACGTCGCAACGAAAACCGCTTAAAAGCTGAAATAGCCAAAGCTGCCAAACGGAATATCTCTCCAATGAATGGTTTAGGCTCATACCGAGGTAAGCTTCCTTGGCCATTGAGAGGCAGTATTCTACATAACTACGGCACCTCCCAAAGCGGACAAATTACCTGGAAAGGGATCGTAATCAACGCCAAACAAGGCGAAGCAGTCAAAGCGGTACATTCAGGAAAAGTGGTATTTGCCGAGTGGCTACGTGGGTACGGTTTAGTACTTCTGATCGACCATGGTAAAGGTGATATGACATTATATGGCTATAACCAAACCTTATTGAAGAAAGATGGCGATCAGGTTGCAGCCGGAGAAACCATCGCACTTGCAGGTAACACAGGTGGCCAGTCTCGCCCTTCTTTATACTTTGAAATACGCCGAAATAGCCAAGCACAAAACCCGAGACGTTGGTTAAAGTAACCTATACCTACTATTAACAGTCTACAACGACCATCACTTGTCTATAGCCAAAGTGAGTGGAGTTGCAGTGAGATGACAAGTGAGCGAGACCTCATGAGCATAACTCGCCTATGTGATTGGGACGAATATACCCAAGTAACTTCAAGATGCGAGTTTCAGCAAGATTAAAACAAGTTTTAGGCAAGGCAAATTGAATATGATCATAGTGATTCTATCTCTATTTAATTTAACGCCGCATAAAGCTTGTTTTAACTTGCCCTTCGGGAGCTTCATCCATGCCTTTACACTGCGTCAGATTCGTTTGAAAGGTAGATTACATTCCTGTACGAATCTTTCTTGTTTAAAGACTTGGATGATAGCTCTGAATTCTGCATCTTGAAGTCACTTGGGTATAAACGTTGTCAACAAAGCTTCAGTTTCAAAGACGTAGGTTATATAAAATCGCCACCTTGTTTTATATAACCCCTTCTCTTTTAGTGTTTTTATTTCCACCCCATCAGCATATACTCAATTAAGTGATTTCATAGCCATTCATATTTTAGGTGAATACAACCTTATGCCTCAGCTAGATACGACTTTTTCTCGTTTAGAAGATGATGAACTAAAAGATAAACGTGTACAAACCAACATCTTAAAACGCTTTAGCCTCATTTGGATTGTGTTTAGTCTCGCTTGCTTAGGCTTAGGTGTTTATTGGTATAACACCTATACACAAAGCCTAGAAAATAAATTACTCGCACAAGAAGAAGCCTTTGTTGCGACAACTAAAAATGCTCTACAAAAAGAGATGAAGGTGCAACTCACCGTCTTACACATGGTGTCCAAATCTAAAGTCATTACTGATTATATGGACCACCCGACAGAACAAGACAGCAAAAATATCGCAACATTATTTTCTAACTTAACTCAAGCATTTCAATATTATGATCAAATTAGACTTTTTGATCTCCAAGGTAACGAACTGATTCGTGTCGATTATGATGACGACATTTCTACCCAGGCAAATGTTAGCCAATTACAAAACAAAAGCCTTCGATACTACTTTGAGGAATCATTATCCTTAAAACCTAAAGAGATTTATGTATCTAAAATGGATCTCAATGTAGAAAACGGCAACATCGAAATCCCTTATAAACCGACATTACGATTTGCGACCCAAGTGTTAGATAAAAATGGAAAGCCCATTGCCATCGTCATGCTCAACTATATGGCTAATGACCTACTTGAAAACTTTCGTCACCAAAGTAAATTACGTATTAATGGTCAGGGAATGATTATTGATGCTCAAGGCTATTGGTTAAGTAATCATGACCGTAGTAATGAATGGGGACATAGCCTAGGAGAGCCAGGAAAAGATTTCGAACAACGTTACCCACTAGCTTGGCCCGCTATTTCCGCTAATGACAGTGGATTACTAAAAACACGCAAAGGCTTATTCCGTTATCAAAATATTGAGCCATTGGATTTCAGTGCCATTGAAACGCCGGAACTTAACACTTTAACCTCACAAAGTTTTCCAGTGTCTGAAAGTTCCATCGCTAACACCAATTGGAAGTTAGTCATCTTCCTACCTAATGAAACGATTCATGAAAATTCACTTTTCTATAATCCGGTTTGGCAACTGATCTTATGCTTACTCTACTTCTTAAGCTCCCTGTTAATCTTTCTTTTGATTAGCTACTCAGAGCAGAAGAAATTTCGCCGTAAAAAGCACCGTCGCATCAGCGTTGAACTTCATGATTTATATGAAAATGCTCCTTGCGGTTACCATTCTTTAAATGACAATGGGATCATTACGCGTATCAACAATACCGAGCTGAAATGGCTTGGTTATGAACGTGATGAAGTGCTAGGGTATTCTTATAAAAAGTTCTTAACTCCTGCAAGCCAAGCCATATTTGATAAGTTCTTGACCACCTTAATCAATAAACAAAGCATTGAAAACGCAGTGCTTGAAATTCAAACTAAAAGTGGCAAAACCTTCTTTGCCTCAACCTCTGCTGTTGCCTTGCTGAATAAAGGTAATTTCGCTCTAGCACGCGCCTCAACATTTGATATTTCCGATCGCATTCAACTTGAAAAGCGCTTAGAATTTTTGGCTAATACCGATGTGTTAACCGGGATCAGCAACCGACGCCACTTCTTTGAACAAGTCGAACCATTATTTGAAACGACTCATCCTAAACCACTTTCATTATTAATGATGGATGTTGATCATTTCAAAAAGGTCAATGACAACTACGGTCATGACGCTGGTGATGTCGTTTTGAAGCACATCGCCAGCACCATTTCTCAACATTTAAAGCCTGATGATATTTTTGCTCGCTTAGGTGGGGAAGAGTTTGTTGTATTGTCTTCAATGGATAGGGAACAATCTACCTTACTTGCTGAAACAGTAAGAAAATCGATTGAGCAAGCCTCTATCTGTGTGACATCGACACTCACTTTGAAGATCACACTATCAATTGGCTTATCGACCCAACTCAACCATGAAGCTGATATTGATGAGATGCTTAAACAAGCCGACATTGCGCTTTATCAAGCGAAAGAAAATGGTAGGAATCGTGTAGAAGTGGTGGAATAGGAAGTAAAGTCTCTAGCCCCTAGTTTCTGGTTTTTAGGAAAAGCAAACAGCGATCGCTTTGCTTTTCTACGCTACACGCAACTCGAAACTCACCACTATCTTTTTAGCTCTTAAACCGTTTATCCATCGCCTGAATAAACAATTCAAGATCCTCAAGAGAAAGCGCATTAATTCCCGCGGCCGCACGTCTTCCACCACCAGTTTCAAACTGACCGCATACTTCATCGGCTCCTTCACGGCGATTTAATGGCGCTCGCACACTCACGGTATAAGTTGATTCATCTGGATTAAGTGTTACCACTGCACACGCTTTATCTGGCTCTTGGTTAGCAAGTTGATTACCAAATACCCCGCTAATACGGCGAGCCCAAGCTATATTTGGTAGCAAGTATATTTGGTAGTATTCCGAACTTTGATAAGGAGAAATAGACTGCAGTTGTTGGAAATCCGCTTGATAACCTGATTGCAGTGAATAAAAAATAGAATTGGGATCTTGTTGCAATACAAATGGATCGGGGAAAGGCAAAAGTGCTTGGAATAAATCGGCAGGAGCAACATGTAAATCATCCAAACTCGCACCATAACCATTGTAATTAAGCAAAGTGCCGAGCTCTTTTAAAAACGACACTTGGACTTCTGATAAGCCGCTTTGCGAAGATAGAGAAAGTGCTCGTTTGGTCATGTTATCACCAAAGGCACCAGCAATCGCCCAAGTCTGAAATTGCCCTTTTAAGTGCTGATTAATCAACAAACTGGTGCAAGTTTCAGAATCAAGATTAATTAAGGAAGTCAGATAAGGAGATTGTGGGATCTCACCACTTTGGTGATGGTCACAATAAAAGATTGGAATGCCACGCTCTAATAGACAGATTAGCGCAGATCGATTTTTATCGAGTGAGATATCTAAAACTGTTACCGAGGTAATGTCCGTTTTTTCTGCAACTTGAGATAACAACTGAATGTCGCGCTTCACACCCGTTATCAACTGGCTATCTTTAGGCTCTGCAAGACGTAATTGCAATAAAGCAATAATGCCATCCGCATCACCATTGAACACATCGTAATGCATGAAAATCCTTTTTAAAACAATGTTGCGAGTTGCGAGTTCCTCGTTCCTAGGAAAAGCGCTTTTAAGATCGCTTTGTTTTTACCAAATAAACCGTCATTCCTGCCGAGCCTTAACGAGAGCGGGAATCTACTCACCTAAAAATCCGTCATCCTTGAGGAGCCTAGGCGACATCAGGGATCTACTCATCACTCGTTGTAAATCCAATTGATTCAGCGCGCTTTAAGTAGATTCCGGATAGTTCGTCCCTCACTTCCAGAATGACGATTTTTTACTTTTGCTCCTTGGCTCTGCTCTTAGCTTTTCCACGCTACACGCAACTCGAAACACGCAACCATCTTTTTGCTTTTAGTCTGACCCAAACAAATCACGGGTATACACTTTATCTGCGACATCGGCTAGCTCTTCAACCATGCGGTTAGAAACAATTACATCAGACATTTGCGTAAATTCATTGAAGTCACGGATCACTCGTGAATTAAAGAAAGTCTCTTCCTTCATCACAGGCTCATAAATCACCACTTCAATGCCCTTCGCTTTCAAGCGCTTCATGATTCCTTGAATGCTTGAAGCACGGAAGTTATCCGAGCCAGCCTTCATAATTAAGCGATAAATTCCGACCACTTGTGGGTTACGACTCATAATAGAATCAGCCACAAAGTCTTTACGTGTACGGTTAGCATCCACAATCGCTCCGATAATATTATTCGGTACCGATTCATAGTTAGCCAATAATTGCTTAGTATCTTTCGGTAAACAATAACCACCATAACCAAACGACGGGTTGTTATAGTGAGTACCAATGCGAGGATCTAATCCAACCCCTTCAATGATCTGGCGAGAATCTAAACCATGAGCCTCTGCATAAGAATCAAGCTCATTAAAGTAAGCCACACGTAGAGCAAGGTAAGTATTCGAAAACAACTTAACTGCTTCTGCTTCAGTCGAGTTAGTAAACAAAACAGAAATATCTTGCTTCTCAGCACCTTCAACCAACAAATCAGCAAATAATTTCGCACGATCTGATTGCTCACCAACAATAATGCGTGATGGATGCAAGTTGTCATACAAAGCGCGACCTTCACGTAAAAATTCAGGTGAGAACATCAAATTCTCACATTGCATTTGTTTTTTAATCTCCGCTGTGTAACCCACTGGTACCGTTGATTTAATGACCATGACCGCATTCGGGTTAATAGCCATCACATCACGAATCACCGCTTCAACCGATGAAGTATTAAAGTAATTGGTTTGTGGGTCGTAATCGGTTGGGGTCGCAATCACCACATATTCAGCATCTTTATAGGCGGCTTCTTTATCTAACGTCGCAGTAAGATTGAGCTCTTTTTCCGCTAGAAACTGTTCAATCTCAGCATCAACGATCGGAGATTTTTTATTGTTAATCATCTCCACTTTTTCATGGATGATATCGACCGCAACTACCTCATGGTTTTGAGATAAAAGAACGGCATTTGATAGGCCAACATAGCCCGTACCTGCGATGGCGATTTTCATAATTTATCCCACAATAATAATTTTAAATTATATTTATCACTTGAATATGACATAACTATACATCAATCAAGAAGAGCTATACTTGCTAAAAAATACGAATCGCACATGTATCGTAGAAAGTATCCACGAGCAGTATTGGCTAATCTTTCGACTTTTCATTACTATCAATTTAGTATGTTATTTATATTAGGGTTAATAAAAATTAGTTATCAGATAATAGAGTATAAACTTAGTTTACTTACCATTGATAATATTAGTAATTGCATTGACATATTTCTGAATAACTATATCTTCATCAAACTCTTGTTCAACTTTACGCCGACTATTTAATCCAAACTCTACTCTTTTTGAGTAACTAAGCTTAGCCATTTTATCCATACATTTAGTAAGACTAACCGTATCTTGAGGCTCACATAAATAACCATTCACTTCGTGATCAACAGTCTCTTTACAGCCGACACTATTTGTCGTGATTATAGGTTTTCCCATTGCAGCAGCCTCCAATAAAGATTTTGGAACCCCCTCACGATAGAATGATGGCAATACAATACAGTCTATTTTTGCTATTTCTTCCTCTACTTTATCGGAAGTACCTAAGTACTTCACAATGCCTTCTTCATCCCATAATTTCATTTGTTCTTTTGATATTGCATTAGGATTATTAACATTTAAAAAACCAAGTAAGTAGAATTCAATATTTTCCCCATGTTCATTTTTTAGTGTGCGAGCTGCATCTACATAATGTTTTACACCTTTATCATAGAGCATCCTGGCTAACAATAAAAATCGCACTATACCATCATCTGGTGCAAGACTAACTTTAAACCTAGCAAGATCAACACCTGAACCAGGTAACCTTTCAGTATTGTTCATTGAGGCAATATTGTTACACCTAAACAATTCACGATCGTCTTCATTTTGAAAAAATATTTTCGTCGCTTTTCTTTGGCTTACTTTATATAGATACTTAGCAATTTTAGATGATATGGTTTCTTTAACAAACAATAAACCTAATCCTGCAATATTATTAATTGTTGGTACATTCAACATACTCGCAGCAATAGTACTATAAATATTATTTTTAGGCGTGAAATTTAACACACAGCTTACTCGTATTACTCTATAAACCCTAAAAAATGAAATAAGTGTTTTTAAATCTCTAAAAGGATTAGTACCGCCTGCATCAATATCAATTGATAAAAATTTAGCTCCAATCTCTTCTAGTTTATCTGAATACTCATCTTTAGGAGCTAGAGCAATTACATCATAACCCTCCTTAATTAAACGATAAATAGTATTTCTTCTAAAATTATAAAGATACCAACTAGAATTTGCACTGATCGCGATTCTTTTCATAATTAACCATTAATTTATGATCGGACTTAATTGCCACACAATAAAGTAACATAAGTAATTGAGTAACGCCCTGTGATGTAAACAAGTAAATATCTTTTAAGTTACCAATTATAAATGCCAACAGACAAATATAAAACATAAACTTATAAATCCTTTTCGATCCTGACATCACCACAGAAAGATATAATAATACCAACGCTAAAAAGAATAAAATCAAACCACTTAAGCCAGAATAATATATTATTTGAATAAAACCTAAATCACTATCAACAGAGGCTATATTAGAATGCCGACCATACACGCCATCCCCAAATAAAATATCTTTAGGAAATATGAACATTCTGGAATAATTACTATCAGAAAAGAAATTAATCAATTTATCAGTATCCTGAAAAAACTCAAATGCCCAGTTAATCAACACTGAAATATTATCGCCATAAGTAGAAATAACAACAATTAAAAACAAAAGAAACAAAGCACTCGATAAAATCAAAAGCTTTTTATTTATATATGAAAATTTATAAGGAAGAAATAAAGAGATCATCAGAACTGACAACATAAAAAAAACCCCTAAGCGACCAGATATAAAAATGCATAAAGCAAGTATTCCGATAGCTGAAAGATTCAATATCTTGCGTATATTGCTATCACCTTCTCGATACATCATCATTAAAATAATGACTAGTAATGAATTAAAAATAGATAGTATTGAACCGCCAAAATAAAAAAGCCCGGAACTTCTTCTACCAGATTCTATATGAACTAAATTTTTTGGATCAGTATCAACAATAAAATATAGAGCATCTGAAAAACTTGGCATCAATAATGTAACAATCATTATCAAACCATTAATACAACCAATATAAACAATTGTTTTTAATATTGCTTTCTTATAGTCTATATAATAAACCTTGTGAAGAAAAACCAAAAAAAATGATAAAAAACTCAATACAACTGATAAGAGTGAAACCTTTATTAAGGTCGTTTCAAATGTTGTATTTAATGAAGCGTAAAAAACACTAAAAACAACATATGACATACAAAACAGTGGTAAATATAGATCTTCCTTTGTAAAAACAAAACTTTTCCCAGTTATCCCACCATAAAAGCATATAAAAAATATTATCAAACCTGAAAAATAATATGTTGACACTCCAAACAGTGACATTGGAATTAGAAATAGAAGTGTAGCCAAAAACAAAAACAATCTAATTAGTTGATATATCATTATAGACTTTATCCCAAAATTCTTTGCGTCTCGTATTCAACATTTCAAAGTTATAATTTTTACTTTCTTCTAAACTTCTTTTAGATTCTTCAGCGTACACTTTTTTATTACTCAGCATAATTATTTTACGTGACAATGCTTTACTGTCATTTTTTGACACCAAGAAATTTTCGTGTACTAACTCAGGAATTCCTCCAACAGCTGTTCCTATAATAGGCAGGCTAACACTCATAGCTTCAATCATGGCCCTAGGTAGTCCTTCCTGAAGAGATGGTTGTATATAAATATCTTGATTTGATAACCAATTTAATACTTCTTCACCAGAAGATAAGCTACCACAGAAATTTACATAACTTTCAGTTTCAGGATATTTTTGTTGCCATTCACTCGATGAACCAGGCCCAAGAATATTTAAAATATAATGAATCCCTGATTCATTAAGTAACTTGGTAGATTCGATTGCTGTATCAATTCCTTTATGTGGTGATGATAGGGAACCAATTAGGGCTAAATGAATAGGGTCAACTTTATCGAGCGTCTTTATTTCAGAAGAGCCGGTATTACTTAATATCACATCAGATACACCGCTATTGAAGCCTTTCGTGGGGTATCGTTTTTGTAAAAATGAAGACGTAACGTAAGTAACGTAATCAGCGCCCATAGTCGCGGATCTATTCCTAAAGTAGTATAATGGAGCATATATTCTTCCTTGTAAGGAGCCGTAGTTCCATAAACCATCCCAAGGACAAGCTACAAATTCAATAGCATAAGGAATACCTAAATCTTTAGCTGCAGAAATAGCCAATAAACCAATTTCGCTTGGTAAGCGAGAAATTACTAGATCGAACCCTTTAATTATTTCTTTCATTAACTCCTTGTTATAGCTAAACTTTAAAAGTTCCTTAGGATTTGATAGGTTCTTAAATGGAGAAAAAGAAATGTAATCATTATTAATCAATTTTTCACTATCGTAATCAACTAATTCACTATCACATCTTGCAACTACTTTTATAGTATCAAAATAATCCAGATAAATTTCAAACATTGCTTTAGTGATTTTTCCATTAGAATAGAAGTTTTGATGTTCATCTAGCTTAAAACAATGGTCATGCGCAAATATTGCTTTCATATTATTTCACTTAGTTTAACGCTTTCTTTACTTTACTAGGCACTCCAGCAATTAAAACATTACCTTCAAAAGCCTTGTTAACTATTGAACCAGCTGCAACTACAGTACGATTACTGAGTGATGCACCCGCCAGTATCCGTACACCACACCCTATCCACACATCATCACCTATTGTTATCTTCTTTAAAACCAAAGGGTTATACTTTATTGGTGTTGTTATATCAGCCCAGGAATGTTCAAAACAAACAATTGATGAATTATGAGCGATAGAAACATTGTTTCCGATTTCTAATCCACCATTAGCATCAATAAAACAATTTTCATGTATAGATACATTATCTCCTAAAACCATATACTCTGGATTCTTAATTGTTACATTAGTTGCAATATATATATTATTACCTGATTTACTCAAAGTTCTTATGAGAATTAATCGAATAAAAATGCCAAGCCTCCATGGAATAAACCGAGATAAGTCATAAACTATACGCAAAATAAACTGAGGAAATAATCTAGTAATAAAGATGAAAACTTTTAATAATGGCTCTAAGAGAGAAAGTAAGTCGCGACCTTTCATATTATTTATGAATTCCTGCTATTGTATATAAACAAAATAAAACATTCATAAAACTATTTCTTTTGAACCTGTTCACTCGACGTATATAGTTTAGCCTATTGAATAAATTTGAACTTATCCCATAAAATAATTCATTAGCTTCTTGTCTTATTTCCTTATCCTCGGTTAGCTGCAGTACTGCTCTAAATTCTTTAATATTTGCTCTTTGATTATCTAAACCAAATCTGTGTGTGATAAAAGAGTTGACTTTTGAAAAAATATTCACCTTAGCTCCAACAACATTGTTCGCGTGTTGTCTATATAGGATACCTGCATAATCATCATGTTTATGTATAACAGTTCTGTTAATTGACGCTATTTTAATAAACAAGCTATCGTGCATAATTACATCTGAGGCTTGAATATTATCTAGTACCTTAAGAGCAAGGGTACGAAATTTATCATTAAATGCCATAGTACACCCCGTACCAACGGCTTCTACTAATGAATTTTCATAGTTAAGATTAGAATATTCATTTATCAACTTAAGGAAATTGAGTTCATGATCAACTACTTTCAAAGCAGACGAATATAACGCAGGCTCAGTAGTTGACAAAAACTGACAAGCTCTCTCAACTTTATCTTCTAACCAAACATCATCTTGATCACAAAAGAAATATGCTTCATAGCCCTTAACACGAGTAACTAAATCGAAAAAACTCTTAATAACACCTACATTAGGACTAGGAAATATTTGAACAGATTCATACTCTTCTAGAATAGATAAGGTCGCATCCGATGAACCATCATCTCGCACAAAAACGTCTATATTAGCGCTAGATTTTTGATTAAAGATAGAGTCAAGTTCATCTTTTAGATATTGCTCACCATTATAAGTGGACAATAAAATGGCTACCTTTTTAATCAAACCAACCCCTTAATTTTTCTCTTTATCCAAGAAAGTATACAACTTTTTCTCAATGCGAACTTCAACTCATGAAAATTGCGACAAGACAACATTCCGATTGTATCAAATCTAAAGTCGCTTTTCTTGAATAAGTAATCTACAAATGAGGCTGAAAAAGTATCAAGATACACACTCTTATTTGATTTCATTAGAGCCATAAGGGCTATTTGATGAGATTGATTATTAGAAACTCGCACTAATTGATCATGATACATTATATAAGATTTGTTACTAAGTCTTAAACCATTTCCCATCTTATTTGACAAACGAATCCAACAATCCCAATCTTGATATTTTTTCAGAGACTCATCAAAACCACCAATACTTCGTAGGTATTCTAACTTGGTGAAAATTTGATTTGAGCAAATGTTTTCTAAAAGTAACTGCTTTAAAGTAATTACCTTAGGCTGATCTGATTTATAAAATTGAGAGCATGAGCCATCCTCGGAGATTTCTAGAAAATTATCGCATAAAAACGCATAATGATCGTCCCAAGACTCAACAAACCTTTGTACACGACACTCCAAAAACTCATCATCATCATCCAAGCCTGTTATAAATTCACCTTTCGCTCTTTTAATTGCCAAGTTTCTAGCATGATTTGCTCCCTTTGGAACGTCACTTCTAATAAAGCGAAGATTAGAGTATTGCTTGACAAGCTGCTCCATCAATTCCTTCGTACCATCACTCGAACCATCATCTGAGACTATTATTTCAATATTCTGATACGTTTGATTTAACACCGAGTCAATCGCTCGCTTTAATTTCACTCCGCGATTATGTGTTGTAATATAAACACTTACTAAAGTTTCAGTACAATTAGCATTCATATTCCAACTCTATAAATTGTTTAATAGAAATCCCTACTTGATCTTTACCTGATAATATTGGAGCAGAACCTCCTATAGGCCAGTCTATATCTAAAGTATTATCATCCCAAGCAATCGTAATTTCAGCGTGTGGATTGTAGTAATCGGTGCATTTATAAACAAATTCAGCTTCTTCTGAAATAACAAGAAAACCATGAGCGAACCCCTCTGGGATCCAGAGTTGACGCTTATTTTCTGAAGACAAATATACCCCTACCCATTGACCAAATGTTACAGACTCTTTTCTTAAATCGACAGCCACATCAAATACTTCACCCGATGTAACTCTTACTAACTTACCTTGAGTATTTTCAACTTGAATATGTAGGCCTCGTAAAATACCTTTTTTAGATTTTGAATGATTATCTTGAACAAAATTCGTTGCTCGACCGGTTACCAACTCTTCAAACTTACTCTGTTGCCAAGTTTCCATGAAAAAGCCACGCTCATCACCGAAGATAGCAGGCTCGATAATTTTCACATCAGCAATTTTGGTATCGATAACTTTCATTTAATAGTCCAAATACTTCTCTAGGGTCTGTAGCTCTTCTTTCCATTGGCTAGCTTTTATACCAAATATAGATTGAATCTTTTCACAGCATAATTTTGAGTTCATTGGGCGAGTGGCTTTAGTGGGATATTCTGCCGACGTAATGTCTAGTACTGAAATGTGCCCTAATATCCTCTGTTTCTCTGCCATATTAAAAATTGATTTGGCAAATTGCGCCCAACTAACATAAGGCTCCCCAGAGAAATGATAAATACCAAAAATGTTCAGGTCTTCACTATGCAACACAGAATTTACCATCGTAATAATTGCATCAGCAATATCTCCAGCATAAGTAGGACTACCGACTTGATCCGCTACTACCGATAAAGAATCTCTAGTCTTTGCGGCTCGAAGAATGGTTTTAAGAAAATTATTTCCGTACTCACTAAAAACCCAAGACGTACGCAGTATAAAAGTCTTTCGATTTAGTTTTAGAGCGGCGGCCTCACCGGCTAACTTACTTTTCCCATACACTCCTAATGGAACTGGTAAGTCCGTTTCCTTATAAGGCGATTTAGAAGTTCCATCAAAAACATAGTCCGTTGATATATGAAAAAATATTGCCCCCACCAAATCACTCGCTTCCGCAAGGTATGCTGGTCCCATCTTATTGACACTAAATGCGACATCTATTTCATCTTCAGCTTTATCAACTGCGTTGTAGGCAGATGCATTAATAACCACATCGGGTTTATACAGTGAAACAAGAGAAATAACTTTATCCTTATCTGTTACATCCAGCTTATATCGATCAAGTGCATTCAGATCACATTTTCCTTCAAGTTTCTGAACCAAGCTTTTGCCAACTTGTCCATTGGCACCTATCAATAAAACTCTCACTTCTAATCCTCTTCAGCAATTCGTTTTAAATATTGCCCGTAGTCATTTTTCATCATAGGCTTCGCTAATTCCAACAGCTGTTCTTTAGTTAGCCAACCATTTCGATATGCAATTTCTTCTAAACAAGCCACTTTGAGACCCTGCACATGCTCAATGGTTTGAACAAATGAAGAAGCCTCGTGAAGGCTTTCATGAGTACCAGTATCAAGCCACGCAAACCCTCTTCCAAGCAATTCAACATTAAGAGTATTATCTTGGAGATACATATCATTAAGGGCTGTTATTTCTAGTTCACCACGCTCAGACGGTTTCACTTTTCTAGCAAAATCAACAACTCTATTATCATAAAAATACAGACCAGTGACTGCATAATTTGACTTAGGTTCGAGTGGTTTCTCCTCAATAGAAATCGCCTTCATGTTTTTATCAAACTCAACAACACCAAAGCGCTCAGGATCTTTGACTTGGTAGCCGAACACTGTAGCGCCATTTTCTCTAACTGAGGCCTCTTTCAATGCTTCAGTAAATCTCTGTCCATAGAAAATATTATCCCCTAAAATCAAACAACACTTGTCATCACCAATAAACTTCTCACCGATGACAAAAGCTTGTGCTAACCCTTCGGGATTCGGTTGGACCTCATATTTAAGATTAATGCCAAAGTCTTTACCATCACCGAGCAAGCGCTGAAAGCTTGACTGATCTTCTGGAGTGGTTATGAGCAATATATCTCGAATGTCGGCCAACATTAATACAGAGATTGGATAATAAATCATAGGTTTATCGTAAAGAGGTAACAATTGTTTTGACACCCCTCTAGTAATAGGGTACAAGCGGGTTCCCGCACCTCCAGCTAAAACTATTCCTTTCATATTATTGCTTCCCAGTACCTAGTCGCTCACCAGCATAAGAGCCATCTAAGACACGAGACCACCAAGCTTTATTTTGTAAAAACCACTCAACAGTTTTTTTTATTCCTGACTCAAACGTTTCTTCAGGTTTCCAACCAAGATCTCGTTCGATCTTCCCTGCATCTATAGCATAACGAACATCATGACCTGGTCGATCGGCAACATGAACAATAAGATCAGCGTACTTCTCAACACCCTTTGGCTTTTCAGGCACTAACTCGTCAAGTAGTTGGCAAATAATTTTTACAACCTCAATATTGGCTTTTTCGTTATGTCCACCAACGTTATAAGTTTCTCCAACCTCACCCTTTGTAATAACACAATAAAGAGCACGAGCATGATCTTCTACATACAACCAATCTCGGATCTGAAGTCCATTACCGTAAACAGGTAAATCCTTCCCATCTAAAGCGTTTAAGATCATTAATGGAATCAATTTCTCAGGAAAATGATAAGGCCCATAGTTGTTCGAACAGTTCGTAACTATTGTTGGCAAACTAAAGGTTCTGTTCCAAGCTCTTACCAAATGATCACTGGAAGCTTTTGATGCTGAATAAGGACTGGAAGGCTCATAGCGAGTTTCTTCATTAAATAACATATTTGTATCTTCGAGGTCTCCATATACTTCATCAGTAGAAATATGATGGAATCGGAACTTAGACTTATCTGACAATCTAGCACAATAGCAACGTGATGCTTCCAGAAGGGTATATGTGCCTAGAATGTTAGTTTCAATAAACGACATAGGACTATCAATAGACCTATCAACATGAGATTCTGCGGCTAAGTGCATCACAGCATCAGGCTTGTGTTGTTCAAAGACTCGATCTAATTCTGCACGATCGCAGATATCTACCTTTTCGAATACGTAGCGGTCACTATTTTCAATATCTGCTAACGACTCTAAATTACCAGCATAAGTGAGCTTATCTACATTAACCACAGAGTCGTTGGTCTCTCCGATAACGTATCGAATCAGTGCCGAGCCTATAAACCCTGCACCACCGGTTACAAGAATCTTCATTTTTTCCCTTTATTCGATTGATAACACTCAACAACCTCAACGATCAATTCCCAGAGGTTTTCTGTTTCTAACTTAAACTTTTGTGCGCAATCAGTAACTTTGGATTTCAAACAGCTTTCTGAAAGAATAGAATATTCAACAATTTTCTTAAGCTCTTCATTACTCATATCAGGTGACAGCAACAAATCTTGTGCACTATAAGAATCATACAAGCAATTATACTTATGACTCCAACTAGTTCCCAAGCAAGGGATTCCGTTTGACAACGCACTAATACAACCATGAAAACGAGAACAAAATACTGCAGAGGCTTGTGAAATAGCGCCTTTCACCTCTAACGGATCTGAATATTCAAGTACTGGTAAAGGAATCTCTAATTGAGCATTGATTTTATCGATAAGAGCACGATCATCAGGACCTTCATGGTTCAAGAAATATGGCGAAAGGCCACATTTTTTATAAAGTCCGATGATTTGCTTCACAATACGCTCATAGTTTTCAGCCCACCCCTTCACAGAATTCTTTTTACTCACCATATTCTTGTTTACTATAATACAAGCTGCATTGACTCTAGGAATATCCTCTGGGATCTTGCCAGAAATTGCATTGGTAAAATCACCATAGATCTTAAGATTATCTGTCTCACCAAAAATTTCAGATAAGTACTCATAAGTTTGAGACTCTCGAGCGCAAACCAAAGCCGCCTTGGGAAAACTGTCACGAATTTGTTTTCTCACCTTTTCTTGACTGAATGGCCCCATGGCTTGAGGCATAAAAATATATGGTTTACCATGCTTTGCGTAACGGTTAATTTCACCGGCTAAATGGCGAACAGTGATTTTTGGGGACCATTGATCTGAGTATGCAAAGCCCGATGCATCAATCACTACATCTATATCAGCTTCCGTCACTACCCCCCATTTTCTCAAGAGTCGCTTAACACTATTTGGGAACATATACGTAAGTTCGTTCAGATCAAAATAAAGTTTACGGAAACTAAACTTTTGCCATGCACCAATACTAGCTCGTTGTTGATAACTCGCATTTACAGTAGGAAGCATAGCTATCTCTGCTTCTGGCCAATAGCGCTCTACCCGCTCAATAATAACCCTAAGCATTAGTTCAGCACCTTTGTTCTCGAACTCGACGCCCTTCAATTCAATTATCATTTACTAAATATCCTGTTTCAACAAATCTATGCCTTTCTTTTGAGAGAAAGGAATTTTGCCACTTTTATCTGCATAACCAACAGCAATCAACATTATAGGTCTAATATGTTTAGACAAACCGAGGCGGTCTTCCATTTTCTGTTCCAAATGCTCTATATCCGGCCAGTTTACGATACAAGAACTGACCTCCATAGTCTCTAAAGCTAATACTAATTGCATACTAGCTAATGAGGCATCTATATATATTACGTGACGATCTCTTTCATAGGGGTAGCATGAAAGATCACCCGTAACTACTATAACACTCTGAAAGTTACTCGAGAATCCTGCAGTTCCCATAGGAATAGCACCAACCTCTTTGGCAACTTTTTTATCTGTAGTTGTATAAAACTTAAAAGGCTGCCTATTACAAGCACTGGGAGCCAAGCTAGCGGCTCTTATCGCTTTATTTATTATTTCTTCAGGCACAGGGGTTTGTTGAAACCATCTTACCGATCGCCTCTGCTTAAAAAGCATAAGTAACTGATTGTATGAAACCCCTGATGTCTCGTTATCCTCTCTGAAGTATGGAGAGTAACTACCCTTGTTAGGTTGATAAATATCATGTTCAAAACTAATTACAGTATCTTTAATGGCTTTCTCATACTTTCTTCTTAATTCATCAACCAACTTTGAAGTGCCAATATCAATGGTTTCAAAGTACTCAGATAAAACATCTGTCGCCCACTTCAATTCTTGATGAGAAACCTTGTTTACTTCTACTTCTTTTACATAAGCGTGAACTGTCTCTTCAATGAAACCCAATCCAAAAACAGATCTCCTAGGTCTCATTATCAAACCTTTTTCAATACGATGAATGTTACGCCTTAATAAGACATTCGATTTATTACTATCTTGTATTGCACTCTCATATTGTAAGCGTCCATTCAGTACGCTTTGATTTTCACGTCTAAAACTCTTGTTAAACAGAAAGTAGTAAGCTGACGAGAGAAAAGCAGATTTTGAACAACACTTTGCAATCTTAAAGTTAATTCTGTTAAGGTATGTTTTAACACTCGATCTCAAATCTTGAGGCAGCGCTCTCTTCAAAATAATTTTCATTTCGTTCTCAGTATAAAATTACTTAAATTTCAAAAATCTTATTGGATAAACCATGGAATTAATCATTATAATAGCTATGGGCCTTGTCTGCTTAAAGGCAAGAAAAACAAAAAAAGATGCACACGCATAGCTTATAAGAGTTGCAAGTGCGGCCCCAACAGGTCCATAAAGAGGTATCAAAATCCAGTTTATGGCAACGTTGATTACAGCTCCTGCGAATTGTGTGATAAATGAAAACTTAAGGAGGTTCTCAACAAGTATCCATTTGCTGACTAAAGCTCGCATAAAGATAAATACACCGGCCCAAATATGGACAACTAATACTGATGAAGAGTCTGCATAATTACTACCGAAGGCAATATTGACAATAGAGTTGGAGAACAAAGTAATTACCAATGCCAAGATAAAAGCCAAACCAAAAAGAAGATCACACAATTTCTGTAATGAATTTTGATAAGATATTTTGCTTAGATTCTTGTTATTAAGTAGAGATGGGAAATAAGATGTAACGATTGCCACTGGAACAAAATACCAAACTTCGGATAAACGTGCGGCAACGGAATAAATACCCACAGCTGAATCATTAACCAAATATCCAAGCATTATCTGATCAATTTTCAAATAAACTACAGCAGCAATACCAGATAACAATAACATCCATGATTGTTTAATCAATCTTGTAGACTCTGTCTTACAAAATTTTAACGATTCCCTACTTTTTCTCTTTACTAAATAAATAAAATACATGGATAAAGATAATGTCGCTAACTCTAGCGCAAAGACGATAATAAAAAAGTCAAGATTGTTATCTAAATAAATGCCGACTAATTTAATTGCGGAGAAAGTTAACCGAATAACCGTGCGAATTTTGGCAGCTAATTGGTTCAACATTTCTGCATTAACCCAAAACTCAAACACACCAAAAGAGGTAAAGAAATTAGCAAACAATAGTAAGAGAAATTCAGTTTGAAAATTTGGATCAATGAATACACTAGAAGCAAGATACATTGTACCAATAAGAATTAATGAAATTGTCAATCGTATACTCAGTGAACTGCCGAGAATAGTAACTGTATCTTGTTTTCGATTAAGTAATTCACGAGTTATAATACTGTTGAGACCAAATGCAGTAAAAGGACCTAGTAATGTCACTATCGAGATGAGATAGTTATACTGACCAAAGGCACTAGGTAACAAATGCCTTGCTAATAGTGCAGTTACAAGAAAAGATGCCCCCAACACGAACACTTTCTCAAACAATAACCATATGACGCTTTTTTTTGCAGACAATTTCAATTCCAAATTAATTATAATAAAAAGATAAATGAAAATTAACTATAGCTAAAGGAGTTTCCTTTAAGCTTTAACTCCAACATCTAAAATAGAAAACTGAAATATTAATACCTTTTCAGAAGATAACTCCCTTAAAAATAAAACTACTTAATGACAGTCTGAAAATAGCATATTTTAGATATAGACACCTCATACCTAATATTTTCATCATTTAGAGTTACTCTTAAAGCCACGAAATTTCGTTGTTATTTTCCAAACATTAGAAAGCAATAAAGTATATATAACAAAACATATGATAAATAAGTAAAACATGACATACTCAGGAATACCAATAATTTCACCATAAATCCCAAAAGCTGCAAATAAAATAGCAATCAAACAAATAATACAAAGAGTATAATGTGAATTTAAGCCTAACCTCTGGAATATATGATGTAGATGTTCTCGATCAGGTTTAAACGGTGAACTTCCTCTGCGAATGCGTCGAATCATAATAGCTGCCATATCGATTAGTGGCACAGCTATTAACCATAAAGCCGTAACGGGCCTAAGTGGAGGCTTTGTTCCATTTTGACTGGCAACTAACAAAAACCAAATTACAGTAAAACCAATCACCATACTGCCCGCATCTCCCATAAATATTTTGCGTTTTCGGCCAAAAACACCTAAATTAAGCAATATGTAAGGCAGGATAATGACAACCAACACCAAACAAAGATAAGAAAGTTTATTCTGTCCATCGTGCAACAACATAAAACCAAGCCCACCAAAAGTGACTATTGACAAGCCACCTAAAAGGCCATCTATTCCGTCCACCATATTGAAAGCATTAATAGCTCCAATAACAGCAAGCACCGTAATCACATGCCCCAAGATACCTAAATCAACGTTACCAAAACCAAAAACATTACCTATAGTATGTAAATGTAGATTAGCAACTTGCATCACCACTACAGATAGTAGTGCTTGTACAGCAAAACGTAACTTAAAACTAATATCATACTTATCATCTAAGACGCCAACAAAGACTAAAATAAGAACTGACAGAGCATAGAGCTCGACTTGATAAAGAAGCGTAGCGTTATTAAATAAAAAATATAAAAAAGTAACCGTTATCGATATACCTCCTACCAAAGGAATTGCTCCATCGTGTAGCTTGCGTGCGTTAGGTTTATCGACCAAGTCGATTTTTTTTGCCCATTTTCTTAAAATAAAAAGAATTGATAATGAGATAAAAAAAGTAAAAATCAACTCAATGATATATGACATGAAAAACCTTAGTAATAGAACTCATTGAAAAATCTAGTGATGTAAAATGACAATTATTATATTAAATACAAATTTCAACAATTAAAAAACCGGTTACCCATATGAATACTACAGGACAACAGACTTAGAACCTCATCCCATTAATTTACACACTCATATAATACATTTAAACATTTAAATATTGAATAATTTAAAAACACAAACATAATCATCGCTCTTGCTGAAACAACTCCAAACACCTAATTCATACAATAGCAAATAACAATTCCCTCTAATCATTTACTTTTAAATCTTACATTAGACACTTAATATATTGGTTCAACCAACAATTAAACCCCTTTAAAAGACTTCTCTCTTATCAATTAAAACTTTTCTTTATTAAATAAAAATCGTACCAATACTAACCCACAACCAATCATACCACCAAGCAATAAGCTCAGTAACGCAATTAAAGCTCTCTTCGGCTTATCCCTAGAAATTTCTCTTTCAGGTTGATCTAGATAACGGTAAGCTAAAAACTTCACATTATTATCAATTCCAAGTTGCTCAATTTGTTGCAACTTGGAGTTTAACTGCTCTAATCGTGGCTCAATAACACTAAGATTTTTTACCTTAGTAAGCGCATCGAGTTTAGCTTTAATGGCATCAGAGCCTAAGTTGATGGCAAAAATTTCTTTTTCACCAAAATTTTGTAGTGGTTTAGCTACGCCAGCTGCTTGTGCAATACTTAATGCATATTCACTACGCTCTTTTTCTACCAACAAACGTTGTTCTGCTTGCTTACTTAACATGACTAATTGCTGCTTTAACTCATATTTTTTAGATTTAATCATCGCAGCTAAGTTATTTAATGTTTTGTTGTGAACTTTTGCATCTACAAATGAAATATAGTTATTAAGCATGTTAAAGCTATCCTGTGATGTTTCTGCACTCACAGTAATAATATAAGCGCCATCGATTCGCTTAGAGTCTTCAGGTTTGATAGTAAGCATCTGATACCAATTACTGTAAAGCCTACGTAAAGCATCTTCATTTTCAGGGTTTTCTAATAATGCTTTATTTTTTTGGAATACTACTGAATTTTCTAAAAAAGCTTTCTTGTTACTTGAAGAGTTAAATTCATCAATGAATAAGTCATAAAGTTTTTCTTCATCTGCCAGTTTATCTAACGCTTTACTGATTAAGATCGTACCGTCTTCTTGGTACACATCAAAAATCGGTTGGAATTGCATAACCTGATTTTGATATTCACTGTAATCACTAAGTTGTGGTTTTGATATTTTAGCGGTTGATGACCACTGCTCTTTTGCTGTTAATGCATAAGCGATCGCTAGTACAGTACAAATAATCGTGCAAGCAATAATAATCCACTTTCCTTGCCATAACGCAGCAAACAATTGGCGTAAATCGATCTCATCATCTTGCGGTTGTTGATAGTAATAATGCGGCGGCAATTGCGGTTGCTGCGCAGATTGATGCTGCGGCAATTGCGGTTGCTGCGCAGATTGATGCTGCGACGGTGAAGAAGGTGACTGTGGCTGGCTCACATGAACTCCTGAAAATTGATACGCTACCGCCCAGAGGTTAGACGCATCCCCAAGGCGTTATTCCAAAAAGAAAGTAAAAAATGTGCGCGGATTCTACCACTAAGCTCACACTTTCGCGAGCTTAGTGAGGACAAATCTTAGTCAATACCGCGTTCTTAGTTGTGATACATACATAACATTTATAAATAAAAACAGTTAACTACATCGAAAGCATGGTTGGTTGCGCGAACTTTACACATTGTACACGTTATTCTGTATTCTCATTTTCCATTAATGAGTGATTATCAGCATGACTTCAAAATTATTCCAACTTCATGATCAGCATGACTATTATCTTATCCACCATGGCGCAAAAGATACGGTAACCGGCTCTTGCCATGAATTGCGAATAGGAGGCCTAAGTCTGCTCGTCGATTGCGGCTTATTCCAAGGTAAAGATAGTCAACCACTTCCGATTGAGTTTCCAATCGACCATATTGACGCTTTACTTATTATTCATGCGCACATTGATCATATTGGTCGCCTACCTTGGTTACTGGCAGCCGGATTTAATAAACCGATTTATTGCACCCAAGCAACTGCCGAACTCATTCCTCTAATGTTAGATGATGGATTGAAATTGCAGCTAGGTTTAAATCAAAAACAGCGTGAAAAAGTACTTAATCATATCAAAAAGTTGATTGTGCCTTTGGAATACGGAAAAAGACAAAGTATCGAGTTGCGTGATCGCTTCGCTCCGTGTTGCGAGGAAAAGCAAAAAGACAAAAACAAAAAAGCAGGTGCAAAAGCCTAAAAGGCTTTATTTTCTACTCGAGACACGTTACTCGAAACACGCAACAGTCTTTCTATCCGTTTCCAACCTGCTGGGCATATTCTTGGTTCGGCTTATATTGAAATCACGCTACCAAATGATGAAGTGATCGTGTTCTCTGGTGACTTAGGCCCGCGTAATACGCCTCTGCTGCCCGATCCTATTTCGCCGAAACGTGCTGATTATTTAGTAATTGAAACTACCTATGGCAATAAGCAACACGATGATATTGCGACTCGCTCTCGGCGCTTAGAAACGATTGTAGAAAAAGCATTAAGAGATGGTGGCGTTATTCTTATTCCGGCGTTTAGTGTGGGCCGAACTCAGGAGTTGTTGTTTAATATTGAGCGACTTATCGAACATAGCATTGAAACGGAATCAACCGACGACGATTATTGGCAGCAACTACCGATTATTCTGGATTCACCATTGGCTATCGAAGTCACCGACCAATATATGAAATTTCAAGAACTTTGGGACAAGGAAGCGCAACAAGGTTTGGCTATTGGTAGAAAGCGCCATCCCTTAGCTTTTGAACAGTTTGTAACCGTTGATTCTCATAAAGATCATATGAGATTAGTAAACCGCCTTGCTTCAACTAATGAACCCGCGATTGTAGTAGCTGCCAGTGGTATGTGTAATGGTGGTCGGATTATGAATTATTTAGAAGCACTACTTCCCGATAAACGCACTGATGTCATTCTAGCGGGCTATCAAGCTCAAGGTACACTAGGTCGAGAGCTGCAAGATGGACACAGTTATGTTGAAATTGATGGCGATCAAGTAGAAGTAAAGGCTCACATTCATTCTATGTCGGGTTATTCAGCCCATGCGGATCGGGAAGATTTGCTGGCGTTCATTGATGGGATCGACTCGGACATTAAGCAGATTCATTTGATTCATTTGATTCATGGGGAGCCGCAGGTTAAGGCTGAGTTTGCTGAAATTATAGCACACCAAAGTGAGGCAACGGTTGTGATTTAGTGTTGCGTGTTGCGTGTTGCGTGTTGCGTGTTGCGTGTTGCGTGTTGCGTGTTGCGTGTTGCGTGTTGCGTGTTGCGTGTTGCGTGTTGCGTGTTGCGTGTTGCGTGTTGCGTGTTGCGTTAAGGATTATGTTTTCTCAATTTATTATGTCAATAAAAGTGCCTCCTAATTATGAAATATGAAGATCTGAAAGTCTGGAAACTTAGTATCAATCTTAGTTGTCATATTTATCAACTAATGAAAACTAATAAGGATTTTGGTTTTAAAGATCAAATATGTAGAAGTGCCGTATCTATACCTAGCAATATCGCAGAGGGATGTGAACGAATACATATAAAGGAAACCATCAATTTCCTATCTATTGCAAAGGGCTCTGTTGGTGAATTAAAAACTCAGATCATTATCGGCCAGAAAATCAGATACCTTCCCCATGAAAACGCTGAGTCCCTCAAGCGAGAGTGTGATCATATAGGACGAATGCTAGGTTCTTTAATTAAAAGTTTACGAGCTACAAAACTAAATAGTGTTTAGATATAATTCGAATCTATAACAGATCGGTATCGGCATTTTCTTTTTCTCGTAACACGACACACGCTACTCGCAACTGTTCTTATCTTTACCATTTCCTCTCCTAATCAATCTTCTGTTATACTCCACGAGTCTTTGTTTCAAACCTTTAGGAAGTGAATATGATTATCGTTACTGGCGGTGCTGGCATGATTGGCAGCAACATTGTTAAAGCATTAAATCAAGCTGGTTATAACGACATTCTTGTGGTCGACAACCTTAAAAACGGTAAGAAATTCGTAAATTTAGTCGACCTTGATATCACTGACTATATGGATCGAGATGACTTCCTGACTCAAATTATGGCTGGTGATGATTTTGGCCCAATTGACGCTGTTTTCCACGAAGGCGCTTGTTCTGCCACTACTGAGTGGGATGGCAAATACATGATGCTCAACAATTACGAATATTCAAAAGAATTGCTTCACTACTGCGTTGAGCGTCAAATTCCATTCCTTTATGCCTCTTCTGCTGCAACTTATGGCTCACAAGACAAAGAATTTATTGAAGAACGTGAATACGAAGGTGCGCTAAACGTTTACGGCTATTCTAAACAACAATTTGATAACTACGTGCGTCGCCTATGGGCTGATGCTGAAGCTCATGGTGAAAAGCTCTCACAAATTACTGGCTTCCGTTATTTCAATGTTTACGGCCCTCGCGAACAACACAAAGGTAGCATGGCTTCTGTGGCTTTCCATTTAAATAATCAATTACTTGCTGGCGAAAATGCCAAACTCTTTGAAGGTAGCGATGAGTTCAGACGTGACTTCATCTACGTGGGTGATGCTTGTAAAGTGAACCTTTGGTTTATGGAAAACGGTGTGTCTGGCATTTTCAACTGTGGTACTGGCAAAGCCGAACCTTTCCGTGCTGTTGCAGAAGCCGTCGTAAAACATCACGGTAAAGGTACTATCGAGTCGATTCCTTTTCCTGAGCACTTAAAAGGTGCTTATCAAGAATACACACAAGCCAATTTAGATAACTTACGCGCAGCAGGTTGTGATGTTGAGTTTAAAACGGTGGCGGAAGGTGTCGCTGAGTACTTGGCAGAAATCAATAAGTAACTAAAAGAATAAAAAATATTAACCACGAGTAATGCATTATGATTACTCGTTAATTTCTGTAGAGTTGTATGCCTTCTTACCTTAAAAGTTACACACTAAAGTTACTAAATATACTTATTTATTTACCCTTTATATGGTTAGGAACCGGCCTTTGCTTAGTTGAAGGTGGCCGTTCTATTATGACCAAATTAATGGTGATAGCAGTCGTCTCTCTTCTCATTTTATATAAAAAACAAGCCTGGTCTTGGGTATATAAGACTCGCCAACAACTGTATACCTCCACTGCTATACTCTCTTTCGTAGTTTATTTGGCTCTACTACAAGCATATCATGGTGCAGATGAAGGACTGATTCGAACCCTTGGTCTACTCACCCTATATTATTATTTATTCCCTTTACACTTGTTCAATAACCGATGGATAGTAGTCGCACTACTCCTCAATGCCATTGGTTTAGGCTATCTTATTTATCAAAATGCTTACCTAGTTAATGTTAACCGGCTAGTTGTTGATGCAAAATTAATGAACCCTATTCCATTTGCAACCTACTGCATGGTAGCGGCGATTACTCAAATTTACTATGCTATCAAAATACAATCTGTTTATTTAAAAATATTATGCTTGATGGCCTCTATTGTTTCTATCACAGGTATGCTGCTCACCGACACTCGAGGAGTTGCTCTAGCGCTAGCTATTATCGCAGTGCTGATTGTAATAAAATTATTAATATCAAGATCGAAAGCTTTGATTACTATCTCGATATTACTTTTTACCCTGTCAACCATTCTAATTGGTATATTGCTGAAAAATACCTTCATAAATCGATATCATCAAACTCAGTATGAAATACACCAAATTCAAAAAGGTAACTTAAATACTTCTATTGGTATTAGATTTCAAATCTGGAATAGTGGTACTCATACCTTGCTCGAACACCCTTTCATTGGTATAGGCAGTAAGAACTTTCGTCCAGAATTTAAAAAGCACTTTGAGCAAGGAATTATAACTAAAAATATAATGTATTTTAATCCTATGCATTACCATAATCAGTTTATCGATATGGCTGTGAAAAATGGCTTAATAGGGTTAGTTTTATTTTTAGGAATATTTTTTGTTTTTTTACTTAAACAAAGAAAAGTCACCATATATTCACTTTCGAGTGTTTATGTTATTGTGATTTTTATTTGTGGCTTAACAGATGTACCATTTTCTCATCTAAGTATTACCTACTTTTTCATGCTACTGCTTTTATTCTCTAGTAACACAAAGTCAGACTCTTTTGCTAAAAGCTATAATGAATTAAATGTTGATAACAATCGTTGGTAAACCTGTTGATTAGAAAAAGGCAAATAACCTGACTCTGAAATTTGCTCTTTAGAGTCTTCTAACACTTGTTGAATTTTATGAGCAATCACTTGTTCATCATAAGAGTTGATCAAGTATTTAGATAATTCACCAGTCAGAATTTCACTCGGCCCAGAAGGACAATCAACACTCACCACAGGCGTTCCAATAGATAAAGCTTCAATTAAAACTGTAGGTAATCCTTCAAAATCAGAAGTTAATGCTAAAAGGCGAGCTTTACGAATCCAAGGGTATGGATTTTCAACAAAATCATGGAAAAATACTTGTTTTTGTAAACCTAATTTATTCACTTGTCGTTGAATATCAGCTTTTAAATCACCTTCACCTAAAATCATCAACTGCATATTAGAATTATTCAATAAAGAAAATGCATTAACTAAACGATCCAAGCGTTTTTGCTTTTCAATTCTTCCAACAAAAATAATATAGTTATCAGGACAAGGTTCTAGTATCGATTCTTTAGACTTTTTCTGGATGCTATCAAAATCAAAAGGGTTATAAATAGTATGTATTGAACGAAGGTTTTGCTCACCACAACATTTTTTTACAAACTGATTAATACGGTCTGAAACACAAAAAACGTGTTTATTTTTCAATTTTCTTTTTAATTTAAATCGATATTTATATTGCTTAAATATATTTCTTGACAAATATGAATATTCATCGGAATTATGAATGTAAGAGATTAATCGTGGATCATTGAACTTGGAAATCAGCTTAATCGTTTCACTATGTGAGGCGATCAAAAAATCAAAAGAAGGCGATGAGTGATACCAATTCAAAAATGCCTGATTAATTAATTTATTCTTTTCTTTTGAATTATCAGATTTCTGTATTGCTAAAGTGTAAATAGGGACCGTTCCATCAAGTGGCAACTGGATATCTTCAAATAAGGTCACCACCTCTACATCATGTCCATGATCTACCAGTAACTTAGCCATCCTCAAAGTCACAACCTGAACGCCTTCAACTTTCAAATCACGTATCAGAAATTTTATTTTCATTAGTTACTCTTTGTATAACGGGCTTAGTTAAGAAGTATTTTAATCAATCAGTATCTGTTTAGCTTTGTTTTAAAACAGACTTTGTGATTGTCTTACATCCAGCGGTGACTTACAATTTGTTCATGATGTTATTTCGAAGCATTTAACCTGCATGGCTAATCGCTAAGTACCAAAATCTAGGTTAATTAAAATAATTCGAGTGTCATATTGACTCTCAACAAAGTGAACTGGTGGTAATTAATTACATGACTCAACAACGCAATGATTTTGATGAAATTGCCTATAACCCTCAGTTTCAACTTAACTTTTTGGCCCCCAAATACTGGTCAACTTGGCTAGGTATTTTTGTTATTTGCTTAACCAGCTGTTTACCTAAATGTATTCAGTCCTGTATAGCTAAAGGCTTAACCTCAATTGCCATCAGGTTAAAATCAGGGGCAGCCAAACGAGCTCGTATTAATTTAGCAATGTGCTTCCCAGAAAAAACAGAAAAAGAACGAGAAAGTATCCTTGCCCAAATGTATCTCACTTCAGTGATGTTCATGATGAATTTTGCCTCATTAAGCCTTCGTAATAAAAACTGGCTTGAACGTCATACAACAATTCGTGGGTTTGGTAACATTCAAGAGGTTCTTGATGCCGATGAAAAAGTGATATTACTCGTACCCCATACCTGGGCAATTGATATACCTGCCGTTTTATTTGCCTCTAGAGGCTTCCCAGTATCCGCTATGGCGAAAAGCCAAAAAAATCTTTTGGCTGATTGGTTGATGCATAAACAGCGAGTGCAGTACGGTGGTCGAGTCTACGATAGAAGCGCTGGTATCAAACCTTTTATTAAATCTATTAGAAAGGACAACTATTTAGGCTACTACTTGCCTGATGAAGATCTTGGCAAAGAGCATAGCGTTTTTGTTGATTTCTTTGCTACCCAAAAGGCCACTATTTCTGGGTTAGGGCGATTATCTAAACTGAGTAAAGCGAAAATAGTTCCTTTATTCGCTATGTTCAATAGTGAAACTGGTCAGTTTGAACTGGATGTTTATCCTGCACTCCCTTTTCCAACAGGTGATGAATATAGCGATGCTCGAATGATGAATGAATGCATCGAAAGTTATGTCAACGCTCGCCCGGAACAATATATGTGGATTCTTCGCCTGTTAAAAACTCGGCCAAAAGATGGAAAAAACCCTTATAAGTAAAATAAATATCATTAGTGCATTAGTGATATCTTTATCTGCTTTAAAATATTTTATATGCTCAACAGTCAAAGGTTTTTAACTCAATGAATATTCTGATTTTCAGTTCCTATAAAGATTCATGGAATAGTGTTCGTCCTGAAGCAGAAATGTTCATTGAGATGACCAAGTTAGGGCATAATGTGACAATTGTTACACAAGGATATGCTAAGTACATTTCTCGCTTTAAAGAAAATGGCATCAAAATCATCGATTGCTACCCAACAAGAAAAGTATGCTACCGAACCATTAAAACTCTACGTAAAGAGTTATCTTCAACTCATTACGATATCGTTTATGCTATGAACTCTAAAACGATTCCTAATGCTGCATTTGCATGTATAGGTTTTAAAAAGACCAGAATGGTCACTTATCGAGGTACCGTGGGAGGCTTGTATCGACATGATCCTAGTGCTTACTTAACCCACTTACACCCACGTGTTGATGGAATTAGTTGTGTCGCTCAAGCCGTAACCGATGATGTGAAAAAACATGTTTGGATTGACTCAGATAAGGTCGAAACTATCTATAAAGGGCACGATCTCGCTTGGTACCAAGCGAGAGCTATTCCTCGTTTAAAGCTAAACCTTCCGAGTGATGCAATTGTTGCCACTTGCATAGCCAATGCCCGCCCAAGTAAAGGGATTCATGTTTTATTAGAAAGCGCATCCGAGCTATCTGATATCGAAAAATTACATATTTTACTCATTGGCCGTAATATGGATACTGAAGCCAATCTAGCTCTAGCAAAAGCCAGTGGTATGGAAGAGCGTATTCATTTTCTAGGTTACCGAAAAGACGTCCCAGAAATTCTAGCGACTAGTGATATGCAAATTCAACCTTCAATTAGTGGAGAAGGTTTACCTAAAACCATAATAGAGGCAATGGCAATGGCTATTCCTTCTATAGTAACTACCACTGGTGGCAGCAAAGAATTGCTCATTAATGGTGAATCTGGTTATGTCGTTCCGGTTAATAATAGTAATGCTATTGCAGACAAAATACGTTTATTGTGCACGTCAAAAGAAAATCGTCAAAAAATGGGATTACTTGCTCAGCAGCGAATGATTAGTGAATTTTCAGTTCAAAAAACAGCTCAACAACATATCCATTTTTTTCAAACCTTACTCCAACAATGAATAATGGCGTTTTTCTATAATGATAAAAACTCTTAAAGCCCAAAATCGTGCCATTAGGAACAAAATTAAAGCCTGGAAACTGCATCGTATTTCACAAAAGTACGATAAGGATCCTCTTGCTGGAAATCCACCTAACATTGCAAATGTTCGCTCTATCGCCATATTACGCTGGGATAACAAACTCGGTGATGCCATTATGTGTGGTGTTTTTATTCAAGCCTTACAACAATACCGACCAGATATCAAAATCACCCTTATTTCACCTAAATTGTGTGCTGATTGGGTAAAAAAAGCGACTCATTGTGAAATCCTTTTATGTGATAAAAGAAGCCAAAAAACCGCACTCAATTTCAAGCAGTACCAAGGAAGGTTCGATGCTGTTATCGAGCTGGGCAGCAGCTTTGACTTTAAAGAATTGACCGCTCTACATCAGATCGGTGCACCAATTAATATTGGCTATAACAAATCATCCCACCCAATTTTTAATATTAATATTGACTCAAATGCGGTTCATTTTAAAAACCGCTATTTAACGGCAGCTCAGCTGTTTTGTCGAGATGCGCAATTGACAGATGTGACGATTCCAGTCATTCCATTTAGAGAGCAAGTAGCCTTACCGACTCTGTCAAACTCTCACAATATTGCGATCAACCTTTTTGGCTCAAGTAAATACCGCCAATTCTCTGAAGCAGAAGCCATTAAGCTACTTACCTATTGGTTAACAGAATTTTCAAATGATCATCTTTACCTGATGCCTGTTCCTGATAAAGTCCCTGTATTAAAAAGCATCGTTAAGCAAATCAATCACGATAGACTTTCGCTTATCTCTGACACTCCTTCACTTGAGTTAACATTAAAATTACTCTCTGAGGTTGATCTATGCTTTACTCCAGATACATCGGTTGTTCATATGGCTAGTGCCTTAAATACACCGACACTAGCAATTTACGCCGATGATCCTAAAAATTTAAAAGAATGGCACCCTTTATCATCACAATATGAATTGCTATTAAACCCGAAGGCAAAAGATAGTAACGATCGCGTCTATGTTTATGATTTCAAATGGCAAGACTTAAAAGAAAAACGCCTAAAACTTTTACAAAAATAACTGGATTACTTTATGAGAATTCTAATCATCGGCCCTTCTTGGGTGGGCGATATGGTGATGTCGCAATCATTATACATTACGTTAAAACAACAACACCCTGAAGCTTTAATTGATGTATTAGCCCCAGCTTGGTGTAAACCAATTCTAGAGCGAATGCCTGAAGTCCATCGAGCTATTGAAATGCCGCTTGGTCATGGTGAGTTCAATATACTAGGCCGTCGTGCATTAGGAAAAGAGCTTAAACATCAAGATTATACTCATGCTTTTGTATTACCTAATTCAGCAAAATCAGCTTTAATCCCTTGGTTTGCCGGTATCCCAGTTCGTACGGGTTGGAAAGGTGAAATGCGCTATGGCTTGCTAAACGACCTGCGTCCTAATAAAAAATCTTTTCAATATATGATTGAACGCTATGTTGCATTAGCTCATCCAAAACAAAATATGGTTGATTCCTCCTCACTGCCTGGGCTAGAGGACCTACCGAAACCTAAGCTTCATATTGATGCTTTCACTCAAAAAAATACCATCGAGAAGTTTGAACTAAACCAAAATAGAAGTATTATCGGTTTGTGCCCAGGGGCTGAATTTGGCCCAGCAAAGCAATGGCCAGTAGAGCACTATGCTGCAGTAGCTGAACAAATGATTAATGATGGCAAACAAATCTGGTTATTTGGCTCACCTAAAGATCAACCAACAACCGCTGCTATCAAGCAAGCAATCACAGCTGAAAATCAACAATATAGTTTTGATCTTGCTGGCAAAACAAGTTTAATTGAAGCGGTCGACTTACTGGGCGCATGTGAAACAGTGATCAGTAATGACTCTGGTTTAATGCATGTTGCAGCAGCGGTTGATTGTAAAGTTATCGGAGTCTATGGTTCGACCTCCCCTCAATATACTCCGCCATTAGCAAAAAAGCTGGCCATTGTTCATACCAACATTGAATGCCGACCATGTTTTAAGCGTGAGTGCCCACTCGGACATTTAAAATGCTTAAAAGATCTCGCTCCCCAGCGTGTGCTTGATGCATATAAAACCTTGTAAGGTGTGTTTGTGATTCGTTATTTCTATACTTTATTGCTCTTTTTATTATCTCCGGTTTTATTACTGACTTTATATAAAAAGAAACCAGGCAAACCTCGTTTTGGTGCTCGTTGGAAAGAGCATTTTGGCTTTACGCCTGCTTTAGAGAATCAATCACAACGCCCTATTTGGATTCACACTGTTTCGGTAGGAGAAACTATTGCAGCAACGCCATTTATTCGAGCACTTAAGCAAAAATATCCCAACACTCCTATTGTTATTACCACGACGACAAGTACTGGTGCAGAACAAGCATATAGGCTAACTGATATAGCAGAGCATCGTTATATGCCGATTGATTTACCATTTGCGGTGAAAGGCTTTATAAAGAAAATCCGACCTCAAGCTATGCTGATAATGGAAACCGAGTTATGGCCAAATACTCTGCACTATGTGGCTCAATCTGGCTGCCCTATTACTGTGATTAACGCCCGCTTATCGGAACGTTCTGCGGTGCGTTATAACAAATTTCAATCCATTTTCAATTTGTTATCTAAAAATCTAAACCAGGTGTTATGCCAACATCAAGATGATGCAGAACGATTTATCCGTTTAGGTGTTGGTTCTGATCGAGTAAAAATAACTGGCAGCCTAAAGTTTGATATAACAGTGTCAAAAGAATCTTTAGAGTTTGGGGCTCAGTTACGCTCACAGTTAGGTAAAAGCCGACCAATATGGATTGCTGCTAGCACACACCAAGGAGAAGATGAGCAATTGCTTGATGCTCATAAATCATTATTAAAAAAACACCCTGAAGCACTATTAATATTAGTACCACGCCATCCTGAACGATTTAACGATGTATACCAATTAACTATTTCTAGTGGATTTATTACTCATCGTCGCACCGATGAATCTCATAGATCATTTAAAGACACTCAAGTTTACTTAGCTGATACTATGGGAGAAATGATAATACTGCTTGCCGCTAGTGATGTTTGCTTTATGGGAGGCAGCTTGATTGGAGATAAGGTTGGAGGGCATAATGTTCTGGAACCAGCCGCTTTAGCAAAACCAATCATTATTGGACCTAGCTATTATAATTTCTCTGATATGACAAATAGCTTAAAAAATCAAAAATCTTTATTCATAATAGAAAAGCCTTATGAAATATATGAAAAACTAGACTGGATGATTTCAAATGATATCGCCTATGAATTAGGAGTAAACTCAAAACTGTTTATCGAAAAAAATAAAGGCGCTATTAAAAGAACGGTGGATTTAATAAATGAAGTCATTTAAATCGAAACTTAATAATAAAAAAATAATTATCAGAAGAAAGATAATTAAGCAGTTTTTTAAGTTAACAAAACCTAAAGAAATGAAAGAAACCTCGGATTATTGGCCAGATATGCGCTATATTGATGATATTCTTACATTTAAAGGAAAGGAAATAAAAACTGTTCCTATAAATGACTTTTTATCAAAAGAAACATACTCAGAAATAAACATTATTGGTTCAGGACCATCCGTCAATGATTTAGACAAGTCCCTATTAAAAGATAAGGGGAATATATTTTTAAATGGTGCCATCAACATTGCAACAGAAAACAAACTCCCGGTGCTTTGCTTAATCATCATGGATGCGACATTTGTAAGAAACCGATTTGATTTAATTAGAGACATAAAAGAACCATGTCATCTATTTCTTAACTTAGGATCTGCTTGTGCCATCGCAGAAAGAGACATTTCACTATTAAAAAAACATAAAATAACCATATTTAAAATATCAAAAGGTAATAATTTAAATTTTTTTAACGATGAGAAAAGCTATTTTTCAAAAAGCCTTAATCATGGTATTTTTGATGGAGGAACTGTAATGTCTGTAGCAATACAACTAGCCTTTCACCTTTCACCTAAAACGGTATATTTGCTAGGCTTAGATATCAATAATTCTAAAGAGCCTAGATTCTACGAAACAAAAACCAATAAACTGAAAAGCGGACTATTGAAAGATTACGAAACTAAGATATTACCGTTCATGATACTAGCTAGAAAATGCTATGAAAGTAAAAAAATCTCATTATTTAACTGCTCACCGATTAGCAAACTACCTTATAACGTAATCAAATATAGTGATATTTATGAAAAAGCTAATACCAATTAGACTCATCATACATTAACTCAACATTATTTTTTATTTTTTCATCACTCCAGTTCCACCACTTCTCGGAAACCAAGAATGCTATTTTTTCGGGAGAGAACCTATACTTGATAACTTTTGCGGGGACTCCTCCTACAATTGAGTATGGGGGGATATCGTTAATAACAACTGCACCAGCAGCAATTATGGCACCATCCCCTATATTGACTCCAGGTAAGATAGTCACATTAGTCCCTACCCATACATCATTTCCTATTTTTACTTTTTCATTATTACAAAACGGCTTTATGTCTTTATTTTCAAGAATAAATCCATCATTCTTTCGATATAAAAATGCATGTGTAGATTTGAATTTTATCGGATGGTTTCCGGCAGCTATCATAACATTGGGGGCAAATGAACAAAATGCACCAATACTATCTAGCAATCGAAGGCCATTTTGCCTAACACTCCAAAATTGCTCATAACCCTTACTGTATTTTCCAACACGAAAACCAAAAAATCGCTCACTTATATACAGATTGGCTAACCTTTTCTTTTTTTCACTAAAAATACCTCTAAGGATAATTACTACTATTTGCTTATGTGGCTGAAATGAATTTTCATCAACCCTTTTTTTTGCGAGATATTTACCACAATAGTTTAGTAGTATTTTGTCGAACCAATTTAAATGCATATTATTTCCTAAACCTACTAATCTGTTCTAAAGCCTGCTGAACATATTGATAATTCGGTGAACCTTCTTTAAGGTGGTTTGTGGTATCCATAAAATGAGATTGCCCGGTAGCTCCCACTTCTAAAATCGAATCTTTTGATACGATGCCATATCCACTATAACTTGAAACAAGTACCCACGGGCGATCTTTTACTGCTGCGAATATATCGACACCCGTTGAATAATCATCCGTTTTATTGTCCACACCTAAATAGTTACTCATTAACGTCGGGACAATATCTTCATGACTGGTGAATTCATCCCCCCATTGCTGCCCTATATTTTTTGGTACTTTCGGGCCAACGACAATAAACGGCACCTTAGTTTGAGCTGGAGTAAAGTTACTGTTATGACCCCAATAGTTTAACTTATTATCATTCAGTTCTTGTGCATGGTCACCAGTAATGATCAGCACTGTATTCTTTAAATCACCCGTTTCTTTCAATTTATCAATCACTTGCTTAGCTAAACTATCAGTAAAATGCACACTGGTTTTATAGCGATTCATAAATGGCTTAACGTCTGTTTCGTTATTAAGCTCTAAATAATTGATGTTTTTTAGCATCGGTGTGTATTGATGCGGGTAACCTTCAGGAAAATCATACGCATGGGGTGCATCATAAAATAAGAATGAAAATACCGGTTTCGACGGATCACGTTTGTCGTACCAGTTTTTCCAATCTTGGGTCAAATTAATGTCCCTTTCTGGAGAGGTATTACCTTCCGAACGAATTCTTAAATTTTTAACATTAGCAAACACGGTTTGATCAAATTCTGGCGAGCTCAATTTAGCAGAAGCAAACAAGCCAAGTTGATAATCCATTTGTTGTAAGCGGTCTATAAAGACAGGTGATTTATGATTCGCTAAAAAACTATGCCAATAAGTACCAGGTAATCCATAAAACATACCGAAAATGCCTGTTCGTGTAGCATTACCTGTAGAAACATGGTTTTCAAAACTTTCACCTTGCTGAGCTAATGCCCATAAGTTCGGCGCATTATCTTGGTTAAAGGTATCAAAGCGCCATGAATCCACTACTAAAAACATGATGTTCACTGGCTTATCGACTTGATGAGTAGTTAGCGGAGATAGTGGATAATTTAGGTTACTATTGCCTTTTAAAGCCATCGACTTTTGCTGCGCAATGGCTTCTTCGTTTAGCCACCCATGCTTTCTCATAAAGCTGTTGGCCGTAGCTGGTTGAAAAAGCGGCAAATATTGCTTAACAATACTGATGGGTTGATAAGCATTGGCGGCGGCCCAGATGTGTAAGCCGTTGCAAACCAGCGCCATAATAATCGTTAGATAAGTAAATTTACGTCCTAGACGCTTAGACATAAAGGCAGGTTTACTTTCTAATTTAGTAATTAACCAAAACTCAATGGCTACCAATAACGCTACCGCAACCACGCTCATCAACCAAGTCACTAAAGGAAAGTCAACGACATCTCCTGAGAAAACCAATTCAACGACTACTGCATTCATATGAAAGCGATATTGCGCAAACACAAAAGTATCAATGATCAGAACACATAGAGTCAAAGAGGCAGTAATTGCGATACTGGCGCGACGAGCCGTTGTTGGCAATACTAATAGAGGAATCGTGACTAAGCCTATCACTGCGGTAAGCAAGGTCATTTGGCTCCATAGGCCGGAGGCAATGAAGCCTAAACTAAGCCCATCGCTCGGAAAAGAAGGAAGATAAACAAAATAACGTAAAGCAATCAGAATAGCCAAAATCGCATTGATCAATATAAACCAACCATGACTATGAAGCTTTTGCTTGAACGTCAGATTATTCGATGCAAATGAACCGGAATGTGTCGCTGTACTCAAGAGAATGCCTGCTTAAATAAGAATAAATTATTGATGGTATCCAGCTTCTAAAGCAGACCAATCGGTGCTCTGAACCCAGTTGATATGTCTTTTACCTAACTCTTTTTGAAAAGAACGCAGTAAACGATCTAAGTTCGATTTTTGCCAAACACTAAAATTGGTTTCTCCGAGATCGAGCTCAATACGGCATTTATCAAAATCGATAATCCAAACCTTATTATCATTATCTAACAAAATGTTGTGGATATTGAGGTCGGTATGATTGACGCTTGCTCGATGCAAATGGCGAATTTGTTCACCAATTAATACATAGGTTTCTCGCTCCAATGAGCGTTTTTGCAAAATCCCAACGAGATCTTCTGCTCCTTCAACTTTTTGCGTCAAAATATCGGCTTGATAACAAAGTGTTCGCTTTATTGCTCTTGCCGCAATAGGCTTTGGAACATTCACCCCCGAATCAACTAGGTGCTGTAATAGTTGAAACTCTTCGTAACTACGAGTCTTATGCCATTGGCTAAACCAATAATGATCTTTGACTAGCTTACCAAACAGACCACCACGGCGATAATGACGTAAAGCCGCTGGTAATTGTTCTGTTTGCACAAACCACGTCGTTCCACGGCCTTGTGCTGAACCAATTACCTTTCCTTGAGCGTACCAATATTCAGGCTCAAATATTTGCTCGATAGAATCGGTAATTAAAGTCTCGTCATACCAAATGACTTGTTTATAAGAAGTGAGTGTTTTCATCTGCGTAGAATACCGTGTCTCGTGTTTCGTGTCTCGTGTTTCGTGTCTCGTGTTTCGTGTTTCGTGTTTCGTGTTTCGTGTTTCGTGTTTCGTGTTTCGTGTTTCGTGTTTCGTGTTTCGTGTTTCGTGTTTCGTGTTTCGTGTTTCGTGTTTCGTGTTTCGTGAGGAGGTTTAATTTTCTTATATCGCAAGTCAAACTAAATGTCGTATTTTCTCGCAACTCGAAGCGAAGCGCTCACGTAACTCGTAACGATCAACAAGATACTTTTTTCTATTCCACCATTCCCCTATAATCACAGCAACTTTTCTCCACAATAGTGATTCTATGCCATTATTTACCTCCGCCCCTAGTTCATTGTGCTTTTTACGTTTATCGGCGATTGGCGATGTTTGTCACGCGGTAGCCGCTGTACAAGCAGTACAACGTTATTGGCCAGAAACCAAAATCACTTGGATCATCGGTAAAGTAGAAGCCCAATTGCTAGAAGACTTAGACGGTATTGAATTCATTATTTTTGATAAAAAAGCTGGCTATGCAGGCATGAGATCGGTTTGGCAAAAGCTCAAAGATCGCCGTTTTGATGCCTTAATTCATATGCAGCTTGCATTACGCGCAAGCCTTCTCACAGTCGGTATCAAAGCAAAATATAAAGTTGGATTTAATAAACAACGCGCTAAAGAAGGCCAGTGGCTATTTACCAATAAAAAAATTGATGATGTTGAATCTCAACATGTTTTAGATAGCTTTTTGGCATTTATTGACTACTTAGGGGTTTCTAAGCAAGCACCAAAGTGGGATATGCCCATTTCACAACAGGACGCGAGTTGGGTAAATAAACGAATTACAACGCAAAAAAAATTACTCGTTATCAGCCCTGCTGCGAGCAAAGATGAAAGAAATTGGCTTACTGAACGATATGCTCAATTCGCAGACTATGCAATTGAACAAGGCTACCAAGTGGCACTCTGTGGATCACCAAGCGAGCGTGAAATACAACTCGGTAAGGATATCAGTCAATTAATGTCTTATGCTGCAATTAACCTTATTGGTGAAACATCACTTAAACAATTGCTTGCCGTTTTAAACCGTGCCGATGTAGTGCTTGCACCTGATTCTGGCCCTGCTCACATGGCGACTACTCAAGGCACCCCGGTCATTGGTTTATATGCTCACAGCAACCCTAAACGCACGGGGCCTTATTTAAGCCTAGATACTACTGTTAGTGTTTATGAGGAATCGATTCTTGCGCAACATGGCAAATCAAGTTCAGAGCTACCTTGGGGAACGCGAGTGAAAGGCTCAGATTTAATGAAAAAAGTTACTTTAGAATCCGCCATTGATCAATTTCAAGCACTTACTCACATATAAAAGGTTGAGGTTTTATGAATGCTCCTACACTGGCCGTTGCATTAATTGTCAAAAATGAAGAAAAACACTTAGCTGCTTGTTTAGATACAGTAAAAGGTTGGGTAGATGAAATTATTATTCTCGATTCAGGTAGTAGTGATAGAACTGAAGAAATTGCTCGACAATATACCGATAAATTTCATGTCAATATTGAATGGCCGGGTTTTGGGGCACAACGCCGTTTAGCACAAAGCTACATCACTAGTGATTATGTATTATGGTTAGATGCTGATGAACAAGTCACTCCTGAACTGAAACAGCAGATTCAACAAGCTGTCCAAGAAAATAAAGACAACTGTGTTTATAAAATTGATCGTCTCAGCACCGCTTTTGGCAAGCAAATTAAACATTCAGGCTGGTCTCCCGATTGGGTGACTCGTTTATATAAAACCCAAGATACACAATATAACCAAGCCCTTGTGCATGAAAATGTCGAAATACCTAGTTCTCACAAAGTAATAGAACTTAAAGGCAAACTACTACACAACACCTTTGATGAATTAAACCAATATACCCGAAAAACGGCTATGTATATGAAGTCATGGGCTGATCAGCATGAAGGAAAAAAGAAAAGCTCTCTTTTTTCAGCTATCTCACATGCTTTTTTCCGTTTTATCAAAATGTATTTCATTAAACTCGGCTTTCTAGATGGGCGTCACGGCTTATTACTAGCAATATTAAGTGCTAATACAACCTTCACACGCTACGCCGATTTATGGCTACGTGATTATCAAAAAATAAAAAATAAAAAATAAAAATATTTATCGATACTTCTCATAATTAAGGGACCAATAACGGTCCCTTATTACTTTGTACTTTGGTTAAAGCGTCACCAAATCAGACCTTATAAAACTCTCGGTACCACTCCACAAAGTTCGTCACACCTTGCTTCACTGACATCGATGGCTTATAGCCAGTCACATCAAACAAGTCTTGTGTATCAGCGTAAGTGGCATAAACATCACCAGGCTGCATTGGCATGAAGTTTTTGTTGGCTTCTATGCCCAGAGAGCCTTCCAACGCTTCAATGAATTCCATCAGTTTGACTGGGTTGCCATTACCAATGTTGTAAATTTTATATGGCGCAGAGCTGGTTGCAGGTGACCCGGTTTCGACTGTCCATTCTGGATTTTGTTGTGGGATCACATCTTGAATACGGATCACGCCTTCAACGATGTCGTCGATGTAGGTAAAGTCACGCTGCATATTACCGTTGTTGTAAACATCAATTTGCTTACCTTCAACAATGGCTTTGGTGAACTTAAAGAGCGCCATATCTGGGCGTCCCCACGGACCATACACGGTAAAGAAACGCAGACCGGTCGTTGGTACGCCATACAAATGAGAATACGTGTGTGCCATCATCTCATTCGATTTTTTAGTGGCTGCATACAGAGAAATCGGGTGGTCAACACTGTCGGCAGTATCAAATGGCATTTTCTGGTTCAGGCCATACACCGAGCTTGAAGATGCATACACTAAATGCTCAATCTTATGGTGGCGACAACCTTCTAAAATAGTTAAATGACCAACTAAGTTGCTGTCTGCATACGCCATTGGGTTATCAATAGAATAACGAACCCCTGCTTGAGCGGCTAAATGAATTACCCGTTGAAAGCCTTGCTCAGCAAACAACGCAGCTACGCCTTCACGGTCAGCTAAATCCAGCTCAATAAAGGTAAAATTTTGATGTTTAGCGCGATCTAAACGAGCCTGCTTAAGCTCAACAGAGTAATAGCCATTTAAGTTATCAATGCCCACCACTTGGTGACCTGCTTGACACAAACGCTCAACTACCACAGAACCAATAAAGCCCGCCGCTCCCGTTACTAAATATTTCATATTCAATTCAACCTATTCATTTGGATGGCCTAATTTTATGCCACTCTGCCATCAAAGACTACCTACAAAAAATCTTAAAACAATAAATCCATTAATACCGATAGATTTACTCCGTGGGTTTTGAAATACTAGCAAACTACTTCTAACTTAAATTTGTGCCCATAATCGATGAATATTTGCCATGTTAACCTTGCCTCTGGATTCAGCGGTGGCGAAAGACAAACCTTACAATTGATTAAACAACAGGTCAGAGAAGGCTACCAACTCACCGTAGTCATGAACCCGAAAAGCGATTTAGTCAAAGAAGTGCGTAAACTCGGATGTAAAATCATTCTTGCAAAGCATTTCACCAAAATGCATAGCAAAAAAATCACTCAGAATTGCTCTTTAATTCATGTACATGAAGGGAGAGCTATTTATTGGGCCTTAATCCAACACTTACTGCATGGCACTCCCTACATAATCACTCGTCGCATTGATAATCCATTAAAGAATAAATGGCTGTCTAACCTTGCTTATCGAAAAGCCACCGCCTTAGTTGGGTTAAGCCATGAAATTGTCAGTAAGCTCGCTGAACATCATAGTTCGGAAAAAATATTTAAGATCCCAAGCTCACCCGTGAGTTACCCGGTTGATCAAAATAAAATCGATCAAATATGGAACCAGTTTAAAGGAAAGTTTATTGTCATCCATGCTGCCAATATTCTCAAACATAAGGGGTTTGACGTAACCGTAGCAGCAGCTAAATTGCTTGGTGTCAAAAATCCTCGAGTGCAGTTTCTATTATTAGGCGATGGACCTGAGCGCGAAGAGTTAGAGCGACAAACACAAGGGTTAACTAATATACGCTTCATGGGTAAGCAAAAAGATATGGGTTCTTGGTTTGCAGCTGCAGATTTATTAATCCATCCTTCATACTCAGAAGGATTAGGTTCTGTAATTTTAGAGGCTATGGTGGCAGGTTTACCCGTGATTGGTAGTAATGCTGGCGGTATTCCAGATATTATTGAGCATGATGTTTCGGGTCTATTATGTGAAGCAGGCGATGGTAAACAATTAGCCCAGCAAATCGATCTGTTAGAGAATGACAAAATATTACGACGTAGACTGCAAGCTGGCGGTAAAGAGAAACTCAAACAGTTCGATATTGCTTATACCGCTTCTTTATATAAAGACCTTTACACACAAATAGCGAGCAAATCAGTATGACGAAGCTAACAACCCCTGCGATTTACCCAGGAACTTTTGATCCAATTACTAACGGTCACTTTGATTTAATTAAACGCAGTGCTCGCTTGTTTGATAGTGTCGTTGTTGCCGTTGCCGAAAGCCCTAGTAAAAGCACCATGTTTAGTCTGCAAGAACGGGTAGATATGGTAAAAGAAGTCACTAAAGATTTGAACAATGTCACTGCTGTAGGGTTTTCTGGCTTACTAGTCGATTTTGCCAAACAGCAACAAACGAATATTTTGATCCGCGGTTTACGCACTACCGTCGATTATGAGTATGAATTTGGCTTAACCAGCATGTACCGAAAGTTAATGCCAGAGCTAGAGAGTGTTTTCCTTACTCCAACCGAAGAGTTTGCTTTCCTGTCTTCCACTATTGTTCGTGAAGTGGCGATTCATGGTGGGAATGTTGACCAGTTTTTGCATCCGTATGTGGTAGAGAAGGTTAAAGCAAGAACGTGACTCGTTTATCGGGCGCTTCGCTGCTCGTGGATCGAGTGAAAGTCCCTAGTTCCTAGGAAGAGCAAATTGTGGTCGCTTTTACTCTTTCTCACAGCACAAAACACGATACTCGCTACTTTTTTTGTTACGTGATGCGTGAACGCTTCGCTCCGAGTTCCGAAGAGCTAATTTGTAGTCGCTTTTACTCTTTCTCGCAACACGAAACACGCTACTCGCAACATCTTTTTCTTTTCGGCTCCCGAGCGCAGCGTCCCCAGCTCTCGTCTTTGCTCTAGAAACTAGGATCTAGCAACACTTTATGTTTGGCAGCCTTCACAATAAAAACTATTCCTTTGCCCGATCTTTTCTTCTCTAATCAATTCATTACAAACTGGACAAGGCTTTCCGGCTTTTCCATATACCAATAGTTCTTGAGCAAAATAACCCGGCTTACCATCTGCCTGATTAAAGTCTTTAAGCGTAGTACCTCCTTGAGTAATCGCTCTCGCCAATACTTTTTTAATTTCATCTACCAGTATGGTTATTTGCTCTAACGTCAATGTACTAGCTATTGCTTTAGGATGAATTCTGGCACCAAATAAAGATTCACTAGCATAAATGTTACCAACCCCAACCACGACTTTATTATCCATGATGAATTGCTTCGTCACCACTTTACGCTTCTGAGCTTTTTCAAATAGATATTGCGCATTGAAGTCATCAGTTAAAGGTTCTGGGCCAAGGTGACTCATTACGTCGTGCTCTGTGCCTGTTTCACACCACAACCAAGCCCCGAAACGACGAGGATCGTGATAACGCAGAACTTTGCCATTAGTTAAAGTAAGATCGACATGATCGTGTTTATTTGGCTCGATCCATTGATCTAATACTCGCAAATTACCCGACATGCCTAAGTGGATAATGGCTGTACCTTGATCGGTTTCTATCAGTAAATATTTTGCCCGACGTCGAATCGAGCGGATCACTTGCCCTTGAAGTAAAAAGATTTCTTCTGGTACAGGCCAACGTAATTTAGGCTGTCTAACATCAATTTTTTTAATGGTTTGATTGAGAAGATGTGGGGTAATCCCCATTCGACTAACTTCAACTTCGGGTAGTTCGGGCATGATATATCCGGGTAAATAGTTTCTGGTTCCTAGTCCCTAGAAAAAGATTAGAGACAATCTAATTGTTGAAAGTGCATTAAAGCTAATATCAAGTCAAGGAGGATATGGGTTTCTAGAACCTAGTTTCTGGTCTCTAGAAAGAGCAAACTACGATCGCTTTCTTTTACTTGAAATAAACAAATCTCAAAAAATAAGCCGCCATTCCTGCCGAGCCTTAGCGAGAGCCGGAATCTACTTACCGCGCGTTGTATATAGATCCTCGATGTCGCTTAGTCTCTTAAAGGATGACAACTTTAATGTCGTGGTACAAAAAATACTCAGCCATCTTTTCTCAATACAGCAACTAACAAAATTATTTTTCTTACTACAATTTTTCAGCGTCCACCTCTAGGGACCAGGGACCAGGGACTTTCTTTTGAAATAAAAAAAACCCAGCCTACCGAAGTAGTCTGGGTTTTCAATTTCTAAAGAGGAAAACCAATTACTTGATTTTAGCTTCTTTGTATATAACGTGCTGGCGAACTACTGGATCAAATTTCTTGATCTCAAATTTACCTGGCATGTTACGTTTGTTTTTGTCAGTTGTGTAGAAGTGACCTGTTCCAGCAGATGATACTAGACGGATTTTCTCACGAATGCCTTTAGCCATTGTTCAATTCCTCTTATACGTTCTCGCCACGAGCACGGATATCAACAAGAACAGCATCGATGCCTTTCTTATCAATAATACGCATACCCTTAGCAGTTAGACGTAGTTTAACAAAGCGTTTTTCGCTTTCGACCCAAAAACGGTGAGTTTGTAGGTTCGGCAGAAAACGACGCTTGGTAGCATTTCGTGCGTGTGAACGGTTGTTACCCGTTACAGGACGCTTACCAGTTACTTGGCATACTCGGGACATGAATGTCTTCTCCAAATCGTTTCAGCTCGATATCACCTTGGGGCAAAAACCGCTATGGAAAAACCATACCAAGGCTATCAAAGGTCGCGCATTATACTAACTTGACATGCATTGCTCAAGACCTGTGCAGATCCTTTTTAGGAAAAACACGATCTTTTTTGAACAGAGCAGTTTTTAAACGCTTTTTTTTGCACAAGAACACAGAGCTGAATAAGGTTCTATAAAATTAGTGCGCGGATTGTAGCAGATTTTGACCGACTAACAAGAAAAAAGGAAGTCTAATTTTGATTCAACAGTCAATTTAGAAATAAGTTCCTAGTTCCTAGTTCCTGGTCCCCAGAAAAAGCAACAGCAACACTTTGTTTGTATTAGATATCTCCCTTAACCTCTACTTAACTGAATAGACTCTTGATTTTATTAACCCAGCCAACATTCGACTAACCTGCAAGATATCTTGTTGCAATAACTTATATTACTTCTCTTCAAGATAGCCAAACTCTTTTGCTAATAATATTTGGGTATATAATTCTCCAGTCGATCCTTTTGCTATATATAAAAACCGCACTGATTCCTTCACAGTTTCACGCTCTTCACCTTCCGCAATATTTGATGGAATCGAAACGGCAGACCGTGTGATCTGATCTTTAAATCCGTAATCTTTACAATACTTAAAGCTTGTATGAATCAGAAGCGCAACACTCATACTTTTTCGCCACACTTCTAATTTTTCATAATTCATCTTCCATCCTTCTTTATTAACTCGAATCCTTACAACACGCTCAGATCTCTAATTTCAAACTGGAATATCAGAAACGTTTTTCTTTTCCTAAAAACTAGGAACTAGAAACCTTCTTTTTCCGCGCGAAGCGCTATTCACATCCACCCCCTCTCTGCAAACGACACGACTTCACCATCACCAATGACAAAGTGATCGAGTATTCGTATATCCACTAACCCCATCGCCTCAACTAAGCGGCGTGTTATTCTTCGATCGGCATCGCTCGGTTCGGCAATACCAGATGGATGATTATGGGCGAGAATTAATGCAGCAGCGTTGTGGTGCATGGCTCGCTTAACCACTTCTCTTGGATACACAGACGCTGCATCAATCGTGCCTTCAAACATCACTTCATCACTGATCACGCGGTTCTGGTTGTCTAGAAACAATACATAAAAGGCTTCTCGGTGACGGTCTCGTAACACGCTACTGAGGTAATGTTTGGTATGTTCCGGGCTAGTTAAAGCATCACCACGTTTAATCGTTTCAGCTAAATAACGCTTAGTCATCTCAACGACCGCTTGCAGCTGAGCGAACTTGGCACTACCTAACCCTTTATGGGAGCAGAATTGTTGTTGCGAGGAAGAAAGCAGAGCACGTAGTGAACCAAATTCTTTTAATAAATGGTCAGCAAGTTCTATTGCGTTCATACCTTGTAAGCCAGTACGCAGAAAAATCGCTAATAATTCTGCATCCGATAATGATTGGGGGCCTCGTGCAAGTAACTTTTCACGAGGACGAGATTCTTCAGGCAATAGTTTTAAAGACATGATAAAGGCTTATATTGAGCAAAACTCGATAACATCAACCTTTCTCTCATCATTCAAATAGATAAAACGAAAAAACCGATAAGATCTTAACAATGGATGAACTAAAAGCAGGTTACAATCAAAATGTTAATTGGCTCGAAGTTACCTAAAGCAAGTTTATCGACACTGAATTATTCTCAATTTATAAACTTATGGTAACTTATAGCCATCGACTTCATGGTGGCACTCCCTTTTATGGCTTTTTATTTAACAAATTGTAGAAAGGCAAAAGACGTAAATCGTGTCAATTGAAGCCTAATCTCTTTTAAATCAGGTACGGTTATTGTGATTGAACAAAGCTTAGCAGGAAAAAAAATCCTATTAGGAATCAGTGGTGGTATTGCGGCTTACAAGTGTGCTGATCTCACCCGTCGTCTAATTGAACGCGGCGCACAGGTTCAAGTTGTAATGACGCCGGCGGCCAAAGAATTTATTACACCACTGACCATGCAAGCCGTTTCAGGTCGCCCAGTATCTGATAGTTTGTTAGATCCGGCTGCGGAAGCTTCAATGGGCCATATTGAATTAGCCAAATGGGCCGATTTGATTTTACTCGCCCCTGCCACTGCCGATTTAATTGCCCGAATGCGCTCGGGAATGGGTAATGATTTACTCACCACCTTGATTCTAGCCTCTAACGCTCCGATAGCAGTTGCTCCTGCGATGAACCAACAAATGTATGCCAATGTTGCTACCCAAGAGAATCTGTCGGTTTTAACTCAGCGTGGCATGATGATTTGGGGCCCGGCTGCAGGACAACAGGCTTGTGGTGATATTGGCTACGGCCGAATGCTCGAGCCAATGGAACTCGTTGCCCATTGTGAAGCCTTCTTTGGCCCTAAGGCGCTGCAGAATATTAAGATTGCCGTTACCGCAGGCCCGACTCGTGAAGCCATCGATCCAGTGCGTTATATCTCCAACCACAGCTCAGGAAAAATGGGCTTTGCGATTGCAGAGGCCGCTGCCAATATGGGAGCTGACGTCACATTAATTAGTGGCCCAGTTGCATTAGCAACGCCAGCCAACGTCACCCGTATTGATGTTGAAAGCGCCGAACAAATGCATAAAGTTGCGATGGAACATGCAATCACTAATCACATTTTTATCGGCTGTGCGGCGGTTGCCGATTATCGCCCAAGTAACGTCGCGTCGCAGAAAATCAAAAAAACGTCCGATAACGATCATATGCAGATTAATATGCTGAAAAACCCCGATATTGTTGCCTCGGTTGCCGCGCTAACAAAACAACGCCCCTTTACCGTAGGCTTTGCCGCTGAAACTCAAGATGTTGAACAATATGCTCGCGGTAAGCTGAAAAAGAAAAATTTAGATCTCATCTGCGCCAATGATGTTTCCGTCGCAGGGTTAGGCTTTAACAGTAATGACAACGCCTTACATTTATATTGGAATGGTGGCGAGCAAGCCTTAGCAACCGCAAGCAAAACGCAATTAGCCAAGCAACTACTTAACATTATTGCCGAACAATTTAATCAGTAACAGAAGACATTAAACATGACTAAGAAGATTGATTTAAAAGTATTAGATAGCCGTATCGGCAAGCAATTTCCACTACCGGCCTACGCAACTGAAGGCTCTGCTGGCTTAGATTTACGCGCTTGTTTAGATGAAGCGCTGATCGTCGAACCAGGACAAACTCACCTCATTCCAACCGGCCTTGCAATTCATATTAATGATTCTAGTCTAGCCGCGACTATCCTTCCTCGTTCTGGTTTAGGCCATAAACATGGTATTGTCCTTGGCAATTTAGTTGGCTTAATCGATTCTGACTACCAAGGTCAATTAATGGTTTCAGTCTGGAATCGCGGCCAAGATACTTTTACTATTGAACCTGGCGACCGCATTGCGCAATTGGTTTTTGTGCCAGTCGTGCAAGCTGAATTTAATATCGTCGAAGATTTTGATGCCACCGAACGCGGTGAAGGCGGATTTGGGCATTCGGGGAAGAAATAAAGAAAGTTACGAGTAGCGAGTACGCTTCGCTTCGTGTTGCGAGGAAGAGCTTTTCTACGCTTCTCGTATCACGCAACTCGAACCAATTGTTTTCGCTTTTCGGCTCTCAAGCGTAGAGTCCCGGAACTAGGAACTAAATTTACATCAAGACTGAAAAAAATAATCACCATAAAATAAACCAATTATTAATAACGCTTCAAACAAGGAAAAACCATGGCAGGGCCAAAAAAACATAATCGTCGTGAAGAGATCCTTCAGGCACTGGCGCAAATGTTAGAGTCAACAGATGGTGCCTCACGTATTACGACTGCGAAATTGGCGAAACAAGTTGGAGTTTCAGAAGCGGCGCTTTATCGTCACTTTCCAAGTAAAGCTCGTATGTTTGAAGGCTTAATTGAATTTATTGAAGATGCGTTATTATCCCGTATCAACCGAATTCTAGCTGAAGAAAAAGACACCTTGAAGCGTATTCGTTTGGTTCTACAATTATTATTAGCCTTTGCTGAACGCAACCCAGGCTTATCTCGTATCATGTCTGGTCACGCATTAATGTTTGAAAATGAGCGTCTACGTAGCCGTATTAATCAATTGTTTGATCGGATTGAAACTCAACTGCGCCAAATTCTGCGTGAACGCCAAATTCGTGAAGGCAAAAGCTTTCCTGTTGATGAATCAATTTTAGCGGCTCAATTGTTAGGTCAAGTTGAAGGGAGTTTAAATCGCTTCGTTCGTTCTGATTTTAAATACCAACCAACAGAAAACTTTGAGCAATATTGGGCGCTGCTAAAAGCGCAGATGGAATAAAAGAGCGAGACTCGTTACTCGGCCGCTGCGCTGCTTGTTTCTCGAAAAAGAAACAATTGCGAAAGCCGAAATCATTTCGAGTCACGAGAAACGAAGTGCCCGAGATTCGTAAATCTTTTAACCATCAATACGCATAATTTTAGAGAGAAATAAATGACCAATAAAAATACATCCCAAAAAGAGGAATCTCTGGTCAATTTTGTACCACCAAAGTTTTCACTTAGTTTGTTGCACCCTAAATATTGGGGGGTTTGGTTTGGCTTTGGCTTTATCGCTTTGATCGTCAATGTTTTACCGTATCGTGTTCTGTATTGTATTGGCCGTTCACTAGGCTACTTGTCGATGTTTATCGTTAAGAAACGTGTAAAAGTTGCCCAGCGTAACCTTGAGTTATGCTTTCCAGAAATTAGTGAAACGCGCCGAGATCATGTCGTTAAAGAAAATTTTAAAAATACTGGCTTTGCGATCTTTGAAAGTGCCATTGCTTGGTTCTGGCCAGATTGGCGTTTAAAGAAACGTGTAGGCTACTATCACGTTGATCGTTTAACTAAGTTTGAGAAAGAAGGTCGTGGGACACTCATTTGTGGTGTGCATGCCTTAAATGTGGAATTAACCGCTCGTTGCTGTGCTTTATTTTCACCGGGTTATGGGGTTTATCGCCCACATAACAACCCTGCTTATAACTTTATCCAGCATTGGGGCCGTACCCGTAGCGGCAATATCATGGTCGACCGAAAAGATGTAAAAGGCATGCTGAAAGTGCTGCGTAAAGGCAAAAAATTATTCTACTTACCAGATCATGACTATGGCTCTAGAAAAGCCGTATTTGTACCATTCTTTGCCGTGCCGGATGCCTGTACAACAACTGGCACAAGCATTTTAGTCGATGCCAGCAAATGTGCGGTATTGCCTGTTTCTTGTTTCCGTGTCGGTTTCCGTTATGACTTCCGAATTGAGCAAGATATTAGTGAAGACTTCCCACACCGAGATCCAGAAGGTGCGGCCATTCTAATGAACAAAACCATAGAAAAACTCATCTTACGTGGTGGTGATCAATGGATGTGGCTACATAAGCGTTTTAAAACCATGCCCGATGGACAGAATAAAGGGATTAGGTATAAGGACTAGAAGCGAAAGTATTGTTGCGTGATGCGTGAACGCTTCGCTCCGTGTTGCGAGAAAAGCAAGAGCGTATATCGTATTTCGAGCGCTACGCTGCTCGCATCACGCAACTCGAAACGGCTCTTTCGCTTTTTGGCTCCCGAGCGTAGCGTCCTCGCTAATAAGCGTCATTCCAGCCGAGCCTAAGCGAGAGCAGGAATCTACTAACAACCGCGCTGGACATAGATCCCTGATAGCTCCTCCGTCGCTTCAGGGATGACGGACATTTAGGTTAAGGTATCGATTTTCTAGTCTCCATAAACTAACAACGAGAAACGACATGCAGCCAAAAATCCTTTCATCTATCCCTTTAACTTCGCTTTCTGGTGTTGGGGCTAAGGTGGCTGAAAAATTAGCTAAGATAGGTTTGCATTCGATCCAAGATTTGTTGTTTCATTTGCCTCTGCGATACGAAGACCGTACTCGCATCTATCCTATTGCCAAATTACATGCTGGATTATTTGTCGCAATTCAAGGCCACGTAATGAGTTGCGATACTCACTTTGGTCGCAAAAAAATGCTGACCGTCAAAGTGAGCGATGGCAATGGTACTCTGACTTTACGCTTTTTCAATTTCAATGCTGGGATGAAAAACAGCTTTGCTGAAGGTCGCCCTCTCTACGCTTATGGTGAAATCAAACGCGGCAATATGGGGCTTGAAATCATGCACCCTGATTACCATTTTTTAAATAGTAGCGATGCACCTGCGTTAGAACAAAGCTTAACCCCGATTTATCCAACCACCGATGGCTTACGTCAAAACACACTCAAGAATTTAACCGACCAAGCACTCGACTTATTAGATAGTTCTGCGGTGACTGAATTACTACCAAATGGCTTGTACGATCATCAACTTACCTTAAGCCAAGCATTGCATATTATTCATCGCCCTTCGCCTGAAATTGATATGCAACAATTTGAATTAGGTAAACACCCGGCTCAACGACGCTTAATTATTGAAGAGTTGCTCGCACAAAACCTTTCCATGTTGGATGTGCGTAGTAAAGGACAACAAGATCAAGCTTTACCACTCAGTTGTACTGGCCACCTTAAACAGCAGCTACTCGCCACTCTGCCTTTTACACCAACCAATGCTCAAGCTCGTGTAGTAGGTGAAATTGAAAAAGACATACAACAATCACATCCAATGATGAGATTAGTGCAAGGTGATGTGGGTTCAGGTAAAACACTAGTTGCAGTGTTAGCAGCTACTCACGCTTTAGAGCAAGGTTATCAAGTAGCATTAATGGCACCGACCGAGTTACTAGCTGAACAACACGCAATTAATTTTGCCCAATGGCTAGAACCACTGGGTATTTCTGTCGGATGGTTAGCAGGAAAACTCACTGGAAAAGCTAAACAAACTCAGTTAGAACGTATAGCGTCTGGTAAAGCTAAAATGATAGTAGGTACTCACGCACTTTTTCAACAACACGTTGAGTTTTCGCACCTCGCATTAGTTATCATCGATGAACAACATCGCTTTGGTGTTCACCAACGTTTAGAGTTACGTGAAAAAGGAAAAAGGCAAGGTAGTTACCCTCATCAGCTGATCATGACAGCCACACCGATTCCACGCACCCTCGCCATGACCGCTTATGCCGATTTAGAAACTTCGATTATTGATGAGCTGCCTCCCGGCCGAACACCGATTCAAACCGTCGCGATTGCTGATACTCGCCGAAACGATATTATCGAACGCGTTAGAATTGCTTGTGCCCAAGAAGGCAAGCAAGCTTATTGGGTATGCACCTTAATTGATGAATCAGAAGTATTAGAAGCTCAAGCGGCAGCCGATACCGCGGAAGAATTGCAACGCCAACTACCGGAACTCAAAATTGGTTTGGTACATGGACGCATGAAACCCTCGGAAAAACAACAAGTCATGCAGCAATTTAAATCCGGTGAATTACACTTGTTAGTCGCCACTACCGTGATTGAAGTTGGAGTCGATGTACCTAATGCCAGTTTGATGATCATCGAAAACCCTGAACGTTTAGGGTTGGCCCAACTTCATCAGCTACGTGGACGGGTTGGACGAGGGTCAGTAGCCAGCTCTTGTGTACTGTTGTATCACGCGCCGCTTTCAAAGACCGCACAAAAACGTCTCGGTGTGTTACGTGAAAGTAACGATGGCTTTGTCATTGCTCAAAAAGATCTCGAAATCCGCGGCCCCGGTGAAGTCCTTGGCACCAAACAAACAGGCTTAGCGGATTTTAAAATAGCGGACTTACTGCGTGACCAATATTTAATTCCTGAAGTACAACGCATCGCGCGCCACATTCATCAGCAATATCCAAGCAATGCCAAAGCGATTATTGAGCGTTGGTTAAAACAAAAAAAACAATACCTTAAAGCCTAAAATTAGAAACAATTCAATTCAAATGTTACTCGATAAAATTTTTGTGTTCTCATATTGAGCAGTTAAATAAGAGAATTCACTCCCTTCTTCGTTGTCTGAAATTTCCACTTCATGAACAACATTCTTATAGCCTAATGTATATTGTATTTTACTGTTGTTAATCTCTATATTGGCCTTTTCGGGTACCAAGTTAGCTCTAACACCAACAAACACAACATTTTGAGAAACTGAAGCAATCGCACTACTACAAAAAAACATGATGACACATCCAAATGTCATAAGTTTAAACGTCTTGCACATAAGCACCTCCCGCTTATGAATTCCCATTAGCCTCAAGAATAACCCCGAAAAAAGCATCATTCCGCCAAATAAGTCACAAAACAAAAGCCCCATTCTGCAAAATGAGTCACAAAAAAAAGTCTTCTTTAATATTAATGAACATAAATTAACCTCTATTTATAGTCCCCTTTCTTTTTTCATAACAGACAGAGGTATTATTTAATAGAGCGCACTGATCTTTTTTGATTGAGTTTTGTTCAAGATAAAAGCGTTTTAGGTAAGGCAAGTCGATTGTAGTTATGCTAAGTAAATGAGACTTAACGAAGAGGATACGGAATCTCCTACCGCGATGTACTCACTCAATGGCTACTGGAGATCCTGAACTGCGCTCCTACGTCGCTTTTCAGGATGACGCGTCACTTTTAACTTCCGTTTTTACACGCAACACGAAACACGCCACCCGCAACCGTCTCTTTCCCTTCGGCTTTCGAGCCACGAGAAGTGAAACGCCCTAGACTCGATAATCGCTTACGCGCAAACGTTTGCTTTCTTTGTCCAACCTTTTATAATATGCGCAAAATTCTTGACGTATCAGTCAACAAATATTTGGATAATAAGGGAAATTATGAGCGCTTCACAAGCACCTCGTCCAACCGAGTTAGTGTACCAATTAAACGACCGTCCACCGTTACCTCAAACTGTTTTTGCTGCTCTACAGCACCTACTTGCGATGTTTGTTGCCGTCATTACTCCTTCCCTTATTATTTGCCAATCTTTAGGCGTTCCTGCCGAGCAAACCAATACCATTATCAGTATGTCACTGTTTGCTTCGGGTATTTGTTCATTTATCCAAATCCGCACTATTGGTCCTATTGGTTCTGGTTTACTTTCCATTCAAGGCACCAGTTTTAACTTTCTCGGGCCAATCATTGGGGCGGGTTTATCTTTAAAAGCTGGAGGAGCCTCGATTGAAACCATGATGGCTGCGATTTTCGGCACTATTTTGGTCGCATCGAGTGCGGAAATCTTCTTATCTCGAATTTTACAGTACGCACAAAAAATCATTACTCCACTCGTGTCTGGCATCGTTGTGACTTTAATTGGCTTAACGCTGATCCAAATTGGCTTGGTATCGATTGGTGGTGGTTATGGTGCAATGGAAAACAACACCTTCGGCAGTTTAGATAACCTAGCACTTGCAGGTGTAGTGTTAGGTTTAATCGTGATTTTAAACCGAGCAAAAAACCCATACTTGCGAGTTGCTTCTATTGTGATTGCTATGTTTGTGGGTTGTATTGTGGCTTATTTCATGGGAATGCTTGATCTCAGCCAAACGGCTCATACCGAGGTAGTCGCTTTACCGATTCCAATGCAATTTGGATTAGGGTTTGATTGGTCGTTATTTATTCCTTTAGTACTGATCTTCCTGATCACGGCACTAGAAGCAATTGGGGATATTACTGCCACTTCAGAAGTTTCAGGAGAGCCTGTTGATGGCCCTGTTTATCTAAAACGTATTAAAGGTGGCGTATTGGCAGATGGTTTGAACTCAGCGATTGCCGCCGTATTTAATAGCTTCCCGAACTCAACCTTCAGCCAAAACAACGGCATCATTATGCTAACAGGGGTGGCAAGTCGTTATGTGGGTTATTTTATTTCTGGCATGCTGATTATTCTCGGTTTATTCCCTAGTGTCGCAAGCTTTGTTCAGCTCATTCCAGAACCTGTACTTGGTGGTGCTACCATCGTAATGTTCGGTACGATTGCCGCGGCAGGGGTTCGTATTATTTCTCGAGTCGATCTAGACCGCCGCGCAATTTTAATTATGGCATTGTCATTTTCGATGGGATTAGGTATTGCACAAAAGCCTGAAATTCTGCAATTTATGCCAGAGTTTATTAAAAGTATTTTCTCATCAGGTGTTGCAGCAGGTGGGATCACAGCGATTGTGCTAAGTATGATACTGCCGGCGAGTAAAGAAGATTAAAAGGCGGAGCGAATCTCGTTTATCGGGCGCTTCGCTGCTCGTTACTCGGAAAAGATTAAAGGCTCCTAGTCCCTAGTCCCTAGTTTCTGGTTCCTAGGAAGAGCCGCTCAGCGATCGCTGTGGCTTTTACATACACGAAACACACAAAAAAATGTCATCCCTGAGGAGCCGCAAGGTGACATCAGGGATCTAGTGAAAGCCTGCTATAGATCCCGGATAACTCGTCCCTCGTTTCCGGGATGACAACTTTTCCTGTTAAATCAATCTCTAATAGTACATTTTCTTCTATTCCTAACCCCGAGAAGTGAAACGTACTAAAACCTAGCACCATAACCGCTTTTCCTCGAAACTAGGTACTAGGAACTCGTATCCTGCTCCTACCCCTTTTTCTTCTTAGCGGTTGGAATACTGATCTGTACTTTCAAACCACCTTCGGTACGATTGGTTACTACGATCGAGCCTTGATGCTGACTGACAATACGCTTAACAATGGCAAGGCCTAACCCTGCACCTTCACTACTACCTCGCGCGGTATCACCTCGGGTAAAAGGTTCAAATAACGATGCCAGTTGGGCTTTATCAATACCGGGGCCATTATCTTCAACGGTTACCCAAACTAACTTATTATCCGCCGTCATCCCGGTAGATACTTTAATCCAACCATTACCATAACGTAATGCGTTCACGATTAAGTTAGACACCACTCGCTTAATTGCTACTGCCTCACCTAAAGCATAACGAATCCCTTCGGTAACCGTTAATTCAAAATCGGTACTATGTTTATCTTGCTCTGCAATCACCACTTCCGAGACAATTTGATTTAAGTTTACTGCTTGATGGTCTTTGGTATGTGCAGGTTTAAGGTAATCCATAAACTGGCTAATAATTTCATTACACTCTTCGGTGTCTTTAATCATGCTTTCCGCGAGGTAGTCATCTTGTGGTGACATCATTTCAGTGGCTAAACGAATACGCGTTAACGGGGTGCGTAAATCATGACTAATACCCGACATCAATAAAGAACGATCTTCTTCTAGGGCTTGAATACCTTTTGACATTTGGTTAAACGCTTTGGTTACCGCTAAAATTTCTGACGCGCCTTTTTCTGGTACGGGATCAGGAATTTCCCCTTTACCCACTTTCTTCGCCGCTTCCTCTAGTGCCACTAGCGGCCTATTTTGTAGGCGCATGAAAAACCACATTCCTGCAATTAATAACAAGGCAATTAACAAGCTATTGCGGAACAATGGTGCAAAATCTTTTTCAGTTAATTCGGTTAACGGAATCCGGATCAGGTGATCTGGTAAAGCATCAACTTTAAGCCATAGAACATAACTTTCAGCACCCAGAACTAAACGGACTTCCGTCGGAGAGCCTACTTCATCGCCCATTTCTTCGCTTAAAAAATCGATAACAGAAGCAACTTGAAATTCTTTGGCCTGTGGAGAATCTTCCGGGTAAATTGACACTCCAAGTTCCGCCAACAGTTCACGACGAAATGGTCGTTCTTGTTCACCAGTTTGTTTCAGCATATCTTCTTCGTCTAACATCAGACGAACTTCATGTGAAAGAATCCGGTTAAACTGCTTAAGACTAGGTAGTAACGCGTAGTTAAACACGATCATATAGGACAAAACTTGGCTAGCGATCAGAAGAACCACTAAGAAGAAAACGGTTTGAGTACGAGAACTGCGAAAGCGAAGCATGGGGAAGTACCGATAAAATAAGAAATAGAAAGGTTACTGATAATTACAAAGAAGTTTGATAGTTATTAGAGTAACCGTCAATAAGTTCACGTATATCGAGTTTAGGGCGCTTCGCTTCTCGTAACTAGACAAAACAAAGAGAGCTTCCTCAATACCTTACCGATAGTTATTCCAATAATACAAATTATCTGATTAGTGTAATTTACTATTAAAATAAAAGCGCGTTGCTTTACAGCTCTGCGCTTTTTCGAGTAACGAGCGACGATCCGTATTAAACCTTCTTCCCATCAGGAACAAAGACGTAACCTAAACCCCAAACCGTTTGAATATAACGAGGGTGGCTTGGATCTTCTTCTAACATGCGGCGCAGACGAGAGATTTGCACATCAATTGAACGCTCCATCGCAGAGTATTCACGACCACGCGCCATATTCATTAACTTATCGCGAGACATTGGTGTGCGAGCGTGAGTAACCAAAATCTTCAATACCGCAAATTCACCAGAAGTGAGTGGCATTGGCTCTTCACCACGGAACATTTCACGTGTACCTAGGTTTAAAGTAAATTCACCAAATTTAACGATTTCTTCATCTGAGCTAGGTGCACCCGGTGCTTCAACCGACTGACGACGCAATACTGCACGCAAACGTGCCAGTAATTCACGAGGGTTAAATGGTTTTGGCAAGTAATCATCCGCACCAACTTCGAGCCCTACAATACGATCGATTTCATCGCCTTTCGCGGTTAGCATCACAATCGGTAATTGATTATTATCTTTGCGTAAACGCTGGCAAATCGATAAACCATCTTCGCCAGGTAACATTAAATCGAGCACCATTAAGTGAAAATTTTCACGAGTTAATAAACGATCCATTTGTTCAGCATTAGCCACACTACGTACTTGAAAACCCTGCTCTGATAAATAACGCTCAAGCAATGAACGTAGGCGAGCATCGTCATCGACCACTAGAATTTTATAATTTTCTTGTTGCATTGAATTCTTCCTATTCACTATCTATGGTGATTTTCATCAATATACCCTATACCCAAGTGACTTCAAGAATACTTGGCTATAGATCGGGCCGAACATACACCTAATCGAAACTTTATTCAGAATACTTAAATATAAAGCTAATTGTCTTTAACTAAGTACCAGTTTGTAACAAATACATACCTTTTTTATGGCTTTATGCCCAATAACCTCAAAATATGAATTTCAATACTTGGAAATTACTTGCTGATATACCCAAGTGACTTCAAGATGCAGGTTTCAGCAAGAATAAAACAAGCTTTAGGTAAGGCAAATTGAACATGATCATAGTCATTCTATCTCTGTTCAATTTAACGCAGCATAAAGCTTGTTTTAACTTGCCCTTCGGGAGCTTCATCCAAACCTTTATGCTGCGTCAGATTGGTTCGAAAGGTGCTTACATTCCTTCGCCAATCTTTCTTGCCTAAAGGTTTGGATGATAGCTCTGAATTCTGCACCTTGAAGTCACTTGGGTATATATCGAATAGAATTCACACACCACTCTTTATCACCATCGGGAGTTTTCACTACCACTTCATCGTCTACTTCTTTTTTCAACAATGCTCGCGCCATTGGCGAATCAATCGAAATATAATCTTTAGCATCGCCGTAAATTTCTTCAGGGCCGACAATGCGAAATGACTTCACATCACCAGCTTCATTTTCAATTTCAACCCAGGCGCCAAAAAATACTTTGCCTTCTTGCTGAGGTGAGTAATCAACAATTGTTACCTCTGGTAGAAACTTACGTAAAAAGCGCACTCGACGGTCAATTTGGCGTAATAGTCTCTTATTGAAAGTGTAATCAGCATTTTCACTTCGGTCACCAAGGCTGGCTGCCCAAGTCACAATCTTGGTAATCTCTGGGCGTTTTTCATGCCACAAATGATCATGCTCAGCTTTTAATTTATTATAGCCCTCTCGGGTAATCAGTTTGGTTTTCACATCAATATCCTGAAAGTAACAGCAATTAAATGTTAATGAAGTCAATTATACTGCAAAGCCGATTGTTAATTTATCACTAACTCAAGATAATCCCTTGCTCCCTAGTCGATTAGCTTGCAGAATCCTAACCAACAGTAAGCATTATAAAGAGAGAAACCATGAGCCAACAGAACCAAATCTGTCAGATCATCGCTCAAGAATTAAATGTTCGGGTTGAACAAGTTCTTGCCACGGTCACTTTAATCGACGATGGCAACACTGTACCTTTTATCGCGCGTTATCGTAAAGAAGTCACTGGAGGGCTAGATGATACCCAACTGCGTAATTTAGATAGCCGCTTATCTTACCTACGTGAGCTTGAAGATCGTCGTCAAACTATTCTCAAATCGATCAAAGACCAAGATAAACTCACGCCAGAACTTGAAAAAGAAATCCTCGCTACCGACAGCAAAACCCGTTTAGAAGATCTTTACCTGCCATACAAACCAAAACGCCGCACCAAAGGGCAAATCGCAATTGAAGCTGGTCTTGAACCACTCGCCGATACGTTATGGCAAAACCCGCAACTCGATCCTGAACTAGAAGCCGCCAAGTACATTAAAGATTCGATTGCCGATACCAAAACCGCGCTTGATGGCGCTCGCGCTATTCTTATGGAGCGTATGGCAGAAGATGCGGACCTTTTAGACAAAGTGCGTACTTACTTACAAAAACATGCCGAGCTTCAATCTCGCGTAGTCAACGGTAAAGAACAAGAAGGTGAAAAGTTTAAAGACTACTTTGAGCATAATGAACTGATCAGCCGCGTGCCTTCTCACCGTGCATTAGCGATGTTGCGTGGCCGTAATGAAGGCTTTTTACAATTAAGTTTAAATGCCGATCCGGCACAAGAAGATGGCGTGCGTGGTTCCTATTGTGAAACCATTATTGCCGATCATTACCGCATTAATTTTAACAATGCACCCGCTGACAATTGGCGCAAACAAGTGATCAGTTGGGCGTGGCGCATTAAAATTTCAATGCACCTTGAAACCGAATTAATGGGCGCAATGAAAGAACGCTCTGAAATCGAAGCAATTGAAGTGTTCGCCACTAACCTAAAAGACTTATTGATGGCGGCACCCGCTGGCCCTCGTGCTACTTTGGGTCTAGATCCTGGATTGCGTACAGGTTCAAAAATTGCCGTGGTCGATGCCACTGGTAAAGTATTGGCGACCGAGACGATTTACCCACATCAACCGCATAATAAAATCGAAGCCTCAGCCAATACCATTTTAAAGCTAGTCAAAGCACACAATGTCGATTTGATTGCGATTGGTAACGGTACCGCTTCTCGTGAAACCGATACTTTTGTGGCAGACATTATCAAGCGTAATAACTTGAAAGTGCAGAAAATCATGGTCAGCGAAGCTGGCGCCTCAGTATATTCCGCTTCCGAGTTAGCCGCTAAAGAATTCCCGAATATGGATGTATCATTGCGTGGCGCAGTTTCAATTGCTCGTCGCTTGCAAGATCCTCTGGCGGAGCTTGTGAAGATTGATCCAAAATCCATTGGTGTTGGTCAATATCAGCACGATGTGAGTCAAAGCATGCTGGCTAAACGTCTTGATGCGGTGGTCGAAGACTGTGTAAACGCCGTTGGTGTGGATGTGAATATGGCTTCAGCGGCGCTTCTTACTCGCGTGGCCGGTTTATCCACCACCATTGCGCAAAATATTATTGATTATCGTAATGAACAAGGTCGTTTTGAATCGCGTACCGCTTTGAAAAAAGTGCCACGTTTAGGGCCTAAAGCGTTTGAGCAGTGTGCTGGTTTCTTACGTATTATGAATGGTAAAAACCCACTCGATGCTTCATCGGTTCACCCAGAAGCCTACCCTGTAGTCAAAAAAATTGCCGAACAAACTGGTAAAGCGACGAAAGCATTACTAGGTGATAGCGAGTTCTTACGTAATCTACGTGCGACTGATTATACCGATGAAACTTTTGGTCTACCGACCGTCACCGACATCATTAAAGAGCTCGATAAACCTGGCCGAGATCCTCGCCCTGAATTTAAAACCGCGACTTTTGCTGAAGGTGTTAATGAGGTTAAAGATCTCGAAATTGGCATGATTTTGGAAGGGGTAGTCTCGAATGTCGCCAACTTTGGTGCGTTTGTCGATATTGGCGTGCATCAAGATGGCTTAGTACATATCTCAGCCTTAACGGATCGCTTTGTTGCTGACCCGCGTGAAGTGGTTAAAGCCGGTGATATAGTCAAAGTAAAAGTGATGGAAGTGGATATTCAGCGTAAGCGTATCGCTCTTACCATGCGTTTAACTGATGAACCGGGTGAGCAAAACTCGCAACGTAGTGCTAAGCCGAACAATGATCGTCGTTCAGCACCTCGTCAAGCTCAGCGTCAGAGCAAACCTGAACCAACAAATGCAGCCATGGGTGGTGCGTTTGCGGCGGCGTTTGCTAAAGCGAAGAAGTAGATAATAGGTAGCGAGTTCCTAGTTTCGAGTTGCTAGGAAAAGCAAAAACTGGAGCAAGGTGCGTGAACACTTTGCTCCATGTTGCGAGAAAAGGCTTTTCCACGCTTCTCGTATTACGCAACACAAAACCGCTCTTTCGCTTTTCGGCTCCCGAGCGCAACGTACCCGCCGTATCCCGGCTCTTCTGCTATTGCTTTTCCACGCTACACGTTACAGTTTCTTTCTCTTTTCCTAGCAACCAGGAACTAGGAACTAGAAGCTGCTCTTATCTCTTTCAAATTCATTCCCCCCGTCAATCCCCTGTCAATAAATGTCAAATTAAGGCTGTCTCTATTAACATTTTTATCACAACACCTACAATTAAGCTTAAACACTCTAAAAACAAATACATGAGGGAATCATGAAATATTTAGCAGCAGTGGCAGCAGCGTCGGCTTTAATTCTTAGTGGTTGTGGCGGTTCAGATTCATCAGATAACAGTACGCAAAAAACCGCTAATGTATCTTTTGCCATATCCGATGCTCCAGTAGATGATGCTCAATCAGTCACCATCGCATTTACTCAAGTAGAGCTAATTCGTCAAAATGGTGAACGTATTATGCTCGATGTCGAGCCGGAATCTCCTGGAGTAGATTACCAACAGCTAGACTTACTCGATTACCAAGGTGCTGATTCTGAATTAATCATCACAGAAAAACCGATTCCTGTCGGCGAATATAAAAACTTAATTTTGCACATCAGCTCAGAGTCTAATGTTAACTTCGTGGTTGATAACAACGGTACCCAACCTCTGAAACAACCGAGCAATAAGCTACAACTCGGCGGCTTTACCGTTACTGAAGATGCCACTCAAGCGTTTACCATTGAGTTTGATTTACGTAAGTCACTTGTATTACGAGGCAACTCCAATAACAACAATGGTTACATCCTCAAACCACATGGCGTTTCTATTATTGATAATGAAAGTGCCGCCACGCTAAATGGTGCTATCACGACTATCACAGATACCTGTCTCGCGACAGAAGATAATTTTGTCTACCTTTATCAAGGTTCAGGTTTAGATAGTGCTAAGCTAGGTGATTTGTACGATGAAGGTGACGAAGAATTTAGTTCAACAGTACCAGAAGGCACCATTGCACCTTACGCAACTACCAAACTTGATGATGCAGGTACCTATGAATTTGGTTTCCTACCAAGTGGTGACTACACCCTGGCTTTATATTGTGCCGGTGAAGAGGATAACTCTATCCAGTTTGATGGTTTAACAATTCCTCAACCAACTGGCCAAGTGAAAGAAACCACTTTGGTTGAAGGCGAAACGACTACCGTTGATTTTTAAAACGTCATTCGTTGCACGAAAAAACTGATGTGAGGTGAGAGAGCGCTTCGCTTCGGGTTGTGAGAAAGAGCATGAACGTGACTCGGTCTTCGGGCGCGTTGCAGCTCCTTTCTCGAAAAAACGAAAAAACTGGAGCAAGGTGTGTGAACACTTTGCTCCATGTTGCGAGAAAAGGCTTTTCCACGCTTCTCGTATCACGCAACACGAAACAAGCTACTCGTAACAATCTCTTTTCGCTTTTCAGCGCCCGGGGCTCGTTATCTCTACTCCTCAATCCAGCCTTTGGCACATTCAACAGCACGCTTCCAACCATTATGACGGCGTTCACGCTTGCCATCATCTGCACATGGTTGGAATGAACGATCGAGCACTGATTTGTGTTTCAACTCATCAATACTGCCCCAAAAACCTACTGCAAGACCAGCAAGATAGGCTGCGCCTAAAGCGGTCACTTCAGTGACGACTGGGCGCTGCACTTCGGTATTCAATACATCCGATTGGAACTGCATTAGGAAGTTATTGGCCACTGCGCCACCATCAACTTTTAAGAAATCCAGCTTGATACCTGAATCGGCTTGCATTGCTGAAATCACATCCAGTGATTGATAAGCAATACTTTCCAATGTTGCACGGATAATGTGGTTACGGTTAACACCACGAGTTAAACCGACAATTGCGCCACGGGCATACGGGTCCCAATGCGGAGCACCTAAGCCAGTGAAAGCCGGCACCACATAAGCACCATTCGAGGTTTCAACTTTAGTTGCAAAGTATTCAGTATCAGCGGCATCGCCAATTAATTGCAGTTCATCACGTAGCCATTGAATCGATGCCCCCCCCATAAATACTGCGCCTTCCAGTGCGTAGCTCACCTCACCTTTTGGTCCACAAGCCAGCGTAGTAAGAAGACCGTTGCGTGAAGTCACTTTCTTTTCACCAGTATTCATTAATAAGAAACAACCTGTACCGTAGGTGTTTTTTGCTTGCCCTGCTTCAACACACATTTGGCCAAATAACGCAGCTTGTTGATCGCCGGCAATCCCTGCGATTGGAATACGAGTTCCGCCTTTACCACCAATGTTGGTTTGCGCGTACACTTCTGATGATGACTTCACTTTTGGCATCATTGACTTTGGAATGCCAAGCGCATCCAGTAATTTTTCATCCCATTCAAGCGTATTGATGTTAAATAACATGGTACGGCTAGCATTCGTTGGGTCAGTGACGTGAGTACGACCTTGTGTCATATTCCAAATTAACCATGAATCTACTGTTCCGAAAGCAAGCTCGCCTTTTTCAGCTTGCTGGCGAGCCCCTTCAACATTATCCAGAATCCATTTCACTTTGGTGCCTGAGAAGTATGGATCCACCACTAGGCCAGTATTTTCTAGAATGTACTCTTCCAGCCCTGCTTTTTTAAGCTCTTCACAAATGCTAGCAGTACGACGGCACTGCCAAACAATCGCATTATAAATAGGTTTACCAGTAGTACGATTCCATACAATGGTGGTTTCACGTTGGTTAGTAATACCAATGCCGGCGATTTCGTCTGAATGCAAACCACCCTTGGCTAATGCTTCAACTAAGGTTGAACTTTGCGTTGCCCAAATTTCCAATGGATCATGCTCAACCCAGCCGGCTTGCGGATAGATCTGAGTAAACTCACGCTGCGCACTGCAAACAATATTGGCATCACGATCGAGTACCACTGCGCGAGAACTGGTTGTGCCTTGATCTAAAGCGACGATGTATTTCTTTTCCATAATATTTTCCTACTTTATTCGTTTATTATTGTGCTAATTAAACATTCGTTGGTACTTGAGGTGATTGTTCAGCGGGATCATTAATCTCTTGTGGATCATTATTCAGGTAGAAGCCAATCACTTTTGGATATAACCAACCACCAAATGAAGCACCGAAGATTGGAGCAAGAATAGGCACAATAAAGTACGGTATATCTTTACCACCAGTTAACGCCATATCACCCCAGCCAGCAAGATAAGCAAAAAATTTCGGCCCAAAGTCACGCGCAGGGTTCATAGCAAAACCCGTTAATGGCCCTAGAGAACCACCAATTATCGCAATCAATAGACCGATTAATAACGGAGTAACTGCACCATTTGGAGCACCATTACGATCATCCCCTAACGCAAGAATCACAAACATTAAGACTGCCGTAATCACAAATTCGACGGCAAACGCACCACCAAAGCTTAACAATGGATTAGGGTAAGTAGAGAAGATGCCTGCTAACGCTAAACTTTCTTGTGAGCCGCGCACCATATTGTGAGCAAGTTCATAGTCAGTAAATAAGTTGCTATATAAGGCATAGATTAAAGCGGCAGAACTGAATGCCCCTAAAAGTTGAGAGCCGATATAAGGCAATACTTTTCGTTTCTCAAAACCATGAAATAAGGTTAAAGCAATCGTAACCGCTGGGTTAAGGTGTGCCCCCGACACGCCTCCAGCGCAGTAAATAGCAATCGCGACCCCTAAGCCCCAAATGATACTAATTTCCCATTGGCCAAAGCTTGCTCCTGTTAACACTAAAGCAGCCACACACCCGACCCCGAAAAAAATCAGTAGGCCAGTACCGATAAATTCCGACAAACATTCCCCGAGCAATTGTTTTCTATTATTTGTAGACATATTGACGACCCATTCTTATTTTTTAGTAGTGTTAGAGCCAATTGACCCTAGTTATTGGAAGAATTCGCTGCTAAACCTACAATATGTTTCATTTATGTAAACAAACAATCACCATAAATGTGCGTACGCTCATACTTTTAATTATTCGAACAAAAACGAACGGCAATAGATTTCAAAAATCACTAATAAAAATCAACAACATATGAATTTCAAATAATTAAAACCAAAATATCAGCAATAATAAACCAATCAAAAACAATAACTTGACTATAAAAAGGACAGATATTTGTACAAAAAATATTAAAATAGATCTGGACAGAAATTTTATTTTCGGTAAATTAAACCAAAATGCTCGAACGAACATTTAATCGCTAAATTCGAACAGAGGTTAAGATGAACAAGCCAGAAAATGTAAATACAGTGTTAGACATCATTGTTGTCGGTGGTGGGATCAATGGCGCAGGAATCGCTGTCGATGCTGCAGGTAGAAACTTAAAAGTCGGTCTTTATGAATCAAGTGACTTTGCTTCTGCCACTTCGTCTGCCAGTTCGAAATTAATTCATGGCGGCTTACGCTACCTAGAGCATTATGAATTTCGTTTGGTATCAGAATCGCTCGCTGAACGTGAAGTATTACTGAAAAAAGCCCCACATATCGCTAAACCTATGCGTTTCCGCTTGCCTCATCGCCCATTCTTACGCCCTGCATGGATGATCCGTGCAGGCTTATTCCTTTACGATAATTTAGGCAAACGTGGCTTATTTACTAAAAATGAAACGCTTAAAGGTAGTCATGGCGTAGATTTTCGCTCGACCAATGTTTTAAAAGAAGAAATGGTCAAAGGATTTGAATACTCAGATTGCTGGGTCGATGATGCGCGTTTAGTACTCCTCAACATTCAACAAGCGGAGCAATATGGTGCAGAAATCAAGAACTATTGCCATGTAGAAAAAGCCGAGCGCGTCGGAGATTTATGGCATGTCACCTTATTAGATAAACGAACTAATACTCGCTTTACGCGCCAATCTCACGCATTGGTGAATGCAACTGGCCCTTGGGTTCGTAGCTTCATTACCGAAAATATGGACGCTCAATCGCCTTATGGAATTCGCTTGATCAAAGGCTCCCATATCATTGTGCCGAAGATCCACAGTGAAGAACAAGCTTACATCTTACAAAACGATGATCAACGCATTGTGTTTGTGATCCCTTATCTTGAAGACTACTCATTGATTGGCACCACTGATGTCGAATATAAAGGCGATCCTCGCCAAGTAGCGATTGATGAGCAAGAAATTAACTACTTAATCGACGTAGTGAATAAACACTTTATTCATCAAATATCGCCAGAAGATGTGGTTTCAACTTACAGTGGTGTACGTCCATTATGCGATGATGAATCAGATTCACCACAAGCCATCACACGTGACTACACATTATCTCTTGAACAAGAAGGGGAAGAAGCACCATTACTGTCTATTTTTGGCGGCAAGTTAACCACTTATCGTAAACTCGCAGAATCAGCAATGACACAACTGTCACCTTTCTTCCCTCAAATGAGCGACAGCTGGACGGCAGAATCAGTATTACCTGGCGGAGTCGGCTACGATGAGAACTTATTGGCAATGAAACTGCGTCAGCAATGCCCTTGGATGAATGACAAAACCTTACGTCGTTATTGCCATCAATATGGTGTACAAGCCCAAGAAATGCTTAAAGGTATTACGTCTGAATCCGAGATGGGACAACACTTTGGTCAAGGGGTTTATCAATGTGAAATTGATTATTTGTTTGAACATGAATATGCCTATACCGCCGAGGATATTTTATGGCGTCGAACTAAGTTAGGTGTCGTGTTATCTCAAGTTGAGCAAGCATTAATCAATGATTACATTGAGCGAGCAACTCAATCGAATTTATCTCACGAAACACATGATAAAATGCTCGATTGCGCACAGAAGATGGGATAATTATAACATTTTGAACATTACTTGAGTGTATACAATCGGATAAATTGCCTTTCATAGAGCGAATCACGTAAACTAGTTTTTCATATTTTAGTGGCTAGGGTTAGAAGGAAAACAGCGTGAAAGCGAGTGAAAGGCATAAAAAAATCATCGAACTAGTCAAAGCTCAAGGCTATGTCAGTACCGATGATTTAGTAGAAATGTTTGATGTGAGCCCTCAGACTATTCGCCGCGATCTAAATGAATTAGCTGATGCCAACAAAATTCGCCGTAATCATGGTGGCGCAACAATGACGAATAGTGCGGAGAATTCGCCTTATAGTGATCGAAAAGTAATGAATCAAAATGAAAAAAATAATATCGCTCGCGCACTGGTCAAACACATTCCTGATGGCTCGACTCTATTCATTGATATTGGTACTACGCCAGAATCCGTCGCTAAAGCTTTACTTGAAAGCCACCAGCAACTACGGATCGTAACGAATAATATTAACGCTGCGATTATTTTGATGAGTAAACCGGATTTCAAAGTTATTTTAGCTGGCGGTGAAGTACGCAATAAAGATGGTGGCGTAACCGGTGAAGCGACACTTGATTTTATTTCTCAATTTCGTTTAGATTTCGGTATCTTAGGTATCAGTGGCGTCGACTTTGATGGCTCACTACTCGATTTTGACTACCACGAGGTGCGAGTAAAACGTGCGATTATCGAAAACAGTCGCGCGGTATTCCTACCCATTGATCATTCTAAATTTGGCCGTAATGCGATGGTTAATTTGGGGAAAATTGAAGATGTCGATTTGATTGTCACCAACCAAAATCCACCGCAAGAAATCACGGCTTTGATTAAAGATTTAGATATTAAGATTGAAGTAATAAAGGCATAAGAGTTTAAGGTTGTTGGTTTCTAGAAAGAGCGATCTCTCGATCGTTGAGGCTTTAGATACAACGCAAAACTAGATAGATACGCACGACTTTTTTGTTGCGTGTTACGTGAACGCTTCGCTCCGAGTTGCGAGAAAAATCAAAGCAGATACTCAGCCCAAAGAGCGTCATCCTGAACGGCGCTCCTACGTCGCTTTTCAGGATGACAATGTTTTATTCTGTCTTGCTTCTGCTAGAAACTAAGAACCAGAGACTAGAAACCTTCTTTTCCATCACTCAAAACTTGTGCTTGTTGAACCAACCACAAACTCCGTCACCTTCTCACAAAATAACTCATTCTCAGTCATAAAAGGCGCATGAGACGACGATTGAAAAATATAGTTCTGACTATTCGGTGCGTATTCACCCACTAAATCCGCTACTTTCTTTGGTACTAATCCATCTAAACGGCCATACAAACGCAACATTGGAGCTTGAATATCCGATAGTGCGGGACGTAAATCGACACTCGCCAAAATATCTAACCCAATGGCTAACGCTTCAGGGTTGGGCATCGGACGTGAAAAGACCTGCTTTTTAATTGCTTTGACGTCTTGCCTTGCCGATGGACTACCTAAAGCTTGCAAGGTCATAAAGCCTTCGATGGTTAGCTTAAAATTATTGGTCAGTTGTTCGGTAAAGTCAGTTAGTACTTTAGGCATAATGCCTCGCCAACCTTTTTCGGAGGCAAACTTTGGTGAACTGGCTAACGTGATCAGCTTATCGACTCGCTCAGGATGCTTTAATGCAATATTGGTTGCCACCAACCCACCAAGAGACCAACCAAGATAGACCGCTGTTTTCGGTGCTTGGGCTAACACTTGATGGCAAATATCATCAAGATCATCTGCGCTTGCTTCATGGCTTAATCCATAACCGGGTAAATCAACACTATGGACGCGAAATTGTACCGATAACACATCTATTGTTTGTTGCCATACCGCGCCATTCATTCCCCACCCGTGGATAAGAACGATATCTTGCCCTTCACCTTGCGATTGCCAATGCAGTCGTGTCATTGCCTTTTCCTACTAATTTCATACCTAGTCGATAGTGTTCTGGTTGATGATGACATCATTGATTCACTTTTTCATTTTTAACTTAAATAAAAAGACGCCAATGAAATTACTCGAACGCATAAAACGAGGATTACCTCGCCAATGTCATTTATGTCGCTTAACCATCAAACCACAAGATGCGCATCCATTACATAGTTTATGGTGCCAACATTGTGTTGAACGTTTTATCGATACCACTCCTCGCTGTCAACGTTGTGGCCTGAAAACCGTTACTCGAGTAGAACAATGCGGTCAATGCTTGGCGCAACCTCCCAAATGGGATCGCTTATACTGCATTAACGATTATCAAGCGCCACTAAAAGGTTACATTCAAAAGTTAAAATATCGTCGCCAGTTTTGGTTAGCTAACGATCTTGCCTTGTTACTTGATCCCGTGATTACAGAACCTTGCCATGAACTCATTCCAGTCCCGCTACATTGGCGTAGACAGTGGTCACGCGGCTTTAATCAAAGCTTTGAAATTGCTCAACAACTTGCAAGGCATTGGCGAAAAAGAGAATTTAATTGCCAAGTAAACCATGGTGTTTTTCGGCGAATTAAGGCAACCCCACAACAAAAAGGATTAAGTAAAATTGAGCGTCGGCGTAATACTAAACGTGCCTTTTTACTACGTGAAGCGCCCTTAACTCAACATGTAGCATTGGTTGATGATGTCGTCACGACAGGAAGTACTTTAGAGCCGTTATGCCTATTACTCAAAAAAGCAGGCGTGAAACGGATTGATGTGTATTGCTTATCTCGAACACCCACACCGAATTAATTAAGCTTTCTCTAGCTAGATCAAGTTTGTAGAAATTATCAGTAAATTGGTTTGATCCATGCGGTAAGAGGAGTAAAATAGCCGAAAAGCCCACTAAAATAGTCAGGTATTAGCCGTGTCAGATACAATTACTATTACAGAAAGTGCTCAAGAGCATTTTGCAAAACTACTGGAACAACAATCTAATGAAACTCATATTCGAGTTTTTGTGGTAAACCCTGGTACACCTAACGCAGAGTGTGGCGTATCTTACTGTCCACCTGAGTCGGTTGAATCATCAGATACCATCTTTGAATTCAAAGGCTTCAACGCTTACGTTGATGAACTGAGCCTACCATTTTTAGAAGAAGCAGAGATCGACTTTGTAACCGATAAAATGGGCTCACAGTTAACGCTAAAAGCGCCAAATGCGAAAATGCGTAAACTGGATGACGATGCCCCACTAATGGCTCGTGTTGAATATGCGATTCAAACCCAAGTTAACCCACAACTAGCAAGCCACGGCGGCCATGTTAGCCTAATCAGTATTTCTGATGATGGTGTTGCACTGGTTCAGTTTGGCGGCGGTTGTAACGGTTGTTCAATGGTGGATGTCACGCTAAAAGAAGGCATTGAAAAGCAATTAGTTGAACAGTTCGCAGGTGAATTAACGGCTGTACGTGATTCAACAGAACACCAATCAGGTGAACACTCGTATATGTAAGACGAATATCGTTTCTAGGGCGCTGCGCTTCTCGTAACTCGAAGCGAAGCGCTCTCGGATCTCGCAACTAAGCTTCTATCTTTTCCGAGAGACGAGCAACGAAGTGCCCGACAAACGAGTCACGTTTTTTCTTCTTTTTTATCCTTGCTTCAATATCTCATCCCAACCAATACTCTCATCACCCAACACAATAAAGTTCGGATTTTCTAACGTATCACGTTCGTTATACGACAACGGCTCTAAGCGAGTAGTGAGAATTCGGCCACCAGCTTCTTCTACGATACATTGGGTTGCTGCGGTATCCCATTCTCCAGTTGGTCCTAAGCGGATATAGCAATCCACCGCACCTTCTGCAACTAAACAGGCTTTTAAAGCGGCCGAGCCTAGTGGTACTAATTCATAATTACGCGCTGGAGAAAGCTTTTCCGTAATACGGTTGATATTTTGGCGACGACTGATCGCAATGGCAATCGGTTGTTCAGGTTGTTCGTGCTTTAAGGTGTGGATACGTAAGCTGTCATCCATTTCAGGGATCTTCCAAGCCCCTTTACCTTGATAAGCAAAATAGGTCACGCCTGAAACGGGTGCGTAGACCACGCCCATCACTGGATGATTATTTTCAATTAGCGCAATGACCGTTGCGAAATCACCACTACGGGCGATAAACTCTTGAGTACCATCAAGTGGGTCAACTAACCAATATCTCTGCCATTGTGAACGTTTTTTGAGGCTAATATCGGCATCTTCTTCTGATAGAATCGGGATGTTTGGCGTCAATTCAGCCAATTGTTGCATAATGATTTTATGGGCAGCTAAATCGGCGGTCGTGACGGGCGTATCATCGGCTTTGGTGAATTCCTGATATTCTTTATTTTGATAAATTTCTAAAATTCGCTGACCGGCTTCGCGGGCAATGCTGATCACTTGAGGAATAAGATGAGAGAGATCGCTTTGCGTTGCAGCCATGATTAGCCTTCCTTATTTTTATCACTTGAGAGTATTCGTAGTGCCAGCATTAAAGCCGTGATGCTGCGAGCTTCGCAAAAATCCATATGAGTCAGTAACTCTTCAGCTTGTTTCAATGGCCAACGGATCACTTCTAATTCTTCAGGTTCATCACCTTGTAAGCGTTCTGGGTATAAACCTGTGGCGAGAAATAGCGTCATTTGACTAGAAAAATAGGATGGCGCTAAAACGACCTGTTTAAGTGGTACGAATTTTTCTGCCCCCATGCCGATTTCTTCTTTTAATTCACGATTCGCTGCTTGCTCTGGCGTTTCCCCCGGATCAATTAACCCTTTAGGAAAGCCTAACTCATAACGATCGGTTCCAGCGGCATATTCACGAATCAACAATAAATCACCTTGCTCTGTAACCGGTACTGTCATGACACCACCTCGGTTACTTGGCTTCATACGTTCGTAAGTACGCTCTTCACCATTTGAGAAACGAAGCTCTAAGGATTCAATGGCAAATAAACGTGATTGTGCCACCACTGAACTTGATAAGATCTCTGGCTTTTTATGCTTTGTCACTTCATCTCTCCATTATAATTTTCCGGCAAAACTAAATTGATAACGGCCTTGTGCATTCGGCTCACCTAACCATTTTAGTTGCTCTGTCATTGATGATGGGAATTCAGCACCCGGCTTAAACCATGCCAAAGATTCATAACGAGCTTGCTCATTTAAACTCGCTTTAAACTCACTCATCACTTGCGGATTATTTTGCTTACCCAGCACTTCAATGTTTTGTGCCTGGCAAGTAATGTCTGCAATCACTGGGCCGGGCGTTAATTGACCAATCGGTGAGATAATGTCACTACCAGTCCAAGCAAGACTACCGGTCGCTTCTTCACACCATGGTTGTGCATACTTTAGTGAGGCAAGTGATAACTCTAAACGGCCTTTTAGCTCTACCGGTACTTGAGTTGGTATATAAGCCAGTACTTGCTGTATCGGTAATGACGCTAGAACATTATTAGCATACACACCAGAAAAACCAACCCCAACAAAACCTTTTCCATCCAGTTTAATGCTACTACCTCGGCCAAAGCGAATTTGGTATTCCAACTTAGCGGCCAATAATTTACTGGCTTGAAAATCCCAAGAAAGGCTACCGTATGATTGACGGTTTATTTTAAGTTGTTGAACTTGTCCCTGCCAAATCGTACCACTAATTCCAGTCACTTCTACGCCACGTTGAGCTGGCAATTGAGCGTAAACCCAAGACGCAGGAATATGTACCACTAAACTTGTAATCAGCATCAATACAAAAACCAGTAGGTACCATTTCATACTTTTCACAAATCTAATCCTTTCACAAACGTATCGCTATTAGCTATGTTTACAAGAGCTCTGAATACAAGAGCCATGCAAAAGCAGCTAACCACGCTGAAACTGTAAGCGGTTGACTTCAACCATACCGGCTTTATCTGAACGGTTAATATCTAAAAATAACACTTGTAGGCCATACTGATCACGCAGCTGAGCTAACCAATTGATTAAGTTATTAAATGGCACCGGTTGAATCCATACTTGCAGCATATCATCACGCGGTTGCATACGGATAAGTTCGATATTAAAACGAGTAGCGGTCGATGAAACCACTTGGTTTAATGGTTGACTACGTTGTACACCTTTAGAGCCAGTTTGCGCACGCAATGTGACAATATGATTGGCAGATTGAGTCACCCAACCCAACAATTGTTTTTCATTATTTAAACGCATCTGAGCTTGTTCTGTACGATCACTTAATGGTTGTAAGATCCCCCAATACAGAAAGCCTACAGCAAATAATCCACAGCAAACTAATACGAGTCGTTGCTCCCTAACAGAAATACTGTGCCACCAGCGAAGTACCGGAGTTATAAGAGCGGTTAATTTGTCATTCATGAGCCACTCCCTTTATTTTTAATGACATAGCTGCCTTGAACTAAATCACCATTTTTATTCAATTGACCTTGGCTTACTTCAAACTGCTTAGCCAACTCTACTCTCAAACGCTCAAATGATTGGAAATCATCACTTTGGGCATTTAAACGAATTTCTTGACGAATACCATCAAATTGCACGCTTTGTATTGTGACCGATTTAACAGTCTGTAATGCTGGCGGCAACTTGGCCATCCAACCCAACATAGAAACCCCGCCGCCTCCAGAACCCGATAAAGCATTCTCTTCATCTTGCATTAAACGTTTTAAATAGCTAACGGTTGGAATGCGTTGTCTATCAGGAAATACGCTACGAAAAATCCGTTCACTCTCGGCTCGATAAGCTTGAGTTTGCGCTTCTATTTGTTGAACTTGCACCGTTTGCTGCACCAGCAATAATACCAATAGAATACTCGCGGCAATCGCCACCTTACGCCACACTCGTATATGCTTAAACCATGACGATTGTGCTTTAAATGATCCCGTTAATAAGTTGGCTTGTGATTGAATGGCTCCTTGCGCTAACGTCAACATTGCCATCTCTTGCGGTGCAGAAATCCACCGCCCCGGTAAATCGGCATGTTGCTCAGGCAGTTCGCTATAACTATAAATAGTGAAATGCTCACCGGTAGAATGGACATGCTCTAAAGCATCAACACTAGACTGTGCTTCCGCAATAATTTCTTCGCTCGATAACATAGCATTGTCAGCAGAGTCACCATCTTGCGCTTGATCCTCAGGTTGCTCACTATCTTGCAGTAAGTTTTCAAAACTTAACGCATCACCATCGGGATCGAGCCAACCTGACGCTAAAAATACATCTAACCAATCATCATCAACCGCCGCACCCTTCACATCGCTTTTACGCATTAGCCATTGATGATTAATGTGCATTGCGCTGATGTAGTTATCTTTTAATGGTAAAGCTAGGCAATCTGGCAGTACTTTTTTCAGCTCAATACCATGCGATTTAAATTCATCAACCCAATCAGCCAAATATTGCTGCTCAATCGTGGCAACAATCGCCTGATCTCCTTGCTTTTTAATCACACTAAAGTGCATACGCTCAATATCTTGCGTTAGCTCATCTTCCATTAAGAATGGCAACATCGATTGTAATTGACGCCCAGCACCCGATGGAATTTGAATCGGGGTAATTAATACATCACTACTTGGCAAGAGCGCGATCACACTACGTTGAACGCTATAATCGACTAATTCACCTAATTGCTCTCGGTTAGATAATTCACCCGAAGCAATCACTTCTTGTAAGCTTGGCGACCAAACTAACCAAGGTATTGGATCAGTTGGATTACTGCTCAGCTTGATTGTCAGAAACTCGTTCACTGATCCCTCCGAAACGACGACGTATTACTTGCGTCGTTTTTTTATCTGAACTGTAGATTAAGCTACGCAGCCTAACCCTTGAATCTTCTACTTTAATTTGCGCATCTAACTCAAAATATTGACTAGTCACCGAGAGAAAAGGACTGACTTCACCGGTAATATTGGCAGGTACTCGGGTAATTTGTGGCTCATTTAAGAAGCTTTCCACATCTTGCCAACCGTCATGTGGTCGATTTTCAATGAGTTGTTGCGCGTCACTTAGGCTCAATGAAGGTTGAAACATCCCAGCGAGCAACAAGGCTTGCTGAGGCTTTAAGGTATTCACATTAATATACAAATCGGTACTCGGTAGTGCGCAAGCCACTCGATTTAAAATCCTCATCGCCGGAGCGGTAACTTGATTAACGGCTCTTAATTCACTGCTATCAGCAATCAGGCCATCTGGAGCATCATAGCTAGGTTGAAACCCTTGATAGGTAGCACCTTCCACACCACTTTGAGTACTCACTTGACTATCACTATCGACATACTCTTTAATCGAATCAGCGATCACTTCCGCTTGGTAATTATCAATGCCTTCTTCTTGCAGCATGTAGGCCAATGCTTTTAGTAAATATGGTCGCTCGGAAGTATTGGTTGCAGGCAATGCCGCTAGCGCATTAACATTAAAGCACGCCTGTTTATCCACTATGCTACCGAGTGCCTCGCCATTTTCTAATGGATACCGAGTATCTTCAATTGCCCAAGCCTGACTTAAATTAATATTATCATCACTGTCTTTATAACTTTCTTCGATGGCAACTTGAGCAAGTGCTTCTACTCCCATGCTATACCAGTAAGCTTGTTGGTGATTTAATAAGTTGCTGGCACGATAAAATTGTGTCGACATTCTTTCTGTCATGGTTGCCGCAATTGCTACTAGCACCGCCACCAGCAATAACACAAATATAAGCGCTACGCCTTGCTGACGCTTAATACTCCTAAATGAACTACGGCCAAATGAACCTCGGCTAGATAAATTACGAGAAGAAACCAACATTATTGCGTTACCTCCTCATCCGAACTATTGGCTGTTGAAGCCTGACCTTGCGCGGTTAAATACACCCGTCGGATCTTGGTGTAATCCTTTAACTCCAGCGTGACTTCCACCGCTTGTGGCAGTTTGTCTTCTACTTGCCAAGTTTCTTGCCAGGTATTGTTATCGCTGCCGTAAAAACGAAAACTTAATTCTTCAACATCGGCTAATAGTGATTTATGTAATGGCTCTTGCCCTTCTGGTGTATCAGGATAACGCCACCATACTCGCTCTAATTGGTTGTCTACCACCCGATAACCAACCTTAACAATCTCACCTCGAGGGAAAGCTTGCTGAGGGTTCTGCCAACCAAGCCGTGTAAACAAAATCCCTTGTGATTGAGAATCCAATAAATATTGATCGGCATACAATAAACGGTTGCCATTTGAATTAGCGCGTCCTTTAAATGAACGGGCCACCATTTGGCGAAAGTCACTGTCCATAATAATCATCGCTCGTTGCATTTCTTGCAGACGAGCTGTTTTCTCAGCCGACTGTTGATTACTACGTTGAACTTGATTCACTACTTGATAGGCTGCAATGCTCAAACTAGCAAACACCATGATGGCAACCATCACTTCTATCAAGGTAAAGCCCTTGTGGAATGCTTTATGGTTTAACTTCTTCTTACGGCTTAACATAAGTCCTCACCGTCATCAGAGTATTTTTACGCTGTGGATCCAAAGAAACACTCACATCCACCGCTTTGATTAAATCTAATCCTGTTTTAACGGGAGTTGCTGTCCAATACCAGGTTTGTCCGGCAAATTCTTCTTCGCCCTTTTTTGTCGCAGTAAACGATTCGGACAAATGCACCATCGCTAGTTGGTTATCTACCACCATACTGGCAAAGGTTTTTTCTTCTAAGTAGCTTAGAGTATTGATATGTTGAGTCACCGCACGAATTACACTAATCGCGGCAGTGGCGAATATCGCCAACGCAATCAAGACTTCCAATAAAGTCATGCCTCGAACTTGCTTACGACGATTCATTACCCTCTCCCGGCGCCAATAGTTGCACGACCCCTGCTTCTGAAACTTTGACTCGCCAAGTTTGCTCTGATTTTTGATTAGGCTCTGAGGTGAAAGTTAATAAAAATGGTGTCACATCACCACTAGATAATACATAGACTTGTGGTGGTTTAGATTTTTGTTCAGCATCTTCAAAACGGTCTTCGTAAAAATCCTCTTGCTTAAAAAGGCTATCGCTATCGCCCCACGCTTCACTACCTAACTCAAAACTAAAGGTTAAGTCTTCTGGCAATGTGGTTTCAGTAAAATATTTACTGTTTTCTACTTTCTGCCACCCGTCTTCACCTAATTGCATGTAGGTATAAGTCCGTTTTTTCTCATCGAAACGTAAACCATAATCTTGGCCATTGAGAATCGCATCATCACTGAGTAACTGCAGCCGTTGGAAGAATCGTGAAGCCTCTTCCTTAGCTTGGTCGTTATTACTCTGCGGTAAAGTTTGCACCACCGCTAACGCACTTAGTGACATTAACACCACGACTAACAGTACTTCGAGTAAAGTAAAACCACGCTGACGCTGCATTGTGTTCCTTAGGTTTTGTTGCGGTTTTTTAGCCGTCATTCTATGCATGAGCCTAAGCGAAGAAGATACGGAATCTTCCTACAGCAGTTGATAAACAAAATGTTGTAGGAGATCCTGAACTACGCTCCTACGTCGCTTTTCAGGATGACGGATTCGAGCTACGAGAAGAGAAGCGACCGTAACCCGAGCAACCGTTTTATAATTACTGAAAATCTTGAATATTCCAGTTACCAATATCTTTTTGTGAGCCATCATCACCGCCTTCTTGACCATCTGAACCTAGAGTAAAGATATCAACCGTACCGTGATCGCCCGGGCTTAAATATTGATAATCGCCACCCCATGGATCACTAGGAAGACGCTTAATATAGCCACCTTCGCGGTAGTTACGTGGCTCAGGGCTACCAGTTGGTTTACTCACTAGTGCATCCAAACCTTGATCGGTAGTGGGATAAACGCTGTTATCTAACTTGTACATATCCAAGGCATTTTCTAGCGCCACAATATCCGTCACGGCTTTTTGTTGATCAGCTTTTTCTTTGTTACCTAATAGATTCGGGACAACGAAGCTGGCTAAAATCCCCAAAATAACGACGACAACCATCACTTCAAGTAAGGTGAAGCCAGATTGTTTTTTCGTCGATAAATTTAATTTTTTACTCATAATGACTCCTAAATAGATGAGTTTATTTCTCAAATTTTGATTTTCGTAATTCGTATTGCGTCTCTCGTGATGTAAATAAAAGTTCCTAGTTTCGAGTTCCTAGTCCCTAGAAAAAGCAGACCGTGATCGTTGTTGCTTGTACACCTGACTGACAACACCTCATAATCTTTTCGTCTCCCGATCGCAGCGTCGTAGAGCCTCGATTCAATGCTCTACCTAGAAACTAGGGACTAGGTACCAGGAACCGCTCTTTATTTTACTTAGTCACCAAATTATTCAATTCCAATATTGGCATTAAGGTTGCGGTAACGATAAACAGTACAATACCCGCCATAGCAACAATCAATAATGGTTCAAAAATACCTAAGGCCATATTGACCAAAGATTCAAAGTCTCGATCTTGGTTGTCAGCGGCGCGAATCAACATAGGCTCAAGTTCGCCACTTTGTTCCCCACTGGCGATCATGTGTAGCATCATCGGCGGGAATAAACGAGTATTCTCAAGAGATTTACGCAAGCTCGTCCCTTCACGAACTTTATCCGCGGCATCTAAAATCTGCGCTTTAAAATATTGATTGCTCATCACATCTGCCGCCACTCGCATCCCATCTAAGAGAGGAATCGCACTCGATGAACAAATCGCTAAGGTTCGAGCAAAACGAGAAGTATTCAGCCCTTTGGCCACTTTGCCAATAACAGGTAGGGCTAATATTCGTTTATCCCATGCCATACGAAAATCAGGTTTCTTCAATGCAACTTTTAAGCCTATGATCATCAAGACAATCAAGCCAAGAACTAATAAGCCCCAATGTTGCACAAAGTTACTGGCAATCAGTAAAAACTCTGTCGACATTGGCAAGCCTTGGCCCATTTGCACAAATTGGTCGACAATTTTAGGCACAACTGCCGCAAGTAAGAATGCCACTACGCTAATAGCAATTAACGTCAGCATCATAGGGTAGATCATGGCTTGTTGTAGCTTAGAGCGCATCTTTTGACGATTTTCAGCGTAGTCGGCTAAGCGATCAAGAATTGCATCCAAATGACCCGATTTTTCACCTGCTGCAACCATGGCACAAAATAGATCATCAAATACCGCAGGGTACTCAGCCATGCTGTCTGATAAGGTATAACCCTCAACGACTCGTGAACGAATACTAACCAACATATTACGAATATGGGGCTTTTCTGATTGGTCGGCTACTGCACGAATGCACTCTTCTAGCGGCATGCCCGCTTGTACTAGGGTGGATAATTGACGAGTAACTAAAGCTAATTCATTGGTACTGATACCACGTTGAAAACTAAAACTACTTGATTTTGTTCGTTGTGATTTGGCTTTAGTTTCAATCACCTCTGTCGGCATTAAACCTTTTTCTTTAAGGCGTTGACGCACTTGGCGAGCATTATCCCCTTCCAGTACGCCTTTCTTCTGCTTACCTTTTGCATCGAGTGCTTTATATTCAAACGCCGCCATTGATTACACTTCCTTGGTCACGCGTAGCACTTCTTCCAAAGTGGTCATTCCGCGACGTACTTTAGCTAAACCATCGTCACGAATACTTGGCGTTTTGGCGCGAACCGCTTTTTCGATCACTTGTTCGCCCGCTTCCGCGTGAATCAATTCTTGGGTTTCATCATCAATTAGCAATAGCTCATGAATACCAGTACGGCCACGATAACCTTTATGGTTACAATGCTCACAGCCATGTGGTTTATAAAGCTCTAATGGCTCATCGGCACTCACCCCAAACAACTGCTTTTGTTGGCTATCAGCTTGGTAAGGCTGTTTACAGCTTGGACATAGAGTCCTAACCAAACGCTGCGCTAACACACCGAGTAACGAAGAAGAAATTAAGAAAGGTTCAATCCCCATATCACGTAAACGGGTGATCGCACCAATCGCGGTATTGGTGTGTAGTGTCGACATAACTAAGTGGCCCGTTAAGGAAGCTTGTACTGCTATTTGCGCCGTTTCTAAATCACGTATTTCGCCGACCATCACCACATCTGGGTCTTGACGTAAGATCGCACGCAAACCACGAGCAAAGGTCATATCGACTTTTGGGTTTACTTGAGTTTGACCGATTCCATCAATATCAAATTCAATCGGATCTTCCACGGTTAAAATATTACGTTCACTACTGTTTAACTCTTGCAAACCAGCATACAAAGTCGTTGATTTACCCGAACCCGTAGGACCGGTCACCAAAATAATACCGTGTGGCCTAGCAATTAAATGACGAAATGCCTCGTGGTTTTTAGGGGTCATGCCTAGGCTATGTAAATCTAAGCGAGTGGCGTTTTTATCCAATAAACGCATTACTACTCGTTCACCATGGGAAGATGGCATAGTCGATACACGTACATCAACCGCGCGGCCACCGATGCGCAATGAGATCCGGCCATCTTGTGGGACACGCTTTTCAGCAATATCAAGTTTAGACATAACCTTAACGCGAGAGACCAAAATCGGCGCGAGTTTACGGCTCGGCGATAATACTTCACGCAACACACCATCAACTCTAAAACGAATCGATAATACTTTCTCGAAGGTTTCAATATGGATATCTGAAGCGCCTTCTTTAATCGCTTCACCTAGCATGGCGTTAATCAATTTAATGATAGGTGCATCATCTTCTGATTCTAATAAGTCTTCGTTCTCTGGCAATTCTTCTGCTAATGAAAAGAAATCATCATCCGCACCGATATCTTCCATCAACTGACGAGCTTCTGATGAATCACGTTGATAAGCATCCGTCAGTCTATTTTCAAACTCATTGGCTGTCAGTTTCTGTGGCTTAAATGATTGCCCAGAAGCACGGCGTATTTCGAGTAACACTTGCGGAGTAAGCGCCCCACAATAATACAAAATACTTTGTTGTTGCTTGTTATAATCCAACACCACTTGATGACGTTTAGCATAAGCAAAAGGCAGACGAAACTTAGGACGAGAGTCTTGCTCATCCATCAACTCTGGCGCCATATCTTGTGCTGAATCGACCATTATTGATTACCCTCAGCCTGAGTGCTTTCACTGTCATTCAATTGTTCAAGGAAAGCTTGAATTTCAGCAGGTTGACGACCACCTTGACCAAATTTAGGCAACACAGGTGTTTCCGCATTTGGAAGCAATTTTAAGCCTTTTTGCGCTTTATATAGCTGTTCAGCGCGGATGTAATTGTATTTACGGCGCGACAGACCATCGATCGACATTCCGTCGCGAATAATGGTTGGCTTAATAAACACCATTAAGTTCTTTTTCTCTTTGGTGGTATTGGTATAAGAGAATAATACGCCTAAATAAGGAATATCCCCGAGTAGTGGCACCTTCGAGACGCTCTCTTGCGCTCGTTCATCAATCAAGCCACCAAGTACAATCATTTGTCCATCCTGCACCATGACAGAAGTATTAATTTGGCGCTTAGCAAAACGCACATCCACTGCACCATTCGCACCGAGTACATTGGAAACTTCTTGCTCAATTTGCATTTGAATCGAGTCACCTTCGTTAATTTGAGGTGTCACTTTGAGTTTGATACCCACTTCTTTACGATCAACAGTTTGGAATGGGTTTGAGTTATCAGAGCTTGCGGTCGAGCCCGTCACTACAGGAACTTCTTCACCGACAATAAAGGATGCTTCACTGTTATCTAATACCGTAATACTTGGAGAAGACAGAATATTAGAGTTACTGCTGGTCGCCACCGCACTGATCAAAGCAGTCCAATCACCTTTTACAATACTCAAGGCTGCGCCATTCACACCACTTAATGCTGCGGCTAAAGTTGAGAAGTCACCTTGTGTATCAGGGTTAACGGTTGTATTACCATTAGAATCAATAACCGTTGAACCTGGTACATCTTGCGCTTCTTTAATACCCACTGCGACTTGACCAATCTTGGCATTTGCATTGGAGTACTGCACCATACTGCCAGTTTCTAAATTACCGTATTGCACACCGAGATCGATACCTTCACCTTCAGCAAGTTCAACAATTAAAGCCTCAATCAATACTTGCGCCCGGCGAATATCCAATTGGCTAATCACCTCTTGAAGTGCTTTCATAATATCTGGCGGAGCGGTTAGTACTAAGGCGTTGGTGCCTTTATCTGCCGTAATCATGACTTTGGTTTTACTGGTACTGCCAGCACCAGCTTGAGAATCTTTTTCTGCTTGTAGATTTTCAGATACTCCAGTTAATACATCCACTAAGTCTTCAGCTTTGGCATAGCGCAAATACACCACGCGATTATTACCTTTACTGGCCATTTCAACATCAAGTTGGCTGATCAGTTTTTTCAAACGCTGACGAACTTTCGGATCACCAGAAATCAAAATTGAGTTAGTTCGCTCATCGGCGACTAATTTAGGTTGTAATAATTCAGGCGTATTCTTGGCATCGGCACTTTTACTGAGAGAATCAACAATACGCACCATTTCAGTAGCTGAGGCGTTCTTTAGCTCCACCACTTCGACTTCTTTGTCACCCGCTTGATCAACTCGTTTAATAATTTCCGCTAAGCGATTGACTACCGACGCTCGGCCCGTTAAAAGAATAATATTCGATGGATCGTAGTGCACAACGTTACCGGCACCAGCGTTATCATTTAGCTGACGTAAAATGGGAGAAAGCTCTCGAACTGAGACATTTTTTACAGGTACGACACGAGTGATTACTTGGTCGCCAGAAATTGTCGAATCATTTCCCACCACGGGCACCGCCGCTGTTTTGGCATCTTTATCTTTAATCACCTTTAAAATGCCATTATCCATTTCGATTACCGCATAACCGTAAACTTCCAACACATTTAAGAAGAATTTGTAATATTGCTCTTGGTTGAGCACATCATAACTGCGCACATCAATTTTTCCGCGTACCGACGGATCGACAATAATCGTCTTTTGTAAATTACGCCCGACAATATTAATAAACTCTTGGATATCGGTCCCTTTAAAACTGGCACTAAAATCTTCTGCAATAGCAGATACCGATACCAAACTTGTCATTACAATTAGCGAGACTTTGCTCAACCACTTTTTCACACCATGCTCCTGCTCACCTGAGGTGACGTTGCCATACTCTTCGTCGCTAAATGAGTTTTAGTCACGAATTGAGAATCCATTTTAAAATTGAATATAAATATCATGAGTCTGACCATCTCTTTCCACGGTTAGGTTCCATTCCATAGACTCTAAAGCCGTTTTCCATAGTGCCGCCATTTGCGACTGGTCAGTAAGATCTTGTCCGTTTAATGCTGTAGCAATATCACCATCTTGTAGCCCTACCTGATCAAACAATGCTCTTTCACTGCCCGGGCGTACTCGATAGCCTTTTAATTGCCCTTCATCCATTACTTGTGAAAGGCGAATATATTGAAATATTTTTTGTGGATCTGAGGAAATCTCTTGGCGAATACTATCTAAGTCTGCCACATCATCTTTCGCCACTTGATTCTCAGCAGGTTGACGCACTACCGATTGAGGCGATTTATTATAATCAATACCTTGTAGCATCAAGGTTTCATCACGCCCTTGATTACTTATAATTACTCGATCTACATACACCGCACTTAACGTCACTCGTGTACCATCAATGGTTTCGCCAATTCCGTAGGTCGCTTGTTTACCTTGATTAGCAATAATCGCTAGGCTTAATTTATCGTTGCTACTGGCGACCGCCCCCACTAACGTTAAATTCAAACGAGTTTGCGGGGCATCTTGGGCAACTTGTTGTTTTTGGGTTGGCGTTTGAGTATATAAGCCAAATAAATTAGCACTTAAGAGTGGGGATAATGTATCGGTTTGACTATTAGAAGTAGTTTGAGAAGCAATTACATTCGGTGCCGACCAACGAGCAACATGAGAGGCTGGAGACAATAAACCCCATAATAAGATGCCGACTACCCAAGCAATCAGAGCCGTTAACAGCAAAGTCATTAAAAAGCTTAATTGAGCTTGATTTTTTATCCAACGATTTGCCAATTGCGTCCATTGTTGTTGGATATTGTCTTTTGACACCATTAGAGATGACACCTTAAATTCGATTCCATTCTTATTTACTTTTCGAAGCTTAACCTTAACGGTTTAAAGGGATTAAACCAAATTAATTCATTCGATCATGTGTTAATAATCAACATTTATCGCCATATTATGCAGAATCATTCATTAAGTTAACAATTCTGATAGTTTTATACCCATTGAACCAATGCAGACAACGGAATCGAAAATTATATCCCTAAATTATTACATCTTTCGATGTATACCTTGAAAATGTCAAAAACCACCTCCATTTGACTCATACTATACGTGTATATCTGTTACTCACTTTACTGTTAACCCTTCGAGGTAATATCTCAGAATGAGTTCACAAACTTTATCTGTTCGTTTAGACAAATGGTTATGGGCCGCCCGTTTTTACAAAACACGATCCATTGCCAGAAGCATGGTTGAAGGTGGCAAAGTTCACTATAATGACCAACGTAGTAAACCAAGCAAAATTGTTGAATTAGGAGCGACTATTCGTCTGCGTCAAGGTAATGAAGAAAAGACCGTGATCATCGAAAAGGTTTCCGACCAGCGTCGAGGGGCACCTGAAGCACAAACGTTATATACCGAAACGCAAGACAGTATTACCAAGCGTGAAGAAAACGCTCAAAAACATAAATTGAACGCACTGTATAGCCCAAGCCCAGAACGACGTCCTGATAAAAAACAACGACGTAATCTCATTAAATTTAAACAACAATAAGCCCTGGCTAGGAGTCCCAAACTAATGGCAAATAACCTTTTACATCGCTACTTATTCGAAGATTTGTCTGTTCGTGGTGAATTAGTACAACTTGATACCGCTTACCAACAAATCATTGCCAACAAGGATTACCCACAGCCGTTACAAAACTTATTGGGTGAACTACTTGTAGCAACAAGCTTACTTACCGCAACATTAAAGTTTGAAGGCTCAATTACTTTGCAACTACAAGGCGATGGCCCGGTTTCTTTGGTCGTTATTAATGGCGATCACGACCAAAAAATGCGCGGTGTTGCACGTTGGGAAGGCCAAGTTTCTGATGGCGCAAACCTTCACCAGATGATTGGTAAAGGACATTTAGTGATCACTATTTCTCCCGATAAAGGCGAACGCTACCAAGGCGTAGTAGGCTTAGAAGGAGACACACTTTCAGAAGTATTAGAAAGCTACTTTGAACGTTCTGAGCAATTAAAAACTCGTTTATGGTTCCGTACGGGTGAACATGATGGTCAAGCACATGCCGCAGGCATGTTATTGCAAATCATGCCTGATGGTACTGGCTCAGCAGATGATTTTGAACATTTAGAAAAGCTAACCGAAACTATTAAGAATGAAGAGCTATTCTCACTAGAAGCCAATGACGTCCTTTACCGCTTGTATAATCAAGAAAAAGTACAGTTGTTTGAAGCACAACCGGTTGAATTTTTCTGTGGTTGTTCACGTGAACGTAGCGCGGGCGCTATTGCAACCGTGGCGAAAGAAGAACTAGATGATATTTTAAAAACGGAAGGCGAAGTAGCCCTGCATTGTGATTACTGTGGCAGCACTTACTCTTTCGATGCAGCACAAGTCGATCAAATATTGACCGCAGCGAAGAAAAACCTACATTAATTTATTGTATACAATAAGTTACATGTGACAAACGACAAGCCGACTCAGTTCGGCTTTTTTTACCCCTAAAATCAGCTATTAATTCCACATCTATCTCCATCTTTAAGCACTTATTTTATTCAAGATAATAATCATAGTGTTCTTGACTCCACCTTTTTATGCTCTGAAATTTGCTAAAATCACAATAGAGCTCAAATAAACCACACGAAGAAAGTGGTTATAATGTGTTCATTACCTAAAATTATAATATTCCCTACAAATTTCCTATTAAGGAGCATCTATGACCGTTATGGAAAAGAGCACTACTGTAGCCCAGTTGGATCTCACAACTTACGGCATTACTGGCACAACCGACGTTATTCGTAACCCTAGTTATGAACAACTGTTTATTGAAGAAACCCAAGAAGATTTAAGCGGCTATGAAAAAGGCATTATTACTGAACTCGGTGCAGTTTCAGTTGATACCGGCATTTTCACTGGACGATCACCGAAAGATAAGTACATCGTAAAAGATGATGTTACTAAAGATACACTCTGGTGGTCAGATCAAGGTAAAAACGATAATAAACCCATCACACCTGAAGTGTGGGCTGATTTAAAATCGTTAGTCACCACTCAACTTTCAGGTAAACGTATTTTTGTGGTCGATTGCTTCTGTGGTGCTAATCCGGAATCACGATTAAAAGTTCGTGTGATCACAGAAGTCGCATGGCAAGCTCACTTTGTAAAAAATATGTTCATCCGCCCAACTGAGCAAGAATTGCAAACATTTGAACCCGACTTCATCGTCATGAATGGAGCCAAAACCACCAACCCTAATTGGCAAGCCCAAGGATTGAACTCCGAAAACTTTGTCGCTTTTAACTTAACCGAACGTATTCAAATTATCGGTGGCACTTGGTATGGCGGTGAAATGAAAAAAGGGATGTTCGCCATGATGAACTACCTACTACCGCTTAAAGGTATGGCATCAATGCATTGCTCTGCCAACGTAGGTGAAGACGGTGACGTGGCAATTTTCTTTGGCCTATCAGGCACAGGAAAAACCACTCTATCTACCGACCCGAAACGTCAGCTAATTGGCGATGATGAGCATGGTTGGGATGATGATGGGGTATTTAACTTTGAAGGCGGTTGCTACGCCAAAACCATCAAACTATCGAAAGAAGCAGAACCGGATATTTATAATGCAATTCGCCGTGATGCATTACTAGAGAATGTAACGGTTTCAGAAGATGGCATTATCGATTTTGACGACAACTCAAAAACTGAAAATACTCGTGTTTCTTATCCGATTTACCACATTGATAATATTGTTAAGCCAGTCTCTAAAGCAGGCCATGCACAAAAAGTCATTTTCTTGACCGCCGATGCTTTTGGAGTGTTGCCTCCAGTTTCAAAACTGACGCCAGAGCAAACTAAGTACCACTTCTTATCAGGATTTACCGCAAAACTAGCAGGTACAGAGCGTGGAATTACCGAACCCACCCCAACCTTCTCGGCTGCCTTTGGCGCAGCATTCTTAACCTTGCACCCAACGCAATATGCAGAAGTGTTAGTTAAACGTATGAAAGCTGCTGGAGCAGAAGCTTACTTGGTAAATACCGGTTGGAATGGCAGTGGTAAACGTATTTCAATTCAAGATACTCGTGGCATTATTGATGCGATCTTAGATGGCTCCATTGATCATGCACCAACGAAGGTTATCCCAACCTTTAATTTAGAAGTACCAACTGAATTGCCAAACGTCGATAGCCAAATTCTCGATCCTAGAGATACTTATGTAACGGCGGAGCAATGGCAAGTTAAAGCTGATGAACTGGCGCAACTCTTCATTAAAAACTTTGCTCAATATACTGACAATGATGAAGGTAAAGCCTTGGTTAAGGCTGGGCCTCAACTTTAATACGTTAAACGAAAAGTAACGACATAAACCAAAACGAGATTCCTAATGGTTTCTCGTTTTTTTATACCCACAATCAAAGCAGGAATAATTGTACCTAAACTAATAACTGCTTATACTTCATAGCTCTAACTGCCTCACTAATGGGGATAGGAATACACAGGACGTTACATGAGAAAACTGCTAGCCATTATTGTTGGCTTGATTTCATTAGTGATTGTTGCTCTTTCCGCTTCTTATGCGGCCTTACACACTAAATATGCCGCTCAGGTAGTCAATATTGCTCTTGAATATGCTTACCAAGGTGATATCCAAGTTCGTGAGGTTCACTATTCATATCAAGAGCCTAAGCACCTACAACTTGACGGAGTGTTGCTCAAAAATGGAGATGAGGAACCCATTCTAATCGAAAAGATGGATATTTGGCTCGGAAAGCATGCTTGGATAGACAACCGACTACGAATTGATAATGTGCTAGTTGATGGCCTCACTCTACAAAACGGCTGGCCGAAACTAGGATTTTCGAATTATATCCAATTAAATAAATTATCAATTGCTAACATCGACTTTGCAGATAACAGCTGGGTAGGGCGTGACGTTAATATCCAAATTAAACACCCGAAAAAGCGTGACGATAGACTACTGCCTTTTTATGGTGAGATTCAACTATCCGCCGGGCAATTCTATTGGCAAGGTGAAGCTATCAATAATTTATTCCTTGATGGTGATATAACACCTGAGCATTCCACCTTTTACGATATTCGCTTCCAGTGGCGTAAAGGCCAATTTTCGGCTCAAGCCACAAAAAAACAATCACAAAAGCAATGGCAACTACCCCGTGTAACGATTAACGGACTACGCTTACAGCAAAATAGCCTCGATAATATTAGCCAACAAAGTATTGATTGGTTTAATCAGCAAGCAATGGCAATTGATGATCTAGAAGTCAGCAATTCCAGCATCGAAGTGCCTAATTTTTCAGTTAATAATATTAAGCTAACGGCTGAACAGCTTCACTTACCATTTGCTCTTTGGCAGCAGCAAAATGCCTCTATTTTTGCTACTGCCGATACAATGAGTGCTTTTGGTCAAGCAATTCATTCACCGGCTTTAGATATCAATTTGCAGCCGAATATCGCCAACATCCAAGATGTTTCGTTAGAGATGCTACAAGGCAACCTGCACATTCAAGGTAAAGCCACCCCAACCGGTTTAGACTTGTCACAACTCAACATTAATAATATGAAATGGATTCCAACAGCAGAATCTAAACAGCTGGCACTGGATTATTTAAACCATTTACAGTCTCTCCAAGCCAAGATGCTGACCATTAACAATGTACAGTTTATCGACCTAACTACATCTCCAGCTAAGCAAGCAACGGGGCTAAGCATTGAGGGTGATAACCTTGAAATAAAAAAACAAGGTCACTGGGGTTTATGGCAAGGTGAGTTAAGCATTAGTGCGAATCGAGCTAGCTACGATAGCGTTAACAGTAAGAACCTACTGGTCACTATGCGCAGTGAAAAAGGTCACTTTTGGTTAAATAAACTGTTTATCCCATTAGAAAATGGCTTAGTCAAAGGGTCTGGTGAGATGGCATTTAGCCAAAAAAGTCAGCCTTGGAAGCTTGATGTTGATGCCTCAGGGATCCCACTGCGCTTTTTCTCTCGTTGGTTTGATTTACCAATTCATCTCGATGGTATTACCGATTTCACAGTGAAAGGTGAAGGCCTATATGGCGATCAATTAATCTTCAACCATAGTGTCACCGGACAACTAAATGCGAGTGTGACTCGCGCCACCAGCGATGATGATTTCCAAACATTATGGCTTCGTAATCAAGGTATTAAATTACCACCATTAACACCACCACAAGATCCTACAACAACAGACACGGAAGATAAAACGGCACAAGTAAAACCAGCAAAACCGAAAGATAAAAAAGTCCAGTCAGTCACCATTAGTGACATACATTTAGTGGCTGACCGAGGACGTTTATCACTAAAACCATTTAAGATCGAAGGCAAAGATTTCTCGGCTCACTTAGGTGGTGAATACGACTTTTTATTCCCAGAAAAAGGCAACCTACAATATCGCTTAGAAGGTGAATGCCAAGCTTTGGTGTTTGATTTACTCAGCCATAAAGACTCCGTGTTAGTGGAGAATAATTGCCACTAAATCGATGTAAGCTCAAGTTATATAAATAAAAGGCGGTAATAGTTCAGCTATTACCGCCTTTTTTCATACTTTTTGTTTATAAAGAAGTTGATTGTAGAATACTACTTATCGAAAATTTTCGCCTTGTTCTCAAGCCTTTTTCCTACGCAATTTCTGACCACTTAATTAGTGTGATTGGTATTATTTAACCAGCGGCGCTTCACCTAAAAAGTCAGTCATCAACATATAAGTGCCGGTAAATTCTACCGCCGCTACATCACCACTATAAACGGTGACTTTCACGATCACCCGCGCACGGCGCCCACTGACTAAACGATCTAAGTCACCACTAATACCATCTAAAGACGTCACCGCAACCGGACTTTGTGTCACAGGGGCACGAAAACGCACTTGGCTATCGGCTAAAATAATATCGGCTTCTAAGCCTTTCTCGCGCATTAATAGCCAGGCCATTCCCCAACCGGTTAATGTGGTCAAAGTAAATAATGAACCCGCAAACATGGTTTCATGTGGATTGATATTTGGGTTGAGTGGTGCTGAACATTCAAATTGATAACCGGTATATTGGCTAATACGAATCCCCATCGCAGCACAAATGGGAATTTCTTGTCGCCAGCGTTTTTGTAATTCATCACACCAATCGGGGCGACGAGATACATTGGCGCTCGCTTTCAAACGCTTTAACATTTGTTGGTGGCGCGTTGGGCCTCTTTCATCACTTAACTCACCCTGGCTTTCAAAACCATTTTTGGCGTAAAAATTAATCGCATCTTCACGTGAGTTACACACTAACCGCTTAGCACCTTCCTGCATCGCATACGACTCTAATGCCACTAAGATCAATGAACCTAAGCCTTTACTTCGATGATGAGGATGCACCGCCATATAACGTATTTGCCCTTCACTATTTGGCGTTAAATACATACGCCCTACCGCCATAATGCGGCCTCGACCATCGACAATCATACGATGAGCACTCATTTCATCATATTCATCACGCTCAGAACCTTGTGGCTGATGAAATGGTTCTCGCAGCATTTGCCAACGGAAGTGATAATATTTTTGCAAGTCAGATTCGTTTTTTGGCGTCACTAACTTAAACATGTAAATCCCTTACTATTTAATATTCGTTTATTAGGGCCTGTTGACCTTTCGTTATTATTTTAAACTTGTAGCCAGAAAGTCACAGGACCATCATTAATTAGTGCAACCTTCATATCAGCAGCAAATTGGCCATTTTCAGTATGAACATCAGCTTGCTGACAACACTCAGAGAAATAATGGTATAACCTTTCTGCTTCTTGTGGCTCAGCGCCTTTAGAAAAGCTTGGGCGCATGCCTTTTTGCGTGTCAGCTGGAAGCGTAAATTGCGATACCACTAAGACCTCACCACCCGCTTGCTTTACATTGAGATTCATCTTACCTTGTTCATCTTCAAAAATTCGATAACCTAAAACACGTTCGCTCAAGCGTTTGGCTTTTGCTTCATCATCGCCTTTTTCTACTCCTAGTAGCACCAATAAACCTTGATTAATACTACCGACAATCTCACCATCTACCTTAACACTGGCTTCACTGACTCTTTGAATCAAAGCAATCACACATTATTCCTTTTACGACTAAATTTTTCTTTAAACTTTTGTAGTGGGTGGTATGACTCTTCATCGTACCAATCTTCTCGTTCGCCTAGGCTTGCGGTCACTTCCGCACCAACCAATACAATAAACCAACACAAATACACCCAGACAAATAAAATTGGGATCGCGGCTAATGCACCGTAAATCAATTGATAGGATGGAAACTCTGTAATGTACATCGCAAAGCCTTTTTTCGATAACTCGAATAATAAACCTGCCACCAAAGCACCTGTACATGCATGAAGGAATTTCACCTTAATATTTGGCACTAACATATACAAGACGACGAAAGTCGACATCGACAATATCATTGGCAAAATTCGGTAAATACCACTGACCACTTCTTGGCTCAGGTATCGCTCAGAAGTGATATAAGAACTGATCGCCAAACTGGCCCCCATTAACAAAGGCCCCAAAGTTAGCACCATCCAATACATAGAAAATGAATAGACTAAGCGGCGCTTGCGTTTAACTCGCCAAATGAAATTCAGATTTTGATCGATATTAGAAATTAGCATCATGGCAGTAACAAATACAAAGAAGCCACCTATTGCCGTCATGCTGGAAGTATTCGATATAAAAGTATTGAGGGCATTTTTTACCGCATCACCGGCAGCTGGCATAAAGTTCAGAAAGACGAACTCTTGGATTTGTTCAGTAATACCTTGAAAAACAGGAAATTGAGATAAGGTTGTGACCAGAACTGTCACCAATGGCACCAGTGATAGCAATGAAATATAAGCCATATACCCGGCATTCACCGCTAGACGATCACGAATGATACGATCCTTGAGGTACACCAAATAATGGATACATACACTGATTTTTTTGTCCATCATCACGTCCCTAATGATATTAACTAAGATGGTCACTTTAACAGAATGAAGCACTTTAAATAGAATAATAAAAAAGCCGATGCATTGATAGCATCGGCTTTAATTGCGTATAAACGCTTAATCTAGCATAGCTTACTTAGGAGCACGACCTGCACGTTTACGGTCATTTTCAGTCAAATGACGCTTACGGATGCGGATGCTTTCTGGCGTTACTTCTACTAGCTCATCATCATCAATGAATTCTAAAGCTTGTTCCAAAGTAAACTTAATAGCAGGAGAAAGCGTTTGAGCTTCATCAGTACCAGAAGCACGAACGTTAGTTAGCTGCTTACCTTTCAGACAGTTAACAGTTAAGTCGTTGTTACGGTTATGGATACCGATAACTTGACCTTCATAAACTTCATCGGCGTGTTCTGCAAATAAACGGCCACGATCTTGTAAGTTAAACAATGCGTAGGTTAATGCTTTACCTGTTGCATTAGAGATTAATACACCGTTACTACGTTGGCCAATTACGCCGCCTTTATGGTCGTCATAACGCTCAAACGTATGGTAAAGAAGACCAGAACCTGAAGTTAGCGTTAGGAATTCAGTTTGGAAACCAATCAAGCCACGAGAAGGCATGTAGAAGTCCATGCGGACACGGCCTTTACCATCTGGTGCCATATCAGTCAGCTCACCTTTACGGATACCGATGTTTTCCATGATGCCACCTTGGTGCTCTTCAAGCACGTCGATAGTCACTTTTTCAAACGGTTCCATTAGTTTGCCATCAATTTCTTTCTCAATAACTTCAGGACGTGATACTGCTAGCTCGAAGCCTTCACGACGCATGTTTTCAATCAAGATAGAAAGGTGAAGTTCACCACGACCTGATACTTTAAATTTATCTGGATCGTCTGTTTGCTCAACGCGTAATGCTACGTTGTGCACTAATTCTTTTTCTAGACGCTCAAGAATGTTACGTGAAGTCACGAACTTACCTTCTTTACCCGCGAACGGAGAAGTATTTACTTGGAACGTCATCGTTACTGTTGGTTCATCAACAGACAGTGGCTTCATTGGCTCAACATTGTTCACATCACAGATGGTGTCAGAGATTTTAAGCTCACCAAGACCTGTAATCGCAATGATGTCACCGGCGTTAGCTTGTTCAACTTCATGACGCTCAAGACCTAGGTAACCTAGAACCGTACCTACTTTGCCGTTACGTTTTTTACCATCCGCACCAACGATGGTGACTTGTTGGTTTGGTTTAACGCTACCACGAGTTACACGACATACACCGATTACACCAACATAAGAGTTGTAATCAAGTTGAGACACCTGCATTTGCAGTGAACCTTGAATATCAACATTTGGACATTCAACGTTATCAACGATCGCTTGGAATAGTGGTTCCATGTTCTCGCCAGTTTCGCCTTCTTCTAGGGTTGCCCAACCGTTTAGTGCTGATGCGTAAACCACTTGGAAGTCTAACTGCTCATCAGTTGCACCTAGATTATCAAATAGGTCGAATACTTGATCCATAACCCAATCAGGACGAGCACCTGGGCGGTCAATTTTGTTGATCACAACGATTGGCTTCAAGCCGTGCGCGAATGCTTTTTGCGTTACAAAGCGCGTTTGAGGCATAGGACCATCAACTGCGTCAACGATAAGAAGCACTGAGTCAACCATTGACATGATACGCTCAACTTCACCACCGAAATCGGCGTGTCCTGGAGTATCTACGATGTTGATACGGAAGTCATTCCAGTTAATTGCAGTATTCTTAGCAAGAATGGTAATGCCACGTTCTTTTTCGATATCATTTGAATCCATGACGCGCTCTTCAGCTTCACCACGAGATTCAAGTGTACCCGATTGCTGTAAAAGCTTATCAACCAAAGTCGTTTTACCGTGGTCAACGTGCGCGATAATCGCGATATTTCTTAACTTATCAATCTGTGGAGTAGTCATGGAATTCGATTCACTTATAAAAGACACCCAGACATTGGGCGAACTTGATTAAAAAAACGGTCGTAAATGTACCAGATTTTCCGAAAAAACCTAGGAATATGTCACATTAGCGGCCAAATATTACCCGAAAATGACCATTTTAGTGTAAACCACCTTGATCACTTTCGCTTAATCGTCCACTTATCTTTGACTAAACGTAAAAAATAGCCAACCTAGTCAATGAGATAGCTCAAATATCCCCCTCTATCTTTTAAAGCCGCATAAAAATATATCCCTAAGTGACTTCAAGATGCAGAATTCAGAGCTATCATCCAAACCTTTAGGCAATCTTGAAGTTACTTGGGTATAGGAATAATGCGCTCTACATACCATGTTGCATATTTCCCCTAGTTTTTGCATTGACAAACCGATCAATTCTCGGCTGAATAGAACGAGTTATTTAACCGTTTGCATCACCATGGCGCATAACGCACCAAAATAATGCAACCGACGCCCAAAATGGTGCAACCCAATGCACCCTATTGGCATAAATAATTTTATCTTTATGTTTTTAAAGGATTTATTTTTTTGGCACGATTTTAGCTTTATTCAAAGTATCGTTGATTACTTTTTATAGAATCAAGATCGCTGAAAGCTAGATTCATTCGTTTGAATCACTTTTATCGTTCAAACAGTATTAATAACACCGGAGGTTATCCAAGATGTCAGTAGAAAATGTACTCTCTCTGATCACAGAAAACGAAGTTAAGTTTGTTGATTTACGCTTTACCGATACCAAAGGTAAAGAGCAACATATTTCAATCCCTGCACACCAAGTAGATGCTGACTTCTTTGAAGACGGTAAAATGTTTGATGGTTCTTCAGTTGCAGGCTGGAAAGGCATCAACGAATCAGACATGGTAATGATGCCAGACGCATCAAGCGCAGTACTTGACCCATTCACAGAAGACGCAACGCTAAACATCCGTTGTGACATTCTTGAGCCTGCAACAATGCAAGGCTACGACCGTGACCCACGTTCAATCGCAAAACGTGCTGAAGATTACATGCGTTCAACAGGCATCGCTGATACAGTACTTGTTGGCCCAGAACCAGAATTCTTCTTATTTGATGACATCAAATACGGTAATGACATCTCTGGCGCATTCTTTAAGATTGATGATGTAGAAGCCGCTTGGAACACCGGGACTTCTTATGAAGAAGGCAACAAAGGTCACCGTCCAGGCGTGAAAGGTGGTTACTTCCCAGTAGCCCCAGTTGATTCTTCTCAAGACATTCGTTCTGCAATGTGTCTAATCATGGAAGAAATGGGCCTTGTTGTTGAAGCGCACCACCATGAAGTAGCAACGGCGGGTCAAAACGAAATTGCTTGTCGTTTCAATACGCTAACTGAAAAAGCTGATGAGATTCAAATCTACAAGTATGTAGTACATAACGTGGCTCACGCTTACGGTAAAACAGCAACCTTCATGCCTAAGCCACTCGTTGGCGATAACGGTTCTGGTATGCACGTTCACCAATCTCTAGCAAAAGACGGTGTAAACCTATTTGCTGGTGATAAGTACGGCGGCCTATCTGACTTAGCGCTTTACTACATCGGTGGTATTATCAAGCACGCACGTGCAATCAACGCCTTTGCTAACCCATCGACTAACTCATACAAGCGTCTAGTACCAGGATTTGAAGCGCCAGTTATGCTTGCATACTCTGCACGTAACCGTTCTGCATCAATTCGTATCCCAGTAGTACCAAGCCCGAAAGCGCGTCGTATTGAAGCTCGCTTCCCAGATCCAGCAGCCAACCCATACCTAGCATTCGCAGCATTGCTAATGGCTGGCCTTGACGGTATTAAGAACAAGATCCACCCTGGCGATGCTATGGATAAAGACTTGTACGACCTACCTGCAGAAGAAGCCGCTGAGATTCCAAAAGTAGCAGAATCTCTAGAAATCGCTCTGAAAGCACTAGATGAAGACCGTGAGTTCTTAACTTCTGGCGGTGTATTCTCTGATGACTTCATCGATTCATACATTGCTCTAAAATCAAAAGATGTTGAGCGTGTTAACATGGCAACGCACCCATTAGAGTTTGAACTGTACTACTCAGTATAATCAAACTGGTTTACCTGATCAGATTTACTCTGTAACGGTGTAAACCCAATGAAAATTTTAGGCTCGCCTCTCAGGTGAGCCTTTTTTTTATTGTGGTCGCGTAACCATCAATTAAGCTACTAATAAGCAATCATCAACACAACGATAACGGTGCCCATTATGAAACGGATCCACATACCAGTATTGTTATTTAGCCTGATCATGGGTCAAGCAGCTCTGGCAGGGCAAGTTTACAAATGGACAGATAGTAAAGGAGTGACACACTTCAGTGATACTCCACCACCAGAAAAAGCCAACAGCAAAGAAGTGCTTTCGTTACCAGATATCAAAGCACCGGCGCCAGAGCCTCAATACAGTGATAGCACTCAAGTTGCCCAAGCTCAAAGCTCAGCGACCAGCTTGCTTGATTCACCAAAAGATCAAGATGTACCAGAAACTGAAAATATGGCAAATACCACGCCCCCTGCAACAAAAAGCGAATTAGCTGAAGATAAGCACAACACCACAAAGCAATCAGCAGAAGCGGATAAAAAAATTGCTCTAAAGATTATTAGCCTACAAGACGATCAAACAATTCGCAGTAATCGAGGCTTTATTACAGTGCAAGTCGAGCTCAATAAGAAGTTAGAAATCGGTCAATCACTGCAATTAATGATGGATACGCAACCTTATGGTGCGCCACAAACGCCACCTTTGTGGGAACTAAAAAATATAGATCGAGGCTCACATACATTTTTGGTGAATGTTGTCGAAAGCGGCAAGGTTATTGCATCATCTAATACAATCACAGTGCACCTACATCGAACAACTGTGAAGTAGAAGTATGATCTGCAAAGCATAAGTTGTTAACCCTAGTTAAAATAAGCCACCAGCTTAGCTAACTATTTAAAAACAAGAATTGAAAAGCGTATTTTTGTTTGTGCTCAATTTTATCATGCTCCATACTGAAACGTTCAGGTGCACCTTTTTAGTGCAATACAATGGGTGTGAGCATAATGACCAAGCAAACAATTCAAAGTGATGAGCTGGTTACCACGATTCTTGGTAATATGGTAACGGCAACCTTATTACTCGATGAAAAATTGACGATTCATTATGCCAACCCTGCGGCAGAGCAATTATTTTCTCAAAGCGCTAAGCGACTCCTTAACACCGCCTTATCTCAATTAATACAGCATGCTTCAATGGATTTGGCCTTATTTACCCAACCATTACAAAGTGGCCAAAGTATTACCGATAGTGACGTAACTTTCGTGATCAATGGTAAGCCTATGCTACTTGAAGTAACCGCTAGCCCTGTTTCAGTAAAATCCGATGACAAACAAACGCTAATGCTATTGGTTGAAATCCGCAAAATTGATTCACAGCGTCGCTTAAGCCAAGAGCTTAATCAACATGCACAACAACAAGCGGCGAAACTGTTAGTTCGCGGCTTAGCGCACGAAATTAAAAACCCACTCGGAGGGCTAAGAGGCGCAGCACAGTTGTTAGGTCGTATGTTGCCCGATCCAAATTTAAACGAATACACCCAAATCATTATTGAACAAGCTGACCGCCTACGAGCTTTAGTCGATCGCCTACTTGGCCCGCAAAAGCCTGGAAAAAGAGCCCCGGTCAATTTACATGAAGTGATAGAAAAAGCCCGTCAACTGGTCGAACTCGAATTCGGTAACCAAGTACTTATTGAGCGTGATTACGATCCAAGCATGCCTCATATTGTGATGGATGCTGATCAGGTCGAACAAGCCTTCTTAAACATTACGAGTAACGCGGCACAAATTTTAGCGTCACAACCTGACGGCACCATTACGATTAAAACTCGTACCGTCTACCAAGCAAACATTCATGGTCAACGCCATAAATTGGTTGCTCGTATTGAAATTATGGATAACGGTCCCGGCATTCCAAGTGAATTACAAGACACCTTGTTCTATCCCATGGTTAGTGGTCGAGAAGGCGGTACCGGACTCGGGTTATCTATTTCACAGAATATTATCGACCAACATAACGGAAAAATTGACGTTGAAAGTTGGCCTGGCCATACCGTATTTACCATTTATTTACCGATCCAAACGGTTTAAAAATAGGGAAAGCCAGATGTTGTTTAATTTATCGAACTTGCGCAAGGAATTAGGATATGAGTAAAGGATTTGTATGGGTCGTTGATGACGACAGCTCAATCCGTTGGGTATTAGAAAAAACATTATCATCTGCCAATATCCAGTGTGAAACATTCGCTGATGCGGAAAGTGTAATTTTGGCGTTAGAGCGTGAAACCCCAGATGTTTTAATTTCAGATATTCGTATGTCTGGTATGGATGGCTTAGCATTACTAAAACAAGTACAAACCAGCCACCCGGATTTACCGGTAATCATCATGACAGCACACTCGGATTTAGATGCCGCGGTCAATGCTTACCAAACGGGTGCATTTGAATACCTACCTAAGCCATTTGATATTGATGAAACCCTTACCTTAGTTGAGCGTGCCATCACTCATAGCTATGAGCAAAAACATGCGACTAGTGGTACAGAGAACCTAAAAACCGTTACACCGGAAATTCTCGGTGAAGCGCCCGCGATGCAAGAAGTCTTTCGTGCTATTGGCCGTTTATCTCGTTCTTCCATTTCAGTATTAATCAACGGTGAATCAGGAACCGGTAAAGAGTTAGTCGCTCATGCCTTGCATCGCCATAGTCCACGCTCAAAAAATCCATTTATTGCTTTGAATATGGCCGCTATTCCTAAAGATCTCATTGAATCAGAATTATTTGGTCATGAGAAAGGCGCATTTACTGGTGCCAATAGCGTCAGACAAGGGCGCTTTGAGCAAGCCAATGGCGGTACTTTATTCTTAGATGAAATTGGCGACATGCCTCTGGATATTCAAACTCGTTTATTAAGGGTGTTGGCGGATGGGCAGTTTTATCGAGTAGGTGGCCATGCTCCGGTTAGCGTCGATGTACGTATTATTGCTGCCACACACCAAAATTTAGAAAAGCTAGTCAACCAAGGTGATTTTCGCGAAGATTTATTCCATCGTCTAAATGTCATTCGTGTTCATATTCCAGCATTACGTGAGCGTCGCCAAGATATCGAAAAACTGGCTTCTCACTTTTTAGGCCGTGCAGCCGATGAGTTAGGCGTTGATATGAAAACCCTTCACCCAAGCACGGTTGAAACCTTAAACCGACTTCCTTGGCCTGGTAACGTACGCCAACTAGAAAACATCTGCCGTTGGTTAACTGTCATGGCAAGTGGCAGCGAAGTTCTTCCTAACGATCTCCCTTCTGAACTGATCAATGAAAAGCGCCCAACAGAGCAAGACGGCAGCAGCGGATCGTGGCAACAACAATTAGAAAGTTGGGCTCGTTCAGCTTTAGCCGCCGGAGAATCAGAACTGTTGAATATTGCTCAACCTGAATTTGAGCGTATTTTATTGCAAACCGCGCTAACCCATACTAATGGTCATAAACAAGATGCAGCAAAATTATTGGGTTGGGGACGCAATACTTTGACCAGGAAATTAAAAGAACTCAATATAGATTAAACTCAATAATCACTCTTTAATAATTGAGTGGTTGATGTGTTATAAAAAACAAACAACTCATCAATCACTCAAATGACAACTGAATAACTATATTCACAAAGGTAATAAAACCTGCATAAGTACGCTATTTTATTAAAAAATACATACTCGATAACCAGTTTTGATTTATAATTATGGGCTATCTTCTACATACATTGGCTCAGATGAAAGCACCACGTTTATCACTACGCACTGCTATTATTTTACCTCTGACTCTCATCTTATTTGCGATGAGTGCGCTAATTTTTGTCATTCAGTCAATTAGCTACCAAAATACTTTAGAAGACATCAGTAAAAAAGAGCTAACCACCCTTGCGCAAACTGTGAGAACCAACTTAGGAAATTACCTCTACCCTTCTTTTATTATCAGTTCTACCTTGAGCCAATCAGTTATTCATCACTTTCAAGAACCAATTAGCACTTCGGCAGATAAAACGAGCTTTCTATTTGATACCTATCAAAGCATTAAAAATCAGCTCCCTCAACTTGATACTTTAAATATTGGTGTTGATAAAACAGGTTATTATTACGGCTTTCGTAAAGAAAGTGACCACTCTTTGTCTTTATTATTAAAAGATGAAACGACCAATAATGATCTTGTCGTTTTTGATGGTAATACAAGAGACGCCAAGGAGCTATATCGAGTCAAAGATTACAATATGCACCCACGTCCTTGGTATGCACCTGTTGCGTTTTCCCGTAAACAAATGTGGTCTGAACCTTATATCAATAATGATGAGAAAAAAGAGATTACTCTTTCAGCTCTCACTCCCATCGTTGATAAAGGCCAATTGTATGGCGTAATCGCTGCTGATATTAAAACTTCCACTTTTAATCAATTACTTACTGAACAGAAAAGTCAACATAATCGCTCAATATTTATTTTTGATGCCAACCAACATTTAGTCGCTCAATCTGAATCATCAGACGAACTAAGTATTATTAGTGAAGATGCCCCTAAAACCGAGACTAACAATCCACTTTCAATTGAAGGTGGTCGCCGTGCGATATACGCCAGTACCGATCCCGTAATCAAAGCCGCATCAAAAGCCTATTTATCGCAATCAGTTAGTGATGAGCAACTATTTGAATTTTCACTCGATAACAAAAAACATTTTGGTTATGTCATACCCTTTAATGACCAATACGGGCTGAACTGGCATATTGCGATTTCGATTCCGGAATCGGAAGTACTGAGTAAAATGTCTAGCCAGCAGAATATAATGAACCTCACCATTATCGGCAGTACTATCTTTTTGTGCCTAACGGGCTTTATTTTCTTAACTAGAGTCACTTCACCTATCACACAAACAGCTAAAGCTGCGCAAAAGTTGGCCAAAAAAGAATGGAATACTCAATTGCCCGTTTTCGGTCAAACCTTTGAGACTTACACTTTAGTTAAGTCTTTCAATGAAATGGCTACCAATTTACAAGTTGCATTTACTGATTTACATAAACAACTCGCCTTTGACTCTTTAACTGGTCTTTATAGTCGTGAGGGTTTAATTGAATCGGTTAAGAATCACAAAAGACTCAATGGGTTTGTATTTATTATTGGCTTTGATAGCTACCGTAATATCAATGATACTTTGGGTTATAACACGGGCGATCAACTACTTAAAGCGATTGCCGAAACCATCAAAACTATTGCACCCGCTAACAGTTTCCAAGCAAGAGTGGGCAGTAGCGAATTTGCATTAGTTACATTAAATATGGAATCAAATGACAAACAAGATTTGATTAATTTGATTATCCGAACGTTCGATAAACCGATACGCTTAGGCATGGAAAATATCTTATTGTCTCCGGTAATCGGTACTAGCGACATTAATAATAACGCTCTAGAGCAAGCACTTCGTCAGGCAAGTATTGCCTTAAGCCATGCAAAAAAGAATCACGCAAAAGAAACCACTTATTCACCTGAAATCGAAGAATATTCACTAAAACGTACTCAAACTATCTTACAAATTAGTGAGGGATTAAAAGGCCGCGAATTTGTACCTTTCTACCAACCTTTGGTTGATCTAGAAAGCGGTAAGATTATTGGTGCAGAAGCACTGGCTCGCTGGTTATCACCAAGCAAAGGTTTGATCCCACCAATGAAATTCATTCCGATTGCAGAAGAAACTGGCTTGATTCATCAAATCGGTTATCAAATTTTATTACAGTCATGCCAAGATACTCAAAATGAAATTGATGCTGGCCGTTGGCCTGAAAACTTCCATATCCATGTCAATGTAGCAGTCGATCAGCTCGCTTCCGAACAATTTATATCTGAATTAAAATACATCTTAAAAAAGACCAAACTCTCGCCAAATAACCTGATGTTAGAAGTGGTAGAAAGTAACTTAATTGATGATAACCCACTATTACTGGAAAATATTAAGACCATTCGCTCAATGAATGTCGGTATTGCTATCGATGACTTTGGCACTGGTTACTCTTCACTAGCTTATCTACAGACGATTCCATTTGATTGCTTGAAGATTGACCGAGCCTTTATCAAAGACTTAACCGAAAAAAATGGTCACAACTCAATTGCTGCCGCAATCTTATCATTAACTCGTGATATGAATATCGAAGTAGTCGCAGAAGGCATTGAAACTGCAGAACAAGCGAAAGTCTTGGCTGAATTAAAATGTGGACAGGTACAAGGCTTCTATTATGGCCGCCCCTCTCCACTCAAAGAATGGGCCATTAACTTCCCACTTAAATAAACTAAGCTAAAGTTAATTGCGATGAAAAAATGCCGCGACTCCAATGGGATCGCGGCATTATTGTTTATAAGACACCCTGTTTCTAAAATATGTTGTGTCTAGATCATATGATGACTAATACCAATTCCGATAAATAAGTGGTCTAAATTAGCGTAGGAAAAAAGCTTGATAATAAGGCACAAAATTTCTATTAGTAGTGGTTCTACATACAAATTTTATAACGCAGTTAGCGAGTTTTTTAACAAGCTAAGATGATCAGTTATTTGTTGGAATTGGTATAACACTGCCACTAAAGGATTTTTAATTAAATCACACGAGAGAACTGCTGCTGACGAGCACGAGTTCGTAGGTAAGTATCAAAGCACATACAAATATTACGAATCAATAAACGGCCACGTAAGGTCACCGTAATATGCGAATCGGTAACTTCAACCAACTGGTCATCAACAAAAGTTTTCAGTAATGCCAAGTCTTCTTTAAAATACTGATTAAAGTTGAGGTTAAACTCTTTTTCTATTCCAACTTTATCGAGAGTAAAGTTACAGATCAGTTGCTTAATCACTTCACGACGAATCAAGTCATCTTGGTCTAATACCACACCGCGCCATAACGCATGACGTTGCTCATCAACTTGAGCATAGTATTTTTTCAGCTCTTTTTGGTTTTGTGCGTAACTATTACCAACCATAGAAATCGATGACACACCAAAACCAATCAAATCGCAATCACCTTGAGTGGTGTAACCTTGGAAATTACGGTGCAATACACCCGCTCGTTGAGCAATCGCCAATTCATCATCTGGCAGAGCAAAGTGATCCATACCAATAAATTGATAACCAGCATCGGTAAGGGTTTTAATCGTATATTGCAGAATCGCCATTTTTTGTTCTGCGCTCGGCATATGCTCTTCTTTGAGCTTAGCTTGAGCAGCAAATAACTGTGGCATATGCGCATAGTTAAAAATCGATAATCGACCCGGTTTCATGGCTAACACTTTTTCTAGTGTATGCGAGAAGGTCGCAAGTGTCTGTTTCGGTAAGCCGTAGATTAAATCTAGGTTAGTAGAACGGAATCCCAATTCTTTGGCTCTTGCAACCATGGCAACAATGAAATCTTCATCTTGCTCACGATTCACCAATTGCTGAACTTCTTTATCAAAATCTTGCACACCGATACTCAGGCGATTAAAACCTTCAGCGCGTAAATGATCGAGCATATCTAGCTCAATTTCACGTGGATCAACCTCAATACTAATTTCAGCATCATCCGTAAAGGTAAATTCGGTACGTAGAGCGGTCATAATGCGCGTCATTTGGATTTTAGTTAAGAAAGTTGGTGTTCCTCCCCCAAAATGCAATTGACTTACCTGGCGTTGCTGAATCAGCGGTGCTCGCTCACGGATTTCTTGAATTAATACTTGTAAGTAATCATCGGCTTTATGTTGATGACGAGTAATGACTTTATTACAGCCACAGTAGTAGCAAAGCTTATGACAAAATGGGATGTGAATATAAAGTGAAAGTGGTCGCTCTGGATAATCAGCACAAGCCATATCGAGATCAGAGATAGTGAACGCTTCATGAAACTCAACCGCAGTTGGATAGGACGTATAACGAGGGCCAGAATAGTTATACTTTTCCAGCATTGCTTGATCCCACACGATTTGTTCTTTTAACATCATGACTTCCACTTATTATTTCAACAACACTTATTGAATATGCCTTAGTCACTTAGACTTTAAGCTATGCAATATCGACAAGCTATCAATACCGATTGTGACCCAATATTAATATACCCACAAAGGCTAAAAACGAGCCTAGTTTGTTCTACATCATTTTTATTGGAATTTGATTATTTAGCGGTGCGATTCGTTCTTTAAGAGAAGAAAGCTCAGCAATAATTTGATCGGTTAAGCGCGCTTCGGCTTTCTGACGCGCTAGATTTTGTTTCATTCGATCTTGTTTGGCGAGCTTTTGTCTATCTTCACCGCGGGCCATATCTTTCACGACATCATACAATTCATAAATCGCAGGATAATCCAGAGCAAAGTCGATACGTTGATCACCCTGGACATAATCCATGATGCAATACACTCGAATCACGATTTCAGATAAATCACATTGCTCATGAATACCTGCCATACATAAGGTATTCACATTTTCAAAGATATTGGCGTTACGCTTTTCAATTGCTCTTTGTTGTTGAATTTCAATCAGTTGCTTCTGCTTTTTCATTTTGATCAGCAAAAAACCAGCATAGCTGGCTAAAGCAACAATAATGATGGCTCCAACAATGGCTAACAATACGATCGGCATAAAATTCCTTCCGCTAAACACCCTGCTGGATCTAAGTCAGCAGCAGGGTTATACATTATTTAAAATCGTTTAAATCTAGATCTTCAAATTGTGAAAGTAAATCATCATCTGAAGCGGATTTTTTCGATTTCTTAGATACAGGTTTGTCATCCACAGCCTGCTCTTCTGGCTCAGATTCTACCATGTCATCTTCATCAAAAATGCCAAGTTGCTTCATTAATGCTTCTAAACGGTCTAATTTTTGATCGACATAGGTCTGCAAGCCTGCACCTAACTTCTCACCGTTGTCTAAACGGTCGATCAATACATTCAATTGAGGATCATTTTGGATCGCTTCAAGTTCTTGCTCGGCATTCAGCTTACGCTGTTGCTTCGACGGTTTTGCTTTCGCTTCCACAATCAAAGGAATCGGTTTTTTACTTCCATGGCGAGGATCTTTAGAACCGCCTTGACTACGTTGGTTATGTGCACCAGAACCATCTGAATGACGGCTACCAGTTTTCAAACCTTTACGTTTGTTGAGACGTTTACGTAAACGACCTTCCACATCGGATTCTGAGCGGTTACGAGTAACAATGATTTCTTCAGAACCAGTTGAGCCAGGTTTTCTAGATTTTTTCTTACGAGACATTCTTTTTTCCTATTTTAAAGCCGAAATTTATTACTCGGCCTTTTTCAGTAACATGACATCATTACCGATAAATTCAAGTTGCAGTTGGTCACGATTGGCTAAGAACTCAAAGGTTTCTCGGCTAAAAAACACCACATGAGTAGGATCATGTCGATAATGCCAATTTGCAAATGCATCTACATCTTTGACTAACTTCGTCATCACACCAAGCCAACCACCCGGCTTTAACATATCCAGCCACTGTTGCCACACTAGGTTGGGAGTAAAGAGATGTTCAATAACTTCCGTTGCGGTAATGAAGTCATATTGTTGATGTAGAACCTGCTTATTAGGGTAATAGTAAAGATCATACAACGCCAATTGATGGCCTTTTTCTTCTAGCATCATAGCTAACGCAGGACCCGGTCCACATCCAAAGTCTAAGCCTTGCGATTGCGGAGCGATACGTTGTAGTAATGGGTCTGCCATACGTGATAAAAAGCGACGGTAGCCCTGATCTTGAGGGTCATTTTCATGCAAATCATACACCGCTTTTTCAGCTTCAGCATCGACACGCTGCTCTGGATTTACAAATACCAAAACACACTGTTGGCACTGTAAATACTGACGACGGTTATCCTGATAAAAGATATCGATTTGGCTACTTTGGCACAATGGACAGGTATGCATAAAATCACCCCTTAGATTAAGGATGCGCAACATACCAGAAATGGCGGTTAGAGTGGAGTTTTATTAAGCAATTTCGCGAAAGATTTTTTCTTAGAAAAGCAAAACCCTCAACAAATTTACACTTGTTGAGGGCTTAATAATTTATGTCGCCAAGCTCATGTTAGAGCTTAATGCAAACCACCGATGTACTTAGACAAAATATCAATGTCTTCATCGCTTAGATTCTTAGTGACATCTTGCATCATGCCATTTAAATCATTACTACGATCAGCGGAACGGAATTTTTCTAATTGAGCTTTGGTATATTCAGCATGTTGGCCTGAAATTTTTGGGAAGCCGCCTAATTCCATACCATGTCCACGAGGACCGTGGCATGCAGCACAAGCGGTAATACCTTTTTCAGCATTACCCGCAAAATAAAGTGCTTTGCCTTTTTCCACTACATTTTCAGGTGTTGAACCTTCACTTTGTGGCAATGAGGCGTAATAAGCTGAAATATCAGCAATGTCTTCTTCAGTCAATGGCATCGCCATAGCACTCATCACAGGATCATAACGACCTTGTTTACCACCGCTGCTCATACCTAATTTAAGGTCATGCAGCTGCTTTTCTAAATACTTAACATGTTGACCGGCTAGCTTAGGGTATTGAGTCACCACGCTATTACCATCGGCACCATGACAAGCAGCACAAGTTGCAGATTTTTCTTTCCCTGCTTCAATATCACCTTGTGCCCACACAGAGCAGCTGGCAACTAAACTAATAATGAATACTAATTTTTTCATGACATTCCATTTATAATTATTCAGCTTCCACTACCACGATACATAAGCGTTCATGGTACACTATGTCTAACGGTTACTTGGGGATACTTATTTTAGTCTTGCCCAGACAAGTAAACCAATTGTACACAATTATACATAAAAGCAATCATTCCTCTACAAAAGTGGAGATGGAGTTAACAAATATGGAAAAAATCCATTATCAAAATACCCACTTTATTACGAGTGCCCCAGATATTCGCCATCTTCCTGAAGACGAAGGCATTGAAGTTGCTTTTGCAGGTCGTTCTAATGCTGGCAAATCCAGCGCATTAAACCGATTGACTAATCAGAAAAACCTAGCGAAAACCAGTAAAACGCCGGGTCGAACTCAGTTAATAAACTTATTTAAAGTGACAGAAAATTGTCACATTGTCGATCTACCTGGCTATGGCTTTGCTCAAGTGCCAATTGAAATGAAAAAGAAGTGGCAGAAGTCACTTGGTGAATATTTACAAAAACGCGAATGCTTAAAAGGTCTCGTGGTATTAATGGATATTCGTCATCCGATGAAAGATCTCGACCAACAGTTAATTTACTGGGCAGTAGAAGTCAATATTCCGGTTCAAGTTCTTCTGACCAAAGCCGATAAATTGAAACAAGGCCCACGTAAAGCGCAATTGCTAAAAATCCGTGAAGCATCGATGGCTTTCTGCGGTGACGTACAAGTTGACGTATTCTCTTCTTTAAAAGGAATTGGGGTCGATCAACTACGTAACAAACTCGATTCATGGTTTGCTCCAGCTTTAATGAGCGAGCAAGTGCTTGAGCAACTACATCGCGAAGAGCTTGCTGCCGAGTTTGCGGCTGAAGATGAGGTCATCATTACCAACCCTGAAATTCAGGATGATATAAGCAAAAGTTAACACCGACTAAATATTCACTTAAGGCAGCCCGAGGAAACTTTGGCTGCTTTTTTATATCGGATGATATCTGTCAGAATTCAGATAAAAGAAATCCCCAAAAGCATGGCGGCCAGTGGGGAAAATGGGAGAGAAATGGAGGTTTTCTAATTGTGTTTTATACCCAAGTAACTTCACTTGAATAATAGAAGCATTGACCAAGAGCATAAAAAACACAAGATTAGCGCCATCCCAACCTCTTAACCTTGAAGAGTATCCAGATAACTACCCCCACCAATCATCTAATTTTCACAAAAGTTACAAAAAATTTCCGAAGCAATTCACAATCTTGTTTTCATTGGTAAATTAAATCAGTAATAGCATCAAGAAGTGGTGATTTATTCTGTTATTTTACTACAGAATGAATTTTGCTCTGGAGTGAAGAGAGATAAAGCTTGCTCATCAGAATATTCTCGATGAGAAATTGAGACTAGCACAGGGCCTTTAATTGAGAGTGTATAATTTTATTACGTTTACTTTCAGGTAGTTAATTGGTTTTATTTTTCCTTTTCCACAAGAAAAAACGCCCCAGTCAAAAACTGACTGGGGCGGCTGAAACAGCCTAATCCAATAACGTGAAACAAAAGGTCTAAAAGATAGAACATCTTACCTCTGTACCCTACGCCTCTTAATCTACCGGAAATGATACTCAGATCAAGCTTTTTCTGTACTAAATTTTCATCTTTTTTGTGAAAATTACAAATTAACAAACAAAATCAAAACTTTATTTCGAATAAAAAAAAGCCACCTAGTGAGGTGGCTCATAGAAATAAATGTAAATGAAACAGTAAGCGGTTAGTGGGCTTGATCCCAGTTGTCTCCATGGCCAAATTCCGCCACTAATGGCACATTCAACTCAGCAGCAGACTCCATTAGCTCCTGTATTTTTATTTCAATACGCGCTAATTCGCTTTCTTTCACTTCAAACACCAATTCATCGTGTACTTGCATCAACAGTTTCACATCGCCATTGCCTTCTGCTTGGATCCACTGATCAACAATCAGCATGGCTTTTTTAATGATATCTGCCGCTGTTCCTTGCATTGGTGCATTGATTGCCGCACGCTCTGCCCCTTTACGACGCATTCCATTACTTGATTTAATTTCTGGTAGGTGTAAACGACGGCCAAATAAGGTTTCAACATAACCCTGCTGCGTTGCTTGTGAACGAGTATCTTCCATATACTGCATCACTCCAGGGTAGCGCTCAAAGTAAACATCCATATATTGCTGTGCTTCACCACGCGGAATACCTAGTTGCTTAGCGAGACCAAAGGCGCTCATGCCATAAATCAAACCAAAGTTAATCGCTTTAGCACGGCGACGCTGTTCGGACGTGACTTGTTCGATGCTGCATCCCATGACTTCAGCGGCGGTGGCAGAGTGAATATCTTTACCTTGAGCAAACGCATCTAATAACGCTTTATCACCAGATAAGTGTGCCATGATACGTAATTCAATCTGCGAGTAGTCGACTGCTAAAATTTTCCAGCCATGTGGCGCAACAAACGCTTGGCGAATACGGCGACCTTCTTCATTACGGATTGGAATATTTTGTAAGTTTGGATCGGTTGATGATAAACGTCCCGTTGCAGTGACCGCTTGATGATACGAAGTATGCACACGCCCGGTTTGCGGGTTGATCATCTTAGGCAATTTATCAGTGTAGGTTGATTTCAATTTCGCTAAACCACGATTTTCTAAAATCAACTTAGGTAGAGGATAATCTAATGCTAACTCTTGCAATACTTCTTCATTGGTTGATGGTGCTCCAGATGCGGTCTTCTTGACCACTGGCAAACCCATTTTTTCAAACAAAATCGCTTGTAATTGTTTTGGTGAATTAAGATTAAATTCTTGTTCAGCCAATTCAAATGCTTTCGCTTTTAGCTCTTCAAGACGTACTTCTAACTCTTTTGATTGAGCATTCAGCAACATGTCATCAATCATTACGCCGGTACGTTCAATACGAGAAATCACGGGTACTAGAGGCACTTCTATATCTTGATAGATAGATTTCAAGCCTACATCTTGCTCTAAAGCGGCTTGCAAACGGTTATGCAAACGTAGTGTCACATCCGCATCTTCCGCTGCATAAGGTCCGGCTTCTTCAATATCCAACTGGTTAAAGGTCAGTTGCTTTTTACCTTTACCTGCCAATGATTCAAAAGAAATACAGTTATGCTGTAAGAAGCGGAACGCTAGGCTATCCATATCATGTTTACCACCAACGCTGTTAAACACGTAAGAAGCTAACATGGTGTCAAAACGAATGCCTTTCATCTCGATATCATAACGAGCGAGCACGCTGGCATCGTATTTCAGGTTCTGACCGACCTTAGCTTGTGAATCATCTTCTAGAATCGGTTTAAGCTGTTCAAGTACCCAATTGCGATCCAGTTGTGTTGGCGCATCAAGGTAATCATGGGCAACCGGTACATAAGCCGCTTCTCCTTCTGCAACCGCAAAAGACAAACCAATTAAATTGGCTTCCATGTAGTTCAAGCTATCGGTTTCAGTATCGAATGCAAACACATCAGAAGCTTTCAATTTATCTAACCAAACAAGGAAAGTGTCTTGATCAAAAATGATTTCATAATTGCTGCGATCAATATTAGCTGGACTCATATCAACTTCGAGAGCATCTGCGGTGGTCGCCGATTTTGTCATGCTTTGATTAGCACCGCCGCGCTGTTCTGCTTTAACTTGTGCGAGTCCATCGACTGCAGCAATTTTACCGTCGCCACCTTCAAGTAATTCGTTTAACCAAGATTTAAAGGTCAGCTCACCAAATAGTTTCATCAGCTCATCTTTGTTAGGTTCAGCTTTGCAAAGATCTTGCGGCTGACAATCGAGCTCCACATCCAGTTTGATGGTTGCTAGCAGATATGAAAGATCCGCGTTTTTTTTATTTTCTAGCAGCTTTTTAGCCATGGTTTTCGAACCACGGAAAGAAAGATCGGCGATCTTATCTAAATTTTGGTAAATGGTTTCTAAACTACCTAGACCTTGCAACAAAGCGACAGCAGTTTTATCACCGACACCTGGTACACCCGGAATGTTATCCACTTTATCGCCCATCAACGCGAGATAATCGATAATAAGCTCTGGTGGTAATCCAAACTTTTCAATCACCCCTTCTCTATCCATTACGACATTGGTCATGGTATTGATCAGCGTAACATTATCATCCACTAGCTGAGCCATATCTTTATCACCAGTACTGATTAATACTGGCATACCTTGCTTAGAAGCTTGTGAAGACAAAGTACCAATCACATCATCAGCCTCAACACCCGGCACACAAATCAACGGCAAACCCATTGCACGAATAATGTTATGCAAAGGCTCAATTTGATCGCGTAACTCTTGCGGCATCGAAGGACGGTTCGCTTTATATTCAGAGTACATTTCATCGCGGAAAGTTTTGCCTTTGGCATCAAAGACCACGGCAATACGCTCAGAAGAAAACTGCTTCATCATACTGCGTAGCATGTTAACCACACCATACACAGCGTTAGTTTGAATGTTGCCGTTATTCATACTTTCAGGATAAGCGTGAAAAGCACGATATAAATAAGAAGATCCATCAATAAGAATCAAGGAGTTGTCAGCGATTGTTGCCATAGTGTCTAGTACCCAAGCTGATGAGAAACATACGATCCGCCTAGAATGCCACGTCTGGCTAAATGAATCTATTCATATGTCTGTTCTAGATATTAACCAACTGTGGATAACTTTGTTGTTAACTTTTCAAATGACATTTTAAAAAAATCAAGATCATTATTAAAAAATAAAACTAATTTTTTATAAACAATAACTTATGACTTATTAGATCATGGCAGGATAAAAAGAAGCACAAGGATCTTTTGTGGAAAACAATTAATCACAATGGATCCTATGTTAATTGACAATAATAACGATAGGTAAAGTTAGCTCACTAAATCATAGGCAAAAAGAAAGCGACACCGAGTGGGCGTCGCTTAGCAAAAAGTGGCTAGATGTAATACTTGATGCACCTACCACGAAAGCTTAAATACACTGGAAGCAATGTGAGCAATGTCGTGTCTTAAAGAAACCAAGAATCTCATGCTGTTGCGTTTGATTCTCTTTTTCCCTTCGACGTGGTTAATAATAATCATTCTCATTAAATGATCAACCCCTAAATGAGAAAAAGTATCATTTATTTTCGAGAAGAGTGAAAGGAGGAATTTAAGTGATTGATTTTAAATGCTTATTTTATATGGGATTCTAGAAGGGATTTTATCGACGATCGGGCGCTACGCTGCTCGTGGCTTGAAAAAAGAGGTTTCTAGTTAAGAGTACCTAGTTTCTAGGAAAGGGCGTTTCGTTACTCGGAAAAGATTGAGTTCGTGATAGAAAATCGTCATCCTGAAAAGCGACGAAGGGCGCAGTTCAGGATCTCCCACCACGATTTGAGTCTCAAGATTTCGTTATCCACCTCTCGGGCTTTTCACTTTTCGGAGAAACGAACAGCGCTGCGCCCGAGCAACGAGATACCTTTATCTCTATACTTTTAGTTCTTGCTGACACTGCCTATCAGATACTGTCGTTAACTTTTTCATTAAATAATTGAGTAATACGCCATACATAGGCACAAATAAACCTAAGCTAATAATCAGTTTTACGCTGTAATCAACCAAAGCAATTTCGGTCCAATGCTCCGCCATAAATGGATCGCTACTCATGTAAAAGGCTATTGAGAAGAAAGCGATGGTATCAAGCGCATTACCAAATAGTGTTGAACAGGTTGGCGCAACCCACCATTGCTTTAACTGACGTAAGCGGTTAAAAACATGTACATCCATAATCTGGCCAAGTAAATACGCCATAAAGCTAGCAATCGCAATACGGGCAACAAACAAGTTAAACACTCCCAATTGAGCCATACCCTGAAACTTGCCTTCAAAGAACATTACCGATAACACATAAGAAATAGCCAGTGCAGGTAGCATCACCCAGAAGATGATTTTACGTGCCATACCTGCGCCAAAAATGCGTACCGTTAGATCAGTGGCAAGGAAGATAAATGGGAAAGTAAATGCGCCCCAAGTGGTATGTAAACCAAAGATGGTAAAAGGTATTTGGACTAAGTAATTACTGGATGCAATCACTACCAAATGGAAGATAACCAACCAAAACAATGCCTTGTTTTGTTGTTGATCAGTATATTGAACAGACGAGAACGCCGCCTGCGAAGCAGATTTTAAACGAGTCATATTGTGACCTTTTTTTAATATATGGGGGCGAGGGAACCCATAATTGCAAATGAATAATATTCTATATTTGACTAATTAGTCAGATATTAAGGCGAGCGATTATACAGAAATGATCGCCCACTTCAACTGTTCGTTTTTCAAGCAAAGTTTCGAGTTTCGAGTTTCGAGTTTCGAGTTTCGAGTTTCGAGGAGGATTGAGTTATCCGATGCCCGTGGCAAATAATTTCGCTAAATATTGTAGCTCTTCATCCGCCAGGCTCGGTGCCATTGCTTCTAACCACATAGTCTCAGAATAATGTTCAGCACGTAAAAATAACTGGCAGCCTTCAAAGTCAATGAGCCATGAATGTAGATCAGCATCATTTTGTTTTTCAATAATAGAAGCCGATAACAGTTTCACCAGCTCTGAGCCTAATACTGGAAAGGAGTCATAATCAAACCTAGGATTAAGTAAGATCACTCGTCCGGCCTGTGCATCAAATTCTCTTAAGCTATATTTGGCCATAACCTACCCTTCACCATTGGTTAAATGCTCTTGAATCACATCTAAAAAAGCATCGGCATATTTTTCAAGTTTACGTTGACCAACACCATTGACTGCCAGCATTTCACCATACGAAGTCGGTAGAATATCCGCCATATCAACTAATGTAGCATCACTGAACACTACGTACGGCGGCAAGCCATCTTCATCGGCAATCGCTTTGCGCAACTTACGTAATTTGGCAAATAACTTCTTATCGTAATTCTTAGTGACTAACTTGTCGTTTTTAGCTGAGCGTACTGCAGTATCTAAACGCGGCACCGCCAATTCAATCGACATTGCACCGCGTAATAAAGGACGCGCTTCTTCGGTTAACTGCAAGGTAGAGTTACGAGTGATGTTTTGCGTCAGCAGCCCTTTATGAATTAATTGGCGCATAATACTAACCCAATAATCATGGCTATGCTCTTTTCCAATACCATAGGTGCTGATCTTATCGTGGCCGTTATCGCGCACACGAATATTTTGCATACCACGTAAAACTTCGACCACATAACCAACACCAAAACTTTGATTGACTCGATAAACACACGACAAGGCTTTTTGCGCCGCTTCAGTGCCATCAAAATGTTTCGGTGGATCTAGGCAGATATCGCAGTTACCGCATGCTTTATGGCTGTACTCACCAAAGTAATTGAGCAGTACTTGGCGACGACAAGTTTGCGCTTCAGCAAAGGCACTCATCGCATTCAATTTGTGGCTTTCAACTTGTTTTTGCGGACCATCATCTTTTTCATCAAGCATGCGGCGCAGCCACCCCATATCGGCAGGGTCATATAACATCACCGCTTCCGCAGGCAAGCCATCACGCCCTGCTCGTCCGGTTTCTTGATAATAAGATTCAATGTTACGCGGAATATCAAAGTGCAGTACGAAGCGCACATTAGGCTTATTGATACCCATACCAAATGCCACTGTAGCCACTACGATTTGAATATCGTCTTTTTGAAAGGCTTCTTGCACATAAGCGCGTTCATCGTTATCCATACCGGCATGATAGCCTGCCGCACGAATATGGTTATTGCACAGCTTCTCGGTCACCATTTCGACTTTTTTACGGCTGCCACAATAAATGATACCGCATTGCCCTTTTTGGGTGGCAAGGTAGCGGATCACTTGCGAAACGGGCTTATGTTTTTCTAATAATGTGTAACGAATATTTGGTCGGTCAAAGCTACCTAAATATTCCAAAGGTTGATTCAGTTGTAGGCGAGAAATGATGTCTTTACGGGTCGCATCATCAGCTGTAGCGGTTAGCGCCATCACAGGAACATGGGGAAAACGCTGCTTTAATTGGCCAAGTAGTGCGTACTCAGGGCGAAAATCATGGCCCCATTGAGAAATACAATGTGCTTCATCTACCGCAATCATGCTGATCGGTAGATGCTCTAACCGCTCACTAAAGTCTCGACTTAAGATTCGTTCGGGCGAGATGTAAACCATCTTTAACTGACCGTTGTTCATGCGGTTATACACCCGGATCAATTCCTCTCTTTCCATACTGGAATTGATGCATTCTGCTGCTACACCATTAGCTTTTAATTGGTCGACTTGGTCTTTCATCAAGGAAATTAAAGGGGAAATAACGATGGTAAGGCCTGAGTGCAGCAAAGCGGGAACTTGATAGCACAAAGACTTGCCGCCACCGGTTGGCATAATCACTAAGCTATCTTGCCCTGCGAGCACACTGTCGATCACCTCTTGCTGACCAACACGAAAGTTTTGATAACCAAACACATCTTGCAGAGTTTGAGCTGGTGTCGGTGTTGAATGCAAATGCACTTGTGCAGCGTCAGTGGTGGGCATGCCTATCTCAATACAAAAAGTGAACCTAAAATCAGCCGCCCATTGTAGTGTTGTTTGGATATGATTGAAACATGAGGATCGGGCAATTTACTTATTCCAGTAATTCATTAGGTAAATCTCTTGCTTGATTTTATACTTGTTGACTTTTCTAATAATAAAAAGATAAGCCTTTTATGGATGATGAATTAAAACGTACTCAGCAAGGTGTATTACTTGCTGTTCTTGCCTATTTGATGTGGGGAATTGCCCCTATCTACTTTAAAGCCCTCGGTGATGTTCCCCCTTTTGAAATCCTTTGTCATCGCATCATTTGGTCTTTTGTTTTTCTTGCAGCATTACTGTATTTCACTAACGGTTGGCCGACCGTTAAGGAAACATTACGCTCCAAAACCAAAGTCACTTATTTATTGATCACTTCCGTCACGATTGGTGCGAACTGGCTAGTGTTTATTTGGGCGATCAGCATTGGTCACATGCTCGATGCCAGCCTAGGGTATTACATCAATCCTTTATTTAATGTCATCTTAGGGATGATTTTTTTAAGCGAGAAGTTACGTAAACTACAATGGTTTGCCGTCGCATTAGCCACGGCTGGAGTATTAGTTCAATTGATAGTATTTGGCTCAGTACCAATCATTGCCATCATGCTGGCGTTCACTTTTGGCATGTATGGCTTATTACGTAAAAAGGTCAATTTGGATGCCTTTACTGGGTTATTTATTGAAACCTTAGTATTACTGCCAGTAGCCTTTCTTTACTTATTTGCTTTGGCCGATACCGCGACCAGCCACTTAGGCGCCAACAGCCTGACACTCAATGTATTACTCATTTCTGCCGGTATTGTCACCACCTTACCTTTATTATGCTTTGCTGGTGCGGCAGTACGCTTACGTCTTGCCACTCTGGGTTTTATTCAATACATAGGCCCAAGCCTAATGTTTATCTTGGCAGTATTTGTGTATGGCGAAGCCTTTACTGCCGATAAAATCATCACCTTTGCTTGTATTTGGGCAGCCTTGATTGTATTTACTTGGGATGGATTAAAGAACAACTCTAATAATAAGAAACTGGCGGCAGCGCAGAGAAAAGAAGCGTTAGAGATCGACATTACTAATGAAACTTTGACACAGGATTTAAATCAAACTGATCCGCGGCGCTAATCTATACCCAAGTAACGTCAATATGCAGACTTACTACCTCACCCTTGTGCGAGATCTCGCACAAAATAGTGAGAAAACTAACATTAACGAATAATAAAAACTGCCACAAACACACCTAAGTCATTGATAAACAATAAGACATGTCATATTTGTGTTATTTTTTATGAAATAATTTGAACTCACACCATTGTTCCGTTTTGGTTTATGCGTAATATTAACCCTGTCGGAAGGATGCTGACAGGAACAGGAAAGACCCAAGGATAGGTCATCTTCAGGACGAAGATTTGGTTACTTAGGATGAGTAATCAGCATGGAGCAAACGGACATTGAATGGACGCAATCATTACTAGGATGGTAATGACTAAGGAAAGACAATGGACACCTCAGGATTGAGGCATGGAACACACGTCAGGATGATGTGAATGGACACCGCTCATGGAACAAGTGATGCGCGCTAATTAGGATGAATTAGCTGGCTAGGATAAGGCCAAGGACACCGCTAGGATGGCGATGAAAAGGAATACGCTGAAGGAAACAGCACTGCTATCAAGGATTTGATGCATGGAGCACTTATAGTAGCCGGATTGCTGCGAGTAAGACTATAACCCCGATGGGCTTTTGCCCTCGGGGTTTTTCTTTTTTAACGCTTTCTAAACAAAAAGACGACCAAGTAGGCCGCCTTTTGATTGGAGTTGGTATGATGCACTATTAGTATTACTCTGCTTTCGGGCCTTTTTTATCCATACGGTCTTTCATTTTTTCCCACTTTTCCATGCACTGTTGGTGTTTCTCACCTGATAACTTAGTAAATTGCTCTTTTTGCTCAGGAGTTAACACGCTAAACATATCATGACGTGATTTAGCCATTTTAACTTGGCCTTCTACACGTTGGTTTGCCATGTCTTGAGCAAGACTTGTCACAGCGGCTTGGTCAAAATTATCCGCCATCACTAACTGTTGCATTTTCTCGTGGTTGGCTTTCATTTCATCTCTATGATCTTTAAAGCCTTCTTTCATTGCCTGACGATCTTGCTGGCGCAATTCTTTTAACTGATCTTTTTGAGCGTCAGTTAAGTCTAATTTATTCCAAATACCACGTTCCATTCCCATGCCGCATTGTTGATTATGCTTACCACCATGTTGTTGACCACCATGAGGAGCAGCTAATGCAGACATTGAACCGAATGCTAATGGTGCAGCGATTAAAACAACAAGAGACTTTTTCATAAATGCTTTCATAACACGTTACCTTTCATTATGGAGAATTTGAGCCGCCATTTCTTGGTTAGCGACCGATGACAAATAGAATAAACCTTGCAATGTAAAAGGGTGTATTGCTTACGTAAAACAATGTAAAGCGCTGTCAAATTAGTCGTTTTTCTTACTAAAACAGAGATAATGCTATTATTGCATTCGATATCTATATCTAAATAAGGCCCTTTATGACCCACATTCTATTAGTTGACGATGATACTGAACTCACTGCGTTACTTGAGGATATTCTGACTTTAGAAGGCTTTACTATCTCACAAGCACACAATGGTATTGATGGCCTACAAGCCATAGATAACAGTGTTGATCTGATCTTGCTGGATATTATGATGCCGAAAATGAACGGTATGGAAATGCTTAAAGTGTTAAGGCAGCAGTGGCAAACCCCGGTATTGATGCTGACCGCAAAAGGCGAAGAAGTCGATCGAGTGATCGGCCTTGAACTCGGTGCAGATGATTACCTACCCAAACCATTTAGTGATCGTGAATTAATGGCACGCATTCGTGCTATTTTACGTCGCACTCAACCCCATCAACCTGAGCCAACAGAATCGAGCACTCCTCATGGTCTGCAAGTATTTCCAGGTAAACAAGAGGCTTATTGCCAAGGCACATTATTAGATCTTACCACCACAGAATTTTCTTTATTAGAGTACTTTTTAAATCACATGGGTGAATCCATCAGCAAAGAAGATTTGAGCTTGGAAGTACTTGGAAAGCGCCTCAGCCCATTTGATCGAGCAATCGATATGCATGTTTCGAACTTACGTAAAAAACTGTCTGAGCACCATGAGCAAACCTTAATAAAAACCTTACGAGGTAAAGGCTACTTGATGGTTGAGGATAAATAATGAATTTACCTAAGTTTTCTAGCTTATACGGTCGTATTTTTGCCATATTCTGGCTCACCATGTTATTGGTATTAATTACAGTGGTTGCTGCATCTCAACTCGATCCTAGACAGCTTCACGATATTCCGGCTGAACCATTGAAAGAGATGAAGCTAACCGGACAAGATATTAGCCAAACCTACCAAAATGCGTCTTCACTTAAACAAGCACTGATGCATATAAAAATGCACAACGTAGATAAAGGCCGTCTCAATTACTATTTCACTGACACTAACGACCGTTGGCTCAATCCATCTCAAGGAATGAAACAAAGAGCACTGAATAATTTTATTACCCAATCGGACATGTTAGATAAACCTCAGCAACGTTTGTATGGCAGACTCATGATCGCAGGCCCTGTCCCTGTCGTCATTGCCAAACAAAATCTACACATGTACTTTGCTATCCGTTGGCATCAACCGCCGCCATTTCTACTGCAATTACTCGATAGGCCAATTCAATTACTTCTCGTAGTAATGCTGATCAGCACTCCACTCTTACTTTGGTTAGCGTGGGCATTGAGTAAGCCGGCGATGCGCTTAGAGAAGGCGGCACAAAAAGTCGCGCGTGGGGTTATCGAATACGATCCCGAATTAGAAAAAGGCCCGAGCGAATTCAAACAGGCTGGTGCCAGCTTTAACCAAATGGTCAACGCCATTAACAATAAAACCTCTGAACAGCAGCGATTATTATCTAACATTTCTCATGAACTGCGCTCTCCGCTCACTCGTTTGAGAATGGCTAATGCGTTAGCGATCCGTAAGCAAGGCGAAAGCTCTGAACTGACTCGCATTGATACCGAAGCAGAACGATTAGAATTGATGATTAATGAATTATTAGAACTGTCACGCCAGCAAATCGATGCTCATCAAATTCACCAAAATATCTCAGTGCAAGAGCTTTGGGGAGAAACTATAGAAGATGGTAAATTTGAAGCTGAACAACAACAGAAAAAACTCATTTGTGAATCGATTCCCAACGCACATATCACCGGAAACCCCAACCTACTGATTAGTGCCGTCGAAAATGTCATACGGAATGCGATTCGATACTGCGATCAATCCGTTTGGGTGACGTTTAGCCTACAACATGATGGGTTGGCCATTTTGATTGAAGATGATGGTGAAGGGGTTGATGACAGTGAGCTAGATGCAATTTTCCGACCTTTTTATCGCGTATCTACTGCGCGTGATAGGCACAGTGGTGGTGCAGGATTAGGTTTGGCGATAACCCACAATGTCATTATGCAGCACTGTGGTCATATTCAAGCTTCACGTAGTCAACATGGTGGTCTTGCGGTATCGCTGATTTTACCTATCGATTTATGATCGAGGACTGGTATTATGAACACCTCATCAATTAACGGTACATCCACTATGTTCGACATTGCTTTATTTGAACCAGAAATCGCCCCTAACACCGGCAACATCATTCGTTTATGTGCCAACTGTGGCGCTAACTTGCACTTAATTGAACCACTAGGCTTTGATTTAGAAGAAAAGAAAGTTCGTCGTGCCGGTCTGGATTATCATGATTTAGCACGTGTTAAACGTCATAAAGATTACGCAGCGTTTATTGAATACTTACAACAAGAAAAAGGCGATAATTTCCGTATCTTTGCTTGTACGACCAAAACCACTGGCCATCATGTGGACGCGGAATTTAAACAAGGTGATGTTTTGTTATTTGGCCCAGAAACCCGTGGCCTACCGGCTGACACAATTGAAGCCCTGCCGATGGAACAACGCATTCGTATTCCTATGATGCCAGACAGCCGTAGTTTGAATTTATCGAATGCAGTGGCGATTATAGCCTTTGAAGCTTGGCGTCAAATGGGGTTTGAAGGAGCGGTTTAAGAATAAAGGGAACTCGGTTGCTAGTTCCTAGAAAGAGATAAGGAGACCGTAGTGAGAGCTACGGTCTTTTTTCGTTTATCGGGGCTCGGAAAAGAAAAAAGCGAAAAGAAACGCAACATTTTTGCTCCTGCTTTTACTCGCAACTCGAAGCGAAGCGTTCACGTATCTCGTCACTATCTCTTTTCGCTCTTCCTAGAAACTAGGGACTAGAAACCCTTATTTATCTATCCTCTTATCTTCATCGGCTTTCTTTTCAAATTCTCCTTCAAACACATCTCCTTGCTGATCATGCTCTGAAGTATTAAATGGATTTTCACCATGAAACTGCGATGAAGAATGGAACTGAGCCGAAGAACTGACTTTAACTCGCTGCATTAATTGCTTCGCAATCCAGGCGCGAGGGGCCGGTAATAGCACCAACATGCCAAGTGAGTCCGTCATAAAGCCAGGCGTCAACAGTAATACCCCTGATACCGCTAACATTACGCCTTCAATAATTTGCTGTGCTGGCAGTTCACCTTGCTGCATACGTGATTGTACTGACATCAAAGTTTGAATACCTTGACTACGCACCAAAGATGCCCCAACGAAAGCGGTCAATAGCACAATCGCAATAGTCGGCCATAAGCCAATTAAATCACCGACTTGAATAAACAGTGCAATCTCAATAATCGGAACACAAATAAATAAAATAACTAAAATCGGAAACACAAACACCTCCTATAATCTGTTACTCAGTGTATGCCTTCCCGCTTCATACAACAAATGTTAACCATCTCAAAACGTAACTATACCCAAGATCGATGGTACCTAACAATATAACGACCTAAAGATGCCTTATGGCAGAAAATTTCACACTTCAAAAACAATTCATTTGCAAACAGACAGAAACTCTTATTAAGATGCAATACGCAATCAAAAGTTTGATCTATGATCTATTTTTATACCTATAAAGGGGTATTATTGCAGCGTCAAAGATAAGCCATCTGTATGCAGTGAATGGATTCTAAGCAACATCGGCAAAGATATTTTTTTATTAGCGTTCCATGCTTATAGGATCCATCCAATGACTACACAAACTATCGAAACACCTGTTCAACAATTTCGTATTGAAGAAGATTTACTAGGCACACGTGAAGTACCCGCTGAAGCTTATTACGGTATTCATACTATCCGTGCAGTAGAAAACTTTAACATCTCAAATGCCACTATTTCTGACGTACCTGAATTTGTACGTGGCATGGTCATGACTAAAAAAGCAGCCGCATTAGCCAACAAAGAAATTGGCGTATTACCAGCCGATATCAGTGACTACATCATTCAAGCTTGTGACGTAATTCTAAGCACAGGCAAATGCATGGATCAATTCCCGTCAGACGTATTCCAAGGTGGCGCAGGCACTTCTGTGAACATGAATACCAACGAGGTGATTGCCAACTTAGCGCTTGAGCTAATGGGTAAAGAAAAAGGTGAATACGACTTCATCAACCCAAATGATCATGTCAATAAAAGCCAATCAACTAACTGTGCTTACCCTACAGGTTTCCGTATTGCGGTATACAACAGCATCATGAAAACCATTGAAGCGGTTGAATATCTAAAAGGTGCCTTCGATCTTAAGAGCACTGAATTCGACACCATCATCAAAATGGGCCGTACTCAGCTACAAGACGCAGTACCAATGACCGTTGGACAAGAATTCCACGCATGGTCTGTCACGCTAAACGAAGAAGTCCGTAACCTACAATACATTTCAAAACTATTGCTTGAAGTGAACTTGGGTGCAACCGCTATAGGTACTGGCTTAAACGCAGCGCCGGAATACCAAGCGTTAGCTGTGAAACATTTATCAGAAGTGACTGGCCTTGAGTGCGTTCCTGCGGAAGACTTAATCGAAGCGACCTCTGACTGTGGTGCTTATGTCATGGCGCACGGCGCGCTAAAACGCCTTGCGGTTAAACTATCTAAAATCTGTAATGACTTACGTCTATTATCTTCTGGACCTCGTGCCGGCTTAAATGAATTGAACCTACCCGAATTACAAGCAGGTTCTTCAATCATGCCAGCCAAAGTAAACCCAGTAGTACCTGAAGTTGTAAACCAAGTGTGCTTTAAAGTACTCGGTAACGATACCGCTCTTTCTTTTGCGGCTGAAGGCGGCCAATTACAGTTAAACGTAATGGAACCTGTGATTGCACAATGTATGTTTGAATCACTAGAAATCCTGAAGAATGCTTGTGTTAACTTACGTGATAAATGCGTTGACGGCATCACAGTGAACAAAGAAGTGTGTGAAGCATACGTGTTCAACTCCATCGGTATCGTCACTTACCTAAACCCATACATTGGCCATCACCAAGGTGACATCGTAGGTAAAATCTGTGCTGAAACAGGTAAAAGCGTACGTGAAATTGTATTGGATCGCGGCTTACTAACCGAAGAGCAATTAGACGAAATTTTCTCTCCTGAAAACCTAATGCATCCTCAATACAAAGCAAAACGCTATAACTAGTCGTTAATATAATTAAGGGAACGTTTATCGTTCCCTTTCTTTCAATTACTTATCCAAGTTACTTCAAGTGAAGCTAAAAAGGGACAAGTTGTTAGGTATATTCGAAATTAACGCGCATTACAGATTTCTTTTATTACGAAGTCTGCAGTTCAGGTTGATTTTTTAGATTTTAAAGAAGGTAACAACATGTTATTACAACTATTTATTGTATTACTGTTTATTTATATCGGCGCCCGAATGGGTGGGATAGGAATCGGTTTTGCCGGTGGTGCTGGGGTGGTGGTTCTCACCATGTTCTTTGGTGTAGATGCCGGAACCATCCCAATTGATGTTATTTTAATCATTGCCTCCGTAATTACCGCCATTGCCTCTATGCAAGTGGCTGGTGGTATGGATTGGTTAGTACAATTAGCGGAACAATTTTTACGTAAGAACCCTAAACGCATTACTTTCTACGCGCCAATTGTTACTTACTTTATGACACTACTTGCCGGTACAGGCCACACTGCATTCTCAACACTGCCAGTTATCGCTGAAGTGGCAAAAGAGCAAGGTGTTCGACCTTCAAGACCACTGTCTATTGCGGTTATCGCTTCACAAATTGCAATTACCGCTTCACCAATCTCTGCTGCCGTTGTGTACTTTGCTGGTCTTTTAGAGCCACTAGGCATCAGCTACCTACATTTACTCTTAGTTTGTATTCCAACCACATTCTTAGCTTGTATGATTGGTGCTTTTGTTGCCAACTTCATGGGTTGTGAACTCAAAGATGATCCTATCTACCAAGAACGTATGGCAAAAGGCTTAATTCAATTAAAGAAAAGTACCCAAACCCAAGTAACCTCAGCGGCAAAGCTTTCGGTATATATTTTTGCTGTCGCAATTGCGGTTGTCGTAGTTTACGCCACACTAATCAGTGATTCGATTGGCTTAATTACCCACCCTCACATCGACCGTAACCACGCAATTATGGCCATTATGCTAACGGCTGCGGCTGCAATGGTTATATTTTGTAAACTTGACACTAATAAAGTAACGACGGCTGCAACATTCCGTTCAGGTATGAGCGCGTGTATTTGTGTGCTTGGGGTGGCTTGGTTAGGTGATACCTTCGTGTCTGCCCACTTAAATGAAATCAAACATTTTGCGGGTGATTTACTACAACAATACCCATGGATGCTAGCAATTACTTTATTCTTTGCTTCTATGTTGCTTTACTCTCAAGGCGCAACGACAACAGCGTTAATGCCTGCAGCACTTGCGATTGGTGTAGCACCTCTTACTGCTGTCGCATCATTTGCGGCGGTAAGTGCTCTATTTGTATTGCCAACCTACCCAACACTATTAGCCGCCGTTGAAATGGATGACACAGGCTCAACTCGAATTGGTAAGTGGGTATTTAACCACCCATTTATGATCCCAGGTGTGGTAACTATTGCGTCTTCAGTAATACTGGGCTTTTTATTCGGTGGATTAATTCTCTAGTTCATCATTCAATGACAAATCTTCATCAAAACGAGTCTTAGGGCTCGTTTTTTTAAGTCCAGTTTTTTTATCAAACCTTTCTCCCCCCATCAGTCTACACTTTGCGTATATAAAGCGGCCTATTCCTTCGCCAATCTTCCTTGCCTAAAGGTCTGGATGATAGCTCTGAATTCTGCATCTTGAAGTCACTTGGGTATAAATGTCTGTGATATACTCTCGCAATGAAACCAAAACCTCCTTTGTGTGGTCTGATTCTGAGATCCCTTTTTTACATTGACACTTTAATCGGAAGTTGAATTTTTATGGCCGTCATTCGTTGCTTATTTACTTTGCTCGTTAGCTTATTTATTGGTTTTTCGACAACCACTCAAGCGGCCAATTTTGACTCGGCGCAAACTCCTTTAGCCAACTTCACTAATTCAGCATCACCAACCACCAACAATCAATTCGTACCGGTTGATCAAGCTTTTCCATTTAATTTTATTCAACAAGGCAACGCAATCACACTAGATTGGCAAATCAAACCGGGCTACTACCTATACCGCGAGCGTTTTTCTTTCCAAACTAAAAATGCCGAAATAGGTGAAGCGAAGATTCCAGAAGGCACTTTCCATTCTGATGAGTTTTTTGGTGATGTGCATATTTTTACCGAACCTGTCAGTGTTGAAATTCCATTAAAAAACGTAGCAGATAGCGCTGAACTGATCGTCCAATACCAAGGCTGTGCCACTACCGGTTTTTGCTACCCACCAGAAACCCGCATAGTTCCATTAGATAAATTAGTTCAACTAGATCAATTAGGGCCACAGGATCAAATTGGTCAGCCATCGAGTTCAGCAACCAATAGTAATCAAGCAACAGAGAGCACTCAAACAACAGAAAACCGACCTGTAGCAACCATCAACACCAATTCTGCAGATAGCAATATTGCTTCTCAATTAGCAGAACATTGGTGGACACCATTATTATTTTTACTTCTCGGTATTGGTTTAGCCTTTACTCCATGTGTATTACCTATGTACCCAATTTTAACCGGCATCGTACTCGGTGGTGGCCGTTTGAGTGCCAAGAAAGCCTTTAAACTGTCTTTCATCTACGTGCAAGGTATGGCGCTAACCTACATGCTACTTGGCCTAGTGGTTGCTTCCCTGGGTGTCCAATTCCAAGCCGCCTTGCAAGCTCCGGCAGTTTTGATCGGTTTAAGTATCGTATTTGTATTGTTATCGCTATCGATGTTTGGTCTCTACACCATTCAACTACCGAGTCGACTGCAAACTTGGCTAAGTGAACAAAGCAATAAACAACAAGGCGGTAATTTAGCCGGGGTGTTTATTATGGGCGTGATCTCCGGTTTAGTTTGTTCACCATGTACCACCGCACCGCTTTCTGGCGCACTATTGTATGTCGCGCAAAGTGGCGACCTGCTAACTGGTGCCATTGCCCTGTATGCCTTAGCCATAGGTATGGGCATTCCACTGATTGTCGTCGCGGTATTTGGTAATAAGTTACTGCCACAAGCTGGCGAGTGGATGAACCGAGTAAAAGTACTGTTTGGTTTTATCTTGCTCGCAGCGCCAATTTTCTTATTAGAACGCATCTTGCCAGAAGTTTGGGCGCAAGGATTATGGATCGCACTTGGACTCATCAGCTTTAGCTGGTTGTATCATGTTAAACAAACCATGCAGCAAGCGAGTTGGCAGCAAAGCCTTGTCGGTATTGTGGCAATTCTAGGTTTGGTGTTCTCAGCTTATTTCGGTTTGCAAGCCGCTGGGATGATTAATTCAGAACAAAAGCATTCGCAATCATCACAAGCTAATATTGCCTTTACTCGAATAACAACAATAAGCGAACTGGAACAACAACTAGCACAAGCTAAAGCTTCTAATAAACCCGTTATGTTTGATTTCTATGCCGACTGGTGTGTAGCTTGTAAAGAGTTTGAGAAATACACCTTCCACGCTCCAAAAGTTAGCAGTGAGCTTGCTAATTTTGTCCTTATTCAAGCAGATGTCACCGCTGCAACTCCAGATGACATTGCCTTAATGGAAAAAATGAAGGTACTCGGATTACCGACGATAGAATTTTGGGATGCTCAAGGCAAACATATTCCACAAGCTCGTATTACGGGGTTTATGAATGCTGATGACTTTTCTCAACATTTAAAGCAAAACCAGTTGCTATAAAACGTTAAGTTAGACAAAAGTCGGATATGGTTCAGACTTTTGCCTTTGCTCGGTTGAGAGATGCGGTAAACAAGTTGATAATGAATTCATTGTTACTTTAATAGTGAACTTATTGTCATGGATTCGACATACAACATTATCATTGCAGATGATCATCCACTCTTTCGTAACGCCCTATTTCAATCTATTCATATGGCGGTGAGTGGCGCTAACTTACATGAAGCCGACTCTCTCGATGCATTACTGGCATTAATAAAGAAAGTCGATGAACCCGATCTTTTATTACTCGACCTGAAAATGCCCGGCTCAAATGGCATGTCAGGCTTGATTCACTTACGCTCAGAATATCCAGATTTACCGATAGTCGTGATTTCCGCCAGTGAAGAATCTAGCGTGGTCAGTCAAGTGAAAAGCCACGGTGCATTTGGTTTTATTCCTAAATCTAGCGATATGCGCGAACTTAACAGCGCACTCAACCAAGTACTCAATGGCGACCCATTCTTCCCTGAAGGCCTCATTCAAAATAATGATGCTTGTAATGAACTCAGCCAAAAACTGGCGGCCTTAACACCTCAGCAATATAAAGTATTAGGCATGTTGTCAGATGGCTTGCTTAATAAGCAAATTGCTTATGAATTGAATGTTTCAGAAGCGACGATTAAGGCACATATGACAGCAATATTCCGTAAGCTTGATGTCAAAAACCGTACTCAAGCGGTGATCTTACTGCAACAGTTGGAAACAGAAAACTAATAATTACAAGCCATTACTCGCGATCAATAAAATGTATCAATAGCAAAATTATGATACATTTTATTGGTCGCTTTCTTTTTTCCCTTTAGCAACAAAAAGTGAACCCTCATTCACAGCCCTCTGCTAATTCACCCCAATTAAGCGACATATCGAGATAATTTAGCGACTCGACGTATTTTAATGCTAACGCCATTAATCAAAGAGTGCCTTGTATGTTTATAATTGATCAACTTATCTTACTCGCTGCCATTTTAATTGCCTTTGGTATCCTCTCAAGCAAGGTTTCTGCACGTTTAGGCTTACCTGTATTGGTGATGTTTCTAATTGTTGGCATGCTGGCTGGAGAAGATGGTCCTGGTGGCATTGATTTTGATAATGCCCTTATCGCTCATTCATTAGGTACCTTAGCGCTGGCTATCATCTTATTTGATGGTGGCTTAAACACCCCAATGGCATCTATTAAATCAGTCTGGAAGCCGGCCTCTTTATTGGCCACTCTCGGAGTTTTATTCACGTCGGCAATAACCGGTCTTGCTGCTGCTTATATTCTTAATATTCCTTTAATTTACGGCCTATTGATTGGTGCGATTGTCGGTTCAACGGATGCTGCTGCCGTATTCTCTTTATTAAGAAATGCTGGCATTCATATCAATCCTAAACTCAAATCCACCTTGGAGATAGAAAGTGCAACCAATGACCCGATGGCGATCTTTCTCACCGTGGGACTTTTAGAAGTAATCGTAAATGGATTGGAGCCTGGAACAGGGTTACTTATGCTCTTCATCCAACAAATAGGCATAGGGTCTGTTGTCGGCCTTGCATGTGGATGGTTATCTGTCCGATTAATTAATCATATCAATTTAACGACATCCGGGTTATACCCTGTCATGGTAGCGGCTCTAGGCTTATTGTCATTTGGAATTAGTGCAAATTTAGGCGGAAGTGGTTTTTTATCTATTTTCATTACAGGCGTCGTGATTGGTAATAGTCGTTTTGTCTTCCAACGCAGTACTTTTTTATTCCATGATGGATTAGCTTGGTTAGGCCAAATCTGCATGTTTATGATGTTAGGACTACTGATCACGCCATCATCATTACTAGATGTTTGGTTTGAAGGCTTAATGATCGCAGTGGTTCTAACATTAATTGCCAGACCCATTTCCATTCTACCGATATTAAAACCTTTTGGTTTCAGCTTACGAGAAATCACATTAGTTTCTTGGGTTGGGCTACGTGGCTCGGTGCCCATCATCCTCGCCATTTACCCTTTAATGTATGGGGTGCCTGATGCTGGATTAATTTTTAATGTAGTTTTTTTCGTGGTATTTATTTCTGCAACCATACAAGGTTCAACTTTACCTCTCATGGCTCGACGATTAGGCTTAACTGAACCTGCACCATCAACCCCTGCAGCAACCTTAGAAATCACCACCCTAGGTGACGTCGATGCTGAAATTGTTGAATACAGACTCGGAGCAAATTCAAGGATAGCCGGACGCCGTTTATCTCAAATGGCACTTCCTGATGGCACTGTTGTCGCCATGATAACGAGAGGAAAACAAGTCATCCCCCCTCGTGGTTCCACTTTAATATTGGCAGAAGATCATTTATTTATCATGATGAAACCTAATGTTAGAGATTTTGTTGACCTTATTTGTTCGAGTGCAGATGAAACACCAATAGAAAGTTTGCCTAATCATGAACTATGCTTGAAAGGCTTTACCAAAATAGGTGATATACATCATTCTTACGGTATCGATTTACCCGCAGAGCATCATCTCTCTTTAAATGAATTATTAATGCAATCATTTGATGGTATCCCTATTCGTGATGCCGCAAAAGAATTTGGTCATGTCACATTGTTTATTCGAGATATTGTTGATCAACGAATCACCACAGTCGGAATTGTCATCAGCCCGAAAGAACCACTTTAACCCTTAACATCATAAAGGAGCCATCTTGATCAGCGTTTTAATCACCCAATTTGTCGTATTATGGGCCGTCATTGATCCCGTTGGTACTGTGCCGATTTATTTATCTCAAACTCAAGGGCTTTCGACCAAACAAAAGCGCTTAGTCGCTCTAAAAGCGGTGGCAATTGCAACCGGTGTATTATTGTTCTTTTTAGTGATGGGACAGCTCTTATTAGAGGCGATGCAGATTCCATTGCCAGCCTTCCAAGCAGCCGGCGGATTAGTTTTATTATTATTTGCTTTGAGCATGATTTTTGGTGAAGGAAAGCCGGCACAAGAAGCAAAGTTAACTCAAGATCTTAATCGTTCTGATCTAGCAAACTTAGCGGTTTATCCATTAGCAATTCCCTCCATTGCCTCTCCAGGAGCGATGATGGCTATTGTATTACTAACCGACAACCATCGAAATTCAATTATCGACCAAAGCTTAACTGCTGGGGTTATGATATTGGTATTATTATCAACATTAGCTTTACTGATTGGTGCCACGGGTATCCATAAAATCATTGGCAATGTCGGTGCGGCAATTATTAGCCGAGTCATGGGGTTAATTTTAGCGGCCGTTGCAGTTAACAACTTACTCTTAGGTGTAAAAGACTTCTATTTTACTTAAGCTAACTTTCCCTAGAGATTTACTTATTAGACCTTAGACTAACCTTATTAGACCTTAGCCTAGCCCCAACCCAACGCTAGGCTAAATTATTCCAACCCACCTCACAAAAAAGCCTATAAGGTCTTAATTTACCAACATTCCTGCCCGACTAAAGTTGAAAAGCCCCTTTCGACTCCTACTGCTATTGTTTTCTCGTAACGTTTTATTAACAAAAGAGCTCACTGTGAGTTCAGTGAAAATAACTGTTATATCAGTGAACATAGCTGTTATATCAATGAAAATAATCGGGTAAAACACAAAGGAGAATGGCCATGGCGTTTGAATCTGACAAACATGCCCAAGCCTACTGGAAGGAAAACCTAGGCATTATGGCGACACTACTGACCATCTGGTTCGTGGTGTCTTACTGTGCGGGCATTTTATTTGTCGACGCACTCAATACCATCCAATTTGCAGGATTTAAATTGGGATTTTGGTTTGCACAGCAAGGGTCAATTTATACCTTCGTTGTGCTGATCTTCGTGTATGTCGCTCGCATGAATGCGCTTGATAAAAAATACAATGTACAGGAAGACTAAGAGGCTAATATATGGATATTCAAACTTGGACGTTTATTCTCGTCGGTATCACCTTTGCATTGTATATCGGCATTGCAATTTGGGCGCGCGCTGGCTCAACCAGTGAGTTCTATGTCGCTGGTGGTGGGGTTCACCCTGTTGCCAATGGTATGGCAACCGCTGCCGACTGGATGTCAGCAGCATCTTTCATTTCAATGGCAGGTATCATTTCTTTTGCTGGTTACGATGGCTCGGTTTACTTAATGGGCTGGACTGGCGGTTACGTATTATTAGCACTTTGTTTAGCCCCTTATTTACGTAAATTTGGCAAGTTCACGGTTCCTGATTTTATCGGTGACCGCTACTACTCTCGTACTGCACGCTTAGTGGCTATCTTCTGTGCCATTTTTGTGTCTTTCACTTATGTGGCAGGCCAAATGCGTGGTGTTGGTGTGGTGTTTGCCCGCTTCTTAGAAGTCGATATTAACCTCGGCATCATCATTGGGATGGCGATTGTATTCTTCTATGCGGTATTAGGCGGCATGAAAGGCATTACCTATACTCAGGTAGCACAATTCTGCGTACTTATTTTTGCTTTCCTTGTCCCTGCGGTTTTCACATCTATTATGATGACAGGACATGTGTTCCCACAAATCGGTATGGGTTCCACAATATCTGGCTCTGATGTATATCTAATGGATCGCTTAGAAGGACTAACTCAGGAATTAGGCTTTAACTCCTACATTGATGGTTCGAAAAGTACCGTAGACATCTTCTTCATTACCGCGGCATTAATGGTAGGTACTGCTGGTTTACCGCACGTAATTATTCGTTTCTTTACCGTCCCTAAAGTAAAAGATGCACGTATTTCTGCAGGTTGGGCACTTCTATTCATATCACTACTTTATACAACAGCTCCAGCAGTCGCATCATTTGCTCGTGTAAACTTGATTGAAACCATCAACGGCCCAGATCAACAAGGTGTTGCCGTTGAAAATGCTCCAAGCTGGTACAACAACTGGGAAAGCACTGGTCTTGTTTCTTGGGAAGACAAGAATGGCGATGGCAAAATGTTCTACTCTGGCGATGAGCGTAATGAGATGAACATCAACCGTGACATCATCGTACTGGCTTCTCCAGAGCTAGCAAAATTACCTAACTGGGTAGTTGCATTACTGGCTGCGGGTGGTCTTGCGGCCGCACTATCGACAGCAGCAGGCTTACTATTAGTTATCTCGACCTCAATCTCTCATGATTTATTGAAGAAAGAGTTCAAGCCCAATATGACAGATAAACAAGAGCTATTATTTGCTCGGGGGGCGGCAGCACTTGCGGTAATCGGTGCGGGTTACTTAGGTATTAACCCTCCAGGCTTCGTAGCGCAAGTGGTCGCTTTTGCCTTTGGTCTTGCGGCAGCCTCGTTCTTCCCTGCCATCATCTTAGGTATTTTCTATAAGAAGATGAACAAAGAAGGTGCGATTGCCGGTATGGTAACAGGTATTACTTTCACCGCTGCCTACATCATTTACTTCAAGTTCGTAAACCCAGCGGCAAGCACGCCAGATAACTGGTTCTTCGGCATCAGCCCAGAAGGTATCGGTACACTAGGTATGTGTCTAAACTTTGTCGTATCCATTGTGGTGAACAAATTCACTGCAGAAGTACCCAAAGATGTACAGGATATGGTTGAGTCTATCCGCTTCCCGAAAGGCGCAGGTAAAGCACACGATCATTAATAGCTTAAGGTAAATAGCCTAAAAGAAACAAAGCCCGAAGAGTTTATATTCTTCGGGCTTTTTGGTTACTTTAAAGGCATTAATTAATATTGATAGCTGTCATCCTTGAGGAGCCTAAGCGACATCGAGGATCTATATACAGCGCGTGGTGAGTAGATTCCCGCTCTCGCTTAGACTCGGCAGGAATGACGATACTCCAATGAGATCACCATCTAACTACCCCTTCTCGACCTCAATCCCCAACACTTGCGCGACAGCTTCAAGTTCGGTTAAATCTCCCACAAACAACAAAGCATTTGAATCATCTACTGCCAGATAAAAACTGCCTGCGCCATCTGGAGTATTAATCGTGATCGCATGAATATTTTCCACTTTATCTGTCACCACTAAACCACCCATCGCAATACGCACTTGTCCTTGGAAGATTTCGACTAGCACACCTTGCTTAGTTTGATACTCACCCATCATCATTCTGCATCCTTTTATTATTAATTTTCTACAAACAAGTCATCACTATAACCGATTCAACACCGCTCTTAATTTTAAAGGTTTGACTGGCTTAGTTAAAAATTGGAAGCCACCTGCTTTAATGGCTTGGTTTACTTCTTCCGAGCGATCAGCACTGATCACTACCCCAACAAAGCTATCACCAATTTGATCTCTTAACGCATCTAACACTTCTAAACCAATGTGGCCATTATCTAAGTGATAGTCAGAAAATACCACTTCAGGACTCCAATCTTTCTCTAGCGCGCTGATACTTTGTTTAAGATCTAACGCAGTACGAACCTCACAACCCCAACGTTCAAGTAACGTTTTCATGCCTAACAAAATCTCGGGTTCATTATCGACACACAGCACTTTGATATTAGCCAGTGGTGCATGCTCGATAACGCTGGCTTTAATGGGTTCAACTGGTAGTTGATAACAGCGCTTTAAACTCACTGAAAATACCGTACCTTGTTGTGGCCATGAGCGCAGTTCTAAATGGTGTCCAAGCAATCGAGTGATCCCGCGAGCGATCGCTAACCCTAGCCCTAGCCCTTGATCAGCGCGGTTTTCATCAACTCGGGTAAACTCATCGAAAATTTCCCCCTGCTTTTCCAGTGGAATGCCAATACCGTTATCCCACACTTCAATTCGAATATCATCCTGCATACGTCGCACACCAAGCAGTACTTTACCCCGACGCCCTTCTTGTTGACTGTAGCGAAATGCATTCGTCAGCAAGTTTTGCAGTACCCGTCTGAGTAATTTAGGGTCAGATTCGACAATCAGTTGTGTTGGCACTCGCTCAAATTCAATATTTTGCTCTGCCGCTAATACGCTAAATTCAGCATCCAGTTTGTCTAATACTTCGCGTAATTCAAAACAGCGAATATCCGTCGGCACTTTTCCTGACTCTAAGCGAGAGATATCCAATAAATCACCAATCAAATCTTCAGCCGCCCCTAAGGCACTTTCGATATGAGCAGAAAATTGCTTGGTATTATCATCACTAGCCGTTTCGCTAAGCGATGAAGCAAACAGACGTGCAGCATTGAGTGGTTGCATTAAATCATGGCTAACGGCGGCCAATAGTCGACTTTTTGATTGAGAGGCTTGTTGGGCATCTTGAGTGGCATTCACTAATTTAGTGTTTAAGTTTTCCAATTCATGAGTACGCTCTTGTACCCTATCTTCCAAAGTTTCATTCGCTTCTTTTAATGCTTGTTCGGCACGGCGGAAAGCGGTGATATCGGAAAAACTCATTACAAAGCCACCACCAGGCATAGGGTTTCCTTGCACCTCAATCACTTGCCCATCTTCGCGGATTCGAGAAGACGTGTGTTGAGTGCCTCGCTCTAAATGCTCAACCCGACGACGTACATGTATTTCCGGATCGCCCGGCCCACATAAACCTTGTTGCGCATTATGACGAATAATATCGGCAATCGGTCGTCCTACTTGAATTAAGCCTGGAGGGAAATCAAATAACTCTAAATAGCGTTGATTCCACGCCACCAGCCGCAGCTGTTTATCGACCACCGCAATCCCTTGGCTAACGTGTTCGATCGCTCCTTGTAATAAACCACGACTAAAGTCATACAGTTCGGATGCCTCATCGACTATCGCGGCGACTTCCTCCAACTGCATATTGCGACCTTGCAACGCTGACGTCAGCACTAGCCGCGCCGAAGATGCACCAAAGACCCCGGCCAGTACCCGCTCAGTATGACGAATCAAGGGCGCAGAAGCTTGTTGCTGTGGTAGCAGCGTTTCAGGTTGTTGTGACCAAAACAGTTGGAAAGCATTACGTGCTCGCTTACGCCCAACAAAGCGTGAAGCCAACATTTCCAATTCAGCCACACTAACTCGGCTTTGATATAAACTAACATCTTCACTTTCTGGAAATGGAGTACCGACAAACGAAGCGGCTTGCAGGCGTTCACTTAAACTTGAACGCGTCACTAAGGAAACAAACACGTAAGCCAAAGTGTTCACCACAAGACTCAATGCCATCCCCCAATCAGAAGACTGTAAATTCAAGCTTTGTAGCCATTCAGGCGGTGTTAAAAACCAAACTAGAAAGTTAGTTTCTTCACTTCCAGCTAACATATTGGTTTGCAGCATTAAGGTCGCGAGCCACACCACAAAACCAAGGATTAACCCAACATACACACCTTTACGATTGCCTTTTCGCCAATACAAACCGCCAAGTAGAGCTGGAGCAAATTGGGCGATTGCCGCAAAAGACAATAAACCAATCACCGCTAATGAAGGCACGCGATCCAGTATTTGATAAAAGCCCCAAGAGCCAGCTAATAGCAGAGCAATCAAAGCTCGGCGCACATTAAGTAATAAACCGGATATTTGTTTAGGTTTAGCCTTAGATAACTTCATTCGGCGCAGTAACATTGGCCAAACTAAATCATTAGACACCATAATGGTAAGCGCAATGGTCGAGACAATCACCATACCACTGGCAGCGGAAGTACCGCCTAAGTAAGCAAGTAAAGCAATGGTATCCGCGCCAACCGACAACGGCAGATTAATCACATAAGCATCGGCACTTGAGCCCCCAAGTAAATATTGGCCAGCCCATGCGACGGGCAATACAAACAACCCCATCAGCACTAAATAGATCGGAAATACTCGTCTTGCAACATGCAAATCACGCGCTTGGTCATTCTCAACAATCGTCGTGTGGAACTGGCGAGGTAAACAAATGATCGCTGCCATGGTTAGTAGCATATGAATCACTAAAGTAGGAATATTCGGTGCTTGATAATACTGCTGAGATAGCTGGCTTAAGCTGATATTCGGAGTTTGATAAATCAAATACACCACAAACATGCCAACCACTAAAAAAGCCAATAGTTTGACGACCGATTCAAACGCCACCGCCATCACAATGCCACGGTGATGTTCGGTATTATCGATATGACGAGTGCCAAACAACATGGTAAACACTGCCAACACCCCAACCACAAACCATGACACTTGCATATCTTGGTAACCAAGTTGTTGCATTAAATTCGGTGCCACTAGCTCCAGCCCCATGGTAATACCACGTAATTGTAACGCGATATAAGGCAAGATTCCGATCACCGCAATTAACGTTACGGTGATGGCTAACCCTTGAGATTTGCCATAACGCGCGGCAATAAAGTCGGCAATTGAAGTAATGTGTTCACGTTTAGTGATAAGAATAAGACGCGCAAGAATACGCCAACCCAAGGTAAAAACCACAATGGGCGCAAGATAAATAGGTAAGAAAGACCACATATCGGCACTGGCTTGACCGACCGTGCCATAGAAGGTCCAAGAGGTACAATAGACCGCAATAGATAAACTATAGATCCAAGGTCGCCAACGAAATAACCAGCTTTTTTGCCTATCGCCATACCAGGCAATTAAAAATAGAACCCCTAAATACGCCAGTGATACTGGAATCACTATCCATCCTTGCATGTCGCCTCAATCTACTATCCATGTACATTAATTTGATTGTGCTATGGCGAGCTTTTTCCCTCAATCGCTTTACACCTAATTTGTGGGTTCAGTGAGAAATTATTCTTCTTAGGCCGCGTTAAATTGAACAGAGAGATCATATTCAATTGGCCTTGTCTAAAGCTTGTTTTATTCTTGCTGAAATTCGTATTTTGAAGTTACTTGGATATAGGCTGTTCAACCTTAACAAACAAAGCGACGATGCCCATTACTGCCATCAACAAAAAGACATTGCCTCCAAAAAACTCATACCCCCAACCACTTAATGCCGTCATTAAAGCAATAAAAGCCCCTAAAGGAATGGCATTATATAAGCCTTGCAGTGGTACTAAATATTGGTCATCGGCTAATTGTATATAACGAATCGTCGCATAATGCGTTAAAGCAAAAGTTAAACCATGCAAAGTTTGCAACAATGCTAACAACCAAACCTCATTCGTCATTGCCACACCACACCAGCGCACAACGACAGCTAACGAAGCAACAATAAACATAGCTCGTAATGACCAAGCACCAAACAACCTAGCACTAAAAGCAAACAGCAATACTTCAGAAACCACCGAAAAGCTCCACAAGTAACCTATCACTGATTCTGATATCCCAACCTCTTTCCAATGTAGAGTACTGAAACTGTAATAAGCAGCGTGTGAGCCTTGTAATAGAGAAACTAAAATTAAAAACTTCACTATCGGCCATTGTTTGAGCAAGATAAAAATACTTGGCTTAGCTTGTTGTTCACTTCCTACACGAGTCTCTGGCAAAGGAGTAGGTTGGCGTAACGACAGCAACAAGGTAACCAAAAGACCAGCCATCGCCGTATATACAATCATATCGGAACCAAACCCATTGACCAGATAACCGACCAAACTAGAACCAACAATAAAAGCCACCGATCCCCACAAGCGGCTACGTCCATAATCTAGTAGATTGAGCTTGTTATAATAATTAGCAACCGAATCCGACAAGGGAATTCCCGGTCCAAAAGTGGCGTTAAAGCCAATGGTTGCTAACGCCAACCACCAGAAGTTCCCTCCGGTAAAGAAATGCAAAGCACAAAAAATGAGTGCAATAAATGTCAACACCCTTAACGAGGGTAATAAATGCTCAACTTTATGCAATTTGGGGGTAAGTACTAGGTTAACAACACAACGAGTGGCAAAACCCAAACCGATCAGTAGTCCAATATCGGAAGCGGATACGCCTTGTTCAGAAAACCATAAGCTCCAAAAAGGCAAATACACCCCATAAGCAAAAAAGAAACCGAAAAAATATTGAGATATCCAACCAAAAGGCGTGGGGTTAAGCATGAGGTCATCCAAGAGTTTGTAGGGCAAACAAAAAATCAGGCGTCATTATGCCTGTAATCCCACAGAGTGACTATTCCGATAAGGCTAAAATAGTGAATCAACAGCGCACTATTTGAAGTATATATACCCAAGTAACTTCAAGATGCAGAATTCACTTGGGTATAGACCAAAGTCGTCTAGCGCGGTAAATAGAAAATAGCCACACTCAAGATTCTTGTAATCGTATGAGTGTGGTTACCATGCCTGATAAATTTAATATGACATTAGCACCCTTTGATCGCTTGTCAGAACAACAGCAGGCACAACTACGCTCAAATCTTGATGTCGCTTATTTTCGTCAATCCGACACCATACTCACTCCTGGTAAATGTGATGAAAACCTGTATGTATTAATTAAAGGCGCAGTAGAAGAAACCAGTGATGATGGTCGAGAGGTGTTTGCTCACTATGCCCATGAAGACATGTTTGATGTACGATCGCTACTCGATGGTACTATAAAGCACCGTTATACTGCCCTAGAAGACACGCTTACCTACTTACTTCCTCGTCATATTTTTCTGGGGTTATATAAAGAAAATGACGACTTTGCTGCTTATTTTGATAACAATTTATCGGCTCGCCAACAACGGATTGAGCAAGCGCACAACCAACAAAATTTAGCCGAATTTATCCTGACTAAAGTCGATGCGGCTATTTACACACCAGCGCTAATACTTGAGCCGGACGCCAATTTAAAACAAGCAACTGAACAAATGCAGCAACATGGCAGTGATGCGGCGTTAATTGCCCTTCCCACTTACCGACATACCAATCAACAACATGCTAATCAGCAACATACCGGTTCACAGTTACCGTTTGGCATTATTACTCGTACCGATTTATTGCACGCGATTGCTCTAGATCAGCAACCGCTTGAGTACCCTGCACAACAAGTGGCGAATTCTCCGGTTCTACATATACCTGAAGGTGACTATTTATTTGATGCGATGATCATAATGACTCGCTACAAGTGCAAACGCCTTGCGGTAACTCAAGGGCAACAAATTATCGGCATGCTTAATCTCACCCAAGTTTTGAGCGCATTTTCGACCCATTCACACGTATTAACCTTGAGAATCGCTAACGCCGATAACTTAGAGGAACTTATCGATGCAGCCAGTCGACAACGAGAGTTAGTACACACCCTACAACATAACGGTATTCGTACTCGATTTATTATGGAGCTTATTTCTGCGGTCAATGAACAGATCATTGAGAAAGCTTTTGAACTTATCGTGCCAGCACATTTACATGATCATTGCTGTTTATTAGTACTTGGTTCTGAAGGACGTGGAGAACAAATTCTCAAAACCGATCAAGATAATGCGTTAATCATTAAAGATGGCCTACATTGGCATCAATTTGGTCATTTGATGGACAGTTTCAGTGAGACTTTACAGCAACTTGGTTATCCACCTTGCCCCGGTAAAGTGATGGTCAACAACCCAAAATGGGTCAAAAGCCAACTTGATTGGAAAAAATGCTTACAACAATGGGCTAAAGAAAGTTCGTCATCTTCGGTAATGAAGCTGGCCATTTTCTCTGATGCTCAAGCGATAGCAGGCAATAAAAGCCTACTCGAACCACTAAAGCGACAGCTACACACCTTAATGCACAATAATGGTCTAGGCTTAATGGAGTTCGCTCGTCCGGCGCTAGGCTTTGCGGTGCCATTAACCTTTTTTGGTCAAGTTAAGCAAAGCAAACAAGGCATTGATATCAAGCAAGGTGGGATTTTCCCGATCGTACACGGTATCCGTACTTTAGCACTGGAACATCAAATACTCGCCAGTAATACTTTTGAGCGAATTGAACAGCTGCAAAAACAAAATATCCTAGAAAGATTAACTGCCGATAACTTATCGGAAGCCCTCAAACTATTTATCAAGTGGCGACTGTCGCAGCAGCTAACTTGTCAACATAGTCACAATCAACTGGATGTTCAAAGCCTCAATCGTAGTGAGCGCGATCTACTACGTCATAGCCTACATGTAGTCAAAAAATTCAAGCAATGGCTTGGCTACCATTATCAAATTAGGGAGTAATCGGATGAATACTCTGCAGCGTTTATATTGGTTTTTTCGCCTCAAAGGTTCCCCGTATCAACCGTTATTTGGCATGATCCCCAAAGGCGAATTTGTGTCTCTGGATTGCGAAACCACCAGCTTAAATCCACAACAAGCAGAATTAGTTACCATTGCAGCCACCAAAATTATCAACAATAAAATCATTACGAGTGAGCCATTTCATATCAAGCTGAAAGCGCCGCAATCGTTATGTTCCAACTCAGTGAAAATTCATCATATTCGTCATAATGATTTAGCAGAAGGTTACTCAGAAGCCGAAGGGTTAGAGAAATTACTGGCGTTTATCGGCAATCGCCCATTGGTGGGATACCACATTCGTTATGACAAAACGATACTCGATCGCGCTTATAAAAAGCACTTTGGGTTTCCACTACCCAATCCATTAGTTGAAGTCAGCCACCTTTATCATGAGCAACTAGAACGCCTACTCCCCAATGCTTATTGCGATTTAAGTTTAGAGGCGATTTGTCGACACTTAGAACTGCCGATTCAAGAACGCCATGATGCGCTACAAGATGCCATTACTGCGGCATTGATTTATGTTCGGCTCACTTACGGCAGCATGCCTAGCCCTAGTTTGGCTTATAAAAAACACTAAAAACATCCGATCTAGCTCTCATTTCACTCGATAATTTGAGCTAAAAAACCTTTATTAACAACATCTAATCCTAAAGTCTAATTGTAGAAAACACCTCATAGGCGGAAAGTAAGATAAAACAAAAAAGACGAATCCCTACAGATTAAGAATTGAGTCCTACTCAAGCAAGGAGAGCCCAATGAGTGAAGTTCATATTCATCCAGTCAAAGAAAATATCTTGCAGCAAACTCACGCCGACAATGACACTTACCTATCCATGTACCAAGAATCGGTCAATGACCCGCAAGGTTTCTGGGCCAAACATGGCAAAATTGTTGATTGGATCAAACCTTTTACTCAGGTTAAAAACACCTCTTTTGAACCTGGCAACATCAGCATCAAATGGTTTGAAGATGGCCAGCTTAATGTCTCAGCGAACTGTATTGATCGTCATCTCGCTGAACGTGGTGATGAAGTAGCAATTATTTGGGAAGGCGATGATCCAAAAGATGACGCTCAAATCACCTTTAACCAACTGCATGAAAAAGTTTGCCGCTTCTCCAATGTCTTAAAAGCACAAGGAATCAAAAAAGGCGATGTGGTTTGTCTTTACATGCCAATGGTGCCAGAAGCGGCAGTAGCCATGTTAGCGTGTACCCGTATCGGTGCTATTCATACCGTCGTATTTGGCGGTTTCTCTCCTGATGCGCTCGCCGGTCGTATTATTGATTCCAACGCTAAAGTCGTGATCACGGCTGATGAAGGAGTACGTGGTGGACGCGCGGTTCCACTTAAAGCGAATGTAGACCAAGCTTTGCAAAACCCTGAAACCAATATCAGCAGCGTAGTGGTTTTCCAGCGCACTAGGGGTAATGTTGAATGGAATGCTGAGCGTGATATTTGGTGGCATGAAGCAACCGAGCAGGCCTCGCCAGAATGCGCACCAGAGCCAATGAATGCGGAAGACCCGCTATTTATTCTCTACACATCAGGGTCAACCGGTAAACCAAAAGGCGTGCTTCATACCACTGGCGGCTACCTAGTGTATGCCACGATGACATTCAAATATGTGTTCGACTATCAAGACAACGACGTGTTCTGGTGTACTGCCGATGTTGGTTGGATCACTGGTCACACTTACCTTGTGTATGGTCCGCTATCTAACGGTGCAAAAACTATCCTATTTGAAGGCGTGCCAAACTACCCGAACACGAGCCGCATGAGCGAAGTGGTCGATAAGCATCAAGTCAGTATTCTTTATACTGCCCCAACTGCGATTCGCGCACTCATGGCGAAAGGTGATGAAGCAATCAAAGGCACCACCCGCTCTAGCTTACGTATTATGGGGTCGGTCGGTGAACCCATTAACCCTGAAGCTTGGGAATGGTACTACAAAACCATTGGTGATGAGCGCTGCCCGATTGTTGATACTTGGTGGCAAACCGAAACCGGTGGAATCTTGATCACCCCACTTCCGGGTGCTACCGAACTAAAAGCAGGCTCAGCGACACGTCCATTCTTCGGCGTACAACCAGCATTGTTTGATAATGAAGGCGGAACACTGGAAGGCGCTAACGAAGGTAACTTAGTGATCACTGATTCTTGGCCGGGACAAATGCGCACTATTTATGGTGACCATGAGCGCTTTGAGCAAACCTACTTCTCAACCTTTAAAGGCGTGTACACCACAGGTGATGGTGCACGACGTGATGAAGATGGTTATTACTGGATCACAGGCCGTGTCGATGATGTGCTTAACGTATCAGGTCACCGCATGGGTACCGCAGAAATTGAATCCGCTCTCGTGGCATTTGATAAGATTGCCGAAGCGGCGATTGTCGGCATTCCTCATGATATAAAAGGTCAGGCGATTTATGCTTATATCACGCTTAATGATGGTGAATTCCCATCAGCGGAACTGCATAAAGAAGTTAAAGACTGGGTTCGCAAAGAAATTGGTCCAATTGCCACACCAGATGTACTGCATTGGACGGATTCCTTACCGAAAACTCGCTCAGGCAAAATCATGCGTCGAATCTTACGTAAAATTGCCACTGGCGATACTGGCAACCTAGGGGATACCTCAACCTTAGCCGATCCAAGCGTAGTCGATAAACTCATCGAAGAAAAAGCGAATTTGGTGTAAAACAAGATCGCTTCACCACAGTGTAAAAATAAATAATAAGAACCGTGGCTTAGGCTGCGGTTTTTATTTTTAAGTCCCTAGGGCCTGTTGATCTTTGGTGATGATTTTTGCAGCGAAACGTTGTCACGAGAACCTAGGCCGCTTCGTGTCTCGAGGAAAAGATACAAGCGAGTACACGAAAAAACATTATTCCAGACGAGCCTTAGCGAGAGCGGGAATCTCATGCCGCGCACTGTAAACTATTATGAGCTTAACGATTCGGCTCGCTTTAAGTAAATCCCCTATCTTCTTCTCCTAGGACTTAGTTCCTAGAGGTTAATGTTCGAACCTTCGTTACATAAAGCAAATGAATAAGTTATTTATTACCGATAAATATTCAGCACCCGCCCCCCAGAAACTAGGAACTCGCAACCTAGGAACTCGCCTTGACCTCATTAGACCAGTAAAATGCTGCGATTTGCGCTGATTTAGCTATAATTGGGCAAATTATTAGATGTAGAGTCATTTTTTTTGCTATCTTACTTAGCAAAGTATCAAAATTATGACATGATGCATTTTACATTCACTTTAATGGATATTAGCCACACAATGTCAGCAAACTTACGAGTTCTTGTCTTAAATGGGCCGAATTTAAATTTGCTCGGGTTACGTGAACCGACGCATTATGGTTCTAATACATTGTCGGATATTGTTAATAACTTGGAGGCGCAAGCTAAAGAGTTGGGTATTGAACTATCGCATTTACAATCGAATCGTGAATACGAATTGATCGAAGCGATTCATGCTGCCTATAACACTATCGACTTTATCATCATCAACCCTGCCGCGTTTACCCACACTAGTGTGGCACTGCGCGATGCATTGCTTGGGGTGAAGATTCCATTTATTGAAGTACACCTATCGAACGTTCACGCTCGCGAAACTTTCCGCCATCATTCTTATCTTTCAGATAAAGCAGTTGGCGTCATTTGCGGCCTCGGCGCTCAAGGTTACCAATTTGCACTCTCGGCGGCACATGCACAGCTAAGCCAACAATCGGCTTAATGCACTCGTCTTCGATATCAGTAGGGCAACCTGTCTTACTAAAACATAAACAATGGCTTTGCTGTTGTTTGGACATGAATAATTAAATAAATAGAGAAAACATTATGGATATTCGTAAAATCAAGAAGCTTATCGAGCTAGTAGAAGAATCTGGCATCGCTGAACTTGAAATCTCTGAAGGTGAAGAATCAGTACGCATCAACCGCTATAGCAACCAAGCGGCACCTGCGGCTCCAGTTCAATATGCAGCTGCTCCGGCTCCAGTAGCGCCTGCGGCTGCTCCAGCGGCATCTGAACCAGCAGCGCCTGTGGCTGCTCCAGTTGAAACTGGTCACAAAGTACTTTCACCAATGGTAGGTACTTTCTACCGTTCTCCAAGCCCGGAAGCGAAATCTTTCATCGAAGTTGGACAAAGCGTACAAGAAGGTCAAACTCTTTGTATCGTTGAAGCGATGAAAATGATGAACCAAATTGAAGCTGATAAAACAGGTGTTGTGAAAGCTATTCTTGTTGAAGATGGCCAACCTGTTGAATTCGATCAACCGCTTGTTGTGATTGAATAAGTCTGTTGTCTCAAACAGATCTCACATCATTAACACGGTAACAAGAGGCAATAAAATGCTAGATAAATTAGTCATCGCGAACCGAGGCGAAATCGCCCTACGTATTCTTCGCGCATGTAAAGAGCTAGGCATTAAAACGGTCGCCATTCACTCAACGGCTGACCGTGATTTAAAACACGTACTACTCGCAGATGAAACCATTTGTATTGGTCCTGCCCGTAGTACCGACAGCTACTTAAATGTTCCTCGCATTATTTCTGCAGCAGAGGTTTCTGGTGCAGTTGCGATTCACCCAGGCTACGGTTTCTTATCTGAAAACGCAGATTTCGCTGAACAAGTTGAAAAATCTGGCTTTATTTTCGTTGGCCCGAAAGCTGAAACTATTCGCCTTATGGGTGACAAAGTTTCTGCTATCAACGCTATGAAAAAAGCAGGCGTACCTTGTGTGCCGGGTTCAGATGGCCCGTTAGACGATGACGATGCGAAAAACCGCGCCTTTGCAAAACGCATTGGCTACCCAGTTATCATCAAAGCCTCTGGTGGCGGCGGTGGTCGTGGTATGCGTGTAGTGCGTAAAGATGCCGATTTGGTTGAAGCAATTGCAATGACTCGTTCTGAAGCAAAATCTTTCTTCAACAATGACATGGTTTACATGGAGAAATACCTAGAAAACCCTCGTCACATTGAAGTTCAAGTATTAGCGGATGGCCAAGGTGGCGCAATTCACCTAGGTGAGCGTGACTGTTCAATGCAGCGTCGCCACCAAAAAGTGGTGGAAGAAGCTCCGGCACCAGGTATTACTGAAGAAATGCGTCAATACATTGGTGAGCGTTGTACGCGTGCTTGTATTGAAATCGGCTACCGTGGCGCAGGCACTTTCGAGTTCCTATACGAAAACGGTGAGTTCTACTTCATTGAAATGAACACCCGTATTCAGGTAGAGCACCCTGTGACTGAAATGGTTACCGGCATTGACCTAATCAAAGAGCAATTACGTATTGCTGCTGGCCAACCTTTATCATTCACGCAGAACGATATTAAGATCCGCGGCCATGCGGTTGAGTGTCGTATCAATGCGGAAGATCCAGTTCGCTTCCTACCTTGCCCTGGTAAAATCCAACACTTCCATCCACCAGGTGGTATGGGCGTTCGTTGGGAATCTCACGTGTATGCTGGCTACTCTGTACCGCCACACTACGATTCAATGATCGGCAAGCTCATCACTTTCGGTGAAAACCGTGATGTGGCAATTGCACGTATGAAGAATGCATTAGGTGAAACCATCATTGATGGCATCAAAACCAACATTCCTCTACAGCTTGACATCATGATGGATGAAAACTTCCAACATGGTGGTGCAAACATTCACTATCTTGAGAAAAAGCTAGGTTTGCAAGACTAAGAGTCGGTTGCTAGAGGCTAGTCTCTAGTTACTAGGAAAAGATAAAGAGACCGTGGTGAAAGCTGCGGTCTTTTTTTTGTTTCGAGTCTCGTTGCTCGGGCGCTACGCTGCTCGTTTTTCGATAAAGAAAGCAACGGAATTTGGGGAGGCTTCGCTCAAGAGCCGAAAAGAATTCTGATTTCGAGTGACGCGTCTCGTGTTGCGTGTAAGTGCGATCAGCCTCTCGCAATATTTTTTGCTCTTGCTTTTACTCGCAACACGAAGCGAAGCGCTCACGCAACTCGCCACCATCTTTTCACTTTTCCGAGCCACGAGAAGTAAAACGCCCGAGATTCGAGTAACGCTCATTTATGCCATTTGTTTTTCCATCTATTGTTTGTAAAAATGCCCTCCCTCATCCACTCAACAGGTCGCTGCTCATGAAAACACTACAGGCTCGCTATCGACAAGCACACAAAGAAGCTAAGTGGGCGATTGGCCTCGCATTAGCTTATTTTGTCTGGTGGTATGTTTCTGCTTATGGTTTAGCACCTAGCCCAGAAAACATCACGGATATGCCGGCTCTCTATTTAGGCTTTCCATTATGGTTTTTAATGGCCTGTGTAGTTGGCCCGATTGTCTTTACTTTATTGTGTGCCGCGATGGTGAAATGGATTTATAAAGATATGTCACTAGAAATCGAACAAGAAGATCACCATGAATAGCCAAATTTTAATCCCATTAGCTTTATATCTTATTGCGGTATTCGGTCTGGCTTTTTGGAGTAGCCGTCATAGCAATAAACAAGGCTTTTTAAATGAATACCTAGTCGGTGGCCGTAGCATGGGCGGTTTTGTGCTGGCCATGACACTTGCTGCCACGTATGCCAGTGCCAGCTCTTTTATTGGTGGCCCGGGAGCCGCTTATCAAATGGGGCTCGGTTGGGTATTACTGGCAATGATCCAATTACCCGCGACTTGGCTTACCCTTGGCGTATTAGGCAAAAAATTTGCGATTGAAGCTCGTCGTCATAATGCACTCACCTTAAACGACATTCTGTACGCCCGCTATAAAAATCGCGGCGTTGTTGTATTTGCTTCGTTATCTTTATTATTGGCTTTCTTTGGCACCATGGTCGTTCAGTTTGTCGGAGGTGCCCGCTTGCTGCAAACCGTGACTGGTCTTTCTTATACTCACGGCTTGATGATTTTTGCCATTACTGTTGGCTTATACACGACGATTGGTGGTTTTCGCGCAGTCGTCATGACCGATACCCTACAAGGTATTATGATGATTATTGGTACCATCGCCTTATTGGTCGGTATTGTCCATGCAGGCGGTAGTATTGGTGAAATCGTGACCGACTTACACGATATAGATCCAGCCTTAATTACCCCTTACGGACCAAACCACTTTCTAACTGAACCTTTTATGATGAGTTTTTGGGTACTGGTATGTTTTGGGGTAATTGGCTTACCGCATGCTGCAGTGCGTTGTATGTCATATAAAGACAGTAACTCCCTGCACAAAGGTATGGTGATCAGTACCATTATGGTAGCGCTATTGATGCTAGGCATGCACTTAGCCGGTGCTTTTGGCCGTGCCATTGTGCCGGATATCGGTAGCCCAGACCAAATCATGCCAACCTTAATGATCACGGTTCTTCCGCCTGTGGTGGCTGGTATTTTCTTAGCAGGCCCAATGGCAGCGATCATGTCGACCATTGATTCACAACTGATTCAAGCCTCTGCAACCTTATTGAAAGATTTATACATTAACTATATTAACCCTTCGATGGCACAAGGTGAAAAAGCCGAAAAAACGCTACCGAAATTATCATTATGGGTAACGGGTATTTTTGCTGCACTAGTGTTTGTCGCTGCGCTCAATCCACCCGATATGATCATTTGGCTAAATCTATTGGCGTTTGGTGGCATGCAAGCAGTATTCTTATGGCCATTGGTATTAGGACTTTATTGGAAAAACGCTTCGGCAACCGGCGCTTTTTCTTCGATGGTCATTGGACTATTTTCTTATATCGCATTCAGTACTTTCAAACCGGACCTAGGCGGCGTACATGCGATTGTGCCGACCTTATTATTAGGGCTGATTGCTTTTATCGTCGGCAGTAAACTCAAGCCAACCGCCCCGCTCAAAACCAATAGTCCGCAAGCGGTATAATCTTTCACGCCTATTAATAACTCTCACTCCAATCATGGCAAACTGAGTCCATGATTGGAGTAGATCTCTACAAGTTTGTCGTCATCTGCTACACTTCGCCTCAATTCTTATTCATGACGAGAGATCAATTCCATGCCTTGGATTCAAATTAAACTCAACGCGACCGACACCAACGCTGAAGCAATTGGCGATATGTTAATGGAAGAAACGGGTGCGTTATCTGTCACTTTTTTAGATGCTAAAGATACACCAGTATTTGAACCACTACCGGGTGAAACTCGTTTATGGGGTGAAACTGACATCCTTGCGCTCTACGATGCAGAAATTGATACTCAACTGGTATTAAACCAAATCAAAGGTAGCCAAATGCTCAGCGACGATTTTGCTTATAAAATTGAGCAAATCGAAGACAAAGACTGGGAACGTGAATGGATGGATAACTTCCACCCAATGCAATTTGGTCAACGTCTATGGATTTGTCCAAGCTGGCGTGAAATCCCTGATCCAAGTGCCGTCAATGTGATGCTTGATCCGGGTCTGGCATTTGGCACGGGTACTCACCCAACCACCTCTGTATGTTTAGAGTGGCTAGAAAGTTTAGATCTCGAAGGTAAAACCGTCATCGACTTTGGTTGTGGCTCAGGCATTTTAGCGATTGCGGCCATCAAACTTGGCGCTGCCAAAGTGATTGGTATTGATATCGATCCACAAGCGATTTTGGCATCAAAAGATAACGCTGAACGTAACGGCGTAGCAGACCAATTAGAATTATTCCTACCTCAAGACCAACCAGAAGGCTTAATTGCCGATGTTGTAGTTGCCAACATCCTTGCAGGGCCATTACGCGAGCTTTCAGGCGTAATCACTAGCCTAGTCAAACCAAATGGTTTATTGGCTATGTCTGGCGTGCTTGATTCGCAAGCAGCCGATGTTGCGACTTACTACCAAGATGCTTTCGAGCTTAACCCAATTATCGAGCAACAAGAATGGTGTCGAATCTCAGGCCAAAAGAGAACGTAATCATTAATTTCAAAAGCGCTTATGGGGCTAATTGACTGAAAATTAAACAATTTACAAAACTATTTGTGAAATGGTCAAATATTAGTCTTTTCACGCCCCGAAAAAATGCGTAAAATGCGCGCCCTTGCCGAGATGAAGTGTGATGCTGTTTTGAAAATCGGAAACTATACATTACCGAATAACCTAATCGTCGCTCCAATGGCAGGTGTGACCGATAGGCCGTTTCGTGAATTATGTCTTCGATATGGTGCAGGTATGGCTGTCAGTGAAATGATGTCCTCTAATCCTAAAGTTTGGAACACATCTAAGTCGCTACAACGCATGGTACATGAAGGCGAATCGGGCATTCGCAGTGTACAAATTGCTGGAGCAGATCCTGATCTCATGGCACAAGCTGCGCAAGTTAGTGTTGAAAACGGTGCTCAAATCATCGACATCAACATGGGTTGCCCAGCCAAAAAAGTAAATAAAAAACTGGCAGGTTCCGCGTTATTGCAACGCCCCGATATTATCGAACAGATATTAAAAGCGGTGGTGAATGCAGTAGAGGTTCCAGTAACCTTAAAAACGCGCACAGGATGGGACACAGACAATAAAAACTGTGTTGAAGTTGCCAAAATGGCTGAGCAATGTGGCATACAAGCACTGGCACTCCACGGGAGAACGCGAGCTTGTATGTACAAAGGCGAAGCAGAATACGACAGTATTAGAGCCGTTAAACAAGCTATCTCTATTCCGGTGATCGCCAATGGTGATATTGATAGCCCAGAAAAAGCGAAACTCGTATTAGATTACACTGGTGCGGACGCTCTGATGATCGGTAGACCTGCCCAAGGTCGACCTTGGATTTTTAACCAAATCCAGCATTTTTTACAAACCGGAGAACACTTGCCACCGCTTCCAGTAGAAGAAGTGCAAGACATCTTAATCGGTCATGTTCAAGCCCTTCATGAGTTTTATGGAGAGTTTTTAGGCCCTCGCATCGCTCGTAAGCATGTGGGTTGGTACCTAAAAGAGCATGATAGTGAAGGTGAGTTCCGCCGTATTTTCAATGCCATCGAGGATGCTAAGCAGCAAATTGATGTGTTAAGAAATTATTTTTATACCACGAGTATTTAAACACTCGCAGCAAGACGACCCGCGAATGAAGCCTAGTGATTCAGGTTAATAAGCATCGTCAACAACGCTGTCGCTTTAAATGTAACGGGGAAGATACCCTAAATAGTTAAAGTGACAGCTAGGCGGCAAGTGAACGAATCCCCATGAGTTTAGCTCGTCTAAATGATTGGGGTGAGTGAACGCAGCCAACAACGCTGTCGCTTTAAATATGACGGGTATCGTTGCATTATAACTATCAAAACGAAGAGCTAAGACTAATTATGTTCGAACAAAATCTGACTTCAGAACCATTCACAGTTACTACTGTTACATCACAAGACCAGATCACACAGAAGCCACTACGTGACTCTGTAAAAGCATCTTTAAAGAACTACCTTGCTCAGTTAAATGGCCAAGACGTTAACGATCTTTACGAATTAGTATTAGCTGAAGTTGAACAACCAATGCTAGACATGGTTATGCAATACACTCGCGGTAACCAAACTCGCGCAGCGAACATGATGGGTATCAACCGTGGTACTCTTCGTAAGAAGCTTAAAAAATACGGCATGAACTAAGCATTACGCTTATTCAAACCTCTAAAAACCGCATTCATTGAGTGCGGTTTTTTTGTATATCATTAAACCCACAATGAGCTTTCTATTGTTTATTTAACGCTCTTTGTAATAACTCCTGCTGCGCGGCATACTTTTCTGCTTTTGATTGTCCATCGGTGGTAAGACTTTGTAATTGTGCTTGGTCTAAATCTTTCAGATAACTAAAATCCTGTTGGCTTTGCATACTTGCTACAACTGTTTTTAACTTTTCAAATAAACTCATTCGGCTTCCTTTTCCTAGGGCCTGTTAATCTTTCGTGGTTAAATTTTGTTCGAGATAAAAGGGGCAGCGTTTGTTGGTCATTTGCACTGCGTTATCGGCTCCTCGTGTAGGCTAGCTACACCACGGAGCCTCTGCCTTGCTCAAATACCCAATAATTCGCTGCAAAAATCATCACGAAAGTTCAACAGGCCCTAAGGTTACGGTGATTTGTTGTCGATAAACTGCGGGGGTGAGTCCTGTATGCTTACGAAACATTTTAATAAACGCCGAAGCATCGCTGTAACCTAACTGATAAGCCACTTGATTTATTGGGGTTGGCTGTTTTAACAGTTGCAGGGCCGTGACTACCTTCAACCTCTGCCGCCATTCATTAAAACTCATCCGTAAATGCTTTTGAAAGCGCCGATGTAATGTGCGTTCAGTCGTAAAGGCTCGCTTGGCCCATTCAGACATTGAGCAATGGTTAGCGGGATTGGCTTCTAGTTCTGACAATATTGGTCGTAATAGTGGATCGGTGGTTGTCGGCAAAAAATCATCCACTTGGTGAGCATTAGCTAACCGTACAAGCAATACATCAGTTAAACACCTATCTTGGTGGTTTTCTATTTTATCCACTTTGCGTGAGACTAGATCATCAATAATCGCCAGCACTAAAGGTGGCAGGGCAATCATACAAGCCTGATTTGGCAAACGATGAGAATACGAAACATCAATGTTGATCGCGCAATATTCTATATCTTGTCGATTAAAGGCTCGGTGAGGGGTATGCGCTGGAGTCCAAATAGCAAAACCAGCAGGTGAGACCATTTTTCTTCCATTGACCTCCATCTCAAGTACACCTTGCTTGATCAAATGCACCTGCCCCCAATCATGCTGATGAGTCATGGTTTCTGTACCCCCAGCAATATGAAAGTAATGCACAAAAACTGAGCTTGGCAATTGTTCCACTAACTTAGGCATAAAGGTTGAGCTTGCTGTATTTTTGTTTTTCACTTTATTCACTCCGACATCAACTTGTCTGAACCTACCAACTCTCTGTCCGATCGAACCTATTGGCTCTCCAACTTTTCGTGCCACACTCTAGCTCAAAGGTAAAACGTTTTATCAACACACTAAAGAGCAAGTAGATAACACTCTCCACGAGGAAGAATGATGACCGTATTTAACCGTAGATTATTTATTCAGTGCTTATTTCCCATTGTTGCCGTCGCAATTTGGGCGACCAATGCCGTAGTAAGCAAAATGGCAACAGCAACCATTGAGCCCGGGGCCATTGCTTTTTATCGTTGGTTTGTTGCCTTACTCGTACTCAGCCCTTTCTGTTTACTCTCGGTTATAAAGCAATGGGCCGTGATTAAACACCACTTAATCAAACTCACCGTACTCGCTTCCTTGGGTATGGTACTCAACCAAAGTTTGGCGTATTACGCGGCCTACACCACCAGCGCTACCAACATTGCGATATTTCTATCTCTGATGCCGTTGATTGGCCTTTTCCTTGCCGTGCCGCTGCTCGGTTCTCAGTTACGTAAAACCACCTTAATCGGTGCCGTGATCTCTTTTTTAGGTTTGTTGTATATGCTGACCGAAGGAAACCCTTTGCAATTAATGGAGCAAGGCTTAAAACAAGGCGATATGTTGATGCTTGCTTCTACTTGTGCCTATGCCTTGTATTCGGTGTTACTGAATAAATGGAAGCTGCCTTTAACCACTTGGTGCGCTGTCTATTGTCAGGTGCTGCTTGGAGCTTTATTACAACTCCCATTACTATTTTCAAGTCAGCATTGGGGCATTGAAAATAACGCTTGGCCAATGGTTGGTTTTGCTGCTCTTGCCGCCTCGATTATTGCCCCTTGGTGTTGGTTAAAAGGCGTGGCTTTCATTGGCGCAGAACGAGCGACTTTATTTATGAATTTAGTGCCGATTTTTACCGCTAGCATCAGCGTGCTGCTACTTGGTGTGCACCCTACTCAGTTTCATTTAATTGGCGGCGGCTTGGTCTTTATCGGTTTAACGTTGGTTCAATATAAACCGAAGCCTAAACCTCAACTTTCCTCTAATTTGGGGTCCATTGATCTTTCGTGAGAAGGTAGCCCTAGATAACTCCTCTAGGGCTTTTTCTTTATTGATGCTGTAGAGTTTTAATTGCCGCAATTAAAGCCTTTAAGCCCGTTGCCACTTTACTGCGTGGACAACCGACATTCAGGCGCACATATCCTTCACCTTCTTTGCCATAAGTATCCCCTCGCATAATCGCGACCTTATGCTCTTCAATCAAAAGGCGTTGCAACTCATCCATATCAATATTAAGTGGCTTTAAATCAATCCAAGCCAAGTAAGTACCTTGAGGAACTTGATAGTTTAGTTGCGGGAATTCATGACCTAATTGCTCAGCGACATAACTCAGATTGCTATATAAGTACTCTTTTAACGCCTCTAACCATGGTTCACCTTGTTGATAAGCAGCAATATGAGCAATCACCCCTAAAATTGAAGGTGATGACAAACCATGCGCAGCTTTTAATTGAGTAAGGTAGGCATCACGATGCTCTTGATTGGGGATAAATGCATAAGCCCCCGTTAATGCGGGAATATTGAACGATTTAGATCCAGAGCTAACCAACGCCCATTGTTGATCTTTTGCTACTGCCGACCACGGAATATAAGGTTCAAACGCCATATCCATGTGGATATCATCGGAAATTACTTTGACATCATACTTCTGACAAATTTCAGCCATACGTTGCAACTCATCTTGAGTCCACACACGACCCGTTGGATTTTGTGGGCTACAAAGCAATAAGATTTTACATTGTGGGAGCGCAGCTTGAGCTTCAAAGTGCGACCAATCAATCTCATAACTGGTCTCAGTTTTCATTAAAGGACTAGTAAGCATTTGTCGATAATTAGCAGACAACATATTGCCAAAGGCGTCGTAAGCCGGAGTGTGTACTAACACACCATCACCCGGTTTACTCCAAAGCTGAACTAATTGAGAAATAATGTAGATCACCGAAGGGCCATACACTAAATCTTGCGATGAAAGCTTGGCATCATAACGCTTGGCAAACCAACGGGTCACCGCACCTTTAAATTCATCATGATTCCAACGACTATAACCTAAAACACCGTGTTCCATACGCAGCTTTATTGCCTCTAGAACACAAGGCGCAGTTTCAAAATCCATATCGGAAATAGTAAATGGTAATAAATCCGCTTGGCCAAAACGATCTTGAACATAGTCCCATTGAGTACAAAAAGTGCCGTGGCGATCTACCACACGAGAAAAATCAAACATACTTACCTCATCCCGAATAGCAATAAAGGGTAGAGAACGTCCCTACCCTTATCTCTCAATCAACAACCTTAAGCAGGCGAGTTCATGAGTGTTTGCATCTCATTCTTAACCATATGTACTTGTGGGCCGATCACCACTTGTAAATTATGGTCATCCAACTTCACGACGCCTAATGCGCCATTAGCTTTAAGAACCGCATCATTGACTAACGACATATCTTCAACCGACATACGCAGACGAGTGATACAGTTATCAAGAGAAGTGATATTTTTCGCACCACCTAAGGCATCTAAAATAATGTCACCTTTGTAACCTAACTTACTTTCTTTCACTTCAGCTGCAAACGTTAATTCATCATTGCTCTCAGCTTCACGACCTGGCGTTTTCAAGTTGAAACGAGTGATCGCGAAACGGAACACACCGTAGTACACCGCAAACCAAACTGCTGCCACAAGTGGAACTAAGTACCATTCTGTTTTAGTACCTTGCAGCACACCAAAGATTAAGAAATCGATAATGTTGCCATCAGTATTACCAATCGTCACACCCAATAATCCCATCACCATAAAGCCAAGGCCAGTTAGGATTGCGTGCACAAAGTACAACGCTGGAGCAACGAACAAGAATAAGAATTCAAGCGGCTCGGTAATACCACCAACAACACAAGCAACCACACCGGATAATAATAATGCTTTAACTTTGCCGCGGTTTTCAGGACGAGCACAGTGATACATAGCAAGAGCGGCCCCTGGTAGGCCACCAAGGAACGTTGGCATTTTACCTTGTGATAAGAAAGCCGTTGCATGTGGATCAAAGTTAGTCACATCAGAACAAGATAGCTGAGCATAGAAAATATTTAATGCGCCACTTACCTCTGCGCCACATACCGGTAAAGTCCCCCCCGCCTCAGTAAAACGAATTAACGCGACAAGAATATGATGTAGACCGAATGGCAATAGCATACGCTCGCCAGTACCAAACAAGAATGGACCGAATGGACCTGCGTGAGAAATCAGTGAACCAATACCATTAATGCCCATAGCAAAGTACGGCCAAACTACAGGTACGATAAGACCAACGACACCTAGCACGACGGCTGTAACAATCGGTACGAAACGCGCACCACCGAAGAAGGCTAATGAATCTGGCATTTTGTAGGTATAAAAACGAGCGTGTAATTTCGCGACAATAATACCGACAATCACCGCACCTAAAATACCGGTATCAATCGATTGAATACCAATGATCGACTTCACACCATACGCAGTCTCTAGCTCCGCATTACCAATCACACCCGCAACAGTTAAATAGAAATTTACCGATAGATTCATGGCAGCAAAGCCAACGAAACCTGCAAACGCGGCAACACCTTTTTCCTCACGAGCTAAACCTAATGGGATCGCTATCGCAAACATCACAGGTAAATAAATAAATGCGACCAAACCAATCTTGGTCATCCACATAAAGATCAGTTGAAGGATAAAATTATCAAGAAAAGGTAGGCTTTCCTTCACGGCAGAACTCGATAATGAACTACCAACCCCTAATAGGATCCCTGAAAAAGCAAGCAGTGCCACAGGTAACATGAAAGTCTTTCCTAAGCTTTGGAAAAACTCCCACATAGTGGTTTTTTTCTTTGTATTGGACATAGTTTGTCACTCCAAATCATCACATATAGGTTAGTTAACCTGATAAAAAGACTGCTAAAACGTTTTATCAATTTGGTTATAAAAAATGCTGACTCAATAAAATGAACATTCTCGTCAGCATTGCTTTTAAATTAGAAATGAAGGATAAAACGTTTTACCTATATATTTTGCAAACTTGATCACGGTTATTTCCAACCAAAACAAGCATTGTTTGATTTTGTGATCGCGATAAAAGAATCTATCTCTAATACACTTTTATTCATTGGCGGACCATGAGCACACCAAAACCGAAAATCACCGATGTGGCAAAGCATGCTGGCGTCTCTGTCTCTACCGTATCATTAGCATTAAGCGGTAAAGGACGAATTTCTGAAGCAACTATCATCAAAGTAAATCAAGCCATCGAAACCCTTGGCTATGTACGTAATACCGCTGCCGCTAACTTGCGCTCTCATACTTCTAATTTAATTGGCTTAGTACTTAAAGACATTACCGACCCTTTTTATATGGGCATCACAGCCGGATTAAGTGAACAATTAGAAAAACAAGGCTACATGTTATTTCTTGCCCAATCTGGCGATGACAAAACCAAGCAATTAAACTGTCTACAATCCATGATCCAACAAGGTGTCGCTGGACTTATTTTTTGCCCGGTACGAGAAGGTGCTCAAGCCAGTTTCGAATTAATTAAACACGCTAATATTCCTGCTATTAGTATCGCTAGAGCAGATATCAACGTAAACATTGATTACATAGGTCCTGACAATACTCATGCTGCCACCTTAGCGACAAAACACCTCATTGAACAAGGTCATCGTCATATCGCCTACCTAGGAGGAACTGGAGATTCATTAACTCGTGCAGAACGTATTGGTGGTTATTGTTCCACTCTAATGCAATATGGTTTGCCGTTTAAAAATGAATGGATTGTTGAATGCGGTAAAACACAGCAACAAGCCGCAGATGCTGCTCATGCTCTTCTCAATAAACACCCCAAAATAACCGCCATATTATGTCACCGCTCTGCCACAGCTATTGGTGCTATATATGGTGCACAAGCTGCCGGAAAAACCATAGGTAAAGATAATTATATTGGTCAAGAAGTGGCTATATTAGGTTTTGATGATGCCGCCGAAGCCGAACTCACTACACCATCACTTAGCTTTGTTGATACCTCAACGCACTACATTGGCCAACAAGCGGGATTACAGATCATAAGAAAAATGCAGCAACCGAATTTACCACCACAACGGATCATTGTTCCTCCCAAAATGATTCTGCGAGACTCCGCTTAACAACCCCACCACAACAGGTTATGATTTAACCACTTAGCAATGATTCAAGGATGAAACATGAAAAGTTCTATTCGTTACCCTCTCATATTACTAGCAACAGCAACATTACTTGGCTGTGCCCACCAAGATAAGCAAGAGTTCAAAGAAGACGCTCGTGAAGCTGCTCAAGCGACCAAAGAGGCTGGTAAAACTATTGGTCATGCTACCCGTGACGCAGCCAAAGAAACCGGTCACTTTTTCCGAGACATATTCAAAGACTAAGTTTTTGATTTTTATTGACATATAAAAAAGCCAAACGATTGCGCGAGCTTTTTGGTTTGAAGTTAGTTAGAATGTGCGCCAACAAATCTTGGAGTTTTGTGTTCGATTAGCCACCATTCTCAAACAATTAAGATTTTTACCAAAGTATGCTGGTACTGACTCTAGTTTCACTTTGGCAAACATCTTTGTTTTAACTCCGTGATTTAAGGAATATGGAAGCCATGGAAAACGCTCGCCCAATTCGCCGCGCTTTAATCAGCGTATCTGACAAAACTGGTATTGTAGAATTTGCTCAAGCACTCACTCAACGTGGTGTGGAAATTCTTTCCACTGGCGGCACTTTTAAGCTGCTACAAGATAATGCCATCACCGCCACAGAAGTGTCTGATTACACAGGTTTCCCTGAAATGATGGACGGTCGTGTTAAAACTCTTCACCCGAAAGTGCACGGTGGCGTTCTAGGCCGTCGTGGTACGGATGAGGCGGTAATGGAACAACACGGCATCAACCCAATTGATATCGTCGTGGTTAACCTATATCCATTCGCTGAAACGGTTGCCAAAGAAGGCTGCACACTAGAAGATGCCGTAGAAAACATCGATATCGGTGGGCCGACTATGGTTCGCTCGGCAGCCAAAAACCACAAAGATATCACTATCGTGGTGAATGCATCAGACTACGATCGCGTGATCGCAGAAATGGATGCTAACGACAAATCTCTGACTCTAGAAACTCGCTTTGATTTGGCGATTGCCGCGTTTGAGCACACTGCCGCTTACGATGGCATGATCGCTAACTACTTTGGCACTATGGTTCCTTCCTATGGAGAGAACAAAGAAGGTGATGAGGAAAGCAAATTCCCACGCACCTTTAATCAGCAGTTCGAGAAAAAACAAGACATGCGCTACGGTGAGAACAGCCACCAAGCCGCTGCTTTCTACGTTGAAGCGAATCCTCAAGAAGCCTCCGTTTCCACTGCGCGCCAAATCCAAGGTAAAGCCCTGTCTTACAATAACATTGCCGATACTGACTCAGCACTTGAATGTGTGAAAGAATTCAACGAGCCAGCTTGTGTGATCGTTAAGCACGCTAACCCATGTGGTGTGGCGTTAGGTAAAGACATTCTTGAAGCATACAACCGCGCTTACCAAACCGATCCAACATCGGCGTTTGGTGGCATCATCGCCTTTAACCAAGAATTAGACGCAGCAACAGCGCAAGCAATTGTTGAACGTCAATTTGTTGAAGTGATTATCGCACCTTCTGTTTCAGCGGAAGCGATTAAAGTCGTGGAAGCGAAGAAAAACGTGCGTCTACTTGAGTGTGGCCAGTGGTCAAGCAAAACCACTGAATTTGATATCAAACGCGTGAATGGCGGTCTACTGGTTCAAGACCGTGATCAAGGCATGGTGAGCCTAGATGACCTAAAAGTGGTTTCTAAACGTCAACCAAGTGATGAAGAATTAAAAGATGCGTTATTCTGCTGGAAAGTCGCCAAATACGTGAAATCAAACGCCATTGTTTACTCAAAAGGTGACATGACTATCGGTGTCGGCGCAGGCCAAATGAGCCGCGTGTACTCAGCCAAAATCGCCGGCATTAAAGCGGCAGATGAAGGTTTGCAAGTCGAAGGTTGTGTGATGGCATCGGATGCTTTCTTCCCATTCCGTGATGGCATCGACGCGGCAGCCGAAGCTGGCATTAAATGCGTGATTCAACCAGGCGGATCAATGCGTGATGATGAAGTAATTGCTGCTGCCGATGAACATGGCATGGCGATGATCTTTACCGGCATGCGTCATTTCCGTCATTAGAAATAAGGAAGCGAGGTTCTAGTCCCTAGTTTCTAGGGTTCGAGCCTCGTAATTTTCAAAAATTCTTAACGACTCGATACACTTGAAGATTTTAGACCTAATAAAAGCGTCTACCTCTAGGGACTAGGAACCAGGAACTAGTAACCTAAAATGTCGAGTCGATAAGCTAAAGAGATACCATATATGAACATTTTAATTATTGGCTCCGGCGGCCGCGAACACGCACTAGGCTGGAAAGCAGCACAAAACCCTGACGTTGAAACCGTATTCATTGCCCCTGGTAATGCGGGTACTGCGCTTGAGCCTAAACTTAAAAACATCAATATTGGCGTTGAAGATATTGATGGTCTAGTTGAGTTTGCACAAAACAACAGCATTGAATTGACGATTGTTGGCCCTGAAGCACCGCTTGTTATTGGTGTGGTTGACGCATTCCGTGCGGCTAAACTGCCTATCTTTGGCCCGACTCAAGCGGCAGCGCAATTAGAAGGCTCTAAAGCGTTCACAAAAGACTTTCTAGCACGTCATAAAATCCCAACCGCCGATTATGCTAACTTTACAGAAATCGAGCCTGCGTTGGCTTATGTGCGCGAAAAAGGCGCACCTATCGTGATTAAAGCCGATGGCCTTGCAGCCGGTAAAGGCGTAATTGTTGCGATGACGCTACAAGAAGCTGAAGATGCCATTCAAGATATGTTGGCTGGCAATGCCTTTGGGGAAGCCGGTAGCCGTGTGGTAATCGAAGAATTCCTTGATGGCGAAGAAGCAAGTTTCATCGTTATGGTCGATGGCTCAAGCGTACTGCCAATGGCCACCAGCCAAGATCACAAACGTGTTGGCGACAAAGATACCGGCCCAAATACTGGCGGTATGGGTGCGTATTCTCCCGCACCAGTAGTGACACCGGAAATCCACCAGCGCGTACTTGATGAAGTCATCTACCCAACCGTACGTGGCATGGATGCAGAAGGTTATCCTTACACTGGTTTCCTTTACGCAGGCCTGATGATCATGGCTGATGGCACACCTAAAGTCATCGAATACAACTGCCGCTTTGGCGATCCAGAAACCCAACCTATCATGATGCGTATGCAATCTGATTTGGTTGAACTGTGTTTAATGGCGATTGATGAAAAATTAGATGAAGCGGAATCACATTGGGATCCTCGCGCGTCAATCGGTATTGTATTAGCCGCTGGCGGTTACCCAGGTGATTACGCCAAAGGTGATGTGATCAGCTTACCAGCAGGCGCTGAAGTAGAAGGTGAGAAAATCTTCCATGCCGGCACCAGTAATAATGCCAATGGCGATGTCGTGACCGCTGGCGGCCGCGTACTATGTGCCACTGCACTAGGTAATACGGTTTCAGAAGCGCAACAACGTGCTTATCAGCTCGCGAAACAAGTAAGCTGGAATGGTATGTTCCATCGCAATGATATCGGTTATCGGGCAATTGCTCGTGAACAAGAGCAAAAATAATACCAATCACACTAATTAGGTGATCAGATAATTAATACGATTGGTATAAATTCCTAGTCGCATAAAAAAGCAAAAGCGCGCACTTTTATGAAGTGCGCGCTTTTTTATATGTAAAGACAATATACCCAAAGTAATTGAAGTTGCAGTGAGGCGACAAGTGAATGAGGCCCCATGAGCGAGCATAGCTCGTCGATATGATTGGGGCGAATGAACGCCGACAACAAAGCTGCAGCTTCAAGTGCGACGGGTATAGATTAATTCATAATAAGATGAGCTCGCTGAATACAGCCATGAGTAGGTTCATCCAACAATAATAGCTTCTCAACCGTCAGGGTTTTACTCTTTTTATTTTTATAACCAATAAATGCAGCATAACTATTTAAACTTTTAATTCGTTCTTTTAGTACCGGGGATATATTCGCAACTTGATCGAACTGCAAGTTATCATATTGAACACCATCGCATGAGTCGAAAGCACTGCCATTCCATACCCCTTGAATTAACTCGAAACCTTGACCATGAATATCATCGACTTTTTTGACTAAGTCTTCCGCTTGTTGCGAGTAATAATCTAAATCTTTTTGGTTTAATGGTAGTACTTGATTATCTAAACGATAACGCTGATAAATCGCCTCGCCTTCAGCGCTAAAGCGAATATGAACGAGAAAAGGTTTTAATCCATCACTGCTTTGTTGTATTTCACCTTCACGAACAATCTCTTTAATAGTGCCATCTTGCCATTGGTAACTACTTTTATACCAAGCATTACCAGGTAATTGAACGTAATCTGATGCAACTTTAGGTTTGGATAGCGCTCGAGTATACCAATAGAAAGCTTTTGAAGTGCCTTCTAATTCGCCACCGGATAATTCGGCGGACTCAACTGAGCCTGAGAATTTACTGCTGATATGATCTGTCCACGAGCCAGGTGATGAACAACCAGCAAGCAAAGATAAAGTAAGTATGGAAAAAAAACTACGTTTCATAAAAAAACTACGCTGAGAAGACACTCAGCGTAGTATATACACAAACAACCGCTGGGTGCGAGTTGCAAATTATCAAGACAAAGTAAAATTATTTTACAGCGTCTTTTAGTGCTTTACCGGCTGTGAATGCTGGAACATTTGCTGCAGAAATTTGGATTTCAGCACCTGTTTTAGGGTTACGGCCAGTGCGAGCTGCACGGTGGTTAATTTTAAAAGTACCAAAACCAATTAGTTGCACTTGATCGCCATCTTTAAGAGCGCCAGTTACGCCTTCAAGAGTTGCTTCAAGAGCCGCTTTAGCTTGAGCTTTAGATAGGTCTGCTTTTTCAGCAATAGCATCGATTAATTGAGTCTTGTTCATTCTAGGTTTCCCTTCTCATTATTTTTGAAGATCGTATTGTTTAAGGTCTGAAGTCACTCTAAATCATAAAGGCCCCGTCTGGCAAAGGTTTGTGGCACTTCTTTTGATCTTATGACGTAATTTTGACCATAATTTGAGCTTTAACTCACATTTTGTATTTTTTTAGGAAAATCAGATACAAAATGATGAATTTTAAACTATTAATGCTTTCTTGATTTAAGTGACACTACATTCATTAAAATAATCTTTTTTGTCAATTTGATTACATTAATGTTCAACACTAATCCCAATATTACTAATGCCTTCTTCACGTAGCTCAATACGTAACTCTTTAATCAAATCAATATCGCGAACTTCTGATTCACGTAATGGGCGGAATAATGCCCATTGAACATCCCATTCTTGGCAAACCGCTTCATTTTGTTTTTGATTCTCGTTGGTGATCTCATCACTACCTTGTGCTTCTTCAAGTTGCGCAACCGTCTTAACCGATACTTGGCTTAAGTCGATCATCGCTTCAAACATTTCTTCACGGTCAAGTAGAGCATGCAACAAAATAGATAAACCTATACAGGCATCAATCGCAGGGTATACCGCATAGAATTGATAGTCTTCTGAGCTTGGGATCAACTCTTCTAGCTTTTCAAGTTGACGTTCGAAATTCACTTTGGCAGTTTTAACCGTTAGAACTTCCCAAACACTGTCTAAAATTTCACGGTATTTTCGCGCATCGGCAAATTCGGTGTTTTCACAAAATAAAGCGTAGTTTGGATACATACGCTCACATAAACAGGCCATGAAAGTCATTTGCTGCCAAGGGACGAATTTTTCTAAGCGGACTTGAAGGGGATTCTGTAGCATAATTACGTTAACTCATTCCAAATAATACCAGACATGGGAAGTGTACTTGATAACCGTATCGTTTACTTGAAAAAGCATTCGGTTTACCTAAAAAAAGCATGGAGCTTAGTATAGTTTAATGAAACCAACTGCCGAAACATCTGCTACCCCATTATTGTATATTGCATCAAAACAGCAGCAGGATTACCTAGATTTATTACAACAATCTAGCTTAAAACATATCGCGATTACTCAAGATAAATCACAAGCGAACATCGTTTTGGCCGATCCACCCCTTCTGGCTAAATACCTTGATGAGCTCACCAATCTAAAATGGGCTCAAGCTACTTATGCCGGTATTGATAAGCTCACTAAACCGGAACTACGCCAAGACTACACTCTCACCAATGTGAAAGGAATTTTTGGGCAGCTTATTAGTGAGTATGTTTTAGGTTATAGCTTGAGCTACTTCCGACACTTGAATCAATACCAACAATTACAAGCTCAAAATAAATGGCAACCTATTGAATACCAGTCTGTGATGGGCAAAAAAGCCGTAATCCTTGGTACAGGTTCCATTGGTACTCAACTCGCATCATGCGTATCGGCATTGGGATTTGTTGCGATTGGGGTTAATAGTCGAGGTCTGATCCCACAAGGCTCAATGTTCAGCCAATGTTACTCAACCGAGCAACTCGATGAAGCATTAGCCCAAGCCGATGTGGTCGTTAATGCCCTACCGAGCACGCCACAGACTTATCATATTTTAAACGCTCAACACTTATCACATTGCCAATCGGCTCTATTATTTAATATTGGCCGAGGAACGGCGGTCGATGATGATGGCTTGTTACTGGCTTTAGAAAAGGGTTGGATTGCGCACGCTTATTTGGATGTTTTTCCGCAAGAGCCGTTACCGCAAGAAAGCGCGTATTGGCAGCATCCTAATGTCAGCATTACTCCGCATATTGCTGCTAATAGCTTTCCTCAACAGGTTTTCGATATTTTTGAGCAGAATATGCAACGCTGGCAAAATCAACAGCCCTTATTAAATCAAGTGGATTTTAGTCGAGGTTATTAGTGGCTAGCTTTACTTCGCTATTAGATAACATTCAACAATGCCAAATTTGTGCTAAATCGCTTGCCGATGGATGTCGGCCAGTAGTACAAGCTCACCCAGATGCAAAGATATTAATTATTGGTCAAGCACCTGGATTAAAGGTTCATCAAACTGGCATTCCTTTCAATGATGCCAGTGGTGAGCGTTTACGCCAGTGGATGGGGATTGATAAAACGCTCTTTTATGATCCCCACTTTCTCGCCATTATGCCAATGGGGTTTTGTTATCCGGGAAAAGGCAAAAGTGGCGATTTACCACCACGTAAAGAATGCGCGCCGCAATGGCATGCACAACTACTGGAACAATTGCCAAATATTGAACTGATCTTATTAATAGGCCAATATGCGCAAGATTATTACTTAGCGAATAAACCCAAAACCTTAACCGAGACAGTTCAAGCTTGGCAGCAGTATCTGCCTAAATATCTACCTTTGCCGCACCCTTCGCCACGCAATAATATCTGGCTCAAGAAGAATCCTTGGTTTGAACAACAGCTCGTCCCGCATCTGCAAAGCATTATTGCTGAACTACAACTCTAGTCGATTTCGCTTTACGCTGCATTAACCACAGCGCTAAGCCACCGTAGATCGCAACTTGTGCCCAGAGCTGCCAAACATAAGGAAGAACTTGTTCGAAGCTTGCGCCCATTTGGTTAAGACGCAAAAAACCATTAATTGCAGGGGTAGAGGGTGCTAATTGTGCTAACCATTTAAGTAAACTTGGCAGCTCTGAAGTCGGCCAGACAAAACCGGCACAAAAAACTAAAGGCAAAGAGCTCAATACCACGATTAAAGTCGCTAGCTCTTTACGCGGGATTAATTCTCCCATCACCATCCCCAAACCAATCACTGCTAATAAAAATGGAATGATCAGTGCAAATAAATGGGAAATAGAAGCTAGGCGACTAATGCCATAAAACTCGAAACTAAAGCCGAAGTAGTACATTACTAATGGAATATAAGTCAGTAATAGAATCAGCGCTCGTGCCGACCACATATCAAAGGCCGAACAATCTTGCCAATATCCAGTTTTCTTAGCTTGGCGTTGCTCATTAAGACCTCCACCGAGTAAGCCTGCGGCAATTAATAGCGTTTGATGCAAAATCAACACAAATACCGCTGGTACTATGTAATTAATATAGCCGTTGGTTGGGTTAAATACCGGCTGCATTGACAACTTAATTGGCGCATATTGATTGGCTGCCAAAACCAAGTTTTCTCCTGACATGACCATTCTCGACACTTTAGCCTGCGCCGATAAAGTCCCTCCTGCGGTCGCTAGCCCTTCAACTACTGTACCGTAAATAAGGAAATAAGCGGCATCACCGGCATAGGCTAACGTCGGGCTTTCACCTAATAATAAATCACGAGCAAAGTGGCGAGGAATCAATAAAATGCCATGCACCTTACCTTGATTAAATAACTGCTTGGCCGCTTCTAAGCTATAGGCATGTTGAGTGATCTGTACCTGTGGCGTAGCATCCACCATTCGCTCAAGTGTTCGACTGGTTGAAGTGTTATCTAAATTGATCACTACAATCGATTGCTCACGCGGTAGTTGCTGGCTATAAGGTAGAGGGTATAAAAACGAATACATCACTACCCCACCAAACACCGTAAGCAGTAATGCCGAGTTGGTATAAATCGACTTTACTTCATAGCGAAATACTTGCCACCAGCTCATTATACGATTCCCTGTTTAGTGGATAACGTCAAAGATCGTGCTCTTAACCACACCACGAGCAACAGTGTTAAAAACAAACTCAGTGCAAGTAATGAACCCATCACTTGCGTTAAATCGACCCCGTTATTGACCTGTTTCACTTGCACATCAATATAGTGACTGACTGGTAATAAACTTCGCCAAATCTGACCTAACAACGGCATATCTGAAGTCGGAAAAGTGATCCCCATAAACGCAAAAGCTGGCGCGGTAAACGCGGCGACAAAACTCATTGAACGGGTAGCATCTAAAGTGATCATAAAAAATAACGCACCTACTGTTTGGCAAGCCAAGACCATCAATACTTGTGCGGATAATAAAATCCCCCAACTACCGTGCATAGGCCAACCTAGCCAACCGTACATTCCCCATAAAAACACCACGCCTTGCGCTAGATATAACGGAGAGTAAGCCAACAGTTTGGTGACAATAGACTGAAAAGGCGTAACCGCAAGCCAACGCTGTATACCTTGCGTTCTTTGCTCTAATGAAAAACTCAGCACGGTAGTCGCGACAATTAAGATTTGCCATAACGCAGGGATTGCCGCTGAGACTAAGAATTGACCATAATGACTATTACTATTAAATAACGCGGTGATTTGAGTTTGAATCGGCACAGCTTGTGCTAAAGCTTGTTGCGGAACAGTATCTCCTTTACTGAGATTCTTAACCGCTTCAATTTGCGCATTAAAGGTACCCTGAGCTTGCTGCATGGCGGCGTTGACTAACTTACCAATCAAGATAAATTGGCTGTTATAAAAGGTAGTAATGGTTGGAGAATGACCTAGTAATACATCTTGAGTAAGACTATCTGGGATCACCACTAAGGCGTAAATTTTACCAGATTGCAGATCTTGCTTGCCTTCTGATACCGAAGTGTAGCTTTGAGCGACTTTCAAAGTAGGGCTGGCATCGTAATAACGCACCACTCCACGCGACATACTTGAGTGCTCAAAATCAACCACACCGATAGCAAGATCACGGGCGCTGCCATTCGAGAATATCCACCATAGTGCAAAAAACATCAGCAGAGGTAGCCAGAACAACATCGCCTTAAGCCAAGGTTGAGTTGCTATCTGTCGCCACTCTCGAATCAGTGCATGCCGATGCAACATTAATTCAGCCCTGCATTCTCAAGCAACACACTCATTCCTACTCGTAAACCTTCGATTGGCTTATTTGGACGAGCCTCAACTTCAAAAGTTCGCATATCAAAACCTTGATTAGCATCGGTGGTGCGCCAAGTAGCAAAGTCCCCCATCACGGCCACATGAGAAACCACAAAGGTATATTGCTCATCACCTAAAGCAGGAATCGTCAGGCTGAGCTCGGTGCCCTGTTTAAATTGTTGTAATTTATCTTCACGAACATGGAAAATTGCCCATGCATCCTGCATATCTAAAATCGTCACAACAGGAAATCCCTGTGGTGCTAACTCACCTGAATGCAGCAAAATATCGCTCACTTCGCCATCATGCCAACTGGCGACTTGAGTATCGGCTGCATAGGCCTCGACCTCAGCCACTGCACCTGCCGCTTGTTTCTCTTGCTGCTTGGCGGCGCGCTTCGTTTCATCACGAGCCCCCTCTTGCGCCATTTGGTACATTTGATATGCCGCACGTTCGGTATATAACGAGGCTTGCCATTGGGTATAGGCTTCATCACGTTTTTGCTCAGCGACAACACCATCTTGATACAAGTTTTGCACACGTTGGTAGGTTTTTTCCATCAAGCTAGAAGCTGCCTTAGCTTTACGCCATTGATCTTGTGCCGCGGCAACTTCTTGAGTACGTGCGCCTTTTTCTGCTTGATCTACCATCGCCCCCGCTGCGCCTTGAGCGGCTTTCGCTTGCGCTAGTTTGGCTTCAATCTCTGGGCTTAAAATGGTGAAAATTTGCTGACCCGACTTAACTTGATCACCTTTTTTAACCAACACTTGATCTATGCGCCCCGGCACTTTCGATGAAATCAAATATTGCTGCGCTTCAATCTGACCTTGAAAACGTTCCGCTTTAGGTTGATAGGCAAGCCAAAAGGTATAAGCCAACCAGACTAGAACTAAAGCCACAACACCAATAAAAATAATCGATTTACGTGAGCGCATTATTGAACCTCTAATCCTTGATGTTGTTGGTATAGATTAAAACTATCGACTTCACCACTGATCGCCAGTAAGCGCGATAAAGAAAGAACATATTGATAAGCTGCTGCTGAACGTTGGGTTTTAATACTGTTTAAATACATCTCCGCATCCACTACATCCAGAGAAGTCGCAAGTCCTTGACTAAAGGCTTTTTTCTGCAAGCTAATATTTTCACTGGCCATACTGACACTCGAGGCTAAGCCATTATATTCTTCTAGCGCTTGATTAGCTTCGCGATAAGTTTTTTCCACCAGCAAAGATAAATCTTGTTTGGCTTGTGCGCGTAAATAACCAACTTGCTTAATGGCACTATGGGCAACGCTGACTTTTTCAGAGCGACCCGACGTATCCAATAGAGGAATACTCACGCCAACCCCCACTAACCAATCTGGGGTATTATCGCCAACTAAAGTGTCATCTTGGTATAAGTTGTAATTACCGTAGAGATAAACTTCTGGATAATATTTTCCTTTCTCCACATCAACCAATCCACTGGCTTGTTGTTCTTTAGCATCCAAAATACTCAAGCCAGGGTAACTTTGCAGGGTTTTATCCATAAAGGCTTGCATCGGTGGTAGGCTTTCATTAATAAAAAGATGGGTAGAAGGCTCTGCCAGTGCGGGCGCTTTAATCAAGTTAGTCAGCGCCATTTGGGCAATTTCCAGATCGCGCTGTGCTTTTTTGGTATCAACTTGCGCCTTATGGTACGCAGTTTCTGCTTGTAGACGCTGCACACGAGCAATTTGTCCTTGCTCTTGCATTTTAACCGCATGATCAAAGTGTTCTTTCAAGCCTTGCTCGACTTCTTGTCTAGTCTCGAGTACTTGTTGGGATAACACCACACCAAAATAGTATTTCGATAAATCTTCAAATTTACCTTGTTGCTTCATCTCTAACAGATACTTGGCTTCTTCGGATTTCGCTTTGGCAATATCTTGAGTTGCAGAAATCCGTCCACCAGTAAAAATAGGCCAAATAGCACGAATTGAACTGGTAAAAACATCTTTCTCCACCAAAGTAGAAGTCAACATACCATCAAAGGCTTGAGTTAAAGCACTAGAGCCTACTGAAGTACTGTCCGCCAACTCAGATGGGGATACTTCAATATCATCATCTAAACGGGTGTAATTGGCACTTAAGGTAATGCTTGGTAAGTTCATCGCGCCAGCTGCTTGCTGCTTATATTCAGCCTGCTCAACACTAGCACGCTCTGCAGCTAAACCATCATTATTGCTAAGTAGTGATTGCCACGCTTGATAAAAAGTCACGCTTTGCGCCCAACCAGACGTTGGCATCAATAGAAGTAGCGGCAGAACAAAAATGGCAAGGGGAGATTTGAATCGATACATGTGTCTGTTACTTATCCATAGTAGGTGCTGACGACTAATTATAGGTCGTAGATTGATAGACAGATCCGAGCAGTTATTTTGCAGTAATGCACTGACAAAAAATGAGATCTAGATCACCATCACATTAACCATATCAATGAACAACCATTGAAATAACCATATGAAAACACAAATAAATAAAAACGCAGCCAAAGTTAAAGCTGCGTTTTTTATTATTTATTTTCAATACGAAGATGATTGATAGTTATTTATGGTACGGCCTAGATAACTCATGCACAGCATCAACAAAGACGCCGGCGTTTTCTGGCGGCACATCTAAATGAATACCATGACCTAGGTTGAATACATGCCCAGTACCAGCATCACCAAAACCTTCAAGAATCGAAGCGACTTCTTGGCGAATACGTTCAGGTTGAGCATACAGCATTGACGGATCCATGTTGCCTTGTAGTGCTACTTTATCACCCACACGAGCCGCCGCATCTTGAATGTTAATCGTCCAATCAAGACCAACCGCATCACAACCTGTAGCAGCAATTTTCTCAAGCCACATACCACCATTTTTAGTAAATAGCGTCACCGGTACTCGACGACCGTCATTCTCACGAATTAAGCCATCGACGATTTTATGCATGTATTGCAAAGAAAAATCATTGTAATCGCGCGGGGTTAATACACCACCCCAAGTATCAAACACCATCACAGATTGAGCTCCGGCTTTAATTTGGGCATTCAAATATTCAATGACACTATCGGCCAGCTTATCTAAAAGTGCATGCAAAATAGCAGGGTCGGCGTACATCATTTTTTTGATTTTAGTGAAGGCTTTAGAGCTGCCACCTTCCACCATGTAAGTCGCTAACGTCCAAGGGCTGCCAGAGAAACCAATCAGCGGCACTTCACCTTGTAAGTCTTTACGAATTTGGCGAACCGCATTCATCACGTATTGCAGTTCACCTTCTGGATCGGGCAAACCAATTTTATCAACATCAGCTTTACAGGTAATCGGGCGCTCAAATTTAGGGCCTTCACCAGCTTCAAAGTATAACCCTAGTCCCATTGCGTCTGGGATTGTCAAAATATCAGAAAACAGAATCGCCGCATCCAGGGGAAAACGACGTAATGGTTGAAGTGTGACTTCTGAAGCTAACTCGGCATTTTTGCATAAAGACATAAAGTCGCCCGCAACACTGCGTGTTTGGCGATATTCAGGCAAATAACGACCGGCTTGGCGCATCATCCATACTGGCGTGTAATCTACCGGCTGTTTTAATAAAGCACGTAGATAACGGTCATTTTTCAATTCAGTCATTTTTCTATCCTAAAAATTTGGGGCAGTCTTTATTTGGCCCTTATTCTACCACTACACAGCGCACATTTTGCTAATGGTTTGTAATCCAGATCATGTTCTTGAACATTAAAATCTATCGTAATTTGCTTCAATTGAGCCATTTGTTAATACTTTGTTGGCTAGCACAATTATAACGAGCTGAAACACATGAATGTTCAGCATCTCATAACGACATCTTACTTACCCCTCCGGCGAACCCGGAGGTTTTTTTTATTCCCTGCGTAATTGAAGCTTCAGCGTTGTTGACTGCATTCATTCACCCCAATCATGTAGACAAGCTACATTCATGGGGTCTCACTCATTTGTCGCCTAGCTGAAATTCCAATTACTTTGGGAGTAATCATTAAGTATTTGAAATAAAATCATGATGTTGCTCTATTTCACAACCTAACGTGTGTTCGATCAAGGCTCGTGCAATCGTTCCTTTTGGAGCAATTGGTGGTAACTCACTAGCACCAAACCAACCAGCAGATGACAATTCAAATTTATCGACACGAACTTCACCGCTATCATAATCCGCTAGAAAGGCCATCATCATACTAGATGGAAATGCCCAAGGCTGACTGCCAAAGTAACGAATATTGGTGATATTAATACCGGTTTCTTCTTTTACTTCACGCGCCACACATTGTTCTAACGTTTCCCCTACTTCGACAAAACCGGCAATGACTGTATGCATACCACTTTGGTGACGGGCATGATGTGCCAGTAGAATTTTATCGTCTTTACGAATAGCGACGATGATGCAAGGAAAAATCCTAGGATAATGTAAGGTACGGCAATCACTACACTGCATCGCCAATTGATTATGATTAAGGCGATTACGTCCACCACAATGTGAACAAAATCGCTGTGAAACAGACATATAACCATATTGAACTGCACGACTAGCCATTAGAAAAGTGGCTTCAGGAAAAGACAACAAGTCTCGTAATGGTGTCATCTTTAGCTCATAGTCAAGCTCACTCACATTAAGCCAAGCACATGGCGTTCCATCTAATTCACCAATAATAACCGCATGTTCTGTCGGTAAGTTTAATTCTTCAGCAGATCCATAAGGCAATGTTTTGTCTTGTAAATGTAACGTACTACCGTCAACGATACACCAGTTTACTTTTTGATCTTTTTTTAGCATCTGCTCATCTCATTGCTTGAAGTTCCACCATTTTACTGGCAATCTAATTTCATACCAGTGCTTATCGATTTGCTGTCTATAACCACTCATATAACTACATGGTATACACTATCAAAAAGGACCCTCTATTAATCAAAAAGTAGAGCGGCTAAACGCCAATAACGCGTTAGCTATTATGAGGATACAGCCATGCTAAATAAACTAAAACAGACTCAAGCACAATTTGGCGGTTCCAGTGAAGTCATCGACCATTGGCTCGACACTAGACAAAACTTGATTGTTGAATATTGGAAATTGGCAGCACTAAAGCCAAGTCATCATAAAAAAACAGCCATCGAGAAACTTCCTTCCCCTGAAGAACTACAAGATTTCTGCCAACACGTGGTGGATTATATTTCTGAAGGGCATTTCAAAATCTACGATATGGTGATGCAAAAGTGGGAATCAACTGGCTTTTCACCAACCGAAGACATCAACACGACGTATTTTAAAATTGTCGAAACCACCGACCCTTTGCTAAATTACACCGACAAATATGCTGATGTAAGTGCAGAAGATGAACTCGACGATTTTGATTTCGATTTGTCACAAATTGGTGAAGTTTTAGAAGAGCGCTTCGAATTAGAAGACCAACTCATCCAAATGATCGCAGAAAGCTTAGAGATCCCACCAGGGGCGTAAGCGAATAATTTTTCGTAGGCATTATTACTCACCATAATAATGCTTACTTTTGCGGCACTTTTGCCATCATAGGCTTAGTGCCTCGACTTTGTTGAGCCAAAATCACCCCACCAATAATCATCGCCATCCCAACATAGTCAAATAAAGCCAAACTAGCGCCTAGAATAATACTGGCAAACACCGCGGTCACTGCTGGCATAAGATTCATAAAGATCGCGGCTTTATCTGCCCCTAAATGTTCAATTCCCATCATCCAACACCAAGGCGCGATCACTGAGGCGAGCAAACCTGCATACATGATCAAAGGCACGGTTTGATTTGAAAACTGAACTGGCTGGCTAATGCTAAACAATGGAAACAAGAACATAAGCGCAAAACACACTTGAACATAGACAGATTGCCAGTTCGAAATAGGCATACGCCAGCGTTTAATTAACACGACATACAAGGCATAAGCTAAGGTACCAAGTAATACCAGTACATCACCTCTATTCATTCCATGAGAAAACAATGCGTGAATATCACCATGAGCCAACATAATAATTAGCCCAGAGAAAGACACTACAGCGCCTAATACTGCATAAAGCGTCAGCTTCTGATTCAGGAGTGGAATACTCAGAAATAACCCCATCAAAGGAACCAATGACGTGATTAAGGATAAGTTCAATGCCGTAGTACTTAAGCCCGCGTAGTAACCAAGAGACTGGTTTAGCACCATACCAAGCAAAGAGAGAAAAGCCAGTTTAGGTAGGTAAGGTAATAAATGCCTGCGATGCTTCCAAGTAGACCGAGCTAAAAATGGCGTTAAAACCATAAAAGCCACCAGCCAACGATAAAAAGAGATCGCGCCAGGATCGATCACGGTTGAGGCCATTTTATTGATAATGGCATTTCCCGCCCAGATAAAAACGGTAATGATAGGGAAAAGGTAGTACATACAGTCAGTCGCAGGCAAGATAAACAATGTCGCGAGTATATACCCAAGTAACTTTAAGATGCGAGTTTCAGCAAGAATAAAATAATACCAATTCCAACACCTAACAACTCATCTTAAAAACAAAAAAGGCACCCGAAGGTGCCTTTTTAACAGTCTTGACTTACGTCAGTCTCTTTAAAGATTACTCTTCAGAGAAACCTGCGTTAAGTAATGCTGCAAGGTTGTCAGTTGCTTGTTCAGCTGAAGGACCTTGTTCTTCACCCTCACGTTGCTTTTGACGCTCTTGGTGGTAAGCATAACCAGTACCAGCTGGGATCAAGCGGCCCACAATTACGTTCTCTTTCAAGCCACGTAGTTCATCACGCTTACCAGAAACCGCAGCTTCTGTTAATACGCGCGTCGTTTCTTGGAACGATGCGGCAGAGATGAACGATTCAGTTGCTAGAGACGCTTTAGTGATACCTAGTAAGTCACGCTCGAACTGTACAAGTGCTTTGCCTTCAGCTTCAAGCTGACGGTTAGCGATTTTAACTTGTGCAAATTCAACTTGCTCACCTTCAAGGAATTCAGAATCACCAGAATGCGTGATTGTACACTTACGTAGCATTTGACGAACGATAGTCTCGATGTGCTTATCGTTAATCTTAACGCCTTGTAAGCGGTAAACTTCTTGAACTTCGTTAGCAATGTATTGAGTAACAGCGTGAACACCACGTAAACGTAAAATGTCATGCGGCGTTTCTGGACCATCAGAGATCACATCACCACGTTCCACTTTCTCGCCTTCAAACACGTTAAGCTGACGATGTTTATGAATCATTTCTTCATAAACGTCACCGCCTTCGCGAGTGATTAATAGACGACGTTTACCTTTGGTTTCTTTACCAAACGACACAGTACCTGTGTGCTCAGCAAGAATCGCAGGCTCTTTCGGCTTACGTGCTTCAAACAAGTCAGCTACGCGTGGTAGACCACCGGTGATATCTTTGTTTCCGCCAGATTTCTGAGGGATACGAGATAGTGTGTCACCAATGCCAACTTCCGCGCCATCTTCAATGTTAACGATCGCTTTACCTGGTAGGAAGTATGCCGCTGGCATATCCGTACCAGGAATCATCACATCGTTACCTTGAGCATCAACTAACTTGATCACTGGACGCATATCTTTACCAGCTGATGGACGTTGTGCTGGGTCTACTACTTCACTTGAAGATAGGCCAGTTAAGTCATCAGTTTGGCGAGAGATAGTCACACCATCAATCATGTCTACGAACTGGATACGACCTGCCACTTCAGTGATGATTGGCATGGTGTGCGCTTCCCAGTTAGCGACAACTTCACCAGCAGTCACTGCTTCGTTGTCGCCTTTGCTTAGCATAGAACCGTATGGAAGTTTGTGTTTCTCTTTCGTACGACCGAACTCATCAATGATGGTCATTTCAGATGCACGAGAAGTGATTACAAGTTTGCCATCTTTATTAGTTACATACTTAGCATTGTGAAGTTTCACAGTACCCGTTGTTTTCGCTTGGATGCTGTTTTCTGCTGCTGCCGTTGATGCCGCACCACCGATGTGGAACGTACGCATGGTAAGCTGTGTACCTGGTTCACCGATAGACTGTGCTGCAATAACACCTACCGCTTCACCTTGGTTCACTTTATGACCACGAGCAAGATCACGACCGTAACAGTTTGCACAACAACCGAAGTCAGCCTCACAAGTTACCACTGAACGTACTTTGATCTTATCAACAGAGTTGTCTTCTAGGATCTGACACCACTTCTCATCAAGTAGAGTATTACGTGGAATCAATACTTGTTCAGTACCTGGCTTAACGATGTCATCAGCAACAACACGACCTAGAGCAAGCTCAGAAAGTGCTACTTTAACATCACCACCTTCGATATGAGGCATCATATCTAGGCCTTCGAAAGTACCACAGTCATGTTCTGTAACCACAACGTCTTGCGCAACGTCTACTAGACGACGAGTCAAGTAACCGGAGTTCGCAGTCTTAAGTGCCGTATCGGCAAGACCCTTACGAGCACCGTGGGTTGAGATAAAGTACTGAAGTACGTTTAGACCTTCTTTAAAGTTTGCTGTGATCGGCGTTTCGATGATTGAACCATCTGGACGCGCCATCAGACCACGCATACCGGCTAACTGACGAATCTGCGCTGCAGAACCACGAGCACCGGAGTCAGCCATCATGTAGATGCTGTTAAACGATTCTTGTTGTTCTTCTTCGCCATCGCGGTTAATCACGGTTTCAGAAGAAAGGTTATCCATCATCGCTTTCGCAACGCGGTCGTTGGTAGACGCCCAGATATCGATAACTTTGTTGTAACGCTCGCCCGCAGTAACAAGACCTGATTGGAATTGCTCTTGGATTTCGCGTACTTCTTCTTCTGCTTCAGAAATTTCAGTGTATTTCGCAGCCGGTACAACCATATCGTCGATACCAACAGAAACACCAGAAAGTGCTGCGTATGCAAAACCTGTGTACATGATTTGGTCAGCAAAGATTACTGTATCTTTAAGGCCAAGCTTACGGTATGCCTCGTTCAACAAGGTAGAAATTTGTTTCTTACCTAGTTTTTGGTTCACGATGCTGAAAGGTAGGCCTTCCGGTACGATCTGCCAAAGCATTGCACGACCAACAGTGGTATCAACCATGCCAGTATTTGTTGTGCGGTTACCGTCTTCATCAACCACAGTTTCAGTGATACGTACTTTAACTCGAGCGTGAAGCTCAGCAGTCTTAGTACGGTATGCCTTTTCAGCCTCTTCAGGGCCAGCAAGGTACATACCTTCACCTTTAACATTGATCTTGTCACGAGTCATGTAGTAAAGACCCAATACAACGTCCTGAGAAGGTACGATGATCGGATCACCAGATGCTGGTGAAAGGATGTTGTTGGTTGACATCATTAACGTACGTGCTTCAAGCTGAGCTTCCAATGTTAACGGTACGTGTACCGCCATTTGGTCACCATCGAAGTCGGCGTTGTATGCCGCACACACAAGTGGGTGAAGCTGAATCGCTTTGCCTTCGATTAGTACAGGTTCGAATGCTTGAATACCAAGACGGTGAAGTGTTGGTGCACGGTTTAGTAGAACTGGGTGTTCACGAATCACTTCGTCTAGGATATCCCAAACAACCGCTTCTTCGCGCTCTACCATTTTCTTCGCTGCTTTAATCGTTGTAGCCATGCCACGAGATTCTAGCTTGCTGTAGATAAATGGTTTGAATAGTTCTAGTGCCATCTTCTTAGGAAGACCACACTGGTGTAGACGTAAGTATGGACCTACTGTAATTACAGAACGGCCAGAGTAGTCAACACGCTTACCAAGTAAGTTCTGACGGAAACGACCTTGCTTACCTTTGATCATATCAGCCAAAGATTTAAGAGGACGCTTGTTAGAACCTGTGATCGCACGACCGCGACGACCGTTATCTAGTAGGGCATCAACAGATTCTTGCAACATACGCTTTTCGTTACGTACGATGATATCTGGAGCCGCTAGGTCTAGAAGACGCTTCAAACGGTTGTTACGGTTGATCACACGACGGTATAAGTCGTTCAGATCTGAAGTCGCAAAACGACCGCCATCTAGAGGTACTAGAGGACGTAGATCTGGTGGTAGCACTGGAAGTACTGTTAAGATCATCCACTCAGGGTTGTTGCCTGAAGCAATGAATGCCTCAACAAGCTTCAAACGCTTAGTGATTTTCTTACGCTTAGTTTCAGAGTTAGTGGTTTCTAGCTCTTCGCGCATTTGCTCTGCTTCTGCGCTCATGTCCATGGTGTGTAGCAGATCTTTGATCGCTTCAGCGCCCATTTTCGCAACGAACTCATCACCCCACTCTTCCAAGCGGTCTAAGTATTCTTCTTCCGTTAGCATTTGACCTTTTTCAAGATCAGTCATGCCAGGTTCAGTCACTACATACATTTCGAAGTAAAGTACACGTTCGATGTCACGTAGCGGAATATCCATTAATAGACCGATACGAGATGGTAGTGATTTTAAGAACCAGATGTGTGCAACTGGAGAGGCTAGCTCGATGTGGCCCATACGGTCACGACGAACTTTAGTTTGTGTAACTTCTACGCCACACTTCTCACAGATAACACCACGATGTTTCAAGCGCTTGTATTTACCACAAAGACATTCGTAGTCTTTTACTGGACCAAAAATACGCGCACAGAACAGACCATCACGCTCAGGTTTGAACGTACGGTAGTTAATAGTTTCTGGCTTTTTAACTTCACCGAAAGACCATGAGCGAATCATGTCTGGAGAAGCTAGACCGATTTTGATTGCATCAAATTCTTCGGTCTTATGCTGTGCTTTTAGAAAGTTCAGTAAATCTTTCACAATCAGCTCCTGTAAGGAGTTAAGAGACGCTCAAATTGAACGCCTCTTTTCTACCGGGTTAAATCCGAGAGTTCTTTATCATTAATCGCAATATTTGCTGAATAAATAACAATGATTACTCTTCGTCTTCTAGCTCGATGTTAATACCTAGCGAGCGAATCTCTTTCAACAATACGTTGAACGATTCTGGCATGCCAGGCTCCATGCTGTGGTCGCCATCGACGATGTTTTTGTACATCTTCGTACGGCCATTCACGTCATCAGACTTAACAGTTAGCATTTCTTGAAGCGTGTAAGCAGCACCGTATGCTTCTAGTGCCCATACTTCCATCTCACCGAAACGCTGGCCACCGAACTGAGCTTTACCACCAAGTGGTTGCTGAGTTACTAGGCTGTAAGAGCCAGTCGAACGTGCGTGCATCTTGTCATCAACCAAGTGGTTCAGTTTCAGCATGTACATGTAACCTACCGTTACAGGACGCTCAAACTTATCACCCGTACGACCATCGTATAGGTCTAATTGACCAGACGTTGGAAGATCAGCAAGCGCAAGCAATTCTTTAATTGCTGGTTCGTTTGCACCATCGAATACAGGTGTAGCAATTGGTAGACCGCCACGCAAGTTTCCGATTAGAGTACGGACTTCATCATCAGACAGTTCAGCAATGTTCACTTCTTGGCGAGTATCGCCTAAGTCATAAACTTTCTGTAAGAACTCGCGGAATTTTGCTAGTTCTTGTTGCTCTTTCACCATCTGGTTAATCTTGTCGCCAATACCTTTCGCTGCAAGACCTAAGTGAACTTCAAGGATCTGACCGATGTTCATACGTGATGGTACACCCAGTGGGTTCAACACGATATCAACAGGTTGACCTTTTTCATCATAAGGCATGTCTTCAACAGGGTTGATCTTAGAGATTACACCCTTGTTACCGTGACGACCCGCCATCTTATCACCAGGTTGAATGCGACGTTTAACTGCTAGGTAAACCTTAACAATCTTCAGTACGCCCGGTGCAAGATCATCACCTTGGGTGATCTTACGACGTTTAGTTTCAAACTTCTTATCAAAGTCAGCTTTTAGCTCATCCCACTGCTCAGCAAGTTGCTCAAGCTGAGACTGCAGTGTATCGTCTTCTAGTGTTTGTACTAACCACTGCTTACGATCCATTGAGTCTAGTTTCGCTTCAGAGAAGCCACCAGAAATCAGCAGAGAACGAACACGCGCTAATAGACCACCTTCAAGAATTTGGAACTCTTCAGTTAAGTCTTTCTTCGCGTCTTTCAGCTGCATTTGTTCAATTTCAAGCGCACGCTTGTCTTTTTCTACGCCATCGCGAGTAAAGACTTGAACATCAATGATAGTACCTGAGATAGAGTTAGGTACACGTAGTGACGTATCTTTAACATCAGATGCTTTTTCACCGAAGATTGCACGTAGTAGTTTCTCTTCAGGAGTCAGTTGTGTTTCACCTTTAGGGGTTACTTTACCAACTAGGATGTCGCCACCCTTCACTTCAGCACCAATGTAAACGATACCTGACTCATCTAACTTAGATAGAGCAGACTCACCTACGTTTGGAATATCAGCTGTAATTTCTTCGCTACCAAGCTTGGTATCACGAGCCACACAAGAAAGCTCTTGAATGTGAATCGTTGTGAAACGGTCTTCTTGAACTACGCGCTCAGATACTAAGATTGAGTCTTCGAAGTTGTAACCATTCCAAGGCATGAATGCGATACGCATGTTTTGGCCAAGTGCCAGCTCACCAAGGTCGGTAGAAGGACCATCAGCAAGAACGTCACCACGTGAAACAGGTTCACCCGGTAGTACGGTTGGACGTTGGTTAATACATGTGTTTTGGTTTGAACGGGTGTACTTAGTTAAGTTATAGATGTCGATACCAGCTTCACCTGGAACCAACTCATCTTCGTTAACTTTAATTACGATACGTGATGCGTCGACAGATTGAACTGTACCGCCACGTTTCGCAACTGCTGTTACACCTGAGTCAACCGCTACATTACGCTCAATACCAGTACCAACTAGAGGCTTATCAGCTTTTAGTGTTGGTACTGCTTGACGTTGCATGTTTGCACCCATCAATGCACGGTTCGCATCATCGTGTTCTAGGAACGGGATAAGCGAGGCAGCGATAGATACAACTTGGTTTGTTGCCACGTCCATGTAGTTAACATGGTCACGTGGGTGAAGACCAGATTCACCTTTCTGACGAGCTGTGATTAGCTCATCGGCAAAACGACCTTCGTCAGTCAAGTGTGCGTTCGCCTGAGCGATAACAAACTGACCTTCTTCAATAGCAGAAAGGTAATCCACTTCTTCAGTTACAACACCATCAACAACGCGACGGTACGGAGTCTCTAGGAAACCGTATTCATTACAACGAGCAAACGCTGATAATGAGTTGATCAAACCGATGTTTGGACCTTCTGGCGTTTCGATCGGACATAGACGACCGTAGTGAGTTACGTGAACGTCACGCACTTCAAAGCCGGCACGCTCACGCGTCAAACCACCAGGACCTAATGCAGAAATACGACGCTTATGCGTCACTTCTGACAACGGGTTGTTCTGATCCATAAATTGAGAAAGCTGTGATGAGCCAAAGAACTCTTTCACTGCAGCCGAAATCGGCTTAGCATTGATAAGGTCTTGAGGCATAATCGCATCTAAATCACCAAGACTTAGACGCTCTTTCACTGCACGTTCAACACGGACTAGACCAACACGGAATTGGTTTTCAGCCATTTCACCAACAGAACGGATACGACGGTTGCCAAGGTGGTCAATATCATCCACTTCACCAATACCGTTACGAATACCGATCAGTTTCTTCATTACCGCAATGATATCCGTTTCATCAAGGATACCTTGGTCTTGCGCATCTTCACGTTCGATAGAGCTGTTAAACTTCATACGACCAACAGTCGATAGGTCATAACGCTCTTCAGAGAAGAATAGGCTTTGGAATAAAGATTCTGCTGCTTCTTTCGTTGGTGGCTCGCCAGGGCGCATCATACGGTAGATTTCTACAAGTGCAGAAATACGGTCCGTTGTACTGTCAACACGTACTGTGTCTGACATGAATGGGCCATGGTCTAAGTCATTAGTAAACAGAACTTCAAGCTTCTTATAACCAGCTTGGGAAAGGTTCGCTAATGCTTCTAATGAAATTGCTTGGTTCGCTGCAACGATCAGTTCGCCAGTTGATTCATCAACATAATCTTTAGATGCCACTTTATCGACAATGTACTCAACTGGTACTTCAATAAATTCAACACCATCTTTTTCAAGATTACGGATATGACGAGCCGTTACGCGACGACCAGCTTCTACATAAACTGTACCATTTGCTTCAATATCAAATGATGCTGTTTCACCACGTAGACGATCTGGTACCAACTCCATTAATAGAGTTTGATCTTTTACTTCAAAGCGCACTTTTTCAAAGAATATATCTAGGATCTCTTCTGTGGTCTTACCTAGTGCACGTAAAATAATTGATGCAGGAAGCTTACGACGACGGTCGATACGTACGTATAAGTTATCTTTCGGATCGAATTCAAAATCCAACCACGAACCACGGTAAGGAATAACACGTGCGTTATAAAGCACTTTTCCTGACGAATGGGTTTTACCCTTATCGCTGTCGAAGAACACGCCTGGGCTTCGGTGCAACTGGGATACGATAACCCTCTCAGTACCATTAATTACGAAGGTACCATTGTCTGTCATGAGTGGAATTTCACCCATGTAGACTTCTTGTTCTTTGATGTCTTTTACAGTACCTGCTGGTGCGTCTTTATCAAATACAACTAGGCGCAGTTTAACGCGTAGTGGTTTCGAATAAGTGACACCACGAATTTGACATTCTTTAACGTCAAATACTGGTTCACCAAGACGGTAGCTAACGTATTGCAGCTCAGAATTGCCGTTATAGCTCTGAATTGGAAAAACAGAACGGAAAGCAGCTTCAAGACCGTATTGACCTTCAGGATCTTGTTCAATGAACTTGTCGAATGAATCGAGCTGGATCGATAGCAAATATGGAACGTCCAATACTTGTGGACGCTTACCAAAATCCTTACGGATGCGCTTTTTCTCGGTATAAGAGTAAACCATGGGGTTCCTCAGCTAGCTGATAAGTGACCCAAACTGCCCAAGACACGTTTCATACCAAATTTAATTGATAAAACGGGGACAGTGACTAACAACACTGTTTATGTGGATACACCCTAATCTCATCTGAACGTTTTTATTTCAGCAGAGCCTTAGCGATGTTTTTTGCTGGGTCATAGATGCCTAAACAGCGGGAAAATTAATCTATGCCCTACAGCGCAAAAAGGCCGGTGGTCAATTAACCACCAGCCATTAGCCTTTCGGCTAAGAAATTAAGTATAAATTACTTAACTTCAACAGAAGCACCAGCTTCTTCTAGTTGTGCTTTAAGAGCTTCAGCTTCTTCTTTAGAAACGCCTTCTTTAAGCGGAGCTGGAGCACCGTCAACTAGACCTTTAGCTTCTTTAAGACCTAGGCCAGTTGCGCCACGTACTGCTTTGATAACAGAAACTTTGTTACCGCCAGCAGCAGTTAGGATTACGTCAAATTCAGTTTGCTCTTCAGCAGCGTCACCGCCAGCTGCGCCGCCAGCAACAACAGCTGCTGCAGCAGAAACGCCGAATTTTTCTTCCATAGCTTCGATAAGCTCAACAACTTGCATTACAGACATTTCTGCAACTGCGTCTAGGATTTGCTCGTTAGTAATAGACATAACAATTCTCTTTTAAGTTAACAATAAGTTTATTTAGCAATCAGTAAAAAGCAAGGCTTATGCAGCGTCTTGTTTTTGATCGCGAACAGCAGCGATAGTACGTACCAGCTTGCCAGCAGAAGCTTCTTTCATGCACATCATCAAGCGTGCAATCGCTTCGTCGTAAGTAGGTAGTGTCGCTAGTACATCAGCGTCAGTAACCGCGCCTTCAAATGCAGCAGCTTTGATTTCAAATGCTTTGTTCTCTTTAGCGAAGTCTTTGAAAAGACGCGCCGCAGCACCTGGGTGCTCGTTAGAGAAAGCGATCAAAGTTGGACCAACGAATACGTCTTTTAGACATTCGTAGTCTGTACCGTCTACAGCACGACGAGCTAGTGTGTTACGAACAACTTTCATGTAAACACCAGCTTCACGAGCTTGTTTACGTAGAGAAGTCATTGCGCCAACAGCAACGCCACGAGAGTCAGCAACAACTGCAGAAAGTGCACCACTGGCTGCTTCGTTAACTTCAGCAACAATTGCTTGTTTGTCTTGAAGGTTTAAAGCCATTTGGATTTACTCCTGGTTGTAGTTACACCACTCATTAAAATTAATGAGCGTTCTTAACGGTGCATTCCCAAATGAATATTTTTTACAAAATACGACCATCAGTTCGGGCACCATCTACGTAGGTATTATTAAGTTAAGCCAATATCACTATTGATTAACGCCTACGGTCTTGGATGGAAGCATCATTTGCTCTGCCTTTGTCTAAAAAGAATTAGGCAAAATAAGCAACACTCCAACCATAATTAGGCGCAAAATTATACACAAATCTCGCGCCTAAGCAAATTAATTAAGCAACTGTAGTATTAAGAGTCGCCTGATCAACTGCAACACCAGCACCCATAGTGGTAGAGATGCTTACTTTCTTCAGGAAAGTACCTTTCGCTGAAGAAGGTTTTGCTTTCTTAAGCGCTACTAGAAGAGCTTCTAAGTTCTCTTGTAGTTGGTTTGCTTCGAAAGATGCTTTACCAATAGTAGTGTGAATGATGCCGTTTTTGTCGTTACGGTAACGAACCTGACCAGCTTTAGCATTTTTAACTGCTTCAGCAACGTTAGGAGTTACAGTACCAACTTTAGGGTTTGGCATAAGGCCGCGTGGACCTAGGATAGTACCTAGTTGACCAACTACACGCATTGCATCAGGAGAAGCAACAACTACGTCGAAGTTCATTTCGCCTTTTTTCACTAGCTCAGCTAGATCTTCCATACCAACGATATCTGCACCAGCTTCTTTCGCTGCTTCAGCGTTTGCACCTTGAGTGAAAACAGCTACGCGAATGTCACGGCCAGTACCATGTGGAAGTACTGTAGCGCCACGAACGTTCTGGTCAGATTTACGAGCATCGATGCCTAGGTTTACAGCTACGTCTACGCTTTCTACGAATTTAGCAGTCGCTAGTTCTTTAAGAAGAGCAACAGCTTCGTTGATTTCGTATTCTTTAGTCGCATCCACTTTTTCGCGGATTGTTTTCATACGCTTAGTAAGTTTTGCCATGATCTTATCCCTCTACCACTAGGCCCATTGAACGAGCAGTACCCGCGATAGAACGCTTCATCGCTTCGATGTCTGCGCCAGTCATATCTGCAGCTTTAGTTTCAGCAATCTCTTGTAGCTGAGCGTCAGTAACAGTACCAACTTTCTCAGTGTTTGGACGGCCAGAACCAGACTTAACGCCAGCAGCTTTCTTAAGAAGAACAGCAGCAGGTGGAGTCTTAGTTACAAACGTGAAAGAACGGTCGTTGTATACAGAGATAACAACTGGGATTGGAAGACCTTTCTCAACAGATTCTGTTTTTGCATTGAACGCTTTACAGAATTCCATGATGTTTACGCCGTGTTGACCTAGTGCAGGACCAACCGGTGGACTTGGGTTTGCCATACCAGCTGCAACTTGCAGTTTGATATAAGCTTCTACTTTCTTAGCCATTTTAATTCCTAAATTTTGGGTACAGACGCTAATCGCTTGATCAGCTCCCCGCTAGCTTTACATTAATACCTGTAAAAAGGCGCGAAATTATAGTCAAACTTCACGCCTGAAACAAGCCTTTTGATGCTTTATTAAGCAAATTTATTAGTCCGATTTTTCAACTTGACTAAATTCAAGCTCAACCGGTGTTGCACGACCAAAGATCGATACAGACACTTTTAAGCGGCTCTTTTCATAGTCAACTTGCTCAACCGTACCATTGAAGTCAGCAAATGGGCCTTCTGTAACACGAACCACTTCACCTGCTTCAAATAATGTTTTCGGTCTTGGAGCTTCGCTCGCCTGTTCTAAACGATTCAAGATAGCATCAGCTTCTTTATCGGTAATTGGAGCAGGACGATCAGAGGTGCCACCAATAAAGCCCATAACACGCGGAATACTACGTACTAAGTGCCATGATTCATCATTCATTACCATTTGGACTAACACGTAGCCTGGAAAGAATTTACGCTCACTCTTACGACGTTGACCAGCGCGCATTTCCACCACTTCTTCAGTAGGTACTAATACGTCACCGAAAAACTCTTCCATAGCGTGCATTTTGATATGTTCGCGAAGAGATTGTGCAACACGGCCTTCAAACCCGGAAAAGGCTTGAACCACATACCAGCGTTTTTTTGGTGCTTCACTCATGTTTAAAACCCCTTACACTCCAGTTGCTAGAGCAATTAGACGAACCATGATGCCGTCAATTCCCCATAGCAATAGAGCCATTACAATACTTACAGCTAATACGATAAATGTTGTTTGCATTGTTTCTTGGCGTGTAGGCCAAACCACTTTGCGCACTTCAAGTTTTGCTTCGCGAGCAAATACAATCGTAGCTTTACCTTTCGTTGTCAGAGCCGCTACACCAAGGGCAGCTGCAATTAAAATAACAACGGCTGCTGCACGAATAGCAACAGACATTTCACCATACAGGTAATTTCCCACAACAGCAGCAGCTAGCAGTGCAAAAGTGATAAACCACTTAAAAGCATCTGCCGCTTTTGAGCTCTCATGAGTTTCAGCTTTGGCTTTCATAAACAAACCTGTGAAAAGTTTTACTTAAAAACGACAATAACCCCGCAATTGGCAGGGCTAACTCATTAGTTTAGGACAAGCCATCAACTAAATAAATTAGATATAAATCTAATACAATTCTTTGCTGAGTCAGTTACAAAACGACCAATTTATGCCTTCATTTTGTTCAGCGTAGAAAAAGGGCATCAAATGATGCCCTTTTTGATAGTCGTTAGTCAAATACAATTCGTATTTAAACTTAAAGTTTGGCTAATTAAGCGATGATTTTCGCTACAACACCAGCACCAACTGTACGGCCACCTTCACGGATAGCGAAACGTAGACCTTCATCCATCGCGATTGGTGCGATTAGAGTAACTGTCATTTGTACGTTATCACCAGGCATTACCATCTCAACACCTTCTGGTAGTTGGATGTCGCCAGTTACGTCAGTTGTACGGAAGTAGAACTGTGGACGGTAACCTTTGAAGAATGGAGTATGACGACCACCTTCATCTTTCGAAAGTACGTATACTTCTGATTCGAAAGTTGTGTGTGGGTTGATTGAACCTTTAGCAGCCAATACTTGACCACGTTCAACGTCATCACGCTTAGTACCACGTAGAAGTGCACCAACGTTCTCACCTGCACGACCTTCGTCAAGCAGTTTACGGAACATTTCAACACCAGTACATGTCGTTACTGTTGTGTCTTTGATACCAACGATTTCTACTTCGTCACCTACACGTAGGATACCACGCTCGATACGACCAGTTACAACCGTACCACGACCTTGAATTGAGAATACGTCTTCAATTGGTAGTAGGAATGGTTGGTCTACTGCACGCTCTGGCTCAGGAATGTAAGAATCTAGTGCTTCTGCAAGCTCAACGATTTTGTCTTCCCACTCTTTCTCGCCGTTTAGAGCGCCAAGAGCTGAACCTTGGATTACTGGTAGATCATCACCTGGGAAGTCGTACTCAGAAAGAAGTTCACGAACTTCCATTTCTACTAGCTCTAGAAGCTCTTCATCATCAACCATGTCACATTTGTTCATGAATACGATGATGTAAGGAATACCAACCTGACGACCAAGTAGGATGTGCTCACGTGTTTGTGGCATTGGACCATCAGTCGCAGCTACTACTAGGATACCGCCGTCCATTTGCGCAGCACCAGTGATCATGTTTTTAACATAATCGGCGTGTCCTGGGCAGTCTACGTGTGCGTAGTGACGTGCTGGAGTATCGTACTCAACGTGAGAAGTTGCGATTGTGATACCACGCTCGCGCTCTTCTGGAGCGTTATCGATAGATGCGAAGTCTTTTGCTACACCGCCGTACACTTTTGCAAGTGTAGTACAGATAGCAGCAGTAAGAGTTGTTTTACCGTGGTCAACGTGGCCGATAGTACCAACGTTTACGTGCGGTTTCGTACGTTCAAATTTTTCTTTAGACATGGATAGTCCCTCTAGGTACGGATTTAGGTGGCTTGAATGACCACGTAACCAAAAAATAATAGTACTTTTTAGTAAAGTAAGTGTATCTCAATCGGAAAATATTGCTTAAAACTGGTGCTGATACCCAGACTCGAACTGGGGACCTCACCCTTACCAAGGGTGCGCTCTACCGGGCTGAGCTATATCAGCACTACATTGTTTTATAAAATACAGAATTGGAGCGTGCGGCGGGAATCGAACCCGCATCATCAGCTTGGAAGGCTGAGGTAATAGCCATTATACGACGCACGCACACGTGTAACTCTGAGCGCTATTTTCACAATTTATTTACATTCATTTTGATTATAAAACAAATGTCAATATGGTGGAGGGGGACGGATTCGAACCATCGAAGGCGGAGCCGGCAGATTTACAGTCTGCTCCCTTTGGCCACTCGGGAACCCCTCCAAATTTTTTGTTGCTTGCCATCTCTATCATATAAAGAGATGGTGCCGACTACCGGAATCGAACTGGTGACCTACTGATTACAAGTCAGTTGCTCTACCTACTGAGCTAAGTCGGCGCAAGTGGGGCGAATTCTATTGAATGTTCCAAAAGCTTGCAAGGGTAAAATGCAAAAAACCATTATTTTCATTAATGGAATAGGAAATTGGGTATAAATAAGGCAAAAAGTTGCTAATTTACTACTAAAGTCACCTAACGCTTATTTGAAATCAACGTCGCTTGGTGTATCTTCGCTCATCCTTTTTGGTTATTTTCGAGTCTTTCTATGAATCCGTATCTTTCATACAACAGAAGTCAGTGGTCTGAATTACGTAATTCTGTACCAATGACACTTACCCCTGAAGACTTGGAAGAACTACAAGGGATTAATGAAAGCTTGTCGATGGAAGAAGTGACAAAAATTTATTTGCCACTATCTCGCCTACTCAATTTATATGTCGAAGCTCGCCAAAGCCGCAATCAAGTACTGCATCAATTCTTTAATAAACAAGAGAAATCGCCGCCCTTTATTATTGGTATTGCAGGAAGTGTCGCGGTTGGAAAAAGTACCACGGCGAGGTTATTAACCGCTTTACTATCTCGCTGGGAGAATCACCCTAAAGTTGAGCTCATTACAACGGACGGTTTTTTACACCCCAATGAAACCTTGCTGAATAATAATTTGATGACCAAAAAGGGTTTCCCTGAGTCTTACGATACTAAGTCATTGGTTGAGTTTTTAAGTGATGTCAAAGCTTGCAAGCGAAACATTCAAGTGCCTGTTTACTCACATATTACTTACGATATTACCGATGAAGTTAAGGTGGTCGATCAGCCCGACGTGTTGATTATTGAGGGGCTGAATGTTCTACAAAGCGGCAGTGATTACCCAGAAAGTCCTTTCAAAGTATTTATCTCTGACTTTTTGGATTTTTCTATTTATGTTGATGCAGATACTCAGCAAATAGAAGAATGGTATGTTTCGCGATTTATGAAGTTACGTAAAGGGGCATTCACTAAGCCCGGTTCGTACTTTAGCCATTACACCAAACTCACTGAGCAAGAATCGATTGATAAAGCTAAGAGTATTTGGAACTCGATCAATGGCATCAACTTACAGCAAAATATTCTACCCACCAAAGATCGAGCACAGCTGATATTACGCAAAGGTGCAGATCATATGGTAGAAGAGGTTCACTTAAGAAAGTAACCTGCTCTGTTACATCGATTAATCTGCTTTTCTTAGGGAGATTTCGCCACCAACATAAGTTTCTAACCCTTGTTCAGTTTCTAGTAAAATACCACCTTGCTGGTTGATACCTTTACCGATGCCGTAAACTTCTTTGTTACCCATTAATAGCTTAATTGGCTTATCTTTAAAGTTATCCAGTTCATTCCAGCGCTTCACAAAAGAGGACATACCTTGTTCCTCATATTGTTCAAGCACCTGTTTCCAAGCTCTGATCAATTCTATTACTAGTTGATTTCTTGATGGTGTATTATCATCGAATACTTGATTTAAATTGGCCCACGACTGATCGATAGCACATGTATCCGCCGTCATATTAATGTTCAGTCCCATTCCTATCACCAGATGAGCAACACCGCCCGTTTGTGCGGACATTTCAACTAAAATACCGGCTAATTTTTTATCTTCGTAATAGAGATCATTCGGCCATTTTAATTTCAGCCCTGTCGCCCCTAAGGTTTCTAGTGCATCAACGATCGCAACACCAATAGCTAGGCTTAGCCCCATTGCGGCCGCAACTCCTGACTCCAACTGCCAATACATTGAAAAGTATAAGTTAGAACCAAAAGGAGATACCCATTGACGCCCCCTTCTTCCTCTACCTTTTGCTTGATACTCTGCCACGCACACCGCACCACTCGGTAAAGAATCAATACTATCTAAAAGGTACTGATTGGTTGAATCAATGACTGGAAATAGCTCAACGGGAACTGATGAAACTGACTGGATGATCTCATAATCTAATAAGTCGATGGCAGAAGAAAGCTGATAGCCTTTTCCTTGGACTCGATAGATATCAATCCCCCATTCTTGAATCCCTTTAATATGTTTACTTATTGCTGCTCGTGAGATACCAAGCAGCTCACCTAAATCTTCTCCTGAATGAAACTCTCCATCCGACAATTGCTTGATAATACGTAGTTTAACGTCATGTAACTTAGGTTTACTATCTGTCATGGAGTACCACCTAATTATTGAAAGCGATCTGCAAAGATAATTTCTAAACTCGTTTCTTGGGTAGCACTAAAAAACCGCACTTCATGCTCCAATTCCACACCATATTTATCCAGCACAGCATGTTTAACATACCAAGCAAGTTCAAGAACATCATTAGAGGTCGCATTATCAACATTAACAATAACCAGAGCTTGCTGAGGATGCACTTGTGCACCACCTATCTGATGACCTTTCAAGCCACAACGATCGATCAACCAGCCTGCTGCGATTTTAACCCCACCTTCGACCTCAAATCCGTTCAGATCTGGGTAAAGAGCTTGTAATTCCATATAATTTTCATGAGTAATTACTGGATTTTTGAAAAAGCTTCCAGCATTGCCTGTAACATTGGGATCGGGCAATTTAGAGCGGCGAATATCACACACATGCTCAAAAACAGCGTAAGGCGTGGTGAGCAAATCTTTTTCCGACTTTAGTGGACCATAGGTAAAATTAGGTTGCCAATTAGAGGGCAGTTTTAAGCCAATAGATGTGATAATAACTTTACCTAATAAATCATTTTTAAATATCGAATCTCGATAACCAAACAAACACTCTTGAGCACTTAAACGAATAATATCCAGTGATTCTAGATCCAGATACTCAACATAATCACATATATCTTTAAATTCAACGCCATAAGCGCCAATATTCTGAATAGGAGCACTACCAGCACAGCCAGGAATTAAGGCTAAGTTTTCTAAACCAGGAATGCCTTGTTCTAACGTCCATTCAACCAAGCTAGGCCAATCTTCACCGCCAGCGATAGTTAAATAAATAAAATCATCACGAGTAGTAACGGTTTTCCCTAATAGCTTATTAATCACGACTACGCCATGAAAGGGTTCTGTGAATAACACATTACTGCCTTTACCTAAAACCAATTTAGGCAACTCTTGCCACTCAGGGCACCGGTAAGCTGAAATTAAGTCATCTACCGTTGCCGCTTCCACGAGAACATCACAAGGCACATCAATGCCAAAAGTATGGAAAGGTTTCATATTTACATTATTATTTACATTCATACATTTGATTACCTAAGCGTGTGTCGTACTATTCTACCTTATACACTTAATAAACACAGTGCCTGTATGATTGAAGTTAATTTTCAACCACTTGAAAGTATTAAAATACCGCTCATTAAGCCTATCTATAAAGCATTTTATCCTTCGGGAAAACCGAAAAAAAATGAACAAATAGTCGTTGGTTACCATCAACAGAAAATTATTTGTATCGTCCGGTTTCGTACTATTGAAAGTTTTTCTCTTCTCACTGGCATGTTAGTTATTCCAGACTATCGGCAGCAAGGCATTGCTAGCCAGTTATTAACATTTTGTCAGGCTCATTGTTTATCTGAAAATTGTTTTTGCTTCGCTTATCAGCACCTTGAATCACTATATCAATCAATAGGGTTTTCTGTAGTGGAAGTTGAACAACTTCCCAATTCACTGCAACAGTTATTTATACGTTACACAAGTACAGGCAAAAAACTTCTACCAATGCGATATCTGCCTACAGTTCTGACATAACTTCTTGTTCATATGTAGGAATAATAGCGATTAATTTGGTAAAATGATAAGCCAAGACATTAGCAGCATGTAAGGTTCATAAAAATATGATAGCTAGTAAGGAATTACTCGAACAGCTACCAACCATAGCTCAAGATCCAAACGCCTTTGAAGTGCTATTTTCAGCACAGCAATTCCGCAACCGGCTATTGTCTGAAATTAAACAAGCTACACAACGTATTTATCTTGTCGCCTTGTATCTCGAAGATGACGACGCAGGGCGTCAAATATTGACTGAGCTCTATGAAGCAAAACAACGCAACCCTAAGCTTGATATTACTGTGTGTGTTGACTGGCATCGAGCGCAACGCGGATTGATTGGCGCAGATCAAAGCGAAGGTAATGCTGCTTTATATAAAAAGTTTGCTCAAAAGTACCAGCATCCAATTTCTATTTTAGGGGTACCTGTTCGTGGAAAAGAAGTCTTTGGTGTATTACATCTAAAAGGCTTTATCATTGATAATACCGTTATATACAGTGGTGCAAGCCTAAATAATATCTATCTACAACATAACGAAAAATATCGTTTTGACCGCTACCATGTAATGGAAAATCCAGCGCTAGCCGATTGTATGGTGCAATATATCCAGCAAAATATAAGCAACAATTCAGCTGTTAATTGTTTATCACAAGTAGATCGCCCAACAACTAAAACGTTAAAGCCTGCGATCAAACAATTTCGTGCTCTTCTTGCCCAATCTCAATACGAGTTCACTCCAGAGATAATTAAACAAGGCCAAGTGGGTATAACACCATTAGTGGGAGTTGGTAAGCGTCGCAATAAGCTTAATCTACATATTAATAACCTTATCGCTTGCGCTGAAAAAGAAATTACGATCTTAACACCTTATTTTAACTTTCCTAAAAGTATCTCTAAAGAGGTCAAAAGAGCAATAAGACGAGGTGTTAAGGTGACCATCATTGTGGGAGATAAAACCGCCAACGATTTTTATATTCCGCCGGAAGAAGACTTTAAAACCATTGCTGGCCTACCTTACCTATATGAGCTCAACTTACGTCATTTTGCCCGTATCAATGAAGGACATATCGCTAGTCGCCAACTATCGATTCACCTTTGGAAGCATGATAATAATAGCTTTCACTTAAAAGGAATGTGGATTGATAAAGAATACATGTTAATCACAGGCAATAACTTCAATCCTAGAGCCTGGAAATTAGATTTAGAAAATGGATTACTGATTAAAGATACCGAGCAATTACTTACCAAGCAGTTTGAAAATGAACTCTCATCTATTCTCGAGCATACCAATTTAATCGGCAGTTATAGGCAGTTAGACACTCTTGAGAATTACCCAGAAGATGTACAAAAGCTCATACGTAAGATAAAAAGAGTCAAAGCAGACCGAATTCTAAAGCAAATTTTATAAAGATTCCCATAGCCCAAGTACATAACTTGGGCTTTTTTGATCAAAAAATCTCAAACCTATCACTTCAAATTTATAGATTTATTTGAAATTAGAGCATGTTAGTTATGAGGTAGAAGTACTACTATCTAATGACTTAGGATACCTAAGGTAACAGCTTACTCGCTGTTCGCTAAAATAAACTAACAAAACAGCCACTTATCAATACCTATTGTTCTAAATTTCATTTTCTACAAACGAAAAAAAACCTGACTCTTTCGAATCAGGTTTCTTACTCTTTATTCAAGATATGTAAGTGGCGGAGTGGACGGGACTCGAACCCGCGACCCCCGGCGTGACAGGCCGGTATTCTAACCAACTGAACTACCACTCCGCAGTGTCTATTCAGCATTTTGCAATTCAAAGCCTGGCGATGTCCTACTCTCACATGGGGAAACCCCACACTACCATCGGCGCTACTTCGTTTCACTTCTGAGTTCGGCATGGAATCAGGTGGGTCCAAAGCGCTATGGTCGCCAAGCAAATTCTTTTGTTAAAACATCATTTATGATGCTTTAACTTAATTCGGAAAGCTGTCTGTTATCTTTAACTCGTTCTCACACTCATTCAAGTATGTCTCATATCTATTCAGTCCAACCAAAACCCTTTAGGTGTTGTATGGTTAAGCCTCACGGGCAATTAGTATTGGTTAGCTCAACGCCTCGCAGCGCTTACACACCCAACCTATCAACGTCGTAGTCTCCGACAACCCTTTAGGACGCTTAAAGCGCCAGGGAAGACTCATCTCAGGGCTCGCTTCGTGCTTAGATGCTTTCAGCACTTATCGATTCCGAACTTAGCTACCGGGCAATGCCATTGGCATGACAACCCGAACACCAGAGGTTCGTCCACTCCGGTCCTCTCGTACTAGGAGCAGCCCCCTTCAATCTTCCAACGCCCACGGCAGATAGGGACCGAACTGTCTCACGACGTTCTAAACCCAGCTCGCGTACCACTTTAAATGGCGAACAGCCATACCCTTGGGACCGACTTCAGCCCCAGGATGTGATGAGCCGACATCGAGGTGCCAAACACCGCCGTCGATATGAACTCTTGGGCGGTATCAGCCTGTTATCCCCGGAGTACCTTTTATCCGTTGAGCGATGGCCCTTCCATTCAGAACCACCGGATCACTATGACCTGCTTTCGCACCTGCTCGAATTGTCATTCTCGCAGTCAAGCGGGCTTATGCCATTGCACTAACCACACGATGTCCAACCGTGTTTAGCCCACCTTCGTGCTCCTCCGTTACTCTTTGGGAGGAGACCGCCCCAGTCAAACTACCCACCAGGCACTGTCCTCACCCCAGATAATGGGGCTAAGTTAGAACATCAACACTACAAGGGTGGTATTTCAAGGTTGACTCCACATCCACTGGCGTGAATGCTTCAAAGTCTCCCACCTATCCTACACATGTAGGGTCAATGTTCAGTGCCAAGCTGTAGTAAAGGTTCACGGGGTCTTTCCGTCTAGCCGCGGGTACACTGCATCTTCACAGCGATTTCAATTTCACTGAGTCTCGGGTGGAGACAGCGTGGCCATCATTACGCCATTCGTGCAGGTCGGAACTTACCCGACAAGGAATTTCGCTACCTTAGGACCGTTATAGTTACGGCCGCCGTTTACCGGGGCTTCGATCAAGAGCTTCTCCGAAGATAACCCCATCAATTAACCTTCCGGCACCGGGCAGGCGTCACACCGTATACGTCATCTTACGATTTTGCACAGTGCTGTGTTTTTAATAAACAGTTGCAGCCACCTGGTATCTGCGACTCCCGGCAGCTTAGAGAGCAAGTCTCATCACCGCTAGGAGCGTACCTTCTCCCGAAGTTACGGTACCATTTTGCCTAGTTCCTTCACCCGAGTTCTCTCAAGCGCCTTGGTATTCTCTACCCGACCACCTGTGTCGGTTTGGGGTACGATTTCTTACAAACTGAAGCTTAGAGGCTTTTCCTGGAAGCATGGCATCAATGACTTCACTACCGTAGTAGCTCGACGTCGTGTCTCGGCCTTAAGATTTCCCGGATTTACCTAAGAAATCAGCCTACGCACTTGAACCTGGACAACCATCGCCAGGCCCACCTAGCCTTCTCCGTCCCCCCATCGCATTTGTAAGAAGTACGGGAATATTAACCCGTTTCCCATCGACTACGCTTTTCAGCCTCGCCTTAGGGGTCGACTTACCCTGCCCCGATTAACGTTGGACAGGAACCCTTGGTCTTCCGGCGAGGGAGTTTTTCACTCCCTTTATCGTTACTCATGTCAGCATTCGCACTTCTGATACCTCCAGCAAACTTCTCAGTTCACCTTCAACGGCTTACAGAACGCTCCCCTACCCATCCTAGTAAACTAGGATGCCGCAGCTTCGGTGTATAGCTTAGCCCCGTTACATCTTCCGCGCAGGCCGACTCGACCAGTGAGCTATTACGCTTTCTTTAAATGATGGCTGCTTCTAAGCCAACATCCTGGCTGTCTGAGCCTTCCCACATCGTTTCCCACTTAGCTATACTTTGGGACCTTAGCTGGCGGTCTGGGTTGTTTCCCTCTCCACGACGGACGTTAGCACCCGCCGTGTGTCTCCCGGATAGTACTTACTGGTATTCGGAGTTTGCAAAGGGTTGGTAAGTCGGGATGACCCCCTAGCCTTAACAGTGCTCTACCCCCAGTAGTATTCGTCCGAGGCGCTACCTAAATAGCTTTCGGGGAGAACCAGCTATCTCCAGGTTTGATTGGCCTTTCACCCCTAGCCACAAGTCATCCGCTAATTTTTCAACATTAGTCGGTTCGGTCCTCCAATTGATGTTACTCAATCTTCAACCTGCCCATGGCTAGATCACCTGGTTTCGGGTCTATACCTAGCAACTCGACGCCCAGTTAAGACTCGGTTTCCCTACGGCTCCCCTATACGGTTAACCTTGCTACTAAATATAAGTCGCTGACCCATTATACAAAAGGTACGCAGTCACACCACGAAGGTGCTCCTACTGCTTGTACGTACACGGTTTCAGGTTCTATTTCACTCCCCTCACAGGGGTTCTTTTCGCCTTTCCCTCACGGTACTGGTTCACTATCGGTCAGTCAGGAGTATTTAGCCTTGGAGGATGGTCCCCCCATATTCAGACAGGATATCACGTGTCCCGCCTTACTCGTTTTCACTTAGTATGATGTGTCGGTTACGGGGCTATCACCCTGTATCGCGGCACTTTCCAGAGCCTTCACCTGCATCATATAAAGCTTAAGGGCTAATCCAATTTCGCTCGCCGCTACTTTCGGAATCTCGGTTGATTTCTCTTCCTCCGGGTACTTAGATGTTTCAGTTCCCCGGGTTCGCCTTATTAACCTATGTATTCAGTTAATAATACGTGCTTATGCACGTGGGTTTCCCCATTCGGAAATCGTAGACTCAAGTGGCTTTTACTGCCTAATCTACGCTTATCGCAAGTTAATACGTCCTTCATCGCCTCTGACTGCCTAGGCATCCACCGTGTACGCTTATTCACTTAACCATACAACCCAAAAGGGTCTTAATGTATGTTCAACTAAATAAGGTTTTAGTTTTGTTCACAAGGAGGGTAATCCTTGATGAACGTTTGCCGGACTCAATAGAATCAATTGCAAGCAATTGATTTGAATACAAGACACTTGAATGTGTGTTGTTGTGTTTATCGATTAAGATAAACATTGAGAACTTTTATTTGATAACAACAATTGAATTATTGTTATCAGTCAGCTTTCCAAATTGTTAAAGAGCAAGAGTTTCTTACGAAACCATTTTTAAAAACATTCGTAAATGTATTTAAAAATGGTATCCCGTAGGGGAGTCGAACCCCTGTTACCGCCGTGAAAGGGCGGTGTCCTAGGCCTCTAGACGAACGGGACACGGACTATGAAAGCATTGGGATGCTTTCAAAACTCTTTTCTATATAAACCTAATCAATCTGTGTGGGTACTCATCAAAAATAATCTTCGTATAAGGAGGTGATCCAGCCCCAGGTTCCCCTAGGGCTACCTTGTTACGACTTCACCCCAGTCATGAACCACAAAGTGGTAAGCGTCCTCCCGAAGGTTAAACTACCTACTTCTTTTGCAGCCCACTCCCATGGTGTGACGGGCGGTGTGTACAAGGCCCGGGAACGTATTCACCGTGGCATTCTGATCCACGATTACTAGCGATTCCGACTTCATGGAGTCGAGTTGCAGACTCCAATCCGGACTACGACGCACTTTTTGGGATTCGCTTACTTTCGCAAGTTCGCTGCCCTCTGTATGCGCCATTGTAGCACGTGTGTAGCCCTACTCGTAAGGGCCATGATGACTTGACGTCGTCCCCACCTTCCTCCGGTTTATCACCGGCAGTCTCCCTGGAGTTCCCGACATTACTCGCTGGCAAACAAGGATAAGGGTTGCGCTCGTTGCGGGACTTAACCCAACATTTCACAACACGAGCTGACGACAGCCATGCAGCACCTGTCTCAGAGTTCCCGAAGGCACCAATCCATCTCTGGAAAGTTCTCTGGATGTCAAGAGTAGGTAAGGTTCTTCGCGTTGCATCGAATTAAACCACATGCTCCACCGCTTGTGCGGGCCCCCGTCAATTCATTTGAGTTTTAATCTTGCGACCGTACTCCCCAGGCGGTCTACTTAACGCGTTAGCTCCGAAAGCCACGGCTCAAGGCCACAACCTCCAAGTAGACATCGTTTACGGCGTGGACTACCAGGGTATCTAATCCTGTTTGCTCCCCACGCTTTCGCATCTGAGTGTCAGTATCTGTCCAGGGGGCCGCCTTCGCCACTGGTATTCCTTCAGATCTCTACGCATTTCACCGCTACACCTGAAATTCTACCCCCCTCTACAGTACTCTAGTTTGCCAGTTTCAAATGACCTTCCGAGGTTGAGCCCCGGGCTTTCACATCTGACTTAACAAACCACCTGCATGCGCTTTACGCCCAGTAATTCCGATTAACGCTCGCACCCTCCGTATTACCGCGGCTGCTGGCACGGAGTTAGCCGGTGCTTCTTCTGTTGCTAACGTCAAGCAACGCAGTTATTAACTACGAAACCTTCCTCACAACTGAAAGTACTTTACAACCCGAAGGCCTTCTTCATACACGCGGCATGGCTGCATCAGGCTTTCGCCCATTGTGCAATATTCCCCACTGCTGCCTCCCGTAGGAGTCTGGGCCGTGTCTCAGTCCCAGTGTGGCTGATCATCCTCTCAGACCAGCTAGGGATCGTCGCCTTGGTGAGCCTTTACCTCACCAACTAGCTAATCCCACATAGGCGTATCCAGTAGCGCGAGGCCCGAAGGTCCCCCGCTTTGCTCCGAAGAGGTTATGCGGTATTAGCCATCGTTTCCAATGGTTATCCCCCTCTACTGGGCAACTTCCTATGCATTACTCACCCGTCCGCCGCTCGACGCCGAATAGCAAGCTATTCTCGTTTCCGCTCGACTTGCATGTGTTAGGCCTGCCGCCAGCGTTCAATCTGAGCCATGATCAAACTCTTCAATTAAAGTTTTTGTGGTCTTTCGACCGGCTCAACGAATACTGACTTCAAAACTATTCTTCTTAAAAGAAGAAGTAACTTTAAAGCTATTATCTATCCAACAGACAGATAATGAATTGACTGTGCCAATTATTAGTAAACTAATAACTGATTGGTCACTCAGTTCATTGATAAATCTTTTTGATTATCATCAACGAGTGCCCACACAGATTGATAGGTTTAAATTGTTAAAGAGCGTTGTTCTTATTGAAAGCGCTTAGTGCGTCTCGTTGAACAGGGCGGCCATTTTAGCGATTTAAAAGTTCGTGTCAAACACTTTTTTAAAACTTTTTTCGCAAACCTTTTTGATAAGGTTTTGACCTCTAACTCGTTGCTGCCGTTAGGCTGTGTGCTCCGTGTCAGTGAGGGCGCATTATAGAGACCTGGTTCACATTGGCAAGGGCTTTTTTCACTTTTCTTTGATTTTTTTCTATTTCGTAGAAAAAAGCATCGAAAGCCGTATTTTTTGTTTATTTTGTCTGCTATTTAGTAACCTTTTTGACAAATAGAGCGACTTTTTCCCAGTCGGTATACTCAACTTCTTTGCTGGTATCCGTCTCTCCACCTGTCATAGACATAATAAAACGAATCATAACTCGGTCGAACCATGAGTATCGAGGGTAATACAGTCCACCAGCGAACACACCAATATGTTTAGGTTGCCAAGGTGAGCGCTTTAAAAACTTTTGAATATAGACACTCCCCTCTGGCGTATCTTTGCCTGGTTTGCGAGCGGTTAGATTAACACTATAGAAAGACGCACCTGCAGATATTAAATCTACTTTATGTTGATCAATAAATTGGTACAGCTTCTTATTAAAGTGACCATAACGAATCGATGCACCAATAATGATATTACAATATGAGCTCAAATCTAAATCTTCAACTTGGTGTAGATCCGCCAATTCACAGCTATCGTTACCAATTTGTTCTGCCATAAACTGTGCAATTTTATAGGTTTGCCCTTCTTGGGTTGAATATAAAATAATAGTACTTTTCACGAAAACCTAACTTTTCCAAAATGTTGGTGTAAATAAGATAAGAAGTGTGAACACCTCTAGTCGACCAAATAACATTGAAATAATAAGTACCCACTTGGCAGCATCATTAACATTAGCAAAATGCACTGAAACCTCACCAAGCCCTGGTCCCAAATTATTAAGCGTTGCAGCCACAGCAGAAAAGGCACTTAATTCATCCATACCTGAAGCGATAAGACCCAACATACACAATACAAACACTAATGCATACGCAGAGAAAAATCCCCACACAGCATCGACCACTCGTTGTGGCAACGCCTTACCACCTACTTTAATAGGAAAAACCGCTTTAGGATGCACAAGACGTTTTAGTTCACGTCCTCCTTGTAACGTGAGTAACAACACTCGAATCACTTTTAGGCCCCCACCAGTAGAACCTGCGCAACCACCAATAAAAGAAGAAAACAACAATAAAACAGGTAGAAACAGAGGCCACTGTGAAAAGCCTGTCGTAGTAAAGCCCGCAGTCGTAGAAATCGATACCGTCTGGAACAACACCTGATCAAAAGTTTCAAATGTTGTTAAGTCATTACTGTGTAGAAGTAAAATGACAAAACATAATAAAAACAACAAAACTTGAATAGTAATAAAGGCACGAAATTCAGGATCTCGCCAGTAATACTTAGGGTGCACTCCTCCCGAAGCAAAAGCAGCAAAGTGCAGTGAAAAGTTACACGCTGAAATAAGTAGAAAGACTACTGTGATCATATTAATCACAGGACTATTAAAGTATCCCATACTGGCATCATGGGTAGAAAACCCACCAATGGCAATCGTCGAAAAGCTATGACAAATCGCATCAAACAGGCTCATACCCGCTAACCAGAATGCTCCAGCACAAACAATAGTAAGACTTAAGTAAATATACCAAAGCACTTTCGCTGTTTCGGCAATTCGTGGTGTCATTTTATTATCTTTTACCGGCCCTGGAATTTCCGCTCGATATAATTGCATACCACCAATGCCAAGTATTGGCAAAATGGCTACCGCGAGCACGATGATCCCCATACCACCAAACCACTGTAAAAACTGTCGATAGAATAATATCGCTTTAGGTAAAGTATCCAAGCCAACAATTGTTGTTGCCCCAGTAGTAGTTAATGCAGAAAAAGATTCAAAAAAGGAATCGGTCACTGAAATGTTAGGATTATCAGACAACCAAAGTGGTAACGCTCCTGCACTACCGATAACCACCCAGAATAAAACTACAATGAGAAAGCCATCTCGAGCTTTTAATTCTGATTTTTTATAGCGATTGGGAAACCAACACAATCCACCACAAAATAACAATACAAAAAAGGTAGTAACAAAAGGCACACCGGCACCATCGCGATAAAATAAAGCCACCAGCGCAGGTGCCAACATTGTGAGGCTAAATAATGCCAGTAGTAAGCCGACGATTCGAATAATTGAACGAAATTGCATATAGAGTAGAGAAGCTAAGCTTCCAAAGTCCTTTTTAAATGAGGATCACATGTGTTTTGGTTTAATCTCAACCTTAGCGCCAGTTTTATTGATTAGAGTCTGTGTAAACACGTCCGCTTCTCTTATATCGATCTCAACTAGTAAGTCAATGTGTTGTTCAAACTTTGCATCAAGTTGACTCACTTGATATTGAGACATAATAGATTGCACCAAAGGCATTAAAGCGTAGTCTAACCCTAGCAGCAATTGAGTGGTGATCTTTTTTTCAATAGTTTGAACTTGCTTGAGAGCTTGCTGCACACCACCGCCATAGGCTTTCACTAATCCGCCAGTACCTAGTTTAATTCCACCAGAATAGCGGGTAACAACTGCCGTCATCTCACCAATTCCAGATCCAGACAATTGGGCTAATATCGGCTTTCCTGCCGTTCCGGAAGGTTCACCATCATCGCTAAATCCCCACAATAACGAATCTTCTGGCCTACCCGCAACAAAGCCCCAGCAGTTATGCCTAGCAGAAGCATGCTGAACTTTCATCTCATCAACAAAGGCTTTCGCACTTTCAATAGTCGGAGTGTGAGCAATGTGAGTAATGAACAGGCTCTTTTTGATTTCCTCTTCAACGACTACCCTATCAGTAGGGATTAAATATGGTTGCTCATTCATAACACACGACCTCAAAAATAAAGTTCCCAGTTTAACACGCCATTTAACTTTTAATGGGCCACAAAATGACCTTGCGCACAAATTTCAAACAATTGTTTGAATTGTTATTGAAGTTAACAATTACACGATCAAGACTGTAACAACCTGGTCAAACCAGAGAAAAACGATAATAAGTTGCTCTACAACAATACCGTTTGTTCGTCATGGAGATAGACAATGATTTACCAACATACGTCCCTACACGTAAAAGAATTACAAGATGGTATCGCTCAGCTTACTTTCAGTGCTGAAGGGTCCGTCAATACTCTTAATTCAAAAACACTCGCTGCCTTAGACGAAGCGATTGACGCAATCAAAGCGCAACCTGGAATCACTGGATTAATTCTAAGCTCAGATAAAAGCGCCTTCATTGTTGGTGCAGATATAAAAGAATTCCTCGGCTTATTCGCTAAACCGGCAGAAGAACTCGATCACTGGGTGAAATACGCTAATGATATTTTCTGTAAATTAGAAGATCTACCTTTCCCTACCTTATCCGTCATTCGTGGCTTTGCGCTTGGTGGGGGTTGCGAACTGATTCTTTCTTCTGACTTACGCATTGGTGATAACACTGCAGTGATTGGTTTACCAGAAACCAAACTTGGCATCATCCCTGGTTTCGGTGGTACGGTTCGTCTACCTCGCATTATTGGAGCTGATAATGCTATGGAAATGATCGCCACAGCTAAACAGCAAAAAGCCAATGAAGCAATCAAACTTGGTTTACTCGATGCGATCGTAGATAGCGAGCAACTAGAAGCCTCTGCTATCACAACATTAAAGCAAGCTATCGAGGGAAAAGTTGATTGGCAAGCGCGCCGCCAACAAAAAACCTCCGCGCTATCTTTAAGTAAAATAGAAGCTTTGATGAGCTTTACCATGGCCAAAGGCATGATTTCAGCCAAAGCAGGCCCACACTACCCTGCGCCAATTGCTTCAGTAAAAGCAATAGAAGAAGCATCAACCTCAAGCCGAGATGAGGCTTTAGATATTGAACGCAAATACTTCGTCAAAATGGCGAAAACGGAAGTGGCTCAGTCCCTGATTGGGTTATTCCTTAACGATCAGTACATCAAAGGCATCGCTAAAAAAGCAGGCAAAAACTCACAGAAGACTGAACGTGCTGCGGTACTCGGTGCTGGTATCATGGGTGGCGGCATTGCTTATCAATCCGCATCGAAAGGAGTGCCTGTCTTAATGAAAGATATCGCACAAGCCTCTCTTGATCTAGGTATGACCGAAGCTTCCAAATTACTCAACAAACAACTGGAACGCGGAAAAATAGATGGCTTCAAACTATCAAAAATTCTCGGTTCGATTACGCCAAGCCTACACTACGCAGGTATTGAACAAGCTGATGTTGTAGTAGAAGCGGTGGTTGAAAATCCAAAAGTAAAAGCGGCGGTATTAGCGGAAGTGGAGCAGCACGCGAAAGAGGACGCCATCATTGCCTCTAATACCTCGACCATTCCGATTAATCAGCTTGCGAAAGCAGTAAAACGCCCAGAAAACTTCTGTGGTATGCACTTCTTTAATCCAGTACATCGCATGCCTTTAGTTGAAATTATTCGTGGTGAGCACACATCCGAAGATACCATCAATAAAGTCGTCGCCTACGCTGCGCAAATGGGTAAATCACCAATAGTGGTTAATGACTGCCCAGGTTTCTTCGTTAACCGTGTTCTGTTTCCATACTTCGGTGGTTTCAGCTTACTAATGCGTGACGGCGCGGATTTCACACAAATTGATAAAGTCATGGAACGTAAATTCGGTTGGCCGATGGGCCCTGCTTATTTGCTTGATGTTGTTGGTATCGATACGGCACACCACGCACAAGCGGTAATGGCAGAAGGTTTCCCTGAGCGAATGGGTAAAGAAGGACGTGATGCGATTGATGCGCTATTTGAAGCCGATAAATATGGCCAGAAGAATGGCAGCGGCTTTTATACTTATAGCATCGACCGTAAAGGCAAACCGAAGAAAACCTTTGAGCAAGATGTCTTAGCGCTATTTGAAGGCATCACAGCCAATAAGCAAGATTTCTCTGATGAAGAGATCATCAACCGCACCATGATTCCGATGATCAATGAAGTCGTACTATGCCTTGAAGAAGGTATTATTGCCTCACCACAAGAAGCGGATATGGCCCTTATTTATGGTTTAGGCTTCCCTCCATTCCGTGGTGGTGTATTCCGCTACCTAGATAGTGTTGGACTACAAAATTATATCCAAGCAGCGTCTCAATATTCTGACTTAAGCCCAATGTATCGCGTACCGCAATTACTATTGGATATGGCAGAAAAAGGCGGCACTTTTTACGCAAGTCAAACGGCTGCTGTTTAACGACTTTGGATAAGGAAAATCAAAATGAATAATGTAGTTATTGTCGATTGTATTCGTACTCCGATGGGTCGCTCAAAAGCCGGTGCATTCCGCCATGTACGTGCTGAAGATTTATCGGCTCATCTAATGAAAGGGATTTTAAAACGTAACCCTCAGGTAGACCCAACTCAGATTGAAGATGTCTATTGGGGCTGTGTGCAACAAACTTTAGAGCAAGGCTTTAACATTGCACGTAATGCTGCCCTACTTGCTGGAGTACCTAAAAATGTCGGCGCAGTAACAGTCAACCGCCTATGTGGTTCTTCAATGCAAGCATTACACGATGCTTCTCGTGCCATCATGGTCGGTGATGCACAGATTTGTTTAATTGGTGGTGTAGAACACATGGGCCATGTACCAATGAACCATGGTGTTGATTTCCACCCTGGATTAGCAAAGAATGTAGCCAAAGCTGCCGGTATGATGGGCTTAACCGCTGAAATGCTGGGTAAAGTTCATGGTATCAGCCGTGAAGCTCAAGATGAATTTGGCGCTCGCTCTCATCGCCTTGCACACGCGGCAACGCTAGAGGGGCGCTTCAAAAATGAAATCCTACCAACCGAAGGCCATACCGAAGATGGCTCGTTAAAGTTATACGACTACGATGAAGTGATTCGTCCAGAAACTACAGTCGAAACTCTATCTCAATTGCGCCCGGTTTTTGATCCAGCTAATGGTACGGTCACCGCGGGGACGTCTTCGGCTCTATCTGATGGCGCTTCAGCCATGCTAGTGATGAGTGAAAACAAAGCGAAAGAGTTAGGCTTACCGATTCGTGCACGAATTCGTTCAATGGCAGTAGCCGGTTGCGATCCATCAACTATGGGTTATGGCCCCGTTCCTGCTACGCAAAAAGCATTAAAGCGTGCTGGTTTATCAATTGAAGATATGGGCATGATCGAGCTCAATGAAGCGTTTGCCGCACAAGCACTACCATGTGCTAAAGATCTTGGCTTATTGAATGTGATGGAAGAAAAAGTGAACTTAAATGGTGGTGCGATTGCATTAGGTCACCCACTAGGCTGCTCTGGATCTCGAATCTCAACCACACTCATTAACTTGATGGAAGCCAAAGATGTTCAATTTGGTCTTGCGACTATGTGTATTGGCTTAGGCCAAGGTATTGCGACAGTCTTCGAGCGCATCGATAACTAAATCAATTTAATCTCAGAAAAAAACAACAAGGGCCACTCAAGTGAAGTGGCCCTTATTCTTACATACATTTTAGATCGAAAACGCTATTTCACATACATTTCGCTACTAGAGCAACTGGTCGTTGTACTACGATATGGCACCACATAACTGTCACCACTATCAGGATGAATAATCTGATAATACTGCGGTAGATTGAAATTACATTTCGATTCAGATTCAAATCCTTGGGTATTATTGGTATAAAAACGGTTCACCGTTCTCACCATATCATCACGATTACCATCAAACTGTCGGTACACTTCTACACGGTTGCTTTCATCTAATACATAGATATTAAAACCGTCATCATCTCCTTCAAAGAAGAATTGAATTAGCCCTTCACTAGCGTAGGCATCAACCACATCAGGTGGTGGCAGCTCCTGACTTTTACCGACTTTAAGTAATGGTGAACCTTGCAACTTATTGGTCGAAATACTGCTATAGAAATCAATAGAATTCTCTAATTTCATCACTGACACACCGCGACGTTCAAAGAACAAGCCGTACATTTGATCAGCTACTTTTAATACTTTAAAACGGCGCCGTTTTTCATTTTCGACCGGCTTTAAACGCAACTCGATACATTCCGCTAGCAGTTGATACACCATATTGCGCATAATGCCACGCAGATTTTCGCTATAACAGAAAACATCAACCGATTCCGGCGGCAGTGCGTCTTGGTGCATTTTGCCTAGTATGGTTTTTAACGCATCAATAATCGCGGTTTCACCAGAGAAATGCAAAGTACGGACTTCATGCCAAGAGTTACGATAAACCAAATCAACACTAGAAACCAAGCATTGCTGCTCTGCTGAAAAGCTGAAAACATCGACATGATTTTTTAATTCATGCTTGATCTGATTAGGCTTTAAGTTAGCAGTAGGATCGCTTTCTAAATTGATAAAAATCGATAACTGACTCACCTCACAAGGACTCGCTAAAGCTTGCATAGTAGGCTGGCGCTTACGCAATGAAAAAGTATTACGCAAATCACTGACCATTTGATAGAGTTTATCGATATCAATATTAGCGTGGCGAACGACCGCTTCAAGGTGAGTACCTTCGGTTATTAAGCCATTGAAGAATGCCCAAGCCACCAATTTACTTAAATATTGGTTATGCTCCAGCGGTGCTCTCCCTAAAATTTGATAAGGATCGAGTGATTGCTTATACAAATACCAACCTGCTTTATTCACTCTATTTTCAGGAACTTGAATAAAGGTTAAATTTGGCTCATGCAGATCAGGGGAGATTTGAGTATTGAGCAGTGTCACTTTACCTGGCAGAGTTTCAAAAGCCGCGTAAAGCTTTCTAGCTAAAATACTAATATCTTGCGGACTGATCGCAGATGTGATGTCATGGCGACGAGCAAATTGAATCAAGTTCCGATAACTCAACATTAATGCATCAAGCAATTCATGATGCACCTTCTTCACTTGCTCAACTTTCCAATGGCGACGGTTATCAAGCTCTTCGATTAACTCATCGCTCCAAGCCCACTTCGCCACGAGATCTTGCAAGGCTGAATGGCGCCAAGCGACAAAATTCGCACCCGGTTCACGTGATAGTTTTTCATGAGTTTTAAGATAAAAACAACGTCTTACCAATTCTAGACGACGCTTATCACCAATTCTTTCTAAGTATTGAGTCACTTTTTCCAGCATTAGATAATAGCTATCCATACCGTATTCTTTCTGCTCATGAGCAAAAAAACGGCGCTTAGTATCAACACTCAGTAATTGAGGATGTGGGTACTCCCATGAATATGACTCAAGTAAGATCGCTTTTAGAACCGATTTGTATGGTGAATCGATACTTTTATACAATTGCCATAAGTTAGATCCAAAGTACTCTTCTGCCGGAATATGATGCAGTTGACCAAAATCTATCCACTGCGAGCAATCAATATGGCCACTACTACAAATCTTTTGTACGTATTCGTCATAGCACTCTTCCATCTCTGGAGGCACGATTTGCCATAACAAACGCTGCCCAGCAATGCATACCGCTGAACGATAAAATTCGTCAAGTAACAATAAATGCTGAGAAGAACCACAGTTATCACCGGTCATTTCTTCTGACTGGTTACTGCGAAAACGAGTTTCATCCATCAAGAAGAAGTTCGCTTCCACACCTAAACTTTGTGCCCATTCCGTCACTAATAAGCATTTATTGATTAAGTGAGTTCGCTCATCCGTCCCCATTGTCGGTGAAATACACACCCATATATCTAAATCACTTGAAGAGCTTTGTCCGACAGAGGAAGTACTGCCCATAGTATAAAGAGCAAGAATATCGGCAGAATCCGAGGAAGGCTGAACTAAAGTAGATAAATCGAGATTTTCATCAAAATCAAATTCTTGCAAAGCTTGAAGTTGAGGATGGCTAAGAGAAAAATCATAGACACCACAAGGGGTAATCTCTGAACTAAAGCCAGGAAGACTTGGATGGTTAAAATGTAGTAAAACAGGTATAAGATGAAAAACTTGCTGACTTTGCTTATCCATAATAGACAGTGCCCGCTCAACCCTTTGCTGGTTCAGCTTATCTAATCTATCTATCAATATAGTAGTATATGCTTGCAAGATTACATCCTAATGACACAGAAATAAAACGATGGCACCTAAATCAATAAAGGGCTAAAAACGTGATCAGTTTAACACTTTTTTGGCGCTGGGTAAACATTATACAATCTGATGACATATACCACTTTAGTCCTGTATCAACCAATTCAAATTATTATCTCATTTCCTAAAAATAACAGCTATGAAAGTAAGTTTTTTATACAATGAATGGTAGGATTAGAGATAAATATTAAGAAATAAAAGGTCACTTTATGTCAACCACACCCATTCGTATCGCTACTCGTAAAAGTCCTTTAGCTCTTTGGCAAGCTTACTTCGTGAAAGATGCCTTACAACAAGCGCATCCAGGACTAGAAGTCGAGCTTGTCACTATGGTAACTAAAGGCGATATTATATTAGATACTCCGCTAGCGAAAGTGGGTGGTAAAGGGCTTTTTGTTAAAGAGCTAGAAGTAGCAATGCTAGAAGGTCGCGCCGATCTTGCGGTTCACTCAATGAAAGATGTGCCGGTTGATTTCCCTGAAGGCTTAGGCTTGGTTACTATTTGTGAACGTGGCGATCCACGTGATGCCTTTGTTTCTAATCACTATCAAAATGTTGATGACCTACCGCAAGGCTCAGTAGTAGGCACTTGTAGTTTACGTCGCCAGTGCCAACTCAAAGAACGTCGCCCAGATCTTATTATTAAAGATCTACGCGGTAATGTGGGTACACGTTTAGGTAAACTAGATGCCGGTGAATTCGATGCTATCGTTCTAGCGGCAGCCGGTTTAAAACGCCTAAACCTTGAAGAACGTATTCGCAGTTTTATTGAACCTGAAGAATCATTACCTGCGGTAGGCCAAGGCGCAGTTGGCATTGAATGTCGACTCAATGATGATCGCTTAATCAAGCTACTGGCTCCTCTTAACGATAGTGATACTACCGATCGTGTATTATGTGAACGAGCAATGAACCTAACACTACAAGGCGGATGCCAAGTTCCTATCGGCAGCTACTCATTATTAGATGGAGAGCAAATTTGGCTTCGAGGTTTGGTCGGCGAGCCTGATGGCAGCTTAATCGTGCGTGGCGAGATCAAAGGTCTCAGACAAAATGCAGAAAAATTAGGCATTCAACTGGCAAACCAACTGTTAAATGATGGAGCCAAAGAGATCCTAGAAAAACTCTACTCTGAACACGATTAATGAGCACGGTTTTAGTCACTCGCCCAGGGCTGGATGGTGAAACGCTATGTTTAAGTTTGCAACAGCGGCAAATTAACAGCCTTCACCATCCTCTGATCAAACTAACACAAGGTCGAGACTGCACATCATTAATCAATGATCTTTCTCGGTCTGACATCGTGATTGCCGTTAGCCAATACGCAGTACTTTGGGCGCAACACACCCTCCAACTCGCTCAACAAAACTTTCCCACCATACCGCTCTATTTTGCTATCGGTAATAAAACTGCAGAATATCTACAACGGTATACTCAGTCACCTGTCATTTCTCCCCAAATAAGTGACAGCGAACACTTACTGGACTTACCAGCTTTGAAGTTCGTAAAAAACAAGCGTATTTTGATACTACGAGGCAATGGCGGTAGAGAATTAATACAACAAAAATTACAGCAGCGTGGTGCAGAGGTTTATTACAATGAAATATATCGTAGGGAGTCACTGCCAATAGACGATGTGAATCAATGGAATCAATGGAAAATGCAAGCTGTTTCTCACTTAATCATCACCAGTGGTGAGCAACTTGCATTTTTTATGTCACAAGTACCAAAGCAATATTTACCTTGGGTAACCCAATTAAAGCTTTACGTTCCTAGCTTACGAATTCAACAACAGGCAAAAGAACTCGGTTTTTCACATATAATCAATACAGGGAGCGCCGCTAACCCTGTTTTATTGGATTGCCTTAGTAAGACATTTACCACAGGACAGAAACATGACAGATAATCATAATAATACCAATGACACTAGGGCTGAGGTAAGTGCTTCGACTCAAGCTAAGACAAACAAAAATAAAAGCCAAAAGCGCGCAACCGCTGCTATTATTCTTGCAGTATTGCTGACTGGCTCAGTGATCGCTTTCGAAGCCTATCAATACACCCAAAGTCAACAAATTATCGATCAACTAAAAGCCCAAGTTAATCAATTAAATACTCAACTGAATCAACAAGTAGAAACCAACCAAGAAACCATTAAAAAACAAGTGACAACCTTACAACACAAACTTGAAACTCAAGCCGAACAGCAAAGTAAAAGCATCAAAAGCTTACAACTAGCGATCACAGATATAAAAGGCCGTAGACCTAACGATTGGCTACTCGCAGAAGCAGACTATTTAGTCAAAATGGCTGGACGTAAATTATTCTTAGAGCATGATGTTGAGTCTGCAACTCAATTAATGATTTCAGCCGACCAAAGAATTTCTGCACTCAATGATCCTAGCCTAGTTAGTTTACGAGAAGCAATGACTGATGATATTACCCAATTAAAATCGTTACCGATTATTGATAAAGAAGGGCTAATCCTCAAACTAATTAGCCTACAAAAAGAAGTTGATCAACTACCTTTAGCGAATGCTTTGCTACCTAAAGAAGAAAAACAGCAGCAAGAAGTGGTATCGGAGGATATTAATGACTGGCAAACCAATTTAGTGACATCATTAAAAGACTTTGCCGGTCATTTTATTACCTTTAGAACTCGAGAAGGTAACACCACACCACTCCTATCTCCCACTCAACACTTTTACTTAAAAGAAAATGTAAAAGCGAAATTAGAAACCGCGATTAAAGGGGTGTACGTTGAAAATAATGATATTTACCAAACATCACTCAATGTTACTCAAGAATGGTCGAGTAAATTCTTTAATCAACAGTCCATCAAAGTAAAAGAGTTTAATAAAGAAATCAGTAACCTACAAGAAAAAGATATTACTGTCGATTACCCAATCAAACTGAAAGCTCAACAACCTCTAACCGATCTGATCTCTGAACGTTTACGTCGCTCAGTTTCAACGGTTGGACAAGGAGATAAATAATGTTTCGTATTGTTTTTCTCTTCATCGTTTTAGGTTTAGGGCTTTTCGCGGGAACCTTGTTCTCCGATCAGCAAGGTTACGTTTTAATTTCGTTTGCCAATACCACCACCGAAATGAGCGTGACGACACTCGTCATCTTTGTGATTGCCGCACTCGCCGCGCTATTTTTGCTAGAGTTCATCATCAAACGAAGCTTACGAGCAACCAGCGCCACCTGGAACTGGTTTAGCATTCGTAAGCTAAAACGAGCCCGTCGCTATACCAATGAAGGTATCATTAAGTTACTAGAAGGTGACTGGAAAGCGGCCGAAAAGAAAGTAACTCGCTGGGCGAACCATCATGATATGCCATTACTTTGCTACCTGATCGCATCAGAAGCAGCGCAAGGAATGGGAGATGACTCAAAAAGAGAAAAGTATTTAGTTTTAGCCGAGCAACAAAAAGGCCACTCCCTCGCAGTTGAAATAACCAAGATTCGTCAAATGGTTCGTAATCAGCAATATGCTGATGCACATAGTCAGCTTGAACACTTAAAAGGCCGGTATCCCAATAATACCATAGTGATTAGTCTACTCAAAAAAACCTACGTTGGATTAAAACTATGGGGAGCATTAGATGAATTACTACCACGCTTAAAGAAAAATAAATTAATCTCGGATGAAGAATATCATCAGCTTTTCTATCAAGCTCAACTCGGAAAAATGAAAGAAATCGGCTCTCAAAAAGGAGTTGAAGGGCTATTATCTTATTGGGCTCATCTTCCTAAAAAGCTCAAGCAAGACGACAATGTGGTTCAACTAATGGTTGAACAACTTATCTTACATAATGGTGATTCAGAAGCTTATATCATTTTACGTGATTCAATAAAGCAGACACCATCAAATAAGCTACTGCCTTTAATCATGCAAGTTAATTTACCAGATATTCACCCAGCAGTAGTGATGCTTGAAGGGCTTGCTAAAAAACAGCCTAATAACCCAGAGATAAACAGCACATTAGGTCAATTATATTTACGAGAACAAAGGTGGATGGAAGCACAACATGCGTTTGAAGCCGCACTTCAACAACGAGTCAGCATATCCGACTACTCTTATCTAGCAGAGGCACTAGAACAACAAAACATGAAACAAGCTGCAGGAGAGGTATCTCGTAAAGCTCTGTCCTTAATAGATAAAACTTAAAGAACCTAAGTCTAAGCACACTAAAGCCAACACTTTTAATTCGATGTTGGCTTTTTTATTCACTGAATATCCCTCCCAAAGAAACCATTCAACTATTCCAAATCAACGTTTTAATACCAAGATCAATAACTATACTCAAGTGACTTCAAGATGCAGAATTCAGAGCTATAATCCAAACCTTTAGGCAAGAAAGATTGGCGAAGGAATGTAAGCACCTTTCAAACCAATCTGACGCGGCATAAAGGTTTGGATGAAGCTCCCGAAGGGCAAGTTAAAACAAGCTTTATGCCGCGTTAAATTGAGTAGAGATAGAATAACTATGATCATATTCAATTTGCCTTGCCTAAAGCTTGTTTTATTCTTGCTGAAACTCGCATCTTGAAGTTACTTGGGTATAAATGAACGGAAGCAAAGACCATCCTTACAAGCTAAGGTAATCATTTACTTATTACACTTAGTATAAGTCGGCAGCTACAAGAATATAGATCAGCCATCATTTTATGGAAGGTTAAGGACATTCTCATAATAAAGGGAGAGAGGATAAGAGTTTCTAGTCTCTACTAAACAAGTTGCAGCTAACTCATTAGTGAGAACTATCCAACAATATAACGGTCCGAAAAAGTCTTCCCTGAAGAATAAGGTGGTTGAGTGAAGCTTTAGTTCCATTTACTAGAATACATCTAGGTACAATCTTATGATTATTTTCGTTTCATCGGTCAATTATATAACCACAAATAGCAAAAAGCCCGCTAGATAACTAGCGGGCTTTTTTAATAGTGGCGGAGGGATAGGGATTTGAACCCTAGAAGAGCTATTAACCCTTGCCGGTTTTCAAGACCGGTGCTTTCGACCACTCAGCCATCCCTCCACAAATTGTCATTAAAGGCAAACCAATAATGTTCGACTTTTCAGTCTTAATTCAAAGCCTGGCGATGTCCTACTCTCACATGGGGAAACCCCACACTACCATCGGCGCTACTTCGTTTCACTTCTGAGTTCGGCATGGAATCAGGTGGGTCCAAAGCGCTATGGTCGCCAAGCAAATTCTTTTGTTAAAACATCATTTATGATGCTTTAACTTAATTCGGAAAGCTGTCTGTTATCTTTAACTCGTTCTCACACTCATTCAAGTATGTCTCATATCTATTCAGTCCAACCAAAACCCTTTAGGTGTTGTATGGTTAAGCCTCACGGGCAATTAGTATTGGTTAGCTCAACGCCTCGCAGCGCTTACACACCCAACCTATCAACGTCGTAGTCTCCGACAACCCTTTAGGACGCTTAAAGCGCCAGGGAAGACTCATCTCAGGGCTCGCTTCGTGCTTAGATGCTTTCAGCACTTATCGATTCCGAACTTAGCTACCGGGCAATGCCATTGGCATGACAACCCGAACACCAGAGGTTCGTCCACTCCGGTCCTCTCGTACTAGGAGCAGCCCCCTTCAATCTTCCAACGCCCACGGCAGATAGGGACCGAACTGTCTCACGACGTTCTAAACCCAGCTCGCGTACCACTTTAAATGGCGAACAGCCATACCCTTGGGACCGACTTCAGCCCCAGGATGTGATGAGCCGACATCGAGGTGCCAAACACCGCCGTCGATATGAACTCTTGGGCGGTATCAGCCTGTTATCCCCGGAGTACCTTTTATCCGTTGAGCGATGGCCCTTCCATTCAGAACCACCGGATCACTATGACCTGCTTTCGCACCTGCTCGAATTGTCATTCTCGCAGTCAAGCGGGCTTATGCCATTGCACTAACCACACGATGTCCAACCGTGTTTAGCCCACCTTCGTGCTCCTCCGTTACTCTTTGGGAGGAGACCGCCCCAGTCAAACTACCCACCAGGCACTGTCCTCACCCCAGATAATGGGGCTAAGTTAGAACATCAACACTACAAGGGTGGTATTTCAAGGTTGACTCCACATCCACTGGCGTGAATGCTTCAAAGTCTCCCACCTATCCTACACATGTAGGGTCAATGTTCAGTGCCAAGCTGTAGTAAAGGTTCACGGGGTCTTTCCGTCTAGCCGCGGGTACACTGCATCTTCACAGCGATTTCAATTTCACTGAGTCTCGGGTGGAGACAGCGTGGCCATCATTACGCCATTCGTGCAGGTCGGAACTTACCCGACAAGGAATTTCGCTACCTTAGGACCGTTATAGTTACGGCCGCCGTTTACCGGGGCTTCGATCAAGAGCTTCTCCGAAGATAACCCCATCAATTAACCTTCCGGCACCGGGCAGGCGTCACACCGTATACGTCATCTTACGATTTTGCACAGTGCTGTGTTTTTAATAAACAGTTGCAGCCACCTGGTATCTGCGACTCCCGGCAGCTTAGAGAGCAAGTCTCATCACCGCTAGGAGCGTACCTTCTCCCGAAGTTACGGTACCATTTTGCCTAGTTCCTTCACCCGAGTTCTCTCAAGCGCCTTGGTATTCTCTACCCGACCACCTGTGTCGGTTTGGGGTACGATTTCTTACAAACTGAAGCTTAGAGGCTTTTCCTGGAAGCATGGCATCAATGACTTCACTACCGTAGTAGCTCGACGTCGTGTCTCGGCCTTAAGATTTCCCGGATTTACCTAAGAAATCAGCCTACGCACTTGAACCTGGACAACCATCGCCAGGCCCACCTAGCCTTCTCCGTCCCCCCATCGCATTTGTAAGAAGTACGGGAATATTAACCCGTTTCCCATCGACTACGCTTTTCAGCCTCGCCTTAGGGGTCGACTTACCCTGCCCCGATTAACGTTGGACAGGAACCCTTGGTCTTCCGGCGAGGGAGTTTTTCACTCCCTTTATCGTTACTCATGTCAGCATTCGCACTTCTGATACCTCCAGCAAACTTCTCAGTTCACCTTCAACGGCTTACAGAACGCTCCCCTACCCATCCTAGTAAACTAGGATGCCGCAGCTTCGGTGTATAGCTTAGCCCCGTTACATCTTCCGCGCAGGCCGACTCGACCAGTGAGCTATTACGCTTTCTTTAAATGATGGCTGCTTCTAAGCCAACATCCTGGCTGTCTGAGCCTTCCCACATCGTTTCCCACTTAGCTATACTTTGGGACCTTAGCTGGCGGTCTGGGTTGTTTCCCTCTCCACGACGGACGTTAGCACCCGCCGTGTGTCTCCCGGATAGTACTTACTGGTATTCGGAGTTTGCAAAGGGTTGGTAAGTCGGGATGACCCCCTAGCCTTAACAGTGCTCTACCCCCAGTAGTATTCGTCCGAGGCGCTACCTAAATAGCTTTCGGGGAGAACCAGCTATCTCCAGGTTTGATTGGCCTTTCACCCCTAGCCACAAGTCATCCGCTAATTTTTCAACATTAGTCGGTTCGGTCCTCCAATTGATGTTACTCAATCTTCAACCTGCCCATGGCTAGATCACCTGGTTTCGGGTCTATACCTAGCAACTCGACGCCCAGTTAAGACTCGGTTTCCCTACGGCTCCCCTATACGGTTAACCTTGCTACTAAATATAAGTCGCTGACCCATTATACAAAAGGTACGCAGTCACACCACGAAGGTGCTCCTACTGCTTGTACGTACACGGTTTCAGGTTCTATTTCACTCCCCTCACAGGGGTTCTTTTCGCCTTTCCCTCACGGTACTGGTTCACTATCGGTCAGTCAGGAGTATTTAGCCTTGGAGGATGGTCCCCCCATATTCAGACAGGATATCACGTGTCCCGCCTTACTCGTTTTCACTTAGTATGATGTGTCGGTTACGGGGCTATCACCCTGTATCGCGGCACTTTCCAGAGCCTTCACCTGCATCATATAAAGCTTAAGGGCTAATCCAATTTCGCTCGCCGCTACTTTCGGAATCTCGGTTGATTTCTCTTCCTCCGGGTACTTAGATGTTTCAGTTCCCCGGGTTCGCCTTATTAACCTATGTATTCAGTTAATAATACGTGCTTATGCACGTGGGTTTCCCCATTCGGAAATCGTAGACTCAAGTGGCTTTTACTGCCTAATCTACGCTTATCGCAAGTTAATACGTCCTTCATCGCCTCTGACTGCCTAGGCATCCACCGTGTACGCTTATTCACTTAACCATACAACCCAAAAGGGTCTTAATGTATGTTCAACTAAATAAGGTTTTAGTTTTGTTCACAAGGAGGGTAATCCTTGATGAACGTTTGCCGGACTCAATAGAATCAATTGCAAGCAATTGATTTGAATACAAGACACTTGAATGTGTGTTGTTGTGTTTATCGATTAAGATAAACATTGAGAACTTTTATTTGATAACAACAATTGAATTATTGTTATCAGTCAGCTTTCCAAATTGTTAAAGAGCAAGAGTTTATTTTTTCAAACAAACCACTTTTTAAAGACTTTCAGCGACAAAGCATCCCATCCAAAGTAATTATTGGATGCGAAGCATCGTAAAAGTATTTAAAGAGTGGTGGGCGATACCGGGCTCGAACCAGTGACCCCCTGCTTGTAAGGCAGGTGCTCTCCCAACTGAGCTAATCGCCCACATTGTTTTCTTACTTAAAGTAAGCATTTCCGTGGGAGGAAATGGTGGGTCGTGCAGGATTCGAACCTGCGACCAATTGATTAAAAGTCAACTGCTCTACCAACTGAGCTAACGACCCATGGTATCCCGTAGGGGAGTCGAACCCCTGTTACCGCCGTGAAAGGGCGGTGTCCTAGGCCTCTAGACGAACGGGACACGGACTATGAAAGCATTGGGATGCTTTCAAAACTCTTTTCTATATAAACCTAATCAATCTGTGTGGGTACTCATCAAAAATAATCTTCGTATAAGGAGGTGATCCAGCCCCAGGTTCCCCTAGGGCTACCTTGTTACGACTTCACCCCAGTCATGAACCACAAAGTGGTAAGCGTCCTCCCGAAGGTTAAACTACCTACTTCTTTTGCAGCCCACTCCCATGGTGTGACGGGCGGTGTGTACAAGGCCCGGGAACGTATTCACCGTGGCATTCTGATCCACGATTACTAGCGATTCCGACTTCATGGAGTCGAGTTGCAGACTCCAATCCGGACTACGACGCACTTTTTGGGATTCGCTTACTTTCGCAAGTTCGCTGCCCTCTGTATGCGCCATTGTAGCACGTGTGTAGCCCTACTCGTAAGGGCCATGATGACTTGACGTCGTCCCCACCTTCCTCCGGTTTATCACCGGCAGTCTCCCTGGAGTTCCCGACATTACTCGCTGGCAAACAAGGATAAGGGTTGCGCTCGTTGCGGGACTTAACCCAACATTTCACAACACGAGCTGACGACAGCCATGCAGCACCTGTCTCAGAGTTCCCGAAGGCACCAATCCATCTCTGGAAAGTTCTCTGGATGTCAAGAGTAGGTAAGGTTCTTCGCGTTGCATCGAATTAAACCACATGCTCCACCGCTTGTGCGGGCCCCCGTCAATTCATTTGAGTTTTAATCTTGCGACCGTACTCCCCAGGCGGTCTACTTAACGCGTTAGCTCCGAAAGCCACGGCTCAAGGCCACAACCTCCAAGTAGACATCGTTTACGGCGTGGACTACCAGGGTATCTAATCCTGTTTGCTCCCCACGCTTTCGCATCTGAGTGTCAGTATCTGTCCAGGGGGCCGCCTTCGCCACTGGTATTCCTTCAGATCTCTACGCATTTCACCGCTACACCTGAAATTCTACCCCCCTCTACAGTACTCTAGTTTGCCAGTTTCAAATGACCTTCCGAGGTTGAGCCCCGGGCTTTCACATCTGACTTAACAAACCACCTGCATGCGCTTTACGCCCAGTAATTCCGATTAACGCTCGCACCCTCCGTATTACCGCGGCTGCTGGCACGGAGTTAGCCGGTGCTTCTTCTGTTGCTAACGTCAAGCAACGCAGTTATTAACTACGAAACCTTCCTCACAACTGAAAGTACTTTACAACCCGAAGGCCTTCTTCATACACGCGGCATGGCTGCATCAGGCTTTCGCCCATTGTGCAATATTCCCCACTGCTGCCTCCCGTAGGAGTCTGGGCCGTGTCTCAGTCCCAGTGTGGCTGATCATCCTCTCAGACCAGCTAGGGATCGTCGCCTTGGTGAGCCTTTACCTCACCAACTAGCTAATCCCACATAGGCGTATCCAGTAGCGCGAGGCCCGAAGGTCCCCCGCTTTGCTCCGAAGAGGTTATGCGGTATTAGCCATCGTTTCCAATGGTTATCCCCCTCTACTGGGCAACTTCCTATGCATTACTCACCCGTCCGCCGCTCGACGCCGAATAGCAAGCTATTCTCGTTTCCGCTCGACTTGCATGTGTTAGGCCTGCCGCCAGCGTTCAATCTGAGCCATGATCAAACTCTTCAATTAAAGTTTTTGTGGTCTTTCGACCGGCTCAACGAATACTGACTTCAAAACTATTCTTCTTAAAAGAAGAAGTAACTTTAAAGCTATTATCTATCCAACAGACAGATAATGAATTGACTGTGCCAATTATTAGTAAACTAATAACTGATTGGTCACTCAGTTCATTGATAAATCTTTTTGATTATCATCAACGAGTGCCCACACAGATTGATAGGTTTAAATTGTTAAAGAGCGTTGTTCTTATTGAAAGCGCTTAGTGCGTCTCGTTGAACAGGGCGGCCATTTTAGCGATTTAAAAGTTCGTGTCAAACACTTTTTTAAAACTTTTTTCGCAAACCTTTTTGATAAGGTTTTGACCTCTAACTCGTTGCTGCCGTTAGGCTGTGTGCTCCGTGTCAGTGAGGGCGCATTATAGAGACCTGGTTCACATTGGCAAGGGCTTTTTTGTGTTTTTTTGATTTTTTTGATCGTTTGATTACTTTTAAATCAAAAAGGGTCATTTTATGTAGTTTGCTTGTGTGATTTCACCATAATTAGACAAAATAAGGAGTAAAAATGAACAATATCCGTAGTTATAAAGGTATATCCCCTCTCATTGGGGAAAATGTATACATAGATGAGTTATCAGTTTTAGTGGGAGAAATAAGAATTGGTAATGATTCTAGTATTTGGCCATTAGTGGCGGCTCGTGGCGATGTTAATCATATTAGCATTGGAGAACGTACTAATATTCAAGATGGTTCGGTTTTGCATGTCACCCATAAAAGCACAGATAATCCTAATGGCTTTCCTCTTATTATTGGCAATGATGTGACAGTTGGCCATAAGGTCATGCTACATGGCTGTACCATTCATGACAGAATATTGATTGGTATGGGAGCAATTGTGCTAGATGGTGCGATTATAGATTCCGACGTCATGATTGGTGCGGGCAGTTTAGTTCCACCAGGTAAACACCTAGAAAGTGGTTACTTATATGTAGGTAGCCCAGTAAAACAAGCTAGACCACTAAAAGATGAAGAAAAAGCATTTTTACTTAAGTCTGCTGATAATTATGTGGTTAATAAAAATGACTACCTTACGGAAGTAAAATAGTCACCACGCCATTAGCCCAATACGATTTCACCCGTTGGGCTAAATTCCTCTTTTTCTATTGCTTGTTCCGCTATATCTTCTAAGTCAAAACGAACACGCTCAAAAACCGCTAATGCATTTTCTTTACTCACATTTGCATTATCTAATTGAGATAATAATCCTAGAGAAACAATGCAATCTATAAGCTGGCCAGCTTGTTGAGCTTGGAAAACAACCGCTTGGCGCTCACAGTCCCACTCATAGCGATCCACAAAAAGAATATTTTGGTTCATTATTTAACTCTCTAAATTACGACGTAATTCTCTCAGTACCTGGCGTACACTCGGACGTAATCCACGCCATAACATAAAGCTTTCAGCCGCTTGCCCCACTAACATCCCCAAACCATCATAGGCATGAGATACGCCGTTCTGCTTTGCCCAGTCCGTAAACTGTGTTTTATCTGCCCCATAACTCATATCATAACTGACGCTATGTGGGGTAAAGATCGCAGTACTGATATCAGGTAACCCACCAGCAAGGCCTGCCGAAGTAGAATTAATAATAATATCAAAGGCAGAATCAATATCTTGCATCGGTTGTGCCGAGATAAAACCATAAGGTTTGAAGGTTTCCGCCAACTCTTCAGCTTTACTTAAAGTGCGATTAGTTATCACTACATGTTGCGGTCGCTGATCAAGTAATGGTTTTAATACCCCGCGAGCTGCACCACCAGCACCAAGTAGCAATATTCTTGCTCCTTTTAGCTGAGCGTTATTTTGTAATAAATCCTGAACTAAGCCGTCACCATCGGTGTTATCACCAATAATCAAACCGTCATCAAGCTTCTTTAATGTATTCACCGCTTGTGCTAATTTCGCCCTTTCAGTTAAACGATCAGCAAATTGATAAGCATCTAACTTAAACGGTGCGGTAACATTACAACCTTTACCTCCTGCGGCAAAAAAACCTCGCGCTGCTTGCTCAAAACTATCAATAGGTGCTTCAACGATGCCGTATTCCATTGTTTGATTGGTTTGACGAGCAAACAGGGAATGAATAAAAGGTGATTTACTATGTTTTATCGGATTACCAAATACTGCATATTGATCGAGTGTTTGCATGAATCGTCCCTTTCTTTTCCCCTAAAGAGTAAATAATTACTACCACTCTCGTGGCTGTAAATAATTTTGATATAAATTGGCTTCTGCTGAATCACTTTCCGGGGTGTAATCATATTCCCAACGCGCCAACGGTGGCATAGACATTAAAATAGATTCGGTTCTCCCACCACTTTGCAAGCCAAATAAAGTACCTCGATCATAAACTAAATTGAATTCAACATAGCGACCACGACGATATAACTGGAACTGACGTTCACGTTCACCATATTGATGATTTTGTCTTTTATTCACAATAGGTAAATAAGCTTGGGTAAACCCTTCCCCAACGGACTGCATGTAGTCAAAACAAATTGAAAAATCCCATTGATTTAAATCATCAAAAAATAATCCGCCAACACCACGTGTTTCATTACGATGAGGTAAAAAGAAGTATTTATCACACCAAGCCTTATGCTCACGATATACGTCATCGCCAAATGGCGCACAGATAGCTTTGGCGGTATCGTGCCAATGTTGGCAATCTTCCTCAAAAGGATAAAATGGCGTTAAATCAAACCCACCACCAAACCACCAAATAGGTGCTTCGCCTTCTTTTTCGGCAATGAAAAAGCGCACATTGGCATGAGATGTCGGAATATAAGGATTTTTAGGGTGTAGAACCAATGACACGCCCATCGCTTCAAACTGACGGCCAGCAAGCTCTGGTCGATGGGCAGTTGCCGAAGCAGGCATCTTACCGCCAAATACATGAGAAAAATTGACACCACCTTGCTCAAACACCTTACCATCTCGGATCACTCGGCTGCGGCCGCCACCGCCTTGCTCTCTTTGCCAAGCATCTTCAATAAACTGGTTGCCATCGACCGCTTCCAATTGAGCGCAAATCGAGTCTTGCAAGCTCATCAGAAAGGCTTTTACAGCATGCTTATCGACTTGTTGAGTTCTATTCGTCATCAAGTTATTTCCCTTGTTTAATACTAGCCTTGTCTTAATACGTTTGATGTTTTGGCATCACGAATTTCTGTTGGCTGAGTTCTTCCACCCACTTTTCCTTGTAGGATCGCTACTAGCTTGTCACCGAGTTGATGATCAACCTCTTCCGTTGTACGGCAAGGCTCTAACCCTGTTAAATTTGCACTGGTTGACGTAATTGGCTTACCAAACGCTAAACAAAGTTGTTGTACTAAAGGGTGGTCAGTCACACGAACCGCAATTGAATTAAACTGCCCGGTAAGATGAGTTGAAACTCCCTTTTTAACCGGCATCACCCAAGTCACAGGGCCAGGCCAAGTAGACTGCACCACTTGCAACTGTTCATGAGTTAATAGAGAGTCATCAATGTAAGGTAATAACTGCTGATAATTAGCCGCAATCAAAATCAAGCCTTTATCTATTGGGCGCTGCTTTAACGCTAACAACTTATCAATTGCAGATACATTATCAGGATCACACCCTACCCCAAACACGCCTTCAGTTGGATAAGCGATGACTTCTCCTTGCTGCAAAGCCTCAACAACAGATTCAAAATTATTCACTATGATTTTCTTCCCTGTACAAACGGTAATAGCGCCAGTGTATAAAACCTTATTGCTGATGACTAAAATTTTTTCATCTCAATGTCATTTATTCAGATCAGAATATGAAAACAACCTGACGCAAACGTTTTCCTTGTCATCAATTCTCAGTATAATAGTGACAATTATTGTATTTATAGTTTGAATCGTTAAGGAGTATTCGATGACTGTTGGAATCATTATGGGTTCAAAATCTGATTGGCCAACCATGAAACTTGCCGCAGAAATGCTGGACCGTTTTAATGTACCGTACGAAACCAAAGTAGTATCTGCTCACCGTACTCCTCACCTATTAGCTGAATATGCAGAAAGTGCAAAAGAACGCGGCATTAAAGTGATTATTGCTGGCGCAGGTGGAGCAGCTCACCTTCCAGGAATGACCGCCGCTTACACTAGCCTTCCTGTGCTTGGGGTACCCGTTCAATCTCGTGCACTATCTGGAGTTGATTCTCTGTATTCAATTGTCCAAATGCCTAAAGGAATCGCAGTTGGTACTCTAGCGATTGGTGAAGCTGGTGCCGCCAATGCAGGCATTCTAGCGGCACAAATTATTGGTACTCACGATGAAAATGTGATGGCTCAAGTTGAAGCATTCCGCAAAGAACAAACGGATACTGTACTAGCAAACCCTAATCCAGCCGAGGATTAATACTAATGGCAAACAAACAAGTTTTAGTACTAGGTGCAGGCCAATTGGCACGAATGATGTCTTTAGCAGGTGCACCATTAAACATCGACATTTCAGCATTTGATGTCGGCAGTGAGCAAATTGTTCACCCACTAACAAAAAATGTTATTGGCCACGGTTTAAATAATGCAATTGCTTCTGCTGATGTTATTACCGCTGAGTTTGAACACATCCCACATTCGGTACTCGATATTTGTGAAAAAAGTGGCAAGTTTCTACCAACTACTCAAGCTATTAAAGCTGGTGGCGATCGCCGCATCGAAAAACAATTACTTAATGATTCCAAAGCAGCTAATGCTAAATATGCGATTATAGAGAAACGCGCTGATCTTGATGCAGCCATTGAATTTGTCGGTATTCCTATGGTGCTGAAAACGGCATTAGGTGGTTACGATGGTAAGGGGCAATGGCGCTTAACCGATGCAAAACAAGTCGATCAAATCTGGAAAAAAGTCTCTGCTGCTATCGAAGCAACTCCTCATCAAGCGGTGGTCGCTGAAGAGTTTGTACCTTTTGAAAGAGAAGTTTCACTTGTTGGTGCTCGCCGTGTGAACGGTGAAGTCGCGATCTACCCTCTTGCGGAGAATGTTCACGTTAATGGTGTATTGAGTCTATCGGTCGCCATTGATGAGCCAGAATTACAATCTCAAGCCGCTACCATGTTTACTGCTATTGCCGAGCAACTCGACTATGTTGGTGTATTGGCGATTGAGTTTTTCGATGTCAAAGGCAAATTGCTAGTCAACGAAATCGCACCACGCGTGCATAACTCAGGTCACTGGACTCAACAAGGGGCTGAAGTTTGTCAATTTGAGAACCATTTACGTGCAGTGTGCAATTTACCATTAGGTAGCACTCAAGCGATTCGTCATACCGCAATGGTCAATATTTTAGGCCAAAATCGTGTGCCTGAATCCGTACTTTCGATGCCGCAATGTCATATTCATTGGTATGGAAAAGAACAACGTCCAGGCCGTAAGATGGGACACATTAATGTTTGTGGCCACTCCCACCAAGAAATGAAAGAAATACTAACTCAATTGGCCTCAGTATTAGAACCAGCAGCGTTTCCGGAACTAAAAGACCGAGTATCTAAATTGTAAATTAGTACAATAAAAAAGACTCGCATCAGATCACTTAACTGTTGCGAGTCTTTTATATCAAAGCATATAAAAAGCCAAACTAACTTTGGGTATGTTGACACTTACGATCGGCACACTGAATTTTAGTGCCACTGGCTAAACGCTTTTCAATTAACAAGGGAAAGCCACATTGTTGGCACTCACCTTCAAGCGGTTGTGAGTTGATCGAGAATTTACACTTTGGATAAGCATCACAAGCATAAAAGCTCTTCCCAAAGCGAGATTGACGTTCAACTAATTTACCCGTTTTACATTCAGGGCAAGTTAAGTTCAATTCTGTCGCTTGTTCAGGTTGCGGAGCGGAAGATTCAATATGATGACACTCAGGAAAGCGACTACAACCAATAAACATGCCATAGCGCCCTTGCCTTAACACCAACTCTCCTGGTAGATCATTACCACCACACTCAGGACAAGGTACACCCAGTTCTTTTATGATATGGCCATCGTTTTGATGAAGTGGTCGAATAAAATCACACTCAGGATAACGCACACAACCCAAGAATGGCCCGCGCTTACCATGTCGTAATTGCAATTCGCCTTGGTATTCTTCACCACACTTAGGGCAAGACTCATGCTCTAACGCATGTCCATGGGCGGAAAATAATTGTTGGTCGATTTTGTTATTCATTAGAAGCACGCAAATTAATGCACTAAACCTTGTTCAGTCGAGTAGAGTAACTCTTCCATTTGAGTATAAGCATTTTCATTGCCTGGAACATTAAACAGTACCATCAAGATCACCCACTTAAGATCATCCAAGCTAAACTCTTGGGTTTCTAATCCCATCACACGGTCAATCACCATTTCGCGTGTTTCTGTAGTCAATACTTGGACTTGCTCAAGAAATAGTAAAAAGCCACGACAGGACACATCTAAGCGCAGCATTTCTTCTTGGGTAAAGATACGTGTCGAACTCGCTGAGCTGGTTGCCATATCGAGGCGCTCGCCTTGTTGCAAGGCTGCTAACCCTTCGAGCCAATTTAATGCTTTATAAATTTCTTGTTGGTGAAAGCCTGCCCGCAGTAACTCATCTTCAAGTTCGTCTTGATCAATCATGAGGTCTGCATCGCTATGAATATAGGTTTCAAACAGGTACATAAGAATGTCCATCATAGCTTTACCCTCCGCGGCAACACTTTATCTTGGTTTATTCCCACTATTAAGAATATAACCTCCAGGAACAGAAATAACATGTCCAGCTAACTCAAGCTCTAATATTTGCATCATTACTTCGTGTACCGGGATATGGGTACGCTGAGACAAAATATCAACTGGTGTTGGATCATTTCCTACGTTAGCTAACAGTAGGGGAAATGGCAATGGTTGAGAGTGATTAACTGTTATTTCCGGCGTCGCCTGTTGTGTTAAGTTTAGCTGAGTTTGTACCGGTTGATATACATAAGAAGACCGAGATAACGCCGGATTTAATTCATCCAGAATATCTTGTGGGCTCAACGCTAAAATTGCCCCTTGCTTTAATAACTGATTAGTTCCGGCAAACCCCGGCTGATAAATTGACCCCGGTAATGCAAATACATCTCGATTTTGCTCTAGCGCATAACGTGCTGTAATTAAAGACCCACTGCGCTCTGCCGCCTCTACAACCAACACGCCTTGCGATAAACCACTAATGATTCGATTTCGACGAGGGAAATTTTCCGCACGAGGTTTAGCATTTGGCCTTAATTCCGAAACCAAAGCACCACCTTGCTGTAAAATTCGTTCGGCTAAGCCTTTATGTCGCGAAGGGTAAACCTGATCGACACCAGAACCTAACACCGCAACTGTTGTCCCTTGTGCCAATAAAGCGCCATCATGAGCATGACCATCTACCCCTAATGCCAAACCACTAGTAATAGTGAGCCCATTTTGAGCTAACTGATAAGCAAACTCTTTAGATGCTTTCAAGCCATCTAAACTAGCATGACGGCTGCCAATCATAGCAAATTGCACAGAATTAACCGCAGCTAACTCACCTTTGATAAACAATACCGGAGGGTGCGAGGACATTTGGCTTAATAGTTGGGGATAATTTTCATCTAATGGCGTTAGAATGTGATGATATGAAGATTGTGCGAACCAGTGTAAACATCGCTCTACCTCTGGCTCGGCTTGGTGCTGAATATAGCCAATCTGGTTAGCTTTCAACCCTAACTTTTGCCACTGCTGTGTCGAGTAGTGAACCAAATTTTGTGGGGAGTCGACACTCATCAAGCGAGCAAGCGCTACTCCACCAAGCTTTGGCGTAAAACTCAAAGTTAACCAAGCCGCCAATTGAGTATCATTCATTCGCAAGCCATTCCATAATCAAACCGCTCTATGATAAAGGTCTAGCATCATTAAGAAGCGTTATCAGTCTGCAATACTGATGCATGATTAGCTTGTGCATCAACACCCTCAACAATCGGTCTATCGGTTAGAGGGGACACCGCTAAAGAATTGACACCAACGGGCTCTAAACTCTGAGTGATAAAAGCTAAGCTAAATTTAGCATACGGACGAATCACTACCATTTGACCAATTGAAACCGGTGGTAAATCTGCAGAGCTAAAGCCGTTCACACCCACTTCTTTTTCATAGCGGTAATCACCTTTACGACCATAAACGACCGCACCTTGTTTGGCCAAATTAAAGCTACTGCCTTGTGTTAAACCATCATCAGAACCACGGTCTATCACGACGACTTGATTAACCGCCATAAAGTAATGATCCTCCATTGACCCTTTAATATTCGCCACTAGACCGACTGGAGCAGGACTAGGCTGAAACACCGTAGACAAAGTTAAATCATCACCAATCACCGGCAACACAATATCATTTTGCAAAATCTCTTGTTGTTGACTGACTACCTGCAACGCACTGGCTTTATCATTCGACTCTTTTAATTGTGCTTTGGCGACTAAACGTAATGAATAAGCGGTAGCGTCCACATCATCGCCACTACGCTGATATTGCTTAATTAAACGATAAACTGCCCAATCAGGGTGAGTCACTTTACCGTCGATATAAATACGCTCATTGTGACTTAAGAACTTACGCCCTTCACTGGTACCTAGCACTCTCAGTGCCTCTTCTAATTGCTGGTCAGTCAATAACTGATCCGACTTTAGATATGGAGAGATTAAACCATCTGATAAGGTAGAAATAGCTTGTTTACTACTTTTGCGTACCTGTGGGCTGATCTTTTTCATTGGCTTTAAGCTCAACAAAGGTTGGCCATTTTGCCAAGTCAAAGTCAGCTTATCACCGGGATAGATTAAATGTGGGTTGTCAATCTCAGGGTTAACTTGCCATAAACGTGGCCATAACCACGGACTATCGAGAAATAATGCTGAAATATCCCACAGTGTATCGCCCTTTTTCACCACATAGGTGTTTGGTGCGCCCTCTTTCAGAACTAACGGTGGCGTAGATTGAGTGGCAGCAACGACTGAAAAACTCACCACAAAAAAGATAAATAACTTCACTATAAATTGTGTAACTTTAGGCATGACCTGGATTCCTTGGTCGACATATTTGTCGCTTAATGTAATTGGATGCTGTCATTTGCCTTGTAAAATGTCTAGAATTGGAGCAATTAGGTTTAAGCTGTTTTCGGCACAGTTCAATATTTAGAGTGTATATGTCTGTATTAAATGTATTAACTTTCCCAGATGATCGTCTACGTACGGTCGCAAAACCCGTTACTGAGTTCACCCCTGAGCTTCATACTCTCATCGATGACATGTTTGAAACCATGTATGATGAGGAAGGTATTGGCTTGGCTGCAACTCAAGTAGATATCCATAAACAAATTATCGTTATCGATGTTTCTGAAAACAGAGATGAACAACTTGTTTTGATTAATCCGGAAATCATTGAAAAACAAGGTGAAGATGGTATTGAAGAGGGTTGCTTATCTGTCCCTGGAGCGCGAGCTTTAGTACCTAGAGCTTCTTCAATCAAAGTCAAAGCATTAGACAAAAATGGCCAAGAATTCACATTAGAAGCGGATGAGCTATTAGCCATCTGTATTCAACATGAATGTGATCACTTACTTGGTAAATTATTCGTTGATTATCTTTCCCCATTAAAGCGTAAGCGTATTAAAGACAAGCTTGAAAAAATAAAACGCTTTAATGAAAAGAATCAATAATCACGCAATCATCAATTAATGAGGTTACCTTGAGCCAGTCTTTACGTATTGTCTTTGCAGGTACGCCAGATTTCGCCGCCCGTCACTTGGCGGCGTTACTTTCTGCACAACAAGATTCTGAATATCAAATTATTGCCGCTTATACTCAACCTGATCGTCCAGCAGGTCGTGGTAAAAAGCTAACGGCTAGCCCAGTCAAACAGCTCGCTCTTGAGCACGACATTCCGGTTTTCCAGCCAGAGAATTTCAAATCCGACCAAGCGAAACAACAGTTAGAAGCATTGAATGCAGATTTGATGATCGTAGTGGCTTACGGCTTGTTATTACCTCAAGCAGTGTTGGATATGCCTCGTTTAGGTTGTATTAACGTTCACGGCTCTATCTTACCGCGCTGGCGTGGCGCTGCGCCGATCCAACGTGCAATTTGGGCTGGCGATGCTGAAACCGGCGTAACCATAATGCAAATGGACATTGGTTTAGATACCGGTGATATGCTGAAAATCTCCACCTTACCGATTGCCAGTACCGACACTAGCGCCTCGATGTATGAAAAGTTGGCTGAACTAGGCCCACAAGCCTTATTAGACTGTGTACAAGACATTAGCCAAGGCAATATTTTTCCACAGAAACAGAACGATGATTACGCCAACTACGCGAAAAAGCTCAGTAAAGAAGAAGCAAAAATCGATTGGAATAATGATGCAGAACATATTGAACGTTGCGTTCGTGCGTTTAATCCATGGCCAATGAGCTTCTTTAGTATTACTGATAATAACGACCAGCAACATAACATCAAAGTATGGCAATCACGAGTCGAGCCACAACAAGCTGACCATCCGGCAGGTCAAATTATTCGCGCGGATAAAACCGGCATCTATGTGGCGACCGGTAAAAATCTATTAGTTCTTGAACAACTACAAATCCCAGGGAAAAAAGCATTGTCAGTACAAGACACTTTAAATGCTCGCAGCCAGTGGTTTGAAGTCGGCAACATTTTAGGTTAATCGCTCACTAACGACGATAGCCAACCAAGCAAGGCGCAGCAATGTGCCTTGTTTATTTTATCCATGTAATTGATTTATCTAACTTGCTATTTGCGAGTTACCGACAAGAGAAAACATCATGAACGTTCGTGCCGCTGCTGCAAAAGTATTATTTGAAGTTGTAGACCAAGGTTATTCGCTCTCTTCTGCGCTTCCTACTGCACAGCAAAGTATTCGCCCAAGGGATCACGCACTATTACAAGAGATGTGCTATGGCGCATTGCGTTATCTTCCACGCTTAGAATCCATCGTTAACGAACTCATGGATAAACCGCTGAAAGGCAAACAGCGCGTTTTTCACCATTTAATTCTGATTGGCATTTATCAGTTAAGCTTTATGCGCATACCACCACATGCAGCTGTAGGCGAAACAGTAGAAGGCGCTCAAGCATTAAAAGGCCCTCGTTTACGTGGCTTAATTAATGCCGTGTTACGCAACTACCAACGCAATCAAGAACAACTGGATGCTCATGCTATTAGCCACAATGCCGGTAAATATGCTCACCCAAGCTGGTTATTAAAACTATTACAACAAGCCTACCCTGAACAATGGCAAAAAATTGTTGAAGCCAATAACAGTAAAGCACCAATGTGGTTACGAGTGAATCGCCAGCATCACACCCGAGATCAATATCTAGAACTATTAAAACAAAATGACATTGAAGCGGAAATTCATCCACAAGCACAAGATGCACTACGTTTGCTTTCACCTTGTGATGTGATGACACTGCCAGGTTTCGATCTAGGTTGGGTGTCAGTGCAAGATGCTGCCGCTCAATTATCGGTTGACTACTTAACACCACAAGATGGTGAATTAATTTTAGATTGTTGCGCCGCACCGGGTGGAAAAACTGCTCATATTTTAGAACACACTAACAACACTGAAGTCGTTGCGATTGATTGTGATGACAACCGCTTAAAACGCGTACATGAAAACCTAGAGCGTTTACAGCTTCAAGCGGAAGTGATTTGTGGTGATGCCCGTTATCCTGAAGAATGGTGGAACGGTGAGAAGTTTGATCGCATTTTGTTGGATGCACCATGTTCGGCGACCGGAGTGATTCGTCGTCACCCTGATATTAAATGGTTGCGTCGCGGCAGTGATATTGAAGCATTAGCCGAACTACAAAGCGAAATTCTCGATGCCATGTGGCGTCAACTTAAGCCAAACGGTACTTTAGTGTATGCAACATGCTCAATCACACCACAAGAAAACATCGATCAAGTACGTGCCTTCTTAAAACGCACGACGAATGTGGAATTAATTGGCTCACAAGCGGATAATCCTGGACGACAAATTCTTCCTGGTGAAGAAAACATGGATGGTTTTTATTACGCGGTATTACGAAAAACGGCGTAATGCTAACTGGTGAATTGCATATCACCGTTGATGAAAGTTAAATCAAGGTTCACGAAATATTATGAAAATCATTATTCTTGGTGCGGGACAAGTTGGCGGTACACTAGCGGAAAACCTAGTGGGTGAAAATAACGATATCACCGTTATCGACCACAACACTGATCGACTCAGAGAACTACAAGATAAGTATGATTTACGAGTGGTCAATGGTTATGCCAGCCACCCAGATACGCTTCGTGAAGCTGGCGCACAAGATGCCGATATGTTGGTGGCAGTGACTAACTCAGATGAAACCAATATGGCCGCTTGCCAAGTGGCCTTCACCTTGTTTAACACACCAAGCAGAATTGCCCGCATTCGTTCACCTGAATATTTAGCCGAAAAAGATGCACTGTTTCAATCTGGAGCCATTCCTGTCGATCACCTAATTGCTCCAGAAGAATTGGTGACGAGCTATATTGAACGCTTGATTCACTACCCTGGTGCACTACAAGTTGTGAGCTTTGCTGAGAAAAAAGTCAGCCTAGTTGCGGTAAAAGCTTATTACGGCGGCCCTCTAGTAGGTAATGCTTTATCAACGTTACGCGAACACATGCCACACATTGATACTCGTGTTGCGGCGATTTTCCGCCAAGGTCGACCGATTCGCCCACAAGGTACCACCATTATTGAAGCCGATGATGAAGTATTCTTCGTGGCAGCCAGCAATCATATTCGCGCCGTAATGAGTGAATTACAACGTCTTGAAAAAACCTACCGCCGCATCATGATTGTGGGAGGGGGTAACATTGGCTCAAGTCTCGCTAAATGCCTTGAGAAAGACTATAGCGTTAAGCTGATTGAACGTAGTTATCAACGTGCTGAGCGTCTCTCTGAAGAGTTAGAAAACACCATTGTATTTTGTGGAGATGCTGCAGACCAAGAATTACTCAATGAAGAGAACATCGACCAAGTTGACGTGTTCATCGCGCTAACTAACGAAGATGAAACCAACATCATGTCAGCGATGTTAGCCAAGCGTCTTGGTGCGAAGAAAGTGATGGTATTAATCCAACGTAGTGCTTATGTCGATCTCGTACAAGGCGGTGCGATTGATGTGGCGATTTCTCCACAACAAGCGACCATTTCTGCGCTACTAACTCACGTACGTCGTGCCGATATTGTTAACGTATCCTCACTCCGCCGTGGTGCAGCAGAAGCGATTGAAGCGATCGCCCACGGTGATGAAACCACCTCAAAAGTGGTTGGTAAAGCAATTGGTGACATCAAACTCCCACCAGGTACAACCATTGGCGCGATCGTGCGTGGTGAAGAGGTACTGATTGCTCACGATAGAACAGTTATCGAACAAGACGATCACGTTGTAATGTTCCTAGTAGACAAAAAATATGTGCCAGATGTAGAACGTTTATTCCAACCTAGCCCATTCTTCTTATAAAGAGTTAGGAATCGCATGGTTAACTATCGTCCCATATCGTTTGTACTCGGTTTAGTGCTATCAAAAATCGCACTATTTATGTATGTGCCAACCTTACTAGCATTCTTCACCGGTACGGACGGTTTTATTGAATTCGGCCAATCTTTATTAATTACTCACTTTGCTGCTTTCGTTTTTCTGTCGCTTGGACGCACCAAAAACTTCCGTCTCGGAGTGCGTGATATGTTCTTGATCACCACCTTGGTTTGGAGCGTCTCAAGCTGCTTCGCTGCTCTACCATTTGTCTTTATCAACCATATCAGCTTTACCGACGCTTACTTTGAAACCATGTCTGGCATTACCACTACAGGCTCTACGGTATTAAGTGGTTTAGATACTATGTCACCAAGCATTCTACTGTGGCGCTCTACTCTACAGTGGATTGGTGGGGTAGGATTTATCGTAATGGCCGTTGCAATTCTTCCTATGCTAAACGTTGGGGGGATGAAACTATTCCAAACTGAATCTTCCGATTGGTCAGATAAAAGTAGCCCGAGAGCTAAAAGTGTCGCCAAGAACATCGTGGTGGTTTACGTCACTTTAACCCTTTTATGTATTATTGGTTATCTGTACACAGGGATGGGATTGTTTGATGCAATTAACCATGCCTTTACTACCCTTTCAACGGGTGGTTACTCCACCAGTGATAGTTCAATGAATCATTTTTCGAATGGCGCACATTGGGTAGGCTCTCTTTTTATGTTTTTAGGTGGGTTGCCTTTTTTACTATTTGTCACCGCTCTACGTAAAAGAACCCCGAAAGCGTTATTTCTTGATGCTCAAGTACGCGGCTTCTTCTATCTCGTGCTCACGACAAGTTTATTGGTCGCACTATGGATGACTTTTCGTGATCATTATACGTTTTTCGATGCTATTCGAATTTCAACCTTCAACATTATTTCAGTATTAACCACCACAGGTTTTGGATTAGATGACTTTACCGCTTGGGGTGGATTGCCATCCGTTGTCTTTGCTTTCTTAATGTTGGTCGGTGCGTGCTCTGGCTCAACCGCTGGTGGGATTAAAATTTTCCGCTTCCAAGTTGCTGCCACCCTACTAAATAAACAGATCATGCGTTTAATTCATCCATCTGGTGTATTTGTCCAGCGCTACAACCAACGCCCAGTTAACGATGACATCGTGCGCTCAGTGGTCGCTTTTGTATTAACTTTTATTCTGACGATAATTTTTATTGCAGGCGCATTAAGTACCATGGGCTTAGACCCGATCACCAGTATCAGCGCTTCAATGACCGCAGTGGCAAATGTCGGCCCAGGAATGGGAAGTGTGATTGGACCAACCGGGAACTTCGCACCACTACCCGATGCTGCTAAATGGTTACTCAGTTTTGGTATGTTGATGGGACGCTTGGAAATTCTGACTATCTTAGTGATTTTCTTCCCTGCTTTCTGGCGCACATAAGTTTATCAATTTTCACCTCTTCAGACACAAAAATGGCGAGCCTAATCTGCTCGCCATTATTATTACCATGCAGCTTAAATCGGCTGAATTATCTTGCTACTGGATGTACGTATCCATAAATACTCACAAAGTGGCAAATACAACCACCGAGCACAAACAAATGCCAAATCGCATGATTATAAGGAATTCGTTTATTGGTGTAGAAAATTACCCCTAGTGAGTAAATCACTCCGCCAGCGACCAGCCAGACTACTGCTCGAATATCTAAATGCGTCGCCAATTGATAAACCACCACCAGCGATAACCAGCCCATAATCAAATAGCTAATCAGGGAAAAAGACTTAAAGCGATAGACAAATGATACCTTCATGATCACCCCTAAAAGGGCTATCGACCAAATCACGATCATCAATCCAATCGCTAAATCAGTACGTAAACCAACCAATAAAAATGGTGTATAACTGCCAGCTATTAGTAAATAAATTGCACTATGATCTAGGGTTTTTAACCAACGTTTCGCTTTAGGGTAAGAAATCGAATGATAAAGTGTGGAAGCTAAAAATAACATAATCACACTCACGCCATACACAGTCATACTGACATAAGTCATGGTGTCAGCATGAGCGGCATAAGATTTCATTAACAACACCACTAAAGCAACGACACCAAATATGACACCGAGACCGTGACTAATACTGTTAGCTAGCTCTTCACGAGCGGTATATTCTACAGACGACATCGGTCGACCCTCTAAAGCACAAAAATCCAATAACTTATTCTGACACATTGAGCTTACAAGTGTAAGCCTAATGAATCGTAATCTCTATTAAGTGCTTTGATCTAAAAACGCCAGCACCTTCTTACCCGCTTCCGTCGGTGATTCATCATGCTGCAGTACTAACTCTCGTTTAAGCTTATTACTACCAATTAAGCCTGATAACATTCCCCCCATACCTTTCTTTTGACGATCCACTTCAAACCAAATCTTCAGCTCATGTTCAGTCCGATAAATGACTATTTCTAATTCACGCCAACGACCATGGAATTCACCATGTACTGGTACAAACTCAAACTCTTGAACAAACGGCAAATCAAACCCCTTTACCGCTTCACATTCTACTTGACGAATACGCAAACCAGCCTCTTCTAAAGCTGAAAAAATACCATCATCAAGCGGATCTGGGCGCACAGTTAAAATATCGGTATCTTTAGGATCAGATGCTAAAGCAATATCTAACGTGGTATCTAGCCACACCTTCGAATCACCTAAAGTTATCGGGGTATTCCAAGGTACCTGTAAGTCAACCGAAAACACTTTATCTTGATGGGGCTTAATATTGAATGCTTCGGGCAAAGACCACTTATCCAATACATAAGTTTGGGCAACTTTACTGCCTTCCACTTTGCGACCTTCAGGGCTAATTCGCTCAGCACGGTAGCGACAGCATAGTTTTAGATAAATATTATCGATCGACTGTTCAGTTGCTCCACCATAAACATGTACATCAACCGACACGGTTTGCCCCGGATAGACGACATCTTGCTTTAAGATAGTATCGACGCGCGCCGAACCAATACCTAAGCTCGCTAATGTTTTCTTAAAAAACGACATATCCGCTCCTCGATTTTTTAAATTCCTGTCAATTTATTCACTTAGCGATAAAAAGGTTATCGCTTTAGCAATTCTTTATGACTATACTATTACACAGTCGAAAAATTGTTCGATTACTGGTCATATTTAGGACAAACAATCAAAATACATAATGGTTGGATCAGGTAACAATAGCCATGGATGTGCGTTTTTATAGGCAATAACTATATGCGTCCTGTTCCTGTTCGAGCTTCATTTTCTCGCGGTTCAGCTTCTCGTCGCCGCCACTGTTTTGCTACTGTTCCTGTAGCAAAATCAGCCAAAGCGCCAGCAGAAGCCCCAGAGCAAAAGTAATGCGGTTCAAAACTTGATATCCCAAGAGCGTAGCATCATTTAGGTGCTGCGCTTTTTTATTCTTGCTGAAACTCGCACCTTGAAGTTACTTGGGTATATAATTTGCTACCGTACCGAAATAACCCTTATTTTATCTATGGTGAAGAAAATGAAATGCCACCGCGTTAATGAATTAATTGAACTACTCCACCCTGAATGGCAAAAAGATCCTGATCTTAACCTACTAGAGTTCATCGTTAAGCTTAGCCAAGAAGCTGGCTATCAAGGTAAATTAGAAGACCTTACCGATGATGTTCTGATCTACCATCTCAAAATGCGTAATAGTGGTAAAGAAGAAATGATTCCGGGCCTGGCAAAAGATCAAGAAGATGACTTTAAAACCGCACTGTTACGTGCACGTGGCATTATTGAGTAATAATAACTAGGCCAAGCTGAAATTAAGCCCTTTTGGTCTTGGCTGATCTTTTCAATGACAAAAATCGCAAAGCTAGATCATCATTACATCCCACCACCATTCAATCAGATATAATGTGCCACAATAATTTCCGCATAACTAAATAAAGGCAATGTATCTTTATTTCGGACAAGGAAGCAGCAATGAGTCAAGATCGAATCGATGTCAAAGTCATTACCCCGAAAACCAACCGAGATGCCAACGGTAAAATATACGTAAGAAAAAGCCAAGGGACGTTCCAGAAAATGCGTCGTTATGGCGGTTGGTTTCTAATGGTTCTGTTTGCCATTCTGCCTTGGATTACCTATCAAGATCGCCAAGCGATTTTATTTGACCTAGCAAAACAACAATTTGTTTTCTTTGGAGCCACTTTCTTTCCACAAGATTTGACCTTATTGGCCATCATTTTTGTTATTGCAGCCTTTGGCCTGTTTTTTATCACCACCTTTTTAGGCCGAGTCTGGTGTGGTTACCTATGCCCGCAAACCGTATGGACCTTTATTTTCATTTGGTTAGAAGAAAAGCTAGAAGGCCCAGCTAATAAGCGACGTAAGCAAGATAATAGTAAATACACCGGTAACCTTATCGTTCGCAAAACCATAAAGCACATAGCATGGTGGGTAATTTCTATTATTACTGGTTTAGTGTTTGTCGGTTATTTTATTCCCGTCCGTGAACTATTTAGCGAATTTGCCACCTTTGAATTAAGCTTTTGGCCTGCATTTTGGGTATGGTTCTTTGCGGCTTGTACTTATGGTAACGCCGGTTGGATGCGCTCAATTATGTGTTTGCACATGTGTCCTTATGCGCGTTTTCAATCAGCGATGTTTGATAAAGACACCTACATCGTCGGCTACGATGCCAAGCGTGGCGAACAAAGAGGCCCACGTTCACGTAAAGCCGACAAACCAGCTGGTCTTGGTGACTGCATCGACTGCAACTTATGTGTACAAGTCTGCCCAACCGGAATCGATATACGTGACGGCTTGCAATATGAATGCATCAACTGTGGCGCTTGTATTGATGCGTGTGACCAAACCATGGATCGAATGGGCTACCCTCGCGGATTAATCAACTACACTACCGAACATAAATTGGCCGGTAATAAAACCAAAATCATGCGTCCTAAGCTAATTGGTTACGGTATTACTCTAATTTTGATGATCGGACTATTTATTAGTCAAGTGGCAACGGTCGACCCGGTTAATATGAGTGTATTGCGTGATCGCAACCAAATGTTCCGAGTCGACAACCAAGGTTGGATAGAAAATACCTACACATTAAAAATCTTGAATAAAACCCAGAAAACTCAGCAATATCAAATTGACGTAAAAGGATTAACCGATGTGAAATGGTATGGTAGCCAAACCATTCAAGTTCCTGCCGGTCAGTTGATCAGCAAGCCACTCACCCTGTCGGTAAATCCAGATGAGTTAACCTCGCCGATCATTAAGTTTGAGTTTATACTCACCGACAATAACGGGTTTAACTTGAATGTAGAAAGTCGCTTTATTAAGAAGCTCTAGGCATACTGCAAGTTAACTATTACTCAAGTTAACAATCACATAAGGAAAGGCTAAGTAATTGGCCTTTTTTATTATATGAATAATCCTGATTCACCGCAGATAGCGTTTAATTTCGACGGACTCACTCCCGATTTCATGTGGTACGCACTAGAAAGTATCGGTGTTCGAGCGGAGTCGGGTTTACTGGCCCTCAACAGTTACGAAAACCGGGTGTATCAATTTATTGATGAAGATAAAAAACGTTATGTGGTGAAATTTTATCGCCCGCAGCGTTGGTCACAAGCACAAATCCTCGAAGAGCATCAATTCACCCAAGAATTACTGGAACAAGATATTCCGGTCGCTCCCCCTTGCCTGATTAATGGTATGACGTTACACCAATACCAAGGCTACTACTTTGCTTTGTTTGAAAGTGTTGGAGGGCGTCAGTTTGAAGTAGATAACCTCGATCAAATGGAATGGGTAGGCCGCTTTATGGGGCGTATTCATCAAGTCAGCCAAGCCAAACCATTCCAACATCGCCCTACCATCAGCTTAGATGAATACTTGTATCAGCCGCGCCAATTACTGCAACAATCGAGTTTTATTCCAAGCTACTTAGAGAAAAGCTTTTTCAGCGATCTTGATATGCTAATCGAACAATTAGAACTACATTGGTTCGAACCTAAGCAACTCATCCGTTTGCATGGCGATTGTCACCCCGGCAATATTTTATGGCGAGATGGCCCAATGTTTGTTGACCTTGATGATGCGCGTAATGGTCCGGCGGTACAAGATTTATGGATGTTATTAAGTGGTGAACGTGCAGAAAAATTAATGCAGCTCGACATTATTCTTGAAGCTTATAGCGAGTTTTCACATTTTGATACCAATCAATTGAAACTGATTGAACCATTACGTGGTCTTAGAATGGTCCACTACATGGCTTGGCTGGCAAAACGTTGGCATGATCCGGCTTTTCCGATTGCATTCCCTTGGTTTAACGATGCAAAATACTGGGAAAACCAAGTGCTGGCGTTTAAAGAACAAATTTCAGCTTTGCAAGAACCGACGTTATCGTTAACCCCTCAATGGTAACTCACCTAAAATAAAATGGAGTTAATTCTACAATGAAAAAAATCTTTACTCTTTTCGCCGCTCTAGTGCTGAGTTTTGCTGCTCAAGCAGAACGCTTTCCTGAAGGTGATTACTACAAAGTGGTTGATCTACCAGCTGCTAGCTCACCTAAAGTCACTGAGTTCTTCTCATTCTATTGCCCACACTGTCATGAATTTGAACCTATGATTGGCGCACTAAAAAAACATCTTGATGGTAATGCCGACTTTGAAAAAGTGCCCGTTTCATTCATGGGTGGCAATATGGGTAAACCAATGAGTAAAGCTTACGCGACTATGGTTTCTCTAGATGTAGAAGACAAACTCGTTCCTGTTATGTTTAACCGTATTCATGTGCAACGTAACGCACCAAAAGATGAAGCAGAACTACGTCAGATCTTTTTAGATAACGGTGTATCGGCTGCTGATTTTGATGGTACTTACAACAGCTTTGCCGTTGATTCTATGGTTCGTCGCTTTGACAAAGCCTTTAAAGATAGCGGCCTTTCTGGTGTTCCAACCGTCGTGGTAAACAACAAGTACATTGTTGATGCTAGCAAGATCAAAGATATTAACGAATACTTTGATTTAATTGATTTCTTATTGAAAAAATAATCACTCACTGTGACTAAAAAACGGGAAGCCCTATCTGGCTTCCCGTTTTTATTTAAGTGATCATAATGCTCAACGAAAATATTCCGTTATTTTTAAGCCGCCTTATCAAAGATAGACTGAACCTCTTGTCCATCACGATAGAGATTATCTAAATACTGATCCTTATCTTTCCAACGACTACTCAACCAAGTTTGAAATTCACGTTTAAAGTTTGGCTGGTTAAAGTAATCTCCTTGCGGCACTTGTGAGATTGGGATCATGTCAATTTTGACGACAATCTTAGTTAATCTACCCATTAACATATCGCGAAACGGCTTATCGATATTATCAGGGTAAGCAAGAGTTACATCGACCACATACTCAAATTGCTCACCCATTGCCGCTAAAGTATAAGCAATACCACCCGATTTTGGTGATAGAAGATGTTGATACGGAGAACGACGTTTTTTCGCTTTATCGTAACTATGCCGAGTGCCTTCCACATAATTGACTACCGTAGTTGGGGTATATTGAAATTTACCGCAAGAATGACGAGTTGTTTGTAAATCTTGACCTTTTTTCTCTGGATGTTTAGCAAGATATTCTTTGCTATAGCGACGCATAAACGGCATATCGAGCGCCCAACATGCTAGGCCAACAAACGGTACATACAGTAATTCGTATTTAAGAAAAAACTTCGGCATCGGAATGCGGTTACGTAACACACTGCATAACACCACAATATCGGCCCAGCTTTGATGATTACAAATCACTAGGTACCAACCTTGCTGAGTTAATGCTTCACCACCTTCAATTTGCCACTCAACTGGGTTAATAATATTAAGAGTGGCATTGTTGATACTGGCCCATAACCACATTACACGATTGGCAGTATAAGACATGGTGTGCTGTACAATAGGAATGGGTACTAGCCATTTAACCACCGCCATTAAGAAAATCCCGAATGATGCCAATGCTGTATTTATTATCACTATCAAACAGCTTATTAAAAACCGAATAACCGCCATGATACCCTCAACACTCACCTATAAATCAAAGCCCGGTATTATACCCCTATACCGCTTGCGCCGTTAACTGCTTTAATAAACGATCCATATTGCGATAACCTAATGCTTCCGCTAAATGTTTTTTTTCAATCCATTCAGTCTGTGATAAATCAGCAATAGTCCGAGCGACTTTTAAAATTCGATGATAAGCGCGCACCGATAATCCCAATTGATGTAGTGCTTGTTCTAAAAATTCCGCATCCGCTTTGGCAAGCTTACATACCTGTTCAATTTCACGACTGTTTAATAACGCATTAACCTTACCACTGCGCGCCAACATCAATTGACGAGCTTGCCATACTCGCTGTTTGACCACTTGAGTTGATTCACCACGATCACCACCTTGCGATAAGGTGCCTTTGGGCAGAGCTGGAATTTCAATCGACATGTCAAAGCGATCTAACAATGGACCTGATAAACGACTTAAATAACGTAGAATAGTTTGGGGATTAGCACGGCTCTGTGAACCTTCATAATACCCCGTTGGACTCGGGTTAAGCGCTCCAACCAATTGAAAGCGAGCAGGGAAGCGAGTTTTTCCAGCAGCGCGAGAAATAATAATCTCACCCGACTCTAAAGGTTCACGCAAAGAATCCAATACTTTGCGGTCGAATTCCGGCATTTCATCTAAAAAAAGCAAGCCATTATGTGCTAAGGATATTTCTCCGGGTCTTGGAATCGAACCCCCGCCAACGAGTGCCGCCATTGAGCTGGAATGATGAGGGGATCTAAAGGGGCGATTTTTCCAATTGTGATGGTTAATTTCTACATTGGTTAACGACGCCACCGAAGCACTTTCTAATGCCTCATCATCATTCATTTCTGGTAACAAATCGCATAACCGAGAAGCCAACATCGTTTTACCGGTTCCCGGCGGACCTAAAAAGAGCAAGTTATGCGAGCCTGCCGCGGCAATTTCAAGCGCTCGTTTGCCTTGTTGTTGCCCAATAATATCTTGTAAGTCACGATCGTTATTTATCTTGGGTTGTGCTTGGTCGGAGGTAAACAGTCCCATGGTTTGCTGACCGCAGAGATCGGCACATACTTCCAATAACGTCGTCGCGGATTTATGCACTTCTTGACCAACTAATGCGGCTTGATCACCATTATCTTTAGGCACCACTAAAATACGATCTTGTTTAATACAAGCTAATGCCGCTGGCAACACACCTTTGACTCTTCTGAGTTCGCCAGACAAAGCCAATTCACCGACAAACTCATGACTATCAAGTTTATTAATCGCGATTTGTTGAGAGGCTGCCAGAATACCTAGTGCAATAGGTAAATCAAAACGTCCACCTTCTTTAGGTAAATCGGCAGGCGCTAAATTGACCGTAATTCTTTTAGCTGGAAATTCAAAATTCGAATTTAAAATTGCACTACGCACCCGATCTTTGGCTTCTTTCACTGTAGTTTCAGGCAGACCGACTAATGAGAATCCAGGCATACCGTTACTGATGTGGACTTCGACCGTCACTTCTGGTGCTTCAACCCCCACGCAGGCTCGGCTATGTATGATTGCTAATTCCATTTATTCATCCATTTGTTTAAAGAATTTTTGTTTGAGTACCTATATACAAGCTTTGAAATGAACCGGATGGTGAAAAAAGTGTGAGTTTTTGCTTGTAATATGAGCAAATTCTGTGATACCACTAACACTACTGATTACGTTACGCTTTCAAATGGAATTGGAATGAACTCTATCGCTCGTATTAACACTCTGATTATTCTCCTAGTCGTGGTCATTATTCGGTCCGCGCGGGGATTAGTGAGCGATAAGTAACACCAAACACTATCAAGCCCCCGCACTTTAAGTCGGGGGCTTTTTTTATCTCTTTTTAAAACGTTAAAATTCACAATTGGTTATGACAACAATAATAAGATAACGCCAATATAGTAGGACAAGGAATACGCCTCATGCAGACACAACACATGGAAGACAAACCGCAAAATGCGCAGGAGACTAAACGATGAATGGAGCAGAGTTAGTAGTCAGCGCACTACAGCAAGAAGGCATCAAAACCGTTTTTGGTTACCCTGGTGGTGCAATCATGCCTATTTATGATGCACTTTATGATGGTGATGTCGAACATATCTTATGCCGCCACGAACAAGGTGCCGCCATGGCAGCTATTGGGATGGCACGTTCAACACAAGACGTTGCCGTTTGTATGGCCACTTCCGGCCCAGGTGCCACTAACCTTGTAACCGGTCTTGCCGATGCCTTAATGGATTCAATCCCTATCGTTGCCATCACAGGACAAGTTGCCAGTACTCATATCGGTACTGATGCTTTCCAAGAAATGGATGTGATAGGCATGTCATTATCGTGTTGTAAACACAGTTACTTAGTGACGGATATCAACGAACTGGCTCCTACTCTTTCTGAAGCCTTTGAGTTAGCCAAATCCGGTCGCCCCGGTCCAGTATTAGTCGATATCGCGAAAGATATTCAATTAGCTCAAGCGCCAACCAAGATACTGCCTGAATTTACTCCCCCTGCTATTCCAGTTGCAACTCAGCAAGCCATCGATGAAGCTCAACAAGTTTTAGCCAATAGTCATAAGCCGGTTTTATATGTCGGTGGTGGTGTCCAACTCGCTCATGCAACCGATACAGTACGTGAGTTTTTAAAGCTAAATCCAATCCCAACCGTCAGCACTCTAAAAGGCTTAGGCACGATTGAGCGTCATTACCCACACTACCTAGGTATGCTTGGCATGCACGGCACCAAAGCCGCTAACCTAGTAGTACAAGAATGTGATTTATTAATTGTGGTCGGTGCGCGTTTTGATGACCGAGTAACTGGCAAGCTAGATACCTTTGCTCCACACGCCAAAGTGATTCATTTAGATATTGATGCAGCGGAGTTTAATAAGCTACGTCATGCTCACGCGCCATTACGCGGCGATCTCAACCTACTGCTACCGCAACTAGAAGTAAGTAATGATGTTACTGAGTGGAACGAGCATTGCGACCGTTTAAGAAAGAAATTCAAATGGCGCTACGATCACCCGGGTGATTTGATTTATGCGCCAAAATTGTTGAAACAACTCTCTGACATGATGCCTGATAGCTCAATGATTTCAACAGACGTAGGCCAACACCAAATGTGGGCTGCACAGCATATTCAACCTCGTGCGCCACAAAACTATATCACCTCAGCTGGCCTTGGCACCATGGGCTTTGGCCTACCGGCGGCAATGGGAGCTAAAGTCGCTCGTCCAAATGATGAGTCTATTTTGATCACTGGCGATGGCTCTTTCATGATGAATATTCAAGAGCTTGGCACGTTAAAGCGCCGCAAAATCCCAGTAAAAATGGTACTGCTAAACAACCAACGCTTAGGCATGGTTCGTCAGTGGCAATCATTATTTTTTGATGGTCGTCATAGTGAAACTATTTTAGATGACAACCCAGACTTCATCATGCTTGCCAAGGCATTCGATATTCCGGGAAAAACCATTACTCGCAAAGAAGAAGTAGAGCCAGCATTAAAAGAAATGCTCGCCAGTGAAACGCCTTACTTATTACACGTTTTAATTTCAGAAGAAGAAAATGTTTGGCCATTAGTGCCACCGGGCGCCGCAAACCAAGATATGTTGGAGAACACCTAATGGACAGATATCAATTAAACATAAAAGCAGATGACAAACCTGTATTGTTAGAGCGAGTGTTGCGTGTAATTCGACATCGTGGTTTTATAATCCGACAAGTGATCGCCACAGTGAACCACGAAAGTAATATTGCGACAGTAGAAATCATTGTGGATAGTAATCGACCTATCACTATTTTGATTAATCAAATTGAAAAGTTATGGGATATTCGCACCGTCGAAACTCAACTGCTGCAAACACATTTAATAGAAGAATAAAAACATCGCATTGAAAAGGAAGACAAAGATGGCTACAAATACCGCAGATTTTATTTGGTTTAATGGAAAAATGGTGCCTTGGGCTGAGGCTAATGTCCACGTCTTAACGCATGCTATGCACTATGGTACTTCGGTATTTGAAGGTATTCGTTGCTACAACACCCCAAATGGGCCTATTGTATTCCGTCATAAAGAACACATGGATCGCTTAAAAGATTCAGCAAAAATCTATCGCTTTCCAATTCCATATTCAGTAGAAGAAATGATGGAAGCCTGTCGTGAAACTCTACGCGTCAACAAGTTAGATTCTGCTTACATTCGTCCATTAGGTTTTGTTGGTAATGTCGGACTAGGCGTTTGCCCACCGGTAGATTCAGAAATGGAAGTGATCATTGCGGCTTTCCCTTGGGGTTCTTACCTAGGAGAGGAAGCGCTTGCTAATGGCGTCGATGCGATGATTTCAAGCTGGAATCGCGCCGCCCCAAACACCATTCCAACTGCAGCGAAAGCAGGTGGTAACTACCTCTCTTCTTTATTAGTAGGAGGAGAAGCTCGCCGTCATGGTTATGATGAAGGCATTGCCCTAAGTGTGAATGGCTACATTTCTGAAGGTGCTGGTGAAAATATTTTTGTCGTGAAGAATGGCAAGATTATCACGCCACCCGCCACCAGTTCTATCTTGCCAGGTATTACTCGTGATTCGATTGTCATCCTAGCCAAAGAGCTTGGTTATGAAATTGAAGAAGCTAATATTGCCCGAGAAGCACTCTACCTTGCCGATGAAATCTTTATGACAGGCACCGCGGCTGAAATTGTACCGGTACGTAGTGTCGACCAAATTACGGTTGGTGCTGGCAAACGCGGTCCAATTACCGAACATATTCAATCAAGCTTCTTCGGCTTATTTGACGGTACTACCGAAGACAAATGGGGCTGGTTAGATCCAGTATACCCTCAAGGCAAATAAGCCTAAATAACGGGGTAGTTTACCAATATTGATTGACCAATTTATTAAGATTTAAAAGGATTTAACATTATGCCTATCTACCGCTCCGCCACCACAACTCACGGCCGTAACATGGCTGGTGCACGTGCATTATGGCGTGCCACTGGTGTCAAAGAAGAAGACTTCGGTAAACCAATTATCGCAGTGGTTAACTCATTTACTCAGTTTGTTCCCGGTCACGTGCACCTAAAAGACATGGGCCAACTGGTAGCTGCTGAAATTGAAAAAGCTGGCGGTATCGCTAAAGAATTTAACACTATCGCGGTTGATGATGGTATCGCTATGGGTCACGGCGGCATGCTGTATTCCCTACCATCGCGTGAATTGATTGCCGATTCAGTGGAATACATGGTTAACGCTCACTGCGCTGATGCCATGGTCTGTATATCTAACTGTGACAAAATCACCCCAGGGATGTTAATGGCATCACTGCGCCTTAATATCCCAGTGATCTTTGTTTCTGGTGGCCCAATGGAAGCGGGTAAAACGAAGCTTTCAGATCAACTGATCAAACTTGATTTAGTTGACGCCATGATCCAAGGGGCTGATCCAAAAGTTTCTGATGAACAAAGTGAACAAGTTGAACGCTCTGCTTGCCCAACGTGTGGTTCTTGTTCAGGCATGTTTACCGCTAACTCAATGAACTGCTTAACCGAAGCGCTAGGCTTAAGCCAACCGGGTAATGGTTCAATGCTGGCTACTCACGCAGACCGTGAACAACTTTTCTTAACCGCAGGTCAACGTATTGTTGATCTGACTAAGCGTTACTACCTAGAAGATGATGATTCAGCGCTGCCACGCAATATTGCCAATAAAGATGCTTTTGAAAATGCCATGGCACTCGATATTGCAATGGGTGGCTCAACCAATACCGTTCTTCACTTATTGGCCGCCGCGCAAGAAGGTGAAATTGACTTTGTAATGGACGATATTGATCGTATGTCTCGTCAAATTCCAAATATCTGTAAAGTGGCACCATCAACACCAAAATACCACATGGAAGATGTTCACCGCGCTGGTGGTGTTATGGCGATTTTAGCTGAACTTGATCGTGCAGGTCTTATCAACAATCAAACCAAAACCGTACTTGGCCTCACCATGTCCGAGCAATTAGCACAATACGACATCATGCAAACTGAATCTGAAGAAGTGAAAAAATTCTTCCGTGCAGGTCCTGCAGGTATCCGCACCACTAAAGCCTTCTCACAAGATTGTCGTTGGGATACGTTAGATGATGATCGTGAAAATGGCTGTATTCGCACTAAAGAACACGCCTTTAGCCAAGATGGTGGTCTTGCCGTATTAAGCGGTAATATCGCACTCGATGGTTGTATCGTAAAAACAGCCGGAGTTGATGAAAGCATTCTAAAATTCCAAGGTCCAGCAGTCGTATTTGAAAGCCAAGAAGATGCAGTTGAAGGCATTCTAGGTGGTAAAGTTAAAGCTGGAGATGTGGTCGTGATCCGCTATGAAGGCCCGAAAGGTGGTCCTGGCATGCAAGAAATGCTTTATCCAACCACTTACCTAAAATCGATGGGCTTAGGCAAAGAATGCGCGCTATTAACTGATGGACGCTTCTCTGGTGGCACTTCAGGTTTATCTATTGGCCATGCTTCTCCAGAAGCCGCTAATGGCGGTACTATCGGTTTAGTTAATCAAGGCGATATTATCACGATTGATATTCCTAATCGTACTATTGAATTGGAAGTTAGCGAGCAAGAGCTAGCAGAACGCCGCGCGAAACAAGATCAATTAGGTTGGAAACCAGCTGCTCGTGAGCGTAGTGTCTCTTATGCGCTAAAAGCTTATGCCATGCTAGCCACCAGCGCTGATAAAGGTGCGGTACGTGATAAATCTAAGCTTGAGGAATAATCCTTATGCCAGATGAATCCCAAACACCAAATTTGCCTTATACCGGCGCAGAATACCTGCGCCATATTCTACGTGCACCCGTCTATGAAGCGGCAATCGTCACTCCTTTTCAAGAAATGACACGCTTATCAGAGCGCTTAGGCAATAAAGTTCAGTTAAAGCGCGAAGATCGCCAACCAGTACACTCATTCAAGCTACGCGGCGCCTACAACATGGTCGCCAGTTTAACTGAAGTACAAAAGCAGGCGGGAGTGATCACCGCCTCTGCTGGTAATCATGCACAAGGCATCGCACTGTCCGGTAATCTACTCAATATCAAAGCGATTATCGTTATGCCGACGACGACTCCAGATATTAAAGTCACTGCGGTACGTAACTTTGGTGGTGAAGTATTACTCCACGGCAGCAACTTTGATGAAGCCAAAGCCGAAGCAGAACGTTTAGCCGAGTTACATGGCTACTCCTATGTACCGCCTTTTGATCATCCATTAGTGATCGCAGGCCAAGGCACTATTGGTATGGAAATGCTGCAACAAAACGGCCACTTAGATTATATCTTTGTGCCAGTTGGTGGAGGTGGTCTCGCAGCCGGAGTGGCGGTTTTAATCAAACAGCTGATGCCGGAAATCAAAGTAATCGCAGTTGAGCCGGAAGATTCAGCTTGTTTGAAAGCCGCGCTCGATGCAGGTAAGCCTGTACCACTTGATCGGGTCAGTATGTTCGCCGACGGCGTGGCAGTGAAAATCATCGGCAATGAAACCTTCCGCGTTTGCCAGGAATACCTTGATGGACACATTACCGTTTCTAGCGATGAAATCTGCGCAGCAGTCAAAGATATTTTTGAAGATACACGTGCGATTGCCGAACCTTCAGGCGCTCTCGCTTTAGCCGGTTTGAAGAAGTTTGCTGAACAACATCAACTGCAAGGTAAACAACTCGGCACTGTGCTTTCTGGTGCAAATACTAACTTCCATGGACTACGCTATGTTTCAGAACGTTGCGAACTCGGTGAAAAACGTGAAGGTTTGTTAGCAGTCACTATTCCTGAACGCAAAGGCGCATTCTTTGAGTTTTGTAATCTGATTGGTGGCCGTGCAGTAACAGAGTTTAACTATCGTTATAACGATGATACTCAAGCTAATATTTTTGTTGGGGTCCGGCTACAAAATGGCCAGCAAGAGTTAGATCATATCGTAGAAGATTTACGTCAAGGCGGCTATCCAGTCGCCGATTTATCTGATGACGAAATGGCGAAGCTACACATTCGATACATGGTGGGCGGAAAGCCACTCAAACCATTAAAAGAACGTTTATACAGCTTTGAATTTCCTGAATCTCCGGGGGCACTACTGAATTTTCTTAGTACGCTTGGCACCCACTGGAATATCAGCTTATTCAACTACCGTAATCATGGCGCAGATTATGGTCGAGTATTATGTGGTTTTGAACTAGATGATTCCGATTTAGAACGCTTTTCCGCTCATCTAAAAGAGCTGGGTTATCAATATAAAGATGAAAATGACAGCCCATCATATAAGTTCTTTTTAAGTTAACGACAAAGCTCAACTAGTCTAAGAAACTAAGGCACTTATCATCCCACACAGAGCGATGATAAGTGCTTTTTTATTTGTCATCATTTTGAAGAAAACCGTTCAACATCTGAACGAATTTCATCAATCAACACTCTAGCCGTATCTTCTTTATATTGAACAAGCTGAATAAACAATAAATCAGTAATTACATTTTGTGCTGTACGCGATGCAATAGAAGAACTGCGGTTTTGGCTTTCATCAGCAATAGTATCAAAACATAGATCCGCGATTTTTCTTAACTTACTGCTTTTTGGTGAGGTTAACGCGATCACTTTCGCGCCTTGCTGCTTAGCGGTTTCTGCTGCTAATAGCACTTCTCTTCTATCCCCTGAGAATGAAATCACGATTTGCACATCTTGCGGAGTTAAGATGCGTGCTACTGCCACTTGAACATGACTATCCGATTCAGTTAACGCTGTAACACCTAACTTAAGTAACTTATAACTTAAGTCTTTGGCGGTTAGTGCTGAACCGCCAATACCGACAATCTGCACTCGTTCAGCATTATCAATCCAACGAATCGCTTGCTCACATACAGCCACTGACAACGCATTGGTGCTATTGACCATAGCATCAATCTTGCTTTGTACTAACTTCTGAGCAATCACAGTGACCGGATCATCGGCCAAAATATCATGATGTAAAGGCGTTACTTGAGAGGAATGACGACGAATTAAATCTTCATTAATCGCTAGTTTAAACTGACTATAACCCTTATAGCCCAGCTTTTGCGTGAGCTTGACGATACTTGATTGGCTGACGTGAATTAAATCAGCCATTTCTTGACTGGTTAAATGGCAAACCTGTTCTGGGTTTTGATTTATCCAATCAATAATTTTTCGTCCATTCGATGAAACTCCATCCCTTTGCTTAATCATTTTATGAAAAACCGACATAAATCACCCCAAAAAAAGAATAAATTATTCCAAAAATAGGAATAACCATCATTTAATCTAACTCATTAATTTAATTAAACACAAATAAGAATCGAAGTTATATCAAACGAAAATATTACACTATTATTCCATAAGAAAGCTCAAAAAGAATAACTTCAGCTGTGATCACGATCACCGATAAAGAATAATTTATTCCATAATATCGCCATCAAATTATCTTCCATCAGAGAGACATATTATGAAAATTGATTTAACCCGCTTAGTGACGGAAAGCCGAAATACTGCCAGTGCTGAGATTGATACCCTCTCAACACAAGAAATGCTGACTATCATTAACCAAGAAGATCAAAAAGTCCCTCTGGCGGTTAAAGCTGAACTGCCAAAAATTGCTCAAGCGGTCGATGTGATCACGCAGGCGTTTGCTAATGGTGGTCGATTGATTTACATGGGTGCAGGCACTTCAGGTCGACTCGGTATTCTCGATGCAAGTGAGTGCCCGCCAACTTATGGAAGCAACCCAGATCTAGTCGTTGGTTTAATCGCTGGCGGTCATCAAGCTATTTTAAAAGCGGTCGAGAATGCCGAAGACAATGTAGAGCTCGGTCAATCTGATCTTAAATCACTAAATCTAACGAATAAAGATGTGGTAGTGGGAATCGCTGCCAGTGGCCGTACTCCTTATGTAATTGGCGGTTTGAAATATGCTAATTCAGTAGGAGCAACAACGGTATCACTTGCTTGTAATCCGGGTTGTCCAATGGAAGCAGAAGCCAAAATCATCATTACTCCAATTGTTGGCGCTGAAGTGGTTACTGGCTCTTCTCGTATGAAAGCGGGGACGGCTCAAAAGCTTATTCTCAATATGCTCACCACTGGCGCTATGATTCGTAGCGGTAAAGTCTTTGGTAATTTGATGGTAGATGTTGAAGCAACCAATGCCAAGCTCATCCAGCGTCAAACCAATATTGTCGTTGAAGCAACAGGAGCGACAACAGAACAAGCAGAACAAGCCCTCAATGCTTGTGACCGTCACTGTAAAACCGCCATTTTGATGATCCTTGCTGATATTAATGCAGAGCAAGCAAAACAGCGCTTAGAACAACATAACGGCTTTATTCGAGCAGCACTAAAGAATTAACTTTTCATAATGAATCAAGCACAACAAAAAATAATAAATATTAGGAAATAAATCATGGCGAAAATAACCTCAGCGATGATGGAAACCATCTTAGCGGCTGTCGGTGGAAGTACCAACATCAATAAATGCGGCAACTGCATGACACGCTTACGTTTATCATTAAAAAATAATTCACTGGTTCAATTACCAGAGTTAAAAAAGATTTCTGGTGTGATGGGGGTCGTTGAAAGTGATGAGCAACTGCAAATTATTTTAGGTCCAGGAAAAGCGCAAACTGCATCTGATTTGATGAATAACTTAATCGCTAATTCAGGCTCAGAAACCGCACAAGTAGTAGAAAATCAAGATTTATCGAGCATTGCATCTGATCAAAAAAAGCAGATGAAAAGTAAACAAACCAGTGGTGTGCAACGCTTTTTAAGTAAATTTGCCACTATCTTTACTCCGCTAATCCCGGGCTTTATTGCTGCTGGCCTACTACTCGGTTTTGCCACACTGCTTGAGCAAATTTATGTTCTCGATCAAACACCAAGTGCCTTCATGGTCGATCTTATCGCTTATATGAAAGTGTTTGGTAAAGGTCTATTTGCTTTCTTAAGTATTTTAATTGGTTATAACGCTCAACAAGCCTTTGGTGGCTCAGGGGTTAATGGAGCCATCTTAGCCTCATTATTCGTACTAGGATATAACCCTGATGCTACTTCAGGTATCTATTCTGGGATGAGTGAGTTTTTTGGTATGACTATCGATCCACGCGGTAATATTATCGGTGTATTGATGGCGGCTATCATTGGCGCTCAAGTCGAGAAGTTTGTACGCAAATACATGCCCGATGACCTCGATATGATCTTAACCTCAGTCGTCACATTACTAATTATGGGCGTAGTAACCTTTGTGGTAATTATGCCTATTGGTGGCGAGTTATTTAAAGGTATGTCTTGGTTGTTCTTAAACCTCAACGACAATCCGATTGGTGCCGCTATCCTCGCAGGATTATTCTTAATCTCGGTGGTGTTTGGTATTCACCAAGGCTTTGTTCCTGTCTACTTTGCTTTAATGGAAGCGCAAGGTTTTAACTCTCTTTTCCCTATTCTGGCAATGGCAGGTGGCGGTCAAGTAGGTGCATCCATGGCGCTTTACTTTAAAGCGAATAAAGATGCTCTACTAAGAACTCAAGTAAAAGGCGCAATTATTCCAGGAATACTAGGCATTGGTGAACCGCTGATTTATGGTGTCACCCTACCTCGTGTGAAACCTTTTGTGACCGCTTGTTTAGGTGGCGCAGCTGGTGGCTTCTTTATTGGTTTAGTGTCTTATCTAGGACTGCCTGTTGGTTTAAATACCGTATTTGGACCATCCGGCATTGTTGCTCTACCATTGATGACATCAAATAGCGGTATTTTTCCTGCAATGATAGTTTTCTTGGTTGGCTTATTGATTTCTTACATTGTAGGCTTCCTTGCAACCTATTTCTTTGGCACCAAGGATGTAGATTTAAGCTAGATTCCCCCCTAGATCCTAGCTTGCGCCTTTGCCAGTAAAGTCATTTTACGGTAAAGGCGTTTTTTTCATTTTTCGATTAATAGTAATTCCGATAAATCACAACTCATTTGAGCCAGTCTTGATACATTTTTTCACTGTCACCTAGGTAATCAATTAGCCATTCCACCAGCTTATTATCTTGGTTCTTGCGCCATACCAAACAACAAGCACTTAAAGGTTTATCACCAGTGAGATTCACTTCAATTAAATCCCCTTGCTCGATAAAAAACGTCGCCATGTGACGCGGCATATACCCCATTCCGACTTTATTTTTTAAACACTCAATCGCACTAAACCAGTTAGGCAATAATAAACGACGCTGTTGAGCGGAGTGCCAAGTATGGCGCTTGGGTAATATGGTCGAGGTATCATCTAAACAAATGGCTGGGATCGCGCCTAAATCATCATCGGTTAATTCACTTTGGCTCGCCAATGGGTGATCAGCTGCCATTACATACGCCCAATCAATGCTACCCATAGGTTTAACACCATAATCACCACTCACAGGAATCGCCGAGGTTGCACCAATCACGACATCCGCTCTCCCCTCAGAAATCGCTTCCCATGAGCCATTAAACACCTCCATATTGATCTGCAATTCGGCATAATCAAAAGTGTTATAAAAATCCTCAATTAAAGGTTTTAATTGCTCAAGCTTTACGATGTTATCTAGGGTTAACTTAACGGTTTTATGGTAACCACTTTCGACCCGTTTAGTTTGTGCTTTTACTTCTTCCATTTGGCGCAATAATTGGCGAGCTTCTTTAATAAAATGTTCACCAGCTTCGGTTAACTCGACTTTGCGAGTTAACCGATGAAATAGTTTCACACCAAGTTCTTTTTCAACCTGACGAACCGCATAACTAATTGCTGAAGGGACTTTGTGTAATTGCTCTGCCGCTGCAGTAAAACTTCCCATACGAGCTACGGTATCAAGCATTTGTAGTGACTGCTTTGAGTACATACTCCCTCCTTATAAATCAACTTATCAATCCATCAAAAAAATTGAACGATAAGTTAAAATTATAACGTTTAATTTCTCAGATAGAAAAATTTATAATAGGGTTAATCTTTGGCATTACGTCAATTTCTATCCTGAATGGTCGCTTTATGAATATCGCAAAAACACAATTATTTTACCTTGCTGCACTATCTATGCTGGGATTTGTTGCCACCGACATGTACTTACCCGCATTCAAAACCTTAGAAGCGCATTTTGCTACCGGTCCAGAATCGATAGCTTTGTCTTTATCGATCTTTTTAGCCGGTATGGCTTCTGGCCAGCTGTTATGGGGACTAGCTTCTGATAAATTTGGTCATCGTAATACATTAGCCACTGGCTTAGTGCTGTTTTCTTTAGCATCACTAGGGTTAGGTTTTAGCCAAGAAGTTTGGCAGTTATTGACCTTACGCTTTATCCAAGCGATTGGTGTGTGTGCGCCAGCGGTGATCTGGCAAGCGATGGTCATTAAGCGCTATTCAAGCTCAGTTAGCCAACAAGTATTTGCTTCTATTATGCCGTTAGTGGCTTTGTCTCCTGCGATCGCACCACAACTTGGCGTTTTCTTGATGAGTCATTTTGGTTGGTCGAGTATCTTTATTTTCTTAACTGTCGTCGGTGCTGCTCTAACTTGGATGACACTAGCCCAACCGAAAGATCAAGCGGCAGAACCAAAACAGACCTCTATCAAACAAGACATTAAAGCTTTATTTGCCTCTCGTGTTTACCTAGGTAATGTATTGATGTTTGCGATGGCTTCAGCATGTTTCTTTGCCTACCTAACCGGTATGCCTGAAATCATGACATCTATGGGCTATGATGCGAAAGATATTGGTTTAAGCTTTGTTCCTCAAACTATTGCTTTTATGGCGGGTGGCTACTTTGGCAAACGCTATGTCACTAAACTCGGTGACAGCAAGGTCTTAAAAGCCTTATTAGCACTATTCACGGTTTCATCTATCGTCATGTTTATCGCCTCGCAAATGAATATTAATACTATTTGGCCTGTATTGATCCCGTTCTGCTTTATTGCAGTCGCTAACGGAGCCTTATATCCAATCGTAGTAAATCGTGCGCTTTCAAGCTGTAAAAACAGCCCAGCTACTGCAGCAGGCCTACAAAATAGCTTACAAATTTGTATTAGCGGTTTAGCCAGTGCTTTAGTCGCGACGTTTGCCAGCCAAGCACTGCCAACAACAGGCTTTGTGGCCGTACTATGTACTCTTGGTTTATTAGCGGGTTACTTATTCTCAGTATCAAAAGTAGAAGTGACTGCTGAGTTAGCAGAAGAAGTATAGTTTCTCGAGACTAGATATAACAAAGCCCACTCAAAACAGAGTGGGCTTTTTAGATCTCATTGATAATTCTAGCGATGAAGCTTTGTGAATGACGAAAGTAAGCTATTTCTTTTTCGTCGGACGTTTCCAACCAGCAATCACACGTTCTTTTGCTCGAGTGATCACTAATTCATTATCAGAGACATCTTTCGTTAATGTGGTACCAGCACCAATAGTTGCACCATCAGCAATAGTGACAGGCGCGATTAACTGAGAATCAGAGCCCACAAACACATCATCACCTATGACTGTCTTAAACTTGTTAGCACCATCGTAATTGCAAGTGATCACACCTGCTCCGACATTCACACGCTCACCTATTTGTGCATCGCCTAAATAAGTTAAGTGACCGGCTTTAGAATCTTGTCCTAGAGTAGCATTTTTGATTTCAACAAAGTTACCTACATGAGCAGCTTTTTTCAGCTCAGAGCCAGGGCGCAAACGAGCATAAGGCCCTACGGTACACTCTTCTCCAACAACAGAATCTTCAATAATGCTATAAGGATAAAGAATTGCATTATCTTTGATCTCACAATCTTTTAATATACATCCAGCACCGATTTGGACATTATTTCCAATGGTAACTTTACCTTTTAAGATAACATTAACATCAATCTCAATATCCATTCCAAAGTGCACTTCTCCACGTAAATCAAAGCGACTCGGATCACGTAGCATTACACCTTGTTCTAATAGTCTTTGTGCCTGCATTGACTGATAAGCTCTTTCCAGTCTTGCTAGCTGAGCTCTATCATTAACGCCTTCAACCTCTATAGGGCTGACAGGGTGAACCGCTTCAACCGCACGACCTTCTTTATGTGCTGCGGCAATAATATCGGTTAGATAATATTCACCTTGCGCATTTTCATTTTTAAGCGCTGATAGCCAACGCTTTAAATCACCACCAGTAGCAACCATCACGCCAGTGTTGATTTCTTTGATTAGTTTTTGTTCTTCTGTGGCATCTTTTTGTTCAACTATCGCGACTACAGGACCATTTCGACGAATAATACGGCCGTAACCTTCTGGTTTTTTCAAGATAACCGTTAATAATGCAATACCACCATTTGGTTGAGCATCGAGTAAGTTTTCAATGGTTTCACTAGAAATTAATGGTACATCACCATACAAAATAAGAACTTTTTCATCATCAGAAAAATCAGGTGCAGCTTGATTAACCGCATGGCCCGTTCCAAGTTGCTTTTCTTGTAGTACCCAATTAACTGGCTCAGATCCTAAAGCCTCCTTCATTTGATCGCCACCATGGCCATAAACCAAATGAATATTTTGAGCACCAACTTTTGCACACGTATCAATGACATGTTTTGCCATAGGACGACCAGCCAAGCGGTGTAGGACTTTAGGTTTTTCAGAATACATGCGAGTGCCTTTACCCGCAGCAAGAATGACAGCGCTAAAATTCATAAAGCATTACCTATAAGATTAATCTGCAAAGATTCTACCCTAAAAGTAGCTACTTTGACCAAAATTTGAGACGCACTGACAAAAAAACAACAAAAAAGGCGACCTTAGGCCGCCTTTTATTCTTACTCTATTACCGCTAAAACTTAACGACGTGATTTGCGCGTTAATTCAATTACTCGTAACTGAGCAATTGCTTTCGCCAGATCAGTGGTCGCTTTAACGAAGTCGATATCGCCATGCTGATTTTTAATGTTCTCTTCAGCTTTGCGTTTGGCTTCTTCAGCCTTAGCTGCATCTAAGTCTTCACCACGGATTGCCGTATCAGCCAGTACTGTTGCAGTACCCGGTTGAACTTCAACCATACCACCAGAAACATAAATAATTTCTTCGTGGCCGTGTTGCTTAATTAAACGCACCATACCAGGCTTAATAGCAGTCAGAAGTGGAGTGTGTCCTGGGTAAATACCTAGTTCACCTTCACTACCTGTCACCATGAAAGATTCGACCGTACCTGAAAATAATTTTTTCTCAGCACTTACAATATCTAGGTGAAAAGTCATAGCCATGTTGCCTCCTAATTAGCTTATAGCTTAATAAACTCAGTGTTTAAATTTAAACGTCTTTGTCTTTTAAACTTAAAGCTTCTTAGCATTCTCTACTGCGTCGTCAATCGAACCACAGTACATGAATGCTTGCTCAGGAATATCATCGTAGTCACCAGCGATCAGACCTTTAAAGCCGCGTAGTGTTTCTTTTAGAGAAACGTACACACCAGGGTCACCAGTAAATACTTCCGCTACGTGATAAGGCTGAGTTAGGAAACGTTCAATCTTACGAGCACGAGATACAAGTTGCTTATCTTCTTCAGATAGCTCATCCATACCTAAGATCGCGATGATGTCTTTTAACTCTTTATAACGTTGTAGAGTAGTCTGTACACCTTGCGCTACATCGTAGTGCTCTTGACCAACCACAAGTGGATCCAACATACGAGATGAAGAATCTAGCGGGTCAATCGCAGGGTATAGACCCATAGCTGCGATGTTACGGTTAAGTACAACCGTTGCATCTAAGTGAGCAAACGTCGTCGCTGGAGATGGGTCAGTTAAGTCATCCGCAGGTACGTATACCGCTTGTACAGAAGTGATAGAACCATTCTTAGTAGAAGTGATACGCTCTTGAAGCACACCCATTTCTTCCGCTAGTGTTGGCTGATAACCTACCGCAGATGGCATACGACCTAGTAGAGCCGAAACCTCTGTACCTGCAAGGGTATAACGGTAAATGTTATCGATGAATAGTAGTACATCACGGCCTTCATCACGGAATTTCTCCGCCATCGTTAGACCAGTCAATGCTACGCGCAGACGGTTACCCGGTGGCTCGTTCATTTGACCGTAAACCATTGCTACTTTTGATTTTTCAGGCTCTTCGATGTTTACAACACCGGCTTCCTGCATTTCAAAGTAGAAATCGTTACCTTCACGAGTACGCTCACCAACACCAGCAAACACTGATAGACCTGAGTGTTGTAGTGCGATGTTGTTGATAAGTTCCATCATGTTAACGGTCTTACCTACACCTGCACCACCGAATAGACCGATTTTACCACCCTTAGCGAATGGACAAATTAAGTCGATTACTTTAACACCGGTCTCTAGAAGTTCAGTTACGTTCGACTGCTCTTCGTAGCTTGGTGCAGCACGGTGAATCGCATAATTTTCTTCTGCGCCAATGTCACCACACTCATCGATAGCATCACCTAATACGTTCATGATGCGACCAAGTGTTTTTGTTCCTACTGGTACTGAGATTGGAGCGCCTGTATTAACCACTTCCAAACCACGACGTAAACCATCAGAGCTACCCATTACGATTGCGCGAATTACGCCACCGCCAAGTTGCTGTTGAACTTCAAGAACAAGACGTTCTTTTGCGTCAACAACGTTCAGGGCATCGTATACACGAGGTACACTGTCCTGTGGGAACTCTACGTCGACTACTGCACCGATGATCTGTACGATCTTACCTGTAGCCATCGTTAATCCTCTAAACTATTAATTTACCTAAGCTTCATTCAAATAACGAAACCTGATTTAACAATAAAATTAAACTGCTGCTGCACCAGATACGATTTCTGATAGTTCTTGTGTAATCGCCGCTTGACGCGCTTTGTTATACACAAGTTCTAAATCTTCAATCAGATTACTCGCATTATCTGTTGCCGCTTGCATTGCAATCATTCGGGCTGCCATCTCACATGCGAGATTTTCCACCACGCCTTGATACACTTGAGATTCAACATAACGTCGAAGCAAAGTATCTAATAACGGCTTAGGCTCAGGCTCATAAATATAATCCCAAGAATGAGTGCGTTTCATGTCATCGCTATCCGATTTAGGCAAAGGTAGCAATTGATCGATCTTAGGTTCTTGAACCATAGTGTTAACGAACCGGTTAAATACTACGTATAGGCGATCAAGTTCACCTTCGTCGTATTTTTTCAGCATTACACCGACAGAACCAATCAAAGATTCAAGACTAGGCTCATCACCTAAACCTGAAATTTGAGCAGATACTTTAGCGCCAGTATGTCTGAAAAAGGCGGTAGCTTTACTACCAATCACAGCAAGTTCAATACTTGCACCTTTATCAGACCATGCCTTCATGTCGTTTAATGCGGCTTTAAACAAGTTAATGTTTAAACCACCACATAAACCACGGTCGGTTGACACGATAATGTAGCCTACTTTTTTAGCTTCACGCTCCTCAAGATAAGGGTGCTTATACTCAAGGTTTGCATTGGCTACATGACCGATCACTTTACGCATTGTTTCTGCATATGGTCGAGACGATTCCATCGCGTCTTGTGTACGACGCATCTTGGAAGCCGCAACCATTTTCATTGCCTTCGTAATTTTTTGTGTGCTCTTAACACTACCAATTTTAGTACGAATCTCTTTTGCGCCGGCCATCGTTACTCTCCTTTAATGGACATTCGCTAACTGGTGATGTTGATAACTAAAATTTAAATTAATCATAAACATCACCTACGAATTACCAGGTCTGGGTTGCTACGAAACCATCAACCAACTTCTTAAGTGTGGCTTCGATTTCATCGTTATAAGCACCCGTCTTGTTGATTTCAGCAACGAAATCAGCAAATTGACCGTGAGCGTACGATAGAAGAGCGGCTTCAAAATCAGCTAATTTGTTTAGCTCGATTGTGTCTAAATAACCGCGCTCAGCAGCAAAGATAACCAATGCTTGGTCAAATACTGAGAATGGAGCGTATTGTTTCTGCTTCATTAACTCAGTTACTTTTTGACCATGGTCCAACTGCTTCTTAGTTGCAGCATCAAGATCAGATGAGAACTGAGCAAACGCGGCTAGTTCACGATACTGTGCCAATGCAGTACGAATACCACCAGACAGTTTCTTAATGATCTTAGTTTGCGCAGAACCACCTACACGAGATACCGAAATACCTGGGTCAACCGCAGGGCGAACACCAGCATTAAATAGCTCAGTTTGTAGGAAGATCTGACCATCGGTAATCGAGATTACGTTAGTCGGTACGAATGCAGATACGTCACCAGCTTGTGTTTCAATGATAGGTAGAGCCGTTAAAGAACCTGTCTTACCTTTCACTTCACCGTTAGTGAATCTTTCTACGTATTCTTCATTTACACGAGCAGCACGCTCTAGTAGACGAGAGTGAAGATAGAAAACATCACCTGGGAATGCTTCACGACCTGGTGGACGTTTTAGAAGTAGAGAAATCTGACGGTAAGCAACCGCTTGTTTAGATAAATCATCATAAACAATCAGTGCATCTTCACCGCGATCACGGAAGTATTCACCCATTGCACAACCTGAATATGGAGCCAGGTATTGCAATGCCGCAGACTCAGAAGCCGATGCTACAACCACGATAGTGTTTGCTAGTGCACCGTGCTCTTCAAGTTTACGTACTACGTTGGCGATAGTAGAGGCTTTTTGGCCAATCGCAACATAGATAGAGAAGATTCCAGAATCTTTCTGGTTAATGATTGCATCAATCGCCATCGCTGTTTTACCAGTCTGACGGTCACCGATGATAAGCTCACGCTGACCACGGCCGATTGGAATCATTGAGTCAACAGACTTATAACCAGTTTGTACTGGTTGGTCTACTGATTTACGATCGATAACACCTGGTGCAATCATTTCTACTGGAGAAGTGAGTTTTGCATCGATAGGGCCTTTACCATCAATTGGTTGACCTAGTGTGTTTACCACACGACCAAGCAATTCAGGACCTACAGGTACTTCAAGGATACGACCAGTACCCGTTACTTTCATGCCTTCCTGAAGGTTAGCATACGGGCCCATTACAACCGCACCAACCGAGTCACGCTCAAGGTTAAGTGCAAGCGCGTAAAGACCGCCCGGTAGTTCAATCATTTCACCCTGCATCACATCGGCTAAACCGTGGATGCGGATAATACCATCGCTCACAGAGACGATAGTACCTTCATTGCGTGCTTCACTCACAACATCGAATTTCTCGATACGCTGTTTAATCAGCTCGCTAATTTCTGTGGAATTAAGTTGCATGCTCCAATCCCCATTAAGACATTAATGCGTCACTCAAACGGTTCAAACGACCGCGAGTTGAGTTGTCGATTATTAAGTCTCCGGCTCGAATAATAACTCCACTAAGTAGAGTCTCATCTACACTGCAATTCAGCTTTACTTTACGATCAAGACGCTGCTCGAGTTTTTTGCTGATGTCTGCTAATTGAGTCTCAGTTAATGTGCTTGCTGAAACAACACTCACATCTACTTGATTATCTAATTCTTTTTTAAGAATTGAGAACTCTTCACAAATCTCAGGAAGGGCCTTTAAGCGACCATTCTCAGCAAGAACTTTTAAAAAGTTTTTACCGTTTTCATCAAACTCTGCGCAAATTGAAACAAAGACTTCAGCTAATTGATCCGCGGCAAGCGCTTTGTTCAATAAACTAATAACATCTTTATTTCTTGCGACTTCAGCAGCGAAAGAAAGCATTTCAGACCACTGGTCTACTGCATCTTTCTCAACCGAAAATTCAAAAGCTGCTTTAGCATAGGGGCGTGCGATTGTAGTCAAATCAGACATATGCTGCCCCTCTAGTTACAATTTTGCAGTAATATCGTCGAGAATATCTTGGTTTACGTTCTGATCAATAGAACGCTCCAGAATTTTCTCAGCACCGGCGATAGCTAATACAGCTACTTGCTTACGAAGTTCATCGCGAGCACGATTGCGTTCAGTTTCAATTTCAGCACGGCCTTGATCTAAGATCTTTTGACGCTCAGCTTGAGCTTCAAGTTGGCTTTCTTCTAAAATCTGACTTTTACGCTTATTCGCTTGATCGATGATCTCAGCAGCAGCTTTTTTTGCTTCTTTCAATTTGTCCGAAGCATTAGCTTGCGCTAGGCTCAAGTCTTTAGCTGCGCGGTCAGCGGCTGCTAAACCGTCAGCAATATTTTTCTGACGGTTTTCGATTGCTGCCATTAGTGGCGGCCATACATATTTCATGCAGAACCACACAAACAGCACGAATGCTATCGCTTGACCTAACAGAGTTGCGTTAATGTTCACCGCACACTCTCCTTTGTTTGCAATTTAAAAACAAATACCGGGATGAAAAGTTATCCGGCGACCGCAAACATCACATACAGACCTAGACCAACAGCGATCATAGGAATCGCATCCACAAGGCCCATTACGATGAAGAACTGAGTACGTAGTAGAGGGATTAGATCTGGTTGACGAGCTGCACCTTCTAGGAATTTACCACCTAGCATACCGATACCAATAGCTGCACCGATTGCCGCTAGACCCATCATGATAGCCGCAGCGATGTACAGCAGATCCATGTTTAAGTTTTCCATTTATAACTCCAAGTTTTATCTGAATGTTATGTAAAAATTTTTTATTAGTGTTCTTCTGATGCTTGAGATAGATAAACTATCGTCAAAATCATAAAGATAAATGCCTGTAGGGTGATGATCAATATGTGGAAAATCGCCCAAGGCACGGATAGAACCCATTGTGACCACCAAGGCAGAAGCCCTGCGATCAAAATGAAAATCAACTCACCCGCATACATATTACCGAATAAACGCAAGCCTAAAGAGACTGGTTTAGCCAATAACGTTACGCCTTCCAAAATCAGGTTAATTGGAATAAATGCCCAATGATTGAAAGGTTGTAAGCCAAGCTCTTTGGCAAATCCACCGATACCTTTTATCTTAATGCTGTAGTAAAGAATCAAGATAAATACACCAAGTGACATTGACATAGTAATGTTAACGTCAGTGGTAGGTACAACACGTAGATAAGGAATTCCCAAAAGCGTCGCTGTATGTGGAATAAAGTCGACCGGAATAAGATCCATTAGGTTCATTAGAAATACCCATCCGAAGACGGTTAACGCTAATGGAGCCACTAATGCGTTCTTTCCATGGAAAATATCTTTTACTGAGGCATCAACAAACTCAACGACCATTTCAACGAAGCACTGAAGCTTTCCTGGTACACCGCTAGTGGCTTTTTTGCCAACACGGTAAAAGATCCACATCATTAACGAGCCTAAAAGGACCGAAAATATTAATGAATCAATATTAAACGTCCAGAAACCGCTACCAGCTTGTAAGTTCGTAAGATGGTGTGAGATGTACTCCTGAGGAGTTAATTCACCTGAACCAGCCATTAGATATCCTGTCTAATTACGTTTGATAAAACCAAATGACATAATGCATTGCACAACAAAAGCTAAGATATAGCCTGAAAAGAAAGTAATTAAATGCACTTCCATGTACTTGAAAAAATACACAAAGAGAGCAACGGTGATTACAAACTTATAAGCTAAACCAATATAGGCTTTCGCCATTACTTTTGCTGCCGTATCCGCACCAGGTTTATTTAAATACAAACTTGTTACGATATACGGGATGCAGTACACCAGCCCCCCAAAAATGGCAGATTGACTCGCCATATCTCCCTGAACATACAAACTGATCAAGCTAAACGCACCAACTACAATAAACTGAGTTAAAACTAAAAAAAACATTCTATTTACACCCAATTACATTTATTTTTGGTTCAGCTGTATGCGCAGGACATACTACACCTTACTTTGTTTCTAATACAGAAAAGAGCAAGGCGTAAAATGATTATTTTTACATTCTGTTAATTGTTTGGCGATATTATAGTAACAGGGTTAATTTATAACTAACTTTGTGTTAAGGAGCATTTCAAGCTGCTCAATATCGTCAAAATCAATCGTTACTTTACCTTTGCCTTTAGCATTACGTCGAATAACGACCTTAGTACCAAACTGCTCAGAAAGCTTTTCCGCCAGACCTAGCGCTGGAATATCTTCCTCAGCAGGCTTATCTTCCACTGGCTCTAAATGTTTTTTGACTAGAGCTTCAGTTTGTCTAACGGTTAATTTCTTGGCAACTACAATTTTTGCAACATTACTTTGATCACATAATTCCAGAGATAAAAGGGCTCTAGCGTGCCCCATCTCTAATTCCTTTGATATAACGCAATGCTTTACGGACTCATCAAGCGTATTGAGACGCAGCAAATTGGTTACTGCAGTACGAGATTTTCCAATAGCATCAGCCACTTGTTGATGGGTCAATTCAAACTCTTTTTGCAGTCGTTCTAACGCTTGTGCTTCTTCGATGGCATTCAGATTTTCACGTTGAATGTTTTCAATTAACGCCATCGCGATGGCTGCACGATCCTGAACATTCTTAACCACACAAGGCACTTGCGTTAGACCGGCTAATTTAGCGGCACGCCAACGACGCTCACCAGCAATAATTTCATACTGTGATTCATTAAGTTTACGAACGACTAATGGCTGAATGATGCCTTGCGAACGAATAGATGAGGATAATTCTTGCAGCGCTTCTGGTTGGATATCTTTTCTTGGTTGGTATTTACCTGGAGATAATTGTGAAATAGAAATATCTGCCAATTGGCCTTCAGAAGATAGTGCTTGGCTATATGCCACTTTTTGTTGTTTTTCTCGAGCTTGTGAGCTAGTAGAAAGCAGGGCATCAAGACCTTTACCTAAACCACGTTTAGACATCTGAGGGTTTTCCTTTATTTCTTAATTCAATAGGGTTAAGCCATTATCGCTTGCGCTTCTTCACGACGCAAAATTTCACCAGCTAACGCCAAGTAGGCTTTAGAACCAGCGGAATATTTATCATAATACATAGCAGGTTTGCCATGGCTAGGCGCTTCAGCTAGACGAACATTACGTGGGATAACGGTGCGATACATTTTATCGCCAAAGTGTTTTTTTAGCTGTTCAGAAACATCGTTAGACAAACGGTTTCTAGGATCAAACATAGTACGTAAGATCCCTTCAATTTTTAAATCATGATTGACCACGGCAGCCAACTTGCTAATGGTATCCATCAATGCAGTTAAGCCTTCTAGAGCAAAATATTCACATTGCATTGGTACTAACACTGAATGTGAAGCAGCCATAGCATTGACAGTCAATAAGTTTAACGAAGGTGGGCAATCAATAAAAATATAATCATATTGTTGCCACACATCAGCAAGAGTATTTTTAAGACGAAGTTCTCGAGCAAACACTTCCATTAATTTAATTTCAGCGGCTGTCACATCGCCATTGGCAGCAATTAGATCATAACCAGCAGGCGTATTGCGACACACAACTTCATCAAAAGGCGTTTGCTCAACCAACAAATCATAAGCGGTAAAATCAACATCATACTTATCAATACCACTAGCCATTGTGGCATTACCTTGTGGATCTAAATCAATAACTAAGACGTTTCTTTTGGTTGCAGCCATAGACGCAGCAAGGTTAACGCACGTTGTCGTTTTCCCTACTCCACCTTTTTGATTGGCAATGGAAATGATTTTACCCACGAGTACCCCGTTATCCCTTTTTTTCCAAAATGATGAGGTGACGATCACCTTCTAATTCTGGAACTTGCAATACATGCACCTGAGAGACCATTAATGATTCCGGTAATTGTGCAATCTCATCTTCAGGCAATTGACCTTTAAGTGCAAGAAAAACACCACCGTCGGCTTTCGGAAGGTGATGACACCACTCTACCATATCCATCATAGAAGCAAACGCACGGCTAATTACGCCATCAAAGCCTACTTCAGGTTGAAACTCTTCTACTCGGCTTTGTACCGGTTCAACATTATGAATCGACAGCTCATGTAAAACCTGCTTAATAAAACGAATTCGCTTACCTAGGCTATCCAATAATGTAAATTGATAATCAGGATTCATAATCGCCAAAGGAATTCCTGGTAAACCAGGGCCAGTCCCTACATCAATAAAGCGCTCTCCAGATAAATATGGACTCACCACAATACTATCCATAATGTGCTTAACTAGCATATCTATTGGATTACGTACGGACGTTAAATTATAGGCTTTATTCCATTTATCAAGCATTTGTACATAACCAATTAATTGATCACGTTGTAATTCCGAAACTTTAAGATCGGTTTGAGATAATAAACTATCCAGCTTCTCTATCAATGCTTGATTAAGCAAATTGGGATTCATGCAGCATCCCCTTTCTTTAATTGACCTTGTTTTTTCAAATGCACCAACAAAATAGAAATGGCTGCTGGAGTAATCCCTGAAATACGTGAAGCAATACCAATGGTTTCAGGTTTAGCATTATTTAATTTTGCTACTACTTCATTCGACAAACCTTTTACCTGGGCATAATCTAAATCTGCCGGTAATTTGGTATTTTCATGGCGCAGTGATTTTTCGATCTCTTCTTTTTGGCGTTGAATGTATCCTTCGTATTTTACTTGGATCTCAACTTGTTCGGTTGCTTGAGGATCTTCCATCGTCGAAGAGAATACTTCTAAAGACGTTAATTTTTCATAAGTCATTTCAGGGCGACGAAGTAGATCTTCACCATTGGCTTCTCGCGCAATTGGTGTTTTAAGTAATTGATTTAAAGCATCGATATTGGTGGATTTAGGGTTCACCCAAATATCTTTTAGACGTTGACGCTCTAACTCCATGTTTTCGACTTTTTGATTGAAGCGAGCCCAACGAGCATCATCCACTAAACCTAATTCACGACCTTTCTCGGTTAGACGTAAATCCGCATTATCTTCACGAAGCAACAAGCGATATTCTGCACGAGAAGTAAACATGCGGTACGGTTCTTTGGTGCCCATAGTGGATAGATCATCAATAAGAACTCCCATATAAGCCTCGTCACGACGTGGGCTCCAAGATTCTTTACCTTGAGTAAATAATGAAGCGTTAAGACCAGCCATTAACCCTTGAGCAGCCGCTTCTTCATAACCTGTGGTACCGTTTATTTGACCAGCAAAGAATAAACCAGAAATAAACTTAGTTTCATAACTTTGTTTTAAATCGCGAGGATCAAAGAAATCATATTCAATCGCATAACCTGGACGAACGATCTGGGCATTTTCAAACCCTTTCATCGATTGAACGATCTTCACTTGCACATCAAATGGCAGACTGGTTGAAATACCATTTGGGTATAATTCTGTTGTGGTTAGGCCTTCTGGTTCAATAAAAATTTGGTGACTATTTTTATCGGCAAAGCGCATTACTTTGTCTTCGATAGACGGACAGTAACGTGGACCAATCCCTTCAATCACTCCTGAATACATCGGACTACGATCCAGATTAGCTCGGATCACATCATGAGTTTGCTCATTGGTATGAGTAATAAAACATGGGATCTGCTCTGGATGATCACTTTGCTGACCCATAAAAGAAAATACTGGTGTTGGATTATCACCATGTTGTTTTTCTAAACTCTCAAGGTTAACGGTTCGAGCATCAATACGTGGTGGAGTACCCGTTTTTAAACGATCAACACGAAATGGCAGAGCACGTAGACGATCCGCTAATGCGATGGAAGGTGGATCGCCTGCACGGCCCCCAGAGAAATTTTCCATCCCGATATGAATTTTACCACCAAGGAAAGTTCCAACGGTTAATACCACCGCTTTGGCTTTAAATTTTAATCCCATTTGAGTAACAACACCGGTGACTTGATCGTTTTCGACGATCACATCATCAACCGCTTGTTGAAAAAGGCTTAAATTGGGTTGGTTTTCTAAAGTACTACGTACTGCATTTTTATATAAAACGCGATCCGCTTGAGCGCGAGTAGCACGAACGGCAGGACCTTTTGATGCGTTTAATGTTCTAAATTGAATGCCAGCTTTATCAATAGCTTTCGCCATTAACCCACCTAATGCATCGACTTCTTTAACCAAGTGTCCTTTGCCAATACCACCAATTGCTGGGTTGCATGACATTTGACCTAAAGTGTCGATATTGTGAGTAAGCAGCAATGTCTTTTGGCCTGTACGAGCAGACGCAAGAGCAGCTTCCGTTCCAGCATGGCCACCACCTACGACGATGACGTCAAAGTTTTCGTGATAAAACAT